>NC_014666.1:2938593-5877187 GCF_000166135.1 Pseudofrankia inefficax
CGGCGACCTGCTCGCCCCCGCCCTGCTCGGCGTCGGGGTGGACGTCGACCGGCTGCACACCCTCACCGCGCTGATGCCGCTGCTGCAGCGGGCGCTGGACAAGCTCCCGCCCGGCATCGAGCTGATCGAGGCCGACGACGTCACCCTCGACCTGGTCGCCGCCCTCTACGACCCGCTGGACGACCCCGACGTCTCCGACCGCGACGTCAAGGGATCGCTCATCGCCAAGGTCCTGCACCGCAAGCGCCCGGCGCTCGTCCCCCTGTTCGACTCGAAGGTCCGGATCTTCTACCAGCACGAGAACTGCGTGCCGGCGGCGCCGAAGGACGGCCGGTCGTGGCGGCAGTACATGGAGCTGCTGGTCCGTGCGATGCAGTTCGACCTGCGCGAGAACGCCGAGGAGTTCCGACGGCTGGCGAACCTGGTCCCGACCGTCGGCCCGGGGGTCAGCTCGCTGCGGATGCTCGACATCGTCGTGTGGATGAGCAGCGCGGTCTGAGCGCAGCGCAGCCCCGGCCGGCCTCGCGTGACTATCCGGACGCCGCCGCCCGTACGAAGTGGTCCGGGCGTCAGGGAGAATGGTCCGGTGCGTAGTTTCGCCGTTCGGGGTCTGACCCGCCGGCACCGGTCCGGGGACACGGTCGTGCTCGCCAACGACCACATCGATCTCGATGTCCCGGCCGGTGAGGTGTTCGGCATCCTGGGCCCGAACGGCGCTGGTAAGACGACGCTGGTACGCCAGCTGATGGGCCTGCTGCGGCCCGACGAGGGCAGCATCGAGCTCTTCGGGCACGACGTCGTCGCCCGGCCGGACCTGCCGGCCCGGCTGGTCGCCTATCTTGGCCAGAGCGACCTCGCCCTGGCCGAGCTGCCGGTCGCGACGGCGGTGGAGACCACCGGGCGGATGCGTGGCCTGTCGAAGACCGCCGCCCGGGCCGAGCGGGACGCGGTGCTCGACGAGCTGGAACTGGTCGGCGTCGCCGGCCGTCCCCTCGGCCGGCTTTCCGGCGGCCAGCGCCGGCTGGCGTGCGTGGCGACGGCGCTCGTCGGCTCCCGGCCCGTGCTGGTGCTCGACGAGCCGACGACCGGTCTCGACACCCGCAGCCGGCGGGCGGTCTGGGCGGCGCTGCGGCGCCGGTGCGACGACGCGGGTGTGACGGTGGTCCTGATCACCCACAACGTGCTGGAGGCGGAGACGGTGCTCGACCGGGTGGCGGTGCTCGACGCCGGTCGGGTGATCGCCTGCGACACCCCGGGCCGGCTGAAGGCGCTCGTCGACGCGGATGTCCGCCTCGAGCTCGCCTGGCGCGAGGAGCCGCCCGCCGCCGACCCGACGGTGTGCTGGCTGGGCGAGGGCGCGACCCGCTCCGGCCGTCGCTGGACCGTCCGGATGTCACCGGAGCGGGCCCGCGAGGCACTCGCCCTGCTCACCACCGGCCCCGCGTTCGCGGCCCTTGACGACTTCAGCCTGGCGACGCCGTCCCTGGAGGACGTCTACCTGTCGCTCGGCGGAACCTCCCGTGACCTGGAGCGGATGTGACCCAGACCTGTCCCGACGGGCCCGGACGGCCGGTCCGGTGACGATCGCCCCCGTCGCCGCCGACGGCACGCCCCCGCCACCGACCACCCCGGCCGCCGCCGTGCCCGCGGCCCCGGCACAGGTCGGCCACACCGTCGTCCCCGCGGTGCCCGGACGTACCTCGTTCCCGGTCGCGTTCGTCGCCGTCTATCGCGGCCAGCTGTCGCGCGGCAAGGTCGCCCGGATGCCGCTGATGTTCGTCGCCGCGTTGCAGTCGGTCGGCATCCTGCTGTTGCTGCGCGGTGTCGTCGACATCGCCGACGTGGCCGTCGCCGCGCAGGCCGTCGCGGGCTGCACGGTGCTCGTCGTCGCCTTCGTCGCGCTCAACCTGCTCGCCCAGCGGTTCGGCGCCCTGCGGGCCGCCGGAGCGCTCGACTACTACCTGACGCTGCCCGTCCCGGGCACGGCCGTCGTGCTCGGTACCGCGGCCTCCTACGCCACGTTCGCCGTTCCCGGCGTCGTCGTCACCGCCGTCACCGGCGCGCTGCTGTTCGACCTGCCGCTCGGCGGCCTGTGGGTGCTCGCCCCGGTCGCGCTGCTCGCCGGCGCGAGTCTCGCCGGGATCGGTGCCGCCGCCGGGCTGCTCGCGCCCCGCCCCGAGCTCGCGACGATCGCCGGCCAGCTTGGCATGAGCATCGTGCTGTTCCTCGGCATCATCCCGTCGAAGCACCTGCCCGGCGTCGGCTGGCTGGTGCGTGACCTGCTGCCGAGCAGCTACGCCGTCGACGCGCTCACCGAGACCTTCCTGCCGTCGGTGCGCTGGGGCGTCGTCGCGCTCGACCTCGGCGTGTGCGCCCTGGTCGCCGTCGTCACCCTGGTCGCCGCGGCGGGGGCCCTGCGCCGGGCCGGCACGGCGTGAGCCGCCGGCACGAGCCCGCCCCGGTCTCCGACGCGGGCGGGGGTACGGGCAGCGGCGGGGCCCCAGACAGCGGGCCTGGCCCGTCGGGCGGGGAGGCCGGCCCCCGGCATGCCGCGCCGGGCCGTTTCCGGGCCCGGTTCCTCCCGGTCGAGCTGCCTGGCGGCGACCTGCGCGCGGGCCTCGTCTTCCTGCTGGGGCTGACGGCCGCCGGGCCCCTGCTCGGGCTGCTGTGGGCCGCCGTGGCGCCCCGGCTGGACGTGGCCGCCGGGATCAGCGGGAGCGAGACGGCGTTCACGGCGCAGGCCGACATCGACGCGACGTTCGGGTTCATCTGCCTGGGCGCCGGCGTCGTCGCCGGCGTCCTGGCCCGCTGGCGGGCCGCGGACGGCGGCTGGCCGGTGCCGGCCGCCCTCGCCGGCGGCGGGTTCGCCGGGTCGCTGCTCGCCGGCTGGATCGGCCACCTCGTCCGCTCGCCCGGCGTGCTGCGCAAGCTGCCGCCGCATGCCCCCGCGTATGTCGCCGGCCTGGTGGACTTCAAGGTTCGCGCGACCGGGCTGTACCTGGTGCTGCCGGTGACGGCGCTGCTGGTCCTGGCGTTCGCCCTCTGGCTGCCGACCGCCCTCGTCCGGCGCGCGAACGTTCCGCCCCCCGGACCCGACGAGCAGCCGGCCCCGGACGAGGCGTTCGCCGCCGCGTCGGCGTTCCGGCCGGCCGCGCTGCCGCCCGCCGAGCTGCCCGGCGACGAGCGGGCCGCCGCCGGGCCGCCGCGGATCGATGCCACGGCGCCGCCCAGCCAGCCGGCCGGCCCGGCATCAGGCGAGCCGGAGTAGGCCGCCGTTCGCTACGGACCGTGTCGACGATCCGCGGCCCGTGATTGCCATCCGTAGCCGGCTGCGTGCCTCCGGTGGGTGTTGAGCGCTGAGTCGGGTCCGGCGTGGTCGCGCTGCGCGGCCGGGCGTCCCGGTGTCCGCCGAGCGACAGCGTCGTGGTCCGAGGTGCGGAAGGCTGACTGGACGCGGACTGTAAGGTTCCACTCAGTCCGGTTCACATCGGATGCCGACGGGTGGGAAATCCAGCGGATTCCCGACCCGGCGCGGACGTCCGAACCACCCGGCGGCTGCGACACCGGCGCCCGGGCCCAGGCCCGTGACCCGGTCGCGGCCAGGCAGACGAGGGCGCGGCGGGGAGGATCAGCGTGGTCACGCAGTTCGGTCGAGGGCAGAAGAGCCAGCTGTCCGCGATCACGCAGGGCACCGACCTTGTCATCGGCATCCAGCTCAACGCCCCGGGCACCAGCTGGGACATCTCCTGCTTCGGCCTGGACGGCAACGACCGGCTCTCCGACGACCGGTACTTCATCTTCTTCAACCAGCCGAAGTCGCCGGAAGGCTCGATCGAGCTGCTCGGCGCCCAGCAGGGCGACACCGCCGCGTTCCGGGTGAACCTGGGCGCCGTGCCGTCCTCGGTCGACAAGCTGTCGTTCTGCGCGGCGATCGACGGGGCCGGCAGCGCCCGGCAGATCGTCTCCGGCTACTTCCGGATCGTCGTCGGTGGCCAGGAGGTGCTGCGCTACCCCTTCAGCGGCGCGGACTTCACCACCGAACGAGCCGTCATGATCGGCGACGTCTACCGCAAGGGCGTCTGGCGGGTCGCCGCCAACGGGCAGGGCTTCGCCGGCGGCCTCGCCGAGCTGATTCGCTCCTACGGCGGCGAGGTCGAGGACGAGGCCCCCGCCGCCCCGCCGCCGGTCGCCGCGCCGGCCCCGGCCGGCGGGTTCGCGCCGCCACCCCCGGCTCCCGGCGGCTACGCCCCGCCGCCCCCTGCTCCCGGTGGCTACGCTCCGCCGCCCGGCCCCGCGGCCCCACCGCCGATCCCGCAGCCGGCGCCTCCCGCGGCCCCGATGGCCCCCGCGGCCACCGGCCCGGCCGCGGCCGTGATCAGCCTGTACAAGGAACCGCCGCCGTCGCTGGCGCAGCCGGTCCCGCCGGGCGCGATGGCGAGCCTCACCCCGTACGCCGAGAACCAGGCGGCCGGCCGGTGGGTGCTGCAGAACCCCAGGCTGGTCAAGGTCCGGCTCGGCGAGGACGCGCTGGCGCTGCGCGGCGCGATGGTCGCGTACCAGGGCAACATCGAGTTCGACTACAAGGGCCGCGGCCTGCGGGGCATGCTCGAGGACAAGCTCACCGGCCAGGGCCTGAAGTTGATGACCTGCAAGGGCCAGGGTGAGGTCTTCCTCGCCCAGGACGCGGCCGACCTGCACATCGTCGAGCTCGGCCAGGGCCAGCAACTCTGCGTCAACACCAAGAACGTGCTGGCCATGGACGCGACGATCCGCAGCGAGGTCAAGCGGATCGAGAGCGCCGGCATCCCCGGCGGCGGCGTCTTCCACTTCGAGATGGCCGGCCCCGGCACGGTCGTCGTGATGACCAAGGGCACCCCGCTGACGCTGCCCGTCCAGGGGCCGACCTTCGCGGACATCAACGCGCTCGTCTGCTGGACGGTCGGCCAACGGGTCAGCGTCTCGTCCCACGTCGGGATCTCGCGCCAGATCTATCACACGGAGAGCGGCGAGACGTTCAACATGCAGTTCCAGGCCATGGGCGGTGGCCATTTCATCGTCGTCCAGCCGTACGAGGTCTGACGGGAGCCGGTCGTGCAGGGACAACTGATCGATCACTACGGCCAGACCCCGGTCATGGACCGGATGAGCAAGCACGGGTCCAAGATCGCCAAGGTGGTGATGTGGCCCGGGTTCGACCTGTTCGCCCGGTCCGGCTCGATGATCGGCTACGAGGGCCTCATCGAGTTCGACCCGCAGCCGCCGCAGGTCCGCAACATCGCCAAGAGCTGGGCGACCGGCGAGGGCGTGCCGCTGATGACGGCCAGGGGCCAGGGGCTGCTCTACCTCGCCGACTACGGCAAGGACGTCATCGTCCTGCAGCTCACCCCGAACGAGGCCGTTTCGGTCAACGGCAAGAACATCCTGGCCTTCGACGCCCACCTGCAGTGGGGCATCGAGCGGGTCAAGGGCGTGTCGATGTTGTCCGGCATGGGCATGTTCAACGTGATGATCCGCAACAACACGCCCAACCCCGGCTGGGTCGCGATGACCTCCAAGGGCACCCCGATCATGCTGGACACCCGCGAGGCGCCGACGTTCGTCGACACCGACGCGCTTGTCGGCTACACCGAGGGACTGCACATCGAGAAGCGGCGCACCGCCGGGATCGGCGGCATGCTCGGCCGCGGTTCGGGCGAGGCCTTCCAGCTGGGCTTCTCCGGCCAGGGCTTCGTCGTCGTCCAGCCCAGCGAGGACGCCCGCCCGCACTTCTCGCCACGCGGATGATCATGTCTCCGCCGGCTCTCCGCGGGTCGCGGCCCGCCGCCGATCCCGTCGTTGTGCTCCCGCGCCGGCCGTGCCCGGCCGCCGCTGGAAGGACGTCGTCATGAGCTACCCGCCGCCTCCGCCAGGCCACGGCTACCCGCCTCCGCCCGGTCAGGGCTTCCCGCCGCCCCCCGGCGGCTTTCCGCCGCCTCCCGGCGGTGGCTACCCGCAGGCCCCTGGCGGCTATCCGCCCCCCGGCCCCGGCGGCTACCCGCCGCCGCCCGGAGCCCCCGGTGGCTTCCCGCCCGGTGGCCCGGGTGCCTTCCCGCCGGGAATGCCGCCCCCGCCCCCTGGCATGGGCCCGGGCGGCGGTGGCAACGCGAGCGGCGGCATCCGCAGCTCGCTGCTCGACAACCCCGAGGTCAGCTCTGCCGAGCGGTTCACCCTGCAGAACGGCAAGATGCTCAAGGCCAACCTCGGCGCCCAGGGCATGCGGGAGTTCTTCGCCCGCGCCGGCGCGATGGTCGCCTACAAGGGCGGCGTCCACTTCGACGGCCAGTGGGAGGGCTGGGCCGGCCAGTGGAGCCACCTGTTCGGCGACGGCGAGACCCTGCACCTGATGAAGGTCCACGGCGCCGGCTCCGTCTTCCTGGCCAACCAGGCGCAGGACGTCTACCTCGTCGACCTCGACGGCCGGGACGGTTTCACGATCGACGGGCGCAACGTCCTCGCCTTCGACACCAGCCTGAGCTGGGAGGTCGTCAAGATCCAGTCCCATGTCGGGATCGCGGGGGTCGGCGGCTACCAGATCGAGCTGACCGGCAGCGGCAAGCTCGCGATCTGCGTGACGGGCGCGCCGCTGGTCATGCGCGTCACCACGCAGAACTACTACTTCGCCGACGCGGACGCGGTCGTCGGCTGGTCGTCCGGCCTGCAGGTCTCGATGGAGGCGGCGGTGACGTCGAGCTCGGCGTGGAAGCCGCGCGGCAACACCGGCGAGGGCTGGCAGATGCAGTTCACCGGCGACGGCTTCGTCGTGATCCAGCCGAGCGAGCTCATGCCGCCGTACAACGCGCTCGCCGGCCGGGGTCCCGGCGCCCAGCTGTTCGGCATGGGCCAGAGCGGCTTCGCCGGCAACCGGCTCGGCGGCCAGGGCAACCCGCACGGGAGCGGACAGCCCGGTCACGTGCAGGGCCCGCCCGGCCTCGGTGGCCTGTTCGGCCAGATGGGCCGCGGCTTCCTGCAGTAGCGGCCGAAGGCGGTGACCGGCCCGCCATCCCGTGATGTGCGCGAAACAGCACGTCGGCCGGGGTGCGGGCCAGTTACCGTCGGGCCATGTTTGCCGCGCTCCAGCTCGCGCTGGCCATCGTGCTGGAGATCGTGGCGACGACGGCGCTTCGGCAGTCCAACGGGTTCACCCGCCTGTGGCCGACGCTCCTGGTCGTCGTCTGCTACCCGGTGTGCTTCTACCTGCTGTCTCGGGCGCTGCGGACGATCTCGCTGGCCGTCGCCTACGCGATCTGGTCCGGCGCCGGCACGGCGGTCGTCGCGGCGATCGGCGTGTTCGCGTTCAAGGAACAGATGAACACCCTGAAGGCCGCCGGCCTCGCTCTCATCATCCTGGGCGTCATCGGCCTCCAACTCGGCGGCACCAGCCGCTGACCAGCAACTGTCCGGGGACCGGACCGGCGATCGCCGCGGACCGGGGACGGCGCCCTTCGCCGGAACGCGCCGGGCAACCCCCGGCGGCACGTAGGCGTCGAACCAGGTGCGTGTTGCCTGTTCAGGCCGCGAACCGGCAACACGCCCCTTCCTGCTACGAGCCGGCCCGCCCGGCGCCCGGGGTGATCAGGCCCGTCTCGTAGGCGACGATGACGGCCTGGGCGCGGTCGCGGACCTGGAGCTTGGCCAGGATGCGGGCGACGTGGGTCTTCACGGTCGCCTCGCTCAGCTGGAACCGCGCGGCGAGCTCGGCGTTGCTCAGCCCCTGGGCCAGGAACTCGAGGACCTCCAGCTCACGGGGGGTGAGCGCGGACAGGTCCCGGTGCAGCCTGGCGGCGCCGCTGTCCCGCGAGGCGAAGCGCTCGACCAGGCGCCGGGTGATGGCGGGCGCGAGCAGCGCGTCACCCATCCGGACCAGGCGGACCGCCGCGACCAGGTGCTCGGGGCTGACGTCCTTGAGCAGGAAGCCGCTGGCGCCGGCGGTCAGCGCCGCGTAGACGTAGCGGTCGAGGTCGAACGTGGTGAGGATGATGACGCGCGGGGCGGCGGCGGCGTCGATCGGCCGGCCGCCGAGGATCCGCCGGGTGGCCTCCAGGCCGTCCATCTCGGGCATCCGGATGTCCATCAACACGACGTCCGGGCAGGTCCGGCGGACCGCGTCGACGGCCTGCCCGCCGTCCGCTGCCTCCGCGACGACGTCGATCCCGTCGGCGGCGAGGATCATGCGGAAGCCGGAGCGGACCAGCGCCTGGTCGTCCACGATGACCACCCGCGGTGGCGAGGTCATGCCGGTCCCAGCGGGATCACGGCGCGCACCTGGTAGCCGCCTGTGTCGGCCTTCTCGGCCCGCAGCGTTCCTCCGTAGACGGCGAGCCGCTCGCGCAGCCCGATCAGGCCGCGCCCGCTGCCGGCGTCGGCCGGCGCCGTGGCCAGCCCGCCGGTGTCGGTGACCTCGACGCTCACGGCGTCGTCCGTGTAGCCGATGGTGATCGCGACGCTGGCCCCCGCGGCGTGCTTGACCGTGTTGGTCAGCGCCTCCTGCACCACCCGGTAGGCGGCCAGGTCGACACCGGGCGGCAGCGGCCGCGGCTGCCCGGCCAGGGTCAGCCGGACCGGCACCCCGGTGTCGCGGACGCGGCCCGCCAGCGCCTCGACCTGGCCGAGGCCCGGCTGAGGGGCGAGGTCGCCACCGCCCGCGGCGTCCGGGCCGTCGGTGGCCATCCCGTCGGTCGCCATCCCGTCGGTGGCCAGGGTGAGCAGGCCCATCACGTGGCGCAGCTCGGCCATCGCGGCCCGCCCGCCGGCCTCGACCGCGAGCAGCGCCTCCCTGGCGGCGTCGGGCGCCACGTCGATCACCTTGCGGGCCGCGCCGGCCTGAACGACCATCACGCTGACATTGTGGGTGACCACGTCGTGGAGCTCACGCGCGATCCTGGAGCGCTCCCGCTCGACCGCGAGCCGGGTGGTCGCCTCCTGCCCGGCCTCCAGTCCCAGCGCCCGCTGTTTCCAGGTGTGGATCGCGTTGGCCGCCAGGCCGAGCGGAACCAGCACGAGAAAGGGCACGTAGACGCCCTTGATCGTCAGGATCCCCCGGAACGTGACCGGCGCGATGAGGAGCGCGCCCACGACCACCGCCGTGAGGGCGCCCGTCCGGTAGGGGCTGTAGCGCGCGGCGCTGTAGCCGGCGATCAGGCAGGTCAGCGACAGCGCCTCGGCGGCGACCGGGCTGTCGGCGCACAGGTGGAAGACCAGGATCGCCACGACCACGGAGCAGAATGCCGCCAGCGGGTAGCGGCGGCGGACCAGCAGCGGCGCCGCGGTCAACGCGGCACCGACCGCCAGCGCCCAGTGGGTGCCGGCGTCCATCTGGGTCACGATGTCGACCGGAAGCTTGACCCCGGGAAGCGGCACGGGCGTCGCGAAGGGGGCGAAAGGCGCGTCGGGCGCCGTCGGCGCGTGGGGCAGGACCATCACGGCCGCGTCCTCGCCGACGCGGTCTCGCCATGCGTAGAGGCCCGTCCCCACGGCCAGGACCGCGGCGAGGGTCAGGTCGGCGAGCAGGGCCCAGGACGAGAGGTCGGGCCGGTCGCGGGTCGCCCGCGGCAGGTTGGTGGCCCAGGCGCGTACGCGCTCCGTGACCGCCTCCCGGGTCACCGGTCCGCCAGGGGCCAACACCTCGGCCAACCAGGGCCGCCGCGGCAGCGCCGACCGTGCGTCGGTCGTGTGGCGTCGACTCGCTACGCCGTCCCGCGGACGGTCTCCGATGGCTTCCCGGTGCACCGGTCCAGTGTGGCAACGCCAGGGACCTGGGACATCCACCTGGCGGTGCATCGCCGTACATCGCTCGCCTACCTCGCGGGGATGACACGCGGTTCGGATCATCCTGGCGCGGTAGCCGACTTCGCCATCGCGGGCGACGTAGCGGACCCGGTCGCCCACCTAGCGTCGCCGTCGACCTTTCCGACCGGACCGTGGGGACGCGTGGGCGAAACGATGATCGAGATCCATGAGGTGAGCAAGCGGTACGACGCCGGGCCGCCGGCCCTGGTCGACCTGTCGCTGAATGTGCGGGCCGGGGAGACGCTGGCCGTGCTCGGCCCGTCCGGCAGCGGCAAGTCGACGCTGCTGAACATCATCGCGGGGCTCGACCGCCCCAGCGCCGGCAGCGTCGTCGTCGACGGAGTCCGGGTCGACTCCTTGGGCGAGGCCGCCTCGGCGCGGTACCGGCGAGCCAAGATCGGCCTGGTCTTCCAGTTCTTCAACCTGCTCGACGACCTGACCGTCGTCGACAACGTCCTGCTGCCGGCCCAGCTCGCCGGGATGCCGCGGGCGAAGGCGCGCGCCCGGGCGGGCGAGCTGCTCGACCATCTCGGCATCGGCCGGCTGGCCCGGGCCTATCCCGGCCGGCTCTCCGGTGGAGAGCGGCAGCGGGTCGCGGTCGCCCGGGCGCTGGTGAACCGGCCGGCCCTGCTGCTGGCCGACGAGCCGACCGGCGCGCTGGACAGCGCCTCGGGCGCGCAGGTCAGGGAGCTGCTGGTCCGGCTGCGCGAGGATGGCCAGACGATCCTGCTGGTCACCCACGACGTGGCGCTCGCCGAGGCCTGCGCGAGCCGGACCATCGAGCTGGTGGACGGCGCGATCACCCGGGATGCCACGGCGGTGGCCCGATGAGGGCTCGGCGCGGAGCACTGGGCGCGGTGGTGCGGGCCGGGGTCGGCCGGCACCGGGTGCGGACCATCGTGCTGACCCTGACCGTGCTTCTGGCCGTGGCCGCGTCCGTCCTCGCCACCGGGCTGCTCGTCGCGTCGAACGCGCCGTTCGACCATGCCTTCGCCGGCCAGCACGGCGCGCACCTGACCGCCCAGTTCGACGGGACGAAGGTCACCGCCGCGCGGCTCGCCGCCACCGCGCGGGCGCCGGGGGTGACTGCCGCGGCCGGCCCCTTCCCGACCACGTCGGCCCGGCCGCGCACCACCGCAGGGAGCGTCGGCATTCCCGCGGGAATCGACCTGCAGCCGCTGACCATCGTCGGTCGAGCGGACCGTGGTGGGCCGGTTGACGACGTGACGCTGCTGCAGGGGCGATGGGCCACCGGCAGCGGGGAGATCGTGCTGGCCTCCGACGCGGGAGGTGCTCCGGTGGGGCTCGGCGACACGCTGCTGTTCCCGGGACGGACCGGCAGCCAGACGCTGACGGTCGTCGGCATCGCCCGCTCGGTGAGCCATACCGCCGACGCCTGGGTCGTCCCCGCGCAGCTGCCGGCCCTGACCGCCACCGGCACGACGGCCGGCTTCGAGATGCTCTACCGGTTCCACGCCGCCGGTACTGACGCCGAGGTGGCGGCCGGCCGGGCCACGATCGCGGCCGCGGTGCCCGCCGGGTCGATGACCGGCACCCAGTCCTACCTCGCGGTCAGGCAACGCGCGAACTCCAACACCGCGGCCTTCGTGCCGTTCGTCGCCGCCTTCGGCATCCTCGGGCTCGTGATGTCGGCCCTGATCATCGGCATCGTCGTCAGTGGCGCCGTCGGCGCGGCCATCGGGCGGATCGGCGTCCTGAAGGCGCTTGGCTTCACCCCGGCGCAGGTCGTGCGCGCCTATCTCGGGCAGGCGCTGATCCCCGCGTCGGTGGGCGTCGTGCTCGGCGCCCTCGGCGGGAACCTGCTGGCGGTGCCAGTGCTGCGCGAGCAGGCGAACGCCTACGGCGGCATCGCCCCGTCGATCCCGCTCTGGGTCGACGTCGCCGTGGCGGCGACGGCCCTCGCGGTCGTCGGCGCCGCCGCCCTGGCGCCCGCGCTGCGGGCCGGCCGGCTGCGGGCCGTCGAGGCGATCAGCGTCGGCCGGGCCGTCCGCACCACCCGCGGGCGCCTGGCGCAGCGGCTGGTCGGCCGGTCGCGGCTGCCGCGCGCGGTGGCGCTCGGCCTGGCCCAGCCCTTCTCGCGTCCGGCCCGGTCGTCGGTGCTGGTCGCCGCGATCGGCTTCGGCGCGATCGGCGTGACGTTCGCGGTCGGGCTCGGGCTCTCGCTGAACGACATCCAGGCGGCGCGCAACCGCGACTCACCCGGCGCCGTCGTCGTCTACGCGGCCGGTCCGGCGCGGGGCCCCGGGGCGGGGAAGGTTCCGCAGCCGTTGAGCGCGCAGACCCCGGTCCAGCCCGATTCGGGCGCGGTCGCCGCCGCGATCAGGGCCCAGTCGGGAACTCGCCGCTTCTACGGCGTCAGCCAGACGGAGGTAAGCGTCTCCGGTCTCACCGGGGCGACCACGGCCGTCGCCTATCAGGGCGACTCCTCCTGGGCGGCCTACCAGATGATCTCGGGACGCTGGTTCAGCCGGCCGGGGGAGGTCGTCGTCGGCACCCGGTTCCTCCATGCCGCGGGCGTGAAGGTCGGCGACAGCGTCACGGTTCTCGACCAGGGCCACAGCGTCAGCCTCCGGATCGTCGGCGAGGCCCTCGACCTCCATCACGACGGAATGACCCTGCTGACCGAAGGCGACTCGCTGGCCGGGCTTGGCGAGGACCTTTCGCCCACGGAGTTCCACGTCGACCTCAAGCCCGGTACCAACCTGGCCGGGTATCTCGGCGTCTTGGGCCCCGCGCTCAGGGCCAGCGGTGGCGACGCCGAGGCCAACCTCACCGACACCTCTTCGGTGATCGCGACGATGGAGACGCTGATCGGCACGCTCACCCTGGCCCTCACGGTCGTCGCGGCGCTGGGCGTGCTCAACACCGTCGTCCTCGACACCAGGGAGCGCGTCCACGACCTCGGCGTGTTCAAGGCGTTGGGCATGACGCCCCGCCAGACCGTGGGCATGGTGATCGCGTCTGTCTCGGGCCTTGGGCTGGTCGCGGGCCTGGTCGGCGTGCCCGCGGGAATCGCGCTGCACCACATGATCGTCCCGTTGATGGGCCACTCGGTCGGCACCGGGATTCCGCACGCGGATGTCGCGGTCTTCGGCGGGCCGGTGCTGGTGCCGCTGGCCCTGGGCGGGCTGGTCATCGCGGTGGCCGGCGCCATGCTCCCCGCGGTCTGGGCGGCGCGGACCCGGGCCGTGACAGCGCTGCGCTCCGAGTAGCCCGGCCGGTCCTGGGGATCCGGTCTGGTGGACCGGATCCCCTTGGCCTGGGGTCTGAGGTCCCGGCCGTAGGGTGCGGACCATGTCTGACGGTGCGCTGTCCGTGCGCGAGTTCGTGGCCGTGACGTCGAGGGCGTACCCGGTCCTGACCATGGACGCCGACCAGTGGCACGAGGTCGGCTGTTTCTTCGACCCGATCGAGAACGTCTACGGCTACTACGAGATCGACCGCAAGGACCAGCAGGATTCGGTCGAACGCTTCTCCAGCGCGGAGGCGCTGCTCGCCGCGCGTGGCGCGGACGAGGGGGTCGCCGCCTGGGTCGCCTCATTCCGGCTCTGTCTGGAGTTCGGCGAGCGCTTCGTCTACTTTCCCGCGACCCGAACGGTGCGGCGATTCCCGGTGGCGGCGTCGACCGAGATGACCGCGCGGGAGGGACTGGCGGAACTCGACGGCCGGCCGCTTTCATGGCTGCGCGAACAGCTGGCCTGACCTTTCGCGGGGTCGTCTCAGCTCGTGCGGTCGGCACCCGACACGGGGTCGTGTCATCGCCTGACCGGAGTCCTGCCGTTCATGCCGAAGTGAGGTGAGCACACCTCGGTGGTCGACTGAAGATCCGCGTGCCATACGCAGATCCACATGGTGGAGCCCCCGACCGGAATGAAGTTTGTCTTCGTGGCGCCCCACGACGCGGAGAAGGTGTAGGCCAGGGCATCGCCGCGGAACAGCTCGGCGACGCAGGACTGGGTGAGCGAGGTGTTGAGCACTCCCGCGAGCGCGCCGGAGCCGTTGTCGTCCAGCCACGCCGAACAGGTCGCGTCGTTGCCCACCCAGTAGGTGTCCGCCTCGGAGCCCGGGACCTGGGCCGGGTCGTCGCCGCCGTTGATTCCACTGATCGAGTAGGCGGTCGGGCTGACGCCGGCTTTCGGCGTCGCGCCACTCGACGTGCCGATCGTGCCGGAACCGCTGGGCGGGATGGTCGCGTCGACGGAGCCGCCCGTCGTCACCGACGGCGGCCGCGGTTTCCCGGCCACCGGCCCGGGGTCGGGCATCACGGTGGCGGACTTGTGCGCCTCGGGAGACCGAGGAGAGGTTCCGGGGGACATGGACGGCGCGAGGATTGCCGCCGTGGCCACCAGGATGAGCACGACGCCGCCGACGATCCAGGCGCCGCGCTCACGCCTCCGCCGTCGCCGCCGTCGGGCCCGCGCACCGGTGGGCTGATCCGCGGGCGGCTGGGAGCCCTCCCAGGATTCCTGCGACGGTAGTTGGGGCCCTGTCGCGAAAGGCGGATCGACGAGCCTGGCCAGCGGTGGCTCCAGCGTCGCCGATCCGGCACTCGTGATGGCCGGTGGGCGAGATGCGAGAGCCTCCGGGGCAGCGGCTTGCGGCCGCCCGACCAGGGCGACGGCCGCACGGTCGGGAAGCTGGTCGGTGGCGGCCCGGATCACGTCATCGAGATGCAGCGGCATCGGCCCGCGCGCGGCCCATCCGACGCCGAACACCGTGGTGGCCGCCGTCGCCAGTTCGAGCGCGAACGTGGCGGCGTCCGAGGGGCGGTCCGTGGGGGACTTGGCCAGCAGGCGCGACACCACCTCGACAAGCGGAGCGGCGACGCCGTCCATCGGCGGTGGCTGCCTGGTCAGCTGGTGGCTCAGCAACGCGAGCAGCGGAAGCTTCGGGTCGAACGGCAGCCGACCGGTGAACAGCCTGTACAGGACGATCCCCAGCGCGTACAGGTCGGTCCACGGCCCGAGCTGGCCGCCCTCGATCTGTTCCGGCGCCATGTAGGCCGGCGTGCCGGCGACGCCGCTCGAGGTCGTCCCCGAGCCCTCCATCAGCTTGGCCACGCCGAAGTCGGTGACCTTGAGCGTGCCGTCACTGGCGAACATGACGTTCTCGGCCTTGATATCGCGGTGCAGCACCTTGTGACGGTGCGCATGTTCAAGCGCCGCCGCGATCGCCAATGCCACCGCGCAGACCTGCTCGGGGCTCAGCACCGCCCGTTGGCCGGTCAGGGTGCCACCGGCCAGCAGTTCCATCACGACCAGGCTGAGGCCGTGGTCCTCGACGTAGTCGTAGACCCGCACGATATGCGGATGGTCCAGCCTGGCCAGCACCCGAGCCTCGGCCGCGAAACTCGCCGCGGTGCTCGTGGTCTCCATCACCTTGATAGCCACCGGCCGGCCCAGCTGACGATGCGTCCCCGCCAACACCAGTCCGAATGCCCCGGACCCAAGCTTCTCGCCCAGCACATAGCCAGGCAGCGCCTGCGTCACCCGCCCCCGGTCGACGATCACCAATCGTCCCGCAAGCTCTGTCGCCTCACATCGTCTCCACTGGGCACGATCGGGTTCGAGTCTAGTGGGCCGTCCTGAGAACCCCGCCCCGTAAAAGCGATGGCGGTCGCGGAATGCGCCGAGACCAGCAAGATCGCCGTTTCAGCCCTCACGTGGTGGTAATCGCGGCGGTTTCGCGACCGTGCGAAGCCAGAACGGCGATCAAGCCAGCGGGCCGACCTCGCCAGCCCCGGTGTTGCCGGGCGCGGGCTCCGCTCGAATGCCTGCCCACAGGCTGTCGCGCGCCCGCGTGATGGCCACATACAGCGCCCGGCGCTCCAGCTGGGTGCGCTCGTTGTACGCCTCGGTGGACTCGGTGACGCGGCGTGGCTCTGGAAAGCGATTGCGGTCCGGGACGCACACGTGGCCGAAGTCGAGGCTCTTGGCCCGGTGGTAGGTGCCGATCTTGACCGCCTCGCTGCCAGGTCCCACACCGCCCGGCGATGCCCGGCGAGCAGCGGGGTGCGGCGGCCGATCCGCGCCAGCTTGGCGTACTGGTCGAACGTGGTGAGCCCGCGGCCCTTGATGACGGTGCCGATCTCGTCCTTCCAGTCCGGGCCGGCCCGGAGAACCTGCGGCCCGGCAGCCGGGCCTGCGTCGGGTGCAGCCAGGTCATCCAGGACTCGATCGGCTCCCGGGCGGCGGCGTCGAGCAGCTCCTGCCAGAGCTCCTCCCGGGTCATCAACGGCTGCTGCGCCGGCTGCCCTCGGCCCTGCGCGGGCGCGACCTCGACCTCGACCTCGATCGACGGCGTCCAGCCCGCCGGGGTGGCCGTCGTGGGCTCTGGTTCCGGCCTCGGCGTGGTGCGCCTCGCCTCGACCCGACCCGGGTGGACCGTCGGCGTCACCGGCCGCGGCGTGGCCGCCGTCCGAGGCCGAACGGGCTGGGTCGCCACGGCCTGCGCGCGCGGCATCGGCTGGCAGCCCTGCTCCAGGCGGCCAGCAGGCGCTCCACGATCTCCGGCTCCAGGCGGGCGCCACGGGGGACGACCTCGCGAACCAGGTCGTCCTCGCCGATCACGAGCACCCGGTCGAGGGCCGCCCTGATGTTGCGCCGACCGGCGAGAACGAGCAGTGGAATCACCTCGGTCGGTGGCAGGCCCGCCTCGGCCAGCACCTCCTCCACGGCGACCGTCTGCCTGACCAGCTTGCCCAGCTCGTCGTCGGCGTCAGCGTCGCCCCGCCACAGCCGTCCGTCGCGGACGCTCGCCTCCCGCCAGTTCTTCACGTCGATGACGAAGACCCCGCCGGGCCCGACCAGAATCACGTCGATGTTCGCGCGGCGGCTTCCGGGCCACTGCCGGTCCGGGAGTACATGCCAGCCCGCGTCGTCCATCCCGACCAGCACGCGTGTCACGTTCTGCTCGCCCCGCCCGCCGGCCGTCCAGTTCCCGTGATGACGACGGAGCTGCTTCAGGAGGTCGTTGAGCTGCAGAATCTGGCGCTGAATTCCGTCGATCTCGTCGGCGAGCTGGGCGGCCCTGGCCAGGGCCGATGGTTGCGGTAGGTAATCGCCGCTTTCCGCCGCCGGAATTGCCGACCTGTGGCCACTCGACTCGGCGGAGCGACCGACACGCGATCCGGTCGCGGCCACGTCACCCCCTCGCATCGAGCCATCAGAATCATAGGGCGATGCCGTTGGGCGAATCCCGGTTTCTGCTCACCAGGCCAGATTCAACGTGCTAGGCGGACGGAAGTGTCAGTAAGTCAGCCGGGGCCTCTTCCGCGAATATCGACTCCACATTCGTTCGTATGTTCGAATTCGGGATGGTGGCAGCAGGCGCTCGACCTTGGTCGTCATCCGTGGCGCGGCGAAAGCAGAGGCCGCCTGGCTCTCCCATCTGCGAGGATTGGGCCATGGACGAGACGCGCGCCGCGACGGCGACACGCGAGGCCGTCGACGCGCTCCGCCAGGCAGGCGCCCGGTTCGCCTACCTGCACGGCAGCTATGCCGTCGGGCGCCAGCAGTCGGACTCTGACATCGACATCGCCGCCTACTTCGGCGGACCGGTGCCTCCGAACTCGTTCGACATCCTCCTGCCGACCGGAGTCGACCTCCTCGTCCTCGACAAGGCACCGCTCGAACTGGCCGGCCGGGTCGCGGCCGGTGGGCGGCTCCTCTTCGAGGAGGACCGGGCCGCCCGGGTCCACTGGGAGGCGATGACGAGAAAGATCTACTTCGACGAACTCCCGCGGATCACGCGCGCGCACCGCGAGTTCGTCGCTGCCCTGCTGAGCAGGAGCGCCTAGCCGATGGTCGACGAGGCCCGGGTGCAACGCCTGCTCCGCGCGATCACCGATGACCTGTCGGTTCTCGGCCGAGAGTCGGACGCCGATGACGGCCGCCGGGCAGACCCGATCTGGCTACGAGGCAGTCGGCTTCAGAAATGTCCTCGTCCACGACTACATCCAGGTCGACGACGACATCGTCACTGGCCGCCTGAAAGACCTCGGCGACCTAGAGGACTTCGTTCGGTCAATTGCGCGCTACCTGGCCGGCGCGGAGGCATGACCCTTCTCGGGTAGAGGATTTCGCATTCGGCCAAACCTCAGCAGTCGCGTAGGAGCCGGTCGAGAACGCGGGTGCCGAACACGAGGGCGTCGACCGGCACGCGTTCGTTCACGCCGTGGAAAAGGGCGGTGAAGTCGAGTTCCGGTGGGAGCCGCAGCGGGGCGAAGCCGAAGTGGCGGATGCCGAGCCGGGCGAAGGACTTCGCGTCGGTGCCGGCGGAGAGCATGTAGGGCAGCAGCCGAGCCCCCGGGTCCTCGCCGGCGATCGCCCGGGCCATCGCGTCGACCAACGCTCCGTCGAAGCTGGTGTGTACGGCGGGCAGCGTGTCCCAGACGGCCTCGATGTCGGGGCCGAGGACGTCGACCAGCTCGCGCGCCAGCGCCGCCTCCCGGCCGGGCAGGAAACGGGCGTCGACGGTCGCTTCCGCCACCGACGGCACCACGTTCGACCGATAACCGGCATGGAACAGGGTGACGTTGGCGGTGTCGCGCAGTGCGGCACCGATCAGCCTGGACAGGTTCCCGAGCCGGTCGACCGCGGCCTGTGGATCGCCCTCGTCGAAGGGGACGCCGGTGAGGTCCGCCACGCCCTCGAGGAACTCTCGGACGGGATCGGTCAGGATCAGTGGGAAGCGGTGCGCGTCCAGCCGGGCGACGGCCGCGGCCAGCTTCGCGATGGCGTTGTCGTCATGCAGCATCGCGCCGTGCCCGGCCGTGCCGCGGGCGGCCAGCCGCAGCCACATCGAGCCCTTTTCCGCGGTCTCGACCAGGTAGGCCCGGACGGGGTCGGCCGGCCCGCCGCCGGCCCGGTCACCGGGGAGGGTGACGGAGAACCCGCCGACCTCGCCGATCGCCTCGGTCACGCCCTCGAACAGGTCCGGGCGATGCTCCACGAGCCAACGGGCCCCTAGGATGCCGCCGGCCTCCTCGTCCGCGAGGAACGCGAAGACCAGGTCTCGGGGCGGGACGACACCCTCACGGCGGAACCGACGGGCCACGGCGAGCGTCATCGCGACCATGCCCTTCATGTCGACGGCGCCACGCCCCCAGACGTACCCGTCCGTCACCTCGCCGGAGAACGGATGAACCGTCCACTCTCCCGCGTCGGCCGGGACAACGTCCAGGTGGCCGTGCACCAGCAGCGCGCCGCGCGCCGGGTCCGCGCCCGGCAGGCGGGCGATCACGTTGCCGCGGCCACGGGCGCCCGACTCCACGAGGATCGGCTCGTATCCGGCCTCCACCAGCTTCTCGGCGACGTACTCCGCCGCCCCCCGCTCGGTCCCGGGCAGGTCCGGGTCGCCGAGGTTGGTGGTGTCGATGGCGATCAGCTCGCTGGCCAGCGTCACCACCTCGACGCATGGGTCGATGACCGGATCGGTCAACGTTCGGCCCGGGCACGGGCGCCGTCGAAGTAGTCCCGCAGCGCCGAGAGCAGCCGGTCGACGTCGCCGTCATCGTTGTACGGAGCGAGCCCGAGCCGCAGGCCGCCGGTGTCGCCGAGTCCGAGCCGACGGGAGGCCTCGTAGGCGTAGAAGGAGCCTGCTGGGGCGTTGACCCCACGTTTGCCGAGGAAGGCCCGGATGTCCTGTGGATCCTGGCCCTCGAAGGTCGCCAGGAGAGTGGGCGTCCGGCGGGCCGCTCTGGACCAGAGCCTGGTCCCAGGCAGCCCGGACAACCCTTCCTCGATCCGCCGGCGCAGACCGTCCTCGTGGGCCTCCAGCGCCGCCATCGAGGCACGGAGCCTCGCGCGGCGGTCCGCCCCCGGTCCGGCCGCGGCGGGGGCCAGGTCGGCGAGGAAGTCGACAGCCGCTGTCGTACCCGCCATCAGCTCGTAGGGGAGGGTTCCCAGCTCGAATCGCTCGGGGACGGCGTCGGTCGCCGGCAGCAGCTTGTCGGGGTCGAGCTGTTCGAGAATCTCCGGCCTGCCGTAGGTGACGCCGCAGTGGGGGCCGAGGAACTTGTAGGGCGAGCAGGCGTAGAAGTCCGCGCCGAGCGCCGGGACGTCCACCGCGCGATGCGCCGAGTAGTGCACGCCGTCGACGTGCAGCCACGCTCCGACCGCGTGGACGACCTGCCTGATCGCGGCGATGTCGGGCGTGGTGCCGATCAGGTTGGAGGCCGCCGTGACGGCGACCAGCCGGGTGGCGGGGGAGAGGACCCGCTCGATGTGATCCGGCGTGAGTTCGCCCGCCTCGGGGTCGAAGTCGGCGAAACGGACTGTCGCCCCGACCGCCCGCGCTGCGAGCACCCAGGGCCGGACGTTGCCGTCGTGGTCGAGCCGGGTGACGACCACCTCGTCGCCCGGCCCCCACCGCTTCGCGAGCGTGCGAGCGAGGTCCATCGTGTTCTGGGTCATGCTGCGGCCGAAGATCACGCCGTTCGGCTCGACCTGGAGGAAGTCGGCGAGAGCGGCCCGGCAGGCGACGACGGCATCCTCGGCGTTCCGCTCGGCGAGCGTCGCCGTGCCACGGTTGGCCAGCGGATGGGTCAACGTGTCGTAGACCGTCCGCGCCACGACCTCGGGGGTCTGCGAGCCACCCGGACCGTCGAAGTGGGCTGCGCCGGCGGCCAGCGCCGGGAACCGGGCGCGGACCGCCGCGACGTCGTAGCCGGCGGCGGTCTGAGTGCTCTTGGGCTCAGTCATCCCCGCAAGCCTGCCAGCGGCGCGCCGCGAGCGCTCTGAGCGCCCCGAGCGACCGCGGCCCGGACCTCGTGGGAAAGCCCACCAATGCCGTCGACATTATTGAGTGCTGTAATCCGCGCGTGCGAGCTGGGATGGATTCCAGGCGACGTGTCTTTCGGGGCTGTTGCCGGCCGGCGCCCGTGATTACCGCGTGCTTCAGTCCGGGCGGCACGAAGGCGGTGGCATCCAGGATGCCACCGCCCCGAACGTGCTCTGTACGCGCCCTGTTCGTGCTCGGTGCAGGTCCGTTACTTCGCCGCCGCCAGCTTCCGGCACGCGGCCGCGGCCCTGCGGCACGCCTCCGCGCAGGCCTTCATCTGGCTGTCAGCGGGCATCTTGGCGCACATGTCGGCGCACTGGGCGCACATGTCCGCGCACATGCGGCACATCTCCCGCATGCTGTCCGAGTCCCGCATGATCATGTCGGCGCACATGCCGCAGGTGTCGCTGCAGTCCAGGAGCATTCGTATCAGGGCGGCGTCCATCATCTTCCCACCCTGGCGCATACAGTAATCCATGGTGCTGCGACAGGTCGAGCGGGCGTCGATGCAGGAGTCAATGCAATCCTGCATCTCGGCGGTACGCACAGAAAGAGTGGTCACTGCGGCTCTCCTCGCGGGAAGAATGCTCGTCAAAACAGCCAGAGCGCGACCGGCGGTGCGTCTTTCCGATCCCCAGATGATCTTCGCGTGCGGCAAATCAACCGTAGCACCGCGTGATAGTGCGGGCAACGGGCGGTAAAGTGATCAGGATTGGTCGTCGTCAATTGACGATCCGAGCTGCCGGATCATGATCGAGACCTGCTCGTCATAGGCCCGTACGCCGGCAGCAGCGGTTAAACGCGAATTCTTCCAGTTTCTTCGAGCCTGCCCGAGATGGGCCGGGTCGCCCGTCAGTGGCCCTCGGAAAGAGATAACCAGGGGGAGTGGCGGCCGGGGAGAGCATCCGGTGCCGCGCGGTCGGCTGGGTGCGGCGACGCGAGCGTTGGCAGGGCCAATAACATGGTGTCGATGCCGACGCTTCTGATCGTCCACCACACGCCGTCGCCGTCCATGCAGGCGATGTTGGAAGCAGTGCTCGCCGGCGCCAGGGACGACGCGATCGAGGGTGTGGAGGTCGTCGTCCGCCCGGCCCTGGCAGCCACCGCGGTCGATGTGCTGGCGGCCGACGGCTACCTCCTCGGGACCCCGGCGAACATCGGCTACATGTCGGGCGCCTTGAAGCACTTTTTCGACACGATTTACTATCCGTGTCTCGACGCTACTGTGGGTCGTCCTTATGCCCTCTACGTCCATGGCAACAGCGACACGACCGGAGCGGTCCGCGGCGTCGAGACGATCGCCACCGGTCTGAGGTGGAAGCGCCTGCGCGATCCGCTCTCCGTGACAGGTCAACTGGACGCCGCCGACCGCGAAGCGTGCTGGGAACTTGGCGCTGTCGTCTCCGCGAGTTTGGCAGACGGCTGAGCGCCGGGGCGCAGGGCGACCTCAGGCCCGTGTGACGACGAGACCGCGCAGGTCGGCCAGGGTGCCGAAGAACGTGTCGCGATCGGTCGTGGCCGTGACGCCCGGGACCTGGCCCGTCGAGTGCTGCCAGAATGTCAGCCTGGGCCAGCCGGCGAATGGCTGCGGTGAGAGGGTGCGCGGCTGCGCGGCCCACAACCGGGTCGTCCGGGTGAAGGCCGCGGTGTTCTGCAGGCAGGTTCGCCAGAAGTTGGCCGCAGTGTAGATCATCGGTGTCACGCCGGTGCGGGCCGTGACGCGGGCCAGGAATGCCCGGATGTAGCTGGTCCAGGCAGCCGGGCCAATTCCGTCGCAGGCGGCGAGCTTGGGGTGACGTTCCACGTCGAGGACCGGCCAGAGGGTCGTTCCGTCGTTTAGGCGGCCGGTCATGGCCAGGAACCGGTCGGCGTCGGCCGTTCCGGTGGCGGTGGCCGGGTTGGCGAAGAAGTAGGCGCCCCGGTACAGGCCGGCGGCCGCGGCGCCGTCGTACTGGGTGCGGAAGCTCGGGTTCTCTCCGTAGCTGCCGACCGCGCCCACGTACGCGAACTGGTATCCCGCCTTGCGCACCTGACGCCAGTCGATGGACGGCTGCCACTTGGACACGTCGATCCCGGCGATGACCGCTGCCGGCGTTGGTGCCATTGCTGAGGCGGGCCCGGGGGCGGGAGCCGCGACCGTCGGGGGCACGGCCCCGCCGCCGTCTCCCGGCGCCGGAACAGCCCCGGGGGAGGGCGTCCCGGAAGCCGACGGGACCGGAGGGTGTGCAGCGAGCGGAGCCGCCTGAGTGGACGGCGTCTGGGCGCGGGGGCTGGGTGGCGTCGGCGTGGAGTGGGCCGGTGTCCGCCCGCAGGCCGCCACGAGCAGCAGGCTGACAAGCGCGGCCTGGGATGTCCGCCTGGCCGCGACCGATTTCCGGGCGTGGGGAGGAGATCTCATCCCAGCCACGATCGCAGGCGGCCGAGACTGACCGACTGTCAGGTGCCGGACCGCGTGACCTGAACAGATACATCGCCGCAAGATCTACCAGCACACGTTGTTGACGACGCCTGTCCAGGCTTGGTGGCCACCGCGGTGGATGTGCTGCCAACCCATGACTCCCTGCTCGGCTCGCCGGCCAACATCGGTTACATGTCAGGGGCTTTGAAGCACTTCTTCGAGCAGATCTTGGGTACGCCGCGCGCAGAAGTTGATCAGAGGGCGAGGTCCGCCAGAAGATCGTCAAGCAGAGACTCCTCGTGGACAGCCACGCCCGCTCGGATCATCGCGGCCGCGAGATCCGGATCCCACGCGGTGGCCTCGGGCGTGCCCGTGAGCGGGAGGCCGACGTCGGCGGCAAGCCCCGCCACCGCCCTCCGGTAGTCGGCCGCTGACATCCTCCAGGGCGTCGCGCCCACCGCGAGAAGACGGGCCGCGATCGCGATTCCCGGCCAGTCGAAGTCACCGTGGTAGCGGACCGGAGCGCCGTCACCGACCAGTGTTCGCACCAGACGTGTGCCGACCTCGGCCGGGCTGCCGGAGAGGCAGACCAACGGCGCCGAGACCTCCGCTCGGGCAGCGGCCTGGAGGACCTGCGGGTTCTCGCAGAGCGACACCACCTGGCCGCCCGGACGCAGCCGCACCTTCCCAGCACGTTCGAGCTCGTGCAGCGTGAGGTGGGTGACGAGGCCGAGGTCCGCTCGCAGGCGCATCATCTCGGACCACGGGTCGCAGCCCGGTGGGCGAAGCGACCAGACGAGGACGGTCCCGGACACGCTGTCGGTCGCGACGCCGACCATCCGCCACAGCGCGCGCCTGTCGGCCGACGATGCCGGAGCGGGGAGTCCGCAAGCGATCGCGACGGCACGAAGAACGGCCGCGCTCGTCAGACGCGCATCGTCCAGTCCATGCGAGTCGCCCGTTGTCGCCGTTGCGAGGGCGCCGATCTGTAACTGGGTGGACGCTTCGCCGGGAAACGGTTCGTCCGGGGCGGTACAGAGGCCAGGCGCCGACGTGCGGCCTAGCTGCCCAAGGGCGTGGGCGGCGTCGGTGACGGCTCGGCGCGCGATATCGGCGCCGGCGCGGGTGAGTATCCCGGTGCGCCTCAGGTCGGCTACCCAGATTCCCACCCAAGGGGCCGTGCCGAGGCCTTCGTCATGCAGCGTTTCGTCAAGAGCGCGCCATACTCGCGCCCATTGTTCGTCACTGATGCGCTGGTCGGCCTTCCGGTCGCGCAGGGTCTCGCCCGAGAGACTCTCCAGTACGGACACGAGGCCGCGGCCGGCCTTGGATGCGCGCAGCGCGACGTCGAGATCGGCGAGTCGGATCGCGCGGCCCGCTCCCGCCGGGACGGCGACGCCGAGCAGCCCGGACAGCTGCGCCGCGGCGGCCTCGTCCAGATCCATCCTGAGCGTGCCGGTCGGCTTGAGCTCGTTGCGCTCCAGCCGTGCCCGCGCCGCCGCCCACACTGGCGCGAGAACCGGAGCCTCAAGATAGGCCCGCGTCGCGGCCGGCAGCGGGGTGGGCGACGGGGACATCATGCGGACCGAAGGAAATGCCGGTTTCGGCCGTCCCAGCGCACGTGCACCGTCGCGGCCGGCCCGCCGCCGTCCTGGCGACAGATCTCGTAGATGTCGAGGGCTGGTACCTGCGGGACACATCCCCACAGGGCGTGGCCCGTCATCGCGAAGTCCACGTCGAGGCGCACGAGCAGACCAAGCAGTTCCGCGATCGTGGGCTCGTCGACCTTGGCGAAGGCGTCGTCGAGGAGAATGAGCCGCAGCGCGGTGGCGGTGTCGTCGAGGCCCGACAGATACGCGTCGACAGCGGCGAACAGCGTGACGTACGAGACGAACCGGGTCTCGCCCTGGGACAGCTTGGCGCGCCGGCTGATCTTGCGTTCCTGGCCCGGCTCAGGACCGGTGATGATGACCTCGACCGTGTGCCAGGCGCGATAGTCCAGAGCGCGGCGCAGGTAAAGGGCGTATCCACCGTTCGGTTCGGCGATCGCCGCGGCGGCGACTCTGTCCCGCAGCAGGCTCAGCAGTTCGGCGTCCTGTGCCTGGCTGCGTACCGAGGCCGCGGTGGCGGCCAGCTGTTTGATCCTGCCGGCGGCCGCGTCTCCCTCCGTGTCGAGCTTCCACGTGAGCCGGACCCCGATCCCGTGGCTGGTCTGGATGGACCGCAGGCTTCTGTTCATCGCCTTGACGAGGTTGTCTGCCTGGAGCAGGCGATTCCGGAGCTCTTCGCCGACCTCGCCGAGGATGAACTCGGTGAACACGTGCTGCTCGCGTTCGGTGAGCGCCGCGCGGCCTCGTTCGCGCTTGGCCGCAAGCTCACCGGCCGCCTGGACGAGCGGCCGCCGGCCGTCGGCGTCGGTCAGTTCGTAGAGGAGGATGTCGCTTTCCCGGGTGACGGTCACCTCGTAGCTCGCGGAGATCTCACGTTCGAATCCCTGTTGCGCGCGGATCAGTGCGTTCTCGTCGATCCGAGCCTTGCGAAGCCCGGCGAGCAGGATGGTTACGTCCGCGTCCACGCCGGCCGTCGACGAGTCGGTGAACGGCTCCGCGGGCTTTGTCGTGAATGCCGTGTCGACGACACCGGGCTCGCCTAGCTGGATACGGACGGCCGTGACCTGTTCGGTGAGACCGGCCCGCGCCTCCACGGCCCGCTGGCTCGCCGCCCGTGCGTCGGCGACGGCCGTCGCGGCACTGCCGCGAAGCCGGTTGACTATTCTCTCCGTGTCCTCCCGCTCACGTTCGGCCTTCAGCTGGCGCTTCTCGAGGGCTCGAAGCTCCTCCAGCACCTGGGCCGGGTCGGCTCCGAGAGCGTTCCGGAGTGCCTGGAGCCTGGTCTCCCCGGCATGCCACTTGTCCCAGGCTCGTGCGGCGTCGTCCTCGGCCCGGGCGCGTGGAGCCGCCTCGTCGTCGAGAGTGGCGACGGCGCGCTGGTGCCGGGCCATCGCCGCGTCGAGGGCGTTGATCTGCCCGATCGCGCGGTCACACGTGTCCGCCGCCGCGTTGGCGCCGCGAACCAGGCCGGTCAGCTCGTCGACGTCGGCGGGCAGCCCGAACTCGGCGCAGGCCGCGCGGTGCGCCCGCTCGTCGGCGGCCAGTGCGACGGTCCGGTGGTCGGCCTCGGCCCGCAGCCCGGCGGCCTTCGCCGCGGCCTCGCCGGCGAGACGCGCCTCGAGCGCGGCCCGCAGGCGGGCCTCCCCGAGCGGATTCGACCGCGGGACCGACCACAGGTGATCTCGGATCGCCTTCTTGCGCGCGCCGATCCGCTCTCGCTGTTCCTCGCGTTCCCGCAACGTTTCCGTGAGTACGGCGAGCTCGCTGTCGATCTCGCCGAGACGACGGATCCGGCGGGCTTCCCGAGCGGCGGCACCGATGTGCTGGGCCGCCGCGACGGTGTGCCGGCCCCGCACCGGGCCGTTCGCCCAGCTGCCGTCGGCCGACACCCAGGTGGGGACGGACCGGTCGGCAAGCCCGATCCGGCCGAGCAGAGCGACGACCACCTCAGGGGCCGCCGGGCCAGCCGAGTCGGGCACAAGCCGGTCGGCGAGGGAGACGGCGGCCCGCGGGCCGGTCGGCGACACGAGCAGCTGACCGCTGGCCGCCGTCAGGCCACCCGTGGACTCGACGGCGGCTGTCAGGAGGCCGGAGGCCAGGAGCGCCGCTTCGAGCCCGGCTTTCTCGTCCTCGGGAGTGTCGGCGGCGAAATCGACGCACCGCCACAGCGGCGCGTCACTCGTGGCGGTGACCCAGACCGGCGCTGACGGCGGGGCGTCCCGAAGGTTCAGGAGATCCTTCCGCTCCTCCTGAAGCACCAGGACCGCGCCGCGGTCCCGCGTGTCGAGGGCCGCGAGCCGCTGCAGCTCGGTCGTCAGCAGGTCTCGCGCACTGTCGGCCGCGTCGATGGGCGCGCGGTCGAGGTCCGCGAGATCGACCGAACTGTCCGTGCCACAGAGCGCCAGCTGGTCGCGAAGCAGCGGGCCGAGGGCAGCGGACGCCGACCAGTCCACGTCGCCCAGGAGGCCGGCGGTCGCGGGTGCAGCCAGCCACGCGCGCCACCGCTCGACGAGGCTGACGGCTTCGTCGTCCCGACGCTCGGCCTGCTGCTCGGCCCGGTCCGCCGCGGCGCGCGCCCCGTCGTCCGCCTCGTCGGCCCGCTCGACGGTCCGCCTGACCTCGTCTCGCTCGGTGGCGATCCGGCGAGCGTCGGCCGCCCTTGTGGTCGCGTGCGAGGCCCGCAGCCGCACGGCATCCCGCACGCGGATGGTCGCGCCACGCAACTCGGCGAGGTCAGCGGGAACCACGCGCACCTCGTCAGCCACGGGGCGCGCGAGTGGGCCAGGGGCGGCTTCCCGGCGCAGCCGGACTATCTCGGTTCGCTGGCCGCGCGGCGTCCGCAGCAGGCCGACCGAGGCGGGCAACTCGTGGGTGGCGAGCCCCGCGGCGGTCAACTGGCCGCGAGCCTGGCCGATCGTCGTGGACAGGCCGTCGACGCTGGCTGTCAGCTCGTCGGCCAGGCCGTTGGCGGTGGCCGCCTTGTCCGCTTCGCCGTCGCGCCGCAGCTGGGCCGTTTCCAGCCGGGCCTCGGCGGTCGTGGCGAGTGAGCCGACGGTTGCGGCCAGGTCGGTGAGCTCCTGCGCGCCTCGGTAGCGGTCCGACTCCTTCAACGCCTCCAACGCGGCTCGTAGCGTCGCCATCTCCTGGTCGCGCAGCGCGCGGTCTTGCTCCGCGAGGGAAAGCTCGCGGGCGAGCCCGTCCGCCGTCAGACGGAGACGTTCCGCCCCGACCTCGGCCCCGGCGCAGGCCGCCGCGTGCTGCCGCAGCCGCGTGAGCGACTGGGTCAGCACCCCCGTCACGTAACGACGATAGGTGTCGAGGAACGACACGACCTGGTCGTGGGCGGCCTCAAGCCGCTGCTGCTCCTCCCGGGTGCTGGTCAGGCCGTCGAGCTGCTGGCCGGCGTCCGTCAGTGCCTCCTCGGACAGGGAGGGCAGTGCGTCGGCGACGATCAGTGGCAGCTTCCCCTCCTCGATCCTGTTGCCCACGTCGGGGGAGCGCAGTGTGTGCAACAGCCGCATCAGGCCGGCGAAACGTTCCTTGCTGGCCTCACCGCCGGTGAGGCCGAACACCTCGGCCCGCACCCGTTCGCGATGCCGTTCCGGCCCATCGCTGATCCGGTCCTCCCCGATGGCCTCGCCCAGTTCGCGCCGCGAGAGTGGCGCCCGGTCCGAGGTCATGAGCATGAGCTCGTGGCCGACTCGAAGCGGCGTCGTGAAGTACCAGACCTTGGCCGCTTTCGTACTCGCGGAGAACTGAACCAGCGCGCCGAGCGTCAGGAACTGCCCGGTCGGGTCCTCGTCGGGCTCTGTCTGACGACGAAGCTCAAGCCACAGATAGCCGAGCCGGTTTGTCTGGCCTGCGGCGCCCGCGGACATCAGGTCCTCCATGCGCACCGCCGAGCCTGTTCCCATGTTCCGTCGATCGGCGTCGAGGAGGAACGGCAGCAACATCTCCAGGGCGCGGGATTTCCCCGACCCGTTGGTGCCCCGGAGAATCAGGCGGCCACCGGAGAGGTCGAAGACGTTGTCGTAGTAGTGCCACACGTTGACGAAACCGGCGCGCGACATCCGCCAGCGGTGGGGGTGGTGCCTGGCCAGCATCGGGCCGAACGTGTCCTGGGCGGGATCACCGAGTGCGAGAGCCTGCTGCATCACAGCTCCGGTTCCGGCTGGAACGAGGCGGCGCGGTATCCCAGGCGACGAGCCGCCCGTGTCGGTACCTCGCTGGCCGGCAGTGGGCGGTATCGGGCGGCGGCGGGATGGATCACGAGGCCGCCTGGGAGGACAGAAACCAAACCGACCTCGGCGAGTGTCGTCGCGACCAGGTCCCGCAGTTTGCGCAGGTCCTCCAAGGCAGCCGAACTCCATGCCTTCGCGTGTTCCTGGGCCAGCCGAGTGAGCACCGAGTCGACCTCGGACCAGCCGGCCGCCAACCCGGCCACGGCGCGCCCGTCGCGCAGCACGGCCGTGTCGCCCGGCTGCGGCTCCCGCCTGGCAATCAACGCGTCGACCAGGAGCAGCGCTGCCTGCCTGACCGTGCCGGTACCGGGAAACGGGCTGTCGGTCAGCGATCCCGTCGCGTCGTAGGCGAGAGCGCCCTCCGCTCGTACCTCGAGGGTGAGGCCGAAACTGTCCGCGAGCACCCGAGTCAGCTCGGACCGTTCGCGCGAGAGAACATCGCGCTCGGCCTCTGTGAGATCCTCGCGCCGGACAAGGGGGTTCTCCACCAGCCGGCGGCGTAGCGACCGCCGCGGTTGATCGGCGGTCGCTGGATCGCACGCGAGGAGATCGTCCGCGGTGGTCATGCCGGACAGCGGACGGGCGAGCAGGTGTGGAAGCTGGTGACGATTGATGTGAAGCAACGCCTCGTCAATCTGCCGCTCTCCCCAGGCCGCCGCGGTTCCGTCGGCCTCGACGAGAACTCCCCAGCGCACGAGGAGGTCGACGGCTGTTACCAGCGCCCGGCGTTCCGGCAGGGTGTCGCCAATCGGTACCCCGATCGTCGCCGCGTCCGCCCGGACCTGGTCGATCAACGCCGAGATGAGAATCATCTCGCCCGTGCCCGGCGCCAGCAGCGCCGCGCAGAGGAGGGCCAGATGCGTGTAGGCGATGGGAGTGAACGGGCCGCCGTCGCCCCGCCGGGCGGGCCGCGCGGGGGTGTCCGCCGTCAACGGCGCCTTGAACAGCCGGGCGAACTGCGCCTCGATGACGAGGACGTAACCGAGTTGCTTCTTGAAGGTGCTGCGCAATGCCTGCGCGTGCAGGCGAACCAGCGCCAGCTCATCGGGATGCGCCGCGGCCGTCAGCACGGGGTTGGCCAACAGCGCGCGGGCCGCGTCGACCCTCTCCTGCGCCGCTCGGGCCGCTGTGCCCGCGACGGGGGCGAAGCTCACGAGTTCACCGCCTTCCGCGCCCGCTCGAAGTCCTCGCCCAGCGGCAGGGCCCAGAGCAGCAGGCCTTCGATGGTCAGGACGCCGTCGTCCCCGTTGATGACGGTCTGACTGCCTGGGTCAGGCGCTCCCCACAGCGTCAACCCGAGGTCGGATACCGGGTGGTCTGCCTCTTCGTGGCCGCCAGCCGCCGTGGTGAACAGCGCGGGGACCAGCTCGAGAAGCAGGTCCCGAGCGGCTCGGCTGAGGTGGCTGCCGTGGAGCCCGCCGGCGGCGAGAAGCTCGGCCGCGGCCATCTCACGAGCCCTCGTCCGCTCCTGCGCCTGTGCCTCCAGACGCTCGGTCTGAGCCTTTGCGTCGGGCACGCGTGACGCTCGTCCCCGCGCGGTGCGATCACCTCGTTCCCGCAGCGAAACCGGCACGTCGACGGGCGCCGCCACCCACCATGAGGTACTCGGCCCGGCCCGCAGGTCCTGCTCCTCGGGCCCGAGGAGCAGATGCCGGGCCGGGAACGCGCCGAACGCGGCATCGAACATGCGATGCGCGGTCTCGCCGTCCGCGCCGTGGAACCAGCCCGCGAGCCTGAGGAGATCGGCCCGGCGCGAGACCCCGGTCCCGGACGCGGTCAGCATGCGCTTGGCGTTCGCGATCAGCTGGCCGAGCGCCTGGCGGGCGGCCACGCGCAGCTGCTCGGGCCCAGATCGTTGGTCGGACGCCCCGTACCAGGCGGCGAGCTGTTCCCAGTCCGCGAGTGTCCGTCCCGGCAGTCGCTCGACCACGATGAGGCGATCGCCCGCGGTGGGCGGCGCGGGCAGGTTGGCGAGCAACGTGTCGATCAGCGGGGGAGTGAGCAGGGTCTTCAGCCGGTTCAGAATCTCGGGCGCGTTCCGGGCGACGTCGGCCCCAATCAGGTCCACATAGTCGAGAAGCAGGTCTTTGAACTGGGCGTACTCCTCGCCCGCGAGGTCGTACCGGGTCAGGACGCCAGCCAGGTAGGCATAGAAGTCGGTCACGGACTCCTGGAACAGCCGGTGGTCGTTGAAGACCCCGGTGACCTGACCGGCTAACGACTCCGCGTCGACCGGCACCCTGTCGTACGAGACCTGAAGGAGGATGATCCTGAGGGTGTCGGAAATCCGCGCGAGCAGTTCCCGGGCGACCTCCCGCGCGCCGTCGACGGTCCGCAGGATCTCTTCGGCCTCGCGATGGAGCCGGCCGCCCAGCTTCGAGACCTGATAGCGGGACCGGGACCGGTGGTAGGCGGCGACGGTGCGCACCCGCGTCTCCCTGACCGACCGCACCAGGTTGCCCCAGACGACTAGTTGCGCGCAGCGGCTTTCGACAGCGTCGGTGTCGAGGTCAAGGCCCCGCTCGGCGAGCCGCGACGCGACCTCGGCTGCGGAGAGGTCCGCCAACAGGGTCTCGGTGAACAGCCGCATGACGGCCATGTACTCGTCGGCGGCCTCGACAGTGAGATAGGTGAAAAGCGAGCGCCTGGCCGCCATCTCGCGCGCGGCGGACGCCAGGTCCGGCTCGCCGTCGCCGTGGTCGTGCGCCATCCTGGTGGGCCCCCCTCCGCACTACGGAAGGACGCTAGACCCTGGGTGTGACAGTTCCGCGCCAGCCCGCCGTACGATCTGCGCCACAACTGCGCGCTTTTCAGTCCCGCGAATAGAGGTCGACTGGCAGGAAGGTGCGGACGGGTACGGGCTCTGCCCGCATCATTCGCTCCATGAGGTCGACGGCGTGTTCGGCGAGTCTGGCGTGGTCCTGTACGACCGTCGCGCAGAGCGGGCTCACACCCGAGTCGACGAGCGCGACGACCTCGGACGTCCCGTCCACGCCGATCACCTGAGCAGCCGCTCCGCCGCCGGAGGCGAACATCTGCACGGCGTCGACGGCGCCGAGCGCCATCTCGTCGCTTGTGCAGAAGATCATGTCGACCGATCTTCCTTGCTGGCCGAGGGAGGTCAGCTTGCGACGAGCGATGTCCCTAGCGCGCCTGCGAACGAATCCGCCTTCCTCGTCGAGGACGATCTCGGCCTGAGGGCACCGGTCGCGCATCACTTCGACGAATCGCCGCTGCCGGCCGGTCTGGCCTCTACCCGCGATCACCAGCACGACCGGGTTCGCTCGACCCTCGCGACGCAGCTGGTCGGCGACGAAGTCGGCGGCCCGTTCGCCGATTTGTTCCGGGCGGTATCCGACGAACGCGGCGTTGGGCGGGTAGTCGCTTTCGTTGCGGAAGGGATCCACGTCCGCGAACACCACCGGAACCGAGGCGTTACGACAGAACTCCGCCAGGTCCTCGTACGTGTTCTCCGGGTCGGCCGGGATGACAAGGCCCGCGGAGTACCGGGCGCTCTTGGTGATGGTCTGTCGGAGGCGGTAGTTCTGCGCGGCGCCGAGGTAGTCCCGGTCGGGAATCTTGAGGACGAGGTCGAAGCCCCGGCGGTCCAGGGACTGGTCGACCGCCCGCAGCAGGTCGGCGAGCCAGTGCTTCTGGCCCCAGGCGGACATCACGACGAAGACATTGCGCTGCGGTCCAGTCCGCCACCACTTTCTCGAACTCAGCACAAGAAGGAGGAGAAGGAAAGCGACCGTGCCGAGGAAGATTCCGATGGGAACCCTGGCGCCCGCCAGCGGACTGTTCCTCAGTTTTCCGAGCGCGCTCGTCGCGGCGATGACACCGAGCCCGCCGAGCACCGAGGTGACGATCGCGAACAGCACCGGTCGCCGCACCGGGTCAAGCATGCGAACGCCCTGCCTCCATCCGCCCTCCTCGTTCCTGTGAGCAGGCGTGAAAGGTCCGTGACGATTCTTCGGGCTTCCGCGAGAGCGTCAGGCGAGATGACTCCGACAGGCGCCGACCAAGACCTGAGGGATCAGCCGGTGAGCCTACCGGGAACGCGACCGACGGGACCGATGATTCCAATACCCTCATCCTCGGGTCGACGAGGGGCCTCGACCGGTGATGACGGAGCACCAGACGACGGAGCACCAGCGGCGACGACGGAGGATCGTAGCCGCGGCTCGGAACAGGCGGCGGAGTCAACGGGAAGCGTCGCGGAGTCAAGTCCGCACGCCGGCGGTGCGGCAGGTTGGACCCATGAGCAACCAGACCTCCGCGCCCGCGCCGACCGGCGAGGCCACCGTCCGGGCGACGGCCTGGGCGCCCGTGGCCGCGCTCGCGTCGGGGACGACCGTGCTCGTGACGAGCGAGTTCCTGCCGGCCGGCGTGCTGCCGACGATGGCCGCGGACATCGGTGTCAGCGAGGGCGTCGCGGGTCTCGCGGTCGCGGCCACGGCGATCGCGGGCGCCTTCACGGCCCCCACGATCGCGCTGCTGCTGCCGCGGACCGACCGTCGCACGGTGCTCATCGTGCTGCTGACCGCCGGCGTGGTCGCCAACCTCGCCGTGACGGTCGCGCCGAACTTCGCCGTGCTGCTGCTGGGGCGACTCCTGCTCGGCATCGCGATCGCCGGATTCTGGTCGTTCGCCTTTGGCGCGGGCCTGACCGCGATGCCCGGCCGGCCGAGCGCCGTGTCGACCGCGCTCGCGTTCGGCGTGAGCCTCGCGACGGTGCTGGGTGTGCCGCTGGCCGCGCTCGTCGGCAACGACGTCGGCTGGCGGGCCGCGTTCGCCGGCGCCGCGGCCGTCTGCGCCGCCGCGGCGGCCTGGCTGGCGGTCAGCCTGCCAGCGGTGCCGGCGCATCCGTCCGCCGGTCTGCCGATGCTGCGGGCGGCCCTCGCGCGGCGACGGCTCATGGCGGGGATCGGATGCGTCGCGCTCGCCGCGTTCGGGAACTTCGCCAGCTACCCGTACATCAGGGTCGCGATCGAGCGGGTGAGCGCCGACACGACGTGGCTGCTCGTAGCCTGGGGCGTCGGAGGCATGGCGGGCAACTTCCTAGCCGGCGCGCTCGCCGCGAGGCTGCGGCAGCTGGCGGCCGGGGCGCCGGTCCTGCTCGCCGCCGGACTGCTGATCACCGCCACGGCGCACTCCGTCGTGCCGCTCGCCGCCGGGATCGTGCTGTGGGGGTTCGCGTTCAACATGCTGCCGGTCGCGACCCAGCTGTGGGTGACCAGAGTCGAGCCGGACCGCGCGGAGGCCGCGGTGTCGCTGCAGGTCACGGCGTTCCAGGTCGCGATCACACTGGGCGCCTCGGTGGGCGGTGCGCTGCTCGACGCCCACGGCGTGCGGGTGCCGCTGGTCGTCGGGGCCGCCTCGGCGCTCGCCGCCGGCCTCGGCTTCGGGCTACTGCGGGTGCCCCGCGGCTGACGACGACGTCGCCGCGCGCCACGCCTGCGGCGCCGCGCCGTGGTGGGCGGCGAACGCCCTGCTGAACGCCGCGACCGAGCGGTAGCCCACCGCGGACGCGACCCGTCCCACCGGCTGGGAGCCGTCGGTCAGCAGCGTGCGCGCGTGGTGCATCCGCAGCTCGCGCAGTATCTCCATCGGGGACCGCCCGGTCGCGCGCCGGAACCGCGCCGTCAACGCGGATCGCGACAGGTGGGCCAACCGCGCCATCCGCTCGGGCGTCCAGTCCTCGCCCGGATCCGACGCGAGCGCGGCGAGCACGTCCGCGACGGCCTCGTCCTGCCGCGGCCGCTCGTCGGGTTCGCGCGTCTCCAGCCAGGAGGTCACCAGCGCGGCGCCGAGCAGGCTCGCGTAGCCGAACGCGAACAGTGGCGTGAGACACCGGCCTTCGAGCGGGCACGTTCCGATGAGGCGCGTCACGGCGGGATGGCGACCGCTGAACCCTCGCACGACGAACGGGCTCGGCAGCCGGTAGGACGACGCCACCACCGGCCGCAGGTCGGCGGCCGCGAGCAGCAGGTCCTCGCCGGCGACGAGCCGGTGGGCGGTGCGCGCCGCGACGAGCGCCGCGTCTCCCGTGTCGAGACCATGGCGACCGGCCGCGGTCTGGAGCTCCGCGGAACCGTCCAGAACGAGCATCCACAACGGACCCCGCGCGGGCGGGAGGGCCGAGCCGGCCGGAACGCGCTCGTGCTCGAGCCGTGACATCTCCCAGACGTTCCCGTGCGTCGAGAGCCGCCCGGCGTCGGACCTCGGCTCGTTCACAGTCGCGGCCACACCGACAGAGCGCTGTGCCGGGCACGGCGTATTCCGGACCACGGGCCGGTGGGCGGTCTACGTTCCTGCATGAAGTTGGGCGTCGACGGCGAGATGTCGGCTATCCCTGGGTACCCCCGGCGGCCGGCGGGTCGCCGGTGACGGGTTCCAGGACGAGGACCGGGATCTGGCGGTCGATCTGGCGCTGGTAGTCGGCGTAGTCCGCAAACGCGTCCACCGCGCGGCGCCACCAGAGGGCCTTCTCGTCCCCGAACACCTCGCGGGCCCGGTACTGGCGCGTCACCGCGCGGTCCTGGAGCTCGATGACAGGCGCGGCGAGCAGGCTCGCGTACCACTGCGGGTTGGCCGGTTGGGCGCCGTTGGACGCGACAGCCGCATAGCTGCCCTCGTGCTCGACCCGCATCACCGGTGTCTTGCGAACCTTGCCGCTCCTGGCGCCCAGGTAGGTCATCAGCACCATGGGCCGGCCTTTCATCGTGACGCCGTCCGTCGTGCCGGTGCGCATGATCTGCTCGACGTGGTCGCGCACGAAACCCAACGCGCTTGGTTCGTAGTCGCCCGTCCTCGGCCCGCGCCGATCGGGGCGCCCGGCCCGTCGCGAGTCCGCGACCGGAGCGGGCCGGCGGCCAGATGGCTGGTCGGGGCGCCTGGTGTCCACGTTGCGGGTCAGGGTGTTGAGGATGCCGGGTAGTTCCGTCACCGTCTCGGCGGGCAGGCCGGCCACGGTCTCCTGCGCGAGAGTTCGCCACAGGTCCTTGACCTGGTCGGCCACCGCCTGGCCGCGGTCGGTGAGTGCGACGACGCTGGCGCGCCTGTCGGACGGGTCCGCCGTGCGGCGGAGGTGGCCGGAGGCTTCGAGCTTGCGGGTCATGAGCGTGACGCTGGGTGGCTCGCACCCGAGGGCCTCGCTGAGCTGGGCCTGGATCCTCGGGCCGGTCCTGGCGAGTTCGAGCAGGAGCGCCTCCTGCCCGGGGTACAGGCCGAGCGGGGTCAGCAGGGCCGCGGCCCTGGCCCGGTGGCGCAGGCTCAGGAGCCGGATGGCCTGGTTGATGGCGTCGGCGTGCTCGAACTCCACGGCCCCTCCCCGACGAGACAAGTTATGCGCATAACGTTATGCGCATAACTAACTGGGCGTCAAGCTGAGGTGGTCAAGCGTGACGCCGCACCCGTTCGGCCGGGCGTCGGGCGGGAGTGTCGTGAAGCCGACCTTCGTCATCCACCTCGACCCCTCGGGCGAACTCTCCGTGACGCCAGCGCGCCTCTCCGTCCAAGGCTGGCGTCGGAAGGAGAAGACTGTGACCATCCTGCGTTCAGGTGCTCGCCGCCTCGTGCTCGGAGCCGCGGCCGCCGTCCTTGTCACGTCGGCGGCGGTCGTCGGTGGCGCCGCCACGCCGGCGTTGGCGGCCGGCACGTGCGTCGACCAGTTCACGGGAGCCGCGCTCCCGGTGACGCTGAGCGGAACGAACGGCAACGACGTCCTGACCGTCACCAGTAGCAACGCGGTGGTCGATGCCCTCGGCGGCAACGACACCGTGAAGGTCGGTCCCAACCTGTCCGGCGTGGTGATCTGCCTGGGCGACGGCGACGACACGGTCACCGGCAACGGCGGGGCGCCGAACCGCGCCCTGTCGGTGATGGGCGGCCCGGGCAACGACGCGATCACCTCCGGCAGCGGGGGCGACGTGCTCAACGGCGGCACGGGCTTCGACTTCATCGACGGCGGCGCCGGCAGCGACATCTGCAAGAACGTCGAGACCGCCGCGAGCTGCGAGCTCGTCCAGAACTGACGCGACCCACCGGTCACCCGCGCCCGCGGCCCTGGCCCCGGGCGCGGGTGACCGCCGAAGACAACAGGGTCGTCGGCAGGGAGACCGAGGCGGAGCGCGCAGCCGGCACGTTGGCTGACGTCGCCTGGAGTCAGATCGCCATCGCGTGGGCGGTGGATCCTGACCGGTCCTGGCCCAGCATCAGAGCCATTCGTCCAGTTGTTCCCAGGTCGCGGTGACCTCGATGGGGTCGATGGCGTCGATGGCGAGGATGTCCTTCTTCCGGAAGGTGACCTGCTCCATCGCGTAGGCGCCGTCCGACGTCAGGCGCAGCCGTTCGACGGAGACCGCCGGGCCGTCGTTCTGAGCGAGCCGGATGATCCAGTAGAAGCCGATTCCGGCCCTGGCGTAGCGGACTCGCTTGACGAGCAGGTCATCCGAGACCGAACCAGGTGACACGATCTCGATGACGATCAACGTGTCGGCCGCGGTGGGCTTGCCCTGCCACCGTCCCCGGCGCGGGTCGTCGAGGCACCGGAAGAGGGTCAGGTCCGGGCGGCGGAAATGAAACGGCACCTCGGTGAGCAGGACGTCGATGTCAGCGCGGACCCGATGACAGGTCCCCGTGCGCTGGTCGTGCTTGCGAGCGGCCTCTGCGAGCGCGTTGAGCAGGGCGTGCTGGACTGCCAGGTGCTTGTCGCTGGGCGAATGGCAGATGACAACCGATCCGTCCGAGACCTCGATCCGGCCGGCTAGATCCTCGGGAAGCTCTTCGTAAAGATCGAGAGTCATCTCGGGCGCCTGGGCCGCGGCACGTAGCCATGACCAGTCGGGGGCCTCTGGCGTCGCCATGGGCGTCAGGTTACCCGCCACCCGTGACACGCCACCGCCGGTCGAATCAGGCCCTCGCGTGAGGATCAAGGGACTGGCGCTGGCCTGATGGCCGGGCGTGGCCGTATTCCGATTACGGAAGCAGGTTGGTGCGCGACGCGCCGTGATGCTCGCTGGGGCGTTGGCGGCGCCTACGCCGCTAGCCTCTTGGGCCGATCGACCACCTCGTCGACGCGGCTGGCGGGCTCGGCGGCTGGCGGGGGCGTTCGGCCCGGCCCGGTGAGGCCGGCGCGGCCCTCGCCTGTGGCGGGCTGTTTCCGCAGGTCACGGGCGGCCGGTGGGCCGTGGCCGCAAGATCCGCCTGACAGCCGGCGCCAAGGTTAACGGGATAGATGTGTGCAAAGAGCCAGGAGGTGGGCAGCCCGGAGATCTGAGGGGAGTGCGGATGACGGGACAGGGAGACGACTCGGCGGGAGCGCCGCGCGGCGCGATCGTGGTGGCGCAGGCACGCCGAACGGCCGCGGGTGAACGGCCGGGTACCTCGGCGACCTGGCCCCCACCCCCGCGCAAACCCGGCCAGACCCGGCAGAACGTCCAGCTCACTGGTCGCCACGGCCAGACCGTGGCCCGCCCGGCTGCCGGTACCGCGGCCCGCCCGGCGGCGGAGGCGCCGGAACGGGGTGGGGTCCGGCCTGGGGGCTACAACCCCGCGCTGGACGGCGTCCGGGCGCTCGCGGTCCTCGCCGTGCTCGTGTTCCACATGGACTCGCTTCGCGGCGGCTACCTGGGCGTCGACGTGTTCTTCGTGCTCAGCGGCTTCCTGATCACCGGGCAGCTGCTGGCCGAGTGGGACCGGACCGGTGCCGTGTCCCTGACCCGGTTCTATCTGCGCCGCGCCTACCGCCTGCTGCCCGCGTTCTGGCTGTTGGCCCTCGTCGGGTTCGCGTCGGTCGTGGTGCTGGGCATGGGCACGGACGGCGAGCGGTCCGAGTTCCTGGACAGCCTGGCCTCGTCGATGCTCTACCTGAACAACTACTTCCAGGTCGCGCGGCAGAGCACGGGCGCCGGCTGGCTGGGGCACACCTGGTCGCTGTCGCTGGAGGAGCAGTTCTACCTGCTCTGGCCGCTGCTCCTGATCGCCCTGTGCCGCCGGCCGTGGTTCGCCCGCAGGCTGCCCCTGGTCCTGCTGGGTGGGGTGGCCGCGGTCCTGGTGTGGCGCAACGTCCTGATCGCGTTCGGGGCGTCGGGCACGCGGGCCTACTTCGCCCTGGACACCCGCGCGGACGCCCTGTTGGTCGGCTGCGCGCTGGCCGCCTGGCTGCGGGCGGCGCGCGGCGGGGTGGACGGCGGGGGCCGCGCCGCGCTGACCTGGCGACGGCGCCTGGCCCGGGTGCGGGCCGTCCTGCCGGTCGTCGGTCCCGTGGCGCTCGCGTTGCTGGCGGTGGCGGCCCTGACCGCGCCGAGTGGGTGGGGCCCGCGGCCGACCTCGCTGTCGCGCGGCGGTTTCACCGTCGTCGCGCTGCTCGCCGGGGTGGTCGTCCTCGCGCTGGAGCAGGGGCTGACGACGAGCTGGCTGTTCCGCGCCCTCGCCGCCCGGCCGCTCGCCTGGCTTGGCAAGATCTCGTACGGCTTCTACCTGTGGCACTTCCCGGTGGTCGCGCACTGGGGTGACAACCTGACCGGCTCGCTCGGCCGGTGGCCGGCGATCCTCGCCGTCGCGGCGATCTCGGTGGCGCTGGCCGCCGCGTCCTACTACCTGGTCGAACGCCCCATCCAGCGCCGCCGCCGGGCCGCCTCGCGGCCGGACCGGGTGAGCCCGCCGGACCGTCAGCCCGCGTTGGCCGCCGTCGCGGTGGCCGGCACCGGTGACCGCCTGGTGGGCACGGCGGTCCGCGACGCCGGCTGGGATCTGGGACAGCCGCGCCCGCCCATCTGAGGCCGGGCCCGCCGGCTCGGGGGCGCGCGGCTAGGGCCGGGCCGGGATGACGATGTTGTGCGGGGGCGCGCCGCCTGCCAGGGCGTCGAGCTGGCGGCGGAGCAGGGCGACGACGCGCGGGTGCATCGCGGCACTGTGCCCACCGACGTGCGGAGTGAGGATGACGCCTTCGAGACCCCACAGGGCGTGCTCCGGCGGCAGCGGCTCGGGATCGACGACGTCCAGCGCGGCCCTGACCCGGCCGGCCCGGACCGCGTCGACCAGATCCGCGGTGACGACCACCCCGCCGCGCGCGACGTTCACCAACAGGGCGGCGGGCTTCATCGCGGCCAGGAACTCCCGGTCCACCAGGGCCGCGGTGCTCGGGTTCAGCGGCACGGCGAGCACGACGATGTCCGCGTCGGGCAGCAGCGCCGGCAGTTCGCCGACCGCTCGCACGACGCCGTCGGCGTCGACCCTGCCGTGCGTCGCCACCCGGAGGACGTCGACCTCGAAGGGCTTCAGCCGGCCGACGACCGCCCGGCCGACGCCGCCCTGGCCGACCACGATCACCTTGGAGTCCGCCAGCGCCGGGGATTCGGCGTGGGCCCACCGGTGCTCCGCCTGCGCGCGCAGCAACGTCGGCAGCCGGCGCTGGCTGGCGATCATCAACCCGACCGCCAGCTCGGCGGTGGACGCCTCGTGCACCCCCGCGGCGTTGCAGAAGACGTGCCCGTCGGGAAGGACGGTACTGACGCCCTCGTAGCCGATCGACTGGCTCTGCACGACCAGGGGGCGCAGGCCCCGCAGCGCCGTCAGCACGGTCGGGGCGGCCATGTACGGCACCACGACGAGGTCGAGATCCGCCCGGGGCGGCGGGCCGGACAGGTCCCAGACAGTCACCTCCGTCCCGGCAATGGGGGCGAGCGCGGCCCGGAGCTCCTCGGTCGGAACGGTCACGACCAGCGGCCCGTGGTGTCCGGACAAGGAGGTCTCCTTCTGGCGTCGTGTGCTCAGGGCCGTGAGCGCGTGGGCGCGGCCGTCCGTCTGCCGTCGGCAGACGGATTCTGCTGCCAGCCGAGCGGCGTCCCGGTGCGGCCTCCCTCGGCCCTAGGTTGCCACCATGACCGAGACGACGACCGCCCTCGACGGCGAAGCGATCACGGGCTGGGCGGCCGGCGTCCCGTTCACGGCGCTGCCACCTGCCGGCGGCGCGGGCGAGCCCGCGCCGCTGGTGGTGACCTGGCACATGATGGACGCGCCGCGTTCGGACGCCGCGTTCGCCGCGGCGCTCCCGCTGGCGGCCGTGCCCGCGTGGCGGGTGCATCTCGGGATGCCGTGGGTCGGCCGGCGCCCGCGGGACGACGGGTACGAGGCGGCGCTGGCCGATCCGATGCTGGGATACGTCGATCCGGTCGTCCGGCAGGCCACCGGCGAGTTCCCCGCGGCGCTCGACGCGTTGCGGGAGATGTTCGCCTTCCGGGACGGGCCGATCGGCGTCGTCGGCGCGTCCCTCGGAGGCAACGTCGCGCTCGACGTCGTGGCCCGGCTGCCCGTCGAGGTCTCCGCGGTGGCGCTGGTCAACCCGGCCATCCGGGCACGCACCGCGGTCGAGGTCTTCACCGCGGCCGCGGGCACGACCTACGACTGGTCCGAGCCGGCGCTCGCCGCGGCCGACCGGCTGGACTTCGTGGCCCACGCCGGCCTGGTCGGCGCCCGCCGGCCGGAGCCGGCCGTTCTCCTGGTCAGCGGCGCGCTCGACTACCCGAACAGCCGCGCCGACGCGGACGCGCTGGTGACAGCGCTCCGGGCCGACTACCGCGAACCCGACCGGGTCCGGCTGGCCACGATCGAGGGCCTCGACCATCCGTTGGCCGAGCGTCCCGGCCTCGAACCGGCGCCCCAGCTCCCGTTGGCCAAGGTCGTCGACCGCGTGGTCGGCGACTGGCTGCGCGCGCACCTGTAACCGGGCCGCGTACCGGGACCGCCCGCGCGGCGCGCCCAGGCCGGCACCGCAGGGGTTGCTTTCCGCCGAGCGGCGGAATTGGGTTGGGTCATGGTCGAGGTCACCGTTGCCCAGAGGATGTGGCGGCTGTTCGAGCCGGTGCACGCCGTCACCTACTTCGCGCCGGCCAGCCTGGCGGCGTGGGAGGACGCCGGCGTGCGGGGCTACTGGCGCGGCTACTTCGCCGGCCGGGCCGCGCCGCTGGGTCCCGTCGAGGCCGGGCCGGTCGTCGGCGCCTTCTTCGGGTTCGCGCCCGCCATGGTGGCCCGCGCGCTGCCGGACGTCTGGACGCGGATCTCGCCGGAGAAGGCGCTCGCCACCCGCCTCGACGGCGCCCGTGCCGCGCTCGGGCCGCTGCTCGCCGGCACCGACCCGGACGAGGTCGCCGAGCTGGCCACGCTGCTGCGTTCGACGGCCGAGGCGGTGCCGGTCGCCGGTCGCGTCCTCGGCGCCGCGAACGCCGCGCTGCCCTGGCCCGACGACCCGGTCGCCGTCCTGTGGCACGCCAGCACGGTCCTGCGGGAGCACCGAGGCGACGGGCACGTCGCGGCCCTGGTCACCGCCGGTCTCGACGCCCCCGAAAGCCTTGTCTGGCGGGTCAGCAGGGGCGGCACCGACCGCGCGTTCTATCAGCGGATCCGCGGCTGGACCGACGACGAGTGGGACGCCGCGGCTGGCCGGCTGCGCGCTCGCGGCTGGCTCGACGCCGCCGGGGCCCCGACCGCGCTGGCGCTCGACGCCGCCCGCGACCTGGAGGCGACGACGGACCGCCTCGCGGGCCCGGCCTGGGATGCCCTCGAACCGGTCATGATCGAACGTGTGGCGACACTGCTCGCGCCGATCGCCCAGGCCGCCGCGCCGCTGCTGATGTGGCCCAACCCCGTCGGTGTGCCGGATCCACGAGCCCCAGACGCGGGCTGACCGGGGCGGGTGATCAGGGCCGGCGGGCGGGGGTCAGGACTGGGCGTCCGCGTTGGCGGCGATCGCGTCACGGACGTACCGGGCCAGGCCCGGAGCCACGCCCTCGTACAGCCGGGTGAACCGCTCGTCGGCCAGGTACAGCTCGCCGAGGCCGCGGTGGATGGTGTGGTCGCAGTCGTAGAACCAGTGGGTGATGAACCGGCGGTGCTGCTCGGCGAGCGCCATCGCCGCCGGTCCGTCCGCGGGCAGGCCGGCCAGCAGCGCGTCGCGGAAGGCACGCAGGCCCTCGTCCGACTCGGCCTTCATCCGGGCCCAGTCGGCCTTCGTGTAGGCGGCCGTGCGGCGTTGGGACTGTCGATAGGCGTCCGTCTCGCCCCACCGCAGCTCGGCCTCGTCGGCCCACGCCCCGCCGACCTGGTCGGTGCCGAAGACCTCGAGCTGCTCGTCCGGCGTCAGTCGCATGCCCATCGCGCGTGCCTCCAGTTCGTTGTCGATGGCGGTGACCATCGCGGCGAGCCGCGCGCCCCGCTCGACCAGCAGCTCCCGCTGCCGGCGCAGGTGCGCGACCATGTCCACGTCCGGGTCGTCCACCAGGGCTCGGACGGCCTCGAGCGTGAACCCCAGCTCGCGGTACACGAGTACCTGCCGCAGCCGCTCGAGATCGGGCCCGTGGTACACCCGGTACCCGCCGGTGGTCCGGCCCGACGGTCGGACCAGCCCGATCCGGTCGTAGTGGTGCAGCGTCCGGACGGTTATCCCGGCCCGCCGCGCGGCCTGACCGACCGTGAGCCCGGTGCCGATCGCCGCCTGATCGCTGCTCACACCGCCGACTCTGTGCCCTGACCTCGCGTCAGGGTCAAGCCGCGCGGCGCGGACACCTTGTAGAGGGCGACCAGGTAGCGGCAGGGCGCCTCGGTCGGGTTGACGTACACGCAGTCGGCCGGGGCGCCGAGCTGGAGGCAGTCGCCCTGGCCCAGCTCGTGGACGTCGTCGCCCTCCACGAAGCGGAGCCGGCCGGCGAGGACCCAGATCTGCTGGTCGATGAAGCGGTAGGTGCTGGCCGGCATCGCCACGGTCGCCCCGGCCGGCAGCTCGACCTGGACGAGCTCCAGGCCGGTGCTCGCCGGCGGGGACACGGCGCGGCGCGAGTAGCCGCTGTCGGGGTCGGTCCAGAGGGGCTGCTCGCCGTGACGGGTGAGCCGCGACGGCCCGCTCTCCGCCCGCGCGATCAGCTCCGAGAGCGTGAGCCCCAGCGCGCCGGAGAGCTTGGCCAGCAGCGCCGCCGTCGGCTGGGCCTCCGCGCGTTCGACCTTGGAGATCATCGCCCGGGAGACCCCGGACGCGTCGGCCAGCCCCGCGACGGTCAGGCCGCGCGCGGCCCGGGCGGATCGGACGGTGGCCGCCAGCGCGGCGCCGAGTGTGTCACTCACGGCCCCAGCCTAGTGAAACTATGGTAAGTCTCGCGTCTACTATAAGAACGTGCCTAGCGAACCCTGGCAGATCCGGCCGGCGACCGCGGCGGACGCCCCGGCCTGTGCGGCGATCTACGCGGACTACGTCACCGACACGGCGATCACCTTCGAGACCGAGGTCCCGTCGATCGAGGAGATGGCCGGCCGCATCCAGCGGTCGAACGAGCGCCACGCCTGGCTGGTGCTCGAGGTCGACGGGACGGTCGTCGGGTACGCCTACGGGCGGGAGTACCACGCCCGCGCCGCCTACGGCTGGTCGTGCGAGGCGAGCGTCTACCTGCGGATGGGCCGGCGCCGCACGGGCGCCGGGCGCGCGCTCTACCAGGCGCTGCTGCCCCGGCTCGCCGAGCGCGGCTACCGCCGGGTCATCGCGGGGATCACCCAGCCCAACGACGCCAGCAACGGCCTGCACTACGCCTTCGGCTTCACCGACGTCGGGGTCATGTACAAGATCGGCTGGAAGCACGGCGTCTGGCACGACGTCGCCTGGCTGCAGCTGGACCTGACGCCGGACGAGGACCCCGTCAAGCCGCCCGACCCGGTCGCCTGACGCCGCGGCCTCAGGGCCGGGGCTCACCGAAGGCGGCCTGGTCGCTGCCCCAGGGGTGCGCGGGGAACGGGTAGTCGTCGAAGCCGGGAAGCGCCGGACGGGCCGTCGTGCGGGTGCCGTGCGTGACGGCCGACCGGGCGGTGGGCACGGAGGCCGCAGGATGGTCCGGTTCGCGGCCGGGCCTGTCGAGCAGCCAGGCCGCTGTGCGGGCGAGGGCGGCGGCGAGGTCGCGGCCCCGCCCGTCGGCGGCCCGGTCGACCAGCGCGTCGATGATCGACGCGGCGAGCAGGTACCCGGTCGCGTGGTCGAGCGCCTGCGCGGGCAGCGCGCCAGGCGTCGCGCCGTCGGCGCTCTCGAGCAGCGCGATGCCCGACGCGGCCTGGACGATGGAGTCGAAGCCACGCCGGCCGGCCCACGGGCCGGTGTCGCCCCAGGCGTTCACCCGGGCGCGGATCAGCCCGGGTGGCGGGCGCAGCCCGAAGGCCTCGATCGCGCCGGGCCGGTAGCCGGTCACCAGCACGTCCGCCGCGTCGAGAAGCTCCTGGGCGCGGGCCAGGTCGGTCCGCAGGTCCAGGATCGCGGTCCGCTTGCCCTGGCCGGTGTCGAGCTGCTGCCAGGCGATCTCCGCGGGGACCGGGGGATCGAGGCGCAGCACGTCCGCGCCGAGCAGGGCGAGCGTGCGCCCGCACACCGGGCCCGCGAGGACCCGGGTCAGGTCGAGCACCCGCACGCCGGCCAGCGGGAGCGCGCCGCCCGTCAGCGTGCGGGCGGCGGCATCGGCGCGGTCCACGTCGTCGCGGTCAACCCTGCGCACGAGCGGTCCGACGGCCGCGGCGGCACCGGGCTCGGACGCCCGCCACTCGGCCTCGGTCCGGACCCGGACCGCGAGGGCGCCGGCCGCGGACGCCAGGTCCTCCAGCTCGGCGGCCGGCCGCGCCTCGATCGCCTTGGCCACGGTCTCTCGGTCGGCGGCGTCGGGAAGGCCGAGGAGGCGCAGGAGCCGGTCGCGGTGGTGCGGGTAGTTCGCGTGGGTCCGCACCCAGCCGTCCCGGGTGGGAAAGAAGCCGGACAGCGGCGCGAAGGCGTCCGCGCCGCCGTCGCCGTCACGGAACAGGCGCTCGCTGCCGAACGCGGCGGCGACCCGCTCCGGGTCCGGCGCGGCCCGGACGATCGGACCGGTCGCGCCGGCGCGCACGGCTGCCGCGCGGACCGCCTCCACCGACATCGTGGCGAGCGGGAGGACCGGGAGAACGGCGGACAACCAGCCGGACATGATCACAGCTTAGCCGCGGAGCCGACCGCGACCGCTCGGATCGTGACCGGTACCGCCTGACCGGCTAGGCGGGCTGCCCGGTCTCGCCGAGCGCGGCCTGCGGCCCGACGGCGGTGGAGGCGCGGGGCAGCGCCAGCGCGGCGATCACGCAGGCCAGCGCCATCACGCCGGCCATCACGTAGAACACGGTCCGGGTGGCCTGGGCGAAGTCGAGCTGGACGAAGTGGGGGATCTGCGCGGTCGAGCCGGTCGCGTGGTCGGACTGGGACGACTGGGCGGCGATCCGGTGGGCCTCGGCCGGCGGCGCGCCCTGGGCCACCAGCGAGCTGGTCAGGTGCGAGCGCAGCTGGGTCACCTGGATGGTGCCGAGGACGGCGATCCCCAGGCTGGAGCCGTAGTTGCGGACCGTCTGGGTGATGCCGGTGACCTCGCCGTAGGCCGTGGCGGGCGCCCGGTTGAGGGCGTCGGTGTTCGCCTGCCCGATGATCAGGCCCATCCCGGCGCCGGTGAGGATGATGCACCAGATCTGGCCGCCGAGGTGCAGCGAGTCGAGCCGCTGGCCCCAGAGCACCAGCCCGGCGCAGGCGACGGCGCAGCCCAGGACCACCGGGCGCCACGCGCCACCCCGGTCCAGCATCCGCCCGCCCACCTGCGCGGCGATCGCGAAGCCGATGAAGAAGTAGAGCAGCAGCAGGCCCGAGTCGGCCGGTTTCTCGCCGAGGGAGACCTGCGCGTACTCGCTCGCGAAGAAGAAGATCGGAACGAACGCGACCATCGACAGGCCGAGGATCACGTTGTCGACCAGGAAGCCGCGGTTGCCGAAGATCCGCAGCTCGATCAGCGGTGACCGGGTGCGCAGCTCGACCCAGCCGAAGACCAGCAGCAGGACGAAGCCCAGCGCGATGCACGCGCCGGTCAGCGGGTCCGACCAGCCCCAGCGCGCCGCCTGCTGGAAGCCGAACACCGACAGCCCCGTCCCGGCTGCGACCAGCGCGAACCCGCGGTAGTCCATCCGGGCGCCGGTCCGAACTGACGCCGGTCGCGCGAGCACCGTCAGGACGAGCGCCACGATGGCGATCGGGATGTTCACCCAGAAGATCGCCCGCCACGTCCACTGGGTCAGGAACCCGCCCAGCGCCGGGCCGACGGCCGTCAGCCCGCCGGCGATCCCGAAGAACAGCGCCATCGCCCGGCCGCGCTCGTGCGTCTCGTAGCTGTTGACGACGATCGCCAGGGCCGCCGGGTACATCAGCGCGCCGCCGGCGCCCTGCAGGGCCCGGAACGTCACGATCCACGCCTCGGCGAGGCTGCCCGACGGGGTGAAACCGCACATGGCCGAGGCGACGGCGAACGTCGTGATCCCGATGAGGACCATCAGCCGGTGCCCGAGCGTGTCGGCGAGCCGTCCTCCGAACGCGAACAGCGCCGCGAGGGCCAGCAGGTAGGCGTTGACCGCCCACTGGACGCCGGTCGCGGACAGCTTCAGCTCGCTCTGGATCTGCGGAGCGGCGATCGACACGATCGTCATGTCGATGAACGTCATCGCCACGGCGAAGATCATCGCGGTGAGCGCGAGGCCGCGGCGCGGGCTTCCCACGTCGGCTGTGGTCATGTCCGGCTCCAGTCGTGCGCGGAACCGCGCCCGCGGCCCGTCCGAGTGGGTTTCACGAACTCTGCCCGTTCGGTCCCACCGTAGCCGTGCGGCCGCGGCCGGCGCGGGCGAGGATCTCCTCGACGGGCAGTGGCCAGCCTGGGTGGTGACTCAGGCACAGCGCGGTGGTGACGCAGGGGAACGGGAGGCCGGCGCCGGCGGCGTAGAACTCGCCGACCCCGAGGCGGCCGACCTCCGGGGCCTCACCACCGAGCGCCCGCGCCATGGCCCGGGCCGCGTCGATCTGGGCCGGTGCGTTGAGCCGGCCGAAGAACTGGGTGGCGGCGAGGCGCGGGACGCGGTCGGGCAGGGCGTGCGGGGCCGGGGCGGCGAAGATCAGCCCGAGCCCGTGGTCGGCGGACTCGGCGGCGAGCAGCAGCGTGCTGTCGGTGCTCGGCGTCGGCGGTCCGGCCGGCACGAGGCGGTGCGCCTCGTCCATCACCACCAGGCCGGCCAGCGGCCGGTCCGTGGCGGGCAGCCGGCGGGCCCACGCCGTGGTGGCGAGCTGCAGCTGGCGGACGAACACCTGCCGGGCCTCGTCGGTGGGCAGGCCGGCCAGGCTGACGACCGACACCCGGGCCCGCCTGCCCGGCGCCGGGGTGAGCAGCTCGCCGGGGTCGATGGTCCCGGCGTCGAGGGGGCGCCCGTCCGGCCGTCCCGGGGTCCACACCACGACGTCCGTGTTCGCCGCGTACTCGCGGGCCAGCTCGGCGTCGCCGGGCACCCAGCCGGCCGGCGGCGACGGCCAGGCGTCGCCGAGGCGGGCCAGGTCGCCGGTCAGGTCGAGCACGATCGACGAGACGCCGCGCAGCGCGGACTCCTCGACCAGCCGCCGGACGAGAACCGTCTTCCCGGCGCCGGACCCGCCGAAGATCACCGTATGGCGGCGCAGCGCCGCCAGCGGTAGCCGGACCGGCGCCCGCGGTCCCGCGGCCGTGCCGATCGGCACCGACTCGGCGGCTCCGCTCGTCGCGGTCGTCGGCTCCGCCGCCGCCGCGTCGTCGGCCCGCTCGCCGCGCCCGGTGGGCTGCGCCACCAGGACCGGCAGCTCGAAGCGGGGCGCGGGGCGGGCCGGTTCGGCCGTGACGGCGGGGCCGACGGAGATCGTCAGGTCGGAGAACGCGGCCGGCGCGGCGGGGACGGCGACCGGCACGGCCGTGACCGGATCGAGGGAGAACTCCGCCGCCACCGTCACAGGCGGTTCCGCCGCCGCGGGTACCGAGGCCGGAGGTTCGGACACCGAGGCCGCAGGCTCGGGGATCGACGGCGGCGGCTCGGAGACCGAGGCCGGCGGCTCGGCCGACACGGGTGGCCGGGCGGACGCGGGGGCCATGGGCGTCACCGGAACAAGGCCGGCTGTTCGGACCGGGGCGACCCGCTGGGGCCAGGCCGGCGGCCGGGCGCCGTTCGACCGCACGGCCTGGGGCGGCGGCCCGGTCGGGGACGACGGCTCGACCGCCGCTGACGCGGGCGCTGGGCTGGCCGCCTGGGCCGCCACCGGCAGCGTCACCGGCACCGGCACCGGCACAGTGCCGGGCGGCGTCACCGGCGCCTCGGACGCGGGACCGGCGAGCGCCGACGGCGCCCCGGCGACCGGGACCGGCCGGGCGGGAGCCGTCGGAGCCGGCGCCATCGCTGGAGCTGGAGCCGGAGTCGGAGCCGTCGGCGTCGCCGGCCCGGCCGGGCCCCCGTTCGCGCTTCCGGGGACCGGGACCGGGACGAGCAGGGCGGCGGCCGCGAGGCCGGGACGGACGAGCTCCCTGGGAGGGAGCCCCCACGGCGCCCGGGCGGCCGTCGGGTTGGCCGGGACCGGCGGCCGGACCAGGGCGCCGTCTCGGCTCGGTGGCCGCCAGGTCGGGTCCTCCGACGGCGCGGGCGGAACCTCCGCCGCCGGCGGGCCCAGGTCCGCGGGCCTGGACACCGTCGTCGGCTCGATCCCGCGGACCACCGTCGGTGCCGGCGCGGTCATCGCCGCCGGACGTGGCGCCAGCCCGGGAACCGCGACCGGTGCCGGCGGGGTCGGCCTCGGCTCGGGGGTGGGCGTCGCGACGATGGCCAGGGCCGGCTGCGCCGGCTCGGGCTGCCCGGCGAGCGGACGCAGGTGGGCCGTGGCCGGTGCCGTGACGACGAAGGGGGAGCGGCTGGCGGGCACGGCGATCACCGGCGGGTACTGGGCGGGCTCGGGCGCGAGCTCCCCGAACAGCGGCCCGAGGATGGCCGCCAGCAGCGGAGTCGCGCTCGCCGGCCGGCGGGCGAGCAGCCACGTCTCCAGCGCCGGGTGCCGTCCGTCCAGCAGTTCGCGCAGGGCCGCGAACGTGCGGACGTCCTGTTCGGTGAGCAGGTGGGTCACGCCGCCGGCCCGCTCGAACGCCGCCACGGCGTCGAGCAGCATCGCGCGGCCGACCGGGTCCGTGTCATTCCGCGCGGCGGCACGGCCGCCGGCCGGGAGGCGGTCCCAGGACGCGGCGGGGTCCCAGGAAGCGGTGCGCAGCACCACCAGCGTCCGCTGACCGGGCGGCCCGGCGAACGGGTGGCGCGCGCCGCCGCCCGCGCCGGCACCGATGCCGCCGACGAGCCCCGACATCGCGCAGGCGGCGTTGAGCCGGGCCAGTGCCGTCCGCGGCTGCGAGGTGAGGATCGCCCGGAACGACCAGTGCGCCTCGGCCCCGGTCCGCTCGGCCAGGACCTGGCGCAGCCGGGCGTGCAGGGCAGGCCTGCCGCTGGGCTGGGCGTCCCGGCTGAACGCGGCGCCCGCCGGCCCGAGCTCGGTGAGCCACGCGTCCAGCCCGGCGGCCAGCAGGTCCGGGACGAGCGCGTCCTCGTTGCGCTCGGTCAGGGCGGCGAGTCCGGGGACGGCCGAGCGCAGCCGGGCCCAGGCGACGTCCAGCTCGGCGAGGCCGACCATGAGCCTGCGGGCCGCCGGCCCGTCCGGGCCGGTGCCGTTCGGTCCGGGCTCGATCGGCGGCGTTGCCGACGCGAGCCCGGACCGGTCCGGCTCGCTCGTGGGGTCCGTGGCCGCGCCGGGCGCGCGCAGCTCGGTGAAGGATCCGGCGGCCAGGCCGGCGCGCAGGTGGGTGTCGACGCGACGCAGCAGCGCGCGCGGGGTCTCGTCGACGGCGGCGCGCAGCGCGTCCGGATGCACCGGCCAGGTCGGGTACGGCGGCACGAACCCGATCAGCTGGTAGCGCGGGGCGAACCGGCGGGCCACGAGCCGCTCGGCGAGCCCGACGGCGCCGATGCGGCCCAGCGGGTCGAGCACCCGGAACCGGTCGGTCACCGGGCCGACCGCTCGGCCGGCGACGAGGTCCCAGGTCGCCGGCAGGCAGGTGACCAGGCACAGCGTCCGGGTGGTCAGGTCGCGCAGGCCGGCGAGCCCGTCGGCGACCTCGTGGACGAGCTGGCCGGCCCAGCCCTCCTCCGGTTCACCCTCGCGCGGCCCGGGTGGGTCGGCGGGCGAGCCCCCCAGCACCGGCTGGGCGTGCGCGGCCGGCAGGGCCGGGGCGAGGGCGGTGTCGATCTGGTCGACGGCGATCACGGTCGGGCCGGTCAGGGCGAGCAGCCGGGACAGCTCGCGGACGATCTCGGCGGCCGGTTTCGCCGGCGCGCGCATCCCCCGTTCGGCCCGCTGGTTCGGGAACTGCTCCGCCATCGACTGCAGGTAGCCGCGGCCGACGTCCTCGTCGGCCAGGTCGTCCGAGCCGAACAGGACCAGCGCGCGCAGCGTGTCCTGGCAGTCGCCGCCGAGCCGGCGGTCGTGGCCGCGCAGCGCGACGACGAGGTCCTTGAGGTGCACCGGCTCCAGCGGGGCCTCGCCGGTGACCGCCGCGGTGATCGCCGGCGCGGCGCCGACGACGTCGGCCAGCCGGCGCAGGAACAGCCGCAGCTGGGTCTCGCCGCCGTCGACCGGCCGGGCGAGGCCGTCGACGATCGCGCCCACGACGCTCTCCCAGAACGGCGTGCCCCCGCCGAGCGGGCCGACCAGGAAGAAGTAGCCGCCGGCCGTCTGCACCTGCTCGCGGGCCCAGCCGAGCAGATGGGTCTTGCCCGTGCCGGCCTCGCCCTGGAGGACCAGACCCGGTGAGTTGTCCGCGGGCTCGGCGGCCGCGTCGCGGACCGCGGCGGACAGCGCGCGGACGGCGTCGGCGTGCAGGCCGTCGACATGCCACGGCGCCGAGGCCCACACGCCGTCGAAGCTGCGGATCCAGCGGAGATTCAGGGCCGCGAACGCGGCCCGCTCGCCTGCACCCGACATCTCGTCCGCTCTCTCCGCTCCCGCCTCAGGCGCCAGACCAGCCCGCCGAGCCCGGCGGACGGCGGCCACGCGAAAGCCGGGGAAGCGGCTCTACGAGCGGATACCGTGCTCAGGGCGGTCAAGGGGCGCGAAACGTCACTATGGCGTTCTAGGTTTGCACACGGCCCGAAGCGAGCCGGCCGCGCCCTCCGTCCGGCCCGTCGGGCGCGGGGTTTCACCCGCGTGCCGGCTGCCCGTCGCCAGGCCACCCGGGCTGGGCGTTCGTCCGGGCGCCGGAAGCTCCTTGGCCGCGAACGGCCCCCGCCGCGATCGATGCGCGAATTGGCATGATCGCGTAGCGTTTGGGCCGGGGGGACCCGGGCGGTTTCGGGGCGTGCGATAACAATGGCGACGTCGCGTAACCGGTCGGACGCCCGTGGGCCGGCGCGTCGCCGGGACCCGCGCCCGCGGTCCCGCGTGGCCGTACCCGCGCCGCCAGCCGAGACACCGCAGCCCGCGCCGATCGGCGACGCCTGCGGGGAGGAGACGAAGACCCGTGCTCACGCCGCTGGGCGACAAGGACCCGCGCCAGATCGGCCCGTACCGGATTCAGAGCCTGCTCGGCCGGGGCGGGATGGGCGCCGTCTACCTCGGCTTCTCGCCCGAGGACAAGGCGGTCGCGGTCAAGGTCCCCGCGCCGGCGCTCGCGCGCGACGAGCAGTTCCGGTCGAGGTTCCGCCGCGAGGTCGACGCCGCCCGCCGGGTGCACGGCCCGGCCGTCGCCAGGGTGCTCGATGCCGACACCGCCGGCGACCGGCCCTGGATGGCCACCGAGTACGTCGAGGGCAAGAGCCTGGCCGAGGCGGTGTCCGACCGGGGCCAGCTCGACGACCGGCTGCTCACGGGCCTGGCCGCCGGCCTGGCCGAGGCGCTGGTCGCGATCCACGACGCCGGCGTGGTGCACCGCGACCTGAAGCCCGCGAACATCGTGCTCGCCTGGGACGGGCCCAGGGTCATCGACTTCGGCGTGGCCAGCGCCTCGGACACGACCAGGCACACCAGCACCGGGGTGCTCATCGGCACGATCGTCTGGATGGCCCCCGAGCAGCTGCGCGGCGAACGGGCCGGCCCGGCCGCGGACGTCTTCGCCTGGGGCGCCTGCGTCGCGTTCGCCGCGACCGGCCACCCGCCGTTCCGGGCCCCGACCCCGGAGGCCGTCGGGGTGCGCATCCTCAACGCGGCGCCTGAGCTCTCCGGTGTGCCGTCAGGGCTGCTGCCGATCGTGCGGTCCGCCCTGGACAAGGACCCGGCCCGCCGGCCGACCGCGATCGAGCTGCGCGACCGTCTTCTGCGCGGCGCGGCGGGGGACAACCTGTCGGGAGCCGCCGCGACCGAGCGCGTCGTGACCTCGGACGAACGCTACGAGACCGCGATGGCCCGCTTGTGGGAACTGCCGCCCGCCACCCCCGACCCCTCGGCCCCCCGCAGGCCTCCGGCCGGGCCGCCCCGGCCCACGGCGCGCCAGGAGTACTCGACGCCGCCGTACACCCGGTCCACCCCGCCGCCGGCCCACGGGTCGTCCGGGGGTTACGGCGACAGGGGCTACGGCGACAGGGGTTACGGCGACGCGGGCTACGGCGACAGCGGGTACCGCGGGCCCGGCTACCCGGCCGCCGGCGGTGGCGGCCGGACGCCGCCACCGACCCCCCGGGCCGGCCGGCGGGGCGCCATGGTGGCGCTCGTGGCCGTGTTCGTGCTGCTGGTCGTCGGCGGACTCGTCGCGGGGGCCCTCGCGCTCATGAAGAACGGCAGCCCCGGCTCGGACGCCGCGTCGACCGGCAGCCCCAGCGACACCGGTGCCGGCACCACGGCGGCCGGCGGGCCGACCGCGACGACCAGCCGGGCGTCCGCGACGGCCGTGCCGACGACTCCGCGCCGGCTGACGAAGCAGGACGTGCGGGACAGGGTGAAGTCGCTCGGCTACTCCGCCGACCTCTCGACCTTCGACGCGGCCCGCCCGCTGAACGTCGTCATCGGCAGCCAGACCGTCGCGAGCGGCAACCCCGACGGCAGCGACGCACTCGTCCAGCGCGCGTTCGTCTTCACCGACACCGAGTTCCTCGGCTACGACACGTCCCAGCCCAGCCGGCAGATCAAGGTGATCGCGACCACGAAGTCGTATGTCGTCCTCGAGTACGGCACCTTCGCGGCCGACGACCCGGACTGCTGCCCGACCGGCACGGCGCGGGTCCGGTTCAACTGGGACGGCCAGCACTTCACGCCGCAGGACCCCTCGGCCATCCCGCCGTCCGACCCGACCGTCGACGGCAGCCGCCGCTGACGACCGGCACTGCTGACGACTGGTACCGCTGATTACTGGCGCTGCTCGCGACTGGCACTTCGGTGGTCGTCGCCAGGCCGACATGGTGGCGTAGCGGGAAATGCCCACCTGGCTGACGAATGGTTGAGAAGGTGATGAGCAGCGGGGGTGCCATTCTCGTAGGACCCAGTCGACTGGCCTCGAACCCAATCCGGCACCGCCTCGGCTGCAGGGGGATTCGTGCTGGCACCGCTCACGGACGACGACCCGCGTTCCATTGGGCCGTTCCGGCTTGGTGGCCGGCTTGGCTCGGGCGGCATGGGCACCGTCTATCTCGGTTTCGGGACTGACGACCAGGCCGTCGCCGTGAAGGTCCCGTCGGCGTCGCTCGTCGATGACGCGCGCTTCCGGGCCCGGTTCCGCCGCGAGGCCGTCGCCGTCCAGTCGATAGACAGCGGCTCGGTGGCCGCCGTGGTCGCCGCCGACACCGAGGCCAACCCGCCGTGGCTGGCCACCGAGTTCATCCAGGGCGCCACCCTGCTCGACGCGGTCGCGGGACGTGGGCCGCTCGCCGCCCGGCTGGTCGTCGGCTTCGCCGCCGGCCTCGCCGACGGGCTGGTCGCGATCCACGCGGTGGGCGTCGTGCACCGTGACCTCAAGCCGGCCAACGTCGTGCTCGCCTGGGACGGCCCGAAGATCATCGACTTCGGGGTCGCGCTGACCACCCGCTCGCTGCTCGGCGTCGACAGTGGCGCCGACTCCGACGTCACGGTCGCCCAGACCCAGGCCGGCCAGCGCCTGGGCACCTTCGTCTGGATGGCGCCGGAGCAGCTGCGCGGCGGGACGGTCGGCCCAGCCGCGGACGTGTTCGCCTGGGGTGCCTGCGTCACCTATGCCACCACCGGTCACGGCCCGTTCCGGGCGGACGGCGCGTTCGAGATCATCGCCAGGATCCAGCGCGACGAGCCGGACCTCGACGGGGTGCCGGCCGAGCTGGTCGACCTGGTGCGCGCGACGCTGGCCAAGGACCCGGACGACCGGCCGACGGCGGCGGCACTGGTCAGCGCGCTGCTGCACCAGAACGTCCAGACGCCGCTCGAGTCGGACCGGGCGGTCGAGACCGCGCTGCTGCCCTGGGTCGCCCAGCCGCCCACGCCGTCGCCCATCGACACGGCGCTGGGCGAGGCGCCTGTTCCGGCGCAACCAGACGTGGACGTGCCGTCCGGCACCCTCGTGCTGCCGCCGCCCGTCAAGGCGCTGCCTGCCGCGAAGGCGCTGCCGCCCGCGAAGGCGCTACCGGCCGCGACGCCGGAACTCCCGGCTGTCGCCCCAGTGGACACCGGCCCGCGGCAGCTTGCCGCGCGCGCCGCCAGCGGGGGAGCGCTGCCCACTCCGCGCGCGTACGGCGAGGGCCGCGGGGGTGGCGGCTCGCGCCGGGACGACGATTCGGGCGACCTGCCGACCATGCTTCCGCCGGGCGCGTACGGGGAGGCTCGCGGGGGCGGCGGCTCGCGCCGGGACGACGACTCCGGCGAGCTGCCGACGATGCTGCGCTCGCCGCTGCAGCGGACCCAGGAGGGCCACGCGGGCGTCGGCGCGCGCCGCGAGGACGACGACTCCGGGGACCTGCCCACCATGCTGCGCTCGCCGTTGCAGCCGGACCACGAGCGGCCACGCGCCGGCGGCGGCTCTGGTGGCCGGCCGGACGAGGCCGCGTTCGCCGACGCCGCGGGCTGGCAGGGCGGCCCGCGGCCGCCCGTCCAGGTCGGTCCAGGCCGGCCCTCGTCAGCGGTCAAGATCGTGCTGGCCCTCGTGACGGTGCTCGTGGTGGCCGCGGCCGTCGGCCTCGCGCTGGTGCTCGCGCACTCCGGCGGCGGTGGCGGTTCCGGCGTCGAGGTCAGCTCGACCTCGACCGGAGCGCCGACCGACGCCGTCACCGCGACCCCGTCCACCCCTGAGACGGTGGCGAGCACCACCGACGCGGCGGTCCCGCCGCCGGCCGCGACGACGGCCGCGCCCAGCCGGCAGGCCACGACGAAGCCCTCCGCCACCCCGACGCAGGCGCCGACCTCGCCGCCATCCCAGACCCCGACGCACACCACCACTACCCCGCCGCCGACGAGCACGACGCCGTCGGTCGCCCCGACCAGCGACCACCCGTCGACGCCGTCGGCCACGGCCGCGCCTCCTACCGGCTCGGCCCCGACGCCCACGGCCTGAGGCACCTCCCGGGAAGCGCGGCCCGGAGCCGAGCGGCCGGCCCCCGCCGGTGATCGCTGGTTTGGCCCTGCCGTGGTCGTGAACTGGCCCTCGAAACAGCCACCAGAGGGCCAAAACGACGATCATGCGCTGCCCGCTGCCCGCTGCCCGCTGCCCGCTGCCCGCTGCCCGCTGCCCGCTGGCGCGGGTCGGGGCCGAGGGGCGTGCGCGGGCTCCGCGCGTCCGCTGCCGCCGACGGCGACCGTAGAAAATTTGTCAAAACCAGTGATCTGAAGAAGGATCTCCTGTGTAGAGACGGATGCGGCGACGTATTTACGACATGCGTCCCAAGTCTGTGATCTTCGTGATCTGGGAGGTCCCGTGGCCGTGCCTGCCTTCGTGACCGACACAGGCGCCGGCGCCGGCCGTCGGGGCCGGTCGGCCGGCCCCGACGGCCGGCGCGGCCGTGAGCGGCGGGCCGGGGACGCCGGCCCGCGCCCGCCGGGCCGGGCCGTCGTCGCGCCGGTCGACGTGCCGGAGGTGCTCGGCCGGCACGTCCTGGTGGACGGGCTGGACCTCGTCGTCGACCTCGACGCGAGCAGCGGCCGCACGCTCGTGGACGCCCGCAGCGGCGAGGCCTACCTCGACCTCTACAGCTTCTTCGCCTCCGCGCCGCTGGGTGTGAACCCGCCGGCCCTCGCCGGCGACCCCGCCGTGGTCGCCGAGCTCGGCCGCGCCGCCCTGAACAAGCCGGCGAACCCGGACGTCGCGACCGTCGCCTACGCGGAGTTCGTCACCACCTTCGCCCGTGTCCTGGGCGACCCGCGGCTGCCGCACCTGTTCTTCGTGGAGGGCGGCTCCCCGGCGGTCGAGAACGCGCTGAAGGCCGCGTTCGACTGGAAGAGCCGGCACAACGAGGCTCATGGCCGCCCGGCCGAGCTCGGCACCCGCGTCCTGCACCTGCGGCACGCCTTCCACGGCCGTGGCGGCTACACCCTCTCGGTGACCAACACCGACCCGAACAAGACCGAACGGTTCCCGAAGTTCGACTGGCCGCGGATCGACAGCCCGGCCCAGACCTTCCCGGTGACCGAGGCGAGCCTCGCCGCGGTCGTGGGGGCGGAGGACCGTGCCCTGGCCCAGGCCGCGGCGGCGTTCGCTGCGCATCCGCACGACATCGCCTGCGTCCTCGCCGAGCCGATCCAGTGCGAGGGCGGTGACCGGCACCTGCGGCCCGAGTTCCTGGCCGCCCTGGGCGCGCTCGCCCATGAGAACGACGCCCTGTTCGTCCTGGACGAGGTGCAGACCGGCGTCGGCACGACCGGCGCCGCGTGGTGCTACCAGCGCCTCGGCCTCGCGCCGGACGTCGTCGCGTTCGGCAAGAAGGTCCAGGTCGGTGGGGTGATGGCCGGCGGGCGGCTCGACGAGGTGGCGGACAACGTGTTCCGGGTGCCCGGCCGGATCAACTCGACCTGGGGCGGCGGGCTGGTGGACATGGTCCGCTCGACCCGGATGCTGGAGGTCATGGAGCGCGACCGGCTGTTCGACGCCGCGGCCCGGGCGGGGGAGCGGCTTCTCGCCGGCCTGGAACGGCTCGCCGGACGTCACCCGCGCCTCGTGTCGAACCCCCGTGGCCTCGGCCTGCTGTGCGCCTTCGACCTGCCCGACCTGGCCACCCGCGACGAGACGCTGCGCCGGCTGCGCGCCGACGAGCACGTCCTCGCGCTGCCCGCCGGGGCGGGCACGGTGCGGCTGCGGCCGGCGCTGACGATCACCGACGACGAGATCGACGCCGCGGTGGGCGCCCTCGGCCGGGTACTCGACGCCCTGGCCGGGTCCGCCCGCCTGGGCGAGACTACGGCCCGCGGCTGAACCGCCCGGCCGGACCAGCCGGGCCCGAACCCGCTGACAGACCTTCGCGGAGGCGACGATGACGCTGGTACACCCGCCGCTGGCGGCAGCCATGATCCACGGTGTCGAGACCGAGGGCCCGACCGTCGCCTCGACCAACCCGGCCCGCCTGGACGAGGTGGTCGCCGAGGTCCGGCTCGGCGACGCCGGCACGCTGGTCGCGGCGGCGCGGGTCGCCCGAGGGGCGCAGCGCGGCTGGGCCGAGGTGCCCGCCCCGGTCCGGGGCGGTGTCATCGGGAACTTCGGCCGCCTCGTCGAGGAGAACGCCGAGGCGCTGGCCCGGCTGGTCACCCGGGAGATCGGCAAGCCGCTGGCCGAGGCCCGCGGCGAGGTCCAGGAGATCATCGACACCTGCCGGTTCTTCCTCGGCGAGGGCCGCCGCCTCTACGGCGAGACCGTCCCGTCGGAGATGCCCGACAAGCAGCTGTTCACGTTCCGCGAGCCGGTCGGCGTGATGATGGTGATCACCGCGGGGAACTTCCCGGTCGCCGTGCCGAGCTGGTACCTGGTGCCGGCGCTGCTGTGCGGCAACGCGGTCGTCTGGAAGCCCGCCGAGTACGCCGCCGCCTGCGCCCGGGCGCTCACCGAGCTCGCCCAGCACGCGGGCCTCCCGCCGGGCGTGCTGTCGATGGTCCCGGCCGACGGCGCCGCGACCGCCGCCGGGCTCGCGCAGGCCCTCGACGCCGGGCTCGTCGACAAGGTGGGCTTCACTGGTTCGACCGAGGTCGGCCGCGAGATCGGCGCGCTGTGCGGGCGGCACCTGCAGACGCCGTGCCTGGAGCTGGGCGGCAAGAACCCGATGGTCGTCGCGCCCGACGCGGACATCGACCTCGCCGTCGAGGGCGCCCTGTTCGGCGGGTTCGGCACCGCGGGGCAGCGCTGCACGTCGCTTGGCACCGTGATCGTCCACGAGTCGGTGTACGCCGGGTTCCGCCGCCGGTTCGCCGCCGCCGTCGAGAACGCGGCGATCGGCGACCCGACCCGCCCGGTCCTCTACGGCCCGATGCTCGACGCCAAGTTCGCCGCGGGCTACGAGCGCCACCTCGGGCTGATCCGCGACCACCACACGACGTTCGGCTCGACCGCCGTCGGCCGGATCACCGCCGCGGCCCCGCGCCGCGGCTTCGTCGGCGACCCGGCCGAGGGCCTCTACTACCATCCGGTCGTCGTCGACGGCGTGCGTCCCGACGACGCCCTGTTCCTGGAGGAGACGTTCGGCCCGATCGTCGGCCTGGCCACCTACCGGGACCTCGACGCCGCCATCGAGCTGGCCAACGCCCCCGGCTACGGCCTGTCGTCCGCGATCTACACGAACGACCCGGCCACGGTGTTCCGGTTCCGGCGCGGCATCTCTGCGGGCATGGTCAGCGTCAACAACTCGACCTCGGGCGCGGAGGCCCACCTGCCGTTCGGCGGCAACGGCCGCTCCGGCAACGGCTCCCGCCAGTCGGGCCGCTGGGTCCTCGACCAGGTGACCCGCTGGCAGTCGGTCAACTGGGACTACTCCGGCCGCCTGCAGAAGGCCCAGTTGGACACCGCCGTCCCCGACGCCGACCTCGCGTTCCGCCTGGAGCCCTGGCGATGATCTTGGTCAGAAAAGGGTCGTAGGCGGGTCATCGTCGCCTTCAGGAACAAGGTCGCGAAGTTCGTCGAGGGACAAGGACTGGCCGTCTGCGTGTGTGGCCAGCAGGACGAACAACCGGGCCGTCACCAGGGCGTCGTAGGTGGCGCGGTGAGGCCGGAGGCCCGAGTTCAGACCCTGGGCCAAGCCAAAGGCCTCCACCAGCGAGCCGAGGCGGTAACTGACGCGCTCGAGCCGAAGTCTGTGGGCGAGCTTCAAGGTGTCGAAGACCTCGGCCGGCTCCCAGCCGGCGAGTTTGCGCTGGAGCACGCCAAGGTCGACGGGTGCGTTGTGGGCAACGATCACCGGACCCTCCAGGGCGGTGCGGATCTCCTTCGCCACGTCGGCCATGACGGGGGCGGCGGCTACGGCCTCATTGGCGATGCCGTGGATGCGCCGGGCGAAGGTGGTAATCGGGCCGTCCGGTCATAGGAGCCAGCTGGCCGGTTCGCCGATGGTGCCGCCTGTGATGGGTGCGACCGCCAGCTCCACCGGGTCCGGCGGCTGCTGGCCGTTGCCTTCAATGTCGATGAAGGCGTAGTCGAGGCTCGTCCAGTCGGTCACGAGGCAGCAGGCTCCTTCCATCCGATGTCGGCGCCGCCGTGGCGCCGGGTGTGGTGAGGATGGCGCACGTCGTGGACCTGGTAGCCGAGAGCGTGCTGGAGGAAGTAGCGCGGCTGTTCGTGAGGGAGGCCGGCGACCAGCGCGGCGCGATCGGTGATGTCGACTACCTTCATGTCCTCGTTGTCCGGCACGGGCTTTGCGAGAGCGGTTATCTGCTCTCCCGACCAGCCATGGCCACGTGATAGACCGGATAGATCTTGGGAGTAGGCTCCCAAAGAGGTAGCACCTGAGACGGGGGTCGACGTGGCAACCACCTTTGTGATCTCTGCGGCCGACGCTGCAGACCTGCTCTCACTCCGGACGTGGCTGCGGCGCGTCAATGGGCTGGAGGTGAAGCTATCGCCGACTGCTCCATCGTCGGGCGAGCAAGGCGCCGGGTGGGATGTCCTGAGCGTGGTCGCGGGGTCGGGCGGCGTCGGGGTCGCCATGCTGGCGACCATAAAGTCTTGGATCGAATCCCGCCGCTCCAGTCTGCGGATACGAGTCAAGGACAGCAGTTCTGAACGCGAGATCGAACTGGACGCCGAGAACATCGACGACGTGATGCCGTTGCTGAAGAAGATGCTGGATGGATGAGCTAACGGCGCCAGACTTCTCTAGGTCGCGCGCGATTTTGGTTGGTACTTCCGAATACAAATATCTCCCGCAGATGCCCGCTGCGGCAAACAGTCTCGACCGCATCAAGAACCTGCTGACCGGCCCGCTCTGCGGCTGGCCGTCCGAAAAAGTAGACGTTTTTCTAAATGAAAATGCCCTGGGCGATCTTTCGTTCAAGCTAGCCAAAATGATAGTAGAGACATCCGATGTCCTGTTCTTCTACTACGTTGGTCACGGTCAGTCGACGCTAAATGAAGATCTTTGCATGGGCCTGGTGGACACATCCGCGGATCCTGTCGAGCGAGAGTTTAGCGGTCTCCTTATGGCAGCCATCCGTAGGATGCTCTCCCACAGCCGGGCCCGGGTTCGGGTTATCGTCCTCGACTGCTGTTTTTCTGGAATCGCCACCGAAAACCGGCAAGGAAATTCCGACGAGGCGGAGTACTTCGCGGACATAGCAAAGGTGAGTGGCGCGTATACGCTGACCGCCTCCGAGGCGCACGCGCCTGCCCGCTACGAGGCGGGTCCGAGCCCTCTCACGCAGTTTACAAAGAATTTTTGTGACCTCATACAACATGGAATACCGGGCGAGCCGCTCCCATTGACGCTCAATCTTATCTTTCCCCACCTTCGGGACCGCTTGCTGGAACAGAGCCTGCCGGCGCCTACCCAGCTCAACATCGACAGAGGTAGCTCGTTCGTCTTCGCGCGCAATGCGGTTTCGCCTGAACTACGCTTTGACCCGAGGGTCGAGGTGGAGAGGCTCCGAATAGCCCTGCGCGAAGCGCAGGAGCGGGAAAGTGAGCTGCGCAATACTGCCAACGACCTGATGAACGAACTTAACAAGTTGCGGTCGCGATCCTCGTCCTCTCAAGATCGGAGAGATCTGAGCAAAGCCGAGGTCGACAGGAACGAGGGGAACGGGAAGCCAGACTCCGACACGTGGGACTTCTTTGTTTCGTACACTGGAGCCGATCTGCAATGGGCTGAATGGGTAGCAGCAGTTCTGGAAGACGCGGGGTACCGCGTCTTGATTCAAGCCTGGGACTTCGTCGTTGGCTCGAATTGGCAGCTCCAAATGCTGCACGGTATAAGAAGTTCCGCCCGCATGATTGCACTGTTGTCTTCCTCCTATCTCAGTTCGGTTTACGGACAGTCAGAATGGCAGGCTACCCTCAGGGCGGACCCGGATGGTATTCAGCGAAAGCTGCTGCCGGTACGAATTGAGGATTGTCCGCGGCCCGGCCTGCTCGATACGATCGTATCGCTGGATCTTTTTGGTCTAGACGAAGATGCTGCGCGTCGACGCCTCTTGCAGGCCGTCGCCGGCGCCGTCTCCGGAAGGGTAAAACCGTCAGAAAAGCCAAAATTCCCGTTCCGGTGAGAGAATTGCGGTTCGGCCACTCGCTGGGTAAAACCGTTGATCATGGTGTGTGCGTCGCAAAGGTAGTGGCTGAGGCTCACATCTCCCATGCGATCTCGATGTGGTCCGGGCCGCCGGGTCGTCCTCGCCATCGCCGATGACCTCGGCCGTGCAGAGCTGGGCGACCCGGCTGGCCAGCCGGGCCTCGCGCTCGAACAGCCGGCGAAAGTCCGGATCGGTCGCGTACTCCGCCCGGACGACCTTGACCGCGGCCTGCCGGCCCTCGGCTGAGCGGCCGAGATAGACGCTGCTCATCCCGCTCCGGCCCAACAGCCCCTCAAGCTGATACGGCTCGCCGGCCGACGGGTCGGAGCGGTTCGGCGGGCTGACCCCGCTCGTCGGCGTGGGCGGGAGCTACCCGCAGGTAGGACGTCAGGCGGGTGTGCTGGCGGTGAGCCGTCCTCGGTCGGTCGGGACGTCATCGATGTGTCGACCACGCGTGCGACCTGTGCCGGGCACGCGGACCCCAGCCGGACAGCACGGCGTCCCCCGTCAGACCGCCAAGTAGCCGACAACCCGGCCTGTTGTTCCTACCGGCCCGGCTCGGCGCAGAATCCGGCCCTCGGCGGGTGGACAGGCCCAGCCGGCCCGAGGGGCGGGCTAAAGCGATTTTCGTGGATCTTCGTTGCGGCCGGGCTACGCCAAATTCCATACCCAGACGCGGATCTCCAGGTCGTATCGAGCCACTGGCCGGGCCATGATCGCGAAGTGCGTATGGATAAAAGTCTCAAATCGGGCGCCGGGTGCCGTTTTCGATACCCAGTTCGCGATCATGGCCATCAGGTGGAGAGCGGGCCACCCATGATCGCCAGTTCAGTATGGAGATCGGCGCTCCTGCATGATCTACGGGATACGGGCTAGTAGGGCTTTGTCGGGTCGCTCGGACCAGGACAAACCGATGCCTCGGAGGCTCGTACAGCGCGATCTCTGTTCCGCATCTATGCAGGTCGCAGGGTTCGGCCGATTGAGCGGCCACGACCGGCTGCGCCACCCGGAGGGCGACCTGACGAAGTAGTACTGGTGCCGCCTCCGACAAGGTTCGCCCGCTTCGGGCGTTCCCATGATCGCGGTCTCAACCCTCTGGTGGTCGTGTCCGCTTCTGTTGCGCAGCCACCAGAGGGTCGAAACGGCGATCAAGGCGGCGGGCAGACGTTGTCCGCCGCAGCACTAGGCGGGTCAGGACATGGCCTGGAACATCCAGTGCTGCTCCTCGATCTCCTGCAGCAGGTTGATGAAGACGTCCTGGGTCACCGGGTCGGCCTTCTCGGTCGTCGCCATGTGGGCCCGCATGTGCTGGCTCGTCTCGCCCAGCAGGTCGGTCATGATCCGTACGACCTTCTCGTCCGGCAGGTAGCCGCTCTCCACCCCGCGCAGTGGCGACCGGGTCGTGACGGTGTGCGACTGGCCGTCGGGGTTGCAGCCGATCGCGACCGACCGCTCGGCCAGCGTGTCGGTGTAGGCGCGGGTGACGTCGACGACCTCGTCCAGCTGCTTGTGCACGCTGCGGAAGCTGTGGCCGATGACGTTCCAGTGCAGCTGCTTGGCGAGCAGGCTGAGATCGATCAGCTCGACGACGGCGGCCTGCAGGGCCTCGCCGGTGGTGGTCCGGGCCTCGTCGGACAGCGGACTACGTACGGTGCTCATCATCGTCCTCTCGGGGAGCCAGGTCGATGGTCCGTAACTCCCTGCCCGGCGCGCCTGGCTTCAACCACCCCGCGGCCTTTCGGAGCACCGCCCGAGGCCGGTGAGACGTGGGGAACATGTCGCCGGCCGCCGTGATAGGGGCTGTAGCGTCCAGCGCGTGGGCTATGCCGACGTCGGACCGGAGCACCTCCCTCGACGCGGTCGCCGCCAGGACGGGAGTCTGACGTGATCTCTTCGGTGCGCCTGCCCGGCGTGCATCACTCGGCACCGGCCAAGTCCGGCCCGCCTCGGGATCCGGCGCCCAAGCCGGCGCCGCCCAAGCCGCCGATGTGGCGCAGCTGGCTGCTGCCGTTCGGGCTGCTGCTCACGGCGCTGCTGCTGTTCACGCCCCACATGGCAGGCGGCAAGACGAAGGCGCTCGACTACTCCGATCTCCTCGGCCAGGTCAACGCCGGCAAGGTCGCGTCGGTGTCGATCAACGACAAGGGTGCCGTCGACGGCAAGTTGAAGGACGGCACGTCGTTCACCACCCAGATCCCCACGGTGCTCGACAACACCACGCTCGCCTCCCAGCTCCAGGCCAAGCACGTGACGGTCAAGGGCACCCAGACCGGCGGCTCCTGGATCTCGGTGCTGCTCAGCTTCCTGCCGCTGCTGCTGCTCGTCGGCTTCTTCGTCTGGACCGGCCGCCAGACACAGCGCCAGCTCTCCGGCGGCGGCCCACTCGGCGCGATCGGCCGGTCCCGGGCCAAGATCACCGACGCGGAGCGCCCGGAGACCCGGTTCGCCGACGTCGCCGGCTACGAGGGCGCCAAGCAGGAGATCAGCGAGGTGGTCGACTTCCTGCGCAACCCCGACCGGTACGCCAGGGCCGGCGCGAAGGGCCCGCGCGGCGTCCTGATGGTGGGCCCGCCCGGAACCGGCAAGACCCTGCTGGCCAGGGCGGTCGCCGGCGAGGCCGAGGTGCCGTTCCTGTCCGTGACGGGTTCCAGCTTCGTGGAGATGTTCGTCGGCGTCGGCGCCTCCCGGGTGCGTGACCTGTTCGCCGAGGCGCGCAAGCGGGCGCCGTCGATCATCTTCATCGACGAGATCGACTCGATCGGTGGCCGCCGCGGTGGCTCCGTGATCGGTGGCTCCAACGACGAGCGCGAGCAGACCCTCAACCAGCTGCTCGCCGAGATGGACGGCTTCGACGGCTCGACCGGCGTCGTCGTGCTCGCCGCGACCAACCGGCCGGAGACGCTGGACGCCGCGTTGCTGCGGGCCGGCCGGTTCGACCGCCAGGTCACCGTCCCGCTGCCGACGCAGGCGGAACGGGCCGCGATCCTCGCCGTGCACGCCCGCGGCAAGCAGCTCGCCCCTGACGTCGACTTCGACGTGGTCGCGCGCGCGACCCCGGGCTTCTCCGGCGCCGACCTGGCCAACCTGCTGAACGAGGCGGCCATCCACGCGGTCCGGGAGGGCCGGGACGTGCTGAGCGCCGCCGACCTTGGCGCGGCCCGGGACCGGATCCTGCTCGGCCGCCGGGAGGCGTCCAACGCGCTGCTGCCCGACGAGAAGCGCTCGGTCGCCTTCCACGAGTCCGGGCACGCGCTGGTCGCTGCCCTGTCCGCGCATGCCGACCCGGTCGCGAAGGTGACGATCCTGCCGGCCGGGATGGCGCTCGGCGTCACCGAGCAGCTGCCGGAGGCCGAACGCCACCTCTACACGCAGCCCTACCTGCTGGACAGCCTCGCGGTCCGGCTCGGCGGCCGGGCCGCGGAGCTCGTCGTCTACGGCTACGGCTCGACGGGGGCGTCCAGCGACCTCGCCGGGGCGACGGAACTCGCGACCAGGATGGTCCGGGAGTTCGGGCTGTCCGACGCGGTCGGCCCGGTCGGCTACAGCTCGGGGCAGCAGCAGTTCCTCGGCGGCGAGGAGCTCGTCAGCCGGTCCTACTCCGAGGACACCCAGCGGGTCATCGACGGTGAGGTCGCGCGCATCCTGCGGGAGGCCGAGGCCAGGGCGATCGAGCTGCTGCGCACGCACCGGGAGGCCCTCGACCGCCTCGCCGCCCTGCTGCTGGAGAAGGAGACCGTCGACGGTTCCGCCGTCACCGACGTCCTGCGGCTGGTGTCGGGCGACGGTGGCCCGGCCGACGGCTCCCCGACGTCGTTGGAACTTCCCGCGCAGCCGGCCGGCCAGGCCTGACCGTCCTTCCTTCCGGCGACGGTGGCCGTCGTCGCGGAAGGAAGGACGGGGAGAACGGTCCTACTGGGGGACAGTGCCGCAGGACTCCAGGGTGCCGCCCTGGTAGCCGGTCTGGAACGCGGTCTTACGCTGCTGGGCGGAGCCGTGGGTCCAGGTCTCCGGGTTCACGTCGACGCCGGCCTTCTGCTCGATGCGGTCGTCGCCGACGGCCTGCGCGGCGTTGAGCGCCTCGTCGACGTCGGCCTGGCCGATCGTCACGTAGCCGTCCTTGTTGGCCAGGGTCGACCAGACGCCCGCGTAGCAGTCGGCCTGCAGCTCCAGCTGCACCGACAGGGCGTTCTCGCGGGACGGGTCCGCCTGCTGCGCGTCCCGGACCCGGGCCTCGGTGCCGGTGAGGGTCTGGATGTGGTGGCCGACCTCGTGGGCGACGATGTACGCCTGCGCGAACCGGCCCTGGGCGCCGTAGCGCTGCTGCAGCTCGTTGAGGAAACCGAGGTCGATGTAGACCCGCTGGCCGTTCGGGCAGTAGAACGGCCCGACCGCCGACGACGCCTGGCCGCAGCCGGTGCTGGTGGACTGCTCGAAGTAGACCAGGGTCGGGCGGGTGTAGGCCTGGCCGCGGCCGGAGAAGTAGCTCGTCCAGGTCTGGTTGACCTCGTTGAAGACCTTCAGGACGAAGCAGTCGTCGTATGTGTCGAGCGCCCCCGCGGTGTTGCACCGGGCCGCCAGATCGGCCGCCGCCGAGGCGCCAGCCCCGGTGCCGCCCGCCGGCAGGCCGGTCGTGCTACCCGTGGTGCCGCCGCCGAGCAGCGTGACCAGCAGATAGATCACCACGCCGACGACGCCGAGGCCGCCGCCGCCCAGCGCGATCCGCCCACCCGAACCCATCCCGCCGCGCTGGTCGTCCAGCTGCGAGGTGTCGACCGACTGGTCGTCGAACTCCATGGCCCGCCTCTCGGTACCCGCCGTGATCGATGCCCGAGCCGGGCGGGACGTTCATGCCCCAACAGGCACCGAGTATGTCAACGGGTACAAAGGGCCCGGCACCGAGCCCGGCAGCGGCCCGGCAGCCGGCCACCCCACCCACCATGATCGTCGTTTGGGCCCTGGGGTGGTCGTAGAAGGGACGTTTCTACGACCACCCCAGGGCCCAAACCGCGATCTTGGGCGCGATGTGTGGGGCGGGTCTGGGGGCTCGGTGGTGGCGGCTGCCGGGCGGGGAGGGCTGCCGGGCTTTGGTGGCTGCGGGGCTGCGGTGGCTGCGGGGCGGTGGTGGCTTGGCGGCAGCCGGCGGTGATGGCTGGTCCGCGCGTGGCGGGGTCAGACCGGTGGTTCGGCGGGGTGGTGTGGCGGCGGGCCGTGGTGGGCGGCCGCGGCGGGGCCGTCGCCGTCGGCCCAGACGACCCGGCAGTCGGCGCAGTGCCGGCCCGGCGACCAGGCCCGCTTCGACTCGGCCCGTCCGTCCGGCGGGTCCCGGTGCCGGTGGTGCGCGCAGGCCAGCCGCAGCAGGCGCGGCGAGCGCGGGCGGTGGCCGGTCACACCCGCCCTCGGCCGTCGCAGGAGACGCAGACGTCGACGGCCTGCGCCCCGCGGTGGTCTCGTTGGACGAAGCCGGTGCCGCCGCAGCCGCCGCAGGTCAGCGGCCCGCGGTCGGCGTGCTCGTCCTCGGGTGGCGGGCCGTAGGTCGCGCCACCACGCTTCTCCTCGCGGCCAAACCGCATGTCGCCCTGACGGCGCCCGCCGGCGCCCTGCCGTCTCATGATCCGACAAACTAGGAGGCCGGCCCGGCTATGACTACCCGGCCTACCGTGGTCCTCCGTGTCCACCTCTTCTACATCTTTGTAGCTGTTGTTGCCCGACAAACCCGCCCTACCAAGCACAACGGCCCGCTCCGGCGAGGGAGCGGGCCGAGCACGTCCCGTGACGCGGCTGGCGAGGTCAGGCCGAGGTGGGCACACCCAGGCGCAGGCGCTTCGGGTTGGCCACCGGGCCGATCGCGATCACGTCCGACTCGACCGGGGCGGTCTCGGCCGCGACCTGCTCGGCCGCGGTGTCCCGCTGGACCGGCAGGGCGAATCCGGCCGTAGGCACGGCCGCCTCGTTCAGTTCCATCCGGATGAACCTCCTTTGTGCCTCGAATGTGCCTCGAACCGGGATGCGGGCGACGCGCACCGCGCAGTCCGCACCAAAACGGTATCGAGCGGGCGCGCGGGGCCAACCCCAGACCGCCCCGCCAGGGCGATAGTTGCGTCACAATCCGATCGGGTCCCGTTGGACTTTGCTAGGCAGGAGTGCGCAGGTTGGGCGGGTGGGGAGGTCCGATGGACGGCACCGGTCAGGTGGACGGGACGGCGGGCGCGGCGGTGACCGGTCGCTGGGTCGACGTCGACGGGCCGGTCTACTACGCGGACTTCGGCGGGCCGGCTGACGGGCCGGTGATCGTCTGCGTCCACGGGCTGGGCGCGTCCCACACCAGTTGGTGGACCTTCGGGCCGCTGCTGGCCCGGCATGGCCGGGTGCTCGCGCTGGACCTGGCCGGGTTCGGCCGCACGGTGGCCGGCGCCCGGCGGACCGACGTGGAGTCCAACCGGCGGCTGCTCGCCGGTTTCCTGGCCGCGGTGGCGGGGGAGCGCCCGGCGCTGCTGGTCGGCAACTCGATGGGCGGGATGATCAGCCTGCTGCAGGCCGCGGCCGATCCGCGCTCGGTCGCCGGGCTGGTGCTGATCTCGCCGGCACTGCCGATCCCGCGGCTGCGGCCGCCGGACGCCTCGATTCTCGGCATGTTCGCCGGGATGGCCCTGCCCAAGGTCGGCTCGATGGTCCTGGCGCGCCGCCGGGAGGTGTACACCGCCGAGCAACTCGTCGAGCAGGCCCTGGTCCGGACCACGGTGGACGCGCGGCGGGTGCCGGCGGACGCCTTCGCCGCCATGGTGGCGCTGTCGAAGGAGCGGGCGGAGCGGCCGGGCGGCGGCCCCGACAGCGACGCCGCGCTGGTGACGGCGACCCGGTCGGTCGTCGGGCGCCTCGCCCGGCCGCGGGACCTCGCCGCCGCCGTCGCCGCGGTGACCGCGCCGACCCTGCTCGTCCACGGCCGGCAGGACCGGCTGGTGCCGGTCGCGGCCGCGCGGCACGCCGCCCGCCGCCGGCCCGACTGGCGCTGCGAGATCCTCGACGACTGCGGGCACCTGGCGCAGCTGGAGGCCCCGGAGCAGACCATCGCGCTGGTCGAGGACTGGCTGGAGGGCCGGGGCGCCGGAGCGCTGCGCTCGGACCCGGCGGCGATCCCCGCGCAGCAGGCGACGCGGTCCTAGCGGCCGACCCGCCGGCGCGGCGGGCGGCCGAAGGGAACCCGCCACCGCCGCGGGCGAACGGGCGTTCGTGTCGGGCGCGGCATTGTCGGACCCTGCGGCTAGGCTGCAGCCACCGCGGAAATCCTCCCCATCTGGACAAGTCCCCGACGTCCGGTAGGGGCTGTTCGTCCGTGCGCTCTGCGCCTGTCGCTGCCAGCGGTCCCGCTGTCCCGGGTCCCGGAGATGGAGGCCTGCCGTGTCCGACTCGTTCGTGCACCTGCATGTCCACACCGAGTACTCGATGCTCGACGGAGCCGCTCGGCTCAAGGACATGTTCACCGAGGTCAGCCGGCAGCAGATGCCCGCGGTGGCGATCACGGACCACGGCTACATGTACGGGGCGTACGACTTCCACAAGCAGGCGACCGCGGCCGGCGTGAAGCCGATCATCGGGTGCGAGGCGTACATCGCGCCGGAGTCCAGGCTCCTGAAGCAGCGGGTCCGCTGGGGCGAGCCACACCAGAAGAGCGACGACGTCTCCGGTAGCGGCTCGTACACCCACATGACCATCTGGGCCCGCAACGCCGAGGGCCTGCACAACCTGTTCCGGCTGAACTCGCGCGCCTCCATCGAGGGCCACTACATCAAGTGGCCCCGGATGGACCGGGAGATCATCTCCGAGCACTCCGCCGGCCTGATGGCGACGACGGGCTGCCCGTCCGGCGAGGTGCAGACCCGGCTGCGGCTCGGCCAGCCCGAGCTCGCCCTGAAGGCGGCGGCCACCTACCAGGAGATCTTCGGCCCGGAGAACTACTTCTGCGAGATCATGGACCACGGCATCGAGATCGAGCGCCGGGTCCGCGACGGCCTGGTCGACATCGCCCGCAAGCTGAACATGCGGTTCGTCGTCACCAACGACTCGCACTACACCTACGAGTCCGAGCGCGAGACGCACTCCGCGCTGCTGTGCGTGCAGACCGCGTCGACGGTGGCGAACCCGTCGTTCCAGTTCGAGGGCTCGGGCTACTTCCTCAAGAGCGCCGACCAGATGCGCGCCATCGACTACTCCGACGCCTGGCGGGAGGGCTGCGACACCACGCTGCTCATCGCCGAGCGGGTCGACACCACCGGCATGTTCCCCAAGCACAACCTGATGCCCGTGTACCCGACCCCCGAGGGGGAGACCGAGGAGTCGTTCTTCCGCGCCGAGGTGCTGCGCGGCATGGAGCGGCGTTTCCCGGGCGGCATCGACGAGAAGCACCGCACGCAGGTCGAGTACGAGATCGGCGTCATCCTGCAGATGGGATTCCCGTCGTACTTCCTGGTCGTCGCGGACTTCATCATGTGGGCGAAGAACAACGGCATCGCGGTCGGCCCGGGCCGTGGCAGCGCCGCCGGCTCGCTGATCGCCTACGCGCTCGGCATCACCGACCTCGACCCGCTGCCGCACGGGCTGATCTTCGAGCGGTTCCTCAACCCCGAGCGCGTCTCGATGCCGGACATCGACATCGACTTCGACGACCGCAGGCGCGCGGACGTCATCCGGTACGTGACGGAGAAGTGGGGCGAGGACCGGATCGCCCAGATCGTCACCTACGGCACCATCAAGGCGAAGGCCGCCATCAAGGACTCGGCCCGGGTGCTCGGCTACCCGTACGCCGTCGGTGACCGGATCACCAAGGCCATGCCGCCGATGGTGATGGGCAAGGACATCCCGCTGCCCGGCATCTTCGACCCGAACCACCCGCGGTTCAGCGAGGCCGGCGAGATCCGGGCGCTGTACGAGTCCGACGCCGACGTCCGCAAGGTGATCGACACGGCCAAGGGCCTGGAGGGCCTGATCCGGCAGGCCGGGGTGCACGCGGCCGGGGTCATCATGTCCGCCGAGCCGATCATCGACCACATCCCGGTGTGGCGCCGCGACGCCGACGGTGTGATCATCACGCAGTTCGACTACCCGACCTGCGAGAACCTCGGCCTGCTGAAGATGGACTTCCTCGGGCTGCGCAACCTCACCGTCATGGACGACGCGGTGCGCAACGTCGAGTCCAACCGGGGCATCAAGATCGACCTGCTGAGCCTGGGCCTGGACGACAAGACGACCTACGAGCTGCTCTCCCGCGGCGACACCCTCGGGGTGTTCCAGCTCGACGGCGGCCCGCTGCGCTCGCTGCTGCGGCTGATGCGCCCGGACAACTTCGAGGACATCTCCGCCGTCATCGCGCTCTACCGGCCCGGCCCGATGGGCGCCAACTCCCACACCAACTACGCGCTGCGCAAGAACGGCCAGCAGGAGATCATCCCGATCCACCCCGAGCTCGGTACGGCGCTCGACGAGGTCCTCGGCACGACCTACGGCCTGATCGTCTATCAGGAGCAGGTCATGGCGATCGCGCAGGTGGTCGGCGGCTACAGCCTCGGCCAGGCGGACCTGCTGCGCCGCGCGATGGGCAAGAAGAAGAAGGAGATCCTCGACAAGGAGTTCGCCCCGTTCTCGGCCGGCATGAAGGCCAACGGATACTCCGACGCGGCGATCAAGACGCTGTGGGACATCCTCGTCCCGTTCTCCGACTACGCGTTCAACAAGGCACACAGCGCCGCGTACGGGCTGGTCTCCTACTGGACCGCCTACCTGAAGGCCAACTACCCGGCCGAGTACATGGCCGCGCTGCTGACCTCGGTGCGCGACGACAAGGACAAGAGCGCGATCTACCTGAACGAGTGCCGCCGGATGGGCATCAAGGTGCTGCCCCCCGACGTCAACATCTCCGACGCCGACTACACCGCGCACGGCGAGAGTGAGATCCGCGTCGGCCTCGCCGCGATCCGCAACGTCGGCATCAACGTCGTCGAGTCCATCACGCGGACCCGCCGGACCAAGAGCCCGTATACCTCGTTCCCCGACTTCCTCGACAAGGTCGAGGCGGTGGTCTGCAACAAGCGGACCATCGAGTCGTTGATCAAGGCGGGCGCGTTCGACTCCTTCGGCCACACCCGCCGCGGCCTCGTCGAGAAGCACGAGCAGGCCGTCGACGCGGTGATGGCGGTGAAGAAGAAGACCGCCGAGGGGCAGTTCGACCTGTTCGCGTTCGGCGGTGACGACGAGGACGGCTCTCCGCTGGAGACCCCCGGCCTCGGCGTCGGCGAGTTCTCCGAGAAGGAGTGGGACAAGGCCGTCCTGCTCTCGAACGAACGGGAGATGCTCGGCCTGTACGTCTCGGACCACCCGTTGTCCGGCGTCGAGCACGTGCTGGCCGCGAAGGCCGACACCACGGTGGCCAACCTGGTCGACTACCCGGACGGCGCCGTCGTCACGATCGGCGGCATCATCTCCAGCCTGCAGCGCAAGGTCACCAAGCAGGGCAAGGTCTGGGCGCTGACCACCATCGAGGACCTCGAAGGTGGCCTCGAGGTGATGTTCTTCCCCGCGACCTACGAGACGTGCGCGACCCAGCTGTCCGAGGACGCGGTCGTCATCGTCAAGGGCCGGCTCGACAAGCGGGAGGACGCGCCGCGCCTCGTCGCGTCCGAGCTGACCGTCCCCGACCTGTCCGAGCAGGCGCTCTCCCCGCCCGTGGTGATCACCCTGCCGACGGTGCGGGTGAACGCGCCGACGGTCGACCGGCTGCGCGAGGTGCTCGCCGACCACCCCGGCACGACCGAGGTGCACCTGCACCTGCAGTCCCCGCACCGCACGACGCTGCTGCGCCTGGACGACGCGTTCAAGGTCCGCCGGACGCCCGCCCTGATGGGTGACCTGAAGGCCCTGCTCGGCGCCTCAGCCGTCGCCTGAGCGCACCTGAATGCCGTCGGCCCGCGCGACCGGGTGGGTCGCGCGGGCCGAGTGGCTTGCTGGTGCTGGCCGGTCAGGCTGACGGGCCAGGCTCGCCGTCCCGTCAGTCGGTGTGGCGCGGCCGGTCCACCTGCGGGCCGCGGCGCGGCGCGCCTCGGCCGTCGCGCGAGGTCCGGCCGCCGCCGGCGCCGCGGTTGCCGAAGCCCCCACGCTCGCCGTACCGACTGCCCTCACGGGCCGGCCCGCCGAAGCGGCCACCCTGCCGGTCGGCCGCCGGGCGCGGTGCCGGGATCGAGCCGGGCTCGACCCGCGGCGCCGGCGGACCGGCGATCTCGGCGACCAGCGGGTCGCTCGGACCCACCGGGGTGATCTGGGTGTCGACCCCGGCGGTGCGCAGCATCGCGCGGACCTTGCCCCGGTCCGCCGCCAGTGTCACCAGCACGTCGGCGCCCTCGGCCCCGGCCCTGGCCGTCCGGCCGCCACGGTGCTGGTAGGTCTTGGAGTCCTCCGGCGGGCCCATGTGCACGACGAGCCGCACGTCGTCGACGTGGATGCCGCGGGCGGCGACATCGGTGGCGACCAGCACCCGGCGGGTGCCGTCGGCGAAGCCGGCCAGCGCCCGGGTGCGGGCGCCCTGCGGCAGGCCGCCGTGCAGCGGCTCGGCCGGCACGCCGGCCTTCGTCAGGTCGGCGGCGACGTGGTCGGCGTCCCGCTGGGTCCGGACGAACACCAGCGTGCGGCCCTGGCCACCCGTCAGGGCGGTGACGACCTCGAGCTGGCTGTACCGGTCGGACGCCTCCAGGGCGTGCCGGCGCAGCGTCGTGACCTGGCTGTTCTCCGAGTCGACCGCGACGAGCACCGGCTCGGGCAGGTACTCCCGGACCAGCACCTCGACCTCGCGGTCCAGGGTGGCGCTGAACATCAGCCGCTGGGCCGCGGGTGAGGTCGCGTCGAGGATCGACCGGACGGCCGGCAGGAAGCCGAGGTCGCACATGTAGTCGGCCTCGTCGAGGACGGTGACCTCGACCTCGTCGAGCTGGCAGGCACCCCGCTCGACGAGGTCGAGCAGCCGCCCGGGCGTGGCGACGACGATGTGCACGCCCCGGCGCATCATCGAGATCTGCCGGGAGATGGACGTGCCGCCGTACACGGGCCGCAGCCACAGGCCGACGGACCGGGACAGCGGGTCGAGCGCGTCGCTCACCTGCTGGGCGAGCTCACGGGTCGGCACGAGGATGAGCCCGCGTGGGCGCAGCGGCGTCGCCGGGCCGCGCCCGGCCAGCCGGGCCAGCATCGGCAGGCCGAAGCCGAGCGTCTTGCCGGAGCCGGTCTTGGCCCGGCCGAGCACGTTCTCCCCGGCGAGCACGTCGGGCAGGGTCGCCGCCTGGACCGGGAAGGGCGTGCTGATGCCGCGTTCGGCGAGCGCCCGGACGAGCCGGGCCGGCAGGCCGGCGGCCTCGAACGACTCGACCGGCGGCCGAGGCTCACGGGTGGGCAGCGCCGGACGGGCCGGTGCCGGCCGCCGGCCGAGGCTGCTGCCGCGGCGTGAGCCGCCGGAACGGCCACCGCCGTAGCCGCCATGGCCGGCGCCCGAACGGGTGCGCCCGCTGCCGCGCGCGGGGCGCGCCGGACGGCCGCCCGTGGGCGAGCCGCCTGGGTTGCTGGGATGTGTCGCGGAATTGCTGGGTTGAGACAGTGGAGCCCTCGATCAGGTCGGGGCCACCGCGCACATGCGCGAACACGAGCCGGCGGCCGGTACACACGGCCGGGTTCGCGAGGGATTGTCCGGGGGTCTTCCCCGGACCGTCAGTACCGCCCCGCAGCACACGACCAGGCCAGCGTCCACGGGTGAGCCGGTGTCGGACCCTCGCGTCGAGCAGGCTCGACATGGAGGTACGGGGGGCGGACATCCACCCCCCGGCCAGACATCGTGGCGTTCCGGGGCGCTGGCCGAAAGCCAGCGGACATGCGGGGCCGGTACCGCTCGCACCGACCTCTCACGCCCTGCCGTGAAGCGTCTTCTGACGCGGTTTGGCGGGGCGCGTGACGGCGGGAGCGGCCGTCAGTGCTCTCACGTTACCTGGCCGGCCGGCCTGGACGAGCCTCGGTGTGTGCTGGGCAACGAATGGGCCCTCGACGGCAGGGTCCGGTGCACCCCCCAGCCGAGCAGCGCGAGCACCGCGACGGTGGCCAGATAGGCGCCGGTCACGGCGTCTCGGCCATGGTGGGCGCGGGCCAGCGCCCAGCACAGCTCGAGGCCCGCGCCCGCGATCGCCGCCACGCCGGCCGCCCAGGGCGCGAGCTCCCGGGCCAGGCCGACGGCCCCGCGCCCGGGCGCGCGGGCGGACCGGTGGCGCCCGAGCTGGCGGCGCACCGCGTCACGCAGCGGCGCGGCGACGAGCAGGGTGACGACGAGCCCGGACACCGCGATCTCGGGCGGAGTGCTGAGGTGCGGGGTGACGAGCAGCCAGCTGACCGCGGTCGCGACGGCCAGCGCGCCGGTCCGTTCGCCGCCTTCCACGACCAGCAGCGGGACGGCGAGCAGCAGCAGGTAGTGGCTCCAGACGATCGGCGACGCGAGCAGCGCCACGGCGACGGTGGCCGTGAACAGCAGCCGGTCCTCGCCCGCGTCCCGGGCACCAGCCGAGAGCGCCGCCGGCGGCGTCGGGCGGCGGCGGCGTACGGCCAGCCAGGCGCCGGCGAGCAGAGCCGCCGCGAGGGCGCGCGCCACCCACGTCGCGGCGCCCAGGCCCAGCCCCGCGTTCATGAGCAGCCCGGTGAGGCTCAGCCCGTCGGGCGCCTCCGCCCGGGCGAGCGCGTCGAGCATGCCGGAGTAGGTCGTCAGCCCGACCGGGCTCATCGCCTGGCCGACGCCGAACAGCACGGCCAGGGCGCCGGCCGTCGCCGCCGTCGCGCGCCGCCGGCCGGTGAGCAGCAGCCACAGCGGCAGCGGGGCGAGGAACAGCTTGCTGTAGACGAGCAGCGCGGCGAGCAGGCCGGCGGCCAGCGGCCTGTCGCGCAGCCGCCACAGGGCGGCAAGCCCGGCGAACATCAGCGCGTTCAGCGTCCCCATCTGCAGGCCGGTGATCGTGCAGGACGCGACGAGCACCAGGGCGTACGCCTGCCAGCGGCGCGCGCCGGCCAGCCGGCAGCCGGCGAGCACGGCGAGCACCGAGAGCCCGATGAACAGCCCCTCGGCCCCCGCGCGGGGCAGCCAGGCGAGCGGGACGAACGGGATCGCGACCAGATAGGGATAGACGAACGCGAACCCGGAGTAGACGGCCGGGCTGCCGGGCGACGGATAGGGGTCACGGCCGGCGTCGACGGCGGCGCCGGCGCGCAGGAACACGTCGATGTCGAAATGCGCCAGTGGCCGCACGAAGGCGATCCAGATCACCATCACCAGCGCGCCGAGCAGCACCGGCGCGAACGCCGGCCAGCCGGCTGGCCGGGCCGGTCGGCGCAGCCGAGCCGTCATGACCGACGCCAGGCCTGTCGTCACCCGGCCATGTTCCCAGACGACCGGCGCGGTCGCCGAGCGCGCCCACCCGCGGCGGCGCGCCGCGCCCCTGGACGGCTGCCGGCGGGACCGGTCGATCGGCCGAGGTCCCCGACGCTGGCCGGCTACAGGACGAGCTCGGTGACGAGATGGATCAGCAGGCCGGCGAGCGCGCCCACGACGGTTCCGTTGATCCGGATGAACTGCAGGTCCCGGCCGACCTGCAGCTCGATGCGCCGCGATGCCTCGGCCGGCTCCCAGCTGGCCACCGTGTCGCCGATGATGGCCGCGATGTCGCCCTTGTAGCGGTTGACGGCCCGGGCGGCCAGGTCGCCCGCCGCCTGGTTGACGGACGCCGCGAGCTCCGGGTCGGTCGTGAGCTTCTCGCCGAACGAGGCCAGCCGGGTCGTCGCGGCGCGGCGGGGGACGGAGAACTCGTCCGTGCTCAGGTCGAGCAGGATGCCCTTGGCCGTCGACCACATCGCCGCGACGGCGTCCGCCGCCGCCGGGGAGGCGAGCGCCTGCGTCTTGAACTCCTCGACCTTCTCCCGCATCGAGGCGTCGGTGCGCAGCTTGCGGGCCAGGTCGGCGAGGAACCCGTCGAGGTTCTGGCGCAGCCGGTGGTCCCGGTCGGCCCGCAGCGAGCCGACCAGCCGGACGGCCTCGGTGTAGACCTTGTTCGCGACGGCCTCGTCGACCCAGCGCGGCGACCAGACCGGGGCGTGCTCCAGCACCAGCCCGCGCACCGCGTCGGGGTTCTTGACCAGCCATTCCTGGGCGTGGTCGAGCAGCACGTCCGCGGCCCGGTGCTGCAGGCCGTCGGCCATCGCCCGGTCGAGCAGCGCCCCGAGCACCGGCGCCCACGGCACGTCGACCAGCCGGGGCAGCACGGACTTCTCGACCAGCTCGACGACGAGCGCGTCGTTCATCTTCTCCAGCGCGCTCGCGAGCCGGTTCGCGACCTCGGTGCTGACCCGGTCGGCATTGGGCTGCTGGCGCAGCCAGTCGCCGACCCGGGCGGCGGCCCCGATCTGGGCGACCTTGCCGCGCACGACCGGCTCGGCCAGGAAGTGGGTGGCGACGAAGGACTCCAGCCCGCGGCCCAGGTCGTCCTTGCGCTTGCGGATGATCGCCGTGTGCGGGATCGGCAGCCCGAGCGGGTGGCGGAACAGCGCGGTGACGGCGAACCAGTCGGCGAGCGCGCCGACCGTGCCGGCCTCGGCGCCGGCTCGGACGTACCCGACCCAGCCGGGCGCCCCGTGCCAGAGCGACGTGGCGACGTAGACGGCGACGGCCGCGACCAGCAGACAGGTGGCGACGGTGCGCATCCGGCGTAGTCCGGAGCGCAGCGCGGCCTGTGCCTGATCGTCCGGTGCGCCGTCCACAGGTCCCCCGGTCCTCTCGACACCTGGTCGCTGCGGGCCACCTTACGGGTTTCGCCACGGGTTGAGCCGGGCCGGCCGGGCGGGCCCGGCGGGGCCAACCGCGGCCGGGCCAGCCCGAGGAGCGGGCCCGGCCGCGGGGCCGGACGGACGCGCCGGTCAGGGCGCCAGGATCGGTCTTGGCGCCAGGTCGGTCTGGGCGCCAGGTCGGTCAGGGGGCGAGGGTGTCCAGCAGGGGACTGGAGAAGATTCGGGACGGGTCGTAGGTGTCCAGGGTCGCCAGCGCCGTGTCCCAGGTGTCGCCCGCCGGCTGGCCGGCGCGCAGCGCGTTGGGGATCGTCGTGCCGATCATCGTCGGGTCGGCCCAGGCGGCGCTGTTCGTGTAGCCCCAGCCCTTCGACCACTCGGGCCGGGCCGCGGCGTAGGAACCGGAGTAGTTCGAGAACACCCAGGCCTCGACCTCCCGGTAGAACTGGTTGGCGTACGGGGTGCCCGGCACGGTCAGGATGTCCAGCCAGACGGCGACGTCCCACTCGGGGTGGTCCGGCCGGGGCCGCAGCGCCGACAGCTGCGGCGAGCCGGCCGACGGCACCTGGACGTCCCCACCCGCGTCGAGACCGGTGACCCTGATCTCGACCGGCCCGTTCATCGGGAACTGGTTGTTGTTCTGATAGGTCGTCAGCTTGGTGCGGTAGTAGGCGCAGAACTCGTTGACGACGCGCTGGATGTTCGCCCGGCTGGTGAGGATCGCGTAGCCGTTGGCGGTGACCCGCAGCGTGCTCGGCCGGACGTAGAGCGTCAGGTCCTTCGACCAGCCCCAGATGTCGTAGGTCAGCGTGCTGATCAGCCCGGCGCCGACGACCGCGATCTGGGTCTGGCCGAGGGTCGGCGCGAGCTGCGGGGCGCCCGTCGAGATCTGCGCGACGAGGTCGGTGATCGAGGACGGCAGGTTGTCCGAGAACGAGTAGTTGTACGGGCTGGAGACCTGCCGGGACAGCAGCGGCTTGTTCGGGCTGCGGGTCCACACCTTCAGCCACGGGTTGTCGGTGAACGGGAACCAGATCGCCTCGACCCGGCCGGCGGACTCGACGTAGCTGGCGAACGTGCGGCCCGACGACCCGGGAGCCGCGAACAGCTCGGTCCAGTTGATGTTGAACCAGCTCTGGCAGCGCAGCCGCTGGTTCGCGCCGACCTGCAGGGTGACCTCGGTGAGGAACGCCCGGCCCAGGTGGGCGAGGAACGCCTTCGAGGCCGCGTCCGCCCGGCTGAACGTCCTCAGCACGTACTGGGTCGTGCCGGGGTCCCAGACGACCGCCGTCAGTGACGTGATCAGGTTCGACAGCGAGCCGTACGTGGTGCCGGAGACCCGCGTCTCGCCGCTGGCTGGGACCGCCGTGCCATGGGCGTCGATCGCGAGCACCCCGCCGACGGTGAGGTCGCCGGGGGCCGGGTTCGCGGTGAGCCCGTAGCCGGCGGCCTGCAGCTGGGTGAGCAGGCTGTCCATCGTGACGCCGGTCTGCGCCCGCACCGTCGCGGGCGTCGACCCGCTCGGCCCGCTGATCGTGACGGCGGTGAGGTGCTGGGTGGTGTCGACGAGGATGACGTTGTTGCCGGACGAGCCGACGGCGAGCGTCAGCGGCGACCAGCCGTGGCCCATGCCGCGCGGCCGGATCCGGTAGTTGTTCGCCTTCGCCCAGTTGGCGAGGGTCACCACGTCCGCCGGGCTGGCCGGCGCGCAGGTCCAGACGCCGGTGACGTCGATCTCCCCGGACCAGTTCTTGAACTCCTGCCGGTACAGCGAGAGGCCGGCGGGGAAGTTGGGCGGCGCCGGCGGGTCGGCGTAGGCCGCCGCCGCGCCCAGCGCGGGGGTCCAGCCGGCCGCGGTCACCGCCGCGGCGCCGACCGCGCCCGCGAGCACCGCCCGCCGGGTGCCGCCGCGCCCCGGCGCCGGCCCGGAGCCCGGTAAGCCCCCTAACCCACCGTCGTCGGCGCCGTCGTTGCCCGCCTCGACGCCGATGCCGTCCTGCTGTTGCCCCATCGCGCTCTCCTCGGTGCCGCGTCCGCATTTCCTGACGAGTCGTCAGATTCTGCGGGCATGACGGTATGAGCGCGGGAGAGCATGGTCAACAGTGGAGATTTTGGCTCGCGAAGTCCCAGGTGGTGGCGCTGGTTGCCGACGGCCCATGAGCTGGCGGCGGGGCGGCAGCGAAACCCAGGCCTCACGGGTCGTCAGAAACGGCCCTGTCGGGGCGCGCGCGGGGATCGTTACGGAAGGTAGCTGCCGCTGTGGTCGCGTGGCCCAGGCCCCTGGTCGGAGCCCATCACGTGCGGCCGGCGCAGCCGGCGCCGCCGCCGGGCCCGCAGGCCGATGACGGTCAGGTCGACGATGGCGGTCGCGCCGGCGAGGCAGAGCAGGATGGCGGGCACGGTCCAGCCGGCGGCCGCGAACAGGCCGGCGACGACGCCGCAGAACACCAGGCCGAACAGGGCGAGCGCCGCCCGCAGCCCCAGCGCCGAGCGAGCAGGAGCCGCCCCGGTGAGGCCCGAGAACCTGCCGCCGGCCGGTCGACGCGCCCCCTCCGGCCGACGCTGGCGAGGAAGGATCCGAGTCACCCGAGCGGTGTGCCCTGGCCCTGCCCGGCGAACCGCCACCGACCAGGGGAGAAGGCCCCGAGGTCGGCCTCGCGGTCCGCGGCCCCGTGGGCTCAGGCTCCGGCCGGCTGCGGCGCGGTCCCGAGCACGTCGGCCGGGCTCAGGCCCGCCAGGCCGTGCGCGGCCGCGACCGGTGGGCAGGTGACCTGGCCGTCGTGGGTGTTCAGGCCGCGGGCGAGGGCCGGGTCGCGGCGCATCGCGCCACGCCAGCCGCCCTCGGCGATCGCGAGCGCGTACGGCAGGGTCGCGTTCGTCAGCGCGTGCGTCGACGTGCGCGGGACCGCCCCCGGCATGTTCGCGACGCAGTAGAAGACGGTGTCGTGCACCCGGTAGGTCGGGTCGTCGTGCGTGGTCGGACGGGTGTCCTCGAAGCAGCCGCCCTGGTCGACCGAGATGTCGACCAGCACGGCGCCCGGCCGCATCCGGGCGACCAGCGCGTTGCTGACCAGCTTCGGCGCCCGGGTCCCCGGGACGAGCACGGCGCCGATCACCAGGTCGGCGCCCAGCGCGGCCCGCTCCAGCTCGTAGGCGGTGGACGCGACGGTGCGGACCCGGCCCCCGAACCGCGCGTCGGCGGCGCGCAGCCGGCCGAGATCCAGGTCGAGCAGCGTGACGTCGGCCCGCATGCCGGCGGCGATCGCGGTCGCGTTCAGCCCGGCGACCCCCGCGCCGATCACGACCACCTTCGCGGGGTCGACGCCGGGCACCCCGCCGAGCAGCACGCCGCGCCCGCCGGCCGCGGCCATCAGCGCGTTCGCGCCGACCTGCGGGGCGAGCCGGCCGGCGACCTCCGACATGGGGGCGAGCAGCGGCAGCGACCGGTCGGCGAGCTCGACGGTCTCGTAGCCGACGGCGGTGACCCTCGCGTCCAGCAGCGCCCGGGTGCAGGGCAGCGACGCCGCGAGATGCAGGTAGGTGAACAGCACGAGGCCCGGCCGCAGCCGGTGGTACTCCTGCTCGACCGGCTCCTTGACCTTGAGGACCAGGTCGCCGGCGGCCCAGGTCTGGTCGGCGTCCTCGACGATCTTCGCGCCGGCCGCGACGTACTCGGAGTCCGGGATCATCGAGCCGGCCCCGGCGCCCTCCTCGACGAACACGTCGTGACCGTGGCGGGTCAGCTCGTTCACGCCGGCCGGGGTGACCGCCACGCGATACTCGCGGTTCTTCACCTCGCGGGGGATCGCGATCTTCACTGAGTGCTCCCTCGTCGACGTCGTGGCCCGCTGTGCCGCTGGCGGCGGCCGGCGGCGCGGCTCGGTCGGTGCGCGCGCCGCCCACGGGTCAAGCGTGGGTCACGGCGAGGCCTGGGTTACGGCGGCGCGCCGCGGCCGCCCGTTCACCGGGTGGCGTCCTGTCCGATACCGCACCGCAATGCGGTAACCGTTGTCGCGACGATCATACGCTGCGGAAAAGTTCGTAGAGCTGCCTGGCATCCGCGCTAACCGTATGATGTGTGCGATCTTTGGGGTGATACCCCGCCTGGCTCGGTGGAAGGACTGCCGTGACGACCCTCGACGAGACAGCGACCGACCTCAGCACCGCCACCGACTCGCTCAACCGGTCGGCCGCCGCGCACCTGTGGCCGCACTTCACCCGGCTGTCGGCCCTCGCCGCCGGGGAGGCGCCCGTCATCGTCCGCGGCGACGGCGCCTACATCTGGGACTCCAACGGCCATCGGGTCCTCGACGGCCTGGCCGGGCTGTTCGTCGTCCAGGTCGGCCACGGCCGGGCCGAGCTCGCCGAGGCCGCCCGCAAGCAGGCCGAGCAGCTGGCCTTCTTCCCGCTCTGGGCGCACACCCACCCGGCCGCGATCGAGCTCGCCGAGCGGGTCGCCAACCTCGCCCCCGGCGACCTGAACCGGGTGTTCTTCACCTCCGGCGGCGGCGAGGCCGTCGAGTCGGCCTGGAAGCTGGCCAAGCAGTACTTCAAGCTCGTCGGCAAGCCGCTCAAGCACAAGGTGATCAGCCGGTCCATCGCCTACCACGGCACCACCCAGGGCGCGCTGGCGATCACCGGCATCCCGAGCCTCAAGGAGATGTTCGAGCCGCTGGTGCCCGGGGGCTTCCGGGTCCCGAACACCAACATCTACCGCGCCCCGCTGTTCGGCGACGACCCGGTCGCGTTCGGCCGCTGGGCCGCCGACCAGGTCGCGGTCGCGATCGAGGACGAGGGCCCGGACACCGTGGCCGCGGTCTTCCTGGAGCCGGTCCAGAACGCCGGCGGCTGCTTCCCGCCGCCGCCCGGGTACTTCCAGCGGGTCCGCGAGATCTGCGACGCCTACGACGTGCTGTTGGTCTCCGACGAGGTGATCTGCGGGTTCGGGCGGACCGGCGCGATGTTCGGCGCGCAGCGCTACGACTACCAGCCGGACATCATCACCTGCGCCAAGGGCCTGACCTCGGGCTACTCGCCGCTCGGCGCGATGATCGCCAGCGACCGGCTCGCCGAGCCGTTCCTGCGCGGCTCGACCAGCTTCGCCCACGGCTACACCTTCGGCGGGCATCCGGTGTCGGCGGCGGTGGCGCTGGCGAACCTCGACATCTTCGAGCGCGAGGACCTCGTCGGCCACGTCGCCCGCAACACCCCCAACTTCCGGGCCACGCTGGAGAAGCTGACCGACCTGCCGATCGTCGGCGACGTCCGCGGCGACGGCTTCTTCTACGGCATCGAGCTGGTCAAGGACAAGACGACCAAGGAGAGCTTCACCGACGCGGAGTCCGAGCGGCTGCTGCGCGGCTTCATCTCGGGCGCCCTCTACGAGCGCGGCCTCTACTGCCGCGCCGACGACCGTGGCGACCCGGTCATCCAGCTCTCGCCGCCGCTGATCTGCGACCAGTCGCACTTCGACGAGATCGAGTCGATCCTGCGCTCCGTCCTGACGGAGGCCTGGACGAAGCTCTGACCTGTCGCACCCCTGCCGTAGGTTGTGGCCGTCCGGGCGAGTGCTCCGGGCGGCCACACCTGTCCGAGCGGGGAGCGCCGATGCGGATTCACCTGACCAGCGTCTTCGTCGACGACCAGGACAAGGCGCTGCGGTTCTACACCGAGGTGCTCGGCTTCGCGAAGAAGGACGAGGTCTCGCTGGGGGAGTACCGCTGGCTGACGGTGGTCTCGCCCGAGGATCCCGACGGCGTCCAGCTGGTTCTGGAGCCCGACGCCCATCCCGCGGTCGGCCCGTACCGGTCGGCCCTCGTCGGCGACGGCATTCCGGTGACCTCGTTCGCCGTCGACGACGTCCGCCGGGAGTACGAGCGCCTGCGCGGCCTCGGCGTCCGCTTCACCCAGGAGCCGACGGTCATGGGCCCGGTCACGACGGCCGTGCTCGACGACACCTGCGGCAACCTCATCCAGCTCGCCCAGCACGGCTGAACGCTGGACCGACGCGGCACCGACTGCTTCGCCCGCCCCCCCCCGCGGGCAGGTCTTGGCGGGCTGATGGGCGCACGGCCGTTTCAGGCGGCGGGAAGGCCCGCTGTCGGCTTTCTTACCATGACGGTTCTTTACCGTTTCTTTCTCGATTGCCCGCCTGGGCCCCGCCTACTGTCGTGCCAACTCGCCGCGGCCGGGACAATGCACGCGCCGTCGGCCAGCTGGGAGGATGGGCAGCCGAATGGCGGAAACGGAACGATCCGGAAGCCGTCGCGCCGAGACAGCGTGCTTTCTTGTCATCTTTATCTCGTTGGAGTCGGTCGCGATCTTGTTTGTCGAGGACGGCGACAGCCTGTGGCAGGACTTCGTCGCCGCCTTCGTGGTCGCGGTGATCGCGCGCACCGTCACCTGGCTGGCCTTCGGCCGCCGCCGGCGGGCGCGCCCGTGACCGGCCCGGCCGGCGGCCCGTCAGGCCGCGCGGCTGGGCCGCAGGCAACGCTCCAGGAAGGTCGCCGCCGTCGTCGACAGCGGCCGGTCGAGCGGGATTCCGATCGCCAGCTGATAACGCGGCGGGTGCGGTTCGATGGGCACGAACCGTAGGTCGGCGGCCTGGTCGGCCAGCGAGCCCGGGACGAACGCGACCCCAAGGCGGTGGCGGACGAGATCGACGACGGTGGCGAGGTCGGTCAGCTCCAGCTCGGGTGGCCGCCGGGTCAGCCCGGCGGCCGCGTAGGCCCGGTCGACGGCCGCGCGCACGCCCCAGCCGGTCGGGAACTCGATGAGGCCGAGCTCGCCGGTCTCGGGCAGGCTCAGCGCGTCCCGGCCAGCCAGCGGGTGATCCGCGGCGCAGGCCAGCACGAGCGTCTCCGTCCGCAGCGTGTACAGCCGCAGGCCCGGTACCGGCCCGGTGGCCGCGAGCACCGCCAGGTCCAGCTCGCCCTCGCGCAGCCTGGCCACCTGTGCCGGCGGGCCCGACCGGCAGCGGCCCTGGCCCGGAGCGGTCAGCCGGACCTGCACCAGCGGATGGTCGGCCCGGAAGGCGGCCAGCGCGGCGAGCACGGCCCGCGGGGTCAGGCCGTCCGGGATGCCCACCGACAGCGTGCCGCGGGCGCCGTCACGTACCTCCGTCACGACCTGGCGGGCCTGCCGGACCGCGCCGAGGACCCGGCGCGCCTCCGGGATCAGCGCCCGGCCGGCCTCGGTCAGCTCGACGTGCTGCGTCGTGCGCTCGAACAGGTCGACGCCCAGCTCCCGTTCCAGCGAGCGGATCGACGCCGACACCCCGGACTGCACCATGTGCAGCCGCGTGGCGGCCCGGGTGAACCCGCCCTCCTCGGCGACCGCGAGGAAATGCTCCAACCTGCGTGGCTCCACGCCGCGTCAGACGTCGCGCGGGCAGTTGAAGTTGCGCGCCCTTAAGCACTTCCGGTGCCTGGAGGCGGTTGACCAGGCATGATCCGGCGACGCGGTGCGCCGCGAAGCACTCTTCCGTTGCGTACGGGTGTGGCGCCGACTGCGGCCGTATAGGCACCTCGTCGCGGCTGTCCCAGGTTGTCGTCGTATCGTGCGGCCCATGGTGAAGGCAAACCCTCGTTGGGTCGCCCGCAACGTGGTGCGCCGCGTCCCGCCGGCGAACGCGCACATGCCGCTGAACATGTGGACGAGCCTCTGGGGTGGCGCCAACGGCCCGGGGATCGACGCGGTCTCCATCGTCAAGCGGATCGCCGACCGAGCCGGCCGGCCGCTGACCGTCGTCCAGATCGGGGCGAACGACGGCGAGATGGGCGACCCGATCCACGACGCGATCGTCAACCACGGCTGGCGCGGGGTCGTCGTCGAGCCGCTGCCGCATCTGTTCACCGCGCTGGCCAACTCCTACCGGGGCGTGCCGGGCATCAGCTGCGAGCGCACGGCCATCGGCACCGAGGAGGGGACGGCGACGATGTACGCCGTCCACTGGAAGCCGAGCGACCCCGTGTGGGTCATCGGGCTGAGCTCGCTGCGCCGGGAGGTCGTCCTGGAGTCCAAGGAGCTGATCCCGGACATCGAGGACCGGATCGAGGAGATCGAGGTCCCGGTGATGCGGCTGGAGACCCTCCTCGTCAAGCACGGGATCGTCCACATCGATCTCCTGCAGGTCGACACCGAGGGCTTCGACTACGAGATCATCCGACAGATCGACTTCGGCAGCCCGTGGGCGCCGCGCCACCTGATCTACGAGGCCTGTCACCTCGGCGTGGACCTGGAGAAGGCCCGCGCCCTGCTCCGCGACGCCGGCTACAAGATCGTCCCCGCCGGCTACGACGACTACGCGTTCCGCCCCTGACGGCCTGACCGGGCGAGCGTCAGCCGGCGGCGGCCGGCGGCCGGGTCTGGGCCGGCGCGGCGGTCGCGCCCCGCGCGGCGAGCTCGGCGGCGAGCGCCTGGATGCAGACGGCCAGGTCGTGGTCGGACAGCTGGCCCGGCGGCTGGCCACAGCGGGCCGCGGTCGTGGCCGCGGCGCCGGGCGGACCCGTCGCGGCGCCGCCGCCGGCCGGGGTGGCCGGTGCCGCACGGCCCTGGCCCCCGATGGTCACCAGCTCCACCGGGATCCGGTTGTGGTAGCTCAACGTGATCTGGTAGACGACGCGGCCCTGCACCTCGACGTAGCCCTGCCAGATGTCCCCGGACAGCGGGAGGAACTCGACGATCTTACCGCCGGAGCTGACCAGGCCGGGGTCGGCCTGGGACAGGAAGTCGGTGGCGCTGGCGACGAACTGGTCGAGGTTGACGACCCGCGGGTCGTTCTGGTCGAGCACGTAGTCGGTCAGCGGGTTGAGCTGACCGGCCGTGACCTCGTCGGCGGGCACGGTCTCGTAGGCGACGAACTGCTGGGAGTCGCTGCGGCGCGGCACCAGCGGCGTCACCCAGTACAGCCGGCCGTCGTCCGCGCTGCGCAGCAGGTAGTCCGAGTCGTTGCCGGCCTGGACCGACGACTTGCCGGGCACCAGGCCGAAGCCCTGACGGTTCATCAGCCGGCGGCCTCCGGCCCACTTCACCGTGTCGCGCTGCGCCTTGACCAGTGAGTCCGGGTAGACCGGACCGGGCAGCTCCCCGGGCCGCACCGTCGGCTGGTAGGCGAACACCGCGCCGCCGGACCGGGAACCCCGCACCATGACCACCCCGGCGGCGACCATGACGGTCCGCTGCTTGAAGTGGACCTGCCGCTGCGCGGGCAGCACGATGACCGGCTCCTGGCCGGCGCAGTAGCCCCAGGCGTCACCACGGTCGAAGACGAGACGCGGGTAACGGTCGTTGAGCAGGTGCATGAGGCTGTTGTCCCGGCTGCCGTCGAAAGCCCGGTCGATCCTGTGGTCGCCGCGGAAGAGGCACTCGGTCGGCGCGTCGCTGCCGCCGGTCCATTCGACGACGCCGTAGAGCGGGGTCTCCCAGCCCGACCCGTCGCGGATCGCCGACCAGGCGGCCTTCTGGCCGGTACCGCCCGGGTAGCCGCCGGACAGGTAGGTGAACGTGTCGTCCATCAGCTCGACGTTGCTGCTCGCGCTCGACGACCTGGTCATGATGATCTCGGCGCCGGCCAGCGAGCCCGGCCGGGACTGCCAGCCCTTCGGGGGCATCGTGCCCTGGCGAAGACAGGCCGGAACGTCATCTCCGTGCGGGCCCAACAGGTCGCAGCGGCGCCCGTCGCCGGCCGCGTTTCCGTTCACCAGCGTGTCGATGGCAGCGGGCGGGTTCTTCAGGTCGGGCACGACGAAGGTCGTGGACCGCTGGTAGAAGCGGGCCAGATCCTTCTCGTTGTCCCACACCGCGCGGATGAACAGGATCACGCTGAGGACCGCGAGCAGCGCGGCGAGCGCACCGATCGCCAGCCGGGCCTCGTAGCCGCCGGCCTCGACGGCCGGGAACCGCCTGGCGGGACCGCGGGCCCGGCCAACGCCGGGCCGCCGCGCCGGCACTCGCGACGAGACGATGACAATCGTGCCGAGGGCGCCGACCAGGAGGTAGAACCACCGCTGGCCGGCGTCGACGACGAACCAGGCGTCGAACCAGCGCCACGTGCCCAGGCGCAGGTCGCCGTAGCCCTCGAACACCACGTTCACGAAGAACAGCCAGATCGCGAATCCGGCCGGCAGCCAGAGCCACCACACGAGCAGCGGGATGGCGAGCCGCCGGCCCCTCGACCTCATGCGCTGATCATTCCGGCAATCGGCGCGATCACGGGATGAGTTTTGCGGAGTCCTTACATTCCGCCCTTGCCCGTCGTAGCGCCCCCCGCGTGTGGGATGCTGGTCGAGCGCGCTTGAGGGGATTCGATGGGCGACGGGCGGGACTCGGTTGATCTGGCCGATCTTTTCGGCCTTGATGGCGGTCGCGTACATATCGGCCGTCCGTTCGGCGACGCCGGCCAGGGCCGGCTGTACGCGCGGGAGGGGCATCCCGGGACGGCGGTAAAGCTCTTCAGCCCCGCCTTCCTTTTCCGGTCGGCGACGGACCTGCGCGCGAAGCTCACCTGGATGATCGGCCATCCGCCCGCGGACGTCGCCGGGCGGTACCGGTTCGCCTGGCCGCGCGAGCTGGTCGTCGACCGGACCGGCGCGCTCGCCGGCTACACGATGCCCGGACCGGCCGACGGGGCCGAGCTGCGGGCCCTGTTCGTCCGGGGCCGCCAGCAGCCCGCCGAGGCCCGGCTGCCGGACTGGCTCGTCGGCCCGCCCGCGCGGCGGCTGGACCGGGCCGACCGGCCGCGGGTCGCCGGCGACTGGCGGCTGCTGACGCGGGCGGCCGCGAACCTGGCCGCGGCGACGGCCGCGCTGCACGAGCTCGGCTACGTGGTCGGCGACTTCCACGACGGCCTGGTCCGGGTGGGCTCCACTGGCACGATCACCCTCGTCGACTGCGACGCGATGCAGGTGACCGTCCCGGGTCCGCAGCACCCCACCGGCCCCCTGGAAGCGACCGGGCCGCAGGACGTCGCCGGGCCGCGGAACACCACCGCGGCGCGGGGCGTCATCGGGCCGCGGGACGTCGCGGCGCCGTGGGAGGCTTCCGGGCCGAGCGGCGCGCAGGTGTACCGGGCGCCGGTGGGCCGGCCCGAGTTCACGCCGTCCGAGCTGCTCGCCGAGCGCGGGCGGCCGCTGGGCCCGGGCGCCGACGACTACGCCCTGGCGGTCCACTGCTTCGCTCTGCTGCTCGGCGGCCACCGGCCCTACACCGGGACCTGGCGGGCCGGCGGCGACGAGCCCTCCCCGCTGGGCCTGGCCCGGCTCGGGCTCCACGCGCTGGCCGGCGGCGGACGGCTCGACCCACCGCCCGGCATGCCGCCCGCCGACGTGCTGCCCATCGAGCTGCTGGCCCTGTTCGAGCGTGGCTTCGGCCTCGGCGCCGGGGTGCGCCAGCCGCGGCCCACGGCCGTCGAGTGGCGTGACGCGCTGCGCGGGCTGGCGGGCGACCTGCGGACCTGCGCCCGGACGCAGACCCATCACTACCGTCCAGGCCTCGACGCCTGCCCGTGGTGCGCCCGGGACGACCAGGCCCGGTCCCGCGCCGCCGCGCTGGTGCCGGCAGCCCTGCCGACAGCGCCGCCGAGCCCGTCGCGGACGGTCGTGACACCGCCTCGGGCCGTGCGCCCGCCGGCGGCGATCCCGGCCCGTACCGCCGGTTCGGCCCGCGCGCCGGGCCCTCGGCACCGGACACCCCCGCGGGCCGAGCCCCGGCGGTGGGTCGGCAAGCTGGGCGCGGCCGTGCTGTGCCTGCTGGGCGCGGCGCTGATGGCGCTCACCATCTTCGGCGCCGTCGATCAGCCGTCGGCCACCGACCAGGCGCGCCAGGACACCGGCGGCCCGGCCCCCGGCAGCGCGGCCGCGGCGATCGCCGCCTCGGCGCGGCCGTCGTCCGGCCGGCCGGCCGGCGCCACCGCGCCGCCTGGCCAGGCGGCGAGCGGCCCGACGGCGAGCCAGCCGGCGGCGCTGTGGCCGTGGCTGGGCCGCTGGCAGAGCGTCGCCAGCTCACCGCTGCCGGGCTTCGGCCTGCGGATCGACGATCAGGGCGAGACGGGCGGCCAGGAGGAGATCACGGCGACCGAGACGTCCGGGACCTGCCCGGTCCGCTACCACGGCACGGTCCACACCCGGCTGGACGGGCCGATCTCGACCTGGCCGCTGGACGCCTCGGTGCGTCTCACGCTCGATGCGGTCCTGCCCGCCGGGCAGGACCCGAAGGGCTGCGCGCTGCTGCCCGACCCGGCGTTCTACGCCGCCGGCACCGGCGGCGAGCTGACCAGTCCCGGCGTCATCCAGTTCCAGGTGATCGGCGCGATCGACGACTTGGCCCAGGCCCGGGTGATCGTGCACCCGGGCGAGCCGGTCGCCCTGATACTGCAGCGCGTGTAGGACCCTCGCCTGGCCGCTCGGCCTGCTCAGCGGCCTTGGCGAGCAGATAACGGCGTTCCGGCTCGCTCGCCGTGCGCTCGGCCGCCGCGCGGAAGTCCGCGCCGGCGCCGTCGCGGTCGCCGGTCTGCTCTCGCAGGTGGGCGCGGACGGCGAGCAACCGGTGGTGGGCCGCCAGCCGCCCTGTGGCCAACTCGTCGACGGCCGCCAGGGCCGCCGCCGCGCCGCGGACCTGGCTGAGCACCACCGCCCGGTTCAGCGCGACCATCGGGTTCGGCGCGATCCGTTCCAAGAGGTCGTAGAGGCCCAGGATCTGCGGCCAGTCGGTGGCGTCGGTGTCGGCGGCCTCGGCGTGCACGGCGGCGATCGCGGCCTGCACCTGGTAGGCGCCGACCGGGCCGACGGGCAGCGCCCGCTCCACCAGCGCGAGGCCCTCGGAGATCAGCTCCCGGTCCCAGCGGGACCGGTCCTGCTCGGCGAGCGGCACCAGCCGGCCGTCGGGGCCGGCCCGCGCGGGGCGGCGCGCGTCCGTCAGCAGCATCAGCGCCAGCAGGCCCAGCACCTCGGAGTGGGCCGGCGCGCCGACGGGCAGCAGCCGGGCCAGCCAGCGGGTCAGCCGGATCGCCTCGTCGGACAGGGCCGGGGCGGTGAGGTCGGCGCCGGAGCTGACCGTGTAGCCCTCGTTGAAGATCAGGTACAGGACGTGCAGGACGGCGCGCAGCCGGGCGTCGTACTCGGCGCCGGCGGCCGGCAGCCGGAACTCGGCGCCGGCGGCGCGCACGCCCTGCTTCGCCCGGCTGATCCGCTGCGCCATCGTCGCCTCGGGGACGAGGAACGCGGCCGCGACCTGCGCCGTCGTCAGGCCGCCGACCGCCCGCAGCGTCAGCGCCACCTGGCTGGCTCCCGACAGCGCCGGATGGCAGCACAGGAACAGCAGCCGCAGCGAGTCGTCCTGGTCGGCCGGCCGGTCCGCGTCCGCCGCGGCGGCGAGCAGCTCTCCCGCGGGCGTGGTCAGCGCGACCCCCTCCTCGCGGCGCCGGCGGGCGGACTCGGCCCGGATCGCGTCGATCACCCGCCGGCCGGCCACCGCCGCGAGCCAGCCGTGCGGGCTGTCCGGGACGCCGTCGGCCGGCCAGCGGGACGCCGCCGCGATCAGGGCCTCCTGGACGGCGTCCTCGCACAGCTCGAACTGGGTCGGGTAGCGGCGCAGCAGCCCGCCGAGGACCCGCGGCGCCAGCTCGCGCAGCAGGTCCTCGACGTGGCGGCCGTCCATCGGCTACGACCGCTGGGGCGCCGGCGACTCGTGGGGGAGCGGGACCAGCTCGACGGCCTCGTGCGAGGCCCACGGCAGGTCGGCCGCGATCTCGATCGCCCGAGCCTCGTCGGCGACGTCGAGGATGTAGAAGCTCCCCATGAACTCCTTGGTCTCCAGGTAGGGGCCGTCGGTGATGGCCGGCACCCCGTCGCGGACCCGGATGACCTTCACGTCGGCCTCGGTCCCGGACCCGTACGCGCCGATGAGCTCGCCGGAGTCGAAGTACTTGCGGTTGAAGGCCTCCTGCGCGGCGATCGCGGCCGGCCACTCCTCCGGCGGGATCGCCTCCCAGGTCTCGGCGCTTCCGTAGATCGTCACCAGGTACTTCATGGCCGGAACTCCTGCCGTCTCGGGCGCCGCCTCCCGGCGCCGACACCGCTGGGTCGAGGCCGCGTCCCCATTCTCTACGCCTCGACCGGCAGAGTGACACGGGTCACGTCTCGCTGGCCTTGGTCTCGCCGGCTGTGGTCTGCCCGGTGGCGGCCTCCCAACCGGCCAGCCGGCTGGTGCGGCGCCTGCGCCCGACGAGGCGGCGGCCAGGACCGGTGGTCACCAGCAGCCAGGCGGGCCGGCCGCGCCGGAACATCCGGCCAGGAATCAACGCGTACTCGCCCCGCAGGGCGCCCCCGACGACGGAGAGCACCGCGGACGGGGGCAGCCGCGGGAACTCGTACTCGCCGAGAGCGACCCAGACCTCACGACGCCACGGATAGACGGCTACCACCAGGTTCGGGCCGTCCCGCCTCGCCACGGCCACGGCCCGGTGGCCGCCGATCGTCCGCGTCGAGATCACGGCGTCGCTCGTCGCGAGCTCGGCCTCGAGAAGGCCGGCGAGCGAGTGCCACGTCTCGCCCAGGCAGGCGTCGGTGAACTCCACGTTCAGCCTGGTCACGGTCGCCAACAGCGTCGAGGACACCAGAAGGGACCCGGCCAGGAGACCGACCGGTACCGCGAGGTAGGTGTCGGGTCGCCGCAGGCCGAACCCGACGAGGGCGCAGGCCAGATAGACGCCGAGGGCTAGCAGGGCACGGAGACGGAGGCCCCGGTCTGCCCGCAACGCCGCCGCCACCGTCCGCGCCGGCACGGTCTTGGCCACCTCGCGCCGCCACCGGTCCGCGACCCAGCTCCCCGGCCTGTTCACGGGCAGCTCGCGGCCAGCAGCGCCCGCAGGTCGGTCGCGTCGGCCCGCTCCAGCGCCTCGGTGACCGCGTCGACGGCGCTGAAGGCCTCGCCGGCCGGGTCGAGGACGACGGTGGCACACCAGCGGCTGGCGCGGGGCCAGCCGGCGGCGCGTAACTCGGCGGCGACGAGCTGGCCGAGGAAGCCGGCGACGACGGCCCGGGCGACGGCCGGCCGGGACGGCCCGGGGACCCGCCGACGCAGGGACCGCTCGATCCGCGCGGCCAGCTCCGGCCAGTGGCCGTCGGAGATCGTGCCCAGTGCCGTGTCGAGCCGAGCGAGTGGCTCCGATTCGGCAGACCCGCCCTGGGCCGCCGGGAGCCGGGCGGACATCGCGCGCAGGGCGTGGGCAAGCTGGCGGCGCAGGCCGTCCAGGGGCGGGTCGAAGCGCTCCGGGGGCTGATCGAGGACGCGAGCCTCGGCCGGCTCCCGGCGTCTCCGGCCCTTGGCGCCGGACCGCGCACGCGAAGCCCACGCCCGCAGCGTCGTCCCGTTGTACAGGGTCAAGGGCCGGTTCGGCTCGGGGACGGTGGACAGTGGCGACGGCGGCTCGGCTGGCAATGATGACGAGGCAAGCGTGGCTATTCGGGCTGGTGTCGGCGGATGTCCGCTCAGCCCGGCCGGCACCACCGCCGCGGCGAGCAGATCCTCGACCTCGGCGACCGACTCCACCCGCCGCAGCGCGATCGGGTCGGTGAGCACCGCGGCGACCGCCAAATACAGATCCACCGGGTAGGTGTGGCTCTTCGCCAGCACGTCGACCCACTCCGGTACGTAGCTTCCGAACACGGAGTCGAGCAGCCGCCAGACAGCCAGAACCTCACGCACAGCGCGCGTACCGGCGACGCTGGCCGCCGTCGCGTCGGCGTCGAGCTCGACCCGCCAGGACCAGGGCTGGGTGGCCCGCAGCAGCGGCCCACAGACGGACCAGGCTGGGCGCCACGGGCGTCCGATGCTCGCGACGAGGCCGTCCCTGGCCCGGCAAAGTCTTCCGCCGCGGCGATCGGCGAAGGTCGACCCGTCATTCGACACGTGAGCGAGCTCGTGCGCGACGAGCGCCGCCAACTGCCCGGTGGTCAGCCGCTCCAGCAACGGCAGTCCGAGAACGAGCGCGTGACCGGATCGCCGGTGTGGTGACCGCCACGACCGGGGCGGCTGGCAGACCATCGCCTCCGGGGTCGGGACGACGTGAACCAGGACGGGCCCGCTGATGCCGAGCCGGTTGGCCACCTCGCACACGAGCGCGTGAAGGTCCGGCTCCTCGGCGGCGGACACCGCCCGGCCCGGAACAGACCGCCCCCGCACGATCGCCGCGACGGGATAGGCGCTCCAGATGAGCAGCGCGTGCGTTCCCGGCACGAGGCACCCGACGACCACCACGGCCGCCAGCCAGACGCTCCACGGCAGCCAGGGCAGAATCGTCATCGCCGCGACCAAGGCCCATTCCACCGGGGCTGGCCACCGGCCGTCACCGTGCCGCCGAGACCCGGCGGCCGGCGTTGCGAAGGGCGCCTCGACGCCCACGACCCGCGGCTGGGCGGAGCGCTCGGAGCTGGTCGACACCGGGCGCCTCCGTGGGCAGGCCGAACAGGACGCCGACCAGGCTTCCCGGCACACCGATCCAGGACGATAGGCGCCGGGACGATCTCGCGCAATACGCAGAACTGCCGACCTACCAGTACCTTCTCGCGGTGCCGGCCCTTGCCGATCCATAACCGTCGCCTGGCACCGGGGCCGTCGTGGGAGGGCTTGGGCCCTGCTGGGCCTGGTCGGGGCTTGGACGGGGCGCGGGTGGTTGGGCGCCGTCCACAGGAGGGCGGAAACAGCGGTCAGCGCGTTTCGGTTGGCCTGGGAAGGCGGTGTGTGTCCCGGGTGGCGCGGCCGCGGGCTAGCGTCATGGCCGGACATCGGCTCGGCTGGCGCGGCGACGGTTCTCCGGGCTCGACCAGGCCCGGCGCCGTCCCGAACGCAGGGTGCCCGGGATGCCGGGGGTGGCCGGGACACCGGATGTCCTCCGGCACGGCGGGATGGAGGCGGGCGGTATGGAGCTGCGCGAGGCGATGCGCACGGCCGGCGCGGTACGCAGGTTCACCGACACCCCGGTGCCCGACGAGGTGCTGGCGCGGGTGCTCGACGACGCCCGGTTCGCCCCGTCGGGCGGCAACGCCCAGCCGTGGACGGTGCTCGTCCTGCGTGACCCGGAGATCCGCCGGCAGGTGCGCGACCTGGCGGTGCTGGGCTGGCGCGAGTACACGGCGCAGGCCAAGGCCGGCGTCCGGCCGTTCGCGCCGGGGCCGGACGGGCGCTGGCGCGGAGCGGCCGTCGACCTCGACGAGGCCGCGGCGACGCCCGCGCCGATGTCGTTCGTCGACGAGCTCGACGAGGCGCCCGTCCTGCTGGTGCTGGTCGCCCGGCTCACCGCGCTGGCCGTGATGGACATCGAGCTGGAGCGGACGAGCATCGTCGGCGGTGGCTCGATCTACCCGTTCGCCCAGAACATCCTGCTCGCCGCCCGGGGCGAGGGCCTGGGCGGGACGATGACGACGTTCCTGGTCCGGCGTGAGCCGGTGGCCGCCACGCTGCTCGGGATCCCGGCCGACCACGCCATCGCCGGCGTCCTCGCTCTCGGCTACCCACAGCACCGGGCGACGAAGCTCCGGCGCCGGTCGGTGGCCGAGTTCGCCCACGTGGACACCTTCGACGGCCCGCCGTTCCCGGCCCCGTCCGAGGACTGAGAACAGGACTGAGGACCATATGAGTGCCGCGAACGACCGGCTGGTGGAAGGCATCGCCCTGATTACCGCGGCGGCCTCGCACGACCTCGCCCAGCTGGCCGCCGAGATCCGCCGGGCCATCGTCCTCGCCGCCGGACTGCCCGAGCCGTACGGCGACTCGGACGACGGCGGGTCCGGCGACGACCAGTCGGCCGCCGAACTGCTGCGCGAACTGGCCGCGAGCAATCCCGACGCCCTCGCCGAGGCGACCAGCAAGATCATTGAAGAGGCGGGGATGCGGATCGCCGCGGTCGCCTACCTGGCCGCCGCGCTCAACGGCCAGGGCCGCCCGAGCCTGGAGCACATCGCCCTGATCCTCGCCGCCGAGGCCCAGGACGAGGCCTGACGGCCACGGCGGCCCCGAGCCCGTTTCTGGCGTTGTTGGTGGCAGCCCTGCCGGCGAGGCTGCATCGCGACCTTCTCGCGGCGCAGCCCGGGAACGCGCCGGTTCCCACGGTCACGGCGCTGGTGTCGCATGCCGTCCCGGCGGACCGGGCAGGGATCGCGTGCGGGTTGCGCACCACGAGCCCGCCGCGGATCCCGGCCGTCGTACATCGAGAAGGAGGCACGCGATGACCACCTGGACGCCCTCCGAGCTCGATGCCCTGGGCAGCACCGAGGAGATGACCATCACCACGCGGCGGGCGGACGGCTCGCTGCGTCCCGCTGTCCCGATCTGGGTCGTGCGCGTCGAGGACGACCTGTACGTCCGGTCCTACCGCGGGCGCGACGGCTCCTGGTTCCAGCGGGCCGCGGCCCAGGGCACGGCCCATGTCCAGGCGGCGGGCGTCGACCGTGACGTCACCGTCGCCGGGCCGGGCCCGGCCTCCCGAGAGCCGGTCGACCGCGCCTACCGCGCCAAGTACGCCCGCTACGGCGACAGCTACCTGCGGCCCATGGTCGCCGACCCGGCGGTCGACACGACTTTGCGCCTCACACCCACCGACTGAACGGCGCAGTCATGCCTCAGTCCCAGGAACCGTCCGGCGCCGCGAAGATGTCCCGCGTCCTGACAGGGTCGGTCTCGTTCCGTGACCGGTAAGATCGCCGGTTTCGCCCTCGCGTGGCTGTAAACGCCGCCGGTCTTGCGACCACTTGAGGGCCGAAACGGCGATCATGATCTTGGTCTGCGAGTCCAGGGCCCAGGCCAACCGGGCCGGGCGTGCCACAGGTCGCGGTGGCACGCCGGGCCCTGGCGAACTCGGTACCTGACGGGTTCTACGGGCGGGGATTCCCGCTACAGCTTGAGGTCGGCGAACGACAGCTCGGCCTCACCGTCGGCGGGTGAGCGGTCGGCGAGAGTGCGCAGGTCAGCCGTGAAGGAGCGCAGGATCGCCAGTCGGTCGGGGATGGTCCCGTCCGTGGCGCCGGGGACGCACGCGGCCGTCCAGTCCTCCTGGAAGACCTCCAGCCGGCGTTGCGCGCGGGTCGCCGCCGCCTGGCCGCGCGCGGCCGCCGCCGACAGGCCGCAGACGTGCTCGATGGCCAGCAGCGCCAGCGCTGCGCCGAAGAACAGCGAGCACCAGGCCGCGCCCGCGATGTCGTTGCGAGCGGCCGCGATCACCGGCAGCAGCACGCCCACCGCCGCCAACAGGACGGCCAGCACCCGCAGCAGGCGGGAGAGCGACCGAAGGTCGTGGCCACGCCGCCGGTGCCGGTCGGTGGCGTCGATGGCCCTGCGCTCCAGTCGCCGGTACAGCGCGGCAAGGACCGCGTCGGTGTCCGTCCAGTCGCTGGACGAGACCACGGGAAGCAGGTCCATGCTCCCGCCGCTGGCCGGCGCTCCGATGGCCCGCGGCCGCCAGGCGAGCCACGGCGCCCGGTCGGCCGGCACGACCGCGCCGGCGAAAGCCGCGACGGTCCCGGGCGCCACGGGCGCGAGCGGCGAGCGCGGCCCCTGCGGCGGCGGCTGCGTCCTCGGACCCCACAACACCATCTGACCTCCTTCTGCACGATGGATACTCTCCGAACAATGATAGTGACGGATTGTAGTCAGAAGCGGGATCGGCCGCGGTCGCCCGGCGTGCCGCGCCGCCGCCGCGGCTGGTCGGGGTCGGACGGGCGGTAGGTCTGGGCGCTTCTGGGGGTTTGCGAGTTCGGACTATTGAGCTAACCTCCGTTGCGAAGGCTGCGACGCCTTCGTAGCCCGCTCGGTCGCCTCGACCCAGATCGGCGCGGCCGGAGGAGCGGGAACGGCGGGCGTTCGGCCTTGCCTGAGCAGAGGAGGGCTGGGCGATGTCGCTGTGAGTGAGGGAGAGTTAGCCGAATCGGCGGCGAAAGTTCGGACTAATAGTCCGATAGGCCGGCCTGGGGGCGGCGGAGCCGACACGGTCGTTCTGCGTCCGCAGGCGGACGGTGTCCCGTTCGCGCCGCGTACCCCGCTGACCGCGCCGTTCTGGGCTGCCTGTGCCCGCGGCGAGCTGCTCTTCCAGCGCTGCGTGGCCTGCGCCGCACCGGCCTTCCCGCCGGCGGCGGCCTGCCGGGCCTGCCTGTCCAGCGACCTGCGCTGGGAGCGGTCGGCCGGCCGCGCCACCCTCTACAGCTGGACAGTGGTGCACCGGCCGGTGAGTGCCGCGTTCCACACCCCGTACGCACCGGCGATCGTCGCGCTCGACGAGGGCTACCGGCTGCTGACCTGCCTCGTCGGCCTCACGGTCGCCGAGATCCACCCGGACCTGCGCCTGCGCGTCGCGTTCCACCCGGTCAAGGACGCGGGCGGCCAGGCCACCACGACGCTTCCCTACTTCGAGCCCGCCGCGCGCGCCTGAACGGAGATCGCCGTCATGCAGCCAGAGGACCTGATCCTGATCAGCGTCGACGACCACATCGCCGAGCCGGCCACGATGTTCGACGCGCACGTCCCTGCGCGGTACCGGGAGCTCGCGCCGCGGGTCGTCGACGAGCCCGACGGCGTCCAGCAGTGGTACTACGGCACCGCGCGCGGCCGTAACCTCGGCCTGAACGCGGTCGCCGGCAAGCCGCCGGAGATGTTCAACGTCGACGCCAGCCGCTACGACGAGATGCGGCCCGGCTGCTACGACGTCCACGAGCGCGTCCGGGACATGAGCGCCGGCGGCCAGCTCGCCGGCCTGAACTTCCCGAACTGGCCCGGCTTCTCCGGCCAGGTCCTCAACCAGGGCCCGGACCGGGACGTCAACCTGGTCATGGTCAGGGCCTACAACGACTGGCACGTCGACGAGTGGTGCGGCGCCTACCCGGACCGGTTCATCCCGTGCGGCATCCTGCCGCTCTTCGACGTCGACGAGGCGGCCAGGGAGGTGCGGCGGCTGGCGGCCAAGGGCTGCCACGCCGTCACGTTCTCCGAGAACCCCGAGGCCCTGCGGATGCCGAGCATCCACAGCGGCTACTGGAGCCCGCTGTTCCGCGCCGCCAGCGACACCGGCACCGTGCTGTGCCTGCACCTGGGCTCGTCGTCGCGCTCGCCGATGTACTCCAGCGACGCGCCCGCGAGCGTCAACATGACCGGCTCGTCGATCGCCTCGATCTTCTCGTTCGTCGAGCTGGTGTGGGCCGAGTTCTGGGCGGACTTCCCGGACCTGCGGTTCTCCCTGACCGAGGGCGACATCGGCTGGGTGCCGTACTTCCTGTGGCGCAGTGAGCACGTCCGGCGCCGCCACTCCGGCTGGACCAGGCCGGTCTTCCCCGCGGGGCTCGACGGCCCGGCGGACGTCTTCCGCAGGCACATCCTGACCTGCTTCATCAGCGACACCGTCGGCCCGCGGCTGCTCGACTGGTTCGACGTCGACAACGTCTGCTGGGAGTCGGACTTCCCGCACTCCGACTCCAGCTGGCCGAACGCGCCCGAGGACGTCCTGGCCAACCTCGGCGGCCTCCCCGACGAGACGATCAACAGGATCACCCACGAGAACGCCATGCGGCACTTCCGGTTCGACCCGTTCGCGACCCGACCGCGGGAGCGGGCCACGGCCGGCGCGCTGCGCGCCGAGGCGACCGACGTCGACGTCGTCACCCGGGTCGGCCGCCCGGCCAGCGAGCGTGACCTGGCGAGCTGGAAGCGCCTCACCACCCGCGCCGCGCCGCCGGCCGCCGCCGCGCCCGGACCTCGGGCCTAGGCGCCCGGATGGCCCCCGACCGCGCCGCCCCGGCACAGCCTGCCGCTCCCCTTGCCGGCGTCCGCGTCCTGGAGCTCTCGACGCAGCTCGCCGGGCCCTACTGCGGCAAGCTGTTCGCCGACGCGGGCGCCGACGTCGTGAAGGTCGAGCCGCCCGGCGCCGGCGACCCGCTGCGTGCCTGGTCCGCCTCGGGCGCACCGCTCGACGGTGATGGCGCGCTGTTCCGCTACCTCAACGCCTCGAAGCGGTCCGTCGCCGCCGAGCCCGACAGCCCACGGGTGCGCGGCCTGGCGGCGGCGGCCGACGTCGTCATCACCGGCGGCGCGCTCGCCGGCGGGAACCACGCCGGCCACGGCCTCGACGCCGCGGCCGTCCGGCGTCTGCACGCAGACAACCCGCGCGCCGTCGTCGTGTCCATCAGCCCGTTCGGCCTGGCCGGCCCGTGGACGGGCGCCGGCGCCGCGCACGGGTCCCAGCCACCGCGGGACCGGGCGGTGAACGAGTTCCTGCTGCAGGCGCTGTGCGGCTCGACCGCGGCCCGTGGCGAGCCGGACGCCGCCCCGCTGCAGGCGGGCGGCCGGATCGGGGAGTGGGCCGCCGGGGTCTACGCGGCGGTGGTGGGGCTCGCCGCGTTGCGCGGCGCCCGGCGCGACGGCGTCGGCGACCTGGTCGACCTCTCGATCCTCGAATGCATGACGATCATGATGGGCGGCCTGTCGGTGGTCGGGCCGACCATCATGGGCGGCCCAGGACCCGGGGTCTCCGGCTCGCCCGGCCGGGTACCGGAGATCCCGTCGATCGTGCCGACCAAGGACGGGCTGGTCGGCTTCTGCACCATCACCGCCCAGCAGTTCCAGGACTTCCTGGTCCTCATCGAGCGGCCCGACCTGCTCGGCGACCGCGACCTGGCGCTGCTCGCGCGCCGCCACGCCCGCCGCGACGAGTTCCTGGCCGCCGTCCACTCGTGGTCCACCCGGCACACCACCGACGAGATCGTGGAGCTCGCCGCCGGGCTGCGCATCCCGGTCACCCCCGTCGGGACGCCCTCCACGGTGACGACGATCGACCACTTCACCGCCCGCGGCGTCTTCGTCCCCAACCCGAGCGGCGGGTTCGCCCAGCCGCGCACGCCCTACCGGGTCGACGGGTTCCGCGGCCGGCCGCTCGTCGGTGCGCCCGCCCTGGGCGAGCACACCGACACCGTCGCCTGGGAACCCGGGCCGGCGCCGGTCCAGGCCGGCGCGGCGGCGCGGGAGCTGCCACTGGACGGGCTGCGGGTCCTCGACCTGACCGCGTTCTGGGCCGGTCCGTCCGCGACCATGCTGCTCGGCTCACTCGGAGCCGACGTCATCAAGGTCGAAGGGGTGACCAGGCCCGACGGCCTGCGGTTCGCCGGCGGCAAGCCGCCGACCGAGCCGAGCTGGTGGGAGTGGGGCACGATGTTCCTGGCCACGAACGCCAACAAGCGCGCGGTGAGCCTGGAGCTGTCGACCCGCGAGGGGCAGGATCTGGCCCAGCGCCTGATCGGCGCCTGCGACGTCGTCATCGAGAACTTCACGCCCAGGGTGCTGCCCAACCTCGGCCTCGACCGGGACGCGGTGCGCGCCGCGAACCCGGCCACGGTGCTCACCCGGATGCCGGCCTTCGGCCTGGACGGCCCGTGGCGCGACCGCACCGGCTTCGCCCAGACGATGGAGCAGGCCAGCGGCCTGGCCTGGCTCACCGGCACCCGCGACGGCCCGCCGGTGATCCCGCGCGGCGCGTGCGACCCGATCGCCGGCCTGCACGCCGCCTTCGCCACCCTGGTGGCGCTCACGGCGCGGGACCGCCCGGGCGGTGGCGGCGTCGGCGCGTTCGTCGAGGCGACCATGGTCGAGTCGGTCCTCAACGTCGCCGCCGAGCTGACCGTCGAGCACTCGGCGTACGGCGCCTCGCTGCACCGCGACGGCAACCGCGGGCCGCTCGCCGCCCCGCAGGGCACCTACCACTGCTCACGCGACCCGGCGGGCCCCGACGTCTGGCTCGCGCTCGCGGTGACCGACGACGCCCAGTGGCCGCGGCTGTGCGCGGTGGCCGGTCGTCCGGACCTGGCCGCCGACCCGGGCCTGGCGACGCTCGCCGGCCGGCGGGCCACCCCCGCCCACGACCGCGTCGACGCGGCGCTGGCCGCCTGGGCCGCCGCGCTGCCCGACCGGGCGACCGGGCTCGCGGCGCTCGCCGAGGCCGGGGTCCCGGCCGCGCCCGTCACCCCGGCCGCCGCGCTGCTGGCCAACCCGCAGCTGGTGGCCCGGGGCTTCTTCGAGCGGCTGGCCCACCCGGTGGTCGGCGAGCACCCGATGCCCGGCGTCGCGTTCCGCCTCGCCAGCCATCCCGGCCCGTTGCTGCGCCGGCCGGCGCCGGTCTTCGGCCAGCACGACGACGAGGTGTACCGGGACCTGCTCGGCCTCACCCACCCGGAGATCGAGGGCCTGCGCGCACGGGGCGTCCTCGCCGACCGGCCGGCGGGCGTATGACCGGCCCACGGCCAGACGTCGGCCCCGACGCCGCCGACGAGGAAGGCGCGGCCACCCCGGGCGGTCTGCCCGCGACGGCCTACGCCGTGCTCGGGCAGCTGGCGGTGGCCGACGTGCCGCTGTCGCCGGTCGAGCTGAAGACGCGGGCCGACTTCAGCCTGCGCTTCTTCTACTGGGCGCCGGCGATCAGCCACATCCGCAAGGAGCTGGCCCGGCTGGAGCAACTCGGCCTGGTGACGTCCAGCCCGGCGCCGGGCCGCGGGCTGCGGCGCACCCTCGTCCACGAGATCACGCCCGCGGGTCGCGCGGTGCTGCGCGACTGGCTGCACCGGACACCCGACGACGAGCCGGTGGTGATCAAGCACCCGGTGCTGCTGCGGGTGTGGCTGGCCGGCGAGAGCGACGACCCGGACCGGGTCGTGGAGATCCTCGACCACCACCTGGCCCAGACCCGGGCCGCCATCGACGAGCTGCGCTGGGGCCGGCGGCGGGCCCGCGAGGTCCGGCTGGCCGATCGGCCCGAGCTGCGCTACTCGGGCGCGGTCGGCGACTACGTGCTGCGCCGGATGTACGCGGAGCTGGCGAATATCACCCAGCTGCGGGACGAGCTCGCCGCGCTGCCCACCACGCCCCGGCCGCCGTTCGCCGGCCCGCCGCCGCTGCACGACTACGCCGCCGATCCGCCGGCCCCGAGCGCCGGCCCCGAGACCACCGTCCGCGACAACGCTGACGACGCTGCCGCCCGAGGCCCCGTCGTCGGCGACGAGGAGGGGAGCTGACCATGCCGTCGAGGCCGGCCGTGATCGTCGGCGCCTACAACACCGTCCAGGCCCGCCAGCTGCCCGGCGAGACGTCTGCCAGCCTGCTGTTGGACGCCGTCGGCGGCGTGCTGGCCGACGCTGGTCTGGCCCTCGGCGACGTGGACGGCGTGAGCGCCCCGGGCATGGGCGGTGCGGTCGTCTACGACCTGGGTCTGGGCCCGGCGTGGCAGGGCGCCCAGCCCGGCATCGGGGCGGTGCTGGAGGCCGCGGCGGCGATCGCCGGCGGCCAGGCGGACTGCGTGCTGGTCGTCTCCGCCGAGGCGGGCACCTACACCGAGCACACCGCGACCGCGCCGTGGACCCGTCCCGAGAACGAGTTCGTCATCCCGTGGGGGATGTTCACGGCCGCCGAGTTCGCCCTCATCGCCCGGCGCCACATGACCCAGTACGGAACGACCCCCGAGCAGCTCGCCGCCGTCGCGGCGACGATCCGCAACAACGGCCACGCGAACCCGGCGGCCGTCTACGCGGGCCGCGGCCCGTTCACGCCCGCCGACGTGCTCGCCTCCCGCCTGGTCGCGGACCCGTTCCACCTGCTGGACTGCTCGACGACCTCGGAGGGCGGCTGCGCCCTGCTGCTGACCACCGCCGAGCGGGCGGCCGACCTGCGCCGGGCCCCGGTCCATGTCCTGTCGGGCGGCTCCGACCACCTCGGGCCGAGCTACCGCTACCCGCCGGCGTGGGACCACGTCGGGCGGCGCCCGGACGCACCCGTCAACGGCCTTGTCGGGCGGCGCGCGTTCGAGCGCGCGCTGGCGAACGCGGGCCTGTGCCGCGACGACGTCGACGTCCTGGAGCTTTACGACCCGTTCTCGTTCGAGATCATCCGCCAGCTGGAGGCGTTCGGGTTCTGCGGCCCGGGGGAGGGCGGGCCGTTCGTCGCGGACGGCCACATCGCCATCGACGGCAGCCACCCGGTGACGACCGACGGCGGCACCCTGTCGTTCAGCCACGCGGGCTCGTCCGTCCAGATGCTCCAGCGGGTCATCCGGGGCGTCGAGCAGCTGCGCGGCGACTGCGGCCCCGCGCTCCAGGTTCCCGATGCAGACGTCGCCCTGTGCACCGCCGGCGGTGCCGGCGCCCTCTTCCTCACCCTCGTCCTGCTGGGGAGGCACCCGTGACCACCCTCGTTCCCGCGCCCCTGGATCCCGCCCTCTTCCTGCCGGAGCCCGAGGCCCGGCCGGTCCGCTACACCGTCATCTCGGTCGACGACCACGTGGTCGAGCCGCCGCACCTGTTCGCCGGGCGGGTGCCGGCCCGGTTCGCGGACGCGGCGCCGCGGATCGTCGAGACCGACCGAGGCCACCAGGTCTGGCGGTTCGAGGACGCGACGTTCACCCAGGTCGGCATGAACGCCGTCGCCGGCCGGCGGCCCGAGACGGTGAAGGTCGAGCCGTTCCGGTTCGAGCAGATGCGCCCCGGCTGCTACGACATCCACGCCCGGGTGAAGGACATGGACCTGGGCGGCGTGTGGGCCTCGGTCAACTTCCCGTCGCAGATCACCGGGTTCTGCGGCCGGGTCTTCTTCGGCGCCCGCGACCAGGAGCTGGGCCTTGCCTGCGTGCGGGCCTGGAACGACTGGCTGTACGAGGAGTGGTTCCAGGCCTACCCGGAGCGGGTCGTGCCGATGGGTATCGCGTTCCTGTCGGACCCGGAGCTCGCCGTCGCCGAGATCCGGCGCAACGCCGAGCGCGGGTTCACCGCCGTCACGTTCCCGGAGCGCCCGCATCGCGTCGGCCTGCCGTCGCTGTGGGACACCGACCACTGGGACCCGATCATGCGGGCCTGTGTCGACACCCAGACCGTCATCACCCTGCACGTCGGCAGCGCCGGCCTGGAGGAGAGGCCTCCGGGCGCGCCCGGCCTGCAGCTGGGCGCGACCCTGTTCGGCCAGGCCTCGCTGACCGCGTGCGCCGAGTGGCTGTGGTCCGGCTACCCGGCCCGGCTCCCGGCCCTGAAGATCGCGATGAGCGAGGGCGGGATCGGCTGGGTCGCGATGCTGCTCGACCGGCTCGACAACCTGGTCGACCGCTCCGGCTACGGCACGGGCTGGGACACCCGGCCGGCCGACGTGCTGCGCCGCAACTTCTGGTTCTGCACCCTCGATGACCCGTCGACCATCGACACCCGCCACCGGATCGGGGTCGAGAACATCATGGTCGAGACCGACTACCCGCACGGCGACGGGACCTGGCCGGACACGCAGCGGCTGCTGGCCGACGTCTGGGGCCACATCCCGCCGGCCGAGATCCGGGCGATGTGCTGCGAGAACGCGGCCGCGCTGTTCCGTCACCCGTTGCCGCCGACCGTGCTGCCGGCCGACTGAAGGGCAGACCCATGACGTTCGTCCCGACGGCCGAGAAGCTGATGCCGGAGCTCACCACCCGGGAGGAGATCGCCTTACTCGCCCGCGCCCTGTGGCGGGAGGGCTACAACGATCATCTCGCCGGGCACATCACCGCGCTGCAGCCTGACGGCACCCTGCTGTGCAACCCGTGGCTGGTCCGCTGGGACGAGCTGCGCCCCGAACAGGTCATCCGCATCGACCTCGCCGGGAACCTGGTCGAGGGCGACTGGCCCGTGCCGCTCGGCATCCCGCTGCACCTCGCGCTGCATGCCGCCCGTGCCGACGTCACCTGGGCCGTGCACAACCATCCGCTGTTCGGCACGGTCTGGGCCGACCTCGGCGAGATCCCGCCGATCTACGACCAGAGCTCGGCCCTCGGCGGCGGTGGCGACCTCGTTCTGGTCAACGAGTACTCCGGCCCGGTCAACGACGCCGCCACCGCGCGCAGCGCAGTCGACGCCATGAACGGCGGCCATCTCGCGCTGCTCGCCGGCCATGGCGTGTTCGTCCTCGGCGGCTCGGCCCGAGCCGTCTTCCAGCGCGCCGTCGCCCTCGAACAGCGCTGCCAGCGCGCCTGGCACGTCCGGGCGGCGGGCGGGACCCCGACCCCGGTGTTACCGGCCGGCTTCCTGAACCACCTGAAGGCCTCCGACGGCAACGGCTTCCTCGGCTTCTGGGAGTCCGCCGTCCGCGCCGAGCTCCGCGCAGACCCAACCCTCCTCGACCCCCGCTGACGCCCGAACACATCGCGATGTTGCGGACGGTCGTCAGGAGCCGTCGCTACCAGGTGATGGGTAGGCGTTCGGGGTAGCGCCAGATGGAGCCGGCGTGCCAGGGGACTTCCTCGGGGGGCACCGCCAGGCGCAGGGCCGGGAAGCGGGCCAGCAGGGCTTCGAGGGAGAGGCGCAGCTCGGCGCGGGCGAGGCTGGCTCCGGCGCAGTAGTGGGTGCCGTGGCCGAAGGTCAGGTGGGTCGCGGGCCGGTACCGCTGGAGGTCCAGCTGGTCCGGGTTCTGGTACACGTCCGGGTCGCGGTTGGCCGCCAGGTAGGAGACGTGGACGGCGTCGCCGGCGTGGATCGTCACGCCGCCGAGCTCGACGTCCTCGGTCGCGATCCGGGCGATGCCGACGCCCCGGCGGAACGGGATGAAGCGCAGCAGCTCCTCGACGGCGGGTTCCAGCAGGCTGGGGCGGGCGCGCAGCAACGCGAGCTGCTCGGGGTGGGTGAGCAGCGTGTAGAGGATGTTGCTGAGCTGGTAGGTGCTGGTGTCGTGGCCACTGATGGTGAGGACCATCGACATCACCGCCAGCTCGGTGTCGCCCAGCAGCTCGTCGCCGTCGCGGGCCAGGGCCAGGGTGCTGATCAGGTCGTCGCCCGGCCGGGCGCGCCGACGCGCGGTGAGTTCCAGGAAATAGGCGCGCAGGGCTGCCTTCGCCTCGCGGGTCGGGCCGGGGCCCGCGCCGGTCGACATGAGCGTGACCACCAGGTCCCGCAGGCGCCGCTGGTCGCCGTCGGGGATGGCCATGATCTCGCAGATCGTGGTGAGGGGCAGGCGCGCGGCGAACAGCCGGGCGAAGTCGGCGGGGGCGCCGTGGGCGCCGATGTCGTCGAGGAGCCGGGCCACGACCGCGCGGATCCTCGGCGTCATCCGCTCGATCTGGGCCGCGGTGAACCCCTGCGCGACCAGGCGTCGCAGCCGGGTGTGCCCGGGGGGATCCATCAGGTTGACCGCCTCGGCCTGGGCGATCGGCTCGGGCGTCATCCGCGGCAGGTCCCGGCCGATCCCCGCCGCGCGGCTGAAGCGGTGGTCCGTCACGACCGTCCGGACGTCGTCGTAGCGGGTCACCAGCCAGGCCCAGCCCTGGCCGTGGGACATGCTGATCCGGGTGACGGGCTCCTCGTCGCGCAGCTGGCGCAGCAGCGGGTCGAACTCCAGCGCCTCCAGGTGGCCGAACGGGCAGTGCCGTGCCCGCGGCTGGGTCTCGGTCGTCATCACGCGGCGCTTTCACGGGCCGTGAGCCGGGTGCGCAGGTCCGAAGGCTGGCTGATGGGGGAGGACCAGGTGCCGACGCAGCTTTCGGCCGTGATGCCGGGGCCGAAGCCGGCGATCACGCCGGTCGCCCCGTGTTCGAGAACGTTGTCCTCGAACATGCGCCGCAGGGCGTCGAGGACCACGGCGCTCGCGATGTTGCCATGCTCGGTCAGGGTCGCCCGGCTGTAGCGGAAGAACGCCGGGTCCAGGCCGAGAATGTCCCGCAGGTCGTCCAGAATGCGCGGGCCGCCGGCATGGATGATGTAGAAGTCGAGCGCGCCCGCGTCCCAGCCGTGGCTTTCCGCGAGTGCGCACAGCGCCGGGGCGAGCATCGCCATCGTCTTCGGCACCCGCTTGTCGAGCCGGAAATGAAAGCCCGTCTCCTTGACCGCGTAGGAGATCCAGTCCTCGGTGTCCGGAACGAGGTAGGAGCAGTTCCGTTCGAGCTGCACCCCGTACCCGCCGCGCCCGCGGACCACCGCGGCGGCGACGGCGTCACCGAACAGGCCGTTGGCCAGCAGCGAGCCGACGTCGCGGTCCGACGGCTGGTAGAGCAGCGAGCAGAACTCGCAGGCGACGATGAGGACGTTCGCGTTCGGGTAGGCGGTGCAGAAGTCGGCCGCCCGGTTGATGGCCGCGCCACCGGCGGCGCAGCCGAGCTGGGCGATCGGGATCTGCCGGGTGTCGTTCCGGAACCCGAGCTTGTTGATCATCCAGGCCGTCGGGGACGGCATCAGGAAGCCCGTGCAGGACACGAAGATGATGGCGTCGATGTCCTCGGGCCCAAGGTCCCCGGCCGCCGCGAGGGCTGGGCGCACCACTCCTGGAATCCGGGCCATCGCCTCCTGGGCGTACACGGCGTTACGCGCCTCGAAACCGGGATGCTGCAGGGTTTCGGCCAGGGGTCGGACCAGATGTCTTTTGTTGACCCCGGTGTTCGAGATGAGCTGGAGAACGAGATCGAGCTGAGGGTGGTCCGCGTGCATGCGGCGGGCCAGCTCGAGGGTCTCCTCCATTCCGATCGTGTTTTCTGGGACCAGCACGGCAGGGCGGCAGAGGATTGGCATGCGAAGCGCCCCTCCTTCGCGGGCTCGCGCCAGTCTGGGCGCGGCTGGCGCGCAGCCCGCGCGGCCAGGTTGGGTTGATCCTAGGAGCCTGGATGGCTCGCTCAACGTACCCGTTCTCACAATGCCGAAACGATGGCCGCGGCCCGCTCCGGGAGCTGCCTTGACGTGCCGGAATTGTTCCGCCAAAGAGGGCCGACGGGCGGGCGCCCGTATTTCATTCCGGAAGTGCGGGCAATCCGGCCATCGCGGGGCTCAGGACCCGAGCGGGGCGAAGGGATAGGCGTCCCAGGCGGCCCGTTCGGCGTCGCGGGGAGCGTCGACGACGTGCGACGTCGGCGCGTCCCAGATCATCGTCGCCCGCCGCGACGGCTGGTACGACGGCCAGGTCGGCCGTGACACCTGGCGCACGGCGTTCGGGTCGCCGGTGCGGGCGAACGAGGTCCAGGCATCCATGATCTGGGCCGACAGCCGGGCCAGCGGCGCGCGGTCGGCCCGGACGGCGGCCTCCCCGCCGGGGACCCCGGCGAAGCGCAGGGTGCCGAACACGAACGGCAGCTCGATCGTGTGAACCGCGCCCAGCCCCGTCGGCGGCTTCCAGTCGAACTCGTAGACGTAGGTTGGCCGCCAGCGGCTCTGCGCCTCGGCCAGCCGCAGGGCCGGGACGCGCAGGGCCTGGTCGGTGAACATCGCCAGCCTGATGTCCTGGTCACTCGCCCCGGGCAGGTCCCGGCGGTAGTCGGCCACCATCTGGTCACGCCGGCCGGCGAGCCGGGCCGGGAACACCGCGTCGTACTGCTGCGCCAGGACCGCCAGGCCGTCGGAGTCGAACTGGCCGAAGAAGTTCATCTCGTCGCGGGTGGTACCGAGCAGAATGCTGATATCGCGGGTCTTTCCCTCCTCGACCGCCTGGATGGTCGGCTCCCGAACGAGCGTGCCGTCGACGTATGGGGCGAAATAGAGCGCCGACTGCGCGCCCGGCGCGGCGCCGAGCAGCTTGTCCTGCAGGCCGAGGATCTGACTCGTCGACATCGCCGTCAGGTCCTCGATCCGCTTCACCGGGAGCCCGGCGGAGATGCTCTTCTCGAACCCGGCGGAGTGGACCAGATAGCCGCTGCCGCTTTCCAGGACCGCCCGCTGAAACAGCTTCTCGGGGTGGTCGGTCGCGAGCATCGCACTGATGGAGAACGCACCCTCGGACTGGCCGGCGACGGTCACGTTCGACGGGTCGCCGCCGAAGTCGGCGACGTGCGCCTGCACCCAGCGCAGGGCCGTCAGCTGGTCGCGCAGGCCGTTGTTTCCCGAGCCCTCATACGACGGGTCGATCCCGCCCAGCTCGGACCAGCCGAGAATGCCGAGCCGGTAGTTGAGCGAGATCACGACGGCATTGCCCGCCCTGGCCAGGCCGGCGCCGTCGTAGCGTGGCTCGTCGGCCGACCCGAGCCGGGCGGCCCCGCCGTGGATGAACACGATGACCGGCCGTCTCGTGGCGTCCGGCCGTGGTGTCCAGACGTTCAGGTAGAGGCAGTCCTCGTCGGTGTAGACGGCGCTGTCGTCCGGATAGTCCTCGGCGGAGTCCCGGTCCTGCGGGCAGACGTGCGTGCCGTCGGTCGCGGGCAACGTCCCGTGCCATGGGCCGACCGGGACCGGCGGGCGGAACCGAAGCCGGCCCGTCGGCGGCTGCGCGTAGGGAATGCCGAGAAACGCGCACAGGCCGCCCTCGCCCCGCCCCGCGACGGCGCCCAGGCTGGTTTTCGCGTCACACGATGGCGCGGGCGGTGAGCCGGACGCGGCCGTGGACGAACAGGCCGCCGCCGGCAGTGTCAGCAGAAAGGCGGCGAGAACGGTGGCCGCCAGGGACCGGAACATGGGCGATCTCCTTTCGAGAAACCGCCTTTGATGGTTCGCCGGCCGCACCGCGAGGCACATCGCCGCGGAGAACGAACCGAAGGTCACTCCCGCGGGTGACCCGCGACGACCGGCCCTGCCTTGCGACGGTCAGTCCTGCCCCGCGACGATCAGCCCCGACTCGTAGGCGAAGACGACGGCCTGCGCCCGATCCCGAAGCCCGAGCTTGGTCAGGACGCTGCTGACGTGGCTTTTGACGGTGTGCTCGCTGACCACCAGCGTCGCCGCGATCTCGCTGTTGGACAGGCCCCGGCCGAGCAGCCGCAGCGTCTCGGACTCGCGCTCGGTCAGCTCGTCCAGCCGGCGCGCCAGCGCCGGGCGGGCGGCGCCGCGGCCGACGACGTCGGCGATCAGCCGACGGGTCACGCTCGGCGCCAGCAGCGACTCGCCGGCCGCGACGAGGCGTACCGCGCGGACCAGCTCGTCGCGCCGGACGTCCTTGAGCAGGAACCCGCTCGCCCCAGCCCGCAGCGCCGCGTAGACGTAGTCGTCCACGTCGTACATGGTCAGGACCAGCACCTTCGCCGCGCAGCTCTGGCAGATCGCGGCCGTCGCCCCGACGCCGTCGAGGGTCGGCATCCGGATGTCCATCAGCACCACGTCCGGGGCCAGCGCCGCCGCCGCCCGCACGGCCTCGGCCCCGTCGGCGGCCTCGCCGACGACGGTGATGTCGGGCTGGGCGTTGAGGATCATGGCGAAGCCGCCGCGGAAGAGATCCTGGTCGTCGACCACCAGGACGCGGATCGTCGCGTCCATCGGTGTCACCCGCCCGCGGCGGCCGAACGCGGCCGGGGCCAGTGCTCGGCCGGTCGGCCGGGGGCCGGCAGCGACGCGGTGACGGTGAAGCCGCGCGGGTCGACGGCCAGCGTTCCGCCGCAGGACTGGGCTCGCTCCCGCATCCCGAGCAGGCCATGCCCCTCGCGCGGTGGCCCCGAGGCGCCGGTGCCGCCCCCGTCGTCGGCGATCCGGACCTCCAGCGACGCGTCGGTCCAGCTCAGAGTGACCTCCACGGACCGGGCCCCGGCGTGGCGGACCACGTTCGTCAACGACTCCTGGATGATCCGGTAGGCCGCCACGCCGACGTCCGGCGGCAGTGGGCGGCGCTCGCCCTCCTCCGTCAGGCTCGTCCGCAGCGCACCGCGGCCGGTCCGGGCCACCAGCTCGGCGACGGCGTCGATCCCCGGGACCGGCTCGCGCCCGGCCTGGCCCCGCAGCGCGCCGAGCATCACCCGCAGCTGGTCGACGGCCTCCCGGCCGGTCGCGGCGATCGTGTCGAAGACGGCCTCGGCCCGCGCCGGGTCCGTCCTGGCCACCACCGGCCCGGCCTCCGCCTGCACGATCATCAGCCCGACCGAGTGCGTGACGATGTCGTGCATGTCGCGGGCGATCCGGACCCGCTCGCGCTGCACCGCCGCGGCCCGCGCCTCGGCGGTGCGCTGGGCCCGCTCCGCGTCGGCCGCCTCCCGGTCCCGCCGCGCCCGGATCCCGCCGCCGATGGCGAACACGGCGACATACTCGGTGACCACGACGCGGGCGGTGTCGAAGCTCTCGCGTGGCACGACCAACGTGATCAGGACGCCAGCGGCGCAGATCGTGATCGCGACCGGCTGAAGCCGGCGTGTGCCGTGCGCGGCGAAGGTGTAGGCGCACAGCAGCGCGCCGTAGGGCACGAACAGCGGGCCGAGGTCCGGACACAGGGCGAGCACGGTGGTCGCCGGTCCCACGACCAGGCACACCACCAGCAGCGCCTGTCGGCGCCAGGCGACCGGCACGGACGCCGCGAGGCCGAGCGCGAGCAGCCACCACCGAGGATGGCCGGTGACGGCCGGCGGAGCGACCGTCGCCACGGTGATCGCCGCGGCGACCGCCACATCCCACCGGTTCAGGAGCCCCGCCCGCACAGCCTCTCCCGCGATCGCCGACTCCTCCCATAATCGCCCGCCGGGCTGTCGGTCCGCCTCGTCCGTACGAATGATTCCGACTCCCTCGGACGAGCGAGTCGCCCCGGGCCGCTGGAGGCCGACGCACACCGACTCTTGCGCCGGGGCGACTTCAGCGCTTTTGTAGAACCCGTTCTACTCGGTGACGGGTGCCGCCGGTCGCGGCCGGGACGGACAGCGGCCGGGACGGACAGCGGCCGGGACAGACAGCGGCCGGGACAGACAGGGGTGTGCGCTGTGCGGGACTTCGCCGGCAAGGTCGCCGTGGTCACGGGCGCGGGCCAGGGCATCGGCCGGGCCCTCGTCGAGCGGTTCTGCGCCGAGGGGATGAAGGCCGTCCTCGCGGACGTCGTGCCTGAGCTCGTCGAGAGCACCACGGCCGAGCTGCGCGAGGCCGGCCACGAGGTCACCGGGGTGGTCGCCGACGTGACGTCGCTCGAGTCCGTGGAGGCGCTGCGGGACGCCGCGCTGGCCGCGTACGGCGGCGTGCACGTCCTGTGCAACAACGCGGGCATCGGCTCGGGGTCGGAGGGCCAGCTCTGGGAGCACCACGTCAACGACTGGCGCTGGTCCTTCGACGTCAACGTGCTCGGGGTCGTCAACGGCATCCGCGCGTTCACCCAGACCATGATCGACCAGGACGTCGAGGGCCACATCGTCAACACGACGTCCGGCAACGGCGGCTTCACCCCCCTGATCAACAGTGCCGTCTACGCGGCGACGAAGGCCGCCGTCACCACCGTGACCGAATGCCTGTGGGGCCAGCTGCGGCAGTCGGGCGCGAAGGTCTCGGCCTCGCTGCTCTACCCCTCGACCGTGACGCCCGGGCTGCTCAACACCGGGATCTGGCGGCCGGGCGCGAACCGGCCCGACCGCTACGACCGCCCGGGCGCTCCGCCGAAGGAGGGGCGCGACTCGCTGGGCGCCTTCCAGGAGCGGATGGACGCCGCCGGGCTGCCGGTGGTCTTCGCGCCGCTGTCCGAGGTCGCCGACCTGTGCCTGGCGGGCATCCGGGCCGACGCCTTCTGGATCACGGTGCCGAGCGAGGCACAGAGCGCGAAGATCCTCGCCCGCGCCCACTCCCAGGTCGACCGGTCCGATCCGGGCTACCTGCTGGAGGCCAACCTCATGGCCGCCCGCCCAGCTACCCGCCCCGCCACCCGCCCGGCCTCTCGCCCAGCCGACCGCCCGGCCGGCAGGCCGTGACCATCGAGCCCACCCCCGATCCGTCCCCAGGAGGCACCCGGATGGCACACGACAACCTGCTGCGTCGGTTCGAAGGCCGCGCCGCGCTCGTCACCGGAGCCGCCTCCGGGATCGGGCGGGCCGTCGCGCTGCGGCTGGCGGCCGAGGGCGCCTCGGTCCTGGCCTGCGACGTCGACGCCGCCGGCCTGGAGACCCTCGGCAAGGAGAGGCCCGAGGGCGCCGGTCCGATCGTCGGGCGGGTCACCGACGTGCGGGACCGGTCGGCCTGCTTCGCGGCCGTCGACGACGCGGTCGCCGAGTTCGGCCGGCTCGACGTGCTCGGCAACGTCGCCGGCATCCTGCGCACCGGGCACGTGACCGACGTGTCCGAGGACGAGTACCGGCTCATGTTCGCGATCAACACCGACGCGTACTTCTTCTTCGCCCAGGCGGCGATCCCGCACCTGCTGGCGACCAGGGGCAACATCGTCAACATCGCGTCGAACTCGGGCCTCATGGGCGGCGCCTACACCGTCCTGTACTGCATGACCAAGGGCGCGGTCGTCCAGCTGACCCGCGCGCTGGCGATGGAGTTCCTCAAGAAGAAGATCCGTATCAACGCCATCGCCCCCGGCGGGACGGAGACCGCACTGGTGGCCGCGACCGCCTTCCCCGACGACGTGGACTTCGAGCTCGTCGGCCGGTACATGGTCCCGCGGCGGATGGCCAAGCCGGACGACATCGCGAAGCTGTTCGCCTTCGTGGCCAGCGACGACGGCCGCAACATCCACGGCGCCATCCTGTCCTCGGACGGCGGCGTCACCGCCGGCTGACCCCGGCGGGGCCGCCCTCGCCACCGCTCGTCGAGCGTCAGTCCGCTGCTGGGCCCGCCGCGCGGTGGGCGCGCAGCAGGGTGTCGACGGCATTGACCTCGCCCGCGGCGGTCCGCACCGGGCGCGGGACGCGGCCGGCGCGCTCGATGACGAGCCCGGGAACGTCGGCGAGGTCGGCGGCGGTGTCCTCCGGGGTGTAGAGGACCTCGCGCTCCCCGGGACCGCCGATGCCGTCGGTCAGGTTCTCCACGTCGTGGGCGACGACGAGCAGGGTGCCACCGGGCGCGAGCCACGCGGCGGCGCGGCGCAGCGCGATCCGGCGGGCGAGCGCGGGGATCTGCAGGTAGGCGACGATGACGGCGTCGAAGCAGCCGGCCGCCGGGAGGTCGGACCTGCCGCCGGTCTCCGGCTCCGCCTCGGCGATCACGTCGGCCACGCGGAACCGGGTGCGGTCGGCGACCCCTGCCTCGCCCGCGAGTCGGGCCGCGCGTTCGATCGCGGCGGCCGAGAAGTCCAGACCGGTGGCGTGCCAGCCCCGGCTGGCCAGCCAGATCGCGTTGCGCCCCTCGCCGCAGGCCAGATCGAGCGCGCGGCCGGCCGGCAGCTGGGCGAGCTCCGCCGCGACGAACCGGTTCGGCGGGAGCCCCCACACCAGCTCGGTGCCGGCGTACCGCGCATCCCAGTCCGACGCCCGCATAGCGATCGTGGTTCCTTCCGCCCGTCCCCGGCCGCGGCCCGGCGCCGCTCGCCCCGCGGACCACTCCGGCCATGCCGGTGCCGTCCGCCCCTCGGGCCCCCGACTATCCCAGAGGCCGGGTGAACCCGGGCCAACCATGACAACCGGGCGTCCTCGGCTGCCGTAGCGTCGCGCCGGGGCTACGGAATGTGGCACGACATTCCGGCCACACCACCTGCTGGCGCCGAGAAATAACAAGGTGAGAGAAGACCACGCTCACGCCGCACTCGCGGCATTAGGTGATGCACGGTGCGAGGATGACGCCTTGTCGACGCCTCCAACTTCTCCGTGCCATTGGATGGTGGCTTCTCTCACCTACAAGCCTTATACCCGCCCATCCGGTCTACACACAACCCCTCCGCGCGCCGCCCATCTATCGGCACCGGGTGCCGAATTCCCGCCTGCCGTCCTGAACGCGCGCTTGCTCCCGTCCGGGCGCACCGTACGGCCCGGTCCCGCTTTGTCCCGAGAACGGGGCGCGACCACCCGCGTGGGCAGGCTCGGGGCGCGCTCTCAGCCGGCAACACTGCCTCAGCCGGCGATACTGCCTCAGCCCGGCAACACTGCCTCAGCCGGCGATACTGGGGCCGTCGCCGGTGAGCGGACCGCCCTCGGTGAGCGGCGCCAGCTCCAGGTCCCAGTCGATGTGGCGGGACTCGCCGCCGGAGGGCACCGCGGCGGCGGCGCGGCGCAGGAAGGTGCGCACGGCCCAGCGGGGCAGCCCGATCCTCGCGTGCCCGCCGGGGCTCGACAGGGAGAGCTCTACGACGGTCTCGCCGGCGTGGGTTATCGGCGCGACCCGGACGTCGGCGATCCCGGCGGGCCGGCGCAGGCCGTCCTCCAGCAACTCCCGGGCGAAAACCCATTCGACCCAGGCGCCGTTGCCGACGTCGAACCGGATGACGACCGCGAACGGGTCCGTCGACCGGTAGGACAGCTCGGCGGGGAATTTCCCGCCTTCGTCCAGGAGCCGGGCGTCGAACGAGACACTGATGATTGCTTCGGCGCGGGTCACTGCGGCCTCCCCTCGCCGGGCGAGTGTTGACGATGCCGATATGGTCGCGCGTCGGCGGGAAACCGGCCAGACCCTCAATGCGCTGCTCCTGCTGGCGCCTGTCGGCGCGGCGTACCGCCAATGGTGACATCTCGGCCGACTTCGCTCAATGTATGCGGGCACTCCGCGTCCGACTGATTTTTCGCCGACCCGCGCCGGAACGCCCGGCGGCCGGGAGACCCGCCCGGCGTCGGGGCCGACCACACCCGGCGCTGTCTCTCCCGCGACCAGCGGGGAAGGCTGGATCCGAGGGCGCCCGCGCCGCGCGACGACCTCCGGGCGCGCGCCCGGAGCTGAGGAGGGCGAGATGACGATTCCCTACCAGGTGCCGGTCACGGTCTCGCCGGCCACGACGCTGGCGGACGCCGCCCGCCTGATGGACCGGGCGGGAGTGGGTGCGCTGCTCGTCCTGGACGGGGAGCGGCTCGTCGGCATCGTGACCGATCGTGATCTGGTACTCCGGGCCGTCGCGCGTGGGATGCCGCGCGACGCCCGGGTCGACGCGGTGATGACCAGCGGCGTCGTCACCCTGCCGGTGACGGCCGAACGCGCGGAGGTGGTGCGGGCCTTCCAGACCCACTCGGTGCGCCGGCTGCCGCTGGTGGCCGGGGCCGAGGTGGTCGGGCTGATCTCGCTCGACGACCTGCTCGCCGAGGCCGTCCCCGAGGATCTGCGCGGCATCGGCGCCCTGGTCGTCAACGAGGCTCACCACCCCCGCCACGAGGCCGGTCTTCCGGTTCCGGCCGCGAAGGCCGAGCGGAAGGCCCGAACGGCCAGGACGGAGCCCGGGCCGGGCCAGGCCCGGGTGGGCGACCAGATCGTCGTCCATCGCCACACCCAGGACGAGCCGGACCGGGACGGCGAGGTCGTCGAGGTCAGTGGGCCGTTCGGCAACCCGCCGTTCCGGGTCCGCTGGTCGGACGACGGGAAGGTCACCTTCTTCTACCCGGGGTCGGACGCCGAGATCCGCCATCTGGCCCGGGTGGGCCGCCACACCTGAGAGCCGCGGCGGCGACCGCCAGGGCAGATCAGGCGTCGAGGAGCTCGACGAGGGTGGCGTTGGCCGTTCCGCCGCCCTCGCACATGGTCTGCAGGCCGTAGCGCAGGCCGTGGTCGCGCAGGTGGTTGATCAGGCGGGTCATCAGGATCGCCCCGGACGCGCCCAGCGGGTGGCCCAGCGCGATCGCCCCGCCGAGCGGGTTGACGCGCTTCGGGTCGGCGCCGGTCTCGGCGAGCCAGGCCAGCGGCACCGACGCGAACGCCTCGTTGACCTCGAAGGCCCCGATGTCGTCGATCGACAGGCCGGTCTTCGCCAGCAGCTTCTCGGTGGCCGGGATCGGGCCGGACAGCACCTCGACCGGGTTGGCGCCGACGACCGTGCCGGCGACGTAGCGGGCGATCGGGGTCAGGCCCAGCTCGCGGGCCTTCTCGGACGTGGTGATCAGCAGCGCGGCGGCGCCGTCCGAGATCTGCGACGAGCTGCCCGCGTGGTGCAGGCCGTCCGGGCCCGCGACCGGCTTGAGGGCGGCCAGGGTGTCGGCGGTGGTCCCGCGGCGCAGGCCCTGGTCGACCGTGAACGGGCCGGCCTCGGTCGGCACCGCGACGACCTGGGTGTCGAAGGCACCGGCGTCGATCGCGGCGGCGCCCCGCTCGTGGCTGAGCGCGGAGAACTCGTCGAGCTCGCGGCGCCCGAAGCCCCAGCGGCGCGCGATCAGCTCGGCACCGGTGATCTGGTTGAAGTCGGAGCCGTCGTAGCGGTCGCGGGCCGTCGCGCCGTACGGCTCGCCGGACTGGCGGGAGGCGCCGAGCGGGATGCGGCTCATGCTCTCGACGCCACCGGCGACGACGAGGTCCTGCTGCCCGGACAGCACCGCCATCGCCGCGTACTCGATGGCCTGCTGGCTGGAGCCGCAGGCCCGGTTGATCGTCACGCCCGGGACGTGCTCGGGCCACCCCGCGGCGAGGATCGCGAACCGGGCGACGTTGCTGGACTGGTCTCCGAGCTGGCCCACGCAGCCAAAGTGGACGTCCTCGATCAGGGCCGGGTCGACGCCCGTCCGCGTGACGAGCTCGCGCAGCACCAGCGCCGCCAGGTCCACCGGGTGCACCCCGGCGAGGGCTCCGTTGCGCTTCCCGATCGGCGTCCGAACCGCCTCGACGATCACCGCGTCCCGCACTGCCGTTCCCTTCCCGACACCCGCCGCGCGGGGTCGTGGTCCGCGGTCGCGGCCGCCCGCCGGGCCGGTGGCCCGGCCGCGAGCCGACCGCCCGTCGCGTGGCGCCTGTCCGCGCCGCACGCCGCGAGGGAAGACGATAAGCGGCCTTTCGCCGTCGGCGCCGGTACTTGTGCCGAAGCGAACGTCTCTGGCTGGGCCGCGCAGCCGTCGGGCGGGGTGTAGTCGGGTCGGAACTCGGCGTTCCGGTAGTCTCCGGCTAGCTTCGATGGCAGGGTGTCCCTGTCATCCGGTGCCTGTGTCGTCGAACCGCGTCTGTGTCAACAAGCTGGGCCCAACGAGCTGTGGCTGCGTCATCCAAATGTGTCATCCAAGGCCGAGGCAGGCCCGGGCGAACGTGAGGCGGAGGAGCCGGTGCGCCGGACCAGGGGCGGTAGTGGGGGAGACGCGGCGCCGCTGCCGCAGCGGGTTCCGAAGCCGGTCCCGCCGGCTCGTCATCCGGTGACCTGCCTGGATGACCCAGACCTGCTCACCCGGGTCGCGGACCGGCTGCGCGCGCTCGACGAGCGCCGGCTCGCGGGCCTCGGCCGCCTCAACTAGCGCTGTGACCGCCGGGGTCCGACCGTCGCCCTGATCGCCGTCGTGGCCCTGGATCGGCAGCGACGGGCGCGTTTCCGCAACCACCCCAGGGCTCAAACGGCGATCGGGGCCGGTGCGGTGGCCCGCCATCCCGAGCGCCGCCGGCGGGAGCCGGTCGCGCCGCGGCGCGTGGCGCGGCAGCATGCGGACCATGAGACGGGCTGGCCAGGGGTGGGCGTCGGTGTGGGTCGGGTCCCGGAGCGGGCGGTGACGGGCGCCGGTTCGGCCACCGTGGGCGCGGCCGGCCTGGTGGGGTCGCTGACCGCCGTCCGCGGGCTCTCGGTCGGGCATGCCCGCCGGGTGACCGACGGCTGGCGGACCGGGGTGACCGTCGTGCTGGCACCGCCGGGCGGCGCCGTCGGTGGCGTGGATGTCGCGGGCGGCGCGCCCGGCACCCGGGAGACAGAGCTGCTCGACCCGCGCAACATGGTCGAACGGGTCCACGCGGTCGTGCTGGCCGGCGGCAGCGCGTTCGGGCTGGCCGCCGCCGACGGGGTGATGCGTCGCCTCGCCGCCGCGGGCATCGGGTTCCCGGTCGGTGCCGCCGGGGTGGTCCCGATCGTGCCGGCCGCGGTCATCTTCGACCTCGGCCGCGGCGGCGCGCTGCCGGCCGCCAGCGCGACCCCCGGTCCCGAGCTCGGCGCGCTCGCCTTTGACAACGCGTCCACCGGGCCGGTGGCGCGCGGCTCGGTGGGGGCCGGTACCGGGGCCAGCAGTTGCGGCCTCGCCGGTGGGGTCGGCGGAGCGGCGACGGTGCTCGGCGACGGGACGACGGTCGCGGCGCTGGCGGTGGTCAACTCGGCCGGCTCGGCGGTCGACCCACGTACCGGGCGCCTGTACGGCGACCTCGGCGCGGTCTTTCCCGACCCGGATCCCGACCTGCTCGCGGCCTGGCTGGCCTCCGAGCGGCGGCCGAGACCGTTCCCGACCGGTTTCAACGTCAGCCACGGCCCGCCGCCGTCGTCGGCCAGCTCGCCGATGAACACGACGATCGGGGTCGTCGCGACGGACGCGGTGCTGACGAAGGCCCAGTGCGCCCGGCTCGCCGCCAGCGGCCAGGACGGCATGGCCCGCGCGATCCGCCCCGTGCACACCATGGTCGACGGGGACACGGTCTTCGCCCTGGCGACCGGAGACCGGCCGGCCGGCAACCTGAACGCCCTGCTCACCGCGGCGGCGGACGTCTTCGCGCACGCCGTCGCCGACGCGGTCTTCCACGCGACCGGCTTCGCCGACCTGCCCGGCTACGGCGAACTCGTGCTCGGGCCCGGCCGGGCGGCCGGCCTCGCCGGTTAGACCGCGGCGCCGCCGGTAGCCGGGGCGGCCCGCGGGTCGGCGGGGGCCCTGGGCCGCGAGGCGGCGGTAGCCGGGAGGGGCGGGCCGGCGTGGACCTGGGCCGCGAGGCGGCGAAATTCCCGAACAGCATCGTGTTTGTGCAGGTCAGCCCGGTGACGTCGGGTGTCGTGGCGGGCGGCGTGAACTCGGGTCACGCGGGGCGCGCCGCGTGGACGAGGCGCGCCGGTCGGGGTTACCGTGCCGGCATGGCCGGGGCCGCCCGGGCCGACGAGCGCGGGACACCGTCGGGGCGCGGGCCACGCTGGCCAGGGCCGACGGACGTGAAGGCCGCGCGAGTCGGTTCGGTACGCGGTGTACCGGTGGGTTCCAGGATGGGCCAGAATTTATGTATTCGTCTGGTTACTGCCTGTTGCGCGATGAACCTCACCGTGACTGGCGCCGCGTTGTCAAGCATTGTTGGGGAGAGCCGAATTCTGGACGGGTGACCTGATGAATGCTGTGAGCGGTACCACCTCTTCTGGCCGCCGGAAGCCTCGGTTAGTAGCCGAGACCACGACCGGGTCAAATCAGTCGCGCCGGCTTCACCAACAGCCTGCCGCCGCGACGACCGGGCGCCCCAGCTGGGTCGCGATCCGGCTGCACGCGGCCCTCACCGAGGCCGACCGCCCGGTCCGGGCCCGCTCCCTCGCGTATGACCTCGGTCTCTCGGCAGCCGAGGTGACCGCGGAGCTCCGCCACCTGCAGGATCTCGGCGCCGCCACGTCGCGCGACCGCCGCTGGACGGTCGCCGCCGTCGATCTCAACGCGGCCGTCGACCGGGCCGCCACCACGGCGACCGCCGCGCCGCGCCGCACGGCCTGACCTCGCCGCACGCGCTTCCGGCGGGTTCGTCCGGACCGGGACGACCTCATCGCGTCGTTTCCAGCCGGTGACCGGTCTGTTTACACCCGCTGGTGTAACGGCCGGCGACCGGAAATTGTCCGGCAGCTGACAGCTCCCGCGGTCGTGGCGTTCAACTCGCCCGGGTCACCGCCATTAAGGCCTTTCGGCCCGGGCGTCACGGCCAGCTGGGCGCCATCCCGGTGACCACAGGTCCCGCGGGCGGCCCGCGCGCCCGGCTGCGCGCCTGTGACACATGTGGCGCACACATTCCACGGTCCCGTAACCCGGCTGGCCGGCCCGTGAAACCTCGGTACGACGTAATGGCCTGAGACGGGAACCACCGCGCGGCACCGTTGCCCGCCGGTGACGTCCGGTCCCGACGCCCGGTCGCGCCGCCACGGCCTGGCCGAGCGCGGGACGCACGGGCGCACCGAGCCGACCACGACCGGCCCCGGACGGCGGGCCGCCCAGGCGAGGGACCGAATGATGACGACACCTGATTTCCCGCTGCTCGACATCCGCCGGTGGCGGGACGGCACCGGCGACCAGCGTTACCGGTTCGCCTGCGAGCTGGACGTCGCCCTGCGCCAGTCCGGGTTCCTGCTCGTCGGCGGGCACGGGATCAGCGCCCGGCTGCGGGCGGACATCCGGGCCTGCGCCGCCCGGTTCTTCCGGCTCCCGCGTGAGGCGAAATCCCCCTACGTCACCCGGGTCGGCGGCCGGGGCTGGATCCCGGTCGGTGGCGAGGCCAACGCCTTCTACGGCGAGGTCGCCGACGCCACCCGGGCCGACCTCAAGGAGACGCTCACCTTCGGCCGGGCCTTCGCCACCGGCGACCCCGAGCTGGACGACCGGTGGTTCGCGCCGAACGTCTGGCCCGGCGAGTGCCCGGAGCTCCAGGCGATGTGCGAGCGGTTCGCGGCCGAGGTGCGCGCCCTGTACGACGACCTGCTGCGGATCTGCGCCGTGGCCTTCGGCCTGCCCGAAGGCTGGTTCGTCGACCGGGTCCAGGCCGGCCCGCACAGCCTCAACATCAACCGGTACCTCCCGCGCTCCGAGACCGGGGCGCCGCGCGACCATCAGTACCGGGTGGCCCCGCACACCGACTGGGGCGTCCTGACGGTGCTCGACCGGCAGCCGGGCTACGGCGGCCTGCAGGTCCAGACCCGCGACGGCCGCTGGATGGATGCCCCCTACGAGCCGGACGCCCTGACCGTCAACGTGGGCGACCTGCTGGCCCGCTGGACCGGTGACCGGTGGCGGTCGACCCGGCATCGGGTGCTGCCGCCGCCGGCCGAGGCTCCCGACGAGGAGCTGCTGTCCCTGATCGTCTTCCTGGAGTCCGATCTGGACGCGATCGTCGAGCCGCTCGTCGCCGGCACCGCCTACCCGCCGGTCATGGCCAGCACCTACCTGCTGGAACGCGCCAGCGCCGCCACCGTCGCCTGACGGCCGCCGACCCGGGCCGCCTCGGGGCGAGCGTCAGGCCTCGCCGCCGCGCGCCGGGCGGTGGGCCGCGCTCTCGGGCCTAGGGCCGACTGCATAGGCTGCGGCCGTGGCTCGCGACCAGACGCCTGGTGACCCGACCCCTGGTGCCCCGACGGCCGGTGACCAGGAGACGCCGCCGGACGCCCGGCGGGTTCCGGCGTCGCGCCGCCAGCTGCTGGCCGGCGCCGGAGCGGTGATCGCCACCGCCGGGTTCGCGGCGGCCTGTTCGAGCGACAGCGCGGCTCCCGCGCAGGTCCCCGCGGCCGCGTCGCCAGTACCCACGAGCCCGCGCCCGACGCCGACGGCCGAGCCGGCGCTCACGTTCGCCCCCGTCACCGCGCAGGCGGTGGCGAACGGCCCGCGTGACCGCAACCAGGTGGCGCTGACCTTTCACATCGGCCCGCACGAGGCCGGCCAGGACGTGTCGCTCGCCCATCAGCTGCTCGACGCCGCCACGCGGCTCGGCGTACCGATCACCGTCTTCGCCGTCGGCCAGTGGCTGGACGAGCACGCCGACCTGGTCCCGGCGCTCCTGGCGTCCGGCAACGAGCTGGACAACCACACCTTCACCCATCCGACGCTGACCAGGCTGCCCGCGGCCCAGGTGGCGCAGGAGATCGTCGGCTGCCGGGACGTGCTGTCCCGGCTGGCCCCGGCCCAGGGCCGCTACTTCCGCCCGTCCGGCACCAGCGCCGCGACGCCGCTGATCGTGGAGCAGGCCGGCGCCGCCGGCTACCCGACCGTCGTCGACTTCGACGTCGACCCGCTGGACTACACCTCGCCCGGCGCGGACGCCGTCGTCTCCCGGGTGCGGGCCGGCGCCAGGCCTGGCTCGATCGTGAGCATGCACTTCGGCTACCCGGGCACCGTGGCCGCGTTCCCCAGGATCGTCGCCAACCTGCGGGCCGCCGGCCTCACCCCGGTGACGGTCCACACCCTGCTCGCCTAACGCCTGCTGGCCTGACCCCCTGCTGGCCTGACCCCCTGCTGGCCTGACCCCCTGCTGGCCTGACCCCTGCTCGCCCGGCCCGCCTCGGCGTCGGTCAGGAGCCGGTCTGGGCTCTTCCCCGGGTGGTGACGGCGCGGCGGCGGGCCGCGAGCTCGGCCGGGTCCCGCCGCCAGGTCTCCGCGAGGATGCCCTCCAGCAGATGGGCCTCGTCCAGCGTCGCCGTGTTCGCCAGGGACCGGTAGTGGGCGAGCAGCCGGCGCACGCCGCGCTGGTCGTTGCTGACGATGTCGCCGGCGAGCTTGCGGGCGAACGGCAGCAGCTCCGCGTGCGGCACGACGTGGTTGACCAGGCCGAGGTCCAGCGCCTCGACGGCGGTGACGAAGTTGCCGGTCAGCGACAGCTCCACCGCGCGGCGCAGGCCGATCGTCTGGGCCAGCAGCACCGTCATCCCGCCGCCCGGCATGATGCCGACCCGCGCGTGCGTGTCGGCGAACCGGGCCCGCTCGGACGCCACGAGGAAGGTGCACTGCAACGCGATCTCGAGGCCGCCGGTGACCGCCACTCCGTTGATCGCGCCGATGACCGGCTTGGAGATCACCGGCAGGAAGCGGAACAGGCCGTTGCTGTCGCGCTCGGGGCCCGCGCCGGCCGGCCGGCCGGCGGCGGACCGCGGGGCCTCGCCGGAGGCCTCCTTGAGGTCGACGCCGGCCGAGAAGGCGGGGTCCGTGCCGGTCAGGATCACCGCGTCGATCTCGGGGTCCGCCTCGGCCGCGAGGATGCCGTCCCACAGCGCCTGCAGGAGGGCCCTGTTCAGCGCGTTGCGCGCTTCCGGACGGTTGAGCGTCACGGTCGCGACGCGGTCCGCCACCTCGTAGCGGACGACGGGCTCGGTCACGGGCACCTCGGTCTCAGCGTCTCGGCGTCACGGCGTCTCGTGGCGTGGCGGTCCTCAGCGTCACAGGTTGCCCGGCGAGAGGCAAAGGTAAGGAGCTCCCCAGCACGGTGGTTTTCGGCCGGCCGGTGAACGACGATGCTGTCCGGGTTCGGGGCGTGTCCCGGCGCACAGATCCCGGCACCAGATCCCGGCACTAGGTGGAGGTCGGCGATGCCAGATCCTGTTGTCACCACGGCCCGGCGGACCGACGGCAGGGCCCTGGGCTGCCCGGTCGCGAGCATCGTGCACGAGGCCCCGGAACGACCAGCCCTGCAGGGCTTCCGCGATTTCGACGAGTTACGCGAGCAGGGACCGCTGCACTACGTCGAGTCCGGCCGCGGGTTCTACCTGGCCGTCGGCCACGAGGAAGCCCTGGCGATCACGCAGGACTGGCGGAGGTTCCCGCAGTCCCGCTACATGCTCGGGGTGAACGGCCAGCCCAATGACTTCGTCCTCATCCCCGAGAGCCTCGACGGCCCGGCGCACACGGCGTGGCGGCGCCTGCTCGCGCCCTACTGGTCGCCCGCGGCGGTCGGAGCCTGGGAACCGGTGATGCGCCGGCACGCGGCCGAGATCATCGAGGAGCTGCGGGCGCGGGGCGGGTGCGACCTCGTCCGGGAGTTCGCGCTGCGGTTCCCGCCGACGGTGTTCCTGGAGATCATGGGCCTGCCGGTCGAGGACCTCGACGAGATGCTGGTCTGGAAGGAACACCTGCTGCACCCCGACCACACGGACCCCGCGACGGCGGGCGTGAACCTGGAACGGTCGCTGACGGCCATCATCGACTACTTCGTCGCCGCGATGGCGGCCCGCCGTGCCATGCCGCCCGAGGACCGGCCGCGAGGCCTGGTCACGACGGCGCTGAGCTGGCGGCTCGACGGCGAGCCGGTCAGCGACGACGACCTGCTCTCGTTCTACCTGCTGATGTTCCTCGCCGGGCTGGACACCGTCACCGCCGAGCTGGGGTACGGGTTCCTGCACCTGGCGACCCACCCGGCCGACCGGCGCCGGATCGCGGCGGATCCCGCGGTCGTGCCGCACGCGGTCGAGGAGCTGCTGCGGGCCTACCCGATCGTCAACATCATGCGGGACGCGGCCGAGGACACCGAGATCAACGGCTGCCCGGTCTACCGGGGAGACACCCTGATGATCTCGCTGCCCGCCGCGGGCAGGGACGACGCGACCTACCCCCGGGCCGCCGAGGTCGACTTCGACCGGGACCGGACGACCCATCTGACCTTCGGCGCCGGGCCGCATCGCTGCCTCGGCTCGCACCTGGCCCGCCTGGAGCTGCGCGTCGCCTACGAGGAATGGCACCGGCTCATCCCCGAGTACGAGCTCGACCCGGAGTTCAGCCCGGCCGAGGCGTCCGGCCAGATGTTCACCCTGAACACGCTGCGGCTGCGCTGGTCGCGGTGACCCGGTGGGGGAGTCGGTGAAGGTCGCCGTCGACGGCGCGAAGTGCACCGGTCACGCGCGCTGCCAGGCGACCGCCCCCGAGGTGTTCGCGCTCGACGAGCTGGGCTACGCCGTGCCCGGCGAGCGCGAGATCGCGGCCGGCGCCGAGGCCGAGGCCAGAAGAGGAGCGTCGGCCTGCCCGGAACGGGCCATCACGGTGTGGGGTGACCCGTTGGGCCGGCCTGCCCGCTGACGGCCGCCGTGGCCGTGGTGTCATGCCCCTGCGCGGGTGCGGCACCGCGGCCGCGAGGCATGGAGGTGGCCTGTGCTCTCGGATCTGTTCACGATGGGCATTCCCATCGGGGAGAAGGTGATCCGGACCGTCGCCGTGTACGTGGCGATGACGGTGCTCATCCGGGTGTTCGGAAAACGGGAGATGGCCCAGCTGAACACCCATGACCTGGTCGTCATGCTGCTGGTGTCGAACGTCGTCCAGAACGCCATCATCGGCAACGACAACAGCCTGACGGGCGGGGTCATCGGCGCGGTGACGCTGTTCGTCGTCAACGGGGTGGCGGTCCGGCTGTTGCGGGACAACGCCGCGGCCGAGCGGCTGTTCGAGGGAACCCCGACCGTCCTGATCAGCGACGGCCAGTTCGATGACCGGGCGCTGCGCCACGAGGGGCTGCGCCGAGGTGACGTGGAGCGGGCCCTGCGAGTCCAGGGCGCCGACGACGTCGCGGAGGTCGAGTCCGCGACGATCGCCCCCGGCGGCGCGATCGTCGTCGAGCTCCGCGCCGCCGACCAGAACGCCTCCCGCGGCGACCTCGCCGCCCTGCGCGCCCACGTCGACGCGCGCCTTGACGAGATCAGCGCGGCCCTCGCCCGGCTGGCCCCGTCCTAGCGCCACACGCCCCGCGTTGATCCAGCGGCCCGGTCGCGGGCGAAGATGGGGCATGCCCACGGATCTCGCCTTCGAGCCCGCGCTGTCCAGGCCCGACCTGCTGGCCGGCCCGGTCGCCGCCGCGCTCGCCTCGCTCGGTCTGGCCGACGCCGTCCAGGCCGCGCCGATCGACCCGGACCTCGCCGACACGGCGGCGTTCTGCGCCGCCTACAGGATCGGCGCTGCCGAGTCCGCGAACTGCGTCGTCGTCGCGGGCAAGCGGGGCCAGGCCGTCACCTTCGCCGCCTGCGTGGTGCTCGCGACCACCCGCGCGGACGTCAACGGGCTGGTCCGCCGCCGGCTCGACGCCCGCAAGGTCTCGTTCGCCGCCCGCGAGGACGTCGCCCGCGCCACCGGCATGGAGTTCGGCGGCATCACGCCGCTCGGCCTGCCGGCCGACTGGCCGGTCCTCGTCGACGCCGCCGTGGCCGCGGCCCCCTGGGTGGTCATCGGCAGCGGCCTGCGCCGCTCCAAGCTCGCCCTCGCCGGCAAGACCCTCGCGACCCTGCCGGCCGCCGAGGTCCTCGACGGCCTCGGCCTGCCTGCCTAGGGGCCCGCCGCGCCCTCACGCCGACCCGGCCGGCCAGGCCGCCGTCAGATGTTCACGTTCGACATGTTGGCGTAGCGCAGGCCCTGGACCGTGGCGCCGGCCGCCGCGAGCGTGGCCAGCTCGGCGTCCGTCAGGGTGACCGCGGCGGCGGCGACGTTCTCCTCCAGGTAGCGGCGGCGCTTCGTGCCCGGAATCGGGACGATGTCGGCTCCCTGGGCCAGCACCCAGGCGAGCGCGACCTGCGCGGGCGTGGCGCCGTGCGTGGCGGCCACCCGCTCGACCTGTTCCACGACGGCGAGGTTGGCGGCCAGGTTCTCGCCCCGCAGCCGGGGCAGGCTCGTGCGGAAGTCGTCGGCCGCGAAGTCCGCCTCCGTGCGGAACGTACCGGTCAGGAAGCCCCGGCCGAGCGGGCTGTAGGCGACGAAGCCGATGCCCAGCTCCCGGGTCGTCGGGAGGATCTCGCTCTCCGCCGGGTCCCGGGTCCAGATCGAGTACTCGGTCTGCACCGCCGAGATCGGGTGGACCGCGTGCGCCCGGCGGATCGTCGCGGGGGCGGCCTCGGAAAGCCCGAGATAGCGCACCTTGCCGGCCGTGACGAGCTCGGCCATCGCGCCGACGGTCTCCTCGATCGGCACGGTCGGGTCGACGCGGTGCTGGTAGTACAGGTCGATGTGGTCGATCCCGAGCCGGCTGAGCGACTCGTCGCAGGCGGCCTTCACGTAGGCGGGCTGCCCGTTGACCGGCCGCGCCGTCGGGTCCGTGGGGTCGTGCACGATGCCGAACTTCGTCGCGACGACGACCTCGGCGCGCCGGCCCGCGATGGCCCGGCCGACCAGGCGCTCGTTCGTGTGCGGGCCGTACCGGTCGGAGGTGTCCAGGAAGTTCACGCCGAGGTCCAGGGCGTGGTGGATGGTGGCGACTGACTCCTCGTCGTCACGGCCGCCGTAGAAGTCCGACATTCCCATGCAGCCCAGGCCCTGGGCCGAGACCACGAGTCCCTGACTTCCCAGGGGAACCTGGGCGGGCGTCGACTGCGCGTTCGGTGACATCAGGTGGAGGTCCTCTCCTCGTCAGCAACGAGCTTCTTCGCGTGAGTCCGCCCCGGCGAGCCGGCCAGTGGCGGGAGTTCCTCGCTGAGCGGTTCCCAGGGGAAGGGCCGGCCGGTCGCCTCCGGGTCGAAGACGACCCGGATGCCCCAGGCCCGCAACGTCGTCAGGGCGGCGACGAAGGCCGGGTGCCGGGCCAGCGGCCCGTTGACGGCCGGCACGAGCAGGATCTGCTTCTCCGCGCCCAGCCCCTCGTTGAGCAGGCCTAGCGCCAGCGTGTCGGAGATGCCGGCGGCCAGCTTGTTCACCGTGTTGAACGTCGCCGGCGCGACGACGAACGCGTCCGCGGGCGGCAGGACGTCGGGCTCGTCGGGCCGCTTGTACTCGGAGCGGACCGGGTGGCCGGTCAGCCGCGCGAGGAGCCCGGCGTCGATGAACTTCGTGCCCGCCGGGGTCGCGACCACGCAGACGTCCCACCCGGCGGCGAGCGCCCGCTCGACGAACGGCACGAGACCGACCGCGGGCTGGCCACCGCACACCACCACGTAGAGAACCCCGAGTTCGGGCCTGGTCATGCGCGCAGCTCCGATCAGGTGGCGGCCCGGTGCCGGCCGGTCAGGCGTGGGCCTTCCCGTAGAAGGCCTCGGTGATGTACGGGACGTGGACGTGGCCATCCTTCTCGTGGCGCGCGGCCAGCGCGCGGACGCGGCGCAGGAACTGCACGCCGACCGCGGCGATCGCGCGCTGCGCCTGGGTCGACGAGGAGCTCATCGTGACGAACTCGCCGACGGTCAGCGGCTGGCGCCAGGCCTGCTCGGCGCGCCGCACCTCGTCGAACGTGGTGGCGAGCTCGCCTTCGACGTCGATCGCCCGGAAGCCACGGCTGTAGAACGGGGACAGCTCCTCCAGCAGGTCCTCGTAGTCGGCGGCCAGGCCCCCCGCGGTCAGGTCGCGGTTGTTCTGGATGACCAGGCAGACCCCGCCCGGCCGCAGCGCGCTCGCCGCGGCGGCCCGGAACGCCGGCCGGTCCAGCCACTGGTAGGACTGCGCCGCGGTGACCAGATCGACGCCGGTGAACGTGGCCAGGTGCTGCTCCGCGTTGCCCTTCGCCCAGGTGACCGCCGGGAACTTCTGCCGGCCAAGCTCGATCATCTCGCCCGAGACGTCGACGGCGTGGACGTCGGCCTCGGCCGGGAGCAGGGGAAGGAGCGCTTCGAGCGCGATTCCCGTCCCGGCGCCCACGTCGACGACGGTGGGTCGGGCATCCGTAGGCAGGAGGCCGACCGCGTGCGCGAACAGCTCGACCGGGTACCGAGGTCGGGTGCGCTCGTAGCTGTCAGCTAGCCCGTCGAACTTGGCGGAAGGGGTGGCCATGCCGACGATGATCCTCGGGCGGCGGGCCGGTGCCGGACGGGGGGCCGCCGACGGTGTCGGTACTCACATCTGGGCGGCCGGCTGGCTGGCCCGGCGGCCCGGCGGCGGGGCCTCGGCCCTGTTCACCCGGTCGGCGCGGCCCGCGGCGGGTCAGCCTGCCGCGGGCCGGACGCGTCCGGCGACCGCGGCAACGCGGTCCGTCCGGATACGGAGTGTGGGAGCGTGGTCGTCGTGACCGACCGGCTCCCGCTGTTCACAGGAATCGAACTGTTGTCCCCGGCCCGGCTGCGGCTGGTGCCCGCCGAGCCACCGCCGCTCTCGCGGGCCGACCAGGCCGCCGTCGACGACGCGTGGGACGAGGCCGTGCGGGCGAAGCCGGGCTTGTTCGACGGCCCGGTGGCGGCCTCCGGCGGGCTGCGCTGGGACGAGGCCCAGCCGGGAACGCTGGTGCTCACCTGGCTGCGGGCGACCTACCGCCGCTACGTGTCGCCCCGGACGCCTGGTTCCGCGCGCTGGCTGCCGCACCTGTTCGTCAGCGTGCTGCAGCCGACGGACGACGGCGCGCTGATGGTCGGGCGGATGGCGGCCTGGACCTCGTCGCCGGGCCGCTGGCAGCTGCCGAGTGGCACCGGCGAGCCGCCCGCGGCCGTCGGCGACCCGCTGGAGGTCGCCGACCTGCGTGCGCTGGCCGCCCGTGAGCTGCGCGAGGAGACCGGCACCGAGATCCCCGCCGCCGACCTGCGGCTCTGGCGGCTCAGCCGGGGCCGCCAGGGCGACGTCGGCGTCCTGTTCCTGGCGCCGCCCCGACCGGCCGGCGCGCTGCGGGCCAGCTACGCGGCCCTGGTGGACGCCGAGCGCGCGGTGGGCCACGAGCCCGAGCTGGACCAGATCGCCTTCGTCCGCGTCGAGGCGGACCTTCCCGCGCCCGGCGACCCGCGCGGCGATGTGGACCCGATCCTGCGGGCCTTCCGGCAGGACGCGCCGGACCTGGCCGCGGTCGCCGGCCCGGCGGCCTTCCCGTTGGGACCCGTCAGGTAGGTCGCGACGGTGCCGGCCGGGCGGCACGCCCGGCCGCGGGCGATCAGGTGGGCCGGTCGCTCGCCGCTATCCCGACGAGCCCGCCGATGACGGTCCCGATGACGACCGGGAAGCCGTCGGGCACGGCCTTGTCCATCAGCACCATGGCGATCCAGCCGCCGATGGAGACGAGCATGGCGACGCCGAGCAGGCACAGCACGACGTAGCGCGGCTCGCGGTACTTGCGAGCCGCGGCGGGCGGCGGCGCGGGCAGGCTCGGCGCGGCCACCGGGCTCGCGGGCGTGCCGAGCGACTTCTCGGCCCCTGTGGGCGACATCGGTCCTCCGTCTCGACGCGCCGGGTCACGCGGCCCCGCCCAGGACGGGGTCCCGGCCAAGACGGCCGTCCGTCCAGGGTGAAACGGCGCGATCCGACCCCCACCAGCCGAAATCGCCAGCAGCCTAGCCGATCAGTCGGAGTCGGGTATCCGCGGGCGCATCGCCTCGGGAATGCCGGGCTCCACATCGAGGACGCGCATCAGCAGCCCCAGTAGCTGGCGCTGTTCCGCCGGCGACAGCACCCGCATCGACGGCGGTGGGACCGCGAGGAGCTTCTGGGCCTGCGCGAGGACCTCGCGGCCCTCGTCGGTCAGCGCCACGGTCTTCGCGCGCCGGTCGGTCGGGTGCGGCTCGCGCCGGGCGACGCCGCGGCGTTCCAGCAGGTCGACGACGCTGGTCAGGTAGGACGGGTCGTGCCGGAACGTCTCGACCAGCTCGCGCATCGGGCGAGGCCCGTCGGACAGCACCAGTAGGACCTTCAGCGCGGCCGGCGTGAGGTCCGTCGCCTGGCAGACGGTGTGCATCCGGGCGGGCGCCGCCCCGCCGAGCGTCAGGGCCAGCATCGCGCGCCAGGCCTCACTGGCGAACGCGTCCCGCTTGGCGATCTCCGGGCCCGCGGTCGCGCGCGCGGGTGCCGCCGGCGCGATGGCCATCCCGCCGGCCACCTCACCGGGGGTCTCCCGAGCGGCTTCGATCATGTCTCGATGGTAGCGGGTGCTTGCTCAGAAAGTGTCGTTGTGAGGACGATATATTTGACACCACTCAACGAACGCTGGATGCTGAGCCCGGAGCAGACGTCATCCTTAGGCCGTCAGGCCGCGGGAGCGGAGGGGGCGGGTCCGCCCGCGACCGACCTCCGCCCGTGCCGCCGTGACGGACGGCCACATTTCAGGGAGCTATTTCGTGTCCGACCAACCTGACGCGGCCTCGCGGCCAGCGACGGCCGCAGTGCCTGGGCCCGTCCCAGACGACGGCAAGCTCGACCCGGCGCTGCTGCGCCTCTGCGGGACCGTGATGCTCGGCGCGATCATGGTCATTCTCGACACCACGATCGTGTCGGTCGCGATCCGCGACCTGGGCAAGGAGTTCAACACCTCCCTGTCGACGATCTCCTGGGTGACCACCGGCTACCTGCTGGCGCTCGCCGTCGTCATCCCGCTGTCCGGCTGGGCCGTCGAGCGCTTCGGCGCCACCCGGATGTGGAACATCTCGCTGACGATGTTCATCGTCGGCAGCGCCCTGTGCGGTCTCGCCTGGTCCGCGCCGGTGCTGGTCGGCTTCCGGGTGCTGCAGGGCCTCGGCGGCGGCATGATCATGCCGATCTGCATGACGCTGCTGGCCCGCTCCGCCGGACCGACCCGGATCAACCGGGTGATGAGCATCATCGGCGTCCCGACCCTGATCGCCCCGGTCCTCGGCCCGGTGATCGGCGGCCTCATCGTCGACAACCTCAGCTGGCGCTGGATCTTCTACGTCAACCTGCCGATCGGCGCGCTCGCGCTGTTCCTGTCGTGGCGGGTGCTGCCGCGCGACGACCGCGGCTCGTCGAGCAACCGGCTTGACCTCGCCGGCCTCGCGCTCATCTCGCCCGGGCTCGCCGGCGTGGTCTACGGCCTGTCCGAGGCCGGCAACGGCGGCGGCTTCGGCAGCCTGAAGGTCGAGCTCAGCATCATCATCGGCCTGGTACTGCTGGTGGCCTTCGTCCTGCACGCGCTGCGCGCGCAGCACCCGCTGCTGGACATGAAGCTGTTCAGCAACAAGGACTTCAGCCTGGCCAGCGTCGCCACGTTCGTGATCGGCGCGGTCCTGTTCGGCGCGCTGTTCCTGCTGCCGCTCTACTACCAGGTGGACCGCGGGCTGAGCGCGTCGACGGCCGGTCTGCTGCTGGCGCCGCAGGGCCTCGGCGCGATGATCGCGATGTCGTTCTCCGGCCGGATCGCCGACCGGCGAGGACCCGGCTCCGTCGTCCCGGTCGGCATGGCGCTGACGCTCGTCGGCACCATCCCGTTCACGATGGTCGGCGGCCACACGAACGAGCTGGTGCTCGCGGCCGTGCTGTTCGTGCGCGGCCTCGGCTTCGGCGCGGCGATGATGCCGGCGATGGCCGCCGCCTACCAGACACTGGCCCCCAGCGCCGTGCCGCGGGCGACGACGACGCTGAACATCCTGCAGCGCGTCGGCGGCTCGGTGGCCACCGCGCTGGTCGCGGTGGAGCTGCAGCACAACATCGCCAGCCGGCTGCCCGGTGTCGGCGGTGGCAAGAGCACGCTCGCGGTGACCGGGGCGAAGCTCCCCGGCCCGGTCGCCGACAAGGTCGCCTCGGCCTTCGGCGCCACCTTCTGGTGGGTCATCGGCCTGTCCGCGCTCGGCTTCGTGGCCAGCCTGTTCCTGCCGCGCATCTCCCCGCCGGCGGCGGTCCCCACGCCGGTCACGCCGGCCACTCCCGCCCGCGAGCCCGTCGCGGTCGACTGACGCACCCCGCGACAGCGAGCCCCGGCCTGGACGGCGGTCCAGGCCGGGGCTCGTCGCGTCGGGGGCAGGTCAGCCGGTCGGGACCGGGTCGTCCTCGATCAGGGCCGGCAGCAGCGCGGGCAGCTCGGTGAGCGAGGCCAGGATGGTCTCGGCGCCGGCGGCGCGCAGGTCCGCCTCGGAGTACCGGCCGGTGGTGACGGCGACGAGCCGCGCGCCCGAGACCTGGGCCGCGGTGACGTCGTTGACGGTGTCGCCGACGAGCAGGACGTCGCGGGGGGCGATCACCTCGCCGAGGCGGTGGCGGGCCCGCTCCAGGGCGATGTCGACCAGGGCCGCCCGGTCGGCGTGGTCGTCCCCGAAGGCGCCGAGGGAGAGATCCAGGTAGGGGTCCAGGCCGAACGCCTCAAGCTTGATCGCCGCGACCGCCCGGGTGTTGCCGGTCAGCACGCTCTGCCACAGGCCAGGCCGGTCCGCGAGGGCGACCAGCGCCTCCAGGGCGCCGGGCAGGACCACGCCCCTGGCGGTGAGCTCCGCGCGGGCCGCCTCGAACCCCTCGGCCAGCGCCGCCAGCAGGCCGTCGACCAGCTCGTCGGTCGCCGGAAGGCCGTGCAGCTCCAGGGTGTCCCGGATGGTCTCCAGCTCCGTGCGGCCACCGAACAGCATCGCGACCTCGCGCATCGGCTGGCCGGTGACGCCCGGGAACACACGCTCGTAGACCACCCGCCCCATGCCCCGGGCGTTGATCAGCGTCAGGTCGATGTCCCACAGCACCAGCCGCACAGCCACAGCCGAAATCCTGTCACACCCGGTGGCCGCGAGATTCGCGGAAAATACGGCCACCGGGTATGACGGATCTCTCGCCGCTATACCTCGGCCGGCGGCAGGGCCAGCGTCCGCCCGGTGACGGCCTTGTAGTCGGCCTCCAGCTGCGCGAGGTTCACGCCCTCCAGGAACGTCTTCGAGCCCAGGTGCTCCGGCCAGATCACCACCCACGCCTCCTCGACGAGCGGGGTGCCCTGGACCTTTCCGTTCCAGAACGACGGCGCGAACTCGGTCTCGGTGCCCCAGGTGATGAACCGGACGTCGGGCGTGTAGCCGCCGGCCAGGATCGCGTGGCCGCCGTCGATCTTCGACCCGCGGACGTCGGTCCAGGGCTTGTGCGCGGCGAACTCATCCTGGTTGGCGTCGAGCACGGTGATGCCCAGCCAGATCCCGCCGAAGATGGCGAGCGCTGCCTGCACCTCGGCGAGGTTGGTGTGGTCGACGGTCGCGAAGGCCACCGCCTTGACCCCGTCGGGGCCACCGTTGACGTGCAGGTACTCCAGGCCGGTCTGGATTTCCATGCCCTGGTCCTGGCCGCTGCCGGGGCCGTTGTCGTCGGCCGTGCCCGCGGGGTCGAAACCCGGGTTCTGGGTCTGGTAGAACTCCCAGACCTCGCGCTGGGACGGGTAGTTCTCGGTCGAGAGGTTCGCCGTGACGAGACGGCGCAGGTTCGCCCAGGTGACGGCGTTGCAGTCACCGGCGACGTCGTTGCCGAGCACCTGCCAGTCGCTGAGCTTCGCCAGGTAGTCCTCGGTCTTCGGGTGCGTGGGGACCGGTTTGCGGCCCAGAGCAGACGGGGCGACGAAGGTGCTCAGTCGCAGCGCCGGAGCCTGCTTCGGCGCGCGGCGACCGTACTTGAATGGCATGGCGGTGCCCTTTCTGGGAACGGCGGTTCGGGCCAGGGACCGCCGCGATTGCCGCCGCGGTCGAGAGCCGTCGAGGCAGTCTCTTACCCCGTATACGCGGCAAGCTACAGAAAGAACCCTGTGAATACGATGTCAACACCCGCCGCCACGCAGTGCTTTCAGGCCCAGCCTGCATTTCTATTTATCTGTAGAAGCTGGTCGTCCAGAAATACCTCACGCCCGGATGTTCACGGTCGCGCGGGGGAGGAGCCACGGTCGATCGGAAGTCTGACCCACACCACGGTGTCGCCGGGCCGCGAGTCGATGCCGATCGTTCCGCCGTGCCGTTCCTCGATGATGCGCCGGACGATGTCCAGGCCGAGCCCGGTGCCCTTGCCGACGTCCTTCGTGGTGAAAAACGCCTCGAACGCCCGGGCCCGCACCTCTGGCGGCATTCCGGGACCGGTGTCGCCGACCTCGACCACGACGGCGTCACCGTCGAGCCGGGTGGTGAGGCGCAGGGTGCCGGCACCGTCCATGGCGTCGAGCGCGTTGTCGATGAGGTTCGTCCAGGCCTGGTTGAGCTCGCCGGCGTAGGCGCTGATCCGGGGGACCTCCTGACCGAACCGGCGTTCCACCCGCAGGCCGCCGCGCATCTTGTGCCCCAGCATGACCAGGGTGCTTTCCAGGCCCTCGACGAGGTCGGTGTCCTGCATCGACGCGCGGTCCAGCTGGGAGTACGACCGGACCGCGCCGACGAGCTCGGAGACCCGGCGCGTCGAGCTGCTCACCACACCCAGCAGATCGGTGGCGGCGAAGGTGCTCGCGACCCAGACGAGGGCCGGGGCCAGGGCGGGGCCGGTCACCACGTCCGCCACCCGCTCGCACCAGGCGACGTCGATCCCGGCCTTGGCCAGCACCGGAGCGATCGACCAGCCCTGGCTCACGCCGTGGCCGGTGAGCCAGGACCCCAGGTCCTCCTGCAGGTCCGAGAGGTCCAGCGGGTCCAGCGGCGCCGAGGGGGCGGCCACCTCGACCCGCAGCTGGTCCAGCGCCCGGAACTGGTCGGCGGCCAGGTCCCCGTCGGCCAGCTGGCGCAGCGACGACAGGAGCGTGTCGCAGGTGTCCTTGAGCGCGGCCACCGCCCGCGCGGCCGCCGCGGCCGGGTTGTTGATCTCATGGGCGAGGCCGGCGGCGAGCGTGCCCAGGGTGACCAGGGCGTCGCGCTGGCGCACGGCCGACTCGATGCTGCGGGCGGTCCCGAACAGGCCCTCGATGATGTGCATGCCGAACGGGAACCACGACTCGGTCAGCGCGCGCAGATCCGTCGCGGCGACCCGGAAGAGCCGCCCCGCGGTGCGGGCCCGCCCGGTCGCCAGGTAGACGCCGCGGGCGTCCCAGGCCCGGAAGCCGCCGGCCCAGCGGCCCGGGCTCGCCATCTGGCCGACGACCGACTCGTCCTGCGCCGTCCGGCGCACCAACTCGATCGCGCCGTCGAGCAGCACCCACCAGAAGTCCGCGGGATCGCCGTGGCGGAACAGCTCCTGGCCCGCCTCGAACCTCAGCTCGACGCCCACGGCGAGAAGCTGTTCGAGCTGCTGGTCGGTGAGCCCGTCGAAAAGGCCCACCGCGTGAAGGTCGCTGGCCCGCATCCCGGTCAGCCGAGGAACCGGTGGACCAGCGCGATCGACATCGCTCCGTCGCCCACGGCCGACGCGACCCGCTTCATCGACTCCAGCCGGACGTCGCCGGCCGCGAAGACGCCGGGAAGGCTGGTCTCCAGCGCCATCGGCGGACGTGGCAGCGCCCACCGGGCGGCGTAGGCCGGGCTGGTCAGGTCCTGGCCGGTCACGATGAACCCCGCGGGATCACGGGCGACCGCCTCGCCCAGCCACTCGGTGCGCGGCGCCGCGCCGATGAAGATGAACAGCCAGCTCGCCGGAACCTCCCGGCGGGCGCCCGAGTCGCGGTCCGCGACGGTCAGCGACTCCAGGTGGGTGTCACCGCCGCAGCCGACGACCTCGCTGCGCAGCGCCACCTCGATGTTGGCCGTCGCGACGATCCGCTCGACCAGGTAGTTCGACATCGAGTCCTCCAGGGCACCGCCCCGGACCAGGAGCGTGACCCGCTTGGCGTAACGGGCCAGGTTGAGCGCCGCCTGCCCGGCCGAGTTCGCGGCGCCGACGACGAAGACCTCGTCACCCTCGCACTGCGCGGCGTCGGCGGCGTTGGCGCCGTAGTAGACGCCGCGGCCGATCAGCCCGTCCAGGCCCGGCGCCGCCAGCCGCCGGTAGGAGACGCCCGTCGCCACGACCACCGACCGCGCCTCGACCTCGCCGGAGCCGGCCAGCCGCACGCCCAGCACCGGGCCGCGCGGCTCGATGCCGACCACCTCGCGGGCGAGCACCATCTCCGCGCCGAACCGGGAGACCTGCGCGACCGCGCGATGGGTGAGGTCGGAGCCGGTCAGCCCCTTGGGGAAACCGAGGTAGTTCTCGATCGCCGCGCTCTGGCTGGCCTGGCCGCCGGGCGCCTCCCGCTCGACGACGACCGTGCTGAGCCCCTCGGAGGCGGCGTAGACCGCGGCGGCCAGGCCGGCCGGGCCGCCGCCGACGATGCAGACGTCGTACAGCGGCTGCTCGGCCCGGGTGCGGATCCGCAGGGCGTCGGCGAGGTCCAGCGGCGAGGGCGACCTCAGGTTCGGGCCGTCCGGGACCAGCACCAGCGGCAGGTGGTCCGTGGTAGCGCCGGCCAGCTCGACCAGCCGGCGCGCCTCGGCGTCCCGGTCGATCTCGAACCACAGGTATGGCACGTGGTTGCGGTCCAGGAAGGTCTTGACCTCGTGGCTGCGCACCGACCAGCGGTGCCCGACGACGCGCAGGCCGCCCGCGCGGTCCGGGTTGGCGTGCCGCCAGTCCGTGAGCAGCCCGTCGATGGCCGGGAACAGCCGCTCCTGCGGCGGATCCCAGGGCTTGAGCAGGTAGTAGTCCAGCCCGATGTCGTTGATCGCCGCGATGGCGACGTTCGTGTCCGCGTAGGCGGTCAGCAGCAGCTTCTTGGCGCCGGGCGCGTGGGTCTCGGCCTGGCGCAGCAGCTCGATGCCGGTCATGGCGGGCATCCGCTGGTCGGCGACGATCAGGGCCACCGGCTGGTCGCGCAGCGCCAGCCGGGCCAGCGTCGCCAGCGCCTGCTCGCCGGACGCGGCGGCGACGACGCGGTATTCGGACCCATACTGACTGTGGAGATCGCGGCTGATCGCCGCCGAGACGTCCGGGTCGTCATCGACCGTCACGATCGTTGGCCTGCGCATAGGGGCATGCTATTAGCTCCCGAGCGCACTATTTTCATGATCAATCGGGCTGGATCGGCGACTTTCGCGATCTGTTGGGCGGGCGGCTCGCGCCGCCGAGCGCCCGGGTCGCGCGCCGGGTCCTCCGGGGTGTTGTCCTTCCGTCCGCGGCCGGTCGCCGCTGGGCAAATGCCGGACAGGACATGGACAGTTTTTCGCATAAATGTCCGAAAGTGGGCATCTGGCACGTTTGGGTGCTCCCGGGCGAGCGACATCGACTAGTTTCACCGGCACACCGGGCCTTTCGGCCGGTGACGGGGGGAGACGGCGATCCCGGGCTCGGTGTCGTCGCGGCTTGGACCGGGCTGCCCCACCATGTCCTCGCCGCCCATGAACCCGGGGCGGAAGGGCGCGGCGTGCGGCGTGCGCGACGACGAGCTGTTAGGCCTCGGCGAGCTGGGACTGCGGCTGTTCCGGGCGGTGGCACGCGAGCCAGGTAGCGACCTGACTACCCTCGCCGGACTCACCGGCGATCCGGTCGAGGCCGTCGAGGCGGAGGCGCGGCGCCAGATCGCCGCCGGCCTGCTGACCGACGTCGGCGGCAGGTGGGAGGCCCGTGACCCGGCCGCGGTCCTGGCCGACCGCCAGGCCCTGGAGCTTCGGTCCCAGCACCAGGCACACCGGGCCGAACGCGCAGCCCTGGCCCGCGCCGGGCTGCTCGCTGACTACCTGACCGGCCGGCACCACCGGCGTGGCCGGGCGTACGAGGTGCTCAGCCCGCGGCAGATGTGGGCCCGGCTGGCGGAGGTCACCGAGTCCGCCCAGACCGATCTGCGGTTCCTGCTCGACGGTGGGCCGGCCCCGGCGAACGACCGCGCCGAGGTCGCGGGGGCCCTGGTGCGGGCCGCGGGCCGCGGGGTGCGCGTCACCGGGGTGTGCGCCCCGTCGCCCGAGGCCCCGCCGGAGCTCGTCCAGCTGCCGCCGCCGAGCCGCGTTCAGGTCTACCCGCACGTCCCGCTGCGCGCGGTCGTCGTCGACCACGCGACGGCCCTCGTGCCGATCAACGCGCCCCGGCTCGACCGAGGGGGCTACGCGTTCACGTCGCCCGGCCTCGTCGCGCTGGTCACCAGCCTCGTCGACCTCGTCCACGCCAACGCGGCCCGCGACCCCGCCGGCGGCGTCGGCAGCGTCGTCGGCGCCGAGGGCGCGCCGGACGCCAGCCCCACCGCCGCTGAGCTGAGCCCGTCACCGGCGCTGCGCCGCCAGGCGATCTGCGACCTGCTCGCCACCGGCGCCCGCGACCCCGAGATCGCCGTCCGCCTCGGCGTCCCCGTCCGCACGATCCGCCGCGACATCTCCGTGCTGATGGCCCAGACCGGGACGCGCAGCCGGTTCGCCCTCGGTGTCGCGCTCGCCAACGACCACCTGATGGGCCTCGCCGCCCGCGGCGGCGAGGCCACCCCGCCCCCGGCCGGGCCGCCGATGACCACGGGGCTCTGACTGGTCGCGGGGCTCTGACTGGTCGAGTGGCTCTGACTGGTCACTGGGCTCCGACTGGTCGCGCCGCGGGCCACCCCCCTGACGGTGGCCCGCGGCGCGCCGGCCCTCGCGCCGTCGCGGCGCGGGCCCGCGCCGTCGCGGACGACAGGTGTTCGGAGCCGGCGGCCGGGTGGATGGGTGCGGATGTGGACCGATGTGCCAGGAGCGCCGTGACCGGCGCCGGGACCCGGTCTCGGCCGGCGGGGAGCGGCGCCGGCCCAGGGCGCGCCGGTGCCGCGCGGCGGGATCAACTTTGAGGTCGACGTCGACCTCAACATTGCGATACATTGCCTCGCGTCAGGCACCGTGCGTTCCACCGATCTCGGGGCTGGCGCGCCCGCGGGCGCCGGTCCCCAAGCCGTAGCGTCCCGCGCCGCAAGATTGGAGTCCTGACGCCCATTACTTAACACCGTGGGCCGGCGGCCCTCTCTCTCGGGCGGCCCACGGCGGCCGGCGGGCACCTCCACAGGACCCGGCCATGTTGCCAGGGCATTTCTCCCAGGATCTTGTCAAAGGCGATCACCCGGGCATGCCAGGTTTGTCCCGCATTCGCCGTTGAAGTTCTCGCAATATCAATCAGGAGTGGCCAGGAAATGCGTTCGAGGTCAAGAAGTGTTCTTGTCGCCGTGGCTGCCGCGAGCGCTCTCGCGGCAACCGCGGCCTGCGGTTCCAGCTCCGGCGGAACCGCTGGCGCTGCGACAGCCGGCCCCAGCAAGTCGATTGTCATCGGTCTGTTAACGGACCAGACCGGCCCGGCGGCGTCCGCGGCCCGGACAAGCGTGGACGGAATGAAGGCCGGCGTTCAGTACGCGGCCCGCAACGGCTACAAGATCCGTTATGTCGTCGCGGACACGGCGACGAACCCGACGACCGCGCTGGCCGCCGCCCAGAAGATGGTCACCCGTGACCACGTCTCGGCGGTCGTCGCGCTGTCGGCGCTGACCTTCACGACCTCGGCCTATTTCACCCAGCACAACGTCCCGGTGCTGGGCAACGGCCAGGACGGCCCCGAGTGGATCACGGCTCCCAACATGTTCTCCGTGGTGGGCGCGCTGAACACCACCAAGGTCGCCACGACCGCGGGCACGTTCTTCAAGGCGCAGGGCGTGACCACCCTGGGCGCCCTCGGCTACGCCATCTCGCCGACGTCCGCGGAGACGGCGAAGGCGGCGGGGGAGTCGGCGAAGAAGGCCGGTATCAAGGTCGGCTACCTGAACGCCGCCGTTCCCTTCGGCACGACCGACATCGGTCCCGTCGCGCTGGCGATGAAGAGCGCCGGCGTCGACGGGCTGGCCCTCCAGATCGACCCCAACACGAGCTTCGCGCTCATCACGGCGCTTCGTGACCAGGGCGTCAACATCAAGGCCGCGCTGCTGCCGACCGGGTACGGCGGCGACCTCCTCGGGGCCGGCCCCGGGGCGATCAACGACGCGCAGGGCGCGTACTTCGGCATGCAGTTCGAGCCGATCGAGCTGCAGACCGCGGCGACCAAGCAGTTCTCGGCCGACCTCAAGGCCGGGGGCGTCACGGGTGCGCCGACGTACGCCATGTACAGCAGCTACGTCTCCGTGGGCCTGCTGGTCCAGGCCCTGAAGGCGAGCGGCGGCCAGACCGCGTCGGCTCCCCTGATCAAGGCGCTGTCCGGCATCCACGACTTCACCGCGCTCGGCCTGTTCGGCAGCCACAAGCTCGACATCAACGACCGTAAGAGCAGCGTCGGCGGCGTCGACAACTGCCTGTGGGTCACCAAGCTGGAAGGCAAGGTGTTCACGCCGGTCAAGAACGCCTCGCCGGTCTGTGGCTCGGTGATCGACGGCGTCACGGTGTCGGCCTCGTCCTGAGGCGACGGCCTCGACGGCGGCGCAGGTCGGCCGCGCCGCCGTTCGAGGTCAGGAACGACCGCTCAGCCTCCGGGCTGGGCGGTCGTTCTCGTCTACGGGGCGCTGGAGCCCGAGCCGTCGGTCGAGACCCGCTTCAGGGAGATCTGCGGGACGAGATCGAGCTCGGGCAGGTCCGCTCCGGTGACCGCGACCGGGTCGAGGTCGTCGGCCAGCGGCGGGAAGGCGGCCTTGCGCTTCTCCAGGTAGCTGGTCAGGCCCTCGCGGAAGTCCTGGCCGGTGACCGCGACCGCCATGGCCCGGTAGGAGCGGTCCAGCGACGCCTCGAGGTCGCCCTGCTGGTCGGTGTGCAGCTGGTGGCGCAGCAGCGCGAGGGACGTCGGCGAGCAGTTCTCGGCGATGTCGGCGGCGTAGGCGCGGGTCGCCGCGGCCAGCTCGCCCGGCTCGACGACACGGTTGACCAGGCCCAGCGCCAGCGCCTCGTCCGCGTCGAAGACCCGGGAGGACAGCAGCAGGTCGGCCGCCCGCCCGGCCCCGATCAGCCGGGGCAGCAGCCAGGTGACGCCGAACTCGCCGGCCAGCCCGCGCCGGGCGAAGGCCGTGGTGAAACGGACCCCGCGCGCGGCGATCCGCACGTCGCACAGCAGCGCCTGCACCAGGCCCATGCCGGCGCACGCGCCGTTCACCGCCGCGACCATCGGCTTGCGCAGCGCCCGCGCCCGGACCGGCGAGCGGCGCCCGGTCAGGTCCAGGCCGTCGTTCGTGATCCCTTCGAGGCGGCCGCTGTCGACCCCCGGGCAGAAGGTGGTGCCCGCCCCGGTCAGGATCACCACCCGGATCCGGGGGTCGCGGTCGACCAGCTCCAGGACCTCGAAGTACCGCTGCTCCAGCTCGGGGTTCCAGCCGTTGCGCCGCTGCGGGCGGTTCAGGATCACCACGCCGACGCCGTCGGTCCCGATGTGGAGCGCCACCGGCCCGTCGGTCACCTCCGCGACGTCGCCGTCAGCCGGGGCGTAGCCGAGGCTGCTCGCCGGGGCCTGGTTGTCTGCCGTCACTGCGTGTCCTTTTCGCGTATGCCCAGGGCGTTGAGCCAGATCCGGGTGAGCGCCTCGATGGCGGTGTCGGTGTCCGCGTTGACCGGGTCGTGCGAGTTGAACAGCAGCTCGGCGAAGTAGGCGACCATGCCGCCGAGCGCCTGGGCCGCGTAGTAGGGCTCGATGGCCGGGTCGGCCAGGCCGCTCGCCTGCAGGGCCCGGATCCGCCGTTCGATGGCGTGCGCGAAGGCGTCCTGGCGCTGGAAGCGGGTCCGCCAGACCTCGACGTCGATGGTGGCGACCTGGTGGATGACGCGCATGATCCCGGCGTTGGCGGCGTAGGTCCGCAGGTAGTGCTCGTTGGCCGCTCGGATGCGTTCGACCGGGTCGTGGTCGTTGTCGGTGGCGTGCTCGACGGTGAGCAGGTCCAGCTCGATCGAGTCGACGAGGGTGCGGAAGATCTCTTCCTTGGAGACGAAGTACGTGTAGAAGGAGCCGTGCGAGACGCCGGCCTCGTCGCAGATGTCGGCGACCCGGGCCTGCAGGAAGCCGTCGCGTTCGAACACGACGCGGGCCGCGTCGAGCAGCTGGTCCCGGGTCTGGCGGCCCCGGCTGGTGCGCCCGGTTCCCCGGCGCTTGTTGCGGGCCGCGCCCTGCCAGCCCCGGGTCGCGTTGGGGATCGACGCCAGCGGCTCGGCGCGCTCGGCTCCCTCAGCCACGTCGATCCTCAGCCACTGCGATCCTCAGCCACTCCGAAACCCCCTGTCGGCGTCCTGCACCGCGACGCCGCCGCGGTCGGCCACCTGCCGGCCAAAGGATCGCATCTTACGCATAGTAACGCATAGTAACGCCCTGTCCGCGCAGAGCGTTCTTCCGCGCGACCCATCGTCTCTGAGCATTGGAGTCGACGTCAATGTCGGCTTTGACGCAGCGCCCACCCGCGGCGGGCGGGGCTGTGAGACGGGCGGGCCGCGGGGGGAGCACCCGGCCGGGGGAGTCTACGAGCGCGTCGTCACGGGCGTGCGTGGTGGCTCGTCCAGCCGCAGGGCGTGCAGGCACATCCGGGTGAGCTGCGTGACGGCGACGTCGAGGTCACCGGCGACGGTGCCGTCCACCAGCCAGCGCTCGGCGAACTGTTCCAGCATGCCGACGAGAGCGAAGACCGTGATCTCCGGGCTGACCCTGGCGTCGACCAGCCCGCGCCGCTGCAGCCGCCGGACCTGCTCCACGTGCCGGGCCACCGCGGGACGGCGCGGATCGCGGGAGCGGGCGCGCAGCCGGTCGTTCTGGTGCCCGGTCTCACCGAGCAGGGTCAGTATCCGCGCCTCGTCCCGAAAGACCTCCAGGTACCGGCGAATGCCGGCCGCGAGCAGGTCGGGCAGGTCGTCGAGCGAGTCGGAGTCGAACGTGACGCCGTCGAACGGAGTGCCCAGCCGTTCGGACGCGGCCTCGGCGAGCTCCAGCAAGACGGCCTCCTTGGAATCGAAGTAACGATAGAAACCGCCGTGCGCGAGCCCGCCGAGATGCGAGATGTCGGTGATCCGCGATTTCCTGAATCCGTCACGCTCGAACACCATCCGGGCGGCCGCCAGCAGCCGGTCGCGGGTCGCCTGGCGTTCCGCGGAAAGCGCGGGCGCGCCGCGGCGGGCTAGGTCCAGGTCGACCAACATTGCCGTCCGCCTTTGCTGTCCTCGGTGTTCCACGGCGCGTGCCCCGGCCGGCGGATCCCACGGCCGGCGGCCCGTCTCACGCGCGCCTCACGCCCGGCTCGGGGTGCTCGCGTCGGCGGCGGCCGCGAGGTATTCCTGGCGCAGCGCGGTCTTGGCGAGCTTTCCGGTCGGCATGCGGGGCAGCTCCTCGCGGAAGGTGACCACCCGGGGGACCTTGAAGCGGGCGAGCTGTTCGCCCGCGAAGGCGAGGAGCCGTTCGGCCAGCTCGGGTGTCGGCTCGACACCGGCCGCGGGCTGAACGACGGCGTGGACGTACTCGCCCATCTCGTCGTGCGGGAGGCCGAACACGGCGACGTCGGCGACCGCCGGGTGCAGGATGAGCACCGCCTCGATCTCGGCGGGATAGATGTTCACCCCGCCGGAGATGATGGTGAAGCTCTTGCGGTCGGTCAGGTAGAGATAGCCGTCCGCGTCGAGGTAGCCCATGTCGCCGGAGGTCGTCCAGGTCGGATGGGCGGGATGACGGCCCTCGCGGGTCTTCTGCGGGTCGTTGTGGTATTCGAACAATGCCGTGTCGCGGTCGAAGTAGAGCAGCCCCGGCTCGCCCGTCGGCAGCTCCGCGCCGTCCTCGGCGCAGACATGCGGGATGCCGACGGTGGGCCGGCCGACGGAGCCCGGGTGCTCCAGCCAGTCGGCGGCGCGGATGAACGTCATGCCGGAGCCCTCGGTGCTGGAGTAGTACTCGTCGACGATCGGGCCGAGCCAGCTGATCATCTGGCGTTTCACCGCCGGCGGGCAGGGCGCGGCCGCGTGCACCAGTGAGCGCAGGCTGGACAGGTCGTAGCGGGCCCGGACGTCGGCGGGGAGCTTGAGCAGGCGGACCATCATGGTCGGCACGACCTGGACGTGGGTCACCCGCTCGCGTTCGATCACCGCCATCAGCTGCTCGGCGTCGAAGCGCTCCATGACGACCAGCGTCGCGCCGAGCTCGTGGGCGGCGGCCGACCACTGCAGGCCGGCCGCGTGGTAGAGCGGCGCCGGCGTGAGGTAGACCGAGTCCTCCCCGATCCCGAGCAGTGCCCTGCCCATCCGGGAGGCGCTGATCCGGCCGGGCTCGTCGACCTGCAGCCCGGACAGCGCCCGGCGGATGCCCTTCGGCCGTCCGGTCGTGCCGGAGGAGTACAGCATCACCTCGCCGGCCGGCTGGTCCGCCAACGGCGTGTCCGGCTGCGCGGCGACAGCGTCCTCGTAGGACTCGAAGCCGGCCGCCGCGCCGTCGAGCAGGAACACCGCCGCGCAGGTCGGGCTCAGGCCGGCGACCTCGCGGGCCAGGTCGGTGAACCGTGTCGTGGTCACCAGGACGCGGGCCGCCGAGTCGTTCAGCAGGTAGGCGGCCTCCGGGGCCGTCAGGTGCCAGTTGACGGCGGTCAGGTAGAGCCCGGACCGGATGACGGCCCAGTAGACCTCGAGATAGCGCACGTGGTTCTCGGCCAGGATCGCGACCGTGTCCCCGGGACGCAGCCCGCGGGCCCGCAGCACCCGCGCGAACTGGCGGGACCGCGCCTCCAGCGTGCGGTAGTCGATCCGCTCACCGGCCGGGCTGAGGACCACCGCCGGCTTGTCGGGGCTCTTCTCGGCGTACAGACCCGGATACACGTCAGGTTCTCCACGAAGTGGTCAGGACTTGCCGCTGGCCGCCGTGTCGTCGCGGGCGGGCGGGGGCGCAAGCCGAGCGTCGGTCGGCTGAGGGCCCGGCTCGCGGCCGAGGTGACCAGGCGGGGGAGTGACGTCCCGGCGAGCACGTCACCGATCTCCGCCTCGATGTCCCTGGCCGCGAGCCGGAATCGCAGCGTGTCACGTCGCATTGAGCGAAGCAACAGCCGCACTATGCGAACGCGGGGCGTCAGCGGCGCCAGGTCCGCGGCGGCCGGCCCTGCGTCGCGGCCGTCAGGCCGGCGGCGGCCGCCGCGACCCGCTCGCCGAGCAGCACGACCTCGGCGCCGGTCCGGGGCGGCGCGTGGTGCTGTTCGGAGGCGCAGATGGCCGCGAGCACCACCACCACGTCACCGCCGCCGTCGAACACCGGGGCACAGACGGTGGAGACGCGGTAGCTGCCCGTGGGCTCGATCACGGCCGGAAGCGCGTCCGCGAGGCCGAAGAGCCGGTGAACGTCGCCCAGGATCCGGCGCAGCGCCGCGGCGTGCTCGACCCCGCGGTGGTCCTCGCCGAGCTCGATGGCGAGCAGGTCGATCCGTTCGCGCAGCTGGCTGTCCACCTCGGCCGACCAGCCGCGAGCGCGCACCCCGTCGAGGCTCGGGGCGATCTGGGTCAGGGCGTCGGCGGGGCGCTCGGGACCCAGCCGGTCGAGCCACCGCTCGACGGCGGTGGGATCGTCCGACCAGGCCACACAGACCGAGCCGATCGGCGGCTTCAGCGGGAACCGGTCGCCCAGCCGCAGGTAGCGGTGCGCGTCGCCGCCTCCGCCCGCCGGCGGCTGCGGCGGCTGCCCGATCTCGCCGACGAGCAGCTCGTCGGGCTCGCCGGGCATCGCGCCGGCGACGAACGCGAGGCAGGTCAGCCCGGTGGCGGCGGCGAGGCCGCGCACCACGGGCCGGGCGGCGTCGACGACGGGGTGGCCCCGGGCCGCGACGCGCCCGGCGGCGACGAGCGCCGGGCCGAGGCGGTAGGTGTGCCGCTCGGGATGCCGCAGCAGCCAGCCCCGCCGCGTCAACGTCACCATCATCGGATGGATGGTCGCCTTGCTCAGCCCGAGCGCGCGGGCGACCTCGGCCAGCGTGGCCCCGTCGGCCGGCTGCCTGGACAGCAGGTCGACCAGGTCGAGGAGCCGGTCTGTCTGCGGTGACGGTCTGCTCATGATGCGACAACGGTAGCGTCTGCGGCTGCCAGCGTTCGCGCAGTGCGAATCGTGCACCGCGCCGCCGTTGCCAGGCCCGCGAGCCACGGCTAGTGTGCTCGACATCGAGGTTGATGTCGACATCGATGCAGTGGCACAAAAGGTTCGGAGCCCGGGAGGTCGGAGCCCGCGGGCGAGCCGGCGCGGAGAGGATTGACGATGCGGTCAGCGGTGATCTGCGAGCCGGTGCGTACGGCGGTGGGTGGGTATGGCGGCGCGCTGAAGGCGCTGGCCGCCCATGAGCTGGGGGCCACCGTCGTGCGCGGCCTGCTGGAGCGGACCGGCCTGGAGAGCTCGGACGTCGACGACGTGCTGTTCGGCTCCTGTTACCCGACCATGGAGGCGCCGGCGCTGGGCCGGGTGGTCGCGCTCGACGCGGGGCTCGGCATCGACGTTCCCGGCCTCCAGCTCGACCGTCGCTGCGGCTCCGGGGTCCAGACCGTCACCATGGCCGCGATGCTCGTCCAGACCGGGGCCGCCGACGTGGTGATCGCCGGCGGGGCGGAGAGCATGAGCAACGCCGCGTTCTACTCCACCGAGATGCGCTGGGGCATCCGCGGCGGGGCCGTCGAGCTGCGCGACGCGCTCGCCCGCGGGCGGCTGACGGCTGGCGGCCGCAGGTTCCCCGTGCCGGGCGGAATGATCGAGACGGCGGAGAACCTGCGCCGCGAATACGCCATCTCCCGGTCGGAGCAGGACGAGCTCGCGCTGCGCTCACACCGGCGCGCCGTCGAGGCCCAGCGCGCCGGCCGGTTCGCCGACGAGATCATCCCGGTCGCGGTCCCGGCCCGTGGCGGGGAGGCGGTCGTCGACGCCGACGAGCATCCGCGCGCGGACACGACCCTCGAGAAGCTGGCCGGGCTGCGGCCCATCCTGGGCCGCTCCGACCCGGACGCGACGGTGACTGCCGGGAACGCCAGCGGGCAGAACGACGGCGCCGCGGCCTGCGTCGTGACCCATCCCGACGAGGCGCAGCGCCTCGGCCTGCGGCCGCTGGCCCGGCTGGTCAGCTGGGCGGTCGCCGGCGTCGAGCCGGCCCGGATGGGGATCGGGCCCGTCCCCGCGACGGCGAAGGCGCTCGAACGCGCCGGGCTGACGATGGCCGACCTCGACCTGATCGAGCTGAACGAGGCCTTCGCCGCCCAGGTCCTCGCCTGCGGCCGGGCCTGGGGCTTCGGCGAGAAGGACTGGGACCGGGTGAACGTCAACGGCTCCGGCATCTCGTTGGGCCACCCGGTCGCGGCCACAGGCGGCCGCATACTCGCGACGATGCTGCGGGAGATGCACCGGCGCGACGCGCGGTACGCGCTGGAGACGCTGTGCATCGGCGGCGGCCAGGGAATCGCCGCGATATTCGAACGCCTCGACTGAGAGCGCGGTTCCGGTCTCGTGTCCGCCCTGGCGGTCTCGAGTCCGCCCTGCGAAGCGAGGCAGAACGACGATCGTGGCGCATGGCTGATCGTTGCGGTGTGCTTGCCCGGGGCAGCGGCCAGCATGCGACGGCACCGGGCACCAGGTCCACCCGCGCTTGATCACTGTTACTATCGACGTCGACGTCGAGTTTGATTACCAGACCCGCGTCCGGCGGACGCGATCAGCGCGCAGATGCGGAGAACCCGGTCATGGACAGCGAGACAGCGGCCACCGTCTTCACCGATCCCCGGGCGTACGCCGACAACGAGCGTTTCTACGCGGCCACCGCGCTGCTGCGCCGTGAGTCGCCGGTGTACCTGGTCGAGCATCCGAAGTACAACCCGTTCTGGGCCATCACCAAGCACGACGACGTCATGACGATCTCGCGGGACGCCGGGCTCTGGATCAACGCCCCGCGCACGGCGCTCGGCCCGAAGCCGAAGGACGAGTCCCGCCAGGACATCCCGATCCGGTCCCTGGTCCAGATGGACGCGCCGGACCACCCGGTCTACCGGCACATCAGCGCGGACTGGTTCAAGCCGCTCGGTGTCCGCCGGCTGCGGGCCCGGATCGAGGAGCTCGCCAAGCGGTTCGTCGACCAGCTGGCCGACCTCGGCGGCGAGTGCGACTTCTTCGTCGACGTCGTCTCGCACTACCCGCTGTACGTGATCATGTCCCTCCTCGGGCTGCCCGAGGAGGACTTCCCCCGGATGCTCAAGCTCACCCAGGAGCTCTTCGGCGCCGACGACGAGGACCTGGCCCGCAAGGGCGACAAGCAGGCGCACATGGCCGCGCTGATCGACTTCTTCCAGTACTTCCAGACGGTCATCGCGGACCGCCGGGCCAACCCGACGGACGACCTGGGCTCCGTGATCGCCAACGCCAGGATCAACGGCGAGCTGATCGGCGAGATGGAGGCCGCCGGCTACTACGTGCTGATCGCGACGGCCGGCCACGACACCACGAGCTCGGCGCTGGCCGGCGGCATGCACGCCCTGCTGGAGCACCCGGACCAGTGGCGGCGGCTGTCCGGCGACCTCTCGCTCGTGCCGACCGCGTTCGACGAGATGATCCGGTGGGTGTCGCCGGTGAAGCAGTTCATGCGTACGGCCACCGAGGACACCGTCGTGCGCGGCGTGCCGATCGCGGCGGGGGAGTCCGTGCTGCTGTCGTACCCGTCGGCGAACCGCGACGAGGACGTCTTCGAGAACCCGGACGCCTTCGACGTCGGCCGCAGCCCGAACAGGCACGTCGCGTTCGGGTTCGGCGCGCACTACTGCCTCGGCACCCATCTCGCCCGCCTGGAGGGCCAGGCCCTCTACGCCGAGCTCGTCCCCCGACTGCGGTCGATCGAGCTGGCCGGCACCCCCGAGTACATGGAGACCCTTTTCGTCGGCGGCCCGAAGCGCCTCCCCATCCGCTACACGATGGCCTGACCGGCAGGGCCCGGCTGGCAAGGAGGAGGGCTGATGCTCCCCGCTCCCGCGGACCATGTGGCCATCAGCGACCTGGTGGCCCGTTACTGCCTGATGCTCGACCTGGACGACGTCGAAGGCTGGGTCGGGCTGTTCACCCCCGACGCCAGCTACCTGGTCTACGGGCGGTCCTTCGATGGGCACGACGCGCTGCGCGCGATGATGCGGGCCGCTCCCGGCGGGATGCACCTCGGCGGCCCGCCCAGCATCGAGATGCTCGGCCCGGACCAGGCCCGGACCACCCGGAACCTGCTGTTCGTCGACCAGGCCGGCGGCGCCCCGCGTCACGCGATCTACCACGACGACCTGGTCCGGACGCCGGACGGCTGGCGCATCGGCCGCTGCCGCTGCCAGTTCGTCACGCCGGACGGGCTCTCCGACCGCCCGGCCCGCCCCAAGGACCAGGCGCCGCGCACCACCTAGGCTCCGTGGTCCAGGGGCGTGGCCGGTCAGCCCGCCGTCGTCGGCGCTCGGCCCGGCCGCGACGCGGCGGCCGCCATCGCCCGTTCCATCCCGCCGATCATGTCGGGGTAGCGCATCGTCCGTCCCCCGCCGTCCACGCCGTACAGCGCGCCGGTGACGAAGGACGCCTGGTCGGACGCCAGGAAGTAGATCACGTTGGCGATCTCGTCCGGCTCGGCGAACCGGCCGAGCGGGGCGTTCTCGACGAACTCCTCGACCACGCCGGGCATCTGCCACAGGTAGCTGGTCATGGAGGTGCGGACCAGGCCCGGAGCCACGGCGTTGACCCGGATGCCGTGGCGGCCCAGCTCCAGCGCCGCGACCTCGGTCAGCGCCACGGCGCCCGCCTTCGCCGCGCAGTAGGCGCCCAGGCCGCGGCCGGGCTGCACGGCGTTGAGGCTCGCGACCGTGACGATGGACCCGCCGCGCCCCGCGTCCCGCAACGCCCGGCCACCGTGCTTGATGGTCAGGAAGGCGCCGTTGAGGCAGAGGTCGACGACGCGGCGCCAGGCCCGGAAGTCGTGGTCGGCGATCTCGCCCAGCGTGCCCACCCCGGCGTTGGCCACCACCACGTCGAGGCCGCCGAACCGTTCGGCGGCCAGGGCCACCAGCGCGGCCACGTCGTCCTCGACGGTCACGTCGCACCGGGCGCCCGCGAAGGCCTCGGGGCCCAGCTCGGCGTCGAGCGCCGCGAGGCCCGCCTCGTCGATGTCCCCGCCGACCACCTTCCCGCCCTCGGCGACGAACCGGCGGACGACCGCCCCGCCGATCCCGCCCGCGGCACCCGTGACCAGGGCGACCCGCCCCGCGCTCGGCCCGCTCATCGGGCGAGCCCCGGCACGCGGCGGTGGGCGGAGGGCGTCGGAACAGTCGATCGCAAGGCCATTGAGGGATCCTCTCGGGAAGTGCGCGGGCTCGTGGGAGTGCGGGGTTCCCAGGCTGCTCAGGCCTGGCGCAGGCGGGGGGCCAGGTCGCCGGCCTTCGCCGGGGCTTCCATGACCAGCCGGGACCGGACGACCTTCCCGGAGGCGGTCCGGGGCAGCGGCCCGTCCCAGCGCACCAGCTGCTCGGGCAGCTTGCGCTTGGCCAGCCCCTGCCCGAGCAGGTACTCGATGACATCGTCGAGCGTGATCGTGACGCCCTCGTCGGCGAGCACGGCCACCGCGAGCCGTTCGCCGGTGTCCGGGTCGGGCATCCCGAACGAGGCGTACTCCACCACGCCGGGCAGCGCCGCGAGCGCCGCGTCGATCTCGGTCAGCGAGACCTTGAGGCCGTTGCGGTTGACCAGCTCCTTCAACCGGCCGACGACGGTCAGCCGGCCCTGATGCGCCTCGATCTGGTCCCCGGTCCGGTACCAGCCGTCCTCGAACGCGGACTGGTCGTCCGCCGGGTCGAGGTAGCCGAGGAACACGCCGGGCCCGCGCAGCAGCCCTTCCGTCGGGTGCTCGGCCGAGCCGATCCGGACCTCGCCGCCCGGCATGAGCGCGCCGTCGTCGGACAGCCGTCGCTCGCGGTCGTCGGTGGCCAGGCTGCCGGAGAAGTTGGGCGCCTCGGAGGAGCCGTACACCCGGGCGATCTCGATCCCGAACGAGTCGGTCGCGAGCTCCAGCAACGGTCGCGGCAGCATCGCGCCGCCGAGCGCCAGGGTCCGAAGGGTGACGCTGCCCGTCCCGGCGCCGCCCGCGCCGGCGGCGGCGCGCAGCAGGCGTTCGGCGATGACCGGCGCGCCGCCCAGCAGGGTCGCGCCCGCCGCCGCCATGCGCCGGAGGGTGCCGGCCGGCTCGAACCTGTCCTCCAGCGCCAGCGTCGCGTGCTGGTCGGCGGCCAGGTGGACCTGCATGAGGCCCGTGATGCTGGTCAGCGGGCTGATGAGGAACGCCACCGTGCTCTCGTCGGCGGACGTTATCCGCGCCATGTTGGCGGCGCCCGCGGTCAGGGTGTTGAGCGAGTGCGCGACGCCCTTCGGCCGGCCGGTGGTTCCCGAGCTGAAGAGGATGACCGACGTGCGGTCCCGGTCCGGCTCGTCCCACGGCGGCGGAGCGGCCGGCCCTGGCTCGCCCCCGAAGAGCTCCAGCGGCACGGTCTCGACGCCGGCCAGCGCGTCACCGAGGCGCCCCGCCTCGCCGGCCGCGACGACGACCTTCGGCCGGCCGGGCAGCGCGTCGCGCGCGACCTGGACGTCGGCCGGGCCGCACCGCCGGTCGAGCACCGCGACCGTCGTGCCCAGGCGCAGGAGGGCGTGGTAGGCGATCACGCCGTGCCTGGTGTTCCCGCTGACCAGGACGACCCCGTCGCCCGGCTTGACGCCGTGGCCGCGCAGGGACGCGAGGCCCTGGCCGACGGCCGCCGCCAGCTCCGCCCACGAGAGCCGGCCGTCGCCGTCGATCAGCGCCACGGCGTCCGGCCGCCGGGCCGCCGCCGCCTCGATCCCGTCGGCGAGGGTCCGGTCGTCCCACGAGCCGTCGGCCCGATGGCGCGCCACCCGGTCCGCCCCCGCGCGCGGAAGCGCCTCGACTGCCGCCGCCGAAACCCGTCTGGTCGTGGCATCCATCCGTCAGTCGGTTCCATCCGCTCAGCGGCCCGCCGGGCCGCGGCCGCACGTGCTTCCGCCGGACAAGCTAGCCGCGCCGCCCGCCGGGGTCCACCTTAAGTCGACATTGACATCGATATTGTCATCGAACTAGTGTGCCGCGCGTGTCGGAGATTGCGCTGGGACTGAGCCTTGCCGGAATTCATGGGGACGTGGCTTCGCTCGTAGCCGTGGCGCGCCGGGCCGAGCAGGCCGGGTACGACTCGGTGTGGACGGGCGAGGCCTGGGGGAGCGACGCGTTCACCCCGCTGGCCGCCGTCGCCGCGGTGACCAGCCGGCTGCGGCTCGGTACCGCGATCGCGCAGATGCCGGCCCGCACGCCCGCCATGACGGCGATGACGGCGCTGACGCTGCAGCAGCTGTCCGAGGGGCGGTTCGTCCTCGGCATCGGCGCCTCCGGCCCGCAGGTGGTCGAGGGCTGGCACGGCGTGCCCTACCACCCGCCGGTGCCGATGACCCGGGAGTACCTGGCCGTGCTGCGCAAGGCCCTGGCCGGGAAGGAGCGGCTCGAGTTCTCCGGGTCGATCTACCAGGTTCCCTACACCGGCCCGGGCTCCACCGGCCAGGGCCGCCCGCTGCGCACGACCCTGCCGGGCGCCCCGGACACCCCGATCCTGGTGGCCGCGCTCGGGCCGAAGAACGTGGCGATGACCGTGGCGGAGGCCGACGGCCTGCTCCCGTACCTGTGGAGCCCGACCCGGTGGCGCGACGCCTGGGGGGACGCGCTCGCGAAGGCGCCGGACGGGTTTCAGGTGGCTCCGACCGTCCTGGCCTGCGTCGGTGACGACCTCGACGCCTGCCGCGACCAGGTCCGCCCCCGCATCGCGCTGCACATCGGCGGCATGGGCTCGAAGTCGAAGAACTTCTACGCGGCGCTGGTCGCCCGTTACGGCTACGTCGACGAGGCGAACCGCATCCAGGACCTCTACCTGGGCGGGGACCGGGCCGGTGCCTGCGCCGCCGTGCCGGACGAGCTCGTGGACGACCTGGCCCTGGTCGGCCCGCTGGCCAGGATCGCCGACCAGCTCGCCGCCTGGCGCGACGGCCCGGTGACCACGATGATCATCGAGCCCACCGATCTCACGATGGTGGAGCCGATCGCGAGCCTCTGGTGACGGGCAACCGCCGGCGCCCCGAAATCGTTGACAGCAGGTCCGACGGGACACGTTCCTCGTAGCTGGGAGTAGCCGATGTCGTCCGAGCAGCGCACCACCAAGATGGAGTTCTACACGTCGGCGGGCGCCCCCAGCCTGGAGCAGGACGGGATGATGACGCCGCCGACGATCGACAAGGCGGTCTACACCCAGCTCGACATCCGGCCGGTCGACGCCGGGCAGCGCGTCACCGTGCTCTACAAGGGCGAGGGCCCGGACGGGTTCAGCCTCGTCCACTCCTGGTTCGGTGCCGGCTTCCGGCTGCCCCGCCACAGCCATTCGGCCGACTGCCTCTACTACGTCGTGTCCGGGGAGATCCTCATGGGCACCCGCACCATGGGCAAGGGCGACGGGTTCTTCGTCGCGGCCGACGCGCAGTACGCCTACACCGCCGGCCCGGACGGAGCCGAGGTGCTGGAGTTCCGCACCTCGACGAGCTTCGACATGAGGATCACCGACCAGACCGCCGAGCGCTGGAAGCCGATCGTCGAGGCCGCGGTCGCGAACCGCGAGCTGTGGGCGGCCACCCGGCCCAGCTGACCGGCCTGGCGTGAACCGGCCTGGCGTGAACCGGCCGAGCGGCGGCCCGGCCCGGCTGGCGGGACCAGCATGACCCGGCCGTCGCGGCAGCCGGGTCATGCCGGTCCCGGTCAGGCCCGCGGCAGGCCCAGGAGCTGGCGGCCGATGAGGCCGCGCATGATCTCCGAGGCGCCACCCGAGATGGTCAGGGCTCGTCCCCACAGGAAGTTGTGGTGCCACCGGGCCGCGATCGCGACGCCGTCCTCGTCGATCGAGACCGAGGACGAGATCAGCTCCATCGCGAGGTCGCACAGCGCGACGTTGGTCTCGGTGTAGGCGAGCTTGGCGACCGGGCCGTCGCTCGGGCGCTCGTCGTCGACCAGGACCCGGTCGACGGTGTCCCGCACGATGAGCCTGACCTCCTCGACCCGGGCGAGCGCGCCGGCGAGCCTCGCCTGGACGTCCTCGTGCGCCAGCGCGGCCGTGCCGTCGGGCAGCCGGGCGGCCCCGGCCAGAGCGACCAGGTCGGCGAACATGCGCTCCAGCTGCACGGCGTTCGCGCCGACGAAGGCGCGTTCGGAGGCGAGGCCCGAGGTGACCACCTTCCACCCGCCGTTCACCGCGCCGAGGACGTGCTCGGGGCCGAGGCGCACTCCGTCGAGGAACACCTCGCAGAACTCGGCGTAGCCGGTCATCTCGCGGATCGGGCGGACCTCGATGCCGGGCAGGCCCATCGGGACGACGAACGCGGTGAGCCCCGCGTGCCGGTCGACCGAGGGGTCGGTGCGGGCCAGCAGCATCCCCATGTCGGCCCACTGGGCGTCGGTGCTCCAGATCTTCTGACCGGTCACGACGAACCCGTCGCCGTCCGGCTCGGCCCGGGTGCGCAGCGAGGCCAGGTCGCTGCCCGTGTCGGGCTCGCTGAACAGCTGGCACCAGATGTGCTCGGCGCCGCGGATGCGGGGGAGCAGCTCGCGCCGCTGCGCGTCGGAGCCGAACTCGATGATCGCGTGGCTGGCGAGCATGACCTGGTCCAGCGGGCGGTACGCGTTCCCGCGGATGAGCTCCTCCATCAGCACGAGGTCGCGGACGGGGACGTGGCCCGCCCGGCCGCCCCACTCCGGCGGCCAGCCCGCGCCCAGGTACCCGGCCTCGTAGAGCGCCCGCAGCCAGGCCCGGATCGCCTTCTCCTCGGCCTCGTCCCGGGGGACCCGGACGCCCTCACCCACCATGGGAACGCCGTGCTCGGCGATGAAGGCCCGGACCTGGCTCCGGTAGGCCTCGACGTCCGGATCGGCCCCGACGGCCCGCTCGGCCGCGACGTCAGTGCGCATGGGTCGTCCATCCCTCAAGCTCGGCGAGCGACCGCTGGGCCGCCCGGGGGTTCGCCGCCAGGCGGGCGTCCTGGTGGACCCGGCGCTCGTAGAGGTGCAGCCCGTACTCCCAGGTGAAGCCGATCGCGCCGGTGAGCTGGAGCAGGTCGTGCAGGATGAGCGGGGCCGCGGAGCTCACGCTCAGCGCGGCCGTCGCCACGGCGCGCCGCAGCGCGGCCGGGTCGGCGTCGAACAGGCCGGCCGCCGCGCGGACCACGAGGGTCATGCCCTGCGCCCGCACGGCGTGGTCGGCCAGCCGGTGCTGGACCGCCTGGAAGCCGCCGATCGGCCGGCCGAACGCCTGGCGCTGGCCGGCGTAGGCGACGGCCCGGTCGAGCATCCGGCGCACGCAGCCGACGGCGTCGGCGGCCAGCAGGAGCTCGTACAGCTCCACCGCCTGGCCCGCCGGCGGGAGCGGGCGCCCGGCCCCCGGGCTCACGGTGACGTCGCCGCAGGTCCGGGACACGTCGAAGCCGTGCGGAGCCGGGTCGGCCGTCCAGCCGTCCGGGTCGGCGAACAGCATCAGGCCGCCGCCGGGCTGATCGAGCAGCAACAGGGCGTCCGCCCCCGGCACGCCGTCGACCAGGCGGGCGAGCCGGCCGTCCGGCCCCAGGCGGCCGAACGCGCAGACCCGCTCGCCGGCCAGGATGCCGGCGAGCAGCTCGCCCGCGACAGGGTCGCCGGCGGCCTGGGCCAGGGCGTGCGCGCTCGCGGTGAGCCCGGCGTACGGGCCCCCGTACAGGGCCGCGCCGAGCTCCGCCGCCGTCATCACGGCGGCGTCGGCCCGCAGGCCGAACCCGCCGAGCGGTTCCGGGACGCACAGCGCGGTCAGACCAAGTTCCGCCAGTGCCGGCCACATCGAGCGCCAGTCGGCGGCTACCGTGGGCTGGAGGTCCTGGCCGTCGGTGCCGAGCGTCCCTCGCAGGGCCTCCCGCAGCTGGAGAAGCTCGTCGTTGGCTGTCGTGGTAGTCAGGACGGCCTCACATCAAAGAAACTCGACATTGGTGTCGACTTCGATACTCTGGCGTTGTCCGGTCCGGCGTCAAGCCGCGGGCCCGGTGATCGATGGCGGACGAGAGGCTGATCAAGATGAACCAGACGGCTCCGTGGATCTTCGACTTCGACAATCACTACTACGAAGCCGTCGATGCCTTCACGCGCCACCAGGACCGCAGGCTGGGTAACCGAGGCGTCCGGTGGGCCGACGTCGACGGCCGGCGGCGCATCCTGGTCGGCGGGAAGATCAACAACTACATCGCCAACCCCACGTTCAACCCCGTGGCCAAGCCCGGCTCGCTCTACGACTGGTACCGGGGCAACCCGCGCCAGCAGACGATCAAGGACGCGTTCGGCGAGCTGGAGCCGCTGCCGCCGGAGTACCAGGACCGCAAGGCCCGGCTGGCCGTCATGAACGAGCAGGGGCTGGCGGGCACGCTGCTGTTCCCGACGCTGGGCGTCGGCGTCGAGGACGCGCTCAAGACCGACCCGGAGGCCTGCGCGCAGGTCTTCGAGTCGTTCAACCGGTGGCTCGACGAGGACTGGGGCTTCCGCTACGAGGGGCGGATCTTCGCCGTCCCGTGCGTCCCGCTGCTGGACCCGGTCGCCGCCGCCGCGGAGCTGCGGCGCGTGATCGAGGCAGGGGCCGTCGCGGTGAACGTCCGCAACGCGCCGATCCCGGTGCCCGGGGGGTTCCGCTCGCCGTTCGAGCCGGCCTACGACCCGTTCTGGGCGCTGGCCGCCGAGGCCGGGATCCCGGTCGCGACGCATGCCGGCCTCGACGGCTACGACGCCCTGGTGCAGATGTGGGAGCCGGGCGGCGAGGAGAACTCGATCTTCCGTTCGCCGTTGCGGGGGATCGTCACCAAGGGCCGCGCGGTCACCGACTTCTACGCCGCCGCCGTCTGCCACAAGATCTTCGACCGGTTCCCGGCGCTGCGCTTCGCCAGCGTCGAGAACGGCGCGTCCTGGATCCCGGACCTGCTGCACCGGCTCGACGACGCCGCGAACCGCAATCCCGGCTACTTCGCCGACCACCCCCGGGAGGTCTTCGGCGAGCACGTGTGGGTCACGCCGTTCTGGGAGGACCACATCGACCAGCTGGTCGCCGACGTCCGGGTCGACCGGCTGCTGCTCGGCTCTGACTGGCCGCACGCCGAGGGCACCCGTGCACCGGTGGACTTCGTGACCGAGTCGCTCGCCGGCCTGCCGGAGGCGGACGTGCTGCGGATCGCGCGGGAGAACGCCCTCGAGGTCCTGGGCATCTCGCTCGGCTGAGTAAGCCTGAGCCGGGGCCGTGCGCCGACCGCTGGTCGACGCCGGTCCCGGCTCAGGGCCGGTCTCAGGCCGGGTCAGCGGGGGAGGCCGAGGCCTCGCTCGGCGATCGTGTTGCGCTGGATCTCGTCGGTCCCGCCGCCGAGGCGCAGGCCGGGGGCGAACAGCAGCCGTTCGATCCAGGGCGCGGACGTGGCGTCGTCGACCACGGTCGTGGCCATCCCGAGGATCGTCGTCGCCGCGTCGGCGCTGAGGCGCGCGTGCTCGGAGTAGAGCAGCTTCGTCGTCGGCCCGGCGGCCGGCACCGGGTGCCCGGCCGCGATCCGCGCGCGCAGCAGGTCCAGGGTCCGCTCCCGGATGGCCGCCTGGGCCAGCAGGTCGCGCACACCCGGGTCGTCGGCGTGGCCGAGGCGCTTCGCGAGGCCGACCAGCTCGTTCGCCGACCGGGCGCTGGTGCCGCCGCCGATCGCGGCGCGCTCGCTGGCGAGCATGGTCCGCAGCACGGCCCACCCGTCGCCCAGCCCGCCGATCAGGCCGCCCTCGGGCACGAAGGCGCCGTCGAGGAAGACCTCGTTGAAGTGGTACCCGCCGGAGATCTGGCGCAGCGGACGGATCTCGACCCCGGGCTGGGTCATCTCGATCGCGAAGCAGGACAGGCCGGCGCGGCCGTCCTCCTTGCGACCGGTCCTGGCGATGAGCAGGGCGTACTCGCTGCAGCCGGCGTTCGACGTCCACACCTTCTGGCCGGTGACCGACCAGCCGCCCTCGACAGGGGTCGCCCGCGTCTGGACGCTGGCCAGGTCGGAGCCGGCGCCCGGCTCGGACAGCAGCTGGCACCAGCTGTGCTCGCCCCGCACGATCGGCGGCAGGAAGGTGGCCCGCTGCTCGGCGGTCCCGTGGCCGAACAGCACGGCGGGCACCATCTCCAGGCCGACCGCGAACATCTTGGTCGAGACGCCCCACCTCGCCTGCTCCTCGGCGACGACGTCGTCCTGCCAGGCCGGCGCGCCGTGGCCGCCGCACTCGGCCGGCCAGGACCGGCCCGCGAGGCCTGCGTCGAACAGCCGGCGCTGCCAGTCGCGCGTCACGGCGATCGCGTGCTGCTCCTGGGCGTGGAACTGCTCCGGTGTCCGCGCGCTGACGATGTGCACGGCCGAGAAGTCCGCCGAGGACCCCTTGCGGGGCGCGTTGGCCGCGAACCACGCGTGGACCCGGGCCTGGAACTCCGCTCGCCCTTCGGCATGCGCCGCCGGCTCGGCTGGGGTCGCCATCACGTGCTCCTCCGATCGCTGGTGCGGGTCCGCCGGCCGGTCAGTCGTGGGCGGCGAGCAGGTGCCCGGCGAGGCGCTGGCGGTGGTACGCCGGGTTGCCGAACAGCTGGCGTGAGCTGTGCGCGCGCTTGAGGTACAGGTGGGCCGGGTGCTCCCAGGTGAAGCCGATGCCGCCGTGGATCTGGATGTTCTCGGTGGCCGCCGTGACGTAGGCGTCGCCGGCGCTAGCCTTCGCGAGGCTGGCCGCCAGCGGCAGCTCGGGTGGGCTCGCGGCGGCCGCCCACCCGCCGTAGTAGGCGGCCGAGCGGGCCGACTCGACGGCGAGGTGCAGGTCGGCGAGCTTGTGCTTGATCGCCTGGAAGGAGCCGATCGGCTTGCCGAACTGGACCCGGGTCCTGGCGTAGTCGACGGCCATGTCCAGCACGCGCCCCGCCCCGCCGACCTGCTCCAGGGCGATCGCGACGGCGGCGAGGTCGAGCACGTGGCGCAGCGCGGGCCACGCCGCGCCCTCCTCGCCCAGCAGCCGGGCGGGCGCGGCCTCGAAGACCAGGTCGGCCTGCCGGCGGGTCTGGTCGAGGGTGGCCCGTGGCTCCCGGCGCACGCCCGGGGCGTCGCCGGCCACCGCGAACACGCTGAGGCCGGCGCCGCTGCGGGCGGCGACGAGCAGCAGCGACGCGGTCTGGCCGTCGAGCACGGACGGCTTCGTGCCGGAGACCGTCCAGCCGCGGGCGTGCCGCGCGGCGGTGACCGCGAGGGCGTCCGGTTCGTCCTGGGGGCCGCCCGCCTCCGTCAGCGCGAGCGCGGCGACGGTCGTGCCGTCCGCGATCCCGGGAAGGTAGTCCGCTCGGGCCAGGTCGTCGTCCAGCGCGAGCAGCGTCGACGCGGCGAGGACCACGGTCGAGAGGACGGGCGCGCACAGCAGCGCGCGGCCGGCCTCCTCGAGGACGATCGCGAGCTCCGCGAAGCCGTACCCGGCGCCGCCGTACTCCTCGGGCAGGGCCAGGCCGGCGACCCCGATCTCGGCGGCGAGCTGGTGCCAGGCGGCGGGGTCGTAGCCGGCCGGCGTCTCCATGAGACGCCTGACCTCGGTCTCGGGCGAGGTCTTGTCCAGGAAGTCGCGTACCGTCCGGCGCAGTTCCAGCTGTTCCTGGGTGAAGGCGAGGTCCACGTGGCTCACGGCCTGCCGGTCAGGCCCAGGACGCGCGCGGCGTTCTCCCGCAGGAACTTCGGCCACACGTCGTCCTTCAGCGGGACCTGGCGCATCTCCGTCATGATCCGGTCAAGCGACAGGCCCATCGGGAAGTAGCCGCCGTACAGGATCTTGTCCGCGCCGCGGGTGTTGGCGTAGTCGAGGACGGCCGTCGGGTAGTAGCGCGGGGAGAACCCGCTGGTCGAGTAATAGAGGTTGGGCCACTTGAGCATCAGCTTCACGGCCAGCTCGGTCCACGGCTCGGCGCCGTGGCGCATCACGAACACCAGCTCGGGGAAGTCGTACATCACCTGGTCGATCAGCTCGACCCGCTGGACCATGGACGGCACCCGGGGTCCGGCGATGCCGACCGTCACGAAGACCGGGATCCCCAGCTCGACGCACTTGGCGTAGATCGGGTACATCTGTGGCGCGTCGATGGCCACCTGCGGCGACACCCCGTGGGGGAACAGGGACACGGCTCGGACGCCGAACTGCTCGTGCGCGCGGACGAGGGCGCGAATACCGTCCATCCCCTGGTTGGGATCGCAGCTCCACGAGGCGACGAACCGGTCCGGGTGCTCGGTCAGCGCCCGCTCGGCCGCCTGCGGGTGCGCGCTCATGCTGATCAGCGCGGTCTCGATGCCGTGCCGGTCCAGCTCGCCGAGCACGAGGCCGACCGGGTCCTCGTCGTCCGGGAGGTGGCTGGCCGGTACGTCGTGGAACATGTACGACGCGGGCATCACGAAGTCGTCCCGTGACTCCCGGTCGCGCAGCGAGGAGCGGATCTGCCGGTACAGCGCGGCGGGGTCCTGGGGGAGCCCGACCATTGTGTCGATCACGCCGAGGTCGGCCGGCCAGGGCTGGCCCGTCGCGGCGGGGGGCGAGAACGTGGAAGCCACCTCGTACCTTCCGTGCCGGGGGTGCCGCACCGGGAGTGCCGCACCGGAGAATGCCCGCCGGGAGCGCCGCGGCGCCGGCCGTCCCCATCCGGGTGACGGGGTCCTGACCTGGGGCGGCGGCGGTCGTCGTGGCCGGATTGACCCAACCATAGCCCGTCACTACTGTCTATGTCGACGTCGATATCGACATGCGCACCTCACCCGGTGACCGTGGCGCGTGCGGGAGGGTGAGCGGATGACGACGCAGCAGACCGCCGACGGCGAGTTCCTCACGGAGCTGGGCTTCTACACACTCGCCGGGCACAGCGCGACCCCGCGCGACCTGGTCGGCGAGGTGCGCCAGGCCGAGCGGCTCGGCATCGGTGCCGCGTTCATCTCGGAGCGGTTCAGCACCAAGGACGCCGCGACGCTGTCCGGCGCGGCCGGAGCCGTCAGCGAGACGATCGGCATCGCGACCGGCGCGACGAACCACAACACCCGCCATCCGATCGTCACCGCGACGATGGCGACGACGATGCACCGGCTGACCGGTGGCCGGTTCGCCCTCGGGCTCGGGCGCGGCTTCGACCGCCTCTTCCGTGGCCTGGGGCTGGACCCGGTCACGGGCGCCCAGCTGGAGGACTTCGTCGGGCTGATGCGCCGGCTCTGGCACGGCGAGACCGTGCTCGGGCATGCCGGGCCGGCGGGCAGCTATCCCTACCTGCACCAGGACGCCACGTTCGACGAGGACGTGCCGGTGCTGCTCGCGGCGCTCGGCCCGCGCTCGCTGGAGCTGGCCGGGCGCTGCATGGACGGCGTCGTGCTGCACACCTTCTACTCCGACGAGGCGGTCAGGGACGCGCTCGCCTCCGTCGCGAAGGGCGCCGTGGAGGCGGGCCGCGACCCGGCCAGCATCCGGGTGTGGTCCGTGCTCGCGACCGTGTCGGACGAGATCCCGGCGGATCTCCGGCTGCTGAAGACGGTCGGCCGGCTCGGCGCCTACCTGCAGGGCTACGGTGACCTGATGGTCCGCGTCAACGGCTGGGATCCGGCCGTGCTCGCGCGCTTTCGCGCCGACCCGTTCGTCAAGGGCTTCCGGGGCAGCCTCGACGGGCACGCGACGACGGACCAGCTGGAGCACGTGGCGACGCTGATCCCGCCGGACTGGCTCGCGACCAGCGCGACCGGCAGCCCGCGGCAGTGCGCCGAGGCCATCGTCGGGCAGTTCGACCTGGGGGTGACCGGGGTGATCATGCATGGCGCGACGCCGGCGGAGCTGACGTCGGTGCTCGACGCCTACCGGCGGATCCGCCCGGCCGCCGTGCGCGGGCTGCCGGCGAACCCCGGACGGCTGGCGTGACCGGCCCGGCCGGCGACGGGGGAGCCGGGCCGGCCACCCGCACCGACCGCCCGGGCTGGATCGCCGACGACCCGGCCGAGATCACGCCGGAGTGGATGACCGACGTCCTGCGGGCGGGCGGCAACGACGTGGAGGTCACGGGGCTGCGGTTCGCGCCGGTCGGCACCGGCCAGACGGCCGTCAGCTACCGTTTCCACCTCGACCTGGCGCCCGGCGCGGCCGGGCCGGCCACCGTCGTGGTGAAGATGGCCGCCGGCGCCCCGGCGGTCCGCAAGCGGCTGCGGCTCGCCTACAGCAACGAGGTCGGTTTCTACCAGACCTTCGCCGGGCGAACCCCTGGCCGGGTGCCCCGGTGCTGGAACGCCGCGCTCAGCGAGGACGGCCTCCAGTTCACCCTCGTGCTCGAGGACGCGCACCCGGCCCGGCCCGGCAACCAGCTCGACGGCGCCACGCCCGCGCAGGCGCTGGTCGCCGTCCGCAACCTCGCCGGCCTGCACGCGCCGTTCTGGAACGACCCGGCGCTGGCCGGCGACACGCCCTGGCTGGTACGCCTCGACGACGCGGGCCTGGCCTACCTCGGCAAGGTCGTCACCGCGGCGGCCGCGGAGTTCACCCGTCGCTACGAGGACCAGCTGGGGGCCGAGGACGTCGACACCCTGGTCCGGGCGGCCGGGCTGGTGGCCGGCTGGGGGCGGCACACCGCGGCCCCGGTCTCGCTCGTCCACGGTGACTACCGGCTCGACAACCTGCTGTTCTCCGGTGACCGGGAGGTGCGGGCGGTCGACTGGCAGACGATCGAGGCCGGCTTCCCCGGCCGGGACCTGGCGTACTTCGTCTCCACCGCCCTCCCGCCCGCCGACCGGCGCGCCCAGGAGGCTCCGCTGGTGGCCGCCTACCACCGGGAGCTCGTCGAGCAGGGCGTCACCGACTACCCGGCGGACGTCTGCTTCGAGGACTACCGGCGCGGGATGCTGCAGGGGCCGCTGATCACGATGATCGGCTGCGTCTACGCGAGCGCGCCGCGCACGGACAGCTCGGACCGGATGTTCCTGTCGATGGCCACGAACGCGGCGGCGGCCATCCGCGAGCTGGGAGTCCTCGACCTGCTGGCCTAGCCGCGGCCCCGGCCGACCGCGGCCTGGCCGGTGAGGCGAGAGCCGGTTAATGTCGACGTTGGCGTCAAGTTCGAGGACCGCCGCGGAATCAGAGACGGGGTCCTACCCGAGATCACCTGGGAGTGACATGACCGACGGCCAGGCTGCCGGCAGCGCGGTTCTGATCGAGGCCCGCGGCGCCGTGCGGGTCGTGACGCTGAACCGCCCCGAGTCGTTCAACGCCGCCGACGAGGCGCTGCACGAGGCGCTGGCCCTGCTGTGGCCGCGGCTGGACGCCGACGCCGACTGCCGCGCGATCGTCCTCACCGGCGCGGGCAAGGCCTTCTCGGCGGGTGGCGACCTCGGGCTGCTCGACCGGATGACCAGGGACGTCGCGCTGCGTGAGGCGATCATGGCGGAGGCCGCGGACATCGTGCGCGGGATGACGTCGGTCCGGGTACCCATCATCGCGGCGGTCAACGGGCCGGCGGTCGGCCTCGGCTGCAGCCTGGCCGCGATGAGCGACCTCGTCGTCGTCGACGAGCGGGCGTACTTCGCCGACCCGCACGTCGCGCTGGGCCTCGTCGCGGCCGACGGCGGGGCGCTGACCTGGCCGCTGCTGACCGGTCTCCTGCGGGCCAAGGAGTACATCCTGCTGGGGGACAGGCTGCCGGCGCAGGAGGCGCTGCGCCTCGGCCTCGCCAACCGGGTCGTCCCGGCCGGCACCGCGCTGGAGACGGCCCTGGAGCTGGCGGACCGGGTCGCCGCGCTGCCGCCGCAGGCGGTCCGGGAGAGCAAGGCACTGCTCAACAGCGCGCTGACCCAGGCGGTCGGGTCGCTGCTGACCGGCGCGATGGCGCAGGAGACGGCGTCCTTCGAGGAGCCGGCGTTCCAGGACAACCTGGCGGCGATGCTGCGCCGCACGGCCGGGCGGGCCAGCGGATGACGGCGGGCGAGGTCGGGCTCGCGGACCAGTTCGCCATCCACATGACGCTGGCCCGCTACTGCCACCGCTGCGACGACGCGGACTTCGAGGGCCTCGTGGCGCTGTTCACCGCGGATGCCGTCTTCACCTACGGCAACCGGTCGGCCCACGGCTCCGCCGAGCTGCTCGCGTTCTTCCGCGACACGCAGAGCCGGCCCGAGCAGCGCGGGAAGCACCTCACGGTGAACGAGGTGTACGAGCCCGACGGCGACCGCGGCGACCGGGTCCTCGCGGCGTCGGACTTCGTCTTCCTGCGCTTCGCCTCAGGCCGGCTCGTCCCGGCGATCGCCGGGCGCTACCACGACCAGTTCGTCCGGGTCGACGGCGAGTGGCGGATCGCCCGGCGGGAGGTGCTCACCCTGGAGGCGTTCGGGTGACGGCCGCCGGCAGCGCCGCGGCCAGCCGCCGCCACTGCGCCAGGGGCAGCGCCCGCTGGTCGGCGGCGAGAACCTGCAGGCAGACGTGGTCCGCGCCGGCGGCCCGGTGCTCGGCCACCCGCCGCATGACCGCGTCCTCGTCGCCCCACGCGATCATCGCGTCGAACACGCGGTCGCTCACCGCCGCCACCTCGTCGGCCGGGAAACCGAGCCGCACCAGGCTGTTGGCGTAGTTGGGCAGCGACAGGTAGCCCCGCAGCCACGCTCCGCCGACCGCGTGCGCCTCGTCCTTGTCGGAGCAGAGGATCACGGCCTGCTCCGGCAGCACCAGGGGGCCGTCCCCGACCGCCTCACGGGCGATCCGGGTGTGTTCAGGGGTGACCAGGTAGGGGTGGACGCCCCGGGCCCGCCTCGCCGCGAGGTCGAGCATCTTCGGGCCGAGCGCCGCGAGAACCCGCCGGTCGGTGGGGACCGGCGGCTCGTCGGCGTCGAGTCCGTCGAGGAAGTCCGCCATCGCGGCGAGCGGCCGCCGGTAGCGGCCGGCCTCGACGGCCACCGCGTGGCTCACCCCGATGCCCAGCAGGAAACGGTCGCCGTATTGGGCGGACAGCCCGGCGTACCCGGCGGCCACCTCGGCCGGAACGTAGTTCCAGATGTTCAGCACGCCGGTCGCCACGACCACCCGGCTCGTCGCGGCGAGCAGGCGCTCGACGGCCTCGAACGACGGGCCGCCCATGTCGGGGATCCACAGCGCGCCGAAGCCCAGCTCCTCCAGCTCGGCCGCCGCCTCGGCCATCGCGGCCGGGTCGCCGTAGCGCAGCTGCTGGCTCCACACGCCCACACCAGAAAGATTCACGTCAGTCCCTGCCCGCGCCCGTGGCGCTCTTCGCGCGCGCGGTCCATCCGCCGCGCCGGTGGATCGCGACAGCGCCGCCGTCGACGACCAGGTCCGTCCCGGTGATGAACCTCGCCTGCTGGCCGAGCAGGAACGACACGGCGTCGGCGACGTCATCGGGTGTGCCGACCCGCTTCGCCGGTGCGCTGTCGACCTGCGCCCGCATCGCCGCGCCCCACGGCCCGGCGAGTTCCTGGCGGCCCATCGGCGTCGAGACGACGCCTGGGCTGACCGAGTTCACCCGGGCGTCGCGCCGGCCCCAGAGCTTCGCGGCCGCGCGGACCCGGATCAGGTTCCCGACCTTGGCCAGGCAGTAGGCCTGGGCCTGGTCCGTCACGAGGTCGGGGGCCAGGAACGGCAGGCGGGCCAGCTCGGCGGCGGGAGTCAGCGCCAGCGCCGCCTCCTGGTCGGGCGACAGCGTGGGCGCGAAGTGGCCGGCCGTGCTGGCGATGACGACCCCGGCGCCGCCGGGCGCCACGACGCCGGCGAACTCGTCCAGGAACAGCGCGACGCCGAGCAGGTCGACCCGCAGGATGTCGGCCGGCTTCGCCTGGACCGGCGAGAGCCCGGCGGTATGGGCCAGGTGCGTGACCGGCCCGAGGCCGCCCGCGGTGGCCGCGAGCGACGCCATGGAGTCCGGCTCGGCCACGTCCACCGCCTGGACGGCGACCTCGTGCCCCTCGGCCGCTAACGCGTCCCGCGCGGCTTTCAGCGTGCGTTCGTCCCGGTCGGCGAGCAGGAGCCCGCGCCCCGAGCCCAGCCGGCGCGCGATGGCCAGGCCCATCCCGCCCACCCCGATGATGACCGCCACGTCCCTGCTGACCATGTCGCCTCCGTCGTGCGGCCGAGCCCGGCCCTTGTCCGAGTGGGTCGTTCCTGCGTCTGGTCCCGACCGTGCCGGGGCCTCAGAAGACGATCGCCCCGCGCAGGATCCGGCCAGCCTCCAGATCGGCGTAGCCGTCGTTCACCTGGTCGAGGGTGTACGTCCTGGTCACCAGTTCGTCGATCTTGAGGATGCCGGCCTGGTAGAGGCCGAGCAGCTTCGGGATCGCGACGCGGGGGCTCTGCGAGCCGTACAGGCAGCCCCGGATCTGCTTGTTCGCCATCGCCAGCATGAACAGGTTGACGTCGGCCTGCGCCTGCTGGAAGGGCGCCACCGCGGTGACGACGCAGGTGCCGTCCTTCCCGGTCAGCCCGAGCGCCGGTTCCAGCAGCTCCGAGCGCATCACCGAGACCGCGCAGATGACCGACTCGCACATCGCGCCGTGGGTCAGCCGGCGGATCTCGTCGGCCGCCTCGTCGATGGACGCGAACGCGTGGGTGGCGCCGAGGCGCAGCGCCTGCTCCCGCTTGAACTCCACCGGGTCGACCGCGAAGATCCGCCGCGCGCCGGCGATTCGCGCGCCCTGCACGGCGCTGACCCCGATGCCGCCCAGGCCCAGGACGGCGACGCTGTCACCCGGCTTCACCTCGGCCCGGTTGACCGCCGAGCCGAACCCGGTCGCGACACCGCAGGACACCAGCGCGGCGACGGTCCACGGCACCGACGGGTCGACCTTCACGACCGACGTCTCGGCGAGCAGCTGGCGCTCGGCGAACGCGCCGAGCTGGGTGTACCGGGCCACCGGCGTGTCACCGATCCGGTGGGCGACCCGCCCGTCGGTCATCATGCCGAGGTCGAACAGCTTGCGGCCGTCGTCGCACAGGAACGCGCGGCCGCTGCGGCACAGCGCGCAGTTCCCGCAGGACGGCACGAACGACATCGCCACGTGGTCGCCCGGGCGGACCGAGGTGACGCCCGGCCCGACCTCGACGACCTCGCCGGCGCCCTCGTGGCCGCAGATCATCGGGTAGTGCGGCATCGGCATGTCACCGGTGCGGGCATGCTCGTCCGAGTGGCACAGGCCGCAGGCCCGCACGTCGATCAGGACCTCGCCCGCGCGGGGGGCGTCGATCTCGACCGTCTCGATCTTGAAGTCCTGGCCGGGGCCGTAGAGCAGTGCCGCCCGCGAACTCACCATCTGGGACCGACCTCTCGTCTTCCCGCGATCAGGGCGGGATGAACGCTAGGCCGATGTCGAGGTTGACGTCAAGTTCAGTGAGGTTGGGCTGGCCGGACGAGGGCGCGCACCACGTGCGTCTCGACGAAGGCGCGCTGCCGGCTCGGCGACCAGGTGGACCACGGCGGTGCCATGAGCAGCGAGCCGGCCGCGATCAGCCAGCGGGTCGTCTCCCGCAGGTCCAGGTCCGCGTACAGCTGGCCGTCGGCGAGCCAGCCGGTCAGCAGCGGGCCGAGGTGGCGGTGCACGGCGTCGACGATCGGCTCGGCCGTGAGCCCCGGCGACTCGCTGAACGGCCGGCTCCCGTCCGAGAAGATCGCCTCGCTGATGGCGTCGCCGTTGACCAGGCGCACGGACTTCAGGAACACGTCCGAGATGGACTGGGCGGCGTCGTCGGGCCGCGCCAGCGTGCTCAGCACGCCCGACATGGCGGAATCGACCCTGCTGAGCAGGACGGCGAGGATCAGGTCGTCGCGGGTCTTGAAGTACCGGTACACCGTCGAACGGGAGACGCCGGCCTCGGTGGCCACCTCCTCGACCCGGATGCGGCGGTCGCCACGGCGCAGCACGCACCGGACCGTCGCCGCGACGAGGCGGCGCCGCGCCTCCGTGTCGTCCAGCAGTGCGCTCTCGCTGCCCCACCAGCCGGCCGTGCGCTGCCCCCCGTCCTGCTCGCCCGCGGTCACAGCCATGGGGCAATGGTAAGGGCGGTCGATCGTCCACTTCGGGCCGTGAGCCCGCGGTGTGATGAGACGCTGACATCCAATCGACTCGACATGCGACATTGAGTAGGTTCTGTCTCGGACGGCGCCGCGGGCTGGCCGGCTGGCCGACGAGAGGAGCACCCGGATGCTTGGGACCAACGAGGTCTTCATCGGGGGGAAGTGGGTTCCGGCCTCCTCCGAGAGCTACCTCGACGTCCGGTCGCCCAGCACCGAGGAGGTGGTGGGACGGGTCCCGGACGCGGGAGCCGCCGACGTCGACGCCGCTGTCTCGGCGGCGCGCCTGGCATTCGACGAGGGCCCCTGGCCGCGACTGCCCCCGGCCGAGCGGGCCCGGACAATGGAGCTGTTCCTCGGTGAGCTGACCGCGCGGGCGGACGAGCTGGGTCGGACGATCACGCTGGAGAACGGCACGCCCGTCGCGGTCGTGCGCCCGGCGCAGGTCGACAACGGCCTGGACGTCGTGCGCTACTACGCCGAGTCCGCCGCGGCGCTGGAGCTGGAGTCACCGCGGGCCGGGCGCTACTCCCCGCTGATAGTCCGCCACGAGCCGGTCGGGACCGTCGCCGCGATCGTGCCGTGGAACGTCCCCTTCTTCCTGGGGATGATGAAGGTGGCGCCCGCGCTGGCCGCCGGCTGCACCGTCGTGCTCAAGTCCGCGCCGGAGACCCCGCTGCACGCGAACGTCGTCGCCGAGGCCGCCCTCGCCGCCGGCCTGCCGCCGGGCGTGCTGAACGTGCTCGCCGCCGGGCCGGCGTCGAGCGAGCTGCTCGTCACCCATCCGGGCATCGACAAGGTCGCCTTCACCGGGAGCACCGCCGTCGGCAAGCGCATCGCCGGCCTGGCGGGCGCCCAGCTCAAGCGGGTCACCCTGGAGCTCGGCGGCAAGTCGGCGGCGATCGTCCTGGACGACATCGACCTGGCGACGGCGATGGCCCGGCTCACCATGGTGAGCCTCTTCCTCAGCGGCCAGTTCTGCGTGGCGCAGTCGCGCGTCCTCGTCTCCCGCGAGCGCTACGACGAGGCGGTCGAGCTGTTCGCCGCCTCGGTGAGCGCGCTGCCGGTCGGCGACCCCGCCGACCGCGGCACCTTCCTCGGCCCGCTCATCTCGAAGAAGCAGCGCGACCGGGTGCTCGGCTACATCGAGATCGGGCGCGGCGAGGGCGCGACGGTCGTCACCGGCGGCGGCACGCCGGCCGGCCTCGACCGCGGCTGGTACGTCGAGCCGACCGTGTTCCGCGACGTCGACGCCGGCATGCGGATCGCGCAGGAGGAGATCTTCGGCCCGGTCGTCGCCTTCATCCCCTACGACGACGAGGCCGACGCCGTCGCGATCGCGAACGGCACGGACTTCGGCCTGCACGGCACCGTCTGGACCGGGGACGTCGAGCGCGGGCTGGAGATCGGGCGGCGCATTCGTACCGGCTCCTTCGGCGTCAACGGCCTCTCGCTGGACCCGGCCGCGCCCTTCGGCGGGATGAAGCAGTCGGGCCTCGGCCGGGAGCTGGGACCGGAGGGCCTGCACGCCTACCTCGACGCGAAGACCATGACGGTCCCCGCCGGGACGTCCCTGCCCGGTTCGCCGTGACCGCCGCCGCCCCGCGGGCGGGGACGGGCGGCGCCCACGGTGGTGGCCGCCGCACGGGGCGACGGCCACCACACAGGTCAGCGCCCCGGTCAGCGCCTGGCGGCCGGCTCCGCCCGGCCGAGCACCGCGTCGCGGCCGCCGAACCGGCGCTCGACCATCGACGAGTAGTCCGGCCCCCGGCGCAGGCCGAGCCCACCGTCGACGTTGATGACCTGGCCGGTGACCCGGCTGGCCCGCGACGACAGCAGGAAGCTGACGAGCTGGGCGATGTCGTCGACGTCGGAGGCACCGCCGAGCGGGGTGTTCTCGTCGTAGCTCTGGTAGACCGGCGTGCCGGGGGCGATGAAGCTGACGATCTCCGTCGACGTCAGCCCCGGGCGGACCGCGTTGAACCGGAGGCCCGCCTCGCCGTACTCGTCGGCCGCGTTGCGCACGAGCTCCTCGACGCCGGCCTTGGCCACAGGGTAGGCCCCGAAGTAGGGATGCGTCACGTCGCCCGCGATCGACGAGATGGCGACGAACGAGCCGGAACCGGACCGGGCGAACAGCGGCACCGCCGACTTCACCAGCAGCAGCGTGCCGATGATGTTCAGGGTCAGCACCCGCAGGTACTCCGTGACGTCCTGGGCGTGCATCGGCGCGAGCGCGCCGCCACCGCCCGCGTTCGCGACCACCCCGTCGAGCTGGCCGCGCCAGTCGGCGGCGAAGGCCACGACCCGCTGCACGTCCGGCTCACTGGTGACGTCGGCGACCTGGTACTGCACGGCCGCGCGACCGGCCTCCGCGTTGATCGCGTCAGCGGTGCTTCGCAGCGACGTTTCGGTACGGCCGCAGATGGTCACCCACGCGCCATCGCTCGCGAGCCTTCGCGCAATACCAGCGCCGATGCCCGTACCGCCGCCCGTGACAAGTACCGACAGGCCGTCGACTTCGCTCGTCATCTTCGCCATCTTCCTTCGGTCACGGCCACGGAATCGTGATTGTGGCGCCGCGATTGTTGACGTCCTGCCGCGTTCGACAGTACGCGCACGACGGTACTCGTCGGCCGGGGCTTCTCGCCACTATTCGAACCAGCCGACCGACCTGCGCCGGACAGCGGCTGGCCTCACCAAGTCGGGAGAGATATGTCATCGGTCCAGGACGTGACGGCGCGGGACTGGCCGGACGAGAACGACATCCTGCAGGGCTTCCGGCTCATTGACGACCGGCTGGTCGGCGATTCGGAATCGTTTGCCCTGCGCGCGCTGCGTGAACGCCTGGCCGGTGAGCTGTTCGGGGACGCCGAACGCGTCGAGCCGACGCTCGGATCGTCATTCAACCTCGTGACGCAGGCGGGTGACGCGACGACCACGACCGGTCGTGAGACCCTTCTCCAGGGATTTCGGCGTCAGGCCGCCGCGAAGGGCGGCGTCATGATGTGGATCCATTTCGAGGACCTCGTCGTGGAGGGCGATTCGATCGCCGGCCAGGGAACGCTGAACACGATGATGACCGGGTCCCTCGCCGCCCGGGCCGGCCGGTCGGACGTGGCGCCCGAGGACCTGTGCCTCACCACCGTGCCGGTCGCGTTCTTCATCCGGTCCGCCGCCGGCGTCATGACGTCCGAGGTGCTCTACATGAACGTCGAGGCGTCCTCGTCGTCGGTGCGCCGGAATGGCACCATGCCCGATCCGGCCCGCTTCCTGGCGCTCGTCGACCGCCGAGATTCCACCGTCTGACCGGGAGCCGAGAACATGAAGATCACAGAATCATGAAGATCGCGGAGTCGTCGGCGATCGTGACGGGCGGTGCCGGCGGGCTCGGCGCGGCGACGGTCCGCCACCTGGTCGGCCTCGGGGTCGGCGTCGCCGTGTTCGACCGGGACGAGGAGCGCACGACCGCGCTCGCGGCCGAGCTCGGGCCCACGGTGGCCGCGATACCCGGCGACGTCACCGACGACCGCGACGTCCAGACCGCGATCGACGCGGCCCAGGCCCTGGGAACCCTGGCGGTCGTGGTCAACGTCGCGGGCGGCGGCACCCGGCCGGCCCGCACCGTCGGGCGCGGCGGCGAGCCGCACGACATGGAGACGTTCGTCGCGACGATGGCGAAGAACGCCTTCGGCACCTTCAACGTGACCCGGCTGGCCGCCGCCGCGATGTCGGCGAACACTCCCGACGAGGACGGTCAGCGCGGGGTGGTGGTGAACACGGGGTCGCTCGCCGGGCTGGAGGGACAGGCCGGGCAGGTGGCGTACGCCGCGGCGAAGGCGGCCATCCTGGGCATGACGCTGCCGCTCGCCCGTGACCTCGCGCCGCTGGGAATCCGGGTGTGCGCGATCGCGCCGGGCACGATGGGCACAGAGCTGATGCTCAGCGCGTCCCAGCAGCTGAAGGACAAGCTGCTTTCCACCGTCGTCTTCCCGCACCGCATGGGCCACCCGGCGGAGTTCGCCCTGCTGGTCGAGATGATCGTAAGGAACTCCTATCTCAATGGGGAGAACATCCGCATCGACGGCGGGCAGCGATTCCCGGCGAAATAGCGCACAACTGGAGGCGACACACCGTGAGTGGAATCTCTGCCCAGTCGGACGAGCTGTACCGCGGGGCCTTTCTTCCCGACCTCCTCATCGCGGCGCTGCGGCGCGACCCCGGGAAGCCCGCCATTTACCTCGGTGACGGAGTCCTGACGGCCGCGGACCTCAGCGCGCAGATCAGTCGCTATGCGCAGGTATACGCGGCGAAGGGTGTCTCTCCGGGCAGTGGCGTCGCGACCCTGTCCAAGAACCGGCCCGAGGTCCTGTACTCGATGGGTGCCTACATGGTGACGGGCAGCCGCAACACCGCGCTGCACCCGCTCGGGTCACTCGACGACCACGCCTATGTTCTCGCGGATGCCCAGATCGAGACGCTCGTCTTTGACGAGTCCTTCGCGGAGCGGGCCGCCCTTCTCCAGGAGCGGGTATCGACCTTGAGGCGGCTTCTCTCCTTCGGCCCCTGCGACGTGGGTGAGGACCTCGTGGCGTTGGCGGCGGGTTTCGAGCCGAAACCGCTCGTCGGCCCCGACGTCCAGGCGGAGGACGTCGCGGCGGTCGCTTACACCGGTGGCACCACCGGGGAGCCAAAGGGCGTCATGACGGCGTACCGCGGCAGCGCCGCGATGACGCAGATCCTGCTCACGGAATGGCAGTGGCCCACCGATCTGCGTCATCTCGTCTGTACGCCGCTGAGCCATGCCGGCGCGTCGTTCATCGTTCCCGTGCTGCACCAGGGCGGCTCGGTCGTGGTCCTGCCCCGTTTCGAGGCCGGCGCGGTGCTGGAGGCCATCGAGGAACACCGCGTCACGTCGGTCTTCCTGGTGCCGTCGATGATCTACGCGATTCTCGACCACCCCAGGTTCGCCGAGACGGACCTGTCGAGCCTGGAGACCGTCTTCTACGGCGCCTCGGCCATGTCGCCGAGCCGGCTGCGCGAGGCGATCGAACGGATCGGCCCGGTCTTCTTCCAGTTCTACGGGCAGACCGAGGCGCCGCAGTCCGTGTTCGTGCTGCGCAAGGAGGAGCACGACCCGGACGACCTGGCCCGGCTGGCCTCGTGCGGGCGGCCGGTGCCGTGGGTCAAGGTCGCGTTGCTGGACGACGAGGGCCAGCGGGTCCCGCGGGGCGAACCGGGCGAGATCTGCGTGCGCGGCCCGCTGGTGATGAAGGGCTACTGGAACAAGCCGCAGCAGACTGCCGAGGCCTTCGCCGGCGGGTGGCTGCACACCGGCGACATCGCGCGCGAGGACGCCGACGGCTTCTACACGATCGTGGACCGCAAGAAGGACATGATCGTCAGCGGCGGCTTCAACGTCTTCCCCCGCGAGATCGAGGACGTGCTCTCGACCCATCCGGCGATCGCCGCCGCGGCCGTCATCGGCGTACCGGACGAGAAATGGGGCGAGGCCGTCAAGGCGGTCGTGGTCCTGCGGCCGGGCACGACCGTCGAGGCGGCGGAGCTCATGGCGCTGGTCAAGGAGCGCAAGGGCGCCCACCACGCGCCGAAGACCGTCGACGTGGTGGACGCGCTGCCGCTCACCGCGGTCGGCAAGCCCGACAAGAAGGCGCTGCGGGCGCGGTACTGGTCCCTCGCGGACCGCCAGGTCGGCTGACCCGGCGGCCGGCTCGCCGGGCGTCGTCCGGGCCTGGCGAGCCGGCCGGCTCCGGTCAGCTGGCCGCCGCCGCGAGCCGGTCGCGCACCTCGCGGTAGCGCTCCCGGCTGGCACGGACCGGCCCCGGATCGAGATCGTCCGCGACGCCCAGGTCCCGCAGCGCCGCCCGGGTGTAGTGCGGAATGGCGAGACCCATCTCGGCGAACCGCAGGTCGTCACTGGCGCCGGAGTCGAACATCATCGTCCCGACCAGCAGGATCACGCAGGTCTTGAAGGTCTGGAACGACCGGTACCAGTCCCGGTGGCGCACCGGGATGCCCGTCAGCCGCTCGTAGTAGGCGACGGCGTCCTCGAACGCCAGGGCGGCGGGCCGGCTGGTGAAGTGCACCGGGACGTTCCAGAACAGCTCCAGGTACCCGATGTCCGCGAGGGGGTCGCCGATCCCGGCCAGCTCCCAGTCGAAGACGCCCGTGACCTCGCCGCCCTCGAAGGCGAAGTTCCCGGGCTTCACGTCGCCGTGCACGAGGGTGATCCGCTCGGACGGGACCGGCCGGCGTTCGACCAGCGCCTCGTGCAGCCGCTCCAGCGCCGGGAGCCGGTCCTTCCGGACGCGGCGCAGCTCGGCCGACCAGTGCGCCAGCTGGTCGGCCAGATAGGTCCGTCCCTCGCCCTCGCCGGCCAGCCCGCGCTCTCCCGGGTCCACGGAATGGATGGCGGCGAGCTGCTCGATGATGCCCTGCGTCATCCGGTGGATGGTCGTCGGGCTCGCCTCCAGCTCGGCGGGGATGTGCTGCTCGTAGACCTGGCCGGGCACCTTGGCCATCACGTAGAACGGCCGGCCGAGCACGTCACCGGACTCGTCGAGCCACAGCACCGCCGGGCCCCGCACGGCGGTCGGCTCCAGCGCGCGCAGGATCGTGAACTGCCGGGCCATGTCGTACGGCTCCAGCAGCCCGGGGGAGGGCGGGCACAGCCGGAGCACGACGTCCCTGCGCCGTGCCGTGCCGCCCTCGGTCCAGGCCAGGGCCAGCGCGGTGATCTCGGCGGAATGCCCGAACGTGATGCGGTCCGCGTTCTCGATGCGCAGGCCCGACGCGGCCGGCATCCGTTCCGCCAACCAGCCGGTCAGCCGGTGCAGATCGTCGGTACCTCTCACCGGCCGGGCCCCACGGCGGCCGGCGCGAACCGGATCCGGATGGTGTCGTAGGCCCGGGTGAACGTCGCGGGCAGGATTCTGGGCTCGTCCGGGTCGACCAGCTCCCAGTCCGGGATCCGGCGCAGCAGCTCCTCGAACATGACGCGCAGCTCCAGCCGGGCCAGATGGGCGCCGAGGCAGACGTGCGTGCCGAAGCCGAAGGCGACATGGCGGGGCGCCGTCCTGGCCACGTCCAGCGTCTCCGGGTCGGTGAACACCCGCGGGTCGCGGTTCGCCGCCGGGTAGAGCAGCAGGAGCTGGTCGCCCTTCTTGATCTGCTGGCCCTGCAGCTCGTGGTCCTCGGTGGCCGTCCGGCGCATGTTCAGGACCGGCGAGACCCACCGGATGAACTCCTCGACCGCCTTGGACGTGAGGAGCTCGGGCTGCTCCTGGAGCACCCGCCGCTGCTCGGGATACACCGCGAGATCGCGGATCATCGTCCCGATGACCGTACGGGTCGTCTCCGCGCCGCCGTCGAGGACGAGCAGGGTCTCGTCGAGGACGCGCTTGGTGCTCCACCCGGGCCTGGTGGCCCACAGCGAGATGAGGTCGTCCCTGGGCTCGGCCCGGCGCTCCTTGATGATGCCGATCGTCGTCTCGATGAAGTCGGTGATGACCGGCCCGATCCCCGGGTGCGTCACGTGCGGCGGCCCGTCCGGCGAGGTCAGGCCGGACAGGAGCATGATCTGCTCGGACCAGTGCCGGACGCGCTGCCAGATCTCCCGCGGATAGCCGAGCAGGTCCCCGATCATGATCGCGGGCACCCGGGAGGCGATCGCCTCGATCGCCTCGCACTCGCCGAGGGCGACGACGTCGTCGAGGACCTCGGTGACCACCGCGCGCACGTGGTCCTCGTGCCGGCGCACCGCCCGCGGGGTGAACTGGGGCACGACCAGGTTGCGCTGGGCCTGATGCTCCGGGTCATCCATGTTGATCATGGACTCGTCATGGGTCAGGTCGATGTGCGGCCGCGACCCGTAGAACGACGAGTAGAGCGCCCCGTTCTTCTCCACGGCGACGACGTCGTGAAAACGCGAGATCACCCAGAGCTTCTGCCGGGCGTCCCAGAACACCGGAGCCTCGTCACGCAGCCAGCGGTACGCCTCCCACGGGTCCACGTAGAACTGCGGGTCGAGGACGTTGACCTGCGCCGCCGTCGTGGTGCTCATCAGAAGGCCACCTGGTGGTCGGACTCGGCGGTGAGGCCGAGCTCGGGCCACTCCCCGCTGATGATGCTCTCCATGATCCCGTAGCCCACGGCGTCACCCTCCCTGACTCGTACGGGGGTATCGCGCAGCTGCCCGAGCTGCGGCAGGTACTCGTCCGACCAGCAGTCCGCGATGTACTCGCCGTCCACGTACAGCGCGCCCTTCCACGTCCCGTGGATCTGGCCCTTCCACGGTCCGTACAGGCCGGTCTTGAGGAAGAAGCCGGACTCGCCCAGCGCCTCGAACTCGATGACCCGCTTCTCGCCCGACTCCATGACGAGCTGCAGCTCGCCGCCCTTCACGAACCGGGTCCGCGCGTCGTACTCGACCCGCGCGTCCGTCGTCCGGACCGGCAGCTGCCGGCCGTCCCCCTCGTTCAGGTAGGTCGACGCGTAGCCCCAGTTCGCGCCGGTGACGAAGACGGCCGACTCGTAGAACGACCCGTCCGGCCGGCCCAGGAACATGGGCGACCACTTCATGTGGCCCTTGATCGCGCCCTTGGGCCGGGCGCGGCCCTTGGCGAGATCGGGAGGCGGCGCCCCGACGCTCTGGCGGACACCCCAGGAATGGTCCCGGTAGCCGAACCACTCCCGCTGGCTGACCTCGTGCTTCTCACCCGCGACGGTGACGGTGCCGGACACCCAGCCGCCCTGGTGGTAGCGCACGACATTGACGTCGACGCGGCCGGTGTGCCGGTTGCGCACCAGGTTGCGGTCCTCGAAGAACGGCCTCGTCACCCCGGACAGCACGAGGTCGAACGAGACGGGCTGGACGTCGTTCTCCTCCAGCCGGAACCGCACCTGGTTCAACGGCTCGACGATCTCATAGCTGATCGGGCCGACGCCCATCAGCTCCGGGGCGCCGCGCAGCTCGCGGCTTCCCCGTACCGTCCACTGCTCACGGCCTCGGGAGACGCCGGCGAAGCCGTCGATGACGCCGCGGTTGTGGTACTTCCCGAGGCCGAAGTCGACCTGCAGGGAGCCGTCGGTGCTCGCGAGCGAGCCCCAGACCTTCTCGGTCCAGGCCAGATCGGATTCGGAGACGGTGGCGAACGTGTCCACGATCTGGTGGGTCATGGTCTCGTCCGCGCCGCGCAGTGCGCCGATGTCCTTGGGTGCCATCTGTCCTACCCCTCACGCACCGATGCAGGGCGACGATCCTGTCGTACGGCGAAACACTACTTCATGTTTGTCTCATCTCCCAGGCATGGCTGGGCGCACCCGCCAGGACGGTGGCGGGCGCGCCGGCGGCTACTCGACGGTGCGGGCCAGGATGCCGAGGGTGGCCCGCAGAGCGGCCTCGGGGATGACCGGGAAGATCCCCTTGCCGCGGTAGGTCTCCGGGATCTCGGACCAGTCGTAGTACGAGGTCACCCGGGTGCCGCCGTCGCTGGGCTCCAGCCGGTAGCCGTACAGGTGGCGCAGCGGCTCGCCCAGCAGCGCGCCGCCGATCGTCCACTCGATGAGGGCGTCCTGCTCGAACTTCGTGATGATCACCGTGACGTCGTACTTGCCCAGCGGATAGTCGTTGAGCGCCTCGCGGTCCATGTGCACGACGAACTCGTCGCCGACCGCGCTCACCGGCTCCCCGTCGGCAGACTGCAGCATGCCGGAACTGTCGATCTTCACGTGGCCCGCGGGGTCGCTCACCACCGCGAATACCGCCGACGGCGACGCCGCCACCTGCCGGGAGACCTCGAACCGCTCTGTTTCCGTCATGAAGGCCACCCTGCCATGGCGGCATATCGCACGCCACAAACGGACATCGCCCCAGCTCGCGGCCACCGCGCGGCCGGTCCGACGCGCGGTTCCGGCTGCCCCGCCCCGGGACGGTGGGTTGGGTGCCGGTCGTGTGGGGGAGCGGCGCACGAACTGTTTGCCCTGCGTCAGCCCGGCGGACGCGGGTCCGTTGCCGGGTCCTTTCCGGTCGTCCTTAGCGTCCGTGCGGCCTGGTGGTCCGGCCGGGCGGCTGACGAACGGTGGATGCGATGGGTGCGACACGCAGGCAGGTGCTGACCGCCGCGGGGCTGGGACTGCTCGGCGCTGGCCTCGCGCCGGGGCTCGACCAGGCGGCCTGGGCCGGGGCTCCGGCGAGTGGCGGTGCCCAGCCGAGCGGAGCCGTCGCCGGCCTCGGCCCGCTGGCCAAGGCCGGCCCGGAGCTGGCGCTGCCGCCGGGGTTCCGCTACACGTCGTTCGGCGCCGCCGGGACGCGGATGTCCGACGGCCTGGCCACGCCGATCGCGCACGACGGGCAGGCCCTGTTCGCCACCGGCCGGGACACCATCCGGATCCTGCGCAACCACGAGATCGACGCCGACATGCCTGGCGTGAAGCAGCGCAGCCTCGGCCCGCGGGCCGCGTACGACCGGGCGGCCCCGGCGGGGGTGACCTCGTCGTCGTACGACCTGGCGGCCGGCCGCCTGCGGGAGAGCTTCCTCGTGCTCAACGGGACGCTGGAGAACTGCAACGGCTCCCCGACGCCGTGGGGCAGCTGGCTGTCCTGCGAGGAGACGGTCGACGGGACCGGCGCCGGCTACGAGAAGCCGCACGGGTACGTCTTCGAGGTGCCCGCGAGCGCCCGAGGGCCGGTCGAGCCGGTTCCGCTGCGCGCGATGGGCCGGTTCGAGCACGAGTGCGCTCCGGTCGACCCGGCGACCGGGATCGTGTACCTGACCGAGGACAACGGCGACCCCGGCGACGGCCTGTACCGCTTCCTGCCGGACCGGCCGGGCCGGCTCGCCGCGGGCGGCCGGCTGCAGATGCTCGCCGTGCGCGGTGAGCCGACCTACGACACGGAGACCGGCCAGCGCGTCGGCGAGCGGCTGCCCGTCGGCTGGGTCGACATCGCCCACCCGGACCCGGCCGACGCCGAGACCTTCGCCGGCTCGGTGTACAGCCAGGGCCGGGCCCGCGGCGGCGCCCGGTTCCTCGGCCTGGAAGGCGCCGAGTGGGCGAACGGCTCACTGACGTTCGTCGCCTCGGAGGCCGGCGACGCCGGCGAGGGCCAGGTGTGGCGCTACCGGCCGACCGGACGCGACGGCGGCCTGCTGACCCTGCTGTACGAGTCGACCGACGGCAGGGTCCTCGACCAGCCGGACACGATCACGGTCGGCCCGCGCGGCGGCGTCCTGATGTGCGAGGACGGGGACGGCGAGGACGAGGACGGCGGTGACAACTACCTGCGGCTGCTCACCCCGGCCGGCCGGATCGTCGACCTGGCCAAGGTGATCGCTCCGCTCGACCTGCACTACTGGTCGCCGGACGACTTCCCCGCGCCCGGCCCGGTCGGGGCCAGCGAGCTCTCGGGTGTCCGGTTCACCGCCGACGGCCGTCACCTCGTCGTCAACGTGCAGTACCCGGGCCTGACCTGCGTCATCACCGGGCCCTGGCAGAGTCTGCCTAGCTGATCTCGGCGAGGCGCTGCTCGAGGTCGCGGACGGCGGGGACGGACGCGTGCCGGCGCAGCCGGACGCGGACGTCCTCGGCCCGGCGCGCGTTGCGCCGTGACCGGGTGGCCGCGAGCAGCGGCACCGCCTGGGTGGCGAGCGCGCAGCCGGCGTCGACGTCGCCCAGGTCGATCTGCACGCCCGCGCGGCGCAGCAGGTAGGTCGTGCGGTCGCGGGGCTTCTCGGTCGACTGGGCCGCCTGCGCCTGGCTGAGCCAGCCGTCGGCCGACAGCAGGTGCCCGAGGTCGATGTAGCAGCAGCCGACCTGGGCCTGGAACTCGGCGTCGTCGAAGTAGCCGGCCCAGTCCGGCTCGGGCGCGGTGGTCTGGTCGAACGCGGTCTCGGCGACGCCGATCTCGTGCAGGCAGGCGACCTGGTCGCCGAGCGCCGCGTGGGCCCGGGCCTTGCGAAGGTGCATCATCGCGCTGACCCGCCCGCCGGCGCCGTCCGCCGTGTGGACCGCCGCCTCGGCCAGCGCGATCGCCTCGACCGGCCGCGACACGTCCAGGCACTGCAGGGACAGGTTCTTCAGCACGTTCGCGCCGAGCAGGCGGTCGCCGGCGACGTGCGCCGCGTGCAGCGCGGCCAGCCAGTACCGCTGGGCCGCCGTCTGGTACCCGGCGTCGAAGGAGACCCAGCCGGCGAACCGGGCCAGCTCCGCGGCGACCAGGTGCAGCTCGCGACTGATCTGCTCGGTGTAGCGGCCGGCCGAGAGCAGCTCGGCCACCACACCGAGCTCCGCGTCGACGAGCCGGCGCACGCTCGCCCCGCCGAGTCGGTTGTCCATCACGCGCAGGCCGGGCAGGCTGTGCGCGATCCGCGTCACGATCTGCTCGTCGACCAGCCCGCCGTCCAGCGCGCCGGCGAGGTGGGCCGGCTCCAGGCCGAGCCACTGCTCGGCGAGCGCCGCGATCCCGGAGCTGCTGATGGTCAGGAAACCGCGGCGGTCGGCGACGGCGTCCTCGACGACGTCGGTCAGCGCGGTGAGGCTGCCGGCCTGGGTCCACGGGTAGTTGGTGCGGACGTTGTCCCCGGTGGGCAGCCAGGTGGGCCAGGGATGGGAGTCCAGCCGGTCGGTGGGCACGCCGAGCTCGGTCGCCAGCGCGAGCTGGGTCACCCGGTCAGGGACGACGCCACGGTGCTCCCATCGCCATACCTTCTGTCTTTCGGCGGCCATGTTGGCCTCGCCGAGGTCGCGGGCTCTCTTCGCGACGACTCGGGCGAGCTTCTGGTAGGACCAGCCCCGCTGGGCGCGGACGAACGTCAGTGGATGTGCGCAGGCCTGGGCGTTACCCGACATCGTTGACGATCCTCTCTGGTTGGGGGTACGGGTGCCTCATGGGTCTCGCTAATTCCAGCGAGTTGCGAGTGCGATGGGTGCACTGAACGCACGCCAAATCGGTGCTTTCCAGTGCGGAACGGTTGTCATTGCCGGCTGCCTCGGGAATGGAATGGGCTGAAAGAAGCGACAGGTGTGCGTGGCCTGGAACGGATGTCGGGCAGGTCCGTGGCATCGTGTCTTCATAAGATCCGAAACCTGGGAATCACCCGCGCGGAGTCGGCGGCCCCGGTGTTGGATTCAGCGGGATTCCGCGACCTGGGAAGGCTCTCCGCGGCTCGGTCCCGGCCGGCCGGGGAGAGCGTCAGGCGATGTCGGGAGGCAGCAGGAGGGACGCCACGGCACGGTGTGTCGAGGCGCAGGGGGTGTGCCGGGCGCGGCCGTCCTCCCAGCCGTGACCGCAGTCAGGGCAGCGGCGGGGGATGACGGTCAGGACGCGGGCCATATCGGAGGTGCGCCGGAGCCTGCGTGCGGTGATCGTCGCCCCGACGGCGGTCACGGTTGCCAGGACAAGGGCAGCCAGAGCGAGGGTGACGGCGGCCACCATGTATTGCCTCCTAAGACAGGGAAGGCGGGGGACTGGACTGCGTCCCCCCGCCTTCGCCCGGACCCGTCGCGCGCGCCGATTGCTTCGGCGGGCCTGATCACCACCTCGTTGTAGTGATCTGTCTGCGGACAGTACGCCCGTGCAGACGCCTTTGCATGCGCAATGCCACACCCGGCCCACTCGCCGCCCATGGGGATCCGGAAAGCAGGTGGGAGTTGGCTGACCAGTGGATTTCAAACTGATGCACAACTGGCAGGTAGGTGCTTCTGTCGATCGGCTTGATCTGCCTTTTCTCGCGCGGTTGCCATTCGATCTGTGCCCGACGTCACAGCCTGGCGGGGCGCGATCGATGAATGCGCGGCATCGATTCCTGCGCGGTAAACCTGATATGTCCCGAATTATCTCGGTGTCCCACGTCACAGCCGGGGCCGCCGCGGTGATCTACGACAGGCCATGAACCGCTGCCCCATCGACGTTTCGCGGGGCGTGGCCCAGGCCCGGCCGCGCCTGGGTGGCCGTCCCCTGGCGGGCTCGCGTGCCGGCGGCGTCGCTCAGCCCCGGGTGACGGTTCCCTGGGTGTCGGTGTACGTGGCCGAGCACTGCTTGTGGCCGGTGTCGGCCACATTCCAGATGCAGATGTGGACCGAGAGCTTGTAGTAGCCGAAATACAGGAAGCCGCCGGGGGCGGAGTTCTTCTCGGCGTAGTTCTCGGCGGTGAGCCTGACCGTCGAGTCGCCGAGGGTGTCGCTGGTCGTGATGACATCGGCGGCACAGGAGGCGGCACCGGCGGAAAGCGTTCCGTAGAGGATGTCGGAGAAGTCCAGCCAGCCGGCGCAGCCGGCGACGCTGACCGACGACCCGGCCTGATAGCTCGGGTCGGACCCGGGACCCGCGGGGCCGGCCTGGCCCGAGCTGGCGGTCGGTCGGATGGTGGGCGGCGCGGTCTGGGACGGGACGCTCGCGGGCCCCGCGCCAGCCGATGAGCTGACGGTCTGGGGTGTCACGGCCGACGTGGCGGTGCTCGGCGTGACAGCCGGTGTCGTGGCCGGCCCGGACGGCGGGGTCGCCGGGGCGGAGGTGGCCGTCGCCGTCGGAGGCCGCGCGCTGACCGAGACGTCGGTGGCGTTCTTCGCCGCCGCGTGGCTCCCGCCCGAGCGGATGCCGGCGTCGAGCAGGCCCACCGGCACGGCGACGGCGGCCACCACGAGGGCGCAGACGAAGGCCAGCCGCGCCAGCCTGCGCCGAGACCTGCCCGTCGCGTCCGGCGGCGCGCTCCCGTCGGCGACCTTCCCGGCGGCGACCTTGCCGTCGATGGAGGCGGGCGGCGGGTTTCCGCCGGCTGCCGGCGCGGCGCCAGCGGCGGCCGGGTCCTCATCGGCGGCCGGCCCGGCCGGGGCAACACCCGCACTGGCCACGGCGCCCGGACTGGCGACGGCTACGGCCGGCTCGGCCAGGGCGACAGCTGCGCCGGCTACCGCGACAGCCGGCGCGCGTTCGGCGGGAGCCAGCGCGGCTCCCAGGGCAGCCAGCTCGCCTCCGGCAAGTCCGGCCAGGGGCCGATCAGACTCGGTGGCTGTGGCTGTGGCGTCCGGGTCGGTGTCGGCCGGGTCGGCGGCGGCGCGGACGGCGTCGTCGACGTGCAGCGGGACCCCGGAACGGGCGGCCCAGCCGGCGCCGAAGGCCTGGGCGGCCGCTCCCGCGAGGTCCACCGCGAACGCCCGGGCGTCCTGGTGGCGCTCGGCGGGGTCCTTGGCCAGCGCGCGCCGCACGACGGCGGCCAGCCGCGGGTCCACCCCGGTCAGCGGCGCCGGCGTCACGGTCAGCTGCTGGTACAGCATCGCGTGCACGGGCTGCTTCGGGTCGAACATGGGGCGCCCGGCCAGCAGCCGGTAGAGCACGACGGCCAGGGCGTAGAGGTCGGTGCCGGGGCCGAGCCGCCCGCCCTGGATCTGCTCCGGCGCCATGTAGAGGGGAGTGCCGACCGTCCCGCTGGCGGTGGCCGCGGACCCCTCGAAGACCTTCGCGAGCCCGAAGTCGCTGACCTTCGGGGTTCCGTCCGTGCCGAACAGGATGTTGTCGGGCTTGATGTCCCGGTGCAGGACGCCCTCGCCGTGCGCGTGCTCCAGCGCCGCGGCGACCGCCAGCCCGACGGCGCAGGCCTGCTCGGGGCCGAGCTCGGCCAGCCGGTTGGTCAGCGTGCCCCCGGCCAGCAGCTCCATGACCACCAGGCAGAGGCCCTCGGCCTCGACGTAGTCGTGCACGCGGACCAGGTGCGGATGGTCCAGCCTGGCCAGCAGCCGGGCCTCGGAGATGAAGCCGGACGCGACGCCCGCGGAGCCGTCGGCGTCCATCACCTTGATCGCTACTGAGCGGCCCATCCGGCGGTGTTGGCCGCCCACCACCAGGCCGAACGCGCCGGCCCCGAGCCGGCCGGCGACCCGGTAGCCGGGCAGGGCCTTCTCCAGCCGCTCGCGATCGACGATCACCGAGCGCTCCGGCGGCCTCGCGGCTTGACCCACTGCCCCGTCATGGACACCGGAGTCTAGTCGCGAGGCCACATATCGCCGCAGAACGGCCACGCCGGGTGCAACCAGCGACCGGCCGGGTCAGGGCTCCATCTTCTGCAGGAAGGTCAGCAGGTCGTCCGCGTGCTCCTCCTCCTGCTCCAGAATCCCTTCGAACATCCGACGGGACGTCGGGTCCTTCTCGCCGAGCCACCCGATGATCTCGGTGTAGGAGGCGATCGCGATCCGCTCGGCGACCAGGTCCTCCCTGACCATCTCCAGGAGGCCGGGACTGGCGTCGTACTCGGCGTGCGAACGCATCGTCAACGTGTCGGGGTCGAAGTCCGGCGATCCACCCAGCTGCGTGATGCGGGCGGCGAGCAGGTCGGCGTGCGCCTGCTCCTCGGTCGCGTGCTGCGCGAACTCCGCCGCGACCTGGCCCGAGCCGAGGCCCTGCGCGGTGAAGAAATGCCGCTTGTAGCGCAGGACGCAGACCAGTTCGGTGGCGAGCGCCTCATTGCACACGTCGATGACCCGAGCCAGGTCGGCGCCGTACGCGTCCGTCACCGGACCGCGTTCGATCTGCTCGCGGGCCCGCGCCCGGAGGGTCTTCACATCCGTCAGGAAGTCCGTCATCGCTGCTCCTTCAGCCTGGGTCGTAGTCCCCTCCTGTCCACCGGCGGCGGGGCTCACACCATCGGCCGCTGAAACCTGGGCCACTCGCGGTTCACGTTCCCGGGGACGCGCTTTCACCGGTCAAGCGGGACAACTCTCCCGCCAGGGTTACTGGCGTGACCATGAGGTAACCGATCGTAGCGTCGTCCGGCTATAAAGAGGCGACCTCGCGATCATGGGAAACCGATGGCCCGTGACGGACACGACGGTCGCGAGGGAGGAGACCGGTGATTCGGCTCACCGACCGGGCGCGCGCGGCACTGCGCGACGGCGAGATGATCGTGTTCGACTGGGCCGCGCTCGGCGTCTGCTGCGGGTGTACCGGCCACCCGTGGCTGCGCACGGCCCCCCGCGCGGTCGCGCTGCGGTCGCGCCGCCTGCGCCCGGTGGCGGCGGATCCGGCCGGCAGCGTGCTGGCCCACCCGCGTGCCTACCCGGACCTGGTGGGCCGGGACGTCGTGGTCGACTGCCGGCACCGGTTCGGCTTCCGGCGCTTCAGCAGCGATCTGCCCCAGGGGCTCGACCTCACGGGTCGGCACGCGCGGCCCGTCTCCACCGCTGGCTCGGGCGGCCGGGTATGAGCGCGCCGCGCGAAGCGTTCGGTGCCGACCGCCCGTCCGGCGGCGGCACGGCCCAACGCCTGCGGTCGATCGCCGGCTGGGCCGCCGTGTCGGTGGCCGGCGCGATCGGCTGGGCCGTGCTCGCGCTCTCCCGGCACGAGTCGGTCTCCGCCGCCTGGATGCTGGTCGCGGGCCTCGGCTCGTTCGCGATCGCCTTCCGGTTCTACGCCCGGTTCCTCGCCACCAGGGTGCTGCGGGTGGATGACGGTCGGGCGACGCCGGCCGAGCGCCTCGACAACGGCGTCGACTACCAGCCGACCGACCGGCGGGTCCTGTTCGGGCACCACTTCGCCGCCATCGCCGGCGCCGGGCCGCTCGTCGGCCCCGTCCTCGCGGCGCAGATGGGCTACCTGCCCGGCACGATCTGGATCGTCGCCGGAGTGATCTTCGCGGGCGCGGTGCAGGACATGGTCACGCTGTTCTTCTCGATGCGGCGCGACGGTAAGAGCCTCGGCCAGCTGGCTCGCGACGAGATCGGCCCGGTCGGCGGCGCGGCGGCGCTGGTCGGCGTCTTCGCGATCATGATCATCCTGCTGGCGGTGCTCGCGCTCGTCGTGGTCGGGGCCCTCGCGCATTCCCCGTGGGGGACGTTCTCGATCGCGATGACGATCCCGATCGCGCTCTTCATGGGCGTCTACCTGCGGGTGCTGCGGCCGGGGCGGATCGCCGAGGCCACCGCGCTCGGCGTCGCGGCACTGCTCGCGGCGATCGTCGGTGGCCACTGGGTCCAGGAGTCCAGCCTCGCCGCCGCCTTCACGCTCAGCCCGAAGGCGCTGGTCGGCTGCCTGGTGGCGTACGGATTCGTCGCCTCGGTGCTGCCGGTGTGGGTGCTGCTCGCGCCCCGCGACTATCTGTCCACCTTCATGAAGGTGGGCACCATCGGATTGCTCGCCGTCGGGGTTCTCGTGGAGCTCCCGACGCTGCGCGCGGACGCGATCAGCCCCTTCGCCACCCGTGGCAACGGTCCGGTGTTCGCCGGCAGCCTGTTCCCGTTCCTTTTCATCACCATCGCGTGCGGGGCCCTGTCCGGGTTCCACGCGCTCGTCGCGTCCGGCACCACCCCGAAGCTGATCCAGAAGGAGTCGCAGATCCGGCTGGTCGGCTACGGCGCGATGCTGACCGAGTCCTTCGTCGCGTTGATGGCGCTGATCGCGGCGGCGGTGCTCAGCCCCGGTCTGTACTTCGCGATGAACGCGCCCGCCGGGGTCGTCGGCAGCACGGCGTCGTCGGCGTCGACCGCGGTCGCCCACCTGGGATTCAGCGTCACGCCGGACACGCTCGCCGCCGCGGCCCGGTCCGTCGGTGAATCGTCACTGGTCGCCCGCACCGGAGGCGCCCCGACGCTCGCCGTCGGCATGTCCCACATCCTTTCCGGTGCCTTCGGCAGCGGCGCGTTGAGCGCGTTCTGGTATCACTTCGCGATCATGTTCGAGGCGCTGTTCATTCTCACCACCATCGACGCCGGCACCCGCGTCGGCCGGTTCATGCTGCAGGACATGCTCGGAAACGTCTGGAAACCGATCGGGCGGGTGAGCTGGTGGCCGGGGGTCTGGCTGAGCAGCGCCCTGGTGGTCGGCGCCTGGGGCTATTTCCTCTGGGCCGGGGTGACCGACCCGCTCGGCGGCATCAACCAGCTTTTCCCGCTGTTCGGCCTGGCCAACCAGCTGCTCGCGGCCATCGCCCTGACGGTGGCGACCACCCTGTTCGTCAAGAGCGGGCGCGCGCGGTGGGCCTGGGTGACCGGGGTTCCGCTGGCCTGGGACGTCGCGGTCACCTTCACCGCCACCTGGCAGAAGGTGTTCTCCGAGGATCCCAAGCTCGGCTTCTTCGCGCAGCGGGACCGCTACGCCGGCGCGCTCGACGACGGGAAGCTGCTGGCGCCGGCCAAGAGCATCGGTGACATGCACAAGATCGTGCAGAACTCGACGGTGGACGGGGTCCTCGCGCTGACGTTCGGCCTGCTGGTCCTCGTCGTGCTCGCCGACGCGACCCGGGTCTGCCTGCGCGCGGTCCTCGCCCGGACACCGGCGCCGACCACGGAGACGGCCTACGTGGCCTCGCGGCTCGTCGTGCCCACCGGGCTCTTCGCGAGCGAGGCGGTCGCCCGGCCACGCGGGAGCCTGGACGACGCGACCGTTCCGCGGCAGCACGAGTCCGTCCTGCCACCGGTCCACTGACCCGGGCCAGGCGCTGACCCGGGCCTGGGGTCAGAAGGCGTGCCAGCCGTCCTCGCCGACACCGCCGGGGATGGGCGCGTCCGGCTGGTAGGGCGCCCGGGTGAAGACGAAGCTGCCGAGGTCCAGGTGGGTGCCGGCGGCGTCCGGCGCCCGCACCACCCGCAGCGTCTCGCCCGCGTAGTAGCCGTCCAGGCCGGTCCAGGTGCCGTCCACCTCGGCCCGGAACCGGGAGCCGCGGCCGGTCTGGCCGACCGGGGTGAGCTCCAGCCCCCGGTCGGCCAGCAGCCGCAGCAGATGCGGGGACGGGCCCCAGTACCAGGGCCCGGTGAGCGCCAGAAGCTCCGGGTCGGCCGTGGGCAGCGGGCGCCACGGCTCGGGAGGCCGCGGTTCGTGCTCGGCGACGATCTGCACCAGGTCGGCGGCGATGGACCCGACCGCCGGGCCAGAGGTCACGTTCGCCAGCACGACGGCGGCGACGTCCTCGCGTTCGCTCACCCACAGCGCGGCCAGGAATCCCGGCATCGAGCCGGTGTGCCCGAACAGGACCTGCCCGCCGTGGCGCCGCAGCTGCAGGCCGAGCCCGTACGCGGTGGCCCAGTCGTCGGTCTCGTCGGGCCCCGACGCGGGCCGGCGCATCTCGGTGATCGTGGCGCGGCCCAGGACGCCCTCGGCGCCGCCGGCGAGGAACGCCGCCCACCGGGCCAGGTCCGCGGCGGTCGACCAGAGCTGGCCCGCCGGCGCCATCACCCCGGTGTCCGTCAACGGCTCGGGCAGCATCACGTCCGCCCACGGATGCACCGCGAAGCCCCCGGCGTGCGGGGCCTGGGGCGACAGCGAGGTCCGGGTCATCCCGAGCGGGGCGAGCACGTCGTCGCGCAGCGCGTCGGCCCACGACGTCCCACGCAGCCGGCCGACCAGCGCGCCCAGCAGCGCGAACCCCGGGTTCGAGTAGTGGAAGCGGCGACCGGCCGGATGCCGCGTCGGCGGCTCGCCCAGCACGTCGGCCAGCCTCGGCCGCACGGTCCCGGGGGTGCGCTCCCACCAGGGCTCCGGCGTCTCCGCCGCGAGCCCGGAGGTGTGGCCCAGCAGTTGGGCGATCGTCAGCGGCCCGGCGGCGGTGCCGGGCAGGTGGCGCTCCAGCGGGTCGGCCAGGTCCAGCCGGCCCTCGTCCCGCAGGCGCATGACCTGCACGGCGACGAAGCTCTTCGTGATGGAACCGATCCGGTACTGGACGTCGGCGTCCGGGGCGTGGCCGTCGATCATGCTGCGGCCGCCGGACCAGACCAGCTGCCCGCCACGCACCACGGCACCCATCAGCGAGGGCGTGCGGCCGGCCGCCTGGCCGACGGCCAGCCGGTGGCGCAGCGCGCGCCTGGTGGCGACCAGCAGCTCCTCGGAAGGCAACGTCGTCCCCTCTCGCCCAGCCCTCTCACCCAGGGCTGTCCGTCCGACCGTACCGGGCACGTAGCCGGGGCACGCCATGGCGACCGCGTGGCCGAGGGGTAGGCCTCCCGGCGGCGGCCGGGCCGACGGCCCATGATCGCCGTCTTGGCCCTCGGATGGTCGTCGCCGAGCCTGTTTCATAGCCACCAGAGGGCGGAAACGGCGATCAAGATGATGGGCGGGCCGTCTACGGGCACCGGTGCGAGCGCCGGCGGCGCCGTCGGTCGCCCGCGGCGGACGCCCTTGATACGTTCTACATTATCCAATATGTCAGCCACGGCGTGCGGACAGAAGCCGACAGAAGGGGACCAGGATGGAATCCCGTAGGGACACCTTTCGTGGCGACGCGGAGCCGATCAAGATCGGCTGGCTTGGTTCGGCGCTCGACGGTCCCGGCGGCGGCTACGACAGGATCCACCGGATGGCCTTCGACGAGGCCATCGAGCAGGGTTTCCTGGACCGGCCGGTCGAGTTCGTCCTGCACGCCGAGAACGGGCTGCCCCGGGGCTCGGCCCGCAACGCCACGGACGGCTTCCGGTATCTCGTCGACCAGGGGTGCATCGGGGTCGCCGGCGCCTACAGCTCGGACAACGCGATCGCCGTGGCGCCGCTCGCGAACGAGCTGCAGGTCCCGTTGATCAGCTGGGCCGGCACCGAGCGGCTGGCGGGGGACTACTGCTTCCGGCTCGGCAACGGCGACTGCGGCGGGGACGCGGCCCTGTGCGCGGCCTGGCTCGCCCGCAACGGCCACAAGCGGGTGGCCGTCCTCAGCGAGGTCTCGCCCAACGGCGACGAGTACTTCCGCTACTTCCGCCAGGAGTGCCGGATCCAGGGCCTGAGCATCGTCGCGCTGGAGACCGTGGGGCAGAGCCCGACCCACCTCGCCGACAACCTCGCGAGCCTGCGGCAGTCCAACCCGGACGCGCTGTGCTACATGGGCTACGGCATGCTCGCGCTGCAGGGGCTGCTGCGCGCGGCGCTCGACGAGCTCGCCTGGGACCCGCCGCGGATCATGGGCACGGCGTTCATGTTCTACCTGATGGGCTTCGAGAAGTTCGAGGGCTGGGTCGGCATCGACCAGTTCGACCCGAGCAACGCGCTGGTCCACGGCTTCCACGACCGGTATGTGGCCCGCTACGGCGAGGCGCCGCCGCTGTGGCCGAACGCGATCCCGGTCCTGGCCTATGACACCGCCCGGGTGCTGGCCGCCGGCCTGTTCCGGGCGCCGACGCTGTCCGGCGTCGGTCTGAAGGAGGGCCTGGAGCGCATCCGCTTCATGCCCAGCACGACGGGCGGGCCGCGTACCCACATCGCGGGCTCGCCCCACGAGCACGGCATGTTCCGCGGCGACTGGCTGCTCTACGGCCGGGTCCGCAACGAGAAGCTGGAGTTCGAAGGCCTCTTCGAGCCGGGGAGCTGACGGGCGGGTCCCGCGCCACGCTCGTCCGCGCGCCGGGGGTCCACCGTTCGGTGGACGGCGCCGCCCACCTCGCGGTGGTTCCGCGCGGGTCCCGGGCGGCGAGATCATGGTGGCATGCCAGCGATTGAGATAGCCGCACTGCGCAAGGCCTACGGCGGGCGGCCCGTCGTGCGTGACCTCGACCTGACCGTCGAGGCCGGCGAGTGCTTCGCGCTGCTCGGCCCCAACGGGGCGGGCAAGACGACCACGGTCGAGATCCTGGAGGGCTTCCGCTCCCGCGACGGTGGCCGGGTCACCGTGCTCGGCCACGACCCCGCGGCGGCCACCAGGTCCTGGCGGGCCCGCACCGGCGTCGTCGCGCAGACCACCGGCGCGGCGCTCGACCTCACCGTCGCCGAGGCGGTCCGGCACTTCGCCGGATACCACGCCGCGCCGCGGCCGACGGACGAGCTGATCGACGCGGTCGGGCTCACCGAGCAGGCGGGCACCCGGATCGAGGCGCTCTCCGGCGGCCAGCGCCGCCGCCTCGACGTCGCGCTCGGCGTCCAGGGCCGCCCGGAGCTGCTGTTCCTCGACGAGCCCACCACCGGCCTGGACCCGCAGGGCCGCCGCCAGGTGTGGGAGCTGGTCGAGGCGCTGCGGGCCCAGGGCACGACGATCCTGCTCACGACGCACTACCTCGACGAGGCGGCCCAGCTCTGCGACCGGGTCGGCGTGATCACGCACGGGCAGCTGATCGAGACCGCGCCGACGGCCGAGTTCGGCGGCCGGCTGCGCGACAGCGCGACCGTGCGCTGGCGCGACGGCGGCCAGGTCCGTGAGGTCAGGACCCCGACGCCGACCGCGGTGGTCCGCGACCTGCTCGCGGCCACGCCGGACGGCGAGATCGAGGACCTCGAGATCCTCCGCCCGACCCTGGAGGAGATCTACCTGGCCCTGCTCGAAAAGGCCGACCGCGCCGCCGCCGGCCCCGTCTCCGACGATCCCGTCTCCGATGACCCCGTGTCCGGCGACCCTGCGCCGGACACGCGTTCCCTCCGCCGTGGGGCCGCCGCCGGCCCGTCCGACCTCGCCCAGCCGCGCGCGCCGCGCGCCGTCCTCCGGAGTGGATCATGAGCAGCGCCCAGACCGCCACCTCCACCCTGGCCGCGGCCGCCGCCCCGACCAGCCTGCCCGCGCCGCCCGGCGCGTGGCGGATCGCCCGGGCGCGGGCCGCGCTGGAGCTGCTGCTCTACGTGCGGGCCCGCGAGGCCCTGGTCTTCTCGTTCCTCTACCCGACCGTGATGCTGCTGATCTTCGGCTCCGTCCTCGGTGACCAGACGGTGCCGGGCGGCGTGACCTACGTCGACTACTTCACCGCCGGGATCGCGGCGACGGGCATCATCCTGAACACCTTCCAGCAGGTGGGGATCCGGATCGCGCACGAGCGCGAAGCCGGCGAGCTGGCCCGCCTCCAGGCACTCGGCACGCCGCCGATCTCCTACCTCGCCGGGAAGGGCATCCAGGTGCTGGTCACGACCTGCGCCCAGCTCGCGGTGCTGGTCGTGGTCGCGCGCCTCGTCTTCGACGTCCCGCTCCCCGCGGACACGGCCCACTGGCTGACGCTGGCGTGGGTGGCCGTCCTCGGCACCCTGGCCGGCACCGTGCTCGGCTTCGCGGTGTCGCTCGTGCCGCGGTCGGGGAAGAACGCCGACACGATCATCGCGCCGATGGCCCTCGTGCTGCAGTTCTTCTCCGGGGTCTTCTTCGTCTTCAGCGACCTGCCGGGCTGGATGCGGATCGTCGCCAGCGTCTTCCCGCTGAAGTGGCTGACCCAGGGGATGCGTTCGGTGTTCCTCCCGGAGGCCGCGGCACGCGCCGAGGTAGCCGGGAGCTGGGAGCACGGCCGCACCGCGCTGGTTCTCGGCGTGTGGGTCGTCGCCGGGCTCTACGTCTGCGCCCGCCGCTTCCGCTGGCGCCGCCCGGCCTGATCCCCGTCGGCCGGGGCTCGATCAGGATGTGACCACGACCGACACTGGTATCGAGGCGACTGGTACCGAGGCCATAGGTACCGAGGCCATTGGTACCGAGGCCATTGGTACCGAGGCCGGCGGCGAGGGGCGGGAGCCAACGTGACGAACCCGGGCGTGGCGGCGGGCCCCGAGGCCGGCCGGCGGGCCGAGCCACCGTCGGCCGAATTGCTGTCGGCCGAGCCGCGGCCGGCCGAGCCCGCCGTGACCGATCCACTGTCGGCCGAGCCGTGGGGTGCCCTGTCGGACCTGTCGGTGGAGGAAGGGATCGCCATCGGCGCGCGCCTCTGGCGCCGTATCGTGCTCGGGCTGCACCTCGCGTTCGTCGTCCTCGTCACGCTGGCCACGGTCACGGTGCTGACGGTGGACGAGCAGGCTGCCTGGGAACGCCCGGCGGGCCTCGCCTCGCTCGGCGCGATCACGGTGGCCTACGCCGTCGTGGCCCGGTTCGGGATGCCGGCCGCCGTGCGCACGCGCCGGCAGACCCGCGTGGTGACCGCGTACCTGGTCGTGCTGGTCCTCGGGATCGGCGTGCTGGCCCGGGTCGCGCCCGACGGGCTGTTCCTGCTGTTCATCGCGTACCCGCAGGTGTGGTCGCTCGAGGAGCGGCGGGCCCCAAGCGTGGTGTGGACGGTGCTGGTGTTCGTCGCCAGCCTGGCGGGGGTGCTGCTGCACCAGGAACAGGTACACCTCGGGCTCGTGGCCGCGATCGGCAACGAGCTGACCGGCGTCGCGTTCAGCCTGCTGATCGGCTTCTGGGTCCACCGGCTGTTCGACCGCAACCGGGACCAGGCGGGCCTGATCGCCGAGCTCGGGCGCACGAAGGCCGAGGTCGCCGCGCTGGAACGGGACCGCGGCGCCCAGGCCGAGCGGGAGCGGCTGGCCCGCGACGTCCACGACACGCTCGCGCAGGGGTACACCAGCATCCTCATGCTGGCCCGGACCGCGCTCGCCCAGCTGGGGACGGACCCGGCGGGCGCCCGCGAGCGCCTCCAGCTGGTCGAGGAGGTCGCCCAGGAGAACCTCGCACAGGCGCGCGCGCTGGTCGCGGCCCAGTCCCGGGTGGAGCTGGACGGCACCAGCCTGCGCGACGCGCTCACCCAGCTCGCCCGCCGCTTCACCCGGGAGACCGGCATCGACGTCGACGTGCGTGTCGCCGGCGAGCCCACCGACCCGCTCCCGGCTGGGCCGGTCCCGGCCGACCCCCTCCCGACCGGGCCGGGCGGGCCGGGGGCCGCGCCGCCCGGCGGGCTCGCCCTGCGGCCGGCGCAGGAGCTGGTGCTGCTGCGGGCCGCCCAGGAGGCGCTTACGAACGCCCGCCGGCACGCGTCCCCGAGCCGGGTGAGCCTCGTCCTGGCCCCCGGCGGCCCGGGGGAGGCGATCCTGCGGGTCGTCGACGACGGGGTCGGCTTCGCCGCCGGCACCGAGCCGGGAACGGGCCTGACCGGCCTGCGCCGCCGGGTCGAGGCGGCGGGCGGGGAGCTGCGGGTCACGTCGGCTCCGGGCACGGGCACCGAGGTCCTCGCCCGCCTGGTGAGCGAGCCGTGACCGCCAGCCGCCCGCGCCGGGGCCAGCCGGTCGCCGCGCCGGCCCCGGCCGAGACAGGAGCCGCGGCGCGGCCCGTGGCAGCGGCAGGCGAGCGGGCAGTGGCCGGTGCGCGGGCGGCGATCCAGGTGCTGGTGGTCGACGACCATCCGGTGGTGCGGTCGGGGCTGGTCGGCATGCTGGCCAGCCAGCCGGACCTGCGCGTCGTCGGGACGGCGGCCGACGGGTACGAGGCCGTCGCCAGAGCCGGCGAGCTACGGCCCGACGTCGTCCTGATGGACCTGCGGATGCCACGCCTCGACGGCGTCGCCGCGATCGAGCGGATCACCGCCGCGGGGCCGGACGTCGCCGTGCTCGTCCTGACCACCTACGACGGTGATGCCGACATCGTGCGGGCGGTCGCCGCCGGGGCCGCCGGCTACCTGCTCAAGGACGCCCCGCTGGAGACGCTGGCCGAGGCGGTCCGCGCGGTGGCGCGCGGCGAGACCGTGCTGGCCCCGCCGGTCGCCGCCCGGCTGGCGTCCCGGCTGCGCGCCCCCGACCCGGTCACGTTGACCCGCCGGGAGACCGAGGTGCTCGCCGCGGTCGCCCGTGGCCGCACCAACGCCGAGATCGGCCGGGAGCTGTTCATCGGCGAGGCCACCGTGAAGACCCACCTGCTGCGCGTCTTCGCCAAGCTCCAGGTCGACGACCGCACCCATGCCGTCACGGCCGCCCTCGAACGCGGCCTGCTGCCGCCGATCACCCCGGCCTGACCGCCGGCGCCGGGCCGGCGGTCAGCACCGCGGGGAGCGCGAGGACGGCTACTGGAGCGCCACCCCGCACCAGTACCCGTCGTGGTCGAGCGCGGCGGGGGGCTGCACGGGAGCGAACGTGTGGCCCGTCGCGTCGACGTTCATGAAGTTCTCGCACAGAATCGGCTGCTTGGGCTTCGTCAGGTCGATCGGCGGGATCATGCCGCTGGAGGTGAAGTTGGTGACCTTGCGCATCTTCTGGATGAAGGCCTGGCGGGTCGGGCAGACGCCGGCGAGCTGGATGCCCTGGATCATCTCGTCCGCGGCCACGTAGCCGGCGAGAGCGAGCTCGTCGGTCGGGTCCGTCAGTTCCGGGGCGTAGGTGGAGATCGCGTTCAGGTACGACTTCATCGCCGGCGAGTCCTGTGCGGCGACGCTCGACAGGATGGACATGCCGGCCATGTCGGCGCCCCGCTGGGCGAGCAGCCCCGGGCTGAATCCGGTGGCGTTCAGCGCCACCTTGATCCTGGCGCCGTTGGCCTTGGCCTGTGAGTAGATGTCGATGAACGGGTCGGACTGGGCGGCGCCGACGAGCGTGTCCGCGCCGGACTTCCGCAGCTGGTCGGCGACACGCGCCGGGTTGGTGACCCCGTTGGTGTAGGTGACGACGTCGACGATCTGAATCCCGCGGCTCTGCAGGCTCGGGACGAACTGCAACGCCAGGTTCTTCGACGCCGCGATGTTCGGGTCGACGACCACGAGCGCCTTCGTCCCGCCCTGTGCCTTGACGAAGTCGCCGAAGACCGAGGTGCCGCCGGTGTTGAACAGGTTGCCGGCGGAGAAGACGTTGGTGTAGTTGCTCCAGTTGGCGCTAGTGGCGGTTCCGGTGACCGGCACGTTCTGCTTCTGGAGCCAGTCGGCCGACTGGTCGAGAACAATCGACGTGGCGACGAGGCCGAAAACCTTCTGGTCGTCAATCATATTGTGCGCGACCTGTGAGAAGGTCTGGGCGTCGGACTGGTCGTCACCCCACACCAGGTCGATCCTGCGACCCTCGACGCCGCCGCGGTCGTTCTGCAGGCCGATGCGGGCCTCGACCCCGCTGCGGGACGCCTTGAACGCGGAGGCGATCTCGGCCGGGCCGCTGTCGGGATAGATCAGCCCAATCTTGACCGAGCTGCCGGTCACGCCCGGCTCGGCCGCGCACGAGTGGGCGCCGTTGGAGGCCGTGTTCGACGACGACTGGCAGGCGGTAATGGCAGCGGGTAACCCTACTATTACCGCCGCGATCGCCACGGTCGTGGCCCGCCCACGCGGGTGGCGAAGGATCATGGGGTTTCTTCTCCCATTCCAGGATCGGTCAGTCCAGGTTCGACCCATATTGCCAACACCCGGTACTTGCTGCGAGACAGGAGGCTAACGTGCCGACCGGGCGGACGTTCCGGGGGGAGCGGGCGGTGCTGGTCCGTGGTGTTCGGCCGCGACCGGCCGTTCACCGCCTATGTGACCGGGCCCACAGTGGTCCTGATCGTGCCGTTCATTTCGTCGCGCTCGCTGCCGAGGCCTGCGCGGCGGAATGGGTAACCCACAATGCCGTCCGCAAAGGGCCCCATTGCGGCGACCGGTTTCGCCGTGGCGGCCCGGCCCGTCGCCGTCGTGGCGCGGGTGGTCAGCCGTGGTCAGGGGTCAGGGTTCAGCGGGCCGGCCAGCCCGTGTAGCCCTCCGCGAGATAGGCCGAACCGGCCCGCGAGGACACGAGGCTGGTCAGCTCGCCCAGCTGGCGCTGCTCGTCGAACTCGCTCGCGCCGTCAGCCCGGTGCAGCATCGTGGTCAGCCAGTAGGAGAAGTGCTGGGCCCTCCAGACCCGTTCCAGCGCCCGCGCGGTGTAGCGCTCCAGCGCGGTGGCGTCGTTGCGGACCAGGGCCTGTTCGATGGTCTCGGCGAGCAGCCGGACGTCGGCGAGGGCCAGGTTCAGGCCCTTCGCGCCGGTGGGGGGCACGGTGTGGGCGGCGTCGCCGGCGAGCAGCAGCCGGCCGTGGCGCATCGGGGCCTGGACGAAGCTGCGGAACGGCAGCACGGTCCGTTCGAGGACCGGGCCCTCCTGGAGGCGGAACCCGTCCTGGCCGGCCAGCCGGCCCTGCAGCTCGGCCCAGATCCGGTCGTCGGACCAGTCGTCCGGGTTCTCGGCCGGGTCGCACTGGAAGTAGAGGCGCTGCACGGTGGCGGTGCGCTGGCTGACCAGGGCGAATCCCCGCGCGGCCCGGGTGTAGATCAGCTCCGGCGCGCTTCGGGGTGCCTGGACGAGGACGCCGAACCAGGCGAAGGGGTACTCGCGGAAGTACTGAGTGGCGGCGGTGACCAGGGCTCGGCAGCCGCTGCGGGAGCCGTCCGCGCCGACGACCAGCCGCGCGGCGATCTCGTGCCTCCGGCCGTCCGCGTCGGTGTACCGGACCCGGGGCGCGGTCAGGACGTCGGTGACCTCGGTGTCGCTGATGCCGTAGCGCAGGTCGCCACCGTCGGCGGTGCGGGCCCGGTGGAGGTCGACGAAGACGTCGGTCTGCGGGTAGAGCCAGCAGGCGCTGCCCGCCAGGGCCTCGAAGTCGATCCGGTGGCTGACCCCGCCGAACCGCAGGGCGATGCCCTCGTGGCGCTGTCCGTCGGTGAGCACCCGGTCGACCCCGGCGTCGACCAGGAGGCGCACGCTGTCGCGCTCCAGGATGCCGGCGCGGTGGGTGGTCTCGATCGTGCCGGCTGACCGGTTGTCGATCACGACGCTGTCGAGCCCGGCGAGGTGGAGCAGCCGGGAGAGCATCAGGCCGGCGGGCCCGCCGCCGACGATGGCGACCTGGGTGCGGGTGGTGCTGGCGACCGGGGTCATGACCGCTCCGTTCGGGTCGCGGGACGTCCTCGGCGCCGCGCGCCTCGGGCCGCCGTCGTCGTTGCCTGGTCGGTCGTCGTTGCCTGGTCGGTTGTCGTTGCCTGGTCGGTCGTCGTTACCTGGTCCGTCGTCGTTACCTGGTCCGTCGTCCTGGTCAGTCCGCCGGACTGGACACCGCCGGACCGGACAGGTGGGTGAGCAGGAGGTCCGCGACCCGCCGGGGCGCCTCGGCGGGGGCCAGGTGCGCGACGCCGTCGAGTACGGCGAGCCGCCCGTCCCGGACGCCGGCGGCGAGCCGCTTCAGGCTGGCCGGCGGCGTCACCGCGTCCCGGGCACCGGCGATCGCCAGCACGGGCGCGGCCACGCCCGCGAGCCGGTCGCGGACGTCGAAGCCGGCGAGCGCGTCGCAGGCCTGCGCGTAGCCCTCCCGGTCGACGTCGGCCAGGCCCCGGACCAGCTCGGCGGCGACGCCGGGCCGACGGTCCGCGAAGCCGGGGGCGAACCACCGCTCGGCCGCGCCACCGGCGAGGGCCGCGCAGCCGGACGCGCGCACGACCGCGGCCCGTTCGCGCCACGCGGGCGGCGTGCCGATCGTGGCCCCGGTGCACAGCAGGGCCGCCCGGCCGACCCGGCCCGGGGCGTCGAGCAGCAGCCGCAGGCCGACCGCACCGCCGAGCGAGACGCCCGCGTAGGCGAACCGGGCCGTGGCGTCGCCCCGGGCCGCGGCGATCCGCTCGACGTGGGCGAGCACCCCCGCGGCGAGCTCCCCGACCGTGAAGGGTGCCTGGACGGGCGTGCCGCCGTGGCCGGGCAGGTCCCAGCCGACGACGTCGAACGTGTCGCCGAGCAGGCCGGCCGCCGCCGACCACAGGGCCCTCGACGTGGTGCCCAGCGACGGCCCGACGACGAGCAGCGGCTGGTCCGGGCGCCCGGCGAGCCGTCCACCGGTGAGCGCGGGCACCGTCACCGGCCGGCCGCCAGGTAGGCGTCCGCGCGGGCGAGGGTGGCGGCGACGACGGTGTCCGCGACTCCGAGGTAGTCGTCCTCGGGCGTCTCGCCGCCGGGAAGGCCGGCGGAGGCGGCGAAGGCGGCCACCGACCCGCGCTCGGCGGTCAGGAGCGGCCAGGCGGCCCGGGCGGTGGCGCGCATGCGGGCGGTGTCGACCTCCAGACCGCGCAGGAGCTCGCTGGTGTGGCTGGCCGCGACGACGGCCCGGCGGGCCAGATCCCGCAGGGTGGGCCATTCGGTGTGCCAGGCGCCGTCGGGCCGCTCGTCCCCGGCCAGCGCGGCCGCGAGGTGCAGCGTCGAGGCCAGCGCCGGCGCGGTGAGGGCGGCCCGGCGGATCAGCACCGACAGCACCGGGTTGCGCTTGTGGGGCATGGTCGACGAGCCGCCGCGCCCGGGGACGGCCGGCTCCGCGAGCTCGCCGATCTCCGGGCGCGACAGCGTGGCCACGTCGGTGGCGATACGGCCCCAGGCGTCGGTCCCGGCCACCAGCGCGTCGCCGAGCGCGGTGAACGTCGTGCGGGTCGTGTGCCAGGGCCGCGCGGGCCGCAGGCCGAGCGCGGCCGTGGCGTCCGCGACGGCGCCGGACACGGCCGCGACGGGGTCGGCGTGACCGCGCCGGCGGGCCAGCTCGACCGCGGCCGACAGCGTCCCGGCCGCGCCGCCGAACTGCGCCGGCAGCGCCACCCGGTCGAGCGCCTCGGCCGCGTCGAGCACTCCCGTCAGCCAGCCGGCGGCCTTGAGCCCGAACGTCGTCGGCACGGCGTGCTGGGTGAGCGTCCGACCGGCGAGCAGCGTGCCGCGGTGGGTGTGAGCGAGCGCGGCGAGCGCGCCGACCTGGTCCCGCTGCTGCGCGCGAATCCGGTCGACGACGTCGCGCAGCAGCAGGACGAGACTGGTGTCGATCACGTCCTGGCTGGTCAGGCCGCGGTGCACCCAGGGCGCACCCGGGCCGACGGCGCGCTCCCGCCACAGCGCCACGAGCGCCGGCACCGGGTTGCCCGCGTCCTCGGCGGCGCGGGCGACGGCGGCCAGCTCCGCCGGCCCGACGAGGCCGGTCAGCTCGGCGCTGGCCGGGGCGACGCCCGCCCGGGCGAGCGCGTCCAGCCAGGCCTGTTCGACCCGGGCCATCGCCGTCAGCCAGGCCGCCCCGGTCACCAGCTCCCCGGCGCGCTCGTCGCCGGGCCAGAACAGGTCACTCATCCGCGCTCACCCTTCCCGGTAACGCAGGAAGACGGTCTCGTCCGGGCCCTGCAGCCGGAGGTCGAACACGAGCCCCCGCTCGTCGGGTGACGCGACCAGGGTCCTGCGCCGTTCGGCCGGCAGCGAGCGCAGCAGCGGGTCGGCGGCCAGCGCGGCGGCGTCGCCCGGCAGGTAGGCCCGAGTGAAGAGCCGGTCGAGCAGGCCCCGCGCGAACACGGTGACGGCGTAGAACGCGGCCCGGCCAGGCTCGGTCGGCCCCGGCACGAGCGTGCGGAACGAATAGTCCCCGTCCGGGCCGGTGGCCGATCGCCCGAAGCCGGTGAACGTCCGCCCGTCGCGGCACAGCGAGCCGGGCACCCGGGGGATCGTCCCGTCGGGGCGCGCCTGCCAGATCTCGACGAGCGCGTCCGGCACCGGGTCGCCCGCGCCGTCGAGCACCCTGCCGCGCAGGATCACCGCGCCTGGGCTGCCGGCCGGCACGAGGTCGCGGTCGCCGCCGTAGCGGAGGCTGTCATGGAAGAACGGCCCGACGGTCTGGCCCGGGGTCGCGATCAGGGTCATGCGGGAGGCTGTCATGCCGGCGGCTCGAACCAGGTCTGCCGGCCGCCGGTCAGGACGATGTCCCAGCGGTAGCCGGTGGCCCACTCGTGACTGGTCAGGTCATGGTCGTAGGCGGCGACCAGCCGGTCACGGGCCCGCTGGTCGGCGATCGACTGGAAGATCGGGTCGAGCGCGTGCAGCGGGTCTCCCGGGAAGTACAGCTGCGTGACGAGGCGCTGGGTGAACGCCGTGCCGAACACCGAGAAGTGGACGTGGGCCGGCCGCCACGCGTTGCGGTGGTTGCGCCACGGATAGGGCCCTGGCTTGATCGTCTGGAACCGGTACCGGCCGTCGTCGTCGGTCAGGCACCGCCCGGCGCCGGTGAAGTTCGGGTCGAGCGGGGCCGGATGCTGGTCTCGCTGGTGGACGTACCGGCCCGCCGCGTTGGCCTGCCAGATCTCCACCAGCTGCCCGCGGACCGGCCGGCCCGCGCCGTCGACGACGCGACCGGCCAGGACGACGCGCTCCCCGATCGGCTCGCCGGGGTGACCGGCCGTCAGGTCGGCCTCCAGCGGGTCGACCTCGCCGGCCCCGAAGCAGGGCGCCGATCGTTCGATCGTCTCGGGGTCGACGTCGCGCGGCTCGCGGGTGGGGTGGCGTGCCGCGGTACTCCGGTAGGGCGGATAGTCCAGCCGTGGCCGGGCCTCCCCGGCGCCGGCCGGCCGGTAGCCGGCCGCGAGGGCCGCGATCTCGGAGCTGATCACGGACTGCGGCTCCAGCTCGGGCGCCGGAAGCTCGGGCGCCGGGCCGGTGGCGGGGCTCATGCTGGGCAGCGTAGGAGCGCCCGGGGTGACCGCGACCGCGGGTGCTTCCGCTCAGTGGAAGAATCCCGGGCATGGCGGGCAACACCGGAACCCCGGGCGCGACCGTCACGGGCCGGATCATGGCGATCCTCGGGGCCTTCGACGACCACCACGCCCGGCTCGCGCTGACGGACCTCGCGCGGCGCGCGGGGCTGCCCGTGCCCACGGCCCATCGGCTGGTGGGGGAGCTGGTCCGGCACGGCGCCCTGGCTCGGTCCGGCGACGGCTACGTCGTCGGCCGGCGGCTGTGGGAGCTCGGGCTGCTCGCGCCGATCGAGTCGACCCTGCGGGAGACGGCGGCGCCGTTCCTGCACGACATCCACGCCGCCACCCGGGCCACGGTCCACCTGGCGGTGCGCGACGGCCGGGAGGCGCTGTACCTGGAACGGATGGCGGGCCGGGCCTCGGTGCCGGTCGTCAGCTCGGTCGGCTCGACGTTGCCCCTGCACGCCACCGGCGTCGGGAAGGTGCTGCTCGCGCACGCGCCCGAGGACGTCCGGCGCGCCGTTCTGGCCTCGCTCGCGCGGGTGACCCCGTACACGATCACCCAGCCGGGCCGGCTGAACGAGCAGCTGGGACAGATCCGGCGGGTCGGGTACGCCACGACGGTCGAGGAGATGTCGCTGGGCGCCTGTTCGGTCGCCACACCCGTCCATCGCCGCGGCCAGGTGGTCGCCGCGATCGGCGTCGTCGTGCCCACGCTGCGCCGGGACCGTGGCCGGCTCGCCGCCGCGCTGCAGGTCGCCGCGCAGGGGATCTCGCGCCAGCTCGCCGCGCTGCCTCCGGCCTGAGCCGGGCTCCCTGCCGCCCGGGCGGCAGCGCCCCCTACCGGCCGGGCAGCAGCGCGCGCCACATCTCGCGCAGGCTCGCCTGGACCTGGTCCACCTCGGCCGCGGTGAGCGCGCCGGTCATCCGCCGTTCCAGGTCCGCGACCGGCTCCGCGAACCGCGTGAGCAGGCGCCGGCCCGCCGCGGTGAGCTGGACCAGCGACTCCCGGCGGTTGCGCGGGTTGGTCTCGCGCCGGATGAGGCCGCGTTCCTCCAGCGTGCGCAGCATGTCCGCCATCGACTGCGGGGTGACGAACGAGTCGCGGGCGAGCCGAGCCGCCGAGACCGCGCCGGAGCGTTCCAGCACGGTCAGCGCGGTGTACTGCGGCGTGGTCACGCCGGACGCGCGCAGCACGTCGTCCAGACCGGCCCGGACGGCCAGCTCCAGGCGTTTCACCGTGTACAGCAGCGACGGGGGCGGGTGGTCCACGCGACCCCTCAACCCTCGGCCGGACCAGCGGCATTGACAGGGGACCTGACGATACTCGACACTTTCGATCATCAGGTTTCCTGTTGATTGGACGAGGCCACGTGTTCGACCCCGCCGCCCTGCCGCCCTCACTGAGGCTCGACCGTGCCGGGCAGGTCGCCGTCCTGAGCCTGAGCCGGGCCAGGAAGCGCAACGCCCTGGACGACGCCACCGTCCTCGGGCTGGGCGCGTTCTTCGCCGCGCCGCCCGGCTGGGCCCGCGCCGTCGTGCTGGCGGCGGACGGTGACCACTTCTCGGCCGGCCTCGACCTCGGTGAGCTGCGCGAACGCGACGCGGTCGCGGGCCTGCACCACTCCCGGATGTGGCACCGGGCCTTCGGGCAGATCGAGTCCTGCCCGGTGCCGGTGATCAGCGTGCTGAAGGGGGCGGTCGTCGGCGGCGGGCTGGAGCTCGCCTGCGCGACCCACCTGCGCGTCGCCGAGCGGTCGGCGTTCTTCGCGCTGCCCGAGGGGGAACGCGGCCTGTTCACCGGAGGTGGGGCGTCGGTGCGGGTCCCGCGCCTGATCGGCGTCGCCCGGATGACCGACCTCATGCTCACCGGGCGGGTGCTCGCCGCCGCCGAGGCCGAACGGTACGGCCTGGCCCAGTACCTGGTCGACGACGGGGCCGGCCTCGACACCGCGCTCGGCCTCGCGGCCCGGACGGCCGAGAACTCGCCCGTGACGACCTACGCGGTGCTGCACGCGCTGCCGCGGATCGCCCAGGCCGACCCCGAGGCCGGGCTGCTGCTGGAGTCGCTCATGGCGGCCGTCGCGCAGGACAGCGGCGAGGCCAAGCGCCGGATGCGCGCCTTCCTCGACGGCGCGGCCCCGAAGGTGGCCGACCCGCGGGAGGCAGGCCGATGACGGCGACAGCCGGTGGCCCTGAGCTGCTCTACCACCCAGGAGCGAAGGTCACCGACGGGGCCAGGGTCCAGGACTACCTCGGCTGGCTGGCGCGGGAGCGCGGCGTCTCGTTAGCCGGCTGGGCCGAGCTGCGAGCCTGGTCGGTCGAGTGCCTGGAGGACTTCTGGGAGTCGATCTGGCACTACTTCGGGGTCAGGGCACACGCCGGCTACGACCGGGTCCTCGCCGAGCGCGCGATGCCGGGCGCCCGGTGGTTCACCGGCGCCACCCTCAACTACGCCGAGCACTGCTTCGGCACGGCGGACCAGGCCGAGAGCCTGGCCGTGCTCGGCTACTCGCAGACGCGCCCACCGGTCGAGCTGACGTTCGCGGCGCTGCGCGAGCAGGTCCGCCGGGCCCGGGCCGGCCTGCGCCGGCTCGGCGTCGGGCCCGGCGACCGGGTCGTCGCCTACCTGCCGAACTGCCCGGAGACGCTGGTCGCCTTCCTCGCCGCCGCGAGCCTCGGCGCCGTCTGGGCCAGCTGCGCCCCCGAGTTCGGGGCGCCCAGCGTGGTTGACCGGTTCGCCCAGGTCGAGCCGAAGGTGCTGCTCGCCGTCGCCGGCTACACCTACGGCGACAAGGTCGTCGACCGGCGGGCCGAGGTCGCGGCGCTGCGGGCCGCGCTGCCGTCCGTCGAGCAGGTCGTCCATGTCCCGTACGGTCCGTTCGAGCTGGACGGCGCCGTCGCCTGGGCGTCGCTGCTCGCCCCGACCGACGAGCCGCTGGCGTTCGAGCCGGTGGCCTTCGACCACCCGCTCTACGTGCTGTTCTCCTCCGGCACGACCGGCCTGCCGAAGGCCATCGTCCACGGCCACGGCGGCATCCTGGTCGAGCACCTGAAATGCCTCGGCCTGCACTGGGACCTGCGGCCGGGCGACCGCCTGCTGTGGTTCACCACGACCGCCTGGATGATGTGGAACATCGGCGTCTCCAGCCTGGCCGTCGGCGCGTCGCTGGTGATGGTCGACGGCAACCCGCTGTATCCCGACCTGCGGGAGCAGTGGCGCCTGGTCGAGCGGACCGGCGCCACGCTCATGGGGGCGAGCCCCGGCTATCTCATGGCCTGCCGGCGCGAAGGCCTGCGGCCGGCCGCCGAGTTCGACCTGTCCCGGCTGCGCCAGCTCGGCGTCGCCGGCAGCCCGTTCCCGGCCGAGGGGTTCCGCTGGGTCCACGAGCAGCTGGGCGACCGGGTGCTGCTCAACGTCGGCAGCGGCGGCACCGACGTCTGTACCGGCCTGGTCCAGGCCGCGCCGCCGCAGCCGGTCTGGGCGGGCGAGATGTCCGGCGCGAGCCTGGGCGTGGCCGCGGCCGCGTTCGACCGGGACGGCCGCGTCGTCGTCGGGGAGCTCGGCGAGCTGGTCATCCTCGCGCCGATGCCCTCGATGCCGGTCGGGTTCTGGGGCGACGACGGGCGTCGGTACAGCGAGGCCTACTTCGCCGCGTTCCCGGGGGTCTTCCGGTTCGGCGACTGGATCCGGTTCTCCGCGGCCGGCACCTGCCTGATCACCGGCCGTTCGGACGCGACCCTCAACCGCGGCGGCGTGCGGCTGGGCACCGGAGAGTTCTACCGGGCGCTGCAGGACGTGGCCGAGGTGGGTGACAGCGTCGTGGTCCACCTGGAGGACGACGAGGGCGGGCCGGGGGAGCTCCTGCTGTTCGTCGTGCCGAGCGCGGGTCACCGGGTGGACGACGACCTGCGCGCCCGGCTGCGGGAGCGGATCCGTTCGACGCTGTCCCCGCGCCACGTTCCCGACGAGATCGTCGAGGTCGCCGCCGTGCCCTACAACCGCACCGGCAAGAAGCTGGAGATCCCGGTCAAGAGGATTCTGCTCGGCGCGTCCGTGGCCGCGGTCGCCTCGGCGGGGTCGCTGCTGGACCCGGCGTCCCTCGACGCGTTCGCCCGGTTCGCCGAGGCTCGTGGCGCCGACGACCGTCGGCCGAGGCTTTAATTCAGGTAGACAATTGTGCGGTTGATGGGTTCTTGGGAAGTCAGCGGACGCCGCGCGTGCCTCGCCGGGAAATCCGCCGCCGGCGCGGGCCCGAATCGACCGGGTCCGCGGGAGGGCCCAGGTCGTCCACCTCGTCGGGAACCGTCGAAATGACCAGCGGCGGCCCGTCGTCGGGGTGGCCCGGCCAGGAAAGGGCGCTGGTCGCGGTCGGCCGGGGCTGGTCGAAGGCGACCTGACCGTCCCGGTACAGAAGAACCATATCCACCATCACGGCGAAAAGGCCGCGCCCAAGCTCGAAGGCCAGGTCGCTCACCGTTCGCCGGCCGTTCACCCGCATCAGGATGCGCGCCCGGCCCTCATCGAGGGGCGGCGCCGCCGCGGTCGCGCGCGGATGGGCGCGCGCATGTACGCCCAGCTCGCGCCACCCGGCCGCGACTCCCAGCCGGCGCCGGGTCTCGCGAACCGCGCGGCCGACGTCCATCCCCGGATTGAGCGGAATGAGCGGGTCGGTGACGTCCGGGTCCGGGACGCAGGCGAAAACATCCTCCAGCGCCAGGGCGAACAGCGCGTCCAGCGCGGCCGTCTGGGTGACCACCTGTGCCGACGCGTCGCCGAGCAGGCCGCGCCCGACCAGCGCGCCCCGCAGCCCACCAGGCGGTATGGCCTCGGCGAGGGCGCCGGCCCAGTCCTGGCGCGCTATCCGCCCCGACCGCAGCAGGAGCGCCTCGACCCCCGGGGTGACCGGCGTCTCGGCGGCGACGAGCAGGCCCGAACTCAGGATGACCGTTCCCCCGACCCTCGCGCCTTCGGCCCGCAGCGTGCCGGAGAAACGTTCCTCGCCGAGTCTGGACAATACGTCGAGAAGAACATAACCATCCGCCGCGGTGCCAGCGCCCATCGCGTTCCACCCCCTCGTCCGTGACAGCGAACAAAGGGAAGGATATGGTGCGTTGCGGTCGAGTACTACCAGTCCCGTCGATCGTCCGGCAAATCACGTGGTAGATCGGTCGGGACAAAAGTCAACCCAGATAAAATGCCAAATTGTCCATTGGATCGGGGAAGGTTGTATGGACATCGAGACCGCGTTGAAGGAAGCGATGGCACTCGACGGAGCGCTCGGGGTCGCGCTCGTCGACTACGAGAGCGGAATGATGCTGGGCTCCGCCGGCGGTGGCCGGGCGCTCAACCTTGAGGTCGCGGCGGCGGGCAACACCGACGTGGTCCGCGCCAAGGCGAGGACGCTGGAGGCCCTCGGTATCCGCGAGGGGATCGAGGACATCCTCATCACCGTGGACCGGCAGTACCACATCATCCGCCTGCTCACCCGCGGCGGCAGCCGGCTGTTCCTCTACCTCGCGCTGGACCGGGCCCGGGCCAACCTCGCCCTGGCCCGCCACGGCCTGCGGAACATCGAACGCGAACTGAGCATGTGACGTCCCGGTGGCCGGCCAGGCCTCCGGTGTCCTTCCAGGTGCCTCGGGCGAACGACGCCGCCTGCTCGACCGCTGACCGGCGGTCGGCCAGGCGCGCCGGCTCCTGACCTACCCGAAGTCACTGACCTACCCGAAGGCGCTGACCTACCCGAAGGCGCTCACGTCGACGTGGCGTAGCCGGCCGGGGTCCGCGAACACGTCGATCTCCACGATCCGCCCGGCCCGGACCGTGAAGCCCAGTACCGCGACGACCGCCGCGCCCGGCGGCAGCACGACGATGCCGGGCCGGCCGTTGACCAGGGCCGCGCGCCCGTACGGGGACATCGGCGCGAACGTCGACGTCCGCTCGGCCACCGCCCGGGCGCCCCGGACCTCGCCGGACGCGCGGGGACCGGCGTCCGCGCGCAGCACGACGTCGGGGTCGAGCACCGCGAGCAGGCCCGCCAGGTCACCGTCGCGGGCCGCGGCCTGGAAGGCCTCGACCAGGCGGCGCTGCTGGGCCGGGTCGCCGCTCCCGTCCGGCTCCACTCCGCGCAGCCGGCGGCGGGCCCGGCTGGCCAGCTGGGTCGCCGCGGCCGTGGACCGTCCGACGACCGGGGCGATCTCGTCGAACGGCACCCCGAACAGGTCGTGCAGGACGAAGGCGAGCCGTTCGGCCGGGCTCAGCGTCTCCAGGACGACGAGCAGCGCGACGCCGACGGCGTCGGCGAGCAGGGCCTCCTGCTCCGGGTCGGCGCCGCCCACCGGAGCGACCACCGGCTCGGGCAGGTGGACCCCGGCCGGCTCCTCCCGGCGGGCCCGGCGCGCGCGCAGCTGGTCCAGACAGATCCGGGCGATGACGGTCGTCAGCCACCCCGGCAGGTTCACGACGTCCGCCCGGTCGGCGCGGCTCAGGCGCAGCCAGGTGTCCTGGACGGCGTCGTCGGCCTCGCTGAACGAGCCCAGCAGCCGGTAGGCGACCGCCCGCAGCCGCGGCCGCTGTGCCTCGAACACCTCGGTGAGCGTCTCGGTCATGGTGTGCCTCCCTGTTCCGTCATACCGAGTGACGAGCGGCGACTGGCCGACCTGACCGAACCGGGCCGGCCTGACGGCAAGGAGCACCCCCGATGAAGCTCACGATCTTCGCGGCGACCGGCGGCATCGGCCGGCTGCTGGTGGCACAGGCCCTGGACGCGGGCCACGAGGTGACCGCCGTGGCGCGGCGGCCGGAGGCGGTGGCGCCGTCGCCCGGCCGGGTCGTGGCCGCGGACCTGGCGACGGCCGACCCGGCGGCGCTCGTGCCGGCCGTCGCCGGCGCGGACGCCGTCCTGTCCGCGCTCGGCGGGCGCAGCCGGCGTGACACGGACGTCGCCACTCGCGGCACGGACGCGGTCGTCACGGCGATGCGGACCGCCGGCGTCCACCGGATCGTCGTGGTCAGCGCCGCCCCGATCGGCACGGTCGCCTCGCCCGCGCGGCCACACCCGCCGCGGCGCGACCCCGGTGACGGCCCACTCATGCGCTACGTGCTGGGCCCGGCGGTCAGGGCCGCGCTCGGCGGCCACTACGCGGACCTGGCCCGGATGGAGGACCTGCTGCGCGCGAGCACCCTCGACTGGACGATCGTGCGGCCACCGAGGCTCACCGACGGCCCGCTGACCGCCGCCTACCGCACGGCCTACGGCCGCAACCTGCGCCGTGGCGCCTCGGTCTCCCGGCCGGACGTGGCGCACTACATGCTGCGCTGCCTCGACGATCCGACCAGCGAGCGCCAGACCGTCGGGATCGCGCGGTAGGCCGGCTACCTGGCCGGCATCAGCAGCAGCACGGCGGCTCCGAGCCCGCAGAGCAGATAGCACTGGCCGACGAGCCCGGTGCTGCAGGAGCGCAGGGTCAGGCGGAGCTGGTCGCGGCGGGACGCGAAGCAGGCCGGGCGGGAGGCCCGCCGGCCGCCGAACACGAGCGGAACGCGCGCGCCGACCGGCACCGGCCTCAGCAGCGGAAGCCGGGTCCGGTGGGTCTGGCCGTCGTCCGTGACATAGCTGACGACCGCCCAGCACGGTGCGGCCACCGTCTGGACCAACCGCGAGGTGTGCACGCCCTCGACGACACCGACGCCCCGGACGCCCCGGTGCTGGCGACCGGCCCTGGACCACAGGTCGAGACCGGGCAGCAGCGCGAACAACGCGACGGCCGCCCACCAGACCGTCGCCGGGACGCCCTCGTGGTCGGTCAGCGCGGCCGCCGTCGCCATGAGGAGCACCGGCACGACGACGAGGATGACGAACACGCAGACCAGGCGCCGGTCCGCCCCCTGCCACCGGTCCGGCGCGTCGGCCGCGCGGACCGGGCGCCACCTGGCCCGGGAGTCCCTCGGGTCGTCGCTGGCGACGATGTCGGCGCCGGTCGAGGCCGCGTCCCCCCGCGGTGCCTGGTCCACCGTCGCCGCCTCCTCGGACCCTGGGCGCCGGGACGGCCGCCCGCGGCAGGGCCGCCCACTCTCCCAGGCGAATCAGCCGGCGGGCAACCGCTTGCCGGGCCTTCGCGCCTGGACCAGCTGAACGACATTGCCTTCCGGGTCGACGCAGTCACAGTGCAGCGCGTCGCGGAACTCCCAGGCCGTGGCGGCGGGGCTCACCTGGCCGCCGAGGGCGCCGGCGACCGGCCGGAGCGCCTCGATGTCGGCGACCTCGAAGGCGAGCTTGACCGGCGTGTTCGAGCGCCGGTCCGGCGGCGTGGCGGTGGGCACCGCGTCGCCCGACCGGACGAGGGTGAGCAGCCAGGCGTCGGATTCCAACCCGCGGTAACCGTCCGCGCCGTCGGCGGGGGTGAGCCCGAAGCAGCCTTCGTAAAAGGCGCGCATGCGTTCCAGGTCCCCGACGTAGATGACCGCTGCCGCCCGCATGAGCGAACCTTACCGGTCACGCCTGCGCTACCGTCGCCACGACGCAACGCCCTGCCAGAACGCGGATTCTTCTTGAGGGGCGCGCAGAGAGGGACCGACATGGCCGGCCTTCAGACCTTCCAACTCCCCGACTCGGTGGACGGCACCCCGCTCGACCTCCAGTTGGCCCAGGAACTGGTCCGCGCGTGGCGGACCGACGGAATCCTCCAGGTGGCGACCGACCCGGCGCAGAGCCGCAGGACACACGCGGCCCTGGAGTCGAGCAGGCGCTTCTTCAGCCAGCCCGCCGCGGTCAAGGCCAGCTGTATCAGCGATCTGACCTTCAGCGGATACATAGCCTCGGGAGAAGAGCGCACGGCGGGCGAGCCGGACTACTCCGAGATCTTCACCGTCTGCCCAGACGTACCGTTGGACGACCCCAGGGTCCGGGCGCAATGGCCCTGCCATGGCCCGGTTCCCTGGCCCGATGACGAGTACGAGCGCGCCATGACGGCCTTCATGGCGGGGCTGGGCGTCATCGGCGAGAAACTGCTGAGACTGGCGGCGCTGGGACTGGGCCTCGACCTCGACACATTGACGAGCCTGACGCGGGATGGCTGGCACCACCTGCGGGTGCTTCGCTTTCCGGCCCGGTCCGCGCGGACGAGCCGGGGAATCGGAGCTCACACCGACTACGGGCTCCTCGTGATCGCCGCGCAGGACGACGTCGGTGGCCTCTACATCCGCCCGCCGGTCGACGGCGAGCGGCGCACCAGGAACTGGCTGCCGACCGAAAGCATGGCCGGCAGGTACGAGGACGACGAGCCCTGGACGTTCGTGGAGCCGGTGCCCGGCGTCGTGACGGTCTTTCCCGGCGACATGCTCCAGCTCATCACCGACGGATTGCTGCTCTCCACCCCGCACAAGGTGCGGCTCAACACCCGCGCGCGATATGCCCTCGCGTACTTCCACGAGCCGCGCTTCCAGGCCCGTATCCGGTCGGTTTCCGGGGAAAATGACGGCGATTCCCTGCATTACGGAAGCCATTTCACCAGAATGTTCATGCGCTCCTACCCCGAGCGCGTCACGACCCGGCGGATCCTCGCCGAGGACCGGTTGTCGCGCCTCGTCCGGTAGGCACCACGTCGCGGAGCGGGACGACGTCGGCGCCTTCCGGGCTGCCTGGCGCGACACGCCGGGCCACGTAGGCGCGCCGTAGGGCACCAGCTTGCTGCCTATTGACAGATTTCGGGATGGTGGACCATCATGCGGGACCTTCAGGTTTCCTGCTGATCGGAGCCTGGTGCAGGCAACCATCCGTGTCCGCCGAGCGACCACCGAACAAACCTTTCGCCAGCCGGCCGGCATCGACCCAGCCGGTCCGCGCGGCGTTCCCGACGAGCCAGACACCGGCGCGCACCACAAAAGTCAGTCTCGTATTCAGCCGACGCCAACGGCAAAGGTGGAGAACATGTCGCACATTGGGAGACCGAACCGTCGACGGGCTGGAACCCGGCCATTCCGGTCCGCCACCGCCCGCCAGTTACCCACCCGCCCGGTCGGGTTACGCCTGGCCGGCGTCGCGGTCGTCGCCGCGAGCCTGGCCTTCGTCTCGGCCTGCGGCGGCTCCGGCGGCACGGGCGCGGCCCCCGCGCCGGCGAGCGGTTCCGCCGGCCAGGCCGACATCCTCGGACCGGTGGCCAAGGCCACGGGCGCGCCCATCACGATCGGCGTGATCACGGACGGCGCCAGCCCGGTCGCCGATCACACCAACGACAACAAGGTCGCCCAGGCCACCGCCAAGTGGCTCAACGACCGCAGGTCCGGCCTCGGCGGCCGGCCGCTCGACATCACGATCTGCGAGACCCTGGGCGACCCGGCCAAGGCGACCGACTGCGGCAACCAGATGGTCGAGAAGGGCGTCGCCGCCGTCGTCATCGGTACCTCCAGCGTCGTCGACAGCGCCTGGAAGCCCCTGAACGACGCCAAGATCCCCGTCATGATCTACGGGTCCGGTGACCCGAGCCTGCTGTCGAGCCCGACGACCTTCAGCCTCGGCAACCCGACCTTCCCGATCATCGACCTGCCGATCCAGGTCGCGAAGGACAAGGGCAACAAGAAGGTCGCCGCCATCGTGATCGACGTCCCGGCGGCCCTGCACTCCGCCCAGGACGTCGCGCCGCCGCTGTTCAAGAAGGCCGGCATCGGCTACGAGCTCGTCCGGGTGGCCCCGGGCACCGCCGACATGACGCCCCAGATGCAGAAGATCGCCTCGGACGGCTCCGACCAGGTCTTCATCATCGGCAACGACTCGTTCTGCATCAGCGCCATGAACGGCCTGAAGCAGGTGGGCTTCACCGGCACCATCAGCGCCATCTCCCAGTGCATCACCGACGCCACCCGCAAGGCGGTCTCCGCCAGCACCCTCAAGGGCATCGTCGTGAGCGCCACGGTGCCGATCGGCCCGGCCAGCCCGTCGATGGACCTGTTCACCAAGGTCGCCGAGACCTACGGCAGCGGCATCGACCTCAGCTACCAGGACGGCATGATCATGTTCTCGCTGGTGGCCGGCCTCCAGGCGGCGACCCAGGGCATCTCGGGTGACATCACCCCGGCGACCATCACCTCGACCATCAAGGCGATGAAGGAGACGGCGCTGCCCGGCGCGGCCGGGCTGAAGTTCCGCTGCAACGGCAAGGCCATCCCCGACCAGCCCGCCGTCTGCGTGCTCGGTGGCCTGACGACGACCCTGGACGACAAGGGCCAGCCCACCGCGTACAAGGTCCTCGGCAACACCCCGATCCCGGCCTGACCCCCGCCGGTGGGCCGAAGGGAAGGCGGACAGCCCGCCCTTCGGCCCACCCCGGCCCCGCCTTGATCGCTTTTTGGCCCTCTGGTGGCTGTGAACCAGGCCCGGCAACAACCACTGGAGGGCCGAAACGCCGATCATGGCGGCACCGGGCTACCTTGCCGGTGGCGGCCCCGGCTACTCAGTGCAGGAGATGATGTCCTCGAGCTCGTCGTCCGTCGGCGCGGCGGGCACGGCGGCCCCGGTCCGGTCGGACTCGCGCACCATGAACCCGTCCAGGATCGCCTCGACGTAGCGTCGCCAGAGGTCCGGCTGGGTGCGCGCGATGTGGCTGCTCAGGCCACCGGTGAGCATGAAGATCATCGGCAGGTCGGTGAGGGTGAAGTCGGCGCGCAGGCGGCCGGTGGACCGGGCCCGCTCGACGATCCGGGTGAGGACCGGCAGCAGCCGTTCCTTCGCGAGATCCCGGTGGCCCTCGGCGACCGAGAGCATGGCCTGCCACATGGCCCGGTCGGAGAACTGGTGCTCACAGGTGCGCAGCACCGCCGTGCGCAGTGCCTCGACGGGGTCGCCGATCTGCTCGGCGGCGAGCAGGATGTCGCGCGCGGCCTCGAACCGCTGCTCGATCAGCGCGCCCAGCAGCGCGTTCCGGTCGGCGAAGTGGCGGTAGACGGTGCCGACTCCCACGCCGGCCGCCTCGGCCAGCTCGTGGAAGGTGACGTCCAGGCCCCGGACGGCGATGAGCCGGTCGGCGGTGGCCAGGAGCAGCGCGCGGTTGCGGGCGACGTCCTTGCGCACGCGCGGGGCGGCGGTGCTGGACACCGCGGCTGTGGCGGGCATGGCTTCGGTTCCTCCGCGGCTCGTCGACGGTGGCGCGTCGGCCCGGCCCGGTAGCGGACCGGGCCCACGCGCCGGGGACGGACGTCGGTCAGGCGCCGAGCGCGATGACCTCCGCTTCATTCTCTCCGGCCTGCCGCACCCGCGACGGCAGAACGACGGCAGTGATCACGGCGCCCAGCATGAGGATGCCGGAGCTCCACCAGAAGGCCGTCGTGTAGCTGTGCAGGGTGGCGAGCACGGCGCGCTGCGGGCCGGGGGAGTGGGACTGGACGTAGCCGCTCATGGCCGAGGCGGCGATGGTGTTCAGCAGCGCGGTGCCGACCGACCCACCGACCTGCTGGGCGGTGTTGACCATCGCCGAGGCCACCCCGGCATCCTGCGGGGCGACGCCCGCGGTGGACAGGCTCATCGCCGAGGCGAAGACGAGGCCGAGGCCGACGCCGAAGACCATGGTGGCGGGAAGGACGTTCGCGGCGTAGGTCGAGCCGGCGTCGATGTGCGTGAGCATCCACAGGCCGACCCCGCCGATCGCCAGACCCGGGGCCATGATGAACCGCGGGCCGAACCGCGTGGTGAGCACGGTCGAGCCGATCTGCGAGGCGACCATCAGGGCGGCGGTCATCGGCAGGAAGGCGAGGCCCGACCGCACGGCGCTGAAGCCGAGGTTCTGCTGCAGGTAGTAGGTCAGGAACAGGAAGACCCCGAACATGCCGGCGCCGGACATCAGGATCGCCAGCAGCGACCCGCCGCGGTAGCGGTCGAGGATGACCCGCAGCGGCAGGACCGGGTGCGCCACCCGCTGCTGGACCAGGACGAACGCGACCAGCAGCACCCCGGCGGCGACCAGGAAACCGATCGTCACCGGGTCGGCCCAGCCACCGGTCTCGGCGTGCGAGAAACCGTAGACGACGGAGAACAGCCCGGCGGAGACGAGCACGATGCCCGGGAGGTCGAGCCGGGGACGTTCCTGCGCGGCCTGGTTGCGAAGCCACGCGACGCCGCCGGCGAACGCGAGCGCCGCGAAGATCAGGTTGACGTACATGCACCAGCGCCAGGACAGGTACTCGGTGAGCACGCCGCCGAGCAGCAGCCCGATGGCCGCGCCGCCGCCGGCGATCGCCCCGTAGATCCCGAACGCCTTCGAGCGCTCCTTGACGTCGGTGAACGTGGTCGTCAGCAGCGACAGCGCTGCCGGCGCGAGCAGCGCGCCGAACCCGCCCTGCACGGCGCGGGCGACGACGAGCATGCCGAAGCCGGTGGCCGCGCCGCCGAGCGCCGAGGCGATCGCGAACCCGACCAGGCCGATGAGGAACATCCGCTTGCGGCCGAACAGGTCGGCGAGGCGCCCGCCGAGCAGCAGCAGGCTACCGAACGCGAGGGCGTACCCCGTCACGATCCACTGCCGCTGGTCGTTGGTGAAGCCCAGCGCGCGCTGCGCCGACGGCAGCGCGATGTTCACCACCGTCGTGTCCAGCACGACCATCAGCTGCGCCAGGCCCAGCAGGCCCAGGATCCACCAGCGCATCCCGTGCATCCGGTCGGTCTCGCCGCCGGCCGGTGGAGCCGTGACGGCGGGCGAGGCCTGCGCGTCCTTCGTCTGTATGGCCATCCGCCATCTCCGTCCCGGTGAAAGTGGACATCATCGCTCCGTTTCCAGAACTCTATCCAGAAGCGGACGAGCTAAGTCCACTTCGACGGGTGAGCTTCCTTACGGGCCGAGCCTCGGTGATCTTGCTCGTAAGATGACGAAAGTGGCAATTCGTCGTGAAGGGGAGCAATGCGCCCCACGTCGCCGGGCCCTCACACCGGGCCCGGATCGGGGCTGGCGGCATGGGCGCGGTCTACCTGTCCTACACCCCGGGCGGGCGGCGAGTGGCGATCAAGGTCGCGCGGCCGGAGTTCGCCGACGACCCGGAGTTCCGCCGCCGGTTCACCGCCGAGGTGACGATCGCCCAGCGCGTGCGGGGCCTCTACACGGCACCCGTCATCGACTGCGATGGCACGCGGCCCGGCCCTGGCTCGCCACGGCCTACGTGCCGGCTCCCTCGCTGGCGGCGACGGTCGCCCGCCGGGGGGCGCTCGCGGCGGAGTCGGTCCTGCTCGTGATCGCGGGCGTCGCCGAGGCGCTGCAGGCGGTCCACGCCGCCGGAGTGATCCACCGCTCCGACCTCGCGAGACTCGCGCCGTGGAATGGTTCCGGAGCGCCGACGCCCGCCGAATGCGCACGGGTGCTGCGCACCCAGCGGGAGTCGTCGATCAGCAAACACACCGGCCTGCGGTTCTGCGTCGCCGGTTACGACACCGGCCACCTCGCGGCCGGCTATGTGCGGTCGTACAGCGGCGGAGTCAGCCAGATCCAGGTGACGTCTGGAGCGCCACCCTCGGCAGCTGAACGCCGCCGGGGGTGGCAGCAGCTCCCCTCAGGGGCGGGCGGGGTCCGTGGCGAGCAGCTGGTCGAGCTCGGCGAGGGCCTCGCGCAGCCGGTCGGCGAACGCGTGCATGCCGGCGGCCACCGGGCGCGGGGTGCTCAGGTAGATGTTCAGCCGGTCCGCCAGCAGCACGTAGGCGATGCCGATGCACTTCCCGCTGGTCGAGCCGAACCCGAAGTACTCGATGTTCTCCGACGGGGCGGAGCTGGTGCTCAGGTAGTCGTCGCGCATCACCAGCCAGCCCGGCGACTCGTACAGCGGAGACGCCGCCGGCACCCCGAGCTCGGCGCCGTGGCGGCGCTGGATGAAGGCGAGCTCCCACAGGTGCTGTTCGGGCGCGTCGCCGCGCTGGCAGTCGCCGGCCCGGCGGACGTGCGCCCCGGCCGCGGCGCGCAGCGCCTCGCGGCGGGTGGCCGGGTCCGCCGTCGGGTCGTTCATGGCCGCGACGAAGGCCAGCACCTCCGGCGTGACGACCCGCATCGCCTCCGTGCGCCCGTAGCGCCACTGGCGGGTGGCGATCGACTCGTAGGTCGCGCCGATCAGGCCCTTCGCCCGGTGGTGCGCGAGCTGGTAGGCCAGCTGCACCAGCGCGTCCGGTGAGATCCGCAGCGCCTTGGACCGGTCGGCGCCGTGCTCGGGGAAGGTCAGCGCCACCGACGCGGTGTCCGCGCCGAACTGGGTGAACGCCTGGGCCGCCGCCCGGATGTCGGCCCGCAGCGCCTCGTCCAGGACGAAGGTGACGGGCCGCACCGCCGGGCGGCCGTGCGCCCGGGCGCCGGAGCGGGCCGACAGCTCGGCGGCCGGCGCGGCGAGCAGCTCGTCGACGAAGCTCAGGATCGTGGTGCCGTCCAGCCCGCAGTGCTCGACGTTGATCCCGGCCTGGCCGTTCGGCAGGACGACGAACGAGACCGCCTTGTCGTACCAGCGGCCGGCGGCGCTGCCGTACAGCAGCTGGTCGCAGGTGGCGATCCGGTCCGGCGGGGTGACGTGGTCGAGGCAGACGCAGAACAGCGCCCGCTCGACGTCGTCGAGGGCGACCGCGTTCGCCGGGTCGAGGGCGAGCAGCGCCGCCCGGCTGCGGGCCCAGTCCGCGCGGGCCTTCGTGGTGAGGTGCCCGACGGCGGTGTCGTCCGGCGCGGGCGTCAGGTCGGCGGCGGCCAGCACGTCCACCAGGCCGGTGGCCAGCTCGGCGAGGGTGTGCGGGGTGCCGTCCGGGCCGAGCACCTCCAGCTGGAACATCTGCCCCCGGCGGAACACGAGGACGTGGCGGGCGTCCGACGGGCCCGGCCACGCGGCGCTGTAGGGCACCCGGACGGTGTCCTGCTCCAGGCCGGGGATCCGGGTGGTGGAGAACAGGAACCGGTTCTGCACCATCGACTGGGGCTGGCCGCGCCGCACCAGCGGCGGGATGCGCTCCGCGTCCAGCCGCAGCTTGTAGTCGAGCGCGGCGGCGATCAGGCCGGCGGCCCGCTCGACCTGCGGGCCGCCCGGCAGCGCCTCGGCCGTGGGCGCGGGCACGGCGTCGCGGAACAGGAAGAAGAAGTTGGCGTTCAGCGCGATCCGGTCGCGGCGGCCCAGGTAGCGGGCGGGCCAGAACTCGTCGAGCCAGCTGTGGACGCCCTCGCTCGCGTCGAACGCGGCGAGCTGCGCGTGCAGCGCGGGCCCCGGCCCGTCCGGCGCGAGGAACTCGGCGACGGCGGCCTCGGTCGCGGCCAGCTGCTCGGCGGTGAGCAGCGGGGCACACCAGTCCAGGAACCGGGCGCAGCTCTCCGCCAGGCCGGGCAGCGGGACGCGGGGCAGGCTGTCCTCGTTGTCGAAGGTGCCCGTGGCGGGCACCATCCCGCCCGTGGGCGCGGCGGTGGTGGCGGCCTCGCGGCCGGTCTGGACGGTCATCCTGGTCGTCTTCCTCATCGTGGTCGTGGCGGGATCGTGGTCGTGGCGGGCGGCCTGGGCGGGTCCCGACACTGGACGCGCGGCAGCCGACCGGCGCTCGGCTGGTCATGGCACGGGTGGACTCATCCTGGCGGTTGCCAGGCACCGCTGTGACGTATTCGCTGTGACGGATTCGCGCCGATCGGCTTCTCAGCGTGACTCGGGTGGGCGGGAGATGAACAACTGGGCGTAGAGCCAGCCGTCGGCCTCAAGCCCGCGCGGATCGACCCCGACCCCCGCCAGCGTCGCCAGCACCTGGTCCCGCTCCTGCGGCGAGGCGAACCGGCGCTGCTCGAACATCCGGTCGACGGCCACGGTCTGGTAGCCGAACCCGGCCAGCGTCTCGGCGATCGGGTCGAACGGGAACATGCGCAGCGTGAAGTGCGCCATCCACGGCAGGCCCGGACGGCCGCCCCCCGCCGTCTCCCCGGGCCCGGGGGCCGCGGACCCGCCGGTGGCGGCCGTGACGATCCGGGTCAGGGTCCGTCCGGTGACGTAGCCCAGGCAGCCGGTCGAGATGACCAGGTCCACGCCGGCGAGGCGGGCCCGCTCCGGCTCGGTCGGATCCCGGGACTCCAGGTCCGCGTGCAGCGCGTCGTCGAGGAACCCGGCGTCGAGGGCGTAGGACAGCGCGGGACCGGACGCGTCGAGCCCGACCACCTCGATGTCCGTCGCGCCATCGCGCGCCGTGGCCAGCGCCCGGTCGCGGGCCACCAGCGCCGCCCGGGTATTCGCGTCGACCGCCAGGCTGTCCTCTCCCGCGTAGCGGTCGTACAGGTCGTCCATGGCGACGTCGAACTTCAGCAGCGCCGCGTTGACGCCATAGGAGCAGCCGACGTCGAGCACGCGCAGCCGCTGGTCCGGGCGCGTTTCCTGGCATTCGTCGATGATTTTGGAGAAGTACGGTTTGGCCAGCTGGGGGAGCCGGTAGTCGAGCGTGCGCAGCGTGCGGAAGTACGCGCGCGGGTCGGGCTGGTTGTAGACGTGCTCCAGTGAAACCTTTCCGGTCGCGTCGAAATCCATGGTCGGTGCTCCTCTCGATCCGCCCGTCAACGGGCGGTCAGGGCGGGCATCGGTCCGGAATGCTCGGTCCGGAAATGGGCGGGCGGGAATGGGCGGGCGGGAATTCCCGCCGGCGGGGGATCTGCTCGCCGGTCAGTCGAGCAACGCGTCCACGCGAACGGGCTGTTCGGCCGCCCGCTCGTGCGCGGGAAGCACCCGGCCGAACAACTGCCTGGTCCTGGACAGGCTGCCGACGACGCCCGGCCGCGCGCTGTAGGCGAAGATCACGCTGTGTCGCTGCTCCGGGCCCGTCACCCGGCTGACCCGGTGCAGCGAGTACCGGCCGAGGAAGAGCTGGAGGTCGCCGGGCCGCAGCCGCAGCCGCCGGACGAACCGGTCGCCGTCGCCCGCGAGCACGGCCGCCACGTCCTCGACGTTCTCCTCGGCCGCGGACCGGATGCGCGGGCAGTACTCGAACACGCCGCCCCGTGCCTCCTGGGTCAGCAGGCTCACCGCGAACTCGTTGGTGTCGAAGTGCCAGGGGTGCTCCCGCCCGGGGGCGACCACGTTGACGCACAGGCCCGCCAGCGGGTCCGCCAGCTCGTGCACGGCGGGCAGCTCGAAACAGGCCGCCACGAAGCGCTGGAACGCGACGCTGGTGTAGAGCCGCTCGACGGGATGGTCGGCCGGGATGCGGTCCCGGGCGACGAACGCGTTGCCGCGCCGCATGCTGACCCGCCCCGGGTGCCCCGGCGGCAGCGGTGTCCCCGGCGCGATGTTGTACGCGTTGACGGTCTCGTCGCCGTAGTAGGCCAGCGGCGCGAGCCGCGCGCACTGGTCGCGCAGGCGTTCCAGCGCCGCGGGCCGGACGAATTCCGGAAGCACACAACAGCCGGACGCGGCCAGCTCGCGCCGGACACCCTCGATGAGTTTCCCCTGGTCGGCGCTCTCCTGGGGCGCGAACAAGGGGTAGGCCTCGGTGTTCACGACGGCCTCGACCGCCTGGGCCGTCGCGAGGTCGTCAGTGACGGTCTCGGGCCTGGTCACGGGAATCCCTCCATCGACCGTCCACGCCACGCGCCGTCCGGTAATTCGGGCGCCTTGAAGAACCCAGCACAGTTTTCCGGCAGGTATCCGCGCAACGTCCGGCAATGTGACCGGTAACACGATGGACATCTTTCGGCCGCTTACCGGTCCCGTTCCCGCTCGCGGCGGCAAACGAGCAGGTCGAAAGCACAGTCACGCGCGGGCGGGCGCGGCGACTGGCCGAGGGAAGGCGACCGGCCGAGGGAGGCGACCGGCCGGGCGAAGGCGACGGGCCGGGCGAAGGCGACCGGCCGGGCGAAACCGCGCCCGGCCGGGTCAGTCCCGGCCGGACAGGACGCAGAACTCGTTGCCGGACGGGTCGGCCAGCACGACCCAGGACTCCTCGCCGGTCTGGCCGACGTCGGCCCGGGTCGCGCCGAGCCCGATCAGGCGCTCCACCTCGGCCGCCTGCTCCTCGGGCGACGACGGCGACAGGTCCAGGTGCAGGCGGTTCTTGAGGGTCTTCGACTCGGGCACCGCGGTGAACAGCAGCTGGACCGAGCTGTCCGGGACCGCGACGGTCCAGTCGCCGTCGTCGTCCTGCTCGGGCTCCACGCCGAAGACGTCCGCCCAGAACCGGGCGAGCGGCACGGGCGCGACGGAGTCGACCACGAGCCATGTCCACCTGAGCGCCACGTCTGCCTCCCTCACCCGGACCTTGTGCCCGGAAATCCTCATGCCCGGAATCCTCTCGGCGGCCCGGACCAGGGCCCCAAGGTCAGGGCCCCATGGGCGCCGGTCAGGACCGGTCGTCGTCGCGGTCCCACTGCTCGTTGCGCTCGTCGAGGCGCTCCCGCCACGCGGCGGCGTCGGCCGCGCTCGCGTACGGGCCGAGCCGGCGGTGGCCGGGCATGTCCGGCGGGTTCTCCGGACGCTGGTGCTCCATGCACCACCACCAGCCGGACGGGTTCCAGGCCCGCCCGTCCGGCGCCTGGGATCGGGAGGCCTCGGACCGAGGCCGCCCACCCAGTCCAACGGCCGCGGCGGCGCGGCGCAGCAAGTTCGCCATGATCGGGTGCTTACCCCGGTCAGATCATGATCGATCCTCGCGGCGGGCATCGACCTCGGCCGGGCCGAGGCTGCGCCAGAGGAACTCGTAGGTCAGCGCCAGCTTGTGGGCGAGCTGCTCGTTGTCGGCGGCGCCGCCGTGGCCGCCCTCGATGTTCTCGTAGTAGCGGACGTCGTAGCCGAGCTCGGCCAGCCGCGCGACCATCTTGCGGGCGTGCCCGGGATGGACGCGGTCGTCCCGCGTCGACGTCGTGACCAGCGTCGGCGGGTAGGGCTGGCCCGGCCGGACGTTCTGGTAGGGCGAGTACTCGCGCAGGAACGCCCAGTCGGCCGGGTCGTCCGGGTCGCCGTACTCGGCCATCCACGAGGCTCCGGCCAGCAGTTCGTGGTAGCGGCGCATATCCAGCAGCGGCACCGAGCAGACGATCGCCCCGAACAGCCCCGGGTAGCGGGTCAGCATGACGCCCATCAGCAGCCCGCCGTTCGAGCCGCCCTCGATGCCGAGCTGGGCGGGCGTCGTCACCCCCCGCTCGACGAGGTCCCTGGCCACGGCGGCGAAGTCCTCGAAGACGCGCGGCCGGTTCTCCCGGACGGCCGACTGGTGCCAGTCCGGGCCGTACTCGCCGCCGCCGCGGATGTTCGCGACGACGTAGGTGCCGCCGCGCTCCAGCCAGCCGCGGCCGACGGTGCCGCTGTAGCCCGGGGTGAGTGAGACCTCGAAGCCGCCGTACCCGTGCAGCAGCGTCGGCCCGGGTTCTCCAGAGCCGACCACGAAGTAGGGGACACGGGTGCCGTCGTCGGACACCGCGAAATGCTGGCTGACGGTCAGGCCGTCGGCGGGGAAGAAGCCCGGCGCCTGCTTGACGATCTCGGGCCGCGCTCCGATGTCGCCGCGGTACAGCGTCGCCGGCTGGGTGTAGCCGCTGGCGTTGAGGTAGTACTCGTCGTCGACGTCGGAGCTCGTGTCGCAGATGGCCGCCGAGCCGGTGTCGGGGAGGTCCGCCAGCGGCGCCGAGGCCCAGCCGGCGGCGCCCGGCGTCAGCACGGTGAGCTGGCTGCGCACGTCCCGCAGCGTGGCGACGATCAGGTGGTCGCGGGTCCACGCGTGGTAGGCCAGCGAGGTGTGCGCGTCCGGCTCGAACAGGACGTCGAGCTCGCGCCGCCCGGCGAGGAAGGCGTCGAGGTCGGCGGCGAGCAGAGCGCCGGCCGGATGGACCCGCTCCCCGACGGCCCACGGCGACCGGGTGGTGATGAGCAGCCAGTCCCGGTGCACCGAGGTCTCCGCGTCGTCCGGGACGTCGAGGCGGACCAGCCCGGCCGGCGTGCGCAGGAACGTCTCGGTGCGGTAGAAGTCGACGTTCCGGTAGACGAAGTCGCGGGCGAAGCCCTCGGTCGGGTCGTGGTAGGCGCCGACCGAGACGTCGTCCGCCTCGCCCTCGAAGACGGTGACGGCGTCGTCGAGGGGCGTGCCGCGCCGCCATTCCCGGATGACCCGCGGGTAGCCGGAGGTGGTCAGCGAGCCGGGCCCGAAGTCGGTGCCGACGTAGATCCGGTCCGCGTCGATCCAGCTGGCCGAGCTCTTGGCCTCGGGCAGGACGAAGCCGTCGGTCACGAACGACTTCGTGACCAGGTCGAACTCCCGGACGACCGAGGCGTCCGCGCCACCGCGGGACAGCTCGACGAGGGCCAGCCGATGACCGGGCCGCAGCACCCGCGCGCCGTGCCAGACCCAGTTCTCGCCCTCGAGGTCGGCGAGCGCGTCGACGTCGAGCACGACCTCCCAGTCCGGGACGTCGTCGCGGTAGGACCCGGGCGAGGTGCGTCGCCACACGCCACGCGGCTGCGCCGCGTCGCGCCAGAAGTTGTAGAGGTACTCGTCCCTCCTGACCGGATAGGGAATCCGGTCGTCCGCGTCGAGGACCTCGCGCAGCCGCGCGCGCAGCTCGGCGAACCCGGCGGACGGGGTGAGCTCGGCGAACGTCTCGGCGTTGCGGTCTCGCACCCAGTCGAGCGCGGCCTCCCCGAGGACGTCCTCCAGCCAGCGGTATGGATCGTCCTGGGCCACTGGCCAATTCTGCCTGATCGCCCGGCATTTCCGACGTGTCCCGGAACGTTCACCCGCCCAGCAGCCTGGCGGCGAGCAGGCCCGCGCCGACCAGGGCCGAGCGGTCGCCGAGCGCGGAGCGCACCAGGGGCGGCGCGGGCCCCAACGTCACCCGGTCCGCGAGCGCGCCGCGCAGCGGCCGCAGCAGGAGGTCCCCGGCCAGGCTCAGGCCACCGCCGATCACCACCGCGGCCGGGTCCACGACGAGCTGGCAGATGGCCAGGGCCTCGGCGAGCGCGTCGACGGCGCGGGCCCACACGGCGGCCGCGTCGGCGTCGTCGGCGAGCCGGCCGGCGACGTCGGCGGCCGTGACCGTCCGGCCGGTCCGCGCCCGGTAGGCCAGGGCGATCCCGCGCGCCGACGCGACGGTCTCCAGACAGCCGACGGAGCCGCACGGGCACGCCAGGTCGGCGCCGGCGACGCGCAGGTGCCCGATCTCGGCCGCCCGCGCGTGCGCCCCGGTCAGCGGCACGCCGTCGAGGACGACGGCCCCGCCGACCCCGGTGCCGACGGCGAGGAAGGCGAAGCTGGCCGAGCCGCGGCCCGCGCCGAGCCGGGCCTCGGCGAGCGCCGCGGCCCGAAGGTCGTGGCCGAGCGCGACGGGGATCGCGAGCTCCCGCTCGACGATCGCGCGCAGCGGCACGTCCCGCCAGCCGATCCTGGCCGACCGGACCGCCAGGCCGGCGGCCTCGTCGACGAGGCCGAGCGCGGCGACGCCGATGGCCGCCGGCCGGGCGAGCCGCGCCTGCGCCAGCTCCACGACCTGGCGGGTGACCGCGAGCAGTGCCGCCACCACGGCGTCCGGTCCCGCGTCGGCCGGGGTCGGCTCCCGCACCTCGACGACCGGCCGCGCCGCGCCGTCGAACAGCGCGGTGTCATCGAACAGCGCCGCCTTGATCGTCGTTCCGCCGACGTCGACACCGACGAAGCAGGGGCCGCCGGGGCTCAGCGCGCCCACCGGGACCGCCGTCGCGGCGGTGGCACGGGTGCGCGCCGCTCGGGCTCCTGGGCGAGGCCGGGGACCATGCCCGCAGCGTCTCACGGGGCCTACCAGCGGTTTGGGCCGCTGAAATGACGCACAGTGTGGCCGCCCTCTCGCGCACCATTCATGATCGGGCGGACTCGATCGTCATTTGTGGCGTCTTGGGCGTCTTGTCGTTACTGTCTGATTCGTATTCGCCGCCGGTCCTGGGGAGGGGCCGGCCCGATCGCCTCGCGCGCTCGGGCGGGTGGTCGGCGCGCAGGTCAGATCGTCGCGACGGGTTCGCCCGGGCGCGACCGCACCTGGGCGGGGTCAGATGGGGCATTGGGAAGATTCGTCACGGGACGGGGAGAACTCCGCGGCCTTAGGCGGCGGCGCTCGCCACGGCGAGGCCGACACGGTCGAGATCCTGCGCGCCGAGGCTCCCACCGGACCGCGGTTCGACGCCGACCTGTACGACGTCGACCGCCCGGAGGTCCTGGACTACTGGGACGGCGAGGTCGAGGCCCGCGACGACGCGCTCGCGCCCCACCTGGCCAATGCCGCGGTCGTGATTCCCGCCGCGACCCGGTTCGGCGGCCGTCACGCCGACGCCTACCGTGACGACGACCCGGCGCACCGGCGGGCGATGCTCGTGTGGCGCTCGGCGGTCGCCACGAGCGCGGCGTTCGTGCTCGCGCTGATCATCGTCAGCGTGGTCACCACGGTCCACCACACCGGCGCCACGGCGGACGCCGGCGCTGCCCTGCCGGACAGCGTCGCCAGCTCGCCCGCCTCGGTCCCCGAGACCGCCCCGGCGGTGGCGCCCACCGACCAGCTGCCCGCGGGCGCGCTGCCGCCGGCCGCGGGGCCGACCCAGGCCGAGGTGTCGGCCCCACCCGCGGTCGCCGCGGCGGCCCCGGGCGGCGCGGGAACGGGCCCCGGCGGCGGCCCGGCCCCGGCCCAGACTCAGACCCAGACCAGACCGTCCGCGGGCCCGGTCAGCGCCGGGCCGACCGCCGCGCCGGCCGGGTCGGCGCCCCGCTGTGGCCCGGTCGCCACCGTGCTGTTCCTGTTCTGGACGCTGCTGGGCCTCGGTCCCTGCTGAGTCTCGGTCCCTGCTGAGTCGGTCCGCCGCCGCCGGCGGCGCCGCCGGCGCCGGCCCCGGCCGCTCAGGCGGTCGGCGGACCCGGGGCGGCCAGGGCGGCGTCGGCCGCGGCGGCGACCTGGGGGATCCGCCGGCCCGGCGTGCGGGTCAGGCCGGGAATCGAGCGGAAGTTCGCCTCGACCACCCCGTCGCCGACGAGGTACTCGACGTAGCCGATCTCGCCGAGGCCGCCGCGCCTCTCGTGTTCATCGGTGATCACGAACGCGGTCGACGGCGCCCAGACCTCGATGACCTGGCCGCGCCGTCGCTGGCGGTAGGTGTGCAGGTGGCCGGAGCCGACGGCGCGCAGCGCGACCGCGTCGAGCAGGGCCAGCAGCCGGTCCCGGGCCACCGGGTCGACGTCGAGCTGCTGCTCGGTCGGCTCGTCGAGCACCGGCCACAGCGGCTTGTGCAGGAACAGCAGGACCGGGGTGGCCGTGGGCAGCTCGGCGACGGTCCGTTCCAGCCAGGCCCACTGCCGCGCCTCGGCGGCGAGCCCGGAGCCGAGCAGCTCGCTGTTCACGCCGAGCAGGACGGCACCGACACCGTCCTCGCGCCAGTAGCTGGGCCCCCAGGTGGCCTCGAAGGCCGTGACCCGCTCGTCGGTCACCCGAAGGCCGGCCCAGGGGTGCTCGGCCGGCTCGCCGACGTCGTGGTTGCCCGGGACCGCGCGGAACGGGACGTCCAGCAGGCCGGCCAGCGACCGGGCGTACGCCCGGTCGTCGGCGTCGTCCGGGTGCATCACCTGGATGTCGCCGGTGATCACGACGACGTCCGGGCGCGCCACCTCGTTGAGGTACGCGATCAGGCACCGGAGGTTCGTCTCGGTCAGGCCGCCCCGGTGGGTCAGGTGCGTGTCCGAGATCTGCGCGATCTGCATGGGGCGAGATCTCCTCGTCGGCCGGCGTCCCTCGATTCACCGCAGGCGACGTGGCGGGCCGTGAACGTGGCCTCGACCCCGAGATGAATACTCGGCGAGCATCGGCGGAGCCGGTCAGGCCAGCAGCGCGAGAATCCTTTTCATGGCGTCGTCGCGGGCATCGCGATCGAAGGCGGGTGTGCCGGCCCAGAAGAACGCGTGTTGAACGCCCGGGTAGACGACGAGCTCGTGCTGGACCTCATTCGAGCGCAGGGCCGTGGAGATCCGCTCGAGCTGGTCGGCGTCGATCAGCGCGTCGTTCCCGCCGTACAGGCAGAGAACCTGGCCGCTGATTCCCGGGGTGAGCTCCAGGGTGGGCTCGGGACGGCTGAGCGGGATGTCGGTGGTCGGAAGCCAGCCGCCGTACAGTACGGCTGTCCGGGAGATGGGCAGGCTGGCCGCGGCCAGATAGGCGAGATGGCCCCCGGCGCTGAATCCCACCAGGGCGACCTCGCGAACCGCGTAACGGCTCGTCAGCGTCGTCATGGCTGCCCTTACGTCGGCGATCGCGCCGGCACGGCTCAGCTTGTGCAACAGAGCGAAACCCGCGCGCCGGCCGTCGTCGTCCCGGGCCAGGTACCGGCCCTGCTCGGCGTCCCGATGGTAGAACTCCGGCGCGATCACCAGATGACCGGCGGCGGCGATCTCGTCCACGATGGATCGGATATCCGGGTTCACCCCGAACAACTCATGCGCCACGATCACCCCGACCGGCGCTATCTCGCCGGCCGGGCGAGCGAGATAGCCGGCCATCGCGGTGCCATCCGGCACCGGAACCTCGATTCGCTCCCGAAGAATGTCCATGGAGCCCAGTCTGTGCATCGCACCGGGGGGTGACCACAGCATGTCTTTACTAGCATCGCCGTGACTATGCTCGCGGGCGTGGAGTCCAACGGAGACCCGGTCACGCTGGGTGAGCTCCTGCGGTCCCGGCGGGCCCGCCTCAGCCCCGCGGCCGTCGGGCTGCCGCCGGGAGAGCGGCGCCGTACACCCGGGCTGCGCCGCGAGGAGGTCGCCGCGCTGGCGAACCTGTCGCCGACCTACTACGCGTTCCTCGAACAGGGCCGCCAGGTAAGCCCCTCCGCGCAGGTGCTCGACGCCCTCGCGGCGGCGCTTCGGCTGAATCCGGCTGAGCGCCAGTACCTCGACGTTCTCGCGAACGGCCGGCCCGCGAGCGCGCAGCTGCGCCGCGAGACCGAGTGGCGGGCGCGGCCCCCGGCCGAGACGATCTCGCCCGACGTCGCGGACCTCGTCGAGCGCCTCGATCCCTATCCGACCTTCGTCAAGGGACGCTGCTGGGATGTCCTCGCGGCGAACCCGGCGGCACGTGAGCTTTTCACCGACTGGGAGACCCGGGCACCCGAGGACCGGAACCTGGTGCGGTGGATGTTCACCAGCGACGAGGCGACGCGGGTCTACCTCGACTGGGAGCAGGAGGCGCGCGCCATGCTCGGGCGCTTCCGGCTGGCCACCGCGGCCCACCTGAACGAGCCGAGCGTCGCGGCCCTCGTCGGCGAGCTCCAGCGCGACAGCGCGTACGTGCGGAAGTGGTGGCCGGAGCTCGACGTCGCCTCGATAGGCAATGGCGTGAAGAGGCTCCGCCATCCTCGCCTCGGCCCGCTGGAGTACGCGCACGTCGTGCTCCAGGTCGCCGACCGGCCGGAGCAGACACTGGTCACGTACACCGCGCGGCCTCCCGGGCTGACTGGCTGAAAGCGCCGGCGGATCGCCGCCCGCGCGTGTTCGTGCGCGAGGTAGACCGGACACGGATCACCGGGAGCCGGCGCATAGCATCGCTGGCATGCTCGACCCGGGTGCCCGCCTTCCGGCGTTCGCGTTGCCGGACCAGGACGGGACGCTGGTCTCCTCGACGTCGCTCGCGGGCCACTGGGCGCTGCTGTGGTGGTATCCCCGGGCCGGGTCGCCCGGCTGCACGATCGAGGGCCAGGAGCTTCGCGACCGCGCCGAGCAGTTCCGGGCGGCCGGCTGTCTCATCGTCGGCCTGTCGTTCGACACACCCGAGGAGAACCGGGCTTGGGCCGAGGAACAGGGCTTCGAGTTCCCGCTGCTGTCCGACGTCGACCACAGCGTGGGGCGCCTGTTCGGGGTCGAGCGGGCGCCGGACGACCAGTACGCCGCCTTCCCGTTGCGCGTCTCCTACCTGGTCGATCCCGCCGGCGTCGTGCGCCGGACCTACGCCGTCGCGGGCGTCCAGGACCACGCCGTCTCGGTGCTGTCCACCCTCACCGGGCTGCGCAGCCCGTGAGCGCCGCCCATGAGTGAGGACGCCGCGGCGACGGCCATCCCGGCCCCGGTCCCGGCCACCGGCCATCGCCCGTACCGGCCGCACCAGCCGGCCCGCCCGCTGCACACGACCTCCACCGGCGCGCCCGCCGACCCGGCGGCCGACGCCGCCGAGCTCGCCAGCCAGGTGGCCAAGGTCGCCCGGGGCGGCGCGCGGGCGGCCGTGCTCGGCATCAGCGACGGCCTCGTCACCAACATCTGCCTCATCCTGGGCCTGGCCGGCGCGCACGCCTCGCCCAGCGCGGTCCGCCTGGCGGGGTTCGCCAGCCTGCTCGCCGGCGCGCTGTCGATGGCCGCGGGGGAGTGGGTCTCCGTCCGCAGCCAGGCCGAGCTCTACGACGGCCTCCTGGCCCAGATCCGGCGGCTGGTCACGCACAACCCACGGCTGATGCTCGGCGAGCTGTCCTCGCGCCTGGAGGCCGCCGGGCTCGCCCGCGCGACCGCGCAGGCCGCGCCCTCGGAGCTCGCGCTCGACGAGGAGCGGTTCCTCGCCTTCACCGCCCAGATCGTGTTCGGCATCAGCCCCGCCGGGCTCGGCTCGCCGCTGACCGCCGCGACCACGTCGCTCGCCTACTTCGCCGCGGGAGCCCTCGTCCCGCTCGCGCCCTGGTGGTTCCTGCACGGCGTTCCCGCCGTCGTCGTGTCCATCGCGCTGACCGCGGCCGCGAGCGTCCTCGTCGGAGCCGTCGTCGCGCACTCCGGCGGCCGCCCGCTTCGCCGCGGGGCGCTGCGCCAGCTGGCGATCATCCTCGTGGCGGCGGCCGTCACCTACGGCATCGGGAAGCTGTTCGGCTCGACGGTCAGCTGACCGGCCGCCCCGAATCCACCCGTCGACCATCCAGAAGAGAAGACACGTCCATGAATCCAACGGTCGCGGTGGTGGGTCCCGGGGCGATCGGCACCACGGTCGCGGCGGCGCTGCACGAGGCCGGCCGCACCCCGCTGCTGTGTGGTCGCACCGGTCGTGAGCACCTGGAGCTGCGGGCCGCCGACGGCGTCGTCGTCGTGCCGGGACCCGTGCGGACCGATCCGGCGCGGACCGAGGAGGCGGTCGACCTCGTCTTCCTCGCGGTCAAGTCGACCCAGGTCGCCGCGGCGGCACCGTGGCTGGCGGCGTTGTGCCGGCCGGGGACGACCGTCTGCGTCCTGCAGAACGGCGTCGAGCAGGAGGCGACCGTCGCGCCCCACGTCCCCGGCTGCCCGGTCCTGCCCGCCGTCGTGTGGTTCCCGGCTGTGGCCCAGCCCGACGGTGCCGTGTGGCTGCGCGGCGCGGCCCGCCTGACCCTGCCGGACCTGCCCGCGGCCCAGGTGGTGCTCGCGGCGCTGGACGGCACACGGTGCTCGGTCGAGCTGGCCGTGGACTTCCCGTCCGTGGCGTGGCGCAAGCTGCTCCAGAACGCGGTCGCCGGGCTCATGGTGCTCAGCGGCCGCCGGTCCGGCATGTTCGGCCGCGAGGACGTCGCCCAGCTGTCCCTGGCCTACCTGCGGGAGTGCCTCGCGGTCGCCCGGGCCGAAGGCGCGGTCCTGGGCGACGAGGTGCCGCGGGAGATCCTCGAGAGTTTCCAGGCCAACCCGGCGGACCTGGGGACCTCCATCCTCGCCGACCGTGAGGCCGGCCGGCCGCTCGAATGGAACACCCGCAACGCCGTCATCGGGCGCCGCGGCCGGGCCCACGGCATCCCGACGCCGATCAGCGACGTGGTCGTGCCGCTGCTGGCGTCCGCGAGCGACGGGCCCGGCTGACCCGCGGACCGCCGACGCTCAGGCGTGGGCGGGTACCGGCAGGAACTCGTCCCGGTGCGCGGCGACGTAGGTCTCGACGGTCTGCGCCTGGGTGCCGGTGACCTGCTCGACCGTGTCGGTATGACGGTCGAAACGGTTCTCCCGGTGCATGCGCGCCAGCGTGACCAGGTGCTGGCCGACGTGCGCGGTCAGGCCGGCCGTGGGCAGAACGGACTCGGCCCACCAGCCGGGAGCCACGTCCACGTAGGGCACCGGCCGCCCGAGCGCCCGGGAGTACTCCGCGGCGATCGCCGTCAGGTCCTGGCTGACCGGACCGGTCAGCTCGTAGACGTGGCCCTCGTGGCGGTGCGGCTCGTCGAGCAGGGCCGCGACGACCCGGGCGACGTCGTGGGCGGCGACCGGCGAGGTGCGGCCCGAGCCGAGCGGAAGCGCGAGCGTCCCGTCCTGACGGATCGACGCGGCGGCCAGTCCTGTGAAGATCGGGTTCTCCAGGAACACCGTCGGGCGGACGTGCGCCACCGGCAGGCCGGACCAGTCGAGCACCTGTTCGGACAGCCAGTGCAGCCGCTGCTGGCTGGACTCGTCGACCCGCAGCGCGGTCATCCGGGACACCGTGAGCTGCGACATCGCGACCAGTCGGTCCAGACCGCCCAGGGCCCGGCAGACCGTGGCGACGGTCGTCGCCGCCTCCAGATACGTCGGCGAGACGCTCATGGCGAAGTACATCCGCCGGCAGCCGGTCAGCGCGCGGGCGAGGTCCTCCGGCCGGGTGAGGTCGCCGACGACGACCTCGGCGCCGAGGTCGCGCAGCGCCTGCGCCCGCTCGTCCTCCCGGTGGGTCATCGCCCGGACGGTGCTCGCCCGCCCGAGCAGCAGCTCCACCACCGTCCGGCCGACGCCACCGAGTCCGCCGGCCGCGCCCGTCACAAGGATCGGATCCGGGCCCGTCATCGTCGCCTCCCCCGCTCCCCGTCCCGCCTTCCGCGTGCCCGGCCCCACCCGGGTGAAACGGGGTCGCCCGTTGGCTACCCGGCGCCGACGCGCTGACGGGTGCCGTGGCCCTGCCTCGCCGCGATCGCGGGCCGGGCATTCGGGCCGTCGGGCCATCAGGTCAAATAGGCCGGTGTCCGAGGAAACGGTGGGGAAGCGTGTCTCCTGGGTCGAGCTGTACTTCGACCTGATCTTCGTGTTCGCCGTGGGCCAGACGACCCACATCATGGAGGTCGACCCACGCTGGAGCGGCTTCGGGCGCGCGCTCGGCCTGTTCGTCCCGCTGTGGTGGGCGTGGGTCGGTTTCGTCGTCCTCTACAACCGCCACGGCGAGGACCGCGCGGCCCAGCGGCTGTTCGTGCTGGCCGGCACGCTGCCGTGCGCGGTGGCCGCCGTCGAGACCCACGCGGCCGCGGGCGGGCACGGGACGGTGTTCGTGCTGGCCCTCGCCGGGGTGCGGCTCGTCCTCGCGCTGGCCTTCGCCCACACCGGCGGCCAGGCCCGATGGGTGGCCGGCGGGTACGGCCTTTCCACCGTGGCCTTCGCCGGGTCGGCGTTCGTGCCCGGTCCGGCGCGGATCACCCTGTGGGTCTTCGCCCTGCTCCAGGAGGCCGGTGTCCTGCTGCTGCGGGACGCCGGCCGGACGCGCCAACGAGCGGGCGAGCGCCCCCGCCGCGGCCGGGTCGAGGCGCTGCGGGCCATGCTCCGGCCGCCGGCCGACCCGGCCCGCCGGGTCGACGCCGCCCACCTGGCCGAGCGGTTCGGCCTCATGATGATCATCCTGTTGGGCGAGGTGGTGGTGGCCGTGGCCGGCTCGGCGGTCGACGCCGACGCCGGCCACGACGCGCGGTACTGGCTCGGGCTGCTGGCCGGCCTGGTGCTCGCGGCGGCCCTGTGGTGGATCTACTTCACCGCGTCCGCGCCGATCAACGAGTCCGTGCTGCGCGCGTCGGGCGGCAACCCGTCGCTGGCGTACGGCCTCTATGCCGGCGGTCACCTGAGCCCGGCCTTCGCCCTGCTCACGATGGCGGCCGGGGTGAGCCTGGTCCTGTCCGGCGAGGCGCCGACGGCCGCGGTCTGGTTCGTCACCGGCGGGCTCGCGGCCTACCTGCAGGGCACCCGGAGCCTGGTCACCAACCGGTCCCTGCGGGTCGGCCCGCCGCTGCGGGCGGCGGTCATCGCCGCGACGGTCTGCCTCGCCCTGCTGCGACCGCTGATCTCGACCACCGGCGTCGTGCTGGCCACCGCCGCCTGGGCGGTCGCCCTCGCCGGGTACGTCACCTGGCGCACGCCCGGCCGGCTCAGGGACGTCGCCGCCGACCCGCTCGCCTACTTCCGCTCGGCCGCCAGCTGAGCCGCCGGCGCGCTCGGCGGCGCCGTCAGCCGGCCGGCAGGGCGGTGTGCCAGCGTGGCCGGTGGTCCCGGCTCCACCCGTGGATCATCGCGGTGAGGGCCGGCGGGCGCAGCTCCAGGTCGGCCAGCTCGTCGAGCGCGACGGCGGTGAGGTGGAAGTCGGGCCGGTTGCTGATGATCTGGGCCCCCCACGGCAGCCGGGCGGCGAACACGGTGCTCAGCTCGTGCACCAGGACGCCGTCCGCGAGGTAGCTGTGCTCGGCGCAGCCGACGAGGTCGACCGCGTCGATGTCGAGCCCGGCCTCCTCGTCGGCCCGGCGCCGCAGCGCCGCCTCGACGGTCTCGCCGGGCCCGACCGGGCCCCCGGGCAGGAAGTACCAGGCCTGCCCGCGGCGACGGACGAGCAGGGCCCGGTCGCCGGTCAGGACGAGCAGCCGAGCGCTGATCTCGGTACGCGTGGGCGGGGGCAGGGGCATGAGGTCTCCAGAGTCAGGGTGATCCCCACCAGGATGCTCGGCGACCCGGCGCCCGGCGCGCAAGGTCTCGCCCGCGCGGCGCCGCGCCGACAGCACCGCGCGTGCCGCGCCGACAGCACCGCGCGTGCCGCCCCTACCGGGGCACCGCGGGGCCCGCGTCCGGCGGCCAGAGCGGGGCGGGCACCTCGAAGCCCAGCGGGCCGGTCCAGCTGTTGCGCGCCGCCACCTCGTGGACCGGGCGGCGGCCGGCGACACCCCAGCGCCCGGTCGGGTAGCCGAAGCTGACGCAGCAGGCGTTGATCCACCCCTCGTCGCGCGGAACCTCGAGGATCTCCAGCACCTCGTCCTTCGCGAAGACCCCGAGCACGCTGGTGAGCGAGCTCCCGATGCCCTCGGCCCTGGCGGCGAGCTGCGCGTTCCAGACGGCTGGGTAGATGGAGCCGCCCGTCGGGTCACGCTGCACGAACGCGAACAGGAACAGCGGCACCTCGGCGAAGTGGTCGGCCAGCCAGTCCGACGAGCGCTGGATCCGCAGCAGGGTGGCGCTGTCCTCGCTGTCGGGAGTGGCTCGGGCCGCGGCGAGGCGCTCGGCGTAGAAGGTCTCCCACAGGGTCGTCAGCGCCTTGCGGTAGAGCGGCGCCAGCCGGCCCTTGACCGCGGGGTCGTCGACGAGGAGGAACCGCCAGCCCTGCGTGTTGCCTCCGCTGGGCGCCCTGATGGCCGCGTCGAGGATGCGGGCCTGGGCGTCCGCCGGGATCGGGTCCGGCCGCACCCGGCGCATCGCCCGCGTCGTGTAAAGCGCCTCGTGCACTTCCATGTCGCTTCTCCGCTCTCTTCGAGGCCGCCACCAGCCTCCGACGTTCTTCCCGCCGGCGCCGGGGCAAGGCCGATCATCTCGGCTCGACGGCGGCCAGCCGGTCCGGGAACAGCTGCTGGGCGACCCGGCGGAAGCCGTCGCGCCAGCCGACCCGGCACGGGCCGGTGATGGAGGCTCGGCGGGTGTGGTCACCCACCGAGCCGACAGACGCGCCCGGGATCGGCTCGACCGCGACCTCGGCCGGGGCCCCGAGAAGCTCGCCGAAGTACGCCGCCCACTGCTGGACGCTCACCGCGTCGTCGCCGGCCCAGTTCACGATCGTCGCCGGCACGCTCGCGGCACCCAGCAGCGGTTCGACCTGCGCGCAGATGTCGTCGTCGTGGATCGGGCTGTACGGCATCGGGTCCCAGCGGGTCCGGACGGGCTCGCCGGCCGCGACCGCCGCCAGGTGCCAGATCGGGAGGCCGCCCTGGTCGCCGTAGGCGCAGCCCATCCGGGCGATCGTCACCGGCAGGCCGAACGACCGGGCGCAGTACCGGGCCACCGCCTCCTGGGCGATCTTGGACACCGAGTACGGGGCCGACGGCGGCGCCATCGAGTCCCCGAGCGGATCGCCCTCCGCGAAGGCGTGCCACGGGTCCGGATGCGGCTTGTACGTCGAGACCGTCGACATCACGAGCGCCGCCCGCGCCCGGCGGCAGTGCTCCAGCAGCCGGCCGGTCGCCTCGGCGTTCACCCGGATCGCCCGGTCGTAGTCGTCCGGGCTGAAGTCGGCCGCCAGGTGCAGCAGCACGGTGAAGTCGGTGGGCAGCGCGTCTAGCGGGCCGTCGGCGAGGTCCACGGCCCGGGTCGTCACGCCGAGCGCCTCGACCTTGGCGCGCGAGTCCGGGTCGCTGAACCGGGCGATGCCCCACACCTCGTTGTCAGCCGCCAGCGAGCGGGCCAGCCCGTACGCGATCCGGCCCGCCGGGCCCGTGATCAGGATCTTCTCGCCGGTCAGCACGGTAATCGCCCGTCGTGGCATCTCACGGACCGTGCAGCCTAGTTTGGGGCGCGGACGGCCGCCACCTCTTGAATATTTGATCCAAAAGGCCCCGGAGGTCCGGGCTCAGCCCGGCTCCGCCGGGAGGGCGGCCGGCTCGCCGCCGGTGACGAAGGCGTCGCGGGGGCGCTGCACGGCGGCGAGGGAGAGGATGTCGCGGCCGAACAGGGCCGCGGTGGCCCAGACCGCGAAGACCCGGACCTTGCGTTCCCAGGTGGGGATCGCCAGCACGTGGTAGCCGCGGTGCATGAGCCAGGCGGGCAGCCCGGTGATGACCAGGCGCCGGTACTGGAAGATACCCCGGCCGATGCCGAGGGTCGCGACGGTGCCCAGGCTGTGGTGGACGTACGCCTTCGGCTCCCGGCCGCGCAGCGTCGCGATGACGTTGCGGGCCAGCAGCTTCCCCTGCCGGTAGGCGTGCTGGGCGTTGGCGACCGTGTGCGCGCCCGCGACGGGGGAGGCGAGGTCGGGCACCGCGGCGTCGTCGCCGGCCGCCCACGCGTCGGGCACCGGGTCGCTCTCCGTGCCGACGCGCAGGTCCGGCCGGACGACGACCAGGCCGCGCTCGTCGACGGGCAGGTCGGTGTGCCTGCCGATGACGGGGTTCACCCCGTTGCCCGCCGTCCAGACGATCAGCTCGGCGTCGAACTCGTCTCCGGTGGAGAGCACGACGTGGCCGTCGACCGCGGACGTGACCTGGGTGTTCAGATGGACCCGCGCGCCCCGTCGTTCCAGCGAGCGCACCACCCACCGCCCCGGCCGGTCGGTGACCTCCGGCAGGATCCGGCCGAACGCCTCGACGAGGTGGAACCGCAGCTCGTCGCGGCGCAGCTCCGGGTAGCGCTTCAGCAGCGCCGTCGCCAGCGACAGCAGCTCACCGAAGGCCTCGACCCCGGAGAAACCGCCGCCCACGACGGCGACCGTCAGCAGGCGCTGGCGGCGGGGTCCCGGCGCGAGCGCGGCGGCCCGGTCGAACGCGGTGAGCAGCCGGTCCCGGATCGCGACGGCCTCCTCGACGTGCTTGAGGCCGATGGCCTGCTCCGCGATGCCCGGCACCGGGATCTTCCGGGTGACCGCGCCGGCGGTGACGACGATCAGGTCGTAGCCGAGGGCGCGGGTCTCGCCGTCGGGAAGCTGGACGGTGACCGACCGGTGGGCGTGGTCGACGGCGGTCACCGTCGCGGCGACGACGCGGGTGCGGCGCAGGTGGCGGCGCAGCGAGACGGCGGCGTGCCGCGCCTCGACCGAGCCGGCCATGACCTCGGGCAGGAACGGCTGGTAGGTCATGTAGGGGCGGGGGTCGACCAGGGTGACCTCGGCCTCGCCCGACCGCAGTTTCCGCTCCAGCCGCCAGGCGGCGTAGAAGCCGGCGTAGCCACCGCCGACGATGAGGATCTGGCGCACGGATGTCCTCTCCACTGGCCCGTCGGATCCACTGGCCCGTCGGTCCGGGCGGCGCCGCGGGTCCGCTCGCCGCGGCGCCGCGCGTCCCGGCGCGATGGTCGGGCTACCGCGACCGTAGCCAGTCGCGGTAGCGCGTGGTGGCCAGATGCGCGCCTTCGCCCGTCGTGAGGACGTCTCCCTTCACGGGGGCGAACAGCCCGGCCGTGTCGTCGGTGACGACCGTGCGGCCGTCGCCGGTCGCGGCCACGGTGATCCGGCCCAGCTCGTCGAGGGCGAAGACCTCGGGGCCGCCGAGGTCGCGGGTGCCCCGCAGCGGCGCGCCGGTGGCGACCTCGGCGACGGCGGCCGCGACCTCGGCGGCGGCGATCGGCTGGATCGGCGTGGCCGGGAGGCGCACCACGTCGCCGTCGGTCGTCAGGTCGAGCACCGTGGGGACGAACTCGTGGAACTGGGTGGCGCGCACGATCGAGTAGGGGACCGGCCCCGCCTTGATCAGGTCCTCCTGCAGCGTCTTGGCCCGGTAGTAGGGCAGGTCCGGCACCTGGTCGACGCCGACGATCGACAGGGCGACGACGTGGCTGGCGCCCGCCTTCGCCGCGGCAGCCAGCAGGTGCGTGACGGAGGAACGGAAGAACTCCAGCGACGCGTCGTCGAAGGTCGGCGAGTTGGTCACGTCCACGACCACCTCGGCGCCGTGGACGGCGTCGTCGAGCCCCGCGCCGGTCAGCAGGTCGACCCCGGTCGAGCGCGAGTGCGCGGCGACGTCGTGACCCGCCGCCGTGAGATCCCGCGCGACCTGTGCTCCGATGAGGCCGGTGCCGAGAACCGTGATCTTCATGCCTTACCCCTCCCAAACTCGGATGCATCGTGTCCGGGTCACGATACCCGGACACTTGTTGTCCGGGTCAAGGGTTTGTCGATACGCTGGCTTTGTGAGGTTGTCCGGCGGGGTCGAGACGGCGCTGCACTGCTGCGTCGTGCTGACCGCCGCGGCCGAGCCGGTGCCGGCGGCGCGCCTCGCCGAGCTGCACGGGGTCTCGGCGACCTACCTGGCCAAGCAGCTGCAGGCGCTGTCCCGGGCGCGGCTGGTCCAGTCGGTGCAGGGCAAGGCCGGCGGCTACGTGCTGACCCGCCCGCCGGAGGAGATCAAGGTTCTCGACGTCGTCGAGGCGGTCGACGGCGCGGCGCCGACGTTCGTGTGCACGGAGATCCGCCAGCGCGGCCCGCTGGCCGCGCCGCCGGAGGCCTGCGCCGCACCGTGCGCGATCAAGCGCACCATGATCGCGGCCGACCAGGCCTGGCGCGCCGTGCTGCGCGAGGTCTCGGTCGCCGACCTGGCGCGGATGGTCGGCCAGGGCTACGACACCGACGTGATGGGCTCGGTCGGCGCCTGGCTGGCGGCGGGCGCCTGACCCGAACCGGGTGGCGCTAGCTGACGATGTCCTTGCGCTGGAACCGCCACCAGGCGAGGGCGAAGAACGCGGCCGAGTAGACCAGGGCGACGCCGGTGCCGCGCATCATGTTGTCCCACTGGATGTCGGGTCCGAGGGCGTCGAGCCAGGCGTACTGGAAGTGGGTGGGCAGGAACCGGCGGTACGGGTCCAGCGCGGTGATCGAGTCGAGGATGGTCGACAGGACCATGACCATGGTCGCGCCGCCGACGGCGCCCAGCGGGGCGTCCGTGACCACCCCGAGCAGGAACGCGAGCGCCGCGACCAGCAGCGACTGCAGGCTCACGTAGGCCACGACGATCAGCAGCCTCGTCAGCCCTTCCCCGGTCGTGAAGGACCCGCCCGTGCCGGACTGCGCCCGCGCCCACCCGAAGAAGAGCCCACCGACGACCAGCGCCCAGCCGGGCAGCAGGACGTTCGTGCTGAGGCTCAGCGACAGGGCGACGATCAGCTTCTGCCGCAGTAGCCGCGGCCGGGGGACCGGGATCGCGAGCAGGTACCGCAGCGACGACCAGCTCGCCTCGCTGGCCACCGTGTCCCCGCAGAACAGGGCGACCAGCACGACGAGCAGGAACGAGGCCGAGGCGGACTCGGTGAACAGCGCGAAGTTGATCGCGCCCTTCGTCGCCAGGGTCACCAGCAGCTGCCCCTGGAAGTTGCCGCTGTCCTGCTGTGACGACGAGTCGGGCGAGCTGACCTGGAAGGCGAGCGCGATCGCCAGCGGCAGCAGCAGCAGGATGAGCCCGACGAAGAGGGTCCGCCGGCGCCGCAGCTGGCGGACGAACTCGACCCGGGCCCGCAGCGTGCGCTCGGGCCGGAAGCCGTTGTCGTGGGCCTCGGCGACGTCCATCAGCAGGTCGTGCGCGCCGCGCTGGGTCGGCGGCGGCCGAAAGCCGTCGAGCGCGTCCCTGGGTGGCAGCGAGTCCGTGGCTGGCGGCGCGTCCGTAGGTGGCGGCGCGTCCGTGGGTGGCACTGTCATTGATCCGCCCCGACCATCCTGAGGAACACTTCCTCCAACGAGCGCTGCGCCGGCGTGACCTGCGCGCTGACCCCCGCGGTGGCGAGGATCTGGCGCGCCTTCTCCGCGTCGTCGACGACGAGCCGCGGCGCCCCCGCGCCGACGATCTCCCGCACCGACCCGGCCGCGACCAGCTTCCCCTTGTGCATGACCACGACGTGGGTGCAGGTCTGTTCGACCTCGGCGAGCAGATGGCTGGAGATCACCACCGTGCGCCCCGTCGCGGCGTAGCGGCGCAGCACCTCGCGCATCTCGGCGATCTGCGGCGGGTCCAGGCCGTTGGTCGGCTCGTCGAGGACGAGCAGCTCGGGCAGCCCGAGCATGGCCTGCGCGATCGCCAGGCGCTGGCGCATGCCCTGGCTGTAGGTCTTGACCCGCCGTTCCACCGACGTGCCGAGCCCGGCGATCTCCAACGCTGCGTCGAACTGGGCGTCCCGCGCCGGCCGGCCGGTCGCGGCCCAGAACAGGCGCAGGTTGTCCCGCCCCGACAGGTGCGGCAGCAGGCCCGGGCCCTCGATGAACGGGCCGACCTTGGACAGCACCGGCGCGCCGGCCTCCACCCGCTCGCCGAACACGTGGACCGTGCCGGCCGTCGGCCTGATCAGCCCCATGAGGACGCGCAGCGCGGTGGTCTTCCCGGCCCCGTTCGGCCCCAGCAGCCCGACGACCTGGCCGCGCTCCACCCGGAAGCTCACCCCGTCGACCGCGCGGAACCCGTCGCCGTACTCCTTGACCAGGCCGTCGATCACGACCGGGACCGCCGCCAGCTCGTCCACCACGACGCGCCGCGCCCGGCGCCGCGCGCCCGACACGAGAACGCCGGCCAGCAGCAGCGCCATGGCCGCGACGCCGGCCAGCAGCCAGCCCCATGGCAGGCCGCCGGCCCGCGCGGTCCGCCCGTCGATCCCGGCGACCGTGAGGTCACCCTGCAGCGACGCGTTGTCCAGGGCGACGGTGTAGGCGCGGGGCGACGTCGGCAGCTGGTAGGCGGAGTCGGTGGTGCCGACGGTGACGACGAGGCGGTGGCCGGCCGGGACCGACGTGACGATGGCTGGCAGCGTCACGGTCACGGTCCGCGTGACGCCCGGTCGCAGCCCGGTGAGGTGGATCGGCGCCACCAGGCCGTTCGGCAGCCGCAGCCCCTCGTCCGGGTCCAGGTCGGCGAGCGACGCGAACAGGGTCGCGTCCGTCGCTCCCCGCGCGGCCACCTGGATGGTGATCGTCGAGGAGCCGGCGACGAGCATCGACCTGGGCAGTGGCGCGGACGCGAAGGCCGCCACCTGGCCGGGAATCGTGGCGAGGCCCGCCGACCCGGACAGCGGCGCCGTCGCCCCGCCGAGCGCGGTCACGGTCGACAGCAGCGCGCCCAGGCCCGGGACGGACGTGACGGCGGCCGGGCTGCCACCGGCGGGCGCGTAGACGGTCTGGGGCGGCCCCGCGACGGTGAGGTGGCTCGTCCGCCGGCTCGTCGTGGCGTCGTCGGCGCGCAGGGTGCGCGCGACGGCCTGCCCGGTGTCGGTCGAGATGGCGCTGCCGGGCACGGCGACCTCGAACGACGTGTCGGGCTGCCCGTGGCGCAGCAGGACCGGGCCGAACCAGTCCGCGACGTACCCGGCCAGCTCCTTGGCGGACGTCGTCCCGTCGTGGCCGCCGGAGCGCCAGATCTCCTTGACCGGTGTGCCGTGGGCGGCCAGGCCGCGGGCGTTCGCGTCGGCCTGGCCGAGCGGGAACAGCGAGTCCTGCTCGCCCTGGATCAGCACCGTCGGGGCGGTGATCCGGTCGAGCACGGTCGCGGGGCTGGACGCGCGCAGCAGCGAGAGCATCGCGCCGTCGCTCTGCCCGGTGGTGGCCGCGTGCTGGTAGGCGGCGCACAGGTCCGGCGCGAACCGGCCGCACGCGCCGGGCTGCTGGCCAGCCGCGGAGCTGAACAGCACGCCGGCCCACTGCTTCTTGAAGACGCCGGGGTCGGTGGCACCGGCGTTCGGGAACAGCGCGGTCGACAGGTCGTTCCAGGTGATGTCCGCGGCGACGGCGTCGACGCGCTTGTCCTGGGCGGCGGCCAGCAGCCCGAGCGCCCCGCCGTAGGACGAGCCGGCGACCCCGACCCGCGGGTCGCCGGGGGAGTCCTTGAGTACCTGGGGCAGCGTCGCCAGGTAGGTGACCAGCTTGCTAGCGTCGGCGACCTCGTAGGCCGGCGCGTCCAGGTGGACCAGCCCGCCCGACCGGCCGAAGCCCCGCGCGGTGTAGGCGAGGACGACGTACCCGTGGGTCGCCAGGGCGTGGGCCGCGGTGTCGAGGTCGTCCTTCGAGCCGCCGAACCCCTGGGCGAGCAGGATCGCCGGCGCCGGCGTCGAGCGCGGCAGGTAGAGCGTGGTGTCCAGCATCACCCGCCCGCCGTTCTCCGGGGTGCCGGTGACGAACCGGGACTGGGTGCGGATCGCGGCGTCGGGGCGGGACACGGCCACGGCGATCAGGGCGGCGAGCACGGCCAGGACCACCGCCGCGGCGATGGCGGCGGGCCGGCGCCGGCCCGTGAGGAACGCCCGCACCGCGGCCGGCCCGGATCCGGCGCGCCCCCGCCGTCGACCACCGATCGAGCCCACACGTGCCACCGAGAGGTCACTCCCTTCGCGCGATCGTGCGACTGGCTGTGTCGACCGTAACGGGCCGGGGCCTCCTGGCGTCCGTCGCGTCGGTGGGAAGCCTTCTGGGAGAGGCCCTTTGGGTCAGGCGCCGTCGAAGAGCCGGTGCAGGTGCTGGTCCAGGAGCGCGCGGGCCTGGTCGGGCGAGAGGTGGCCCAGCACGAGCGGGGCGCGCAGGCCCTCGACGAGGACCTGGGTCTCGTGCGCGGCCAGCTCGGGGTCGGTGCCGGGCGCGAGGCCGGCGGCGTCGTGCAGGGCGGTCAGCTGACGGCGGAAGAAGTCGAGTGCGCCCGCGTACCAGGTGTCGCGGACGATGGGCGCGAGAGCGGCGTCCTCGGCGGCCATCGCGAGGAACGCGAGGCCGCCGCGCGCCTCGACCCGGGTCTCGTCGTCGAGCGGGACCAGCTCGATCAGGACGGCGCGCAGCAGGTCGCGCGGCGTGGCCGGCGCGGGCAGCCGCGCCACCCGGGCCTGGAAACGCTCGGTCAGCCGGACGTTCACCTGCCCCAGCGTGAACGTCATCATCGCCTCCCTGCTGTGGAAGCAGCGCTGGACCGCGCCGACGGACACGCCGGCCTCGGCGGCGACCGCGCGGATGCTCGCCGCCGCGAGCCCGCGGCTGCCGACGAGGCGCATCACGGCCTCGGCGATGTCGCGCCGACGTGCCTCCTGGTCGACAGCTCTGGGCACACGCCCTCCTGACACGTAGGCGATACAAGCGTATCGACTCGCCGCGGGAACCGGGTTACGATACGATCGTATCGGTTCGGTCGATCGGAGGTCACCGGTGAGCGTCGCGTATGCCCACAACGGCTCGGTGGAGCTGGCGTACGAGCGGATCGGAGCGCCGGACGGTGAGCCGCTGCTGCTCGTGACCGGGCTCGGCGGCCAGCTGCTGGACTGGCCGGACGGGTTCTGCGCCGCGCTGGCCGCCGAGGGCTTCTCGGTGATCCGGTTCGACAACCGCGACTCGGGCCTGTCCACCCACTTCGACGACCGGGCGGCGCCGTCGCACTGGTCGTCGCTGGCCCGGGGCCGGTCGCGCCGGGCGCCGTACGAGGGCACCGCGTTCGCCGACGACGCGGTGGCCGTGATGGACGCGGCGGGCTGGCCGTCCGCGCACGTCGTCGGGATCTCGATGGGCGCGGCGATCGCCCAGCTGGCGGCGGTGCGCCACCCACGGCGGGTCCGCAGCATGAGCCTGATCGGCTGCCTGCCGCCGGTCGGCGTCCGCACGCTGTTCCACCTGCGCTACGGGGTGTTCGTCAGCATGGCCAGGAAACGCTTCCCCGAGACCCGGGAGGGCGCGGGGGAGCGGATGGTCGCGCTGGCGCGTGCCCTCGCCTCACCCGGGCATCCGTTCGACGAGGAGTGGGCGCGCGAGGTGGGGCTGCGCTGCCATGACCGCCGGCCGCACGACATGCGGGCGGAGCGCCGCCAGCTCGCCGCCGCCCGCGCGGCCCGCGGCTGGAAACCGGGCCGGATCAGCGTGCCGACGACCGTCCTCTACGGCGCGGACGACCCGATCATCCGCCCGGGCGGCGCCCGCGCCGTCGCCCGGGCCATCCCCGGCGCGCGGCTGCGGACCCACCCGGACATGGGCCACGAGATCCCCGAGAACCGGTGGCCCGACCTGGTCGCCGACATCGTGGCCACGACCGCCGAAGCCCCGGGCGTCGCCGCCGGCCTGGCGTGGGACCCGGTCACGTGACCCGGCCGGGTGTCTGCCCGGCCGGCGCGGCCACCGTCGTGGTGTTCCTCCTTTACCTGCTCGTCTACCTGCTCGTCCTGCTGGGAATGCTTCTGCTGGGCGGCTCGCTGTGGCCATCCCGGGCGGTGTCCTGGTGGCAGGCCGCTCTGGTCGGGGTGGGCGCGCTGCTGGGGTTCGCCGGTCCCGAGGGCCCGTCGGCGCGCGGTTCACCGTTCCGCTCGCCGTCGGGCTGGCTCTGGCCGCCCGCGGGCTCCCGCGGGCGGCGCACTGCTGAGGCCCGGACGAGCCGGTAGTCCCCGGCCGCGCGGCCCAGGACGACGGAGGCGCAGATGGGCACAGGAGCACACGGAGTCCTCAGTCAGGGAGGCCTGAGTGAGGCGACGGTCGTGGCCTACGAGGCCCGCCGGCTCACGATCGTCGCCTCACTCGGCTACGACGTGTTCGTGGCGCGGTTCGAGGCCGCCGTCCCCGTCCTCGAACTGGCCCGGTTCGAGGCTCTCGTGGACAGCGGCCGCGGTTGGGACGACGTGCTCGCGGCCGCCGACGAGAACGCGCCGCATGGCTTCATGCGGTTCTGGCAGGCCGACGTCACGGCGATGATGAGCCCGCTGGGCCTCCCCTGGCGGTGCGTCGAGTACCTGATGGGCAACCAGACCATCGCCGCGCGCATGTATCGCCACGACCCGGCCGTCATGCTGTACGCGCCGCTGCGCGTCACGATCCACACCGGGCTGGACGGCGCCGCCTGCTTCGGGATCGACCGGCCCGGCGCCCAGCTCGGGAGCTTCACCGACCCGCGGATCGCCTCGGTCGGCCTGGAGCTGGACCGGAAGGTGGCCCAGCTGCTCGACGCGATCGGCGTCCCGGCGCCGGGCGAGCTCACGGCCGATGACCTCCCGGCGTGACCCGTCCGGTGAGCCTCCCGAGCCCGACCCCGCCGCGCACGGTCGGAATCGTGCTGCACCCGCGGCGCGACTCCGCCGACGCCGTGGGTGCCATCCTCGACTGGGCCGCCGGCCGCGGCGTCCAGGTGCTGGGCGTCGACGAGGAGATCAGCCGGCTGCGGTGCGCCGCCCTGCCGGTGTCCGCCCCGGAGCTGGGCGCGCGCAGCGACCTGGTCGTGAGCCTTGGTGGCGACGGCACCATGCTGCGGGCGATGCGGCTGGCCGACGGCGGGCCGGCGCCCGTGCTCGGCGTCAACCTCGGCCGGCTGGGCTTCCTGCCCGAGGTCGACGTGCCCGACCTTCCCGCGGCCCTGCGCGCGATCGACCAGCGTCGGTACACGGCCGAGCCCCGCCTGGCGGTCGACGCCGAGCTGTGCGGCCGGACGGTCAGCGCGTTCAACGACGTCGCGGTCGTGCGGGTGCCCGGCCACGGCGGCAGCGCCGCGGTCTGCCTGCGCGTCGACGGCCGGCCGTTCGTCAGCTACGCCGCCGACGCGGTCGTCGTCGCCACCCCGACCGGATCGACGGCCTACAGCTTCTCCGCGGGCGGGCCGATCGTCAGCCCGTCGGTCGAGGCGCTTCTCGTCACCCCGGCGGCGCCGCACTCCGCGTTCAACCGCGGTCTCGTCCTGTCGGTCCGGGACGACCTGGCTCTCGAGGTCCTCCCGGCGAGTGGCCGGCTCGCCGTCGAGGTCGACGGCCACGTGTGCGGCTACGTGGAGCCCGGCGCGAGCATCAGCCTGCGGTCCCGGCCCGCCGCCGCGCACGTCGTGCGGCTCGGCCGGATGACCTTCTACGAACGCGCCCAGCGCAAGCTGCGGCTGATGGGCTCCGCCGAGGTCGAGGCGGCACCGTCCAGCGCCCCCGCCGGCCAGCCTGGCGAGCTGACCGGTCGGTCGGTCGTATCCGGTGGTGCGGAGGCGGCACCGCCCAGCGCCCCGGTCGGCCAGCCCGCCGAGTTGCCCGGTCGGTCGGTCAGGCCCGGTGGCGTCGACGCGCTGGGTGCTCGCGACCACCGGGTCTGACTCGCCCGGGTGAGCTGGACTCTGACCAATCGTTGTCCGCTTTCGGGCCTGTTCGGACCCGCTGTTGCTACTTTTCGAGAGTGACCGACCTGACCGAGGACGACGACCCGCGGGCCGCGAAGCTGCTGGACGCGCAGGCCAAGGCCGTCGAGCTGTTCGCCGCCGTCGAGCGGCGCGGTCTGCTCGCGCCCGGCGTGACCGAGGTACAGGCCAGCGACGCGATCCGCGACCTGGCAGCGCGGCTGTTCGGCGTGAGCCGGCACTGGCACAAGCGCATCGTGCGAGCCGGCCCGAACACGCTGCTCCCGTACGCCGAGAACCCGCCCGACCGCCCGATCGGCACCGACGACATCGTGTTCTGCGACCTCGGGCCGATCTTCGAGGAGTGGGAGGCCGACCTCGGGCGGACCTACGTCGTCGGCGACGACCCGGTCAAGAAGCGGCTGCTGGACGCGCTGCCCCAGGTCTGGAACGGTGGCCGGGAGTTCTTCGAGACCCACCCCGACGTCACGGGCGAGCAGCTGTTCGCCCAGCTCACCCTGCTCGCCGAGCAGGCGGGCTGGGAGTTCGGCGGCCCGATCGGCGGGCACCTGATCGGGCAGTTCCCGCACGACCGGATCCCGGGGAACAAGATCGAGCTGTATGTCACCCCCGGCTCCGACAAGCCGATGCGCCGCACGGACCAGGCCGGCCGCCCGTGCCACTGGATCCTCGAGGTCCACCTCGTCGACCGGGACCGCCAGATCGGTGGCTTCCACGAGGAGTTGCTGGACCTCGGCTAGGGGCTCGCCCCCGCTCGACGCTCGCCGCGGCCGGCCAGGCTGAGTCCGAGCCTGGCCGGCCGCGACCGGCCGGTCAGCCCGGAACCCGGGCCTCAGACGGTAGGGCTGGTCCCGCGCCGGGTAGCTTCGGGATTGATGTACGACGAACGGCGGGCCAGGACGGTGGCGGCCACGGTATGGCGAGCCGTCGCGGACGGTGGCGCACGCCCAGCCGGCGGATCGGGACCCGGCCGCTCGGCCGCCGCGAGCGCCCCCGGTGGCCTGGGCGTTGCCGATGGCGCGGGCGGCTCCGGCCCGATCGGGGCGGGAGCCGCCGGTCCGGGGCCAGCGGCGCACCGCGTGCTGCCGGACGGCTGCATGGACCTGATCTGGTCACGGGCCGGGCTCGGTGACATCGGCCAGATCATCGTCGCCGGTCCGGACACCGCCGCGACGGTGACGCTCTGGCGGCCGGGCGTGGTCCACCTCGGCCTGCGGTTCGACTCGGCGGTCGGCCCGGCACACATCGGTGTGCCGGCCAGCGAGGTCCGCGACCGCAGGGTGCCGCTCGCGGAGATCTGGGGCCGGGCCGAGGCGGCCCGCCTGGCCGAGCGGCTCGCCGCCGCCGACGCGTCGGCGGCCACGTTCGAGGCCGAGATCGTCCGCCGCGGCCGCCGCGACGGCCTGGCAGATCTGCTGGCGCCGTCGGCGCTCGCCAGCATCCGGGCAGGGGCACCGGTGGCCCAGGTCGCCAGGACCGCGGCGCTCAGCGAGCGCCAACTCCTGCGCCGCTGCCAGCTCGCCGTCGGCTACGGGCCTAAGACCCTCGCCCGGATCGTCCGCTTCCGCCGCGCCCTGGCGCTCGCCCGCGGTGGCACGCCCTTCGCCGCCGTGGCCGCCGAGGCCGGCTACGCGGACCAGGCTCACCTCGCCCGCGAGGTCCACTCCCTGGGCGGGGCGCCGCTCGGCGAGCTGATCGCTCCGACGGCCTGACGGCGCTGCCCGGGACATCGGGGCAGGCTCGCGAGCCGGCCCGGTGGCGGGTTCAGGCCTCGCGGAAGGCGAAGTACGCGGCGAGGCGGACGGGCTCGGTGAACCTGTGGTCCGAGGAGTGGCGGGTCAGCACCTCCGTCATCTCCTTCTCGAAGCTGGTGCGCCGGTCGCCCAGCAGGCGCCTGATCGGAACCGAAGTCGAGTACATGTAGCCGATGATCTGCTCGACAGTCCACTGCCGTTCGAACTCGTAGACAATCCGGTCGATGCGGCGGAACGCGGATCGCCTCAGGACGGTTTCCATGGATTCCGCTGGCGGCAGGAGGACGCCGTTGCCCGCGCGGCCCACGGTTCCGACGAACTTCTCCTGTATCGCCTCGACGGAGCGTTGCCAGTCGGTCTCGGGCCGGACCAGGCAGCTGTCATTGACGATGGCCAGTCCGCCCGCCGGAGCGACCATCTCGGCGAGTGACTCCAGGACCCGGTCCTGCCGCATCCAGTGGAACGACCGGCCCATCGTCACCAGCTGAAACACGCCGAGATCCGGGGCAAGGTCCTCCGCGTGTGCCTTTACCCATCGGACATTCTGGATGCCGGCCAGGTCCGTCTGTCGGGCCGCCTCCGCGAGCATGTCGGGTTCGGGGTCGACACCGATGACCTCGCCCACCTGGCCGGCGAGAGCGAGCGCCAGCGTGCCGGGCCCGCAACCAAGGTCTAGAAGCCGTCCCGCCCCTGAGAGGGAGAGTCGCTGGCCGATCTCGGCCAGGAACGCGGGCGGATAGCCTGGCCGGTGACGTGCGTAGTACTCGGCGGTTCCGGTGAACAGGTCGCCAGCCATCGCTCAGACCAATCAGATCGTCATGGTGCGCATGTAGGCGGAGGTGAGGCGGGGGGTGGGCCGCACGGTCCCGCTAGGTTGTGCGCGCCACCGCTCGCGCGGTGGGTCGTCAGGAACTCCGCCTCTCCGGTCCGGCTCGACGCGTCGGATCGATTGCACCACCGTGAGGACCAGCAAGACCGCCGTTCGCGGTAGCCCCGCCTCCAGGGTGGGCCGTTGTTGAGGCAGCCGGCCCGCGAAGGGCCTGTCAGGGCCGGCGCTGGGCGACCTTCCTGGGCGAAGCCTGCCGCGTCAAGCCCTACTCTGACTGGGCCCTGATGCTTGGCGAAGAGGCCAGACCTCAAGTGACCGCAGGGTAGGACGCTCTATCTAGAAAAGCGCGCTGGAGGCATTCGTCAGTTGAGAATTCCCGTGCGCGATGCGTGTTTACTGGATTGCTTCTTTAGTCTTCCTCGGCAAGTGATCTGACCGAGTTCCAGTGCAATCGGTGGATTGCGGGCGGCGCGGTTGTGGCCGGTTGCGCGTTTCCGGAAAGGCGCTATTGTGGGCGCATGTTCGATTCGCTGGACGGCCGTGATCCGCCGCCCGACAGTCCGTTGCCCGATGGCCAATTTCCCCGCAGCGGGCGTGCGGCTGATGCCCGATTCGCGGGGGCGCGGATAGGTGCTGAAGCGACGACCCGGCTTATCGGCGATGGCGTCGCCGATAGCCTGTCTACCGCCGGCCCGCCAACGTCTGACCGCGATCCCGCTGGTTCTCCGGTTGCCGGCGGTTTTTCGGTGCCCGCTGGCGAGGTGGTCGATGATCTTCTCGGGCGGTTGGGGTTGGTCGATGGGGTGTTCGATGAGGTGCTGGCTGGGCTGGGCTCGTGTGACGCGTCGGCGACGGTGGCGTTGGCGGGGCGGCTCGCGCGGTTGACGGCTCGGTTGGAGGGGGTGGCGATCCACGTCCAGGTGCAGCTGGCCCGTCAGCGCCCGGCGAACCCCGCTGTGGGGGACGGGGAGGGTGGTGACGCGTATTCGCCGTTCGTCGCCGATGAGTTGGCGGCGGCGCTGGGACAGTCGCCGCGCACGATGTCGGGCCGACTCGCGACGGCGTGGGAGATCGCCAACCGACTCCCCGCGGCGTTGGCCGACCTGACCGCGGGGATGCTTGATCACACCCGGCTGGCCGCGCTGCACCAGCTCACGACCTGCCTCACCGACGGGCAGCGCGCGGTCGTTGAGGCGGCGATGCTCGCTGGTAGCCGGTTGGCGTCCCCACCCCGGTGGCGTCGCAAGATCCACCGCCTCGTCGCCCGGCTCGACCCGGACGCCGCGGCGAAACGCCGCCGCCACGCCCACACCCAGCGCGGCATCGCCATCCAGTCCCTGCAGGACGGCACGGCCTGCCTGACCGCGATCCTCGCCGCCGAGGACGCCCAGGCGATCTACGACCGGATCAACCACATCGCCAGGACCGACGCCCACACCGACCTTCACACCGACGGAGGCGTCCGGCCGATCGACGCCCGCCGCGCCGACGTCCTGACCGCCCTGCTCCTGGGCAACCGCCGTGAGCACGTCAGCGTCGAGCTTCAGGTCATCGCCCCCGTCGGCACACTGGCCGGCCTGGACGACAACCCCGCCGAACTCGTCGGCTACGGCCCGATCCCCGCCGAGGTCGGCCGGGCACTGGCCGCCGACGCCCGCTGGCGACGCGTCCTGACCGACCCCGCGACCGGCACCGTCCTCGACCTCGGCCACCGCCGAACACCCACCCCAGCCCTCGCCCGCCTCGTCCGCCACCAACAAACCCGCTGCGTGTTCCCCGGCTGCGGCATGCCCGCCACCCACACCGACCTCGACCACACCACCGCCCACTCCCACGGCGGCCGCACCGCGCTGGACAATCTCGGGCTCCTCTGCAGACGGCATCACACCGCAAAACATCGCGGCGGTTGGAAGCTGCACCAACCACGGCCCGGCGTGTTCACCTGGACCGCCCCGACCGGCCGGACCTACACCACCGACACGACCACCAACCAGGAGGAAGCGAACAGTCAGACCGCCGCGTGCGCGACCGCCTGTGTCAATTCTCGACCGACTCCGCCCACCATCCCTAACCAGCGCGTTTCCTCGGGTACCCGATACCCATTCTGACTGCCAGCCAGAGGTGACGGGACAGGAAAGACGGTATCGGAGTGGTCCTGGGCTCCCTGGCATTCTTCGCGCAATCGTGGGTACATGATCGTTCAGAGAGAAGGTCGATCCGCTCAGCTGGGTCTGGTGGTTTGAGTGTTCTATTGGAGTTGAGATCTTCGGCTCTCGGACGATCGACCGGTGATGCCGTTGCTGTCGGCGAAGATGTTCGGCGCCTCGACATCCTTGCCCGCCGGGCCTGGTCGCGACAACGCAGGCACGGCTCGTCACGATCGATCCGCTGGCCTACCGGGGCGCTGCTCAGGGCCAAGGGCCAGCCTCAGGCGCCTGCGAGCGGGGCGTGCAGGTCGACGTGGTTGCCGTCGGGGTCGGCGACGGTGGCGTATCGCTGGCCCCAGAAGGCGTCCCACGGCGGACGTTCGCCGGTGTAGCCGGCGTCGGTCAGGTCGGCGTAGACCTTGTCGACCTCGGCCGGGTCGGCGCAGGCGAACGCGAGGGCGACCCGGGGCGAGCCGGTGCCCGCACGCCAGTCGGGGTCGAACGAGCGGATCGTCGCGTCGGTGTCGAAGGCGAGGCGTCCGTTCGGCGTCGTCACCTCGACGTGCGGCTCCGTGTCGGCCGCCGCCGGGATCTCCAGGCCGAGCCGGCGGTAGAACGCCAGGCCCCGCGCCATGTCGGACACCACGATTCCGGTCAGTGAGAACGTAGGCATGCGTAGACCGTAGGGGCACCGGTCCCGGGCTGGCTTGAACGAATCGGACGTCGCGCCGACGAGGTCCACGTGCGGGCGCCGTCCGCGAGCGGGATGGGCCGCGTCGTCCGCGAGGCCGATCGGCGACGTCGTCCCGCGGGGGGGGGATGGAATCCCGCCTTCGTGCCGACGTGGTGCGCCACCCGCGTGGTGGATGGGCGCGCGCCGTTCGGGTGGCGGTGAGCGGCACCACCCGATCGGCTCACTGGCGAACACCGCCAAGCGACGGTGGGCGGCACCGCCTGCGTGGTCGACGTGGTGCGCCGATCGCGTGGCCGACGCGCGGCACCGCCCGTCGGGCCGATTGGTGGCAACCGTTGGCGTGAGCGGTTCCCGGCCGCGGGGCCGCCGTCGGTACCATCCCCGCGTGCGTTACGGGATCTCTGTGCCGAATCTCGACGAGTTCGCGGATCCACGTCGGGTCGCCGAGCTGGCCCGCCGGGCCGAGGAAGCCGGATGGGACGGCTTCTTCGTCTGGGACCACGTGGTCTTCCCGTATGGGACACATGAGGTGGCCGACCCCTGGGTGGTGCTCACCGCGGTGGCTCTGGCCACCGAACGCATCAGGTTCGGCCCGCTGGTCACCGCCGTGGCCCGACGGCGGCCCGGCACTCTGGCCCGCCAGACGACGTCGCTGGACCGGCTCTCCAGCGGGCGGCTGGTGTTCGGTGCCGGGCTGGGGTTCACGCTGGCGGCGGAGTTCGGCACCTGGGGCGAGCCGGTGGCGCCCAAGGTCGTCGCGCGGCGGCTGGACGAGGGCCTGGAGGTGCTGGCCGGGCTGTGGTCCGGCCAGCGGGTGGACTTCCGCGGCGAGCAGATCACCGCCCTGGACGTGACGTTCCAGCCGACACCCGTGCAGCGGCCGCGGCCGCCGGTCTGGATCGGCTGCAACTGGCCGGCCCGCCGGCCGCTGCGGCGGGCAGCCCGGTGGGACGGCGTCGTGCCGATGGTGGTCGGCCCGGAGGACGGGTCCTGGAACCCGACCCCGGCCGTCGTCACCGAGATCGTCGCGGCGGTCCGGGAGCAGCGGACCAGCACCGGGGCCGGGATCGATTCCGGCCCCGGCATCGGCCCCGGCATCGGCCCCGACCACGGCCCCGGTCGCGGCCCCCGCGCCGGTTCCGGCATGGGCCCCGGCATTGATCCCAGCGCCGGCCCTGGGATCGTTCCCGGCACCGATCCCGGCACCGATCCCGGCCTCGACCCCAGCACCGATACCTTCGATGTGGTCATCACCGGCCGGACCAGGCCGGACCAGCCGGCCGAGGCACGCGAGACGGTCGAGTCGATCGGCGCGGCCGGGGCGACCTGGTGGCTGGAGGGGTTCCGGCCAGCGCCGGACGAGTACGCCGCGGCGCTACGACGGATCGAGGCCGGCCCGCTGCCCTGAGCCCCGGCCGGCCAGGCGCCCTGAACCCCGGCCAGCCGCCAGGCGCGGCGCCGGGACGCCGGGCTCCTCGAAGCGGACGGGGAGGCTGGCGAGGCCGCGTAGGACGAGGTTGCGGCGGTAGGCGAGGCGGTCGGTGAGCAGCGTCATCGTGAGGCCCCGCCGCAGCAGCTCCCGCAGCACGAGCTCCATCTCCAACCGGGCGAGCGGCGCGCCGAGGCAGTAGTGGATGCCGAGGCTGAAGGTGAGATGACGGCGCGCCGGCGACCGGCCCGCGTACCGGGTCACGTCGAACCGCTCCGGGTCCGGGAACGCCGCCGGGTCCCGGTTGGCCGAGCCGAAGAGCAGCGCGACCCCGTCACCGGCCTCGAACGTCCGCCCGGCGAGCTCGGTCCGCCGATGCGCGAGGCGGGTCGTCAGGTGCACCGGCGAGTCGTACCGCAGCATCTCCTCGACGGCCGGCACCACCAGCTCGGGGGACGAGCGCAGCAGGGCGTACTGGTCGGGGTGGCGGATCAGCGCCAGCAGCCCGTTGGCGACCAGGTTGACGCTCGTCTCGTGCCCGGCGACCAGCAGGGTGACACAGGTCGCGAGGACCTCGTCCTCGGTGAGGACGTCGCCTCGCTCCTCGACGGCGGCCAGCTCGCTGATCAGGTCGTCGGCCGGCTCGGCGCGCCGCCAGGCGATGAGGCCACGGAAGTAGGCGACGAACTCCCGCGCCGCCGCGGAACGCCCCTCCCGTTCCTCGGGCGTCAACAGTGGGTCGGGGTCGAAGCCGCGGGCGAGCGCCCGCGACCATCGCTGCAGGTCGGGGTGGTCGGCGGCGGGCGCGCCGATCAGCTCGGCGATCACCGTCAGCGGCAGCGGGTAGGCCAACGCGGTGATGGCGTCGGCCTCACCGGCGTCGCCAGTCTCGCCGGCCGCCAGGATCGCGTCGAACAGCTCCCGGACGAGCCGCTCGACGCGGGGGCGCAGCGCGGCCACCGTGCGCGGGGTGAACGCCTTGCTGACCAGCCCGCGCAGTCGGGTGTGGTCGGGCGGGTCCATCCAGAGGAACGACGCGGGCAGGTCCGTCGTGTCGACGCCGGGATGGAACAGCTGCGCCTCGTGCGCGTGGCTCCAGGTGTCGTCCTGCAGGATCGCGGCGCAGTCCTCGTAGCGGGTCACCAGGTGCACGCCCAGGGGAGTGGGGAACAGCGGCCGGGCCGCGCGAGCGACCGCGTAACGGGGATACGGATTGGGCCAGTGCTCGGAGTCGAACGCGTCGAAGACGACTTCGGGCGCGTAGGCGTGGGGCGCGTAGCCATGGGACGCGCCGCTCGGCTGGGCGATGGCGGGCTGGGCGATGGCTGGCCGGGTGGCCGCGGGCTGGGCGGCGGCTGGCCGGGCGATGGCCGGCTGGGTGGTGGCCGGCTGGGTGGTGGCGGCCTGCTCGGCGATGGCGGGCTGGGTGGCGGCTGGCTGGGCTGCGACGGCCGGGCCGGCCGCCGTTTCATGGGCGCTCATGGGTCTCCCTGGGAAGCCTGGTCCGGGCACCGGCGGGCGGTCAGTTCCGGAGGCGGACCGGAAGCGTGTCCAGCCCGTGGATGGCGACCGTGTCGCGCCAGACGGGCTCGCCGGCGAGCCGCAGCGCGGGGGAGCGGCGCAGCAGCGTGTCCACCGCCAGCTGCGTCTCCAGCCGGCCGAGGTGCGCGCCGAGGCAGTAGTGCAGGCCCTCGCTGAACGACAGGTGGCGGGGCGCGGGGCTGCGGCCGGCGAACCGGGTGATGTCGAGGCGCTCCGGGTCGGTGTACACGGCCGGGTCCCGGTTGGCGGCGGCGGTCAGGATGACGATGCCCTCGCCGCGGGCGAACGTGTGCCCGGCCACCTCGCGTTCGGCCAGCGCGACCCGGTGGGTGAACTGCACGGGCGGCTCGTAGCGGAGCAGCTCGTCGACGGCGGGCCCGGCCAGCTCGGGGTCGGCGAGCCAGAGCGCGATCTGGTCGGGGTTGCGCAGCAGCGCGACGACACCCTTGCCGATGACGTCGGAGACCGTCTCATACCCGCCGATCAGCAGCCCCGACGCGAGCCCGAGCGCCTCCCGGCCGGTCAGCTCACCGCGGTCCTCGGCCGCGGCCATCCCGGTCAGCATGTCCTCGCGAGGGTCCGCGCGCCGAAGCGCGAGGAGCCCGGCGAAGTACGCCTCGAACTCCAGCATCGCCTCGGACCGGCGGGCCAGGCACTCGGGCGACTGCAGGATGTCCGGGTCGGTGCCACGGACGATCTCCAGCGACCACTTCTGGACCTCGGGGTAGTCCGCGGGCGGGATGCCGAGCAGGTCGCCGATGATCGTCAGCGGCAGCGGCCGCGCGAACGCCTCCATCAGGTCGACCTCGCCGGCCTCGATCGCCGCGTCCAGCAGCGTGCCGACGAGGCCCTCGATCCGGCCGCGCAACCCCTCCGTGGTGCGCGGGACGAAGGCGCGTTTGACCAGCCCGCGAACCCGGGTGTGGGTCGGCGGGTCCATCCGCACCATCGAGCCCGGCACGTCGTCGGGCGCCACCCCCGGGCGGAACGGGTTGATGCCGTCCTCATAGCCGTGGCCCCACAGCGCGTCCGTGAAGACCGCTGAGCATTCCTCGTACCGGGTCGCCATGAGAATATCCGGCCTGATCGGGTACAGTGCGGCGAATTCACGGACGGCCGCGTACCGCGGATACGGATTCGACCGGTGCACGGGATGAAAAGCGTCGAAGACAACCTCTGGCGCAGTGGACACGTCCACGCCCCTCTCTCGGCACGGATGCCTTAGGGTAATTCCGTCAGAATGCCGCCGATGGCCGCCGTTCGGTCCGCCGGGCGGTCGGCGAGAAAAGGGGACGGCCGTGCCGGTCATCGACGCGTGGCTGCAGCACCCGACGCTGCGCCACGCCAACCATGAGATGTTCGAGCCCCTGCGCAGGTGGACCGGGCGCGAGGCGCCGATCGAGGCGCCGCCGGTCGAGGCGACGCTCGCCGAGCTGCGGGCGGCCGACGTGGAGATCGGGCTCACGACCGCCTGGTACGGGCCGCAGGGACCGCTGATCAGCAACGACGAGGTGGCCGGGTTCGTCGCCCAGTCCGGCGGACGCCTGCGCGGGGTGGCCGGCGTCGACCTCACCCGGCCGGTCGAGGCGGTGCGGGAGCTGCGCCGCGCCGTGCGGGAGCTCGGCTTCGTGGCGCTGCGGGTCCTGCCCTGGCTGTGGCAGCTCCCGCCGACCGACCGGCTCTACTACCCGCTGTACGCGGCCTGCGTCGACCTCGGCGTTCCCTTCTGCACCCAGGTCGGCCACACCGGCCCGCTGCGCCCGTCCGAGACCGGGCGGCCCATCCCGTACATCGACCAGGTCGCGCTCGACTTCCCCGAGCTGACCATCGTCTGCGGGCACATCGGCTACCCGTGGACCACCGAGATGATCGCCGTCGCCGACAAGCACGCCGGGGTCTACATCGACACCAGCGCCTACACCACCCGCCGCTACCCGGCGGAGCTGGTGGACTACCTGCGCGGTCGGGGGCGCCACAAGGTCCTCTTCGGCTCGAACTATCCGATGATCACGCCCGCCCGGGCGCTGGAGCACCTGGCGGATCTGGGGCTCGACGAGCAGGCCCGCGAGCTGTTCCTGGCCGGCAACGCCCGCCGCGTCTTCTCGCTGTGAGCACCCCGGTCCGGCGGGCGGCGCCCGTCCAGCGTGGGCGCTCCCGGACGATGGTTCCCGGCCGGACGGCGTTGACCGGCGCCTAGTACGGGAATTACCCGCGGATATTGTCCGCCGTTCACCTGGGAGATGGTTGCGGGTCAGGTCGCGCCGTTCTACCCCCATCGATTGGCGATGGATCCATCGATAGGCGCCGCCGCGGCTGGACGGCCACTATCCGGCGGCCATGATGAAGGGATGTCGGCGACGGCGTCCGAGATTCAGAGCCCGAGCACCGCGCCCGCGCATATCCAGCTGCCCGGGCGGGCGTTCTTACCCGTCGTGCTGGCCGGCACCGGAATGGTCGTGCTCGACATCTTCATCGTCAACGCGGCGATTCCCGCGATCGAGCGCGATTTCCACGCGGGGCCGAACAGCCTCGAGTGGCTGGTCACCGCGTACAACCTCGCGTTCGCGGCGGCGATGATCCTGGGAGGACGCCTCGGCGACTGCTTCGGGCGCCGCCGGGTGTTCGCCGCCGGGCTCGCGCTGTTCACCGGGATGTCGGTGCTGTGCGGCGTCGCCGACGGCACGGCGGCCCTGATCGCGGCCAGGGCCGGGCAGGGGCTGGCGGCGGCGGCGCTCGTGCCGCAGGTCTCGGCGATCCTCAACCTGGCCTATGACGGGCCCGCGCGGGCGCGCGCCTACACCTGCTACGCGCTGACCCTCGGCGGCGCGGCGGTCGCCGGCCAGATCGTCGGGGGTGGCCTGATCGCCGCGGACGTGGCCGGTCTCGGGTGGCGGGCCTGCTTCCTGGTGAACGTGCCGATCGGCGTCGCCGCGCTCGCCCTCACCCGCCGTCACGTGCCGGCCGGCCGGCCGACGGGCGTTCGGCCGCGGCTGGACCTGGTCGGGGCCGCGCTGGTGACCGCCGCGCTCGTCGCCGTCGTGCTGCCACTCGTCGAGGGGCCGGGCGCCGGCTGGCCCTGGTGGTCGTGGGGCTGCCTGGTCGTGGCGGCGGTGCTGTTCGCGGTCCTGGTCGCGGCGCAGCGGCGGATCGCGGCGCGCGGCGGCAGCCCGATCCTGCCGCCGGCCCTGTTCACCGGGCGGACCTTCGTCGTCGGCCTGGTCAACGTCGTCGTGTTCAACGCGTCCGTGGCCTCCTGGTTCTTCGTCCTGGCGCTGTACCTGCAGGACGGGCGGCACCTGAGCCCACTGCGCGCCGGGCTGGTGTTCAGCGCTCTCGGCGGTGGGTTCCTGGTGACGTCGCTGGCTGGCGGCCGGGTGGTCGCCCGGCTCGGGCGCCAGGGGCTCGCGCTCGGCTCCGGGCTGCGCGTCCTGGGCCTGCTGGCGCTGTGGGGGGTCGTCCGCGCGCACGGGACGGGCGGCGGCCTTCTCTGGGTCACGCTGCCCCTGGCGGTCGAGGGCGCGGGGCAGGGCCTCGTGACCGGCCCGCTGATCTCCCGGGTGCTGCTCGGCGTGCGGCCGGCGGTCGCCGGCGCCGGATCCGGCGTGTTGGCCTCCGCGCAGCAGGTGGGGAACTCGATCGGCGTCGCGGTGATCGGCGCGGTGTTCTTCGCGGCCCGGCACGCGGGCGGGTCGATCGCGGACGCGTTCGGCGCCGGTCTGCTCCTGCTCGCGGCGCTGAGCCTGGTCGTCGCGGCGCTGGTCCAACTGCTCCCGAATACACCGGCGCGGGGAGGATGACGCGGCTGGTCGTGAGACGAATACCACTGCGCGGGCAAGGCCGTCGCGTCAGGAAGCCAGCTTCTCTCCATGTCCGCTTCATCTGCGGTTGCACCGGCCTGCCTACAGTCGGGGCGGGAGGTGTGATGGAGACCAAGCTGGAACTCAGACACCTGGTGTATTTCCTGGCGGTCGCGGACGAGCGGCATTTCGGGCGGGCCGCCGCCAAGCTGTTCATCGGCCAACCCACGCTGAGTCAGCAGCTGCAGCGTCTCGAACGCCAGCTCGGCGTGGAACTGTTCGCCCGGACCTCGCACGACGTGCGGCTGACCCCGGCGGGGCACGCCTTTCGCGCCGAGGCCGAGCAGGTACTCGAACACGCGCGCCGCGCCGTGGAGACGGCTCGCGAGGCCGCCTCCGGCCGGGTCGGAAAGATCACGATTGGTTTCAACTTCGCCGCCGGCCAGCAGGTTCTGCGCCCGACCTTACGGCGCCTGTCCAGGGATTACCCGGGACTGTCGACCACTCTCTGGGAAGGCCTCAGCGGCCCCCAGCTCTCGGCCGTGTCCGAGGGCAGGATCGACGTGGCGCTCGTCTATTCCAGTCTCCCGCCCAAGCCCCTGCTGACCCGTCGGGTGTCGACCGCCTCGCTGTCCGCGATGGTGACCCGCCACCATCCCTGGGCCGGCCGGGAGGAGGTCGCCTTCCGCGAGCTCGCCGACCAGCCGATCGTGCTGCCCCGCCGGGAACGCAGCCCCGCCATGTACGACGCGGTGTTCGCCGCCGCGGAGCGGTGCGGGATCCCGCTGACGGTCGCGGCCGAGGTGGAGGACGCCGGGTCGACGGCGGTCATGGTGGAGGCGCTGCAGGCGGTCGCCTTCATCTCGGACGCGCGGCCGCGCCGGCCGACCGAGGACCTGGTCGCCATCAGAATCGTCAACCCGGTCCCGCGGGTCGGCGTCCGCGCGGTCTGGCGCCCGGACTCGCAGCCGGCCGTCGGCGCGTTCCTCACCAGCCTGGAGGCGGCGGCCCCGTTCCCGTCGCAGCTCGGGGAACGGACGGTCCGCGTCCCGGCCCAGGGCGGCGAGGTCGAGCGGGGCGCCGCCGGGCCTGGGGACGAGGACCGGGACGCGTAACGCCCGCGTATACCACCGGCGGGGCAGCGCCGCCCGACGCCGGTGTGACGCGCCGACGGACGAAAGGTAAACAAACCGAATTCGGATGTGCGATCGTCCCATCATGAAATCGCGATTGTAGACACGTACCCGCGCTGGGAGCATTTCCCCGGAGTCGACAGGCCAAGGTCGGCTGGCACCGGATCTAGAGAAATGTGAACAGTATGCGGTTAACCGTTTTGGGTTGTCGTCAGGGAATGCCCGCGGACGGCCAGGCCAGCTCTAGCTACATGGTCTCGACGGGGTCGGCCCGAGTTCTGCTCGACTGTGGTCCGGGGGCGGCCACGGCACTCAGCTCCATCGCGCACCCGAGTGATCTCGACGCCATAATAATCAGTCACCTGCACGCGGACCACTGCTATGACCTGCTGACCCTCGGCAAGACACTGCTGTCCGGCCGGCTCCGTGACCCGGAGCGTTTCCCGACCCTGCGGGACGCGGCACGGATGGAGTGGCCTCCGGTTCCTCTGTACGTCCCGAAGGGGGGCCGCGCGAGACTTGAAATCCTCGCCTCGGCCTTTCCTGTTCCGTCGTTCCCGATGTTGGATCGTTCGTTCGACGTCGCGTTCGAGCTTCATGAGTACGAGCCTGCGGACGTTTTCACCGTCGGTGACTGCAAGATGACCATGCACCAGACGAAGCACTCGCTGCCGAACTGCGGGACGCGTATCGAGAGCCCCGAAGGGTCGTTTGCCTTCACAGGGGACACGACGTACACCCCCGACCTCGTTCCGCTCGCCCAGGACGTCGACCTGTTCCTCACCGAGGCGACCCTCGAGGAGCCCGACACGACCTCGCACGGCCACCTCTGCGCGGCCGAGGCGGGCGAGGTCGCCGCCGCGGCCGACGTGGCGCAGCTCGTCCTGACCCATTTCATCACCGCCGACGAGACCTGGCTGAAGGCGCGCAAGGCCGACGCCGAGCGCTCCTACGGGGGCCCGGTGCACCTCGCCGCCCCCGGCCGATCCTTCGACATACGTCCCGCGGGAGGGACCCGTTGATGCACCGAGAGCGTCTGACTCGCCGTTTCGGGCGGGCACGGACCGCCACCGTCGCCCTGGTGGCCGCGTCCTCGCTGGCCGCCCTGGCCGCCTGTGGCGGCTCGACCACCGGCTCGACGACCGCGTCGTCCTCGACCGGCGCGGCGGCGACGAGCACGGCCGACCCGAAGGTCACGATCAGCTTCCTGTCCTACAACTACGGGACGCCGGACATCGGCGGCCAGGGCACCCAGGCCCTGATCGACGCGTTCGAGAAGGCGCACCCGAACATCACCATCAAGCCGCAGGGCGTCGCGGTCGCCGACGTGCTGACCCACCTGCAGACCGACACCGCGGCCGGCACGCCGCCGGACGTGGCCCAGATCGGCTGGAGCAAGATGGCGGCCGCCTACCAGCTGCTGCCGATCGTGCCGGTCCAGGACATCCCGACCAAGGCCGACTGGGACACCACGATGGCCGGGTTCTCGAAGAACCTGCTGTCCGCGGTGGCGGTGAACGGCAAGGTGAAGGCCGTCCCGTACACGATCTCGATCCCGGTCATCTTCTACAACGCTGACCTGTTCAAGAAGGCCGGTCTCGACCCCGAGAAGCCGCCGACGACGATCGACGAGCTCAAGACCGACGCGCTCGCCATCAAGAGCAAGGCGGGTGCCGAGGGCGCGTACTTCGCCGTCGTCGACTCGGGCAAGTCCGACTACCTGACCCAGTCCGTGATCGCCAGCAACGGCGGCCGGGAGATCGGCTCCGACGGCATGCCGGCCTTCGACTCGCCCGCCGCGGTGAGCGCCCTGGGCGCCATGCAGGACCTGACCACCTCCGGTGCGCAGCCGGCGATCACGGCCACCAGCGCCGTCGCCGCCTTCTCCGCCGGCAAGCTCGGCATGCTCGTCGGCAGCACCGCCGTCTCGGCCAGCCTGCTGAAGGCGTCGACCGGCAAGTTCGAGCTGCGCACGACCGGCTTCCCGAGCTTCGGGAGCAAGCCGGCGGCGCCGACCTACTCGGGCGCCGGCCTCGCCGTCCTGGCGAAGGACAAGACCCACCAGCAGGCCGCGTGGACGTTCATCAAGTTCCTGACCTCCGCCGAGGGTTTCACGATCATCACCTCGAAGATCGGCTACCTGCCGCTGCGGCCGGAGCTCGCGACCGACCCCAAGTACCTCCAGTCGTTCTTCGCCTCCAACAAGCTGCTGTCCCCGGCCCTGAAGCAGCTCGACAACGTCAGCCCCTACCAGTCGTTCGCCGGCAAGAACGCCAGCCAGGCCGTCGTCGCCCTGCAGGACGACGCGGTCGAGCCGATCGTGCTGCGCGGCGCCAACCCGGCGTCGACGCTGTCGTCGGTGGCCACCCAGGTGCGTGGCGTCCTGGGCCAGAAGTGACTGGGTCGGCAGTGACTCGGCGACTCGGCCAGAAGTGATCGGATGAGTTCTCCGTCTCTGACGGCGGCGGGGGAGCGTGGCGCGGGCCACGCTCCCCCGTTCGTCCGGCCGCGCGACCGCGCCCGCCCGTGGCTGTACCTGGCCCCGCTGATCGTCACGCTGCTCGTCTGGGTGTACGGGCCGCTGGTGTTCACCGGGGTCCTGAGCTTCATGAGCTGGAACCTGACCGCGCCCCATCCCTCCTGGCTGGGCACGGCGAACTACTCACGCCTGGCGCACGAGGCGAAGTTCCACCAGGCCGGCTGGAACACGCTGACCTACGCGCTGGAGATGCTGCCGTTCGCGACCGTCGTGCCGATGGCGCTGGCGATCGCCCTGTGGAAGCGGCCCGGCCGGGTCAGCAAGATCTACCGGACGCTGCTGTTCCTGCCGGTCGTGGTGGCGCCGGTGGCCACGGCCATCACCTGGCAGTTCCTGCTCGACCCGCTGTCCGGGCTGGTCAACGTCGTCGGCGGCTGGTTCGGGTTCGGCCCGCGCAACTGGCTCGGTGACCCGTCCAGCGCGCTCTACGTCATCGTGCTGATCACCGCCATGAAGGTCGTCGCGCTCAACGTGCTCCTGTTCGGCGCGGCGCTGGCGAACCTGGACCGCTCGGTGGTCGAGGCGGCGCGGCTCGACGGCGCGACCGAGTGGGAGATCACCCGGCACCTCGTGCTGCCGCACCTGCGGCGCACGGTCGTGCTGCTGGCGATGCTGTCGTTCGTCGTCGTCTGGCCGTGGATCTTCGCGAACGTCGCCGTGCTGACCCAGGGCGGCCCGGACGGCGCGACGGACAACCTCTACTACCGGCTGTTCACGTACGCCTTCACCTTCTTCGACGCGGGCACGGCCTCGGCCGCCGCCGTCGTCATCACCGGCGGGCTCGCCGTGGTGCTCGGGCTCGGGGCACTGGTCACCAGGCGGAGGCAGCATGCCATCGGTTAGTGCTGTGACTGTCACCCGGGACACGAAGCCGGCGCTGGCGCCTGCCTCGCTACGCTCGTCGGCCGCCCTGCGGGCCCGGCCGGTCGTCCGGGCCGTCGTTCATCACGGGTTCCTGCTGGTCGCGGTGGCCATCATGGTGCTGCCGGTGCTCTGGGCGCTGCTGGCGTCGTTCAAGACGCCGGGCGGGATCTTCGACCAGAACCCGCTGCCGCTGCCCCCGACCGTCGACAACTACCGGGTGGCGACCCAGGCCTTCCCGGTCTGGCGCCTGCTGCTCAACACCACGGTGATGGCGGCCGGGGTCACGCTGCTGCAGCTGCTGGTCGCCGTGCCCGCCGGGTACGCGCTGGTCCGGTTCCCGCCGCGGGCCCACCGGGTGCTGACCGCGCTCACCGCGGTGACGCTGCTGGTGCCGACCCAGTCGCTGGTCATCCCGCTGTTCCTGATGGTCTCGCACCTGGGCTGGCGCAACACCTTCCCGGGACTGATCCTCCCGCAGCTGTGCGGCACAGGCCTCGCGGTGATCCTGCTGCGCGACCACATCCGGGCGATCTCGCCGATGGTGCTGGGCGCGGCCGTCCTCGACGGCGCCCGGCCGGGGGAGGTGCTGCGGCTGGTGGCGCTGCCGATGCTGCGCCCGGCCCTGGGCGCGGTCTCGATCCTGCTGTTCATCAGCGCCTGGAACGAGTACCTGTGGCCGAGCCTGGCAGCCCCCGACGTCGACCACGCCACGATCCAGCCCGGCCTGGCGATCTTCCTGACCCAGGAGGGCCCGGAGTACGGGCCGCTGCTGGCCGGCTCGATGCTGGCGACGCTGCCGATCGTCGCCGTCTACTTCCTCGCCTCCCGCCGCGTCACCGACGCCTTCATGCATAGCGGACTGAGATGACGTACACAGCGACCACCAACCCGACTGGCAGCGCGGCTGAAAGCGTGCCTGACAGCCCGGATACGACCCAGGCTGACAGCGCGAGCGCCAGTCCGGCGCTGGCCCCCGTGCCCGACGGGATCACGCTGGCCGGGGTGGTGAAGCGCTACGGCGGCAGCCGGGCCGCGCTCGACGTGCCGCACCTCGGTATCCCGGCCGGCTCGTTCACGGTCGTGGTCGGGCCGTCCGGGTGCGGGAAGTCCACCGGGCTGCGGGTCATCGCCGGCCTGGAGACGGCCGACGCCGGTCGGGTGGTCATCGACGGCGCCGACGTCACGGGGCTGCCGGCCGGCGAGCGCGGCGTCGCGATGGTCTTCCAGGACTTCGCGCTGTACCCGCAGATGACCGTGGAGCGCAACATCTCGTTCGGCCTGCGGCTCGCCGCCCGGCACGACCGGCGCCACGGCCCGAGCCGCGACGAGATCGAGAGCCGGGTCGCCGAGGTCTGCGCCCGGCTCGGCCTGAGCGACCTGCGCCGCCGGCTGCCCCGGCAGCTGTCCGGCGGCGAGCGCCAGCGGGTCGGGCTGGCCCGGGCCATCGTGCGCCGCCCGGCCGTCCTGCTCCTGGACGAGCCGCTGTCCAGCCTCGACGCGCAGCTGCGCCAGCGGGCCCGCGCCGAGCTGGTCCGGCTGCACCGGGAGCTCGGCAACACGGTCGTGCTGGTCACCCACGACCAGCTCGAGGCGCTGTCGATGGGCACCAACCTCGTCGTCATGAACCGCGGCCGGGTGGTGCAGACGGGGCCGCCCGAGCAGGTCTACCGATATCCGGCGGACACCTTCGTCGCGACGTTCCTGGGCAGCCCCCCGATGAACCTGCACGCCGTGACTCCGAGTGACCCCGGGCCGGTACTGACCGGACCGGGGTTGGCCGCGAGGCTGCCTGAGGGGCCTCGGCCCGGGCCGGTGCTGCTGGGGTGGCGGCCGGCCGACGGGCTGGTCGAGCCGGCGGACGGGCTGACCGAGCCGGCGGACGGGCCGGCTGCCCCGGCTGATCATGGGGTCGTGCTGCGTGGTGTGGCGGACGTCGTCGAGTTCACCGGGGACGGCACCGTGGTGACCTGCGTGAGCCCTGGCGAGGACACCCCGTGGGCCGTGAGCCTCCCCGGCCGTGACCGGGTGCCCGCGGTCGGGGACCCGGTGCGGGTCCGCGTCCCGGCCGAGCGGGTGCACCTGTTCGACCCGGACAGCGGGCGGCGGCTGGACGAGCGGACCGCCGGGGCCGTCGAGCACTGAACCGCGGCCCGGGCGCCCCACCGGGGTGCCCGGGCCGCGAACATTCGCGCGCCAGAATTCGACCGGCTGGTTGCGTGATAGAAAACATTTGGTTGCCCCGCGGTGCCCGCCATCGACCGTCCGTATGCGCTGGAGCCCGCCGGTCTTCTTTTACCTCATCGTTACTTTTACCCGGCGGCGGCCGGGTGGCGTTGGTATGGCGATAGATCGATTGTATCGATCCGGCCGGCCTTGACTGCGCACCGGGCCGCGACAGAAACTCGACACAGGCCAGCGGATATCGGCCAGCACACGGATATCAACCAGCACCGGACAGCACTCCGTCACCCGGACAGCGTCACGCCACGCGTAAACCACGCCGTGACCAGTCGATCTCCGGCGGAATTTCGCCGACGCCGACCCCCATTTTCTGTCCGCCGCCCAGAGTCAGCCGGTCCGTTGTCAAAGCGACCGGAATCGGGCCCGCGTCAACGGTGTGAACCGTCCCCGAACAATGCGCTCGCGAAATGGATGACGAGCGGCCCGCGCATGAACGCCTGGCCTCAGCCGAACCCGCGCCACCGGCTGATCCGCACGAGAGGAAGCGCACGTGGAGCCCACCACAACGCAGACGATCGCGACGCCGACCGAGACCCCCGCCGCGACCGGCTCGCTCTCCGTCGAGGAGGCGATCCTGGCCTCGTTCGTCCCCGAGTCCCGGCACAACCCGTACCCCGCCTACGACGTGCTCCGGGAGACCGGCCCGTTCGTTCCCGGCCCGTTCAACCTGCAGATCGTCACGCGGTACGCCGAGGCCGACGCCGTCCTGCAGGACCACGCGTGGAGCCACGCCGCGGAGCCCGAGTTCCTGCACCCGGACAGCGACGGCTCGGACCTGCCCGCGTCCTTCCTCTGGATGGAGCCGCCGGACCACACCCGGCTGCGTCGCCTGGTGAGCAAGGCCTTCACGGCCCGCGGCCTGGAGAACATGCGCGGCCAGGTCGAGAAGGTCGCCGCCGAGGTCGTCGGCAACGCGATCGAGAAGGGCGAGATCGACGTCGTCGAGGACCTCGCCTACCCGCTGCCGCTCGCGATGATCGCCGAGCTGATCGGCGTGCCCCCGGAGGACCTGCCGTTCGTGCGGGCCAACTCCGCCGGCGTCGCCCGCGGCCTGGACCCCGACACCCTGCTGACCGCCGAGGAGCTGAAGGCCCGGGCCGACGGCGCGCAGAACTTCCGCGACTACTTCGAGAAGATGGTCGCCGAGCGGCGCGCCCGGCCGAAGGACGACCTCATCACCGCCCTGGCCCAGGTCGAGGCCGGCGGCGACCGGCTGACCACCGGCGAGATGATCGCCACGCTCACCGTGCTGCTGATCGCCGGCCACGAGACCACCGTGAACCTGCTGGCCAACGGCGTGCTGTCGCTGACGCGTAACCCCGACCAGTTCGAGGTGCTGCGCGACAATCCCGACCTCGCGCTGCCCGCCGTCGACGAGCTGATGCGTTATGACGGCCCGTCGCACGCGACCACCCGCAAGGCCGTCCAGGACATCGAGATCTCCGGCCACAGCTTCAAGGAAGGCACCGGCGTTCTCATCCTGCTCGCCGCCGCCAACCGCGACCCGCGCGCGTTCCCGAACCCGAACAAGCTCGACCTCACCCGTTACGCCCAGTCGACGGCCGTGCCTCGGCATCTCGGTTTTGGTGTCGGACATCACTACTGCATCGGCGCGCCGCTGGTTCGGCTGGAAATGGAATGCATGTTGCGGGAGCTGGCTCGCCGCGCCCCGGTCATGACGCTGCTGGCCGACCCGCCGCCCTATCGGCCGAACATCGTCGTGCGCGGCATCGCGGAACTGCCCGTGCGATTCGAGATCTAGGCACCTCAGGATCTGAGCACCGACCCGACAACGAGATCGGAGCGAAGGCTCGATGGTGAACGATGCCGTGGTCGAGAATGTCGTCGAGTTCGACGCCTTCGACCTCGAACACCGGGCCAACCCGTATCCCCGGTACCGGGTGCTGCGGGAGACGGCGCCGTTCTGCCCGGTCCGCCTCGGCGCGGCCCGGGTGACGGTGGCGACCACCTACGCGGGCTGCGCCGCGGTGCTGCAGGGCTCCGAGTGGGGCCGGGGCTACGCCGACGGGCTGAACCCGTTCCGGCCCGGCGTCGCCCCCGGCGAGGTTCCCGGCGGCTCGTTCCTCGGGATGGACCCGCCCGACCACACCCGGCTGCGGGCGCTGGTCAGCCGGGCCTTCACCCCACGGGCGAGCCTCGCCGAGACCCCGTTCGTCCGCCTGGTCGTCGACCGCCTCGTCGCGGCGGCGGTCGACGACGGCGGCCTGGACGTCGTCGCGGGCCTGGCCAGGCCGCTGTCGGTCGCCGTCATGTGCCGGCTGCTCGGCGTCCCGGTCGCCGACGCGCCGTCCTTCCTGGGCTGGATTCAGGGGATCGCCCGCGGCACCGACCCCGACTACCTGCTCTCCCCGGCGGACATCGTGGTCCGCACGGCCTGCGCCAGGGACCTCGGCCGGTACCTGTTCGAGCTGGTCACCGTCCGGCGCGTCGCCCCGCGAGACGACCTGGTCAGCCGGCTGGTCGCGATCCAGCGGGACCAGGACGTGCTGACCGAGGTGGAGATCGTCGAGCTCTGCGCGCTGCTGCTGGCGGCGGGGCTCGACACGACGGCGAACCTGGTCACGAACGGGGTGCTGGCGCTGCTGCGCCACCCCGACCAGCTGGAGCTGCTGCGCGAGCGGCCCGAGCTGATGCCCGCCGCCGTCGACGAGATGCTCCGCTACGACCCGCCGTCCCAGTTCGTCACCCGGGTGGCGCTGGCCGACACGACCGTCGGCGGGCAGAGCTTCCGCCGCGGCGACGGTGTGGTCGTGCTGAGCGCCGCCGGGCACCGCGACCCGGCCGCGTTCCCGGACCCGGACCGGTTCGACGTCACCCGGTACGCGGCGTCCCCGCCCGCGCGCCGCCACCTCGGCTTCGCGCTCGGGCTGCACTACTGCCTCGGTGCGCCGCTCGCCCGGATCCAGGCCGAGGCCGCGATCGGGACGCTGCTGAGCCGCGCTGGCGAGCTGCGGCTCGCGACCGAGGACGTCGAGTACCGGCCGAACGCGGCCCTGCGCGGGCCGGCGTCCCTGTTGGTGAACATCAAGGGAGACAGCGATGCTCACCGGTAGCGCCGGCAACCTCACCGACGCCCTGGCGGCGGTCGTCGCCGCCGATCCCACCTGCCCGGTGTCCTTTCCCTCCACCGGCCGGGACCTCACCGTCCGCGAGCTCGCCACGCTCTCCCAGGCCGTGGCCGGCGCGCTGGCCGGGCGCGGGGTCGAGGGCGGTGAGCGGCTCGGGGTGCTCAGCCGCAACAGCCCGGACTTCCTCGTCGCGCTGTTCGCCGCCGTGCGGGTGGGCGCCGCCGCCTGCCCGCTGCCGCTGCCGACCTCGGCCCGCGACCTGTCCGGCTACGCCAGCCGGCTGTCCGGGATCGTCGCGGCCGCCGGCATCCGGCGCATCCTCGTCGACGACAAGCTCGGCGGGGTCGCCAGTCGGCTCGCGGGGGTGCTCGCCGGGGTGGAGCTGATCCCGCTGGGCAGTCTCACCGCCGAGGGCAGCGGCGCCGCCGGCGCGCCGCGGCTGCCCGACGTCGAACCGGACGAGCTCGCGGTCGTCCAGTTCACCTCGGGCAGCACGGCGGCGCCGAAGGGGGTGCGGCTGACCCACCGCAACGTCCTCGCCGGGCTCGCCGCGATCGCCGAGGGCATCGACATCCGCCCGGGCGAGGACCACGGCGCCCTGTGGCTGCCGATGTTCCACGACATGGGCCTGTTCGGGACCCTGGCCGGCATGTTCGCCGGGATCCCGATGACGGTCTGGAACCCCGGCGCGTTCGTGAAGGACCCGGCCCGCTGGCTGCGCGAGTTCGCCGCCCGCGGCGGGACGATCTCGCCGGCCCCGAGCTTCGGGTACGAGACGCTGGTCGAGGCCGTGCCGCGCGACGAGGTCCCCAAGCTCGACCTCAGCCGCTGGCGGGTCGCGCTGAACGGGGCCGAGCCGATCCCGATGGCCGGCATCGAGAGCTTCCTGGAGCACTTCGCGCCGGCCGGCCTCGCGCCGACGGTGATGCTGCCGGTCTACGGGATGGCCGAGGCGACGCTCGCGGTCACCTTCCCGCCGCTGGGCCGGGTCCCGACCGCGCTGTGGGTGGACCGGGACCGGCTGGCCTCGGACGGCCGGGCGGTCTTTGTCGCGGCGGACGACCAGCGGGCTCGGGGGCTGCCCGCGCTCGGTGGTCCGGTCCGCGGGGTCCGGGTCCGGGTGGTCGGCGCGGATGGGCGGCCGGTCGCGGACCGCGAGATCGGCGAGGTCGAGATCGCCGGCGAGCCGGTCACCGCCGGCTACCTCACCGCGCCGGGTGCGCCCCCCGCGCCCGTGCCCGACGCCGACGGCTGGCTCGGCACCGGCGACCTCGGGTTCCAGCACGAGGGGGAGCTGTACGTGACCGGCCGGCGCAAGGAAATGATCATCGTGCGCGGCGTGAACTTCTACCCGGAGGACGCCGAGAGCGTGATCCGGGACGCGCCCGGCCTGCACCGGCGGCGCTGCGTCGCGTTCGCCGACACCGGCGACGGCGGCGGCGAGCTGATCACCATCGTCGGCGAGAGCGCGCTGGAGGACCCGGCCGACCGGGCCCGGCTCGCCGCCGACCTGCGGGCCGCCGTGTCGGGCGCGCTCGGCCTGCCGGACGTGGCCGTGCACCTCGTCGGCCCCGACGACCTGCCCCGCACCTCCAGCGGGAAGTTCCAGCGGCTCGCCGCCCGGGAGCTGACCCGGGAGGCGGCCCGCCTGGACGCCTGAGCCCCACCCGAGTCCCAGCCCGAACGCTGAAGGAGACCCAGGATGCACAGCTTCGACGTCTTCCACCACTACGAACGCAAGCACTGGCGCCTGGCGGACGTCCCGTGGCACGAGGTGCGCAAGGACCTCGTCCGGCCCGAGTACGTCACGATGGCCAAGAGCGCCGTCATGGGCGAGGCGAACTCGATCGCCGCGCAGCACGGCTTCCTCAACGAGTTCGACGACTACGACTTCTCGGCGTTCGTGGCGATCTGGGGCTACGAGGAGCTCCAGCACCACTTCGCGTTCCGGACCTGGCTGAACGCGGTCGGCGCCGAGGTCAAGCCCGCGGCGGTCGAGGCGATGCGCGAGCCGTACGACCCCGGCAGCACCCCGTGCGCCACGCTGGCGACGAACATCATCTCCGAGCTGACCGTGAACCACATCTACCGCGCGGTCGCGGCCTGGGTCGAGGAGCCGGTGCTGCGCGGGATCATGAGCAGCGCCAGCATCGACGAGGCCGGGCACGCCAGGGAGTTCCTGCACTTCGCGCGCAAGCGGCTGGAGGCGCACCCGGAGGAGCTCCCGTCGGTGCTGGAGACGCTGCACGTCTACACCGGCGAGCAGCGGATCAAGCACCCGGTCGGGGTGTTCAAGAGCGAGCTGGTCGCCCTGAAGGACCACGAGACGATCGACACCGCGTTCGAGATGTTCCTGGAGCAGGTCGCCACCACCGGCGAGCTGGAGAAGCTCCAGGACAACATCCGCCGCGCGTTCGCCTCGCTGACCGGGATGGACGTCAGCTCCAACGCCCGGGTCCGCCGGCGGCTCGCGGAAGCCCTCGCCGCATGACGGTCGAGGACCAGGTCACCCACGAGCACAGCACCCACGAGCACCTGACCCACGAGCACGCCGGCCATGACCGCGCCGGCGCCGGTCACGCCTCGGCGGATCACATCGAGCTGCCCTGGTACGTCCTGCCGGACTACCGGTGCTTCGGCTGCTCGCCGCACAACCCGAGCGGGGTCCAGCTGCGGTTCACCCACCACGGCGACGGGCTGCGGACCGTCTTCCGGCTGGGGCGGGCGCACGAGTCCTACCCCGGCGTGGTCCACGGCGGGCTGCTCGGCGTGATCGCCGACGAGATCATGGGCAACCTGATCGTCCTGCGGACCGGCCAGATCCCGTTCACCACCGGCATGCGGGTGCGCTACGTCCTGCCGGTGATCGTCGGCGGCGGCTACGAGTGCGTCGCGACGGTCCGGGCCGGCAAGGGACCGCTGCTCCATACCGAGGCGGAGATCCGCGAGGAGGGTGGCGACCTGGTCGCCACGGCCACGGCCAGCTACCAGACCGTCTCGCTCGACGAGGCCCGCGGCCGCATCTCGCTGGACGCCCCGGAGGTCGAGCGCCTGCGCCAGGCGCTGTCGGCCGCCGTCGCGGCCGCCACCACCAGCCACCCAGCCAGCCCCCACCCAGCCAGCACCAGCGTTCTCGCGGAGGAATCCCATGTCAGTGTCGACTGACGAGCTCATCACCGAGATCACCGGCATCGTGGCCGAGGAGCTCGGCGTCTCCACCGAGGCCGTCTCGCCGGACGCCGACCTGCGCGCCGTCGAGGGCGCCGACTCGGTCAAGGTCCTGCGGGTCATCGCCCGCATCGAGCGCGCCCACGACGTCGAGCTCGAGGACGAGGAGGTCTTCGGCGCGTCGACGGTCCGCGAGGTCGCCGAGGTCCTGCAGCGCGCGCTCGCGGAGACGGCCGCCGTATGACCGCCGTGACGGACCTGACCACAGGCACAGCCGCTGCCGCCGAGACCGCGCAGACCAACCAGCACTATGACCTCGACCCGCGGATCTTCGGGCTGTTCCTCGACCCGATGCGCAAGTACTCCTCGGGCTACTACCGCAAGCCCGACCTGACGCTGGCCGAGTCCCAGGTCGAGAAGCTGCACTTCGTGGCCGACCGCCTCGGCCTGCGCCAGGGCGACCGGCTGCTCGACGTGGGCTGCGGCTGGGGCTCGCTGATCCTGTTCATGGCCGAGCACTACAAGGCGCGGGTCGTCGGGATCAGCCCGGCGGGCAACCAGCACGCCTATATCGCGGGGCGGGCGGCTGAGCTGGGTGTCGCGGACCGGGTCCAGACGGTCCAGGGCCATTTCGAGCAGGCCGACCTGCCCGACGGCCCGTTCGACGCGGTGACGATGCTCGGCTCGATCGTGCACATGCCCGACCTCGTGCACGTGATGCGCCGGGCCCGCTCGATGCTGCGCAGGGGCGGCCGCTACTACGTCTCGGAGAGCTGCTTCCGCAACGCGGCCACCCGCGAGACGTTCGACCGCACGGTCGGGCTCGAGTTCGTCCGCAACTCGATCTTCGGCTGGGGCGACATGCGCCCGCTCTCGGACCTGGTTCGCGCGGCCGAGGACGCCGGGTTCTCCATCGTCAGCGTCGACGATCTGACCGACGACTACCGCCTCACGATCGACGAGTGGATCCGCAACGTCGACGCCAACGCGGACGCCATCGAGGAGATCTCCCCGGGGATGTCGGCGACGCTGCGCCGTTACCTGGAGGTCGCCAACGCCGGCTGGGGCTACACGACCAAGCACTACGCGCTCGTCTGCCAGAAGTCCCGGTAGGCCCGGGCCGTTCACCGGGCCCGCGGCCGAGGCGTCACCGCACCCGCGGGTCGCCGACAGGCCAGGCCCACCGCCGCTCCGGGAGGACGGACATGAGTTTGGACAGCAACCGCAGGGCCGCGGCGGAGCCGGTGGGCCAGGCCGCCGGGCCGCTGCTGCCCCCCGCCGACGTCGCCGACGCCGTCGGCACCTTCATGCGCTCGTCGCCGATCGAGCGGCGCTGGGACGTCGAGTCGGCCTTCGCCTGGGAGCGGGCCGACGCCGGCAGGCTCACCGAGGGCCAGCGCTCGGCGGTCCAGTTCATCACCTACATCGAGGACCACCTGCCGGGTTACTTCGGCCTCTACGCCCGGCGGTTCCCGCTCGACGAGTCGGTCGACGTCGACACCTTCACGCACAACCGCGAGCTGTACCACTTCACGGTCCGCTGGGCCGAGGAGGAGGACGTGCACGCCCGGGCGCTGTTCGCCTACCAGGTGGCGTCCGGCCTGTCCGAGCCGGCGAAGCTGCGGGCCGAGCTCGCCGTCGAGGGGCGCAAGCCCTTCACCTCGCCGCTGGAGCACGGCGTGTCCCTGTTCGCCTACGCGCTCGTCCAGGAGAAGGCGACCCAGATCTACTACCAGCAGCTGCGCGCCGTCGTCGGCGACCCCGTGCTGGTGGAGGTGCTCAACCGCCTCAGCCGCGACGAGGCCCGCCACTTCACCTTCTTCGCGGACCTGGTGGAGCGCACGCTGCGCCGGTACGGCGACCAGGTGGTCGACCCGATCCGGGACGTGATCGCCGGCTTCCGGATGCCGCTGGCGGACACGCTGCGCGGCTACTGGAGGTGGGCGCTGAAGATCGCCGACGCGGCGCACTACGACCACACGGACGCCTACGAGCACCTCATCCGGGTGGTGAACCGCGCGGTCGACGCCCGCACCGACCGGGTCGACGAGCTGACCCGGTTCGTCGCGGCGTGCCGCACGCCCTTGGCGAGCCAGGCCTAGCCGGATGGGGGAGCAGATGCGTGCGCAGGCCGGTCAGCCGGGTGTGCTCAAGGGACAGCCGGGTGTGCTCAGGAACAAGGTCGCCGTGATCACCGGTGCCACCAGCGGCATCGGGGCCGCGACGGCGGCGGTGTTCCTCGCCGAGGGTGCCAGCGTCGTCATCGGGGGGCGGCGCAAGGATGTGGGCGAGGCGCTCGCCGCCGAGCTCGGGCCGCGGGCCCGGTTCACCGCGGCCGACGTCCGGGTCGAGGCCGACGTCGAGGCGCTGATGGCCACGGCGGTCGACGAGTTCGGCGGCCTGGACGTGCTGGTCAACAACGCCGGGGTCGGCGTGGCGAAGCCGCTGCCGCTCCCGGAGGCGGACTACGCGGCGTTCCTCGACACGCTGGCCGTCCACGCGGGCGGGATGTTCCTCGGCATCAAGCACGCGGCCCGGATCATGGTCCCGCGCGGGTCGGGCAGCATCATCAACATGTCCAGCATCGGCGGGCACCGCGCGGGCTGGTCGGACATCAGCTACTCGACGGCCAAGGCCGGGGTGCACCAGCTGACCCGCTCGGCCGCGGTCGAGCTGGGGCTGCGCGGGATCCGGGTGAACAGCATCTCGCCCGGCCCGATCCCGACCGGGATCTTCGCCAAGAACGCCGGCGTCGACGCCGACCGGGCCGACCGGACGGCCGCGGCGCTGGAGCCGCTGTTCGTCGAGGCGCTGGCCAGCCACCAGTCGCTGCGGCGGGCGGGCCGGGTCGAGGACGTGGCCGCGGCGGCGCTGTGGCTCGCGTCCGACGCCTCGTCGTTCGTCACCGGCCAGGACCTCGGCGTCGACGGCGGCATCGCGGCCGGCCGGCCGATCTCGGTCGCGGTGACCGAGCGCCGCCTGCTGGCCGAGGCCTTCTCGTCCCTGCCGGACTGAGCTCGCACCCGGACCGGGGCGGCCACGCCCCCGGCGGCCCCGGTCCGGGCACGAGCACCGGACCGCTGACGGACTCGAGGAGCGCATCCCGTGACCACGATCGGAACGGTCGAGGAACTCCACGCCACCGCCCGCGAAATCACCGGGCTGTCCGACTTCGGCCCTTCGGACTACCTGGAGGGACTCAAGGTCGTCCTCGCCGCCTACGAGCGGGAGGCCGGCCTGACGCCGGACGGCGCCCGCCTGATCCGGGACGAGCTGTGCGGGATCCTGGTCGCCCGCCTGTTCAGCGAGGCCGGCTGGCGCCAGTACCCGGACTACGCCCAGAACCCGGTCGAGCGCCCGGTCTTCATCATCGGCCTGCCGCGCACGGGCACGACCACGCTGCACCGGCTGCTGACCGCCGACCCGGCCAACCAGGGCCTCGAACTGTGGCTCACCTACGCTCCCCAGCCCCGGCCCCCGCGCTCGACCTGGCCCGACAACCCGGTCTTCCGGGCGGTCGAGCAGGGCGTCGACGGCTTCTTCGCGCGGCAGCCCGACTACCGGGGGATTCACGACCGCACGGCCGACGGGGTCGAGGAGTGCTGGCTGCTGACCCGCCAGTCGATGCTCTCGGCGTACTTCGAGTTCACCGGCTACGTCCCGAGCTACTCCGACTGGCTGGCCGGCCAGGACTGGACCGAGGCGTACCTGCGGCACCGGCGCAACCTCCAGCTGATCGGGCTGCGTGACCCCGGCCGTCGGTGGGTGCTCAAGTCCTCCAGCCACCTGCCCTGCCTGGACGCGCTGGTCGCGGCCTACCCCGATGCGATGATCATCCAGACCCATCGCCGGCCCGCCGGCGCGGTGCTCGGATCGGCGTGCAGCATGGCGAGCAGGCTCGCCGGCGGCACGTCGTCGACCTTCCAGGGCGCCGCGATCGGCCCCGTCCTGCTCGACCTCGCCGAGCGCACGCTCGCGCGGTTCGCCGCCGACCGGGCCAGGCACGACCCCGCCAGGTTCCACGACGTCGAGTTCGCGGAGTTCACGGCCGACCCGCTGGCGGTCGTCGCCGGCATCTACCGCCACCTCGGCTGGGAGCTTCCCGACGACGTCCGCCCCGCGATGGCCGCCGTCCTGGCCCAGGACGCCAGCCTGCGTTCGCACCGCTACGACCTCGCCGACTTCGGCGTCAGCGCCCAGGAGGCCGACGCCCGGCTCGGAGCCCTGCTCTGACCAGGCACGACGCAGACCAGGCGCGACCTCTGACCAGGGACGACGTCTGACCAGGCACGACGGACGAGATGAGGAACGATCGTGACCACCAGGTCCGCGGATCCGGCCCTTGACCGCTGGGGATTCTCCGCATGGCTGGACGCCACCCGCCGCAGCGGTGACTTCGTGATGCCACCCGAGCTCGACGACGTGAACGACGCGGTCATCAGCGTCGACGGCCGCAAGATGATCAACTTTGCCGGCATCGGCATCCTGGGCTGGCAGCACGACCCGGAGGTGCGCAGGGTCTTCGCCGAGACGGCGGCGACGTACGGCCTGGTCGTCGGCGGCTCCCGGCTGGTCCAGGGGGTGTCCCGGCCGCACCTGGAGCTGGAGCGGCTGGTCGCCGAGATCAGCGGCAAGGAGAAGGCGCTGACCTTCGCCACCGGGCTGCTGGCCAACGTCGGCTTCGTCAACGCGATGAGCGCCGCCTTCTCGTTCGACGACCGGGTCGGCGTGGACAACGCGGACGCCGTGCTCGTGCTCGACCGGCGCAGCCACTGGAGCGTCTGGAAGGGCACCGAGGGCTTCGAGCGGGGGCGCAACCTGTTCGCCTTCCGCCACAACGACCCCGCCCATCTCAGGGAGCTGCTGGAGCAGCTGCGCGGCCGGCCGGTGATCGTGGGGTTCGAGACCGTGTACTCCGCGGACGGCTCGATCGCGCCGATCGGCGCGATCCTCGACCTGTGCGACGAGTTCGGCGCGGTCAGCTTCGCCGACGACGCCAACGGCTTCATGGTCTACGGCAACGGCGGCCACCGGTTCGCCGCCGAGTACGAGGCGCTGCGCCGGGTGACCTTCCTGATGGTCTCGTTCGGCAAGGGCGTCGGGCTCAGCGGCGGCGCCCTGGCCGGACCGGCCGACGCGATCGACGCCTTCCACTACCTGTCGGGCACGTCGATGTTCACCACCAACATCCAGCCGCCGACCGCCGGCGCCATCGTGCACGTGCTGCGCAGGATGCGCCAGGACCCGTCGGTGATGGAGCGCTACCTCGACCGGGTCGACGGGCTGCGTGCGCGGCTGCTCGAGATCGGCTGCGCCATCAACCCCACCCCGACCTACGTCACCTCGATCGCGATCGGCTCCCGGGACGTCGGGCTGCGGGTCCGCCAGGAGTTCCTGGACCGCGGATACCTGGTCCCGATGTTCGGCTACCCCGCGGTGAAGAAGGACGCGGCGGTGATCCGGCTGCTGATGAACGACCGGATCGCCGACAAGGACCTGAACGGCTTCGTCGACACCCTGGCCGAGCTCAGGCACCGGTACGAGTTCTGAGACCGGCCCGCTCGACCGCGACGCACGGAGGCTGACGATGGCCCCACTGTCCGGTGGCCCTGGGCTCGGCAGCCCTGGACCCAGCGGCCCTGAACCCAGCGGCCCTGGACCCAGCAGTCCTGGACCCGGCAGCGCTGGACCCGGTGACCCTGGACCCGGCGCCCCGGGGCTCGATGCGCGGAGCCGGCGCCGGGTCGCCGAGCTGTACGCGACCGACCAGCAGGTCCGCGACGCCAGGCCGCTCGCGGCGGTCACGGAGGCGCTCCGGGCGCCGGGGCTGTCGCTGGGACGCATCCTGGCGATCATCATGGCGGGCTACGCGGACCGGCCCGCGCTCGGCGAGCGCGCGCGGGAGCTGGTCGTCGACTCCGAGACCGGGGTGAGGACGCTTCGCCTGCTGCCGAGGTTCGACACGATCAGCTACCGCGAGCTGTGGTCCCGCGCCGGCGCCATCGCCGCCGAGTGGCTGCACCATCCAGGCGCCCCGCTGGGTGTCGGCGATCTTGTCGGCGTCCTCGGTTTCACCGGCGCCGACTACACCACGATCGAGCTGGCCTGCGTCCGCGGCGGGGCCGTCTCGGTGCCGTTGCAGTCCGGCGCGGCGGCGAGCCAGCTCGTGTCGATTCTGGCCGAGACCCAGCCGCGGATCCTCGCCGTCACGGTGGACCTGCTGGCGACCGCCGTCGAGGGCGCGCTGGCCAGCCCGTCGGTGCGCAGGCTGGTGGTCTTCGACGACCACGCCGAGGCCGACGCGCACCGGCAGGCGTGCGACGCCGCCCGCCGCCGCCTGGCCGACGCCGCCCGCCCGACCGAGTCCGGCCACCCGGCCGTGCTGGACTCGCTGGCCACCCTGGTGGCGCGGGGCGCGCGCCTGCCGGCGCCGCCGGTGCCGGAGGCCGCGCCGGACGACGCGCGGCTCGCCACCGTGATCTACACCTCCGGCAGCACGGGCACGCCGAAGGGCGCGATGTACCCCAACGGCCTGGTCAAGCTGGCCTGGCGGGCCGGGTTCTGGCCCAGGTCGGACGACCTGCCGGTCATCTCCTACAACTGCCTGCCGATGAGCCACGTGTCGGCGCGGGCCACGCTGGCCGGGACGCTGGCCGCCGGGGGGACCAGCCACTTCGCGGCGGCGAGCGACCTGTCGACGCTGTTCGAGGACATCGCGCTGGTCCGGCCGACGGCGCTGCGCCTGGTGCCCCGCCTCTGCGACCTGCTGTTCCAGCGCCACCGCGGCGAGCTGGACCGGCGGTCGGCCGGCGCGGGCGACCAGGCGGCCGTCGACGCGGAGGTGAAGAAGGAGCTGCGCGAGGACCTTCTCGGCGGCCGCCTGGCCTGGATCGGATCGGGGTCCGCCCCGTTGTCCGCCGAGATGGCCGCCTTCATCGAGTCGTGCACCCAGCTCCCGGCGCACGACGGCTACGGCTCGACCGAGACCGGGCGCGTGCTCGTCGACGGGAGGGTGTCCCGGCCCCCGGTGCGGGACTACCGGCTCGACGACGTCCCCGAGCTGGGCTACTCCCGCGCCGACTCGCCGTACCCCCGCGGCGAGCTGCTGGTCAGGACCGCGGCCCTCATCCCCGGGTACTACCGGCGCCCCGAGCTCACCGCGCGGCTCGTCGACGCCGACGGCTACTACCGGACCGGCGACATCATGGCCGAGATCGGACCGGACGAGCTGGCCTTCGTCGAGCGTCGCGCCCACGTGCTGAAACTGGCCCAGGGCGAGTTCGTCGCCGTCGCCCGGCTGGAGGCGCTGTTCGCCACCAGCCCGCTCGTCCACCAGGTCTTCGTCCACGGCGACAGCGAGCGTGCCTACCTGCTCGCGGTGGCGGTGCCCACGGCGGCGGCCCTCGACCGGGCCGGGGAGGACGGCCCGGCGCTCAGGTCGCTGATCCTTGAGTCCCTGCGGCGCACCGCGCGCGACGCCGGCCTGAGCCCGCATGAGATCCCCCGCGACGTCCTGATCGAGACCGAGCCGTTCAGCGTGGAGAACGGCCTGCTCTCGGGCGTCCGCAAGCCCCTGCGGCCCAGCCTCGAGCGCCGCTACGGCGAGGGTCTGGAGCGGCTGTACGCCGAGCTCACCGAACGGGAGGCCGACGAGCTGGGCGCGCTGCGCCGCGCGGGCCGCGACCAGCCGGTCCTCGACGCCGTGACGCGGGCGGCCCAGGCGCTGCTCGGGCGCGTGAACGGCGAGGCGCACCCCGAGGCGCACTTCCTCGACCTCGGCGGCGACTCGCTGTCCGCGCTGTCGTTCGCCACGCTGCTCGCCGAGATCTTCGCGGTCGACGTGCCGGTGGGCGTCATCACCAGCCCGGCCCACGACCTTCGGAAGGTGGCGAGCCACCTCGAAACGGCGCTGCGGTCAGGGCCGAGCGGGCCGACGTTCGCGACGGTGCACGGCGCCGACGCCACGCGGGTCAGGGCCACCGACCTCGCCCTGGACAGGTTCCTCGACGACCGGACGCTCGGCGCGCCGGCGCGGTCGAGCGGCCCGGCCCGCGTCGTGCTGCTGACCGGCGCCACCGGCTACCTCGGCCGCTTCCTGTGCCTGGAATGGCTGGAGCGGCTGGCGCCGACGGGCGGCCTGCTGATCTGCGTCGTGCGAGCCGCCGACCCCGGCGCCGCGCGTGCCCGGCTCGCCGGGGCGTTCGACTCGGGCGATCCCGACCTGGTCGCCCGGTTCCAGCGGCTGGCCGCCCGGCACCTGGAGGTCGTCGCGGGCGACGTCAGCGAACCCGGCCTCGGCCTGGACGAGGCGACCTGGCGGCGCCTGGCCGAGACCGTCGACCTCATCGTCCACTCGGCCGCCCTGGTCAACCACCTGCTGCCCTACGAGCAGCTGTTCGGCCCCAACGTCGTCGCCACGGCCGGGCTGATCCGCCTGGCGCTCACCGCGCGGACCAAGCGGTTCACCTACGTGTCCACCATCGGCGTGGTCGCCGCCCAGTCCGCCGCCCGCGCCGAGGACGCCGACATCCGCCTCGCGAGCCCCGTCCGCGCGCTCGACGGGCGATACGCCAGTGGCTACACGGCGAGCAAATGGGCCGGGGAGGTCCTGCTCAGGGCGGCGCACGAACGGTACGGCCTGCCGGTGGCCGTCCTGCGGCCGGACCTGATCCTCGCCCACAGCCGCTACGCGGGCCAGCTGAACCTCTCCGACGTCGTCACCAGGCTGCTGTTCAGCCTCGCCGCCACGGGCCTCGCGCCGCGGACCTTCGAGGCCGCCGACGCGGGCCGGGCGCGGGCGCGGGTCGGCGGCCTGCCGGTCGACGTCACAGCGGCCGCCGTCGCCACGCTGGGCGCGTGGCCGGACCAGGGCTACCAGACCTTCAACGTGCTCCAGCCGTCCGGCGACGGACCGTCCCTCGACACGCTCGTCGACGGGCTCGTCGAGGCCGGCTGCCGCCTGACGCGGATCGAGGACTACGCCCAGTGGCTGGCGCGGTTCGCGACCGCGGTGCGCGCGCTGCCCGAGCGGCGCCGGCGGTATTCGCTGCTTCCCCTGCTCACCGCGTTCGGGCAGCCCGGCGACCCCGTCGGACGCCTCGGATTCCCGACCGACCATTTCGCGACCGGCCCTGTCCCCGCCGACCGCTTCCTCGCCGCCGCGAGCAGGGCCGGGCTTGGCGCCGCGGTGGCCACACCCGGAATCTCGGCCGCGCTGCTGCGGAAGTACGTCAGCGACCTGCGCGGGCTGGACCTGCTCTGAGCCGGGCTGGACCTGCTCTGAGCAGGCTCTGGACCTGATCCGAGCGGGCTGGCGCGGGCGGACCGGCGGATCCCGGCGGGATTCTCAGGTCCCGGCGGCATTGTCAGGCGGCGGTCAGCAGGCAGGTGCAGCTGCCGTGCGCGACGAGCTTTCCGTCGGCGGCGGTGACGGTCGCCTCGGCGGTCGCCGTGCGGCGCCCGACGTGGACGGGCCGCGCCTCGCACGTCAGGATGTCCGCGGTCAGGCCGACCGGGCGGACGAAGTTCACCTTGAGTTCCAGGGTCGTGTAAAAGGTGTCGGCCGGCAGCCTCGTGTAGACGGCGCTGCCCATCGCGGTGTCCATCAGGGTGGCGATCACTCCGCCGTGCACGATGAACATGGCGTTCGCCGCCGCCGGCGAGGGCTGAAGGGTCCAGACGGAAAGACCGACCTCCAGGTCTTTCAGATGGATGCCGAGCGAGTGGCCGACGCCGATCTGGTCGGCCAGGCCCTGGTCCAGCAGAACCCGCAGGTCGGCGATCCGCTGGGCCACCTCCGGGGTCGGCTGGGCGCCGCCGCCGTCGCGGGCGGCCCCGTCGCGCTGGCGGATGACAGCCGGGACGCCGTTCTTCGCCGCGATGCCGTCCTGGTCCACGGGATCACCCTTTCTGTCGCTATTCCGCCACGATATCGGCCATTCGGCGGGAGGTTCAAGAAGCGCGCAATATGCCGAGGCTCAGGCGAACGGCTGGCGAACGGTCGGCTGCCGGCGGATTAAAGCCTGGCGCGGCTGGCGAATGTCGCGCCGAAATACCCCAGATGACGGGGTGCCGCCGTGACCGAAGTCGCTTTCTGGCTCCTTTTCTGGCAATCGGTCCATGGCGGATTGGCTGTTGCGCGCCGGGACCGCGATGGCCTCGGGCGGCCGGGCGAAAGGCTGTGACGCGGGTCACAGAGGGGTCGTTTCACGGTTCGGTGGGGCCGTCTCGTCCTCGGGGTGAGCGGCGCCCAGACGGGGCGCCACCCACCGAGGAGGACCTCATGACAGTGCGGAAGAACCCGGCCGCGAGCGGCGGAGGAACCCGGATCCTGGTCCTGGGCGGCGGCTACACCGGCCTGATGACGGCGGTCCGGGTGGCCAGGCGGACCCGGCGCCAGGGCGGCCAGGTGACCCTGCTGAACCCGTCGGACCGGTTCGTCGAGCGCCTGCGGCTGCACCAGCTCGCCACCGGCCAGGAGCTCGCCGACCTGCGCATCCCACGGCTGCTCGCCGGCACCGGCGTCACGTTCGTGCGGGGCGCGGCCGTCCGGATCGACCGGGCGGCCCACACCGTCGACGTCGAGGGCCCGGACGGGCCCGGTCAGCTCGGGTACGACCTCCTCGTCTACGCGCTCGGGAGCGCGGCCGACCTCGGCTCGGTGCCCGGCGCGGCCGACCACGCGTACACCCTCAACGGCCCGGCAGCGGCGGGCCGGCTGGCGGACCGGCTGGCCGAGCTCGCGCTGCCCGGCGAGGACGTGACTGTCGGCGCTGAGACGCCAGCCGGCGCTGAGACGCCACCCGGCCAGGCCACGTCAGCGGGGCGGGTCGCGATCGTCGGGGCCGGGCTCACCGGGATCGAGATGGCCGCCGAGATCGCCGAGACGTTTCCCGCCCTGCGGGTCGTCCTGCTCAGCCGGGACCAGCCGGGGCTCATGATGGGCGCCGCGGCCCGCGCCTATCTGTACCGGGCGCTCGACCGGCTCGGGATCGAGGTGCGCGCCGGCGTCGACGTCACGAAGGTGCTGCCGGGCGCGGTCGAGGTCGACGGCGACCTGGCGCCGATGGCGGCGGACGCCGTCGTGTGGACCACCGGCTTCCGCGCGCCGGCGCTGGCCGCCGAGGCCGGCCTCGCGGTGGACGGCCACGGCAGGGTCGTCGTCGACCAGGCGCTGCGGTCCGAGACGGACCCGGCGGTCTACGTGATCGGCGACGCCGCCGCGGTACGCCAGCCCTGGGGGACCCTGCACGGCAGCTGCCAGAGCGGGCTGCCGACCGCCGCGCACGCCGCCGACAGCATCGGGCGCCAGCTGCGCGGCCGGGCTCCGAGGCCGTTCCGGTTCGGCTACATCCACCAGCCGGTGAGCCTCGGGCGCCGCGACGCCGTCATCCAGTTCACCCACGGCGACGACAGCCCGCGGCGCTGGTACCTGAAGGGCCGGGCGGCCGTGACCTACAAGGAGCTGGTCAGCGGCAGCCCGCCCTGGACCTACCGGCTGTCGCGGTGGTTCAGCGCGCCGATGGCGATGCTGGCGCCGGGCACCGGGCCGCGCTGGGCCCGCCGTGGCCGGTGAGTGGAACCGGCGTGGGGCCGGCGCGCCGCCGTCGGCCTCCCGGGTACTCGGCTCTCGGATACCCGGCCTCCGGGCACTCGGGCCCCGGGCACTCGGGCCTAGCCCAGCGCGGTCAGCTTCTCGGGGTTGCTGACCAGGTGGACGGTCCGCACCAGGCCGTCCACCAGGTGCAGGGTGATCGCCACCACCGCGGTCGGGCCGGACCGGATCACGATGCCGGGGCCCGCGTTGAGCGTGACGAGCTCGACGCTCGGCTCCGGCGGCATCCGGCCCGCGAAGGTGGCCAGTGCCCGGGCCACCAGCTCGGCGCCGTGGATCGCCTTGCGCGGCGCCGGCGCGAGGCCACCGCCGTCGCTGACCAGCTCCACGTCGGGCGCGAGCACCGCCATCAGCGCGCCCAGGTCGCCCCCGGCGGCCGCGGCCAGGAACCGTTCGGTCGCGGCCGTGCGGGTGGCCAGGTCGGTGTCGTAGCGGGTGCGCCGGGCCTCGACGTGCGCGCGGGCGTGCCGGGCGGTCTGGCGGGCGGTCGCCTCGGTCCGCCCGACGATCTCGGCGATCTCGCCGTACGGGTAGCCGAACGCCTCCCGCAGCACGAACACCGCCCGCTCGATCGGGGACAGCGTCTCCAGCACGAGCAGCAGCGCGGTCGAGACCGAGTCCGCCAGGGCCACGTCCTCGGCCACGTCAGGGCTGGTGAGCATCGGCTCGGGCAGCCAGGGCCCGACGTAGGACTCATGGCGCGCCTGCGCGCTGCGCAGCCGGTCGATCGCCAGCCGGGTCGTCGTGCGCACCAGGTACGCCTCGGGGTCCGCGACCTGCCCGACGTCGGCCAGGCTCCAGCGCAGCCAGGCGTCCTGTACCACGTCCTCGGCGTCGCCGGTCCGCCCGAGCACCCGGTAGGCGACGGCCAGCAGCCGGCCGCGATGGCGCTCGAACTCCCGGACCGTGTCCGTCCCGGCCGTGCCGGCGATGTCCGCCCCGGCCGTGCCGGCGATGTCCGCGGCCTCGACCCCGTCGGCCATCGCGCCTCCTCGCCCGGTCAAGCTGCCACCACGATTCTCCGCCAGCATCCCCGCACAAGCCACGCCCAGCGCGTCCGAGTGGGCAGCCCGACCTCGGTCCTACGTCGTGGTTGCCGCATTGGTGGGTTCACGACCACCTCGTGGGACCGGTTTGGCGAGAGCGGGCACCCGGGATTTCTCCTCGCGAGGTGGGAATCGCGGGACTACATTTCCTGTGCTGGTCCGTGGGCTAAGGGGGCTCGTCGTGCGCGCGCGGTGGACGGTGGACAGCGGGGCGCCGCAGCTCTACCTCGGGTCGGGTTTCGCCGGTGTCGGCGCGTTCCAGCTGCTGGACGGCCTGCGCGGGGGAGAGGCCAGCACCGGCTGGCTGGGCTCCGCGGCCGGCGCACTCCTCTTTGGAGTCTTTCTTGTCGTCGACGGTTTGCCGCGCGCGTGGCGACGACGGCGATTCGAGACGGTCGCCACGGCACTGGTCGCGGGGAGGGTCGTGACGGCGCCTGGCCGGGTGGTGCTGAGCACGGTACTGGACCGGGTGATGGCGGGCGTGGGTTACGGTGCCGTGCTCGCCGGCGGCGCCTACCTCCTGCACGCCTTCTCGTTGTTCCCGGACCTCTGTGTAGCGGCGATCCCGGTGTTGCAGTACCTGACCTCCGGGGATCGGGTCGCGGAGCTGGCCCGCACCGCCGACCTCGCCGACGAGTAGACCCCTGGCGACTGGCGCGCGCCGGGGGCGCGTCGCGCGCCAGCCCGGTGGGTGGATACTTGCGCGGCGTCTCGTCGGCCAGTGCGCGGGGGCGGCGTGGCCGCGGGGCGGCGTGTCTCGGCGAAGCGGGGAGCCCCAGATGTTCATCGTGTCCACGGCGATTCTGCTCGCCGTGTATCTCGGCAGCCAGGTGTTACATGAAGCCGGCCACGCCCTCGCGGCACTGCTGGTCGGCTACCGGGTCCGTGGCTTCGTCCTCTTCGGGTCATCGGCGGAATTCGCCCGGCCCGGTCGGTTCATCAGGTTCGGCCGGAGTTTCGGTCGGGCAGCCACTATGGTCACCCCGCGCCGCGGCCGGATCCGCGGCTGGCGGGGGATCGTCGTCTACAGCGGCGGGGTGTTCGTGAACCTGGTGCTCGCGGTGCTCAGCGCGCCGCTGAGCGTAAGCGGGCTGCGGTGCATCTTTCGGTCTGGCTCCAGCAACGGTCCATGTGTGGCAAGCAGCCCGATGCTTCCGTCTCATCTGGAAGAGATCCTGCCGTCGCACCCGGCGCTCTGGCTTGCCGTCCAGATCCTCTTCTTCGTCAATCTGGTCGCGGTTTTCACGAATCTCGTGCCGCGGGTCATGCCCGGCAGCGTCTCCGACGGGAAGCACATCCTCGATCTGCTTCGCAACCCGTCCAACACCGAATGGGTCGTGATGGCCAAGGGTTCTGTCGTCATCGACCGTCCGCGTTCGGAGGTGTGGGATTTCCTGTACGAGCCCAGCAACGTGACGCAGTACGACGACACCATCGTGACCGCCTACCGGAAGCCCGGCTCCCCGCTGGGTGTCGGTGAGATCCACGTCAACCACCGTCGACCCGTGCCGCCGGCGACGGAAGGCCGGGTCGACGAGACGGAGATCTACGAGTTCGATCCGCCCTCGCTTTTCGTCTTCGGAGCGGCCGGGACCGGGGTGATCAGGACCGAGTTGCGGCTGCACGCGGTCGAACCGGGTGTCACCCGGCTCAGCCAGGTTGCCTGGTTTGGCAAATATCCGGCCCAGTCACCCCGCTACGAGGCTCGGGTGCTCGCCGCCCTCGAGGCGAGGCGGCCTCCGATCGCGGAGGAGCTGACCCGCAACCTCGAGGCAATCGGGCGCACGCTGACCACCGCTGGCTCCGGCCCCGAGGACGCCGTGATCGGGGCCTAGCCAGGCGGAGCCGTCCGGGCGGCCCGCTCCACGAGTGAGCTGGGCGGGGCCGGTCGGCGGGCGAGCCGGCCCGCGAGGAGTCTGGCGCCGACGGATGGGACGGCGGCCCCGACCGCGCCGACCAGGCCGAGCAGGGCGAAGGGCACGAGCCTCGACGCGAGCGACGCGTGGCCGTCGTAGCCGGCGATCATGAAGGTCACCGCCAGGGCGAAGCCGAAGAGGCCACCGGTCACGGCGGCCGAACGCCGTCCGCGCGCTGCCAGGCCGAGGGCCGCGGCTAGGAGCCCCCACGGGATGAGGATCAGGCCGGAGCCGACGAGAACGAGGCGGGCGCCCGCGAAGCCGGCGGCGACGCCGAGCGGCACTGCTACCGGTGGAATCCACGATCTGCGCATGTGTTCCCTTCCCCTGGGTCGCGACTACACCTAGACTATCTAGGTATGGGAGTTGATCGCGCCAAGGGGCATCTCGACACCTTGATCCTTTCCGTGCTCAGCGCGGGACCGGGCCACGGGTACGAGGTGATCGCGCAGTTGCGCAGGCGCAGCGACGGAGCGTTCGACATGCCGGAGGGCACGGTCTACCCGTCGCTGCACCGGCTGGAGAAGCAGGGCCTGCTGGAGAGCGACTGGGACACGCATGACGGCCGCCGCCGCCGGATCTACCGGCTGACGGCCCAGGGCGCGGCCGCGCTCGCCGCCGCCACCACCGAATGGCGGCGGTTCTCCGCCAGCGTCAACGCCGTACTGGGAGTCGCCGGATGACGATCGAGGAGTACCTGGACGAGCTGCTGGCCCGGTCGACCGGCCCCGCGGGCGAGGTCCGGCGCCTGCTGGTCGAGACCGAGGCGCACCTGCGCGACGCGGCCGACGCGGAGGTCGCGGCGGGACTCGACCCCGCCGCGGCACAGCAGCGGGCCATCGAGCGGTTCGGCAGCCCGCGCGCGGTGGCCAGGGCGGCACACCGCGCCCGCCGGCCCTTCGTGGTCGTGGCGCTGGCGGTCGCCGGCGTCCGGATGGCGGCGGTCGGCCTGGTCGCGGTCGGCCTGTCGGCCCTGCTGGCCCGGCTGCTCGCCGTGTTCGCCGGCACGGCGTTCGTCTACGGGCTGCCGGCCGGGGCGGCCGTGCCGGCGGGGAGCTGCGCGCACTGGCTGGTCGCGCAGCCCGCGGCCACGAGCTGCGCGCGGGCCGCGAGCCTCGAGAACGCCGACGACACGCTGCTGTTCCGCGTCGGCGGCGCGGTCCTCGGCCTGCTGGTGCTCGCCGTCGCGTGGGCGCTGCTGCGCCGCCGGCCGCGGGCGGCGACGCCGGACTACGTCCCCGCGATGGGCCTGACCCTCTTCGGCGTCGCCGGAGTGGTACTTCTGCTGGGGGCCTACTGGAACTTCTACGTCCCCGGCCTGTGGGGACGGGGCCTGTGGCTCGTCGCGGGCGCGGCCGCTCTCGCCGTGGCCGCCGGCTACGGCACGGCCCTCGCCCACCGGCTGCGCCCGGTCTGAGGCGCCCGGGTCCGAGGCGCCTGGATCTGAGGCGCCTGGATCTGAGGCGCCCGGGTCTGAGGCGCCCGGCCTGAGGTGCCGGCCCGCGTGTAACCACGGCCCCTATCTGAGGGGTGGCGGCGTCAGCGGGGACGATCGGTTTCGGACGGTGGTAGGTGGCAGCGGGTGGATGGGGTGCGCGGCGACGATCTCCGGACTCGGCGCGGCCGGCCGGGAACGGGCCGGCCGCGCCGGAGCCGGCCGCGGGCGTGTCGGACGACCGCGGGCCGGGTGGCGGTGACCGGTCGGGCGGGCGCGGGCCGGACGGCGGCCAGCCGCCCGACCGTCGTGGGGCCGGGACCGGGCCACACCTGCGGGTCGTGCCCGACGCCGGGTACGCGGGCTGGGACGAGATCTACCGCGACAACGTCGAACGGGTGTACCGGATCATGTTCGCGAAGGTCGGCAACCGCGCGGACGCCGAGGACCTCACGGCCGAGGTGTTCATGACGGCGCTGCGCCCGCTGCGGGTGTCGGCGAGCGTCGGCGAGGTCCGGGCGTACCTGCTCGCCACCGCGCGCACCGTGCTGGCCGGCTACTGGCGTCGCACCCTCGGGCTGCCGGTCACGACGCTGGACGAGGAACGGGTCGAGACGGCGTTCGCCGACCGGGACGACGACGCGGAGGCGATCGCCCGGGCGGAGGCGATCCTGCGCGCGTTGCCGCCGCGCCACGAGCGCATCCTGCGGCTGCGGTTCCTGCAGGCGTGCTCGGTACGGGACGCCGCCACCGAGCTCGGCGTCACGGTGTCGAACGCGAAGGTCCTGCAGCACCGGGCGTTGCGCCAGGCGGCCGAGGTGGCCAGGAGGATGGCGCTGTGAGGGGGCCGCGAGGCCGGGGCGGCCCGTGGCGCTTCGTCGACGATCTGATCCACCAGCGGCGGCCGAGGCCGTTCCGGGCCCGGCCGGGGGACGAAGAGCAGGTCCGGATGGGCATCCTGCTGGGGTCGGCCCGGCCCGGCGCCGGCGCCGTGCGGCCCGAGTTCGTCGAGCAGCTGCACCGACGGCTCGCGGCCGCCGGACTGGAGACGGGAGCCGCGACGGCCGGCCCCGGCGCCGAGGCCCAGGGCACGGCCGAGGCCCAGAGCACCGCCGAGGCCGCGGCCGGAGCGCGGGCTGGCGGGTCCGGCGGTCCCTTCCGGCCCGAGGGCCCTGCGCGGTCGACCCGCCGCAGGGTCGTCCAGGTCACCTCGCTCGCGGCCGGCTCCGCCGCGGTGGGTGCCGGCCTGGACCGGGTGCTGGCCGGCCGGCCAGGCGGGCCGGCGGCCACGGCGGATGAGGCGCCGCCGGTCGACCAGACGGCGGTGCTGACGCCGAACAGCGGGGTCTGGCGGACCGTCGCGACCAGCCGGGACCTGCCGGTGGGCGGGGTCCACCCGTTCGACGCCGGCACGGTCAGCGGCTTCGTGGAGCGCGGCGCCGACGGGCGGGTCCGCGGCGTCACCGGCACCTGTACCCATCAGGGCTGCCGGCTCGTGCTGGACCCGGCGGTCGCGCGGCTGAACTGCCCGTGCCACCGGACCGTCTTCGCGGTGACGGGTGAGGTGGTGCGCTCCCAGCTGCGGCCACAGCCCCGGCGCCTGCCGGAGCTGCGGGTCCGCGAGATCGACGGGCTCGTGCAGGTCTTCGTCCCGCCGAACTCGGTCTGAGCCGCCCGCTTTCCCGGAATACGCCAGGACATTCTTCGCCGCCGCCCGCCGTGTAACCCCGGCCGCTATCTAGAAGCGGACGCAAATGTGCGGGCCCGGCGTCTACGGGCCCCCGACACAAGGCCCCTGACAATGGGCCGGACGGGTCACGGCAATGCGAATTCCTATCGGGCGGGGACGGGCCGGACGGCTCGTCGCGGTGGTGGCGTTGGCGGCTGGGCTGCCGATGCTGGCCGCGTGCGGCGGCTCCTCGGGACCCGCGGCGCAGGCCGGTGCCAGCGTGTCCGCTCCGCCGGCGGCGACCAGCGCCGCAGGTGGGGGCGGTGACACGCCCAGCGCGACGATGCCGGGCATGACGATGCCGGGTATGACGATGCCGGCCGGAGCCGCCGGCAGCTCGGCGGCCGGCCCGGCGACGGCGACCAGCAAGGTCACCATCCAGAACTTCGCCTTCTCGCCGGAGGCGGTGACGGTAAAGGTCGGCACGACCGTGACCTGGACGAACACCGATTCCGACGCGCACACGGTCACAGCCAAGGACGGCAGCTTCCATTCACCGACCATGGACACCGGAGCGACCTACCAGTACACCTTCACTAAGCCGGGAACCTACCCGTACCTGTGTTCCATCCACCCGTTCATGCTCGCCACGGTGGTGGTGACGCCATGAGGCGCGAACGCACCGGCGGGACGCACGACGAGCCGGGGGTGCCCGGCGCCGGGGCGGGCATGACCCGCCGGCAGCTGGCCCGCCACGGCGCCTGGTTCGGGGCCGCGGTGGCCCTGACCGTCGCCGGCGGTGAGGTGATCAGCCAGGTCTCGGACGGCCGCGCCACCGGCCAGGCGGCCGCGGCCGACCAGGCGACGCTGCGCTTCGTCCAGGTCAGCGACAGCCACATCGGCTTCCACGGGACCGCCAACCCCGACGTCACCGGCTCGTTCGCCCGGGCCATCGCCCAGGTCAACGCGCTGCCCGACCGGCCGGACTTCGTCATGCACACCGGCGACCTCACCCACCTGTCCACGCCGGCCCAGTTCGACCAGGTCAGCCAGATGATGCGGGGCCTGCGGGCCGGCGCAGTGCACACCGTGCCGGGTGAGCACGACTCCGTCGACGACGGCGGGCGGGCCTACCGGGCGGCCTTCGGCGCCGGCTCCCGCGGCGACGGCTGGTACAGCTTCGACGTCAAGGGCGTCCATGTCCTCGCCCTGGTGAACACCCTGAGCCTGGAGAAGCTCGGCCACCTGGGCGCCGACCAGCTCGCCTTCATCCGCCAGGACGTGGCCGGCCTGTCCAGTGACACCCCGATCCTGGTCTTCAGCCACATCCCGCTGTTCGCGATGTACCCGACCTGGGGCTGGGGCACCGACGACGCCGTGCAGGCCCTGAGCTACCTGCGCCGGTTCTCCTCGGTGACCTGCCTCAACGGCCACGTCCACCAGCTGTTCAGCCGGACGGAGGGCAACGTGGTCTTCCGCAGCGCGACGACCACCGCCTACCCGCTGCCCAAGCCCGGCGACGGCCCGGCACCGACGCCCCAGACGCTGCCGGCCGGCCAGCTGGGGGCGGCCCTGGGGATCCGCGAGGTCAGCTACCTGCCCCGGGACCCGCGGCCGGCGATCACCGATCTGGAGCTGGCGTGACGCCCGGGGCCGCCCGCGGCTGGGCCGTTCGCGCCGTCGACGTGGCGGCGGCGGGGCTGCTGGTGGTCAGCGGCTACGTCCACCTCGACCTCTACCGGCACGGCTACCGGTCGATCCACGATGTCGGCGTCGCGTTCGCGGTGCAGGCGGCGGGCTCGTTCGCGGTCGCCGCGCTCCTGCTGGTCAGCCTTGCCGTGGCGGGGTCGCCCGTGTTGCGGCTCGGCGCCGCCGCGCTGGCGGCCGGCGCGCTGGTCGGGTTCGTGCTGTCCCGCACGGTCGGGGTGTTCGGGTTCGAGGAGCGCGGGCTGCAACCGTCCCCGCAGGCGCTGGTCAGCGTGCTCGCCGAGGGCGCGCTCCTGGTCCTGCTGGCCGGCCTGGCGTTGGCCTGGGTCAGACAGTCGGGTGGTCGCCGGTCTCGCTGAACTCGCGGGAGCGGCGTTCGGACTCGGCGTCGCCGCCGAACAGCCGGGCGTCGTCGCCGTCGCGCTGGCTCGCGGGACGACGGCCGGCGCCGGCCTGGCCGGGGACATGGCCGGCGCCGGCGGCCGGCCGGTCGCCGTTGGCGGGGCGGCTCGGGTCGTCGCCCATGGGCCAGGGGCCGGACCGGGCCGGCTTGGTGAGCAGGTCCGGGTAGGGCGCCTCGATCCGGGTCCGCGGCAGGGCCGTCGGACTGTGCTCCCGCAGCCAGCGCACCAGCGCCTCGCGGACCAGGCAGCGCAGGTCGAACACCGTCGGTCCGTCCTTCCCGCTGACCAGGACGCGGACCCGCACGTAGCCGGCGACCGCGTCGGTCACCTGCAGGACCGCGACCCGCCCGTCCCACAGGTCGGTGTCGGCCAGGATCGCGTGCAGTTCGGTGCGCAGGTCCTCGGTCGGCACCGACCAGTCGAGGTCGAGCTCGACGGCGCCGAGGACGGCGGACTCCTTGCGGGTCCAGTTCTGGAACGGGGTCGTCGTGAAGTACGTCGAGGGCAGGATCATCCGGCGGTCGTCCCAGATGTGGACGACGACGTAGGTGAGGGTGATCTCCTCGATGCGGCCCCACTCCTCCTCGACGACCACGACGTCGTCGACCCGGATCGCGTCGGTGAACGCGAGCTGCAGGCCGGCGAAGACGTTCGCCAGCGAGGTCTGCGCGGCGAGACCGGCGACGATGCCCACCACGCCGGCCGAGGCGAAGATGCTCGCCCCGGCGACGCGCACGCTCGGGAACGTCATCAGCATCGCCGCGACCGCGATGAGCGTGACGACCGCGGTGGTGATCCGGCGCAGCAGGGTGATCTGGGTGCGGACCCGGCGGGCGTGCCGGTTGTCGGCGATGTCGGTCCGGTAGCGGGCGAGCGCGAGGTCCTCCAGCACGAACGCGGCGACGGTCGCGAGCCAGGCGAAGCCCGCGATCAGCGCGAGCCCCAGGACGCGGATGAGCGCCGGGGTCCACTCCTGGCTCGGCGCCGCGTTCGCCGCGACGAGCAGGCCGAGCAGCACGGCGGTGATCCGCAGCGGCCGCCGGCCGCGCCGGGACACGTCCGCGGCGATCTGGGAGCGGTGCTCGGCCCGCCGCACGAGCCGGTCGGTCACAGAGGCCAGCAGGAAGCCGGCGGCCCCGGCCGTGGCGAGGACGACGAGCACCACCGGCGTCGAGTCGGCCGCGGGCAGGGACATGGCGGAAGAGCTGGGCACGAGTAGGGCTCCAGGGGTCGGGTGGCGGCCAGCATGGCGAGATCTACCCACGTGGGGGACCCCTCACCACTGCCCCCTTTGCTCCAGGTCAACAGGTGACGGCCTTCACAGGGAGCTGGCCCGGGTTCGGCCGGCCCGCGCAACCACTTCTGGTAGTCGACCAATCTCTTTCTGTATCGAATGATGGGCGCCACACACTCGTTTGTTTGAGCCGCGCGCTCGGTGGGGTAAAGCTCCCGATACACGACGGGTGATCGTCGAAAATGCTCTCCACACCAGGAGGAAATCGTGCTCTGGACTATCGTCGCCTGGATCGTGCTCGGTCTCATCGCCGGCGCCGTCGCGCGTGTTCTCGTGCCCGGACGTGACCCGATGAGCATTCCTGCCACCATTGTTCTCGGTGTCGTCGGCTCGTTCATCGGCGGATTCCTGGGTTACGTTCTCTTCGGTAAGGACCTCGGCGAGGGCGCGTTCCAGCCCTCCGGCATCATCGGGTCCATCATCGGCGCGATCGTCGCCCTGCTGATCTACCGGGCCGCCAGCCGGCGCCGCGTCCTGCGGTAACGGCGCACTGAGGATCGCGGGCCTCTCGGGGCCCTGGAAATCGACCGGCGACCGGGCGGCTTTTGTATCGGTGGCCGCCGCGGTATCCCCCGGACACGGGCGGCCGGCGCACCTTCAAGGTGTGCCGGCCGCCCGTCGCTATGCCCTCGCCGAGACGCCGCTTCTCCCGCCCGACGGGTCCGTCACAGGTCCGGGACGCCGCCCGCGGCGCCCGCGGAGGCGGGCCGGTAGCCGAGAATTCTGGCCCGCTCCTTCCGGTACCACTTGACGTCCTGGGCGAGGCCCGACCGTTCGAGCGTCCAGATCAGCCATTTCGTCGGATCAGGGCGCAGGCCCGAACCGTGGACGACGCACCCCGGGATCACGTGGTGCAGCCAGTGCCACCCCTCGCCCATGGTGGGCAGCACGGTCAGGGCGAAGTTGCGCGCCAGCCGGGCGCTGCGCACCGCCGACGGCTTCTCGCTGCCGCGGGTGCCCCAGACATGGCAGACCGAGTTGATCGACGCGGTGAAATGGAACAGCAGGAACACCCGTAGAAAGCCGGCGACGAGAAGCCCGTCGAGCTGCCAGCCGGTTGCCGCCCACGGAACCAGGAAGCTCAGCACGGCCGGCACCACGTAGTAGCGGCGCTGCAGCCCCACCAGCCGATCGACGTCGTCGCGCCGGTCGAAGGGGGCTGGAAGCTGCTGATGCACCAGCATCCAGCCCATGTGGGCGTGCCACAGCCCGCGCCAGAATCCGTCGTACTGGTTCGGGGTGTGCGGATCGAGATCCCGTACGTCGGTGTGTGCGTGATGGGCCAGGTGCGTTCTGCGCCAGCTTTCCAGCGTCCCCTCGATGGCCATCGCGCCGGTGAAGAGCAGGACGGCACGCAGGACCGGCGAGCAGCGGAAGCCCTCGTGCGTCAGGTAACGGTGGTATCCGACCGTGACGCCGAAACCGGTGACGACATAGCTGCCGACCGTCCAGGCCAGCACCGTCCCGCTGATGCCGTGATAAGCGATCCGGGCGACGGCGACGGCCGCCAACACGGTCAGCACGGTCAGCCAGACGACGTTCGTGGTGATGACGCCCGACCGCGGTGGCGCGTTCTCGCGCGACTCATCGGCGCACGGATTCATACTGCTCTCCTTCGGCACGCAGCTCCGCTACTTCATGCGCTACCGGGATCCAGAGCAGCCCGGCCAGCCTGCCACCCGCGAGGCTGGGCCGGAAGGGGAATCAAGGTGAAACCGATATGGCCGCTGGGTTCACCACGCCAGGACCTGAGGCCAGCGCCTCGTGTGTCAGGCCTCGTGTGTCAGGTCGTCCCGTGTGTCAGGTCGTCCCGTGCGTCAGGAGGACGACGGGTCGGTCTCGGCGAGCAGCCGCGTCACCTTCGCCTCGATCTCGGCCGGGTCGAGGCCGAGCGCGCGGCCGATGTGCTCGGTCCAGACCGCCGCGCGGACGTCCGCCTGGTAGTCCAGGTCGGACCGGACGTTCTGCCGGTGGGCGTCCCGGTTCTGCGAGATCAGCACGAAGGTCGACAGGAAGATGGCCTCCAGGCTCACCACCATCGTCAGCAGGCCGTAGGGGAACCGGTCGAAGACCAGGCCGCGGCCGAAGCAGCCCTCGTTCATCAGGATCCAGCCGGCGAACCAGACCGCGTGCACGTACACGAACGTCATCGAGCCGGCGAACTCGGTGATGACGTCGGAGAGCCGTTCCTGGCCGCTGCGGCCGAGCGCGACCAGGGCCCGCTCATTGAAGATCTTCGGCGGATGGTGCCTGGTGGCGTTCGGCGGGGAGCCGCTGTCCTGGCTCGGATGCTCCGGTGAGGTCGTCACGATCTCATGCTCCCAAAACCCCGCAACGGTGGGCGTTCGGTCCTGTTTCGCCGGCCGCCGCGCAAGACCACCAACGTTGCGGGAAAGGGGGAGCTGTGAACCCAGAGGCTCGCCGGTCTGATCCGCGCCGGCCGCGCGCCGTCAGCCGCCCTGGTGGTCGAGGGTGGCGAGGGCGGACCTGGCGACGCCGAGGATGCCGTCACGGGCGGCGGCCGGGTCGCGGGAGGCGAGGGTGACGGTCAGGTCGCCGACGCCGCCGTCGCGCAGCTCGACCGTCCAGACGGTCGCGTAGGTCAGGCCGTCGACGCTGGGCGCCGTGCCGTACTTCGCCGCGTCGCCCAGGCCGGGGACGTCGGTCGCGTCGGTCGCGCGGTACAGGCTGCCGGCGATCGAGCCGTCCAGCTCCTGCGCGGCGGTCTTGCCCGCGCCGGCCGGGCGGGAGTCGACCGTCAGCAGCCCGACGGGCAGGGCTCCGTCGGTGAAGGTGCAGGTCAGCAGGGCGCGGGTGGAACCGGGCGGCGCGACCTTGGCCCCGGTCAGGGAGACCGAGGCTCGGCCGGTGACCTGCTCGACGGTGGCTGCCTGGACGAGGTCACAGGCCGACGCCGGCAGCGCGAACGGCCCGGCGGGGCTGGCTGTCGAGGTCGTCGGCGCCGTCGGGCTCCCCGTACCGGAGTTCTCGGGGCCGGCACTGACCGCGTCGCATCCCGCGACGGCCAGCGTCACGCCCCACGCGACGATCGTCGCCCTCACCGCTCGTTTCATGCGCGCACCTGCCCCGGGTCGGCTGTCAGGCGAGCGATGACTCGCCCACTCCGCGCCGGTCTGCCCCCATTGACACCCATAACACCTGACACCCATAACACCGCGGACGCGGCGTCAGTCCGTCGACGCCAGTGGCCGCGGCACACGACCTTGCCTCGGGACCCGCGCACGGACGGCTGGCCGCCGGACGAGGTGGAAGGATCAGCGACGATGACCACGACCTTCGTACTCATCCCGGGCGCCGACGGCCGGGCCTGGACCTGGCAACGGCTGGTGCCGCGGCTGCGGGCGCTCGGCCACGCCGCCGTCGCCGTCGACTATCCGGCCGACCCGCGAGCCGGGCTGGCGGCCCACGCCGTCGCCGCCGTCGCCGCGTTGCGCGCCTCGGCGTCACCCGGCCCGGGCCGGGTGGTGGTGGTCGGGCTGTCGCTCGGTGGCTTCGTCGCGCCGCTGGTCTGCGAGCGGGTCCCGGTGGACCTGCTCGTCCTGCTCAACGCGATGGTGCCGGCGCCCGGTGAGTCGGTGGACGCGTGGTGGGGCGCCGTCGGCCACGGCGCGGCGCGGGCCACGGCCGCCGCCGAGGCGGGCCGGGTGGCGACCGGCGGCGACGCGTTCGACCTGCGGGACGAGTTCTTCCACGACGTCCCCGACGAGATCACCGACGAGGCACTGGCCGGCCCGCCGCCGGCCGGGCCGTCCGCGGTCATGTGCGCGCAGCCGTGGCCGCTGGCCGGCTGGCCCGACGTGCCGACCCGGTTCCTGCAGGGCAGCGACGACCGGTTCTTCCCGCCGTCGTTCCAGCGCCGGGTGGTGCGCGACCGGCTCGGCCCGGGCGTCGAGGTCGACGAGCTGCCGGGCGGCCACCTGCTGCCGCTCAGCCAGCCCGACCTGCTCGCCGGGCGCCTCGACGCCTATCTGCGCGCGTTGACACCCGCCGGCTGAGAACGCGGCGGTTCAGGAGCCGCCCGCTGGCGTCAGGAGCCGCCTGCGACCGAGCGCTGGACGACCTCGAACTCCAGCAGCGACGAGCCGGAGGCGACCGGGCGCGCGCGCTCCCCGGAGTGCGCCTCCATCGCCGGCCCGGTGAGCCACGCCTGGAACGACTCCTCGCTGTCCCAGTGCGTCACGACGAAGTACCGGTTGTCGCCCTTGACCGGCCGGAGCAGCTCGAACGAGACGAAGCCGGGCTGTCCGTCCACCGCGTGCAGGCGGTTGGCGAACCGCTTCTCCAGCTCGGGGCCGGCGCCCTCGGGAACCTCGATGGCATTGATCTTCACGACGGTCACGCCGTCCAGCGTATTGCCTACCCGGGTGCCGGCGGGTGGCCCACCGGCGGCACCCAGGCGTCGGGTGCGGGCGGGCGGGCGGGTCAGGCGGTCGGGGCGGTGGGTGGGTCAGGCGGTCGGGTGGTGGGCCGGTCGGGCGGTGGCGCGCCGAGCGGGTCGGCCCGCCACCGCTGGCCGTCCTAGCCGCCGATGCGCTGGGCCAGGGCGGGCAACAGCCGCCGGGCGTTCTCGCGGTTGATCTGGCGGCGGACGCCCGGGCTGAGCACCGGGTCGGTGTCGATCGCTCGCGCGTTCAGGCGCGCTCCGTCCGCGGTGGAGGCCGGGAAGTCCGAGCCGAACAACAGCTTCTCGGCTCCGACCGCGGCGAGCAGCGACGGGGTGGCGCCCGGCGAGATCGGCGCGGCCGAGTCATACCAGCACCGCCTGATGGCGCGGGTGGCCACGGCCTGGCTGACCCCGACCCCCAGGTAGGAGCCGAGCTGCAGGCGGCTGGCCAGCAGCGGGAAGAATCCGCCGCCGTGCGGAAGGATGAAGGAGATGTTGGGATAGCGGTCGAAAACCCCGGCCAGCAGCATCTTCACCGCCGCGCGTGTGGTGTCCGCCAGGAAGTCGACCAGGAAATCGGGGACGGGAGCGCCGGAGCATCCGGGCAGGTTGTACGGATGGGTGAACACCACCGCGTGCCGCCGGTCCAGCTCGGCGAGAATGGGGTCGAACGCCGGGTCGCCGAGATACTGGCCCCCCGCGTGCATGCTGAGGACGACGCCGTCGGCGTGCAACGTGTCCAGCGAGTACCCGATCTCGGTGAGGGCCACGTCGACGTTGGCCACCGGCGCGGCGGCGAAGAATCCGAAGCGGGTCGGATGGTCGCTGATCACCTGGCCGAGCGCGTCGTTTCCGACCCGGGTGCTCTCCGCGATCTGCGCCGGAGTGAGGCTGGTCAGGAACTCCGAGGGGGCCGGCCCGGACAGCACCGAGGCGGCCACCCCGGTCTCGTCCATGATCGCCAGAGAGCTCTCGGCGGTCCAGTTCGCCCAGGGCGGCCCGCCCACCGGGGGAAGCAGCCCGTGGTCGACCATCCACTGGTGCGCGGCCGGCGGGATGGCGTGGTGGTGTACGTCGATGCGGCCGTTCGCGTTGGCTGCGGGCGCGGGGCTGGGCGCGGCGGCGCTCGGGCTCGGGGCGGCGCTGGGAGTGGCGGCGGCGCTGGCCGTCGCCGCCGCGGAGGGCGCCAGGGCCGCCGCGCCCAGCGCGGCGGCGCCCCAGAGCAGGGAGCGCCGGTGGGGAGCAGGAGAATCCAGCCCCTGGAACGGTTGACTTTCGTCGAGGGTGTTCTCGTCGCGCACAAATACTCCTCTTCGAGTGCGGATCCGAGGCATTCACGTGCGGAGCGCCGTGGCGTTGCCTCGTGTTCGGACGAGCCGGGCTCTGGCGGGCAGGACGCCAGAGGGCAGACGGATGTTTGGCCATCAGCAAAACGCCGGCGACCGGGTCGGGCGGACCGTATCGACCCTTCGTGGGCCCCGCTGCCCGTTCGCCGCACGATGGCGGGGTCACGCCACTCATGGCGGACCCGCGCCGCCCGTCGATATGACGTCGACGGCCGAATCCCGGGTCGAGAAACGGTTTAGCGGCCGGTCGGTTTTCCCGGGGTGCACGGATAGCGCGGGCGGCGGGCGCCGGCGCCGGCCGCTCGTCCTGGCGAAAGGGGTGTGGTGCCCCCGTAGGGGCGGGTATGCCCTGCCCATGGCAGGTGGTACCCCGCTCCCCGCGGCCTCCGGCGCGCCCGGACCGCTCACCGTGGCTCTCGTCGACGACTACGACGTGGTGCTGGCCGGCGTCGCGCGCATCCTGACGCCCTACCAGGACCGCGTCCGCGTCGTCGAGATCGACACCAACCGGCCCGTCGCCCAGGACGTCGACATCGTGCTGTACGACTCGTTCGCCCAGCCGGAGGCCGGCGGCGAGGAGCTCGCGGACATCGTCGCGAACGAGCACACGGGCCGGGTCGTCATCTACACCTGGAACTTCCACGAGACGCTGGTCGAGAGCGCCCTGGCGCGGGGCGCGAGCGGCTACCTGTCGAAGACCCTGGCCGCCCGCGAACTCGTCGCGGCGCTGGAGGCCGTCCACGCGGGGGAGGTGGTGGTGAGCCCGCCGCCGCGCTCGCGCACCGTGGCCGGGCTGGACTGGCCGGGCCGCGGCGAGGGCCTCACCGAACGGGAGGCGGAGGTCCTCGCGCTGATCACGCAGGGGCGCAGCAACGCCGAGCTCGCCGAGATCACCTGCCTCAGCCCGAACACGGTGAAGTCGTACATCCGCACGCTGTATCGCAAGATCGGGGTCACCAGCCGGTCCCAGGCCGTGCTGTGGGGGGTGAACCACGGGTTCGCGCCCGACTTCCACCGCATCCAGTCCTGGCGCGTCAGGATGTGAACGCCACGGGCGCCCGGAGCACGCCCGAGAACCTTCGACGGGTGTGGGGCGTTGGACCTGACAGCGTCCGGTGACTGGAGATCCGCGGCCGGGCCGCGGAGCGACCTCGATACAGACCTCGATACAGAAAGAGAAGCACCATGCCGATCTGGGACCGTCTGCGCACCTCGACGCAGACCATGCAAGGCCAGCTCACGGCGAAGAAGAACGAGCTGAAGAGCGGTGCCTTCCGCGACGCCAGCATGGCCATCTGCGCGCTCGTCGCCGCGGCCGACGGCACCGTCGACCCGGCCGAGCGGCAGCGGGTCGCGGGGCTGATCGCCGCCAACGACGTCCTGGCGAACTTCCCGGCCGACGACCTGCAGCGCCGGTTCAACGACTACCTGGTCAAGCTGCAGCAGGACTTCGCGTTCGGCAAGGTCTCCGTCCTCCAGGACATCGGCAAGACGAAGAAGAAGCCGGCGGAGGCCCGCGCGGTCATCCAGATCGGCATCATCATCGGCGGCGCCGACGGCAACTTCGACAAGTCCGAGCAGGCCGTCGTCCGGGAGGCCTGCTTCGCCGTCGGCATCAGCCCGGACGAGTTCGACCTGTAGCCCGAGCGGGCCTCGCCCGGGCCGCGGGACACCGGTGAGCGACGACGTACGCCTGGCCGTCAGCCTCGGGCTGCTGCTGATCCTCGCCGTCGCCGCCCAGAGCTACGGCCGGCTGCGGCTGCGGGCGGCGGTGCTCACGGCCGCGCTGCGCGCCGTCGTGCAACTCGCCGCCGTCGGGCTGGTCATCCGGTCGGTCTTCGCCGCGCCGGCGGCCAGCTTCGCCGTCCTCGCCGTGATGGCGGCGGTCGCGACCCGGACCGCGGCGAGACGGCTGGCCGAGCTGCCCGGCGCCGGCAGGGCCGTGGTCATCGCGAGCCTGTCGGCGGCGGCGCTCACGCTGGGCGTCCTGTTCGCGGTGCCCGCCCTGCCGCGTTCCCCCCGCTACCTCGTGGCGCTCGGCGGGATCGTGCTGGGCGGGACGATGACCGCGTGCACGCTGGCCGGCCGTCGGCTCCTGGACGGCCTGCGCCGGCGCCGGGACGAGGTCGAGGCGTGGCTGGCGCTGGGCGCGACCCCGCGCCAGGCGGTCGCCGACATCGCCCGCACCGCGGCCAGCGAGGCGCTGCTGCCGGCGCTGGACCAGACCAGGACCGTCGGCCTGGTGACCCTGCCCGGCGCGTTCGTCGGCGCGCTGCTCGGCGGGGCGAGCCCGCTGGACGCCGCCCGGTTCCAGCTCGTCGTCCTCATCGCGCTGCTGGCCGCGGAGACCTACGCGGCGGTCGTGCTCGTCTGGCTGCTCGGCGCGCCCACCCAGCTGCCTGCCCTGGACTAGACGCGCCGGCTGGACCTGGCGGCCGCCGCATGCGCGGCGCCGGCCGGCGCCTGACTAGCTCAGGAGGGCTTCGGCCAGGCGGGCCTGCCAGGCGGCGGTCTCGCTGGCGGCGGCCTCGGCGGGCAGCCGCAGGCCCAGTACCACCTGGTCGGCACCGGCCGCGTGGAACTCGGCGACGCGGGCCACGATCGACTCCAGATCACCCCAGACCGTGATGCCGTCCACGAAGGCGTCGCGCAGCTCGGTGATGTCCGCGTCGGCGAAGCCCATCCGCGCGAAGTTGGCGCGATAGCCGGGAACCGTGGTGAAGAAGCCGGTCGAGGCGCGGGCGAGCTCCCGGGCCGCGCCCGGGTCCGCGAGGGGGATGACCGGCACCAGCACCGCCAGGGTCGGCCCGGCACCGAGCAGCGCGCGGGCGCCGGCGACGTAGTCCGGGGTCACCAGGTACGGGTAGGCGCCGGCCGCGCGGTCGCGGGCCAGGTTGAGCATCCGCGGGCCGAGCGCGGCGAGGATCCGCGCCGACGCGGGCACCACCGGGGCCTCGGTGTCCAGCGTGTCCAGGTAGGCGTTGAGCGCCGGGAACGGCTTCGGCCCGTGGGCGCCGCCGAGGCCGACGACGAACCGGCCGGGATGGTCCACCTCCAGCGCCGCGTAGGTCGCGGCGACCTCGGCGGCCGGCACCTGCAGGACCGGCACGATGCCGCTGGCCACCCGCAGGTCGGTGGTGGCGCGGACGATCCCGCTGATCTGGGCCAGGTTGTTGCCCTGGCCGCCGGGCAGCCAGAGCGTCTGGTAGCCCAGCTCCGCCAGTCTGGTGGCGGCGGCCGTCTGGGCGGCCGGTTCCGCCGTCGCGTCGAGGCCAAGGCCCGCGATACCGATCGGTCCCGCAATGGTCATGCCTTGCGGCAACAGGCCCGGCCGGCGCGCTGTTCCCAGCGCGCTGTTCCCGGCGCGTCGGCCTCGGGGCAGGCGCGCGGGCTCCCGCCGGCCTGTCGGCATGCCATTCCGGCTTCCGCCTCCAGGCTGGTGTTCGTCCCGTGGTCAGGGTCTGGCCAGCCGGACGGACTAGCCTGGGGCGATGATTACGGACGGGGCGGCGGCGGTGCTGGCGGCGTGCTGGCGGGACGAGTACTGCGTGCCCAACCCGGAGGTCTACCCGCACCTGTGGCTCTGGGACTCGTGCTTCCACGCCATCTCCTGGGCGGCGCTCGGCGACCGGCGAGCCTCGGTCGAGCTGGCGTCCTGCCTGGACGCGCAGCTGCCGAACGGCTTCGTGCCGCACATGCGCTACGCCTCGCCGTCCGAGGGCCGCGGCCCGCTGCCGGACCGCTCCTCGTTCACCCAGCCGCCGATCTACGCGCACGCCGCGCGGGTGCTGGCCGACCGCGGGCTGCCGGTCGCCGCCGACACGCTGGCCCGGATCGAACGGGCCCTCGACCATCTGTGGACCCACCGGATGGGCTCGGACGGCCTGCTCTACATCGTCCACCCGTGGGAGTCCGGGTCCGACGACTCACCCCGGTTCGACGACTGGGTCGGGCGCTCGACCTGGTCGCGCCTCGCGTTCACCATCGTCGACCACCAGCTGGTCGACTCGACCGAGTTCGACGAGCAGGGCGCGGCCCGCTGGTCGCGGGACTTCGTCGTCGCCCCGGCGGCCTTCAACGCGTTCGCCGCGCACGCCGCGGCGGAGCTCGCCGCGCTCACCGGGGACCCGGCCTGGCGGCGGCGCTCCGGCGAGCTGGCCGGCGCGATCGACGACGTGCTCTGGGACGCGGACCAGAACCACTGGGTGGACAAGCCGATCGTCGGTGGCGGACCGAGCGCGCTGATTCCGACGCTGGACGGGCTGACCCCGCTGCTGGTCACCGCGGACCCGGCGAAGGCGAGGGCGGCGCTGGTACTGGCCGCGGACCCGGCCGGCTACGCGGCCCCGTTCGGCCTGCGGTTCGTGCCGGCCGGCCACCCCCGCTACTCCCCGGAGCAGTACTGGCGCGGGCCGGCCTGGCCCCAGCTGAACTACATGCTGTACCAGGCGGCCCGCCGTTGGGAGGCCGCGCCACTCGCCGAGGCGATCGCCGACGCGAGCCGCCGCGCGGCCGTCGCCTCCGGCTTCGCCGAGTACTGGAACCCGGAGACCGGGGCTGGCCTCGGCGCCCGGCCGCAGGGCTGGGCGGCGCTGGCCGCCACCTACCCGCCGGTCCCGACCCAGGCCGCCCCGGTGGCCGCCAGCTGACGAGACGACCGTTGACCTCAAGCGCGCTTGAGGTCCTACGGTCGCGGCATGACTTTCACTGATGCCGAGCAGCGGTTCCTGGCCCGCCAGCCCCGCGGGCACCTGTCGACGATCGGCCCGGACGGCGTCCCGCAGGTGAAGCCGCTCGGCTTCACCGTCAACGCCGAGCTGGGGACGATCGACATCGCCGGGTTCGCGATGGCGAGCAGCGCCAAGTACCGCAACGTGCGGGCCAATCCGCTGGTGGCGTTCGTGGTCGACGAGGTGACCGAGCAGACCATGGAGGGCGCGCACTTCCTGGAGATCCGCGGCGTCGCCGAGACGGTGACGCGGCCGGCCGGCGACGGGCACCTCGCGCCCGAGATCATCCGGATCCATCCCCGCCGCGTCGTCGCCTACAACGTCGACCCCGACCGGCCGGGCCTGCACACCCGGGACGTCGCGGCCGAGGAGAGCGCGGCCGCGCGGGCCTGAACCCCACCCCGCCGGGGTCAGCGTAGCGGCATCACCCGCACGATCCGGACGGACGAGCCGGTGGCGCCCACGGCGGGGAAGGCGACGCTGCCGTCGGGGTAGTCTTTCGCCTCGACGTAGGTGTGGTCCGCCGCGGCGATGGTGAACGGGGCGCCCACCGCCGCGCCGGTGGTCGAGTCGTACACCTGGGCGGCGGTGGCGGACCCGGACCGCCAGGTCAGGAGCATCCGCGCGGGGCCGTAGGCGACCAGGTGCGAGTGCTCGGTCCTGTCGGCGGTGACGACCGTGTGGTCGGACGCGCCGGCGGCGAAGTGCTCCAGGCGGGCCTGGCCGCCGTTGCTCCAGGCGGTCCAGTAGCCCTGGGCGCCCGCGAGCACGAGGTCGCCACCGAACAGGGTCCCGTCACAGGCCCCGGAGGCCACGGTCTGCCCGGTGCCGGGGCGGGCGATGCGGCAGTTGTTGTCCGTGGCGCAGACCATGGCGAAGTGCCCGGTCCGGGAGTCCCAGGTGATGTGGGAGTCCCAGGCGTGGCTGCACCCCCAGGCGAAGCTGTCGTGCCCGGGGACCAGGGCGCCGGTGGTGGCGTTCACGACCTGCATCCGGTCGCCCTCGTGGATGTCGACGCAGCCGCCGTTGGCGACCGTGATCGCGGCCTCGAAGTAGGCGGCGTAGTTGGCGCCGTCGAAGGCCAGGGTGCCGTGGTGGTTGTACCACCAGACGAACAGGGCGCCGGGGTCGTAACCGCCCAGGCTGGCGCTGAGGTTGGTGACCTGCCGCTCCCAGACCTGCCGGCCCGCGTTGTCGAAGCGGACCATCCACATGGCCCTGGTCGGGCTGGACGTCCCGCCGCACAGGGTTCCGTTGCCCTGCGGGCCGGGGCGGGTCAGCAGGACCACCACCCCCTGCGCGTCGGCCCGGATGTCCTGCAGGTCGACCCCGGCCACGGTGGTGGTGGCGCCGACCAGGTGGTCGTCGCAGTCGAGCCTGCCGAGATGGACCTGGGAGTCCGGGCTCAGCCAGGCCAGCCACGAGCCCCCGCCAGGCGCAGCGGTGATCGCGGTCGGCAACGGGTCGGTGTCGCCCTGCGGCCCGAAGCTGACCACCTGGGAGCCCAGCGGGACGTCGGTGATCCGCGTCGTCGGCGCTGTGCCCGCGGCGCGCCCGCAGGCACCGGCCGCCGGCGCGGACGAGGTCGCGGTGCCCGGCGGTGTGGAGGTCACCGGCGCGGTGGCCGGCGCGGTGGCCGGCGTGGTGGCCCGCGGCGGTGTGGTGGCCGGCGGGAGCGACGGCGAGGCGGACGAGCGGACCGGCGGCGAGCTGGTGGGGGTGCCGACCGGGCCGGTACCGCCTCCGCCGGCGGGGAGGCCGCCGGGTGCACAGCCGGCGGCGGTGGCCACGGCGACCGCCAGCAGCGCCAGGGTGCGGGCGGTCCGTTTCAGCGTCACGGTCAGCTCCATCGGGTCGAGCCCCCCGATGGGACAGTCGTTCCGCGGCTGTGAATGGTTGCCGAATCACGGAGATTGCTCGGGTTTGGCAGATATTCGCGTTTTTCGGAGCCTTCAGGGCCCGCCCGAGTCCTACGCCGTGGTCGCCGGTCCGCCCAGTTCGGTGACCAGGGCGTAGGGCCGGGCGGACGGCCTCGTCGCGCTGTGCGGTGCGCCGCGGCCGGCCTGCGTGCGCCGCATTGGGTAGAACGACGTTCTCGTGTTTGAGATTCATGGAGTTCGCCTCCATGTAGAGCTTGACGTCCTCATTGAATGTTGCGAGCATGCGTCCACTCCCGGCGACGCGCGACGCCGGCAGCCCGCGAGGTGGCCCGGCTGGGCGCCCCGAACCCCGTGGCGAGCCCGCCAGCCGGTGCCCGCCGCTGCTTCCGCTGTTCCTTTTCACGACCGCCCGCGCGGCCCTTCTCCGGCCGCGCCGGGTCGGTTCCCCGACCGCCGTCTCCGGCCTGCTGACCGCGGGCCTGGCCATTCGTAGGCAAGCGAGGGCACGTGATGAACCTGAGGGTTACGAGAGTCTCGACGGACCGGCCGGCCCGGCGCACCCGCCACGGGCGCGCCCGGTTATCCGGCGCGGCCCGGTTATCCGGCGCGGCACCGTCGTTCAGCGCGGCACGGTTGTTCAGCGCGGCACCGTTGTTCGGCGCGGCACGGCTATCCGGGCTCACCCGGCGGTCGCGCGTCCCGCTCGTCGTGGTCCTCGCCGTGGGTGTGGGACTCGTCGCGGCCTGCGGCGGCAGCGGCGGGGGCACCGCCACGCCGGCCGCGTCCGCCGGCGCCGCGAGCGCCCTGCTCGGCCCGGTGGCGCGGGCCACGGGCACCCCCGTCAAGATCGGCATCATCACCGAGGGCAAGTCGGCGATCTCGGACATGTCCGCGCAGGACACCGTCGCCGACGCCACCGCCAAGTGGCTCAACGAACACCGCTCCGGGATCGCCGGCCACCCGATCGAGCTGGTGAAGTGCGACGCGCTCGGCGACCCGGGCAAGGCCGCCGACTGCGGCAATCGCCTCGTCGAGGCGAACGTCGCCGCCGCCGTGTTCGGCGAGACCGCCGTGATGGCCGCCGCCTGGAAGCCGCTGCACGACGCGCACGTCCCGGTGATGCTCTACGCCACCTCGGACGCCGGCCCGCTGCTCGACAAGGACTCGACGTTCGTGCTGTCCGACCCGACCGCCGGGACGATCGGCATGCCCATCTCCGTGGCCAAGTCGCTCGGCCTGAAGAAGCTCACCGCGATCGTCATCGACGTGCCCTCGGCGGTCGGGCTGGAGACGACCGTCGCGCCGGCGCAGGCCAAGGCCGCCGGCCTCGACTTCAACCTCGTCCGCATCCCGCCGGGCACCGCCGACATGACGCCGCAGCTGCAGCCGGTCGTCGCGGGCGACCCGGGCCTGGTCTTCGTGCTCGGGAACGACTCGTTCTGCATCAGCGCGTTCAACGGCCTGCGGTCGGCCGGGTTCACCGGCCACATCACCAGCATCGCGCAGTGCGTCACCGACGCCACCCGCAAGGCGGTGCCGGGCAGCCTGCTCAACGGCATGCAGATCAGCGCCAGCTCGCCGATCGGCCTGGACAACCCGTCCACCCGCCTCTACAAGGCCGTCGTCGCCACGTACTCCAAGGGCGTCGACACCAGCCAGCAGGGCGGCATGAGCATGTTCAGCGCGCTTGCCGGCTTCCAGACGTCGGTCGCGCGCCTCACCGGGGACATCACGCCGACCAGCGTCCTGTCGGCGATCAGGTCGATGCCGTCGACCGAACTGCCGGGCGCGGGCGGCCTGACCTTCCAGTGCGATGGCAAGGCCAGCACACTGGCGAGCTCCGTCTGCACCCGCGGCTCCCTGGTCGCGACCCTGGACGCCAAGGGCCAGCCGCGCAGCTACCAGGTCGTGGGCGCCTCGGCCGGCTGAGCCGGCGGGGCGCGCGAGGTCGGCGCCCTCGACGCCGGCCCGGCTCCGTCCGCGCGAGCAGCGCGGGCGGGCCGGGCCGGGCGGCGCGGGGGCGATTCTCGTGCCCCGGCGGCCGGCACGCGGGAACCTGGTGCCTGAACCGGAGCCTGCGCTGGATCTTGGAGGGACGTGCCGTGGAATCCGCCTTAGACACCGAGGCCAGCGACACCGCCACGAAGGCCGACACCGCCACGGAGGCCGACACCGAAGGCTTGGGCGGGCCCGACACCGGTCAGCCCGGCGCCGCCGCGGATGTCAGCCTCGGGCGCCGGATCCGGGAGCTGGCGGCGGAGGGCTCGGCCGATCCGGTGTACCGGCACATCGCGCTCGACGGCACCGAACCGGCGTTCAGCTGGCCGGAGCTGGACCGTCGGTCCAGCCAGCTCGCCGCCGCGCTGTCGGCCCGGGGCCTCGGCCACGGCGACCGGCTCGGCCTCGGGCTGCGTAACTCGCCGCGGTTCGTGTTCAGCGTGCTGGCGGCCTGGAAGCTCGGCGCGGTCCCCGTGCCGGTGCGCTGGGACGTGCCCGACTGGGAGCTCGACCGGCTGCGGGCCGTCATCGAGCCGCGGCTCTACCTGAGCCCGGCCGACCTCGACTGGATCGACGCGACCGCAGACGACGACCCGCCCGACCTGCCCGACGTCGTCGCCCCGCACGTGAACGGCATCTGCAGCAGCGGGTCGACCGGAACCCCGAAGATCATCGTCAGTGGCCGCCGCGGCGTCCACGACGAGCGCTTCGCCGGCCCGCTGATGGCGAACTGGCGGCCGGTGCCCCGGCCGCAGACGGTTCTCGTGCTCGCGCCGATGTACCACATCAACGCCTTCGCCACCCTGTTCAGCCTGCTGTCCGGCGACCGGCTCATCGTGATGGAGAAGTTCGACGCGGCCCGGGTCGCGGCCGTGATCGAGCGCCACCGCGTCACCACGTTCACCGCGACGCCCACGATGCTGCAGCGGATCGCGGATCTCCCGGGCGTCGAGCGGCGGGACTTCTCCAGCCTCGACTGGATCCTGCAGGGCGCGGCCCCGATGCCGCCGTCGCTGGTGCACCGCTGGGCCGGCCTGATCGGCGCGGACCGGATCGCCATGGCCTACGGGATGACGGAGGGCCTGGGCCTGACCGCCATCCGCGGCGACGAGTGGCTGACCCACGAGGGCAGCGTCGGGCGCGGCCTCGGCGGCACCGAGCTGCGCGTTCTCGACGTCGACGGCGCCGCGCGGCCCACCGGCGAGATCGGCGAGATCTTCCTGCGCTCCCCGGGCAACGACGGTTACCGCTATCTGGGCGACGCCCCGCGGCTGCGCACCACCGAGGACGGCTTCCAGACCGCCGGGGACATGGGCTACCTCGACGCCGACGGTTTCCTCTACCTCGTCGACCGCCGGGTGGACATGATTGTCACCGGCGGAGCCAACGTCTTTCCCGCCGAGGTCGAGAACGCGCTGATAGACCATCCCGGGATCGCCGACGTGGTCGTCGTCGGGCTGCGCGACCCCGAATGGGGCCGGCGGGTGCACGCCATCGTCGAGCCGGCCGACCCGGCCGACCCGCCGTCCGCGGCGGAGCTCATCGCCTACGCGAAGAACCGGCTCGCCCACTACAAGGCCCCGAAGACCGTCGAGTTCGTCGGCGCGATTCCGCGCAGCGAGGCGACAAAGGTCAACCGCGGCGCGCTCGTCGCCGCGCGGGGCGGCTGACGGAACGTCCCAGCGGCGAGGCGAAAAGGTCAACCGCGGCGCGCTCGTCGCGGCGCGGCCGACGCGACGTCGTCTCCGTCGCGATGTCCCATCCGTACACGGACAGGCCGCCCCGGCCGGATAGGCGGGGCGATCTGGCCGGACTGGTCGCCGTTTCGGCGGCGGCGAAAGGTAGCGTCAATGCCGTGTCCTGGGCCGAACGCGCCGCCGACCGATCGCCGTCGGTCCAGCGCTCCCGTCTTCGTACCATCCAGCAGGCGAAGCTGATCGTCCAGGCCGCCCGCCGGCTGGTGAACGAGAAGGGCGACCAGTTCACCACCCAGGAGCTCGCCCGCGAGGCCGGCGTCGCGCTGCAGACCTTCTACCGGCATTTCCCGGGCAAGGACCAGCTGATGGTCGCGGTCATCGAGGACCTGATCGCGGAGAGCGCCGAGGCCTACGCCGAGGCGGCCAAGGAGCTGCCCGACCCGGTCGCCCGGCTGCGCTACTACGTCCTCGCGATGCTCTCCGGCCTGGACGCGGCCAGGGGAGCCGGGGCCAGCTCGGGCGGCGCCGACGGCGCGGCCAACGAGGCCGGCCCGAGGTTCGTCACCGCGCAGCACTGGCGGCTGCACCAGCGTTTCCCCGAGGACATGGCGCACGCGATCCAGCCGATCACCGACCTGATCGCGACCGAGCTGCGCGCCGGCGAGGCGGCCGGCCTGCTGCACCCGACCGACGTCGACCGTGACGCCGCCCTGGTCACCAAGCTGCTCATGACCGTGTACCACCACCACGCCTTCGCCCCGTCCGAGCAGCCCATCGACGAGATCGCGGGCCATCTGTGGGCGTTCTGCCTGGCCGCCGTCGGGGGCGCCGCGCCGCCGCGCGAGCCGGCCGGGCCCGGCGCGTAGGAATTCCGCCCACGGCCGGCCGGCGCCGGCCGGCCGGGCCGGTTGGGTCAGCCGGCCTGGCCGGGCTGGAGCGGGAGCGTGACGAGCGACCGGATCGTGGTCGTGAAGGCCGGCTCGAAGCCGTCCGGCACCCGGTACTCGGGGATGCGCGCGTGCCACTCCCGCAGCGCGATGCGCAGCTCCAGGCGGGCCAGGTGCGAGCCCAGGCAGCGGTGCGGCCCCCGGCCGAAGGCGATGTGCCGGTTCGTCGCGCGGTCGAACCGGACGACGTCGGGCTCGGCGATCTCCTGCTCGTCGGTGTTCGCGGCGCCGAGCAGGCCCGTGACGACCATGCCCTTGCTGACCGGGCAGCCGGCGATCTCGGTGTCCTGGGTCGCGACGCGCGCCACCATCATCACCGGCGACTCCCAGCGCAGCAGCTCCTCGACGGCGTTCGGGATCAGGCCCGGGTCGTTCACCAGCGCGCGGCGCCGCTCGGGGTGCGTCGCGAGGTGCAGCATCATGCAGTCCAGCGAGGCCGAGACCGTGTCGAGGCCGGCGACGAAGAACAGGAAGCAGATGTCGACGATGTCCTCGTGGCTGAGGCGGGCGCCCTCGACCTCCGTCTCCAGGAACCGGCTGACGATGTCCTCGCCCGGATGGGCCCGCCGGTCGGCGATCACGGCGTCGAAGTACTCGTAGATCGAGTCGGAGGTCTTCGTCAGCAGGGCGATCGAGTCCTCGTGCCCGCGCGGCTGCCCGGTGATCGACTCGGGCCGGATGAACCCGTCCTTCATCGTCAGGAAGGTCGGCAGCTCGTCGAGCGGCAGGCCGAGCAGGGTGAGGAAGACCTGGGACGGGAACTGGGTCGAGAACCGCTGGACGAAGTCGACCTCGTCCTGCGCCGCGATCGTGTCGATGAGCCCGCGGGCGAGCTCGCTGATCGGCCCCTCCATCTCCTTCATCCGCTGCGGGGAGAAGAGCGGGTCGAGGATCTTGCGGTACTCGCGGTGCTTCGGCGGGTCGATCTGCAGCGGGATCAGCGGCCGCTTGGCGCCCGTCTCGGTCACGCCGACGCCCGAGGAGAAGACCTCGGGGTTCGTGAGCAGCGTCGCGATGTCGGCGTTGCGGGTGAGCAGCACCGCCCGGTCGCCCACCGCCACGGCGCCCCGGGCCCGCAGCGCCGGGAAGATCGCCTGCGGGGCCGCCAAGAACGCGGGGTTCTCCATCGGGTTGCCCGCCGCGGGCGCCGCACTCGAGGACGCGTTACCAACCGACACTGGAGCTCCCTGTCGCCGCCGGCCGAAGTAGTTGAACCGAGCCCAAATCTACGGCAACCCGGCGCTCGCGGCCAGACCGGGCGCGACCCTGCGGTGCCGGACCACGCCGTACGGGTGGCCGAGGCCCGGGCCGCGCATGGCCCGGCGACGGGGCGGGTAGGCCGGCCGCGCCAGGTAGCCGACGGTCCACGGAGGGATATCGTGCGCGGAGTCTCGAAGATCAAGTCGATCGCGCTCATCATGGGGGTCGGAGCTCCGCTGGCGGTGATTCCCGTGGCCGCCGCGCCGGCTGTCGCCGGAACGATCAACAATCCGTTGAAGGTGGCCGGTTCGGTCCGGTGCAAGCTTGGGTCGGCCGAGTCGCTGCTGATCACCGGCGGCGGGGAGTCGCACGGCACGACGGTGGGCCCCGGCGGCATGTTCTCGATCGTCTTCGGCAACCCGAATCTGCCCAGCACGGCGACCGCCCAGGTCAGGTGCGATATCGCGGGCCAGCGGACCTACCGTTCGACGAATTTCCTGCTGTATCGCCCGCAGGGCGGCCAGGTTCTCAACGTGAGCCTCGTCGCCTGAGAAATCCCGCGGGTCCGGTCGGCGGGAAATCCCGTGAAGGGAGATCCCGTGCACCGACCGGACCCGCGGAGCCTTACGTGTTCTCGCTTTTCCCGTCAGGCGGTTCTGGACGCGGTCTCGCCAGAAGGCGCCTGCTGGGCGACGAGGTTGCGCTCGACCTGGCGGAACTCGACGGCCAGCCCGAAGTCGCGGCGGTCCAAAGCGTCGTCCTTGGCCGCGCGGACCTGCTCGATCCGGGCGTCGAGGTTCCCCGCGATCCCGTCCAGCAGCGTCGGGCCCGGGTAGGGCAGCACGTCGAGGGCGACCAGGACCCGCCGGTGGGCCTCGTCCCGGTTGACCCGCAGCCGCTCGAACACCCGGAAGGCATGGCCGCCGTCCTCGCGCAGGAGGGCGAGCAGGATGTGCTCCGAGCCGACGCTCGTGTGGTCGATCGCCGCGGCCTCCCGGCGGGCGCGTTCCAGAATCCACTGGGCCCGCAGGCTGAGTGGCAGCGAGCGGGCCCGGCCGGCCCTGCCGCGCCCCCGCGCCATGCCCCGGCCGGAGCCGTGGCCGACGATCCGGACGATCTCGGTGTGGGCCCGGTCGTGCGTGACGCCCAGCGAGGCGAGCGCGGCGGCGCCGGACCCGATCCGCCGGTCCAGCGCCCCGAGCAGCAGGTGCTCGGTGGCGATCTCGTCGTGGCTCAGGCCGAGTGCCTCCCCCTGGGCCAGGACGAGCAGGCGTCGGGCATGGTCGTTGAGCAGGTCATGCATCGGTGCGCTCCCGGTGCGGTGTCCGACGCCCGATGGCGGCCGGTTCAGTTGTCCCTCTATTGTCCAAAACTGTGGACGTTCGCGCTCGCAATCTGGCCGAAACCCGGGCCGATCGCGGCAATGGCGTCCTCTCCGGTGTCCTACACCGTGTCCTTTTGCGGGGCGACAGGTGCCCGGCAACCTGGCCGTAGCGGTGGCTATCGGCTGCTCGGGGGCCGGTCGGTCTGATAGGCAGTGCTCGCGGACATCCACCACGGTGATCGCCGGCTCGTGGCGCGGGTCGGTGGGCGGAACGGAGCGGGCGTGGGCGTGCTGGCCGAGAAGGTCGCGATCATCAGCGGGGCCGCCCGTGGGCAGGGGCTCGCGGAGGCCGAGCGCTTCGTGGCCGAAGGCGCCCGCGTCGTGCTCGTCGACCGGCTGGCCGAGGCCGTCGAGGCTGCCGCCGGGCGGCTCGGGGACGCGGCCCGGTTCGTCGCCGGCGACGTCGCGGACGAGCGGGCCTGGACCGACGCCGTGGCGCTGGCGACCGACCAGTTCGGCGGCGTCGACATCCTCGTCAACAACGCCGGTGTCATGGTCAGCCGGTCGCTGGTCGACACCGACGAGGCGACCTTCCGCGACGTCCTCGACACGAACCTCGTCGGCGCCTACCTCGGCATCCGGGCGGTCGTGCCGGCGATGCGGGCCCGGGGTGGTGGCGCCATCGTCAACACCGCGTCGGCCGCGGGCCTCAAGGCGATCCCGATGGGCTCGGCCTACGTCGCGTCCAAGTTCGGCCTACGCGGCCTGTCCCGCGCGGCGGCGCTGGAGCTCGGCCGCCACCAGATCCGGGTCAACTGCGTCTGCCCGGGCCTGGTTCGCACCGAGATGGCGGCCGACCTGCTGCGCTACCACGAGAAGGAGGCGCTGGCGAACATCCCGCTGGGGATCGCCGCCGAGGCGACGGACGTCGCGGACCTCGTCCTGTTCCTGGTCAGCGACGCCGCTCGGGCGATCTCCGGGGGCGAGTACCTGATCGACGGCGCCTCGATCGCCTGACCGCGCCGCCCAGCCCAGCCCCTGGAGGACATTCCATGAGACCCGCCAGCGCGTGGAACACGTTGGACGTCTCCGTCGAGGGCCGGGTCGCCTGGGTGCGGTTCAACCGGCCCGAACGGCGCAACGGCGTGACGACGGAGATGGCCGTCGAGATGTACGGCGCCCTCACCGAGCTGGCGGGCCATGACGACGTCACGGTGCTGGTGCTGACCGGCGCCGGCGACACGTTCTGCCCCGGCGCCGATCTGCGCCCGGCCGAGGGCGCCTCCGCCGGCGCCCGGGCCCTGCCGGCGGCGGAGACGTACCACTCGGCCCGGCTGCTGCGCGAGCTGCCCGCCGTCACGATCGCGGCGGTCAACGGGGCCTGCGCGGGGGCGGGCTTCGCCTGGGCGGCGGCCTGCGACCTGCGGGTCGCCTCGGCGAGCGCCCGGTTCGCGACCGCGTTCGTCAACGTGGGCCTGCCCGGCGAGCTGGGCCTCGCCTGGACCCTGCCCCGGATCGTCGGCGCGAACCGGGCCCGGGAGCTGCTGTACCTCTCGCCGAAGCTCGACGCCGAGCAGGCCCGCGAGTACGGCTTCGTCAGCCGGGTCTGGTCGGCAGAGTCGTTCCAGGCGGAGCTCGGCGCCCTCGTCGACGCCCTGGCCGGCCGCCGGCCCGAGGCGCTGCGCGTCATGAAGCAGAGCCTGCTGGAGGGCGAGCACCTGACCCTGGGCGACTACCTGACCGTCGAGTCCGCCCGTTACCTGGCCATGCTCACCGGAGCGGGCGCCGGCGAGGTCGCCGGCCGTCTCGCCGACCAAGGCGCGGCCCTGCGCCCCGCGGGGGAGTAGCCACCGCTGCCCCCTCCGCGGCGGCCGCAAGGGCCGCCGGCAGGAGATCCACCTGCGCAGCGCGGAGATCCACCGCACCGCGGAGCGCGGAGATCATCCGCGCCGCGGAACGTGGAGATCCACCGCACCGAGACGCCACCCGCCGCCTCGCCTGCGCAGACGCCGATCATCCCGGCTGTCTGGCCAAACTGCTGCACCTTGATCAAGAACTGCGCGGGATTAAAAGGGACAAATTGGGGTGTCGAACGCCGCTTTGCCTGCGCAACGAGTGATCAAGGCGTCCCCCTGGGGTGCGAGACCTCCTTGATCACCGGATGCGCAGGGGAAAGTGGTGGGGGCCGGTTACCAGGTAGTGATCATGCCTCTGTCGACTCGGATGTCCGCGCCGGTCGCGTTCGCGGAGGAGTCGCTGGCCTACAGCAGGACGGCGGCGGTCTTTTCCGGCCAGGTGAACCGCGGGGGTGAGCATCGCCGGGGGGCACGGCCCAGGGCGGGTTTGGCCGGCACTGGCCGGGCGGGATTGGCCGGGACTGCCGGACGGTCCGTGCCTGGCCGTGGCTGACCCGGACGGCCGGACGGCCTGGCCTGACCGGGACTGGGATGTGCCGGCCGCCGTCAGCCGCCGGGGTAGCGGGCCGACCATTCGACGGTGACGCCGCCCCAGCGGTCGGCGACGTCGGCGCTGCCGGTGATCTCGCGGACCAGGTCGTCGGCGATCTCACGGACGACCTCGGCGCCCTCCAGCTCGGCGAGCCAGTCCTCGGGCAGCGCGTCGACGCCGACCGCGGCGCCGACGAGGTTGCCGCAGATGGCGCCGGTGGAGTCGCTGTCGCCGGAGTGGTTGACGGCGGCCAGCAGGGCGGCCGCCGGGTCGTCGGCGGCGACGACCGCGCAGAACACGGCTATCGCGAGCGCCTCCTCGGCGACCCAGCCCTCACCGAGGGCCTCCACCTGGCCGGCGATGGTCCTGGCGTCGATGCTCGTCCCGGTGGTCCCGGTGGTCCCGGTGGTCCCAGCGGTGATCTCGGCGGCGGCGCCGAGGGCGCGGCGCAGCGCCGTGGCCACCTCGGCGCCGGCCGGCTCGTCCTGCGCGTGGGCCAGGGCCGAGCGCGCGGCGTCCAGCACCGGGCTGCCGTCGATCACCAGTGCCATGATCCACGCGAGGGCTCCGGCGGCCAGGTAGCCGGACGGGTGCCCGTGGGTCAGCACCGCGCACTCGACGGCCAGCGCCCAGGAGTCCTCCGGGTCGCGGCGCAGCAGGCCGAACGGCGCCGAGCGCATCACCGTGCCGCAGCCCTTGCTGTCCGGGTTCGCCGGGTGCTCCAGCGTCCCCATCTTCGGCTGGGACAGGCCGGACAGGCAGGCGTTGCCCGGGGCGCGCCGGGCGTAGAGCACCGGCTGCGCGGCGAGCCAGCCGCTGACCTCCGCCGGCGGCTCGGTCATCCGCTGCGTGACCAGCCAGCGCTGGTAGGCCTGCCAGAGCACGGTCGGCGGATGGCAGATCCCCCGGGAGCGGCCCCGGACCGAGGCTCGGATCAGGCCCTCGGCGGTGAACAGCGTCATCTGGGTGTCGTCGGTGATCGGGGCGAGCACCCCGTACCCGCCGGTCATCCCGGTGACCCCGGCGGGCCCGAACCTGGCGCGGATCTCCTCCAGCGCGAGGAACTCGATCCCGGCGCCCAGCGCGTCTCCCAGCGCACCGCCCAGCAGGCAGCCCCGCACCCTGTCCCGGTAAGACAACACCGCGATTTCCCCTCCACCACCCGTGCCCGGCGACCGTTCCCGACGTCCACCCGGTGCTCATCGGGCCCGTCGTGGCAGACCGCAATGCCGTCAGCGACGGCGCCATGCGTGTGGACCGTCCCGCCGCGTGATCCAAGCCTAGGCAGCCTGCCCGCCAATCCCACGCCGCGTCGCCAGCAAGACCACACCGCGCGTCGCGAAAGGTCCCCTCCGGCCGTGGTGTCTGGGCTGGATGCCGGTTGGCGCGGGCCGCCCCGGGGGATTGCAGCTGGGTGGCCTCACGTCCGGGCTCGGGCGGGCATCGGAGCCGGTGAGGCGCCCAGCAGGTGGCCAGGAACGATGGCCCGACGCAGAGGCGGTGGCCAGATGGGATGGCGTGAGATCCTCGGCCTTCCGACGGACCGGCGTCCGGCCGGCCGGCGTGGCGACTCCGGCGGCGGCCCGCGGCGCGGGCCCGGGGACATGGGCGCTTCCGGCCACGGGACCGGCCGGGAGCGCGCCGGTGGCCCGGGGTTCCGGCCGGGTGACGTGGACGAGTCGCCGGACCTGGGTCCGACGAGCCACGGCGCACTCGACGAGCCCTCGGACCACGCCGAGCGCCCGGCCCGGTTCGCGGAGCCCGTCCAGACCGCCGCGCCGGCCGACGATTTCCAGAGGCCTGCCGGGCCGGTCCGTGCAACCGGGCCGGCTGACGGGTCTCGCGGGTCTGCGGGCGATCGGGGCTCCGCTGGCGGCGGCGAGCCGGCGCGGGGCCAGGTGCCAGCCAGGCCGGGTGACCCGTCGGCGGCCGAACGGCCGGGAGCCTCGTCCAGCGGTGGCCCGGCGAGTGGGCGTGAGCTGGCCTGGCGGTTCCCGCCGCAGCAGGTGGTGGCCTCCTACGACACCCACGGTCAGGCGGCCCGCGCCGTCGACCACCTGGCGGACCACCGGTTCCCGGTCGAACGGACCGCGATCGTCGGCCGCGGCCTGACGAGCGTCGAGTCGATCGGCCGGATGTCGTGGCGGGACTCGACGCTGCGCACCGTCGCCGGGTGGGCCGTCGCCGGGGCGGTGCTCGGCTGGCTCCTCGGCCTGCTCGACTGGGCCAGCCCACTGCGGGCGGCGTTCTCGCTGGCGCTGTGGGGCCTGCTGTTCGGCGGCGTTCTCGGCCTGTTCGGCGGCCTGCTCGTGCGTGCCTTCTACGGCGGCGGGCACCCGAGCCGGGTGACGCACAGCCAGACCTATCGGGCCGACAGCTACGACCTGCTGGTCGACACGGAGGTCGCCGAACGGGCCCGGAGCACGCTCGTCCTGGGCGGCTTCCCGGTGACCGGAGCGGTCCGCCAGGACGCGGCCGTCTCCGGCGGCCTGCGCGTCGGCGACCCGAGCGAGCCGGGTCGAGCCGGCGCGAGCCGCCGGTCCTGACCCGTCCCACCTGGTCGCTACCCGTCCCACCTGGTCGCCGCCGACCAGCCGCCGACCGTACCCGGCCTGACTGCCCTGACCGTCGGGCTCGTGGTACCCGACCTGTCGGTACAGGCCGTGCACGTCACCAAGCAGGCGATCCTCTGCGCGACCGACGCCGACGCGCGCAGCCGCCTGACCGGCACCTACATGATCTTCTGGGTCGGTCGGCGGTGCCGCGGGCTGGATCGCGTCAACCGCACCTATGCCTGCGCCGGCGCCGGCGCGGCGCGGTAATGATGACAGGAACTTTCCGTGGATCGCGTGAATATGCGATAAATCCGCACCCCGCTGCCGGTCACCACACGGGGAAGCTCGGGCCAAGTATGCTGTCTCCAGCTTTCCGCGGCTTTCATCAGGGGCGAAGCGGACAACTGTCCAGCATGATTCGGACAGACATCGCGACCGATCCTGGAAGGACGTTTATCATCATCGGTTCAAACCTGACGGAAACGACCGTCGGCGTGAGCGCACCGGGCCCCGCCGGTTGTTCGACAGGCAAGAGTCGGATATTCAGTAGCGCCACCGGTCGGGCGCGGGCGAGATCAGCCCTCGGCTGGATCGCGTTGATCGCGATCTGCTTTCTCCTCAGCGACCTGGGCGAGCATGTGGGAATCCCCGCCGCACAGCTCCTCGTGTCCATGCTCGTCGGCGCGGCGCTCGCGCTCGCGGGGGTCGTGCGTCGCCGCCTACCAGCCAGGGCGAACCGCGCTTCGCAGGTGGTCGTGGGCGTACTGATGGGCTCCTACCTGGCACCGTCGGCCCTGAGCGCGGCCACCGGGCGGGCGCTCCCGCTGATCGGGGTGACCCTGGCGTCCATCGCGATCTGCGTCGCGGTGGCCGGTGCACTCACCCGTCGCACCCGCGCGACAGGAGTGGACACCACCCTCGGGCTCATGCCGGGTGGCTCGGCCGCGATCGTCGCCTACGCGACCGAACTCGGCGCGGACTCCCGGTTCGTCGCGTTCGCACAGTATCTGCGGGTCGGCGTCGTCGCCGCGTCGACGCCCCTGATCGTCGCCGCCCTGGGCCGCAACCCGGGCTCCTCGCATTCCGGACGGTCCCTGTCGTTCAGCCACCTTGTCGCCTCCCCTCATCAGGTCGCGGGACTGGCGATGTTGACGGCGACTGGACTTCTCGGGGTCGGGTTGGCGAGACGGCTCAGGCTGCCCGCGCCGGCCCTCCTGGGACCGATGTTCCTCACCGCGGCGATCCTCTGGACGGACCTGACGGGCGGATTCAGCCCGGCCGGGTCGCTGCGCGACATCGCCTTCGTCCTGGTCGGGCTCGAGGTCGGCCTGCGCTTCGATCTCGCGTCCGTTCGCTACCTGGGACGCATGCTCGGCTACCTGCTTGGGGCCAGCGTCGCGGTCTGTCTCGCCTGCGCCGGCCTGGCATGGGCGCTGTCGGCGCTGGTCGGCATGTCCTTCACCGACTCCTACCTGGCCACCACCCCGGGCGGGATCAATGCCATCCTCGCGACGGCAGCCTCCGCCCACGCGGACCTGCCCGTCATCGCCGCGGTGCAGAGCGTCCGTCTGCTCCTGGTCATCGCCCTCACCGCCCCGATCATCCGGGCCGCCACCCGATGGCGTGCGTTCCGGTCCCAACGATCCGCCGCCCTCGGCTGACAAGGCCATCCCGGGGGTACGGCTCTCGCGGCGAACCCGACCGCTCGTCGACGTCCGCCAACGGCCCGCCCGGTTGGGCGCAGTTCCTGACCGGCGACCATGACGTAGGACCCGGTCGCCCTGCGTGCCCTCGGGCGGCGCGCCCACATCGTTGGTCGCTTGTTTTCTTCGCCGCTGCGGCGTTGCCGGGGAGACGTTCACGCTGCTGCCGTAGGTAGTTGTTCCGTGGGCATACCTACGCAGGCTCGCGGGCCGGGCCGCTGGAGGAGTCGCTTCAGGAGGACGGAGCCGGCGAGGACGGCGGGGTCGGCGTCGGACTCCTGGGAGCGCCATCGCGAGGAGCTGCCCTGGGGGCGGCCCGACCTTGAGCACCAGTGGCGTCTGCTGGACATGCCGGACGAGATGCTGCCGTGGTGCCACGAGGTCCGCGCGCTGCGCCGGGCCGACGCGCTGCTGCGCGCGGCGCACTTCCGCGGCGCAGACGGCGCCGACGGCGATCCGGTGGTCTTCGTCCCGGGCTGGTCGTCGACGCCCTACAGCTGGCGGCACGTGATCCCGGCGCTCGCGGCGACCAACCCGGTCTGGTACTTCGAGACCAGGGAGAAGGCGTCGTCGCGGCTGCGGCACGGCGACCGGCTCACGGTCGCGGACATGGCCGCCGACCTGCGCGACTTCGTCCGCCAGTCCGTGCCCGCCGGCCGCTACGGCATCGTCGCCGCGTCGGCCAGCGCGGTGTTGGTCCTGCAGACGTTCGCCGAGCTCGACCCGCCGCCGTCCTGGGTCGTGCTGGTGCAGCCGCACATCCACCTGCCCGTCCCGGCCGCGGTCCAGCTGCTGCGGCTGTGGCCGGCGCGGCGGCTGGAGATCTTCCGCCTGCTCATGCTGCCGGCGGCGCGGCGCGCGCACCAGCGCCGGGCCGGCGAGTCGCTGGGCGGCTTCTACAAGGTCCTGGGCAGCGCCGACATGGCGAAGCTGCGGCGCTCGCTGTTCACCTGGCGGGGCTACCCGGGCCTCGACCTGGACTCCCTGTCCGCCGTGACCTGCCCGAGCCTGGTGGTCGGCGTCTCCGGCGACCGGCTGCACTCGGACACGGCCGCCCGCCGGATCGCGCGCCGCCTGCCGGCCGGCGCCTACCTGGACGGCCCGACCTTCGCCTGGACGCACACCAGAACCATGGCCGAGACGATCCTGACCTGGGCCCGCACCGCGGTGGCCTGACTGGCCCGGGAGCTGACCCGCCTGGCGCTGGCCCCCGTCGGGAGCTGCCGTCAGGGCGTGTCGGCCGGTCCGTGGTCGGCGCCGGGGCTCTGGCCGTTGGGGGTGGTGAAGAGTGGTTCGTCGGTGATGTCGAAGTGGGCGTCGCGGAGTTGGAAGGCTTTCCTGGTGCCGTGTTGGGCGCGGGTCTTGACGAAGTTGAATTCGTCGTCTTCGAAGCGGAGGTTGGTGCCGTAGGCGTGGATGAGGTAGCTGGTGGTTTCTTCGCCTTGGTAGGCCTGGAGTTGTTCGACGAGGCGGAAGGCTTCTTTGGCGATGGTGATGCCGTCGGCGGGCATCTTCGCGGCTTTGCGGGCCCAGAAGTCGGCCCGCGCGCTCACCGCGTCGTCGGCGACGACCTCGGTGAACACGCCCAGCGCCGCCAGCTCGGCCGCCGGGATGATGTCGCCGGTGAGCAGCAGCCGGCGGGCCAGGACGGGGCCGAGCCGGTGGAAGAACATGTGCAGGGAGCCGAGCGCTGGGCCGAGGAAACGGGTCGCGGGCATGCCTACCCGGGTGCCTGAGCCGACGACCGCGATGTCGGCCATCAATGCCAGCTCGAAGCCGCCGCCGAGTGCGTAGCCGTTGACCTCGGCGACGGTGACCTTGGGGTAGCCGAGGAACTGGTGGTAGAAGTCGAAGGTCCGGCGGTCGACGGCGAGGCGGCGGCGTTGGCTGGGCCGCCGGGCCCGGCGGGCGTCGTCCGGCTTGGTGCCAGGTTGGGTTTTGGCGTCGTTGCCGTACCAGGCGTAGGCGTTGCCCATGTCGGCGCCGGTGGAGAAGACGCCGTCGCTGCCGCGCAGGATGACGACCTTGATGGTGTCGTCGTCGGCGAGGTCGTCGAGGTGGGTGGCGAGCTGGTCGCGCATCGCGGGGTCGTAGGCGTTGCGGCGGGCGGGGTTGTCGAGGGTGAGCCGGGCGATGCCGCGGGACTCGTCACGCTCCAGCAGCACGCGGCCCGTAGGCGCTGGATGTCCGCGGTCGTCGGCCATGGCTCGTCCCTCTCGCTGTGGCTGGGGCGCCGCGTCGCGCCTGGTCGGGCCGGCCCCGAGTCCGGGGGCGGCCGGGCGCCGTTCGGCGCCGGCGACCGGCGCCGGGTGGGCCGGAGTCATCGTATATCTCTAGATAATTTCGCGCTCAGGAGCTGGCGTCGGCCGGCGCGGGGATGACGGGGCGCGCCCCCGGTCCGAGGACGTGGCGGCCGTTGAGCAGCGGCAGGTCGAGGAAGGTGCGGATGCCCGCCGGGGCGGCGCAGACCGGGGCGATGGCGTGTACGGCGTGCATCGCGGTGCCGAGGCAGCCCTGGTCGTTCTCGTCCTCGCCGTGCACCGCGATCTTCGCCTCCAGCACCATCGACGGGCTGCCCTCGACGGTGACCTTCCAGCCCCGGCCGGTGGGCCAGTCGGGCGCCTGGCCCGACCCGACCCGGGTGATGTGCTCGACGGTCAGCGCCGGCCGGCCACCGATCACCGCGGTCGCCGAGAAGCGCTGCGCCGACACGGTCCCGGCCTCGATCCGACCGACCTTGATGTCGAACGCCTCGGCCGCGACGGCGACCTGACGGTCGTAGACGAAGTCGTCCACGGCCGCGCCGAGGCCGTCGGCGACGAGCATCAGCGGGGCGCGGAACGCCGAGCCGGCCAGCTCCGGGACCGACAGCGGCACCGGTGCGTCCGGGGCCTGGCCGAAGCCCATGATGTCGAACATCATCTCGACGCTGTCGTACGAGCTGTAGTCGAGCAGCTCCTGGACCAGCAGCGAGTCGATCCGCTCGAACAGCGTCGACATGGTCAGCGGCAGCACCTCGGCGGCCCAGCCGGGCTCGATCCCGGTCCCGTGGAACGACGTGCCGCCGGCCGCGCAGGCCGCCTCCAGCTGCTCGACGGCCGGCTGGCCGAGGCTCGCCGGGTAGATCAGCGCGGTCACGGCCGTCGAGATGACGTTCTTGCCGGACGCGAGCAGCCGGCAGATGTCGTCGAGCGCCCCGGCCGGGTCCAGCTCGCCCTGCGCGAGGTAGAGCACGCAGTCGGCGTCCAGCGCGACGACCTCGTCCTTGTCCCGGGTCGCCGCGACCCCGACCGGCCCGATGCCGGCGATCTCGCCGACGTCCCGGCCGGCCTTCGCCTCCGCGTAGACGAACGCCCCGACGAGCTCCAGGTCCGGATGGGCGGCGACGGCGCGCACCGCGTGCCTGCCGACGGTCCCGGTGGCCCACACGACTACGCGCAGCATGGCGTACCTCCGGCGTCACTGGCCGCGCCGTCTGCCCGGCTTGGCGTGTCCGTCAAAATATCTAGATGTAACGGGTGGCGCAACGGGCGTGGCGGCCCGCGCCCGCCGCGCCTGGGTCGCGGCGGGCGGGCGAGGTCACGCGGCGGCCCGCGGCGAGCCGAGCAGGTCGAGGCAGTTGTCACGCATGATCTTGCGGACGTCACCCTCGGAGAAGGCGCCGAGCTCCTTGCGGAAGTCCAGCGGCTGGGCGACGCCCTCGCCGTGCGGCCAGTCGGAGCCGAACAGGATCCGGTCGACGCCGATCAGCTCGGCCAGCGCCGAGAGGTCCTCCTCGAGGTACGGCGTGACCCACAGGTGGTTGCGCAGCGTGTCGAGCGGGTCCTCGGCGAACGCCCACGGCCGCTGGTTGGCCTGCTTGCGCAGCCGCTTGACCAGCAGCTCGATCCAGTCGGAGCCGTTCTCGATGCTCGCGACCCGCAGCGACGGATGACGCGTGAAGACGCCGTCGACGAGCAGCGACGCCACGGTGTCGTGGATGGCCCGGTCGGAGACCAGGACCCGGGTGAGGACGCTGATGTTGCCGTAGCCCTCGAACCGGGCGGTGCCGCCCCACGCGGTGGTCGACGCCTCGTAGCCCGAGTCGCCCAGGTGGAAGGCGACCGGCACCGAGGCCTCCGCGAGCCGAGCCCACACCGGGTCGTAGCGCTTGTCGCCGAGCGAGCGGGACGTGCCGTGCTCGGCCGGCACCGGAGCCGGGCGGACGTGCACCATCCGCGCCCCCTGCGCGAGCAGCCAGTCGACCTCGGCGACGGCGGCCACCGGGTCGGCGAGCGACAGCATCGGCACCCCGATCAGGCCGCGGTAGTCGAAGCCCCAGTCCTCGGCCAGCCAGCGGTTGAAGGCCGACAGGCTCGCCATCGTCGCGTCGATGTCGTCCTTGAGCCCCTGCTCGACGCCCACGCCCAGCGTCGGGAAGAGCAGCACCGAGTCCAGTCCCTGCGACGGAAGCAGGTCGGCACGCACCTCACGGTCGCGGTACTCGGGCCGCAGCGGCTCGACCTGCATCAGCGTCCGCGGGTCGACGCCCGCCGGGATCTGGCCGCGGAACAGCGGGTCCAGGCAGCCCGCGACCACGATCGGGTCGAAGGTCGGGTTCGGAATGAAGCGGTTCACCTCGCCGCCGACCAGCATCTTCACCCGGCGGCCCTGCTGGACCACCTGCACTCCGCGTTCGGTGAACTTCTTGGCCAGATGCCGGGTGAAGGCGTCCAGCGGCTCGTAGTAGTGGTTGTCGGCGTCGATGGAGCCGTAGTCGGCCATGAGATCCTCCTGCTGCCGGGCGGGCCGTGGGGCGGCCGGTGAGGTCAGGACGCGCGAGCGGCGCCGGAGGCGGCAGCCGTCGGCCGCGCCCGTCGGTCGGGCCGGCCCGGTGGACGACGCTACCCCATCGGTGCGGAGATATCTAGATATATTGCCCGAGCTGGGGGTGACCCGGCGACCGTGGCCGCGGGCGTCGCCTACCCGGCGTCGAAGGTGGCCGTCAATATGATCACGGTGGTCGCCGGCCCCACGGCCGGCTATTCGACGTCGCCGCCCGGTCCCGGTGTACCCAGGCCGGCTGGGCCGCCCACGGGGCGGCCGGCGGCGAACAATGATGGCCGACACATTTCGGCGGCGCCGCCGCGGTATTCCGGCGCGGCCTCATTTCGCGATATGGCGCGTGTTACTGTGCTCGTCGCGCCGCCGTCCAGCCGGTCGCCTTCCGGGAGCCTGGTGGCGGACCTGCGGCTCGGCCGCGACGAGCACCCGCGTAAGCGCGGCGCCGCGGTTCCGTAAGTCGTTTTCCCCCCAAAATGACTGATGGAACGGAACGGGTTGCTATGCCGATAGAGCTCCCGCGATGACGAACGTGGTCGCCAGCGTGGCGAATAGCGTCGTCGTCCTGACCTACCTGGCGATCTCGTTGACGATCGCGCGTGGGCTGTGGACCTCCGGCCAGTGGCGGACCAACAAGCTCGGCATGGCGACGTCGGCGATCTTCTTCACCTGCGCGCTCGGGCACGCGGCGCACGCGGTGGCCGCCATCGGGGCGCAGCTGCGCGGGCAGCCGGAGCACGACCATCTCGACGCGCCGGGGCTCGGCCCGGCGGGAGCGTTCTGGGACCTGGTCACCGCGGTCGTCGCCATCTGGTACTGGTCGCTGCGCAGCCGGTTCCCCGCCCTGGTCCGCGGCGCCGCGGTGTTCGAGGACCTGCGGCTGCGCCAGACCGCGGAGCGCCGGCTGCGGCTGTCCGAGCGCCGCTACCGCGGGATCGTCGAGACGACCAGCGAGGGCGTGGTGCTCATCGACGACGCCGGCCTCGTGGAGTACGCGAACGCGCAGTTCGCCGCGCTGGTCGGCTGCACCCCCCGGGAGGCCAGAGGGCGCGCCTTCACCGACCTGGTGGCGCCCCAGTACCGCGACCAGCTCGCCCAGGCGCTCGTCGGGGTCCGGGCACAGGGCACCCAGCGGCTGGAGGCCGAGCTGGTGCCCGGCGGCGCCCGCGCGGCGGACCGGTCCCCGGGCCAGCGGGTGCACGCGCAGATCGCGCTGACGGCCAGGGCCGAGTACGACGCGGCCTGGGCGGACGAGCCACCGCCCGGCGCCCACGCCGTCAGCGGCGGCGCGCTCGCGATGGTCGCGGACGTGACCGAGCGGCGCAACGCCGAGGCGCAGCTGCGCCAGTCGCAGCGCCTCGACGCGATCGGGCAGCTGGCCGGCGGCGTGGCCCACGACTTCAACAACCTGCTGACGGTGATCGACGGGTACGCGGCGATGCTGCTGGGCGAGGTCGAGGGACCGGCGCGCCGGGACGTCACAGCCATCCAGGAGGCGGCGGCGCGGGCGTCGGCGCTGACCCGCCAGTTGCTGGCGTTCGCGCGGACGCAGCCGGTCCGGCCGGAGCCGGTCGACGTGGACGAGCTGGTGACCGGCATCGAGGACATGCTGCGGCGGCTGATCCGGGAGGACATCCAGATCACCGTGCGGGCGGCGGCCCGGGCGACCGTGTGGGCCGACCGGGGCCAGCTGGAGCAGGTGCTGATGAACCTGGCCGTCAACAGCCGGGACGCGATGCCCGACGGCGGCCGGCTCACGATCAGCACCGCGCGCGCCCCGGCCGGGGGCGCCGACGGCGACCAGGTGACGATCACCGTCGCCGACACCGGCCACGGCATCCCCGAGGACATCCAGCCGATGATCTTCGAGCCGTTCTTCACGACGAAGGAGCCGGGGCAGGGGACCGGCCTCGGCCTGTCCACGGTCTACGGCATCGTGCGGCAGGCCGGCGGCGACGTCTCCGTCGACTCCACCCCGGACCTCGGCACCGAGATCCAGGTCCGGCTGCCGGCGACCGCGACCGCCGCGGCGCCGCGCCAGGCCGGCCGTCGGCTCGTCGCGGACCGGCTCGCCGGCGGCCGGGGCACGATCCTGCTCGTCGAGGACGACGCCGAGATCCGCCGGCTGTCCGAGCGGATCCTGCTCGCCGCGGGCTATGACGTGCTCACGGCCGCCGACGGGCGCAGCGCGCTCGACGTCGCGGCGTCCGCCCGCGCGCTCGACCTGCTGGTGACCGATGTGATCATGCCGCGGATGAACGGGCGCCAGCTCGCCGACTGGCTGCGCGCCAGCCGGCCCGACCTGCCGGTCCTGTACGTCTCGGCCTACCCGCGGGGCCTGGTCAGCTCGAACCGGCCGGCGGGGCCCGACGGCGCCTACCTGGAGAAGCCGTACACGCCGTCGCTGCTCACCGCGAAGGTCAGCCTGCTGCTCGCCGCCTCCCGGACCGCCGGGTCGCGGCCGGGGGGCGGGTCCCCGACGGGCACCCCCGTCGGGGGCTGACCCGCGTGGCCGGCCGGCCCGGAACGGACCGGCCGGCCACGGCGGGCTCAGTGCACCCGGCCCACGAAGGGCCTCAGTGCCCCCTGCCCACGAGGGGCCTCAGTGACCCTTGCCGGCCAGGGGCCTCAGTGACCCTTGCCGGCCAGGGCCGCCTGGTAGCGGCCGAGGGCCATGACCGGCCAGACCAGCCGGTATAGGTGGTAGTTGATGTAGAAGTAGCCGGCGAAGCCCGTCCCGGTGAAGTAGTCCTCGTCCCAGGTGCCCTCGGCCGTCTGGGTCTCGGCGAGCCAGGCGACGCCACGGGCCGCCGCCTCGCCCGTCACGCCGTCGCCGACCCGGCCGGCCGCGATGAGCGCGAGCAGCGCCCAGGCGGTCTGCGAGGCCGTCGAGACGCCGACACCCGCGGTCGACATCTCGTCGTAGGAGTAGCAGGACTCGCCCCAGCCGCCGTCCGGGTTCTGCTTGGCGACCAGCCAGTCCGCGGCCCGCTGGATCGCGGGGTGCGACGCGGGCAGGCCCGCGGCGCGCAGCGCCGGGACGACCCCGCCGGTGCCGTACAGGTGGTTGACCCCCCAGCGGCCGTACCAGGAGCCGTCGGCCTCCTGCGAGTGCAGCAGCCACTCGACGCCCCGCTTCGTGCGCGGGTCGTCGCCCAGGCCCAGCTCGCCGAGCAGCTCCACGACGTGCGCGGTGACGTCGGCCGACGGCGGGTCGGTGAGCATCCCGAAGTCCGCGAACGGGATCTTGTAGACGAGCTCGCCGGCGTTGTCGACGTCGAACGCGCCCCAGCCGCCGTCGGCGCACTGCATGCCGAAGACCCACTGCAGGCCGCGATAGGTGGCGGCGACGACCTTCTCGGGCCGCGGGTGGGCGACCCGCATGAGGGCGAGCATCACCTCGGCGGAGTCGTCGACGTCCGGGTAGGTGTCGTTGTCGAACTCGAACGACCAGCCGCCGGTCGGCACGTCCGGGATCGGCACCGACCAGTCACCGCGCCGCTCCCTGACCTCCTCGGCGAGCATCCAGTCGGCGGCCCTGACCAGGCTCGGGTCGTCGCGCGGGACGCCGGCGTCGGCGAGCGCGATCGTCGCCAGGCAGGTGTCCCAGACCGGGGACTGGCAGGCCTCCTGCATCCGGGCGCCGTCCGGCAGGGTCACGCTGTACTCGTCGAGGGAGCGCAGCGCGGCGGTCATCACCGGGTGGTCCATCGGGTAGCCGAGCACCCGCAGCGCCATGATCGAGTAGACGGTCGGCGGCTGGATGCCACCGAAGCAGCCGTCCGCCTCCTGGCGCACCACGATCCAGCGTTCCGCCAGGCCCAGCGCGAGGGAGCGCACCGGCCGGATCGGGTGCCGGTGGTAGACGTGCAGGAAGCGGTCGATCCCGCCGAACAGCAGGTTCCAGTTCACGTGGTCCAGGGCCGCCTGCCGCAGTGCGCGGCGGGTCCGGAAGCCCACCCGGGAGACCAGGCGCGCGGGCAGCGGCAGGCCGGGGCCGCCGCCGTCCTTGGCCCGGCCCATGACGTCGGGCGCCGCGGGCTGGCCCTTGCCCCTGCGGCCCTTGGCCGGGGCCGGCCTGGCGGGCCCGATGGCGAGGGCTGCCGGCTGCCGGAGGGTGTCGGTCCCGGGGGCCGGCTCGGTGAACATGTCGTCGATGGAGGAGTCGCGCCACGCGGTCGGCCCACCCGCGTGGCCCGCCTTCTTCTGCGCCTTCCGCTGCGCCGCGGCCTTCTTCTTGGTGGCCGGCGGGGGGAACAGCTCGGCGATCGGGAACGGCGGCGTCCCGGCCGGGCGGTGCGCCATCAGCACCATGATGGCCACGATGGTCTGCCGGCCCCAGGACGCGAACTTGTAGATCGACAGGGGCATCTTCGCCGGGACGAAGATCAGCTCCGGCGGCAGCACGGGAAGGTCCTCCCAGCGCCACCAGCCGAACAGCGCCAGCCAGATCCGGGTGAAGATCCGGGTCGCCGGCACGCCACCCCGGGCCCGGGCCCAGGCGGCCGCCGCGCGCATGTGCGGGTCCTGGGGGCTGTCGCCGACCATCCGCAGCGCGACGTAGGACTCCACGGTGGCGTTCAGGTCGCCCGGACCGGCGTGGTAGATCGGCCACGAGCCGTCGGCGTACTGCTTGGACCGGATGAAGCGCGCGGTGCGCTCGGCCTGCTCGGGGTTCCAGATGCCGAGCCAGTGGCGCAGCATCAGGTCCTCGGAGTCCATCGTCGTGTTGGTCTCGAGGTCGCCCTTCCACCAGCCGGCCTCGTCCTGCAGCGACTTCAGGTGGGCGACCGCCCGCGCGAGGGTGTCGTCGGAGGCCGGCGCCGGGCTCGGCGGGGCCTCGACCGCGACGGTGCGCGCGACGAGGTCGTCGGCGGCGCCGCGCGGCGCCGGGGCGAAGGCCGCTTTCGGAGTCCCGGCGGCGAGTGCCGTCTCGTCAGTGGTGGTCACGGGAATGCCCTTTCTCCGCGTGCGCGGCGTTGCGAACGGCGATGACGTGACATAGCGCGAAATAACGGGCGAGCAACGGCCGTCGAATACCACGGGCCGGGTCGGGACGGGGACCAGCCGGGCTGTCCGCGCTGGAACGGCGGGGCGGGACGACGGTCGCGGGGACGCGGCGCCGCGGGGACTGCCAGCCGCTGGGCTGACAGCGTGGAATCGGTCGGCGGCCACGGGCCCGGGGCGTGCGGGCCCCGGCCGGACCGGGCGGCTCAGCCGCCAGCGGGGAATGGTGGACCGGTGGGCTGGCCCGAGCGCGGTGCTGCGGGCGGCGGGCCCACCGTGCGGGCAGGTGCCGGGCTCGGTGCCGGGCCCGGCACGCCGGGAGGACTGTCGGCGGGGACAAGCTGGTCGACGCAGTACTCGACGATCGCGAGCATCTCGTCCAGATCGTGGTCGCCGCGGGCGAACCAGGCCCGGATGCCCACCTGCACCGCGGCGAGGAAGGCGGCGGCGGTCAGCTGCGGGCGCAGGTCGACGCCACCGGGCGTCGGCCCGCCGGGCGCCGGGAACCGGGGCCGGATGGCCGTGGCGAGCCGGTCGCCGAGGCGCATCATCCGGGCCAGCATCGCGGCGCTGACCGCGGGCGCCGCGTCCTGGCTCAACAGGTGCTCGACGTAGCCGCGGAACGCCGCCGGCCTGGGGGCCATGGCGACCCAGGCGTCGAGCGTGGCGGCGCGCAGCGCGGCGAGCGGTGGCTCGTCGCCCGGCCGGCGCCCGAGCGCGGCCAGCGCCAGCTCGCCGACCTCGTCGAGCGGGGCGAGCGCGACCTCCTCCTTCGTCGCGAAGTACCGGAAGAAGGTGCGCACCGACACGTCGGCGCCGGCGGCGATCGCCTCGATGGTGGTCGCGTCGTAGCCGTGCTCGGTGAACAGCGCGTGCGCCGTCTCGACGATCGTCTGCCGGGTGCGCAGCTTCTTGCGCTCCCGCAGCCCGCCGCCGGCGGCGTCGGACTCGTCGGTCGGGTCGCCGCCGTCGGGCGTGGTGGGACCGGGGTCGCCCGCGAGCTGGAGGCGCTCGGTCCCGCCGTGCCGGCCGAGCGGCCGCAGCACCGGCGCGCCGACCGCCGCGGTGGCGCTCAGGCCGGCCAGCAGGCGGCGCGCGGCCGTTCCCTTCGCCGTGCCGGTCGTCATGGTCCCTCCCCGGGCGCGGGCGGTCGGGCCGTCCACGCGATCCGAGGAGATCGTATGACAAGGAATGGCAGATGGCACTAGCTGCCACTTTTTTGACAGTCGTGGTGGGCCGGGCGAATCGGGCCACGACCTGTGGTAACACCCAGAGCCCGGGTGCGCCGGCCGGGCCGTCACGCGGGCGTGCCGATCCGGCATGTGCCTGCCGCGCAGGAGTCGGCCCCCTTCCGCGCCGGGGCGGAAGGGGGCCGCGAGGCATCGCCGGCTACTGAGGTGTGAGCTCGGTAACGCCGTCGGAGACCTTCTTCGAGACCTCGCCGCCCAACAGGTAGGCGTTGTTGCCCGTCGCCGCCGACGCGGCGTTCTCGACGCCCTCCGGCAGGTCGCCGGCGTCGCTGACGGTGTTGGTGGCCGGGTCGAACTTGTAGATCTTCGGCTGCGCCTGGCCGCCGGACTGCCCGCCGGCCAGGTAGGTGGTGCCGCCGATGGTGAAGGCCGACGCGTCCTTCAGGGCCGCCGGCAGCTTGCCGACCGTCTGGGTCTTGCCGGTGGCCGGGTCGAACTGCTGGATCGCGTCCGTCGGGCCGTCGGACGCCTCGCCGCCGAAGATGGTGACCTTCTGGTCGCTGCCGGTGCCGGTCGTGGCGACGGCCGGGTTGCGGACCGGCTTGTCGAGCTTGCCGGCGGTCTGGAAGGTCTTGCCGTCGTCGGTGGACCAGATGTCGCCCTGCGCGGACTTGCCATCGTCGCCGCCGACCAGGTACGTCTTGCCGTTCGCCGTGGTGGCGTTGAGGTTCTCCCGGGGGGCCGGCAGCTTGCCGACGTCCTGGCTGGTCCCGCCCGAGTAGGTCTGGACGGTGTCGGTCACGCCGCTGGTGTCGTCGGAGCCCTTGGTGTTGCCGCCGTAGACGGTCGCGGTGCCGTTGACGACCGAGCTCGCGGCGTTCGCGACCGGGGTGTGCAGGGTGCCCGCCGAGGTCGCCGTCTTCGCGATCGGGTCGATCGAGGTGACCTGGTTGGTGGCCTTGCCACCCGAGTCCTGACCGCCGAGGGCGAGCACCTTGCCGTTGTCGGCGACCGCCGTGGCGCCGGTCACGCCGCTCGGAAGCTTGTACGGCGCGGCGACGGCGGTCAGGTTCTTGCCGGCACCCGGGCTCGCGGACCCGGACGCGCTGCCCGTCGCGCTGGGCGAGCCGCTGCCCTCGGTGCCGGTCGCGGTCGAGCCCGGCGAAGCGGTGCCGCTCTCGGTCGCGAGTGTCGTCGTCGGGACGGTCGGGCCGGTCGTCAGGACCGTCTGGGCCGACGCGGGGGACTGGTCGCTGGAGCAGCCGGTCACCAGCGCGGCCGTCAGCAGGCAGCTGGCGGCGGCGGACGTCGCAAGGGCCGCCGGCCCGCGTCGGGGCCGCCGGGACGATGATCCATTGCGTCTGTTCACGTCCGCATACTCACTCAGCGTGACGACCGCGACGAGTCGACCATGGGATCGCCCGGCGTGGCGGCGTGACTCCGCGCCGCGAGGCGCCCGTACCCGGAGCGGCGTCCCCGGCCAGCCGCCCCGCGGCGTTGTCCACCGCGTTGACCAGCCGCGCGCGGGCCAGATGATCAACTGCCGCGTCCGGCAGGCGACACCGCTGGCGGCGGCGCCGTGAACCGGGACGATGATGGCGAAATCCCATTCGTTCGTGGGCGGTGTCGGCGCGAGCCCGCATCCTCGCCGCCCGGAGTGCTGTGGAGGCGCGGCCATGCGGCCATGGAGGCTGGCGGCACGGGCCGCCGTCGGGATGCTCGCCGGAGTGCTCGCGCTGGTCGTCGCCGGCTGCGGCCCGAACATCGAGAACGATCTGCCGCCCGCGACCGCCTCGCCGACCGGGACGCCCAGCCCAGGCCCCGTGACGCCGAGCGCGAGCCCGTCCTTACCGCCTGGTGACCGGGCCTACCTGGCGCAGCTGGCCGCCACCCTGCCCGGCCTGAGCGCCGACGACGACTGGAAGATCGAGCAGGCGAGCTGGACCTGCCTGGAGCTCGACGCGGGAATGACGCTGCGGGGCGCCGCGACCACGTCCGCGCTGGTGTCGGACGACAGGCTCACCGTCGCCTCGGCGACGACGCTGGCCCGCGCCGCGGTGCCCAACTACTGCCCGCGCCACACCGGCGAGCTGGCCTTCGACGGCGACGCCCCGCTCGACCGCACCCTCGACGCGAACGGCCAGGGCGCCTGCTTCTGGCTCGACTACGCCCAGGAGCTGTCCAGCGGCGGCAAGCGGGTCGGCGACATCGACCTCGCCTACGCGGTGTTCGCCGCGGGAGCGAGCGCCAAGAAGGCGTTGCCGCCGGACTTCCGGGACGCCTGGCTGGCCATGACCAGCGACATCAGCACCCCCCAGGGCATAGCCGACCGCGAGGCCCTCTGCGGGCAGCACGGCTGGCCGAGCGGGCTCGCCGGCACCGTCGGGGGCGGCGGCGGGAGCGGCGGCTCGGGCGGCGGGGGCACCGGCTCCACCGGCGGCGTCGGGCAGCCCGCCTGACGACGAGGCCCGCGCCCGGCCGGCCCGGGGGAACAGGGCCCAGGAAGGGGAGGTCCTCAGTCCAGCGGGGACGTCGAGAGGTCCTGCGACGTCGCCTGGAAGATCGGCGTCCCCACCGGGCCGCGCCGGCCGGTCGGCCCGGTGGCGATCGTCGCGTGGCCGGGGTCGAAGGTCGCGTACACCCGCGGCCAGCCGGCCGAGGTGAGCTCGATCAGCAGCCGCCGGGTCGCCGGCCGGTTCCACAGCGCCGCGATCCCGTCGCCGAGCTCGTCGAAGCTCTCACGCTGCCAGGTCGCCTCCAGCAGCACGGCGAACGACGAGTAGAGCATCGCCTGCCGGGTCTCGGCCGCGGCGATCTCGGGTGGCACGCCGTCATGGCCGCGGACGCCGCTGCTCGCCTCGGTCTGCTGGGCGTTGGCCGGGTCGAGCAGGGCGAGCCGGCGGGCCTCGTCGACGTAGGTCGGGACGGCGCCCAGCGACGTGCTCACCCAGCGGTAGCGCCCGATCGTCGCCCAGGTCAGCCCGCTGGTGAGGTCGTAGTCGGGCGACCGCGCCAGCCAGCCGCGGATCAGGTCCGCCCGGCGCGAGAACGAGCGGTTGAGGTTGTCGTGCTGGCTGTACTCGCGCAGCTGGCGGGTGACACCCAGGAGCTCGTGGAACAGGGCGGCATCCGTCGGCGCGGTCTCGGTGAGGTAGCGCAGCCGCCCCATCAGCGTCAGCAGCGTCTCGGCGTCGGCGCTGTCCGTCCCGCCGCGGCGGGCCTCCCGCCAGGCCTCGGTCACCCGGCGGTGCATCGCCTGGACGAGGCCGACGCTGGCGACCGGCGGCATGCCGGCCCGCAGCTCGCCGTCGCGGCGCCGCCAGGTGTCGAGGTCGATGCGGCCGTCGTACGCGGCGCGCTGCAGGCCGCCGATCTCGTCGAGCAGTGGGACGGGCCATCCGAACAAATAGGCCGGCGGGGCCTTGACGAGTTCGCGAATGTCGTCGTCCACGCGTCACAGGATGAACCTGACCTCCGGCAGGCGCGACGGGTGGTACCCGGCCGTAACAGCCTGCCAACACGAAGGTTCACCGCCGTCAGCGCGGCCCGGTCCTGATCCGGTTCGAGGCCGTTGCCGGCGACCGTTGGTGACGGTTGGTCGGGCCCCGCCGCAAGGCACATACATTCGTCGCGATAGCTGTTCCAGGAGGAGGTGGCGGGGCCGGCCGGCGCGGACCCGCGGCGGCCTCGACCTGACCTCGCGAAGGAGCTCACGTGCTTGCCCCCGCTCGCCGACCGCACTGTCCGATCAGCCCGCCATCGAGCCTTCCGCCTGGCCGCGGCGCCGGCGCGCCAGGACGGGCGGCATGACGCCGACCGTGGCCGCCCGGCCGCTCGACGGGCTGCGCGTCATCGAGTGCGCGAGCTTCGTCGCCGGGCCGACCGGTGGCATGACGCTCGCCCAGCTCGGCGCCGACGTCGTCCGGATCGACCCGGTCGGCGGCGGCAGCGACTACCGGCGCTGGCCGGTCGCCCCCACCGGTGAGAGCTACTACTGGCACTCGCTCAACAAGGGCAAGCGCTCGATCGCCGTCGACATGCGTTCGACCGAGGGCCGTGAGCTGATCACCGCCCTGATCGCCGCCCCGGGGGACGACCGCGGCATCCTCATCGACAACGTCGTCGGCCGCCGCTGGATGGCGAACGACGTCCTCACCTCGCGGCGGCCCGACCTGATCCACGTCCGGGTCCAGGGCTACCCGGACGGCAAGCCGGCCGTCGACTACACCGTGAACGCGGAGGTCGGCCTGCCGGGCATCACGGGCACCGAGGAGGGCGGCGCCCCGGTCAACCACGTGCTGCCCGCCTGGGACCTGGTGACCGGCCTGTCGGTGTCCACCGCCGTGCTCGCCGCGCTGCACGCCCGCGGCCGGACCGGCCGGGGCGCCTACATCGAGATGGCGCTGTCCGACGTGGCACTGGCCGGCGTCGCCAACATGGGCTGGCTGTCGGAGGCCGCCGCCAGCGGGCACGAGCGGCCCCGGCACGGCAACCACGTCTACGGCAGCTTCGGCGTCGACTTCGCGTGCCGCGACGGCCAGCGGGTCATGGTTGTCGCGCTGACCGAGGGCCAGTGGGCCGCGCTGTGCTCGGTCACCGGGACCGGCCCGGTCTTCGCCGCGCTGGAGACGGCGCTGGACGCCGACCTCACCCAGGAGGACGCGCGGTACCGGCTGCGCGAGACGATCGCCGCCGTGCTGCGGCCCTGGTTCGCCGCCCGCGACTCCAAGCAGGTCGCCGACGAGCTGGACGCGGCCCGGGTGCTGTGGGGCCGCTACCGGGGGATGACGGACGTCGTCGCCGCGCACGCCCGCGGGGTGCACCCGGTGCTCGCGCACGTCCTGGTCCCGGCCGACGACGCGCCGCGCCGCGAGGTCCCGTCGCAGGGCCTGCCGGCGATCACGGCCCGCTCCCCGCTGCGCTGGGACGGCGCGTACGGCCCGCCCGGCGAGGCGCCCCGCCTCGGCGCCGACACCGCCGCGGTCCTCTCCGAGGCCCTCGGCCTGTCCGACGCGGAGATCGGCCGACTGGCCGGCGCGGGTGTCATCGCCGCCACCGACGGTCCGGTCGCCTCTTCCGCTCCGTCCGCCTCGGCCACACCGTCTGCCCCGTCGGCTCCGGCCACTCCGTCCGGGCAGGCGACGCCGTGACGACCACCGAGGCCGAGGCTGTCGTCGCCGAGGGGCCGTACTTCGACGAGCTGACCGTGGGGCAGGTCTTCCGCTCCGCCCCGGGCCTGACGCTGACCGACGGGCTCGCCGACGCGCACCGCGCCATCGTCGGCGGGCGCCTCCCGCTGGCCCTCGACGCGGAGCTCGCCGCGCGGGTGACCGGCGCGGACCGGCCGGTCGCGGCGCCGAACGTCGTCTGGGACGTGGCGATCGGCCAGTCGACCGTGGTCACCCACCACGTGAAGGCCAACCTGTTCTACCGGGGGCTGGTGTTCCGCCGGGCCCCGCTGATCGGCGACACGCTGCGCACCGGCACCGAGGTCGTCGCGTTGCGGCAGAACAAGGCCCGGCCGGGCCGGCGGCCGACCGGCCTCGCCGTCCTGCGGATCACCACCGTCGACCAGCACGCCCGCCCGGTGCTCGACTTCTGGCGGTGCGCCATGCTGCCGCTGCGCGACCCGGACCGGGCCACCGGCCACGGCGACGACACCGACGCGGTCGGCGTGGCCCCGGCGCCGGCCCAGCTCGCCGCCGCGGTCGACGGCTGGGACCTGGCGCCTGTCGCCGACCTCGGAGCGGGACCCCGGTTCGCCGACCTGGCGGTCGGCCAGCGCTGGGTCGTCGGCGGCGGTGACGTCGTGTCCAGCGCCCCCGAGCTGGCCCGGCTGACGCTGAACGTCGCCCAGGTCCACCACGACGCGGCCGCGGCGGGCGGGCGGCGCCTCGTCTACGGCGGCCACACCATCGGGCTCGCGTTCGCCCAGGTGACCAGGGCCCTGCCGTCGCTGGTCACCGTCGCCGGCTGGGCGGGCTGCGATCACACCGGGCCCGTCCACGAGGGCGACACGCTGCGCGGCGAGATCACGGTCGAGCAGCTCTCGCCGCTGCCGGCCGGCGGTGGCCTCGCCCGGCTGCGCACGCTCGTGCGCGCCGACGCCGAGACACCCGGCGGACCGGCTCGCGACGTGCTCGACTGGCGCTTCTTCGCCGTCTTCCCCTGACCGGCGAGCCGCCGGCGGCCCTGGTCCGCCGCGTCAGCGGGTGGGGCCGGCCGTCTCGGTGAGGCCGGCGACGAGGCGGTGCAGGGCCGGCAGGGCTGCGCGGATGCGGCCCTGGTCGACGTCGGTGAGCCGGCCGAGGACGTCGACGACGGCGTCGTGCAGGCCGCGCTCGACGCCCTCGACCTCCTTGCGGGCCTCGTCGGACAGGTAGAGCCGGGCGATCCTGCGGTCGCGGGGGTCGCCGCGCCGCTCGACGAGACCGGCGCCGACGAGGTCGGTCAGCAGGGTGGACAGGTTGTGTGGGCGCATCGCGAGGGCCTCGGCGGCGACCCGCACCGAGATCCCCGGCTGGCTCGCCAGCAGCCGCAGCACCTGGATGTGACGCGGGCGCAGCTTCTCGAACGCCGCCGGGGTGGCCGCCGGCTGCTGGTCTCCGACGGCCTGCCACAGCAGCCGGGCGGCTTCGACGACCTCGTCGGCGAGGCGTTCGGTGCGCCCGCCGCGGGTGGAGACGACGGTGGCGAGGTCGTTCGCGAGCCGCTCCGGGAAGACCGCCGCCCCGGTCGCCTGGCGGCGGGTGCCCGGCGCCGTCGGCGCGGGCGCGGTCATCTCGCCGGCCCGGCCGGCTGGCTGCGGGCGATGGCTCTGATGGTGGCGACGGGCGGGGAGGTGGACCGCTCGCCCGGGAGAGGTTCCCTGAGGTGTCCGCACATCACACAGCCTGTTCTATCGGAGTTTCCTCCGCATTCGCCTGAGGTTTCCCGAACGTACCGGGAGTCAAGGCCCTCGCGCGCGGGGCGGACCGCGTGAGAAGGGTCTCCCGCCAGAGCTACTCTCGCTGGCGAGTAGCTTCCGGATTTGGCCCGCTAGATCCGGTTCGCGAGCGCTGGCCTGATTCGCGCCGGCCGCAGGGTGATGGACGCCGATGGCCTGCTTGCCGGCGGCGGGACGACGTCGGCTAATCTCAGGCGCCGTGACCAGGTACGGAACGCGCTCCGGCGCCTCGCTGCGTGAGTTCTCGGGCCCGCGCAGCCCAGCCAGCGCCGCCGCCGATGCCCCGGCGGTCCCTCTCACCAGCCCGGCTGTCGCCGCGTGAACTGGTTTCAGGGTGGTGCCCTCGGCCTGGTCCAGGGGCTGACCGAGTTCCTTCCCGTCTCCTCCAGCGCGCACCTGCGGATCGTGGCCGCGCTCGCCGGCTGGGACGACCCCGGCGCGGCGTTCACCGCCGTCAGCCAGATCGGCACCGAGACGGCGGTCCTGCTCTACTTCCGCAAGGACATCGCCCGGATCGTGGCGGCCTGGGCCCGGTCGTTGCGGGACCCGAAGATGCGCCAGACGTTGGACGCCCGGATGGGCTGGCTCATCATCATCGGGTCGATCCCGGTCTGCCTGCTCGGTGTGACGCTGAAGAACACCATCGAGGGGCCGTTCCGCGACCTTCGACTCATCGCGATGACGCTGATCGTGCTCGGCCTGATCCTCGGCGCCGCCGACCTCTACGCCTCCCAGGCTGGTCGGCGGGGCCGGCACGCCTTCCCGCGCCGCCGCAAGACGGTCGAGGATCTGACCGTCCGCGACGGGCTGATCTACGGCTTGTGCCAGTCGCTGGCGCTGGTCCCGGGGGTGTCCCGGTCGGGGGCGACCGTCAGCGGTGGCCTGTTCCTCGGCTACACCCGCGAGGCGGCCGCGCGGTACTCGTTCCTGCTCGCGATCCCGGCCGTGCTCGCCTCCGGCCTGTTCGAGCTGAAGGACGTCCCGGGCAGCAATGTCGCCTGGGGGCCCACGGTGCTCGCCACGGCGATCGCGTTCGTGGTCGGCTACTCGGCGATCGCCTGGTTCCTGCGTTACATCTCCACCAAGAGCTTCGCGCCGTTCGTCATCTACCGGGTCGCGCTCGGCATCCTGCTGCTGGTCCTGATCGCCAGCGGCCACCTCGACGCCCACGCCGCTGAGACACCACCGTCCTCGGCCGGCTAGCGCCGCGTCGCCGCCGACGGCCGGGTAGCTGTCGTCGCGTCTGCCAAGGTTCACCTCGTCCCAAGGCTGACAAGATCGCTGTTTTCGCCCTCGCAGGGCTGTAATCGCCCGCGGTTTGTAACCGCGTGAGGGCCGAAACAGCGATCAAGCCAGCGGGCGGACCCGGCCGGATACGTACCAGGTCGCGTCCTATTCGGAGAGGACGTCCTGGACGTTCGTCGCGGTGAGGGAGCGATGGAACCAGGTGTCGAGCTGGTCGAGCTCTCCACAGCCGAGGACCTTCTCGCGCAGCTCGTCCGGCACCTCGATGCCGCGGGCGGCGAGCACCGCCAGAAGCGCCTCCCGCTTGGCCTCGGCCTTGCCTTCGGCCTTGCCCGCCGCCATGCCTTCGGCCTTGCCTTCTCCAGGGCCGCCGCGTAGAACTTCCACACGGGCCACTTCTCTCGTAGCCAGCGGCGCTGTACCTCGACCACGATGGCGTAGAGCGGATTTCCGGTCCGGCTGAAGACCAGCGTGTTGTCCGCGTGGTAGGTCGTCGGCGGGTTCTTCGGGAACGCGGTCGGCCCACGGTGGGCGTCGTCGTGCTTCGGCAGGCCGATCTTGAAGATGCGGTCGAGCAGCTCAGCGAGCGTGCTCGGATGGTCCGCGAACCCCATGACCGGCGCCTCGTGCTCCAGGCTCGGCAAGACGCCTCCTGACTGTCGGCCCCCGGCTGCTGGCCCCACACCGTCAATGTCCGGAGAAATCCCTGACGTGATCTCAGATCGCACCCCGGGTGTCGGGTCCAGCACTGTCTGAGTCGACAGTGTACAGCAAGGCGATCAAAGCGGGCGAAGCGGTCAGGTGCATCTGCCGGCTCTCGGCCGAGCGGCGTCCCTGGCTGGCGCTCTGAGCGGCAGCGCTGGGTCGGGACCTCCTGGCGCCGCGTCAGGCCGTTGCGGTCAGGAGCGGTGGCGGCGCAGGTCGGGGAGTTTGCGCACCCAGGGACGGGCCCGGTCCGCCAGGTCGGCCAGGCGGGTGACGGTCGACCTCGGGTCCTGCGGCTGCTGAGCCTGAAGTGGGGGCTCGGGGGTTGCCCAGGGCGCCGGGGGCGTCAAAGGCGCCGGAGGTGAGGCTGGGGGCGGCGTTGGGGCTGGGGGTGGCGCTTGCCCTGCGGGCGGCGAAGGGGCCGGCCGCCGGCCGGCGCCGGGGGGCGCGAGCGGGAGGAGCGCGGCGGTGCCGATGGGGAGCTGCTGGGTCGCCTCGCCGTCCAGCTCGGCGGGCTCGGCGGTCGCGTCGGCCTCGGCGGCCACGTCCATGAGGCCGAGCAGCAGCTCGCGGGCCGGGGGACGGCGGGCGGGGTCCTTCGCGAACGCGCGGGCGACGACGGGGCGCAGCGCGGCGGGCAGGCCGGTCAGGTCGGGCGGGTCGTGCATCACCCGGCGCAGCAGCTCCATCAGGGACGGCTCGCCGAACGGGGGCCGGCCCGTGGCGGCGAAGGTGACGATGGCGCCCCAGGCGTGCACGTCGGTCGCGGTGGTCGCGGGCAGGTCGCGGGCCTGCTCGGGGGCCATGAAGACCGGCGTGCCGAGCCGGCCGACGGTGATGTTCGTGGCGTCGTCGAGCGGGCGGCAGATCCCGAAGTCGATCACCCGCCAGCCGGACCGCGAGAGCATGATGTTGCCGGGCTTCAGGTCCCGGTGGATGACGCCGGCCGCGTGGATGGCGGTCAGCGCCGAGGCGACCGAGACCGCGAGCCGCTCGAGCTCGGCTGGCGGCAGCGGCCCGCTCTGCTCGACGGCGGTGCCCAGGGTCGGGCCGTCGATGAACTCCGTCACCAGGTATGGCCGTGGCGCGGCGACGTCGACGTCGAGGACCTCGGCGGTGCAGAACCGGGCCACCCGCCGGGCCGCCCGCGCCTCCCGGCGGAACCGCTCCCGGAACGCCGGCAGCTGGGCCAGGTCCTCGTCGATCACCTTGACCGCGACCAGCGGCCCGGTCTCGGTGCGCCCGGGCCGGCTGGTGGCGTCCGGGTCGGTGTTCTCGGTGAGGCGGCGGGCGAGGTAGACCGAGCTCATCCCGCCTTTCCCGAGCAGCCCCAGCACCCGGTACGGGCCGATCCGGCGCGGGTCACCCGGCCCGAGGGGCATCACGTCCGGCAGCCCGACCACCCCGTCCCAGCGACGTGACGCCAGGCGTCGCCTCGCGCGCCGGCTCCTTGCACGGATCTTCCTCCCCGGAGGCTATCTCCCCGGTCCTCGGCGACGTAGGCCCGCCGGCCCCCGGACCGGTGACGGTTCTGCTCCTCGACCGGCCGATTGCGGCCAGCTTCTGGCCCCATTCGACGGCATGCTGGAGGCGTGCCGGACCCGGACCGCCCGCCTTCCGAGGAGACAGCCGTGCCTGACAAGCCCGTGGTGCCCAACGAGCCAGGCCGGCCCACCGAGCCGGGCCCGCCCAGGAAGCCGGTCGCGACCGAGAAGCGCGACGCCTTCGACGAGACCGGCGGTCCGGGCGAGGCGGACGACGCAACCGGTCACGCCGGGTCGCCGGGCACCTCGCCGAGCGCGCGGATGCTCCGGCTGCTGGCGCTGCTGCAGACCCACCGGTACTGGGCCGGGGCGGAGCTGGCCGACCGGCTGGCCGTGAGCGCCCGGACGCTGCGGCGCGACGTCGAGCGGCTGCGCGAGCTGGGCTACCCCGTGCGGGCCAGCCGGGGCGTGGCCGGCGGTTACCAGCTGAAGGCCGGCGCGGCCGTGCCGCCGCTGCTGCTGGACGACGACGAGGCAGTCGCGATCATCGTCGGGCTGCGCGCGGCGGTCACCGGCTCGGTGGCCGGGATCGAGGAGGCCTCGGTGCGGGCGCTGGCGAAGGTGATCCAGGTGATCCCGCGCCGGCTGCGGCACCGCGCCGACGCCCTCGGCGCCTACACGGTGCCGGTGGCGGTCGCCGGCCCGCCCGTCGACGCCGCGCTGCTGACGGCGCTGGCGCTCGCGGCGCGGGCCGACGAACAGGCGCGGTTCGACTACACCGACCGGGAGGGCAAGGCCAGCCGCCGCCGGGTCGAGCCGCACCGGCTGGTGTCGCTGGGCGGTCGCTGGTACCTCGTCGGATTCGACGTGGACCGGGACGACTGGCGGACGTTCCGGCTTGACCGGATCGCCGGGCCGCTGACGACCGGCCCGCGGTTTCGGCCCCGCGAGCTGCCGGGCGGCGACGCCGCCGCGTTCGTGCGCGCGGCCGTGCGGACCGGGCCGTCCCGGGAGAGCCACCAGGTCGAGGTGCTCGTCGACGCGCCGGTGGAGGCGGTCGCCCGGGTCGTCGGCCGCTGGGGGACCGCCGAGCCGGCTGGGGACCCGGGGCCGGCTGGGGACGTTGGGCCGGCCGGGGACGCGGGGTCGGGCCGGTGCCGGCTGCGGATGGCCGCCGACGACCTGGCCTGGCCCGCGCTCGTGCTCACCCGGGTCGGCGCGCCGTTCACGGTCGTCGGGCCGCCGGCCTTCGCCGAGCACGTCCGCGCCGTTGGGCGCCTGTTCGCCGCGGCGTCCCGGTCCGCGGCGTCGCTGTCCACGGCGTCGCTGTCCTCGGCGTCGCCGCCCACGGCGTCGCCGTCCACGGCCTCCCGGCCCTCGCCCGCCGAGGTCAGCGGCCCTGCGGGCGGTAGCAGGCCATGATCTGGGTGACCTGGGCCGGGTCGAGCGCCGAGGCCGGCAGCGGGCTCGGGGCGTCGCGGCTGGTCCGCAGGCCGTCGAGCATGATGGCCAGGAAGCGCCGCCAGGACTCGGGGGCCACGTCGCGGGTGAAGTCGGCGACGGCGGTCAGCATCAGCTGGACCAGCCCGAGGTCCGTGCCGGCGACGTCGGGCCGCAGCTGGCCGGCCCGCTGGGCCCGCTCGACCAGGGCGAAGAACAGCGGCCCGATCCGGTCCCGGTCGGCGGAGATCCGGGCCCGCCCGTGCGCCGTCGAGAAGACCAGCTCCTTGAGGCCGCGGTCGGCGACCTGGCGGGCGGTCGCCTGATCGAGGAAGGACACCAGCCCGCTCCACGGGTCCTCGTCGCGCAGGCATTCCTCGGCGAGCTCCACCAGCTTGCCGATCCGGTCCTCGAACAGGGCCTCGATCAGCAGCTCCTTGGTCGGGAACCGCCGGTAGAACGTGCCGATGCCCACCCCGGACCGCCGGGCGATCTCATCGGTCGTGACGTCGAGGCCCTGCTCGGCGAACGCCGCCGCCGCGCCCTCCAGAATTCGCCGGCGGTTACGTTCGGCGTCCCGCCGCAGCGGCCGGTGCGCCATGGCCGTCTGCTCCGTCACATCGCTGATCGTAGCCGCCGGCCTCGTCAGCCACCTTCGGTCGAGCGACCCGGCTAGGCGCGGACGGAGGCGTGCATCTCCCAGACCAGGATCTCGCTCGGCTCGGTCGCGGTGACGGTGTGGCCGCCGGTCGCGGTGAAGCGGACGGCGTCGCCCTGGCCCAGCGCGCCCGCGCCCTCCAGGGACACCGTGCCCTTCGGGACGAACAGGTGCAGGAACGGCGCGTCGGGCAGGGTCACGGACCGGCCCGGCTCCAGGCGGGCGGCGTGCAGGGCGGCGTACTTGTTCGAGATGCGGATGGCCGCCTGGTCGGCGTCCCGCTCCAGGCCGGACGCGACTGTCACCAGGCCGCCCGCGAGCAGCTCGCCGTCGATCTCCAGCTGCTCGTAGCCGGGCTCGACGCCGGCCGCGTCGGGGACGACCCACATCTGGACGAAGTGCACGGGCTCGGTGTGCTCGTCGGCGCCGGTCAGCCGCCAGGCGTCGTTCTTCTCGGAGTGCAGGATGCCGGTACCGGCGCTCATCCGCTGGGCCAGGCCCGGGTAGATGACGCCCGAGGTGCCGATCGAGTCCTGGTGGACGAGGGCGCCCGACAGCACCCAGGTGACGATCTCCATGTCCCGGTGCGGGTGCGTCTCGAAGCCGGTGCCCGGCGCGACGATGTCGTCGTTGTTGACCAGCAGCAGGCCGTGGTGGGTGTTGGCCGGGTCGTAGTGGTGCCCGAACGAGAACGAGTGCTTGGAGTCGAGCCAGCCGATCCGGGTCGCGGACCGGTCGTCCGCGCGCCGGATGTCGACGCTGGCCTCGCGGTTCGTGGTCGCAGCAGCCATGGTGGCTGTCCGTCCTCTCTGGTGCGGTGTTTCTGGTCCGGTGTTCATGTTCTGCCAGGTAGTTGCTGATGCAACTATCTAAACGGCCCCCTCGCCGCGGCATTCCCTGGTCGCCGCGGCCGCCTGCGGCGGCAGCCCGCGCGACGGCGGTCCGGGCGGCGGGCGCCGGCCACAAGATCGCGGTCTTGGCCTTCGAATGGTCGCTCCGGGGCGGGCGTTCAGGACCGTATGAGGGCCGAATCGGCGATCTTCGCGCTGTCGCCGATGGTGGCGGGCTGGTTGGGGGATGGCTGGGAACACTGTCGCCATGGTGAGGCAGACCGGGCGGGACAACGAGAGCGGACCCACCACTCGCGGCGCCGATGGCCAGGACACGGTCATCCGGATCGCTGTCGATGTCGACGGGATCGTGCAGGGGGTGGGTTTCCGCCCCTTTCGTCTACGCGCTGGCCAGCCGTGAGCATCTCGTCGGCGAGGTCGCCAACAGCCCCGCCGGCGTCCACATCGAGGCGTCTGGCAGCGCGGCGGCGCTCGACGCCTTTGTGATCGCGCTCCGCGACGAGGCACCACCGCTGGCCGTCGTCGAGGACGTCGTCGTCCGCCGCAGGCCCCCTCCCGATGGCCGGCGCGCCTCGGGCCCCGGTGGCGCGGACGGCGGCGGGACGCGCGCACCCCGGCCCGGTGCGCCCACGGCGGCCGGCTTCCGGATCACGGCGAGCGACCCGGCTGGCGAACGCAGCACCCTCGTGTCGGCGGACTGCGCCACCTGCGCGGACTGCCTCGCCGAGCTCGCCGACCCGGCCGATCGCCGGTACCGCTACCCGTTCATCAACTGCACGAACTGTGGCCCCCGGTTCACGATCATCCGGGACGTTCCCTACGACCGGCCGGCGACGACGATGGCCGGGTTCGCGATGTGCCCGGCCTGCGCGGCCGAGTACCACGACCCGGGCAACCGCCGCTTCCACGCCCAGCCGGTGTGCTGCCCCGAGTGCGGCCCGCGGCTGCGCCTGCTCGACCGAGCCGGCCGGCCGCTCGACGCGGACCCGATCGAGCGGTCCGCCGAGTTGCTGCGGGCGGGCGCCGTGCTCGCGATGAAGGGGCTCGGCGGCTACCACCTGGCCGTCGACGCGCGCTCCGACGCAGCGGCGGCCCGGCTGCGTGGCCGCAAGCACCGCGCGGACAAGCCGTTCGCCGTGATGGTCTCGGACGTGGCCGCCGCGCGGGAGCTGTGCGCCGTCGGGCCGGTGGCCGAACGGCTGCTCACCGGCCGGCGGCGACCGATCGTCCTGCTCGACCTGCTGCCCGGTGGCCCCGGCGTCGCCCGGTCGGTCGCGCCGGGCACCCGCCAGCTCGGCCTGATGACGCCGTACACGCCGGCGCACCACCTGCTGCTCGCCGCCTTCAGCGGGCCGCTCGTGCTGACCAGCGGGAACGTCTCCGACGAGCCGATCGTGTACCGCGACGACGAGGCCTTCGGTCGCCTGGGCCCGATCGCGGACTACTTCCTCGTCCACGACCGCCCCATCCACGTCCGCGCGGACGACTCGGTCGTCCGGGTTCTCCCGTCCTGGCCGGGCGAGCCGCGTCGGGAACGGCCCCCGGCGGGGGAGCCGTCCCGGCGGCCGACGAACAAGCCGGGCTCGCCCGCGGCGGGGGAACGGGAGCAACTGGTCCGCCGCGCCCGGGGGTATGCGCCGGAACCGCTCGCTATGGGCTGGGAGACGCCCCGCCCGGTCCTCGCCTGCGGAGCGGAGCTGAAGAGCACGTTCTGCCTGACGCGCGGCCGGTACGCGTTCGTCTCCCAGCACATCGGGGATCTGGAGAACTACGAGACCTTCCGCGCCTTCACCGCCGGCGTCGCCCACTACGAGCGGCTCTTCGACGTCCGACCCGAGGTCATCGCCCACGACCTGCATCCGGAGTACCTGTCGACGAAGTACGCGCTGGACCGCGCCGAGGACGACGGCCTGGGCGTGGTCGGGGTACAGCATCATCACGCGCATATCGCGTCCTGCCTCGCGGACAACCGGCATTCCGGCCCAGTGCTCGGTCTGGCCTTCGACGGTCTGGGATACGGCACCGACGGCACCCTGTGGGGCGGTGAGGTGCTGCTCGCCGACCTGACCCGCTTCACGCGACTCGCCCACCTGGACCCCGTCGCGATGCCCGGCGGCGCGGCGGCGATCCGGTCCCCGTGGCGCATGGCCGCGGCCTACCTGTCCGCGGCCGGGGTGGACACCGCCGGACTGGCCGTCCGCGAGCGCAACGCGGCCCACTGGGAATCCGTCGTCGCGATGGCCGACCGGGGCGTCGCCGCGCCGCTGACAAGCAGCGCCGGTCGGCTGTTCGACGCCGTGGCCGCGATCCTCGACGTGCGCGACACCGTGAACTACGAAGGCCAGGCGGCCATCGAGCTCGAGCAGCTCGCCGACCAGGCGGAACGGGAGTCCTACCCGCTACCGGGGATCGTTCGGCCGCCCCGACCTGCCGTGGATCCGGGGCGGATCCAGGGCACCGACCTGGTCGCCGCCGTCGTCGAGGACCTGCGTGCCGGCACGGACCGCGCCCGCGTCGCCGCCCGGTTTCACGCGACACTCGCCCGGACCATCGTCACCGTCTGTGAATGTCTCGCCGAACAGACCGGCGTCCGCGCGGCCGCCCTGTCCGGCGGCGTCTTCGCCAACCAGCGCCTGCTCAACGAGGTGGGTGCCGGGCTCCGCGCCGCCGGCCTGACAGTCCTGACGCACTCCCGCGTCCCGACCAACGACGGCGGCATCAGCCTTGGCCAGGCAGCGGTCGCCAGCGCCCAGCGCTGAGCAGGCTGGACGCCTCCTGCGAGGTGCCGGCACGGACCCTTCTGGTGCGCTACGTGCTGCTAAAGTCACCGCCAGTTCGAGGCGGATCCGGGGGGCCAGGTGGCGAAGGTCTTCGTGTCTCATCGGGGCGTCGACGCGGTCCCCGCCGAGCGGCTGGCCCGGGACCTCCAGGCCGCGGGCCACGAGGTCTGGCTGGACCTGTGGGAGATCGAGATCGGGGACTCGATCGTCGAGAAGATGAACGAGGGGCTCGCCGGAGCCCAGTACGTCGTGCTCTGCCTGTCGGCCGCCGGGGTGACCGCGCCCTGGATAACCCGGGAGTGGGCGCCGGCCGTGGCGCGGCAGCTGGAGAACAGCGGCACCCGGCTGCTGCCGGCCGTGCTGACCGGCCAGGAGGCGCCGGCGCTGCTCGCGGACATCAAGGCCGCCGATCTGACGGCCGACTGGCGGGCCGGTGTCGCCGCCCTGCTGCGGGCGATGGACCGGGCCCGGTGACCTGGACGGTCGTGCTCGCCACGGCGCCGGGCGAGGGAGCGCTGGCCGAGGCGGTCGCCGGGCCGCTGCGGGGTGCGGGCTACGCCGTCTGGCACGAGGGCGAGGTGCTGGTCGGCGAGAGCCTCGTGGAGGAGGCCGCCCGGGCACTCACGGCCGGCGGGCCGGTGGTGCTGTGCGGGACGGTCCGGGCGGTGGGTACCCGGTTCGCCCGCCGGCTGGTCCGCGCGGCCCAGGCGAGGAGCGACCGGGTCCGGGTCTTCCCACTGCTGATGGACTCCGAGGCGGACGTCGAGAGCCTCACGTTCGCCGAACGAGTCGCGGACTACTGGCGCGACCCGGCGGCCGCGATGGACGAGCTGCTCGCCGCGCTCGCCAGGCACTACCCCCAGGAGACGCCCCAGGAGGCGCGCCAGGACGGTGACGCCGACCTGTCGGCCGCGACGCGGGCGGCCTACCTGCGCGCGCTGGAGCGGCGCTACCGGCGTCTGGAGCTGGACGCGCTGACGCCCGAGGAGCAGGACGAGCACCTGCCGATCCTGCTGCGGAACGTCTTCGTGCCGCAGAACGTCCGGGCGGCCCCGCCGCCGCTGGAGCTGTCGAAGGAACTGGTCCGCCGGCTGGCCGAGGCCGGGGACATCCCGTCGCCGGAACTGCCGCACGGTTTCGACGCCGCGCGGCTCGCGCGTGCCTGGTCCGCCTACCGCGCCCTGCCGGCGGAGCCCGTCCTCGACGTCGTCCGCGCGCCGGAGTTCCGGCGGCTGGTCCTGCTGGGTGACCCGGGCAGTGGCAAGTCGACGTTGATCCGGTTCCTCGTCCTGGCGCTGAGCCGGGCGCCCAGCGGGGACACCCCGGCGCTGGCCGGCTGGGAGGGCTGGCTTCCGCTGGTGGTGGACCTGCGGGACTACGCGGACCAGCGCGAGGAGTGCCCGTCCTTCCTCGACTACTGGGACCGGCTCGCCGCCGCCGACGAGGGCCTCGGGCTGCGGCGCGCCGGCCTGGAGGCCTTCCTGCGGGACGACGGCCGGGCGCTCGTCCTCTTCGACGGGCTCGACGAGCTGTTCGACCCGAGAAGCCGGGAGGCGGTCGCCCGCCAGATCGCCGGGTTCGCCGCGCGCCATCCGAACAGCCGGGTGATCGTGACCTCCCGGATCGTCGGCTACCGGCGTTCCATCCTCGAGGGCGACGGATTCGCGCACTTCACGCTGCAGGACCTCGACCCTGCCCAGATCCAGGCCTTCGCCGGGCGCTGGTTCGACACCGCGGTGGGTGACCGCCCCGACGAGGCCCGGCTGCGGCTCGACCGGCTGAACCGCGCGATCGGCGACTCGGCGTCGATCCGGGAGCTGGCCGGCAACCCGCTGCTGCTCACGGTGCTCGTGATCATCGCCCGGCGCCGGGAGCTGCCCAGGGAACGCCGGAAGGTCTACGAGCACGCCGCGAACGTGCTGGTCGAACAGTGGGACCCCGGCCGGCACCTGCCGCCGGCCGCGTTGCCGGTGGACTACATCACCGCCGACGACCGCAGGGAGATGCTGCGCCGTGTAGCGCGCCGGCTGCAGACCGGCCGGCGCGGGCTCGCCGGCAACCACATCCGCGGCGCGGACCTCGTCGACGAGCTGGCCACCTACCTGGTGACCCGCTACCAGATCGACACGCCACGGGCCCACCAGTGCGCCGCGCTGATGGTGGACCAGTTCCGCTCGCGCAACTTCGTGCTCAGCCGGTTCGGAACCGACGTCTACGGCTTCGTGCACCGCGCCTTCCTCGAGTACTTCTGCGCGGACGACATCGTCCAGCGCTTCGAGAAGACCCGTGAGCTCGACGAGGTGCAGCTGCGGACCGAGGTCTTCGGCCGGCACTGGGACGACGACGCCTGGCGCGAGGTGCTCCTGCTCGTGATCGGCACCGTCGACGTGCGCGTCGCCGGGCCGATCGTCAGCTATCTGGCGGGGGACGTGAACCGGGCCTGGCAGCTGCGTTCGTCGCAGCTGCCCGCGCACCTCCTGTTCGCGGTGGACTGCCTGGCCGAGCTCGCGAACCCGGCGGCCGCCGTCGGCGCGGGAGCCGACGTCCTGAAGGCGATCATTCAGCTCGCCCGCATGACGCCGGTCGGCCTCGGGCGCGGCTCGTCGCTGTACCCGTTCCCGAACGGCCTGGTCGTCGCCCCGAGCGAAGGCGGGCTCGGGCCCGCGTGGCCGGGGCGTGAGGCGTACCGGTCCTGGTTCCTGTCGAGCGGGCGGTATGTCTCACGGCGCCTTGTCGCGGAGTTCGTGACCCGGACCGCGGCGATCCTCCTGTCCGACGACCCACGGATTCACTCGCTCATCCGCGCGCGGGCGTCGAAGCACCCGCTGGCGCGCCTGCGCGTGGCCGCGGTCGAGGCGATGGCGGCCGGCTGGCCGGACCGCCCCGACACGGCGGCGTTCGTGCGCCGGCGCGCCGTCGACGACCAGGACGACGAGGTCCGGCGGGCGGCGCTGGCGGCTGTCGCGGGCTGGCCCGACGACCCCGCCACCGGGCCTTTCCTGCGTGAGCGCGCCGTTCAGGACGAGGACAAGCGGGTCCGGGCCGCCGCGGTCGCGGCGCTCGGGGCCGCGCCCGGCGACCCCGCGACGCTGGAGTTCCTGCGCGACCGGGCCGTTCACGACGGCGCGGGTTCCGTGCGCGAGGCGGCGGTGCGCGCGGCCGCGGACGGGACGTGGGCGGCCGGCGGCGACGGTCTGGCGTGGCTGTGCGCGCTCAGCCGCTCGGACGGCGAGCCGGACGTGCGGCGGGCGGCCCTGGAGGGGATCGGGCGCCATGGGCGTGGCGTCGAGGACGCGCGTGTCGCACTGTGCCACAGCGCCGTCCAGGACGAGGACGACGGCGTCCGACAGACGGCGGTACGTGCCCTCGCCGAGGGCTTTCCTGACCATCCCGACACGTTGCCGCTGCTGTACGAGCGCGCGGTCGAGGACTCCGACACGTTCGTCCGAGGCGGCGCCGTGCACGCCCTCGCCACACACGGGCGCGACAGTCCGCGAGCCCGGGCCTTCCTGCTGGACCGGCTCGGCGCGGACCCGGACGGGTTCGTCAGGGTGATGGCTGTGTGGGCCATCGCCAGGGGCTGGCCCGACCATCCGGACACACGCCCGTGCCTGGTCACGCTCGTGCGCCAGGACGTCGACCCCTTCGTCCGGTCGGAGACGGTGAAGACGGTCGCGCGGAGTTGGACGGGCGATCCCGCCACCCTGGCCCTGGTGCGTGATCGGGCCGTCCACGACGACGACCCGGCCGCGCGGGCCGACTCGTTGGGCGTCCTCGCCGCGAGGTGGCCGGGCGTCTCCGGTCTCGCCGCACTGCTGCTGGACCGCGCGGCGCGCGACGAGGCCGCGGACGTCCGGGAGGCGGCGATCCGGGCGGTCACGGACGGCTGGTACGACGACCCAGCCACGCTGGCGCTCCTGCGCGACCGGGCCGTGCGGGACCCCCACTGGCAGGTCCGGCGGACGGCGCTGGAGGCGATCGTGACCGGCTGGCTCGACGACGCCGGCACGCTGGAACTCGTGCGTGATCGCGCTGCCCGCGACGACGGTCCCGAGGTGCGGGTGCGAGCGCTCCAGGCGATCGCCACGGACTGGCACACCCATCCGGAGACCCCGCCGCTGCTACGCGACCGGGCGGCCCGCGACCCCGACGGGCAGGTCCGGGCAGCGGCGGCGGAGGCGATCGCGGCCGGCTGGCCGGACGATGGCGAGGCCCACGGCCTCCACACCCCTGAGCCCTGAGCAAGCCCGTTTCAGCCGGAGCCCGCGCGGTTGGCGGCCGGAGCGTCAGGCGCGAGCTCGACGCCCAGCACCCGCAGCTGCTGGCCGTCCTGGACCATCAGGTCGGTGCCGCCGCAGCTCGGGCAGGTGGCGAGCGGGTCGGCGACGTCGACGGCATGTCCGCAGGTCCGGCAGGTCCCGTGGCCGGCCGGCTCGGTGACGTCGAGGCGGGCGCCCTCCAGGGGCGTCCCGGCGGCGGCGAGCTCGAAGCAGCCCCGCACGGACTCGGCCGTGTACCCGGACAGCCGCCCGATCTCCAGGCGGACCGCCGCGACCTTCGCTCCCGGCGGCGCCGCGCTGGCGAGCCGGTCGCTGACCCGTTCGACGATCTCCGTGGTCACACCCATCTCGTGCATCGACATGCCTCCTCGTCGGTGGGGCCGTCGCCGCGACGCGGCCGGTCGTCCTGGCCCCGGTTCAGGCGCCGGTCAGCAGATGCGGGGGAGTGGGTCGCCGACGAGCATGTCGACGATGCGGGTGCCGCCGAAGGCCGTGTTGAGCAGGACCAGGCCGGGCGGGTCGTCCACCACGCGGCCGATGACGGTCGCGCCGGCGCCCAGCGGGTCGGCCAGCAGGGCGGCCAGCGCGGCGTCGGCGGCCTCGGGAGCGACGACGGCGACGAGGCGGCCCTCGCAGGCGACGTAGAGCGGGTCGATCCCGAGCAGCTCCGCGGCGCCGCGGACGGCCTCGCGGACCGGCACGGCGTCCTCGTCGATGACGACTCCGACGCCGGCCGCCATCGCCAGCTCGTTCAGGACCGTCGCCACGCCGCCGCGGGTCGCGTCGCGCATGGCCCGGACCCCGCCGCCGTGCTCTGGGCCCGACGTGGCGGTCAGCAGCCGTTCGACCAGGCCGGACAGGGGCGCGGTGTCCGACCGCAGGTCCGCCTCCAGGTCGAGCTCGCCGCGGGCCAGCATGATCGTGATGCCGTGGTCGCCGATCGGGCCGGAGACCAGCACGACGTCGCCGGGGCGCGCGTGCGCCATCCCGAGGCGGTCGAGGCGGTCCGGCTCCGTGGGCCGGTGACCGGGCGGGGTGTAGCCGACGGGCCACGGGCCGACCGGGTCGTCGGCGGCGACCACTCCTTCCATCGGCGACTCGTCGTCGAGGGTGCTTCCGCCGGGGTGGAACAGGCCGAGGCCGGTCGTGTTGACGTAGCAGCCGTCGGCCCGGCCGCGGGGGACGACCTTGGTGTCGCCGGTGACCAGGGTGACGCCGGCCGTGCGCGCGGCCTCGGCCATCGCGGCGACGACCCGGCGCAGGTCGGCGACCGCGAAGCCCTCCTCCAGCACGAACCCGCAGGTCAGGTACAGCGGCTTGGCGCCGCAGACCGCCAGGTCGTTGACGGTGCCGTTGACGGCCAGGTCACCGATGCAGCCACCGGGGAAGAACAGCGGCGTCACGACGTAGGAGTCGGTGGTCAGGACGAGGCGTGCCCCGCCGGCGTCGACGTGGGCGCCGTCATCGAGCGCCTCCAGCGCCGGGTTGCGGAACGCCTCCAGGAACACGGCGTCGACGAGCGCGGCCGTCGCCTTCCCGCCGGCACCGTGCGCCATCGTGATGTGCTCGTCGCGCAGCTTCGGGCGCCGCCGCCGGGCCGTCTCGATCCGGTCCAGCACCCGGCGCTCCCGGGTCGCGTCGTCGACCTGCGTCGTCATGCCCCGGTCACCTCCAGGCCTGCGGCCGCGCGGACGCGGGCGCGGGTGAAGCGGCCGAAGTTGTAGTACGCGGCGCAGGCGCCCTCCGCGGAGACCATGCAGGTCCCGATCGGGGTCTCCGGGGTGCAGGCGGTGCCGAAGACCTTGCACTCCCAGGGCTTGATCACGCCCTTGAGGACCTCACCGCACTGGCAGGCCTTCGGGTCGGCGACCCGGATCCCCGGCACCTCGAAACGGCGCTCCGCGTCGAACGCGGCGTACTCGTCGCGCACCCGCATCGCCGAGGCCGGGATCGTCCCCAGGCCGCGCCACTCGAACGTCGGGCGGACCGTCATCACCTCGTCGATCGCGGCGATGGCCCGCGGGTTGCCGTACCAGGGGACGACCCGGGTGTACTGGTTCTCCACCTCGCACCGCCCGTCGGCCAGCTGGCGCAGCAGCAGGTGGATCGAGCGCAGGATGTCCAGCGGCTCGAAGCCCGACACGACGATCGGCCGGTGGTACTCCTCGGCGACGAACCGGTACGGCTCGCAGCCGATCACGCAGGAGACGTGGCCGGGGCCGATGAACCCGTCGAGGCGCTGGTCGGGGTCGTCGAGGATCGCCCTGATCGCCGGGTTCACCAGGACGTGGTTGCAGAACACCGAGAAGTTCTCGATCCCCTCGGCGGCGGCCCGCCGGACCGTCAGCGCTGTCGACGGGGCCGTCGTCTCGAAGCCGATCGCCATGAAGACGACCTGTCGGTCCGGGTTGGCCTTCGCGATCCGCAGCGAGTCCAGCGGCGAGTAGACCATCCGGATGTCGGTGCCCTCGGCGTTCGCGTCCAGGAACGAGCCGTGGCTGCCGGGGACCCGCATCAGGTCGCCGAACGTCGTCATGATCACGTCTGGCTGCCGGGCGATGTGCATCGCGTCGTCGACGCGGCCCATCGGGATCACGCACACCGGGCAGCCCGGGCCGTGGACCAGCGTCACCGTCTCCGGCAGGTAGTCCTCCAGACCATGCTTGTAGATCGTGTGTGTGTGGCCGCCGCATACCTCCATGACCCGGTACTGCCGGTCGGGCGCGACGCTGCCGGCGATCTCGCCCGCCAGTGCCCGCGCCGCGTCGGCGTCCCGGTACTCGTCCACGAACCGCACGGCCCGGCCCCCCTTCCTGGTCGCCCTGGCTTACGTTGTCCCGGCTGCCGTCGTCGTGCCGCGGCCAGCCGGCGCTCGTTGTCCAGGCGCTCGTCGTCTAGGCGATCGACGAGGCGCGCAGGGCGTCGAGCTCGTCGTCGTAGGCGCGTCCGATGCCCTCGAGGAACTCCATCGCGGCCGCGGCCTCCCGTTCGTCGATCTTCGAGAGCGCGAACCCGACGTGGATGAGGACCCAGTCGCCGGGGCATGGCGGGTCCTGCGCGAGCAGGCCGATGTTGACCGCCCGCCGGACCCCGCTGACCGCGACGGTCGCGATGTCCGGCCGGTCGGCCGACAGGCTGACGACCTCCCCGGGAATCCCGAGACACATGAGCGAACCCCCCTTTCACGTCACATCCGGCCACGTCACATCCGGCGCATCTCCAGGTAGCGGTGCAGGTCCGGGTACACGGACTTCGCGGTGACCGTGGCGCCGGCGGCCATCAGGCTCGCGACCAGCAGCTTGCGCATCACGTCGGGCTCCTTCCCTGCGCGGGCCGCCCCGGAGGCGCCTGCGCTCGTGGTCCGGTCTCGCCGGCGAGGACCGCGCGCACGAGGCGGGCCGCGGGCTCGACAGCGGCGACCACCGCCGGGCTCAGGCCCAGGCCCTCCTCGACCCGGGCCGGCACGCAGCCGACCAGCAGCACCCGCTCGGGCCCGCCACCGAGCAGCGCCAGCAGCCGCAGGACCGCGTCGGGCGTCATCGCGTGCCCGTCCCCGGGCGTGCTGGCGGGCGCGGTTTCGGTTTCGGTCTCGGCCTCCGAAGGCTCGGGGCCGTGGCCCGGGGTGGCGGTCCAGGCCGCCGCCGCCGGAGCGGGCAGCTCCAGCAGCCGTAGCTCCCCGGGCTGGGCCAGCTCGGGGCCCGCGCCGGACGGTCCGGTGGCGAGACCGTCCGGCGGGCCCACCGGCCAGGGCGGCACCGCGTCGATGAGCAGCAGCTCGTCGCAGCCGCCGGCCGCGTCGAACGCCAGGTGCGTCCCGGCGATCCCGTAGTCGGCCACGGTGACCCCGGTCGGCAGCGGCGGCCCGGCGGCGAGCCGGCCGGCGACCGCGACCCCGAAGCCATCGTCCCCGAGCAGCACGTTGCCCACACCGGCGACCAGGGTCCGTGTCCTGTCCGTGCGTGTCCTGTCCGTGCGGGTGCTGTCCGTGCGCGTCATGGCCGGGCCTCGCCATGCTCGGCGCCGCCCAGCGGGACGAGCTCGCCGGGGGCGAAGTAGCGGTACCGGCCGACGGCGGCGGCGAGGTCGGCGGCCGGGTCGTCGTCCAGCGTGACGGCGACGTGGGTCGCGCCGTCGAGGTCGCGCAGGACGGCGGCGACGGTGGCGACCCGGCCGGTGAGGAACATGTCCTGCGCGTCCGCCGACGTGGCGGCCGGGTTCAGCCGCACCTTGCTGCCCGCCGAGACCGCCACGCCGTCGATCAGGACCGGCTCGTCGGTGGCCGCGGCGCGGTCGTCGGCCCGCGGATCCCAGGACGGCAGGTCGGCGGCCCCGGCCGTCGGCTCGCCCGGCGTCCGCGGATCCGACCCCGGCCCGGCCGGGCGGACCTCACGGACGGCGCCGTGCAGGCGTTCGAGCAGCTCGGGCGCCAGGTGGTCGGCGCGGTCGAGCAGGTCTGCGGCGCGCGGGTCGGTCGAGCGGGCGAGGGCCTTCTCCTCGTCGGTCAGGGTCTGCGTTCGCAGCGTCAGCATCTCGTCGATCTCGGTGGCGTCGAAGAACGGCCCCACGCTCTCCTGGGCGACCCGCGGGTTGTCCGGCAGGATGATCGGCGCGGCCAGCACCGTGTCGGCGCAGCCCGTGCCCCCGCCCCCGCCGATGAGGACGGGCCAGGCCCGCTCGTTGCGGCAGTCCGCCGCGTAGGTGGCGGCCCACTCGGGCGGCTCGGTCAGCGACAGGAACCGCCAGCCCGGGGCGGAGAGGACCAGGTGCGCGGCGATCAGCGACCGGCCCAGCGCCGCGTCGCGGGCCGCCGCCCGGTCACCCCCCGGCTGCTCTGGCGAGGCCGGCGGGGGTGACCAGGATGAGACGTTGCGCAGCTCGGCGGTCAGCCGGGCCACCCGGTAGGGCCCGGGCAGCCAGCGGGCGGTCAGGCGCAGCTCGGCGTCGAGCCGGTGCCGGGCCCGGACGACCCGGCCCGTCGGCTCCCGCCCCGCCGCCGGCGGCGTGAAGACCCGTGGGCCGGCCGGGTCGGTATGGGCGTCGGCCGGCTCGACGTCCCGGCCGGCGGGCGCCGTCAGTGGGACGATCCAGGCCTCCGGTTCGGCGGGCGAGGCGGGCTCGGCGGGGGAGCGCCCCAGCAGGCCGGCGAGCGGGACGAGCGTGTCCTCCTCGCGGGGCGTCGCCTCCTGGTCGGCGCGCAGGTCACCGCGCGCCGTCGCGACCAGCTCCGCGGGGACGAAGGTGGCGCCCTGGCGGGCCCACACGGTCCGTTCGACGGCGTGCAGGAACCGGGTGCGCACGTGGACCGTGCCCAGCTCGGTCGCCCAGTGCGGCGAGCCCGGCTCACCGTGGCAGGCGAGGCCGGCTCCCGCGCTCGGCAGGTGCTCCAGCAGGCACTCGGTGCGGCACGTCGCGTGCTCGCCGTCGGCCGCCGCGACGGCCGGGGGCACCAGGACGCCGAACTGCCAGCGGACCTGGTTCTTCAGGGCGCCCGAGTGATACGGGTACAGCAGGTAGCCCTCGTAGAGCACCGCGTCCGCGACCTCGCGGGCGGCGTCGAAACCGGTGGGCGCGGTCATGAGGTGACCTCTCGGCGACTGCGGCCCTCTGCGTGGGCCGGGCTCGGATCCCCGGCACCGGCCGGGGCCGGGTCCGGGCCGGCACCGGCGAGCAGCGCGCTGATCGCGTCGTCCCAGGTCGGGATCGCGTGGGCGACCTTGTAGCGGGCGACGGCGTCGATGGTCTCGCGGCGCAGCCGGACCCAGGCCTCGCCGGGGAAGTAGGCGTCCATCAGCCGCTGCCAGACCGTGACCGGCAGCCGGTAGCTCGCCTCCAGGTGCCAGGGCACCGGCTCGACCTGCATCCGGTCGAGCGTCGCGCCGAAGACGGTGCCGCTGAACAGCAGCGACAGTGGGATCACCCCGGTCCGCAGGGCGTGGAAGTACTTGCCGGCCGCGACCTCCAGGTCGTAGCTGACCGGAATCCGCAGCTGGACCTCGGTGGAGCCGACGAACGACCCGACCAGCGCCGACACGGTCGCGAACGGGAACGCCCGCATCGTGCGGCCCCAGCGGGCCGGGTCGCCGAACAGGTAGCGCAGCAGCTCCCGCTCGTCGTCGCGGTAGCCGCGGGTCGCCGGCTCGATCCGGATCTGGCAGCGCAGCGCGATCGCCTGGACCGAGAAGCCGGTCGTCTCGGCGACCCGCAGCCGCGCCGCGAGCGTCGGGCTCGCCGCGTAGGGCTCCGGCTGGATGTCCAGGCAGTCGAACGCGAACTCGGCCACGTCAGCTCACCTCCTGCGGCACGCGGCCGTCCCGGGCCGTGTCGCCAGCCGCGACGGTCCGGCTGGCCGCGCCGGCGCGGCGGCGGGCCTCGGCCAGGAAGTCGGCGGTCGCGCCCGTCATCGCCGGGCCGCCGGCGAACCCGGTCCACGCGCGTCGGATCCGCCCGACCAGGGCGTAGCAGGCGTCCACCGGCAGGAGGAACGCCTCACAGCCGTCCGCCGGGCCGTCGTCCGGCCGGTAGAGCAGCACCGCCTCGACGTCGGGCGCGGGCGCGGGGAACCCGGGAGCGTCGGCGAGCGCGGCCCGCCAGGTCGCGGCGATCCGGTCGGGCGCCACGGTCGACTCGGTGGCGCCCGCCGGGCTCGGGTAGAACAGCGCGAGCCGCCCGGCGTGCGCGTCCTCGACGAGGAACGCGAGCTCGACCGGGATCTCCAACGCGGCCCAGCGCGGGCCGTCCAGCGGGAACCGCGCGTGGTAGGCCCGGCGGTCACCGACCGCGCGCAGCCGCCCGCCACCCGCGCCGGCCTGGGTGAACAGCAGCCGGCAGGCCTGGCAGGCGCACCGGATCGACCGGTCCACGACGTCGACGACGTGCCCGTGGCCTGTGCCGCCGGGCCCGGCGGCGCCAGCCTGCTCGGGCGGAAGGGCCTCGCCGCAGAACTCGCACCGGCCGCCGGCCGGACCGCCGTCGCCGGCTGGTTCGAGCAGCGCGCGCCGCAGCGACACCAGCCAGCGGTCGGGCTGGCCGGTCACCGCCCGGCTCCCGCCTGCGCGGCGGCCGGCGCGACGGTCAGCGGCAGCACCCGTCGCCCGTCCGGTTGCGGCGGCCCGGTCGAGGCATGGCCCTGGGTCTCCGGCGTGATCCCGTCGGGATGCAGGTCGTGCAGCGCGAGCAGGTCGCCGACGAGGTCGTCGTCGGCCAGGCGGCGCAGCGTCGCCGGGGGCACCAGCGCGGCCACCCGGCCGAGCCCGGCGCCGTAGAAGCGCATCAGCGTGCGCACCAGCTCGTGGGCGAGCGCGCGCAGCCGCGGGTCGGCGCAGGCGTCGACGTCGGCCAGCAGCGCGTCGAGGCGCGCGGCGGCCCGCTCGCCGGACTCGTCGGCTGGTTCCTCGGGGTCCTCAATGGCGGCCCGCACGGGACCGGCGGCCAGGTCGAACGCCATCGGCGACACCTCCTCGGGCCTGGCGCGGCTCACCCGGCCGGGGTGAACGCGTGCGGGGAGTGGGTGACGTCGACGGTGCGGCCGGCGCCGGTGTACATGTGGACGCCGCACGGCAGGCACGGGTCGAAGCTGCGGACCGCCCGCATGATGTCGATGCCCTTGAACCGCTCCGGTGGGTTCTCCTCGAAGATCGGGGTGCCCATCACGGCGTCCTCGTAGGGCCCGGCGGTGCCGTAGACGTCGCGCACGCTGCCGTTCCACGGGGTCGGCGGGTACGGGTGGTAGTTCGCGATCTTCCCGCCGCGGATGACCATGTGGTGCGACAGGACGCCGCGGACGGCCTCGGTGAAGCCGCAGCTGGCCGCCTCGTCGGGCACCTCGAACGGCTCCCAGGTCTTCGTGTTGCCGGCGCGCACCTCGGCGAGCGCCCGCTTGGCGAACGTCAGCGCCGCGGCCGCCGCGTAGGCCTGGAAGTAGGTCCTGGCCCGGTTGCGCTCCAGCGCGTTGCTCCAGCGCGGGATCGTCCACTCGAACGTGCGCTCGGGCTTCGTCGCCGTGCGCGGCAGGTTGATCAGCACGCTGTGGCCGGTGGCCCTGATGTGGTCGAGGTCGACGAGGCCCGACAGCGCCGTGCTCCACAGCCGGGCGATCGGGCCGCCGCCGGTGTCGAGCGGCAGGTGGTCGGTGCCGTCGAACCAGCGCGGCGACATCACCCAGGAGTAGCGCCTGTCGAAGTCCCGCTTCTCCGGCCGCGGAATGGTGTGCTGGTTCCACGGGTGCCTGCGGTCCACCGGGTTTCCCAGCGCGTCCTCGGTGACGAACATCGGCTGGTCTTCCCAGTCCTCGTAGAACGAGCTGCCGAGCAGGATGCGGATGCCGAGGTTGATGTCGACCAGGTTGTTGGTGAGCAGCTTCCCGTCGACGATGACGCCCGGGGTGACGAACATGCGCCGGCCCCAGTCGGCCATGTTCTCGTAGGTGAAGTCGCAGTGCGCGGGGTCGTTGAACGAGCCCCAGCAGCCGAGCAGCACCCGGCGGCGGCCGACCTCCTCGTAGCCCGGCATCGCCTGGTAGACGAAGTCGAAAAGGTCGTCGTGCATCGGCACGACCCGCTTGAGGAACTCGATGTAGCGCATCAGCCGGGACAGGTAGTCGGTGAACAGCTGCACGGACGCGACCGTCCCCACCCCGCCCGGGTACAGCGTCGACGGGTGGACGTGCCGGCCCTCCATCAGGCAGAACATCTCCCGGGTGGACCGGCTCTGCGCCAGCGCCTCCCGGTAGAACTCCCCGGAGATCGGGTTGAGGCCGCGCATGATGTCGCCGATCGTGCGGAAACCGTGCTCGGCCGCGTGCGGGCACTCGGTGGCGTTCGCGAGCGCCAGGACGCCGGGATTCGTCTCGGCGACCATCTTCTCGCAGTAGTCCACCCCGACCAGGTTCTCCTGGTAGATGTTGTGGTCGAACATGTACTCGGCGGCCTCGCCGAGGTTCACGATCCACTCGCCGAGCGGCGGCGGCCGGACCCCGTAGGCCATGTTCTGGCAGTAGCAGGAGCAGGTGGCGTGGTTGTCGCCGCAGATCCCGCAGATCCGGGACGTGATGAAATGCGCGTCGCGCGGGTCCTTGCCCTTCATGAAGATGCTGTAGCCGCGGAAGATCGACGACGTGCTGTGGCATTCCGCCACCCGCTTGGCCGCCCAGTCGATCTTCGTGTAGATGCCGAGGCTGCCGACGATCCGGGTGATCGGGTCGAAGTTCATCTCGATGAGGTTGCTCTGCTCGGCGCCGGTCTGCGGGCGCATCGCTGTCGTGGTCATCGCGCGCCCTCCCCGACGCGGCCGGCGGGCGTGCCGGCGCCTGTGCCGGCGGCTGTCGCGGCGGGGTCGCGGTAGCCGGTCAGCAGCTCGTCACCCGGCCGGCGCCACCTCGGCTCCCGGTCCGCGGTGTGCATGGTGATCTTGCGAAGGTTCAGGATGACCTTCCCGTAGACGGTGCTCAGGCCGCTGGAGACCTTCGCGCCCGGCGGGGTGTCCATGAACGGCATGAACCGGTCCGGGAAGCCGGGCATCGTGCAGGCGATGCAGATCCCGCCGACGTTCGGACAGCCACCCACCCCGTTCATCCAGCCGCGCTTGGGGACGTTGCACTTCACCACCGGCCCCCAGCAGCCAAGCTTGACCAGGCACTCGGGCTCGCCGTACGCGTGGGCGAACCGGCCCTCCTCGTAGAACCCGGCCCGGTCGCAGCCGTCGTGGACGGTCGTGCCGAACAGCCAGCGCGGCCGCAGCTGGTCGTCCAGCGGGATCATCGGCGCCTGCCCGGAGGCCTGGTAGAGCAGGTAGACGATCGTCTCGGACAGGTTGTCCGGCTGGATCGGGCAGCCCGGCACGCACACGATCGGGATGCCGGCCGACGACTTCCAGTCCCAGCCGAGGTAGTCGGGCACGCCCATCGCACCGGTCGGGTTGCCGGCCATCGCGTGGATGCCGCCGTAGGTCGCGCAGGTCCCGACGGCGAGCACCGCGAGCGCCTTGGGCGCGAGCCGGTCGAGCCACGCGTTGACGGTGATCGGCTGGCCCGTGGCCTGATCGGAGCCGAACCCGGTCCAGTAGCCGTCGCCGTTGATCCGCTCGTTCGGGATCGAGCCCTCGACGACCAGCACGAACGGGTCCAGTTCGCCGCGGTCGGCCTTGCGGAACCACTCGAGGAACGCGTCCGCGCCCTGTTCGGGGCCGGAGTCGAAGTCGATCAGCGGCCAGTGCACGGCGACCTTGGGCAGGCCGGGCAGCGCGCCCAGCGCGATCTCCTCGATGCTCGGCTGGGTCGCCGCCGTCAGCGCCACCGAGTCGCCGTCGCAGCTGAGCCCCGCGTTGATCCACAGCAGGTGGATTGGTGCCTGGTCCTCCCAGGCGGGGACTCGCTCGGGCGCTACCTGCTCGGCTGGCCGCTCCCGCGCGGCCGCCCCCACGCCCAGCTTTCCCAGTTGCTCGCCGTTGCCCGTCGGCGGCGCGCTCGCCGCGGCCGACGACGGGTCGGTCGTCGGGTCCAAGGTCGGTGTCGACACGCCTGCTCACCCCCACCTGCCGCGTGCGGGTGGTCGGCACCGTCTCGACGCGCCTCAGGCCGGCGGCCGTGCCAGCCTGGTCGAGGTTGTGATCTAGGGCCAGGAGTCGGCCGGTGGCCCGGGGAGGACGGCGATCGCCTCACCCGCGTGTACTAGGACCCAGTCCCCAGGCTGGGCCGCCACAAGCGCCATCCCGACCGTCAGCTCGCCATCGCCTGCGGCACAGCCGGATTCCAGCCGGACGACGGCCTCGTCGGCCGCGACCCGCAGGACCTGGCCCGCCAGCCCCTCGTCGGAGCAGGTCACGCAGTGCCCCGCCACCATTCGTGTCTGGTCCGTCATGTCCAGTAACGGTAGGGGGTTGGCGTCGGACCCACCACCGCGCTGCCCCCTTCGCCCTGGTCCGTGCGGTGGGGTCAGGGGTGGGGGGTGCCGTTCGGCGGGCGGACCAGCCTCCAGACGATCTCCATCAGCACCGCGGCCACGGCCGAGATCGCGAGGGCGGTCAGCGGGCCGCTGGTGCCGACCAGGGAGAGCTCGAAGAACGTCTGCAGGAACGGGACGACCAACACGAGCGCGAACAGGCCCGCCATGGCGGCGACCAGCAGGACGCGCCACCACGTGTACGGCCGGGCGATCATCGCGAGGGCCCACAGCGAGACGCAGAACAGCGTGAGCGTCGCCAGCGACGTCTCGGCGCGCAGGTTGTTGTCGTAGAAGACGTTGCGCGCCAGGAAGTAGACGAGCACGGTCGAGATCCCCGCCAGCGCGCCGGCCGGGACCGCGAAGCGCAGCACCCGGCCGACGAACCCGGGCCGGGCCCGGTCGTGGCTGGGCGCCAGCGCCAGGAAGAACGACGGGATGCCGATGGTCAGCGAGCTGATCAGGGTCAGGTGCCGCGGCAGGAACGGGTAGGGCACCTGGGCGGCGACCACCACGATCGCCAGCAGCACCGAGTAGACCGTCTTGGTCAGGAAGATGTTCGCGACCCGCTCGATGTTGCCGATCACCCGGCGGCCCTCGGCGACGACCGAGGGCAGCGCGGCGAAGCTGTTGTCCAGCAGGACGATCTGGGCGACGGCCCGGGTCGCCGGGCTGCCGGAGCCCATCGCGACACCGATGTCGGCGTCCTTGAGGGCGAGCACGTCGTTGACGCCGTCGCCGGTCATCGCGACCGTCTCGCCGCGGGCCTGCAGCGCCCCGACGATCTCCCGCTTCTGGTGCGGGGTCACCCTGCCGAAGATCGTGTGCGCCTCGAGCTGCTCGCCGAGCTCGGCGCGGTCCGCCGGCAGCGAGCGGGCGTCGACGGGGTCGTCGGCTCCGGACAGGCCCAGCTCGCGGGCGACCGCGCCGACCGACAGCGCGTTGTCCCCGGAGATGACCTTGGTGGCGATGCGCTGGTCGGCGAAGTAGCGCAGCGTGTCGGAGGCGTCGGCCCGCAGCCGCTGCGCGATCACGACGAGCGCGACCGGCTCGACCGCGCCGGCGAGGCCGCCGGCCGGAGCTGCCGGAGAACCGGTGCCGCCCCCGTTCGCGCTGCCGGGGGCGTCGTTCGCTCCGCCGTTCGCCGGGCCGGTCGCACTCGCGCTCGCACCCGCGCTCGCGGCCAGTGCGTCCGCCAGCGGGCGGTCTGAGCGGGCGAGCAGCAGCACGCGAAGGCCCCGCTCGCCGTACCCGTCGACCGCCGTGAGCGCCGGGTGGCCGGCGGCCAGCAGCACGTCCGGCGCGCCCAGCAGCCAGGTCGACTCGGCGCCGTCCGGCTCGATGAAGGCCGCGCCTGACCACTTGCGGGCCGACGAGAACGGCGCCGCGTCGACCGGTCGCCAGCCGTCCGGCGCCGGGTACGCGTCGATGATCGCCTGCAGGCTGGCGTTCGGGCGCCGGTCCGCCGCGCCGAGCGCCCCGAGCACCGCGGCCACCCTGCCGTCCGGCGTGGCCGGCTCGTCGTCGGTCGCCGGGCTCGTACCGGCCGCCGTGTCGTCGTCAGCGGCCCGGCCCAGCTCTCGGACCTCCAGGACGTCCATCGCCGGCTCGGTGAGGGTGCCGGTCTTGTCCAGGCAGACGACGCTGACCCGGGCCAGGCCCTCGATCGCCGGCAGCTCCTGGACCAGGCAGTTGCGCGCGCCGAGGCGCACCACCCCGGCCGCGAACGCCAGCGAGGTCAGCAGCACCAGACCCTCGGGCACCATGCTGACCAGCCCGGCGACCATCCGGCGGATCGCTTCCGGCAGGTCGTTCTGGTCGACCACCAGCTGGCTGATCACCAGCGCGATCCCGGCCGGGATGATCAGGTAGGTGACGATCCGCAGGATCTTGTTGACGCCGTTGCGCAGCTCGGAGTTGACCAGGGTGAACCGGGTCGCCTCCGCCGCGAGCCGGGCCGCGTAGGCGTCGGCGCCGACCTTTGTCGCGACGAACGCCCCGGAGCCGGCGACGACGAAGCTGCCGGACATGACCTCCTCGCCCGGCTGCTTGAGCACCGGGTCCGCCTCGCCGGTGAGCAGCGACTCGTCGACCTCCAGCCCGTCGGCCTCGGTGACCGTCCCGTCCACGACGATCTTCTCGCCGGGGCCGGTCTCGATGACGTCGTGCAGCACGATCTCGCCCGGGTGCACGGCCACGGCCACACCGTCCCGGCGCACGGTCGGCTCGGCCTCGCCGATGACGGCGAGCCGGTCCAGCGTCTGCTTGGCCCGCAACTCCTGGATGATGCCGATCACCGAGTTCGCCACGATCACCGCGCCGAACAGCCCGTCCTGGATCGGCCCGACCACGCAGATCAGCGCGAACAGCACCCCGATGATCAGGTTGATCCGGGTGAAGACGTTGGCCGCGAGGATCTCCCGGACCGTGCGGCTCGTCCGCGCCGGCACGTCGTTGACCTGGCCGGCCGCCACCCGGCTCGCCACCTCGGCCGCCGTCAGGCCCCGCGCGGGGTCCGCCGGCCAGCCGGGTCCACCGACGATCGTGAGGCTCACGCCGTCGCCGGCCTGGACGCTGGAGCGCTCGGGGCCGTCGGACGCCGTCGGGCCGGTGGACGGGTCAGGGTCGACCCGCTGCTCCATGTGTCCCCCTCGGGGCTCAGGCTTTCGCCGCGCGGTGCGGTCACGGTCCGTGACCCGTCCGCCTGCCCGCCGGCCGATCCGGGTGTTCTCCCGTGGCGGCCCGGGGAACCCGTCGTCACGCCGGCGCCGGTGCCGACGTCACCAACCGTATGCGAGCAGTTCGACCGTTTGGCAACGCGTGGCTGTCGGCTGCGCGCGGGATCACCATGCGAGCCCGTCTCGCGGCCTCGGTCGGCCCCGCCGGGAGGCACGATGGGTGCATGCACCCCGAGGCACCGGCGCTGACCTACCGCGTCAAGCCGTTCGGGCGCTCGGCGCCGCTGTCCCGGCCGCCGGACGTCGCGGTGGTCAGCGACCCGGCCGCCGGGGTCGCGGCGCTGCGCGCGGCCGCCGCCGGTGGCCGGGTGGCGGTCCTGACGGGCGCCGGGATCTCCACCGAGTCGGGCATCCCGGACTACCGGGGACCGAGCGGGGCCCCGCGGCGCAACCACACCCCGATGACCTACCAGCAGTTCACCGGAGACCCGGAGTTCCGCCGGCGCTACTGGGCCCGCAGTCACGCCGGCTGGCGGCACATCGCGGCCGCGCCGCCCAACGCCGGGCACCGCGCCGTCGCCGCGCTGGAACGGGCCGGGCTGCTCGCCGGGATCGTCACGCAGAACGTCGACGGCCTTCACCAGGCGGGCGGCGCGCGCGACGTCATCGAGCTGCACGGCAACCTCGCCAGGGTCCTGTGCTCCGACTGCGGCGACGTCAGCGCCCGCGCCGAGCTGGCCGCCCGGCTGGCGGCGGCGAACCCGACCTTCCGCGCGGACGTCGTCGACGCCGGTGTCTCGGGCGCGGAGGAGCCGGCCTCAGCCGGCGAGTCGGCGCCTGACGGCCGGGTCAACCCTGACGGCCGGGTCAACCCTGACGGCGGGGTCAATCCGGACGGCGACGCGGTGCTGGCCGAGGCGCAGATCAGCCGGTTCGTCATCGTCGGCTGCCGGCGTTGTGGTGGCCGGCTGGAGCCCGACGTCGTCTTCTTCGGCGCGACCGTGCCCCGTGGCCGGGTCGACGCGGCGATGGACGTCGTGGCGGGCTCCCGCCTGCTGCTCGTCCTCGGGTCCTCGCTGACCGTGATGTCGGGCTACCGGTTCGTGCTGCGCGCCGGGCAGCTCGGCGTCCCGGTCGCGATCGTCAACCAGGGCCCGACCCGGGCCGACGCCCGCGCCGGCCTGATCGTCGACGCGCCGCTCGGCGAGATCCTGCCGGCGCTGGCCGCCCACCTGGCCCCGCAAGCCTGACGGTCCCTAGCCCGCCCCCGCCCGGCGGCGCCGCCTCGGCCGGCCGGTGGCGCTCGGTCCGGCCGCCCGGCGGCGCTCTGCCAGGATGGGGGCCGTGGGCAGCCAGGAACCGGCGACGAAGCGGGCCGACGTGACCTTCCGCGCCGCGACCCTGGACGACATCCCGGAGCTGCTGGCCCTGGTGACGTCGGCTTACCGCGGCGAGTCGAGCCGGGCCGGGTGGACCACCGAGGCGGACCTGCTCGACGGCCAGCGCACCGACCCCGACGCGATCGCGGCCATCGTCACCGGCACGGACGGCCTCGTTCTGGTCGCCACGCGGCCCGGCGACGGCGCGACAGCCGGCCCCGCCGGGCCGACGGGCCGGATTCTCGCCTGCTGCCAGCTGGAACGGCACGGGACGGCCGGCTACTTCGGCATGTTCGCCGTGGTCCCCACGCTGCAGGCCGGCGGCCTGGGCTCGGCGGTGCTCGCCGAGGCCGAGCGGTACGCCCGGGAGGTGTGGGGCGCCGACCGGATGGAGATGCACGTCATCGCCCAGCGGGCCGACCTGATCGCCTGGTACGTCCGCCGCGGCTACCGGCCGACCGGGGACGCCAAGCCCTTCCCCTACGGCGACGAGCGTTTCGGCCTGCCCAGGCGGCCGGACCTCGCCTTCACCGTGCTGGCCAAGCCGCTGTAGCCCCAGGGGTGCGCGGACGGGCTACGATCTGTTTCTACGTGGCGTAGTAGGGCAGGGGCGGCATGGTCAGGATCCTTGCGATCGCGGTGGCGGTGGCGACGCTGCTGCTCGCCGCCTGGGTGTTCTTCCTCGCCTGGCGGAACCGGCCGATCGGGCGACGGGTGCTCTACGGCGTCGCCGTCGCGGAGGCGCTGCTGCTCGCGCAGGTGGTCGGGGCGATCGTCCTGGTCGCGCGCGGTGAGCACGCGGCCGAGCCGCTGACCTTCACGATGTACCTGATCGCGTCGACCGTGGCCTTGCCGGCCGGCACCTGGTGGGCGTTGGGGGAGCGGTCCCGGTCCGGAACCTCGGTGCTCGGGGTCGCGGCCGTGGTCGCGGCGGTGCTGGTGCAGCGCCTGCACCAGACCTGGTCGTGACACCCGCGGACGCCGGCGCGGCCCCGCGCGCCGAGCCGGCTGGGCCGTACACCGAGCCGGCTGGGCCGTACACCGAGCCGGCTGGGCCGGACATCGGGCTGGATGGACGTGACGACGAGCGGGCCGCCGGTGCGCGGGCCGGCGGAACCCCGGGAAGGACGAGCGCGATGACGACCGAGACGGCGCCGGCCGAGGCGACAGCCACGGCCGGGCCAGGCGATGCCGAGGCCCGGCCCACCGGGGACGCGCGGCTCGCCGACGACGCGGGGCCGGAGGGCGACGCGGGGCCGGCGGCCGTGGCCCAGCCCGTCGGCACGGCCGAGCCCGTCGGCGCGGCGCCTCGGGTCCGGGGACCTGGGCGGACGCTGGTCGCGGTCTACGCCGTGTTCGCGGTCGCGGCGACGTCGCGGGCGGTGGTGCAGATCATCACGAGGTTCCACGAGGCGCCGGTCGCCTACCTGCTGTCGGCGCTCGCGGGCGTGGTCTACATCCTGGCGACGGTCGGACTCAGCCGGCCGTCGGTGCTCGGCCGCCGGGTCGCCACGGGCGCCTGCGCGGCGGAGCTCACCGGCGTGCTCACCGTCGGCACGCTCAGCGTCGTCGACCGAGGCCTGTTCCCGGACGCGGCGGTCTGGTCCGGCTACGGTGAGGGCTACGTGTTCCTGCCGCTGGTCCTGCCGGTGCTGGGCCTGTGGTGGCTGCGCCGCTCGGCCACCGGGAGCGCCGCGCCGGACGCCTAGCGCCGCCTCCGACAACGTCCGCCCGCTCCGGCACCCGAACATGATCGCCGTTCTGGCCCTCGAATGGTCGCGAAAAGACCCGACTCACCCACTTCAGGGCCAAAACGGCGCTCACCCCACCGGGCCGACCGTCGCGGTCGCGGCACCGGTGGCCCCGCCGGCCGGACCGCATAGGCTCCTCGATCGGCGCCAGGACCGAGCGAACGAGCGAGGACTGAGAGGTCGCGATGCGGATCGTGGGGTTCAGGGACGGCAACCGGACGATCGTCGGCCCGCTGGTCGACGGGTCCGGTGGCGCGGCCGTGGTGCCGCTGGCGCCGGTCGAGGACTTCTACGCAGACCTGCCGGCCTGGCGGGCCCGGGCCGGGCAGGCGCTGGGCGACCGGACGGATGCCAGGCCGGTGGGCGCGCTGACGCTCGCGCCGCCGATCCCGCCGGCCGCGCGGGTGCTGTGCGTCGGGCTGAACTACCGGGCGCACGCCGCCGAGACCGGCCTCGAACCGCCCAGGTATCCGAACCTGTTCGGCCGGTGGACCGTGTCGCTCACGGTCGACGGCACCCCGGCGCCGGTGCCGGCGGGTGAGCGCGGGCTCGACTGGGAGGGTGAGCTCGGCGTGGTCGTCGGCGCGAACCTCGCCGACGTCGACGAGGTCGAGGCGCTGGCCGGGGTGTTCGGCTACGCCGCGTTCAACGACCTGTCCGCCCGGCGCTCCCAGGGCCGGTCCCCGCTGTGGACCGTCGGCAAGAACGCGGACTACTCGGGCCCGCTCGGCCCCGTCGTCACCGCCGACGAGGTCGGCGACCCGGCGGACGGCCTGCGGGTGCGGACCACGATCCGCACCCGCGCGGACGACGGCTCGACGGTCGAGGAGGTCGTCCAGGACGGCGACACCAGCGACATGATCTTCACGGTCGGCCAGGTGCTGGCCTACCTGAGCCGGACGCTCACGCTGCACCCCGGCGACCTGCTGGTGACCGGCACCCCGGCGGGGGTCGGCTACAGCCGCACGCCGCCGCGCTACCTGGTACCCGGCGACTGGGTGCGGGTCGACATCGACCGCGTGGGCAGCGTCGCCACCCCGATCGTCGACGCGGCCGGCCGCGGCTGACCGGTCGTGTCCCGGGCTCGTGGGCAGGTCACCGGCGGCGACGTTCGGTGACCAGGCGACGCTGGTCGGCCGCCGCGATCAGTCCGAGCATGGCGAGGCCGCCGATGAAGGCGGCGACCCCGACGTCGGACCCGATCCAGCCGGTCGCGCCGGAGCCGTCGGCCGGCCTGGTCGACGGGTCGAGCCTCGCGTCGGCCCCACCGGGTCCTGTCCCGGCCGTGCCCTCGGGGGCGGCTGCCGCCACGAGGGCAGCCCCGGTGCCGAGCGCGGCTCCACCGCCGCCGGCGTCGACCCCGCCCCGCGGCACCGGGGTCAGCCGGACACAGGCGGCCGGGTCCGTCGCCTCCTCGGGCAGGGCCGCGTCGAGGTCGCTGCGGGCGGCGCCGTCGTACCGACCGTCCTTGTTGTAGTCGACGCCGTGCAGTTCCAGCACGCCGTCGCCGGCCCGTAGCTCGTCGGCCACGTGCTGGCTGACGGTGACCGTCCGCTGGTAGCGGGCGTCGCCGACGGGGAACCGGTCCAGCGCCAGCTCGCTGGCCGGGCTGGTGTCACCGGAGGTGGTCAGCGCGACGGCCGCCGGCCCGTGATAGGGCAGCGCGTCGGTGGTGCGCAGGTGGCCGTCGACGCCTCGACCGGCCAGGCCGGCCGGTGGGCAGGCGAAGCGCCCGCCGATGTGCAGGTGGGCCGGGTGCGGAAGGCCGGGAGCGAGTCCGCGTGGCGTGATCGTGATGGCCAGCCGGGTACCGCGCAGCACGGCCCGGGCCGAGCCGGAGACGCCCGAGCCGTTCTGCGGGCCGAGCTCTCCGGTGAGCGTCACCTCTTCGACGGCCGCCGGGGTCGACGGCGTGGCGACGCGCGTCGTCGGGGTGCCGGCGGCCGGGCCCGAGGATGTGCCGGTCCGGGTGGCCGGGACGCGGGCCCCGGCGGCTGTGGCGGCCCCCGCGGTCGTCGCGGCCCCTCCGGCTGTCGCGGCCCCGGCTGCTGTGGCCGTGGTGGCCGTTGCCGTGGCGAGGCCGAGACCCAGCCCGAGGCCTGCCGCCAGGCCGACGCCGACGGTGCGGGTCGCTGTCGCCGGCCGCGAGCCGGCCCGTCGGCCACGGATGGGCGTCGGCGCGCGCATCGGTTCCCCTCTCCACTCCTGGTTCCGCGGCCGTATTCGCGTGGTCGCGGAAGGTAAGTAAGTAGCCGCATCGAACGGCTGGCGCCGGGGAGCGTCAACCGGGGGCCCGGTGCTCACCCCGGCGGGGTGGCGGGGCCCGGGCGGCGGACTGGCGCGTGCGGGAATGGGCAAAGCGGGGCTCCGCGCGAGGGCCGCCGGCGTCCAGCGGTGGCCGCGCCGCCAGCTCGGTGGCGAGGTGGCTCGGCGGTTCGGTGGCGCGGCCGTTCGCGTCGGGTGGCTTGGGCGACTGGGCGACTGGGCGACTGGGTGGCTGGGTGACCGGGTGGTCGGGCGGCTGGGTGGCTGGGTGGCTTGGGCGTCCCGCCCTGTTGTCCACGGTGTTGACGGCCCGGCGCTGGCACGGATGATCATTAGTGGTTCGGTGGCCTCGCGGCGGGGGAGGACATTGCAGCGGGCCGTGCACCGGCCGTCGGGCCACTGGCCTCAAAAGGCGGGCCCTTGTTCCCAAGAATGCTTGTCAAGCATCCGGAACGGCTGAAACCAGGAACCTGGAGACCGGTCTCCGGCCGAAGTCTTCAGAATTTTGGCCGGGTGAACATGGGCCGACATGTCGACCCGTCGGCGGGCCGGATTGCGCAGCGTTGACGGGTGTGTTGGGAAAATGGCCGCGGGGCTATTCGTTCCCTGATGTCCGGACGCTCCCTGATCCTTTTTTCGCTGAGCCACGCCGCGGGTTAGGCTGCGTCCCGCAGTCATTCCGAAGTCGTATTCCGCGCTGGTGGTCGAAGGTCTGTGGGGGAAGCCCGCACCGACCGGCGGGCATCGAGCGGATGAGGGGGATCGAATGAAGAAGTCGATGGGCCGCCGGGTCGCCGCTGTCGCCGTCACCGGAGCTATCGCCGTCGCGGTTGGCATCGGCCCGGCGGCAGCCGCGCAGGCCTGCGACTGGGGCTGGGGCGACAAGGGCGGCAAGGACAGCGGCTGGAACTGGGGTGACAAGCGCGGCAAGGACGGTTGGAACAAGGACGGTAAGGACGGCTGGGGTAAGGACGGTTGGGGCAAGGACGGTAAGGACGGCTGGGGCAAGGATGGCTGGGGCAAGGACGGTAAGGACGGCGGCTGGAACTGGTAGTCGACGCTTGACCTGAGGGGTTCGGCCCGTCCTCCAATCCAAAAAACGGGCCGGCCCGGACGGCTTAGGCCACCCCAACGGCCGGGGCGGCGCACCCATTTCAGGGCGCGCCGCCCTTTTGCGTGCCGGGCGCTCGTTTGCCGGGCCGACGGAAATCCGGCGGCTGCTCGCCGTGAACGGCTGATCGTCCTGAACGCCTATGCCGGCCTCGATGCGCCGGGCTCGGGAATTCACCCGGCGCCGGTCGTCCGGCGGGACTGGACGCGCGCCACACGGTCGGGGTGGCGGATTTCCGCCCGGAGGGTGCTCCGGTCTTGGCGCCCCGGTGCCACCCGGCATCTGGGTTCCTGAAGATTCACGTCGTCCCCGGTTCGCCTGGATCTCCCCTGACATTTCCGCCCGTTGACTCCCCGGCGGCCCCACCGCGGGCTCGGTGGCGACCGCGGGCTCGGTGGCGGGGCGGCGGGCACCACGGACGCGACCTGCGCCCGAAGCCGGGCTGGCCCGAACCGGTGATCGTCGACCTCCGCTCCGGGCCACAGTGCCCGCACGTCCGGTAGGTCCCGGACCGCGGCGGAACTACGCCCAGCCCGACCGCCACCTTCGTGCTGGTGATCCCCGTGTGGACCCTCCAGTGGTCGTGACCGGCACCGAATCGCGACCACGGGAGGGCCGAAACGGCGATCAGTGGTGGGGGCGAGCAGTGGTGGGTAGGCGACGCCCCGAGCGGCGGCGGCCGGCGGCGGCCGTCGGATGGACGGCCGGCGGTCGCGGCGGGCCTTGGCCGCTTCGCGCGTCGGCCTCCCCACCTGGCCGACGCCAGGCCCGCGGCGGCTTCGCGTGGCGGGGTGGCACCGGCCGCGCGGGGCGGGGCGGGGTCGCGTCGGCTTCGTGCGGCGGGTCGGCCTCGGCTTCGTGGGTCGGCCTCGGCTTCGCTCGGCCGGCACTGGCTTCGCTCGGCCGGCCCGCACAGGCCCTGCTCGGCGGGCCCGCGTCGGCCTCGCTCGGCGGGCCGGCGCCGGCTCCACTCGTGGGTCGGCGGCGGCTCCGTGTGGCGGTTTCGTGCGGCGGACCGGGGCGGGCGCGGCGTGGCCGTGCGGCTCGCGGAAGGGTCCCACTGTCCACCCCCTCCGGGCAATAACGTACCGCATCCAGTCAGATTCCCACCGTGGTGATCTGGCATACGATCCGGGCTGGATATCGATTGCCGAAAGGAAACCAAATAAGCTGGCTTGGAGGCTTCGGGCGAGCCTGTCCGGCCCGGCCGAATCGGAGGGAGAATGCGCCGCGTGGGCGCTGGAGATCTGTCTGACGACGAGTGCGGGGTACGGCTGCTGGGACCTGACGGGGTGATGCGGGAACATCCCCGTTTCGCCTCGCTGCTCAGCGCCGAGGACCTCCGGAGCTGCTATGGCGCGATGCTGCGCGCCCGTCATCTCGACGACCAGGCGACCGCCCTGCAACGGCAGGGGGAGCTCGCGCTGTGGATCCCGCTGCGGGGTCAGGAGGCGGCGCAGGTCGGCTCGGTGCGCGCCGCGCTGACCAGCGACTTCGTCTTCCCCAGCTACCGCGAGCACGCCGTGGCCTGGGACCGCGGACTGCCCGCGGTGGAGGTCCTGCGGCTGCTGCGGGGCAGCACCCACGGGGGCTGGAACCCGGCCGACCACAACCTGGCGAACTACGCGCTGGTGCTCGCCAGCCAGACGCTGCATGCCGTTGGTTATGCCCTCGGTCTTCAGCTTGATGCGCAGCGTGGCCACGCGGATGTGGCCACCGTCGTCCCGGAGGCTGCCGGAAATGCGATTGTCGGACGTCCGAGAATCTTGGGAGATGGTGCGCCGAATGCCGACGCGGAAGAACTCCTAGGACGTCCGACAATCGAGGGGGAAAGAAAGGCCTCGGGGAGTCCCGATGAATTGGTCGGACGTCCTACTAATATCCGTGAACGGGCAACCGTCGGACGTCCTACTAACGCGGAGCATGGTCCCGGCGCGGCCGTGCTCGTCTATCTCGGGGACGGCGCGATGAGCCAGGGCGACGCCAACGAGGCGTTCGTCTGGGCCGCCAGCTTCGCCGCCCCCGTGGTCTTCTTCTGCACCAACAACCAGTGGGCGATCTCGACACCGGCGTCCAGGCAGTCGCGGGTCCCGCTGGCCGACCGGGCGAACGGCTTCGGCTTCCCCGGCGTGCGGGTCGACGGCAACGACGTCGTCGCCGTGCACAGCGTCACCTCGTGGGCGCTGGAGCGGGCCCGCCGCGGCGACGGCCCGACCCTCATCGAGGCCTACACCTACCGGATGGGCCCGCACACCACGTCCGACGACCCGGCCCGTTACCGCCCGGCCGAGCAGGAGGCCGTCTGGCGCGCGCGCGACCCGATCGACCGGGTCGCCCGCCTGCTCGCGTCCGACCACGACGATGCCTGGTTCGCCGCCCAGCGCGCCGAGGCCGAGCAGGCCGCGGTCCGGCTGCGGGAGGCGGTCCTCGCGCTGCCGGAGCCGCGGCCGGACGCGTTCTTCGACGACGTCCTCGTTACCGAGACCGACGAGGCCCGCGCCGAGCGGGCCCGCTTCCGGGCCTACCAGGAGTCCTTTCAGGCATGAGCACGCGGACGCTGCCCTCCTCCGACCTTCCGGCCTCCGACCTTCCGGACTCGGCCCCGACGGCGCCCGCGCCGCGGCGGCCCGTGGTGCCGTCCCGGGGCGGCCCCGCCGATCCCATGACCCAGCCGCAGGACACCCAGCCGCAGGACGGCACCCAGGCCCGGGCGGGGAACCAGGCGGCGCAGGACGCCGAGCCGCGCAGCCTCCCGCTGGCCAGGGCGCTCGGCGCGGCGCTGCGGGACGCGATGGCGGCCGACGACCGGGTCGTCCTGCTCGGAGAGGACGTCGGCCGGCTCGGCGGCGTGTTCCGGATCACCGACGGCCTGCAGGACGCCTTCGGTGAGCACCGGGTGGTCGACACCCCGCTCGGCGAGGCCGGCATCGTCGGCGCCGCCGTCGGCCTGGCCATGCGCGGCTACCGGCCGGTCTGCGAGATCCAGTTCGACGGGTTCGTCTACCCGGCCTTCGACCAGATCGTCACCCAGCTCGCCCGCCTGCACCAGCGCTCCGGCGGCCACCTGCGGATGCCGGTGACCATCCGCATCCCATATGGCGGTGGGATCGGCGCCGTCGAGCACCACAGCGAGTCCCCGGAGGCGTACTTCGCGCACACCCCAGGGCTGCGGCTGTTGACGCCCTCGACCGCCGCGGACGGCTACCAGCTGTTGCGCGCGGCGGTCGCCTGCGACGACCCGGTGATCTTCTTCGAGCCCAAGCGGCGCTACTGGGAGCGAGGCCCGCTGGCCGCGGCCGAGGACCCGCCGCTGCCGCTGGACCGGGCCCGGGTCGCCCGCCCTGGCAGCGACGTCACGGTGATCGCCTACGGGCCGACGGTGCGCACCTGCCTGGACGCCGCGACCGCCGCCGAGGCCGACGGGCGCGCCGTCGAGGTCGTCGACCTGCGCTCGCTGGCGCCCGTCGACTGGCCGACGCTGACCGCCTCGGTACGCCGCACCGGCCGCGCCGTCGTCGTCCACGAGGCGACGGTCACCGGCGGGCTCGGCGCGGAGATCGCCGCCCGGCTCACCGAGGAGTGCTTCTACCACCTGGAGGCGCCGGTCGGCCGGGTCGGCGGCTACCACACCCCGTACCCGCCGGCCCGGCTGGAGAAGGACTACCTGCCGGACCTGGACCGGATCCTTGACGCCGTCGACCGGACGTTCTCCTACGGGACGACGTCATGACGGGGCGGGACTTCCTGCTGCCCGACCTGGGGGAGGGCCTCGCGGAGGCCGAGATCGTCCAGTGGCTGGTACGCCCCGGCGACCCGGTGGCGCTCAACCAGCCGCTCGTGGAGGTCGAGACCGCGAAGGCGGCCGTCGAGATCCCGTCGCCCTACGCCGGCGTGGTGGCGGCCCTGCACTGCGCGGAAGGTGAGCTCGTCCCCGTCGGGACGGCCCTGCTGACCGTCGCCGCCGAGTCGGTCGCCGACGCGGCGACCGGGGCCGAGGAGGCGCCGCCGGCCCCGGTCGTCGGCCGGGCCCCGGTCGAGCCGGCGCCCGGCGAGGTGCCGCGCCGCCGGCCCCGTCGGGCCGCCCACACGGGGCTCGTGGCCGCCGCGGCGGCAGCCCCGGTCCAGACCGCTGGCCCGGTCCTCGGGGCGGAGCGCCGCGCGCCGGTCGCCCGGGTCGCGCTCGCTCCCCAGCGCCCTGCGGCCCCGCTGGTTCCGGCGCCGAACGGTCTGCCGAGGGCCAAGGTGCTGGCCGCCCCGCCGGTGCGCAAGCTCGCCCGCGACCTCGGCGTCGACCTGGGTACGGTCCACCCGACCGGGCCGAACGGCACCATCGCCCGGGCCGACGTCACGGCGGCCGCCACACCGGTCCCGGACCCCGGGCCGCCGCGCCCGGCGCCGTCGGGCGTCCGGCCGGGCGAGCGCCTCCCGGTGCGCGGCGTCGCGCGCCAGATGGCGCTGGCGATGGAGCACAGCGCGTTCCAGGTGCCACAGGCCACGGTCCAGCGGACCGTCGACGTCACCGGCCTGCTGGACCTGCTCGCCCGCTGGCGGGCGGACCCGCCGGCCGGCCAGGTCACAGCCGGCCAGGCACCCGGCGGCGACCGGCCGGTCAGGATCACGTCGCTGGCCTTCATCAGCCGCGCCGTGGTCGCCGCGGTCGCGCGCCACCCGCTGGCGAACGCCCGCTGGCTGACGGCCGCCGACGGCTCCAACGAGATCGAGGTGTACCCGGCGGTCAACCTGGGCGTGGCGGTGGCCAGCGAGCGCGGGCTCGTCGTCCCGGTGATCCCCGCCGCCGACCGGCTCGGGCTGACCGCCCTGGCCGGCGAGCTGGCGAGCCTGGTCGAGGCCGCGCGCGCCGGGCGCACCCCACCGGCGCGGATGCGCGGCTCGACGATCACCGTGTCCAACGTCGGCGTCTTCGGGGTGGACTCGGCCGCCGGGCTGGTCCGCGAGGGCGAGGCGGCCCTGGTCGTGCTCGGCGCGATCCGGGACGCGGCCGCCGTCTGGCAGGGAGAGGTCCAGGTCCGCCGGGTGATGACGGTCTCCGTGTCCTTCGACCACCGGATCCTGCACGGCGAGGCCGCGTCGAGGTTCCTGGGCGAGATCGCCGCCGTGCTCGCCGACCCGGTCAGCCTGCTGCTGCACGGCTGAGCGCCGCCCGCCCGGCCCGGCCGACGGGGCGCCGGGCCGGCGCGGCCACCCGAAACGGTGATGAATCGCACGTCGGGACCACCGGCGGGCAACCTTCTCCCGCGTCGGGGCGTCGGACCTCCCGGCTGCGCGGGCGCAGACCCGTCCCTTGCTGGGCCGGGACGTGGATCCGGTATCGGGTGGGGAGTTCGGGACGCGGCCGCCGGGCGCGGCCGGGAGCGCGGTGGTGGGACCGGTCACGCCCAGGTGGGTTCGCAGTGGGTTGCCATGGTGAACCCGATGGATCTGCCCGGATTGGGCCCCCCTAGGATTTCCCCGGGCGACTTGTCCCGGGTCGCCCCGGCGGCGAGCTGCCCAGGGTCCGCCATCCGGGCCAGGGGCTGGCTGGATCGTCGGGCCGGTGCGCGGTCCCGGCCCGGCGCCCCCGGGTGGCCAGGCCCGCCGCGCCGCGCGCGGCCACGACATCCGAACAGACGGAGGACCACCCAGTGAGCGTGTTGCCGGACATCCTGCTCACCGTAGCGATCTCGCTGTCGGCGGGCGCTCTCGGCGCGCTGGCCATCCGGTTGTGGGAGCGCCCCGGCGGCGCGCCCATGTCGCGACCACGGCAGTCGACCCTGTTCAGCCTGGCCGCCGACGACGAGATCCTCATCGCCGTCGCCTCGCTCGCCCCGTCCGGGACGATCGCCCGTGACGACGTGCTCGCCGTCGCCGAGCTCGCCTCGATCATCTACAGCTCGGACGCCCGGCCACGGGTGACGCCCGGCGGGGCGGTGCAGGACAGCATCGGGCGGCGCACCGAGTTCTGCATCGGCGACCCGCGGTCCAACCCCCGGATGGCCGCGCACCTGTCCCGCTACCTGCCCGGCGTGACCTTCTCCCCGCCGTCTCCGCCCGCGCCGCCGTCGCCCGCCCGCAACTCCAACGCGCTCGCCGCCGTGGGCGCCGCGGCCGCGTCGTCGTCCGGCTCCGCCGCCGGATCGGCCGACAGCGACGGCGCGGGGTCCCCGGACGGCACCAGCGTGCAGTCGATCATCCCGCCCAGGCCGCCCCGGGAGAGCCGGGTGATCGCGGTCAGCCTGCCCGGCGGGCGCGAGGGCCGGCGGCTGCGCGGCGAGAAGGGCGACGGCGCCGACAAGGGAAACCGGGAGTTCGCCGGCCGCCCCGGCGAGCACGAGTTCGCGCTGCTGGCCCGGATCGCCGCCGGGCCCAACCGCCGGCCGCTGTTCATCCTCGCCGGGCAGACCGCGACCGCGAACCTCGCGGCGGCCTACTACCTGCGCAGCCGGGCCGAGGAGCTTGACCTCGAGTTCTCCAACAAGCCGTCGTTCTGCCTGATCCTGCGGGTGGAGGCCGCCACCGTCTACGGCCACGAGCTGGTCGAGCGCGAGGCCGACATCTCGGCCGCGGTCGTCCCGCCCTCCCACTAGGGCGATTCTCAGCGCCGTGTGCCGGCGCCAGGACTCCATGGCGTCCTGGCGCCGGCACGGCGGGCCAAGCGCCTAGCGCTGTCCCCACGAAGGTCAGCCCGGCGCGGTGATCGCCGTTTTCGCCCTCGGGTGGTCGTGAATCGGGCCCGGTCGCGACCGTTCTAGGGCCAAACTCGCGATCATGATCAAGCGCGGCGCGGGCCGACCTCGTCGGGAGCGGCGCTAGCGGGCGTCGGCGAGCTGCGCGGCCGCGCCGACCGCGGCGATGAGGGCCTCGCCGGTATAGGCGACGCCGCCGATGCCCCAGCCGCCGTCGGGGGCGTTGAGGATGTTGACCCAGGTGTCCTCGCGGTCGTGGCCCTCGACGGCGCAGGCGTCGACGATGTCGGTCGCCGCGGCGATGAACGCGGCGCGGCTCGCGGCGTCGGGCAGGCCGATGTTCGGCAGCTTGAGCTCCACCATCACGACCGGGCGGTTCACCCCGCCGGCGTAGACGGCCGACGGGTCCAGCACGTGGACGGTGCCGCCGACGATACGGGTGAAGAACGCGTTGCCGGTCGCGCCGCTGGCCGCGATCAGAGCCTCGGTGAGCGCCGGGAGGATCGTGCGCTCGCCGACCTCGGTCAGCTCGCCGCGCGGGGTGGTCACGGTGATGGGCATGGGTCCGTCCATTCGCTAGTACGTACGTCCTAGCGAGACCATGCAATAGGATGGCCGTACTAGTCAAGGCACCTGGAGGCACGCCGTGGCCGACACCCGAAGCCGCATGGTCGACGCGACGATCCACGCGTTGCAGCGCCGCGGGGTCGCCGGAATGTCGTTCACCGACGTGCTGCAGGACAGCGGCGCCGCCCGCGGCGCCATTTACCATCACTTCCCCGGAGGCAAGGCGCAGCTCGTCGCCGAGGCCGCCGCGCGCAACGGCGAGTACGTGCGCGCCAGCCTCGCGACCCTGCCGGCGGGCGACCCGCTCGTCGTGGTCGGGGCCTTCCTCGACGCCGTCCGGCCCGTGCTGGTCGCCTCGACGGCCGGGGGCGGCTGCGCGATCGCCGCGATCACGGTCACGGCCGGCGAGGAGGGCCGCGGCGACGCCGACCTCCAGCGCATCGCCGCCGCCATCTTCGCCTCGTGGGCCCAGATACTGGCCGAGCGCCTGGAACCGGCCGGCCTCCCGCCCGACGAGGCCCTCGGCCTGGCGACCACGCTGATCATGCTTCTCGAGGGCGCCCACGTCCTGTGCCGCGCCACCGGCACGCTCGAACCCTTCGAACAGGCCGCCCGCACCGCCATCGACCTCACCCGCGCCCGCTACCAGGCCACCCCGTCCTGACCGGCCGCTGGTCCTGGGGCCGGCGGTCGTATGATCGAGGCGGACGAGTCGGCCGGGCGGTCGCGTAGGGGCCGGCGCGAGCCGGTACCCGCCGAGGAAAGTCCGGACTCCGCACGGCAGGGTGGTGGGTAACGCCCACCCGGGGTGACCCGCGGGACAGTGCCACAGAGAACAGACCGCCGGTCCGAAGCCGCGAGGCGCCGGATCGGTAAGGGTGAAACGGTGCGGTAAGAGCGCACCAGCGCCCGGGGTGACCCGGGCGGCTCGGTAAACCCCACCCGGAGCAAGGTCAAAAGGCGTCCGGCCGCGAGGCCGGTCGCCGCGCGGGCGATCGAGGGCTGCCCGCCCGAGTCCGCGGGTAGACCGCACGAGGCCGTCGGCAACGGCGGCCCTAGAGAGATGACCGCCGCCGGTGGCCGCGAGGCCGCCGGGCACAGAATCCGGCTTACAGGCCGACTCGTCCCCCAAATGCCTGTGGCACAGGCACTTCTCGCCCGCAATCATGGCCCTGGGCCGTTTCTGGGCCGTTTTGTGTTGGATCATGGGGCCGTTTTGCATACAGTCCAGGCCTGGTCGGCAGGCTCGCGGTGACGGTACGTAGCTAGACCAGGGTGAGCCTCCTGTCCACGGATGCGGTCCGCTACCGGGGTGCACCTGATCGGCGTGGCGGCCTGCTGCGGCCACCTCCTGGCCCACGCCGCCGACCTCGACCGAGACGAAGCCCCTCGCGGACAGCACCCACACGATGCCTACCTCGCCGGCTCCTCGTGAGTCAGGACACGCTCGGGCGGTATATGGCCCGCGCAAGGTGCGATGACTTTCGCGGTCCTCGCGCGTCTCAACTGCGACAGGCTGTGCCAGGGCGTCCGTGGACGCGAGGGAAGGAACGCTCGATGGAGATCATAAATTTGGGTACGGCGGACGGGTTGCCGCCCGTGGACTGGGCCGCGACCGTCGCGAAGCTCGAGGCGGGGTCGACGCCCGGCCAGGACGCGATCAACTCTCGCACGACCTGGCTGTCCACCGTGAACGAGGACGGCAGCCCGCATGTGACCGCGGTCGGTGCCCTGTGGGTCGACGGTACGTTTTGGTTCCAGACGGGCGCGGGCACGCGGAAGGGGCGCAATGTCGAGCGCGATCCGCGGTGCTCGGTCGCCGTGTCGATCCACGGCGCGGACGTGGTCCTTGCGGGTGATGCGGTACGGGTGACCGAGCCGGGTGCTGTGGCGCGGATTGCGCGGGCATGGGCGGACCAGGGTTGGCCGGCCGAGCCCGACGAGAGCGGCTCGGGCATCACCGCCCCGTTCAACGCACCGGCGCAAGGGCCGCCGCCGTGGAACGTGTATCGCGTTGAGCCACGCTCGGCGATCGTGACCTTGACGGCGGAGCCTGGCGGCCTGGCTCGCGTTCGCTTCTGACGCAGGTCGGGAACCTTGGGCGACGAGAGCCTCGGGCCCGACGACCTCGTGACCACCCTCGAACCGCTCGCCAAACTGCTACTCGCCGACCAGGACTGGTAGACGGAAGTCCGCGGACGCGGTGACATGCGTCCTTGTCCTTGGGCTCGGTAGACGCGAAGGGTGTTGCGGGAACGGCCGGCGATGCCGCGTGCGGCGCGCGGATCCTCACTCTCGTCAAGCTCGGGGATTTGACGGACCGGAATCCGCGTTCTGGCACTGTACAGACGGCCAATCCTGGGGTCGCGCGCGCCGAACGTCAGAAGTCGGGGCGGGCCGGCATGCCCGACACTCCGGTAACGTGCGGGCGGACGGCGAGGATCTGGTGCAGCTGCGTGTGATTGCGTTCGAAACCGAGTCGCGAGCCGGCGAGATAGAGCGCCCATACTCGGGCGGTTCCCGGCCCGACCTCGGCCACCGCCTCGTCCCAGTGGGCGTCGAGGTTGGCGCACCAGGCAGCGAGGGTCCGGGCGTAGTGCTCGCGCAGATTCTCCTCGTGCCGCATTTCCAGGCCGGCTCGTTCCAACGCTGCTATCACGCGCCCTGGACCGAGCAGTTCCCCGTCGGGGAAGACGTATCGGTCCGTGAAACCGCGGCGAGCGAGCTTGGGGCTGTCCTCGTTCGGCCGGGTGATGCAGTGGTTGAGCAGGCGGGCGCCCGGGGAGAGTTTCGCCGTCAGGAACGCGGCATAGGCGTCGAGCTTCGCCTCGCCGATGTGCTCGGTGAGGCCGATGCTGCTGATCGCGTCGAACCCGGTCTCGGTGACGGAGCGGTAGTCCGCGTGACGTACCTCGACCAGCTTCGCGAGGCCCTGCTCCGCGATCTCCTTCTGTGCCCACTCGGCCTGCTGACGTGACAGGGTCACGCCGAGAGCGGTGACGCCGTAGTTCCTCGCCGCGTGCAGGACCAGGCCGCCCCACCCGCAGCCGACGTCGAGCAGCCGCATTCCTGGCTGTAGCGCCAGTTTCCGGCAGACGAGATCAATTTTCGCGGTCTGAGCTTCCTCCAGGCTGGTGGTCGGTGCGTCGAAAAGAGCGCAGGTGTAGACCATGGACGGGCCGAGCACCCATTCGTAGAACCGGTTGCTCACGTCGTAGTGGTGCTTGATGGCCAGCGCGTCGCGTCCGAGGCCATGCCGTAGCCCGGCGAGCCGGCGCCGGGCGCCCACCTCCTGGGGCGGGGGCTCCACCCAGCGCAGCGCGGCTGGGCCAAGGCTGGTCAGCAGCCTCCGCCGGTCGCTCCAGGACAGCGACCCGATGCGGTGCCCGGCGGCGAGGGCCACCATCGCGGTGTAGTGGTCCGGCGCCTCAAGATCCATCTCGCCCGACACGTAGGCACGCGCGAGGCCGAGCTCGCCGGGCGCGGACACCAGGTGGGCGACAGCCTTCGGGCTGTTCACGCGAATGTGCACCGTGGCGTCGTCGGGTCCCGCGGCCGAGCCGTCGTACGCGGTGAACCGGACCGGTGCCCGAACGGCGAGGGCCAGTGCGTCAGCGACCGGCTGCTTCACGTGCGCTCCCCGGCAGAGCCGCGACGGCGCCGACCCGTGCTGGTCACCGTCCCTCGACAGTCTTGGCGTAGAGGTCCAGCAGTCGCCCGTCCGGGTCGTAGGCCTTCTTCAACGCTGTGTACTCCGTTCCGCCATAGGTGGCCCAGAACTCCTCTTGGGAGTAATACGAGGTGCTGTACAACGACTTGCGGCCGCCGAGGTCCGCGACGAGGCGCTCGAGAAACCGGTTGTGCGCGTCGCGGGGTTCGCCGGGAGCGAGCGCGACCGACGACCAGATACCGACGTTCACGTACAGCTCGGCGGCGTCCATGCGGTACAGCGGCCAGACGGCCGCCGGTTCCCGCGCACGGAGCGGGCACAGCCATACCGGCGCTATCGGCACCTCCCGGGCGAGTACCTCGAGGAACTCGGTGAGACGTCCCACCGGTACCTCCACGTCCTGGATGACGTCCTCGCGGTCGGGCCTGCCACGCCGCAGATCGACGGCTCGTTTCACGCCATGGCGCTGCTCCCACATCATCAGCCGCCAGTAGACGTCCGAACGCAACCAGCGCCGCGGCACGAACCGACGCACCGCCGGCCGTTGCACCCCGAAGACCCGCGAACACCAGAACCAGTCGGCATCCCAGCGCCACAGGTAGTCCGCGACCGGGAGGACGTCCCGCCCCCGGCGCTGGATCGACCGGTAGTAGATCTCGTCCCTGACGTAGTCGGTGGTCTCGGCGGGTCCATCGTCGGTCCAGCGACCGAGCGTCAGATAACACTCCGTCGCCCCGAACCAGACCCCGTCGCAGAAGTCGACCGGCTCACCGTCGTAGGACCGCTCGGTGCATGCCGCGGCGGCCGCCTCCGCCCACCGGGCGGCGTCGGTGAAGCGTAGGTGTCGCAGCGCCACATACGGGCGGACCCGCTCGAGCTCGATCTTCACCCGCAGCGCGTAGCCAAGTGTGCCGAACGAGTTCGGAAACCCTCGCAGCAGGTCCGTGTGCTCACCCGACGGCGTCGCCACCACGAGTCGGCCGTCGCCAGTGATCACCTCCAGCTCGGTGACCGACTCGTGCACAAGCCCGTTGCGGAAACTCGTCGACTCGATCCCGAGGCCTGTCACGGCCCCACCGATCGTGATCGTCTTGAGCTGGGGCACCACCTGGGGCATGAGCCCATGCGGCAGCGTCGCGGCGACGAGGTCCTCGTACGTGGTCATACCCAGCACGTCGGCGGTCCGGCCAGGGGCGTCGACCTCCAGCACCCCGGAGAAGGCAGACACGTCCATCCCCGCGGCATCGTGTCGGGCGCGGGGCCGGAACAGGTTCGACGTCCGCTTCGCGAGCCGGACAGGGCTACCCGCCGGAATCGCGGCGTACTGCTCCACCAGGCGTTCCCGGTCCCGCTCGTACGCCGCTCGCCGCCCCGCTGTCGTCACCGAGCAGCCCCCTCTTCCCGACCCGTCTGCGCGGCCTCAGCACCGCCCAGCCAGTGCCGCGCGGCAGACCCTGTCTCACGTCATCTTGGCGGATAGCGACAGCGGGTTTGTGACCCTTCGGGATGCTAGACGAGCGCCACCTGCGGCGACTCTTAATCTGCCTGCCAGTCTCGTCACTGTCCGACCTGGTTGATCGTGTCGCCAGATCTCCCGCAGGCGGGAGTGCGCGGCGACCATGCCCGGCGATCAAGGACTGGCTTTCACCGGCCCCGCCACCAGGCCAGGCCCCGTAGCCCCGCCAGACCCGAATCCCATACGTAACCGGAGATCTTCGACCGCACCCAGCCAGCCGAACCCGCATGATCGCAAACTACGTATGGAAAAAAGCCGCAAACCAGGACAGGTTTCGTTGTCACCTGTATGGGGTGATTTTTAGGTCTTGGCCGCGGCCGGGCGCGGTGATCAGCTATCCGATGCCGATGTAGATGCCGACGTGGTGGATGGCCGCGAACGTGCCGTAGCAGACGAACTCGCCGATCTGGAGGGGCTGTCCGGTCGGGCCTCACACGTCGCTCGTCGACCACGTCATCGCGCGAGACGAGTGGATGTTCGCTGACACCGATGCCGCGATGTCAGTTCGCGACCGTTGATCAGGAATTCACAGCGGGTTCCGTCAACGAGAAACGATGCGGATGATCTCCGGTGTCGTTTCTTGGAGCGAGTCGGCGATGAAGCTCCGGGTGCGCAGCGTGTCGGGATGGTCGGCGCCGAGGACGCGGATCCGGTCGGCCAGAATGTCCCGCCAGTGCGACGCGTCGGCATGGCGTCCGGCGGCCTGGTAGGCCTCGGCGAGCAGGCTTCGGGACACCAGAGTCGTCGGGTGGTCGGTCGATGTGTCCGGCCGTCCTGAGTCTCCTGCCAGGGAGCTGCTGGATTGCAAGGTCGCCGGATCGTCAGGGCCGAGGAGTCGTTCCCGGTCCCGTCTCGAAGCTCGGTGTGGCCTCAACCGGGAGAGTGTCCGATGCGTGGTGTAACTGATCCGTGTCTATGGGTTGACTATCAGTTGGTGGCGGTCGGGGTCAGACGGCCCTCGAACGTGGTCGCCAGGGCGTTGAGAGCGGGCTTCCAGCGGATGACCCAGCGAGTTCTTCCCTTGCCCGTCGGGTCGAGGGAGCGGGTGACGAGGTAGAGGCATTTCAGGGCCGCGTCCTCGTGCGGGAAATGCCCGCGGGCGCGGACCGCGCGCCGGTAGCGTGCGTTCAGTGATTCGATGGCGTTGGTCGTGCAGATCACTTTCCGAATCTCGACGTCGTAGTCGAGGAACGGGATGAACTCCTCCCACGCACCCCGCCAGAGTTTCACGATCGCCGGGTAGCGTTTCCCCCATGCCTCGACGAACTCGTCGAACCGCAGGCCCGCGGCCTCGACGGTCGGCGCGGTGTAGACCGGCTTCAGATCCCGGGCGATCTTGTCTCGGTCCTGCCGGCCACAGTAGCGGAAAGAATTCCTGAGAAGGTGAATGACGCATGTCTGGATACGAGCGAGCGGCCACGCTCCGGTGATCGCTTCAGGGAGGCCTTTCAGGCCGTCGCACACGGCGATGCAGACGTCCTCGACGCCGCGGTTCTTGATCTCGGTGAAGACCTGCAGCCAGAAGCGGGCGCCCTCCCCGCCGTCGCCGGCCCACAGCCCCAGGACATCCCGCTCCCCGTGCACGGTCACACCGACGACCGCGTAGAACGGCCGGTTGACGACCTGCCCGTCACGCACCTTCACGACCAGCGCATCCACGAAGATCACCGGATAGACACGATCGAGTGGCCTCGCCCGCCATTCATTCATCTCACCCACGGCCGACTCGGTGATCCGCGAGACCGTGTCCTTCGACACCTGGGTGCCATACACCTCGGCGAAATGCGCGCCGATCTCTCCGGTCGTCAAACCCCGCGCCGACAACGGCAACACGATCTGACTGACACCCTCCAGCCTCCGCTGACCTTTCTTCACGATCACCGGGTCGAAACTACCATCGCGGTCACGCGGCACCTCGATCTCCACAGGCCCAATCTCGGTAAGGACCGTCTTCCCCCGCCTACCGTTCCGGGAATTCCCGCCGTTCCGGCCCTCCGGATCGTGCCTCTCATACCCCAGGTGCTCGGTCATCTCAGCGTCCAACGCGGTCTCCAACACCGACTTCGTCAGACCCGACAAAAGCCCGCCCGGCCCTACCAGGTCGATTCCCTCGGCCCGCGCCTTCTCCACAAGCTCCGCCGCCAGCTGCTGATGATCCATCCGAGTCCCCATGGGCTCGATCATCTCGGTCATGATCCATCCTCCCCGCCAGGCCACGCCCAGCGGAACGAGTCGGACCACTTACACCAGCGACCGGACACTCCCCGGGAAAGGTGTCGCTGAGCAAAGGGGGCACCTACACCGAGGGCGGGGAAGGGGTGGACGAGGGAAGCCTGGGGAACGCGCTCGGGAACATTTACGCCGAGCGGTATTACGAGCAGCAGAGAGAAAAGAACCAACCGAAGTCGACCCCGCACGGCGCCAGCACCGACGACCTGTGCATGACCAACGGCGAGTCCACCTGCTCGACGCCGCGCGGTGCGAGCACGGACGACCTATGCATGACGACGGGCGAGCCGTCCTGCCCGAAACAGAGCAGCGCGCCTCCGCAGCCCAGGCAGAAATCCTCACCGCGGAAGTCGACCGCGCCCGCACGGCAGCCAGCCCAGCAGACCTACCCCGACCCGAACGACGTCATCCACGGCACCCTGAACATCAACCCCGACTCGACGCACGGAGTCGGTAACAACGGCACGATCCCCAAGCCCACCGACGTCCCCCAGACCTACTCCAGCCCCCTCGACGCCAACCTCGGCCCCACCACCGACGAGACCGCCGGCCGGCAGTTCGAAGCCTCCGAATCCGACTGCGCCAACGCCGATCTCGAACACTGCATCGGCGACGACCCGGTCAACCCACCGACGGATGCGGGGGCGGGTGGCGAGGGTGGCAACCAGCCACCGAACAGCTCCGGTGGCGTCGCCGGCGATCCTGATGACCCAGATGTTACTGTTACCGCGTCCGATGATTCCTTTATGGTCGAGCATGCTGGGCCTCGACCCGTCATACACCGGGAGGGCCAGTATTGTCGGTGCGGATGCAATCCAGCGTGCGCTGTCACTTTGGGGGGAGCCGCTGGCCGGCGTCGAGGCGGATCGTCGAACCGTTGAGCATCGGGTTCTCGATGATGCCGACGGCCAGCAGGGCGTACTCGCCCGGCCGGCCCAGTCGCCTGGGGAACGCCGCGTCCTTCGTCAGCGCCTGCTGGTATTCCGCCGGCATGTCCACGGTCTGGCCGGTCCGGAACAGGCTCGGCGCGATGGCGTTCACGCGGATTCCGAGGCCGCCGAGATCCCGGGCCATCGAGAGGCTCATGGCGGCCACACCGCCTTTTGCCACGGAATACGCGACGTAGCCGACCTGACCCTCGAATGCGGCGATGGAAGCGGTATTGATAATCACGCCGCGCTCGCCGTCGCCGTTCGGCTTGTTCCTGCTCATGTGCCAGGCACAGAGGCGGGCCACATTGAACGTGCCGACGACGTTGAGGTCAATGACCTTCCGGAAGGCCGCGAGCGGCAGCGGGCCGTTCCTGCCCAACGTGCGGCCGAGAAGTGCGCCGCCGGCCGTGTTCACGACGACGTCGATCCCGTCCAGGGCAGCGACTGCCCCCTCAAGGACGGCCTCGGTCCCGTCGAAGTCAGTGACATCGCAGGCGTGAAAGGAGCCGCGGAGGCTGGCGGCGACCGTCGCCCCGTCGCTCGTGGCAAGGTCCAGAATCGCGATCCGGCCGCCGCGGGCGACGATGAGCTCCGCGGTCGCTCTGGCCATCCCGGACGCGCCGCCCACGACGACGGCCCGGAGCCCCCTCAGGTCCACGTCCTTGCTTCCTCTCTCATACGGGATCGCCTCCCGGGCCGGCGGGACGCTGCTTACCTCGCCGCGCGGGGCCTGGCCGCGGGTAGCTCGTCCGCCCGCGGCTGGAGGCCAGGCGCGCTGGTCACCCAGCGGCCGGCCGGCCGGGTCCTCGCGCATACGAGCCCGGCTGGCCGTAACCACGGTCGTTACCAGCGGACGGCGGCCCCGGTGTCCGCCAGCAGCGGGCGGGCATAGGAAAGGTCGCCGGCGTCCCAGGTGCCCTTCAGGAAGCCCTTGAACGCGCCGGAGTGCAGGAAGGACGCGTCGGCGGTGAACGCCCACTCGATCGTGCAGCGACGCAACGCGATCTTCCACACGCCTTCCCGGCGCTCCAACCGGTCGAGATAGCGGCCACCCATGCAGGCCAGGGTCTTGCCGTCACGGCCGACCATGGTGCCCATGACATAGCTCTCGGCGTGCGCGACGTCCCCTTCGATCTCACAGGTATGCGTCGTGATGTTGTGCAGATGATCCGCGAACACCATCGAGTGCTGCTCGTTCGCCCACGGACCATAGGCGGCCCCGATATTCGACACCGGGCCGTGCTCGTCGATCCCGTCTTCATGCAGCACACTCGTCATCAGCTCGACGTCATGCCGATCGTGCCCCCGCGACTGCTTGTTGACGCAGTCCAGAATGTCCTGGCGGTCCTTCAGGTAACGGACCTCGCGACGCAGTTCCTCAAGCTCACTGCCGGTACTCATCGTTCTCCCTGCATTCCTGGCTGGTCGTCAGATGGGCGGCGTCAGATACCAGCCGGGCCTGGGCCGCCGTGGACGTAGAGGGACTGGCCGGAGCAGTAGCTCGCGGCGTCGGAGGCGAAGAACAGGACGGCGTTGGCGATTTCGGCGGGTTCGCCGATCCGGCCGGAGCCGTTCGTCTGGGCGACGAGCGCCGGGTCGATGCCCTGGCGGGCGAGGTCGTCGGTCAGGCTCGCGGAGTTGGTCGCGCCGACGACGACGTTGTTCACCCGAAGCCCCTTGCGGGTCCAAGCTGCCGCCAGCGACGCCGTCAGGTTGTTCACCCCGGCCTTCGCCGCGCCGTAGGGCGCCGCCTGGGGCATACCCAGCAGGCTCGCCCCGGACGAGATGTTCACGATCGCGCCATGGCCCTGGGCCAGCATCGGTACAGAGGCGGCCCGCGAGAGGAACCACACCGAGTCGAGGTTGAGCGCCAGAACCTGGCGCCACTCCTCCTCGGTCCACTTCTTGATCGACTTGGTCTCGGCGCCGCCGGCGCAGTTGACCAGGATGTCGAGGCGGCCGAACTCCGCGAGCGTCGCATCGACGATGCGCTGGCACTCGGCTGGCTTCGTGACGTCGGCCGGCAGGGCCAGCGCCCGGCGGCCCAACGCCTCTACCTCCTTAGCTGTCGACTCCAACGGCTGTACCCGCCGCGCCGCGAGCACCACATCGGCGCCGTACTCGGCCAGCGCCAGCGCCGTGGCCTGCCCGATCCCGGTGCCACCACCAGTGATGACGGCGACCCGGCCGGCTACCGAAAACCTGTCACTCACAGAACCACTCCTCCATGCGAGACGATGACCGCTTCCCGTCCACTGAGGCCCGCTGAGAAGGCTCCGTGGGAAAGCGCTGGAAAGGGCGCAGAGCTTTAGCCCGCCCGCGGGCGCGGGACCCGGGCCATCGCCGGAAGCCTCGAGCAGCCCTGGTAGCGCGCTACGACTGGCGACCCGGCGGGCCGGGTCTCACGCGGGCTGCGGGTGTTTCGCCGCGTAGCGGCGGGCCCATTCGGCCCGGGGTACGACGGCCGTTTCGACGTCGGTGGCCTTCGCTCGCAGCGCGCCGACCGTCGCCTGCTCTCGGGGAATCACCGCGAACGGGTCCCAGCCGAAGAAGCGGCAGGCGTTCTGCCAGGTGATCTTGTCGATCTCGTTGTCGGGCACGCCGGCGCTGTTGAGCTCGGCGAGGACGAACTCGGGGGCGTCCGGCCAGATCGAGTCGGAGTGCGGGTAGTCGCACTCCCAGGCGATGGTGTCGATGCCGATCTCGTGGCGCCCCTTCAGCGCCGCCGGGTCGGTGACGTAGCAGGCCAGCGAGTGCTCCCGGAACACCTCGCTCGGCAGCCGTCCGCCGAAGTCGCGCCGCAGCCACTTCTGGTTGGTGTAGTGACGGTCGCAGCGGTCCAGGTAGAAGGGGATCCAGCCGATTCCCGCCTCCGAGAACGCGACCTTCAGGTCGGGGTAGGTACGGAACGCCGGCCCCCACAGCAGGTCCTGGGCGGCGAGCGCCGAGATCTGGGTCGCCAGGATGATCATGTTGTCGACCGGCGAGTCCGCCGCCAGCTTCAGGGCGCCGAAGCCGATCCCTATGTGCAGGCACATCACCAGGCCGGTCTCCGACAGCGCCTGGAACACCGGGCCCCAGAAGCCCAGGTCGTGGTAGCTCGGCAGCCCTTCGAGATGCGGCAGTTCGGGCATCGTGACCGCCTTGGCGCCCTTCGCCGCGACCCGGCGGATCTCGGCGACCATCAGCTTGGGGTCCCAGGTGGGAAGAAGGGCGAGCGGAAGGAACCGGCCGGGGTAGGTCCCCGCCCATTCGTCGACGTGCCAGTCGTTGTACGCCTGGACCATCACGACCGTGACGTCGTCCTTGACGTGGTTGAGATGGCCGGCGGAGAACCCGGCGAACGTCGGGAAGCACATCGACGCGAGGATCCCGTTGCGGTCCATGTCCCGCACCCGGTCATGAATGTCGTACGCACCCGGCCGCATCTCCGCGAAACCGGCCGGATCGAAACCCCACTCCTCCGCCGGCCACGACACCACGGCGTTCAGGCCGATGATGCCGGTCGCGCGGCCTCGGTAGACCCACTGCTCGACCCCGGCGTCGTCGGTGACGACCCGCGGCGCCTGGTCGGCCCACTTCGCAGGCACGTGGTTACGGAACATGTCCGGCGGCTCGACCACATGATCGTCGATGCTCACCAGGACCAGGTCGTCGATCTTCATGCTTCCTCCGGAGCTGGAGAGTCAGGGGCTGTGCGGGCGTGGACGAGTGGCCGCGAGGGCTTGGTGGAAGGTGCGGCATCGCCGGCACCGAGCAAACCGGCGGCCGGCGCGCGGCGGCTAGGCGACCACGCCGCGGACCTTCAGGTCCACGATCGCGTCCCAGCCGAGGCCGAGCTCGGCGAGGACCTCGTCGCCGTGCTCGTTGAACTCTGGTGCCCGGCTCGGGACGGCCGCCGAGCCGCCGAACCGCACCGGAGCGGCGACCAGTCTGAAGGGCGCTCCCGCGGCGGTCCTGCAGTCCTGGATGTAGCCGTTGGCGACCGCCTGTGGGTCGGCCGCGGCCTCGAGGGTGTCCTGGACGACGGACCACTGCCCGGCGAAGTCGGCGAGTCGCTCCCGCCACTCGGCGAGCGGCCGCGCGGCGAACACGGCCTTCAGTGCCTCGCCCGCCTCGACGCCGTTGGACATGAGCGCGGCGTGGTCGGCGAAGCGCACATCGGCGGCCAGGTCGGGCCGGTCGACGGCCGCGCACAGCAGCGGCCAGTAGTGGCCGGCCTGTAGGCAGCACAACGAGAGCCAGCGGCCGTCAGCGGTCTGGTACGTCGCGACCAGCGGGTTCGCCCGGGCCATCTCGATCGGCGGCGGTACCCAGGGCACGTTCAGCAGCAGCGAGAGCGCGAAGGCCTGGCCCATCGCCCACATCCCGGTGCCGAGCAGGGACACGTCGACCTCGGTGGCCTCGCCGGTCCGCTCGCGGTGGAACAGCGCCCCCATGATCCCGCCGGCGATCGTCATCCCGCCCAGCGAGTCGCCGAACCCTGGCGCCGGTGGCATCACCACCTGGCCGTACTCGGGCCGGGAGAGCCCGACGGCCGTGCCCGAACGCGCCCAGAACGCCAGCGCGTCGTACGAGCCGCGGTCCGCCTCCGGGCCCTCTTCGCCCTGGCCGGTCCCACTCGCATAGATGATGCGTGGGTTGTGGGCGCGGATGTCGGCCAGGTCGATCCGGAGCTTCCTGCGGACTCTCGGCAGCTTGTTGGTGAGGAAGACATCCGAGGTCTCGACCAGCCGATAGAGGATGTCCAGCCCCTCGTCGGTGGTCAGGTCGAGGCCTAGGCTGCGCTTCCCCCGGTTGGAGTGCTCGAGTAAGACGTGAACGTCGCCGGGGATGTCCACGACCCCGCTCGACGCGAGCCCTCGCATCGCGTCACCGCGTTCCACGTGCTCGATCTTGATGACCTCCGCGCCCCAGTCGGCCAGCAGGGCGCTCGCCGCGGGTACGAAGGTGTGCTCGGCCACCTCGAGGATGCGTACTCCCCGCATCACCGCTGTCATCGCCATCTCCAAGAGGGTTGCCACCGAGCCGGGGGGCGGGTTCCGCCACCTTGCCGCGATCGTTTTAGACAGTCGACCAACGACCGATTGGGCAAGTGTCTAACACCCTGCGCGTCCTGGGGTCAAGCAAGCCGGGACCGGCGCCGCGCGATCGGCCACACCCGTACTCGATCTTGTTGGATGGCCGGCCGACCGGTATGTTAGGCGAATGTCTAACCCACCGGTGATCCGCAGGTCAGGGGCGTGTCGGTAAGCCTCGAGGGGCCGGCCGACACCGCCGGCGGCACGACGGCCCCCGGCCGGTGGCGCCGCGGCCGGCCCGCGGCGTCGCGGGCCGGAGGATTCCAGGACGCGGACCGCACTGGTCGAGGCGGCCGAGCAACTCATGCTCGAAGAGGGCTACACCGCCGTCACGACCCGGCGGGTCGCGACCCGCGCCGAGACCCATCCCGGACTCATCCACGGGCCGTCGGCTTCAGCAACAGCCACGCGGAAATGACAGCCTTCCTGACGGCCGTGATCTACATGCGCCCGTCCGCACCAGGCCGCTGTCTGCGGCGCTGGCCGCGACCTTCACCGCGCCGGCCGAGCCGCGAGGCGTTCGGGCGGCCCGCCACCCACGACACCAGCGACCCGTGACCTTGTCAGACCTGGAGGACGAATGCGCATCGGACTGACCGGCGGCGCCTCGACGCCCGATAAGATCATCAATCAGGCGAAGAAGGCGGAGGCCGAGGGCTTCCACCATCTGTGGTTCGCCAGCGTCGTACAAGGCGACCCGCTGGTCTCCATGGCGCTCGCGGGCCGGGAGACCTCGACGATCGAGTTGGGCACGGCAGTGTTGCAGACCTACACCTCCCACCCGTTCCTCCTCGCGCAACGCGCCGCCTCCGTCACCGCCGCCATGGGCCGGCCCGGCTTCACCCTCGGCATCGGCCCGTCGCACGCGGGCCACATCCGCGACGAGTTCGGACTGTCCTACGACCGTCCGGGTCGAAACACCGAGGAATACGTCCGGCTCCTCACCAGCCTGCTGCGCGACGGCGGCGTGGACAGCACCGGCGAGGAGTGGAGTGCCCACATCCGTCCCGGAACCGTCCGGGCCACCGAGCCGGTACCCGTGCTGCTGGCCGCGCTCTCGCCTCGGCTGCTGCGGGTGGCGGGCGAGCACGCGGATGGCGCGGTGCTCTGGATGGCGCCGGCGAAGGCGATCGCCCAGCACGTCGAACCCCGCCTTACGGCGGCGGCGAAGGCAGCGGGGCGTCCGGCGCCCAGGATCGTCGCCGGCCTGCCGGTCGCGGTACACGACGACGAAACCGAGGCGCGAGCGGCGGTGAACGCGAATGCGGTGATGTACGCGAGCTCGCCCGCCTACCAACGCATCATGGCGATCGGTGGCGCGACTGGCCCCGGCGAAGCGGCGATCGTCGGCGACGAGGCGAAGGTCGAGCGGCAGTTGCAGGCGCTGCTGGACGCTGGCGCGACCGACATCTGGGCGCAGCCAGTTCCGTTGGGGGCCGACCCACGCGCCTCGCTGCGGCGTACCCGCGAGCTACTGGCCGGCCTCGCCGGATGAACGTCCTACGGGCGCGGACGGTCGGGTTCAACGGCGTCCTCGCCCTGCCCGGCCCCTGTCTGGAGCTCGCGCTGCGGTTACGCGAGGAGCTGTTCGACGGCTGGCCGCGCTGCACGCGGACATGATCGGCCGGCCCCACGGCGCTACGGCCTAGCGCGCCGCCGGGGCGGACCTCCTGACCGCATCCGCTACCTGCTCACCCTGGTACGGCTGGTCCGCCCGCCTACCCGGTCGACGAGGCTGTGTTGGACATTCGCCTAACCAAAGGACTGATCTCCACGAAAGGCTCAAACCCGAGGATCTCGACACTGGTGACAAGACTCCCGACGGTCGCGGTCGCATCGACCGCGGCCCGGTCCGAGACGCTGGCCGTCTCCTCCGCCGCGACGCTTGACCGCATCTCCATGCGTGCTGAACAATCGGTCAGCATGCGGCAAGTGGGGATGGTGCATCCCATTCCTGTGACCAATACCTCGGACGCACTCGACGGCAGGCGGCGCGCATGTCGGTGCACGGAAGGTGGGCAATGTTAGAAGTCGCGGGCGGTATCAAGGCCTTCGATGTCCGCGTGGAGGTCCCCGCCTCGCCGGTCGATGAGTCGGCCTGGGAGATCGCGGCTACCGTGTACGTCCCGGCGGGCGAACAATCCATCGCCGGCGCGCCCGTCCTCGTTCTCCTGCCCGGAGGCGGCTACGGGCGACGGTATTTCGACCTACCCGACAGCGGATACAGTCAGGCCGACCACCATGCCCGGCGCGGTACCGTCGTCGTCGCGCTCGATCACCTGGGATCCGGCGACAGCACCATCCCCGCCGCGGAAGTCACCACCCTTCCGGTGGTCGCCGCCGCGGATCACGCCGCGGTCACGACCGTTCTCGACCGGCTCCGGAAAGGGACTCTCGCTCCCGGCGAATTCCCCTCCATCAAGATCAAGGGCGTCGTCGCTGCCGGTCAGTCGATGGGCGGTCATATCGCCGTCGCCATGCAAGCCCGGTATCGCACCTTCGACGCCGTCGCTCTGATGGGAAGCAGCGTCATCAACACGACGATTCCGCGAAAGCAATCCACCGCTCCGCGGCTCGCCTCCGAGTGGACGCCACAGAACACTCAAGAGGTTGACGGTTTAGGCGACATCGACTGGCCGTGGGCATTCCATTGGGTGGAAGAACTGTCGCCACTCGCCGCAGACGACATCAAGGCTGGCATCCCCGTCAAGACCGAGACCCTCCCATGGTCGAGCGCTGCCGTACCCAGCCTCGCGGTGGCACTCCTCGAGCCGGGAGCTGTCGCCGCCGAGGTCGCCTCAATCGACGTGCCCGTCCTGCTCGCCGCAGGTGAGCGAGACGTCATCTACCCGCTACTCACCGAAGCTGCCGCGTTCACTGCGGCAAGAGACCTCGCGGTCTTCCGGCTCCGGCGGGCAGCGCACATGCACAACTTCGCACCCACCCGCCACCTGCTCTGGGAACGACTCGACGCCTTCATTGTCCACGCGGTTGGGCTCCGCGAAATGGCCAAGACCGTTCCAGCTTCGCTTTGACCAGCCCGCAGCGCCGTCGCGGACAGGCGGGGACGATGACCTCTCTTACCGTCGGCGAGGCGTCGATCGGGGTCGAGGGCAAGCGCTGACCGGTTGACTTAGTGCATTGTCGCGAAGCCCGAGCTTGGCCTGGACCTGGCTGAGCTCGGCGCACTCGACGAGACGTCTGTCGACGAGGATCGAGCGGGTGTCGAGGCCGTGGCGGTGGGCGGCCGTTTCTGCGTACCGCAGGAATGCGGAGTAGACCTCGGCGTAGCCGAGGGTGAGGGTCTCCCCGCCGACGCCCACGGGCCCGTCCTGCAGTTCCCTAGACCATAGAGATCTCGCGTCTCCGGCCGGTCAGCGTCGGCGCAGGATGACCAGGAACGCGACGACGGCCGCCGCGACCGCGAGCACGGGGGCGAGGCGTTTCAGGACGGGCGCGCCGGCGGCGCCGAGCAGGTCGACCGGCTCAGGCTCGGCCCCGTCGATGGTCCGTACCGCGCCCGGCGCCGTTGCCAGCACGGTTGGGCTGGCCGTGGAAGTGACTCCTCCTCTCGTGCCTTCAAGCATCTCGGTGACGGCGCCCGGCTCGGCCGGGGCTGGTGGGCGCGCCGCTGCCGAAGGCGCGGGCTGCTCGACTCGCGCGGCCGGCGCGGCGGGAATCTGGGCCTCGAAACGGGGCAGCTCTGCGTCACTCAGAATGCTCGACTCGAGTGACTCGACGAACTTGCCGATGAGGTTCGAGCTGACGTCGGCGATGACACCCCGGCCGAACTGGGCGACCTTGCCGGTGATGTGAAGGTCCGTCAGCACGGTCGCCCTGGTGCCGGTGCCGTCGGGGGACAGCGTCACCGTGACGGTCGCCGAGGCGTTGCCCTGGCCGCGGGTCTCGCGGCCGTCGGCCTTGAGTACCGCCTTGTGCGCGGTCTCGTCGAGGGACAGGAAGGTCGCGGTGCCCTTGTACTGCGCGACGACGGGGCCGACCTTCACCTTCACGGCGCCGCGATACTCGTCGCCGGCGACCTCCAACAGCTGGGCACCCGGCATGCAGGGGGCGATGCGTTCGAGATCGGTGAGGACCGCCCAGGTCGTCGCCGGGCTGGCCTCGACGCGGAACTCGTTGGTCAGCTCCATGGGGGCGTCCTTCTGCTAGGTGAGGCGAACCTGGTCGCGGCTGTCCCGCCAGGGCTTGGTGGCCCAGTAGAGGTCGTCGGGGTCCTCGATGAGTTCGAGGTAGACGCCGAGCTCGGTGTAGGTGTCGATGAAGGAGACCTTCACGGTGCCGAACCGCCCGGACATCGTCTCGGTGAAGCCGAAGTCCGCCGCCGCGGCGACGGACTCGGCGAGGTTCGTGACGAGGTAGCCGTAGTGGTGCGGCCCTGGCCCGCGTTCGGTGAGGAACTCGTGCTGGATGGTGGTGCCCGTGAGCGGCTGCATGAGCTCGACCTGCATGTTGCCCGTGCGGGCGTAGCCGAGGGCGAGCCCGCCGGCGACGCGTTCGCCGCGCAGGGTCCATTTCTGTTCCATGCGGAACTCGGCGAACTCGCCGCAGCCGAGCGTGTCCTGCATGGCCTTCTTGGCCGCGTCCAGGTCGGCCACCACCCACGCCGTCTGGAAGAAGCTGGGCCCGATGCGGCCCAACAGACCGCCGAGGTCCTTTGCCGCGCCAGGTGATTCTTGGCCCGCTGTCATCCCATGCTCCTTGCCGCGGCCTGGACCGCCTTGAGGATTCCCTGGTAGCCGGTGCAGCGGCAGAGGTTTCCGGACAGCCCGGCGCGAATCTCGTCGTCAGTCGGGTTGGGGTGCTCCCGCAGGAATGCCGTCACGGAGACGACGAATCCCGGCGTGCAGAAGCCGCACTGCAGACCGTGGTGGTCGCGGAACGCGGCCTGCACAGGCGAGAGGTCCTCGGTAGTCCCGAGTCCCTCGATGGTGGTGACCTCGCGCCCGTCGGCCTGCACGGCGAGCACGAGGCAGGCCCGGACCGCCTCGCCGTCGAGTAGCACCGTGCAGGCGCCGCACACGCCGTGCTCGCAGCCCAGATGGGTGCCGGTCAGCTGGAGGTGGTCCCGCAGGAAGTCCGCGAGCGTGACCCGCGGCTGCGCGCGCCCACGGCTCGGTCGGCCGTTGACACGCATCCGGAGGTCCACCTCGGCCATACCGGCGGCTTCCTCAGCGTCAGCCATCCGCGGGCCCCCGCAGTGCCTCCTCGGCCGCGCGTCTCCACGCGCGACTCACCATAGCCGCACCTACCCGCCGGCGGTAGGCCGCGGACCCGTGCAGGTCGACAGGCACGGAGTTGAGCGCCGCGACCGCTGTTCGCCCGACCTCGTCGGGATCGAGGTCGGAGAGCGTCTCTCCGACCACAGCACGCTCCGCCTCGACGCCTCGTTCAGGGGTCGAGCCGAGACCGATCAACCCGATGCCGCACCGTTGGATGCGGCCCGCGTCGGAGACCTGGATCGCCACTGTCGCTCCCGCGATCGCGAAGTCGCCGTGGCGACGGGCCAACTCCTCGATCGCGTAGCCGCATCGGCCGTCCCAGATCGGGAAGCTCACCGCGGTCAGCACCTCGTCCTCGGCCAGGTCGGTGGTCCAGGTGCCGGCGAAGAAGCCGGCCGCCGGGATGGTGCGGCTGCCCCGCCGCGAGCGCGCCTCGAACGTGGCGTCGAGCGTCAGCGCGACCGCCGGTGACTCGGCCGCCGGGTCGGCGTGGGCCAGCGCGCCGCCGATGGTGCCGCGGTTGCGGATCTGGAAATGGCCGATGAGTGGTGTGGCCCGAGCCAGCAGGGGTACGGCGTCCGCGACCTCGGTCGATCTCTCGATCGTTGCCTGCGTGGTGCCGGCGCCGATCCGCAGCGTGCCGTCGCGGCGTTCGATGCTGCGTAGCTCAGGGATACGACCGAGGTCGACGAGATGGTCGAAGATGGCCAAGCGCAGGGCAAGCATCGGCAGGAGGCTCTGTCCACCGGCGAGGACCTTCGCGGTGTCGCCGTGTTCGGCGAGTAACGCCAGGGCCTCCTCGACGCTTGCCGGCGCGTGGTGGGCGAACGGCGCCGCCTTCACCCGATGGTCCGGCCGCCGAGATCCCAGCCGGCGACCGCCGCGCCCTCGGCGGCCAGCCGACTGCTGCCGGCCGCGCCGATGCCACGGCCACCGCCGGTCACGATCGCGGTTCTGGGCTCGGCCCACGCCGGAAACGAACTCATGCTGAACGACCGTACAGAAGACGGGATGGGGCGGCAAGGGAACGGACGATCAGCCGGTGTCCGGTTTCCTGGCACGCTTAACGCCCGCTCAGCATGCTTGGTACGGTACCGCCGTCGAGGATGCGGAGGCCTGCGCGAGATGACCGGTTCCGTCCACACTGCCACCGCTGTGAGCGCCGCCGCCCGGTACGCCGGTGCCCGGGTCCGCCGAGTGGAGGATCCTCGGCTGCTGACCGGCCAGGGCACATTCGTCGATGACGTCGTGCGGCCGCGGATGGTGCACGCCTGCTTCGTGCGCAGCCCGTTCCCGAGGGCGCGCATTCTCGGCATCGACGCCTCCGCGGCGCTCGCGCTCGACGGCGTGCACGCGGTGTTCGTCGCCGCCGACCTGAACCCGGACGTCCATGAGGCGTGGTACGGGATTCTCGGCAAGAACGTTCCGGACACGCCGCGTCCGCCGCTCGCCGAGGATGAGGTCCGTTTCGTCGGTGACCCGGTGGCACTGGTGATCGCCGAGAACCGGTACGTCGCCGAGGACGCCGTCGACCTGGTCGAGGTGGACTACGACCCGCTGCCGGCCGTCGCCGACTACGCGGGCGCCCAGGAGACGGACGAGCTGGTCCACGAGGCGTATCCGAACAATCTGGCCGGCGGCTTCCGGGGCTCGCCGGTGGACGCGGTGGACGCGGCCTGCGCATCGGCGGCGCACGTCGTGGCGGAGACGTTCTTCCAGCAGGCGTACGCGCCGGTGCCGATGGAGACGCGCGGGATCGTCGTCGAATGGGCCGGTGGCGAGCTCACGATCTGGGTCGCCTCGCAGGCACCGCACGAGGTGCGGGCGTTCGCCGCCCGGCTGCTCGGCCTGCCGGAGAACCGGGTGCGTGCCATCATGCGCGACACCGGTGGCGGTTTCGGTCAGAAGGTCAACCCGATGCGCGAGGACATGTGCATCATGCTCGCCGCGCGCAAGGTCCCCGGGGCCATCAAATGGATCGAGGACCGCCGCGAGAACCTGATGGCCGCCAATCAGGCCCGCCACGCGCACGGCTACACCCGGTTCGCGTTCGACGAGGACGCCCGGATCGTCGCGGCGCAGATCGAGTACACCCAGGATGTCGGTGCCTACCCGACGCCGTGGCCGGTCGGGACGTCCGCGGCCGTCGGCATGCTGTTCCCCGGTCCCTACCGGATCCCGACCGCCACGTGGTCGACCTGGTCGGTCTTCTCGAACACCGTGGGGCTCTCCGCGTACCGGGGGCCGTGGCAGTTCGAGTCGGTCGCCCGTGAGGTGCTGCTGGACATCGCGGCGCGTCGCCTCGGTCTCGACCCGGCGGATCTACGCCGGCGAAACTTTCTCGCCAACGCGGACATGCCGTACCAGAACCCGGCGGGATTCCTCTACAACCATCTCTCGCCCCGGGAGGTCTTCGAGGCGGGGCTGGCGAAGCTCGACTACGACGCGTTCCGCCGCGAGCAGGCCGCGGCCCGGGAACAGGGCCGTTACCTCGGCGTGGGCACGGCGAGCTACGTGGAGCCGACCGCCTCGGCCATGGGCTTCTACGCGACCGAGGGCGCGACGATCCGGATCGAGCCGTCCGGGAAGGTCAACGTCTATCTCGCCGGTGGGTCGACGGGTAACAGCCTGGAGACGACCGCGGTCCAGCTCACCGCGGACGCGCTCGGGGTCGACCTCGCCGACGTCAACACGATCCAGGGCGACACGGCGGTCACCCCGTTCGGCGGCGGCACCGGTGGCAGCCGCAGTGGATCGATGATCGCCGGCGCCGTCCAGGAGACGGGCGCGCAGCTGCGTGAGCGCATCATCGCCATCGCCGCGCACCTGCTGGAGGCACCCGCCGAGAACATCGAGCTCGCGCGGGGGCGGGCGACCGTGCAGGGTGATCCGTCGCCAGGGCTGTCCGTCGCCGAGATCGCGGCGGTCGCGTACTTCGAGCCCGACAAGCTGCCGAAGGAGGTGCCGCCGGGGCTCGAGGCCAGCGGGCGGTACCAGGCGAAGGACATGATGCAGTGGGCCAACGCCACCCACGTGTGCACCTGCGAGGTCGACATCGTGACCGGCGTCGTCACCCTGCTGCGCTACATCGTCAGCGAGGACGTCGGCCCGATGATCAACCCGAACATCGTCGAGGGCCAGGTGGCCGGCGGGACGGTCCAGGGGATCGGCGGGGCCCTCTACGAGAACCTCGTCTACGACGCCGACGGTAACCCGCTGGCGACCACGTTCCTCGACTACCTGGTGCCGACCATGGCCGAGGTGCCGCTCATCGAGATCGTCCACCTGGAAACGCCCGGGTCGGGCCCGGGCGGCTACAAAGGCGCGGGGGAGGGCGGCGCGATCGGCGCCCCACCCGCGATCATCAACGCGGTCGCGGACGCGCTCGCACCCTTCGGCGTCACGATCACCCGGCTGCCCGTCACGCCGGCCTCGATCGTCGACCTTCTCGTGTCCGCTCGGGCGCAGTCCGCATAAGTCCGCCGGTTCAGAAGGCGAATCAGACCTGGCCGTTCGCGTGGTGCCGTGGACGACGGGCGGCCGCGCGACCACACCATCGCCAACACCGGCAACGAGATCGCCTATGACATTGCCACCCCGGTCGTCGCGGACAACCAGGCGTAACGCCATCGGCACAGCGCCGGGGGTCACAGAGACATCCAGGTGATCGCCTTCTGTTTGCGCGTACCCAGGTCAGTCTCGGTCCAACGGGCGCGACGAAAGGTTGAGGAAAGATGAGAGCGGTCGGTTGTCGTCCTCGGTGCGCAGTTCTCCGAGATCCGTCTCGATTTCCAGACGATGTTCGTCCGCGAGGCGCGGCTCGTGCCATCGCTCGGCTACTGCTCACACGAGGACGGCAGTGACCTGGCGGACGCGGCGGCGATGCTAGCCGTGGAACCGATGATCGCCGCGACGCTGATCACGCACCGGTTCCCGATCGAGGACGCCGCGGAGGCGTTACGCGTCGCGGGCGACAGATCGCTCGGTGTCATCCGGGTGGTTCTTGAGCCCTGACGGCCCCGCTCGAGGAAGGGCTCGACCAGAAGGAAGGTGCGCAGTGGACAGACCGCTCGAAGGAAAGGTCGCCGTCGTCACCGGTTCCGGGATGGGCGCGGCCAAGGGAATCGCGGTCGGCCTGGCGGCGAGGGCGCTCGGGTCGTTACCAACAATCGCAAGCCCGGTTCGGTCGGTCTGTCGTCGTGGGCGAACAGCGACGACACCGAGAGTCTGCTGACCGACGACGACAGGCGGCTGATCGAGTCGCTGAGTGGTGACGCCCGGACGACCGCGGACCAGATCGTGGCCGAAGGTGGTGAGGCGGTCCCGTTCTTCGGTGATCCGGGCGATGTGAACGTGGCCGGTGCGCTCGTCCAGACGGCGGTGGAGGCGTGGGGGAGGGTCGACATCCCGCAGACTCACGCGAAGCTCACCGGGACCTACAACACGATGCACCATGCCCTGCCGCTCATGAGGCGTCAGGGTTTTGGCCGGGTGCTGAACGCGTCCTCGGACGCCTGGGTCGGCCTGCCGATGCTCGCGGCCTACAGCGCCGCGAACGCCGGCGTGGTCGGCCTGACCAGGGCGGTTGCCCAGGAGGTGCGGGGGAGCGGCATCACCTGCAACGTGTTCTGTCCCCGGTCGATCTCCCGCAACCACGTCAACTGGCGGGCCTCGATGCGCCGGCAGTTGGCGAAGGGCGGCCCCGAGATGGAGGCCCTCCGGCACCGTCTCGAAAGAGAGGACAGGGACCACCAGGCGCCGGAGAACCTCGGCCCGTTTCTCGCGTATCTCGCCTCCGACGCGGCCGCCGGGATCAACGGCGAGGTCTTCTCGGTGACGGCGGGTGGCCGTGTCGCCCAGTACGACGGATTCACGATCGTCTCCGAGATCGAGAAACGCGAAGCGCCCTGGACCGTGGACGAGCTGGAAACGATAGTCCCGGAGGTGCTCCTGAAAGCCGCGGCCCGAGGTCGGCCCGAGACGGCAGAAGCGGCATCCACCGCCCGGTTGTCTGGCCGACTGATGCCGTCTTGCTCTTGGTAGACGCGACGTCGCCGTCGATCTGACGGGTATACGGCCGCCTAAGCAAAGATCCCTTGACGGCCGTCGACACATGTTGATCACATGTTTACATCCGTGTATCCCGGTGGTCGAGCGGGCCCAGGCCGGGCCACAACGGAATCAGCCACGTCAAGATCTTGCCGATCAACTCCTTGCCCTGCCTGGTCGACGGCGTGGACTTCCAGATGTCGACCCCGCGGACCTCGCGGGGACGGTGCGCCTCGTCGAGAAGACCGGCCGGCCGATTCACGCCGCACAGGCCGCCGTCCGTGACCACGACACGCTGAAGGCCGTCGTCGGCGAGGGCGTCGCTGAGTTCGGCTACCCCGCTGAGCACCGGCGTCTCCCACCTGCCAGGGGCGCGACACATGCGCAGACGCTTCGAGCCGTCCCACCGTGGACCGCTCCAAGATCTGGCACCTACAGGCGGCGATGCAGGCCGGCCCAAGCCCCATTGAACTCCCGACCTCCATCGTGAGAGCCCCGCCGTACCTCAGCAGCATCAGGTGTTCCTTGCCGGCGACGACGTTGCTGCAGCGACGCTGCGGGTGCAGGTGGTGATCGAGATTGAGGCCGTCGTCCGCGGTTCCACGCCCGTGCCCTCAGTTGCGGGGCAGGGGCGAGGTCGGGACCGCCGGGAGCACCTCCTTGACCCCCCGACCGCAGCATGTTAGACATTCGCCTAATCGGTCGGCGGGCGCACCACATGATCGCCAAAGCGGCGCGGCTTACGCCTCGATCGGCTCGCCAGAGGTGCTATCCCGATCATGGCTCTGGCTCGTCCGACGACAGCCCGACGGGATCGGGCATCGCTTTGCGGGACGGGAGTCGGCAGATGGGCAAGGCGGAGGGTCAGATTGTTCTCATCACCGGGGTCGCGTGGAGGCAGGCGGCAGGCTGGCGGTCGGTTGGTGGCGTGGGCGCCCCCATCATCGCGGCTGACACCTGCGCACCGATTGGCAACGGGCGCCATCCGTTGGCAACTCCCGTCGACCTCGCTTCGGTGGTCAAGGAGGTCTCAGGGCACGCGCTCGGTGCGTCGAGGCCGCAGCGGATGCGCGATGCGCGATGAGCTTCTAGTCCTTGCCCCGAAACAGGCTTGTGAATTTTCAAACGGGTGACCGGAGGGAATTTCGGTGAAGGGGCTAACTGGTAAGCGATTACTTGTGGCGGGTGGCGCTCGGGGCATCGGTGCCGCTACGGCGCGACAGCTCGCTCTCGAGGGTGCGCATGTCTATGTCGCTGACCTTGATGCCGATGGCGCGACCGCAGTCGCGCGTGAGATCCAGCTCGCCGGCGGGGCCGCAGAAAGTGGTCGCTATGACCTGTACGCCGAATATTCCATCGGCGACCTGATTTCCGACGTCGCGCGGATCCTGGGCGGCCTCGATGGTGTCGCGAATGTCGCGGCCGACACGTCAGCTGCCCTCCAGGGCCGTGACCTGGACCTGTTGCGGATGGATGTCGGTGTCTGGGAGGAGACCCTGCGTGCCAACCTGATCGGAACGGGCCTCGTCATCCGATATGCCCTGCCGCACCTCTTCGAGGCCGGTGGTGGAGTGATCGTCAACGTGACGTCCGATGGCTCACTCGCTGGAGAGAAGGTCCGCGTCGCCTATGGCGCGTCCAAGGCTGCGCTCAACTCCCTCACCCGGCACGTCGCACGCACCTACGGTGACCGGAATGTGCGCGCCAACGCGGTCAGCCCTGGCGCGATCATGTCCGAGACGGCGCTTGCGACTTTTGATGAGAAATGGCAGGCACTCCTGCTGGGGCTCATGCCTCTACGGCGCCCCGGGAACCCGCACGGCCAGCCAGCTGACATCGCGCAGGTCATCTCCTTTCTGATGTCGGACGACGCGAATTGGATCACCGGCCAGGTGTGGAGTGTCAACGGCGGCTCAATGATGCGCGAGTGAAGGTCGCCCCGGCTCGGGAGCGGTGTAAACGGGGGTGAAGGTCGGCGACCCGGCCGATGCTTGACTGCCCGTCGACGTTTGCGCCCATTCTGCCGGCGTCTTGCGTGAAATGTTGGCCACCACGTCGAGTCGCGCGGTCGCAAGCCCTACTGGCGCCACGTTCTCGGAGCCGAAAACTCACGACTGGAGTTTACCCGCAATGACTAGCGATCTTGAGGTAACCAGCTTAGGGGTGTCCACCGGAGACCTCGAAATGTCGGTGCTCTTCTATACTGAGGGCCTCGGTTTCGAACGTGTCGGAGCGGCGGAATTCGGTGACGTGTTCGCCGCGCTCTGCGAGGTTGAGCCTCCGATGCGGGCACGGTCACAGATAGTCGCAAAGGGCGCCGTTCGACTGCAGTTCCTGGAGTGGACCAAGCCCGGACCGTCTCCGCGCGCGCCGTTGCCCAGGAACGTCGTCGGTCTGACCCACTTGTCGTGCGCGGTGAGAGATCTGGGCACGATCGTCGCTCGGCTCGTCGCTCTGGGCGGCACGGTGCTCGAGGACACTCGCACTCGGATTCCTCTGGGCCGCGGCACCGTGGAAATTGTGTGTGTCGCCGATCCGAACGGGGTGCGGATCGAACTCGCCGAGTACCCGGAGCGGCCATGAAGGTCGGACTGAACATTGTCGGCGTGCGGCCCGAGGCGATCGTTGACTACGCGCAGGCCGCTGAGGAGCTTGGTTTCGAGTCACTCTGGTCAGGCGAGCACGTGGCCCTTCCGAAGCATGATGGCTGGTGGGCGTCGCATCCGGGAACCGCGATGTTCGGTGACAAGTTCACTGAGGAGATGGTCGGCTTTACACCCGACTCACCGTTTCTCGAGCCACTCGTTGCGCTCTCTCATCTCGCTGCTGTCACCAGCACGATCCGGCTCGGGGTCGGCGTGTATATGCTGGCGCTGCGCAACCCGGTGCACGCAGCACGGGCGATCGCGTCTGTCGATGTGCTGTCGGGAGGTCGCCTCGACCTCGCTGTGGGGCTCGGTTGGTGCGAACAGGAGTACACGAACACCGGCAGCGAGTGGCGGACCCGGGGACGCCGCACCGAGGAAGCGATCGCGTGCCTGCGGGTATTGTTCGAACAGGACACTCCTGAGCACCATGGCGAGTTCTACGATTTTGGGCCGATCGGTTTCGGTCCTAAGCCGGTACAACGCCCCCGCCTGCCGATCCACGTCGGAGGGCACAGCCGGGCGGCCGTCGAGCGCGCTGCTCGCGTCGCCGACGGATGGTACGGCAGTACTGACCTAACCCATGTCGATCTCGTCCGTGAGGCGGTCGAGGCGGCCGGACGTGGCGACGACCCGTTCGAATTCTCGATCATCACCATGGAAGGGCCTGTCGACGAGAAGCGTGCCGGCCAGTTCGCCGCCCGAGGGGTCGAGCGGGTCGTGGTCACGCCATGGCCCGCAGCGCATGCAGGCTCCGTCGGTATCGCGGGTCTGGCCGACGTCGAGCAATGTGCCGAGGCAGCCGGCCTCGGCAGCTCCTCCTAGGGCTGCCGTAAGCGGTGCTAGCGGTCGTGATCTTCCCGTCTGAGTGTTCCACCCGACGAACTCGGAGTGATAAATGCATTTCGGCCTGGACGCGAAAATCCTGGCGGTGCAGCCTCGCGACGCACCGATGAACCCGACCGACGAGGGGGTCGACCTGCATGTTCCGCGCGGCCTAAGCTGCCTTCTGCCCGCCCCGGGAGCCGACTCGTGAAGGCCGCTCGGGCAATCGGCGGTCGCGTCGTCCTCAGCGACGTCGACGAACCGCCAGGAGAGGGCGAGTTGCTCACCATGCAGGCAGTGGGCATATGCGCCAGCGACCTCGGCGCCATGGCTGCGGCAACGGGACGGATCCTGGGCCACGAACTCGTCGGCACACGGGTCGATGGCACGCGGGTGATCGTCGAGGCACTCTACGGTTGTGGGGAGTGCGAGTTCTGCAGTGACGGGCGAATCAACCTTTGTCCGACGACCCTGACGCGATCGCTCGGCGTCCGAATGGACGGCGGTATGGTCGAGCGGTTCCGGGTACCCGGTGCCAGACTGGTCGAGTTGCCCGACGGCCTGCACGCTGGGTCAGCGACGCTGGTGGAGCCGGCGGCGGTCTCGTGGCACGGAGCCCGGATCGCCGGCACGAATCCGAACACCCGGGTACTCGTGGTCGGCGCTGGATCGGTCGGGCTGTTGGCCGTGGCCGCGGCACAAGCCCAGGGAGCTCCCGAGGTGAGCGTAGCCGCCCGACACCCACACCAGAAGGCGATCGGCGAGCGGCTCGGGGCCACCGAGCCAACCGACACCTACGACATCGTCCTCGAGACGGCGGGCACAGCAAGTGCGCTTCAATACGGGGTACAACGGCTGAGGCCAGGCGGCACGCTGGCCATCCTCTCGGTGCACTATGGCAATCTCGACCTGCCGTACCCGTTCCTGATGGTCAAGGAAGCCCGGATCGTCGCATCACTGGGATACGGCTCGCACCCCGGCGGCCGTGAAATCCTGCAGGCTGCGGACATGCTTGTAGGCCGCCCGGAGATCGCCGAGGCCCTCGTGACGCATCGCTTCCCCTTGAAGGACGTCGAGGAAGCGTTCCGCGTCGCCGGCGACCGCCGGTCGGGCGCCATCAAGGTCGTCGTCGAACTTTGCTGAGCTCGACCCTGCCTGAGAGCGCCACCTCATCGAAGGATTCGGGTGCTGTCACGACCTGACAGCGCCACTCTCACAGAGTCTCTCGCGGTCATGTTGAAGCGGTCTGCCAGGCGGAGTCCTGCGAAGGCCGACGGGTAGTTTGCGTCATCGCGTCGAAGTTCCCCAAAGCCCGAACCAGGTCGACCGGACGTCCGCCCAAAATTATTCCATCTGAGTGATGGCCGAACAGTAGTCCCTGCCGATTTGGTCGTCCCGCCGAGGCGGATCGCCTACCTGGCGAAGGGGCACACCCGCAGCGTTTTCGGAAACAGGCGTCGTTCCGGGCGCGCGGTCCTTCATCTACTGGCCGTCGGCGTTGCCGGTCCTCGTCCCGATCGGTCGCGCGACTCCTCAATACCGTCCTACTCGCAAATAGACCCACGAAAGATCAGCGCTGAAGCGGAGAGAAAATGATTAGAGTGCGGAATCGTACGGATACTCGGAGAAGGTCACTGGCAGTTGGGGTTGCAACCGCTGTCATCGCAACCCTGACCATTGGCGGGTGCGGCACGTCATCTGGCAATCACAGTGGAACGGATTCCACCAGAACATACACAGTCGGAATCTTAACCGACGAGACCGGCCCGGCCGCATCGGGCAACAAGCTGAGCGTTGACGGTGTCAAGGCGGGTACCTTCTACGCCAGTCGTGAGGGCATCACGATCAAGTATGTGGTGGCCGACACGGCGACAAATCCAACCACAGCACTTACGGCCGCGCGGAAGCTGGTAACCCGGGACCACGTGTTCGCCGTGATCGCGAACTCGGCCATGACGTTCGCCGCGGCGCAGTATCTGACGGCGAACAACGTTCCGGTGATTGGTTACGCCGAGGACGGTCGTGAATGGTTCACCTCTCCGAACATGTTCTCGGTGACCGGACCGATGATTGACAAAGAGGTTACTACGACTATTGGAAGCTTCTTCAAGAAGGAGGGAGTGACCAGCCTCGCGTCGATCGGTTACTCGATCGCGCCTCAATCGCAGGCGTCGGCGCTCGCGTACGCCGAATCAGGACAGCTACAGGGAATCAAGGTCGGCTACCTCAACGCGCAGTTCCCGTTCGGCAGCACCGACGTCGGACCCGCGGTGCTGGCGATGAAGGCCGCCGGCGTCGACGGGTTCTATGCGAGCGTCGACCCGAACACCGCCTTCGCTTTCATCACCGCGCTGCAACAACAGGGCGTGCACATCAAGGCCGCGCTGCTACCCGTCGGGTACGGCGGCGACCTCATCCAGGCCGGTCCTGGGGCGCGGCAGGCCGCGCAGGGTGTCTACTTCCTGCTGGGCTACCAGCCGATCGAGATGCAGACAGCCGCCACCAAGGCGTTCGAAAGCGATCTGAAGGCCGCGGGCGTCAGCGGACTGCCGGGGCTCGCCCACTACAACGGGTACCTGGCTACGGGACTGTTCGTCCGGGCCGTCAAGGCGGCCGGAACAAACCCGACACCCGCGTCGCTCATCACCGCACTGAACAGCATCCATGACTGGAACGGCCTTGGCCTGTTCGGGGACCAGAAGTTCGACCTTGCACAGCACAAGATCACATCCGGGGAGTGCGTGTTCGTCAGCCAGCTCGAAGGCGACAAATTCGCTCCCGTCCGAGGCGCCCTCCCAATCTGCGGCCAGCTGACCGACAAGACGGTGAGCCTCAAGTCCTGAAAGACGGCTGCCAGCCCTCTTGCCACGCGATCGCGACCGGTCGCAACTCCAGCGCCGACGATGTCGATTGCCCGCCGCCGCACCTACGATCTTCTGCTTGATGCGCCTTCCAGAGATCGGGTGGCGTTCGAGGCCCTACCGAAGGGGAATATCATTCATGGCTATACGTGTCGCGCAGTGGACGACGGGGGAAGTGGGAAGGCCCGCAGTTCGTGCGGTGTTGGCGACCCCCGGTCTCGAGCTCGTGGGTTGCTTCGCCTGGAGTAAGGACAAGGTCGGAAAGGACGTCGGTGAGCTGTGCAAGCTGCCGCCGCTCGGGATCACGTCGACCGGCGACCTCGACGAGTTCATCGCACTGCGGCCCGACGTCGTGCTCTACATGCCGCTGGTCTGGAGTGTCGACGAAATGGTGCGGCTACTCGAGGCCGGGATCAACGTGATCTCGACGGCCAACTTCATCACCGGTCATTCCTACGGCGAGGAGGAGATGCGACGGCTGGACCAGGCAGCGAAGAACGGAGGCGTCTCGCTGTACGGTTCAGGTGTCAACCCGGGCCAGGCGAGCGCGGTGGGCCTTACTGTGGCGGCCGTGTGCCGGGAGGTAGAGCGGCTGTCCATCTTCGAAGCGGCCGACTGCACCCCCTACCCGTCCGCCGAGACGTGGCGCTCGGTGGGGTTCGGATCGCCTCCTGACACCCCTGGACTGGCCGAGACCGCACGTAAGCGCCAGCTCGTCTTCCAAGACGCCGTCGAAGTCACGGCCAAGGCACTCGGTGTCGAGCTGGACGACGTCCGATACGCGCCCGAATTCGGCGTCGCGACGAAGGACCTAGACCTCGGGTACATGCAGATCGCAAAGGGCATGGTGTGTGGGATCAAGGGAGTGTGGCAGGGGATCGTCAACGGTAAGCCGTTCGTGGAGCTGGGCCTGCTCTGGAGGCTCGGCGACGCCATGGAGCCAGACTGGCCGATCGCGGAGGGCTATGTCATCGAGGTGCGTGGAGTACCCAACGTCCGCGTACGTTACGAATTGGACCCCCCGGCCGTTGGCGATGACTTTAGCGCCAGCACCGCGAATCCGGCGGTCAACGCCATACCCGCGGTCGTCGCCGCGCATCCAGGACTCGTCACCATCGACGAGCTGCCCCTGATCACGGCACGATCGGTGTCCATCGCTTCCTGACGCCGAAACGCACGAAACCGCCGGCCATGCCGGCCACCTGCTGCCGGTCGTGCCGTCCTCACTAGTGAGGACGGCACGACCGGCCGGTAGTCGCTATCGCGAGGTTAGCCCGGCTCGGCCGGAAGAGGGTGCTCTGCCCGCTGAGCCTCGGCCCGCCGCAGCCGGTCCTCGATGTAGGCCCACATGTCCGCGTGGCTGGTAGTGCAGCCGACGGCGCTCTCCATGACCAGGAAGCGGCCGATACTGGCCATGAGCAGCGCTACCACGCTCGGCGGAACTCCACCGAGGTCGACCTGCTCATCCTCGACGAGCCTGGACAGCACGTCCCGCTCGGTCTCGTGGAACCGGGTGGAGTAGTTGGCGATCTCCGTACGTATGGCCTTGCGGTGGTTGGCGAGGGCCATGAACTCCACGAGCAACGCTGTGCCGCGGCTGTCGCTCGCGAGCTCCCACATCGCGCGTAGCGGCTCCGGGGAGTTCACCGCGCGCGACTGGCGCGCCAGGATCTGGTCGGCCCCGCGCCGGAACACCGCCAACAGCAGATTGTCCAGAGGGCCGAAGTAGTAGTACACGAGTCCGGGGTTGATCCCCGCGAGCGTGGCGACCCGACGGGTCGTCACGGCGGCATAGCCCTCCTCGAGCATGAGCTGCTCGGCCGCGTCGACCAGCATGGCCCGGGTCGCCGAGTCTTCCGGGCCACGTCGGTGCGAGCCGGCGGGGGCGCCGTCCGGAGGGGACTCGGGACGGTTGCCGGCCTCCACGTTGTCGCTATTCACCGCCGCGCCCTGGAGCTACGGGTCACCACAGTCTCGGCCATGTGCCCATCGTACCGCTGGTCAGCAAGGTGACAGCATTGCCTCCGGTCAGAGTGATTCGTCTACCGGTGGCAGATCGCCGGTCTGGTCGCGACAAAGATGTCGGCGACGCGGGGCCTCGAATCCGATCGACCGCCCACGATCCCGCCGACTACGGGCATACGCCATCCATGACCGATACGTGGAACAAGACTCAAGGATACCCGGCGGCGATAGTCCTTGTCTGACAATGAGGCCTGCAGCTCTAAGGTGGCGCGGCCGAAAACGCCAAGACTGTGGAAACGCCTTTGCCTCGGTTGCTACACCGATGAACCGACCGTAGGCGCGACTGGCAATTAGCCGGGTCGAGGGCTCGCGCGGATCTCGCTGCACAGCCTGATCGACACTCGCCCAGCAGGCGGTCTACTCCGAGGTGCGGCGGCGCGGTGGTTCGCGCCCGGATGGCGCGGGCGCGGTCTGTTACCGCGGTCGGTCTCGGGCGTTGTCGCCGGAATGGTTCTCGGCCGCTCCACCGGCTGCGGTCTCGCCTGGTGGAACCGCACCCGGTCGGGCCGTGCGAGGAGGGCCGGCTACAGGACCGCTCCTCCATTCGCCGCGATGATCTGGCCGGTGACGTAACCCGCCGCCTCCGAGCACAGGAAGGCGGCCGTGGCACCGATGTCGTCGGGTGTGCCGATCCGGCCGGCAGGGATCATCCGGGAGATAGTCTCGGTCCTCGGGATGTTCCGGTCGCTCTGAGCGCCACGCATTAGCGGGGTGTCCACCGCAAAAGGCGGAATCGTGTTCGCCGTGATGCCGCGGCCAGCGTACTCGAGCGCGACGGCCTTGGTCAGGCCGATCACGCCAGCCTTCGCGGCCGAGTAATGCCCCTGCCGAGCGGTGCCGGTCTGCCCGGCCGCGGACGAGATCGTCACGATACGACCCCAGCCGGCCGCGACCATGTCGGGTACGACCGATTGGATGCAGTGGAAGGTACCGGTCAGGTTGACCGCGAGATACCTCTCCCACAGTTCGAGGCTGATCTCCTCGAACGCCACGAACCCGGAGATCCCGGCGCTGGTGACGAGAATATCGACGGGCCCAAGCTCTGCGCGGACACGGTCCAGCGCGGCATCCACCGCCGCCCGATCCGAGACATCGGCCTCGGTGGACATCGCCTGGGCGCCCTCGGCCCGTAGGCGTTCTGCGACGTCTTTCGCGGCGGCACCGTCACGGTCGAGCACGGCTACCCGCCGTCCTGCTCGCGCCAGGTGGCCGCAGACGGCACTTCCTAGGCCCGACGCACCGCCGGTTACTAAGGCCACACGCGTCATGTTGCTCTGGTCCCTTCTCAGTCACGTCCGGCCAGCCGACATACCCGCGTAGACCGCAGACAGGCGATCCGGTGGCTGCTGTCGTCGCGCGGGGCCTGTGGTCCGTCGGACGCTCAAACGATCAATCGCCCTCCACGCCGTCAGGCGGATGGGCGCCAGCAGTGCCGCGATCGTGTCCGCGTTCCTCCGGATAACGCCGAGAATCAGCTGCCAGGAACGCTGCCGACGACCTCGTCAGGCGACTGGCCAATGTCGTTAGGCAGATGTCTAACATCAGGCTCGGGCTGCGGTCAAGCGGCGCGAGGTCTCGAGGTCGGCCGAGCACCGGCGGTGTCCATCAAGACGCGCGACCAGCCCAGACACATACTCGGCCACCCGCCGCGGCGGCTCGGCCCGCCCGAACCGCGCCCCGACTCGACCACACAGGCCTTCCAGTGCCGCCGGCCACGCGTCCACCACTACGGCGTCAATCATCCATATTGATCATCAACTGTGAGTTCGGCGACCCTGACCTGCGCGGTTAGACCGAGTTGGCGTAGGCGAACGGCGGCGAGCCGGCTAGTCCCGCCTGAAGGGCCGCGCTGGCGGCACTGCGGCGTCTGCCGCCGCGTTCCCCGGCGGCACCACGACCGGCTCCAGTTACACCGTCGGCGCCGAGACCGCCGTCGGTCGAGGAACAGAACCCGCGGGCCTGCTCGCCTCGACGACCGACGCCCGCGGGAAGGTCACGGCCTACCGCGGAACGAGCGCTTCTACAAGACGTTCCGCCCCGACCTGGAGAACCCGACCCGCGAGGACGCGGAGCTGGCGTTCCCGGTGCTGCAGGCGATGCCGATCCCCAGTCCCGACACGACTGATCGCTCCGCTTCCCGGTCCGCGGAGAAGGTCCACGTGGATGCTCTTCCGTCCAGCGCACACAGCTCGTCGGCGGTGAGCCGGGTGATCCCCTGGAAGTCGGACCGGGACACTCCGCCGGGTTCGTCGGGAATGTGACGGTCCAACCGATATGCCTGCGCCGTGTGTCACCGTGGCCGGGTGATCTATGCACGGAATGCCGGTGCGCGGTCGGTCGCCTCGGCCGTGTATGCCGCTGTCCTGGCCGTGGTGCTTACCGGTGCGGCGGCGTGCTCGCACGCCAGGCATCTCGTTCCCGCGGGGCCACGCCCGGCGGACATCGTGATCGACGCGGACGCCGCCCGGGTGCTGGAGTTTGGCTCCATCGGTGACTTCCACATGCTCGTCGGTGGGCAGGGCACTCCGGTCGACCCGGCGACCGCCCGGGTGGTCGGGCCGAAGTTCTCCGTCGACCTGGACGCGACGGCGGTAGTCACGTCCATCAACGATGCCGTGCTTTTCGAAAGCCTCGAAAACCAGCTCGCCCCGGACGACGTGAGCGGGCTGCTCCGTCATCCCCATCGGGTCACCGCCGGCTACGAGCTGCTGTTCGCCCACGTACCGGATGGCGGCCGGCTGCCGGAGCCGCTGCGCGGCTATCCCACGATCGCCTCCGACCCGGGCTGGCAGGTCCTGGTGGGCGGTCAGCGCCGGCCGCTCACCGAAGCGAGTGACACCTTCTCGCTCCAGCCGGGGTCCATCGTGGTCGTGAGCGTTCCCGTCGGCCTGGACGCCTACCTGCTCGCCGCCAACGACGACTGGACCGAGATGATCAGCCTGCGTACCGGTCGCGTCGTCCCCGCCTGACGGCTCCGGCCCCGAGGCCCGTGAGAAATCGCGACAGGGCCGCCGTCCGGACAAGACGGCCATGAACGGACCCACGGAACAGGGAAACGCCGTGACACATGGCTGTCGTCGCCGCGGCCATCAGCGGAGGCGGCAGCCAGCGCTCGTCGGCTCAGCTGGGTCTCCTGGGAGATCAGCTGGTCGCAACGTGCCGACCAATCATTGGCGCCGACTGAGCAGGGGAGCATGCCGCTCCCCGCAGGCGGCGAGGGCGCATCACTCACCGCCGCCACCGTCCCCACCGCCGTCGCCACCGTCGGCGTCGGCCGCCGCACCGTCATCCGCCGCGACGGCCGCGTCCGGAGGTTCAGCGGGCGCCTTCGGCTCGGACTCAGGCTCGGGTTGAGGTTGGGGCTGCGGCTGGTTCGACCGCTGTGCCGATCAGGGCGACCCGGGCGGAGCCGCGGGCGGTGGCGAGAACCCGGATCACGCGGTTCGGTCAGTGCCCGGCGGATGTCGCGGGCGAGGGCGAGTCGGGTCCCGGGATCGCGAGGGTCACGGCGACGCCGGCCCGTTCCGCGGTGTCGATGCAGGCCCGGAGTTCGCGGGCGAGAGGGGTCGGGACGTCGTCGCTCTCGGCGAACAGCCGGCGGATGCGGGCGGCCTCGACCGCGCGCGGCCCGGATCACCGGATCGGCTGGATCCGCTGAACGCCTGACGCCGTCAATGCCCATTTCAGCGCCCTCGCGGACCGGGCACAGCGCTTCACCAGTCCTGACGAGCTGGCAGGTTGACGTCTGGTCTGCCGGTGGATCATCAGCGGGCGAGTGGTCGCAGCAGCGCGAGGGCGGTGGTGAGGTCGGCGGGCCGTTCGATGGTGGGAGGCAGGTCCGGCCAGCCGGGGCCGGCGGCGGCGAGCAGGGGCTGGTGCCGGCCGAGCAGGCAGGCCTGGAGTTGATGGGGGTCGCCGGTCGCCTGCGTGTGTGACCAGATGAGGACGGCGGTGGGGCGGGTTCGGTGGATGGTGGCGGTGAGCGCCGTCGACGGGACTCTGGGGGCGAGCACGCGGCTGGTGGCGCCGTGTTCGGCCAGTGCGGCGGCGAGCGCTTCGAGGGGCAGGGTGTGCTGTTCCTCGGCGGCGCAGGCGAGCAACAGCCGAGGTTGCCGGGCGGGGTCGTCGGGCCGGGGTACCGCGGTGAGCGCTTCGGAGACGCAGCGGGAAAGCAGATGCTCGACCTCGATGAGCCGTCCGGTCGCGGCGTGGCGTTTCCCTAGGCCGACCAGCACGGGGCATAGGAGATCGTTCCAGGTGTCGGCGACTCCGTGGTCTCGTATCGCTGTGGTGATGAGGCCGCTGATCGTCGCGGTGTCGAGCCGCATCGCGGCTCGCGCGAGGCCGCGGGCGGCAGGGCCGGCGGCTGGGCCGACCGCGATCGTGTGGCCGCCGCCGTCGTGGCCGCCGCCGTTGCGGCTGCTGCCGTCGTGTCCGGCGCTGTCGTGTCCGGCGGTGGGTGGGGCGGCCGGGACGGGTGGGCGGGTGAGGACGGTGCGGGCCGCTTCGGCGGCGGGAAGGCCGCGGGCGGTGAGCTGGGCCATGAGGTCGAGCCGGGCGATGTCGGCCTCGGTGTAGCGGCGGTGTCGCCCGGGGGAGTGCTGGCTGGGTCCCAGGCCGTAGCGTTGATGCCAGGTTCGCAGGGTGGTGACGGCTATGCCGAGCCGGCGGGCGACGTCTCCCGCGCTGGCGCTGTCCGGCTCGTTCACTGGCCTTGTCTACCGCGGATGGGTGACAGAGCGGGGAATCGCCGCGGTGAGGCGAGGGTGACGGAGCCCGGCGGCGACCACCTGCGTGTCACGAGGATCGCTGGCTGGCCGCGGTGGCGAGGCGGCAGAGCGCCTCACGGGTCTGCGGGTCGAGTGGACCATCGTTGACCGCGGCGAATGCGTGGGCGACTCGTTCGGCGATCATCCGGTTGAGCTGGGTGACCGCGCCCGTCCGCGTGATCAGCGCGGCCAGGCGCGGCAGATCCTCCGGCGAGCGGCGAGCCAGCAGTGCGCGCAGTTCGGCGGCCTCAGTGCCGGTCGCGCTCGAGCGGGCGAGTTCGACGAGCACGGTCGATCTGCCGCGCAGGAGGTCCTCACCCACCGGTTTGCCGGTGACGTGCGGGTCGCCGTAGACGCCGAGCAGGTCGTCGCGCAGTTGGAATGCTTCGCCGACCGCCAGGCCGTAGCGGGTGTACACCCGCGCCAGCGTCCCGTCGCCGGTGGCGCCACCGAGCATGGCTCCATAGACGAGTGGCCTCACGACCGTGTAGCTGGCCGTCTTGAGCCGGGCGACGCGCAGGGCGTGCTCGACGGGTGACGGGTCGCGGGCGGCGTTGCCGAGCAGGTCCAGGAACTGCCCGGCGATCGCCTCCAGGCGCATCCGGTCATACCCCTCACGGGCGGTGAGCAGCGTCGCCGCCGGCAGCTCGGCGTTGCCGGCGAGCCGGTCGGCCCACACCATGCACAGGTCGCCGATGAGGATCGCGGCGTGGTGCCCGAACTCGTCCGGGTCTCCAGGCCAACCGAGGGCGACGTGGCGGGCGGCTACCGCTCGGTGCGCGGTCGGCAGGCCCCGCCGGGTGGCGGAGTCGTCCATGACGTCGTCGTGGACGAGCGCGCACGCGTGCAGCAGCTCCAGCGCGCCCAACGCGGGCAGCACCGGCGCCACCGGCCGGTCCGGTCCGGCGGCGCCGCGCCACCCCCAGAAGGCGAACACGGACCGCAGGCGCTTTCCGCCACCGAGGACCATCTGCCGAGCCACGGCGACCAGCACCTCGAGGCTGGGATCCAGATCCGTCAACGACGCGGCCTCCGCGTCCAGGAACGCCGTCAGCAGGCGATGAACAGCGTCGGCGACGTCCACGGAAGGCGACGACAGAGCGTCCGCCACCCTCGCGGTGACCCCCGCGCCAGCGTGCTCTACCACACCGGCAGCGTACCTCCGCGGTCAAGTTGCGTCGATTGGTGCGTCGAAATCTGGTCCCCGGGGCCGGGTCGCGGTCCTTGACGTCCACAGGCCGACCTGCCTAGAGTAAGCATTCTGCATTATATTTACTCTCGGCGGTGCCAACCTGCCCCTGGCGCCAGGGGGTACGTGACGAAATAGCGGCCTGGTAGGGGAGAAGGAACAACCGGTGCTAGGAACTGGCAGTAGCGGTCGGCGATTACGGATCCAGGTCGGGCTGAGTCTTTTCGCTGCCGTCGCGGTCGCGCTGGCCGCCTGCGGCGGATCGTCGGGAACAGTCAGTGGTAGGGCCAGCTCCAGTAATTCGCCGACCGTCACCCTCAAGATTGGCGTACTGGCCGACATCACCGGGCCGCTCTCCACGATCGGTAACGCCGCGCTCAACGGCATCAAGGCGGGTATCGAGGACGTAAAGTCGCAGGGTTACGACGTCCAATACACTCTTGCCGACACGAACTCGACGCCAGCGGGCGCTGTCATCGCCGCTCGGCGGCTGGTCGACCAGCAGCATGTCACCGCGGTTCTCACGGGTTCCGCGATGACCTTCGCCTCTGCTCCGTACCTGCAGCAGCACCAGATTCCCGTGATCGGGCCGGCGCTGGACGGGCCCCACTGGATCGATGACACCAACATGTTCCCGACCTACGGCTATCTCAAGCCGACCCAGGTGGCCACGACCATCGGGAAGCTGCTGAAGCAGCAGGGCGTGTCGAACGTCGCGAGCGTGGGTTACTCGCTGAAGTCCGCCGCTCAGGCCGCCAGCGGCTATGCCGCGTCGGCGGAGGTGGCCGGTCTGCGGGTCGGCTATCTCAACACGACCGTGCCCGTGGGTAGCACCGATGTCGGGCCGCTTGTCCTTGCCATGAGGAACGCGAAGATCGACGGATTCGTGGGGCCGCTGGCCTCCGCGACCGCGATCGCGGTGCTGACCGGGCTGCGGCAGCAGGGCGTCGAGGTCAAGTTCGCCGCCGTGCAGTCTGGCTACGGCAACGACCTTCTCAAGGCAGGCCCCGCCACAGCGCGTAACGCGACTGGAGCGTATTTCCTGACGTCCTACCAGCCAGTCGAGATGAACACGCCGGCTACCCAGCGCTTCCAGCGTGCGCTGCGCGCGGTCGGCGCGCCGGCGGAGCCGTCGGCCGCGACCTACGACGGGTTCACCGCGGTCGAGCTCCTCGTCCGCGGCGCGAAGGCGACCAGCGGCACCGCGACATCGAGTGGTCTGATCAAGACGCTCGGTTCGATCACCGACTGGGATGGGGCCGGTCTGTTCGGCAGCGTGCGGGTCGACTTCGCTGATCGGACCAGGACCAGTTCCGTCGGCGTGAACGACTGCCTGTTCGTCAGCAGGTGGGACGGCACGGCCTTCCAGCCCGTCACGGGCGCGACACCGGTCTGCGGTGCGGCCGTTCCAGGGAGGACCGTGTCATGACCGACGCGGCGGCAGTGGAAGCCTCCGGCGGCGCGAACCCGCTGATCGACGAGGTGACCGCGCAGCGCCCGGCCTCGCCGACCTATCGCGAGGGCGCGTCGATGTGGGTGTGGGACGACCGCGGTCGCTTCGCCTTCCCGCGGATCGGGGTCGAGGCGGTCGGAGCCACCTGGGAGACGTCCTTCACCTCCGCGTTGTGCATGGCTTTTCCAGGCGGTCGCCTGCTGCTGGTCAACGACGATTACCCCCCGCATCCGGCCGCCGACGACGTGGGCAGGCCGCGGATCTTCGGCGCGGGCCCGTTGCTGTTCGAATGCGTCGAGCCGTTCGCCCAGTGGCGCCTGCGTTTCGCTGGAAACGCGAAATCGACGGACGTGAGCCGGTTCCTCGATGGTGGGAAACACCGGCTCGGGCCCGGCGACGCCGTCGAGGTGCCGCTGGCCGTGGAGCTGACCGCGCGGTCCGTCGCCCCACCGTGGTTTCAGAACACCTACGAACCGTTGGGGCATCATGTCGCCGGAGAGCAGCGTTTCGAGCAGCTGTGCGCGGTCACGGGGACGGTCACGTTCGAGGGTGGCACGACCGAGTTCACGGGCGGTGCCCTGCGCATTCACCGGAAGGGCGGGAACCGCAACGGCTACGGTGAGTTTCATGGCCACCTGTGGGCGTCGACGAGTTTCCCGAGCGGGCGCGCGTTCGGCCTGATTCACTACCGCCCCGGCCCGGATGGCGCGGTGAAATACCACGAGGCCTGGGTCCGCGACGGCGGTGAACTGCTCCCGGCGCGCATTGTCGATACGCCCTGGCTGGCCGGTACCGTGCCCGCGGGAGAAGACGTGTCGTTCACCCTGCGGACGCGCCGCGGGGACATCCGGATCACGGCCCGGACCTTCGTCTCGTCCTTCCGGCCCCCTCGACCGATCGGTGACGGCACCACGTTCCCGCTGCTGCAGTCCGCGATCGCGAGTTTCCGCTGGGGCGACGAGGAGGCCTACGGGATGATCGAGCGCTCGGCGCGGCTCTAGCGCCGTGTCCGGCCAGGTCCGCCCGCTGGCTTGATCGCCGTTTCGGCCCTCGCCTGGTCACAAAATCGCCGCGGTCACGGCCATGCGAGGGCGAAAACGGCGATCTTGCTTGCCCCGGGACGAGGCGAACCCGGTCAGACGCGGCTCCGGCGCACCGCAGATCTTCGTGCGATGGATCGATCGGTGGCCGGCCGAGGCCAGGTCGGACGTCGGCAGGCGCCCAGGTCAGGGCGGCGTCATCGCGGGTACGGGTCGACAGGCGGCGGGACGATCGTCGGGGCACCCCTCGCGCGGTCCGGGCCGGGCGTCCGGCGACCGGCGCGTCAGCTGCCACGCCCACGCCGCCGGTCTGCGTCGTGGTCGCACTCCTTGGGCGCGAGCGCTGGAGATCCGCTCGGTGGCGCTGACCCGGGAAGCAAGATGTTAAGACATCAAGCTTAACTAGTGGTTATGCTGTGAGGCGTGAACGATGACGTCGGGGAGGTCGGGGAGTCCGCCACCCTGGTCTGCCGGGTCGAGGCCGCCGTGCCGAGCGCCATGGCGGTCCCCGGCGAGCATGTCTGCCGCATTCAGACGGAAGTCGGCGCCCATCGCGACCTTCCGTGGTCGGAGGTGCGATACCAGTGAACCCAGTGCAGGCCTTTGCGCAGGCCACTCCCCGGGCACTCGACGAGGAGACCATCGAGGCCGTCCGGCGTCGCGTCGGGATTCCCGTCCGGCGCTCCCGGCGCCCGCACAACGAGGTGTGCTCCAGCGACTCGTTCCGCCACTTCGCCCAGGGGTACGGCGACGACAACCCGCTGTACAGCGAGCCCGGGTATGCCGGCGGCTCGTCGTGGGGCTCGTCGATCGCTCCGCCGCTGTACCCGACCTCGGCCGGCATCCTGCGGCCGGTCGCGTGGTCGGCCGACGAGGAGGCGGAGATGGCGGGCGGCGACCCGCTGGCGGGGATAGGCCAGTACATGTGCGGCGAGCGCTGGGTCTTCGTCAGGCCGGTCCGGGCCGGCGACCTGCTGCTGCGCTCCCAGTGGCTCTTCTCGGCCGATCTGAAGACGAGCGTGTTCGGCGGCGGCACCGGAGCGCTGCTGTCCCATCGGATCGCCTGGGAGGACGACGCGGGGTCGCCGTACGCGTTCCGGTTCCTGGACTTCTGGCACGCGGACCGCGACGGGACGCGCAAGACGGCGAAGAGCCGCCAGATCGAGCGGGCGCCCTTCAGCGACGAGGACATCGAGCGCATCGACGCCTGCTACGAGGCGGAGACGGTGCGCGGATCGACCCCGCGGCTCATCGACGAGGTGCAGGTCGGCGACGAGCTCGGCCCGATCGTGAAGGGCCCGCTCACGGTGACCGATGTGATCGGCTGGCACGTCGGGACCGGGATGGGCGACTACGGGGTCGGCCCGTTGCGGATCGGCTACCGCAACCGTCGGCGCGTCCCGAAGTTCTACCTGAGGAACGAGCTCGGTGTCTGGGATGCCGCCCAGCGCTGCCACTGGGACCAGGGCTGGGCGGAGCGCCTGGGGCATCCGGCGCCCTACGACTACGGGATCATGCGGACCACCTGGATGGTCCACCTCCTGACCAACTGGATGGGCGACGACGCCTGGATCTGGACGCTGACCAGCTCGGTGCGCAAGTTCAACTACCTCGGCGACGTCCATTTCGTCTCCGGCACCGTGCGCGAGGTCGACCGGGCGGCCCGCACGGTGACCATCGACCTCGTCGGCGTGAACCAGCGCGGACAGACCACCTGTGACGGGCGGGCGGTCGTCATCCTCCCGCCTCCCGGCGGCGGATCGGCGGCACTGCCCGCGTTCCGACCGGAGGACGTGCCCGCGGCGACCGCGCCATGACCGGCGCGCAGGGGCCGGAGGCATCCTCGGCCGGTCCGGCGGGCTTCCTGGCGGGGCTCACGATCCTCGAGCTCGGCGACGGCATCGCCGGCTCGGCCGCGACCAGTCTGTTAGCGGGTCTCGGCGCCGAGGTGACCACCGTGATCGATCCGGCCAGCCCGCACCGCCAGGCCCGGCCCAGGACCTCGACCAACGCGGGCCCGGTGAGTCTCCTGCCGGTGATCCTCGACCGCGGCAAGCGGATCGTCCGCGGGAACGACCTCGACGTTGCCGGGATCAGGGCGCTGCTCGCTCGCGGCGGCGACAGCCGCGGGCCGTTCGACCTCGTCATCGTCGATCGCGTCGAGGGCGTGCGAGGCCCGCTGGCATCGCTGCGGGACATCCCGACGTACACGTCGTTCGTGGCGGGCGCCAACCGTGGCGCCTGGCTGTCGATCAGCGCGTTCGGCCTGTCCGGTGCGCGCCGTGACGACATCGCGACGGAGATCACGCTCGCGGCGGCCAGCGGCATGCTCGCGACCGTGCGGGACGCGAGCTGGGGCAACCCGCTCAAGCTGGCGGGCTACCAGTCGCTGCTCAACTGCGCCCAGGCGGCGGCGCTCGCGTCCTGCCACGCCGTCGACCTCGCCCGGGACGGCGAGCCGGCGCACCTCGACCTGTCGGCCGTGGAAGCCACCATCGCGATGGGGCCGACGCTCGAGATCGCGACGGTGCTGCTCAACACCGGTGGCCCCGCCGGGGCGAAGCGCTACGGCGCGCCCGCCAGCTTCTACCGCTGCCAGGACGGCCAGGTCCGTATCTCGGCCATGGAGGACCATCAGTGGCGCGGCGTGGTCGCCGCCATGGATTCACCCGACTGGGCCGAGCGCTTCGCCACGACCGCGGCGCGGATCGAGTACCCGGAGGAGATCGACCGGCGGATCGGCGAGTGGACCCGCACCCTCACCAAGACACGGGCCGAGACTCTGCTCCAGTCACACGGGGTGCCGGCGACGGCCATGTACTCGCCGGCCGAGACCCTGGAATCGCCCCAGCTTCGCCACCGGGGTTCCTTCGAGTCCGTGCGCCTTCCAGACGGGCAGGAGGCGACGGTCGTCGGTGCCCAGTACCGGCCGATCGAGGTGGAGCGGACGGGCGACGTCGCGGCCGAGGGGACTGGTCCTGTCACGGGGCGCCGCGGCCGGTCGCTACGCGGCCTGCACGTGGTCGAGGCGAGCCACGTGCTGGCGGCCCCGCTCGCCGGTGCCCTCCTGGGCGCGATGGGCGCGCAGGTCACGAAGCTGGAGGATCTGCGGCGCCTGGACATGTACCGCCGGCGCGGGCCGTACATCGACCAGGTCGCGGGGGGCGAGCGTTCCGCCTACTTCGCGCTGGTCAACCATTCCAAGCGCAGCGTGGCCTTCGACCTCGAGGAGTCCCGCGAGCGCCTCGACGCCCTGCTGGCGGGCGCGGACGTGGTCATCGAGAACCTCGGGGGCAGGCGGGCCACCGCGCTCGGCCTGGCGGCGGGCGAGCTGGTGAAGCGTCGTCCGGACGTTCTGGCGGTCAGTTCGTCCGGCTTCGGCCAGGACGGGCCGTCCGCCTCCTACCGCGCCTATGCCTACAACCTGCAGGCGTCCTGCTGCCTCGGGTACCTGACCCGCAACGAGCAGGGCGAGCAGGCCGAGATCGATCTGCCCTGGGCCGATCTGGTCAGCGGGTTCGCGCTGGCCACGATCGTGGCGGCCTGGGCCGTCGGGCCGCGGGGCAACGACGGCGCGGGCGTCGACTTCGCGATGGCGGACCTCATCGTCGCCCACTTCAACGAGTTCGTCGCCGCGGCCAGTCTCAGCGCCGACAGCGACGCGCACGTCGACCGTGCCAACGAGATGTTCCCGTACGCGCCGAACGGGGTGTACGCGACCGAGGACGGCTGGATCGCGCTCTCCGTCGCGGACGACCAGCAGTTCGCCCAGCTCGTCAAGATCCTCGGCAGCGAACCGCTCGGCAGTCCGGAGTTCGCCGACGCACACGCCCGGTTCGAGCGGCGACGCGTCCTCGACGCCCTCCTGGCGGACGCGGCGGCCACCTGGAACGCCGGGACCCTCGCGCGCGACCTGCGCACGGTGGGAGTCGCCGCCGAGCAGGTCGTCGGCCCTCGGCAGCTTCCCGAATCGGACGCGCTCGGGTCCAGGGATTTCTTCACGTCCGTCGAACACCCCGAGTGGGGCCGCCGGCGGCTGATCGGCATCCCGTGGCGCCCGTTCGGCCAGCCCGCGATCGCGCTGGGCGCCCCGCCATGCCTCGCGGCCGAGGCACCGGAATGCTGAGGGTCGATCTCGACGAGCTGCGAGCGGCGTTGACGCTGACGCAGGTCGGCGAGGACAGCTACCAGGCGGCGAACCTCCAACTGGGTGGCGCCATCGTGTTCGGCGGCCAGATTCTGGCGCAGTCCGCGGTAGCAGCCCTGATCGGCCAGGCGGGGAAGTCGGTCAAGACCATGCACACGGTGTTCGCTCGGCCGGGGGCGTCCGCCAAGCCCTTGGACGTCAGCATCGAGCGGGTCCAGGCGGGCCGAGCGTTCGCCAGCGGCACGGTGACCTTCAGCCAGGAGGACGCGGTATGCGCCCGGTCGATGGTGCTGCTGTCAGCTGACGAACCGGACCTGATCCGGCACGGTGACGAGTGCGCACCCGGCCCGCCACCGGCCCCGGGCGGCGACGAGGGCGGCGCCTGGCGGACGGTCGTCGCCGGTGGAGTGGATGTCCGCGACCCCGACCAGGTCGGGCCGCCGGATCTCGACGTGTGGTCGCGGTGGATCGGCGTTCCCGACGACCTCGGGACAAGCCAGGCACTCCTCGCGCTGTCGACCGAAGGCTTTCTGATCGGGACCGCGATGCGTCCGCACCAGGGGGTCGGGCAGTCACAGGCGCACCGGACCCTGTCGACCGGGGTGATCAGCCACACGATCACCTTTCACCGGCCGTGCGACGCGGATGCCTGGGTGCTGCTGCGCCAGCACAGCCCGTTCGCGGGCGGCGGCCGGGCGTACGGGCGCGGCGACATCTTCACCGCGGGCGGCCAGCTCGTCGGGTCGTTCGCCCAGGACAGCATGATCCGCCCGATGCGACCGGCGCGCTCCGGGCGCCTCTGACAGATCTGCGCGGTCTCTTGCGGAATCAAGTGAGGAGCTGATGTGGCAGCGCGCCAAGCAGTGATCGTCTCGACCGCGCGAACCGCGATCGGGACGGCGTACAAGGGCTCTCTGGTGGATGTCGACGCCCTTGAGCTGGGGACTCAGGCCGTCCGCGAGGCGGTGTCCCGCGCCGGGATCGAGCCGGGGGCCGTCGACGACGTCGTGCTGGGGGAGGGCCTCTACGGCGGTGGGGACATCGCCAGGTACGCGGCCATCGAGGCCGGTCTGACCAACGCCCCGGGTGTCGCGCAGAACCGGCACTGCGCGGCCAGCCTGGCGGCGGTGCAGATGGCGGCCGGGTCGATCCTCGCAGGCATGGACAAGGTCGTCGTCGCCGGCGGGACCAACTCGGCGTCGACCTCGCCACGGACCACCCGGCGCGTTCCCGGTACCGACGACTGGGAGGAGTGGAACTCACCGACCCACCAGCCGACTCCGTGGGCGCCGAACCGCGACATGTCGATCACCGTTGGCTGGAACGCGGCGCGCAGCGCGGGGATCTCCCGCGCAGACCTCGACGCCTGGGCGCTGCGTTCCCACCAGCGGGCCGTGGCCGGCATCGACGCGGGCAGCTTCGCCGACGAGATCTTCCCCGTCGAGGTGACCCGGCGCGACGGCACCACCTTCGCCTTCGCGACGGACGAGCATCCGCGCCGCGCCACCAGCGCCGAGAAGCTCGCCGCTCTCAAGCCGCTGCACCCGGAGATCGAGGGCTTCAGCATCACGGCGGGCAATGCGGCCGGCATCAACGACGGCGCGGCCGCGATGGTGATCGCCGACAGCGACTACGCGAGCAAGACGGCCCTTGAGCCGCTCGCGGTCATTCGTGCCTGGGCCTCGGCCGGGGTCGAGCCGGCCGACACAGGGCTCGCGCCGACCGAAGCGATTCCCAAGGTGCTCGCCCGCGCGGGCCTGACGATCGACGACATCGCGCTCTGGGAGATCAACGAGGCCTTCGCCTCCGTACCCATCGCCGCGTGCCGGCTCCTGGGCATCGACGAGAACCTCGTCAACGTCCTGGGCAGCGGCTGCAGCCTCGGCCACCCGGTCGCGATGACCGGTGCCCGCCAGATCATCACGCTCGTCCACGAGCTGCGTCGGCGCGGCGGCGGGATCGCCGTGTCCGCGATGTGCGCGGGGGGTGGCATGGCGTCGGCCGTCGTGCTGGAGGTACCTCGTGAGACCACGGAGCGCGGATGATTCCGAGCCTGACAGCCGACCAGGAACTGTTCGTCGACACGACGCGGAAGTTCCTGCGGGACAGCCTTCCCGGTGAGGTTCGCCGGACGTTGCACCAGCGCCCGCAGGGGTACGAACCGGCCTACTGGAAGACCGGAGCCGAGCTCGGCTGGACGTCGCTGCTGGTCTCGGAGGACCACGGTGGCGGCAGCGTCAGCGGCGACGGCCTGCGGGATCTGGCCCTGGTCGCGCACGAGTTCGGCCGCCACGCGGCGCCGGGGCCGTTGCTGGCCGCGAACATCGCCGCGCTGGCCCTGTCGCGAGCCGGCGGCGAGGCCGCCCTCGAGGCGCTGGACCGGGCGGGCACCGGGGAGGCGCTCATCGTCTGGTGCCCGGGTGAACCGGCCCCCGGCGACGGGCTTGGCCAGGTGGCGGCGCGCGCGGTCGCGTCGGGGACCGACTGGGTGCTGTCCGGGGCGAAGGGGCCCGTCGAGCACGGCGCGCAGGCCGATCAGTACGTCGTCCCCGCCCGCACCGACGAAGGCCTGATCCAACTGCTGGTGCCCGCCGACTCCGCGGGTGTCTCCGTCCGGCCGTTGCGGACGGTGGACGTGTCCCGACGTTTCGCGCGGGTCGGGTTCGACGGTGTCCGCGTGCCGGCCAGCCACGTGCTCGCCGGCCCGGCGTCAGGCGCGGCCGAGGCGGAGCGGCTGCTTCACACGGCACTCGCGATCCAGACGGCGGAGACGGTCGGCGCGATGGACCGGGCGTTCGAGATGACGGTCGCCTGGGCCGCGGACAGGTACTCGTTCGGCCGGCCGCTGGCCTCCTACCAGGCACTCAAACACCGGTTCGCCGACCTGAAGATGTGGCTGGAGGCGAGCCACGCGGTCGCCGACGCCGCCGTCGAGGCCGTGGGCGGCGGCGATCCCCGGGCCGGCGAGCTGGTCAGCGTCGCGAAGGCGTACATCGGGCAGTTCGGCCCCGAGCTCTGCCAGGACTGTGTGCAGCTGCACGGGGGAATCGGGCTGACCTTCGAGCACGACCTGCATCTGTACCTGCGCAGGGTCACCGTGAACAGCATGCTGCTCGGCACGGTCCGGGAACATCGGCTGCGACTGGCGTCCCTGCTCGGCGGCGTGGGAGAGGCGACGGCATGAGCGCGGACAGGACCGAGCCGGTCGAGGAGTTCCGGCTGCGCGCGCGGGACTGGCTGGCGCGGAACATGCCGCCGGCCGAGGCCGAGGGCTTCGCCGGACGTCGAGCGTCCCGCGGCGATGAGGAGCAGCTCGCGGAGGTCGCCGAGGAGCGACGCCTGCAGCGGCTGCTCTGGGACGGTGGGCTCGCGGGCATCTGTTTCCCGCGTGAGTACGGCGGCCTCGGGCTGACCCCCGCGCATGCCGCCGCGTTCAACGAGGAGATCGTCGGCTACCGCTACCCGCGCCGGCTCCAGGTGCCGACGACCACGCCGTGCGCCGCGGTCATCCTGGAGTTCGGTACCCACGAGCAGCGGCTCGCGCATCTCCCGGCGATCCTCAAGGGCGAGGAACTGTGGATGCAGTTCCTGTCCGAGCCCGGATCGGGGTCGGACGTCGCCGGGGCGCAGACGAGCGCGGTGCGCGACGGTGACGACTGGGTCCTCAACGGTTCGAAGATCTGGACCACGGGTGCCTGGTGGTCGGACTGGGGCCTGTGCCTGGCCCGCACCAACTGGGATGTTCCGAAGCATCGCGGGCTCACGGTCTTCATGCTGCCGATCCACCAGGCCGGCATCGAGATCTCCCGCATCGAGATGCTCGACGGCAGTCAGGAGTTCTGCCAGGAGTTCCTGACCGACGTCCGGGTGCCGGACAGCGCCCGCGTCGGCGAGGTCGACCAGGGCTGGACCGTCGTGACGCGCTGGCTGTTCCACGAGCGCAGCTTCACGTCGTCGCCGCTGACGATCCGCCCGGTGCGGGGCGCCGAGATGGCGCAGGGCGAGTCCGGTGCCAGTCTTCATCAGCTGGCGCGGCGGGCTGGCCGGCTCGGCGAACCGGGCGTCGCGGAACTGCTCGGTGAGGGGCATGCCCTCCGGGTCGCGATGGCCGAGCTCGACCGGCGGCTGCAGGCGACCATCGCGGGTGGGACGGCGTCGGATCAGCTCGCCTCGGTCGGGCGCCTCATGCACGGGGTGGTCGAGCCCCGGCTCCTGACGATCGCCTTCGAGCTCGCCGGCCCGCGTGCCGTGGCGTGGGACGACGAGGAGGAGCTGTTCGGCAACCGGGGCACCGGTTATCTGTTGCGCCAGATCTACAGCATCGGTGGGGGCACGACCGAAATGGCAAGAAACGTGGTCAGCGAGCGAGTCCTCGGAATGCCCCGAGAGCGCACGCTTGACCGGGACGTGCCGTTCCGCGACGTACGGCACTCGCCGTCTGCCCGCCAGCGGCCGGCCGGCTGAGCCGGGCCGCGTCGGGTTTTGGCGCGGAAGCGCGTTGCGGAGGCGAGGTGTAACCCGGATCGCGATATCCGCCTATATCGAGCGACATCGGCGTAAATTCTTGTCGTCGCCTTCCGTCCGTGACCAGATCTCATGGACTGTCTCTGAAATGCGCCGGGTACATTCAAAAGTATCCGTAGTCGCGGGACGGCTTCGCCGCAACGGGTTGATCGACATGGCTGCCCGAGACGCTCTCGCGGTGGAGGGGGCGCATGTTTGGCGTGGCCGGAACGTCGAGACCGGATGGCTGCGACCTGGACACGGTCGCCGCCTCCCCTCGGCGACTGCGGATCGCGGTCTGCTGTGCCGTGCCCCTCGTCGCGCTGGTGACGCTGGCCGCTGGGCTGTCCGGCGGGCGTGCGCAGACGTACGTCATCGGGACGAGCCAGACTGTCGCGCTGACGTTCACCGCGACCGTCGCGGCCTGGTTCGGCAGCCGGGCGCACGGCGCGGGACGCCGATGGCGCCTGTGCCTCGCCACGGGAGCCCTCATCACGGCGGTGTACAGCGGCCTCGTCTTCTACCGCATTGCCGCAGGCGCCGACATCGCCGCCTCCGGGCTCTCCGCGGGCATCATGTCCATGGTGGCCTCCGTCTTCTTCGTGGGCGCCCTGGTGACTCTTCCGACCGAGCGCTCGGATGCGATCTCCGCGCGGCTGTACGGCGTCGGTCGACCATCGCACCTGGTGCTGGTGCTCGACGGGCTGCTGATCTCGGGGTCCATCTTTCTGCTGCTCTGGTCGACGACGTTGCGGGCGGCGCTGTCCGCGCAGGGCTCGCACCGGGCTGAGGCCGCCAGCTCGATCCTGGAGACGGTCTGCGGTCTGGTCATGCTGTCGGTCGTGTTGATGATCGCCGAATTTCGACGCCCGGTTAACCACCGGGCACTGGCGTTGGCCTTCCTCGCCCTGATCGCGTATCAGGTCTCCGATGCCGCACTCATCTACCGCGCGCTCACCGGTGAGGTCGCCTACACGACGCTGGTTACCTTCACCACGATCACAGGATCGCTGCTGCTGGCTCTCGCGGTGTGCGTCCCGCCCGGCCCCAGCGCGGGTCGCGGGCGCTTCGGGCGGCGCGAGCGGGCCAGGATGTGGGCCCAGATCCTGCTGCCGTACGTGCCGTTGACCGCGGTGACGGTGTTGACGGCGGTGCGCGTCATCGAGCAGGACCCGTTCGGATTCATCGAGATAGGAGTCGGCGTCGGACTGGTGTTCCTCGTGACCGCTCGTCAGCTGGTCACGATCGTGCAGAACGTCCGGCTACTGACGGCTTTCGACGAGCGCGGGCGGCTGCTGCACCATCAGGCGAACCATGACGCACTGACGGGCTTGGCCAACCGGAAACTCTTCCTTGAGCGACTCGCGGTCGCCGGCCAGCGACACGGCGAACGGATGGCGTTGCTGTTCTGCGATCTCGACGGATTCAAGCGGGTGAACGATGTCTACGGTCACAAGGCAGGCGACGCGGTTCTGCGGGTGACCTCGGCCCGGCTGCTCGGCTGCATCCGCGAGCAGGACCTCGCGGCCCGGCTCGGTGGGGACGAGTTCGCGGTGCTGCTCGATGGCGCCGGCCGTGAGGAGGCTGGCCAGGCGGCCGGGCGGATCGTGGGCGCCATGCGCCGTCCCGTCCATGTCGAGTCGAGGGACTATCTCATCGGGATCAGCGTAGGAGCGGCGGTCGTGGACCCTGCCGGGCCGACCGACGTCGAGGCCTTGGTCCACCGGGCGGATGCCGCGATGTACAGGGCGAAGCGCGCGGGCAAGAGCTGCTTCGCCATCGCCGGCGCGGACGTCGCCTGCGCGATCCCGTCCTGACCGGACCCCGCCGTGGCCTCACCGGTCTGGCCAGCACGCGGCGCCGTGCCGCATGCTGATCGTCGTCGGCGCCAACCATCTTGACCGATCTCGCGCGAGCATCGTAAAGTAAGTCTCACGCCTTATAACGATGATTGGTGCGACCCGGCCGCGACGCGGCGTTCGTCGTCGTCGGGCCGCGGGTCTGACGGGCCGCAGGCCAGGCCCGCTCGCGGTCGGAGGCCCGGGCGGCTGTGGGAGGGATCGGGACAGGCATGAAGGCAGGCAGTCGTCTCCGCGCGTCGAACTCGGCGTGCGAGGTCGTTGTGGTCAGGGCCCCGGCGAGGGCGGAGGGCCTCCTGTGCGCCGGCGTGGAGATGGTGTCCGACGGCGTCGTGCCCGCCGGAGCTCCGGTGAGCGCCGGCCCGCGCATCGAGCTGGGAAAACGGTACGTCGACAGGTCCGCGGCGCTTGAGGTGCTGTGCACGAAGCCGGGCTTCGGCCCCCTGGTCTTCGGCGGCGAGGAGCTGACCTTGAAGTCGGCGAAGCCGCTCCCGGCGTCCGACTGACACGCAATTGAGCTTGTAAGCTTATTTTTTGCTCTGTCAGGCACTTCTGCCTGGACACATCGCTCGCTCGGCTCGAAGCCCGCCCGGCATTCGAAAGCCTTCATGCCGCTGGCTTCGGGCCGGCCGTCCGCGAGCGGATCGTCCGCGCGAACAGCGGCTTCATGCCGCGTGGATTCTCCGCCTTCCCGCTGATGGGGATTCCCGCGGCTCACGCGTGGCGGCCGTCACGTCATCGCGAGCCGCGGGACATCGAGCGACCTCACTCGACCGAGCCGCGTTTACGACTGTCGCGCTTAAATCGTAGCGTTCCCGTCACGCCGGGTGGAGGCCGTTGGGCGGTGCCTCGAGACCCGCGGTGAGGAAACGGACGAGGTCCTCGATCAGATCGGGCAGGGGACCGGGCAGCGAGCCTGCCTGCATGGCGCTCTGATACCTGGCCAGCGTGTGTACCGCGCTGGTCATCATGACCACCCAGCGTTCCTGGATGATGTCGTCGGGATAGTCGGGGAGCAGGCGGCGGAGCATCGCGGTGAAGGTGAAAGTCGTGCCGCCGACCGACAGGCCCTCAAAACCCACGTAGCCGCCGCGCTCAATGACATACCGCGACAGAAAGGCCAGGTAGTAGTTGTCTCGCTCCAAGTGGCAGGCGAACGAGCGGACGAACGCCTTGACCAGGTCGTAGACCCGCGGTGGGCGCCCGCCGGCCATCAGCTCCGCCAGGAGCTCGGCCCGCATATGCTCGCTGGCCTGGGCGCGGTAGGCCGTGATCTCGCGGAGCAGGTTCTCCCGGTCCTGGAAGTGATACTGGACGGCGACGTTGTTCTTCTGGCCGGCCGCGACGCCGATGTCGCGTAGCGCCACCGCCGAGATCCCGCGCTCGGCGAACAGCTGCTCCGCCGTCATCAAGATCCGCAGCCGGGTAGCGTCGCCCCGGGAGTTGGGCCGGTCACGACCAGTCGATCTTGGCGATTGCTCTGTCGGTCGCCTGCCGGATGTCACCGCCACGTTCTATAGAGTACCGATCGCCGATTGCGATGGTGAGTACCGCCCCTCACATCGCGCGTCCCGAACCGTTCCGGATTCGCGGGCGCGAGAAATCTACAGTCCCCCGACGCCAGGCGTCGGGGAGATGGATTGTGGCGTGGCGGGCTCGGGTCCTGGAGAGTTAGGCAGCCGTCGCGACTGTGTTGCCGAGTTAGTGGCGGAGCGCCTCGTCGTGGGCCTCGCGGGCTGGTCCGCGGGACGAGCTCAGCGGCCCCGCGCAATCCAGGCCTGCAGGTGGGGTGCCTCGGCGTCGATCGTGGTGTCCGGGCCGTGGCCGGTATGCACGGCGGTGCCGGGTGGCAGGGTGAGAAGCTTCTTCTCGATCGACGTGATGATGGTCGGGAAGTCGGAGAAGGACCGGCCGGTGGCGCCGGGGCCACCGGCGAAGAGCGTGTCGCCGCTGAACAGCACGCCCAGCTCGGCGCTGTGGAAGCAGCAGGCGCCGGGCGCGTGGCCGGGGGTGTGCAGAACCCGCAGGCTGGTCCCGGCGACGTCGAGCTGCTGGCCGTCCCGCAGCGGCCCGTCCGGCCGGCGGTCGGGGTGCGTCAGCTCCCAGACCGGCAGGTCGTCGGGATGCAGCAGTACCGGCGCCTGGGTGGCGGCGGCCAGCCGTGGCGCGACCCGGACGTGATCGTCGTGGGCGTGCGTGGCCAGGATCGCGACCACCTCGCGGCCGCCGACCAGGTCGAGGATGGCCTGGACGTCGTGAGGGGCGTCGATGATGACGACCTCGTGGTCGTCACCGAGAACCCAGACGTTGTTGTCGACCTGGAAGGTCTCGCCGTCGAGGGAGAACGTGCCAGAGGTGACCGTGCACTCGACGCGGGTGTGTGCGGGACGGCTCACAGGATGACCACGGATCGCAGGACGTCGCCCGCGTGCATCCTGCCGAAGGCGGCCTCGACGTCGTCGAGCGGGATCTGCTCGGAGACGAAGGCGTCGAGGTCGAGCCGCCCCTGCAGGTAGAGGTCGATGAGCAGCGGGAAGTCGCGGGACGGAAGGCAGTCGCCGTACCAGGACGACGTGAGCGCCCCGCCGCGGCCGAAGACGTCCAGCAGCGGCAGTTCCAGGGTCATCTCCGGGGTGGGGACGCCGACCAGGACGACGGTGCCGGCCAGGTCCCGGGCATAGAACGCCTGCCGGTAGGTCTCGGGACGCCCGACCGCGTCGATGACGACATCCGCGCCGAACCCGCCGGTGAGCTCCCGGATGGCCTCGACCGGATCGGTCTCCCCGGCGTTGACCGTGTGGGTGGCGCCGAGGCCTCGGGCCCACTCCAGCTTGCGGGGGTCGGTGTCGACCGCGATGATCCGCGCCGCGCCGGCGAGCCGGGCTCCGGCGACGGCGCCGTCCCCGACGCCGCCGCAGCCGATCACCGCCACGGAGTCGCCGCGGCCCACGTGCCCGGTGTTCACCGCGGCCCCGATGCCGGCCATCACGCCGCAGCCGAGCAGGCCGGCCACCGCGGGGCGCGCGGCCGGGTCGACCTTGGTGCACTGGCCCGCGTGCACCAGCGTCTTGTCGGCGAACGCGCCGATGCCCAGCGCGGGCGTCAGCGGGGTTCCGTCGGCCAGGGTCATCGCCTGGGCGGCGTTGTGGGTGTTGAAGCAGTACCAGGGCCGGCCGCGCAGACAGGCCCGGCAGGCACCGCACACAGCTCGCCAGTTCAGCACCACGAAGTCGCCGGGCGCCACGTCGGTGACGCCGGATCCGACCGACTCCACGACGCCGGCCGCCTCGTGCCCGAGCAGGAACGGGAAGTCGTCGGAGATGCCGCCCTCGCGGTAGTGGAGGTCCGTGTGGCAGACCCCGCAGGCCCGCACGCTGACCACCGCCTCACCCGGCCCCGGGTCCGGCACCAGCACGGACGTCACCTCGACGGGCGCGCCCTTTCCGCGCGCGACCACTCCGCGGACCTCCTGCACGTCTGTCCTCCTTCGGCTTCCCTCGACGATGGGCGCCACCGGCCGGCGCCTCAAGGCGCCGATTAAGGCGATGTCCGCAATAGTTGTCCAGCGACACCGCGCTGTCCACCCCGGCGCCCAGGTCGGTCCGCATCCCCTCGGGTGGGCCGCCGTCGGCATCCCGCGGTCGGTCGAGGCCTGCGCCGGGGCCTACGGCCCTCCTGCCAGGCCTGATACCGCAGGAGGAAGTCAGTGGTCGCCGCCGCGTCCGATCTTGAGGGCCAGCGAGGTCGACCTCGCTGGGCGGCGGGCCCCTGGGGCCTGCCTGCCCCACCGGGCCCCGGTAGCCGTCGCTTTTTGAGGCAAGATACTGAATACTGGTGACCTGGCGCTCGGATGGGCGAGGGGATGCCGCTCGGGCCTCGATGCCGAGGGGGTGGCTGTGCCGGCGTCGGTCGGTGGCGGCGGCCTGGGCCTTCCGGCATCTGATCGCCGTGCCGGGCCTGGCGCTGCCGGTCGGCGGCAGAGGTGGCTGGATAGTTAAGACATACGGATTAGTATGACCGTGGCTGGCCTGCCGACGACTCGTCGCAGATCGGTCGAAGGGCGGCTCATCCGGTCATGATCGAGTGGTCGACTGATCCATTTGGTGGATCTCAACGAATAATGCATCTAGCTCAAATATAGTAAGAGATGCAGGTCAGAGTGTTGACAGAATAGTCGATTTATGATACGAATGACTTATTGTGTAGAGGCTTGGGTGTGCCTCGGTTGGCGGTTTCGGAGATCACCCATTACCCGCACGTGGCAGGCAGGACGGAGACCCGATGGACTACAACGACTACATCCTGGTCAGCGTGGATGATCACATCGTTGAGCCGGCTGACATGTGGGATGGCAGGCTGCCGAAGAAGTACCAGGACAAGGCGCCGAAGTTCACGAACCGTGCCGACGGCGCGGCGATCTGGATGTACGAGGGTCACGAGGTCGAGACCTGGGCCGTGAACGCGGTCGTCGGCCGGCCGCAGCACGAGTGGGGCTTCGAGCCGCAGTCGCTCGACGAGATGCGTCCCGGTTGTTACGACGTTCACGCGCGCGTCAAGGACATGAGCGCGAACGGCGAGTGGGCGGCGATGAACTTCTCGACGTTCGTCCAGTTCCCGGGCACCCTGTTCGCCGTCTTCGCGCACCGCGACCCCGAGCAGGCGACGGAGATGATCCGGGCCTACAACGACTGGCACATCGAGAGCTGGTGCGCGGCCTACCCCGACCGCTTCATCCCGCTCGCGCTGACGCCGGTGCACGACCCGGACGCGATGGTCAAGGAGATCAAGCGGGTGGCGGACCTGGGCTGCCACACGGTCTCCTTCATGGGTGACCCGTATCCGTTCCCGTCGCTGTTCACCGATCACTGGGACAAGGTGTGGTCGGTCTGCCAGGACCTGGGCACCGTCGTCTCCATGCATCTGGGCGCCGGCGCGAGCGTGCACAACATGGTCGGCGAGGTCGAGGACGCGCCCCCGCTGCCCGCGCCCGACCCGCCCCGTCGTGGCCTCGGCAACGTGAGCATCTCGGTCGAGCGGGGCATGCCGGGCGCGGTCGCGGCCGACCTGCTCAACTCGCACCTGTTCGAGCGTTTCCCCCGGTTGAGGATCGCGCTGTCCGAAGGCGGGATCGGCTGGATTCCGTACTTCCTGGAGCAGGCCGACCACCGGTACACACACCACGGACCGTGGACCGGAATGTCGTTTGGTGGCCGGCTGCCGAGCGAGATCTTCAAGGAGCACGTGTTCGGTTGCTTCATCGAGGACCGGGCGGGGATGGAGGCGCGCTCCCTGCTGAACATCGACATGATCGGGTGGGAGAGCGACTACCCGCACTCCGACGGCATCTGGCCGGATGCTCCCGAGCGGCTGGTGCCGGTGTTCGCGGGTGTGCCCGACGACGTCGTCAACAAGGTGACCTACCAGAACGCCTGCAAGTTCTTCCAGTTCGACCCGTTCACGCGGCGCAGGCCCGAGCAGTGCACCGTGGGGGCCCTACGGGCCGAGGTCGCCGACTGGGACGTGACGATCCAGTCCGGGTTCACCCACCGGCAGTCCGACGCGCTGGTGGCCAAGTACATGCACAACCGGATCTCGTCGATGGCGACCGCCGAGTAACCACCGGCGCTCATGGCCGGCCGGGGCGCAGGTCCCCGCCGCCGACTCGTTCCGGGTTGGCGGCGGGCACCTCGGTCTGTCGAGGACCGACGCCGGCGCGGGCTCCAGTGAGACGGGCTTCGAAGCGGTTCGGGACCGAAGGGCGGCACGCGGAACGATGAGTGGGGACAAGGGCTTCCGGAACGACAAAGGCTTCCGGAACGACAAAGGCTTCCGGAACAAGGTGGCGATCGTCGGCGCGGCGACCGTGAAGTCCGTCCGTCACGCGGACAGCCCGGTGGGAAGCCTGGCTGTCCAGACCGCGGACCTGGCGATCAAGGACGCCGGGCTCACCCGTGGCGACATCGACGGCGTCGCCTGCGGCGTGAGCCTGCCGTCGTACGCGACCAAGGACAGGGTCACCAAACCGGGGTTCGACTTCGTCGACAGCGAGTTCCTCATCGAGCAGATGGATCTGGACCCCGTGTGGTCCCTGGACGACGGCTCGTTCCCCCCGGCGCTCGCGCACGCCGTGTTCGCTGTGGCCTCGGGGGCCGCGTCCTGCGTGCTGGTGAACCGGACGCTGCACAACCCGGTCGGTCGCTACAACACGATGCTGTCGCAGCAGGCCAGAGGCTGGGACCAGTTCACGGCTCCGTACGGATTCGTGGCCCCGTCGTCCGGTATCGCGATGCCGTTCATGGAGTACCAGCAGCGCTATGGCGCCACCCGCGAGCACATGGCGACCCTCGTCCTGCAGCAGCGCAAGAACGTCCAGCGCATTCCGGACGCCTACTGGCACGGCCGCGAGCTGACCTTTGACGACTACATGTCCAGCCGCATGATCAGCGAGCCGATGTGCCTGTACGACAACGACATCCCGGTCGACGGCGGCGGATCGTTCGTGGTGACGACGGCCGAGCGGGCGCGGGACCTGCCGCACAAGCCGGTCTACGTCACCTCCTGGGCGAAGATCCGCAATCCACCGACGTTCCTGCCGGGGACGCTGGGGCCGCTGGACGACTTCTACGACCGCGGGTTCGACCTGGCGGGCCGGCTGTGGGCCAACAGCGGCTGGCGAGCGTCGGACGTCGACGTCGTCCAGCTCTATGACGGGTTCACGCCGTTGGTGTGGTTCTGGCTGGAGGTCATGGGTTTCTGCCCGCAGGGGCAGGCGTGGAGCTTCATCCAGGACGGCCGGATCGACGCGGACGGGCCCTTCCCGCTCAACTCCGGCGGCGGCAACCAGGGCTGGGGCCGGGTCCACGGCGTACCGCACGTGCTGGAGTGCTACCTGCAGCTGTCCGGCCGCGCGGGTGAGCGTCAGTCGGCCCGGGCCGAGACCGCGCTGTCGACGTACGCGACGCCCGCGCACGCGATCGGCGAGGCGTTGCTGTACAGCGCGGATCCCACCTCGTAGCGGCCTCTGTCGCTTCTGCCCGCGGGTGAGAAGGAGTCGGACACGGATGACGGCCACCATTGCCGGCGGTCGCGGGGCGCCCGCCGGAGTCCGGACGAGGTGCTCGCGTTGAGGCTGCGGTTGGGGATTGGTCTTCCGCATTCCCGCGGCCTGCCAGCCGCGGTCGCGGCGGCGGTGGCCGCCGATCAGCTGGGCTACCACAGCGTCTGGGTGCCGGAGGCGTACGGCTCTGACGCGGTGACGGTGCTGGCCTACCTCGCGGCGCGGACCTCGACGATCGGCCTGGCGTCCGCCGTCCTGCAGATGCCGGCCCGGACGCCCGCGAACACGGCGATGACCGCGATGACGCTGGACGAGCTCTCGGGCGGCCGGGCGATCCTCGGCCTGGGCGTCTCCGGCCCACGCGTCGTCGAGGGCTGGCATGGCGTGCCCTACCGCAAGCCGCTCGCGATGACGCGTGAGTACGTCGAGATCGTCCGGCGGGCGATCCGGCGCACGGAACCGCTGACCTTCGACGGCGACCTGTTCCGGATCCCCGCCGACGAGCGATCCGAGCCGTTGATGTCGGCGATGCGCCCGCATCGACCCGAGGTACCGATCTATCTGGCCGCCAACGGGCCCCGCAACATCGGGCTCGCCGCCGAGATCGCGGACGGCTGGCTGCCGACGCTGTACGCGCCGGAGTACGACGAGACGGTGGCGCCGGCGGTCGAGTCCGGCCTGGCCCGGCGAGATCCGGCCCGGTCCGCGCTGATGGTCGCCTGCGGGGTGCCGACGTTCATCGGTCCCGATGTCCAGCGTTGCCGCGATCTCGCCCGGCCCTACCTCGCGCTCTACATCGGCGGCATGGGCTCCCGCGAGCAGAACTTCTACAAGGACGTCGTCACCCGGTACGGCTACGGCGAGGCGGCCGCGCGGATTCAGGACCTCTACCTGTCGGGACGGGCCGTGGACGCCGCCGCCGCGGTGCCTGACGACCTCGTCGACGTGCTCGCGCTGGTCGGACCAGCGGAGACCATCCGTGAGCGGCTGGCGATCTGGGACAGGTCCAGGGTGGACGTGCTGATCATCCGCAGCGTCGACGTGCGGGTGCTGGAGACGGTCCGGGAGCTGGCCGAACAGCTGTGACGGCGGGCGGGCCGAGTGACCGGTGGTCCCGCCAGAGCCGTTCTGGCTGACTCGGCAGGTGACGGAATCGCACCGGTCGCCCGGCCCGCGTGGCAGTGCTTCCTCCCCGGCGAGCGTGTGGCGGCCGTGGGGGAGCGAGGGTCGCGGTCCTAGCTGATGTACCGCGACCCGCCGTCGAGCATGATCGTCGCGCCCGTCACGAACTTCATGTCGTCGCCGACCAGAGCGGCGATGGCCGCGCCGATGTCGTCCTCGGTGTCGCCGATCCGGCGCAGCGGGATGGCGGCGATGGCCTGGTCCATGACGGCGCGGTTGGCCTCGACCATCTCGCGGAGCCGGTCGGTGAGCGCGGACGGCAGGACGACGTTGACCCGGATGTTGTCGGGTCCCCATTCGGTGGCGGCGGCCCTGGTCAGCCCGCGGATGGCCTCCTTGGTGATGCTGTAGGACGCGAATCCCGACATGCCCGCGATGGCCGTGGTGGAGCCGAAGTTGACGATCGAGCCGCCGCCGCGGGCCTTGAGATGCGGGTAGCAGGCCTGCATGCAGTGCAGCGTGCCGAGCAGGCCGCTGCGGAAGGGGATCGCGAGGTTCTCCTCGGTGACGTCCAGCACGGACTCGTTGAAGTCGAGCGTCACCTGCGCCTGAGCGTTGTTGACGAGGATGTCGATGCCACCGAACGCGTCGACGGCGGTGCTGACGGCCTTGTCGACGTCGGCGCGGGTGCCGACATCGCCGGGCACGATCTCGATCTCGGCCCCGGCGGCGCGCAACTCGTCGCCTAAGACGTCGAGCTTCGAGGGTGTACGCCCGGTGACGACCAGCTTGACGCCGCGCCGGGCGAGGACCCGGGCGATCGACAGGCCGACTCCCTGTCCGGCGCCGGTGACGATCGCGACCTTTCCCGTCAGGCTGCTGGGCGCCGCGTCGGTCATGAGTGCCTCCGTCTGATGTGTGACCCGGGTCTAGACTAGATAAGTCGTAAGCATTAGCTTTTCACGTGAGGTGGCTTGGATGCAGCCAATTCGGTGGCGGATTCCTCAAGATTGTCGCTTCCTGGGTTGAGCTGATCGGCTCAGATCATGGATGAGCCGGGTGGCGTGCCGCAGGCCGCGCCCGGTCGGTGTCGGTGGAAGGCAGGAGGCGGGCGACCATGCCGGACCAGGTAGCGATCGTCACTGGAGGAGCCGGGGACGTCGGGCGGGGTGTCTGTCGGGCGCTGTCGGCCGCCGGTGTCGCGGTGGCGGCGCTTGATCTCGACGTCTCGAAGGCGGACGGGGCTGAGCTGGCCCTGGAGTGCGACGTGACGGATCACCACGCGTGCGCCCAGGCGGTCGACGCGGTCGCCAGCAAGCTGGGTGGCGTGAGCACCCTGGTGAACATGGCGCAGGCGATGCTCGCGGGCACGCCCTTACTGGACCTCTCCGCGCGGGACATGCGGACCGAGTTCGAGTCAGGGCCCAACGCGACGCTGCGGATGATGCAGCTGTGCTATCCGCACCTGAAGGCTCGCGGCGGCGGCGCGATCATCAACTTCGCCTCGGGGGCGGGCACCTACGGCCTGCCGGGCCTGGGGGCCTACGCGGCGGCCAAGGAGGCGATCCGGGGCCTGACCAAGGTGGCGGCCATGGAATGGGGCCGCGACAACATCCGGGTCAACGCGATCTGCCCGGTGGCCACCAGCGATCACTCGGCGGACTGGGTCTCCCAGGCCGTCGCGGTCAGCCCGATGGGCCGGGTCGGGGATCCCGAGACCGACATCGGCGCGGTCGTGGTGTTCCTCGCCGGCCCCGGTGCCTTCATCAACGGGCGCACGCTTCAGGTGGACGGCGGGTCCGGCGCCTGGCGCTGATGCTGCGATTCCCGGAGACCACCAGGTCGACCGGAGGGCGAGCGCGGCCGGCGAGTGCCTTCACCGCTCAGCGCAGGTACTCGCCGCCGAACACGTCGAGGAACCCGAGGGTCGCCTCGGCGGAGCCGCGCGGCGTGGAGACGAACAGCGAGGTGACGCCGATCCTCTCCAGCTCCGCGATCGCCGCGTGATGGCGGTCGGCCTCGACGCCCGGGTCCGTCCCGAGGCTCGGGTCCGGATACATCCAGGCGATCTCGACCGGGCCGCGGCCCTGGGTGGCGGCCCGGTCCTGGACCTCGGTGATCAGCCGGGCGAGCATGGCGGCACCCGCGATCCCGGCGGTGCGGGCCGTCGTGCTCAGCTCCGGGCCACCGGGCATCGGCATCCAGCCCTGCGCGTGGTCGGCGGCCCGCAGGCGGCTGCGCCGCGCGTTCCCGCCGATCCAGATCGGGATCGGGTTCTGGGTGGGCCGCGGCCGCGCTATCACGTCGCGCGCGTCGAAATGCCGGCCGTGGAAGCTGAACGGCTCGCCCCGCCAGTGCAGCGGCAGGACCGCGAGCAGCTCGTCGAACAGTGCGTTGCGCTCGTCGAAGTCGACACCGAGCGCGTAGAACTCCGACTTCTGGTAGCCGGCGCCCAGGCCGAGCACGAAACGGCCGCCGGACAGCCTGTCCACGGTGGCCGCCGCCTTGGCCAGGAGGAACGGATTCCGGTAGGGACCGACAGAAAGGTGCGTGAGCAGCAGCAAGCGGGTGGTGGCCGCCGCCGCGAACCCGAGCGCCACGAACGGGTCCAGCGTCTGGTGGCCGCCACCCGCGAGCCACCGGGCCCCGGGAATCGGGTGCTCCGTGAACGACATGCCGTCGAAGCCCGCCCGCTCGGCCGCTCGGGCGACCTCGTCCACCGCGCCGGACTCCAACAGGTCGCCGTCGAGGCCGGCGGTCTCCGGATACGCGAAGAAGAACCTCATCCCGCCCCTCCCGAGTCGGTCGTGATCAGTGGATCTGGTTGCGCGCGGCGTTCGCCCGCGTCCGTCGTCACCACCCCGTCCGCGCCGAGAGCCGGCGCGGGAAGGCGCGCCGGATCGGTCGGGGTCCGGGAGAGCTGGAAGGGCAGGGCCAGCGCGTCGTAGGTCGGTCCGCCCGGAAGGTGCGCCAGTGTGGCGACGGATCCCCGCTCACGGACGAGCGGCGAGGCGAGCGCCTCGTCCAGGCCGGCGACCACCGTCAGGCAGCAGTCGTGGGCGGCGGCGAAGTCCGCCCACTCGGCCTTCGAACGTCCCTCGACAATCGCCAGCATCTCGCTGTGGGTGGCTGAACCGGGACCGTCATACCGATGATCGAGCAGATCGGGACGCCCGACCCCATGACACCAGGAGGCCCAGAACTTCTCCTCCAGCGCGCCGAGCGCGATCCAGCCGTCTCGGCACCGATAGACCTGGTAGCAGACCGCGCCGCCGCTCCACACCCCCGCGCCGCGAGGCGTCGCGGTTCCCGTCGCGAGGACCCCCGCCACCGTCATCGCCGCGAACGACAGCGCGCTGTGGGCGATCGAGACGTCGACATACTGGCCCCGCCCGGACCGGGCCCGCTCCTGCAGGGCGGCGAGAATCGCGACGGCGCCGAAGAGCCCCGAGGCGGAGTCGGCCACCTGCAGGGGCGGATGGTCGGGCCGCTCGCCCGGTCCGCCGGTGAACGACAGCAGGCCCATCGCCGCGAGGTAGTTCAGGTCGTGGCCAGCCGCCTGGGACAGCGGGCCGTGCTGTCCCCACCCGGAGATCGAGCAGACGACGATGCCCGGGTTCACCTCGGCCAGAGCCGTATAGCCGATGCCCAGTCGGTCGATCACGCCAGGCCGAAACGACTCGACGACCACGTCCGACTCCGCCACGAGCTGCAGGAATGTCCCGTGGTCGGCGGCCGACTTGAGGTCGAGCACGATCGAACGCTTGTTGCGGTTGAGCCCGCGGAAACTCGCCGACGACGTGGTCGGCTCCGCGTCGGGAAAATGCGGCGCTCGACCGCGTGCGTAGTCCCCGCCGGGAGGCGCCTCGACCTTGAGGACGTCGGCACCCAGGTCGGCGAGCACCAGCGTGCACAGCCCGCCGGGCAGCAGCCTGGTCAGGTCGAGGACGCGGATGCCGGACAGGGCCGAATCACTGCTCATGGCGTCCATCCGTTTCGGTGAGGCCGGCGCCGAGGTGGCGGCCGCCTACGAGCCGCGCGGGTCCCGCGGCCGGAGCCCGTCGAGGAGCAGGTCGACGTAGCGGTCCGCGATCTGCTCCGGCGGCAGCGGGCCGTCCGGCCGCAGCCACCGGGCGGCGGAGTTGAACGTGCCGAGAATGCCGCGCACATCGACGCCGTCGACGGGCCGCCACAAGCCGCGGGCGGCCCCTTCGTCGAGCACGTCGCGCCAGATCTGCTCGAACTCGTCGCGGGCGGCGATGACCTCTTTGCGGTGCTCGTCGGAGAGGAAACGCGCTTCGTGGATGGCGACCGACCAGCCGTCGCCGTGGGTCAGGTGATGGCGCAGCAGCGCCCGCGCCAGCGCGCGGAGCTTGGCGTCGGGCGGGCCGTCGTCGGCCACGACCGGCTCGGTGATCTCCGTCGCCTGCCGCAGCAGCGTCATGCTGATCTCGAACAGCAGGAGTTCCTTGCTGCCGATGTGGTGATACAGACCGCCGCGTTTGAGGCCCACCGCGTCCGAGATCTCCTGGATGCCGACGCCGTGGTAGCCCTTCTCGACGAAGAGCCTGGTCACCTCGTCGAGGATCCGCTGCCTGAGCGCGGCTCCGCTACGCGGCACGTCGGCCTCCTCTCACGTTCCGGACTGTTCCGGCCTCTGGCGCCCCGGGCGCCGCTGAGCTACCGTACCGCACCATACCGACCGATCGGTACGGTTCAGCGGCAGACTGGGTTAAGCGGCAGAGTGGAGGAACGTGGTGCGCGACGCGGTCATCGTCGAGGCGGTACGCAGCCCCCACGGCAAGCGCAACGGCACGCTCGCCGGAGTTCACCCGGTCGACCTGATGGCCGATGTGCTGTCCGCGCTGCTCACGCGGACGGGCCTGGAGCCCGAGATGGTCGACGACGTGGTCCTCGGCTGCGTGACGCAGCTCGGGGACCAGTCGAGCAATATCGCCCGGTTCGCGGTGCTGGCCGCGGGCTGGCCGGAGCGGATTCCCGGCGTCACGGTCAACCGCGCGTGCGGGTCGAGCCAGCAGGCGCTCGACTACGCCGCCTGCGCCGTGCTGGCGGGCCAGGCGGAGATCGTCGTGGCCGGCGGTGTCGAGACGATGAGCCGGGTCCCGCTGGGCGCGGCCCGCGAGATGGGCATGCCCTACGGCCCTCGCGTGCTCGAACGCTACGACGACTTCTCGTTCAACCAGGGCATCAGCGCGGAGATGATCGCGCAGCGGTGGGGATTCGACCGCCGGCAGCTCGACGAGTATTCGGTCGCCTCCCACGAGAAGGCCGCCGCTGCCACCGACGCCGGTGCCTTCACCGGCCAGATCGTCTCGATCGACGTCGGCGGTTCGCGGTTCGGCGTCGACGAAGGCATCCGGCGCAACACCTCCGTCGACGCCATGGCCAGTCTCAAGCCGTCCTTCAGCGCGGACGGCCGCATCCACGCGGGCAACTCCTCGCAGATCTCCGACGGCGCCGCGGCCCTGCTGGTGATGACCTCCGAGCGGGCGAAGGAACTCGGCCTGACCCCGATCGCGCGCTACCGCCATGGCGTCGCCGTCGGCGCCGACCCGACGCTGATGCTCACCGGGCCCATCCCCGCCACCCAGCGGCTGCTCCAGCGCGCCGGGATCGCGCTGTCCGAGGTCGGCGTCTACGAGGTCAACGAGGCGTTCGCGCCGGTGCCGCTGGCCTGGCTGCACGACCTCGACGCCGATCCGAAGCGGCTCAACCCGCTGGGCGGCGCGATCGCGCTGGGCCATCCGCTGGGCGCGTCCGGGGCGAGCCTGATGACGCGGATGGTCCACCACATGCGTGAGCACGGCATCCGCTACGGCCTGCAGACCATGTGCGAGGGCGGCGGCACCGCCAACGCGACGCTCGTCGAGCTGGTCGGATGAACCGGCGCGGCGCCACGACGGGAGGACCCCGGTGAACCGGACGATCTTTCGGCCCGAGCACGAGGCGTTCCGGGAGATGGTCCGGGCCTTCGTCGCGAAGGACGTCGTGCCGGTCTACCCGGAGTGGGAGGCGGCCGGCGTCCCGCCGAAGGAGGTGTTCCGCCGGCTGGGCGAGCTCGGGATCATGGGCATGAACATGCCCGAGGAGTGGGGTGGCGGCGGCCAGGGGGACTACGTCTACAACGTGGTGCTCCAGGAGGAGACCGCGCGGGCCGGGGTGACGATCGGTCCCCTGCGGACCCATCTCGACGTGATCCTTCCCTACTTCCGCCGGTACTGCGACGCGGCGCAGCGGGACCGCTGGTTCCCGGGGATCTCGTCCGGTGAGCTGATGACGGCGATCGCGCTGACCGAGCCGGACACCGGATCGGACCTCGCCGCGGTGCGCACCGCCGCGAGGCGCGAGGGCGACCACTATGTGCTGAACGGCGCGAAGACCTACATCACCGGGGGATCGCTCGCCGACCTCGTCATCGTGCTGTGCAGAACGTCGACCGACCCGGCCAACCGGCGCGACGGCCTCACGCTGCTCGTGGTCGAGGACGGCATGCCGGGGTTCGTGAAGGGCCGCAAGCTCGAGAAGATCGGGCTCAAGGCCCAGGACACCGTGGAACTGTCGTTCACCGACGTCGTGGTGCCGGTGGCCAACCGGCTCGGCGAGGCGGACCAGGCGTTCGGCTATCTCGGCGCCAACCTCCCGCAGGAGCGGCTCGCCATCGCGGTCGGCTCCGTCGCGCAGGCCAGGGCGGCGCTCGACCTGACGGTCGAGTACGTGATGAGCCGGCACATCTTCGGCCGGCCGGTCAGCGGCTTCCAGAACACGAAGTTCGAGCTGGCGGCCATGTCGACGGAGATCGAGGCCGGCCAGGCGTTCCTCGACCGCGGGATCGAACAGCTCGTCGCGGGCTCCCTCTCGCCCGCCGACGCCGCGCGGGTGAAGCTCTTCTGCACCGAACTGCAGGGCCGCGTGGTCGACCGCTGCCTCCAGCTGTTCGGCGGGTTCGGCTACATCACCGAGTCGCCCATCGCCCGGCTGTACGCGGACGCGCGGGTGACGCGGATCTACGGCGGTACCAGCGAGGTCATGAAATCCATCATCAGCAAATCCCTCGGTCTCTCCTGACACGAGCCGGCAGAAAAGCGAGCAGGTATGCGGATCGACGGCCTTTCGGCTCTGGTGACCGGCGGGGCCTCGGGCCTCGGGCTGGCCACGGCGAAACACCTGCTGGAGCGGGGCGCCTTCGTGACCCTCGTCGACCTGCCGACGAGTGATGGCGAGGCGGTGGCGAAGGATCTCGGCGCACGAGCGCGGTTCGCGCCGGCGGACGTCACCGCCGAGGAGGAGATCTCGGCGGCGATCGCGCTCGCGCAGGAGCCAGGGCCGCTTCGAGCACTGGTCCACTGCGCAGGGCGTGGCGGCGACCGCACCCGCATCCTCGACAAGGAGCACCGGCCCGGGGCGCTGGAGAGTTTCGAGCAGGTGATCAGGGTGAACCTGGTCGGAACCTACAACGTGCTGCGCCTGGCGGCCGCGGCCATGAGCCACAACGAGGTCGTCGACGGTGACCGCGGCGCCTGCGTCCTGACCGCGTCGGTCGCCGCGTTCGACGGGCAGATCGGCCAGACGTCGTACACGGCGTCGAAGGCCGCGGTCCACGGACTGACGCTCGTCGCGGCGCGTGACCTGGCGAGCTGGCAGATCCGGGTCAACACCATCGCGCCCGGCACCTTTGACACGCCGATGCTGGCCCGGCTGCGTGACGACATCCGCGACGGCCTCGCCGCGTCGGTCCCGCATCCCAAGCGGCTCGGGCTGCCGGCCGACTACGCCCACCTGGCGGTGAGCCTGCTCGAGAACTCCTACCTCAACGGCGAGACCGTGCGTCTCGACGGAGCGATCCGGATGGCGCCCCGGTGACCGTGCCAGCCGAACCCGAGGTCCGGGTCGAGCGCGCCGACCGGGTGCTGGTCATGACGATCAACCGGCCGGCCCAGAAGAACGCGATGACGCGGGCCGCCGGCGAGATCATCGCGGCCGCGCTCGACGAGCTGGACACGGACTCCTCGCTGTCGGTCGGCATCCTCACCGGCGCCGGCGGCACGTTCTGCGCCGGGATGGACCTCAAACGCTTCGCGGCCGGGGAGCTTCCGGCGGTGCCGGGCCGCGGGTTCGGCGGACTGACCGAACGCCCACCGGTGAAGCCGCTGATCGCGGCGGTGGAGGGCCACGCGGTGGCCGGCGGCTTCGAGCTGGTACTCGCCTGCGACCTCGTGGTCGCGGCGCGAGGCGCGCGCTTCGGGCTGCCGGAGGTCAAGCGCGGACTCGTTGCCCGTGGTGGCGGCCTCTTCCGGCTGCCCCGGCGCGTTCCGAAGGCACTGGCGGCCGAGCTCATCTTCACCGGCGACGTCCTCACGGCCGAACGAGCGGCCGCTCTCGGCCTGGTCAACCGGCTCGTCGACGACACGCGGGCCCTCCCGGAGGCCCTCGCGTTCGCCCGCCAGGTGGCGGCAGGCGCCCCGCTCGCCCTCGCCGCCTCCAAGCGGATCCTCGCCGAGTCGGCCGACTGGCCCGAGGGGGAGGCGTTCGCGCGGCAGGCGTCGATCACGGACCCGGTGTTCGCGTCCGAGGACGCCCGTGAGGGAGCGCTGGCCTTCGCCGAGAAGAGGGCCCCGGTGTGGCGGGGCCGTTGACGGCCCGGCGGCGGGAGCATTCGGCAGCGGCGGGGGCGTAGAGAAGGCAGGTCACCCATGTACGCACTGAGGTTCGACATGCGCGCGCCCGCGGGCTTCACGCCGGCGCCGGCGCTGTACCGCGCCGCGCTGGAGATGGCCGAATGGGCCGACAGCCACGGCGGCTTGGCCATCACTATCTGTGAGCACCATGCCTCGCCTGACGGCTACCTGCCCGCGCCGCTCCTGATGGCTGCCGCGGTGGCCGCGCGGACGAAGCGCATCCCGATCCGGGTGGGCGCCGTCATCGCCTCGCTGCGCCAACCGGTGCAGCTCGCGGAGGAGATGGCTGTCCTCGACATTCTGAGCGAGAGACGGGCCTCGTTCGTGTTGGCGCTCGGGTACCGGCAGGTCGAGTTCGACCTCTACGGCATCCCGTTCGCCGAGCGGGTCCGCCGGTTCGAGGCAGCCATCGAGACCATCCAGGCCGCGTTCCGGGGAGACGCGCTACCCGGGCTCGATCCGTCCGTGCGTGTGACGCCGGCCCCCGAGACCCCGGGAGGCCCGCTCGTCACCCTGGGCGGTAGTACCCCGGCGGCGGTCCGACGCGCGGCGCGTTACGGGCTGGGCATGATCACCGAGAAGCCGGGGCTGGAGGACGCCTACCGCGCCGCCTGCGCGGAGCGCGGCATCGAGCCCGGTCCGTTCTTCGAGGCGCCGCGGCACGCCGTGACGGTCGCCTTCGTCGACCGGGACCCGGACGCGGCGTGGGAACGTCTGGGCCCGCACCTGCTGCACGACGCCCAGACCTACGCCCGGTGGAACGCCGACGCCGGCAAGACCGGCCTCGACGCGATCATCGCGGCGGACGACGCCGACGGTCTCCGGAAGGCGGGGCATCCGTATCGCGTCTTCACCCCCGACGAGGCGGTCGAGCACATCCGAACGGTGGGCCCCCTCTCGCTGGCGCCGCTGTGCGGGGGAGCGCCGCCGGAGCTCGGCTGGTCGACGCTGCACGCGATCGTCGAGGACGTCGTGCCCCGAGTGCGAGCAGAGGCGACGGAGCCGGCATGAGAATCGACGGTGTGGCCGCGCTGGTGACCGGCGCGGCCTCGGCGGCCGAGCGGTCAGCTTCCGACGACTCCGGTGAACGGGCCTGACTCGGCTGTCTCCCGCGGCGGCGACGCGTGCTCCGCTGGCGCTGGCGTGCCCCTGCTGGTCCGCAGCGGAACCTCCTTGAGGAAGAGCGCGAGGAGCAGCGCGACCACACCCATCGGGACGACGGCCCAGAAGACGGGGTGCAGGGCGTCGTCGAAGGCATGGACGAAGTGCTCGTAGACCGACGGCGACGTCGCCCTGAGCCGTCCGAGCTGGGCCGGGGTCACATGCGCCGCGTCGATGCCCCGCGGGCTGTCGCCACCGCCGAGCGTCGCGCCGAGGCGGTGGGCGAAGATCCCGCCGAAGATGGCGACGCCGACGGCCCCGCCCATGGAACGGAAGAAGGCCATGCTGGCGGTCGCGGCCCCGATGTCGCCGTGGGGGACGGAGTTCTGGACCGTGAGGACGTACACCACGGTGGCGAGGCCGACTCCGGCCCCGAACAGCACCATGCCGATCGCGGTATGCCAGTAGGGCGCGTCGAGGCGGGTGCCGAAGAGCGCGACCGCGCCTGAGCCCGCGATGAGCAGCACGGCGCCGACGATGGGGTAGGAGCGGTAGCGGCCCGTGCGGGCCACCCGACGTCCAGCCCAGATCGTGCACACCAGCATGGTGGTCACGATGGGCGCCGTCTCGAATCCGGACAGCGTGGGCGATATCCGCTGCACGGTCTGCAGGAACAGCGGGATGAACGTGATCAGGCCGAGCATCGCCATCGTGATCGCCGCGGTGCCCAGAATGGAGATGTCGAAGACGCTGCTGCGGAACAGGCGCAGCGGAAGCACCGGCTCGGGCACTCGCGTCTCGACCGCCACGAAGGCGGCCGCGAGCACGACCGTCGCCGCCATGAGGCCGGCGACCACCGGTGAGGTCCAGGCGTACTGGCTGCCACCCCAGGTGAGCAGGAGGATGAGCGAGGCCGCCGCCGCGCCCAGCAGCGCGGTTCCCGCCCAGTCGACGCGTTGTCGTCTCCGCGGGGTGGAGGCCGGCAGGACGAGGGCGATGACGATGACGGTGAAGACGCCAACCGGCAGATTGATGTAGAAGACCCAGCGCCAGCTGAGCCGGTCGGTGAACAGACCGCCTACCAAGGGGCCGAGCACCGAGGCGAGCGCGTAGACGGACCCCATCAGCCCGCTGTAACGGCCCCGTTCCGCGGGCGGGATGATGTCGGCGACGATGGCCTGCGGGCCGACCGCGAGCCCACCCGCACCCAATCCCTGCAGGGCACGGAAAAGGATGAGTTCGGGCATGTTCTGGGCGGCGCCGCACAGCAGCGAGCCGACGATGAAAATCCCGATGGCCGCGTGGAACAGCGTCTTGCGGCCGTAGAGATCACCTAATTTCCCGTAGAGCGGCGCCGAAACCGTCGAGGCCAGAAGATAGGCGGTCACGATCCAGGACAGGTGGTTCAGCCCGCCCACGTCGCCGACGATCGTCGGGAGCGCGGTCGTGACGACGGTCTGGTCGAGTGAGGCCAGCAGAACGCTCAGCATCAGCCCAACGAAGATCAACCGAAGCTGGCGCGGGCTCACCGAGATCTGGCTGGGCGCGGTGGACACAGGTCTCAGCTCTCAGTTCAGGCGACGGCCGCAGACCAGGCTCGGCTTCAGCGGTACGAAGCTGCGGCCGTCGTCGGCCGTGCGCACGAAGTCGAAGCAGGTGTTGAGCTGGCCGAGGTTCGTCGTGAAGTCGACCGGGCCGGGCAGCAGCCCACCGCCGTCGTAGTCATGCACGGCGCGCAGGTTCTGGATGAACGCGGCGCGGGTCGGACAGGTCCCCGCCAGCTGGAGGCCGCGGATGAACATGTCCGCCGCCAGCCAGCCGTTGACCGCGCTCTGCTGGGCCGGCGGTTGGATCTGCGGCGAGTAACGGTTCATGGCGGCGAGGAAGGTCCGGTGCGCCGGGGTGTCCAGCTCGAACGGTACGAAGTCCACGAAGGTCGTCATCCCGGCGAGCAGCGGGCCCAGTCGGGCGAGCAGGATCGGGTCGTAGCTGCCGGGCGCGAGGACGACCTTCAGCGGAACATCGGCGGCCCGCAGCGCCGGAAGCAGCTTCGCCAGGATGTCCGGGGTCACGCCGCCGGTGATGGTGTCGACGTGGGCGTTCTTGATCTGCCCGACGAGCCGGGTGAAGTCGGTGATGGTGGGGGTCACCTGCGCGCGCAGGACGACCGTGACGCCGGCGGACTGGAGGCTGTCGGACATCTGCCTGCTGAAGATCGGAGCGGTCTCGCTGTACGCGGTGTCGACGAGCGCGGCGCGGGTCCCACCCTCGCGGTGGACGAAGTCGCCCCAGGTGCTGACCGACGGGCCGTCCGCCAGGTAGTAGGACGTGGCGAACATGTTCCGGTGCTGGCCCCAGGAGGGGTCGGCGCCCACGCCGGTGACCGGGATACCCGCGGTCGCCAGATAGTCGGCCGATCCGGCGCCGTCGACGGCGCCCTCCATGACACCGAACACCTTCTGTTGCTCGACGAGCCGGTGAGCCGCGGCGCCGTTGAGGTTGGGGTCGGAATCGTCGTCCTCGTAGGAATACGTGATTTGCCTGCCGTTCACGCCGCCCGTGTCGTTGGCCATTTCGAGGCGAGCATCGACACCCGCGCGGAAGGCCGGGAACGAGGTCGCGAAGGCTCCCGTCTCCGTCAGTAACAGACCGGCGTGGATCTGCCTGCCGGATATGCCGATGGTGGTGCAGGCGCCGGCGGAGGATGCCCCTGGATGACCACACGCGGTGAGTGGGCCCAGGAGAATTCCGATCGCCGCGGCCGAACTGGCGGTGCGCGCTAATCGATGTCTTGCGGTGCTGGTCATCGGTTCCAGTCCTGGTCAGGTGTGGTACTAGCTGCTGGTGGACTCCGGCTGCTCCCACGCGAACTGGACAGAATGGGCGAACATGCCGCCGTCGACCCGGATCTCCTGGCCCTGCAGATAGCGGGCGTCGTCGCTGAACAGATAGGCGACGAGGGAGCCGATCGAGTCGGCGTCGCCGAACTCGGGAGTCAGCACGTTGGCGCGGATGATCTTCTTGAAGTCCTCGCCCATTCTGGTGACGCGGTGGTGCATGATCAGGCCGGGCAGGATCGTGTTGGCCCGGATTCCCTGCTTGCCGAACTGGGTGGCCACCGTCCGCATCAGCTGGCCGACGCTGGCCTTGGTGATGCCGTAGGCCGTCTTGTTCGTGTCGGCATGCGTCGCGGCGGCCGAGGACGTCCCGACGATGGAGCCGCCACCTGTCTCGATCATCGCGGGAATCGCGTGCTTGCAGCACAACCAGGTGCCGACGACGTTGACCTGGAAGGCCTCCTCCAGGTCGGCGCGGGACAGCTCGGTCAGCAGGCCGTCCCGGGCGACGAGGTGGGTGGCCGCCGCGTTGGCGTGCAGGCCGTCCAGGCGCCCGAAGGCGTCGAGCGCCGCGCGCACCATGCCCTCGACCTGCGCCTCGTCACTGATGTCCACCTCGACGGCGATCGCTCGCTGGCCGGCCTGGGTGAGCTCCTCGGCCAGTGCGGACGGCTTCGCCTGGGGGATGTCCGCCACGACGACCGCGGCGCCCTCGCGCGCCAGCAACCGGCAGGTGCCGGTCCCGATGCCGCCCGCGCCGCCGGTGACGATCGCGACCTTCCCCTCTAACTTCCCCATCGACCTCTCCATCGTCCGTCGCCCGCCGTCCGTCGCCCGCTTCGGTCCGTGTGACGAGCGACGCTAGCGCCACGGTCATAACTTGTACATGATGACTTAACTTGTGGGGCGCCAGTGGGGCCTGCTGGTGGGGGGTGCGCGGCCAACCGGGGTGGCGGCCTGCTGCTCGCTGGCAAGCACGGTAAGGCGGCCGCGGCCAGACGAGGCCCGACTGCCGGTGAGGTTCCGCCGACTGAACTCAAGTCTATGTCCTTAACATGTGCGGGTGCGCGTGCCAGACTGCCGCCCGGGGCGGTGGTCGCGGCTGCCCGTCGTGTCCGTCGAGAGAGACGTCGAGGAGGGCCTGATGCCAGGGGACTTCATCAGCTACGAAACGCTCGAGGAAGGCCGCGTCGCGCGGATCATGCTCAACCGGCCCGAGGCTCGCAACGCCCAGAACCGCGGGCTGCTCGTCGAGCTGCACGAGGCGTTCCTGCGGGCCGAGGCCGACGACGAGGTCCGGGTGGTGATCCTCGGCGGCGTCGGGAAGATGTTCTCCTCCGGCCACGACATGGGTTCGCCGGTCGCCCGTCAGGAGCGTGCGCCGGGCCCGGGGCAGCACCCGACCCGGCGGATCAACGGTGGAACCCGCAAGGGCGCGGAGTCGCTGATGCTCCAGGAGTGGCACTACTTCTTCGAGAACACCCGCCGCTGGCGCAATCTTCGTAAGATCACGATCGCGCAGGTGCATGGCACGGTGTACGCGGCCGGGCTCATGCTGATGTGGGCGTGCGACCTGATCGTCGCGGCCGAGGGCACCGAGTTCGCCGACGTGGTCGGTACCCGCCTGGGCATGTGCGGCGTCGAGTACTTCGCCCACCCGTGGGAGTTCGGCCCGCGCCGGGCCAAGGAGCTGCTGCTCACCGGCGACTCGCTGTCCGTCGACGAGGCGCACCAGATCGGCATGGTCAGCAAGGTGTTCCCGGCCGACGAGCTCGGCGGGCGCACGCTGGCCTACGCGCGTCGCATCGCCGAGCGGCCGACCGTCACGTCGCTGCTGATCAAGGAGTCCGTCAACCAGTCCGTGGACAACATGGGCTTCTACAACGCGCTCAACGCCTGCTTCACCCTGCACGAGCTGAACCACTCCCACTGGGCCTGGGTCACGGAGGGGGAGTGGGCGGTCGGCACGCCCGAGCACGGCGTCCCGGCCTGGAAGGACGCGCCGCCCGTGCGTCCGCGGGAGAAGAACGCCTCCGGGGGCGAGCCGCCCCGGGCCGTCTGAAGATCGTTTCTTGACACCTAAAGGCGGGAAGCTTAATCTAAGCTAACAAGCTTACTTTAGAACGGGCGGCTCCCCCTGATTGACGTGGGGCGCGCGACTCACAGGAGGTCTACCGTGACCGTGCTCATCACAGGTGGTGGGCTGGTGGGCTGTCAGATAGCCCGGTTGGAGCAGGAGGCCGGACGCGCGCCCGTCATTTTCGACTTCTCGCCTCGGACCGAGGCTCTCGGGGAATTCGTCGATCTTGAGCGGTGCACTGTCGTGCGCGGTGACGTGACGAATCCGCTCGAGCTCGTGGCCACCGTGACGGGCTATGGCATTACCCGGATCATTCACACCGCCGCGTTCGGTGGACTGACCGCCGGCAGCAATACCGCTCCGCTCGCGAGCACGCTGGTCAACACGATGGGAACCGCGTATGTCCTCGAGGTCGCGCGAGTCCTCGGGCTGGAACGGGTCGTGCTGTGCAGCTCGTCCACCCTCTATATGAGCATGGAGGGCGGCGCGGACGAGGGCCGGTACGGCCTCGAGGAGGCCTATCCGCGCCCCAACAATGTGTACGCCGCGAACAAGCAGGCCGCGGAGGACCTCGGCAGGGCGTACCGGAAGACCTACGGCCTCGATGTCGTGGCCGTCCGGTTCGCGGCCGTCTTCGGGCCCTGGGGGCCGGGCGGCGGCGGTGGGGCCACGACGGCGATGGAGCGCTGGCTGCGTTCGTCGATGGCGGGTGAGCCGGCCGAGGTGAACATCTCCGGGGCCGACTGGATCTACTCGAAGGACGCCGCGCAGGGGACCTTCAAGGCCTGCTGGGCCGAGGGGCTCGAAGCCGAGCTGTTCAATCTCGGCATGGGCCAGCCGTACAGCGCCCGGGAGATCGCCGACGGGATCAACGCGGTCATCCCCGGTGAGTGCGCCAAGGAGTCGGCCAGGGCCATCGACCCGCGGCGGCCCGCGATGAACATCGAGCGTGCGCGCCAGCAGCTCGGCTACGAGGTCGAGTACCCCATGGCGGCCGCGGTCCGCGACTACCACGAGTGGATCACCCGGCGATAGGTGCCGCGGGCGGCCCTGACAGCGAATCCCTCCCTGGAGTGTGGACATGAGCGAGACCAGTGACCTCGCCGCGAAACTGACCGCGTTAGCCGCCACCGTCGCAGATCTGACGGCCCGGGTTCGGGAACTGGAGGACGATCGGGCGATCCGTGATCTCCTGGCCCACTACGGCTATACCGCCGACACCTGCAAGGACGAGGAATTCGTCGAGCTGTACACCGAGGACGGCCGTATCAAGGTCGCGGCCAGCGCGAAGGCCCGCGCCGCGTTCGGCTCCGGGGAATGGGTCCTCTACGAGACCAAGGACGGGGTCCGGGACTTCATCACCCACCCGAAGGGCCACCACAGCCCCGCGCTCTACGGCAAGTCCATGCATCTGCAGGGCAACAACCTGGTGACCGAGATCCAGGGCGACGAGGCGGTGGCCAGGGGCTACCAGGTCGCCATCGTCGCCGACGACCAGGGCACCCGTGTTCTGAGCGCCGGCAACAACCAGTGGCAGCTGCGCAAGGTCGACGGCCGCTGGCTCATCAGGGAACGGCGCGGCGCCTATCTGGGTGACGACCATTTCACCAGCAACCTCGACGCGCCGGCCGACGGCGACAGCTAGTCCGCGACCGGAACGCTGTTCTCCTGCCCCGGCGCCGCGAGTCGGCGGAACTGGAAGTAATCCCTCGAAACGGGCGGGGGCGACGATGAACGGACGGGAGCGCCCATGAACCTCGACGACCTTATCCTGGTGAGTGTTGACGATCATGTCATCGAGCCGCCCAATCTGTTCGAGGGCCGTCTGTCCGCGAAGTACCAGGACAAAGCGCCACGCCTGATCGAGCGCGCCGACGGGGCGATGGCGTGGGTGTACGAGGGGATCGAGATCCCCAACGTCGCGCTGAACGCGGTCGCGGGGCGTCCCCGTGAGGAGCTCGGCTTCGAGCCGGCGAGCCTGGCCCAGCTGCGGCCCGGCTGCTACGACGTGCACTCCCGGGTCAGGGACATGGACGCGAACGGCGTGCTGGGCTCGATGTCCTTCCCGTCCTTCGTCCGGTTCTGCGGGCAGCTGTTCATGAACACGCCGGACCGCGAGCAGGCCGCGGCGATGGTCCGGGCGTACAACGACTGGCACATCGACGACTGGGCCGGCTCGTATCCGGGGCGCTTCATCCCGCTGGCGCTGCCGATGCTGTGGGACGCCGAGGCGACGGCGGCCGAGGTCCGCCGGGTGGCGGCGAAGGGGTGCCACGCCCTCACGTTCTCCTCGAACCCCTTCGCGCTGGGTCTGCCGAGCATCCACACCGACTACTGGGACCCGGTCTGGAAGGCGTGCGTCGAGACCGGAACGGTGGTCTGCATGCACCTCGGCTCGTCGTCGCAGTCGCCCACGACGTCGCCGGACGCGCCGATCGAGGTGCTCTACTCGCTGTCGCCGATCAACCTGTTCGAGGCGGCCGCGGACGTGCTGTGGAGCCCGATGTTCCGGAAGTTCCCCGAGCTGCGGGTCGCCCTGTCGGAGGGGGGTACCGGCTGGGTGCCGTACTTCCTGGAGCGGGTCGACTACATCTACAACCACACCCGCCCCTGGACGAAGACCGACCTCGGCGGCCGGCTGCCCTCGGAGATCTTCAACGAGCACGTGATCTCGTGCTTCATCGACGACGCGGTCGGGATCGAGACCCGGGCGCACCTGAACATCGACAACGTCATGTGGGAGTGCGACTACCCCCATTCCGACACGACCTGGCCGCACTCGCCCGAGCTGGTGGACAAGCGGCTGGCCGGCGTGCCCGACGCGGACATCAACAAGATCACCCATCTGAACGCGATCCGCCATTTCCAGTACGACCCCTTCGCGCACATCCCGCGGGAGCTCGCGACGGTCGGCGCCCTGCGCAGGCGCGCCGAGGGCTGGGACATCAGCCCGAAGCCCGCCGCGCAGCGGGCCGCCGAGTCGGCGGGCACCTGGCGGTCGCTGCTCAGCCGCGGGTGACGAGAAGGAGCGAGGGAGCAGCGAGGGAGTTCGGTATGGCGGGTGTGCTGGACGGCGTGCGCGTCGTGGAAGTGTCGATGTGGGCAATGGTTCCCGCCGCGGGCGCGGTGCTCGCCGAGTGGGGCGCCGACGTCGTCAAGATCGAGAGCCCGGACGGCGACCCGGTGCGCGCCCTGGTGACGGCGGGAATCACGCCCGACGGGCCTCGCTACACCTGGGAGATGTGGAACCGGGGAAAGCGCGCCATGGCGCTCGACCTGCGGCATCCCGACGCCCAGCGCATCGTCCACCAGCTGGTGGCCGAAGCGGACGTCTTCCTGACCAGCATCCTGCCGGCACAGCGGTCCGGACTCGGCATCGACGTCGCGTCGATCCGCGCCGCCAACCCGGCGATCATCTACGCCGCCGGTACGGGCCAGGGCTCACGTGGCCCGGACGCCGACAAGGGCGGCTACGACGGGATCACCTTCTGGGCCCGCAGCGGAGCCGCGGCCGCGACGACGACGCCCGGGACGGACCCGGTGACCCTGCCGGCGGGCGCGTTCGGTGACGCGACCAGCGGGCTCGTGCTGGCCGGCGGCGTCGCGGCGGCGCTGGCGAAGAAGGCCCGCACGGGCGAGGGCTCCATCGTCGAGGGCTCGCTGCTCGCGACCGCGATGTGGGCGATGCAGATGTCGATCACCGGGGCGGCGGCGGCCGGTCTGGACGAGATGCCGCGGACGTCACGGAACCGTCCCTTCAACGTGCTGGTCAACTCGTATCCCACCGCGGACGGCCGCTGGGTCTCCCTGTGCATGCTGCAGGCCGACCGTTTCTGGCCCGGTTTCTGCGCCGCGATCGGCCGGGACGACCTGGCAGCCGACCCGCGGTTCGCCGACGCCAAGGCCCGGGCGGCGAACGCCGAGGCCTGCGTGGCGGAGCTGGACGCGACGTTCCTGGCCGAGCCGCTCGCGGTGTGGCGCGACCGGCTGGCGACGCAGGACGGCCAGTGGGACGTGCTGAACACCGTCTCCGAGGTGCTCCGGGACCCGCAGGTCCAGGCGAACCAGTTCGTGCACCGGGTGCGCTACGACGGCGGGCACGAGCTGTCCATCGTCGGCTCCCCGGTGCAGTTCGACGGGACCCCGCCGACGCTGCGCCCGGCGCCCGAGTTCGGGGCCGACACCGACGCGGTCCTGGAGTCGCTCGGGTGGGACACCGACGCCATTCTCGAAGCGAAGATCAAAGGGGCGGTCGTGTGAGCGAGGAATCCCGGCCCGTTCCCGAGCCCGACGAGGTCTCGCGTTTCTACTGGGAGGGCGCGAGCGCCGGCCGGCTGCTGTTACAGCGGTGCGCGGGGTGCGCGCGGTTCCAGTTCCCGCCGGACATCGTCTGCGTGCACTGCCAGTGCGAGGACCTGGCGCCGACGGCGGTCAGCGGACGTGGCTCGCTGTATTCCTACACGGTCGTCGAACGAGGCTTTCACCAGCGTTTCGTCGACCACCTGCCTTACGTCGTCGGCCTCGTCGAGCTTGCGGAACAGGCCGGTCTGCGGATTCTCACCAACGTCGTCGGCGCGGACCTCGCGAAGCTGGCGGTGGGCATGCCGGTCGAGGTGACGTTCGAGCGGCGGGGCGACGTGGCGTTGCCGCAGTTCCGTCCCGCCGGGGAGGGCGGATGAGCGCGCTGTCCCGCGACGTCGCCATCGTCGGCGTCGGGTACTCGCCGCTGAGCCGGGACGGCGTGCCTCTTCCCCGCCGGCTCGCCCATGCGGCGGTCAGCGAGGCGCTCGCGGACGCCGGGCTCACCGGAGCGGCCGTCGACGGCATCTTCGAGTACAAGTTCGGGCCGGAGTCGCCCGGAGCCCAGGATGTCGCCCGGATGATCGGCGCGCCGAACCTCACGGCGTTCGCCGACATCATGCCGACGAATCCGTCCGGCCTGGCCGGTCCGCTCGCCGGCGTGATGGCCGTGGCGTCGGGTGTGTGCGAGACGGTGCTGGCGTTCCGCTGCCTCACCCGGGCCGCCGGCCACACCGGTGGCGTCCGCACCGGCCCGGACCGGATCGGGGGCGCCGACCAGTTCCTCACGCCGTACGGCTATCTCGGCGGCATTCTGATGAACATGGCGCTGGTCAAGCAGCGCTGGATGGCGCAGTACGGCCGCGGCGAGGAGGATTTCGGCCGTATCGCGGTCAACGCCCGCCGCTGGTCGGCGCTCAACCCCCGCGCCGTGCTGCGTGACCCGATCTCGATGGACGACTACCTCGGGTCGCGGATGATCGCCGACCCGCTGCGGCTGCTCGACTGCGACTACCCGGTCAACGGGGCCGTCGCGACCGTCATCACCACCGCGGAGCGAGCCCGTGACCTGCGCCAACGGCCGGTGCTGATCGACTCGATGGCGTACGGCACCGGCCCCGAGGTGGACTGGATCTTCGGCGCGGACTACCTCTACGGCGGGACCATTCCGTGTGCGCGCCGCCTCTGGGAACGTTCCGCGTTCTGTCCGGCCGACATCGACGTGGCGCAGATCTACGACGGCTTCACCTCCGTCACGCTGCACTGGCTGGAGGCGCTCGGCTTCTGCGGTCTCGGTGAGTCCGGCGACTGGCTCGGGAACGGCGACCGGATCGGGCCCGGTGGCGAGCTGCCGATGAACACCGCGGGCGGGCAGCTGGCCGAGGGCCGGCTGCACGGCGTCAGCTTCCTGAACGAGGCGGTGCTTCAGCTGCGGGGGCAGTGCGACGCCCGGCAGGTGCCCGACGCCCGCGTCGCCCTCGTCGCCTCCGGCCTCTATCCGCAATGCGGCGCCATGGTGCTGACGGCCGAGTCGTGAGGAATCGCCGCACCGTCCGACGCCGTGCTGCCCAACACCGTCAGAGGAGACGTTCGTGAGCTGGGAATTCGAGACCGACGCCGAGTTTCAGGCAAAGCTCGACTGGATCGAGACCTTCGTCCGCGAGGAGGTCGAGCCGCTGGATGTGCTCCACCCGCGTGACGTCTACAAACGGCCGATGGACCCCGACGTCGCCAAGGTCGTGCGCTCGCTGCAGCAGCGGGTCCGTGACCAGGACCTGTGGGCCTGCCACCTCGGCCCCGACCTCGGCGGCCAGGGCTACGGGCAGCTGAAGCTCGCCCTGATGAACGAGATCCTCGGCCGGTCGCACTGGGCTGCGCTGGTCTTCGGGACGCAGGCGCCCGACACCGGGAACGCCGAGGTGCTCGCGCACTACGGCACCGCGGAGCAGAAGGAACGGTACCTGCGGCCGCTGCTGGACGGCGAGATCGTCTCCTGCTATTCGATGACCGAGCCGCAGGGTGGCTCGGACCCGGGCCAGTTCACCTGCGGCGCGGTGCGGGACGGCGACGACTGGGTCATCAACGGCTGGAAGTTCTTCTCCTCGCACGCGCGGTGGGCGGAGTTCCTGGTCGTCATGGTCCGCACCGATCCCGAGGCCAGCGTCCACAACGCCTTCTCGATGTTCCTGGTGCCGAGCGCGACGCCGGGTGTCCGGATCGAGCGGAACATCGGGCTGTACGGCGAGACCGAGGACGAGGGCGGTCACTCGCTCGTCCACTACGACAACGTGCGGGTGCCGGCGGAGAACCTCCTCGGCGAGCCGGGCCAGGGTTTCGCGGTGGCGCAGACCCGGCTGGGCGGCGGCCGGGTGCATCACGCCATGCGGGCGGTCGGCGTGTGCCAGCGGGCGCTGGACATGATGTGCGAGCGGGTCCTCAGCCGCACGACCCGCGGCAGCCTGCTCGCCGACAAGCAGTACGTCCAGGGGTACGTCGCCGACTCGTGGGCGGAGCTCGCGCAGTTCCGGCTGCTGGTCCTGCGGACCGCCTGGAAGATCGACCGCTACAACGACTACTCCCGGGTCCGGGAGGACATCGCGGCCGTCAAGATCCTGGCGCCGAGGCTGATCCAGGACATCGTCGGCCGGGCGATCCAGGTCCACGGGGCGCTGGGCATCACCACCGAGCTGGATCTCGTCAGGATGTTCCTGATCCAGTTCGTCACCGGCTTCTCGGACGGCCCCTCGGAGATCCACAAGGCCACCCTGAGCCGCCGGGTGCTCAAGCAGTACAAGCCGGCGCCTGGCCTGTGGCCGACCCAGCACATCCCGACCCGGCGGGCCGAGGCGGCGGCTCACTTCGCGGAGCGGCTCAAGGAAGTCGACGGCTGAGACCGGGCGTGGGCGAGAACGGGTCAACGTGCGCAGCCGCCTCGACCTGACCGGCCGGCCCACCCTGGTGGTCGGCGGTGGCGGAGCCGGGATCGGTTCCGCCGTCGCGGCCGCCGCGGCCGGCGCCGGCGCACCCGTCGCGGTGATCACGCACAACGCCGACCACGCCGAGGCGCTGCTCCGGCTGGTCAGGGCCGCTGGGGTCGCCGTCGCGGCGGCGGTGGCCGACGTCCTGGACGAGGGATCGCTGGTCGCCGCCATCGCCCGGCTCCAGGACGAGCTGGGCCCGATCAGGAACCTGGTCAACGTCGTGGGCGGCGCGGCGGGCGAGTACCACCGGCCCAGCGCGCAGCCGATCGACTCCTTCGACCGGGTGATGGAGCGCAACCTGCGGTACGTGCCGGTCTCCTGCCGGGAGGTCGGCGCGGCGCTGCTGGCCGCGGGGGAGACCGGCAGCATCGTCAACATCTCGTCCGGGGCCGCCCGCGGCGCCCCGCTGCTCGGCGCCTACGCGGCGGCGAAGGCCGGCCTGGAGGCGCTGACCCGGTCGATGGCGCTCGCCTGGGGCCCGCACGGCATCCGCGTCAACGCCGTCTCGCCCGGGACGACCCGTACCGGCGACCAGGAACGTGGCGAGGTCGCTCCTGGGATTCCGCTGCGCCGGCGTGGCGAGGCGAGCGAGGTCGCGGCCGCGGTGCTGTTTCTGCTCTCGGACCTTTCCAGCTACACCACTGGCCACATCCTCCCGGTGGACGGCGGCGCCGCGCTGGGTCATCCGGGCGGCGAGCAGCTGTCCGCCTTCGCCGGCCGCGACCGCCCCGCCGGACGGTAACGGCGCCGGTTCTCGGCGCGCCCCCACCGTTTTCAGGGCGCGCCGAGAAGAAGCGCGAAGCCTTAGCGGTACATTCCGGCACCGCCGTCGATGAACAGTGTGCGGCCGGTGATGAACGAACCGCTGGGCCCGGCGAGGAAGACGACCGTCCCGCCGACGTCGGTCTCCGGGTCGCCCAGCCGGCCGAGCGGGATCCGGTCGATCACGGTCGGCGGCCAGCGGTTCGGGTCACTCGTGGCGACCGGGCACAGCACGTTGACCCGGATGTTGTCCGGCCCCCACTCGACGGAGGCGTGCTTGGTGATGCCGCGGATGGCCTCCTTGGCGCCGGCGTACACGCCCTCGCCGCGCACACCGCCCTGGGTCCCGGACGCGGACGCGCAGTTGATGACCGCGCCGCCGCCGCGCGCCTTCATGTACGGGTGGCACAGCTGCATCATCCGCAGCGACGCCATCGGGCCCGACTCGAAGACCAGGCGCATCTCGGCGTCGGAGACCTCCAGCAGCGGCATCTTGTTCCAGCCCTGGGCGAGGTTGACCAGCGTGCTCACACCGCCGAAGTCGCGGACGACCTCCTCGACCGCGGCGGCGCAGGCGGCCGGGTCCATGACGTCGCAGCGCAGGGCGCGTTCCACCCCGTCCGCGCGGGACGGGTCGAGGTCGAGCGCGACCACCGTCGCCCCGGCCTTCGTGAGAGCCCGGCAGACTCCGCGCCCGAGGTCGCCTGCCCCACCCGTGACGATCGCGACGTCCGTGTCCATCTCCTGCGGCGCTCCTTCGTTCGACGGCGCGGCCACCGCGGTTTCCGTGCGGTAAGCCACGGCCTGGAAACCTCACAATTTAATGCAAATAGCTTATACTTCTGAGACGGTCGAAGGAAGTGGGGAAGCATGAACGCGATCGAGCAGCTGCTGGCCCGGGACCAGATCCGCCAGCTCGCGGAGCGCTACGCCCTCGCGGTCGACGGCAAGGACCTGGACTCCCTTGCCGCGCTCTTCGCCGACGACGTGAGCAACGGCCGCTACGGCCCGGGCCGCGCCGGAGTGCGGACCTTCTACGACAACCGCCTGCGGCTGTTCCACTGCTCGATGCACCTGGTCGGCAATCACGTGATCGATTTCGACGACGACGAGCACGCCCACGGCGTCGTGTACTGCCGGGCGCACCACCACGTCACCGAGCCCGAGCACTGGTTCGACCTGGCACTCGCGTACTGGGACACCTACGAGCGGTCCGGCGACGGCTGGGTGTTCCGCCGGCGGCGGGTGAAGTCGTGGTACCGGCAGGAGTTCGGGCATCCGGAGCACGGCACCGGGCGGGTGCTCGCCGCCGAGGGGCAGGCCGGCCCGATGCGGGGGAGCAGGATGCCGGAGGGCTGGCCCACCTTCGACGACTACTGGGCCCGGCCCCCGGCGCCGCTGCCCGGCGAGTGAGCGGCCCGCCGGCGCGGGTCACGTGCCGCGGACGAGCCCGAACGTCCCGCCGTCCGCGTAGGACGGAAGGTGCGCGAGCACCCCGCCGTCGGCGACCACGTCCGCGCCGGTCAGGAACGAGGCCGCGGGGGACGCCAGGAAGGCGACCAGATTGGCCGCGTCCGCGGGCAGCCCGACCCGGGGGACGAGCTGGTGGCGCAGCTTGTTCCGCCTCGCCTGCTCCGACATCGACGGGTACGGGATCGTGCCCAGGGTGACCGCGTTGCACCGCACGCCCGCCCGGCCGTACTGGGTCGCGAGGACGCGGGTGAGGCCGAGCAGCGCCGCCTTCGCGACCGGGTAGGCGCTCAGGTCGGGATCACCGGCGTGGGCGTGGATCGAGGCGACGTTGATGATCGAGCCACCGCCGCGCGCCACCAGGTGCGGGAGGCACCGCCGGGCGCAGAGCAGCGCGCCGCGCACGATCACGTCCTGCAGGGCGTCCCAGGTCGCGAGCGGCACGTCGAGAACCTGGGCGTCCGTCGCGATCAGCCGTGACGGCGCGGCGTTGTTGACGAGCACGTCGAGGCCGCCGAAGCGGTCGACGACCTGGTCGACGGCCTGGCCGACGGACTCCTCGGAGGCGACGTCGACCCGGACGGCGAGGCTGTCGAACCCCGCCGCGGCGAGTCTGCCGGCGTGCTCCCGCGCCCGGTCGACGTCGAGGTCGGCGACCGCGACCCTGGCCCCCTGCTCGGCCATGGTCGTGGTCATGGCCGAGCCGAGGTGCCCGGCGCCGCCCGTCACGACCGCGACGAGCCCGGCCAGTGGCTGGGACGTCACGTCAGATCACGACGAGCGGCTTGTGCACGTCGCCCCGTGGGAACAGGTCGCCGTCCGGCGGCGTGAGCAGAAGGTCGAGCGAGGGGCCGAAGCGGTCGGCGAGCGCCCGCAGGCGGTCGTGGTCGAAACCCCAGCGCGCGATCGCGTTGCCGCCCAGCAGCAGCCTCGCCTCGTCGGCGGGAACGCCCGCCGCGCCGAGGGTGGCGCGCAGGTACTCCGTCGTCCCGCCGGCGGCGAAGGTGCCCTCGTGGTGGGGATAGTCCATCCCCAGGCACATCGCGTCGAGCCCGATCTGGTGGCGCGCCTCGACCTCGGCCCGGGAGAAGATCGACGAACCGAGCCAGCACTGGCGCCGGAAGTACTCCGACGGCTCGCGGCGGACCACGTCGCGCACGGCCCGGCGCTGGTAGCTGCCCTGGTAGGAGTAGTCCATCGAGGCGAGGGCCGTGATGACCCAGGCCGAGCCCTGCTCGGTGAAGGCCACCCGCAGCCCCGGGTGCCGCTCCAGGATCCCGCTCCAGACGAGGTGGGTGAGCACCTCGTGGCAGCGGAAGACCATCTCCTTCGAGCACAGCGGCAGGGCGACGACGGGGTCGGGGATGCCCTGGTAGGCCGTGCGCGGTAACGAGGACGAGATCGCCACGTGCGAGTTCAGTGGCATCTCGAGCTCCTCGAGGAGGCTCCAGATCGGCTCGTGGCGCTCGTGGAAGATCGGCTGGTCCGCGCTGAACGTGGGCAGCAGCACCCCCCTGAGCCCCGACTCCCTCGCCCAGCGGATCTCGGCCAGCGCGGCCTCGACGTCGTCGAACGACACGACCGCCATGCCGAGGAAGCGGTCAGGGGCGGCGGAGCAGAAGTCGACCAGCCAGCGGTTGTGGGCCCGGTTGCCCGCGTCGATCTCCTCCCTCGTCCGGGCCGGCCACCGCGGTGCCTGCCGGCTGGCGCCCTGGCGCATGGTCTGGGACGGCGGGCCGAACGCCTCGAACGGCATCCCGAAGTCCGGGAACAGCACCTCGGCCACGATGCCCTCGCGCTCCAGCTCGGCCAGCCGGCGGACCGGGTCGGAGCAGCCCTCCAGCCGCCCCGGCTCGAAGACGTCGCGCACCCACTGCTCGACGACGTCGGGGTCCAGGCGGCCCCGCAGGTGCGCGGGATCCATCGGGGGTACGCCGTTGTCGTCGTAGAAGTCGCAGAAGGCGTCGAAGCGCTCGTGCAGCGCGGCGGTCAGGTACGGCCGGTACTGGCGCATCTTCGGCATGGCGTGGCCGTCGGACGAGACGACCAACGCACGCTCACTCGTGGTCACCATGAGTCACCCGCTTGATCGGAGACCGGTAATTAAGCCACTTTAATCAAGTTGCCTGGAGAGTGTCGAGCCTCGCTCCGCGATCACGGGCCGCTGCTGGGGCTGGCGAACGGGTCCGCTCGACACAAGAACTTGCGGACGTTGACTTAATTTGCAAGTATTGCCCGCATCGCCGCGTCGTCCCGACGCGCGTCGGTAGGGAGGGCCCGGGACAGTGCCGTTGATCCTTGAAGGAATCCGTGTTCTCGAAGTCGCGGAGTACGGCATGGTGCCGTCCGCGGGCGCCGTGCTCGGTGAGTGGGGCGCGGACGTCATCAAGATCGAGCATGCGCACCGGGGCGACCCGATCCGGGGCCTGTCGACCGCCGGCGTGGCGCCCGGTACCAACGGCTTCACCCCGATGCACGAGCCCGTCAACCGCAACAAGCGGTCCGTGGGTGTCGACATCGGCGTGCCCGAGGGCCGGGAGATCATCCTGGACCTCGCGCGGCAGGCGGACGTGTTCCTGACGAGCTTCCTGCCCTCGGCCCGAAGGAAGCTTGGCCTCGAGGTCGAGGACCTCCGGGCCGTGAACCCAAAGATCATTTACGGTCGGGGCAGCGCCCACGGCCAGCTCGGCGACGAGGCCGAGGCGGGTGGCTTCGACGGCCTGACCTACTGGCTGCGGTGCGGCATCGCCATGGGCACCATCCCGACCGGCTGCACGGACCTGACGATGCAGCCCGGGCCGGGCTTCGGCGACGTCCAGACCGGCATGACCCTCGCGGGCGGCATCGCCGGGGCGCTCTTTCACCGGGAGCGGACGGGGGAGGCTCTGGAGGTCGACACCTCGCTGCTGGCCCAGGGGTGCTGGGCGATGATGGGCTCCGTCGTGGCGGTCAACCTGGCCGGCCTCGACGAGATGCCGCGCGACCACCGTGACCGCAAGAACGCGCCGAACCCGCTGATGAACACCTACCGGACGAGCGACAACCGCTGGTTCATCCTCGGGATGCTGCAGCCGGACCGCTACTGGGCCGATCTCTGCCGGGCCATCGGCCACGAGGAGCTGATCGAGGACCCGCGGTTCGCCGACATCACGGTCCGCACCCAGCACAAGGACGCGTGCATCGAGACCCTGGACAAGATCTTCGGCTCGGCTCCGCTCGCCCATTGGGAGGAGCGGCTCGCGACACAGGGCGGCCCCTGGTCCTCGGCCCAGCGGGTCGGCGACCTGGGGCGGGACAAGCAGGCCTGGGCCAACGGCTACTTCCAGACCGTCGACTACGGCGACGGCCGGTCGATCACGCTCGGATCCGCGCCGGTGCAGTTCAACAAGGAGGCGGGAGTCCTCAGCCGCGCGCCCGAGCACGGCGAGAGCACCGAGGAGGTGCTGCTGGAACTCGGGCACAGCTGGGAGGACATCAGCCGCTTCCGGGAGGTCGGCGCCATCTGACCGAGGCGCCGGGCCGGCAACGCGAAGAGGTGGCACCCCGTCCGCGGGATGCCACCTCTTCTGCGTCAGCCAGCGGGTGTGAGGCGCCGCTACGCCGTCGGGTCGACGCTGTAGAGCAGCGCCGTGCCGATCGTGTGCGCCGGGTCGCCATACGTGGAGAGTCCGGTCTCGGTCCGCGCGAGCTGGCGCTCGCCCGCCCGTCGGGCCAGTTGGAGGTAGCACTCGAGGACCTGGGGCACGCCGTGCAGCCGTCCCCAGCCCGAGTTGCCGCCGCCGGAGTTGAGCGGGAACGGGCCGTCCGCGGCGATGCGGCCGTCCTGGACGAAGCTCCACGCCTCGCCCTGCGGGCAGAAACCGAGCACCTCCAGCCAGTACCAGGTCTCCATCGCGAACCCGTCGTACAGCTGGACGACGTCGACGTCCCGCGGGCTCCAGCCGCTGTTCGCCCACAGCCGCCGGGCGAGGTCGAAGCCGGGCTCGTAGTAGTCGTCGAGCGCGCCGAGCGTTCCGGGGACCATCCAGGCGCTTGGCCGCTGGCCTCGGATTCTTGCCCAGGACGTGATGTAGACCGGCTTGTGGGGGAGATCCCTGGCCCGTTCCTCGGTCGTCACGATGAAGGAGGCGCCGCCGTCGACCGGGATGTCGTTGTCGAACAGGCAGAGCGGTTCGCTGATCATCCGGCTGGCCATGTACTCGTCGAAGGTCAGCTCACGGCCGAACCAGTAGGCCTCGGGGATCCGGAGCGCGTTCTTGCGGTTCTGGAGCACCTGGGTGGCCATGTGCTCGCGGCGCGCGCCGTACCGTCGCTGGTATTCGAGGTAGGACATCGCCATTCCCGAGATCCAGCCGACGAAGCCGTAGGGGGCGGTCCACTGCTGGCGGCCGGTGGCCGCCGTTCCGGCGAAGTTGTGGTAACGGCCCGCGGGATTGTGCACGGTGCGGTTCACCAGGACGGTGCTCGCGGCCCCGGCGGCGACCGCCTGGACGGCGCGGGCGAGCGCCGGCGGGAAGGAGCCGTCGTCGCGGGACCAGACCGGCTCCAGTCCCATGGTCTCGGTCAGGAAGTCGCTGTTGACGAAGTCGTAGCCGGGCCGCAGCACGCGGGCGGCCCCGTCGGCCGGCAGGCTGGTGCCGCAGGAGATGCCGTCGATGTCGCTTCTGGTCAGGCCGGCGTCGGCGATGGCGGCGTCCGACATGCCGACGGCCATGCTCCCGATCGGGACGTCCGAGTGCCGGACGCTCCTGCTCACCCCGACGCCGACGATCGCGACCGCGTGGCGTCCCGCACTGTCAGCTGCCATCTCTGCGTCTCCTCGCATCATGCGTCCGCGACGACCGCGCGCGGCATCCGTCGCCGGCCTGGGTGAGCGGGACGTCGAACCGGCCACCGAGCTTTTCTCGACCGGCGGCCGCCCCGCGCTCGTGGTCATCGTCTCGGCGAACGGATCGGGCCGCGCTGGTCTGCCTCAGTGCCGCCCTGCCGGCGGAACGGGTATGGGCCCCGGGGCAGGCGGCGGCGGCCGGCCGGCGGGTGGCACGCACCACAGTTCCGCCACCCTAGCATGTAGTTAAGGTCTGTCGATTACACAATGACGGAGATCGTCGGGTACGTCCCCCCGGGCGAACGGCGGGTTGACGACCTTGCTGTCCCCGCCTCACCAGGCGCCGTTGAGGATCGGACCCGGTGGTGGGACGAGGTGGCCCGGGTGTGCAAGCGGGTCCGGTGAGGGGCGTGGTGTGCGGTGCGCGCCGTTTGTTCACCTTGACTCCCACATGCGGCGGCTCCTAGAATAAGCTCGCCGACTTAGACATGGCCCCTCCGGTTGGCCACGTTGTGGGCGACGCCCGCGAACCTCCACACCACAATCATGATGGGGAGATCAATGACCACGACCTCTACGGTGGCGCCCGCGGCCCAAGGCGTGCCTGAGCAGACTGGTCTCTTCGACGCCGACGGCCATGTGATGGAGGACGTCCCGGCCATCGTCTCCAAGCTCCCCGACAAATGGCGGGCCCCCCGTGAGCGGCTGCTGAAGAACGACCTCTCGCGCCTGCACGGCATGTCCATCTTCCCGCCGCTGGGCTACCTGTCGACCATCCCGACGCCCGGTCGGTCCGCGCTCGGCAGGGGGCCCAAGGAGACGGGGATCGACCCGGCCTCCTGGGAGTTCTTCCTGGGCGAGGTGGGGATCGAGCGCACGGTGCTCTATCCGACACTGGGCCTGACGGTGGGCCGGCTGCGTGACGCGGAGTACGCCGTGGCGATCACGAGGGCGTACAACGACTGGATGGCGGAGACGTACATCCAGCACCCGTCCGGCAAGTTCCAGGCCGCCGCGCTCCTGCCGCTACAGAAGCCCGACGAGGCCGTCAGGGAACTGCGGCGGGTGGTCGAGGACCTGGGTTTCCGCGCCGCCGTGCTGCCCGCTCACGGCCTGCACAACCACCTCGGCAGCGAGATGTTCTTCCCGGTCTACGAGGCGGCGCAGGACCTCGACGTCGGCCTTTCCGTGCACGGCGGCATTCACGACGGCTTCGGCTTCGACGACTTCAACGTCTTCGCGGCCGTCCACGCGCTGGGCTTCCCGTTCGGTCTGCTGATCTCGCTCGGCGGCATGCTGTTCAACAATGTCTTCGAGCGTTTCCCGGGGCTGCGCGTGGCCTTCCTCGAGGGTGGCGCGGCGTGGATTCTCATGGCCGCCGAGCGTTTCTCCGAGTCGTTCGGTGCCACCCCGTCGCTGAACAGCGAGGCGTTGCACCTGCCCGAGGGCACCTCGGTGCGTGACTACCTCAGCGAGCTCATGAAGTCCGACCGCATCGTGATCGGCTGCGAGGGCGGCGAGCACCACCTGGTGACCGCGATGGAGTACTTCGGCACCGCGCCGTTCATGTACTCCTCGGACTTCCCGCACGAGGTCAACGTGAAGTCCTGCCTGCACGAGCTCGAAGAACTCGACGAGCTCCCGGTCGACGCCGCGTCCCGGGCGCTGCTGAGAGGCGGTACGGCTCGCAAGTTCTACAAGCTGTGACCCTCGGATGGCATTGGGAGTAGCGCCATGTCTGTGACGACGTCCGAACAGCCCGCCACCCAGAGCCCGACGACGCCCCTGATCGTCGTGTCGGCCGACACGCACATCGGCCCTCGGCTCGAACAGGAGCTGCGCCCGTACTGCCCGGCGCCGCTGCTCGACGAGTTCGACGAGTTCGCCGGCGCGCTGGCCCGCAAGCGGGAGGCGTCGAACAACCAGCTCGGCTTCGGCGGCATGACGCGTGGCGCGGACTGGAAGGTGAGCCGCCGCAACCTCGAGACCGAGGGCCACTTCAACATCGAGGCGCGGCTGCGGGACCTCGACGACGACGGCGTCGCGGGCCAGGTCATCTTCCACGACAGCCAGAACGGCCAGCCGCTCCCGTTCGACCGCTCGTCGGTGTTCAACCGGGACGACATCGACTTCGACCGGCTGAAGGTCGGCCAGCACATCTACAACCAGTGGCTGGCCGACCAGGTCCGCGTGCAGCCCGAGCGCCACGTCGGGCTGGCCTACGTCCCGATGTGGGACATCGACGCCGCCGTCAAGGAACTGCGGTGGGCGTCGTCGGTCGGCCTGCGCGGGGTCAACTTCCCGTATCCGCGGCCGTGGATGAAGTCGTACAACTTCCCCGACTGGGAGCCGTTCTTCAGCGCGTGCGAGGAACTCGGCATGTCGCTGTGCCACCACGGCGGCGGCGCGCCGACGGCCACCGGCGGCCCGGGCATGATGTCGATCGTCAAGCTCGAGGTCTCCAACATGAGCCGGATCTCGCCGCTGTCCCACCTCGTCTTCGGCGGCGTGTTCGAGCGTCACCCGAACCTGCGCCTCGTCCTGACCGAGTCGGTCGGGCCGTGGTGGCCGGCGGTGATGAAGGAGCTCGACAGCGTCTACATCCACGACGTCGCCGAGTACCCGGACATGAAGGACCGGGTGAAGAAGCTGCCGAGCGAGTACGCCGCGCGGCAGGTCTTCGTCGGCGCCAGCTTCCTGGCCCGTTTCGAGGTCGAGGACGCGATGGCGAACGGCTACCTCGGCAACATCATCTGGGGCTCGGACTACCCGCACTTCGAGGGGACGTTCCAGCACGGGATCGTCTCGCCCGAGGGCGACACCGCGACGCGTTCCGCGATGCGGTTCACCTTCGCCGGCCTCCCGGAACACGAGGTGGCCCAGTGCCTGGGTGAGAACGCCGTCCGCGCCTATGGCCTCGACGGTGCGGCACTGCGCAAGGTCGCCGCCCGGATCGACGCCCCGACCTACGCGAAGCTCAGCGTGCCGCTGTCCACGCTGCCGGACGAGCACGACCGGGGGCATCACGCCTACCGGACCTACGGGTTCTGGGCCTGAGGTGACGCCGTCCCCGCACGTTGGACGCGAGATCTTAGGGACGGGCCGGCGACGATGACGACACCGGGACGGCGGCCGTCGGTCGGTGTCCATCCGACGGCCACCGACCTGTCGATGCCCGTGCTGGAGCTGGCCCGCGCGACCGAGGCGCGCGGGCTGGAGTCGATCTACTTCCCCGAGCACACCCATGTGCCGCTGGACAGCCTCGACATCACCGCCAACTGGCGGATGTCGGAGCGTTACCAGCGCTCGCTCGACCCGTTCGTCTGCTCGTCCTTCGTGGCGGCGACGACCTCACTCGAGGTGGGCTCGGCGATCTCCCTGGTCGCCCAGCACGACGCGATCGCGTTGGCGAAGGAGATCGCCACGATCGACCACCTCTGCGGCGGCCGGGTCGTGGTGGGTGTCGGGTTCGGCTACAACCGGCAGGAGGCGGCCAACCACGGGGTGTCGTTCGGCGACCGGGCCGCGGTGGTGGAGGAGACCGTGCGGCTCATGCGGTCGCTGTGGACCGAGGACGAGGCGTCGTTCGACGGCCGTTTCCGGCGCCTCACCCCGTCGTGGTCGTGGCCGAAGCCCGTCCGGCCCGGCGGACCGCCGGTTCTGCTCGGCGGCCGTGCCACGGAACGGACCTTCGAACGCGTCGCGAGCTGGGCCGACGGCTGGATTCCGATGGGCCAGACGCCGGCCCGCGATCCAGGGCTCGGCCCCCACCTCGACGGCCTGCGTGGCGCCTGGGACAAGGCGGGCCGCGCGGCCGAGCCGCAGGTGCTGTGTTTCTTCCCCCCCGGGTCGGCCGACGAGATGACCCGGGAGCTGGAGCTCGGCGCGCGGCTGGGCATCCAGCGGATGCAGGTGCTGCTGGAGGACCGCACCACCGACGAGGTGCTGCCCGTGCTGGATGACCTGGCGACGGCGGTCGGACGTCTCGGCTCGTGAGGCTCGAACAGGTGGCGGCGACCGGCCGCCGGAACGGATGGAGGCGGCCAGGTGCCGGTAGTTCCGATTGACGAGCAGGACCTTCAGCGGCGCGCGTCGGCCGCGGTCGCCGCCGCGGTGCCGGGCGGCGTGCTCGGCCCGCTCACCCGGCTGCAGGGCGGGACGTCGAGCATCACCTACTGGGCGGAGCTCTCGGTCGGATCCGCGCCGGCCTCGAAGGTCGTGGCCAAGGTGGCGCCGGCGGGCCTCGCCCCGACGAAGAACCGCGACGTCCTGCGCCAGGCGCGGCTGCAGCAGGCCCTGCGGGACACGGGCGTGCCGTGCCCCGCGGTGGTCGCCGAGCACGAGGGCACCCCACCGGAGATCCCGCCGTTCTACGTCATGAGCTTCGAGGACGGCGACTGCGTCGAGCCGAACTCGCTGCCCGAGGACGAGTCGTTGCCGCCCGGCGAGGTCCGCGCCCGCGAGCTGGACGCCGCCCGGGTCCTCGGCCTGCTGCACGCGCTCGACCCGGTCGCGGTGGGCCTGGGCGACGAGCCGACGGTCACGCCGGAACAGGAGCTGACCCGGTGGACCAGTTCCCTGGCCGCGTGCGACGAGGACTTCCGCCCGGGCTACGAGGAGGTGCGTGACCGGCTGGAGGCGGCGATCCCGGCCCGGAGCGAGTCCAGCCTGATCCACGGCGACTTCCGGCTCGGGAACACGCTGTCGAAGGGCACCGGGGTCGTGTCCGTCATCGACTGGGAGATCTGGGCCCGCTCGGACCCCAGGGTCGACCTGGCCTGGTTCCTGATGATGTGCAACCCGGACCCCGAGCTCGGGCGCCGGACCAGCGCCGGCATGCCGAGCGACAAGGAGCTGCTCGACGTCTACCAGGAGTCACGCGGCGCCACGGTCGAGCACATGCACTGGTTCGACGCCCTCGTCCGCTACAAGCAGGCGGCGATCTCGGCGCTGATCAACCGTAACGCCCGCCGGCGCGGCGCCCCGCCGCCGTTCACCGGAACCCCCGCCCTCCTGCGGTCGGCGAGCAAGCTGCTGAGCGGGTGACGGGCATGGACCTTCGTGGCAAGGTCGCGATCGTGACCGGCGCGAGTCGCGGCGTCGGGGCGGCACTCGCCGTGGCGCTCGCGCGGGAGGGCTGCTCGGTGGTCTGCGCGGCGCGATCGACGGCCGGAGCGCCGCAACGGACCCCGGGGACGCTCGACGACACGGTCGACCGGGCGAACGAGGCCGGGCGCGGCGCGGGCGCGGTGGCGGTCGCGGTGCCGACGAACCTGGCGGTCCAGGACGAGGTCGTCGCCATGGTCGCGACCACCGTCGAACGGTTCGGCGGCGTGGACATCCTGGTCAACAACGCTGCCATCACCTTCGCCGGTGACCTGAACCAGCCGCTGAACCGGCACGACCTGACCATGGAGATCAACTATCGGGCGCCGTACCTCGCGATCCGGGAGGCCCGGGTGTCGATGGCGGCGCGCGGCGGCGGCTCGATCATCAACGTCTCCTCGTTCGCGGCGCTCCAGCCGCTGCCGAACATGCTCGCCTACGGCACGTCGAAGATCGCCCTTGAGCACCTGACGATGGACGCGGCGCGCGAGCTCTACCCGCAGGGCATCGCGGTCAACTGCTTCCGGATCGACGTGCCGGTGGCCTCGGAGGGGTTCGTCGCGAACACCCCGGGCGCGGACCGGACCGGCTGGAAGGGCTCGGACGTGCCGGTCGAGGGCATGCTGTGGATGTTGCGGCAGCCGGTCGCCTACACGGGCCGGCGGGAGAGCATGTACCACCTGGGTCTGCGCGAGGGCCTCATGGGCATGGACGGCTATCAGCTGCCCAGCGGGACGGTGCCCCGGACGGAGCTGTTCGACGGGCTGTGGGAGTCCTCGGCGCCCCCGGTCGTGCGCGAGCCGGCCCAGGCGCACGGGTGACGGCTCGACGTCTCCGCTGACCTGCTGATCGGGAGGAATCGCGTGCGGCTGGGCCTGTACGTCGACATGAGGAACCCGCCGCGCTGGGAGCGGTCGTGGGACCGGCACTACGGCCGGTGGCTGGAGCGGCTGGAGGAGGCCGAGCGTCTCGGCGCGCCGTCGGTCTGGTTGACCGAGCATCACTTCTTCGATGACGGCTACCTGCCGCAGTGCTGGATCTACGCGGCGGCGATCGCGGCCCGCACCTCGCGGCTGCGGATCGGCTCGGCGGTGTCGTTGCTGCCGTTGCACAGCCCGCTGGAGTTCGCCGAGCAGATCGCGCTGGCGGACGTCATCAGCGGTGGCCGGATCGAGCCGGGCTTCGGCGTCGGCTACCGCAAGCCCGAGTACGTCGCGTTCGGCGGCGACTTCAAGCGGCGCTACCTGGAGTTCGAGGACCGGATCGGCGCGCTGCGGGCGCTGTGGGGCGAGGTCCCCGGCGCCGAGCGGACCGTCACCCCGGCGCCGATCCAGCGCCCGGTGCCGATGTGGGGCGGGTTCGGCGGCCCGCGCGGGGCCGGGCTCGCCGGCCGTCTCGGCCTCGGGCTGCAGTCGCTGGACCGGGCGCTGCTGGAGCCGTACCTGGCCGGGCTTCGCGCGGGTGGGCATGACGAGTCGTCCGCGCGGATGGGCCACACCGTGCAGTTCTTCCTGTCGGACGACCCGGAGAAGGCCTGGTCGCGGATCAGCGACCACGTGTCCTATCGCTGGCTGTCGTACAACCGCTACATGTACGAGGGCACCCGGCGGGAGGCGGCCCCGCCCGCCTACTTCGACCCGGACAGCATCCGGGACGAGGTGCTGATCGGGACGCCCGACCAGGTCGCCGCCGCGATCCGGGCCCGGGTCGCCGGGCTGCCGGTGACCGACGTCTTCTTCTGGGCCGACTTCCCCGGCCTGCCCGACGAGCTCATCGACCGCCACATCGAGCTCAGCCTCACCGAACTCGCGCCGCGTCTGGCCGCCGACGACGGCTCGTCTGCCTGACGCCCGGATAAGCCAGGCGGCCCCGCGCCAGCCGGTGGTGCGTGAGCTGCCCGACGCACCACCGGCTGGCGAGAAGGCCGGTATTCCGCTACCGCGGTTCGCTGTGGGTGGTGACGGCCTCGACGGTCGGAAGGCGGCTGTCGTCGGCCGAGGTCGGGACCAGCCGCCGGATGGCCTCCGGCATCGGGCCTACGGTGAAGACGCCTAGCCGCGAGCCGACGGCGACGGTCGCGAACGAGGCCTCGGCCGGGACGCGTGCCGGGAGGCGCAGGTCGTGGGTTCCGGCGGCCAGGGTGGCGTCGAAGACCAGCTCGGACGCGCTTGTCGGCTCGGGGGGTGTGAACGTGACGATCCACAGGGCCTCGACGACGACGCGCGTCGCCTCGCCGAGCGTCACCCGGATGGTTCGCGTGATGGCTTCGTAGCTGATCTCGTCGCCGTCCGGGGCGGGTGCCCGGGTGGCCGCCACGACCTGGGCGGCGATGACCCCGGCGACGCCGGCGAGGCCCTGGACGAAGGTCACCCCGGGGTTGCGCCGGGAGATCTCGTCGCGCAGCTGCTCCTTGCGGTCGGGGGGAACCATGCCGCCGAAGACCAGCACGTCGAGGTCAGTGACGTCGTAGTCGTCGAGGACGCGGCCGTACTGGTTGGTCGCGTCCGCGCGGTAGCCCCTGGCGTTCAGCATGGTGACGGCGGCCGTCAGCACGCCTGGGCTGCGCCCGACGATGAGGACCCGGGTGGACGTCGTGGTCATCGTGCGACCTCCGTGGTGGGCAGGGGGCTGGCCGCGAGCGGCGGGTGGCCGGCGTCGGTTTCGCCCGTGCCGTGGGCCGGGTCCTGCTCGCGGGTGTTCCTGGTCGCCAGCGCGAGGAGTGCCGCGGCCGCGGCGAAGGCCGCTCCGGTCGCCAGGGCGTGCCGCAGGCCGGAGGTGGTGGCCTCCGGGATCGGCGCGCCGGCCGAGCGCAGGTGGTGGGTGCGGGCCGCTCCGACGGCCGAGAAGATGGCGAGCCCGAGGGCGCCGCCGACCTGCTGGGAGGCGTTGAGCAGGGCGGCGGCGAGTCCCGCCCGGCTCGGGCCGACACCCGCGTTCGCGGCGGCGGTCACGCCGACGAACACCGCGCCGATGCCGAGGGCCGTGACGAGCAGGCCCGGCAGCACGTGCGCCAGGTAGCCGCCGTCGACCGGGATCCGGCTGAGCAGGAACAGCCCGCCGGCCGCCAGGAGGGAACCGGCGCAGATGACCGCCCGGCTGCCGACCCTGGCCAGCAGCTTGGAGCCGATGCCGGCCGAGACTCCGACGGCGAAGGTGAGCGGAAGGTAGGCCGCCCCGGCGACGATCGGCGAATAGCCGAGGACGTTCTGCATGTAGAGGGTCAGGAAGTAGAACATCGAGAGCATCCCCGCGAAGCCCACCAGCCCCGTCAGGTTCGCGGCGGCCAGGCCACGGACCCGGAAGATACCCAGCGGCAGGATCGGATCCCGCGCGGTCCGTTCGATCAGGATGAAGGCCGCCAGCAGGACTCCCGCGCCGCCCAGCTTCAGCCACGTGGCCGCGGCGCCCCAGCCGTGGTCGGGTGCCTCGACGAGGGCGTCGACCAGCAGCAGCACCGCGCCGGTGATGACCACGCTGCCGAACAGGTCGAACCGGCTGGCGCGGTCGGCCGGCAGGTCTCTCGGCAGCAGCCTGATGACGGCCGGGATCACGAACACGCAGGCGATCGGGTTGACGAACATGACCCACCGCCACCCGAGGCCCTCCGTGAGGACGCCACCGAGCAGGATTCCGGCCGCGGACGCGAGGCCCGCCACGGCGCCCCACACCCCGAGCGCGGACTCGCGGTCCCGGGTGGCCGTGAACGTGGTCGTCAGCGTCGAGAGCGCCGCGGGAAGCATCAGCGCCGCGCCGACCCCCTGGGCGAGGCGGGCGGCGATGAACACGCCCTCGTCCTGGGCGAAGCCGCCGGCCAGCGAGGAGAGTCCCACCAGCGCCGTGCCGGCGAGCAGGACGTTCCGGCGGCCGAGCAGGTCGGCGAGCCGGCCGCCGAGCAGCATGAAGCCGCCGTAGGTCAGCAGGTACGCCGACGGCACCCACTGGAGGCTCTGGGTCGAGAAGTGCAGCGAACGCAGGATGTGGGGGAGCGCCACGTTCGTGATGGAGGCGTCGACGAAGTCGAGGAACGCCACCGCGCACAGCAGAAGCAGGATGCGTCTGCCGTGCCAGCTGTCGAGCGAGGATGCGGCCGACACGCGACCTCCTATGTTGGTCGTGCCAATATTGGCAGCGCCAACATACATAATGTTGGTCGAACCAACAACTGGTAGCCTCGGCGCATGCCCGTGCACCATGAGCAGTCCGGTCGCATCCCGGACCGGGTCAGGGACCGCCCGACCTGGCTCATCAGCCGTGCCTTCGCGCGCTCGACGTCGCTGCTGTTCGCCGGCTTCGAGACGCACGGCGACGGGCTGCGCGGCTATCACTACCGGCTGCTCGCCGCCCTCGAACAGTGGGGGCCCGCGAGTCAGGCCGACCTCGGCCGCGACACCGGCATCGACCGCAGCGACGTCACCGGCGCGCTCACCGAACTTGAGGCCCGCGGCCTCGTCGAGCGCAGGCCCGACCCCGACCACGGGCGTCGAAAGATCGTCACGATTACCTCGCGGGGCCTCGAAGCCCTGAAACGGCTCGACGGCGTCCTCGACGGGATCCAGGAGGCGGTGCTCGCTCCCCTGACACCGGAGCAGCGCCGTCAGTTCCTTGATCTGATCTCTCGCCTCGGGGATGCGGCCGTGGGTGGCGAAGGCCGTCCCGAGGGCGGCAGCCAGGGCTGACGCGCGGATCCTGCTGCCGCCGTGCGGGCCCAGCTAAACCTCACCTGAACGGAGCATCCGTCAGGACAGGGCCGCGCGCATGGCGCCGTGACCGCGTGGCGGCGTCGCGATGATTGGCCTCAACGGGCAGGCTGAAAAATAAGTTGCATGACTCATTGTGAAGAGGCTGAAACGGGGTTCCGCCCGGCTGTAAGTGATTCGAGTATGTGGCCTGAGGCTTCTCAGCGCGTGGCGCCGCTCGCCCACCACTGCCGCATGGACGGTTCCAGGGCGCGGCTCACGAGTTCGGTCCGTTGCCGTCCGGGTGCGCCACAGTAGGCCCACATCATCGACCCGTCCGGGAACAGGCCGCTGACGTCGAGCGTCATTCCGCTGGCAGTCAGGGTGGCGACGTCGCCCACGACGTCGTCGGTCCAGTAGCCGACGTGGTGGACGCCGGAGTCGGCCGGCTCCCACAGGGTCCCGGGGATCGACTGGATGATCTCGATGCGCGGCTCTTCCACCGAGTACGTCATCCGCATCTGGACTGTCTGCTCGCCGGCCGGGGTGACGATCGGGTTGGCCACGTCGACCGGCTCGGCCCACCGGTAGCCGAACACCTTGCTGTACCAGGCGAGTGTCTCGTCGAAGTCGTCGACGATGATCCCGACGTGGTACTTGTCCTCGGGCTTCATTCGCTCTCCGTTCAGTGATCTGAGGTCGGGTCTGGCCTGGCTCGTCGAGGCAAGAACGCGGCCGATCGCAGGCACGCGCAGGACTCTCGTGTTAAGTTTCGCGCCTGAAACTAGTCGAGGTCGGCGGCAGCGTGAAGAGGTGACGTGGTGACCGAACTTCAGGATCTGGTGAACGCCGGGGAGAGCGCGCAGTCGGCGACCGACCTCGGAAACGGGATCTTCGGCTCGATCGGGGTGGCGAACGCCTACCGAGTCGTGACGCCCGACGGGGATGTACAGATCAACACCGGTCTCGCGACCGAGGCGCCGGAGATCAAGCGGCGGTTCGCCGAGATCAGCGACAATCCGCTGCGCGTCATCACCTTCACGCAGGGCCACCCGGATCATGTCGGTGGCTGGTCGCAGTTCACCGGTCCCGGGGTCGAGACGATCGCGCAGGCCAACCACCCGGACGTGCGGGAGTACTGGCGGACGCTGCGGCCGTTCTACAGCGCCCGCATCGCCCGGCTGTGGGGACGGTTCCGCACCGGCACCGCCGAGGACCGCGACGCGCGAGAGGCCGAGCTCACGACGGCGTTCGTCGACGAGCACTCCTTCACCCTGGGTGGGCGCAGGTTCGAGCTGTACGCCACGCCGGGTGGGGAGACCCTGGACGCGCTCGTCGTGTGGCTCCCGGCTGACCGGACGGTGTTCATCGGCAATCTGCTCGGGCCGATGTTCGGTCACCTGCCCAACCTCTACACGATCCGCGGCGACAAGATCCGAAGCGCGATGTCCTGCCTGCGCGGCATCGAACGCGTCCTCTCCCTGGAACCCGAGGTCCTGATCAACGGGCATCACAAGTTCGAGGGCGCCGAGAACATCCGCGGTGTCCTCCAGAAGGTCCACGACGCGGTTGCCCACCTGCGCGAACGCACGATCGAGGGCATGAACGCCGGGCAGAGCATGTGGACGCTGATGGACACGGTCACGCTGCCGCCCGCGCTCACCCTCCCGCAACTGCACGGCAAGGTGCCGTGGGTCGTGCGCGCGATCCACGAGGAGCACGTCGGCTGGTTCCGCTACGAGTCGACGACCGAGCTGTACTCGGTGCCGCCGTCCGCGGTCTGGGGGGACGTCGTCGAGTCGGCCGGGTCCGACGCACTCGCGGACCGAGCCCGTGCCCATGCCGATGCTGGGCGGCCGCTGGAGGCCCTGCACCTGACGGACATGGTGCTCTCGCATGAGCCGGCGCACCGGGCCGCGCTCACCGCCAGACGTGACGCGCTGGCCGCGCTGCTCGTGGCGAGCGGGCGGGAGAACTTCAGCGAGGTCAGCTGGCTCGAGGACGAGATCGCCGACGCCGAGCGACGGCTCGGCTGACAACTTGCCGGCCGTGCCCCGATGGAGAGGACGAAGATGAGCGCTGGTGTCGATGACGTCGTTGACGGTCTGGTCGGCCAGGCACGCGAGCGAACCGGACTGACCGACTTAGGTTCCGACTCCTGGCGTGACGGCCTGACCCGGCTCGTCACGTCGGTCGAGGCGTATCCGAACACCCAGGCCACCGGCCGGGCGCAGGTGTACGGGCAGTACGTCGACGCGCTCGCCGTTCGGCTGCGGGTGCTGGACTACCTGGCGGGCCATCCGGAGGTGATGTCGGAGCGGGTCGAGCGGCCGTTGGTGGTGCTCGGCCTGCCCCGGACCGGGACGACGATGGCCAGCCATCTGCTCGACCAGGACCCGGCGCGCCGCTCGCTGCTGAAGTGGCAGGCCGACGAACCTGTCCCGCCCGCGACCACGGAGAACCTGCGGACCGACCCGCGGTGCCTGGCCCGCAAGGCCACGCTCGCCGAGCGGCTGGCCGAACTCCGCGGCCTGGGTGCCGCGATCCCGCACTGGGACGATGCCGACGACCCGACCGAGGACTGTTTCCTGCAGGCCCACGACTTCAAGTCATTCCTGTGGGAATCGTCGATGCCGACCGCCGACTACTCCGACTGGTACCTCGGCGCCGACGTGACGAGCGCCTACGAGTACCAGCGATCCATTCTTCAGATTCTGCAGTCGACGGCCCCGGGGATCTGGGCGCTGAAGCTCCCCTCGCACGCCGTGCACATCGACACCCTGCTCGAGGTCTTTCCCGACGCGCGGATCGTCTGGGCCCATCGCGACCCGTTCCGTGCCACGGCCTCCTTCCTGAGCATCAACAAGCTTTCCCGGCCGCCGGTGGCGGGCCCGGACTTCGATCCGGCCAGCGTCACACCCTGGGTCCTGCGGCAGTTGGCAGCGCACGTCGAGCGGCCTCTGCTGGCCCGCGAACGGGTCGGAGCCGGCCGCTTCTTCGACCTGCATTACGACGCCGTGATGCGCGATCCGATCGGGCAGATGCGCGACCTCTACGACTGGGCGGGCGACACCTTGACCTCGGAGACCGAGGACGCCATGCGCAAGTGGCTGGTCGACCACCCGCAGAATCGCTTCGGCCCGCGGCCTTACTCACTGGACGACTTCGGGGTGACCCGGACAGATCTGGAACCGCTGTTCGACGAGTACATCTCCGCGGTCGACGTCGAGCTGGAAGACGTTTCTGCCTAGCCTGAGCGGATCGGGAACAGGAGGCCCCATGGGGCTGGAGTATCACCTCACCGGCCGGCGGATACTGGTCGCCGGTGCCTCCAGCGGCATCGGTTCCGAGGTTTGTCGAGCCGCGGTCGCGGCCGGCGCGTCGGTAGCCATGCTGGCCCGGCGCAAGGAGCTGCTCGACGCGCTCGCCGCCGAGCTGGGCGAGCGGTCCATCCCGGTGTGCGCCGACGTCACCGACCTCGACAGGCTCGAGGCGGGAGTCGCGGCCGCGGCGCGCGGGCTCGGCGGGCTGGACGGCGTGGTCGCGGTCGCCGGGCAGAACATCACCGGCTCGATCGCCGGCGGCACGCCCAAACTGTGGCGCCAGATCATGGACGTCAACCTGATCGGCCCGCTGGCCAGCGTCCGCTACGCCCTCGACCACCTCGACGACGCCGCCGAGCGCCGCGACGTCCTGGTCACCGGCTCGGCCGCCGCGCTGATGGCCGTGCCCGGGCTGGGCATCTACGGCGCCTCGAAACGAGGGCTGGAGGCAGCGGTCCAGACGTTGCGCCTGGAACTGGCACCCCGTGGGATCAACGTCAGCCTCGTTGTACCCGGAATGTTCGCGACGCCCGGCCTGGTCGGTGACAAGAACCACCGCGACGGCGACCGCCTCGACCTCGACATTCCGGTGTTCCTGCCCGGCACCGGCCCGGCGCAGGCGGCCATCCTCGCCCGGGCGATGGTCTACGCGATGAGCCTGCCCCCTGACGTCGCCCTCAACGAGATCATCGCCCGGCCCACCGGCAACGTACGGCCATGAGGAGTCACTCTTGGCGACGGTCGATGTCGTTCTCGGCAACCCGTCATGGGGGCGGACAGGAGACCTACAGAATGCTCGGGACGTCGACCGCACGTGTCCTGATCGAGGCGCCGTCATGACCGCTCAGAGGGATGGTATGGCGGCGAAGATGCTCTCCAGCAGTGCGCATCTGTCGCATTTGCGGCGTCTGGAGGCGGAGAGTATCCAGATCTTTCGGGAGGCTGTGGCGGAGTCTGAGCGGGCGGTGATGTTGTATTCGGTCGGTAAGGACAGTGCGGTGATGTTGCATCTGGCGGTGAAGGCGTTCTTTCCGTCGAAGCCGCCGTTTCCGTTGTTGCATGTGGACACGACGTGGAAGTTCCAGGCGATGTATGCCTTCCGGGACCGGCATGTCGCGAACCTGGGTCTGGATCTGTTGGTGCATCAGAATCCGGATGCGGTGCAGCGGGGGATCAATCCGTTTGATCACGGGTCGGCGATGCACACCGACATCTGGAAGACCGAGGGCCTGAAGCAGGCGTTGGACAAGTACGGGTTTGATGTGGCGTTCGGTGGGGCGCGTCGGGATGAGGAGAAGTCGCGGGCGAAGGAGCGGGTGTTCTCGATCCGGTCGGCGGCGCATCGGTGGGATCCGAAGGACCAGCGTCCGGAGCTGTGGCGGTTGTACAACGCGCGTAAGGCGCCGGGGCAGTCGATTCGGGTGTTCCCGTTGTCGAACTGGACCGAGCTGGATATCTGGCTCTACATCCACCGGGAGAACATCCCGATCGTCCCGTTGTACTTCGCGGCGCCGCGGCCGGTCGTGGAACGCGACGGCACGCTGATCATGGTCGATGACGAGCGGATGCCGCTGGCGGCGGGGGAGATCCCCGAGCAGCGCTCGATCCGGTTTAGGACGCTCGGCTGCTACCCGTTGACCGGGGCGGTCGAGTCCGAGGCGTCGACCCTGCTGGAGATCGTCCAGGAGATGTTGTTGACGACGTCGTCGGAGCGCCAGGGCCGGGTCATCGACCACGACTCGTCGGGGTCGATGGAGAAGAAGAAGCACGAGGGATACTTCTGATGGCGCATGCGACGGATGAGCTGCTCGCGACGGACGTCGAGGCGTATCTGCGCCGGCATGAGGACAAGTCGATGCTGCGGTTCATCACCTGCGGCAGCGTGGATGACGGCAAGTCGACGCTGATCGGCCGGTTGTTGTACGACGCGAAGCTGGTGTTCTCCGACCAGTTGGCCGCGTTGGAGTCGGACTCGAAGAAGGTCGGCACCCAGGGCGGCGAACTCGACTTCGCGCTGCTCGTCGACGGCCTCGCGGCCGAGCGGGAGCAGGGCATCACGATCGATGTGGCCTACCGGTTCTTCTCCACCGAGAAACGCAAGTTCATCGTCGCCGACACCCCCGGCCATGAGCAGTACACCCGCAACATGGTCACCGGCGCCTCCACCGCCGATCTCGCCGTCATCCTGATCGACGCCCGCAAGGGCGTCCTGACCCAGACCCGGCGCCACAGCTACCTCGTCTCGCTGCTCGGGATCCGCCACGTCGTGCTCGCGATCAACAAGCTCGACCTCGTCGACTACTCCCAGCAGACCTTCGACGAGATCGAGGCCGACTACCGGACGTTCGCCGCCCAGATCGGCCTCGAAGGTGACGCCATCCGCGCCATCCCGCTGTCGGCGCTGCGCGGCGACAACATCACCGAACTGTCCACGAGTACGCCGTGGTACACCGGACCCACGTTGGTCGGCTACCTGGAATCCGTCCAGATCGCCGACACCGCGGGCGACGGGCCGTTCCGGCTACCGGTCCAGTGGGTCAACCGGCCGAACCTGGACTTCCGCGGCTTCTGCGGCCAGGTCGCCGGCGGGATGATCCGCCCCGGGCAGAAGATCCGAGCGCTGCCGTCGGGCCAGGAGTCCGTCGTCACCCGGATCGTCACCGCCGACGGCGACCTCGAGGCGGCTTACGCGGGCCAGTCGGTCACCCTCACGCTGGCCGACGAGATCGACGTCTCCCGCGGCGACATCCTCGCCGCCGCCGACGCCCCGGCCGAGGTCGCCGACCAGTTCGCATGCCATTTGGTCTGGATGGGCGGCGAGCCGATGCTCCCGGGCCGGCCCTACCTGCTCAAACTCGGCACCCGCACCGTCAACGCGACCCTCGCCCCACCCAAATACAAGGTCAACGTCAACACGCTGGAACAGACCGCGGCGAAGACCCTGGAACTCAACGAGATCGGCGTCGCGAACCTCACCCTCGACCGGCCCGTCCCGTTCGACCCCTACACCGTCAACCGCGACACCGGCGGCTTCATCCTCATCGACAAATACACCCACGCCACCGTCGCCGCCGGCCTCCTACACTTCGCGCTCCGCCGGTCGCACAACATCCACTGGCAGGCCGTCGAAGTCAACAAAACCGCCCGCGCCGCCACCAAGGGCCAACGCCCCGCGGTCATCTGGTTCACCGGACTGTCCGGCGCCGGGAAATCCACCATCGCCAATTTGGTCGAGAAGAAGCTGCACGACGAGGGCTTCCACACCTACCTCCTCGACGGCGACAACGTCCGCCACGGCCTCAACAAAGATTTGGGCTTCACCGAAGCCGACCGCGTCGAGAACATCCGCCGCATCGCCGAAGTCGCCAAACTGATGGCCGACGCCGGCCTCATCGTCCTCACCAGCTTCATCTCCCCCTTCCGCGCCGAACGCCAACTCGCCCGCGACCTCCTCGACAACGGCGAATTCATCGAAGTCCACGTCGACACCCCCCTACACGTCGCCGAAGCCCGCGACCGCAAAGGCCTCTACGCCAAAGCCCGCCGCGGCGAACTAGCCAACTTCACCGGCATCGACTCCCCCTACGAAGCCCCCCACAACCCCGAAATCCACCTCGACGCCTCCGGCACCACCACCCCGGCAGCCTCGGCCGAAACGGTCGTCGCCTACCTCCGAGAGGCGGGCCTGCTCACTTCGGCGGCGGGTGAATGACCGCGCTCGACGATCACTCCGTCGACGCCGCCCCGCGAGGTCTGGGCCGTGCATGTCGCCCTCGCGGTCCACGGGCGGCCGTCGTCGGCGCGGTCGGGCTGCCCGCTAGCGGAAGCAGTGCGAGGCGAACCGCTCCAGGTACGGCGCGAACGCGTCGGTGACGCCCGCGGCGGTCAGGCCGTATTCCTCCAGCGAATAGCGGTGCGCCGGACGGGCGCCCTGACTGTTGGCCTCGGCCCACCGGCGCATGCTGAGGCGCACCTCGTCATCGAGCGTCAGCCCGGTGAACTCGTAGATCCGCTCGGCCGTCCCGACAGGATCGGATTCGATCTCGTGCTGCCCGACGTCGAGGAACCGCTCCGGCCCGATGGCCTCCCGCGCGGCCATCGCCTGCTGGACACCCACCGACCAGTGTTCGAGCAGCGAAGGGCCGAACGCGGCGTCGGGCGACCAGCTGGGAGTCCGCTGACGGCGGGCGGCGGCCACCGTGCTGCAGGTCGACGCGAGGGCGGCCACCGGATCGCGATGGGTGAAGACGAACCGCGCGTCCGGATAGTGCGCCGCGGCCTCTGGGAGCAGGAAGACATAGGCCGGCGTCTTGAGCAGCCAGCGGTGCGGCGGCCGGTGCGCGTGAAGAAGGCGCAGCACCCGCTCCTGGTACGGGAAGAGATCCGGATGCGCCGTGCCGCGCCACCAGGTGGCGTGCGAGGGCACAGGCAGCGTCAGCTCGGCGTGGTCGAAGGCCAGCGCGTGGATCGGCCAGTCCTCGGCCGGGCCGTCGACCGCCACGATGTGACGCGGGTTCGCCGCGGGCGGCACCCGGGGCCGGCGTGGGTCGTCGTGCTCCCGGCCGAGGACGGGCGGGGGCACCGGATTGTTGACCTCCCAGGGGCGCAGATAGCGGAACCCCGGATCATTGGCCAGCAGGAAATGCAGCGCGGTCGTGGCCGTGCGCGGCAGCCCGACGATCATCAGGGGACCGTCGATCGGATCGGCCGCCTCCCGCGCGTGTTCGGAGTACCACTCCTCGATGCGCATCCGGGTCACCAGCCGTTGGACCAGGAGCGCCTCGATCCTCTCGACGGCCTCGGGATCGTCACTCGCGTCGCGCTCGGTCGCGGAGACCAGATTGTCGAGCCCGCCGCGCCATCCACCGGGTCCGAGATCGGTGAGCCCGCAGGACTCGTGCGCCCGAGCGACAAGACTTTCGGCTGAGGAGACCACGAGGGAACTATAGAGAACTTAAGCTTCTTGACTCAAGACGGTGGCTCGGCGGGTGGATCGAGGATCCAGCCGCGGCGGCGGTAGTCGCGGACGCGCGGGTCGTCGTCGTCCCACCGGGTCTGGGTGGCCCGCGCGCTGGCGAAGATCTCCAGGACGGTCGCGCCCACCGGGCCCGGGGTTAGCGGGCCGTAGGCGACATCCGGCGCCACGACGACCAGCTGGCCCGCCGTCAGCGTGACGCCCTCGACGATGAGCGATCCCTCGAGGACGATCGACGCCGTCCAGTCGGCGTGCGCGTGCCAAAGCCGTGGTCCGCTGCCTGGTGCCATCCGGGCGTGGGTGAAGCGCGCGGCGTCGGGATCGGCGCGGTCGCCCAGGATGAGCGAGAACAGGGTCGCGATCACGTCGCCGGGCTGTCCCTGCGGGTGCCTGCCCTCGTTCCAGTCGACGATCCGCACCCCGGGCCGCTCGCGCAACGGGATGGTCTCGGGAGTGGCCGGTGTCCGGGTGGGTGTCTCGGTCACGCCGGCTTCCCCTCTCGCTCTGCTTGCCCGGAAGGCTCCGTGAAACTAAGGTAACGTACTCAAAGACGATAAGGCGCGTGGACGGGATATTGACAGTCGAAGTGAATGGTGATACCGACGCCGATCGCCGTTCGTCGAGTGTGACCGGGTCGGCTGGGCGATCGCCCGTAGCCGGATTGTGTCCGGCATGACCGGCCGGATCGCATACGTCACCCGCACGAGAGGGAGTCGAGCACGGATGACGACCACCAGCGAATACGGCCGCCCGATCCCGGTTCCGGACGAGTCGTCCGCCGGCTTCTGGGAGGCCGTCCGCCGGCACGAGCTGGCGTTCCAACGGTGCCAGCACTGCGGGCGGTTCGCGCATCTCCCGGTGGCCTTCTGCCGTGGCTGCCACAACCTCGACAACCCGTCCTTCGCGTTCGAGCGGGTGGGCGGCCGCGGTCACGTGGTCAACTGGACGGTGATCCACGACCACATGGTCGCCGGCTTCCAGGGGAGCGAGCCGTTGGTCCATGTGCTGGTCCGGCTGGACGAGCAGGAGGATCTGCTCTTCCCGGCGACCCTCATCGGGGACACCGAGAAGCTGGAGCTCCTCGCGCCGGTCGAGATCGTCTTCCGGGACGTCGCCGACGGGGTGACCCTCCCGTACTTCCAGCTGCTTTGAGTCACGCGCCGAGCACGCCGATGACGCCGAGCATGCCGATGACGCGGCCGCGCCCAGCGACCCTCCTGCACACGGCGGACGTGCACCTGGGCAACGGCGACGGCGGCCCGCAGGGCCGGGAGGCCCGCGCGTTCTCCCGCGCGGTCGACCTCGCGATCGAGCGCGACGTCGACGCGCTGTTGATCGTGGGAGACCTGTTCGACCACGGCCGGCTCCCGGAGGACCTGCTGGCCTGGACCGCGAAGGAGCTCAACCGCGCCGAGCGCCCGGTCGTCCTGCTGACCGGCAACCACGACAACCTGAACGACGCGTCCATCTACCACCGTTTCCGGGTCACCGAGCGGTGCCCGCACGTGCTCCTGCTCGACGACCCGCGGGGATCGGTCGTCGAGGTGCCGGGAACCGACGTCGTCGTCTGGGGCCGGGCGCTCGTCGAGCACGAGCCGCGCTACCGCCCGCTGGCCGGCGTTCCGGACAAGCCGGCCGGCCGGTGGGGGGTCGTGGCCGGTCACGGGCTGGTGCTGCGCCAAGACCGGCGCAGCCATCACTCCTCGCCCATCCTGCCGTCCGAGATCACCGCGATCGACTGGGACTACGTCGCGCTCGGCCATCACCATGCGCACGTGGTGTTCCGCGACCCACCGCGCCCCGCGCTCTACCCCGGCGCGACCGCCTACTCCCTGCGGGGGCGGGCGGGCGTCGTCGTCGTGAGCTTCGAGCCCGGGACGGGCGTCAGCTTCACCTGGGTCGCCCTCGGCGACGACTGATGTCCACCGGTGCCCGGTGCTCGGGAGCCCGTGGGCTCGGCACAAGGGCCTATCCCGCAGCCAGCTGCGGCCGCAACAGGGAGTCCAGATGCTTACGAGGGACAAGCTTTTCATCGATGGCCGGTGGGTCGCGCCGGCCACGACCGAGACGCTGAACGTCATCAACCCGGCTACGGAGGAGGTCTTCGGGTCGATCCCGGCGGCGGGCGCGGCGGACGTCGACCGCGCGGTCGCGGCGGCGCGCCAGGCGTTCGAGGGGCCGTGGCGCAGGCTCGACCCGACCGAGCGCGGGGCGATGCTGCTGCGCTTCCTGGACGAGCTGCGCAAGCGCTGGGACGACCTCGCCCCGATCTACACGGGCGAGGCGGGCTTCACGATCACCACGTCCCACAAGATCGAGGGCATCGTCAGCCAGCTGGTCAACTTCTACGTCGACCAGGCCGCGGTGTACCCGTGGATGGAGCGCCGTCCGTGCCATGACGTCGAGCAGGGACACCTCGACGTCATCGTCCAGCAGTACCCGGTCGGCGTGGTCGGGGCGATCGTGCCGTGGAACGGCCCGCAGCTCATCACGATGATGAAGCTGGCGCCCGCGCTGCTGGCCGGCTGCACGGCCGTCCTGAAGACGGCGCCCGAGGCCAGCCTCAACATGGCGTACTACGGCGACGCGTGGGAGGCGGCCGGCCTGCCCGCCGGCGTCCTGAACATCCTGACCGGCGGCGCGGCCACCGGGGCCCTGCTCGCCGAGCACCCCGGTGTCGACCGGGTGTCGTTCACCGGCAGCCCGTCGAACGGCCGTAGCGTCGCCCTCGCCTCGGCCAGGCAGTTGAAGGGCGTCACGCTCGAGCTCGGCGGCAAGTCGCCGGCGATCCTCCTCGACGACGCCGACATCGAGGCAGCGGCGTTGAACTGCGCCTACACCTTCCTTCCCGGCGCGGGGCAGCAGTGCATCGCCAACGCTCGGGTTCTCGCGCCGCGGGCCCGCTATGACGAGGTCGTCGACGCCTTCGCCGCGGTGTACGACAAGTTCCCCATCGGCGACCCGATGGACCCGAACACCCGGGTCGGGCCCGTCATCTCGGCCCACTCACGCGACCGGGTGCTCGGAATGATCGAGGCGGCCAAGGCCGAGGGCGCCAAGGTCGTCAAGGGTGGCGGCCGGCCCGCCGGCCTCGACCGCGGCTTCTACGTCGACAAGACACTGTTCCGCGACGTCGACAACTCGATGAGCATCGCGCAGAACGAGGTCTTCGGGCCGGTGTGCGTCATCATCCCGCACGACGGCGACGAGGACGCCCTCCGGCTCGCGAACGACTCGATGTACGGCCTCGGCGGCAGCGTCTGGTCTGCCGACCAGCAGCGCGCCTTCGACGTGGCCAAGGAGGTCCGCTCCGGCGCGCTCGGGATCAACGGCTTCACCCTCGACCCCGCCGGCCCACTCGGCGGCTTCCGCGACTCGGGAATCGGCTGCGAGCGCGGCGTCGAGGCCTTCCGCGACTTCCTGCAGCCGAAGGGCATCCTGGTTCCTCGCGACGGCTCGATCGTCATCTGAGACGCCTGTCGACGTCCTGCCGCACGGCAGGACGTCGACATGATCGCCGTTCTCGCCCTCAGGTGGTCGTGAATCGGGCCTGGTCGCAGCCGTTTGAGGGCCAAACTCGCGATCATTCCGGTCGGCTGGCCGGTGACGGACGCCCGCGGCGAGGTGCCGCCGCGGGCGCCGGTGAACGTCAGCCCTGGGCCGGCACTCCGGGCGGCGGGAGCAGGTCCTGGCGGGGGGCGTACTCGGGTGGGCGTCGCTCCTTGCGGGCGTGCAGGGCCTCCTTGGAGTCCGGATGGCCGCTCATCAGGGCGGTCAGGCGCTGCTCGTAGGTGTAGCCGCTCTTGATGTCCGCGTGCTCGATCGCGTTCAGGCCTCGCTTCGCGACCCGCATCGCCGTCGGGCTGTGCGCGGCGATCAGCCGGGCCTCGGCGTAGACCTCGTCGAGCAGCTGGTCGGGTGGAACGACGGCCTGGATCGCGCCGAGGCTGTAGAGCTCGGCCGCGGTCAGCGGCTTGCCGGTGAAGAAGGCCCGGCGGACCGTCGGCTGCGTGACCCAGCGCCCGAGGTGGCGCGCCCCGCCCATCACACCGACGGTGATCTCGGGGAGACCGATGACCGCGTCCGCCGCGGCGATGAGGTAGTCGCAGGAGGCGGCGAGCGCGAGCCCCGTGCCGACCGCCGTGCCGTGGATCGCGCCGATGACCGGGACCGGGCAGTCCTGGATGGCGAAGAACGCCTCGCGGACGTGCCACATCCGCTCGCTCGCGTTGTCGGGGGTCATCGTGGCGAACTCGCCGAGGTCGTTGCCGCCGCAGAAATGCGCGCCCCGCCCGGCGAGCACCATCACCCGGACGTCGTCGGCGAACGCGTCGGGATTCGCGAAGACTCGCTGGATCTCGTCGTAGAGCGCGATGTTCACCGCGTTGACCGGCGGTCGGTTCAGCCACACGGTCGCGACCGTGCCGTCGATCTCGACGTCGAGATACTGAAGATCCATGGTCCCTGGCTTTCTTGATCAGTGGCGTGAACGAGAACGGGTCGGATCAGGCCGTGACCTGGTCGGACAGAAGCCTCCGCGCCAGCGCGACCAGTGCGCGACGGTCGACCTTCTGGCTGACGAGCCATGGAACCTGCCCGTCGGTGATCGGCAGGATGTGCTGGGGGATCTTGTAACTCGACAGCCGGCCGCGCAGCCGCCCGCGCAACGACTCGCCCAGCGCCGCTCCGTCACGCGCGAGCCCGGACGGTTCGGCCGAGCCGAGGCGGTTCACGGGAGCGACGCCACCGGAAGGCACGACGAGGGCGATCACCCGTTCGCCTCGGATCTCGTCCGGGACGCCGACGACGAACGCGAGCTTCACCTCGTCGTCCGCCAGCAGCAGGCTCTCGACCTCGGCCGGCGCGACGTTGGAGCCGCCGGTCTTGATCAGGTCGTTCTGCCGGCCGGTGAAGAAGAACCAGCCGTCGCGGAAGTAGCCCCGGTCGCCGGTGTGGTACCAGCCGTCGGCGTCGAAGACGGTGGCCCGGTCCCGCTTGTGCAGGCCCAGCAGGAGGCTGTAGCCGCGGACGAGGACCTCGCCCTCCGCTCCCTCGGGAAGGTCGTGCCCGGTCTCCGGATCGACGATGCGGTGCTCGATGCCGGGGACGGGCCGTCCGAACGTGCCCCGGTACGCCTCGGGTGCGCCGGCGGCCTCCTCGGCGGCGGTCTTGAAGGTGTGCGGCCCGCAGGTCTCCGACATGCCGAGCGAGCCGATCGCCAGGCCGGGGTCGGGTGGGCGCCGGTCAGGCGCGACCGCCTCGTACAGGCCGGCGCGCAGTGCCCGCAGGTCGGTGCTGGGGAAGTCGGCATGCTCCAGCAGGGCCTTCGTGACGCCGGGCCAGGCCGCCACGTCGGTGACCCGCTCGTCGGCCAGCAGCCGCAGGGCGGTGCCGGCGTCGAACGTCTCCTGGGTGACGAAACAGGCGCCCCTGGTCAGGGCGCGCAGCAGGCCGAAGACGAAACCGCCGACCCAGCACAGCGGCATCGGCGTCCAGATCCGGCAGGTCTCGCCGATGCCCCCCAACGCGCCCAGGTTGAAGGCGTGCGTCAGGAGCGGGCCGTGACCGTGGACGACGCCTTTCGGCTCTCCGGTGGAGCCGGAGGTGTAGGTGACGAGCAGCGGGTCGGCCGGCGTCACGTCCTCGCCCATCGCGGTGACCACCGCGTCGAGTCCGCCGTCGACCCGCGGGGGCGCGGGCGTGACCGAAAGCCGGCTCGCCCAGACCGGCAGCGCCGACCCGGTCAGCGAGATCCGGCGCAACTGGGGGAGTGAACCGAGCAGGAGCGGCCCGCCGTACCGATAGGCGGCCAACTCCGGCGCCACCGCCTCCAGCCGGGCGACATAGTCGTGGTGCAGGAAGGCTGACACGCCAAGCAGCACCTGCAGATCGCTGTGCCGCAGGAACCGGGCCAGCTCGGTGGCCTGGTAGAAGGTGTTCACGGGCACGGTGACGGCACCGAGCCGCGCCGCGGCGGCCCAGGCGATCACCCAGTCGACGCCGTTCGGGAACAGCAGGCCGACCCGGCTGCCCTTGCCGATGCCCTGGGTGGCCAGTTCGGCGGCGAGCCGGGCCGAGCGGTCGTCGAGCTGGGCGAACGTCATCCGCTCGGTCGGGGTGACCACGCAGTCGCGCGGCCCCCACCGCTCGGCGGCGGTGCGCAGGAGCTCGGGCACGGTGGGCCGGAAGTCCGGCGAGGGTGGCAGGTCCACGGCAGTCGAGCGCCGGCTCAGTTGTGCGGGACCTGGTTGAACGGGATGTTCCGGTCGAGGCTCGGCTCGCGGGGAAGGCCGAGGACCTTCTCGCTGACGTTGTTGCGCAGGATTTCCGCCGAGCCGCCGGCGATGGGCGCGCTGCGGCTGGTCAGGTAGCCCTCGACCCACCCGCCGGCGCCGGCGTCGCCCGGTTCCCAGGTCACCGCCGCGGCGCCGCCGATGGCCAGCGCGGCCTCGGCGCCGCGCTGCGACAGGGCGTCGTTGCCCATCTTGAGCAGGCTGCCGTAGCCGTGGTCGAGCCGGCCGGTCTCGATGCCGTGCGAGACCCGGGCCGCGACGAGCTTCTGGACCTGGAGCATCACGTGCAGCCCGGTGACCGTGCGCCGCGCGCCGTCGTCACCCGCGAGGCCCCGGCTTCTCACCAGGGCCACCAGGTCGGAGACGTCCGCGCGGAAGTCGACCCGTTTGGCCCCGCCTCGCCCGACCCAGGCGTGCTCGATCTCCAACAGGCCCCGGATCACCCGCCAGCCCTGGTCCTGCTCGCCGACGAGGTTCGCGGCCGGCACCTCTACGTCGGTGAAGAACTCCTCGCAGAAGTGCTCCTCGCCGTTGATCTGGCGGATCGGGCGGATCTCCAGGCCCGGCGCCCGCAGATCGACGATCAGCAGCGAGATCCCGCGGTGCTTGGGCACGTCCCAGTTGGTGCGCACCGGGCACAGCGCGAAATCGGCGAAGTGCGCGCCGGTGCTCCACGTCTTCTGCCCGTTGACGAGGAACGTGTCGTCGCGCCGGTCGGCCCGCGTGAGCAGGCCGGCGAGGTCCGAGCCTCCGCCGGGCTCGGACAGCAGCTGCAGCCAGATCTCCTCGCCGGACAGGATCCGGCGCAGGTGGCGTTCCTTCTGCGCGTGCGTCCCATAGGCGGCCAGTGTCGCGCCCAGGATGTTGATCGAGACCCCGAAGAACCGGGTGGGGACGTCGTAGCCGGCCGCCTCCTGGAGGAACACCCGTTCGTGGTCCAACGTCAGGCCCTGGCCGCCGTGCTCGACGGGGAAGGTGAAGCCCGCGTACCCGGCCGCGTGAAGCAGGGCCTGAATCCGCTTCGCCTCCGCGACGCGCTCGGGGGACGGGTCGCCGACGAGGTCTGGATCGGCCCCTTCGACGCGGTTCAGGTTCGCGGCCAGCCATTCTCGGGCTCGGACGCGGTAATCGTGCAGCTGCGCCGGCTCGGTCCGGTCGGTCGTGCTGGCTGTGCTCATCGGCGCGCCTCCTCAGAATCCGACCGCGGTGGCCAACCGGTCCAAGTGGTAGTCCACACCCCCGAAGATCACGGCGTTGGTCTCGGTCCGGCGCAGGAACAGGTGCAGGTCGTGCTCCCAGGTGAAGCCGATCCCGCCGTGCATCTGCAGGCAGTCCCGCACGACCGCGGGGCACCGGTCTGCGACGTAGGCCTTGGCGAGGGACGCCGCCTCGGGGGCGCCCTGCTCGGACTGCGCCGCGGCGAGTGCCGCGCTCGTCGCGGCCTTGGCCGACTCCAGCCACAGCAGCATCTCCGCCAGCCGGTGCTTGAGCGCCTGGTAGGACCCGATCGGGCGGCCGAAGGCCTTGCGGTCCTTCACGTACTGAAGCGTCATCCCGTAGAGCCGATCGGTCGCTCCGACCGTCTCGGCGCACTGCAGCGCGAGGGTCAGCGCGAACTGCAGGTCCACCTGGGCGCCGGCCGCGCCTGGTTCACCGACCACGTGGGACGGCGGGACCTCGACGCCGTCGAAGCGGACCCGGCTGTAGCGACGGGTCAGATCGAGCCCTTCCAGCGGGGTCACCGTGACACCGGGCGTGTGCGCGTCGACGAGCAGCTGGGTCGCGCCCGCGCCGGCCGTCCGGACGGTCACCAGCAGGTGATCGACGGCGTCGGCGTCCTGCACCGGAGTCTTCACGCCGTCCAGCCGGAAGCCGGTGCCGGTCCGCGTCGCGCTCACCGTCGCGTCCTCGGCGCACCAGCGTTCGGCCGGCTCGCAGATCGCCCACGTCGCCGTCTCCTGCCCGGTCACGAGCAGGGGCAGGAGCTCCTTGGCGAGGTGCTCGGCCCCGGCGCGGGCCAGCGCGTAGGCGACGACGTTCGTGGGCAGCACCGGTCCGGACAGGAGCGCGCCGCCCAGCTCCTCGGCGACGATGCCGAGATCGCGGACACCCTCGCCCGACAGCGTGCCGCCACCCAGGTCCTCGGGCACCAGCATCGACGTCCAGCCGAGCTCGGCGCCGCCGGTCAGCAGGTCGCCGTCGACGCCGCGACCGATCCGCTCCCGGACGACGGGCATCGGCGCGCGTGCCGCGAGGAACTTCCGGGTCGTGGCCTGGAAGAGCCTCTGGTCGTCGGACAGGTCGAGGTCCACGTCGCGGTTCCCTCCCTCGCTTGGGTTCGCTGGAGTCTCTCACATAGTTAAGGCGTCACGCTCAATTTCTTCTATAGTGGTCCGGTGACCGAAGCGACGCCCGAGCCGTCCAGCCTGGCCGAGATCGCGCTGCTGCGGGTGCGCCGCAGCGACTCGGCTCCCTTCCTCATGACGATCGACGAACGCCAGCCCCACGAGGTGCGCGCCCGTTCGTACGGCGAGATCGCCGAGCGGGCGGCCGCGCTGGCCGGCGTCCTCGCGGCGGCGGGAGTCTCGCCGGGCGAGCGGGTCGGCTGCTATCTGTCTAATGCGCCCTGCTGGGTCGTCGGCGCGCTGGGAACCTGGTGGGCCGGCGGGGTGGTCGCCGCCGTCGGCACCCTCGTGCCGGGACCCGAGGCGGCCCGGCTGTTCGAGCTCGCGGGCGTCTCGACCGTCGTCGCGGTTGCCGGGGCACCCGAGTTGCCGGCGACGTTCAGGGTCGTCACGATCGACCAGGAGGGCGACGGCGTGGCCGCCCCGGCTCGTCCCGCCGGCGGTCCCGGACCCCTCGACTTCCGCCTGCCCGACCCGGACGAGCTGGGGGCGATCTTCTTCACCTCGGGGACGACGGGCGCGCCCAAGGGCATCACCTACACCCATGGCGACTTCGTGACGGGGGCGAAGCGGGTCGCCGGCGGCTACGCCCGCAAGGCGACCTACCGTCCGGACCCGGCGCCCGCGCACCTGGCGCCCGGAGTCGTGTTCAACCCGTTCGGGCACACGGCCGGATTCCTGCGGCTGGCGTTCCGGATGTGGATCGGCCGGCCCACGCTGCTGATCCCGAAGTTCACCGTGCCGGCCGTGCGGGCGTACTTCGCCCGGTTCAGCGCCGACTCGCTCCAGCTGACGCCGACCATGATCCACATGTTGGCGACGAGTGGCGAGCCGATCGAGCTGCGCGGGGTCCAGTACGTCACCTCGGGCACCGCCCCGCTCTCCGTCGCGACCCGCGACCGGTTCGAGCAGCGGTTCGGCGTGCCCGTGCTCGACGCCTACGGCATGACCGAGGTGGGCGTGGTGAGCCAGGAGCGGCTGGAGGACGTCCGCGCGGGCCTGCGGCGGCCGGGATCGGTGGGGCGCCCGGCGACCGGAGTGGACATCCGGATCCGGCCGCTCGACGACGAGGAAAGGCCCGCCGGAGAGGGCGAGATCCTCGTACGTACCAAGGACATGCCGGCCGAGTTCGTCGGCGGCGCGAAGGTCCCCGTCGACGCGGAGGGATGGTTCGCGACCGGCGACGTCGGGCGCCTGGAGGACGGTCTGCTCTACGTCACCGGCCGGGCCCAGGAGAAGATCATCGTGGGTGGCTTCAACGTCTACCCCGCCGAGGTCGAGGACGCCGCGCGCCGGTCGCCCCTCGTCACCGACCTCGTCGTCGTCGGCCTGCCCGACGACCGGCTGGGCGAGCGGCCGGTCGCCGGCGTCGTCTGGGCGGGGGCGCCCGACGAGGAGGCCCTGCTGCGGGAGCTGCGGACCGGGCTGGCGCACTACAAGGTCCCGCGCGGGACCTTCGCGCTCGACGCCGTGCCGCTGACGCCACGGGACAAGGTCGACCGCCGCCGGGCCAGGGAGCTGGCCCGCGCCGCGCTCGACCAGGTGACGGCGGACGGGGGCGTTGCGCGATGACCGACGAGCTCAACGTGGAGCGCCGTGGCCGCGTACTCGTGGTCACGCTGGACCGCCAGCAGCGGATGAACGCGCTGAGCCAGCGGATCCAGACGACGCTGCGCGAGACCTGGACGTCGCTGCGGACCGACCGGACCATTCGCGCCATCGTCATCACCGCCGCCGGCCGCCGGGCGTTCTGCACCGGCATGGACCTCCAGGACTTCGCCGAGCGCGGCGGCCCGCGCGAGATCAACCCGGACGTCCACGCGGAGCTGCGCCAGACGCCGCTGGAGTGCGACGTGTGGCTCCCGACGATCGTCGCCGTGAACGGCGTCTGCACGGGGGCGGGCTTCCACTTCGTCGCCGACGCCGACGTGGTGGTCGCCTCGACGGACGCCTGGTTCGTCGACACCCACGTCAGCGTCGGCCAGGTCACCGCGATCGAGCCGATCACGTTGCTGCCTCGGATCGGGCTGGGCAACGCGCTGCGTCTCGCCGTCCTCGGTCGCAAGGGCCGCCTCGACGCGGCCGAGGCGCTGCGGATCTCGCTCGTCGACGAGGTGGTCGAGCCGGACCGGCTGCTGGACCGGGCCCTCGAACTGGCCGACATCGCGGCGTCGGGATCCCCGGCCGCGATCGAGGCGTCGAAGCGCGCCATCCGGTCCGCCCTGGAGCGGCCGATGGCACAGGCCATGCAGTACGGGTGGGACCTGCTGATCGAGCATCGGGCCCATCCGGACTGCAACGAGGGCCCGCTGGCCTTCGTCGAGCGTCGGGAGGCGAGATGGCAGTGAGCGGGAGCATCGGCTCCGAGGACGTCGAGCGGGACGTGCAGGAGTTTCTCCGCGCACACCTGCCGGCGGAGTGGGTCGCGGCGATCGGCCGCGGCGACACCGGTGCGGTGGGTGCGTTCAGAGACCAGCTCGACCTCTCGGCGTGGTGGGTGAGCCTCGCCGACGCGGGGTACGTGACGCCGACCTGGCCGGCCGAGTACGGCGGCCTCGGCGCGAGCCGGGCGGTGGGCGGCGCGATCGGACGCGTGCTCAGCGGCTACCGGGTGCCGCGCTTCACCAACCCGGTCGGCGTCGACCTGGTCGGGCCGGCCCTGCTGCGGTGGGGCACGGACGGGCAGAAACGGCGGTTCCTGCGCCCCATCGCGCGGCACCAGGAGATCTGGTGCCAGCTGTTCTCCGAGCCCGGCGCGGGCTCGGACCTGGCGGGCCTGTCGACGAAGGCGGTCCGGGACGGCGACCGGTGGCTGGTCAGCGGCCAGAAGGTGTGGACGAGCCTCGCCCACCTGGCGTCCCACGGCCTGCTGCTGGCCAGGACGGATCCCGACGTGCCGAAGCACAAGGGGATCACCGCGTTCCTGCTGCCGATGGACCAGCCGGGCGTGACCGTCCGCCCGCTGCGCCACATGGCCGGTGACATCGAGTTCAACGAGGTCTTCCTGGACGACGTGCCGGTCGCGGACGAGCTGCGGCTGGGCGAGGTGGGCCAGGGCTGGCAGGTCGCCGTCTCGGTCCTGCTCAACGAGCGGCAGGCGACCTCGGGGTCCGGCGGAGCGCTGCCCGGGACCGTGACCGGGCGGTCCGTCGAGGCGCTGATCCGCCGGCACGCGCCCGTCGACGACGTCGGCCTGCGGGAGCGTCTCGTGCAGGCCTTCATCGAGGACAAGCTGCTCTCCCTGACCGGCCGCCGCGCCGCCGCCCGGCGCCGCGCCGGGGGTGGCGTCGGCCCGGAGGGGTCGGTCCTCAAGCTCCTCTACGGCGAGCACGCCCGGCGCCTGCAGGAGCTCGCGTGCGACCTGGAGGGCGCCGGCGGCCAGGCCTGGGTCGAGGGCGACCGGTGGCGCCAGAACACGGCCTGGTCGTTCCTGCGGGTGCAGTCCAAGACCATCGCGGGCGGCACGTCCGAGATCCAGCGCAACATCATCGGCGAACGCGTCCTGGGCCTGCCCAAGGAGCCGGACGTCGACCGAGACCTCCCCTGGTCCCAGGTCCGCCACTCCTGAGGGAGGACTTCTCGCGTAGGACGGCCTCGATCTGTGAGCGGGCCGGCAGCAGCCGTCAGAAGGTCAGATCGTCCCAGTAGATGGTCATCGGGATGGGGTTGGTGATCTCTGGCGCCCCGGTCTCCCTTTGTCCGTCGCCTCCATTGGTGACTGACCCGGCAGTCTGTCTGACCCATCAGGTATGGTCGCTCGTATGCCGACAAACGAACACGAGACGCCACTGGACCTGGTCCGTCTCGATCCGTCCCTGCCTGGCTGGGTGCAGGCCGCGGTGCTCGGCGACGCGACCCCGGCGTTCGACCATGCGGAGCTGTTCGACCCGAACATCCGCCCGAGCACCTACCAGGGCGACGCGCTGGTGGTGTTCCGCGACAAGAACAAACAGGCGGTCCACGCGATCGTCTTCGAGATCCAGCGTGACCGGTCGCTCGCCAAGCTCGCGTCATGGAAGCTCTACATCGGTCATTTGGAGGCGCGGTTCGGAGTCCAGGCCGCGCTGGTGGTGCTCGTGCCTGACCGGGCGACCGCCGATTGGTACGACAGGCAGATCGCGGCGCAGACCGGCAGCGGAGCGCTGCTGCGACCACGGTTCTTCATCCCCGCTGATGTGCCGCGCATCCTCGACGAGCGGGACGCCGCGGCCCATCCGGCACGCGCCCTGTTCGCCGACCTGTGCAACCTCGATGAGGATGATCTCAACTGTGATGTGGACGCCGAGGACGTTGATGAGATGTTCCCGGCCATGGTGGCGGCGCTCGGTCAGCTGGACCCGTCCACGTGGGCTTTCTACGATGATGAGATTCGGGGCCGGCTGCCGGCGGCAGCGCAGGCGCGTTGGGAGGCGTTCGTCATGACCACCGCTATGGGTCCGAGGTATCGAACCGAGCTCTACAACCAGATCGACGCCACGGCCGAGGCGCGTGGCCGGGCCGAGGGCCGCGCTGAGGGAAGGGCTGAGGGAAGGGCTCAGGCGGCGCGGCTGCTGCTGACGTTGCTGGAGAAACGCGGTGTGGCGGTACCGGCCGAGACCCGGCAACTGATCATGTCGTGTACCGACAGCGACCGGCTTGATCTCTGGTTCGACCGAGCCTTCACGGCGACGACCGCCGAGGACATTGTCCGGGCCGAGTAACAGAGCCCTGGCCGGCGCCCCCTCGCGGGTGGAGCCAAGGCTGGCCACCGGTCGACGTCGAGATCCTCACCTGTTCGGACGACTACTCCCGGTTCGCCCTACGCGTCACCGCACACCTGAAGATCACCGGGAAGATCCCGGGGTCTCGGTACAGCGGAAGACTGACAGCGCGGTCTGCACCAGTGACGAATGCGCCGGATCAGCCTGACCTGTGAGTGCCCTGGTTCGCTGTCGTGGTCATCGCAGCTTCCGACCCGTCCAGACTCCTGCCCGGTCTGGATCACGTCACCCTGCTGGAGCACGCCAACATCGACGTGCGCATTGTGAGCGACGATCGCTGCGCCCATGCGGGCTACGTCGCGTCGGCCGCGGCTGGGCTGTTGACGACGAGGGGCCGCAGGTAGGAGGTGTCGGTGCGGTCCTCGGAGATGACGTTGACCAGCGGCACCGCGCCGCCGAGATCCGGGTGGAAGACGGTCGTCTCGGCGCGCCACTCCGGCAGGCAGACCCTGCCCGCGATCGCCCAGCGCCCGTCCCGGCGCTCGAAGCGGTCGACGTAACGGCCGCCGTAGACCTTCAGCGGCTCGTCCGGGTCGCGTTCGGTGGCCACGAACAGGTAGTACGTCTCGACGTGCGCCTCGTCGCCGGCCAGCTCGATGTGGTGGTTCGTGACGTAGTGCTGGTGGCGGAACTGCTGGCGGTGGTACGCGAACGACCAGTCGAGGAACGCGTCGACCGGCCCGACGAAGCCGGCATGATCGTCGATCGCGTCGTCGTGGTACGCGGAGCGGGCCAGGTCACGGTCCAGCCGGTCCATCCCGCGGGCGTACCGGGCCAGGCAGTCGATGATGTCCGCCCGGTCGGCCAGGCGCAGGAGCCGCTGCTGGGTCGCGTCGTCCATGGGACCGCCATCCGGATCGGGGTGTGTGGCCGGCATGGGCCGCTACCTGCCGGTGACCAGGCCGTGGCGGTCGAAGGTCTCCAGGACCCCCTTCGTCCAGCCGAGGACGTTCTCGTTCTTGACCTTGTCGGCCAGGCCGGCCAGGTCGACCTTGTAGAGGCGGGCGGCGTTGCCCGCCACGATCTTGCGCTTGGCCTTCGCGGTGAGCTTGGGGTAGCCGTACCGCTCGCACATCGCGTCCGGGATCTGGAACTTCCGGAAGGCGTCCAGCACCGGCTGGGTCGGCCCGTACCAGATCGCGTCGGTGCCCCAGACGATGTTGTCCTCGCCGAGGTGAAGCAGGAGCTTGCCGAGGACGTGGGCTGCCTCGACCGGGCGGCTGACGAGGCAGAACCAGGTGGTCCCGAGCTCCGCGTACACATTGGCGCCCGGTCCGAGACCGGCGCCGCGGACGGACTCGATCAGCCGGTTGACGCCGATGTCGGCCGCCTCCGCGGTGAACGGGACCTCGCCGAGGCCGGGCTCGTAGCCCGAGTGGTAGACGACGAAGTTGATGTCCGGGAAGTCCCGCGCGGCCGGGCCGACGTCGCTCGGTGAGCCGGACGCCACCAGCCCGCTGACGCCCTTGTGGGCGCAGACGAGGTTGACGCCGGTCGCCCGGACCTGCTCCAGGAACGGCCGGCCGGTCTGGTCGTCGTCGAGCCGCCAGGCGAAGTCCTGGTCGTAGCCGACGTACTGGTCGCTCATCTGGCCGAGCGTGTAGACCTTCCAGCCCGACGGCCGGTAGGCGGCGGTCCAGTCGTGCATCCGGTCGATCTCGCCCATGTTGGGCCGCACGACGGTGTGGTTCAGCAGGCGGCCGGAGCCGGCCATCCGGTCGAACAGCTCGCGCATGCCGGCCATCTCGCGGTTGGTCAGCAGCATCTCGCCCTCGGTGGTGCCGGGGGTCGAGCTGATGACCGCGAGGGCGGTCTCGCTCTCCACGAACACGCAGCGCAGGTACTCCGCCATCGTGAAGGCGGTGACCCCCTCGAGCCCGGTCCACCAGTCGGGCCCCAGGTGCCGGTAGCTCCCGAGGACGTGGTCCTGGAAGGTACGCAGGCTCGGGCGGCTCGCGACCCAGTGCGTCTGCACGTCGATGACCGGGCCGTCGGAGACGAAGGCCTCCTCGGCCGCCGCGTCGTCCAGCGCCGCCTCCGCCGGGACCTCGTAGAAGGCGTCGCCCGCGGCCTCGTTCAGCGCCAGCAGTCCGGCGGCCGTTCCCCGGCGGCCGGCCCAGTAACGCTGGATCGGCGCCTGCGTGCGTTCGGCGGCGTCGGCACCTGTCTCGGCGGCCGTCGCGCTCGCGTGCAGCTGGGTCGCGGTCCGCGGGGGAGGGACGTACTCGTCCGTGCCCAGCGGCGTGAGGAACGCGGGTCCTAAGCTGTCCTCGCCTGTTGCCATGATCTCCGTCCTCCTGGGTCAGGGCGCGCGCTGGGGGATCAGGTCCCGGCGATCGAGATGCGGCGGCCGTCGCGGTTGTCGCCGAGGTAGGCGAAGGCGGGGTCGTCGGGGACCTCGTCCGGCCGCAGCGGCGTCGCGACCTCGTCCACGGTCGGGCCGACCCGGTCGGCGACGCCCTGCAGGAGGTCGAGGTCGGCGCCGTACAGCTCGGCGGCGTTCCCCGCGAGCAGCGTGCGGATCTCGTCCTCGGGCACGCCCGGCAGCAGCCCGCGCAGCACCTTGCGGGTGTGGGGGGCGGTGCCCTCGTGGTGCGGGAAGTCGGCGCCCCACATCAGCCGGTCCATGCCGATGTCGGCGCGCCGCTGGACGTCGCCGCCGATCAGCAGCGAGCTGACCCAGACGTTGCGGCGGCAGTACTCGCTCGGCAGCAGCTTCAGCCTGGAGATCGCCTCGCCGGCGAACATCTCGGGAATCGTGCCGGGCACCCGTGCGCCGCGGGCGAAGCCGTCGAGCACGGGCATCTGGTCGAGGACCCAGCTGCCGGTGCCCAGCTCGGTGAAGGTGAACCTCAGGTCGGGGAACCGGTCGAAGACACCCGAGAAGACGAGCTGGAACAGCGTGCGCTGCCCGAAGTAGAGGGTCTCGTAGACCCCGCAGGCGTGCGCCACGTCGACCGAGTCGCGCTCCTCGTCCGAGCCGACGATCGAGCCGTGCCGGCCGACCGGCATGCCCAGTTCCTGGCACAGCGCCCAGATCGGGTCGTACTTGGCGTAGTACAGGTTGTGCAGCTTCAGGTGGTGGTCGGAGGGCAGCAGCACGCCGCGCATCCCCGACTCCTTGGCCCACCGGATCTCGGCGAGGGCGTCATCGATGTCGTCGATGAGCAGCTGGGCGAGCCCGAACCGGCGGCCGGGGGCCTGGTCGCAGAAGTCCTTGAGCCACCGGTTGTGGGCCCGGATCCCGGCCCAGCGGCGCTCGTACTCGGCCTGGTTGCGCGGGCCAGGCGCGGCCAGCGCGCCGTTGGGGAAGAACGGCGGCACCGTGTTCGGGAAGATCACCTCGGCGGCGATCCCCTCGGTCTCCAGCGCTTCCAGGCGCTTGCCCGAATCCCAGTTGAGCGGCGACATGTACGACGACACGCCGGCCTTCCACTCCGACTCGGTGTCGATGTCACCCCAGAGATCGAAGTAGTTGTCGGCCCAGTGGTCGAACTCCTCGTGCCACCGCGGCTCCAGGTACTGCTTGTAGTCGCGGAGATCCGCGCCAGCATGGCAGTCCGTCGAGATGAGCACGTAGCGACGGCCAGTGGAGTGGCTCTGCATCTGGGACTCCAATGGGTGAAGTGACGGCGGCGTCGGGGCCTGCGAACGCCACGCGCCGGAGATAATACGCCTGGCTTAACGATGGAACAACGGCCCTTGGCGGCGCAAGCGACGCTCGCCGGTCGGCTGGTGCACGGTGTCAGGCGCTCGACGAGCGAGCGTAGTCGACGCCGGGGTCGGGTTGCCAGGGGCTGTTGCGTCGCGCCGGGCCGGCGTGGTGGACTGTATAAGCTCAGGAACTTAAATAAGGGGAAGCCGTGACGGATGGTTCAGTTGACTGCCCGATCAACGACGCCGACAACCACATGTACGAGACGCAGGACGCGTTCACCAGGCACCTGCCGGCGCGGTACTCGGGCCTGATCAAGTACGTGCAGGTGAACGGCCGGACGAAGATCGCGGTGAAGAACGCGATCTCCGACTACATCCCGAACCCGACGTTCGAGGTGGTCGCCCGGCCCGGCGCCCAGCAGGACTATTTCAAGAACGGCAACCCCGAGGGCCGGTCCCGCCGGGAGATCCTCGGCGAGCCGATGCGCGCGGTGGACGCCTACTTCGCCCCCGAGCCACGCCTGAAGCTGATGGACGAGCTGGGCATCAACCGGGCGATCATGTGGCCCACCCTGGCGAGCCTGCTGGAGGAGCGCCTGGCCGACGACCCGCGGGCGATGCACGCCGTCGTCCACGCGTTCAACGAGTGGATGTACGAGCAGTGGACCTTCAACTACCGGGACCGCATCTTCCCGACCCCGGTCATCACCCTGCCGATCGTCGAGAAGGCGATCGAGGAGCTTGAGCTCGTGGTCAGCCGGGGGGCCCGGATCGTGCTCATCCGGCCCGCTCCCGTGCCGGGTCTGGAGGGCACCCGCTCCTTCGCGCTGCCCGAGTTCGACCCGTTCTGGGCCAAGGTCGTGGAGGCGGACATCGCCGTCGGGATGCACGCCTCCGACGACGGGTCGACCCGTTACCTCAACGTGTGGGAGGGCGGCGGCGGCGGGGAGTTCCTGCCGTTCAAGTCGCAGAGCGCGTTCGAGGAGGTCTTCCGCCACCAGCACCGGGGCATCCTCGACGCGATGCTCTCGGCGGTGTGCCACGGCCTGTTCACCCGGTTCCCGTCGCTGCGGGTCATGCCGGTCGAGAACGGCTCGGTGTGGGTGGGGCCGCTGCTCGACGTCCTCGACCACACCTATGGCCGCAACCCGCACCTGTTCGACGAGGACCCGGTCGCGGCCTTCCGGCGCAACGTGTGGGTGCACCCGTTCCACGAGGACGACCCGCTCGACGTCGTCCGGCTCCTCGGCGCCGGCCGCGTCCTGTTCGGCTCGGACTACCCGCACCCCGAGGGCCTGGCCGCACCGGCCGACTACTTCAAGCGCCTCGACGGGCTGCCGCGGGCCGACATCGCGCGGATCATGGGCGGCAACCTCGCCGACGTCATGAAGTTCGCGGCCTGAGGGACCGGCCGACCTCATGGTGAACATGACCTGGGCCAGCCCACCGGACCTGGATCCGGAAGCGAAGATCAGATGTAGCGAGTGGTCGCGGGCGGCGGCTCTTTCCCCCGTCGCGACCAGCGGTACGTACCCCGGCTTCCTCCTCCTGGAGCTCCCGCTGCCGTGGCCGGGCGACATCGGCGAGTCCCCCGAAGCGGCGGCGGTCGCGCCTCTTCTGAGCCCGGCCGGCTATCGGGTCCAGGCCGTCGTCCCGTCGAACCCGGACGCGAGTCCGGAGGAACGGCGCGTCGTCCTGTACGCGCGGTCGCCGGGCGGCGGCCCGTTCACCGGCTACCGGCGGTTCGAGCGCGCGGTCGGCCCGTCGCTGCCCGCCGCCGTCGCCGACCTGCTCGCGGGCGCCGCGAACCCTGAGTCCTGCGACCTGGAGGCCGGCGGGGCCGACGTCCTGGTCTGCGGCCACGGCCAGCGGGACAGCTGCTGTGGGCGGCTGGGCGCGGGGCTCGCCACCAGGCTGGCGGCGGCCGGGGCGCCCGAGGGCGTCACCTACCGGCGGACCAGCCACCTGGGCGGCCACCGCTTCGCCGCGACCTTCCTGGTCCTGCCGGAGGGCACGGCCTGGGCCTACGGCGATGAGGACCTCGTCGAGACGGTGCTGCGCCGCAAGGGCGACGTCGCCGACGTCGCCGGGAACTACCGCGGCTGCTGCGGCCTGGGCGGCCCGCAGGTGCAGGCGCTCGAGCTGGAGGTCCTGCGCCGGGTCGGCTGGAGCCTGCTGGACTCCCCGCGCTCCGGCTCGTTCGACGGCTCGCGCGCCGAGCTGGCCTGCGTGGACGACGCCGGCGCGACCGTCACGTGGTCGGCCGACGTCGCGCGTGGCCGGGCCGTGCCGACACCCGACTGCCAGCGCCCGCCCTCGTCGGCCACCAAGAGCCAGATCGAGTGGGCCGTCTCGGCGGTAACTCGCGACTAGCCCCGCCCTCACCGGACGGGCGCCCGGCGCGACCGCGAACCCGCGGCCGCCGTCACTTCGGTGCACAGCCAGTTCGGTGCACAGCCAGTTCGGTGTACAGCCAGTTCGGTTCACAGCGACAAGAAGTGAGGAGACGCGGTGGCCGCGCTCGAGAAGTTCCACATGACGATCGACAACGAGGACTGCGAGTCGGAGTCGGGGGAGACGCTGCGCTGCCTCGCCCCCTACGAGCAGCAGGACTGGGCGGAGATCCCGGCCGGCACGGCCGCGGACGTCGACCGGGCCGTCCGCTCCGCGCACAAGGCGTTCACCGAGGGCTGGTGGCGCCACGACGCGCGGCGCCGCGCGCAGGCGATGGACCGGTTCGCCGACGCCCTGGAGGCCGCCGGCCCGGCGCTGGCCCGGCTGGAGATGCGCGACTGCGGCAAGCCGATCCGGGAGGCGCTCGGAGTCACCGGCCAGATCGCGAACTTCTTCCGCTACGGCGCCGGCCTGTGCATGTCCGCGACGGTCGGCGAGATCCAGCAGGGTCCCTCGCCCGCGCTGATGTGCCACACCGTGCGCCAGCCGTACGGCGTCATCGCCGTGCAGGTGCCGTGGAACAACCCGCTCGGCGTCATGGTCCAGGAGGCGGCGCTGGCCCTCGCCGCGGGCAACGCCATCGTGGTGAAGCCGTCGGAGTTCGCCCCGTGCTCGATCCTGGCGCTGGGTGAGGTCGCCCGCCAGGCCGACATCCCGCCCGGCATCATCAACATCGTCTCCGGGCTCGGCCCGGTCACCGGTGCCGCGCTCTGCGACCACCCACTCGTCCGTAAGATCATTTTCACCGGTGGCGGCGCGGCGGCCCAGCTCATCGCCGAGGCGGCGGCGAAGCGTTTCGTGCCGATGGTGCTGGAGCTCGGCGGGAAGTCGCCGAGCGTCATCTTCGAGGACGCCAACCTCGACAACGCCGTGCGGTCGATCTCCGGCGGGTTCACCGGCAGCACCGGGCAGTCCTGCACGGCCGCGTCCCGGGTGCTCGTGCAGGCCTCCATCTACGGCGAGTTCGTCGAGCGCCTGGTCGCCGCGGTGAAGGCCTTCCCGCTGGGCGACCCGTCCGACCCGCGGACCGCGATCGGTCCGCTGACCTCGCGGCAGCAGGTCGAACGGGTCAGCCGGATGGTCCAGATGGGCCTCGACGAGGGCGCGACGGCGGCGTGCGGCGGTGGCCGGCCGACCAGCCCGGAGTTGGCCGACCATCCGTACTTCTTCGAGCCGACCGTCTTCACGAACGTCGACCCGTCCATGCGGATCTTCCGCGAGGAGGTGTTCGGGCCGGTGACGTGCGTGGTGCCGTTCGCCGACGAGAAGGAGGCGCTCGCGCTGGCCAACGACACCGACTACGGCCTCGGTGCCAGCGTGTGGACGAAGGACATCCACCGGGCGCAGCGGATGACCCGCGAGCTCTACGCCGGGACGGTCTGGGTCAACACCTACCGGGTGGGCGACCCGTCGTTCCCGTTCGGCGGCGTCAAGGAGAGCGGCTACGGCCGGGAGTGCGGTCTTGCCGGCTTCCACGAGATGAGCTATCTCAAGAGCGTCCGGATCGCCTACGAGCTCTGACCGGCCGAACTCGGACCGACACAGCTCGGACCAACACAACTCTGACCGACAGATGGGGACCCCGATGCGCGAGCTTGTCCAGACCGAGCGGCGCGGGCGGGTGCTCGTCATCTCGATGCGCCGGGAGGAGAAACGCAACGCGGTGGACCGCGCGCTGGCCGACGCGATCGACGGCGCGCTGAACCGGCTCGACGACGAGACCGGCCTCTGGGCCGGCGTGCTCACCGGAACGACCTCGGTCTTCAGCGCCGGCAGCGACCTGCGGTCGAGGGGGGACTACGTCACCGAGCGAGGCGGTGAGTACGGCATCATCCGCCGCGACCGCCGCAAGCCGCTCATCGCCGCCGTCGAGGGCCCGGCGCTCGGCGGCGGCCTGGAGATCGTGCTGGCCTGCGACCTCGTCGTGGCGTCGACGACCGCGCGTTTCGGCCTGCCCGAGGTCGCCATCGGCGTCGTTCCCACCTGTGCCGGGCTGTTCCGGGCGCCGCGGAGCCTTCCCCTGAACCTGGCCCGGGAGCTCATCCTGACCGGCGCCCCGCTGCACGCCGAGCGCGGCTACGCGGCCGGATTCGTCAACGTGCTCACAGAACCCGGCCAGGCCCTCGAAGCGGCGGTCGAGCTCGCGGAGCGCATCTGCGCGAACGCCCCCGTCTCGGTCCAGGCGTCCCTGGCCGCGGTGAACGAGGCGGCCCGGGCCGCCGACGACGAGGGCTGGGCGGCCACCGCCAGGGCGATGGCGCACCTCGCCGAGTCGGCGGACGGGCAGGAAGGGATCCAGGCGTTCCTGGAGAAGCGCCGCCCGGTCTGGACCGGCCGCTGACGGACGCCCGCTGACCGGGCGCCCGCTGACGGGCGCCCGCTGACGGGTGCCCGCTGACGGGTGCCCGCTGACCTGGCGCACCTGCCGGGACAGGACGGCTGTGCGCGGCGCCGTGCCGTCACGGCGCCGCGCACGCGGGTGGCGCTGTCCTACTTCAGCAGCGGGTCGCGGGGCAGGCCCAGGATGCGCTCGCCGATCTGGTTGCGCTTGATCTCGGAGGTGCCGCCCCCGATCGACCAGATGCGGTGTGTCAGGTTCAGCAGCGCGGGCCGCAGCCCGTCGCCGTCGACGAAGACAAGGTCCGGCGCTCCGGCGACCGCCAGGATCGCCGCGACCTCGTGCGCCAGCTCGGACATCACGAGCTTCGTGATCGCTCCCTCCGGCCCCGGCCCGGCGCCGGCCAGCGCCCGGCTGGCCCGCCGCAGGTTCAGCAGCCGCAGCACCTGCAGCCCCGCGACGTAGTAGCCGATCCGGACGGCCCCGCCTGGCATCCGCTCCGGGTGCGCGTCGTAGGCGTCGAGAAGCGTCGTCGCCGGCGTGGACATGTTCGAGTCGTCGCGCCCGACGCTGATGCTCTCGTTGCCGAGGTTCGCGCGGGCGACGTTCCACCCGTCGTCGATGGCCCCGACGACGTCGGCATCGGGCACGAACACGTCGGTCAGGAAGACCTCGTTGAAGTGGGCGCTGCCGTCGGGCTGGCGCAGTGGCCTGATCTCGATGCCGGGCGCCGACATTTCGACGACCATCGTCGTGATGCCCTTGTGCTTCGGTGCGTCGGCGTTCGTCCGCGCCGTGACGAGGCCTTTCGCGGCGAACTGTGCTCCGCTGGTCCAGACCTTCTGGCCGTTGAGCAGCCAACCGCCCTCGGCGCGGGTGGCGCGGGTCCTGACGCCGGCCGCGTCGGAACCGGCCTCGGGCTCGCTGAACAGCTGGCACCAGATGGTCTCCTGCGCGAGCGCCGGCGGCACCCAGCGGGCGACCTGCTCGGCGGTGGCGTGCTGGATGAGGGTGACCATCTGGTAGCCGGTGATCGGGTCCATCCTGCGGTCGATGCCGGCCGCCATCAGCTCCTGCTCGATGACGACCTGCTCGACCGCGCCCGCCTCCCGTCCCCACGGCCTGGGCCAGTGCGGCATGAGGTAGCCCGTGTCGATCAGTCGTCGTCGCCGCGCGGCCTTCTCCAGCCCGGCCAGCTCGCCGGTGAAGGCACGGATCTCGGCGCGGAACGCCTCGGCCTCGGGCGGCAGCTCGATGGTCTTGTCCCGGCTGACCCCCCGGCGGGAGAGCTCCACCAGGTCGGCCGCCGCCGTCTCCGGCGCGAGCAGCGCCTGCAGGACGGTGGCTCGCCGCAGGTACAGGTGGGCGTCGTGCTCCCAGGTGAAGCCGATGCCGCCGTGTACCTGGGTGTTGAGGTTCGCGCACAGGTACGCGGCCGGGCCGGCGAGCGCGGCCGCCGCCGCGGCGGCGTAGGTCAGCTGGTCGCCGCCGCTGGCCACTGCCCGGGCCGCGTCCCACGCCGCCGCCGTCGCCTTCTCACTCGCGACGCACATGTTGGCGCAGTGATGCTTGACGGCCTGGAACATGCCGATCGGGCGGCCGAACTGGACCCGGATCCTGGCGTACTCGGCGGCGGCGTCCGTGCAGGCTCCCGCGACGCCGACCGCCTCCGCGGCCAGGATCGTCCGGGCCAGGTCGACCAGCAGCCGGCGGCCGCCGGGGATGACGGTGGCCACCGCGCCGTCGAGCGCGACCCGGCCACTGCGACGGGTCGGGTCCAGGTTCGGCGGCGACTCGACCGTGACGCCGTCGCCCGTCTCGACGACGGCGACGTCCTCGCCGACGGGCAGGACGAGGACCGTCGCCAGCGCCGCTCCGAGCACGGGACCGGCCTCGCCGGTGACCCTCCCGTCGGACACGGTGACGTCGCTGGTCAACGCCACACCGCCGGTTCGGTCGCCGCTCGCCAGGCCGGGCAGGAGGCGGGCCCGGGTCGCCTCGTCGGCTCCGGCGGCGACGACCGCGCTTACGATCACCGTCGGGACGAACGGGCCGGGCGCCACGGCTCGGCCCAGCTGCTCGACCACGATCACGAGCTCCTCGATCCCGAAGCCCGATCCGCCGTACCGCTCGGGCAGGTGCAGGCCGAGCCAGCCCAGGTCGGCGGTCTCGCGCCAGAAGGCCGGTAACGACTCGTCCGGCGCCTCCAGCAGGGCCCGGGCCGCCAAGCGCGCGTCGCGCTTGGTCAGCAGGTCTGACGCGGCATCGGCCAGGGCCCGGTGGTCTTCGGAGATGGCGATCGGCACGACACACTTCCTTCGCTGGGACCGTGCGCGGAGTCTCGACCCGTGCTTGACGCACGGATGACAGTTCCTTGTGCGGCGGGCGCCGAGGCCCCGCCACCGACCTATTGATAAGTCTCGGTCCTTAAGATAGCGTCGCCGAGCGATGGAGGCGCGCCCTTGGAGCGGGATCATTCGCCGGCACCCGCCGCCGCGAGACAAGGGTGCTCGGCGGCCCGCGCGTGCCGGCCGGTGGTAGTGATGACGAGGGCGGGACGCCGCGCGGGCGTCGGCCCGGCTGGGCTGCGTGTTCCGAGCCCGGCCGTGGCTCACCTGCCCGGCTCGTACGCGGCCTGAGGAGGCGTAGTGACGAAGAAGAAGATAGGGCTGCCGCCCTGGAAATATGAGGAGCGCATTCCGACCGATGACTTCGAGGAGATCATTTATGAAAAGGACGGGCCGATCGGCCGCCTTATCCTGAATGGTCCCGAGAAGCGGAACCCGCTCAGCTACGCCAGGATCTGCGAGCTGGCCATGGGCCTGCACGAGATGGACATGGACCCGGACATCCGGGTGGTCATCATCAAGGGCGCGGGCTCGGCCTTCTGCTCCGGGTACGACCTCACGCCGGGCAAGGCGCAGGCCAACAACCCCAACCCCGACGACTACCGGAAGTCGATCGCGTGGGCGGACGTCGGCGACCCGCCCGGCGGCGTCTACTACGACCCGAAGAAGGACCACCCGACCTTCGCGAAGTACGAGTTCTTCGCCAGGGAGCTCTACTTCCGGATCTTCGACCTGCACAAGCCGGTCATCGCGCAGGTCCACGGCTACTGCCTGGCCGGCGGCACCCACCTGGCCGGCTTCTGCGACCTGCGGATCGTCGCCGAGGACGCTCAGATCGGCTTCCCCACGATCCGGCAGCTCACGATCGAGGGCTACCAGTACGAGGTCTGGTTGATGGGCGCGAGCCGGGCCAAGCACTTCCTGTTCACGGGCGACCCGATGGACGGCAGGAAGGCCTACGACTGGGGCTGGGCCTCGGACGTGCACCCGGCGGACCGGCTGGACGAGGAGACGGACAAGCTGGCGCGGAGCATCGCGAAGACCGATCCCGTCCTGCTCATGTCGACCAAGGCCGCGGTCAACCGCCAGCTGGAGCTGCAGGGCTTCCGGACCGGCATGCGCTGGAGCATGGACGTCCACTCGGCGGGTGTGCGCGGCAGCTACGGCTCGAACGCCGACGAGTTCTGGAAGCGTTCCGCGGAAGGCGGCCTCCGGTCCGCGGTGGACTGGCGCGACGACCACTTCGGGATCGAGTACCCCGCGGGCGACGCCACGCAGTAGGCCCGGCCACCGGATGCTCGACAACCGGATGTTCGAGAAACGGTCGCACGCCTCGCCCGTGGGCGGTCCCGCGCGGTGGGCCGGGCCGGTACCCCGATGACCGGGTACCGGATCGGCCTGCTCGCGGACACCCACATCCCCGAGGCGGGCGACGACCTGCCGGCCGCGGCCTACGCGGCGCTGGCCGGCTGCGACCAGATCCTGCACTGCGGCGACCTGCACACGATCGAGGTCGTCGACCGGCTGGAGCGGCTGGCTCCGACGCTGGCCAGCCGTGGCAACGGCGACCCGTACCGGCCGCGGCGCCGCCGGCCCGGCGTCGCCCCGGACCCGCGTGTCCGCGACGTCGTCGTCCTCGACGCTGGTGGCCTGCGGATCGGCATGACCCACGACCTGGGCCACACCGAGGGGCGCCCCGACGAGGCCGTCCGGGAGATCCTGGCCCGGACTTTCGGCGGGCCGGTCGACCTCGCGGTGTCGGGCCACTCCCACGTGCCGACGGTGTGGGCCCTGGACGACGGGACCGCCCTGGTGAACCCCGGCAGCCCGACCATGCCGTACGGCTACCTCGGCCTGGTCGGCACGGTCGGAATCCTCGATATCGGCGCCGGGGGATTCGAGGTCGCGATTCACGACCTGCGCACCGGCCGGGAACAGCTGCGGCTGACCGGGCCCGGCGCGCACCCGTTCCAGCGGGGACCGCGGCCCGTCGGCGGCCGGTGACCCGCGTTTCGGCCGGTCCCGCCGGCGGCTACCCGAGGAGGAAGTAAGCAGTGAGGCTCAAGGGGCGCCCGGTTCTGGTCATCGGTGGCGGATCCGGCATCGGCCGGGCCTGCGCGCGAGCGTGCGCGGCCGAAGGCGCGTCGGTGATGGTCGCCGACCTGGAGGAGGCCGCCGCCCGTGACGCCGTGACGGAGTTCCAGGGGGCTGGCGGTACCGCCTCGTCGGTCGTCACCGACGTGACCGACGAGCGGTCCGTCGCCCGCGCGGTCGCGGCCACGGTCGAGGAGTTCGGCGGCCTGGACACTCTCATCACCAGCGCCGGGGGCCGGGTGAGCGACTGGAAGAAGTCCGTCGAGCTCTACCTGACCGGCACCTACTACGCCTGCAAACACGCGATTCCGGAGCTGGAACGCGCCGGTCGCGGCGTGATCATCAACATCTCGTCCGTCGCCGGCGTCACCGGCTCGCTCATCGGCGGGATCGAGCAGACCGGCTACCCCAGCGCGAAGCACGGCGTCATCGGGATGACCAAGACCCTCGCACTCGCCCACGCGAAGCAGGGCATCCGGGTGAACGCGATCTGCCCGGGCTACGTCCGGACCAGGGTGACGGAGTCGATGCACGGCGCCGAGGACGGTGGCGCGGCGCTGCTCGAGCAACTGCGGGTCCCGATGGGCCGGTGGGGTGAGCCGGACGAGATCGGCCGGGTGGCGGCCTTCCTCGCCTCCGACGACGCCTCGTTCATCACCGGCCAGGCGATCGTGGTCGACGGCGGGCTGACCGCCCGCTGATTGCGGGCCAGCCGGCGGGCGGCCCACCCTCGCCACCCCGGCTGACGGGCGTCCTTCTTCACGGCGCGCCCAGGCGTCCACATTGACTAAATAAGTCGATGTGCTTAGAGTTTGCTCCGCGCCGGTGCCAGCCGAGTCTCGTCCGGAGCGCCGCTCGACGGGCGCTCTCGCCTGGGCCGTCGATCTGGCGCCGTTCTGGCGCCGTTCCCGCCGCCCGGAGGTCAACGTGGCAGAACCCTTTCCGATGGTCGTCGAGCTCGGCAAGATCCGGGAATTCGCGCGAGCCACCGGCTCATCGCATCCCGACTACCTGGAAACCGAGCAGGACGCCGTGGCGCCGGTGACGTTCCTGATGTCGTCGGCCTTCTGGCAGGTGCCGGGCTCCAACCCGTACGACGAGCGCCGACCGCTGGACATGAGCCGGATGCTGCACGGTGCGCAGGACTTCTCCTTCCCGGACGGTCCGCCCGTGGCGGGCACGCGGCTCGTGGGTCAGTCGCGGTTCGGCCGGACCTACACCAAGCGAGGTCGCCGGGGCGGTGAGATGACGTTCACCGAGGTGGTGACCGAGTACCGGGACGAGTCCGGCCGGGTCGTCGCCGAGGTCACCGGTACCTCGATCGCGACCTCACGGGCGACCGGCGACGGCGTATGAGCGCGCTCGCCGGCGGCACCACGGTGACCTGGGACGAGCTGCGGATCGGTGCGCAGCCTCCTCCCAGGGTGGACCAACCGCTGACGGTGACCGACTTCGTTCGCTACCAGGGCGCCTCGGGCGACATGAACCCGATCCACCACGACGCGGCGTTCGCCACCGCGGCCGGCTATCCGGGCCCCTTCGCCGTCGGCATGCGCCAGGCCGGTGTGCTCGCGACGTACGTGACGGACTGGCTCGGGCCACGGAACGTCCGCGCCTTCGGCGTGCGTTTCGCCCGCCAGGCCTGGCCGGGCGACGTGCTGACGTACTCGGCCGAGGTGGTGGCGCGCCGCGAGGTGGACGGTCAGCGCCTCGTCGACGTCGCGCTGCGCTGCGTGCGCCAGAACGGTGAGGAGCACCTGACCGGCACCGCGACGTTCGTCGTCCCCCGGTAGCGCCGGGGCGCTCGCGCACCGGCCGCGGACGCGGGCAGTCGGTGATCGGGAAGCAGTGAAGTGGCCGAGAAGTCGAGGACGAGAAGACGGGTGAGGAGTTCCTGTGGGAGCGCTTGAGGGCCGGGTCGCCGTGATCACCGGAGCCGGCCGCGGGCTGGGCCGGGAGCACGCACTGCTGTTCGCCCGCGAGGGGGCCTCGGTCGTCGTGAACGACGTCGGCGGCGCGCGCGATGGTTCGGGTACGGACGCGACGCCGGCCGCGGAGGTCGTACGGGAGATCGAGGCGCTCGGCGGCCGGGCCGTCGTGAACGGTGACGACGTCAGTGACGCGGCCGGCGCGCAGCGACTGGTCCGCCAGGCGATCGACGAGTTCGGCGCCCTGCACATCCTGGTCAACAACGCCGGAATCCTGCGGGACCGCATGATCGTGAATATGGGCGATGACGAATGGGATGACGTGATCCGCGTACATCTTCGCGGTCACTTCCTCCCGACTCGCGCCGCCGCCCAGTATTGGCGCGAGCAGCACAAGGCAGGACAGGTCCTCAATCCAGCCGTGATCAACACGACCTCGACATCCGGGCTGTTCAACCACGCCGGGCAGGGCAACTACGGGGCCGCGAAGACGGCGATCGCCTGCCTGACGATGATCAGCCAGTCGGAGTTCGGGCGCTATGGCGTACGGGTGAACGCGATCGCGCCGTCCGCGCTGACCCGGATGACCGCGCCCGCGGACGACGCGACGCTGGCGGACGAGGTCGTGGCGCGGCTGGACCCGGCGAACGTGTCGCCCTTCGTCGCCTACCTGGCCACCGAGACCTGCCCGATCGAGGGGCGGATCTTCTTCGTGTCCGGCGGGAAGGTGCTCCTGTTCCAGCCCTTCGCCATCGTCGACGGGATCGAGACCGAGGGCCGGTGGACTGTGGAGGCGCTGCAGGCGGCGGCGCCGCGCCTGGCCGAGGTCCCCTTCACTCTCAACCGGCCGTACTGATCGGCCCGCCGGGAGGTCGGCCGAGGCGCGGCCTCCTGCCGGGCGCCGGCGGCGAGAGGTTCCTGCCGCCGCACCCTTGCACCTCATATGTAATCCAGATAACTTAAACATCAGGGTCCAGTGGTCGATCAATGGACTGATCGGCCGTCCCCGCCGTTCGGCGGGCGGGCATCGAGGCGAGGAGGCGCTCGTGGGGCGAGCTGTGGGACCACGTCGAGATCCTCGCCCATTCAGAACCCACACCGTCGCGCCGCGGCGCACCAGGCTGGGGGAGTTATCGTGAGCCTCACCGTAAGCACGCCCGCGGCCGACGCCGTCATCGGTGACACGGATCGTTATCTGATCGTCTCCAGCGACTCGCACGCCGGCCCGGCGCTGGAGAAGGACCTCCGGCCGTATTGCCCACCGAGGTATCTCGCCGACTTCGACAGCTACGCCGACCGTTATCGCCGGGCGCTGTCGACGATGCCGGACCCGATGATCGAGGACGCGACCCAGCCGGCCCTCGACGCCTACGCGGCGCTGCTCGCCTGCGACGGCCTCCACGATCCGCACGCGTTCCTTCGTGACATGGACGCCGAGGGAATCGCCACGCAGGTCATCTTCGCCGGCGGCGGGAACAAGGAACCGCTGCCCTGGTCGGACGGTTTCAACGCGGGCGACCCGAACACCGACCCGGCGCTGCGCGCCGCGGGCGGCCACATCTGGAACCAGTGGCTGGCGGACTTCGCGTCCGTGGGCCCGGAGCGCCTCCTGGGCGTCATGCAGATCCCGATCTGGGACATCCCGGCAGCCGTCGACGAGATCCACTGGGGCAAGGAGCACGGGCTGCGGGCGATCAACTTCCCGGCGCCCAGGCCGGACTACCCCGCGTACAACGACCCGGTCTACGAGCCGTTCTGGTCGGCGGTCGAGGAGATCGACCTCCCGCTGGTCTGTCACGTCGCGAGTGGCATGCGTCCGACGATCTCCGGGCGCGGCGCCTTGATGATCTTCGCGACCGAGCTGCAGTTCTACAGCCGGCGAGCCTTCGGGCAGATGGCCTTCGGGGGCGTCTTCGACCGGCACCCCCGGCTGCGGCTCGGGTTCGTGGAGCAGCGCGCGGGCTGGGTGGCCGAGCACATCAAGGAGCTCGACTCCTGCTACGTGGACCCGCGCCGTGACTACAGCGACAAGCCGGACAGGTCGCCGGGGGAGTACTGGCGCGAGAACTGCTTCGTCGGGTGCAGCTTCATGGCCCGCTACGAGGCCGAGCTGCGCCACGACATCGGGCTGAACACCCTGCTGTGGGGCTCGGACTATCCGCACGTCGAAGGCACCTGGCGGCGCACCCCGCAGGCTCTTCGCAAGACGTTCGCGGGGCTGCCCCGGGCCGACGTCCGGGCCATCCTCGGCGACAACGCCCTGCGGGTGTACGGGCTCGATGAAAGCGTCCTGCGGCCGGTCGCGGACCGCATCGGGCCCACCGCGGCGGAACTCGACCGACCGCTGCCGCCCGACGAGCATCCCGCTCATCTGGGGCTGGCCTTCCGGGAGTTCGGGCCGTTCGCCTAGGCCAGCCGACCGATCGTCGTGCACCCGGCAGCCGCGGGCATGGCTGCCGGGGTCGGCCCGGCCTCCCGAACTGGCCGGCACCGCAACGCGTCCGCCCTGGTCAGCGGACCCGTACAGTGCCCGGCGGTGCGTGTCACCGGCGGGCGGATCAGGACTCAAGGAGAGCATCGTGACAGGCCGGCTTGAAGGCAAGGTTGCATTCATCACGGGCGCCGCGCGAGGCCAGGGGCGGGCGCACGCCCTCCGGATGGCGCAGGAGGGCGCCGACATCATCGCGGTCGACATCTGCCGGGACATCGCGTCGAACCCGTACCCGATGTCCCGGCCCGAGGACCTCGCGGAGACCGAGCGCCTCGTGAAGGAGACGGGCCGGCGGATCGTGGCCCGCCAGGGCGACGTGCGCGAGCGGCCCGAGCTGCGGTCGGCGCTGGACGACGGCCTGCGCGAGTTCGGCCGGCTGGACATCCTGGTGGCCCAGGCCGGCATCCTGCCGATGCACCCCGAGAAGCCGAACCCGATGGACTTCGTCGACGCCGTCGACGTCGACCTCCTCGGCGTGATGAACGCCGTCGCGGTGAGCCTGCCGCACCTCGGCGACTGGTCCTCGATCATCATCACCGGCTCGACCGCGGCCCAGATGGAGCACACGGTCCAGGGCGACCCGGGTGGCTCCGGCTACGGCTACGCCAAGACGATGCTGATGGAGTACACCCGCCAGATGGCCACGCACCTCATGGCGCAGCCGGTCCGGGTCAACTGCATTCACCCGACGAACGTCAACACGGGCCTGCTCCACAACGAGCTCATCTACAAGCTGCACCGTCCGGACCTCGAGAACCCCACCCGCGAGGACGTCGAGCCGGTCTTCCAGGCGACGCAGGGCATGCCCATTCCGTACATCCAGCCGCTGGACGTCGCCAACCTCGCCCTTTTCCTCGCGTCGGACGAGGCCCGGTACATCACCGGCCAGAACATCTGCGTGGACGCCGGGTCGCTGCTCAAGACGCCGGTGCACAGCGGCGGTTACTGATCGTCTGAGGTGGGCGCAGGAAAGTCGGTGAACGCCGCCGTGGAAATCCCAAACCGGGTACCGGACCGAAGCAGACAAGGAAACCGAACGTGATCACACAGGAAGTCGACATAAATTTCGATCTCCCAGAGATCGTCACCGATCCGGTCCCCACCTATGACCTGATTCGTTCCGCCGGCCGCGTCGTGCTCAACAAGCGGTTAGGCGTGTGGATGGTGCCCGGGTACGAGGACGTGCTCACGGTGCTGCACACCCCGGCGATCTTCTCGAACGCCGCGTACGGCATGGGCGAGCTGCCGCCGATTCTTGACGGTGCCGAGATCATGATCAACGCGGATCCGCCGAAGCACCAGCCGCTGCGCAAGGTGGCGCTGAACGCGTTCGTCCGGCGCAGCCTCCGCAAGATGGAGGACACGATCCAGCAGGTCGTCACGGATCTGCTCGACGACCCCGCGCTGGCCGACCCGCTGGCGGGCGGCGGCGAGGCCGAACTGGTGAACGCCTACTGCCGTCCGCTGCCCGCCCAGGTCATCGCGCGCCTGCTCGGCGTGCCGCTGAGCGACCTGCCGGACTTCGTCCGCTGGTCGGACGACCTCTCCGCGCTCATGGACTCGGGACAGCGGGGGACACCAGAACACCAGCTCCGCTGGCAGCGCGGCGCCGACTCCGGCGTGGAGATGAAGGCCTACCTGACCGACCAGATCAATCGGCACCGCCGCGAGGAGCACGACGACCTCATCAACGACCTGCTGGTCGCCAACGAGAACGGCATCCTGGACGACAAGGAGCTGCTCGCCACCTGCGTCCTGCTGATGATCGCGGGAAACGAGACCACCACCAAGCTCATCGGCACGTCGCTGCGGCTGCTGGGCAGCAATCCCGACGTCCGGCGCTCCCTCGTCGAGGACCCGAGCCTCATGGCGAACGCCGTCGAGGAGATCCTGCGGTACGAGGGTGTCACCACCATCGTTCCCCGCAACCTCACCCAGGACACGACCCTGGCCGGCGTGGACCTGCCGGCTGGGTCGATCGTGATGGCGCTGCTCGGCGCGGCCAACCGCGACCCAGAGGCCTTCGAGGACCCGAACAGGTTCGACATCTCCCGGCACACCTCGAACAGGCACGTGGCGTTCGGGCACGGTATCCACCTCTGCCTGGGCAACCAGCTCGCCCGGATGGAGGCTCGGCTGGCGCTGTCGGCCTTCCTGAACCGGTACCCCGACTACGACCTGGGGGACTGGCAGTACCGGGGCGTGTTCCTCACCCGGGGGCTCGAGTATCTGAAGATCTCGGTCGGCCGGTGACGACCATCAAGGGGCAGCAGTGACTTTCTTCGGCGTGCACGCCGGTCCGCAGATGTGCACCATGGACGAGCTGCGCCAGGTGTGGCGGGCCTCCGAGGACCTGGGCTTCGACTGGGTCAGCATCTGGGACCACTTCTACGCGAACCCGCGGGCCTTCGACGAGTCCTGCTTCGAGGCGGTGGCCAGCCAGGCCGCGCTCGCGGCGACGACCTCGCGGGTCCGGGTCGGCTCGCTGGTCTACTCGGCGGGGTACCGGCATCCGGCCGTCCTGGCCAACGCGGCCGTGACGATCGACCACATCTCGAACGGGCGCCTCGAACTCGGCGTCGGGGCCGGCTGGCACAAGCCCGAATATGAGGGCTACGGCATTCCGTTCGAAACGCCCGGCGTGCGGCTGCGCCGGCTCGCCGAGTCCATTGAGATCATCAGAGCGCTCTGGACGACGGACGTGGTCGACTACGACGGCGAGTTCTACACGCTGCGTGGTGCTCGTTGCGTTCCCAAGCCGGTCCAGCCGTCGGCGCGGATCTGGGTGGGCGGTACCCAGCCCAAGGCGCTCGCCCTGGCCAGCCGGCTCGGAGACGCCTGGAACGTCGCCGCGGTGTCGCCGAAGGAGTTCGAGCAGAAGTACGAGATCGTGCGCCAGAACGCGCCCGACCCCGACCGGCTCGCCACCGGCGTGAACCTCGTCTACGTCGGCGTCGGGGAGAACGGCCTCGAGGCGGAGCTGCGCAAGCGGCTGTACGACCCGACCCAGTCCCAGCTGACGGACAACATGCTTGTCGCCGACGACATGTCCCGCGTGGCCGACCGGGTCAAGGAATACGTCGACGCCGGCGTGCAGTGGATCATCCTCAACATTCGTGCCCCGTTCGACCTCGACCCCCTGCGCCGATTCGCCGAAGAGGTCATACCCCTGTTCCGCTCGTAGGAGGGAGTGAAGCAATGACGCAGCCCCGAGACACCGTGTTGGCACTGCGGCACCCGGACAAGTTCTTCATCGGCGGGGCGTGGGTCGAGCCTTCCAGTGAGGCGCGCTTCGGGGTCGTCGACTCGCATACCGAGGAAGTCTTCCTCACGGTCGCCGAGGCGCAGGAGGCGGACGTCAGGCGTGCGGTCGACGCCGCGTACGAGGCGTTCCACCACGGTCCGTGGCCCAGGCTCTCGCACGCCGAGCGGGCCGAGTACCTGCGAGCGGTCGCCAAGGGGATCAGGGACCGGGCCGAGGACTTCGGCCTCGCTCTTCCCCGCGAGAGCGGAATGATTCACGCGATCGCGCGGGGTGCTCCGCACATGGAGGCGGGCTTCTACGAGCTCTTCGCCGGAATGGCGGACACCTTCCCGTTCGAGGAGCCGGCGAAGGCCAGCTACGGCGGCTTCGGCCTGATCGTGCGGGAGCCCGTCGGCGTCGTGGGCGCGATCGTCCCCTGGAACGGGCCGCTGTCGACCATCGTCCAGAAGACCGCGCCGGCGCTGTTGGCCGGCTGCACGGTGATCGTGAAGTCCGCGCCCGAGTCTCCGGTCGAGGGGCTCCTGCTCGCCGAGATCATGGAGTCGGTCGGGCTGCCGCCAGGCGTCATCAACTTCGTGACCGCGGACCGGCAGGCGTCCGAGGCTCTGGTCAGAGACCCCCGGGTCGACAAGATCACGTTCACGGGCTCCACGGCTGCCGGTCGGCGTATCGCCTCGATCTGTGGCGAGCGGATCGCCCGCTGCACGCTGGAGCTCGGCGGCAAGTCGGCGGCCGTCGTCCTCGACGACTTCGACATCGCCGAGGCGGCCGCGACGCTGACCTTCTTCGAGTGCATCAACACGGGGCAGGTCTGCTCGTCGCTCACGAGGATCGTGGTCACCGGGGACCGGCACGACGCGATGGTCGAGGCGCTCGCGGACCTGTTCTCGCGGGTGAAGGTCGGAGATCCGTTCGAGGCGGACACCGGGATGGGCCCGCTCGTGTCGCGGCGGCAGCGCGACCGGGTCGAGGGCTACATCGCCAAGGGCATCTCGGACGGCGCGAAGCTCGCCGCGGGTGGTGGCCGCCCGCGGGACCTCGACCGTGGCTGGTACGTCGAGCCGACGGTTTTCGGGGACGTCGACAACGGTTCGACGATCGCCCAGGAGGAGATTTTCGGGCCTGTCCTCAGCGTCATCCGAGCCGAAAACGAGGAAGACGCGGTACGGATCGCGAACGAGTCGAATTTCGGCCTGAACGCTTCGGTCTTCACCAACGACCTAGAGCGGGCTCAGGCCGTAGCCGGACAGCTGAGGTCGGGCACGGTCGGGCACAACACGATGGCGACCGACTTCGGCATCGCGTTCGGTGGCTTCAAGCAGTCCGGCATCGGACGGGAAGGCGGCACCGAAGGCCTTCTCCCGTTCCTCGAGACGAAGACGGTCATTCTGAAAAATACCCCGGACAGGTACCGTCTGTAGGAATCGGCGCGCCGGGTGGGCGGGGGCCATCCGGCGGATCTGGTGCCGTCCATCCGGCCACGCACCGCACCTGGTGCATACTAAAACTGTGTCTTCCTCGACGCGCGGACAAGCGCCGGAACCGACCCCGAAGACGGGCGGTCGAGACCGGTCGAACTCGCGCGGCGAGGCGACCCGTCTTCTGTTGCTGGAGAAGGCGGAGGAGCTCTTCGCGCATCGAGGAATCTCGGCGGTGCCATTGCGCGACATCGGCACGGCCGCGGGTCAGAAGAACAACGTCGTGGTCCAGTACCACTTCGGTGATCGTGAGCGCCTGATCCGGGAGATTGCCGCGTACCGGGGCCGGCTGAGCGAGCAGGTGCGGGTGGAACTGCTCGCGGACCTGTTCGCGACGGGACGTTCACCGCGGGTCGCCGACCTGGTTCGAGCCTGGATCAGGGCACTGTCGTGTCATCTGGAAGCGGACAACTTCTACCTGGCGTTCCTGTCGCGCTACGTCATTGAACGCGGCGGCTACGTGGGCCTCGAAGGCATGGAGATCAGCAACACGATCTACACGTTCACCTCGATGCTGCGCCGGCTCCTGCCGACCCATCCGGGGACGCTTCTCGACGAGCGCTGGATGGTCATGATGACCAGCGCGGTCCATACGCTCGCCCGCTATCAGACGTCCCTGCGGGCGGGTGGCCTGCCGGCGCCGCTCCCTCGTCTGGTCGCCGATCTCGTGGTTCTCTTCGCGGCGGCGCTCGAAGCGCCACCCGCTGGGATCGACGTGGGCGTCGAGGCGGGCTGACCCTCTGGGCCGTACGGTCCGGATCGCGGGGCCGGCTCCCCGCGCTTGGTCACCAGGCCTGGTCGGTGGCCAAAGGCTTCGTCTCGCGTCTCGGCCGTCCGCGCGTCGTGTCCGCGCACGGATCGCCGGACGCGCCGGGCCTGCGCCGGCGGCCGGTGGCGCACGCTGCTCGGCCCGGCATGCGCCGCGAGCAGGGCAGACTCACCTCTTCGACCCCTCGAAGCCATGGACGTTTCAACCTTCGTAAATTAAGCTCCTTAGCTGAGTCTTCATGAACGCCTCAGTCGTCGCCGTGCGGCGCCGCGACGCTCGTTCCGCTGTCGACCGATAGCTCACCCGACCAAGGAGGAACCAGTGTTTCGTCGAGCATGCGGTGTAGTGGCGGCGATCGCGGCCACCACACTCGTCGTGGCTGCCTGTGGCAGTAGTGGAAGTGGCGGCGGCGGAGGCGCTTTATCGTCGTCGACGGCGGGCAGCAGGATCTCGATCAAGGTGGGAATTCTGACGGACGCGACCGGTCCGGGTAACGCCACCGCCGCGGCCGTCGACGGGATCAAGGCGGGCATCTACAACGCCAAGAAAGACGGCATCGACATCCAGTACGTCGTGGCCGACACGGGTACGAACCCGGCGACGGCCGTGACCGCCGCGACGCGCCTGGTCCAGCAGGACCACGTCACGGTGGTCATGGCGTACTCCTCCGTGCTGTTCGCCGCCGCGCCCTACCTGGCTGCGCACAACGTTCCGGTCGTCGGTGTCGCCCAGGACGGCCCCGAATGGATCTCGGACCACAACATGTTCTCGGTGTTCGGCCCGGCTCACCAGGAGCTGGTGTCGACGACCTTCGCGAAGTTCTTCAAGCAGCAGGGCGCCACGATCCTCGGCTCGCTCGGCTACGGCATCGCGCCGAACTCGGCGCTGGCCGCCAAGGCGCTGGGCGTCTCCGGTCCCGCCGAGGGCCTGACGGTCGGCTACATGAACCCGAACTTCGCGTTCGGTGGCACCGACGTCGGTCCGGTCGCGCTGGCGGTGAAGAACGCCCACGTCGACGGCTTCCAGACCACGACGGCCATCTCGGCCAACTTCACCCTGCTCAAGGCGATGCGGGACATCAACGGCCTGCCCAAGACGGTCGTGCTCTTCACGGGCTACGGCGCCGAGCTGATCAATGCCGGTGCGGCCGCCCAGCGGGACGCCCAGGGCGTGTACTTCCCGATCTCCTACGAGCCGGTCGAGCTGAACACCCCGGCGACGCAGCGGTTCCAGGCGGCGCGCAAGGCTGTCGGGCTGACCGGCATCCCCAGCTACGCCGAGTACTTCGGCTACGCGGGCGTGGACCTGCTGGAGGCGGGGCTGAAGGGGTCGGGCCCGACGCCGAGCGCGGCCAAGATTATCAGCACGTTGAGCACCGTCCACGACTTCACCGCCTATGGGCTGACCGGGGACCACAGCTTCGACGTCAACGACCGGACCCACGTCGTGAACGGCCCGGCGAACTGCATGTGGTTCACCCAGTTCGAGAACGGCAAGTTCGTGCCGGTCAAGGGCGCCTCACCGCTGTGTGGGGAACTGCTGGAGGGCAAGACGGTGTCGCTCACCCAGTAGCTCGGTGATGGCTGAAACGTCCGCCGAATCCGGTGGGTGAAGGCAGGATGCCCCGGCTCCGGACCATCAGGTCCGGAGCCGGGGTGGCGTTCGATCCAACGGCCAAGAGACTTCTTGATAAGCGCAAAGACTTAAGCTAGCTTGACCTCGCGGCGGGCATCGACCAGCCCTCTGACACGGGAGACACCGGCGTGGACTTCGCGTTCAGTACCGAGCAGGACGAGCTGCGGGCCGTGGTCCGCGGCTTCCTCGCGGACCGATCTCCGGAGCCCGACGTCCGTCGCCTCATGGAGACCTCGGATGGCTTCGACCCGACGGTCTGGAAGGAGATGGGCGAGGACCTCGGGATACTGGGCCTCGCGATCCCCGAGGAGTACGGCGGCGCCGGTTGCGGCATCGCGGAGGTCGGCGTCGTCCTGGAGGAGGCCGGCAGAGCACTGCTGTGCGCGCCGTACTTCTCCAGCGTCCTGCTCGCCTCGTACGCCCTCCTGCACAGCGGCGACGAGGCGGCCAAGGCGGACTATCTGCCGGGCCTCGCGTCGGGTCAGCTCCGAGGAACGCTCGCGCTCACCGAGGACGACGGCCGGTGGGATGAAGGCGGCATCGCGCTGCGCGCCCACCGCTCGGCGGCCGGCTGGACGCTCGACGGCCACAAGAGCTTCGTCATCGACGGCGGTACCGCCGATGTCCTCGTGGTCGCCGCGCGCACCTCCGGCGGCGTGAGCCTGTTCGTGGTCGACGGCGCGGCGCCAGGTCTCGCCACGACGGCGATGGCGACCATGGATCTCACCCGGAAACAGGCCCGGCTGGAGTTCTCCGGTGTCCGCGCCCGGCTGATCGGCGTCGAGGACGGCGGCTGGCCGGTTCTGTCCCGGGTACTCGATCTCGCCGCGGTCGGACTGGCGGCCGAACAGGTCGGGGGAGCGGCGCGGGTCATGGAGATGGCCGTCGACTACGTCAAGGTCCGGCACCAGTTCGGCCGGGCCATCGGCTCGTTCCAGGCCGTCAAGCACAGCTGCGCGAACATGCTCGTCGACGTCGAGTGCGCGAGGTCGGCGGCGTACTACGGACTCTGGACCGCCGCCGCGGACAGCGACGAGCAGCAGGTGGCGGCCAGTCTCGCCAAGGCCTACTGCTCCGAGGCCTACGTACGCTGCGCCGGGGTGAACATCCAGCTGCACGGTGGGATCGGATTCACCTGGGAACATCCCGCGCACCTCTATCTCCGGCGCGCCAAGAGCTCGCAGCTGCTGTTCGGCGACTCGGCGTTTCACCGCGACCTGCTGGCCCAACGGGTCGGGATCTGAGAGCGAGTCACCGATCATGGCAGGTCTCCGGGAGCGCAAACGCACCGAGACCCGGCAGCGCATCTCCGCCGGCGCGACGCGGCTGTTCGAGCAACACGGCTTCGAGAACGTGAGGCTGGTCGAGATCGCTGCCGCGGCCGACGTGTCCGTCAATACGGTCCTGAACTACTTCAGGGCCAAGGAGGACATGTTCTTCGACGCCGAGCCGGCCAGCTGTGACGAACTGGTGACGGCCCTCTCGGAGCGCGGTCCTGCCTCGTCCGCCGCGGCGCTTCGACCGCTGCTCGTCGACAGCCCGATACTGGCGGGCTCGTTACCCTGGGCGTCGGTTGACGACAGCTGGTGGAACGCGCTGCGCGAACGGGCCGCCTGCGAACGGCGGTCGCCGGCGCTGACCGCGCGGCGGGCGTCGATCCTGTTGTCCTGGATGGCGCCGCTGGCCGAGGTGACCGGCTCCGCGGCGTGCGCGGCGATGGTGACCGGCATACTGGCCCTCCGGCAGACCGTCATGCAGGACGGGCTGATCGACGGGCAGAGACCGAGCATTGTGGGGCCTCGGGTCCGGACCATCATGAACAACGCACTGGACGCGCTCGAGCGGGCTTTCCCGGCGGAGCACCTCGGCCCGGTGGCGCCGGTTCCCCTCCAGGAAGCTCGGCAATGCTAAGGCGACGAGAGGCCTGCGATGTTATCTGCCGCTGAATCTTTCCAGGCTGTGTCGAACGAGGAACTGGCGTTCCTCGGCACCGGACCGGTGCCGACGGCTCCGTACTACGACCGTGAGTACCACGAACTGGAGCGGGAGGCCGTCTTCAGGCGCAGCTGGCTGCATGTCGGGCGGGTGAGCGAGCTGACGGGAACCGACCCGTTCCTCGTCCGCCGGATCGGCGTCGCCCGAGCATCCGTGCTGATAACCCGGTCGCCGGACGGCGTACTGCGCGCGTTCCACAACGTGTGCCCGCACCGCGGCAACGAGCTGGTCGCCGAGGATGCCGGCGAGGCCCGATCGTTCAGCTGCCGGTACCACATGTGGAACTTCGGCACCGACGGCACGCTGCGGGCCGTACCTGACGAGAAGCGTTTCTACGATCTCGACCGGTCCGCCTGCGGGCTGCGACCGATCGCCGTCGACACCTGCGCCGGCTTCCTGTTCGTCCATCTCGACGCCGCGCCGGCGCAGTCGCTCCAGGAGTCGCTGGGTCCGTTCGGCGACGACCTCGAACGGATCGGCTTCGCCCGCTTCACCGACTTCGAGCAGTACTCCTGCGACGTGGCGGCCAACTGGAAGACGGCCGCGCACAACTTCCAGGAGAACTATCACGTGCGCTGGGTGCATCGGCCGTCATCGGGCGGGCGGGCGACCTCCCGCGAGAACCCCTTCGGCTACAACTCGAGTTTCCGTTTCCACGGTCGCCACGGCGGCGGGACGCACTGGATCCCGCCCGGAGCGGCGCTGTCCGACGTCCGGGCCACGGCGATGCGGGCGGCGCCACCGGCCGACGACGCGCCGTGCCGCGGCAACTTCGACTTCTTTCACCTGTTCCCGAACCTCTACATCGAGCCGCTGGGAGGCTTCAACACGTTCACCATGCAGTTCTGGCCTCTCGACACCGAGCGCACCCGGCTGGTGGTCCGGGTCTACCGGGCCGGCGACGACACCTCGGCCTCGGCTCGGTTCAGCCGCGAGTACACCGCGTCGTCTCTCATGGACGTGCACGTCGAGGACGTCGAGGTGATCGAGGCGAACCAGCGTGGACTGCGGTCGGGCGCGCTCGAGCACATCCACTTCGGGGCGCAGGAAGCGTTGTGCCGTCAACTCCATGAGAACGTGGCCGAGATGGTCCGCACCTACCTGACGGGGCGTTCCACCGTGCCGGCCCGCACCGACGTCCGATGAGCCAGGGCCAGCTCCCGCCCGGGTTCGAGGCGTTGGAGCCATTCACCGGCCACTGGGTGGCGGATACCCGCGGGCAGCGGGTTGGGCTGCGAGTGCGGAGCCGTCTGCCGGAACTGGAGGCGTTCTACGACGTGGCCAAGGAGTTGCTCGCGCCGGCCCTGGGCTATCTCGACGCTCGGCCGCTCGCCGATCTCGGTGAAGCCGACGCGCGGCTGCTCGGCCTCGTGCTGGCCCTCCCGCAGGTGGCGCTGGCCGTCGAGCAGCAACGTGACGCGGAGGCGGCGCACGCTCGGGTGCAGGCGAGGTTCGTCGTCGACCGCACCAGCGCCGATTTCGGCCAGTCCGCATCGCCGAGTGCCACCTGCTGACGACCGGCAGGTCGGCGGACCGACGCGGTATCGGTGGCGCCCTGATCCGGTCGAGGCCACGTTGTGACATGAGCCGACCGCCGCGTGGGATGGAGTGACACTGGTGTGATCGACGCCGATGCCCTCGCCGAGGACGCGATCGGCCCGTTTCCGGGGTGCCTGAGCGCCGACCTCATCCGCCGTTACGCCAGCGCCACCGGTGAGCGGTCGGAGCGGCCCCGGGCCGGCCTGGCGGTGCCTGCGGTCGCGGTGGTGACCCAGATCTGGGCGGCGCAGGAGGCTGGCCGCTCGGCGCTGGTCAGCGAGGACCTGCTGGCGGCCGCCTCGGGCGGGGTGCACGGCGAGCACGATGTCGTGCTGCACCGGCCGCTGGTTCCCGACGAGCCACTGCGGACCTGGGTACACCGCTTCGCGGCTCGCCCGGCGGGCCGGAACGCTCTGGTCACCTTGCGCTATTCGACGGTGGACGAGCGCGACGAGGTCGTCGCCGAGCAGCTGTGGACGACCGTCTATCTGAACGCCGGCTGCGCGGCGGCCGGGGCGCCCCTGCCCGACCACGCCTTTCCCGCCGGCGCACGCCGGCGCCCGGTGGGGGAGTACACGACGACGGTCGATGCCGATATGCCGCGCCGCTACGCGGAGGTGTCGGGAGACTGGTCGGACCACCATTTCGACGCGGCCGCCGCCCGCCGCAGCGGATTCGACCGGCCGTTCCTGCACGGGCTGTGCACGATGGCGCTGGGCGCGCGGGCGGTCGTCGACGCGGTGGCCGGCGGCGATCCGGATCGGGTGCGGCGAGTCGCGGTGCGGTTCGCCGCGCCGGCCTTCGTCGGCGCGGACCTACGGGTCGGCGTCTACGAGGCTGGCGGACGCAGCTATGCCTTCGAGGCGATCTCGGATGGACGCGCGGTCCTCACGCACGGCCGGGTGGAGCTGCGCGGCGAGTAGACAGGGCCCGGTCGGGGGTCTCACGTGCGCGTTCCCCGCGGATGAGCACCAGCGGACTGGACGGGCAGGCCGGCCCGGCGGGCGGCGCCGTTTCGGCGGCGCCGCCCGCGAGCTCGGTTGGCTAGTGCGCGCCTCCTGACTCGCCGGTGCTGGGCCGGGCCAGGACCGGGTCGTCGGGCAGCGCGGCTCGCTGTGCGACGTTCGCCACCGGGCTAGCGCCCCTGGCGGCCGGTCGGGTGCGGGTGAGTGGCCGGCCGAGGGTCCGGTCGAGCCACCCGGGCCACCACCAGTTGGCCTGGTCGAACAGGCTTACCAGCGCCGGGGCCAGCAGCGACCGCACGATGGTGGCGTCCAGCACGACGCCGATCGCCAGGCCGCTCGCGATGATCTTCACGACGGGGTCCGACGCCGATGCCAGGGCGACGAGCGTGGCGAACAGGATCAGCGCGGCGCAGGTGACCAGGCGGCCGGTCCGCGCGAGGCCCTCCACGACGGCTTCGTCGGTCGAGGCTCCGTCGTCGTGGGCTTCCTGGATGCGGCTGAGGATGAACACCTCGTAGTCCATGGACAGGCCGAACAGGAAGCCGAACAGCAGGACGGGTGCGAGGCCGTTGACCGCGCCGCTGCTGTTCAGCCCGAACAGGGCGTGCAGACCGTGGCCCCACTGCCACAGGATGACCACGCAGCCGTAGGTCGCGGCCACCGAGAGCAGGTTCAGCAGGACCGCCTTGAGGGGCAGCACGACCGACCGCAGCGCGCGGGCGAGGAACAGGAACGTGATGGCGGCGACCAGGATCAGGGCGTAGGGGAACGCGTGGTAGACCGCATGTGAGTTGTCGTGCTGCAGGATCTCGTTGCCCCCGACGGCGTCCGCGCTCGGTGCCGCGGCCCGGATGCCCGCGAGGACAGAGCCCTGGCCCGCCTCCCCGATCTGCCGGGCCGGCATCGCGAACACGACGGAGGTGCCGTCGGCGGCCCGCCACTGCGCGTCGGTGGGCCGCAGGACTCCGACGACCCCCTTGGCCGTGGCGAGCCGGTCGCCGACGGCTGCGGGGTCGAGGCCGGGACGGACCAGGACCGGAAGGGTCGTGAGCGTCCCGTCGGGGAAGCCGTCCGCGGTGAGCTGGGTGAGGCCGGTGCGGGCCGGGCCGCCCGAGGACAGGGAACGCAGCGAGGGCAGCGCGATGTTGATCGCGGTCGTCATCACGGCGAGCAGGATGAGGACGGCGGCGCCCACCGCGGCCGCGGCCCAGCGCCGGCGCACGACGCCCCGTGCCCAGCCCCGCCACAGCCGGTCGCCATCCCGGCGCCGCCACCGGAACCTGTCGAGCGCGGGCCCGAAGGCGCGCAGCAGGGCCGGGAGCAGGCTCACCGAGACGAGCGCGGCGATCGACGGGATGAACAGGCCGGCGACGGCCACCCCGCGCACGAACGACACAGGGATCACGACGAGCCCGACCAGGCCGACGCTCGCGGTCAGCCCGCTGACGAGGACCGCGTGACCGGCCCGGACCGTCGCGGCCCGAACCGCCTGGTCGTTGTCGAGGCCGGCCGCGCGGCTCTCCCGCCACCGGGTGACGACGAGCAGCGCGTAGTCGATCGACATGCCGAGGCCGAGGATCGCCACGATCGCCTCGATCGACGGGTTGAACCTCGTGCCGGGGAACACGTAGGTCAGGCCGAGGACCGCCAGCAGCATCGTCACGATCGACACGAGCCCTGTCAGCAGCGGCAGCACGGCCAGGAAGGACCCGAAGACCCAGGCGAGGATGACCAGAGCCAGTGCCGCCCCGATGACGACCTCGACGAGGACGCTGGTGCCGCCGGAGCCGCCGCCGGCGGCCAGCTGCTCGACGCCGGTGACGTCCGTCCGGGTGCCGGGCAGCGCCGTCGTGGCGGCGTGCGCCAGCCGGTCCATGACCGCCGTGTCGACGGTGTCGGTCTGCGCGTCCGCGGGGTAGAGCAGCACCACCGTCGACTGGTGGCCGGCGCCCAGCAGCGCGGGCGCGTGCGTCGTCAGGTAGGAGACCGAGCGGATTCCCTGGTCATGGGGGATGGTCGCCTCGACGGCGCGCAGTGCCGCGGTCGCGCCGGGCGCGTCGGCGGTGGTCCCTTTCGGAAAGGTCAGCAGCAGGACGCTGGGATTGATCCCGGCGCCGCCGAACTGGCGGGCGAGGTTCTCGTTCGCGGTGAAGCCGGGGCTCGACAGCGCGAGGCCACTGCGCAGCCGGCCTGACACGGTCGGGGCCAGCACGAGGCCGACCACGAAGACGGCGAGCCAACCAAACAGCACCAACCGTCGATGCTTCATGATCCATTCAGAGATGCGGTGCACGTGGCCCTCGTTTCCGGCCGGCTGGTCCGGCTCGGCGACGACGCTAGGAAGGCACCCTCGCGCGCACATCGGCCGTGAGCAGGTATTCGGCGGTCCGGCTCCCGTGCTGCTCCTCCTCCCGGCGGACGGCGTGCTCCTCCCCACGGCGGAGGACAGGTGGGTGAGAGGTGCCTACTCTCGGTCCATGCAGCTGGGAGCCTCGCGGGACCGTCTGGCCGACGCGCTGATCGGCGTGGCGGCGGCGGCCGGCCTGCTCGTCGACCATGCGCTGAGCCGGCCTGGCGACGCGACGACGCCCTGGCAGGTGCTGATCGCCGTCGTCACCGGCCTCGCGCTCGCCGGCCGGCGCCGTCTGCCGGTGACGTCGTTCGCGGTCACCGTGACCCTCGTCCTTCTCGGTCTGCCGATGCTGCACGCGACCCGCGCCGCCGTCACGACGACGATGGTGGCCGCCGCGACCATCGCCCATCAGGGGCCGCGGAAGATCTCCGTCGTCGTCGGCCTCGCCCTGGTGCCGTGCGTCGGCCTCGGCGTCGTCCTCTCCAGGACCGACGACGCCGGATGGGCGACGTTCGTGGCCTACACCGTGGTCGTGCTCGCCGCGGTCGCGGCCGGGGACGCCTGGCGGTGGCGGCAGGAGACGACCCGCGCCCGGGCCGCCGCCCTCCAGGCCCGCCAGGCCGCGGACGCGCAGGCGCGCTACGACGCGAACAGGTTGCGGCTCGCCAGGGACCTGCACGACAGCGTCGGGCACGCGCTCGTGGCGATCAACACCCAGGCCGGGGTCGCCGCGCACCTGCACAGCCGGGACGCCGACCCGGGGCTGGTGGACGCGCTGCGTGAGATCAAGCTGGCCTCCGCGGTGGCGCTGGACGAGCTGCGGGCGACGGTCCGCGCGCTGCGCACCGACGTTCGGGGCACGACGAGCGGCTCCCCGCTCGCCATGGAGGCTGGTTCCGCCCTCACCGCGGAGGGCATCGAGGCACTCAGCCGGCCGCTTCGGGCACAGGGGCTCGTCGTGGAGATCGTCGGGTCGCCGGCGACCGCCGCGATTCCGGCCGGTGTCGCCGAGGCGGGCTACCGCATCGTGCAGGAGAGCCTGACCAACGTGCTGCGCCACGCCAGCGCCACCCGGGTCCGGGTCGAGCTCGACCACGGGCCCGACGCGGTGGGCATCGTCGTGCACGACGACGGCCTCGGGCGCTCGACCCCGGTCACGCCGAAGGCTGGGCACGGCCTCGTCGGGATGACCGAACGGGCCGAGGCGCTCGGCGGCACCCTGACGGCCGGGCCAGGCGCCGGCGGCTGGCTGGTCCGCGCGCGGCTGCCCGCGGTCCCGCCGGCCGGCGTGAACCCCCCAGCCATCAGCGTGCTGTGACCGCTGGCCTCCGGGTCGTCGTCGCCGACGACCAGACCCTCGTGCGCAGCGGCTTCGCGGCCCTCCTGGCTGCCGAACCCGACATCGACGTCGTCGGGCAGGCCGGTACCGGAGCCGACGCGGTCGCGGAGGTCACCAGGACGCGGCCCGACGTGGTGCTCATGGACATCCGCATGCCGGTGCTCGACGGCATCGAAGCGACCCGCCGAATCCGCGCGGACCCGGCGCTGGCGGGCGTACAGGTCCTCATCCTGACCACGTTCGACCTCGACGACTACGTGTATGGGGCGCTTCGGGCCGGCGCCAGCGGCTTCCTGCTGAAGGGCATGGAGCCCACGGCGCTTGTCCACGCCGTCCATCTGGTCCGCGACGGTGGGGCGCTGCTCGCGCCCTCGGCCACCCGGCTGCTCATCGACGCCCAGGCGCACGCGCCCGCGCGACGGCAGGAGACCTCGATGGCCCTGGCCGGCAACGTCACGGAGCGCGAACGGGAGGTGCTCGTCCTCGTCGCCGAGGGCCTCGCGAACGCCGACATCGCGGACCGGCTGTCCATCAGCCCGTTGACCGTCAAGTCGCACCTGTCGAGCCTGCTCGCGAAGCACAACCTGGCGACCCGGGTCCAGCTCGTGGTCCTCGCCTACGAAAGCGGGCTCGTGATTCCCGGTGGGCCCTGATCGTTCCCGGCCGAGACGCCCGTCGGCTCGGCGCAGCGCCACGCCGGTCGGCCTGACGAGAGCCCGAGACCTCGCCGGCCGTGGGAGTCACAGGCCCGGCTGGTAGACGACCAGACTGCCCGCGTGTTCGCGCTTCGCCGCGTACATCGCCAGGTCGGCCTGGTGAAGCAGGGCATCCGGGCTGGTTTGTCGCGCGGTCGGGTCCAGGGCGACAACGCCAAGACTGGCGTGCGGGACATAGGTCTGGCCGGCTAGTTCGCAGGGTGCCTGTAACGCGGCGGTGAGCCGTTCAGCGACGCGGACTGGCCTGTCTGGGCCGGCGCTGTCGAGGATGACCGCGAACTCGTCACCGCCCAGGCGGGCGACGGTGTCGGTCGTGCGGGTTCCGGCGCGCAGCCGGGCCGCGCTGATCTTGAGGAGTTCGTCGCCGGCGGCGTGCCCGAACGCGTCGTTGACCCGCTTGAAGTGGTCCAGGTCCACGAACAGAACGGCGACCTGTCGGTCGACGGCCGCGCTGTCGCGGCCTGGGCCGGGGACGGCTGCCATTGCCTGCCGCAGGCGCCGGCTGAACAGCGCCCGGTTCGCCAGGCCGGTCAGGGGGTCATGAAACGCCTGATAACGCAGCTGGCCCTCACGTTCCCGTATCTCAGCGAGCAGTTGGGTGTTCTCGGCCATAGTGATCATCTGCCTGACGAGTGCCAGGACCAGGAGTGACACCGCGCCATACGCCTGGACACGGTCAAGCGGTCCCCCCGCCGCCAGCTTGATGAGGATAAGCAGGCCGATGACGGTAAGCGCGGCGTACGGAAGCGCTGCATGCATCCACATCGCCCGCGAACCGGGCACGGTTCGATCGTCCGGGCCCGCTGGGATCGAAGGCGCAAGTGCGGCGAGAGTGATCAGCAGCATGGAAACGACGCACGGGAACAGAGCCCACGCGGAAATGTCGTAGCTGCCATGGGCCGTGCGGTAGACGAAGATGCTGCCCATGAGGGCGAAGGCCAGCAGGCCGCTCCCTAGCAGCGTGAGCGTCGTGGGGGACCGCGGCCGGCGGAATGTTGCGATCATGAGCACGGTCGCTACCAGAATCAGCGCCGTCACCTGCTGTACGAGCGCGAGGAGGAGCAGCCCGAGGGCGGGTGCGCGCGCCCGGACGACTGCCTCCAATGACGTTCCCCATTCCAGCAGGAACACCGAACCGACGATCAATGCGCTGTCCAGCACGATGATCGCGTGCCAACGGCTCGGGCCCACCCGCTCGCGCGTGGCCCGGCCATCGATGGGGCGGGTGGGCAGGCACAGCAACCCGGCCAGAGCCAACCCGTAGAACGCGACCAGTGTCAGGGACTCCGGCGGTGCGAGGGACGTGGCCGAGTCGCCCTTCAGGAGGCTCACCACGGTGGCGAGGGTGGCCCCCGCGAGCGCGGCCGCGAACGTGCCGATGAGGACCCGCCAGCGCCGGTCCCCGGCGGCGGCGCGCCGGGTGCTCCCAAAACAGGCCACCGCGGCAGCGACCTCCGCGACGAAGTTGAGGATCGTCATGGCAATCTTGGCGGGCTCCGGCTCCAGCAGAACCGCGAGCGCGGTCGCGAGCCCGACGAGCAGGGTGGCACCCACCGCGGCTCGCCAGTACAACCACGGCCCCCAGGGCGAACCGGCCGAGCGTCGACGGCCTGGCACAGCGCCCCCGGCCATGCGGAGCCCCACCACCACGCCCCCCGATCTCCCACCGTGACTTACGTGATGCCTAGCGCGACTGTCGGAGGCGCACCATGTCCCGCTGGTGCGCGTTCCGCCCATCGGTTGGATGTGCCCGGCTCCCATCCGGCGAACCGGGCCACGTCCGAGGCCGGGGTCGATGTTGATCCAGACGGGGGCCCGCGGGCGACCGCGAGTCACCCGCGATCGCCCACGGGCGGTGTCGTCGGGCTCGGTCAGGACACGGCGAGAGCGGCGGCTCCCTCGCGCGCCTTGCGCTGGTGCTCCTCGATCCACTCCCTGCGCGCCAGGTTCGGTGGGTACTCCTTGTCGGCGGTCGTGCTGAACGTGAAGAACGTGCCGTCGTCGAGCTCGAACTCCGACGCGGAGGTGTCGTTCCTGGCGAACACCTCGACCGTCATGCAGCCTTCGGGGCCGGCGACCTTCGGGCCGTAGACCTCGCCCGGGTGGGCCAGCATGATGGTTCCCACCCGCAGCTCGTCGTCGCCGGAGTACAGCGACCCCTGGACGATGACCTCGAAGCGTTCGCAGCCGTGGGCGTGGCGGGGGATGACGAAACCGGGCTTCATGTCCATGACGACGACGCGGGGGGAGCCCGGGTCCTCACCGAGCAGACGATGGCTCGTGCGCATGTCCTCGAACTGGATGAAGCTCTCGGGCTCGACCCAGTACTCGGCCTGGTCCATCGAATAGATCGCCACTGACCCTCCTCGAAACAGGTCGCGTCGGGTGCGCGGGGGTGCCGCGCAGGTTGACCGGCCTCGCCGCGACTGCCATCCTGCAGATGAGATATCGTATCTGATATCGAAGATGCTGGCGACGGGGTCGCCGCGAAGGAGGTCGCGTGGACACAGGTCGCGTGGACAAGGGCCCCGCGGCGGAGGACCTCGCGTTCTACGCCGAGCACTTCGACTACCTGGACCCGCGGGAGCCCGCGTTGCGCGAGTCGCTGCTCGACGAGTTACCGGCCCGTTGCCCGGTCACGCGCAGCGACGCGTGGGGCGGGTTCTGGGTCGTCAACAACTACGCCGACGCGGCGGCGATCTGCCTGGACCCAGAGACGTTCTCGTCGGTCCCGCCGAAGCGCATCACGCCGCTGACGGGCCGCCCGATGCCGCCCATCGACGTCGACCCGCCCGCGCTGCAGGACTATCGGCGCATTCTGAACCCGTTACTCACCCCGCGGCGTCTCATGGCGCTCGCGCCCGAGATCCGCGCGTTCGTCACCGAGCTGATCGACGACTTCGTCGAGGACGGCCACTGCGACCTGTCCGGCCAGTTCGCCAAGCCGTTCCCCGCGCGCTTCCTCTACCGCTTCCTGTTCGGGACCGACGACGCCGACGCGGGGACCGTCCAGAAGTGGACCGAGCAGATCCTGTGTCACCCGCGTGACGAGACGACGCCCGCGATCAAGGAGCGGTGGCACGCCTGGATCTGCGACCTGCTCGAGCGGCGCCGGGGCGCGCCGCGGCAGGAGGACCTGATCGACGCGCTGCTGCACGGCACGGTCGAGGGGGAGCCGGTCGGCGACGAGGAGATCGTCGGCTGTATCGAGAACCTGACCTTCGGCGGGTTCTCGACCACCGGCGACACCATCGACAACGCGATGTTCCGGATGGCGCAGCGCCCGGACCTGCAGCGGCGTCTGCGCGCCGACCCGGGCCTGATACCGACGGCGATCGACGAGTTCCTGCGTTTCGACTCGCCAGTGGGCGGGGTCGCCCGCCTGTGCACCCGGGACACCGTCATCGGCGGCCGGCAGGTCAGGGCCGGCGAGCGCGTCTTCATGTTCCTCGGCGCGGCCAACCGCGACGAGGCCGAGTTCGACAGACCCGACGTCCTCGACATCGACCGCGAGCGCAACCGTCACATCGCGTTCGGCCTCGGCCATCACCGGTGCGTCGGGTCGAACGTCGGGCGGCTGAACGTGACGATCGCGCTCGAGGAGCTGCTCTCGCGCCTGGGCGAGTTCCGCGTCACCCCGGGGGACGAGGTTCGGCGCGTGCCGAGTCCCGCCTGGGGCATCGACTACCTGCCGCTGACGTTCGAGCCCGGCGCGCGCCGCGCGCCGCGGGCGAGCTGACCGGGGCGGAAGGACGGGACACCATGAAGGTCACGGTCGACGCGCAGCGCTGCCAGGGCCACGCGCGCTGCGCGCTCATCGCCCCGGACGTCTTCGACATCGACGACGAGGGCTACGCGACGGTGCTGTGTGCCGTCGTTCCGGCCGAGCTCGAGGACAGGGCTCGCCGCGCGGTCACCAACTGCCCGGAAGGCGCGATCACCGTCGATTGAGCGGCCGTCACATGCCGGTGGCGGTCGTCGCGATCCCGCCGTCGACGGGCAGGACCGCGCCGGTCACGTAGGACGCGGCCCGGCTGACGAGGAACACCACCGAGCCCGCCATGTCGTCGGCGCGCCCGATTCGGCCGAGTGGGGAGGCGGCGGCGAACGCGCCGCCGTGCTCCTCGAGCGTGACCGCCATCATCCGCGACGGGAACGGCCCCGGCGCGACGGCGTTGACGGTGATGTTGTCCGGTCCGAGATCGCGGGCGAGATGGCGGGTCAGCTGGTGGACCGCTGCCTTGCTGGCGCTGTAGGAGTACGTCGGAAAGACCGGCGTGCGGATCGCGTCCATGCTCCCGACGTTGACGACACGGGCCGGATCCTCGGCGCTGGCCGCCGCGCGCAGCCCGGGAAGCAGCGCCTGCAGCAGCCAGAACGGCGCCATCACGTTGAGCGTCAGCACCTTGTCCCAGGCCGACGCCGGGAAGCTGGCGAGGGGAGCGCCCCAGGTCGCGCCGGCGTTGTTGACGAGGATGTGCAGGGCCGGCTCCGCGCCGAGCACCTCCTCGGCGAGCCGGTCGCACTCCTCGACCCGCGCGAGGTCGGCCGGGACGGCGCTCACCGGGCCGAACGCCGACAGCGCCTCGACGGCCTCGTCGCACGCCCGCGGCTTGCGTGAGGTGACGACGACCCGCGCGCCCGCCTGGAGCAGCCCGCGCGCGATCATCAGCCCGATGCCGCTCGTGCCGCCGGTCACGAGAGCGCGCTTGCCGTCGAGTCCGAACAGGTGGCGCAGCGGGTCGACCGCCGCCGGGGCCGTCATGACCTGGCCCGCCGTCGCGCGGCGAACGCGGTGACCGCCGCCCGTCCCTCGTCGGTGCGGAGATCGGCGAAGATCGCCTTGGTGTCCGCGCGGGGCAGCAGGTCGTTGACGTACTTCTTGTAGTTGCGCCGCGCGCCGCCGCCGGTCTGCTGGATCGCGCGGACCAGCGCGTCGACCGCGGGCTCGAACGCCGGGGGATCGGTCACGGTGGCGATGAACCCGAGCCGCCAGCCGTCGTCCGCCGACATCTGCTCGCCGGTGAGCAGCAGGTACTTCAGGTACGCGGTCGGCAGCTTGGTGAACAGGCAGGCTGGGCCGAACGGGTCGGAGAACCCGAGCCTTCCCTCCGGCATGCCGAATCGGGCGTCATGCGTCGCGACGACGAGGTCGCAGAGCGCGGCGATGACGAACCCGGCGCCGAGGCACAGGCCCTGGACGGCGGCGACGACGACCTTCTCGCAGTCGCGGATCGTCTCGAAGGGCATGCTGTCCGGGAACTCGTACACCGCCAGCGGGTCACTGTCGGCCAGCAGGCGCCCGAGCGCCTCGATGTCGGCGCCCGTCCCGAACGCGCGCGGCCAGCCGCCGATGACGATCACCTCGACGTCCGGGTCGCTCTCGCCCCGGCGGATCGCGTCGCGCAGGGCCCGGTACATCTCGGGCGTGAACGCGTTGAGCTTGTCCGGGCGGTTGATCGTGACGCGCAGCGATCCGTCCCCTGGAGCTCGTACCTCGATGGCTGCCACGCCGCGTTCCGCCTCTCGTCCGTGATCTGACGGTCTCGTCCTCGGCTCGACCAGCGGAAGGCCCGGCAGCCGATCTCATATGGGTAATTGTCTGGCATGAATATTACCGGTACAGTCCGGCCATGCAAGCACACCTGGCCGCCCCCCTCGCGTCCTCGACGAACGCCGCCGCCGAGAGCTTCCAGGCGAATCGCGCGGCGATGCTGGAGCAGATCGCCCAGATCGACGAGCTGCTCGAGGAGGTCGTCGCCGGCGGCGGCCCGGAGGCGGTCGCGCGGATGCGGTCGCGCGGCAAGATGCCGATCCGCGAGCGGATCGCCACCGTCCTCGACCCGGACAGCCCGTTCCTCGAGATCAGCCCGCTCGCCGCCTTCGGTACCGACTACACGATCGGCGGCGGCATGGTCGTCGGCATCGGCGTCATCGCCGGCGTCGAATGCGTGATCATGGGCAACGACCCGTCGGTCAACGCCGGCGCGCTCACGCCGTACGCGCAGAAGAAGTGGGCGCGGGCCATCCAGATCGCGCGCGAGAACCGCATGCCGTACGTGAGCTTCGTGGAGTCGGCCGGCGGGGACCTGCGCATGGACCGGCGGGCCGCGCAGAGCAGGAACAGCCTGTCGCACTTCGCCGAGACCGGGCGGCAGTTCTACGAGCTGATCGAGCTGTCGAAGCTCGGCATCCCCACGATCAGCGTGGTCTTCGGATCCTCGACGGCCGGCGGCGCCTACCAGCCAGGCCTGTCCGACTACGTCATCCTCGTCGCGGAACAGTCGAAGATCTTCCTCGCCGGGCCGCCGCTCGTGCGGATGGCGACCGGCGAGATCAGCGACGACGAGACGCTCGGCGGGTCGAGGCTGCACGCCGAGCGGTCCGGGCTGGGGGAGTACTTAGCCCTCGACGAGGTCGACGCGTTGCGGATCTGCCGCGAGGTCGTCTCCCACCTGAACTGGCGCAAGGCCGGCCCGCCCGCGGCCACCACCACACCGGACGAGCCGCTCCAGGACGCCGAGGAACTGCTCGGCCTGGTGAGCCGTGACCTGCGGCAGCCACTCGACGTGCGCGAGGTCATCGCCCGCGTCGTCGACGGCTCCCGGTTCGAGGAGTTCAAGAGCCGGTTCGGGCCGACCCTCGTCTGTGGGTGGGCCCAGATCCACGGCCGCCCGGTCGGCATCCTCGGCAACAACGGCGTGCTCTACCCGGACTCGGCCCAGAAGGGCGCGCACTTCATCCAGCTGTGCAACCAGGTGGACGTCCCCCTGGTCTTCCTGCAGAACATCACCGGCTTCATGGTCGGCCGCGAGTACGAGGCCGACGGCGTCGTGAAGAAGGGATCGCAGCTGATCAACGCGGTCGCCAGCTCGACCGTGCCGCACCTGACGGTGGTCCTCGGCTCGTCCTACGGTGCCGGCACCTACGGCATGTCCGGGCGCGCGTTCGGCAACCGGTTCACCTTCCTCTGGCCGACGGCGAAGATCGCCGTGATGGGGCCCAGGCAGATCGCCGGCGTCATGTCGCTGGTGCGCCGCGGCCGGGCCGAACGCAGGGGTGAGCCGTTCGACGAGGCCGCGGACGCGGCGATGACCGCGCAGGTCGAACAGGCGCAGGAGAGCGGCTCGCTCGCCCTGGTCGCGACGAGCGCGATCAGTGACGACGGCATCATCGACCCGCGGGACACCCGCACGGTCCTCGGGCTGTGCCTGTCCGCCGTCGCGAACAACAAGATCTCCGGCTCGCGCGAATACGGGGTGTTCCGGCTGTGATCCGTTCCCTGCTCGTCGCGAACCGAGGCGAGATCGCCCGGCGCGTCTTCCGGTCCGCCCGCGCGGCCGGCCTCCGCTGCGTCGCCGTGTACGCCGACGCCGACGCCGACGCCCCGTTCGTGGCCGACGCCGACGACGCGTGCCGCCTGGCGACCGGCTACCTGGACGGCGCGGCCATCGTCGCCGCCGCGTTCGCGACCGGTGCCGATGCCATCCACCCGGGCTACGGGTTCCTGTCGGAGAACGCCGCGTTCGCCCAGCAGGTGATCGACGCCGGGCTCACCTGGGTCGGCCCCACTCCCGAGGTCATCTCCGCGATGGGCGACAAGCTCGCCGCGAAGCGGGCCGCGATCGCCGCGGGCGTGCCCACGTTGCCGTCGTCGGACGACCCGGCGGACGCGGCCGGCGTCGGCTACCCGCTGCTGGTCAAGGCCGCCGCCGGCGGGGGTGGCAAGGGCATGCGGATCGTGGAGCGGGCGCAGGACCTGCCCGAGGCGGTCGCCGCGGCGCAACGCGAGGCCCTGGGCGCGTTCGGCGACGGGCGCGTGTTCCTCGAGCGCTACGTCGCGCGCTCGCGGCACGTCGAGATCCAGATCGTCGGGGACGCGCACGGCAACCTGTTCCACCTCGGCGAACGCGAATGCTCGATCCAACGCAGGCACCAGAAGATCGTCGAGGAGTCCCCGTCGCCGGTCGTCACCCCGCGGCTGCGGGCCCGGATGGGCGAGGCGGCGCTGACACTCGCGCGGACACTGGGCTACCGGTCGACGGGCACCGTCGAGTTCCTCCTCGACGACGAGACCCGCGACTTCTACTTCCTGGAGGTGAACACCCGGCTGCAGGTCGAGCACCCGGTGACCGAGGAGGTCACCGGCGTGGACCTCGTCGACCTCCAGCTGCAGGTGGCCGACGGCGGTGTGCTGGCGCTCCAGCAGCGGCCGCCGGCTGGCCACGCCATCGAGGCGCGGCTCTACGCGGAGGACGTCGCCGCCGGGTTCCTGCCCGCGACCGGCACGCTCGCCGCGTTCGAGCCCGCCGCGGACGACGGTGTCCGCTGGGACTCCGGTGTCGTGACCGGCTCGGTGGTCGGCGTCGACTTCGACCCGATGCTGGCCAAGGTGGTCGCGCACGCCGCGACCCGCCGGGGCGCGGCGCGGAAGCTCGCCACGGCGCTGGAGCGGCTGCACCTCGGCGGCGTGACCACGAACCGCGACTTCCTCGTCGCCACGCTGCGCGACGAGGCGTTCCTCGCCGGCGACACGACCACCGACTACATCGCGCGGGTCCGCCCGACGCCGCCGCCCCCGGACCTCGCGCGCGCCACCGCGGTCGGCGCGCTCTGGCTGCACGGCCGACGCCGCGGCGAGGCCGGCGTGCTCGCCTCGCTCCCGTCGGGCTGGCGCAACACCCCGATGCCCGCGCAGGCCGTCGCGTTCGTCGGCCCGGATGACGAGGGCGTGGCCCTCGGCTACCGCCGTCGCCGCGACGGGTCCTTCGCGTTCGACGACGGCCAGACCGCGCGGGTGCACCGCTGGTCATGGCAGGACATCGACGTCGAGGTCGCGGGGCGGCGCGCGACGCACCGGGTCACGGCCGCCGCCGGGCACGTCTACGTCCAGCTGCCCACGGGCACCGTCGCGCTCGCCGTCACGCCCAGGTTCGCGCCCCCGTCCGAGCAGGCCGCGCCGGGGGCGCTCGTCGCGCCGATGCCGGGCGCCGTCACCGACGTCCGCTGCGAGAAGGGCGACCGCGTCGAGGCCGCGCAGACCCTGGTCGTCCTCGAGGCGATGAAGATGGAGCACCACATCAGCGCCCCCGCGACAGGGGTGATCACCGAGGTCCACGTCGCGGTCGGGGCGCAGGTCGCCAGTGGCGCCCTGCTGCTCGTCCTCGACCTCGACGGCTCCGGAGGAGGTGACCGCACCGATGGCTGAACCGATCAGGATCGCGAACTGCTCCGGCTTCTTCGGGGACCGTTCGACGGCCGCCCGCGAGATGGTCGAGGGCGGCCCGATCGATGTCCTCACCGGCGACTGGCTCGCCGAGTTGACCATGCTGATCCTGTCCCGCACCCGGCAGCGCCGGCCCGACGGCGGGTACGCCCGCACGTTCGTCCAGCAGCTGGAGCAGGTCATGGGCACCTGCCTGGACCGTGGCATCAAGGTCGTGGCGAACGCGGGCGGCCTCGACCCCGCCGGCTGCGCGCAGGCGGTCCAGGAGGTGGCCGAGCGTCTCGGCCTGCACCCGAAGATCGCCTATGTCACGGGCGACGACCTCATGCCGCGCCTCAAGGACCTCGCCGACGAGGGCGTGACCTTCGACAACCTCGACACCGGCGCACCGGTCGCCGACCTGTCCCGGATCGTCACCGCGAACGCCTACCTCGGCTGCTGGGGGATCGTCGAGGCGCTCGGCGCGGGCGCCGACATCGTCGTCACCGGGCGGACCACCGATGCCGCGATCGTGTGCGGCCCGGCGGCCTGGCGGCACGGCTGGCGCCATGACGACTGGGACGCGCTGGCCGGAGCGGTCGCGGCGGGACACGTCATCGAGTGCGGCACGCAGGCCACCGGCGGCAACTACTCGTTCTTCCAGACGGTGCCGGGGCTGACCCGGGTCGGCTTCCCGTGGGCCGAGATCGCGAGCGACGGGTCGGCGGTCATCGGCAAGCACGACGGGACCGGCGGTCTGGTCTCGGTCGGCACCGTCGTCTCGCAGCTGCTCTACGAGATCGGCGCACCGGCCTACCTCGGCCCCGACGTGACCACCCGCTTCGACACCATCGAGGTCGAGCAGGCCGGGCCGGACCGGGTGCGGCTGTCGGGTACCAGGGGCGAGCCGCCGCCGCGGACCCTGAAGGTCGCGATGAACGAGCACGGCGGCTTCCGCAACGAGGTCAACATCGCCCTGGTCGGCCTCGACATCGAGGAGAAGGCGGCGGTCCTCGAGGAGGCGTTCTGGCGCGCGCTGCCCTACGAGCCGGCTGACTACGCCAGCGTCGTCAGCCGCGTCGTGCGGTCCGACCACCCCAACGCCCGCAGCAACGAGGAGGCGACCGCCGTCTGGCGTCTCACCGTGAAGGACCCCGACGAGGCCAAGGTGGGCCGCTGCATCGGCAACGCCGTCGTCGAGCTGGGACTGTCGACGATCCCCGGCTTCTTCACCCTGGACGGCGGCCCCAAGCCCGGCAAGGCCTACGGCGTCTACCGTCCGGCGCTCATCCCCGCCGCGCTGGTCCCCCAGGAGGCGGTCATGCTGGGCGGGCCGACCACCGTGATCGAACCGATCGCCCCCAGGACACCGGCGCGCGTCGTCACCCCGCCCGAACCAACGGCCGGCGTGCCTGCCGGCCCGACGCGCCCGGAAGCGCTCGGACGCGTCGCCGGTGCCCGGTCCGGCGACAAGGGCGGCAACGCGAACCTCGGGGTCTTCGTCCGCTCCGATGCCGCCTGGGCCTGGCTCGACGCGTTCCTCACCACCGAGCGCCTCCGCGCGCTGCTGCCCGAGCTCGCGGCGTTCACCATCGACCGCTACCGCCTGCCGAACCTGCGCAGCCTGAACTTCGTCGCCCGCGGCCTGCTGGAGGAAGGCGTCGCCGCGTCGACCCGGCAGGACGGGCAGGCCAAGAGCCTCGGGGAGTGGCTGCGCGGCCGCGTCGTCGACATCCCCGAGTCCCTGCTCGCCGAGGCGGGCTGACCATGCGGCGCGCGACCGGCATGGTGTGTCGATGACCGTTGACGCCGACCAGACCGGGATCACCCGACGCCTGCGGTCGATCCCGCGGCCGAAGCCCGTGCTCTCCCGCGATCGTGAGCGCGCCCTGAGCCGGCGCCAGCGTGACCTGCTCGACCAGCTCGAGCACCTGCTGTTCGCCGAGGGGTTCGCCGAGCTCACCATGGCCAACCTCGCCGCCAGGCTCAACTGCTCGCTGCGTACCTTGTACGCGGTGGCACCGAGCCGCGACGAGCTGGTGCTCATCGTGGTCGACCGCAACCTGTGGCGGGTCGGCCACGCCGCGCGGGCCGCCGTCACGCCGGACATGGCCCCGATGGCGGCCCTGCGCGAGTACCTGCGGGCCGCCAGCGACGCGGTGAGCGAGCGCACGGAGCCGTTCGCCCGCGACCTGGGCGCCGTGCCGTCGGCGCACGCGCTCGCCGAGGGGCATCGGCGCTACCTGTTCGAGGTCATCCAGGCCCTGCTCGACGAGGCCGCCGAGCGCGGCGACATCGCGCCCGTCGACACCGCGGCGGTCGCCCGGATCCTGGCCGGCCTCGCGAGCGTCCTGTCGAGCCCGGAGGTGATCCCGACGCTGCGGTCCTCACCCAAGGACGCGATGGACGAGGTCGCCGACCTGATCCTGCGCGGCCTGAGGAGCGAGCCATGACCGATCTCGACCGGATCAGGACCGCGCTGCTCGCCGAGCAGACCGCGCTCGACGAGGTCGTGTCGGGGCTGTCGCCCGACCGGCTCGCACTCGGGACCCCGAGCCCGGGCTGGAGCATCCTCGACCAGGTCGCGCACCTCGCCTACTTCGACGACACGGCCGCGCTCGCGATCGAGGACGTCGAGGCGTTCCGCGCCGCCGAGAAGGTGATGCGCTCGTTCCCGACCGTCGACGAGGCGACGCTGCGCCGCGACGAGTCGCCCGACGCCCGCCTCGCCGCGTGGCGCGCGAACCGGGTCCGGCTCGCGCGGGCGTGCGCCACCCTCGCCGACACCGACCGGGTCGTCTGGTACGGGCCGCCCATGGGCGCGCGGTCGTTCGTCTCCGCGCGGCTGATGGAGTGCTGGGCCCACGGCGAGGACGTGCGCGACACCGTCGGCGCCCCGCCCTCCGACACCGACCGGCTGCGCGAGATCGCGACGATCGGCGTCAACACCCGCAAGTGGTCGTACGCCAACCGCGGTCTCGTCATGCCCGACCGGGCGGTCCGGGTCGAGCTGACGGCGCGCTCGGGGGACCGGTGGGCCTTCGGGCCCCAGGGCGCGGCCGACGTGGTCGCCGGCACGGCGCTCGACTTCTGCCACGTCGTCACGCAGCGGCGGCACCTCGGCGACACCGCACTCGTCGTCACCGGCGCCGCCGCCCGCGGCTGGATGGAGATCGCGCAGGCCTTCGCGGGTGCACCCACCATGAGGCCCCGAGCGGGAGGAACGCCATGAGCTTCGTCGAGACCAGCACCCGAGACGGCGTCATGACCATCACGCTCGCGGACGAGGAACGGCGCAACGCGCTGAGCCCCGACGTCATGACCGACCTGTTCGCGGCCTGCGACGCGGCGGACGCCGACGCGGCGGTGCGGGTCGTCGTGATCACCAATCGCGGCTCGACGTTCTGCGCCGGGGCGAACCTCGGCCAGCGGCTGGCGGGGGAGCGGCCGGCCACCCCGGCGCCGACCGGGCCGCGGCTGTTCGGGCGCTTCGCGCACTCGCCGAAGCCCTACGTCGGGCGCATCGCGGGTCACGCGGTCGCCGGCGGGATGGGCCTGGTCGCCGCGCTCGACATCACGGTCGCGGCCGAGGACGCGAAGTTCGGGTTCACCGAGGTGCGCGTCGGGGTCGCGCCGGCCGTCATCTCCGTCGTGTGCCTGCCGAAGCTGCGCGCCGCGGACGCGCGGTCGCTGTTCCTGCGCGGCAACCGGGTCAGCGCGCACGAGGCCGCGCGGGTCGGCCTCGTCAACGCGGCGGTCCCGCGCGACCGGCTTGACGCCGAGGTGGAGGACGTCGTCAACGACCTGCTCGCCGGCGGGAGCGAGGCGATCGCCGCCACCAAGAGGCTGCTGCGCGAGGTGCCGGGCGCCCCGGTCGAGGACGCGTTCGCCTGGACGGCCGCCCTGTCGAGCGAGCTGTTCGCCGGAGCCCAGGCGAAGGAAGGCATGGCCGCCTTCAAGGAGAAGCGGCCCGCCGGCTGGATCCCGGCGAACCGCTGGTCCTACGTCTAGAGCCTGGCGTGGCGCCCGGGCGTCGCGCTCAGCCGGTGACGGCGGTGAACGGGCGCCCGCGCACCAGCCGGCCCGGCAGCTCACCGGTCGGCTCGCCGTCCCGGTAGGTCTCGACCCCGGCGACGAACGTGTGCCGGTAGCCGTCCGCGCCCTGCAGGAACCGCCGGCCTCCCGCCGGCAGGTCGTGCACCACCCGCGGGCGGTGCGGGCGCAGCGTGCTCATGTCGACGACGTTGATGTCCGCCCGCAGGCCGACCTCGAGGCGGCCACGGTCGTCAAGCCCGACCAGCCCCGCTGTCTCGGACGTCTGCTTGCGCACGAGCCGCTCCAGCGGGATGGTCCCGTCCGCGCGATCCCGCCCCCAGTAGCCGAGCAGCGTGGTCGGGAAGCTCCCGTCGACGATGAGGCCGACGTGGGCGCCCGCGTCCGAGAGCCCGACGACCGTGTTCGGGTCCTGGAGCATCTCGCCGACGACGTCGAGCCGCCCGGGCACCGCGTTGGTGATGGCCGCGTAGAGCAGCGTCGACCCGTCCCCGCGGGTGAGCAGGCGGTACATCAGCTCCGCCGGGTTGACCCGCTCGCGTGCCGCCCGTGCTCCGATGCTGTTCTCCGGTCCCGGCTCGTAGTCCGGCGGGTCGCCGAGCTCGAAGATGCGGTCGTAGTCGTAGAGGAGCCGGCCCTCGGTCCGCCCCGTCTCGTGCAACCGTCGGTCCGCTTCCAGCAGCCGCGGCAGGAAACCGGGCTCGCGCATCGCGGCGAGCTTCTCCGCGAGCGGCAGCTGGTCGATCTCCAGGTAGGCGCTGTTGCGCGAGTACGGGTTGAGCGACGAGTCGAGCCCCATGACCAGGCCGACGCCCCGGGCCGGCACCTGCGCGCGCATCGGGACGCCCGCCCGGACGGCGTCGGCGAGCAGGTCGAGCAGCAGCCGGTAGCGGTCCGGCGTGCCCGGCTCCTGGACCAGGGAGAACGACAGCGGGCGCCCGGACTCGACCGACAGGCGGCGCATCATCGCGAACTCCGCCTCGGGATCGTTGAAGTCCGTGGTCAGCTGGATGATGCCGCGACCGGTCTCGCCCATCGACCGCGCGATCGCGAGCAGCTCGGAGCTCGCCGCCGACAGCGTCGGGATGTGCTCGCCGGCGACCGTGCGGTGGTTGATCGTGCGGGAGGTGGAGAAGCCCATCGCCCCGTCCAGCACGGCCTCCCGCACGAGCGACGCCATCGCGGCGATCTCGGCCCCGGTCGCCTCGACGCCCGAGCGCGCCCGCTCACCCATCACGTAGATGCGCAGCGGGCAGTGCGGGAGGTAGACGCCCAGGTCGGCGTCGTGCGGGACCGAGTCCAGCGTGGCGAGGAAGTCCGAGAACGTCTCCCACTCCCACGAGATGCCCTCGTGCAGCGCGGTGCCCGGGATGTCCTCGACGCCCTCCATGAAGTCGATCAGACGGTCGTGGCCGTCGACGTGCGCGGGCGCGAAGCCGACGCCGCAGTTGCCGGCGATCACCGTGGTGACGCCGTGCTCGGACGACGGCAGCAGCCGGTTGTCCCAGGTCGCCTGGCCGTCGAAGTGCGTGTGGACGTCGACGAAACCGGGGATGACGGTGAGGCCGTCGGCGTCGTAGACCCGCTTCGCGGGGCCCGGGTCCGGCCCGACGTGGCTGATGCGGCCGTCGGTGACCGCGACGTCCGCCTGGAACGACGGCCGACCGGTCCCGTCGATCACGGTGCCGCCCTTGATCACGAAGTCGTGTGTGTCGCCGGCCATCTGCCCACATACTCCTCTGGTCGCGCCGAGCACGGGACGACGTCGCGATGTCGGGCCCGTGGGTGCTCGGATCGGGGAGCTGCGAATCGCCCCCTCGCCCATGACACTACGATACGATATCTGATATCAAATGCCGACGCACTACTCCTGCGGTCGGCGGTGGGCACGGCGGTGAGGCAGGACGCCAGGCCGCCCACGGGGCAGGCGAGTCACCATCTGACGAGGGACACCGATGATCGAGCCGCACGACATCCCGCGCATCATCTCCGTCGACGACCACGTCCTCGAGCCACCGACGCTCTGGACCGATCGCCTGCCGTCCACGCTCCACGACGTCGGGCCACGCGTCGAGCGCCAGCGCATCCAGGTCAGTGAGAAGCAGGTCGGCGGCCAGATGAAGTTCGTCTGGGAGGCCGACGACGCCGCCGACTGGGTCGACGTCTGGCGTTACGAGGACCTCGCCACTCCGCTCATGCTCCCGAACGCGGCGGTCGGGTTCGACGAGCTCGCCTTCCGCGGCGTCACCTTCGACCAGGTCGCGCCCGGCGCCTGGCAGCGCGCGGCGCGGCTGGCCGACATGGACGCCAACCACGTCGAGGCCTCGCTGTGCTTCCCCAACACGCTGCCGCGCTTCTGCGGGCAGGCGTTCCTGGAGGCCAAGGACCGCGAGCTCGCGATGCTCTGCGTCCGCGCGTACAACGACTGGCTGATCGAGGACTGGTGCGCGGGCGCCGCCGTCGGGCGGATCCTGCCCGTGGTCATCCTGCCGCTCTGGTCCATCGAGGAGTGCGTCAAGGAGATCCGGCGCAACGTCGAACGGGGCGCCAACGCGATCACCTTCCCCGAGAACCCCTACCCACTCGGGCTGCCGTCGCTGCACAGCGACCACTGGAACCCGGTCTTCGAGACCTGCCAGGAGCTCGGCGTCGTGGTCTGCATGCACATCGGCTCGTCGTCGAAGATGCCGACGACGACGCCGGACGCGCCGTGGATCGTGTCGTCGACGCTGACCTTCCAGAACGGCCTGAACTCGCTGGTCGACTTCATCTTCTCGGGCATCCTGGAGCGCTACCCACGGCTGCGGATCGCCTATTCGGAGGCCCAGGTCGGCTGGATGCCGTACGTGCTGGAGCGGGCCGACAAGCTGTGGGCCGAGCGTTCGGACAACTCGTTCGGCCATGCCCTGCCGCGCAAGCCGTCGGAGTACATCGCCGGCCGCGTGTACGGCTGCATCTTCGACGACGAGACAGGCCTGCGTAACCGCGACGTGATCGGCGTCGACCAGATCTGCTTCGAGACCGACTACCCGCACGCCGACTCCACGTTCCCGCACTCGCGCGCGGTCCTCGCCGGGATCGCCCAGCAGGCCGAGCTCACGCCGGAGGAGCTCTACAAGCTCGCGCGCGGCAACGCGATCCAGCTGTTCGACCTCGGCCGTCACGGTCTGGCATGAGTGCCATCGAGGCCAGCCCGCCCGCCTCACCCACCCGCGCCGAGCGATCCGAGGTCATCCATGCTGCGCAGTGACGCGGACCTGCTCGGCGACTTACGCGTCGTCGAGCTCGACGGCGGCATCCCGACGGCCTACGCCGGGCGCCTGCTGCGCGACGCCGGCGCTCAGGTGACCCGGCGCACCGCCGGGGGAGACAGCTCGCTGCGCGACCGTGGACGGGCGGCCGACGCGCGGTGGCCGGTGACTCCCGGCGCGCTGTTCGACGCGCTGAACGCCGAGAAGACCGCCGAGCCGGCGCCCGCCACGTGGGACGGGCCCGAGCTCGCCGAGATCGCGCGGCGGGCCGACATCGTCCTGGCCGGCCGCGACGTCCTCGACGCAGGCGACGTGTCCGCGCTGCGGACGGCGAACCCGCGGCTCGTCGTCGCGGTGTGCGGCGTCAGCGCGGCCGCCCCACCCGGCCAGCGCTGGCTGCATCTGCACGCCACCGCGCGCAGCGGAGTGTCGGCGCTGATCGGTCAGCCCGACCGCGAGCCGCTCCCGCCGCCGTTCGAGCTCGCGCTGTACCCGGTCGCCGCGAACCTGGCCTCGGCCGCGCTCGCCGCGCACGTCGGCTCGCTGCGGTCCGGCCAGGGCCAGCTGGTCGAGGTCGACGCCGAGGCCACGATGTTCTCGTTCATGTGGACCGCCGCCCGCATCCGCACGGTGTCCGCCGGCACGTTCACCCGCAACGGTCGCCGCTTCCCGGGTTCGGGCGGCGCGTACCCCTTCGGGCTCTTCCCGTGCGCGGACGGCTACGTCGCCTGCATCGGGCGCTCGGCGAAGGACTGGCGCGCGTTCGTCGGGATCCTGGGTGACCCCGAGTGGAGCAGGGACCCGCGGTTCGCGGACCCGGTCGAGATCGCCCGTTCGAGCGCGGACGAGGCGGACGCGCTCGTCATCCCGGAGCTGCGCAGGCACACCCGCGCGGAGCTGTTCGCCCGGGCGCAGCAGGTGGGCTTCCCGCTCGCGCCGGTCAACTCCGCCCTCGAGGTGCTCGACGTCGAGCAGTTCAACCGGCGCGAGTCCTTCGGGCCCGAGCTGGAGGTCGCCGGGCAGAAGGTCCGCCTGCTGCGGCGCTCGTCCCACTTCGAACGGCCGGCCGAGGCTCCCCGGGTGGCCGCCCGCCCCGCCGCCGCCCGCCCCGGCACCGCCGCGCCCGCCGCGGCGGGCGAACGGTCACGTTCGCTCCTGGCCGGGCTGCGGGTGCTCGACCTGAGCTGGGTGTGGTCGGGGCCGATGGCGGGCGCCGCGCTGGCCGACCTCGGAGCCGACGTCCTCAAGCTGGAGAACCCCGGCCGGCTCGACAACGCCCGCCTGCGCGGCCGCCCGATCAGGGACGGCAGGCCGGTCGAGGGACCGATCGTCGAGCTGTCCACGTACTTCCACCAGAACAACCGCGGCAAGCGCAGCGTCTTCCTCGACTTCAAGGACCCGGCCGGCGCGGAGATCTTCCGGCGCCTCGTGCGCGTCAGCGACGTGGTCCTGGAGAACCTGACGCCCGGCGTCTTCGACCGGGCCGGCCTCGGCTACTCCGACGTCGTCGCGGAGAACCCCAGGATCATCTGGGTCGCCGCCTCGGCCGTCGGGCGCACCGGCCCGCTGGTCGGGCTGCGGGCGTACGCGCCGATCATGACGTCGTACGGCGGCCTGGAGAGCCTCGCCGGCTACGACGACGACCCGGTCGTCGGGATGCTCGGCTGCGGCATGGGTGACGCGAACGCCGGGTCCCACGTCCTGTTCGCGCTCACCGCCGCCCTCGCCGCCCGCGAGCGGGACGGCCGCGGGCGTTTCGTCGATCTGTCCCAGATCGAGACGAGCGCCGCGATCATGGTCGAGCCGCTCGTCGAGGCGCAGCTGCGCGGTCAGGCGCTGGGCGGCACCGGTGACGCGCATCCGGACGTCGCGCCGCACGGCCACTTCGCGTGCGCCGGGGACGACGTCTGGGTCGCGATCGCCGCGGTCGACGACGAGATGTGGCGCCGGCTCGCGCGGGTGGTCGGCGGGGACGAGCTCGCTCACGACGGCCGGTTCGCGACGGCGGCCGCCCGCGCCGACGCGGCCGCCGTCCTGACCCCGGTGATCGCGCGCTGGACCGCCGCCCGCCCGCGGGACGCGGTGCTGCGGGACCTTCAGGCCCATCAGGTCTCCGTCGCGCCGGTCCTCGACGTCATGGAGGCACGCGGGTTCTTCACCGACTACCTCCAGGAGATCGAGCATCCCGTGACCGGCCCGGACGAGCTGGTCCGCGTGCCGTGGCAGCTGTCCGACACCCCGGCCCGGATCGCCGGCTCCGCGCCCCTGGTCGGCGAGCACACCGACGAGGTCCTGCGCGACGTGCTCGGTCTGGACAGCGCGCAGCGCACCGCTTACCTCGACAGGTTCCGGCCCCATGACTGAGGGCGGCGGGCCGGAGCTGGACCCCGGCCGGTTGCGCGCACTGCTCGACAGGCAGGAGATCCAGGACGTGCTCACCCGGTACTGCCGGGCCGCCGACCGCTGCGACGCCGAGCTGATGCGGTCCTGCTACCACGACGACGCGGTCGACAACCACGGCATGTTCGACGGCGCGGCGTCGGCGTTCGTCCCGTACGCGCAGGAGTCCCTGCGCACGATGATCTGCACGCAGCACTTCCTGACCAACGTCGCCATCGAGGTGCGCGGTGACGCGGCGGTGAGCGACGCGTACTGTCTCGCGTTCCATCGGATGCCTTCTCGCGGGGGCGGGCTTGCCGACCACTGGGTCGGGCTGCGCTTCGTCGACCGGATGGAGCGCCGCGACGGCCGGTGGAAGATCGCCAGGCGCACGATCGCCTACGAGTGGAGCCGCGTCGACCCGGTCGCCCGCGAGTGGTCCCTGGCCGGCTACGTCCGTGGCGCCCGGTCTGGCGACGACATCAGCTACGAGCTGCTGCGCGAGCTGGGGGCCGGCCGATGAGGTTCGGCCTCTTCCTCACCCCGCTGCGGATGGAGCAGATGCGGGAGGTGACCGTCGAGGCGGAGCGGGCCGGCTTCGACTCGGTGTGGCTCGGCGAGCACCTGGTCGCCCCGGTCGACATCGCGAGCGACTACCCGTACCAGCAGCCCTGGGCCACCCGCGAGACGCATTTCCACGCCGGCATCCCGCTGTTCGACCCGTACGCGGTCTTCGGCCATCTCGCCGCGCTCACCAAGACCATCCGGTTCGGCATCGGGGTCTCGGTCGTGCCGCTGCACGACCCGTTCCGGCTCGCCCGCTCGATCGTGACGCTCGACCACATCGCGCCGGCCCGCTTCATGCTCGGTGTCGGCACCGGCTGGATCCGCGAGGAGTTCGCGATCGTCGGGCGGGAGTTCCAGGCCAGAGGCGCCCGCCTGGACGAGATGCTCGACGTGATGGAACGACTGTGGCGCGACGACGTCGCCTCCTACGAGGGGGCGGTCTTCCGGCTGCCGCCGGCGCGCTTCGAGCCCAAGCCGGTGTCGGTCCCGCAGCTCGTGTTCGGCGGTCACTCCACGGTCGCGCTGCGCCGCGCCGCCGCCCGCGGCACCGGTTGGCTCGGGGTCGACCTCGCACCGGAGGCACTCGGCCCGGTCGTCGAGCGGCTGCGCACGCTGCGCCGCGAGCAGGGCATCCCGTCCGACCTCGAGATCTCGGTGCTCGTCGGCCTGGCCGAGCCGAACAGCGGACCCGACGGCACCGGCGTCCTCGACCGTCTGACCGGTGAGCTCGTCGAGCGGTACGCCGAGGCGGGCGCCGACCGCCTCGTCATCCGCCCGTGGACCAGGGGCAGCTTCGCGGTGCGGAACCTCCTGCGGGCAGCCGAGGTGCTGGCCCTGCGACCAGCAGATCAGATATGATATTTAATATGACGAACGAGATGGAATGTCGCTGATGACCACTCCTCCGTCGCCCACCGCGACCGACTTCGAGGCGATCGTCATCGGGGCCGGAGTCGCGGGGATCTACCAGCTGCACGCGGCGCGCTCGCTCGGGCTGCGCTGCCTGCTCGTCGACGCCGGCCCGGATCTGGGCGGAACCTGGTACAACAACCGCTACCCCGGCTGCCGCTTCGACTCCGAGAGCTACAGCTACGGCTATTCGTTCTCCGCGGACCTGCTGCGCGAGTGGCACTGGGTCGAGCGGTTCTCGCCGCAGCCGGAGAACCTGCGCTACCTCAACTTCGTCGCCGACCGGCTGGAGCTGCGGCCGTATATGCGCTTTGGCTTCCGGGTCGAGCGCGCGTCGTGGGACGAGGCGGCGCTGCGCTGGCGCATCCGCTCCGAGGACGGCCAGGAGCTCACCGCGCGGTTCCTGCTCCCGGCGCTCGGGCAGTTGTCGATCCCGACCTCCCCGCGCTTCGAGGGCGCCGGGTCCTTCCAGGGCCGAGCGTTCCACACGTTCGACTGGCCGCACGACGGCATCGACCTGCGCGGCAGGCGGGTCGGCGTGGTCGGCACGGGTGCCACCGGCATCCAGGTCATCAGCTCGGTCGCCGGCGAGGTCTCCGAGCTCTACGTGTTCCAGCGGCGCCCGAACTGGTCGGCACCGTTGAACAACTCGCCGATCTCCGCGCGGGAGATGGCCGACATCCGCCGCCGCTACGCGGAGATCTTCGAGGCGTGCGCCGCCACCCCCGGAGGCTTCATCCACGGCCCCGACCAGCGCGCGTTCGACGAGGTGCCGCGTGAGGAGCGCCTCGCGCTGTGGGAGAAGCTCTACGACGAGCCGGGCTTCGGTATCTGGCTCGCCAACTTCAAGGACATCTTCGTCGAGGGCCAGGCGAACCGCGAGATCTCCGACTTCATCGCCGAGAAGATCCGCGAACGGGTGGCGGACCCGGCCGTCGCGGCGAAGCTCATCCCGACCGACCACGGCTTCGGATCACGCCGGCTGCCGCTGGAGACGAGGTACTTCGAGGTCTACAACCAGCCGAACGTGACGCTCGTCGACCTCCAGGAGACGCCCGTCGAGCGGCTCACCGCGAAGGGCATCCGGACCACCGCGCGCGAGTACGAGCTCGACGTGATCGTCTACGCGACCGGCTTCGACGCGATCACCGGCGCCTACGACCGCATCGACATCCGCGGCGTCGACGGCCAGCTGCTGCGCGACAAGTGGGACGACGGGCCGGTGACCCACCACGGCCTCGCCTCCCGCGGGTTCCCGAACCTGCTCATGGTCGCGGGCCCGCAGAGCGCCTCGGCGTCGACGAACTACCCCCGCGGCATCGAGACGAGCGTCGAGTGGATCACTGGCCTGCTCCGGCACCTGCGGGAGCACGGCTACCACCGGGTCGAGGCGACCGCCCAGGCCGAGCAGGACTGGGTCGAGGAGGCCGTGCGGGCCTACGACAAGACCCTGATCCCGGCGGGCAAGGGGTGGGTCACCGGCGCCAACTCGAACATCCCCGGCCGGGAACAGCCGCGCGGCCGGCCGCTCATCTACACGGCCGGCGCGCCGCGGTACCGCAAGACCATCACCCGGCTCGCCGAGGCGGGCTACGAGGGGTTCGAGCTCTCCTGACCGGCGCCGCGCCGCCCGGCGTTGAAGACCGGCGGGCGGCGCTCCAGGAACGCCCGCACGCCCTCCGCCGAGTCGGGGCTGTGGCCGGCCAGCGCCGCCGCTGCCGCCTCGGCCACGAGCGCGTCGTCCAGCCAGGCCTCGCGGCCCCGCACCAGCTGCTTGGTGAGCCGGACCGCGTCCGCGGGAAGCGTGGCGATCCTGGTGGCCTGCGCGACGCCGCTCTCCCGGGCGTGACCCGGATCGACGACGCGGCTGGCGAGGCCCAGCGCGAGCGCGTCGTCCGCGGGCAGGCGCTCGCCGTCGAGAAGGAGGTCCATCGTGCGGACCCGGCCCACCCGGGCCGCGACGAGGGCGGCGAAGCCGCCGTCCGGCACCGCCGCGCGACGCAGGAACGGTGCCTGGAAGAACGCGTCGCGGGCCACCGTGACGAGGTCGCAGGCAAGGACGACAGCCCAGCCGGCGCCGATCGCGTACCCCTCGACCGCCGCGAGAGTCGGCTGCGGCAGGCGGTGCAGCGTGCGCAGGGTCTCCTGCGCGATGAGCAGCCGGTGGGCCGGGGCGAAGACCCCGGCCCCCACCCGGCCCATCGTCTTGATGTCGCCGCCGGCCGAGAAGCTGGTGCCGGCGCCGGTGACCACGACGGCGCGTACGCCCGGATCGGAGGCCAGCTCGTGCAGCCGGTCGCGCAGCTCGACCCAGGTCTGCTCGGTGAACGCGTTGCGCGCACCGGGCCGGTTGATCTCGAGGACGGCGACGCCGTCGGCCGGTGACGTCCGCACGATGTGCTCGCCCATCGCGGCCCCGCTCACCTGGCGCTCGCCGCCTGCGCGACGCCGTGGCGCACCAGACGGCGCGCGGCGGCCTCGACGTTGCCGTGCAGGCTGCCGGCGAGCAGGGTCCGCCGGTAGTGCTGGTGCAGGCCCTGCTCCCAGGTGAAGCCCATACCGCCGAAGCACTGGATCGCCTCGGCCGCCGCGCGGCGCGCCGCGTCCCCGGCACACACGCGGCTCGCGTCGACGTCCTCCCACGGCGGGGCGGTCGGGGAGGCGGCGAAGCGGGTGCTCGCGAGCCACGCCATCGACCGTGCGACCTCGGTCACCCGCACCATCTCCGCGATCCGGTGCTTGACCGCCTGGAACGATCCGATCGCCTGCCCGAACTGCCGGCGGTCGGTGACGTACGCGACGGTCCGGCGAACCAGCTCGGCGGCCGAGCCGATGGCCTGCGCGTCGAGGACGAGCGAGTAGCAGGCGCGCGCGAGGTCGAGCTCCGCGTCGGTGACCGTGAGCGGCACCGCCGCGGCGCCGCTGAGGATGAGCGAGCCGGTGCTCGTCGTGGGGTCGATGCTGTGGGCGTGCACGGTGTCCGTGCCGGCACTCGCGAGTCTGACGCAGGCCAGTACCGGCGCCCCGTCGGGCCGGGCCGCCCGTACGAGGACCTCGTCGGCGTCGCGAAGCCACGGCACGAGATCGCACCGGCCGGTGAGCAGGAACCGCCCGTCGGCGGGGGTAGCCACGATCTCGCCGGGCGGCGCCTCGACGGCACTGACCTCGGTGGCGGCGGTGAAGATCCGGCCGTCGCCGAGCGCCGCCCGCGGCGCGGCACTGCCGGACGCCGCCAGCAGGGGTGCGGCGAGCCCGATCGAGAGGGCGACCGGGCCGGGAACCACCTGGTGGCCCAGGACCTCGAGCAGGGGCAGGAACCCCGGGATGGCCTGCGGGACGGACAGGTCGGTGTCGACAAGGAGCTCCAGCCAGCCGGCGCGCGCCAGCTCGCTCCAGCGGGCCGGGTCGAGCGCGGCCCCGTCGTCGCACGCGAGGGCGGCCCGCAGCGCGTCGGCGGCGACGCGGTCGGTCGCGGTGGGCAGCAGGGAGTCGGTCATCGGCGTGAGCCCGGCAGTCCGGCGGAGCGCGCGATCAGGTTGCGCTGGATCTCCGAGGTGCCCGCGTAGATCGTCTCGGCCCGTGAGTGCAGGAGCGCCAGCGCCCACCGCAGGTCCCGCTCGTCGGTGAAGTGCTCGGGGCCGCGCGCGTCGGCGACCAGCTCCAGCAGGCGCTGGTGCGTCTCGCTCCACTGCAGCTTGGCGACGGAGGACAGCGCACCGGGGGACTGCTTGGCGGCGAGCATCGCGAGGTTGCGGCGCACGACCGCCTCGGTGGCCCGGACAGCCGCGTGCGTGCGGCCCAGGTCGCGTTCGACCCGCGCGGCGCCCTCGGGGCCGAGGAGGTCGTACGCCGCGGTGAGCTCGCCCGACATACGCAGCGCCCGCTGACCGAGCAGCGAGGCACGCTCCTGCTCGAGCGCGAACGTCGCCAGGCCCCAGCCCTGGCCGGGCTCGCCGACGAGCTCGTCGGCGCGTGCCGTCGCGTCGTCCAAGAAGACCTCACAGAACTCGCGGGTGTCGACGATGGTGCGCAGCGGCCGGACCTCGACCCCCGGCTGGTGCATGTCGACGAGGAACAGGCTGATGCCGCGGTGCGCGTCGGCCTCGGGGTCGGTCCGGGCCAGGACGTAGCAGCGGTCGGCGTGCACGGCGTTCGTCGTCCACACCTTCTGCCCGGTGATGCGCCAGCCGTCGTCGGCGCGTACGGCGCGGGTGCGCAGGTGGGCCAGGTCCGACCCGGCGTCGGGCTCGGAGAAGCCCTGGCACCACAGGACGTCGTGGGCCAGCATCGAGGGGAGGTGGCGGGCGCACTGCTCCGGCGTGGCGAACGCCTCCAGGACCGGCGCGAGGATGCCGATCGCGTTCGAGTTCGCCGGCTCGGGAGCCCCCGCGAGGGCGAGCTCCTCCAGGTAGACGAGCAGGGCGGAACCGGACAGGGCGAGCCCGCCGTTGGCCTCGCCCAGGGTCGGGGCCACCCAGCCACCAGCGTGCAGGCGTCGCCCCCACTCGCGCCGGATCTCGGCGACCGCGTCGTCGTCGCGCGCGCCGTGCCCGGTGCCGCGCCACTCGGGCGGCAGGTTCTCCTCGACGAAGCGCCGAACGCGCTCGCGCAGGTCCGTCTCGTTCCCTGTCTCGGTGGCCATCAGTGGCTGCTCCGCCACGACGGCCCGTGCGGAGCCTCCCCGTCGGCGATGCGCGCGCCGACGTAGTTCTTCAGTACCTCGACGGTCCCGCCGCCGAAGGAGAGGCCGCGCACGTCGCGGTAGGCGCGTTCGACGGGGAACTCGCGCGAGTACCCGTAGCCGCCGTGCAGCTGCATGGCCTCGTCGCAGACCATGCGAGCGACCATGTTGGCCTTGCCCTTTGCCATCGCGGTCTCCAGCGCGGGCGGGGACTCGTGCGGGCCGGCGAGGTGGGCGGCCCGGTAGACCAGCAGCCGCGCCGCTTCGAGCTCGGTCGCCATCTCGGCCACCTTCCACTGAAGACCCTGCAGGTCGGCCAGGCGCCGCGAGCCAGCAGGGCGCTCGCGCAGGTAGCGGGTCGCGTGCTCGAGGGCTCCCTGCGCGGCTCCCAGGCACATCGCGGCGTTGCCGAGGCGTTCGTGGTTGAGGTGCCCGAGCAGTGTCCGGAAGCTCCCGGGCGAGCCGTCGAGCAGCACCTCGTCGGGCTCGATGCGCACGTTGTCGAAGGTCAGCTCGGCCTCGGTGCTGCCGTGCAGGCCCATGTTCCGGTGCGTGCCCGCGACGCCGACGCCCTCGGAGGTCATGTCGACGACGACCGCGCCGATCTCGCCGTTCGGGAAGCGCGCCCAGCACAGGCACGCGTCCGCCCTGTGTCCCTGGGTCGAGTAGTTCTTGTACGCGTTCAGCCGGTAGCCGTCACCGTCCGGCTCGACCTTCGCGCGCATCCTCTGTACCGCGCTCCCGGCCTCCGCCTCGGTGATCCCGAGGCAGAACACAGCCTCCCCGGAGGCGGCGCGCGGTAGCCAGCGCTCCCGCATCGCCGGGGTGCCGAGGTGCCCGAGGACGCGGGGTGGGCCGTTCAGCGTGAGCTGCGCCGTCACCGCGCTGTTGACGCACGCACGAGCTAGTTCCTCGAGCACGATGGTGACCTCGACCTGGCCGAGGCCCGCGCCGCCGTGCTCCTCGGGGACGGCGATCCCGTAGAGCCCGGCCTGTGCGATCGCGGCCTGGGACTTCGCCGGCCACTCGCCGGTCTCGTCCCAGTGCGCCGCCAGGGGCGCGAGCTCGCGCTCGGCCACCTGTCGAGCGAGCGCCCGCAGCGCGGCCTGGTCGTCGTCCTCGTGGAGGAGATCCCGCCCCGTCAGCAGCATCCTGTCTCCGATCTGCGATATTAGATACAAGCTATTAGATATCAGATCGAAGAGGCGCGCGCGAGGTGTGCGGAGGGGAGGGGTCCTTCGCGAGTGTGGCCGGCGCAGGGCAGCGCTCCGGCCGGGAGGGTTCGGACCGGCCGTGTCATGGCCGCGGCGTTGGACGGCGCCAACCGGGCACGGTCCCAGGAGCGCGGCCGGGGCGGCCCGGCCGTGGGGAGCCGCTCCGGCCGCTTTCGGTGGATCAGGCCCTGTCGGCCGGGATCCGCGAGAACTTCCCTAGCGCTGCTCGGACTCCTCGTCCCAGTAGCCGTGCTCGTCGAGGTACTTGATGACCAGCGTGCCGGTTGTCTCGGCGTGGCTGGTCCAGAGCTCGCGCGCCAGGGAGGGGCGCTTGTTCCTGATGGCCTCGATGAGGGGCGGATGCTCGGCCTTCGAGGCGGCGCCGGCGCCGTCCAGCAGCCAGTAGATGTGCTTCGGGATCTGCACGACGACGCTGCGCAGCGTCGCCAGGATCTTCGGCGAGTCCGCCGCATGGTTGACGGCGCGGTGGAACTGCCAGTTGTAGTACTCGACGGAGTCCATGTCGTTGGCGTCGAGCGCCGCCTCGAACCGCTGCTGGATCGACTCCAACTGCTCGACGAGCGCCGGCGTGGCCAGCGTGGTCGCGCGTTCGGCGAGCTTGCCGGCGAGCAGGCCGTGCGTCCAGTAGATGTCCTCGACGTCGCGACGGCTCATCCGCGCGACCCGGAACGTGTAGTTCGCCTTGGCTCCGATCATGCCCTCGTGCGCGAGCGCGAGCAGCGCCTCCCGCACCGGCATGGTGCTGACGCCGAACTGCTGGGCGACCGCGCTCTGGGTCACCGGGTCGCCCTGGCGGCGGCGGCCGAAAAGGATGTCCTCGCGCAGGGCGTCGGCGATCTCCTCGCTCAGCGACCGTGCGCGGATCCGCCTCTGTGGCAGGGGCTCTCGTGACGTCATGGCGGCGTTCACTATACCGCTGCCCCGTCGTGCGCCCGGCCCGGCAATCGACGACGTGCGCACCGTCTGCCGGCGCGGCGTCCGGGCATTGGACGCGGCGCGGTCCGGTTCAGCTCTGTCAGTCACCTCGGCGCTTCCGTCCGCTCGTTCGATCGACTGCGCTTGCTCTTCTCACTAGATGTGATATCACATATCGAACCTCGGTGGCGGAGCTTGGTTCGTCACCGTGCAGAGAGAGGCACTGAGCGCGATGGAGAAGCTCACCGACTCGACGGACGACGACGCCGCCTGGCGGGGCATGACCTTCTATTCCGCCGTGACCGCGAAGGACCTGTGGGCGGCCGGTGCCCTCACCCCGCAGCAGGTCTCGGACGAGACCGCGGCCGCGACGGCGCGCCTGGCTGAGGCCGGCTGGCCGCACACCGGCGCCATGACCAAGGTGCTCGTCAGCCAGACCGCCGAGGAGGGCGGCTTCCAGCTGCACTACGTCTGGTTCAAACCGAACTGGGTCCTGCGGCGCCACCACCATCCCGCGGACTGTCTGTACTACGTGGTGTCCGGCACCGCCCACATGGGCAGGCGGGTGCTGAAGGCGGGTGACTCCTTCTTCGTGCCGAGCGGCGTGCAGTACCAGTACAGCGCCGGTCCCGAGGGCTGCGAGGTGCTGGAGATCCGGCGCGGATCGAAGATCGTCGACACCGTCGTCGCCGAGCACTCGCCCGCCCAGTGGGACCGGATGGTCGAGACCATGAGGGACAACCGCGAGGCGTGGGAGCAGCTGCGGCTCAGCCCGACGTTCGCGAACCGCAACGACGACGTGCCGGTGACGCATGCCGTCTTAGGCCCCGACGATGCTCGCTGACGGAACCTTCGTCGTCGACGCCGACTCGCACTGGTCGGAGCCGGCCGACCTGTTCACGAGCCTCGCTCCGCCGCGGTACCGCGACCGGGTCCCGCGGGTCGAGCGGGTGGACGGCGAGCTGATGTGGGTCTTCGGTGGCGTGCCCGTCGGTCGCTTCAGCGCCGGCGGTGTCGTCGGCCGTGACGGCACGAAGGGCGACTCGCACCAGGCGCTGCGGACGTGGACCATCGACCAGATCCACGTCGGCGCCCACGACCCCCAGGTGCGTCTCGAGGTCCTTGACGAGTGCGGCATCGACGCACAGATCGTGTTCCCGAGCACCATCGGTCTCGGTGGTCAGGGCCTTGGCGCGTCGACCGACGAGAAGATGCGCCAGCTGTCCGTCGAGCTCTACAACGACCGGATGGCCCAGATCCAGGAGGGTTCGGGCAACCGGCTGCTGCCGATGCCGCTGATGCCCGCCTGGAGCGTCGACGCCTCGGTGCGCGAGGTGAGGCGGTGCGCGGCGATGGGGCTGCGCGGGGTCAACATGACGTCCGATCCGGACGACCTCGGCGCCCCTGACCTCGCGAGCCGGCAGTGGGACCCGTTCTGGCAGGCCTGCGTCGAGCACCAGCTGCCCGTGCACTTCCACATCGGAGCGAGCGTCACGGGCATGACGTTCCACGGTCGATACCCGTGGGCGTCGCACACGGACCACACCAAGCTCGCGATCGGCGGGACGCTGCTGTTCATCGGCAATGCCCGCGTCGTCGTCAACGTCATCGCCTCCGGCGTCTTCGACCGCCACCCGGACCTCCGGATGGTGTCTGTCGAGAGCGGCGTCGGCTGGATCCCGTTCATCCTCGAGGCACTCGACTACGAGATGGCCGAGAACGCTCCCGACGATCTCGCCGCGTTGCGCAAGTCGCCGGCCGAGTACTTCCGGAGCAACCTCTACGCGACGTTCTGGTTCGAGAACAACCGCAACAGGCTGCCGGAGCTCGTCGACGCGGTCGGCGAGGACAACATCCTGTTCGAGACCGACTTCCCGCACCCCACGTGCATGTACCCGGCTCCGCTCGCGACGGTGGCCGCCAAGATGGCGGTCCTGCCGGAGCCGGCGCGGCGCAAGATCTACGGCGAGAACGCGCGGAAGCTCTACCGGATCTGACCCCTGTCCCCGCTGACACCAGGTCGCGAGCGCGGCCCGACGTGTGACCGTTGACACATAGATATGATATCTAATATGCTTTTTCCACGGTATCGCGTGTAGCCATTGCTTGACCTGACCACTGCAAGAGGGGCGCTCGCGCCACGCGACACGCCGGGTCCCCGGCTCGACCGGTGGTGCGCATCCGGCGCCACACCGAAGCCGGTAGTCATGGCCCTATTGGAAGGACACGACGATTACCAAGATCACGTCACGCCGGAAGTTCGCGCTCGCATCCCTGGGGGTGGCGGCGCTGCTCGCCCTCGTGAGCGCCTGCGGCTCGAGCTCGGGCGGCGCCACCGCGTCGTCCGGAGGCCCGAGCGCGGCCCCAGCGGCGTCATCCTTAGCTGGGTCGGGAAGCTCGGCGATCGCCGGCGTCCCGACTCTCGACGAGCTGTTCAAGGGGCTCACCAGCCCGCCCCCGACCACCGGCCCGGCGCCCACCAAGGGCAAGAACGTGTGGCTGGTGTCCTGCGGTCAGGCGATCCCGGGCTGCTCGAAGCTCGCCGCCGCCGTGCAGCAGGCCGCTGCGGACCTGGGCTGGAACTTCCACATCGCCGACGGCATGCTCGGCGCGAATGACGGCTTCAACGTCGCGATGCGCACGGCCATCGCCGCCAAGCCGGACGCCATCATCGACGAGTCGATCGACTGCGCGCTCATCGAGCAGTCGCTCAAGGAGGCCAAGGCCGCGGGTATTCCCGTGATCGCCGGGCAGGCGAACGACTGCGCCGATGCCCCGCTGTTCGCCGGGCCGTCCAAGTTCTCGACCTCCGCGCCCGCCGTGAAGGACTTCTTCGGCTCGTGGGGCGAGGCCGGAGCGGCGTACATCATCAACAAGACCGGCGGCAAGGCCAAGATCATCATGTCCTACGTCGGCAACGTCGTGGGCAAGGACATCAACGAGGGCTTCCAGACGACCATCTCGAAGTGCTCGGGCTGCCAGGTCGTGGGCAACTTCACCATCCAGGCGACCGAGACGACCCCGGGCGGGCCGTTCGGCCAGCAGCTCCAGGCGATGCTGACCAAGTACCCGGACGCCAACGTCGTCTATCTGCCCTACGACTCGCAGCTCACCAACGGCGGCGGCGCGCAGATCGTCAAGCAGTCCGGTCGCGACATCCTCCTCGTCGGCGGGCAGGGGACGGCGCCGGCCATCGCCGACCTCGTCCGCAGCGGTCAGCTCTCCGCGATGACCTCGGTCGTGTCGCAGCTCTGGCTCGGCTACGCCACCGCCGACAACGTCAACCGGGTCCTGAGCGGCCAGCCGACAGTCGCCGAGGGCGTCGGCGTCGTGACGGTCGACAAGGACCACGGGCTGCCGGCGGACGGCGTGCCGGCGGCGACCTCGTTCGACGTCAAGGCGACCTACAACAAGCTCTGGGGCGTCGGCTGAGTCGGCGGGACTGACGGCGCGCGCCCAGCGCCCATTCCTACCGGTGCTGGCGGTCGGCTCCAGCTGGAGCCGACCGCCAGCACCGCCTCTTCTTCCGGCGATCGGAGCGTGCCCAGCAGGTGAGAAGCATGGAAATGGCCGACCCGGCCCCGGCCCCGTCGAACGGCGTCGCGGAGTGCCTGCGGGTCAGCGGTCTCAGCAAGGCGTTCCCGGGAGTGCGGGCGCTGCGGGACGTCGATCTGACCGTGGCACGCGGCGAGATCCACGCGCTGGCCGGCGGCAACGGGTCCGGCAAGTCGACGCTCATCAAGATCGTCGCCGGGGTCGAGCACGGTGACGCCGGCACGATTCGCTACCCGTCCAGCGCCGAGGTCGACGCGTCGGGAAGCACGCCCGAGGTGGCGCGCGGCGGCGGCGTCTACGTGGTCCACCAGGACCTCGGCCTGTTTCCTGACCTGACCGTGGCCGAGAACTTCGCGCTCGGCTTCGGCTTTCCCCAGGGCAGGAGCGGACGAGTTCGATGGAAGGCGCTGCGCCGCCGCGCCGCCGCGCTCATCGAGAGGTTCGAGATCCCGACGACGCCGGACACCGTCCTGCGAGACACCTCCCGCGCCGTGCAGGCACAGATCGCGATCGCCCGCGCGCTACAGGTCGAGGACGAAGGAGGCGCGCAGGGCCTGCTCGTCCTCGACGAACCGACGGCCGCCCTGCCCGCGCACGAGGTGGCGCTGCTGTTCGCCTCGTTGCGGCGCTACGTCGCCCACGGCCGGGCCGCGCTGTTCGTCAGCCACCGGCTGGACGAGGTCCTCGATCTCGCCGACCGGGTCACGGTCTTTCGCGACGGACAGGGCATCGGTACCTACAGCACGTCCTCGCTCACGGAAGCGCAGCTGGCCGAGCTGATCGCGGGCCGGCCGATCTCGCGGCTGTCCTCGCGATCGGGTCAGCGCGCGCCAGGGGAGACGCTGCTCGAGCTGACCGAGGTCCAGGCGGATCCGCTCGACGGGATCAACCTCACCGTACGGTCCGGTGAGGTCGTGGGAGTCGCGGGCCTGCTCGGGTCCGGCCGGACCGAGCTGCTGCGGTGCATCTACGGTGACCTGCCCATCCAGTCCGGGACCGTGCGGATGAAGGACAAGGTCGTTCACTTCACGCATCCACGAGACGCGATCAAGGCCGGAATCGGGCTCGTGCCCGAGAGCCGATCGGAGTCGGTGTTCTACGACCTCGCGGTCTACGTCAACCTGGCCATCTGCAAGCTCAGCGAGTACTCGACCCGTCGCTGGCTCTCCGACCGCCTGATGCGGGCCGGCGCGCGCGAACGCATCGCGACGTTCGGTGTCCGCGCCGCGAGCGAGAGCGTCGTCGCCAACGTGTTGTCCGGCGGGAACCAGCAGAAGGTCGTCCTGGGCCGCTGGCTGAGCCAGAGCCCGACTGTGCTGCTGCTCGACGAACCGACGCACGGGGTCGACGTGGGTGCGCGACAGGAGATCTATCAGCTCGTGCGCCAGGCGACCGATGCCGGAATGGGCGTCCTGCTGGTCGCCTCCGATTTCGAGGAGATCGCGCTCAACTGCGACCGCGCGATCGTGCTGAGCGGGGGTCGCGTCGTCGCCGAGGTTGGTGCCGACGAACTGACGGCGCACGCACTGATCGAAGCCGCATACACCGGAACGAAGCGACAGAGGGCAGGCTGAGGTGGCCACGACGGCAAGCCGCAAGGGAAACACCGCGCAACTCGTCCTCGGATCGGCCGAGCGGCTCGGACTCCCGATCCTGTTCGTGGCGCTGATCCTCATCTTTGCCATCCATCCGGACAGCCGCGACGCCTTCCTCTCGAAGGCGAACATCGACAACATCCTCGCTGGCCAGTCGGTCACGGGCATCGTCGCGCTCGGCATGGTCATCCCGCTGACGGCGGGATACTTCGACGTGTCGATCCCGGCGATCGCTGGTGTGGCGAACATGGCCTGCACGGCGGCGATCGTCCGGCACGGTCAGCCGGTCTGGGTGGGAATGCTGGTGGCGCTGCTCATCGGCGTGCTGCTCGGCGTCGTGAACGGTGTGCTCGTCGCCCGTCTGAAGCTGAACGCGCTGATCGTCACTCTCGGCGGCTTCACGGTGCTGCAGGGCCTTCTCAACCAGTACTCCGACGGTGCGACGATCACCGGAGTGCCGGACTCGCTCGGCAACTGGGGCTCGTTGAAGTGGCTGGGCATCCCACGGCCGCTGTGGCTGCTCTTCGTCGTCGGCCTCATCCTCTGGTACTGCCTCATGCACACGCCGTTCGGTCGGCAGTACGAGGCCGTGGGCTCCAGCGAGGGGGCCGCGCGGCTGGTGGGCATCCGGGTCGAGCGGCTGGTGTTCCTCAGCTTCGTCCTGTCAGGCCTGACCGCGGCGGTGGCAGGAATCCTGCTGACCTCGCGGTCGGGCGGTGCCGACCCGACGGCGGGACCGTCCTACCTGTTCCCGGGGCTCGCGGCGGTCTTCCTCGGCGCGACCACGATCCGGCCAGGCACGTACAACGTCTGGGGCACGATCCTCGGCATCTTCTTCGTCGCCGTCGGCATCAACGGTTTCACGCTCATCGGCGCGAAACCGTGGGTCAATCCGGTCTTCGACGGCGCGGCGCTCATCGCGGCCGTCCTTGTCTCGACGGTCATCGGCCGGCGCCGCACGAGCCACGCCATCGTCGTCGAACCCGCCCAGCCAGATGTCAGCCCGATGTCGATCGGCAGGACGAGCGACAGCCCGACCGACCGGCCGGCTGACGAACCCAGCGAGGCGCGCCCAGCCAAACCGGCGCCGACCGCGACCAGGAGCCAGTGAGATGCCGGCACAGTCCATCGCCTATTCGACGACCGACAAGATCGTTGTTCGCGGCAAGGATCTCGTCGACGAGCTGATCGGTCACGTCGATTTCACCAGCATGATCTGCCTTCATCTGCGCGGTGAGATGCCGACACCGGGCCAGCGCGCGGTCGTCGACTCGGTGCTCGTGGCGCTGATGGAGCACGGTCTGACGCCCAGCTCGCTGACGGCGCGGCTGATCTACAGCTCAGCTCCGGAGGCGGTGCAGGGCGCCGTCGCGGCGGGCCTGCTCGGTGCGGGCGGCCACTTCCTCGGCTCGACCGAGAACGCGGGCAGGCTCCTGCGCGAAGGAGCGGTCGCGCTCGACCAGGGGACAGCGGTGGAGGACTTCGCCACCGCCGCGGTGGCCCGCCACCTTGCCGCCCGGCTGCCGTTCCCCGGCTTCGGCCATCACATCCACCGCCCTGACGACCCGCGGGCGCCGCGCCTGCTCACGGTCGCCCGCGAGAACGGCGTCGCGGCCGTGCACGTCGAGGTGCTCGAGGCGATCGGCGTCGCGATGGACAAGGCGAAGGGCCGTCATGTGACGGTCAACGCGACCGGTGCCGTCGCCGCCGTGCTGCTCGACGCGGGCTTCCCGTGGAACTCGCTGCGGGGCTTCTCCCTCATAGCGCGGGCGGCGGGCCTGGTCGGCCACGTGCTCGAAGAGGCCGAACGCCCTGTCGACCGCGCGATCTGGGACGCCGCTGAGGAACGCATCCCCTACGACGGTCCGCGAACCGCGGGATAGCGGCGGCGAGCCCACGGCGACTCGGCCGTCTGCCGATGCTCCAGCTTCGTCGTGCTACGCCCGCCGCAAACGCCCGAGCCGACCGTTTGTAGTAGAATGTAGTACTTATGGCGGAAGGCGGTCGTCCACCCGCGCTGGGCGAGTGCTGATGGCGCTCACCGGGTGGCCGTTCATGCTGCTGCTCGGCGTGGTCGGGCTGCTGTGCGCGGTGGGCGCCTATCTGGGGTGGCCGCGTTGGCCCGGTCGGTGGGCGCTGCCGGGACGGGCCGCCAGCCTGTTGCTGGTCATGATGCTGGGCGGAGTCCTCGCGCTGGCGCAGGTCAACCGTTCGTACGGCTTCTACACCTCGGTCTCGGATCTGCTCGGCCGCCCGACCAGCGCGCGTAGCCTCGCCATGCCGGCTTACCCCGGAGGCGGACCCCAGGTGACCGTGCTGACGTCGGACTGGGCCGCGCTCGGTCTCCGGGCCGGGCGCCACGGTCACGGGCTCCTGCTCGACGTCCTCTATCCGGGGACGCGCAGCGGACTGACCCACCACGGGCTGCTCTACCTTCCCGCGGCCTATTTCACGGGCAACCTGCAGCGCCGGTTCGCCGCGGTGGAGCTGTTCCACGGCTATCCCGGCGCGCCCGAGACCTTCCCCCGGATCATGAACATCCAGGCCCGGTTGGAGACCGAGATCGCGGCCGGCCGGGTTCCACCCGTTGTCCTGGTGATCCCGCAGGTCTACGCCGGCGGCCACAGTTCCGAGTGCGTCAACGCCGTCCACGGAGAGCAGTGGGAGACGTACCTGTCCGTCGACGTCCTCGACGACGTCACCAGGACCTTCCGCGTGTACGCGTCTCGTTCCTGGGCCACGCTGGGTATCTCCACCGGCGGGTTCTGTGCCGCGAACGTCGCGTTGCACCACCCCGAGCGCTACGCGGCGGCGGCCAGCATCTCGGGCTACTTCACCGCCGGCCAGGACCCGGGAACGCCAGGCCTTTACCAGGGGTCGAGGTTCGCCAGCCGGGAGAACTCGCCGATCTGGTGGGTCCGCTACCGCGCCCCGGTCGCGCCGGCGCTCTTCCTCTCCGCGTCCGGCGGCGACATCCTCGCGATGAACGAGGCGCGCGCGATGACGGCGACCCTGCGGCACTATGCCCCGTCTCTCCCGACGACGACCATGCTCACCGCGTCCGGTGGGCACAACTGGGGCGTGTTCTCCGCGGCCTTCGGACCGGCCATCGACTGGGCCGCAGAGTTTCTGCCCGGCCCGCTCGTCGTGCCGCCCGTGAACCCCAGCTGAGCCGACCGTCAGAGCTGAGCCGACCGTCAGAGCTGAGCCGACCGTCAGAGCTGAGCCGACCGTCAGAGCAGTACCCGGGCGGCGAAGGTGGCTACCACCTCACGCGCGGGCTCGTTGCTCCGCACGCAGAGTGGCGAAAATGTCGTCGAGAGGCGCGCCGTCGGGCGTGCGTCCGACTTCCCGGTACCACTCGGTGCCGAGTACCCGGCCTCGGATCGGCCTCGGAAGGCGCAGCAACAGGGCGAGCGTGCGGATGGTGTCACCGCCTTCGGCCTGGGAGGCGTGTGCCCTGAGCGCGCGGATCTTCGCGGGGAGCTGGGCTCGCACGTCGACACGGTGGGTCAGTTCCCCGCGCGGCGTGAAGGCCGCGCTCAGGTCGGGCAGGGTGGGCAGGGGCATGACTCGCGCGGCTCGGCGCAGCAGTCGAACGGCCCTGGTCAGGGCGTCGCGGTCCAGGGTCGCCTCGAGTACGACAGGCGTCCGGGCCAGCCGCGCCGCGAGCAGGCCGGCGCGGTGGACCTGCACGTGGTCGGGATGCCCGTACCCACCGGACCCGTCGTAGATCGTGAGCACGTCGGCGTCCTCCTCGACCAGGATGTCGACGAGCCGTGCGGCAGCCCGCTCGGGAGGGACGCTGGCAAAGCTGTCCGCCCGCGGGTGACTGGCTCCCGACGAGGCGGCCGGCGGGTCGTAGCCGCTGTCCCGGTAGCCGAGGAAGTGCACGCGGGTGGCGCCGATAGCCTCGCAGGAGGCACGTAGCTCCGCGCGGCGGGCGTCGGCCAGGTGACTTCCTCGAAGGTCGTCACGGGAGAGCCCTGCCTCGCCGTCGGTCGCGACGACGATCACGACCCGGTGACCGTCGGCCGCGGCGCGCGCGAGCGTTCCGGCGGTGAGCAGCGCCTCGTCGTCCGGATGGGCATGGAAGGAGACCACGGTGAAAGTGGGCTTGTCCTCGCTCACCGGTCCGCCACGAGCACCTGGGATCGGCGGGTCGGAACCGCTAGGCAGCGGGATCCTCCCCGGGCTCCCGCGAGGGCGTAGGCGTCGTGGTTCGAGCGCAGGGCGGCCGACCAGCTGAGGTCGGGCGGGACGGCGCGGTTGTGGTCGATGATCTCCCGCCGAAGGTCCACGTTCCGCACCAGCTCGAGGGTGTGGCGGGCCAGGGCGCGGTCGCTGTCGGCCAGCAGGCCCTCTCGGCGATCACAGATGAAGGACGCGACGCCGGACGCCGCCCGTGCGACGACGGGGAGACCGGCGGTGCGAGCTTCCAGTGCCGCGATCCCGAACGACTCTCGGTGGGCCGGTGCGACGAAGATCGCTGCCGTGGCCATAGCCGCACGCACCCGATTCCTGTCCAACGCGCCGACGAGCCGCACCCGCTCGGCGAGGCCGTGCCGCCGAAGGTAACGCTCGAGAGCCGCACGCTTCGGCCCGTCACCCACGATGACCGCTCGTATGTCGGTCTCGTCGGAGACCCGGTGGAGCACCCGGGCCAGCGGAATGGTCCGTTTGACCGTCGTCAGCCTCATGACACTGAGGATTGTGGGCGGGTGGTTTCCTGCGGCCAGCCGTGGCTGGTCGCTGGCAGGTCGGCCGCGCCAGAACCCGACGTCGACCGCGTTCGGGAGGACGCCGACGTCCCGCGCGACGACGCGTTCGACGTACGCGGCCGCCTGTCGGCTCACCGCGGTCCACACGACGGGCCATCGGTGTGCACCCATGGTCGAGCGCACCAGCGGCGCGACACGGGCGAGGTCGCTCCACAGCGAGTGGACCGTGACGACGGTGGGAATCCCGAGCTCCGCGGCGCGACGGGCGGCAGCAAGGGCGAAGGGCGACACCACGGACAGATGGACGTGGACGACGTCAGGCGCGAGCCATTCGAGCCGATCCTTGCCCAGGGTGCGCAGGCGCAGGACGTGCGGCTCATCCCAGTCGCCAGACTCGGTGGGCCACAGGGCCTCGGTGGGCTGCTGGGTCCGGGTGGCGACAGTGACCTGGTGGCCGTCGCTTCGTTGCCGCTGGGCCAGGTCCCGGACGTGGAGCTCGATCCCGCCCAGCCTCGGCAGGTAGCAGTCGGTGGCGTGGACGATTCTCAACCGCCCGCTCCGATCGCGACTGGCATATCGTTCGCCGGACGGCCGCGGGCGCCGCGCCAGAGCCAGACCGCCAACAGCGCTCCTCCGACGGGGATCTCGACGGCGAAGGTCAGCAGGCGGTACAGCAGCACGGCCGCCGCGACGCCTGCCCCGGAGGCGGTCGGCGCCAGCATGAGCAAGGCGGCCAGTCCGACCTCGACGAACCCGATCGCCCCAGGGGTCACGCCGACGAGGGTGAGCAGGCGCTCGCCGCAGAAGGCCAGTAGCGCGTAGGTGAGCGGGACGTTCGCCTTGCTGGCCCACAGGCACACCAGGAGCAGGGCGAACAGCAGGCCGGTGTAGAGCGCCATCCCGGTCGTGAGCCGCTTCCAGCAATGGACGGCCACTCGGGCACTCTGGACGCGGACCCTCTCGCAGGCCGCCAGTCCGAGGCAGGTCCGCGCCCGCCAGCGGCTCCTCGACGAACCGTGCTCGAGCCAGTCGGACACGCGGCGCAGCGCCGGGCTGAACAGCAGCAGTGCCGCCGCCAGGCCCACCGTCGTCACGATCAGGGCCGAGCCGAGGATGACCCGGCCGGCGTGGTGGCCCAGATTCCCGCCGCCCAGAACCAGCGGTACGAGCAGAAGCGGGAGGAGCATCTTGGCGAGGACGTCCCACACGTTGGTGACCACGGTGTAGGAGGCGAAGCCCGCCCGAGAGAAGCCCCACCGCCGCGTCATGTGGTCGTTGAGCGCGATGCCCGCCGCGCCGCCGAGAGGCAGGACGTTCGCCACCGCGCTGCCCGTGAGGCTCAGCAGCAGCGCACGACGGTGGCTCAGTCCCGGGAGTGCCGCGGTCAGGGTGATCGTGTGCGCGGCGAGCCCGATCGCCCAGGTGAACACGAGGAGGGCGACCACCGAGGCCGGGACCCTGGCCGCGGCCGTGACGATCTCCGGCCAGCTCGCGCCGATGAGCCTCGGGAAGGCCGTGGCGACGACCGCGATCGCACCCAGCGCCGCGACGACGCGCAGCGCACCCCGGATCCGCGCCGCATCCGGCCGGCCGGCCGTGTCCATCCGTCGGTAACCGTCATCGGGCGGGAACGCGTGATTCGCTCCGTCCGGCCCGGGCAGCGCATCCTGGTTCACGCGGCGAATCTGGCGCGGCTCGCCTGCAACTGTCCTGAACAAACCACGTCTCGCACACGCGGCGGGAGTCGACGGCCGCCCGGACCTCGGTCTCGGACTGGCCGAATGCACACGGTTTTCGATCGGTCTCAGTATGTGACAGGTGCGGCGAGGCCCGATACTGACCGTCAGGCTGCTTGCAGGTTCCGTTTGTCACCATGTCGGCCGGACGCGAGGGCTCCCGCGACACGGGCGGAGGACGCAATGCTCACGGTCGGAGTCTGCGAGGACGAGGACACCATCCGGACCGTCCTGGTTCGGGGGCTGCGGCAGGCCGGGCACGAGGTCGTCGTCGCGCACGACGGCCGGGAGGCGCTCCGTCAGTTCAGTCCGGACAGGGACATCAGCGTCATCATCGTGGACATCGGCCTGCCCGACGCCGATGGTCGCGATGTCGTCCAGGCGCTGAAGTCCGCGGGTCAGCACGCGCCGGTCCTGTTCCTGACCGCGCTCGACGCGACCCATGACCACCTGGCCGGCTTCGCGGCGGGGGCGGACGACTACGTCACCAAGCCGTACGACCTCAGGGTCCTGCTGGCGCGTCTCGAGGTCCTAGCCCGCCGCGGCCCGGTCGGCGCCACGGCGGCGAATGGTCTGGTTCTCGACCCGATCACGCACTCCGCCCGGACCGCCGCCGGACAGGTGCGGCTGAGCCCGACGGAGTTCCGCATGCTGGCCGCGATGACCGGCCGGCCCAACGAGGTGGTGCGCCGGCGAAGCGTGATCGCCGCCGCGTGGCCCGACGGCGCGATCGTCAACGACAACACCGTCGACTCCTTCATCCGCCGCCTGCGAAGCAAACTCGACTCGATCGACTCGCCGACCCTGATCGAGACGGTGCGGGGGGTCGGGTTCACGATGACGCGGAAGGACGGCTAGGCGAGCAGTGGTGAGCAGAGCGTCCCGCCTCGCCACGTCGTGGCGGGACGAGCTGAGCCTGCGCGCGCAGCTCGTGGCGATCATCGCCGTCCTGGCGAGCGTCGTCGCCGCGGGCCTGGTGATCGTCGTCCAGCTCTCGTTGGCCAAGGTCGCGAACAGCACGACGGAGCGGGTCCTGAACGATCGCGCGGACGCCCTGGTGACCGGCATCGGCGCTGCCTCGACCCACGGCGTCCTCACGGTGCCGCGGGCGCAGCTCGACCCGGGCGTCGCGGTCTACGACAGGTCAGGGGCGCGGGTGGCGGGAACGGTACCGCCGTCGATGCAGGAGGACTTCGCCGACCTGTCGACCGCGACGAGGCAGCGAACGATCGAGGGCGGGGAACACTTCGCGATCATGGCGCTGCCGTTCACGACCCCGTCGAGGCTGCGAGGCGTGGCCGTCATCACCGAGCCGCTGGCCCCGTACGAGCGCAACGAGCGGGCGGCGATGGTGGTCTCCATCGTCGCCGGCGCGCTGCTGGTGCTCACGGCCGCGGGATCGGCGGCGTGGATCAGCAGGCGAGTGCTGAACCCGGTCGAGCAGATGGCCCGAACAGCCGATGAGTGGAGCGAGCACGATCTGGAACGCCGGTTCTCGCTCGGCGCCCCGACGAACGAGATCCGTGCCCTCGGCAGCACGCTGGACGGCCTGCTCGACAAGGTCGCATCGGCGATCCGCGCCGAGCAGCGCCTGACCTCGGAGCTCGCCCACGAGCTTCGAACACCGTTGACGTCCATCCACGGCATGGCGGATCTGCTCGCGCTGCGGACCGACCTGGACGACCAGGCGCGTGAGGACGTCGCTCTCATCAAGAACTCCACCGCGGCGATGTCGAACACGATCAACGTGCTGCTGGACGTCGCCCGGCGCGGCGGCCAGGACCCACGCACCGATCGCACGCGGCTCGGCGACCTCGCGGGCGAACTGAAGCACCTGCCCCTGCCCGGAGGTCAGCTGGACGTCGACCTGTCCCCGGCGCTGGTCATCGACGTTCCCGAGACCCTCGCGATCCGCGCGCTCGCGCCGGTCCTCAACAACGCGCTCGAGGCCTCGGACCAGGTCTGGGTCACCGCGCGCGTCGAGGGCCGAAGCGTCGCCCTGCTCGTGGCCGACAGCGGCCCGGGAGTGCCGGACCAGTGGCTGGACACGCTGTTCGACCCCGGTTGGAGCGGGAACGGCGGCAGTGGCCTCGGGCTCCCGCTCGCGCGGCGGGTGGCCCGCAGCGGCGGCGGTGACGTCTCGCTCGTCGAGCAGCACAACCGGCACGGCGGTGCCACCTTCGCCGTCTCGTTCCCGGGCGGACACCCCACCCGGGCCCAGCGCTGACTTGCGGAGCCGTCTGGCCTAGAGCGATGCCGCTGGTGCGCGCACCAGCGGCATGACCTCGTTGACGGCCAGGATGTACTCCCGCAGCCGGGCGATCCTGGCCGGGCGGCGCCCGACGCCCCACAGCGCGCTGTCCCCGGTCCCGATGGCGGTCTGGCGGCTGACCGGGCACGTGGCCCAGGTCTTCGGGCTCGGCGACCGCGGCCTCATCAGGCCCGGGTACGCCGCCGACCTCGTCGCCTTCGACCCGGACACCGTCGGTGACGCGGACCCGGTCCGCGTGTGGGATCTCCCGGCGGGCGGCGACCGGCTCATCGCGGGCGCCGAGGGCATCGTCGCCGTGTGGGTGAACGGCGCGGCGATCGTCCGTGACAGCCAGCCGGTCGAGGACGCCTATCCCGGGGCATTGGTCCGGCCGTCGTCCTGACGTGACGGGCTGACGGTTCCGTCGCGCCTGAGGGCACGGACCGAGCTCGTCGTGCCGAGCGCCTCGGCGACAGCGTCGCCACGGGCGTCCGGGCCCCCGCGGGCGGGGCCGTCGCCGTCGGCTGTCCGGTGGCGGGCTGGTAGAAATAGTCCAGATCTTGCCGCGCGGCCGTGGCGGCGAGTCGCGCCGCGGAGGGGGACGGGGCCGTGAGCCTGGCGGATGGTGAGCACGAGGTGGTCGAGCCCTCTCTGGTGGGCGGGCGGGACGCCACGGTCATCCCGCGACGGTCCCGACCGACCGAGCTGCACACCGACCGGCCCCACTCGGCGCGGATGTACGACTACTACCTGGGCGGCAAGACGAACTATCCGGCCGACCGCGAGGCCGCCGAGCAGGTCCTGGCGACGTTCCCGAGCGCGGGGATCACCGCCCGGCAGAACCGGGCCTTTCTGAGCCGCGCGACCCGCCATCTGGCGCAGGCCGGCGTCGAACAGTTCCTCGACGTCGGGGCCGGTATCCCCACCTCGCCGAACCTGCATGAGGTCGCCCAGTCGGTCACGCCGCGCGCCCGTGTCGTCTACGCCGACAACGACCCGATCGTGCTCGCGCACGCCCGTGCCCTGCTCGCGAGCTCGCCGGAAGGCGCCACGGCCTATGTCGAGGCGGACCTTCGCCGGCCCGTGGACATCCTGGCCAGCCAGGAGCTCGCCGACACCCTGGACCTGTCCCGGCCGGTGGGCCTGTCCCTGCTCGCGGTGCTGCATTTCGTCCCGGACGCCGACGACCCGACCGCGATCGTGCGTGAGCTCGTCGACGCGTTGCCGGCGGGTAGCTACCTCATGCTCAGCCATGCGACCGCGGACTTCGTGCCGGCGGAGACCACCCACCGCAACACCGAGGTCTACCAGGGGCGTGGCATCCCGTTCCAGGCGCGCGGCCGGGCACAGGTCGCTGCTCTGGTCCCGGACGCGATGGAGATCATCGACCCGGGCGTGACACCGGTCCACCGCTGGCGTCCGGACACGCAGACGGCCGACTACTCCGACGCCGAGATCAGCACCTACGGACTGGTCGCCCGCAAACGTTGACAGCTCGGGCGTGTCCGGGGCGGCTTCAGGCCTCTGCGTCGGTGTGCGGGGAGATTGATGCGCTGGTTTGCCAGGCTGGAGGGCATCGTCCGTCCTCAGGCCCGCCGCGGGCGGCAGCTGAGCGTCGCCGAGGTCAGCGCCGCGTATTGGCGGGGTTCGAGCCTGCGTCACGAGGGGCACGTGCGCCGTGCGGTGCCTCATCTGCGGCGGGCCGCAGAGGCAGGCCATGTCCCGGCGGCCTTCGAGCTGAGCCTGGTGTTCGCCCTGCGGGGGCGGGAGCAGGAGCGTCTGGCCTGGCTTGGGCGGGCCGCGGAGTCCGCCCGCGAACAGGGGTATTCGGCGTCCCGGGTGGCGACCTATCTTGGCCTGGCCAAACGGTCTGAGCAGGCCGAGGATGTGCTGCGCCAGGCGGCCGAGAACGGCGACCGCGACGCCGCCTACGACCTGGGCAGGCTGCTGGAGGCGGGTCGGCGGGGCGCCGCGGCGCGCCCGGCCGAGGCCGAGCGCTACTACCTGATCGCCTGCGAGCTGGGGCACGTCGAGGCGCCCCTGAGCCTGGGCTCGATGCTCATGGACGCGGACCGGCCGCAGGAGGGCGAGCGCTACTGCCGGCTGGCCGCCGAACGGGGCAACCGCGCGGCCGCCCGCCGGCTCGGGAATGCCGCCTGGACGGTGGGACGCGACCAGGACGCCGAGCGCTACCTGCGGATGGCCGCGCAGGAGGACGACGTCGGCCGCGACGCCGACGACGTGCTGCGGCTCGCCGAGTTCCTGGCCAGCAAGGGCCGCGTCCAGGAGGCCCTCCCCCTCCTGCGCGACATCGGCGATCGCGCCGAGCCGGCCCGCCTGCGGGCGATCAGCACGCTCCTGCGCCGCGCCGGACTGGACGAGGAAGCCCAGGATTACCACGACCGCGCCGACAGGTGGGAGGAGCTCGACGCGCTGGACGGCCCGTTCGACTGACCCGCCGGCCGCGCCCTGGCCGCCGAGCCGCCAAGGACTCGTCCCGCTGGGGGCGCGCGTTCGGTGCGCCGACCTGTTGCTGGATCGAACGAGTGTCCCGTGGACCTGGCGGTCCCGGTACCTCGGGTCGCCTCACGGGTGTCCCTCGCCGGCGACGAACGCTGTGCGATGGTCACGCGCCCAGGCGCGGAACGTGCGGGCTGGGCGGCCGAGGATGCGTTCGACGTCGTCGGTGACGACCGTGTTTCCGCCGTCGCGGATGAGCTGGTAGCCGTCGACGGCGGAGTCCGCGACGGAGGGATCGAATCCGGCGCTGACCAGCTGCCGGCGGACCGCGGGTGCGGGCACATCCACCGTCGTGATGGCTCGCCTGAGCTCGGTGGCGAGCTGGGCGACCTGGTCGGGAACGCTGAGGAGCTCGGGGCCGGTCAGGGTGTGGGCCGCTCCGTCGTGCTCGTCGGTCAGCAGGGCCTCGACGGCGACCGCCGCCACGTCGCGCGGATCGATGACACCCTGGGCACCCTCCCCGGTCAGGTTGGGAACCGGCTCGCCGGCTCGAATCGCCGCGGCCCAGGACAGCGTGTTCGAGGCGAACGCGCTGGGCCGCAGCGCGGACCAGGTCAGCCCACTGGCGGCCAGCGCCTGTTCGCCGGCGCGGTGCCTGGGCGAGGGTAGATCGTCGGCGTCATCGGCGTTCCCGCCGATGGCGGAGAGCTTGACGACCTTGCGGACACCGCCCGCGCGGGCCGCCCCGATCATGGCCCGGTCGCGCTCGGCGACCGAGCCGCCGGGGCCCGGCATGGTCAGGAGGAAGACGCTGTCCACGCCGGCGATCGCGCGGTGCAGCGAGTCGACGTGGTCGAAATCGGCCCGCACGCCCTCGATCGGGGCGCCCTCGGACAGACGCAGCCGGGCCGGCTCCCGCGTCATCGCCCGGACCCGAGCGCCCCGGGCGGACAGGAGACGCAGAACCTCGCCGCCGACGGTGCCGGTCGCACCAGTAACCAAGATCATGGGACCATCGTGGCGGCGACGGGCCGTGGTCTCTAGGAGATTCCGGCACGGAGCCGGCCGCGAGGCCCCGGCCCCGCCGACTAGCCTGGGGCTGTGGTCAGGGTCGACAGGCCGCTGCCCTTGTCCGGGGCCGCCGAGCCGTGGATCGAGCGGGTGAGCGTCGCGGCCTACGCCAGCGACCTCGACCCACGCCCGTGGATCCACGTTCCGGACCCGGCGACCGCCCTGGTGTGGCGGCGGGCCGAGGACGGCCACGGCGCCCTGCGAGTCGTCGGGCCCCGTACCCGGGCCGCCTACCACCCGAGCAAGGACATCCCCCTGTGCGTTCAGGTGCGGCTCACCGTCGGTTTCGCGCCGACGGTGCTCGGGATCGCGGCGCGCGACCTCGTCGACCGAGTCCTGCCGCTCCACGAGCTGTGGGGCAGGTCAGCCGGCCAGCTCGCGGACCGGCTGGCGGAGGCCGGCGACGATCCGGCGCGCGCCGCGGCGGTCCTGGTGGCGACGCTGGACTCGCGGGCCAGACAGGCGGGCCCGGACGGGCGGGCGCGAGCCACCCTGGTTCGGGCCGCGGCCGTCGAGCTCTCGACCAGCGACGGCCGTGCGCCGCTGTCGGTCAGCGCGGCAGCCCGCCAGGTCGGCGTCAGCGAGAGACAGCTGCGCAACCTGTTCGCGGCGACCGTCGGACTTCCGCCCAAGCAGCTCGTCCGCCTCAACCGGATTCGCGCGGTCCTCGACCGCCTCGGTGGCCAGCCGCAGGCCCGCCTGGCCAGCGACACCGGCTACTACGACCAGTCCCATCTGGCCGCGGACTTCCGCCAGATCATGCGAGTGACACCAGGCCAGTTCGCCGCTGGGAAGCTCCCTGTCGTTCCGTGCTGAAGACAGCTCGGCCTCCGGTCCTGCCTGGCCGGGAGCGGTCCGCTCGACTCCAATACATCTAAATCTTAAGGTGGGAGGACGTCCAGGACGCCCACCCGCGGGCAGCGGCTGTGCCTGGTGGAGCCCAGGAAGGCGGGTGCCCGATGGTCAGCACGCGAGCGGCGCTGCTACACGGTCCAGGCCAGGACTACAAGATCGACACGGTGGAGCTCGACGACCCGGGCGCGGGGGAGGTCCTCGTCGCGGTCCGAGCCTGCGGCCTGTGCCATTCGGATGAGCACGCCCGCACCGGCGACCTGCCGATGCCGCACTATCCGATGATCTGCGGCCATGAGGGCGCGGGCGAGGTCGTCGAGGTCGGGCCGGGCGTCACCTCCGTCCGCCCGGGCGACCACGTGGCGATGTCGTTCATCCCGTCCTGCGGTCACTGCCAGCCGTGCCGGTCGGGCCGGGCCTTCCTGTGCGACCTCGGCGCCCGGCTGTTCGACCTCGGCATGATCAGCGACGGGCGGGTCGCCCACCACCTCGGCGACCAGGCGGTCGCCCGCTACTCCCAGATCGGCGCGTTCTCCGAGTACCAGCTGCTCAACGAGGCCTCGGTCGTCAAGATCGACCAGGACATTCCGTGGGCCGCCGCCGCGCTGGTGTCCTGCGGCGTCGCGACCGGGTTCGGATCGGCCGTCAACCGGGCCGAGGTGAGGCCGGGCGACACGGTCGCGGTCCTGGGAATCGGCGGCCTCGGCGCCAGCGCCGTGCAGGGCGCGCGCATCGCCGGCGCGCGGCAGATCTTCGCCGTCGACCCGGTCGAGTTCAAGCGCGAGCAGGCGCTCCGGTTCGGGGCGACCCACGCCTTCGCCTCACTCGACGAGGCCATCGGCCAGATCCGCCGGCTGACGGGCGGTGTCATGTGCGACTCGGTGATCTGCACGTTCTCGGTCATGCGCTCCGAGCTGCTCGAACCGGCGCTGACGCTGACCCGCAAGGACGGGATCTGCGTCGTCACGTCCGTCGCGCCGCTCAGCCAGAGCCAGGCCGACATCAACCTGACGATGCTGGCGATGATGAACAAGCAGATCCGCGGCTGCATCTACGGCTCGCAGAGCCCCCGGGTGGCGATCCCCAGGCTGCTCGACCTCTACCGCGCCGGCATCCTGCGGATCGACGAGCTCGTCACCGAGACCTACTCGCTCGACCAGGTGAACCAGGGCTACGCCGATCTCGAGGCCGGGCGGATCCTGCGCGGCGTCCTCATTCCCTAACCAGGCCCCGCCCGCCCGCGCTACCGCGTGGCCGGGCTCGACCCGTCCGGCCGGCCGGCGGCGATCTCGCTGGCGATGCCGTCGAGGAAGCGGCTCATGCCGTAGGAGAAGACCTCGTCGGCCGGCATGGACACGTACGCGTCGCCCGCCGTGCGCAGGGCGGCGAACTGGTCGGCGGGCAGCCCGGCGACGAGCTGGCCGAAGCCGTCGGCGCCGACCGCTCCGTGCGCGCCGCGGCCGGCTGCGCTGCGCTCGATCTCGACGACCCCGGCCACGTACTGGATCACCGTGCTGGCCGCGAAGGCCGCCTGCCTGGGCGCGAGCCCCGCGTCCAGGAACCTGCCGAGGGCGGCGTCGACGAGACGCAGCGCGTTCGGCCCGTACCCCGACTGGTTTCGGCCCGTCGACGCGGGCAGCGGCTGGGTGAGCAGGACCCGGCGCAGCTCCCGCATGAGCCCTTCGACGTCGTGGCGCCAGCCCCGCCCGGTCCGGACCAGCCGGATGTCCCCGAGGACGTGGTCGGCGATCAGCGCGATCAGCTCGTCCCGGCTCGCGATGTGGCGGTACAGCGACCCGCTGCTGGTGCCGAGGTGATCCGCGACGGCCCGCACGGTCAGCGTGTCGACGCCACCCGAGCGCATGACCTCCAGCGCGGCCGCCACGACACGTTCGGTGGACAGGCCGCCGACGCGGGGGCGCCGCCTGCGGGCCGCCGCGACGCGTTCGGCCCACCAGCGGGCGGAGCCGGGGGCGGCGGGCTCGGCCGCGTCCTGGCCGGGGCCGGCCGGCCTGGTCGCGCCGGACACCACGAGTGATCGCTGCTGCACCTCACCATCGAACACCACCTTGACAGTATGCGAACGGTGCTCGCATACTTCGACCCGAAAGGCGAGCAACGTTTGCATATGGCGGCGGGAGTAGCGCCAAGGCAGGAGGTGCCCATGACCGCGGTGATGCGTGGCGTCCTGGTGCTGGAGGTCGCCGAGCACACCTTCGTCCCCGCGGCCTCCGCGCTGCTGGCCGACTGGGGTGCCGACGTCGTCAAGATCGAACATGTCGAGCGCGGCGACGCGATGCGCGGCCTCGCGTCGTCCGGCATCGCGGTGGTGCCCGACGACGTGCACGTCCTGTTCGAGCACTCCAACCGGGGCAAGCGCAGCCTCGGCCTCGACCTGACCTCGGAGGCTGGACAGGAGATCCTCTACCGGCTCGCCGCGAAGGCCGACGTCTTCCTGACCAACAAGCTGCCCAGCGTCCGCGCCAAGCTGAGGATCGACGTCGAGGACATCCGGGCGCACAACCCGCGGATCATCTACGTCCGTGGCACGGGCCAGGGCGAGCGCGGGCCCGAGGCCGACCGCGGCGCCTACGACGCGCTGGCGTTCTGGTCGCGCGCCGGGGTGGCCGCCGGGGTCATGCGCCCCGAGTACGGCCATGTCCCGGTGCCGCCGGCTCCCGGCTTCGGTGACTCGATCGGGGCCATGACCATCGCCGGCGGGATCACGAGCGCGCTGTTCCACCGGGAGCGCACCGGCGAGGCGACCACGGTCGACGTCTCGCTGCTCGGCACCGCGATGTGGTCGATGGGCCAGGCACTCGCGCTGTCGCTGCAGCTTGACGTCCCCTGGACCCCGCCGCCGCTCGACAAGCAGGGCTCCAACCCGCTCAGCCGCAACTACCAGACCAGGGACGGCCGCTGGCTGTCGTTCACCTGCCTGCAGGCGGGCCGCTACTGGCCGTCCGCCTGCGCGGCGGTCGGCCGGCCCGAGCTGGCCACCGACCCGCGCTTCGCCGACCACGCCGCCCTGCTCGCGCACAGCGGCGAGGCCATCGCCCTGCTGCGGGAGGTGTTCGCGCGGCGCCCGCTCGCCGAGTGGCGCGAGCTGCTGGCGGACTTCACCGGCCAGTGGTCCGTCGTCCAGGACACCCTGGAGGCCGCGGTGGACCCGCAGACGGTGGCCAACGGCTACGTGCAGGACTGCCGGACCGCCGACGGCGTGCCGTTCCGGCTCGCCGCCGCCCCGGTGCAGTTCGACGGGCAGCCGGCGCCGCCGCGGCGCGCGCCGGCGTTCAACGAGCACGGCGACGACGTGCTCGGCGAGCTGGGCCTGGACGTCGAGGCGATCATCGATCTCAAGCTCCGCGGCGTCGTCGCCTGACCGCCGGCGGGCCCGACCTCCGACCTCCGAAAGGAACCCGCACGCGATGAAAGAACAGCGCCGAGGCCGCAAGATAGCCATGACCCAGCCCGAGGTCGATGCCTTCCTGGCGGAGGAACGCACCTGCCGGGTCGCCACCTCGGGCGGGAACGGGCCGCATCTGACGCCCCTGTGGTTCGCCTGGGACGGCACGTCGCTGTGGCTCAACTCGATCGTGAAGAGCCAGCGCTGGACCGACATCGCCCGCGACCCGCGCGTCTCCGTCCTCGTCGACAGCGGCCACGCCTTCAACGAGCTGCACGGGGTGGAGCTGCGGGGCCGGCTGGAGACCGTCGGCGACGCGCCCCGGACGAACACCCCGAACCCCGAGCTGGAGGTCCCCGAGCGCCTGTTCGCCCAGAAGTACACCGGCCGGGACGAGATGCACTACGACGGGCGGCACGCCTGGCTGCGCCTGACCCCGGAGAAGATCGTCAGCTGGGATTTTCGAAAGATGTAGCCGTCCTCCCGAGCAGGTTCCGCCTCCCGAGCAGGTTCCGTCCGTCCAGGTTCCGTCCGTCCAGGTTCCGCCATCCCGAGAGGAGCGACCCGATGCGCATGGAGGACATGATCCTCGTCAGCATCGACGACCACATGATCGAGCCGCCGGACATGTACCGCAACCACGTCCCGGCGAAGTGGCTCGACGAGGCGCCCCGCGTGGAGCGCAACGAGCAGGGCCTGGACCAGTGGGTCTTCCAGGGCGAGAAGACCACGACGCACTTCGGCCTGTCCGCGACCGTCGGCTGGCCCCAGACGGAGTGGGGCTACAACGCCGGCACCTACAGCGAGCTGCGGCCCGGCTGCTTCGACGTGCACCAGCGGGTCCGGGACATGGACGCCAACGGCGTGCTGGCCTCGATGTGCTTCCCGACGATGGCCGGCTGGAACGCCAGGACCTTCACCGAGTCGCGGGACAAGGACGTCGCGCTCGTGATGCTCCAGGCCTACAACGACTGGGCGATCGACGAGTGGTGCGGCACCTACCCCGGGCGCTTCATCCCGCTCGCGATCGTCCCGATGTGGGACGTCGAGCTCGCCGTCAAGGAGGTCCACCGCGTCGCGCGGAAGGGCTGCCGGTCGATCAGCTTCCTGGAGACGCCGCACGTCCAGGGCTTCCCGAGCTTCCTGTCCGGCCACTGGGACCCGATGCTCCAGGCGCTGTGCGACGAGAACATGGTCCTGTCGCTGCACATCGGCGCCGGCTTCGACGTGATCAAGAAGCCGGCCGAGGCCCCCATCGACCACCTGATGGTGCTCGCCTGCCAGATCAGCGCCATCACCGCCCAGGACCTGCTGTTCGGCCCGACCCTGCGCAGGTTCCCGGACCTCAAGGTCGCGCTCTCCGAGGGCGGGATCGGGTGGATCCCCTTCTACTTCGACCGGGTCGACCGCCACGTCGAGAACCAGGCCTGGCTGCACGACGGCGACGACTTCGGCGGCAAGCTGCCCTCCGAGGTGTTCCGCGACCACATCCTGGCCTGCTACATCACCGACCCCTCGGGCCTGCGGCTGCGTGACCGGATCGGCGTCGACATCATCGCGTGGGAATGCGACTACCCGCACACCGACACCACCTGGCCGCGGTCACCGGAGTTCGCCTGGGACGAGCTCCAGCAGGCCGGGTGCGCGGACGACGAGATCCACAAGATCACCTGGCGGAACGCCACCCGGTTCTTCGGCTGGGACCCCTTCAAGCACACCCCGCGGGAGCAGGCCACCGTCGGCGCGCTGCGCTCGCTCGCCACCGACGTCGACACCACCCGGATGACCCGCCAGGAATGGCGCGAGCGCAACGAGGCCGCCGGCATCGGCGTTTTCTGACCGGGCGCGGCCCAGGGCAGGAGACCCCGCCCGTCGCCAGGAGCGCGGGCGGGGACGAACCGGTGGTGATCTCCTGCGATCCGCTGCGCCGCTATAGGTTGGCGGCGGAACGGGTGCAGGCTCGACGCGCGAGGGACCAGGCCATGGCGAGGCGGCGAGGCTGGGCGGGCTCGCCGCCCGCGGACGAGCACGAGGCGCGCAGCCGGATCATCGAGGCGGCGATGCGGTGCGTCGACCGCAACGGCGCCGCCGCGTTCACGCTGCACGACGTCGCCACCGAGCTCGGCGTCATCCGCCAGACCGTGTACCGCTACTACCCCAGCACCGACGAGCTGTTCGCCGCCGTCGGCCAGGCGGCCGTCGGGTCGTTCGTCGACGACCTCATCCGCCACCTGCGCGCCGTCACCCGGCCGGTGGACTGGGTCGTCGAGGCCCTCGCGACGGCGATCGACTGGCTGCCCGGCAACCCGCACCTCACCCTGCTGCTCGCGGCCGGCCGCCCCGGTGTGTTCACCCGTGGCGTCACCTCGACCGTGGCGATGGAGTTCGGAAAGGAGCTGTTCCGGCGCTCGACGGTCGACTGGGCGGCGGCGGGCTACGACGACCACCGGCTCGACGAGCTGATCGAGCTCATGCTGCGCCTGCTCCAGTCGATGACCATCGACCCGCCGGACCCGCCCCGCACCGGTCAGGAGCTGCGCGACTACCTGGAACGCTGGATCGGGCCCGCGGTGGCCCTGGCGGGCGGGCCGGTCAGGCCGAGCTCGCCTGCGGCGCCGGTTCGGTGATCTCCGCCCCCGACGGCCGGCGGGCCCAGGCCGGCGACGACGCCGTCGCCACCCCGGCCAGTACGACGGCCGCCGCCACCAGGCACCCGATGGCGTAGGGCAGGCTCCCGATCGGGGTGCCGTCGGAGGTGACCCCGCCGGTGGCCGACCGGTAGGCGGGCAGCGCGGTCGCCCACAGCACCACGAAGACCACCAGGAACAGGCTGCCGTAGCCGACGGCGAACCACGGGCGCTCGGCGGCCTGGGTCGCGGCGGACCGGTCGGCTCGGGTGGCCCGCCACTGCTGGTAGAGGACGGGCACGGCGACCACCGCGAAGGCCGCGACGCACAGCCACATCACGACGGCCTGGGCGCCGTTGTTGTCGTCGCCGACGACCGAGGACGGCAGGCTGCCGACGGCGATCAGCGGCGGGACGAGCACGCCCGACGCGAGCGTGCGCCAGGTGAGGCTCCAGCCGCCGACGGGCTCGCCCCGGTCGGCCCGGCGTCCCACGAACAGCCGGACGAGCAGGGTGAGGGCGGCGGGGCCGAGCGCGGCGAAGATGAACACGCTGGTCATCGGCACCGAGGCGAGTCTCGGCTGGTTGAGGGACAGGTCGTAGTTCCAGATCCACCAGCGCAGCTGGGGCCCGAGCTGGTCGAAGATCTCGTAGAACAGATGGTGGACGAACCCGACGCAGATCGCGCCGAGGACCACGTTGCGGCGGAAGCCACCGAGTGACCGGACGATCTCGTAGGCCAGCGACGTCAGCGCCGCGTACAGCGCGACGATGTAGAGGGGAATGCGGTCGTCCACCAGCTGGACGGTGAAGACGTTGTGGGCGAACAGGTCGTGCATGGTGTCGGGCAGGCCGAGTGACCGGGAGAAGAACAGGGTCGGTTCGGTGACGGCGAGGTAGACGATCGCCCCGAACCAGACCGCCAGGTTCGACGGGTCGCCGTGGCGGCGCCAGCGCCGGATGGCGTGGACCAGCGCGAGGACCGCGCCGGCGATCAGCAGGGCCTCGACGACGGGAAGGGTCCAGTTGGCCAGGCCGAACGGGTCGCGTACGTGGACGACGGGTTCGACCGAGGCGCAGGAGAAGCTCCCGATCCTCCTGGCCAGCTGTTCGAAGGCCGGGCTGCAGTCGGCGGCCATCCGCTGTCCTCAGTCCGTTTTGGTGGCCGTTTTGGTGGCCGTTTTGGTGACGGAGTACCAGCTGGCTACGGGGGCGCCGTCCTCATAGCGGCCCAGCCAGGTGTCGACGAAGACCGGCAGCGGCTGGTGCTCGGGGTCGTGCCCCGGCAGCTGGGCGCGCAGCACGCGGCGAGCGGCGGCGCGGCGTTCGGCCTTGGGGATGAAATCGAGTCCACCGCCCGAGCTCGGGACGGGGTTCCCGCGTCGGCGGGACGGCAGCTTCGCGCGCACCCCCTCGGCCGGCACCAGCACGCGCGCGTCGACCTTCCGGTCCTCGAACGGGACGTGCTCGTTGATCCCCGCCGCGATGACCTTGAGCAGCCGGTTGATGTGCAGCAGCACTGAGGGCAGGGCGCGCAGCCGGTAGGCCTCGCCACCGAACTCCCGGTAGATCCGCAGGCCAGAGCTGCGGTGTTCGACCTCTTCGGTGAAGTGCCACAGGAACAGCGACGCGACCCGGTCGTCGCCGGGCGCGAACAGCCGGTCCTCGTGGTCGAGGAACAGCTTGAACGTCGGGGTGAAGGCCGACTCCAGGTCGGCGATGTACGCGAGGTGGAACTTCAGCGGCTTCGACGCGAGCAGCTCGTCGTAGAGCGCCATCGCGGCGTCGACGGTGTCCTGGAGCCCCGGGTAGGTCCGGGTCAGCGCCCGCATGTGCTGGCGGTGGGCCCGGGCGTGCTGCGCCTCCTGGCGCAGGAACGCGTCCGCCTCGGCGGCGACGCCGGCGTCGGTGAGCAGCGGGATCGCCTCCTTCACCGCGGCGACGATGTACTTCTCGAACGCGATCGCGATGATGCCCGTCGCGTTGGCGCTCATCGAGAACTCGGGGTTCTCCGGGTTCCACAGGAACGGGACGTCACCGTCGAAGTCGAAGGGCACCCGCCGCACCTGCAAGGTCGTCATCGGATCTCCCGCGGTGATCGACGAAATAACATACAAGATCGCAAAATGTGTATGTATGCGGCCAGTCGTAGGATGCTCGGCCGGTCCGGCTGGGTCAAGAGATGGCCCGCCGGCGCGCGCGGCCGCGCCGGCCTGGGCCGCAATTCAGTACCCGTCGGTATCAGATACCCGTCGGTATCGTAGGGTGGCGGCGTGGGTGATCCAGGAACGGACCCGGCCGGGTCAGGGGGAGCCGCGTCGGTTGGGCCGGCTCCGGTGGTCGACCCGGCGGGGCCGATGCCTCGCCTACCGCGGGCCGAGGTTCGGCGGCGCCTGCTCGCGGCGGCGGCGAGCGTGTTCGCCGAGCGGGGCTACGGCGAAAGCCGGCTCGACGACGTCGCGCGTGCGGCCGGTTTCACCAAAGGGGCCGTCTACTCGAACTTCGGGTCGAAACAGCAGCTGTTCGCGGAGCTCGTCGGCGCGCACATGGCTGAGCAGGCGGCGGCCGTGCACGGCGGCGTCACCTCGGCGACCGACCCCGGCGACCCCGACGACCCCGACGGCGCCGACCGGGACCGGGTGCAGGCCCGTGGCATCGAGCTCATGGGCGACTACCTGGTCAGCGACGACCGAGGCCAGCGCCTGATGGTCGAGTTCGCCGCGCAGGCCAGCCGCGATCCCCGGATCCAGGCGGCCTGGGCGCCCCATCGGCGCGCGCACCAGGAGGCTGTCGTCGCCCTGCTGGACGAGCGGATTCAGGCTCTCGGCGCGTCAGCCGTCGTCGATCTCGACACGCTCGCGCTCATCATGATCGCCCTGCGCAACGGTCTGGCGCTCGAGCGGGCGGCCGCGCCGGACCAGGTGGACCGGCCGGCCATCGAGCGCGCCGTCGCCGCCGTGCTGACCAGCCTCATCCCGCCGACCGACACTCGGCCGACCGACACTCGGCCGACCGACATCCCGCCGACCACCGTGACCACGACGAGCGCGGTTCCGCGACCGGGAGGCAAGCCGTGACCATCGACCGGGCCTACGACCTGAATCCGGACACGTTCCAGGCGATGGCGCAACATGACGTGTTCGCTCGGCTGCGCGCCCAGGACCCGGTGCACTGGACCGTCGACGCGGACGGCAAGGGGTTCTGGTCGCTGACCAGGCACGCGGACGTGCAGCTGGCCAACCGTGACGTCGACACCTTCACCGTGACCCGCGGCTTCACGCTCATCGACGTCGACGCCGACCCGTTCCAGGGCGCGATGATGCTCGAGATGCTCCCCGGCCTCGGCCCCGAGCGGCATGCCCGGCACCGCCGCATCGTCAGCCGCGGCTTCACCCCGCGGGTCCTGGGCCTGCTGGAGGATCACCTGAGGCTCAAGGCACGGCTGATCGTGGACAACGTGATCGCGCGGGGCCGGGCCGACTTCGTCGACGACATCGCCGCCGAGCTGCCACTCCAGGCCATCTGCGAGCTCGTCGGCGTGCCCGAGCAGGACCGGCGCAGGATGTTCGCCTGGGGAAACGCCATGACCGGCATCGACGACCCCAACGTCGGTGACCGGGACGCGGGGATGCGGGCGGCCGCCGGGCTCATCGGCTACGGGCAGGCCCTGCGCGCGGATCGGCTGCGCCACCCCGCGGACGACATCGTCACCCGGCTGACCCAGGCCGCCACCGCGCGGGACGGCCTGACCGACGCCGAGTTCGGGATGTTCTTCATCCTGCTGATCGTCGCGGGCAACGAGACGACCCGCAACGCGACCGCGCACGGGATGCGCGCACTGCTGGAGAACCCCGAGCAGCTCGCGAAGCTGCGCGCGGACCACAGCAGGGAACGCATGGCGAGCGCCGTCGAGGAGATCCTGCGGTGGTCCAGCCCGATCCAGTACTTCCGCCGGACGGCGACCCGGGACGTCGAGCTACGCGGCCGGACGATCCGCGCCGGCGACTGGGTCGTGCTGTGGTACCCCTCGGCCAACCGCGACGAGGAGGTCTTCCCCGATCCGCACACGTTCGACGTCGACCGCATCCCCAACGACCACGTGACGTTCGGCGGTGGCGGCCCGCACTTCTGCCTCGGCGCGAACCTGGCCCGCCTCGAGCTGCGGCTGATCCTCACCGAGATCATCACCAGGATGCCGCACCTGCGCCTCGACGGGCCGGTCGAGCTGCTCCGGTCGAACTTCGTCAGCGGTGTCACCCACATGCCCGTCCGGTGGGACGAGCCCCGACCGGGCACCGGCACCTGACGACGGCGGGTCGCCGGTCACCCTCGCGTGAAGGGCCGCCCGCCGGCGGAGCAGACTTGTCCGACCAGGCACCCGGCGCGCTGAGCGGGTCTTTTGGTGCGCTGTAGATCTAGACTGTGTAACGCAGCATGTGCCACGTCGCAGGGGGAGTGGGTCAGGTATGACCGCGCCAGGGCAGCCCGCCGGTAGCTACGGATACGTCAACCCCACGCCGGGGCAGATCCCGGCGCCGACCGCGCCGAGCGGGCCGACGCAGGCCGGCCCGCCCGGCCAGCCGCCGCGCAGCCAGCCGCCCGGCAAGCAGCGCCGCGGCCAGGGCGGGGTCAGCTGGGTGGTCTACGCGGCCACCGTCCTGATCCTGATCGTGGCGATCCTCGTGGTGCTGTTCGTCGCGAAGAACGGCCAGACCGTCCCGATCTGGCTGTTCGGGAGCCGCAAGTACATGTCGGTCGCCGCGGCGCTGACGATCGCGTCCGGCGCCGGCCTCGTCGTCGGGCTCCTGATCGGCGTCATCGCCCAGATCCCGTTGCGGCGCAGGCTGAGGTCCGCCAAGCGTCGGCTCGAGGGCTGACGGCCCGGCCGGCCTGGCTCGGCCCCGGCAGGCGCCGGCCCGGCCGGACGCGCCGGGTGAGACGTTGGCCGCGCTGCGTCTCGCGGCGCCGGTCGCTTGGATATCGTCCGGCGGGTGACGGCCTATCGCACCGAGATCCCGCCTGACGCGGTCGCGCCGACCCGCCACCCGGACGCGCCGGCGCCCGGCTTCGTGCTCCCGACGCACTACGCGAACTGTTTCGGCTGCGGGCCGGGCCAGCCGCACGGCCTGCACATGCGGATCGTCGTCGGCGAGGGCTGCGACCTCACCGCGACGTTCGACGTCACCGAGGACCACCAGGGCGCGCCCGGTCTCGCGCACGGCGGGCTGCTGGCGTCCGCGCTCGACGAGATCCTCGGGATGCTCGGCCACCTGACCCGGATGAGCTGCGTCACCGCCCGGCTGGAGACCGACTTCCGCCGGCCGGTGCCCGTCGGCACCCGGCTGTACCTGACCTCCCGGGCCGACGCGGTCGCCGGCCGCAAGCTGTACGCCAGCGGGCAGGGGCATCTGGACGCGCCGGACGGGCCGGTCGCCGTGCGGGCCCGGGCGCTGTTCGTCCAGGTCGGCCTGGAGCACTTCACCGAGAACGGGCGCGCCGCCGAGATCGACGCGATCGGCCGCGACCCGAGCCTGATCACCCACATCGGCGACTACACCGTCAACCCCTGAGCCGCCCGCGGCATCCGCGACCGGCGCCGCGCGGGGCTCAGTCACCGCTGGCTCACGGACCGGCGGGTTCGCTGACCGGCGGGTTCACTGACCGGCGGGTTCACTGACCGGCCGGTTCAGTGGCCGCGGGCCACCCAGGCGTCGTAGTCGCGGGCCTCGGCGCCGATCCAGGTGTCGTCGCCGTGGCCGGGGTGCACGATCGTGTCGGCGGGCAGGGTGAACAGCCGCTCGCGGATCGACGTCAGGATCGTCGGGAAGTCCGAGTACGACCAGCCGGTGCCACCCGGCCCGCCGCGCATCAGGGTGTCGCCGCTGAACAGCGTCGGCCCGGTGGCGAACAGCCCGAACAGGCACACGCCGCCGGGGGAGTGCCCCGGAGTGTGGAGCACATGCAGCGTCCCGCCGGGTACCGGGATCGGCGCGCCGTCGACGAGGGCCCGGTCCGGCCGCCGGGCCGGGTAGACCGACTCCCAGAGCTGATGGTCGGCCCGGTGCAGCGCGATCGGCGCGTCGACGAGGTCCGCGAGCTCGACGGCGGCGTTGATGTGGTCGTTGTGCCCGTGGGTCGCGACGATGCCGTTGACCCGCCGGCCGTCGACCGCGGCGACGATCACCGCCGGGTCGTGCGCCGCGTCGATGACCAGCACCTCGGCGTCGTCGCCCAGCAGCCACACGTTGTTGTCGACCTTGACGGTCTGCCCGTCCAGGCTGAAGTCCCCGCGGGTGAGCACGCGCTCCACCCGCGGAATGACCGGACTGCTCACAGGCGATCCTCTCGGCCTCGGCCGGCGCGGCCACGCGGCCGCCGGCGCGTGGTCAGGGCGACGGCGAGAGTCACCCCCCAGGCGCTTTGGACACGCATGATCGCACCTGCACCCCCCACCGCGCTCGCCTGGTGACCCACCGCACCCACCCCAATTTTGGCGACCGCCCTGCCACCCACCCCCAGGGCCACCCCGAACAGCGCATTGAGCGAATCCCGACCCCGCTCCCTACCCAGATTGGCGCTGTCCCGGTTTCGACGTTGGCAGCCCAAAGGGCGCCTCCGGCGCGCTGCGAGCGGAACGAGACGCGGCTACCGACCCTGGATAGGCGCACGCCTCGAATTTCGGCGTCAGCTTCGGTTCCAGGTTGGGGAGGGCGCCCCGGCGCCCGACCACGCGGTAGCCCGAAGGGCGCCTCCGGCGCCCTTCGGGCTACCGCGACACGCCGTGACGGCCCCACCCATCGCCGCTTACGGCCCACCTTGTCGGTACGCTCCAGACGCGCCCCGGGTCTGCTGCTGCCCCCGCGGTCTGTGCCTACGCAGGCCGTGTCACCCGGAAAGACGAATGGCAGGTTCAGTCGTGGCTGGTTTCTCCGACGCGCCGTCGGTGGGCGGTACCTCACGGGTGCCCTACGGCGAGGTCAACATCGACAAGCCGCGGATCCCCGCTGAGGGCCGGCTGGAGATGGCGCAGGACGATGAGAAGGTGGGCCAGGTCGGGCCGACCGGGCGGCCGATGCCGTTGTTCCCGGTGCCCGACCAGCTCTCGTCGCACGGCCCCGCCTGGATTCTCGCCATGTGCAACCAGAAGGGCGGCGTCGGCAAGACGACCAGCACCATCAACCTGGGTGCCGCGCTCGCCGAGTACGGCCGCCGGGTGCTGCTCGTCGACTTCGACCCGCAGGGCGCGCTGTCGGTCGGCCTCGGCATCAACCCGAACCAGTTCGAGCTGACGGTGCACGACCTGCTGCTCGGCGGCGGGGACACCCACGTCAACGACGTCATCATCGAGACCCAGGTCGAGGGCCTCGACCTGCTGCCGAGCAACATCGACCTGTCGGCCGGTGAGGTGCTGCTGGTCAGCGAGGTCGGCCGGGAGCACAGCCTGGCCCGCGCGCTGACGCCCGTCCACGACGAGTACGACGTGATCCTCGTCGACTGCCAGCCGTCGCTCGGCCTGCTCACCGTGAACGCGCTGACGGCGGCCCACGCGGTGATCATCCCGCTGGAGTGCGAGTACTTCGCGCTGCGCGGGGTGGCCCTGCTGCTGCAGACGATCGACAAGGTCCGCGAGCGGCTCAACTCCCGGCTCGACTTGGCCGGCATCCTCGCGACCATGTACGACGCGCGCACGCTGCACGCCCGAGAGGTGCTCGCCCGGGTGGTCGAGCGCTTCCCGGAAGAGGTCTTCCACACCGTCATCAACCGGACGGTCCGCTTCCCGGAGACCACGGTCGCCGGCGAGCCCATCACGACCTACGCCCCCACCTCGGTCGGCGCCGCCGGTTACCGCCGCCTCGCCCGCGAGCTGATGACCCGCCACGCCCGGCCCCCCCTGGTCGGCTAGCCCCGTCCCCAGCTCCCGCCGCCGGCACCCCCGGCGTGCTCTCGCGTGATCGTGATCGCGGTTCTGGCCCTCGGGTGGTCGCGCCGAGGCTGTCTCCACGACCGCGCCAGGGCCAAGGCGCCGATCATGGCCGGCGCGGTGCCATCGGAGGCGGTGACGGCCGGGCGGTGCGGCCCGCGTGGGAGAATCAGCGCGACCCGGGGCGTTAGACGGGTGACGGAGACGGACTGGCGGGTCGAGACCGGTCCGCTGCCCTACAGAAGACGGACGAGTTGTCGTGCTGTTTCACCTGGCCGAGCCTTCGGCGCTGCTCGGGATCGTCGTCGCCCTGCTCATCGGGGTGTACGCGCATGACACCGCCCAGATCTACGCGGCGAAGCTGCTCGGTGACCCGTCTGCGCGCCGCTCGGGGCGGCTGACGGCCCGGCCGTTGCCCACCCGGGTCAGCCCGTTCAGCGCGGTGTCGATGGTGCTGGTCGGCAACGGCTGGACCGAGCCGATCCGGATGAACGAGGTCTGGCGCAAGCGGCGGTTCCACATCTGCGCGGCGCTGCTGACCGGCCCGCTCGCCTACCTGCTGCTCGCGTTCGGGTCGATCGGGGCACTGGCGGCGGTCACCGACCCGGGCCACATCGCCGACGGCGACCGGGTGATCGAGGTGGGCCGCGTCGGCGGGTTCGGCGCGCACCTGCTCCTCTGGATGGCGATCACCTTCGCGTCGATGTTCATCCTCAGCCTGATCCCGATCCCGCCGACCGACGGCGGCCGGATCCTCTTCCTCCTGGCCCCGACCTCGCAGGGCTGGAAGAACGCCAACTACAAGCTCACCGAGTCCCACCTCGGCGTCATCCTGTTGCTGGTGATCCTGCTGATCCCGGTCCTGCTGCCGAGCCTCCCGAACGTCGTCGGCCAGCTCGTCCCGCCCTTGCTACGCGGACTGGGCGACATCGTCGGCATCAGCCTGTAGGGCCGCGGTCCCGGTCCTGGCGGGCCGTCGGCCCCGTCGAGGCGTCCTTCCTGAGCCGGCGAATCCGGCCCGCGCGTGCCGCGTCGGCGGAGGGCTGCCGCCAGCCCGTCCTTCAACATCCGTGGCCGGGTCGTCACGCTATCGTGGGTTGTGCCACCGGCCATACCTCCCGGCGGCATTCCGGGACGGGGCCGGGACGGGTGAGCGTGTGCACGGCAGACGGGCGACGCCGGGCGGCCGGCGCATGAGGGACGCGTCGCGGTCCTGGACGCCCAACAGCCACCCGGCCCAGGCCGGGCCGACGCGACTCGCGCGCTGGACGGTGCGTTGACCGGACCAGACGCGGTCGTCGAACGCCGCAGGGCACCCCTCGAGCGAGCCGTCGTGGACCTGCTGAGCGGCTGTCTCGTGCTGCGCTCGGAGCAGAGCCGCCACCTGCTGCTCGACCGGCTCTCCCAGCTGTCCGCCGTCCAGTTCACGCTGCCCGGCTTCACGACCGACCGGCAGTGGTTCCTCGGGCTGGTCACGACGTGCGGGAAGTCCGCCGAGGGCCTGGCCCAGCTGCCCTGGGCCGCGCGTGACCTGGGCGTACCCGAGGCGGCCTTCGACGCGCTGTGCCGGCTGGTCGACGGGTGGGAGGCCTGCGCCGTCCTGGCCGACCTGCCCGACGAGCTGCTGGGGCGCCTGGGCGACGAGCTCGCCCGCCTTCCCGCGGGCGAGGCCGGCCACGCGTATCGGCAGGCGGCCGGTGACCTGCCCGTCAGCCCGCCGCCGCACTGCGACTCGGCCTGGGCGGTGCTGCTGCACCTGACCCGGATGAACTCCGCCGTCGGCGGGCTGCCGCCCTATCTGCCCTTCGTGGACGCCCTGGGAGACCGGCTGCGCCCCGACACCGCACGGCAGGTCGAGCGCTGGATCCGGCGGCGCGCGGACGCCGACGGGCTGGCCGGCGAGCTGGACGCGGCCCGCGGGCGGCGCACCCTCCCGGCCGGCGCGGTCCGCCTGATCGTCCAGCTGGAGCGCAACCGGCTCGACGACGACCGGCTCGAGCTGACCTGGTGGCGCCAGTGGCCCGGCATCGAGGGGTTCGAGCCGTGCGGCACCCGCCTCGTGCCCCGTGACGAGCGTGAGCTGGAGCGGGTGACCGAGGACCTGGTCCTGGACCTGGAGGACCTGCTCGCCGACGGGGAGAACACCGTCGAGCTGGAGTTCATCCTCCCGCTGGAGCTGCTGCACCTGCCGGTCGACCAGTGGCGCAAGGAGATCGACTCGGCGCTGCCGCGCTCGATCGGCCTCCAGTACCCGGTCGTGCTGCGCAGCCTGGAACGGCAGCGGACCCGGCCCTGGCACCGGGTGTGGCGGCTGCGCTGGCGGCAGCTGACCGACGGCCTCGCCGACACCGTCCACTGCGACCCCGTCCTCGACGCGCCCGACCTCGACCAGCTCCAGGCGAAGATCCTCACCGAGGAGAGCCTGGTGGCGCTGGTGCTGAGCGGCCCGCCGCAGGGCGGCCCGGCCGCGCTGGAGCTCCGGCTCGCGCTGAGCTGCGGTCTGCCGGTGGTCGCCTGGCACCGCGCCGAGCAGACCCGCGACGAGGTGGCCGACGCGCTGCGGGCCTTCCTGACGGCCGCCGACGGGGTCGGCCTGACCGACCTGCGCGACCGGCTGCGCCGACTGCGTGTGCAGGCGCACCTGGCGCCGGCGGACTGGCCGGACCTCGGCCGCAACCTTGCCGTGATCTGGGACGACCCGGAGCGGCAGCCGGAGCAGGGGCCGTGGATAGCCGCCCCGGTGGAACGGAGACGCGCGCGATGACCGAACGGCCCACGCCACCCGACGAGCCGCGGCGACCGTCCTGGTGGATCTTCCGGGGGACCGGGCGACCGATGCCGCCGGACGAGCGGGACCGGCGCTGGCCCCCGCCGCCACCGTGGCGGACCTTCGACGGCGGGCCCGACCTGCCGCCGCCGCCCAGCGACGGGCAGGAGGCCCAGCGCCGCCTCGGCTCCGGCGCGACCAAGCAGCTGACCACCGAGCACCTCAGCGTCATCAACGCGGCGCTCCATCTGCGCCGGCCACTGCTGGTCACCGGTGGCCCCGGCTCGGGGAAGTCCACCCTCGCCTACCTGATCGCCCGGGAGCTCGGGCTCGGCCGGGTGCTGCGCTGGCCGATCACGAGCCGCACCACCATGCGCTCCGGCCTCTACGAGTACGACGCGATCGGCCGGGCCCAGGCCGTCGTGGAGTCGGGTGCCGGCGCCGCCGCGGACCGGTCCGTGCCGCCGATCGGTGACTTCGTCCACCTGGGCCCGCTCGGGACGGCGCTGCTGCCGAGAGCCCATCCGCGCGTGCTGCTGGTCGACGAGCTCGACAAGAGCGACTACGACCTCCCGAACGACCTGCTGACCATCCTGGAGGACGGCGAGTTCGACCTGCCCGAACTCGTCCGCGTCCGCAACCACGAGCCCGAGACGATGGTCTACACGGCCGACCGGGGCGACATGGCACCCATCCGCGACGGCATCGTCCGGGTGCACGAGTTCCCGATCATCGTGGTGACCAGCAACGGCGAGCGGGAGTTCCCGGCGGCGTTCCTGCGCCGGTGCGTGCGCCTCGACGTCCCCGAACCGGACACGGACGCGCTCGTGGACCTGGTCGCCGCGCACTTCCCCGAGGGGGACGGCCAGCATCGGCGCATCGTGGAGCAGTTCGTCGCCCGACGCCAACAGGGGATGCTCGCCGCCGACCAGCTTCTCAACGCCGCCCATCTGCTGACCTCGGGGGCCCTGGACGGCGGCGGTCAGGACCAGGCCGACCTGCTGGCCACGATCTGGCGCCGGCTGGATCCGACGGCGAACCTGGGATGACTCCCGCCGGGGTCCCCGCACGCGGGCAGCCGGTCGACCCGCGCGACCTCGCGGACGCACTGTGGCTCGCCGCGGTCGCCGCAGACCTGCCGCCTCCCGCGCCGCGGGCCGCGCGCGGGGACGACGAGACCGAGCGGTCCGGCCCGGATCCGGCCAGCTCCCGCCTTACCGGCCGGCCTGGGCGGGAGGCCGACCGGGCCAGTCCGCGCGACGGCTCGCCGGGGTCGCCCGCCGGGTCCGCGCCGGCCGTGGACGAGCGGGCCGGCGACCAGTCTTCGGAGAGCTCCACGCGTGACCGAGGCACCTCGACGCGCCCACGCTCCGCCGGCTGGGCCAGCGCGCGCCGGCGGCGCGGCGGCTGGAGCGAGCCGGCGCCCCCGACGCTGGAATCGCTGGTGACCCAGTGGCGCGAGGTCCACCAGGCGCTGAACGTGGCGCGCCAGTGGGTGCCCTCGTCCCGGGACGTCGTCCTGGATGACGAGGCGACCGCGCGTCACCTCGCCGACGGGCACTGGCGCCCGGTCTACCGGCCGGTGCCCGAGCGGCGGTGGTCACTGACCCTCGTCGTCGACGACAACTGGACCATGTCCGTGTGGCAGAGCCTGGTACCTCGCCTGGTCGCCATGCTGGAACGGCTTGGCGTCTTCGAGGACGTGCGGCTGTGCTTCCTGGACACCGACGTCGACGATGCCCGCGACCTGCGCCTGCGCGGCAGCAGGCGGGCGCCGAACGGGTTCTCGCCATCCCGGCTGCTCGAACCGCCGGGCCGGCGGGTCATCTGGGTGCTCACCGACGGGATGGGCACGGCCTGGCGCCGGGGGCTGGCGGGGCGCGCGGTGTGGACCTGGGCGCGGCGCCTCCCGGTCGCGCTGCTCGGCGCCGTGCCACGGTCGACGCTGCGCTACACCGGCCTGGAGGAGAACCAGGGCCTGCGACCCGTGACCGACGGCCAGGCCATCGCGGTACCGCTCCTGGAGCCGCATCCGACGTCGCTCGCCCGCTGGGCCGCGCGGCTGACCCAGGACGGCGCGGGCGGGGGAGAGCTGCCCACCGTCCTGGTCTCGCCGGCGCCGCCCGAGCCGGGCCCGCCCACGGGCGACGGCGGCGACCCGGCCCGGGGCCCGGCGCTGCCCCGCCGCCAGGTCGACGCCTTCCGCTCCGCCGCGAGCCCCGTGGCGTTCGACCTGGCGACCCACCTGGCGGCGGCCCCGATCACCCGCTCGACGCTGCGGCCGCTGCTCCGCATGGTGGAGGGGCCGCCGGGGCGCACCACCGCGGCCCTGAGCGAGCTGTTCGCGCACGGGCTGCTGTACCCGGTCGCCGGCTCGTCGGCGGACGAGACGGACATCGCCTACGAGTTCGCCCCGGGCCTGCGGGAGCGCCTGCTGCCCTACTGCAGCCGCGCCGAGACGGCTCGCGTGCTGCGGACCGTGAGCGCCGACCTGGGCCCGAAGGTCACGGCCGTCCGCCACCTCGCCGCCGCCCTGCTGGACCCGGACGGCGTCCCCATCCCGGCGGTCACCCCCGAGACGGAGGACTTCGTCGCTGTCGAGGCGGTCGCCTTCGCCGCCCTGTCCGGCCCCTACCTGCCCCGCGCCCGCCGCCTCCAGGCCGCGCTCGCCCAGCCGACGCCAGCCCCGATCGGACGCGTGCCCGCGGTCTGGGGACGTGTCCCGCCGCGGAACCCACGGTTCACCGGCAGGGAAGAGCTGCTGGAGGAGGTGCGGGTGAACCTGCGGCAACGAAGCGCGGCGCCAGATGTCCCGGCGGCGATCACCGGCATGGTCGGGGTAGGCAAGACTCAGGTCGCCACCGAGTATACGTACCGGTTCTCGTCCGACTACGACATTGTCTGGTGGATATCGGCTGAGCATTCCACATTGATTGCGGCCTCGCTCATGGATCTTGGTCGAGAATTGAACATGGACGTCGGCACCGAGGCTGACTCGGCGGTGCGGAGGGTCGTCGATGCTCTGCGCGCAGGGCAGCCGTACTCGAGATGGCTGCTGGTGTTCGACAATGCTAACGAGATAGAAATGGTTCGAAACTATTTTCCGACCGGCACTGCGGGCGACATATTGATCGTCGCGCGGAACACGGCTTGGCTGCGCCTTGCCCGTTGCGTCGAGGTCGGCCCTTTCACCCGGTCAGAGAGTATTGAGATGCTCCGGCTCGACGACCGGCTCGACGAGGGAATTGATCTACCGGTGGCGGATGCCGACCGGCTTGCGGCGGCCCTTGGGGACCTACCGCTGGCGGTGGATCAGGCGAGCATCTGGTGCCGTGAGACTGGTATGCCGGTGGGTGAGTACCTACGTCTGTTCGAGGATAGGAACGTCAACCTGGCTGGGAGCCTGCCTGCTTACGATATTTCGATAGATGTGGCATGGAGCCTCGCGCTCGACCGGATCGAGCAGAGTTCGCCGTCCGCCTGCCGGATTGCGCAGCTGGTCGCCTTTCTGGCGCCGTTGCCGATTCGCAGGAAGTTCCTCTTCGACGGCCTCGCCGCGTTGAGCATGCCAGAATTCGACGCGGTGCCACTGAGACCAGTCGAAATGGCCAGGGCGGTAGGGGATCTCAACCGGTACGGTCTGACGCGCGTCGGCCCCGGCGATGACACGATACTGATGCAGACTCTCGTCCAACCGGTCGTCGTCAATCGCATGCCGCCGGGCGAGCGTGACCTTGTGCGTGGCGCCGCACGGGCACTGCTGGCGGTCGGCGACCCGGGCACGCCGGACGACCCCGCCGCCTGGCCTCTCTACGCGGAGCTGTACCCACACCTTCTCGCCACCGACGCGGCGGACAGCGGGGACCCGCGCGTGCGCGAGACGCTCGTGAACGAGGTCATCTACCTCTTCCGGTGGGGTGACCACGAGCGCAGCCTGGAGCTCGCGACGCAGGTCCACGAGACCTGGGAACAGACCATCGGCGAGGAGGCGCCCGAGATGGTGCGTCTCGCAGGCTGGCTTGGCCGGCTTCATCACGCGAACGGCCACTACGACGAGGCCGCGCGGATCAACTCCCGCGCGCTGGAGCTGTGCGCGCGGGTCCACGGCGACGCCCACCCCGAGACGCTGCTCGCGATGGGCAACCGGGTCGCGGACCTCGTCGCCGCCGGCGACTTCCACGGCTGTCTGGAGCTCGCCGACGAGCGATCGCGCCGCGCCACCGAGGCCCTTGGCCCGCGGGATCCGGCCACGCTCGTCGCGGCGCATGACGTCGGCGCCGCCCTTCGGCTGGTCGGCCGGTACGACGAGGCCCGGCGCGCCGACCAGGAGACGTGGAGCCTGCGCGCCGCGGTGCTGGGCGAGAACAACCTCGACACCCTGCGTACGGTGCTGGGCCTGACGATCGGCCAGCGGGAGACGGGCGACTACGTGGGCGCCCCGCGCCGCCAGGAACGGATCGTCGAGCGGCTCGTCGAGGCGGTCGGCGGCCGGCGGGACCACATCGACGTCCTGACGGCACAGAACCAGCTCGCCGTGGCCCTGCGCAAGGCGGGCCTGCACGCCGAGGCGCTCCGCGTGGCCAGGGACGTCCGGACGCAGCTTGACCGGCGCTACGGGCGGGACCACCCCCGGACGATCGCCGCGTCGCTGGCGCTGTCGGCGGCGCTGTCCGCCGACCTGCGCAACACCGGGAACCTCTCGGAGGCGCGGGAACTGGCCGAGGAGGCGCTGGGACGCTGCGAGCGGGCCTTCGGCCCGCCGCATCCCCACACCCGCGCCGCCGCGGTCAGCCTGGCGCTCGCCGTCCGGCACTGCGGGGACGTCGCGCGCGCCGTCGAGCTGGACACCGTGTCGCTCGACGTGCTTGCCGATCGGCTTGGCCCTGACCACCCCTACACGCTGGCCGCGGCCGCCAACCTGGCCAGTGACCTGTTCGCGGCCGGGGAGTTCGAACGGGCGCTGGAACGTGACCAGGACACGATCGTCCGATGCCGCCGAACACTGGGCGGCGACCACCCCGAGACGCTGCTGATCACCATCAACCTGGCCCAGGATCTGCGGGCTCTCGATCGCGCCGAGGAGGGTGTCCGCCTGAACGGGGCGACAGTCGAGCGCCTCACCCGCGTCCTCGGTGCCCAGCATCAGGCCGTGAAGAACGCGACGGCGTGGATGCGGTCGGACTTCGACATCGACCCCGAGCAGCTGTAGGCCAGGGTGACCGTGACGAGCCGCGGCGGGGACGGGAGGACGTGATGCCGGTCGGTCCATCGGAGCTGGCGGTACGGCGGTGCCGCGCGCCGGTCGAGCGTCAGATCGTGGATCTTCTCGTGGGCTGCCTGGTGCTGCATGGCCCGCAGAGCCGCTATCTGTTCCTCGGGCGGCTCGCCGGCTGGTCGGGGACCAGCATCGACGTGCCCGACCTGCCGATCGGCCGCCAGTGGCTGCTCGCCCTGGTCGACCTCTACGGGCGGTCGGCGGCCGGGCTGGCGCACCTGCCCGACGCGGCCCGTGACCTGGGCGTCGACGAGGAGACGGCGACCGCGCTGGCCGCGCTCGTCGCGCGCTGGGAGGCCTGCGCGGCGGCCCCGCACCAGCAGGCCCCGCACCAGCAGGCCCCGCACCAGCAGGGCCCACACCAGCAGGCGACGGCTGCCTGGGTCCCCGCCGACCACGCCGCTCGCAGCGGCCCGTGGCCAGCGGCGACCGCCGCCGCGCGTCCGCGAGTCGCGGCCGAGGGACCGCTGACGGAGGAGGAGGTCGCCGCGCTCACGTCGGCGTTCGCGGATCAGACAGCGGCCGGCCAGCTGCTCTCCGACGCCGGTCTGCGCGCCGAGCGGCAGCCGTCCTGGCGGGTGAACACCGCCGAGGAGTTCTGGGTCGAGGTCGCGGCCCTCGTGCGCGACGGAATTCTCCCCGACGGCCGGGCGAGGATCCTCACGGCGGCGGCCAGCCGTCTCCCGGATCATCCGGTCCTGGCCCGTGACCCCGGGGACCGGGCGGCCCGGTCCGCGGACTGATCGCGGCCACCGGCGTGACCTGGCTGCCGCGGAAGTGATCGGCTGTAGCGTGTCGCCATGGCCCTGTCGCGCACCGCCTCGTCCAGGACGGCCGCGCTGCGCGCCGTGCCTGGCGGCGCCGACGCCGAGACCGGCACGGACGATGCCGTGACCGATTCCCCGACCACGCCGGGCCCTGAACCGGCCGAGTCCGAGGCCGGGCCTCCGGACACCCCCGACAGCGGCGAGCGACCGGTTGACGAGGCCGCCATCTCGGCCGGGCCGGCGTCCGGCGGCGCCGGCGCGCTGCCCGCCGACGCCCTGCCGCTGACCGCGCGCAGCGGCCGGTCGGAGGCGTTCCTCGTCGAGCTGGACAACTTCTCCGGCCCGTTCGACCTGCTGCTGTCCCTGATCGCCAAGCACAAGATGGACGTCACCGAGGTGGCGCTGGCCAAGGTGACCGACGAGTTCGTGGCGCACCTGCGCCGGCTCGGCGAGCGGTTCGACCTCGGGCAGGCGACCGAGTTCCTCGTGATCGCCGCGACCCTGCTCGACCTGAAGGCCGCCCGCCTGCTGCCCACCTCCGGCGGCGACGGCGAGGACGAGGACCTCGCGCTGCTGGAGGCCCGCGACCTGCTGTTCGCCCGGCTGCTGCAGTACAAGGCGTACAAGGAAGCCGCGGCGATCTTCCAGACGCTGATGACGTTGGAGTCCCGGTTCACCCCGCGCGGCGTCGCGCTGGAGCCGCGCTACGCCGCCGCGCTGCCCGAGGTGCAGATCACCGTCGGGCCCTCCGAGCTCGCCGCGATGGCGGCCCGGCTGCGCGAGCCGGTGCTGCCCCCGGTCGTCGCGGTCGACCACGTGCACGCCCCGCGGGTCAGCGTCCGGGAGCACATGCTCGTGCTGATCCAGCGGCTGCGGGAGCTGGGCGCGGCATCGTTCCGATCGCTGTGCGTCGGCTGCCGGGAGACCATCGAGGTCGTCGCCCGGTTCCTGGCGCTGCTGGAGCTGTTCCGCGAGGGCCGGATCTCCTTCGAACAGGACACCCCGCTCGGCGAGCTGATCGTGCGCTGGAGCGAGGAGCAGCCGGAGGGCACCGACATCGGCGGCGGCCTCACCCCCGTCGCCGACCTGCCCGCCCGCAGCGACTTCGACGACGACCTGAGTTCTGACGATGACGCGGACGCGGACGAGGAGGCCGGGCGTTGACCGAGGACCCCGCCGGAGAGCACCCCCAGGACATCCCCGCCCCGCGCCTCGCCCCCGAGCCGCCGGAGCCAGCCGAGGCCTCGCAGACCGTTGAGCCCGATGGCCCGGAGGCCATCGCGGAGCGCGTTGAGCCCGAGCCCGAGGCCGTCGTGGGGGATGCCCACGACGCCGAGCCGGAGGCGGAGGCCGAGCCCCTGCCGGAGCCGGAGAACCGTCCGCCGCTGGTGGCGCTTGTCGAGGCCGTGCTGATGGTCGCGGAGAAGCCGGTCGGCGTGGCGGAGCTGGCCACCGGGCTGGCCGCGCACGCGCTCGACGTCGAGCGGGTGCTCGCCGAGCTCGCTGCGCAGTACCGGGCCGACGGCCGTGGCTTCGACCTGCGCCACGTCGGCGGTGGCTGGCGGTTCTACACCGCGGAGGAGTGCGCTCCCTGGGTCGAGCGGTTCGTGCTCGCCGGGCAGATGTCGAAGCTGTCCCAGGCGGCGCTGGAGACCCTGGCCGTCGTCGCGTACCAGCAGCCGGTCAGCCGCGGCCGGATCTCCGCGGTCCGGGGGGTCTCGGCGGATGGCGTGATCCGCACGCTCACCGCCCGAGGCCTGGTCGAGGAGGCCACCACCGACCCGGAGACGGGCGCCATCCTCTACCGCACCACCGACTACTTCCTGGAGCGGCTCGGTCTGCGCGGCCTGGACGAGCTTCCCCCGCTCGCCCCGCTGCTGCCCGGGTTCGACGACATCGAGGACCTCATCGCCCCCTGACACGCGGCGCCGTCCAGGCGGCTCGGCCGGCGCGCGCGACGGGCTCGGGCGCGCGGTCCGTACGCTGGACATGAACATCCCCGGAACGCGGCGACGAGGCCGCGGCGGGGTGGCGGACGTGGCGGAAGTGGTGCGCAGGTGAGCGGGACGGCAGAGCGTGGGCCAGCCGGGCATGACGTTGGCGGGCGCGGCGTCGGCGGGCGTGACGCTCGCGGGCGTGACGGTGGCGGGCGTGACGGTGGCGGGCGCGGCGAGACGGCGAGCCAGGAGGGCATCCGGCTCCAGAAGGTGCTGGCGTCGGCCGGGGTCGGGTCGCGCCGGCACAACGAGGAGCTGATCGACGCCGGCCGCGTGCGGGTCGACGGGAAGGTCGTGCGCGAGCAGGGCCGCCGGGTCGACCCGGAGACCGCCGTCATCGAGGTCGACGGCGAGCGCGTCGTCACCCGGACCGGGCTGGTGCACCTGGCGCTGAACAAGCCGCGCGGGGTCGTGTCGACCATGTCCGACCCGGAGGACCGGCCGACGATCAGCGACCTGCTCACCGAGTTCGGCGCGAGCGCCGGCCTGTTCCACGTCGGCCGGCTCGACGTCGACAGCGAGGGCCTGCTGCTGGTGACGAACAACGGCGACCTGGCCCACCGGCTGACCCACCCGTCCTACCAGGTGCCCAAGACCTACCAGGTCCAGATCAACGGCCCGCTGCGCAAGGAGACGATGCGCAGGCTGCACACCAGGGTCGAGCTCTCCGACGGCCCGGTCCGCGTCGACAGCGCCCGCATCATCGACCAGGTCGGCTCGCAGATCCTGCTGGAGATCGTCCTGCACGAGGGCCGCAACCGGATCGTGCGCCGGATGATGGAGGAGGTCGGCCACCCGGTGGTGCGCCTGCTGCGCACCGAGTTCGGCGCCGTGCACCTGGGCACGCTGCGTTCCGGCCGGGCCCGCCACCTCACCCTGCACGAGGTCGGCGCGCTGCACTCGATGGTCGGCCTCTGAGCCGCCGGCTCGGCCGCCGGGCGGCCTGAGCTCGGGAGCGGGCGGCTGACCGGGTGCCGGTCTCGCTGGCGGGCAGCCGTCCGCGCGGCCGGCGTGGGGAAGGTCGCCTCCGCCAAATCCGGCCACGGGCCGTAACGTGGGCGGACGTGACACCTGTGCCCGTGCCGTCGCCGGACCTGCCCCGCCGGGTCGGCATCGTCGGATCCGGTCTGATCGGCACGAGCATCGGCCTGGCGCTGCGCCGCGCCGGTGTCGAGGTGCTGCTGCGCGACACCGACCCCGAGCAGGTCAAGCTCGCCGAGGCGCTGGGCGCCGGCTCGCTGTGGCAGGGCGAGCGGGTCGAGCACGCCGTCGTAGCGGTGCCGCCGCACGCGGTCGCCGCCGAGCTGCGCGCGCTCCAGCAGGCGGGGATCACCGACTCGGCCAGCGACGTCGCCAGCGTGAAGAGCCGCCCGATCGCCGAGGCCGTCGTCGCCGGCTGCGACCTGACCACCTGGTGCCCCGCGCACCCGATCGCCGGCCGGGAACGCGGCGGCGCGGCCTCGGCGCAGGCCGACCTGTTCGCGGAGCGGACCTGGGTGCTGTGCCCGACCGTCCACACCACCTCGGCCGCCGTCGCGGCGACCGAGGCGCTCGCCCTCGCCTGCGGGGCGTTGCCGGTGCGCACCACCCCCGACCGGCACGACGAGGCGATGGCCGCGCTGTCCCATCTGCCGCAGGTCGTCTCCAGCCTGCTGGCGGCCGCCACCCCGCACCTGCGGCCCGGTGAGCTGGCGCTGGCCGGGCAGGGCTTCCGGGACTCGACCCGGCTCGCGGACTCCGACCCGGCGCTGTGGTCCTCGATCCTGGAGGGCAACCGCGGGCCGGTCGCCGCGCAGGCCCGCCGGGTCGCGGCCGAGCTGGGCGCGCTCGCCGACGCCCTCGACCACGCGTCGGAGGCCTCGGTCGGCAAGGTCGTCACGGACCTCATGGACCGCGGCCGCGCCGGCCGGACCCTGCTGCCGAGCAAGCCCGGCCCGGCCGCGGCCCGGCCCTGGGGCTGGGTCGGCGTCGTCCTCGACGACCGGCCGGGGCAGCTCGCCGCGCTGCTGACGACGATGGGCGACTGGCGGGTCAACCTGGAGGACATCGGGCCCTTCGAGCACAGCCTCCAGGCGCCCGCCGGCGTGATCGAGCTCGCCGTCGCCCCGGACGTCGCCGCCGACCTGGTCGACCGCCTGAACGCCGCCGGCTGGTGCGCCTATCGCCGCTCCTAGGCACCAGGCCCGGCCGGCGGGGCCGGGACGCGCGGAGGGCCGAGCCGGCGGTCGGTGACGAGGTGGGCCGAGTAGCCTGATCCCGGCCGTCCCGCCGGTTCCCGAGGGACGGCCGGACGTCACTATCGGTTCGAGACGAGTGGCAGCGTCTGATGCTGTCCGGACGGAGGACGCGGGTGGAGCACGACCACGGTTCCGGCGAGAAGTCGGGCGGCGGCCGGGGCGGCCCCGGTCTGGTGGTCGCGGTCGACGGGCCTGGTGGCTCCGGGAAGTCCACCGCGGCCAAGGCGATCGCCCGCCGGCTCGGCCTGCGCTACCTCGACACCGGCGCGATGTACCGCGCGGTCACCCAGCTCGCCCTCGAGCAGCGCATCGACATCGAGGACGCGGCGGCGGTCGCCGAGCTCGCCGAGCGGGCCGTGCTGACCTCCGGCACCGACCCGGACGCCCCGACGATCGCGGTCAACCAGGTCCGGGTCGACGCGGAGATCCGGACCCGCGCGGTCACCAACGCGGTCAGCGCCGTCAGCGCCGTGGCCGTGGTCCGCAGCCGGCTCGTCAGCCAGCAGCAGCAGATCATCACCGAGGCCGTCGACACCGCCGGCGGGATCGTCGTCGAGGGCCGCGACATCGGCTCCGTCGTCGCCCCGGACGCCCCGGTCAAGGTCTTCCTGACCGCTTCGACCGAGGTGCGCGCGCTGCGCCGCTCCCGGGAGCTGGGGGAGAAGGGCGTCGACGACGTCGCGAGGACCCTGGCCGAGCTCGGCCGCCGCGACGAGCTGGACAGCACCCGCAAGGTCGACCCGCTCCAGGCGGCCCCCGACGCGATCGTGGTCGACTCCAGCGGCATGACGGTCGACGAGGTCGTCGACGAGGTCCTGCGGCACATCGCCGCGGCCGGTTTCGCGGCGGCCATCCCAGGTTCGGCCCCATGACCGGCCCCGACCCCGAGCCGACGTCGGCTGTCGTCGACCCGGCGCCCGCGCCCGTCGAGGCGGCATCCGCTCCGGTCGAGCCGGCGCCCGCCCCCGTCGAGCCGGCACCCGCTGCCGTCGAGCCGGCTCCCGCGTCGCTGCCGGCGGAGACCACCGCGAAGCAGCCGCTGCACCGCGGCGCGGAGTCGAAGCCGTACAACGACATCCTGCACCGGACGCTCAAGCCGCCGGTGCGGGTGCTGCTCAACCGGCTGGTGATGCGGATCCGGCTGGAGGGCGTCGAGAACATCCCACGCGACGAGCCGCTGATCTTCGCCGGGAACCACTCGAGCTGGCTGGACGGCCCGCTGGTCGTCATCGAGGCGCCGCGCACGGTCCGCTGCCTGACCAAGGTCGAGATGTACAAGGGCGTCCTCGGCTGGCTGCTGCGCCTCGTCGGGCAGATCCCGATCGACCGCGGCAAGGCGGACCGGGTCGCCCTGCACACCGCGCTGGACGAGCTCGGCCGGGGCAAGGCGATCGGCGTGTTCCCCGAGGGCACCCGGGGCAGCGGGGAGATGGCGGCCGTCCAGCACGGCATCGCCTATCTGGCGGTCCACGGTCGCTGCCGGGTGCTGCCGGTCGCGTGCCTGGACACGGGCGACGCGTTGCCGAAGGGCGCCCGCTGGCCGAAGCGGTCGGTCCAGGTCCGGGTCGTGTTCGGCGCGCCGTTCGCCGTCGAGATCCCGGCCAACCCCCGCTCGCGCAAGGCGCTGGCTGCCGTCGCCGAGGACATCCGGGTGCACCTGGCCGACCACCTGGCGACCGCCCGCGCCAGCGAGACCGTCTAAGCCCGACGCCGAGTCCTACGTTCGGTCCCGGCAGCGGCGGGTTCGGTGACCACCCCGTAGGAATCGCCTGTCCCCACCGGGGTCCGCCGCCTGGCGGGGGCCGGTCTGGCGCGCGCGCCCGGATACCCTCGGAAGCACCAGAACCACCCACGCGAGACCTACCAGGAAGTCGGCACCACGGTGAGCCCACGAGACGACGACAGAGCCAGCAAGGACAGCGGTGCCAGCCAGGACAGCCCGGACCCGACGACGGGCACCGTGGCCGGAGGCCAGCCCGTGCTCGCCGTCGTCGGCCGGCCCAACGTCGGCAAGTCGACGCTGGTCAACCGCATCCTCGGCCGCCGCGCCGCGGTCGTGGAGGACGTCCCCGGGGTGACCCGCGACCGGGTCGCCTACGACGCGAACTGGTCAGGACGCCGGTTCACGCTGGTCGACACGGGCGGCTGGGAGCCGGACGCCAGGGGCCTCGCCGGCCGGGTCTCCGCGCAGGCCCAGCGGGCCCTGGCGACCGCCGACGCGGTGCTCTTCGTCGTCGACGCCACCGTCGGCGCGACCGACGCCGACGAGGCCGTCGCCCGGGTGCTGCACCGGTCCGGGCGGCCCGTCGTGCTGGCCGCGAACAAGGTCGACGACCAGCGCCTGGAGTCCGACACGGCGGCGCTGTGGGGCCTCGGGCTCGGTGAGCCCTACCCGGTGTCGGCGCTGCACGGCCGGGGCAGCGGTGACCTGCTCGACGCGGTGCTCGCCGCGCTGCCGGAGGCCCCGCCGGAGCGTTTCGACGAGGAGGACGGCCCACGCCGGGTCGCCCTGGTCGGCCGGCCGAACGTCGGCAAGTCGTCGATGCTCAACCGGCTCGCCGGCGAGGAGCGGGCACTCGTCCACGACGTCGCCGGGACCACCCGCGACCCGGTCGACGAGCTGGTCACCGTCGGCGGCGAGCAGTGGCTGTTCATCGACACGGCCGGCCTGCGCCGCCGGGTCGGCCAGTCCAGCGGCGCCGAGTACTACTCGTCGCTGCGCACCGCCGCCGCGATCGAGGCGGCCGAGGTCGCGATCGTGCTGCTCGACGCGGGGGAGACCCTGACCGAGCAGGACCAGCGGGTCGTCCAGATGGTCGTCGACGCGGGCCGGGCCCTGGTGCTGGCGTTCAACAAGTGGGACCTGCTCGACGAGGACCGCCGGCTCACCCTGGAGAAGGAGATCTCCCGCGACCTCGCCCGGGTGGCCTGGGCGCCGCGGGTGAACGTCTCCGCGCTGACCGGCCGGGCCACCGACCGGCTCGCCCCCGCGCTGCACACCTCGCTGGACAGCTGGGGCACCCGGATTCCGACCGGCCGGCTCAACCAGTGGCTCGGCGAGGTCGTCGCCGCGACCCCGCCGCCCCCGCGCGGCGGCAAGATTCCCAAGGTCCTGTTCGCCACCCAGGCGGGCGTGCGCCCGCCCCGTTTCGTCGTCTTCGCCACCGCCTTCCTGGAGCCCGGCTACCGCCGCTTCCTGGAGCGCCGCCTGCGGGAGGACTTCGGCTTCGTCGGCACCCCGCTGGAGATCTCCATCCGCGTCCGCGAGCGCGAGGACCGCAGAGGCCGCCACTAGCGATCGCCGCCGGGCGCCGGGCGCCGCCGGTCCGACACCCGCCCTGGCACCGCCCGGCGTCAGCGTCCGGCGTTCCCGTGATCGCCGTTTCGGCCCTCCGACGGTCGTAACCAGGCCTGTTTCGCGACCACCCGAGGGCGAAGACGGCGATCAAGGCGACGAACAGCCGTTGATCGCCAGGGCGGTCGCGGCCGCCGTCGGGCGGCGCCTGGCGTCAGGGGCCGGCGGGACGGGGCTGATTGGTGAGGGCGACCAGGAGGTTGGCGTAGCCGAGCGCGTCGTCGAGGGCGCGGTGGGTGTGCGGTACGTCGCCGTACCAGCTCGACGGGAGGGTCGCGCCGCCCACCGACGCGACGGGGAGCCCGGTGACGGCGGCGGCGTAGCTGCGCAGGCACAGGCCGGGGCCGGTGAACAGCCAGTCAGTCTCATAGGGCCCGTGGATCAGGCCGTACCTGGTGAAGCGGCGCAGGTAGTAGTCGAGCCAGCAGCCGTCGAACGCCAGCGGGGACGCGGCGAACATCCGCCGGGCCGGCAGCGCCTGGACCCAGGCGACGTACTCGGCCATCACGGCGGGGACGGGCCGCTGGCCGGTCGTCGCCGCCGCCCACGCTTCCGGCTGCGCCTGGAACCAGGCGAGCGTGTGCGGGTTCGGCGCGGCGCCCGGAAGCTGCTCCAGCACGGCCTCGAACTGGCCGTGCCGCGTGCCGTCGACCGACACGGCCACCGAAGCGAACGACCGCATCGAGTTGGGACCGGGCCAGGGACCGTCCGTCTCGATGTCGGTCACGACATACACCCAGTCATCGGGCGCGCGGTCACCGGCCATGAGGGGATCCTGCCGGACCGCGCCCCGGCCGGAGGCCACTTGTCCAAGCCGCCGACGCGGGCGCTGGCTGGCCGCTCGACGGCGGTCACGAACGTGAAAGGCCGCTGACCAGGCTAATGCCTTGATCAGCGGCCTCTTGCTGCCCGTCGGGACGACAGGATTTGAACCTGCGACCCCCAGACCCCCAGTCTGGTGCGCTACCAAGCTGCGCCACGTCCCGGAACGAGCCCCTGTGATCGGGACCGCCCTGCGTTGCTCCGGCCGGCGAGGTCCTTCGACCACCCGGGCCAGCCCGCTGGTCACCCGGCGGGATCGCCGTCCCCTGGCTCTACAGGAACGCTGTGGGCTTGCCCTGTAGGCCCCGGCGACGATGTCACCTTACCTGATCTGGGGGGTGTGGTGATGACTGGGGTACGGCGGCAGTGGGCGCCACGAGCGGAGTCGCGGCACCCACTGCCGCCGGCCGCCGCGGGCCCGGATGGGGCCCGCGGCTGACCGACAGCCGTGGGGCTGGGCCCGGGGTCCCCGCAGATCCGCCGCGCGGATCTGCGGGGAGGCGCCAGGCCAGACCGGCCCGGGGCGGGTGAGCCGCCTCGGCGCCGGTGGCCGGACCTCGATGCGGGGTCCGACCGGTCAGGCCCACGGGTCAGTTGGCGCCTTGCTGACGACGACGGCTGGCGACACCGACGGTCAGCAGGACCGCACCGAGGCCGGCACCGGCCAGCGGGAGGGCGGTGCTGGGGTCGGACATGCCGCCGCCACCCGCCGCGACGCCACCGCCGGCGCCACCGCCGCCGACACCCACACCGACGACACCGACGCCCACGCCGCCGACGACGCAGTTGTCCTTGTTCTTGTCGTTCAGGATCCCGTTCGGGAAGAGGCCGCCGTCCTTGCCGTCCTTCCCGTCCTTGCCGTCCTTGTTGCAGTTGTTCTTGTCGTTCAGGATCCCGTTCGGGAACAGGCCGCCGTCGTCCTTGCCGTTCTTGTCGTCGAGAATTCCGTTGCCCGACTTGTCGCCGGACGCCGTGTCAGCGTGCGCGGCGCCGACGCCGACGCCGAACGTGAGAACCATGCCGGCGACGCCGGACAGTCCCACCAGGGCGGCACTCCGTCCCAGTCCCTTCATCAGGTCCCCTCTCCCAGAGTTAGTGACTGCGTGATTGCTGCGAGCGACAACATAGCCACTCGACGGCGGAATCCAGCGCAGCCCGCGACGGCCTCGGACCTGCGGTGACGGCGCGGGCGGGCACACGCCCCGGTCAGCCGCTGCTGGTGGCAAATGCCCGTGCCGGCGGGATGTCCGCCCGTTCTCTGTGCTTCGGCGGCGGCCGTTTTCCGGACTCCTTCTCCGTATTTCCGGAAACCAGGACCACGGAGTTGGCCCGGTACGCCGCCCGTGGGCTCGGTGACCGTTTTTCCCGGCCCGTCCAAACCGCGCCCGGATACGGCGGCGACAGGCCGGGAAACGGCGTCGGCGGCCGTAGCATCCGGGCGTCGGGGGCAGGGGGAGGGAGCGGTTTTCGTGGGCCTGGAACCGAGGCGACGCGATCCGGCGCGCGGTGAGCGTCGCGGGCCGGCGGGAACGGACCGGGCCCGGCGGCAGCCGCCGCGGGCCAGGCCCGCCGCCCGCGGACCCGCGCCGGTCCGGCCCGCGGCCGCCAGGCGATCGCTCGCCGTGGCCGCGAGGGCCGGCCTGTCAGGCCTCGCGACCGCCGCCGCCGGCTTGCGCGGGACGGCCGCGGCGTGGCGCGCCAGCCGGAAGGCCGGGACCGAGGGCCGACACGTGGCGGGAGCCGGTGGGCGCGGGCGGCTGGGTGGGTGGATTGGTGGCCGGCTGGGTGGGTGGATTGGTGGCCGGCTGGGCGGGTGGATCGGTGGCCGGCTGGGCGGGCGACTGGGTGGCCTGTCGCGCCTGTCGTGGCCGCTGGCGCTGGTCGGTGTGGCGCTCGTGGTGGCCAGTGGATTCCAGCTCGCGGCGCCGATGATCCGGTCTGCCGAGGCGCCATCCGGCCGGGCTCTGCCGCCGCCGGCACCCGTGCCGACGAGCCCGTCCGGTCCGCCGTCGGCCACCCCCAGCGCGCTGCCCCCGCCGCCGGTGGTGACCGACCCGGTCCGGCTGAGGATCCCGGCGATCGCGCTGGACGCACCGGTCATCGGCCTGGGCCTGGACCCGCAGGGCGCGATCGACGTGCCGACCCAGTGGGGCGATGTCGGCTGGTACAAGCCGGGCGTCGCCCCGGGGGCGGTCGGCCCGGCGGTCCTCGTCGGCCACTACGACTCGAAGACGGGGCCGGCGGTCTTCTACCGGCTCGGCTCGGTGCTGCCCGGCGACCAGTTGGTCGTGGTCGGCGCGTCCGGGGCGAGCGTCACCTTCGTCGTGGACCGCCTGCAGGAGGTCTCGAAGGCGACGTTCCCGACGCAGGAGGTCTACGGACCGGTCACCCGGCCCGAGATCCGGGTCATCACCTGCGACGGCGCCTTCGACGAGCACACCCACCACTACGTCGACAACCTGGTGGTCTACGGCCACGCCATCAGCGTGCCGGCCTCGGTGGCGCCGGCGCCCGCCGCCGCGGCACCGTCCGCCGCCGTGGCCGCCCCCCGGCCGGCGGCCGCGACCGCCGCCGTGCGCACGGGCGCCCCGGCGGCCGGGTCGCCAGCGGCACCGCCGGTCGCCGTGCCACCGGTCGCCCTGTCGCCCGCCACGCCGTCGCCCTCCACCCCGCGCGCGGCGCCGCCTGCCGCGGCCGTCGTGTCCGGCGCGCCTCCGACGCCGCGGCTCACGGTGACGCCGAGCCAATAACCGCGCGAACCGCGCGCCGTTCGGGGCATGTGACGGGCGTCGCAATCCGGGTCCGGAGCATCTACGGCCGAGTAGCTTGCCGCCGGTTTCGTTGTTGGGACTTTGGGCCCTAAAAATGATCGGGACTAAAGTCCTCACAACCTTGTGCCCATCGTCCTAGGGCGCTGTGAGTCAACTCTTCTGGAACACAACGGGAAGCCAAGCGGACGGTGTCGGCGGCTTCCGGGCGCCCGCTGGCGGTGCGGCCCGGGACCGGCTACAGCGCTGCGGGGAACGTCAGGGGAACTAGTCAGACACCTGCAGGTAACCCCCGGAAAGTGTCCGACTGTTGTGTTTACGGTGGTTGGAGTACCCCCGTGGACATCCACTAAGGTCGTCAATGCAACATTCTTCACCTAAGGCACCAATGCGTCGGGCTGAAACGCCGAGTCCTGCCCCCGGTCTGACGCTCCCTCCGACATGCCGGGGCAGGAGCGGGGGACCCATGGTTCCGCCGGGCAAGGCCGGTTGACCGGCCGAGCCCTTGGGGTGAAGTCGCCGTCCCGAGGCGACCGGGCTACGTGAACCCAGCCCGAACCCGACAGCTGACCTCGCAGGCGTCAGGGAAGGACGAGCGTTGTCCCGTCGTGGCATGGCCTGGCTCCCGGATGACTGGGACGAGCTGGTCCGCGGCCGGCATCGCACGGGGGGCGCTCCTGAGGAGGCCCGTCGGCGGTCCGGTCCAGGATCTCGTCGGGCAGGCACCATCGCCGCCTTCACGACCGGAACGCTCGCCGTCTCCACCGCCGCCTTCGCCGCGACGGTCCCGTCGGCTCCCGAGCAGCCGACCACGATCGACCCGAGTTCCCAGAGCCAGAGCACGCCCTTCGCGTCGAACGCGCTGGCGGCCGCGCTGGGTGGTGGCGACACCGTCATCCCGACCAGCCACGGCTCCAGCGGCCTCGCCGGCGCTCTCGCCAACTCTGACCCGGCCTTCACCAACCTGACGCTGTCCGCGGACAAGACCACGGTCGCGCCGAACTCGCCGGTCGTCCTCACGGTCAAGGCCACCGAGGCGATGAGCGGCGCGCCGCTGGCGAACGAGCAGGTCCAGATCGTCGTGGTCGACGGGCCGAAGTGGCAGACCACCGCCGCGCTGACCACCGACGGCAACGGCACCGCGAGCATCTCCGCCCGGCTGCTGTCCACCACCACGATCACGGCGGTGTTCGACGGCGGCAGCACGCTGCGCCCCTCGGTCGCCGGCGCCACGACGATCACGATCTCGTCCGGCCGGGCCGCGAGCAGCTACCTGAACAACGCGATCCCCAGCGTCATCCCGGGCAGCACGATCGGGGAGAAGGCCGTCTACCTGGCCTCCCTGCAGAAGGGCAAGCCGTACGTCTACGGCGCCACCGGCCCGTACTCGTTCGACTGCTCCGGCCTGGTCCAGTACGTCTTCCGCCAGCTCGGCCGCAGCCTGCCGCGCACCGCCGAGGCCCAGTACGAGGCCTCGGTGCACGTCGCCCAGTCGGCCAAGCAGCCCGGCGACCTGATCTTCTTCGGCACCCCCGGCAGCATCTACCACGTCGGCATCTACGCGGGGAACGGCTACATGTGGGCCGCCCCGGAGACCGGCGGCGTCGTGTCGCTGCGCCCGATCTACAGCTCGACCTACCACGTCGGGCGGATCATGTAACCAGGCGGGCATCGCCCGCCCGGGCCCGCGCCAGGCGGCCAGGCCCGTCGTCCTCCGCGCAGGACCGCTCCTGGCCGCGAGTCTCGACCGGCTCCGACCGCATTGTCGCGCGCACCCTGCCCCAGGTGGCGACAAACGGCTCCACAGGGCCAGTTTGAAACCCGGCTGCGTGGTCCGCGGCGGCCTGGCGGCATTCACCCCAGTGGTCATCGGCTAGCGTCATGCCGAGGCGAGAGACGCGCCGTCCTTGCCCGCCCGTGCCGATGCGCCCGCGCACCGACGCGGGCAGGACATTTTCGCGTCTCCTTCTGCCCGTAGTGTTTCGGGGACACAGCTGTTTCGGGGACAGAGCACTGACGAGTGAGGAGATGGGCATGACGAGCGCCCCCGTCCCGTCAGGCGACGGGCCCGGTGGCGCGTCCGCGCCGCCGGGCGGCCGGTCCCCGGGCGGACAGCCGGTGGCGTCCGACCGGATCCTCACGATCCCGAACCTGCTGTCCACGCTGCGGCTGGTCGGGGTGCCGGTCTTCCTGTGGGTGGCGCTCGGCCCGCGGGCCGACTGGGTGGCGCTGGGCATCCTCATGTTCGCCGGCGTCAGCGACTACCTGGACGGCCGGCTCGCCCGCGCGCTGAACCAGACCAGCCGGCTCGGCGCGCTGCTCGACCCGCTGGCCGACCGGCTCTACATCCTCGCCACGATCGTCGCGCTGACCGTCCGGGGCAACATCCCCTGGTGGCTCACCGCGATCATCATCGGCCGCGACGTCTTCCTCACCCTGCTGCTCGTCCCGATGCGCCGGCTGGGCCTCGGCACCGCGCTGCCGGTCCACTACCTGGGCAAGGCCGCCACCTTCAACCTGCTGTACGCGTTCCCGCTGCTGCTGCTCGCGGACGGCCACGGCTGGCTGTCGACCGTGGCCCGCCCGCTCGGCTGGGCGTTCGCGATCTGGGGCACCGCGATGTACTGGTGGGCCGGCCTGCTCTACGCCTTCCAGGTCGCCGGCATCGCCCGGGACCGGCACCGCGGCGCCAGCGGAGGCCGGCCGGCCCCGGCGGGAGGGTCGCCGTGAGAGCGGTCGTCATGGCCGGCGGCGAGGGCACCCGGCTGCGGCCACTGACCGCGAACGCCCCCAAGCCGCTGCTCCCGGTCGTCAACCGGCCGATCATGGAGCACGTGCTGCGGCTGCTCAAGCGGCATGGCTTCGACGAGACCGTCGTGACGGTCCAGTTCCTCGCCGCCATGGTGCGCACCTACTTCGGCGACGGCGACGAGCTCGGCATGCACCTGTCCTACGCCACCGAGTCCACCCCGCTCGGCACGGCCGGCAGCGTGAAGAACGCCGAGGCGGCCCTGCGGGACGAGCAGTTCCTCGTCATCAGCGGCGACGCGCTGACCGACATCGACCTGACCGCCCTGGTCGCCGAGCACCGCAAGAACGGCGCGCTCGTCACGGTCGCGCTGAAGTCGGTGCCCGACCCGCTGGAGTTCGGGATCGTCATCGCCGGCGAGGACGGCCGGATCTCCCGTTTCCTGGAGAAGCCGACCTGGGGCCAGGTCTTCTCCGACACGGTCAACACCGGCATCTACGTCATGGAGCCGGAGGTGTTCGACCACGTCCCCGCCGGCGAGCCGGTCGACTGGTCCGCCGACGTCTTCCCCCGGCTCGTCGCGGCCGGCGCCCCCGTCTTCGGCCACGTCGTCTCGGGCTACTGGGAGGACGTCGGCACGATCGCGAGCTTCCAGCGGGTCCAGGCCGACGTGCTCAACCAGCAGGTCGACGTCGAGATCGGCGGCTTCGAGGTGTCGCCCGGGGTCTGGATCGGCCAGGACACCGACGTGCACCCGGACGCGATCCTCAAGGGCCCGCTCGTCGTCGGCGACTACTCCAAGGTCGAGGCCGGCGCGGAGCTGCGCGAGTTCACCGTCGTCGGCAGCAACGTCGTCATCAAGAAGGGCGCGTTCCTGCACCGGGCCCTCGTCGGCGACAACGCGCTGATCGGCCCGCGGACGAACCTGCGCGGCTGCGTGATCGGCAAGGGCACCGACGTGCGCCGCGCCGCCCGGGTGGAGGAGGGCGCCGTCGTCGCGGAGGCCTGCGTCGTGGAGGAGGAGGCGTTCATCTCCCACGACGTGCGGATCTACCCGTACAAGACGATCGAGGCCGGCGCGGTCGTCAACACGTCGGTGATCTGGGAGTCGCGTGGGCAGCGCTCGCTGTTCGGCCCGCGCGGCGTCTCCGGCCTGGTCAACGCCGAGATCACCCCGGAGCTGGCCGTCCGGCTCGCCGCGGCCTACGCGACCACCCTGCCGAAGGGCGCGACCGTCACCACCGCCCGTGACGGCACCCGTGCCGCCCGGGCCCTGAAACGCGCGGTGATCAGCGCGCTGACCACGAGCGCGATCGACGTCCGCGACCTGGAGGTCGCGGCGATGCCGGTGACCCGGTTCGATGTGCGCACGTCCGACGCCGCCGGCGGCATCATGATCCACAACACCGAGGGCGACCCCGAGCGGATCGACATCGTCATCCTGGACGCCGACGGCGACGACCTGTCGCCGGCCGCGCAGCGCAAGCTCGACCGGGTCTTCTCCCGCCAGGAGTTCCGCCGCGCGTTCCCCGGCGAGATCGGCGACCTGCGGCTGCCGGCCCGGACCGCCGACCGCTACACCCAGGACCTGCTCGACCGGATCGACATGTCCGGCGTCGCCGAGGCGGCGCTCAAGGTCGTCATCGACCCGTCCGGCGGCGCGGCGTCGCTGGTGCTGCCGACGCTGCTCGGCCGTCTCGGCGTCGACGTCCTCACCGTCAACGGCCGCCTCGACGACACCGCGATCACCCACACCGAGGCCCAGCGCGTCGAGGCCGTCCGCCGCCTCGGGGACCTGGTCGCCAGCTCCCGGGCCGCGTTCGGCGTCCGGTTCGACCAGGTGGGCGAGCGGATCACCATCGTCGACGAGCGGGGCGACCTGATCGACGACGACCGGGCCCTGCTGGTGTTCCTGGACCTGGTCGCCGCGGAGAACCGGGGCGCGACCGTCGCCGTTCCGGTCACCACGACGCTCGTCGCCGAGCAGATCACCCGGTTCCACGGGCTGTCCGTCCGGCGCACCTCACTGTCCGCCGCCGACCTGCCGCGGGTGGCCCGCGACCCGCTGGTGGTGTTCGCCGCGGACGGCCGGGGCGGCTTCGTGGTGCCCGAGTTCGGCGCGGCCATCGACGGGTTCGCCGCGTTCGTCCGGCTGCTGGCCCTGGTCGCGCGGACCCGGCTCACGCTGTCCGCGATCGACGCCCGGATTCCGCCGGTGGCGGTGGTCCGCCGCTCGGTGCCGACCCCTTGGGCGGCGAAGGGGACGGTGATGCGCCGCATCGTCGAGTCCGTCGACGTCGCGGCCGGGCACGTCATCGACACCACCGACGGCGTCCGGGTCGTGCGGCCGGACGGCGCCTGGGCGCTGGTGCTGCCCGACCCGGCCGAGGCCGTCACCCACCTGTGGGCCGAGGCGGGCAGCCGGGACGAGGCGTGCGCGCTGCTGGCCGACTGGGCCGCGATCGTCGAGGCCGACCACCGGGACACCCCCGCGCGCTGAGGCGCCGGCCGCGATCGGCGGTGCGTGGGCCGGGCGTCGGGCTCCGGTGGCTTTCGCGGCGGTTCGACACCGTCGCGACACGTCGTCGCGGGTGGCCGGGCGCGCCTCTGTGTACGGGCGCGGCAGTCGGTGAGAATGCCCGATGTGCCTTCGCCCGGATCCGCCCCGCGCGTGTCCGGACGGCTTCCAGGACCGCTGGCCGCGGTCGCCGCGCAGGCCCTCGACCCCGCCTACCCGCGGGCCCGGGTGGCCGGGCCCCGATCGGGCGGGCAGCGGCCTGGACCCGCGGGCGGGCGGCCGCCGGGAGCCGCGGGCCGGCGGGGCCGGACGGGCGTGACGGGCGCGGGCCCGCTCGGTCGCCGGGCGCCTGAGCGTTCCCCGGCGCGGCTCGCGGCCGTCGCGGTCGCGGTCGGGCTGCTGCTGGCCGTCGCCGGCGTCACCCAGCGGGCCGGCGCCCCCGGCCGGGCCCGGCTCGACGCGGCGCTGGCCGCCGAGCGGGACCGTGGCGAGGCGGCGGTCGCGGTGAAGACCGCCGAGGCCCGGGGGCTGCGGTCCACCGTGGCGGCCGCCCGCTCGGCCCTCGCCCGCGACACCGCCACCCAGCGGGCCACCGCCGACGCGCTCGGTGTCCTGGAGCCCGCCGCCGGCGCGACCGTGGCCACCGGCCCGGGGCTTCGCGTCCAGATCGCCGACGCGGCCGGCGGAGACGCGGACGCCGGCCCGCGGGGGAGCGGGCAGCGCGGCGCCGGCGGGGTCACCGACCAGGACCTCGCCGCCATCGTCAACGCGCTGTGGGCCGCGCACGCGACGGCGATCGCCATCGACGGCGTCCGGCTGTCGGGCACCAGCCCGATCAGGACCGCCGGCGGCGCGATCCTCGTCGACTTCCAGCCCGTGGTGTCGCCGTACCGCCTGGACGCGATCGGTGTCCCGGCCGCCCTGCTCGCGGCCTTCTTCGGCTCCGGCCCGGGCCGCCTGCTCGCCGACGGCGACCTGGCGGGCGCACGACTGGTCGCCGCCACCACGGCGCGGGTCGTCACCGTGCCCGCCGCGCCGGTGACGACGCCCCGACTCGCGAGGAGGCTCGGCCAGTGATCGCGCCATGACCCGCCCCGACGACGCCGCCGGCCCGACCCCCGGCGGTCCCGTTCCGGCGGGTCCGGCCGCCGGCCCCACCAGCCCGCCGCCCGACCCGCCGCGGCCCGGGTCGGCGGCAGCCGTGCCGGGTGGGCCGGGGCTCACGTGGTGGCGCCGGGCCGGCGCGTCGTCCTGGCTGGTACCGGTGCTCGCGCTCGTCGCCGGCCTCGTCGCCGGCCTCCTGGTGAGGCCGACGGCGCCCGGCTGGCTCGCCCCCTACCTCCCCGTCGCCGTCGTCGCCGCGCTGGACGCGCTCGCCGGCGGGCTGCGCGCCGCGCTGGAACGGGTCTTCGACGACCTGGTGTTCGTGGTGTCGTTCCTGACGAACGCGGGCGTCGCGGTGGCGTTGGTGGCCGTGGGCGAGCAGCTCGGCGTCGGCGGCGCGCTGACGACCGGGGTCGTCGTCGTGTTCGGCATCAGGATCTTCACCAACGCGACGGCCCTGCGCCGCCACCTGTTCGGGGTCTGAGGAGCACGGCGTGGACCGCACCGACCCGGCCGGGCCGACCGACGCCCCGGATGAGCGCGGGCTGCCGGCCGGCGTCGAGATCCCGGGGCCCCGGGCCGCGGCGGGCGGTGCCGCGCGAGCCAGGGCGCGGCCGGCGGCGCGGGCGGCGGTCGCCGTGCTGCTGGCCGCCAGCGGCTTCGCGATCCCGGTGGCGATCTCCGCGGCGGGCCGCACGGCGCCCGCCGGGACCACGACGGCCGGCCTGGTCGACCAGCTCGCCACCGCCGGCGCCGAGGACCGGCGGCTGTCCGGCCAGCTCGACCAGCTACAGGGCGAACGTGCCACCCTGGCCGCCGCCGCGCCCGACCCGTCGGTGCTCGCCACGGCCACGGCCCGCGCGAGCACCCTCGCCGTGCTCGCCGGTACCGTGCCGGTCGTCGGGCCCGGCATCACGATGACCGTCACCGATCCGCGGGGCAACGTCGGCGCGGACGTCTTCGTCGACGCGCTCCAGGAGCTGCGGGACGCGGGCGCCGAGGCGATCGAGCTGGCCGGCGTGCGGCTGGTCGCCGAGAGCTACGTCGTGGACAGGCCCGGTGGCGGTCTGCTCGTCGACGGCGTCGCCGCGCGGGCGCCCTATCAGCTGGCGGTGGTGGGCGACCCGCACACGTTGGCGGAGGCGATGCGCTTCCCCGGCGGCGTGCTCGATACGGTGGCAGCCCGAGACGGCGCCGAGGCGCGGGTCACCGAGACCGACCGGGTCGAGATCCGCGCGGTGCGCGGGACGCCGAGCCCGGCCAGCCGGCCGGCTGGCTGATCCGGTGGCCGTGGCGGGGCGCCGGCCCGCCCGTCGTGGGCGGAACGGTGAGAAGGCGGTGGCCCGAGTGGGCCGGGCCGCGGGACAGGCTGGAGGCGGTTGCGCGTATGGGAGGGGACACGATGGCCGGTGACGCGGTGTACCCGGAGGACCTGAAGTACTCGCGTGAGCACGAATGGGTCCGGCTGACGGGGGAGACGCTGCGGGTCGGCATCACCTCGTACGCGCAGGAGGCGCTCGGCGACATCGTGTACGTGTCGCTGCCGGAGGTCGGCGCCCAGGTCCGTGCCGGTGAGCCGTTCGGCGAGGTCGAGTCGACCAAGAGCGTCTCGGACGTGTACGCGCCGGCCTCGGGCGAGGTCGTCGCCCGCAACGAGGCGCTCGACGGCTCGCCCGAGCTGGTCAACTCGGACCCGTACGGCGAGGGCTGGCTGATCGAGGTCACGGTGGCGGACAAGTCCGCCCTCGACGAGCTGCTGGACGCCGCCGGCTACCAGGCGCACGTCCAGAGCACCTGAGCGATCCAGCCCAGCCGGGCGGCCGGGACCAACCCAGGGCCGCCCGGCGACGGCCTGGCCCGGCGGGTCGGCGCCAGGCCAGGCCCGAATGTCGGATACGCGACATTCGGGCCCGCGGTTCGTCGACAGCGGCTGAGCCGGGGCCGGGTCCGCCCACCCGGCGTGGCTCGGCGTGCCGGTGGATGATCACGCTGCGTGATCACCCCTGGCGGCCAGGGTCGCGCCGAGGCCGCCGGGGAGGGGAAGATCTCGGCGCCACGCCGAGATCTGATGTCGCACCCTTTTCACGAGCCTGCCCCTGATGCACTAGCCTCGGTGTGCATCAGTAGGCGGTGCGGCGCTCTCCGGTGACCTGGCTGTGCAGTGCGAACACTGCCGGCGGTGGGTCCGGTACGGCGGCCGCGCTCAACAACCTGTGTGGGGGGTGGGCGGCATGGCGCGGCGACCCCCTCGGATTGGGAAGACGACGTTCTCGCCACCTGGCCGGTGGCACGAGCGGCCGGTGGCCCGCGCCCGCGGGCGCCGGCAGGAGGCGGACGCGACCGTGTTCTGCACGAAGTGCGGACAGCACAACCCACCCGACGCGCTGTACTGCGCGCGGTGCGGGTCCCCTCTGGTACGCCCCGGCGAGCCGGTCGCGCCCGAGCGGCCCCTGGAACCACAGACGTCGACCCTGAACCTGGCGACCGCGGCGTTGCACCGCCTCGACCCGGACCAGGCCGAGGAAGCCGGCGAGCGCGAGGCGGTCGCGGCCGTCGACGCGCTGCCGCCCGGCTCGGCGCTGCTCGTCGTCAAGCGCGGCCCGAACGCGGGCAGCAGGTTCCTGCTCGACGCGGACCTGACCACCGCCGGCCGGCATCCGGAGAGCGACATCTTCCTGGACGACGTGACCGTCTCCCGCCGGCACGCCGAGTTCCTGCGCTCGCCCTACACCAAGGGCTTCACGGTGCGCGACGTCGGCAGCCTGAACGGCACCTACCTGAACCGGGAGCGCATCGACGCGGCCGATCTCTCCAGCGGAGACGAGGTGCAGATCGGCAAGTTCCGGCTGGTGTTCCTGACGGGGTCCCCCTACCCGGGGGGAGGTCCGTTGTGAGGCGAGGGGGCCAGCGGTGAGTTCCCGGCTGTCCGCCGCCGCGGCGGTCGCGGCGCCGCCTCTCGGGTCCGCCGGCGGTCCGTCGAGGGCGGTCCGGTCCGGTCGGGTTGGCGCGCGCCCGGTTCCGGACGCCGAGGCGGACGCCCGGATGGCCGCCAAGGTCCTGAACATCGGCGAGGTGCTCGACCGGCTGCGGGTGGACTATGCGGACATCACGCTGTCCAAGATCCGCTACCTGGAGGCCGAAGGCCTCGTCGAGCCGGCCAGGACCAGCGCGAACTACCGCAAGTACTCGGCCGGTGACGTGGCCCGGCTGGCCTACGTCCTGCACGCCCAGCGGGAGCGCTACCTGCCGCTGCGGGTGATCAAGGACGAGCTGGCGGCGATGGACCGGGGCGAGGCCCCGCCGGCGGCTCCGACCGGCCCGCGCGCGGTGCCCTCCACGCCGCCGGCCACCGGCCTGGACGTGCTGCTCGGGGCCGAGCGGGTCCGGCTGTCGCGCCGGGAGCTGCTGGCCGCCAGCGGCCTGGACGAGGAGGCGCTCGCCGAGCTCGAGCGCCACGGCCTGTTGCGGGCCGTCTCCGGCGGCGGCTACTACGACGCCGACGCGCTCGTCGTCGCGCGGACCGTCGGCCTGCTGGCGGCGCACGGCGTCCAGGCGCGGCATCTGCGCGCCGCCCGCGCCGCCGCCGACCGGGAGGCGGGCCTGATCGAGGCCGCGGTCGCCCCGCTGCGCGCCCCGCGCAGCGCCGGCGCGACCGCCGGTGACGACGACCTGCCGCGCGACTCCGTCGACGAGCTCGCGCTGCTGCTGGTCCGGCTGCACGCGGCGCTCCTGCGAGCCCGGCTGGGCTCGGGGCCGCGCTGACGGCTGGCGCCGGCGCCCACCGAGCCCGGCATGGCCGCCGCGCGCCGGCCGGCAGAACGGGCGGGCCGGCCCCGCGTGGGCCGCGCTGTCCGTGGTGTGCTTGGCTGGCCGAACTGGCGGGCGCGCTGACGGGTGGGTCGCGGCGGAGATACTGTCTCCAGAGTGGGGTTTTGGTCCCACGCACCGGGGGTCCGGGGGCCGTCCTCCGGATCGGGGAAGCAGTCGGGGGGCCGGGGGCCCGTCCCCCAGATCCAAACCAGCCGGGGCCGTTGCCCGGATGGGAACCAACCGGGTCCCTGGGCGTCTCCTCGACCGGCGGTACCGGAGCTTCGGACCGCCTCCGGAGCAGGCGAGGGGCCCGGCGCTGGGGTAGCCGTCCGGGTTGATGCGGGTGTCGGCGGGGGTGGCTCCCCGGGCACCCGCGCGAGGAGGTAGATCGGTGCATCGGCTGGACATCGTCGGAGTGCGAGTCGAGCTTCCCTCGAAGCAGCCGATCGTCCTGCTCAAGGAGGTCGGCGGCGAGCGGTACCTGCCCATCTGGATCGGCGCCGTGGAGGCCACGGCGATCGCGTTCGCCCAAGAGGGCATCACCACCGCGCGCCCGATGACGCATGACCTCATGCGGGACGTGCTGCGCGCCCTGCAGACCGAGCTCGCCCAGGTCACGATCACCGACCTGCAGGACGGCGTGTTCTTCGCCACGCTCCGGTTCGCCAACGGCGTCGAGGTCTCGGCCCGCCCCTCGGACGCGATCGCGCTCGCGATGCGGATGGGGGCGCCGGTCTACGGCGTCGAGGCCGTGCTCGCCGAGGCCGGGATCACCGTGCCCGAGGAGCAGGAACAGGAGCAGGAGAGCGAGCTCGAGAAGTTCCGCGAGTTCCTCGACACGATCTCGCCCGAGGATTTCAACACCCCGGGTTCGTGACCGCCGGGCCCGCGGCCTCGGGCGCCGCGGGGCCGTCGCCCGCCGCGCCGCGTCCGTGGTCCGCGCCGTCGGCTGGCGGTGGGACCGGTTGGCATTGTGCCGTTCTGCGCGAGATGGCTGGCGTACGCTGAAATTCGCTGGACAGTTGGATTGCTCTGTACGTTGTGGGCGGATTGCGGTTCTTTGGGTGCGCTTGATGGGCGATTTGGGCTCGACCGGCCGGTAGAAGCGTTCTGTCGGCTGGACGGGAGACACGCCGAACTGGATCGTTGAAGCCACGGCGCGGCGCTCCTAGGTTCGGGAGGTCCGCATCGGGCCCGGGCCATGGTGTCTGGGTTGGGGGGCCGGCCGTCGGCCGGAGTGGTCGCGCCGTGCGGGGGAGGCCCGGCCAGCAGGGGCGGCGCGCCCGCGTGGACGCGCCGCGAAGGCCAAGGTCCGCCTGCGAGCTGGCGGCGACGGGAGGTCCGACGGTGCGGCTGGTCCCGCCTTCGGCGCGGCGAGGCTCGTCCTCGCCGCGAGGCCCGCACCCGTCCCCGCTCGGCTCGGACAGGCGCGGCGGAGAGTCGGGGGCGGCGTGGCGACCGGGAACGGGACGGCGATGATCGAGCAGGGTGAGCTCTTCCCCGACGAGCTGCCCGGGCCACCCGGTGACGACGTGGGCTATCGCGGCCCGACGGCGTGCGCCGCCGCGGGCATCACCTACCGGCAGCTGGACTACTGGGCCCGCACCGGGCTGGTCGTGCCGAGCGTGCGCGGCGCCACCGGGTCCGGCAGCCAGCGGCTCTACTCGTTCCGCGACATCCTGGTCCTGAGGGTCGTGCGCAAGCTGCTGGAGGCTGGCGTCTCCCTGCAGAACATCCGCTCCGCCGCCGACCACGTCCGGTCGCGCGGCGTCGACGACCTCGCCGAGCTGACGCTGATCAGCGACGGGTCGACGGTCTACGAGTGCACGTCGGACGACCAGGTGATCGACCTGGTCCGCGGCGGTCAGGGGGTGTTCGCGATCGCGGTCGGCCGGGCGGTGCAGGACATGCGCGGCCAGCTGGCGTCGCTGCCCTCCGAGCGGCTCGGCCAGCCACCCGCGACCCATCCCGGCGACGAGCTCGCCGGCCGCCGCGCGCGCCGCGACTCCGCCTGAGCGCGGCCCGCCTCACCCAGGTCACCCGCCGGCTAAGTGCCGGCTAACCGCCGGCCTCGGAGGGTCGTGCGTGACCCGAGATGTCGCACCCGCCCGTTACGATGCGCGCGTGAACGATAGCCACTCGCCCGCCGCCGTTCAGGACCCTGCGGTCCTCATGGACGGGGTGCGGAAGAGCTACGGGTCCAACCAGGCCCTGGCTGGACTCGACCTGACGGTCGCCGCCGGCACCGTCCACGGCCTGCTGGGCCCCAACGGCGCGGGCAAGACCACGGCGGTGCGGATCCTGACGACGCTGCTGCGGCCCGACGAGGGCCGGGCGCAGGTGCTCGGCCTGGACGTCGTCCGGTCGGCCACCGCCCTGCGCGGCCGGATCGGCCTGGCCGGCCAGTACGCCGCCGTCGACGAGCGGCTGACCGGGCTGGAGAACCTGGAGATGTTCGGCCGGCTGTACCGGCTGCCGTCCCGGCGTGCCCGGGCCCGCGCCGCCGAGCTGCTCGAACGGTTCGACCTCGCCGACGCCGCCCGGCGCACCGCCGGCACGTACTCGGGCGGGATGCGCCGCCGGCTCGACCTCGCGGCGAGCCTCATCATCGCCCCGCCGATGCTCTTCCTCGACGAGCCGACCACCGGCCTCGACCCGCGCAGCCGGATCGGGATGTGGGAGGTGATCGCCGGCCTGGTCCGCGACGGCACCACCGTCCTGCTGACGACCCAGTACCTGGAGGAGGCCGACCAGCTGGCCGACCAGATCTCGGTCATCGACGGCGGCCGGGTGATCGCCGAGGGCACCGCCGACGAGCTGAAGGCCCGGATCGGCGGGCACCGGCTCGACATCGAGGTCGAGCGCGGCGGGGACCTCGCCGCCGCGGCGGCCGTGCTCGGCGCCGTCGGCTCGGGCGAAGTCGCCGTCGACGACCACGGCCACCGGCTGTCCGTCCCGGTGCCCGGCGCCGGGGTGCTCGCCGAGGTGGTCCGCGGCCTGGACGCGGCCGGCGTGACGCTCGTCGACGTCGCCGTGCACCGGCCCTCGCTGGACGACGTGTTCCTCACGCTGACCGGCAGCCCAGCGGGCGGCGACCCGCCGGCCGGCGGCACGGCGCCGCCCGGCACCGTGCCGCCCGCGCAGAGCGGCGGCCCCGACTCCCGGGATCTGGTGACCACATGACGACGACCGAAGCGGTCTCGCCCGAGGTGGCCGGCGCACAGGCCGGGGCCCGCTCGGCGGTGGACCTGACCCCGGCGAACCGGTCCTCGCTCGCCTGGGCCGTCGCCGACGCCTGGCTGCTCGCCAAGCGCACCCTGATCCACACCTGGCGGGTGCCGGACGTCCTGGTCTTCTCGTCGGTGCAGCCGGTGCTGTTCGTGCTGCTGTTCACCTACGTGTTCGGCGGCGCGATCGACGTCGGCCCCGGCCGGCACTACGTCGACTACCTGATGCCGGGCGTCTTCGCGCAGACCGTCGTGTTCGGCGCGATGCTGACCGGCATCGGGCTCGCGACCGACAAGCAGAACGGCCTGCTCGACCGGTTCCGCTCGCTGCCGATGTCACGCTCGGCGCTGCTGGCGGGCCGCACCCTGTCGGACCTCGTGCGCAACACGTTCATCCTGCTGCTGATGCTCGCGGTCGGGCTCGCCGTCGGCTTCCGGTTCCACCACACGACGGCCGCGGCGGTCGTCGGCGGGTTCGCGGTGCTGCTGCTGTTCTCCTACGCGTTCTCGTGGATCTCGGCGACGATCGGGATGGCGGTCAGCAACCCGGAGGCGGCCCAGTCGGGCGGGATCATCTGGGTGTTCCCGCTGGTGTTCGCCAGCTCCGGGTTCGCGCCGGTCAGCACCATGCCGGGCTGGCTGCGGGCGTTCGCCAACCACCAGCCGGTGTCGGTGACGATCGACGCCTCGCGGGCGCTGTTCCAGGGCGGCCCGGTCGCGGGCGACCTGATCGCGTCGGTCGCCTGGAGCGTCGGGATCATCGCCGTCTTCGGCCCGCTGGCCGTCCGCACCTACCGCCGCAGCACCAGCAAGTAGCGGCGGGCGTCGGCCTCAGGACGGGCACTCAGGTGCGGCCCTCGACCTCCTGGGCGTTGCGCAGCGTGTTCTCGTAGGGCAGCCAGTCGGCGTGCAGGACCGGCCAGCCGTCGTCCTGCAGCAGAGTGACCACGGCGGGGTCGTCGTCGACGACGACGGCCACCCGCCGGGTACGAGCGAGCCGGCGCAACTCGGCGCGCTTGAAGACGCGGGCCGAGCGCCGGTCCTCGTCGGGCCGCATCCGCAGCGTTCCCACCGGCAGGCCCTGGGCCACCAGCCACTGTTCGGTGTCGGCCCTGGACCGCTCGGGCCGGCCGGTCAGCCACACCACGTCGTGCTCGGCGGCGAGCCCCAGCACCAGGTCGACGCCCTGGGGCAGCGGTGGGTCCGCCGTCGCCGCCGCGAAGAACGCGTCCCAGTCGCCGGGCCGCTGGCGCAGGAACCCGAGCCGGTGCCGGACGTCCGCGACCACACCGTCCACGTCGATCACCGCGACCGGTCGCGGCATCACCCCCGTGGCGTCGACCATCTGGCCCGCCTCGTCCACGCTCACCCTCCTCCGCCCCGCGCGACGCCGGCCATCCGCCGCCCACTTCATTCCATACTGGCCGGTTGCGGCCTGTGCCCTCGGCCCCGGGTGGCCGCCGCGACCGTGGCCTCGGTCTCGGCGGGGCCGCGACCGGGGCCGCGGGCCACGGCGTACGTCGGGACACACCGGTACCCGGCCGGCCAGACGGTCACCGCCCGGCGCAGTCCGGTACGGTCTCGACACGGCGCCAACCCCTCGGGCGGCGCCCGGCCACGGGTGGCACGAAGGTCCGGCGGACGGAACGTGACGCGCCGGATGCCCGGCACGCGGGGGCTGGGCCTGGGGCGCGTACGGCGCCCAGGGCAACCTCCCCGGGTCCGGCGCCGTCCCGACTTGGGGGATAGACACCCCCAGTCGGGGAAAGCCCCCTGAAGGTCTACCTTTTCTGGCTAGCGTGGAGTGTTGGCGCTGGTGCCGCCCGGGGGCCGGCGGTCGACGCGCCGGGCGCCGACGCCGACGCGCCATCGGAGTGGGGAGCGGGGAGGTTCGCGGTGTCGGGCAGCCGGCGGGCACGCGCGCTCGCGACGGCGGTCCAGTCGTCCCTCGCCGGGGCGCTCGCGGTCGCGGACCGGCTGGACGCGCAGGCCGAGCGACTCGCCGGGCCGCCCGGCCCGGGCGCCGGCGGGCACGATGGCGTCGCCACCAGCCTGGCACCGGCCTTCGACGAGGCCACCGAGCTTGTCTACGGCCAGGCCCCGGGCCTGGCCAGCGCCGGTTGGGGCGCTCCCGCCTGGTCGGCCGTCACGGCGCCGGCTGGCGTCAGCGCCGGTGCGGCCGCCCGCGAGCGTTTCCGGCCAGGTCTGTGGCGGGTCGGCCGGGTGCTCGTCCCCGGCAGCGGACGCGCGGTGCCGCTGGCGCTGCCCCTGCTCGACGGCGGGAACCTGCGGGTCAGCGCCCCGCGCGAACGGCGCGCCGAGGCCGTCGACCTCGTCCGCGGCCTGCTGACCAGGGTGCTGGCGGCCGTGCCGCCCGGCCGGGTCGAGCTGACGGTCTACGACCCGTTCGAGCTGGGCGCCGGCCTCGCCGGGTTCGCGCCGCTGCGGGCCGCCGGTGTGATCGGCCCGACGCTGACGGCCAGGACCGCGCTCGAGACGGCGGTGACCGAGCTGTCCGGCCACGTCGGGCGGATCACCGTCGACCGGCTCGGCGGCTCGTTCGCGAACCTGCGCGAGCGGGAGGACGCGGGCCTGCCGCGCTCCGAGCCGTGGCGGCTGCTGGTGCTGCTGGCCTGGCCGTCGCTGCCCGACGAGTCGGCCCGGGCGCTGCTCGGCCTCGCCGCGCAGGGCCCGAGCTGCGGGGTGCACGTCCTCGCGGTGACGGAGCCGGAGAGCCCCGACGCGGCGCCGACAGGCCGGGCCCCCAGCGGCCCGCTGCCCAACGAGGTGGCGCTGAGCGCCGCCGGACCGGACGGCGTGAGCTGGCGGTGCTCGCTCGCCCCCAGCATGGACGCCGTGCTCGACGGGCCGCCGCCGGCCGACCTGGTCGCCGGGGTCGCGGCCACCGTCGCGGCGGTCGCCTCGGCCGCCGCCGCGCAGGCCCCCGGTCTCGGCGCACTGCTGCCCGACGGGCTGTGGGAGCAGGACTCCGCCGCCGGCCTCTCGGTCCCGGTCGGCTTCGGCCCGGACGGCCCCTGCCTGCTCGGCTTCGACGACGACACCGTCCACGCCCTCGTCGGCGGGCAGGCGGGCGCGGGCAAGTCCACCCTGCTGCTCACGATGATCTACGGCCTCGCCGCCCGCTACGGCCCGGACCAGCTGCGCCTGCACCTGCTCGACTTCAAGGAGGGCCTGGAGTTCGCCCAGTTCGGCCCGAGCGAGCGGGACGGCTTCTTCCTGCCGCACGCCGAGACCGTCGGGATGGACAGCGACCGCGAGTTCGGCGTCGCGGTGCTGCGCCACGTCCGCGCCGAGATGTCCAGGCGGGCCGTGGCGATGCGCGCCGCGGGAGCCCGCGACCTGCGCGGCCTGCGGGCCGCCGTCGGCGCGGGGCCGGCGGGCTCCGGGGACGGCCCGCGCGAGGGGGCCCGCTCCGGCCGGGGCGCCTGGCCGCGCATCCTGGTCGTCGTCGACGAGTTCCAGGTGATGCTCACGCCGCTGGACCCGGTGGCCCGGGAGGCGGTCGGGCACCTGGAGGCGATCGCCCGCCAGGGCCGGGCCTACGGCATCCACCTGCTGCTGGCCAGCCAGACGCTCTCGGGCATCGACGCGCTCGACGCGACCGCCGGCAAGCGCGGCTCGATCTTCGGGCAGTTCGCGCTGCGGGTCGCGCTGCGCACGTCGATCAGCGAGTCACGGGTGCTGCTGTCCACGAACAACGAGGCGGCGGGCGCGCTGTCGGGGGTCGGCCAGGCGGTGGTGAACCGCCGCAACGGCCACCCGGCCGGCAACGAGCTGATCCGGGTCGCCCGCCCCGACCCGGAGACGCTGGCGACGCTGCGCCCGAGGCTGGCGAAGGCGCTGGCCGCGACCGTCGACGAGCCCAGCCCCCCACGGGTCTTCGTCGGGCACGCGCCGGCCCTGCTGGACACCAACCCGGCGTTCACCGAGCTGCGCCCGGCCGGCGCCGACCCGGTGGCGTTCGTGGGCGCCCCGCTGGATCTGGCACCGCCCGCGGTCGGCGTGACGCTGTCCGCGCAGCCCGGCCGCAACCTCGCGGTGCTCGGCCCGCTGCGCCGGGAGGCGGTCGGCGTGCTGCAGGCCGCCGTGCGCAGCGTCGCCGCGCAGTGCCCGCCCGGCGGCCTGCGGGTCGACCTCGTCGCGGCCGGGCCGGCCGAGCGCGGCGCGGTCGACGACCTCGCGGCCGCCCTGCGCGCCGCGGGCACCGCCGTCACCGTCAGCGGCCTGACCGGCCTCGCCGGCGTCGTCACCGAGACCGCGGCCGAGGTCGGCCGGCGCGAGGAGGACGGCGGCCACGGCGGCGCGCCCGGGACTGCCTTCCCGTTGCGGCTGCTGGTGCTGTTCGCCGCCGACGCGGGCCGGGCCGCGCTGGAGGCGCCGAGCGGCTCCGGCCGGCGTACCGGGCTGGACGACCTGCGGCAGGCGACCCGGCGCGGCCCGGCGGTCCGGGTGCACGTCCTGGGCTGGTGGCGCAGCCCGTCGCGGCTGCTCGACGACCTCGGGCCGGGGCACCGCGACGACTTCGCCGCCTGGGTGGCGGCCGGCGTGCCCGGCACCGAGCTGTTCGCCCTCGCCGGCCATCGCACCGTCGCCGCCGGGACCACGACGAACCGGGCCGTGCTCTTCGACCGGCACGCCCACGGCGAGCCCCGCACCGTCGTGCCCTTCGCGCCGCTGGACGTCGCCAGGGACGGCGGCCCGCTGTCCGGTGCGCACCGACCGGCGAGCCAGGGCGGGACGCCAGGCGCCGGCTGGGACGAGCCGGCGTGGGGCGGCCCGGCTCGGCGAGCCGTGACCGGGTGGCCAGCGACAGGGCAGCCGGGCGCCGCCGGCCCGCCCGAGCCAGGACGGAGAGGGACCAGTGGCTGACCAGGACCGGATCGCGCCATGGTTCCCGGACATCCCGGCGGCGCCGGGGCCTTCGGTGCGCGCGCCGCGGCCGCCCGCCGCCCGCCCGGGCGGCGAGCCGTCGCGCCCGGCGCCACCCGTCGGCCCCGGTCCCGGCCGGACCAGCGGCGACGACCTCGCCGACCGGCCCGGATCGTTCGGCTACTCCGATCCCGGCGGCCTCACCGGCCCCGGCGGCCGTGACGATCCGGCGGCCGGCCCGGCCCACGACCTTCCCGCCCAGCTGGGGGAGTGGGGCGAGCCCGCCCGGCCGGAGTACCTGCCGGCGGTGCCCGTCGCGCCCATCCCACTGCCGGGACCGGGCGGCGGGCCCGCGACGGGCGCACGCGGCGACGCCGGGCCGATGGACCCGCGCCTGGCGGCCCGGCGGTACGCGGAGCTGCTGGGCGATGCCGACCGTGCCCGCGGGGAGCGGGACGCGCTGGCGCGGGCCGGCCACGAGGACGCGCTCGTGCAGGCCGAGCGGTACCGGGACGCGGCCGCCGACGTGCGCGACCGGGTGGGTGACGTGTGGCGGCAGGTCGCCGAGACGCTGGCCCAGTTCGGGGTGACCGAACTTCACCAGGTCCGTGACCACGCCCCGACGCCGGAGGCGCTTCCCGGCATCGGCTTCGACGATGAGCCGGCACCGGACGCCCGGCGGCGCCGGCCGGCGCTGGGCCGGGACGGCCGGCGCGGCCAGGCCAGCCCGCCGCGGCGGCGCGGTGGCGGCGCCGAGGCGGCGGACCCGGTCGCGCTCGGCGGCGCCGGAGTCGCGGTGGCCGAGCGGGACGGGGCGGTGAGCCTGTCGGCCGAGCTGGAGCGGGCCCGGCAGCTGTGCCTGCGCGCGCTGGCCTCGTCGGCCGAGCTGCGCGGGGTGCGTGGTGCGTCCTCGTCGTTGTCGGTCGGTCTGGTGACGGCGGGCGGCTGCCTGCTGGTCGCCGTGGTCGTCGCGGTCGGCCGGGTGTTCTTCGCCGCGACCGGGCTGCCCTGCGTGCTCGGGGCGCTGGTCGTCGGTGGCGCGCTCGTCAGCGTCGGCACGGAGGGCGGCGGGGCGAAGGCCGCCGTGCGCTCCGCGTTGCTGGCCGCGGGGACCGCCGGCGCGGTGGTGCTCGCGACGCTGCGGCTCGCGCCGATCGAGCCCCTGGGGATCATCTCGTCGCTGCTGGCGCTGGCCGCGGCGATCCGGTTCGGCCTCGGCTTCGGCGCCCCGAAACCGGAGAAACCTCCCGCGCGGGGGCCCGCCGGCCGGCGTCGCTAGCCGTCGGCGCGCCATCGGCCGGCGTGAGCCGGGCCGGTGCGTCAGGGGCCGGCGCGAGGCAGGCCCGGCGGCCAGGCAGGCCGGCCGGGGACAGTCGGGGGTTCGGACCGGGCGGGCGGCGACGCACCGGGCGGTGGAAGGGAACGGGCACGGGTGTCAGGCTCGATCGCTGAGGTCAAGGCACAGCTGGACGAGGCGTTCCGGCGCGCCGAGGAGGTCGCCGGCCAGCTGGAGGGGGCGTTGACTCTGCTGGAGGAGGCCCAGGCGATGGTGATCGCCGCGACCGACGGCAGCGAGCACCATGCCGTCGAGCTCCTCACCAGCGCGCTGGTCGACACCCGCGACACCCTGGCGACCTCGCTGGCGTCGCTCGGCTCCGCCGTCCAGGAGGTTCGCGACTACCGCGACAGCCTTTGACGGCTCCCGGGGGATACGCGACCGCCCCCGCGCTGGCTTCGGCGACCGCTGCGCGGACGCCGTCGGGCCGGCCGACGGGGTGTTGCGTGCGCCACAGGTAACCAGCCGTTAACGCTGGCGGTGGGGATAGCAGCGTGAAGGGTTGGGTAACAACCGGCTAGCGGCGCCGCAACACGGTGCGCGACGGCGCGACCCCGACTAGAGTCCGAATTGTTACCCGTGCAAATGATCGCGTGTCTGGTCGGTCTGATCGGTCTGATCGCTTGTCGCACGGACCCCGCCCCGGGCCGAGCCGGTCGGGGCGGCCCGCTCGGCGGTGCCCGAACGCCCGCGCCGCCCCGACCGGCCCCGCCCGCCGGGAAGGAGCCTCGAACAGGCAGCTGACAGACTGAGGCCCACAGCCCTGGTCGGCACTGCCGGGGCGGGGCGCACAGGAGTCCACTTCTGGGGCCAGTTCTCTGCCGGGAGCCCGCCCGCCTGCCGGAAGATCACGGACGGACCCGTGCGTGGACTGCGGCGACGGCTGGCGACCGGTCGGTGGCTGGCCTCTTTCGGCATATGCGCAGCCGTGAACCCCGGGCAGGCCGTCGTCGCGACGAGGGGCCCGCGGGCTGCGCCGAGGAACCGCCGGTGCCCTGTTGGCCGTGGAAAACGAACCGTTGAGTGAGCCACCCCCTTCGTCCCCGGGGAACGCCCGTAGCGGCGGCTCCTGGGCGACCGGGAATGCTCCTTGAAAACCACCAGGAGGGCCGTCCCCACGTGGCGCACACCGATGTGCTCGACCTGCCGCTGGTGCTGTTGTCCAACCGAGGCCCGGTCAGCTTCGGCCGGGACAGCGCTGGCCGGACCGTGAACCGTGGCGCGGGCGGACTGGTCTCCGCGCTGTCCGGCCTGGCTGAACATCTCGACGACGCCGTCTGGGTCTGCGGCGCGGCGACCGAGGAGGACGCCGTCGTGGCCCGTGAGGCCGCCGGCAAGGCGCTGCATGTGCAGACCCTGCCGGTCCCGCACCTCGTCGACTCCGCGTTCGGCGACGCCAGCGCCGACGGAGGCTCGAACAAGCCAGCCGACGGGCCGTCGATCAAGATTCGGATCGTCGAGACCGACCCGTTCGCCTACGCCGACTTCTACTCCGTCTGGTCGAACCCGATTCTTTGGTTCATCCAGCACGGGCTGTACGGCCGGGCCTATTCGCCCGACTTCACCCAGGCCGAGCACGAGGCCTTCGAGAACGGCTACGCCGCCGTCAACCGGGCGTACGCCGACGCGGTGGCCGACGAGGTCCGGGCCCGCGGCGGGAAAGCGCTTGTCCTGCTGCAGGACTATCACTTCTACCTGGTCGCCGAGCACGTCCGCCAGCAGTGCCCGGACGTCGTGCTCACCCATTTCGTCCACATCCCGTGGCCCGGGCCGGACGAGTGGCGGGTGCTGCCGGCCGACATCCGGGAGCGGCTGCTCACCGGGCTGCTCGGGTCGGACGTGGTCGGGTTCCACACCCGCCGCTACGCCCGCAACTTCGTCCTGTGCGCCAGCGAGCTGCTCGGCCTGCCGATCGACCTGGACGCGATGACGATCAACGTCGGCGACCGGGTGGTCCGGGCCCGGTACTACCCGATCTCGGTCGACCCGGCGGCGCTGGACGCGACGCTGGCCAGCGAGGACGTGGCCGCCCACGTCTCGATGCTGCGCTACATCTTCCTCGGCGACGACCGGCAGCTGATGCTGCGGGTCGACCGGACCGACCCGAGCAAGAACGTCGTGCGGGGGTTCCAGGCGTTCCGCACCCTGCTGGAGCAGCACCCCGAGCTCGTCGGCAAGGTGAGCTTCCTGGCGCTGCTGCAGCCGAGCCGGACCGACGTCCCCGAGTACGCCGACTACATCGCCCTGATCGGCGGGGTGGTCGCGGAGATCAACGCCCGGTTCACCAAGGACGGCCGCCAGCCGATCGACCTGCGGATGGTCGAGGACTTCGCGCTGGCGATCGCGGCCTACTCGATCTGCGACGTGCTCGTCGTCAACGCGATCGCGGACGGGATGAACCTGGTCGCCAAGGAGGTCGCGGTCGTCAACGGCCGCGGCGGGGTGCTCGCGCTGTCCGAGACGGCGGGGGCGCACGAGGAGCTCGGCGAGCACGCCGTGACCCTGCACCCGTTCGACCTCCAGCAGATGGCCGACGCGTTCTACAGCGCGCTGACCATGCCGCTGGAGGAGCGGCACCGCCGGCTCGCGGCCGCCGCGGAACAGGTCCGCACCCACGACGTCGCCCGGTGGCTCAGCGACCAGCTGGCCGACCTGCGCCGGATCGCCGGCTTCGCCTGAGCCAGCCGCGGGAGGCGCCCAGCCACTGGGCGCCTCCCGCGTCGGCTCGGCCCTGGGCGGTGCCAGCGGGGGGCGGCCGTCGTGGTGCGAACCGGGCCGGGGTGGGGAAGCATGGCGTCGACGGCCCGGCCGGCGGACGGCCGGGCCCCGACGCGGCGCCGGCGGGCTGGGCGTGGTCCCAGCCGTCACGCGGGCGAGGACCGGGAGTGTGGCACGGTGGTGCGCACGGAGCGGGACAGGCGGACGACGCGGGACGCGCGGCCCGACACGGGGCCGGCCCTGCCTGGCGCGGGCCTCGCGCCCAGGCCCGCGGGTGGCCACCGGCGGGCGAACGGGGGCTCCTGGGCCGCCGTCATACTGATCATCGTGGGCTTCGTGCTCGGCTGCTTCGCGCTGCCGACCGGCTCCGTCGTGCTGTGGATCCTCACCGGTGCGGCGCTCGTCGTCGGCGGGGCCGTCGGCCTGGTTTCCCGGATCATGGAACAGGCCTACTGACCCGGTCCCCGGCGGGACGCCCCGTCAGGAGGCGTGCCGTAGGCCGCGCGGGGTGACGAAGGAGCCGAACCGGGTGCTGGCCGGCCCGAGTTCGGCCCAGCGCCGGGTGCCCAGCTCCAGGACGGCGAGGGCCGCGGTCGGGAAGGTCGGGATCCGCGCCCGGTCGGCCTGGGCCAGCAGCCCGACGGCGAGCGCGTGGATGCCCGGGTTGTGCCCGACCAGCAGGAGGTTCGGCACGCCGTCGTCGACCTCGCGCAGCCGGCCGAGCAGCTCGTCCGGGCCCGCGAGGTAGAGCCGGTCCTCGGTGAGCACCGGCACGTCGGGCGGCAGCGCGGCGGCGATCCGCTGGACGGTCTGGCGGGTCCGCAGCGCGGAGGAGCACAGGATCAGGTCGGGTGCCAGCCGCTCGGCGGCGAAGTGCTCGGCGACCAGCACGCAGGCGTCCCGGCCGTCGCGCGACAGCGGCCGCCGAGCGTCCGGTGTCTGCGCGTCGGCCCAGTCGGACTTGGCGTGCCGCAGCAGCATCAGGCGCCGGCCGCCGCTCACCGGCCGGAGTCCAGCGAGCGGGGATCGCCGCCTGGGCCACCGAACACGGTCTCCTCCTGGGCGCAGTGGTGCTGTGGGCGCGGTGTGCGCTGGGCGCCGTGATGCTGGGCGCGGTGGCGGGCGTACGACGGCAGCGGTGGCGGACGGCCCAGACAAGGCTATTCCGAACCTTGACCACGGGGAAGGCCCGGCATCCACGCGGGTGCGCGTGGATACCGGGCCTGAATCCGCCAGGTGTCGGGCGTCGTGAGCGCCGCCCGGTCCGCGGGTCGCGCGGCCGGACCGGCACCGGCCTCCCGGGGCGCCGCCTCCGGGGGTCGGGGGTGCCGTCCGGCCGAACGGCCGGCGGGTGGTACGGGAACCGCGAGGATCAGTGACCAGGTGGTGCTGATGATCGGTCGTTCTCGGCGCCTGCTGGGTCGGGCACCCGGTGGTACGGGTAGTGATCGGCGCCCGGTCGGCCGGTCAGCCGGCGGCGACGGCGGCCGCCGGCAGGAGCCGGTCGGCGAGCAGGAGGGCGTCCTCGGCCGAGATCCGGCCGCGGGGGATGAGATTCGCCCGCTGGTCTGAGGTGAGGCCACCCCAGACACCGTGCTCCTCCTGACGGAAGATCGCGGTGGCCAGGCATGGCCGGCGTACGGCGCAGGTCGAACAGATCTTGCGGGCCCGGGTCTCGGCCGCGGCGCGTGCCTTGGTGTTGCGGCCGTCCGGTGGGAAGAACGCGTCCGGGTCGCCGTCGCGGCAGGCCGCGTCCTGACGCCAGTACGCGGGCCAGCCTGGGCCGAATGGCTGCGGCTCCAGGTCACGACCAGGAAGAACGGGGACGCCCGCGCTCATCGAACCGCCTCCGTCCGGGTGGTGCGAGACAAGGTGATCATGTTACTGGTGAGTAGAACGGTGGGCTGACTGGGCATACCGTCTCCTGCGAGTGATGCGGACAGGCGGGCGGAGGACCGCGGCCACGGCGCCACTGTGGGCACGCCGACCGTCGGTCCGACCTGGTTGAGCCGAGTAGCCCCCGGGTGATCCGTGCGGAGACGGCGCATTTGCCCGGTGAGCCACCGGTGCACCGCTGCGTGGAAACGAACCCGTCTCGTCTCGTTAACGGAGGAACGTAGACGTCTCTCGACCGGATGACAAGGGTTCCGGAACGCGGACGTCCGAATACCTCCGGGCGGCATGTCGTGTGCGCCTGGTTGGGTGGCCGCTACCGAAAGTCACCGACGACCGGTGCCCGGGTCGGCCGGTCGGGAGCCGCTCGCCGTGTGTCCCGGGTCACTTCGATGGGTCGACACCCGGCCGGAAAACCCATGCCATACAGGCCTTTTGGCGGTCGCCCTTACGGGTCCGTCAGAGTCTCGGCGGGCCTTGGCGCGGCTTCGCGGGTCCGGGTGGGGGGTCCGCGCGGGTCGCCGGCGCGGCGGGCGGGCGGCCGATTCGGAGCCGCATCGACCCAGGTGAGCAGTCCTTTCTGGCCCACTCTGTCGCCGAAATGTGCGTAGTACCACAACCGGTCGCAGGGTCTTGAAAGCACCGTGGTGGCACGTTAAGCGCAGCGCCACCGGATGGTCCCCGGGGGACAGTGCGCGACGTCCGCCCGGCGGCCTGCGGCCTCTGGGCACGTCTGGCGCGGCCCGCCCGCCGTGGGGCCGCCTGAGGCGACCTCGGCGGGCGCGGGCGCCTCCCTCTTGCCGCTCGGCTGCCGGGCGCACCGTTCCGTACCAGGCACGAACGGCGTCCGTAGTGTGCTCGGTCGGCCGGTCTAGGGCGAAATCATGGTAAAAGCGTCTTTAGTCATTCCTCAGGAATGTGCGGAACCCGGGCTGGCGCGGCATGGACGGCGCGTAGCAGTGGCGCGCGAACGCGAGGAGTCCGAGTCGGCGTGGAGGGCGAATGACGGCGGTCGACCTGCCGGCCGCGAGGGTCCGGCGCGCGGCGGCGCCCGTGCGGTACCACTACCTGGACGCGCTGCGGGCCGCGCTGATGTTCATGGGCGTCTTCGTCCACGCGGCGCTCGGCGACGACCGGGTCTTCCGGCTGATCGCGCACCTGTCCGGGCTGTTCCGGATGAACGGCTTCTTCCTGGTCTCCGGGTTCTTCTCCAGCATGCTGGTGCTGCGCTACGGCGCTGGCCTGATGGTGCGGCGGCGGCTGCTGTCGATCGGGGTGCCGCTCGTCGCCGTGCTGGTGCTGCTCAACCCGATCGCCCGCTGGCTGATGTACAACCAGTACAACCCGCACGTCGGCCTGGTCGACTACCTGCTCGGGCACCGGGTGGCCCACCCGGACGGCCCGATGACCTGGCATCTGCAGCTGTGGTTCCTCGTCTCGCTGCTGGTCTACACGCTGTGCTCGCCCGTGGTGTTCTCCGCGCTGACCCGGCTGTTCGGGACCCGCGGGTTCGGTCGGGTGGCCGGGAGCCGGCCGAGGACGATGACGGCGCTGATCGCCTTCGTCCTGCTGGCGACCCTGGTACTGCAGGGCGGCTACCTGCTGGCGCTGCGCCCGGTGACCGAGTCGACGCCCGCCGACTACGTGGTGGACGCGACGCTGCGGTACCTGCCCTTCTTCATCGTCGGCATGGCCCTGTTCCTGGACGGCCAGCGGCTGCTGCCGGCGTTCAGCCGGCCGGCGCCGGTGCTGCTGGTGGCCGCCGGCTGCCTACTGGTCGTCGCGGAACGCGGGCTGGTCGCGCCACTGGGGACCGAGCTGGGGGACGACCTGGTCCGGTCGGTGTTCGCGCTCGCCGTCGTGGCGAACCTCCTCGCGGTCTTCCAGCGGATCGTGACCCAGGAGCGGCCGATCCTGCGCTATGGCGCGGACGCCGCCTACAGCGTCTACCTGTTCCACTATGTGACGATCTACGCGCTCGCGGCGCTGCTCGGGATCGGCGTCGACGCGCACTGGCCGAAGCTGCTGCTGATCACCATGTTGACCTTCGTGATCACGCTGTCGGTGCACCACTTCCTGATCCGGCGGTTTCACGTGCTGGCCGTGATCTTCAACGGGAAGTTCAACATCGGCAAGCCCGGCCCGGCCCGGGCGGCCGACGGACGGCCGGCGTTCGCCGCCGGCCCGGCTCCAGCGGGACCCGGTCCAGGCCCGCGGCCGGCGGACCGCGACCACCGGACCGAGGCGCGGCCCGAGGCGCGTGAAGTCCCACACGCCGGCAGCCCGCGCGGTGGCCGGCACCGGGCCCCCAAGGGGCCGGACCGTCGCCTGGCCGGTCGCTGAACCAGGTCGTTCCCGGGCTCGGCCGGTCGGCCGGATGATCGGCGTCCGCGTGGGCAGGCCGGCGCCGAGGCCGAGTGATCTCCGACACCGTCGGCTTGTCGGCGGCCGTCCGGCGCGGCGAGGCGCGTCAGTGCCGGGCGCGCGGCCTCGCCGGCCCTCATTCGGTAGCTGTACGTATCTGCACGGATGCTCGCCGTATTACTTGGTGTCGGCCGGGGGAGGGCGCAATCACGGTGGGAGCGCAAGAGGGCTATTTTCAAGGAATTCCGAGCAACGTCGACGTGTGGGCGGTGCGGAAGCTCGGGCAGCGTCGAAGTGTGGGCGGCCTGAACGTTCGGGCGGCCTGAACGTTCGGGCGGCCTGAACGTTCGGGCGGCGCAGAACGCGGCGCCGGCGGTGGAGCCGTCGCGTGCTCGCGAAGAGACCGGAGCTGGCGTGGAGGGCAAGTGACGGTGGGGCACGCGCCGGCCGTGAGCGCGCTGGGGGCGTCCGCCCCGGCCCGGTACCACTACCTGGACGCGCTGCGGGCCGCGCTGATGTTCATGGGTGTCTTCGTCCACGCGGCGGCGATCGGCGAGGTCCGGGCCTTCCGGCTCATCGCCAGCGCGTCGAACCTGTTCCGGATGGACGGGTTCTTCGTGATCTCGGGATTCTTCGCCAGCATGCTGGTCCTGCGCTACCGGCCGGGCCTGATGGTGCGGCGGCGGCTGCTGTCGATAGGGGTGCCGTTCGTCGCGGCGCTGGTGCTGCTCAACCCGATCGCGCTGTGGCTGATGTACAACCAGCACAACCCGCACGTCGGCCTGGTCGACTACCTGCTCGGTCACCTGGCCGAGCACCCGGCCGGGCCGCCGCGGTACTGGCATCTGCACCTGTGGTTCCTGGTCGCGCTGCTCGTCTACACGCTGTGCTCGCCCGCGGTGTTCGCCGCCCTGAGCGCGCTGTTCAGGACCCGGCAGTTCGACTGGGTGGCGCGCAGCCGGCCCTGGACGATGGCGGCGCTGGTCACCTTCGTCCTGCTGGCGACCCTGGTGCTCCAGGGCGCCTACCTGCTGGCGCTGCGCCCGGTGATCGAGACGACGCCAGCCAACTTCGTGGTCCGCTCGACCCTGCAGTGCCTGCCGTTCTTCGTCGTCGGGATGGCGCTCTTCCTCGACCGCCAGCGGCTCCTGCCGGCCTTCAGCCGGCCGGCGCCGGTGCTGCTGGTCGTCTGCGGCGGCCTGCTGTGCGCGGTGAAGCTCGACCTGGCGGCGCCGCTGGGGTCCGAGCTGGGGGACGAGCTGGTCCGGGCGGCGCTCGCGCTGGCCATCGTGGTGAACCTGTTCGCCTTCTTCCACCGGTTCGTGAACCGGGAGCGGCCGAGCCTGCGGTACGGCGCGGACGCGGCCTACAGCGTCTACCTCCTGCACTACGTACTGATCTACGTGCTCGCCGCGCTGCTGGGGATCGGCGCGAACGCGACCCTGCCTGGCCTGCTTCTGATCACGGCGCTGACCTTCGTGATCACGCTGTCGGTGCACCACTTCCTGATCCGGCGGTTCCGCGTCCTCGCCGTGGTCTTCAACGGGAAGATCGCTCTCGGTAAGCCCAGCCCGGCCCGCTTCGAGGCCCGTCGACCCGCCCTGGCGGCCGACGCGACGGCGCCGTTGCGGCTGCCGGGGCAGCGTTCGGCGTCCCGCGATCAGCCGCCGGCGGCGGCACCCGGCCGGGGAGGCGACCCCTACCGTCGGCGTGGCGGCCGCCACCGCGCGCCGAAGGCGTAACGGGGCCGTGGCTAGCCGGTCCGGGCGGCACCTCGGTGCCGGAAAGTTGGGCCCTCCGGCGCGGCGCGTGAGGCTTTCGGGCAGCTACCGGGGTTGACGACACCGTTCGGGTACCTTCTGGTTGCCCTCCGTCGCGATGACGGGACTATGCGCCCGGCGCGACGTCGTATTGTGCTGGGCAGAGCGGCCTGGTTCCGGCTGTCCAGGTCCGGCCGGGCCCGCGCCGTCCGGCTGCTGTCGTCCGGACACGCCGGCCACGATGGGGTGGAGGTGGTGGAACGGTGACCAGCGAGGCCGGGCAACCCGCGCCACCTGTCGCCGCCGTGGTCGCGGCCCAGGCCGCCACCGGCGCGCGGCCCACGGTCGGGCCGCAGCCCGCCGCGGGCCCTGCCGCCGCCGGCGTCCAGGCACCCCCTCGCGCGCCGGCAGCCGACCCCGCCACCGCGGCCGTCTGGCTGCCGGCCCGGCAGCGGCCGGCCGGGGCCCGCACGCCCGCCGGACCGGGGCTCGAGGAGCGGATCGAGCGGATGCTCCACCAGCTCGGCGACCGCGTCGGTGACGCCCTCGCCGCGCACGACCGGATGCGTGGCCTGGCGGACGCGCTGGCCACCGTCGCCCAGGAGCCGGACCTGGCGGCGACGCTGCGGCGCGCGGCCGAGGTGGCCTGCCGGCTCGCCGATGCCCAGTACGGGGCGATCGGCGTGCTCGCGCCCGACGGCCGGGTCCACGATCTGGTGCAGGTCGGGCTGGACCCTGCCGCGCTGGCCCGGGCCGGGAGGCTGCCGGGCGGCCGCGCGTCGTTCGGCGCCGCCCTGCGCGAGTCGTGGGCCCGCTGCCTCGACGCCGCGGCCGATGAGCCGGGAGCCGCGGGCCTCGCGCCGGGACAGCCGGCGTTCGGCGCGTTCCTGGGCGCGCCGATCACGATCCGCGGGGCGGCGTTCGGCGACCTCTACCTCGGCGGCAAGCGTGGCGGCGGCCCGTTCACCAGCCAGGACGAGGACCTGGTGACGGCGTTCGCGGCGGCGGTCGGCCTCGCGATCGAGAACTCCCGGCTGCGGGACGAGGCACGCCGCCAACAGGCCTGGCAGGCGGCCAGCGGCGAGATCACCGCGGCGCTCGTGGCGGTGCCCGAGCCGTGGGCGGCGCTGGACCTGGTCGCGAGCCGGGCCCGGCAGGCCACCTCGGCGTGCCTCGCGGCGATCGTCATCCCCGACCCGGCGGCCGGGATCATCGTCACGAACGCCGACGGCGCCGGGGCCGACCGGCTGTGTGGCCGCAACCTGCCGGTCGAGCGCAGCCCGCTCGTCGAGGCGATGCGGATCGGGCGGGCGCGGGTCGTCGCCGGGGCGGAGCTGTGCGACCTGCTCGGACCGGCGGCCGCGCAGCTGGCGCTCGCCTGCGTGATGGTGGTGCCGATGGTCGCCGCCGGCCGGGCGGTGGGTGGGCTGCTGCTCGGGGCGCCCGAGACCCAGCCCGACGGCGCCTCCGGGCCGGTGGCCGACCCGCTGGGCCGGGCGGTCGGCGTCACCCAGTTCGGCGAGCTGGATCTGCGGATGGCGACGGCCTTCGCCGGTCAGGCCGCCCTCACGCTCGAGCTCAACCGGCTGCAGCGCGACCGGGAGCGCCTCGCGGTGTTCGAGGACCGGGACCGGATCGCGCGCGACCTGCACGACGTGGTGATCCAGCGGCTGTTCGCCACCGGTCTCCAGTTGCAGGGGATGACCCGGTCGATGCCGGCGCCGGTGGCGGCCCGGGTCGAGGACGTGGTCGGCGAGCTGGACCAGACGATCACCGAGCTGCGGCACACGATCTTCTCGCTGAGCTCCCCGACGGCGGACGGCGCGGCGCTGCGGGCCGAGATCGAGCGGATCGCCGGGCAGGCCGAGCACTCCGTCGGCCTGCGCCCCGCGGTGCGGATCGAGGGGCACGTCGAGCGGGTGCCGGTGGTGGTCCACCCGCACCTGTTGGCGGCACTGCGGGAGGCGTTGTCGAACATCGCCCGGCACTCGCGGGCGACCCGGGTGCAGGTGCTGGTCCGCGCGACCGACGACGACGTGCTGGTCGAGGTGCACGACGACGGGGTCGGCCCGGGCGGGGCCGGGGTCACCAGCGGCCTGGCGAACCTGCGCAGCCGGGCGCAGGACCTCGGTGGGCACATGGAGTTCGGCCCGGGGCCAGGCGGCGTGGGCACCCGGGTGCGCTGGCAGGTGCCCACGGCCGTGCGGCCCGCGCCGGCCGACTGGGCGTCCAGCTCGACGCCGCCTCCCGGGCTGCCCCGCCCGTGAGCCGCGCCTGACCGGCCTGTGAGCCGGCGGGTCCTTGCCGAACGGAACGGTCAGGTGCCGAGCTTGGTGGCGAACACCGCCGCCTGGGTGCGGCTCTCCAGACCCAGCTTGGACAGCATGCTGGACACGTAGTTCTTGACGGTCTTCTCCGCCAGGTACATCCGGTTGGCGATCTGCCGGTTGGTGAGGCCCTCGGCGATGAGCGCGAGGATACGCCGCTCCTGGTCGGTGAGGCCGGCGAGCCGCTCGTCCTCGGCCGGGCCCTGCCGCAGCCGGTACAGCACCCGCGGGGTGACCTCGGGGTCGAGCAGCGACTGCCCGGCGGCGACCCGGCGGACCGCGTCGACGAGGGCGGCGCCGCGGATCTGCTTGAGCACGTAGCCAGCGGCACCGGCCATGATCGCGGTGAACAGCGCGTCCTCGTCGTCGAACGACGTGAGGATCAGGCAGGCGATGCCGGAGTCGTTCGAGCGGACCTGCCGGCAGACCTCGATGCCGCTGCCGTCCTGCAGCCGGGCGTCCAGCACGGCCACGTCCGGCCGCAGAGCCATGATCTGCTCGAGTGCCTCATCGGCTCGGCCGGCCTCGCCGACGATCTCGATGTCGGGTTCCTCGGAAAGCAGGTCGCGCAGCCCGCGGCGAACGACCTCGTGGTCGTCGAGCAGGAAAATTCGGATCGTCCGGCCGGGCGGGGGAGCGGGCTGACCGGTCGCCACCGACGGCGACCCGCCGAGACCAGGCGACATGCTCGCGGCCGTTCGGGCGTTGCCCGCCGCGGGAATGTCCGCAGATACCTCTGACACCGTTGACCCCGCCAGACCCGCAGTCGTTGAAGACTCTCCGTATGTCACCTGATGCAACGAGAGTATAACGCGGCCGTTGAGCGCCCCAGAGTTGTCCGATGATCGAAGTGATTCGGCAGTAGAGCACTAGGGCCGGAAGGAACGGTAATTCGTCCCGAGTGATTGTATGAACTCGCTGGGCGACATCTGCCCTGTTCAGGCGGCTGCCAGCCGCCGGTTCGACACGGCTTGTACGCGCCAGGCCGACCGTCGTGACTGTCCGCCGTGGTTCGGCGCGTTTCCGGTGTTGGTCCGGTGGGTTGCCGTCCGCACGATGGTGTTATGCCGCCGGTACGCAGCCCACTGAGGGACACGCGGGCCGGGCGGGTCTGGGCCGGCCTAGGCCCGCTCGCCGGACATCTCGGAGCGGCTCACCGCGACCGCCTCCGGGCCGGCGGGGCGGGCGGGACCGTCGGCCGCCGGGGCGCCGAGCAGGGCGCGGCGCCCGCCGAGCGCCGCGAGGCCGACCAGGACGCCGGCGCAGGCGGCCACCGCCCAGCCGGACCGGGCGCCGAACCTGTCGATCGTCGCCCCGGCCGCCGGCGCCCCGGCGGAGATGCCGGTGACCAGCGCGACCTGGAGCCAGGCGAAGCCCTCGGTGCGCGCGGCCGGCGGTACCAGCCGCTCCATGACGGTGTTCGCGCCGACCATCGAGGGCGCGACCGTCGCCCCGGTGATCACCACCAGCGGCACGAGCAGCGCCACGTTCGGCGCGGCCAGCGGCAGCCACAGCGCGAAGGCCATGAACCCGCAGGCGATGAGGAACCGGCGCGCGAACGCCGCCCCGGCGGGCCGCGCGCCCCAGAACAGGCCGCTGGTCGCCGAGCCGAGCGCGAACAGCGCGAGCAGCACGCCGGAGAAGGCGCCGAGGCCGTGTTGGCGGCCGAACGCGACCGTGGTCACGTCGGTCGCGCCGAACGACACCCCGATCGCCAGCAGCACCAGCAGCAGCGCGCGCAGCGCCGGGTCGCGGAACACCCGCGGCCGCGGGGCACGGCCGGCGGTGGCCGGCCGCGGCCCCGGGTCGGTGCCAAGCTGGGCCGCGAGGGCCAGCGTCCCGGCCGTCAGCAGGATGCCGGCGGCGACCAGTCCGGCGGCCGGCGCGACCGCGGTCGCGAGCACGGTCGCCAGCACCGGCCCGGTGATGAAGATGACCTCGTCGACGGCCGCCTCCAGCGAGAACGCCGCCCCCAGCAGGTCGCCGTCCGTGAGGCAGACGCTCCACCGGGCCCGGCTGCAGCTGCCGGTCGGCGGGAACACCCCGCCCATGACCGCCGCGAAGACGTACCAGAGCGGCCTTGGCGCCCCGGTACCAACGGTCACCAGCAGGCCGACCAGCCCGACGAGATGGCCGAGAAGGCACAGCACCAGCACCCTGGCCTGGCCGAAGCGGTCCAGTGCCCGGCCGATCCGGGCGGCGCTGAGCGCCTCGCCGAGCGTCGCCGCCGCGACGACCGTGCCGCCGACGCCGTAGGAGCCGGTCTCGTGCTGGATGTAGAGGATGGTCCCGATGCCGAGCATCGAGATCGGGATCCGGCCGACGAACGCGGCGAGGACGAAGCGCGTGGCACCCTGGGTCGTGAGCGCCCGCCGGTATACAGAGGCCATGGCCGGTCTCACCCTGCCTGACCTGCTGTCCGGGATCCACCGGATTACCCGCGACCCGCCTCACAGCGCCGCTGGATCACCAACGGGTGCCGCGGACCCAGCGGGTTCGGGGGGCGTGGCGGCGTGGGTCCGGGCCGGCGGCGCGCAGCCTCTGGACGAACGGCAGGGCCACCAGGGCGCCGAACACGAACCCGACCACGTGTGCCCCGTAGGCAACGGCACCGCCGGAGGACACGCCGATACCGGCGAAATACAGATACTGCAGCACGAACCAGAACCCGAGCACCAGCCAGGCCGGTAGCCAGAACGGGATGAAGAAAAGGATCGGTACGACACCGATCACCCGGGCGCGTGGGAAAACCACCAGGTAGGCGCCGAGTACGCCGGCGATTGCGCCCGACGCGCCGATCAGGGTGCTCCGCGAGTCCGGCTGGGCGAACGAGAAGCCATAGGCGGCGACGAACCCGCAGGCCACATAGAAGAACAGAAACCGCAGCCGGCCCATCCGGTCCTCGACGTTGTTCCCGAAGACGCCGAGAAACAGCATGTTGCCGAGCAGGTGCACCCAGCTCCCGTGCAGGAACATCGAGGTCAGCACCGACAGGATCGGGTTCTTGTCGAACGTCGGCGGCGAGCTCACCTCGCAGCCGGTCGTGCCGTCCGGGTTGAGCCCGATCCTCCCGGTGTCCGCGACCGGCAGCTGCTTGTCGGTCATCAGCTCCTTCGGGATCGCCCCCCACTCCTCGAAGAAGCGCCGCTGCTCGCAGACGTTCGGGCTGGTGCCCCGGTGCAGGCCCATCACCGCGGTCGACACCGGGGTGAACAGCACGAACACGAGGACGTTCACCGCGATGAGCAGCCAGGTCATGACCGGCCGCCGTCTCAGCGGGTTGATGTCGTGGATGGGGATGACCACGCCCGCCATCCTGCCGAACCCGGCTGACCCGGGCGCCCGCGGGTCCGTCGCCCCAACGGTCCCCGCCGCCGGGCACTACGATCGCCGGCTTGCGGCCCTCCGGCTCGCGCGGCCACCGGGCCACCGTCCGGGGCGGGGGAGCGCCCTCGCCGGCCTGGCTGACCTGGACGGTGACCGGTCGGGGCGACGCCGGGCGGGGCGGTGGCGGGGGCTATGGGCCGGCCGTCGCGCGACGGTGGTCCCTGTCACGTGCCCAGCGGGAAGCCACGGCGCGGGCGGGGGCATTGTCACTCCCGTGCGCCCTGTGAACCCACCGTCGCCGGCCGGCCCGCCCGTGACCTCGGCGCCCGGCGGCGTGCCCGCCCCGGCGGCCCGGGGTGTGCTGCGCGGCGGCGCCGCGCTGGCGGCGGCCGCGTACGCGTTCGCCGTGACCATGGCCGGCACGACGCTGCCCACGCCGCTGTACCCCCACTACCGGGCCGAGTTCGGCTTCTCCCAGCTGATGGTCACGGTGATCTTCGCGACGTACGCGGTCGGGGTGATCGCGGCGCTGCTGCTGTTCGGCCGGCTGTCGGACCGGATCGGCCGCCGAGCCACCCTGCTGCCGGGCCTGGCCGTGTCCGCGGCGAGTGCCGTGGTGTTCCTGCTCGCGGGCGGCCTGCCGGCGCTGCTCGTCGGGCGGCTGCTGTCCGGCCTGTCCGCCGGAATGTTCACCGGCACCGCGACGGCCGCGATCGTCGACCTCGCGGCGCCGGGCCGGGCCGGGCGCGCCGCGTTGCTGGCGACGGTGGCGAACATGGGCGGCCTCGGCTGCGGCCCGGTGATCGCGGGCCTGGTCGCCCAGTTCGGCCCGGCGCCGCTGCGGTGGACGTTCGTCGTCGACCTGGCGCTGCTGATTCCCGCCGCGCTGGCCGTGCTGCTGCTGCCGGAGACGGTGTCGCCGGCGGCCCGGGCCGCGAACCGGGCCGCCGGCGGCCGGCTGGTGTCCCGGCCGCGGGTGCCCGCCGCGGCGCGGGTGGTCTTCGTCCGGGCGGCGCTCGCCGGGTTCGCCGGTTTCGCGGTGCTCGGCATGTTCACCGCGGTGTCCCCGGCGTTCCTCGGCCAGGTGCTCCACCAGCATGACCCGCTGGTCACCGGGCTGGTGGTGGCCGCCGTGTTCGCCGCGTCGGCGGCCGGCCAGGCACTGGCCCGCCGGACCGGGCCGGCGTCCGGGCTGTGGCTCGGCTGCGGGGCGCTGCTCGTCGGCCTCGCCGCCGTCGCGCTGGCACTGGTGTTCGCCTCGCTGCCGCTGCTGGTCGTCGGCGGGGTCGTCACCGGGGCCGGCCAGGGGCTCAGCTTCGCCGCGGGGCTCGGCGCGCTGCTCGCCGCCGCGCCGCCGGCCGCCCGCGGCGAGACGTCGTCGGCGTTCTTCGTGGTGGCCTACGTCGCCATCTCGGTGCCGGTGGTCGGCATCGGCGTGCTGGCCGAGCTGACCGCGCTGCGGACCGCCGGACTGGCGTTCATCGTGGTCGTCGCGGCCCTGGTCGTGACGGTTCTCGCGCTGCTGCGCCGCGGCCGGACCGGCGGCGACGCCCCAGCCGAGTAGGCCCAGGCGCCCCGGCGGCGGCGGGGGGCGGTGGCCCATCCCCTCTGGGGCACAGGTCACGCGCGGGGATCCGGCAGAGTAAGGCGGGTGGAGCTGCTGAACACCCCGACGGTGAGCGACCAGGACCGCGGTGGCCCGGACCCGCGTGGCAGTGCCGCGGCACGGCTGGTGGCGCGGGACCGGGCGGTCGTCTGGCACCCGTACGCGGCCGCCGGAGCCGCCGCGGGCGGCCCGCTGTTCGCGGTCGCGTCGGCGTCCGGGGTGCGTCTGCGGCTGACCGACGGGCGTGAGCTGATCGACGGGATGTCGTCGTGGTGGGCCGCGATCCACGGCTACCGCCACCCGGTGCTCGACGCCGCGGCGCACGCGCAGCTCGACACGATGGCCCACGTCATGTTCGGCGGGCTCACCCACGAGCCGGCGGTCCGGCTGGCCGAGACGCTGGTCGCGATCACCCCGGCACCGCTGGCGAAGGTGTTCCTGTGTGACTCGGGGTCAGTCTCCGTCGAGGTCGCGATCAAGATGGCGCTGCAGTACTGGCTCGGCCGGGGCCGGCCCCGGCGCACCCGCCTGCTGACCGTGCGGCGCGGCTACCACGGCGACACCTCCGGCGCGATGGCCGTCTGCGACCCGGACGGCGGGATGCACCACCTCTTCACTGGCCTGCTCTCGCGCCACCTGTTCGCGCCGGCGCCGCCCTGCGGGTTCGACGAGCCGTGCACCGACGCGCACGTGGCGCCGTTCGCGGCGCTGCTGGCCGCCCACGCCGACGAGACGGCCGCCGTCATCCTCGAGCCGGTGCTGCAGGGCACCGGCGCGATGCGCGGCTACCACCCGGGCTTCCTGACCCGGGTCCGCGAGCTGTGCGACGAGCACGGCGTGCTCCTGATCGCCGACGAGATCGCCACCGGGTTCGGCCGGACCGGCGAGCTGTTCGGCTGCGACCACGCGGGCATCAGCCCGGACATCATGTGCGTCGGCAAGGCCCTCACCGGCGGCTACCTGACCATGGCGGCGACGCTGTGCACCGACGAGGTCGCCGACGGGGTCTGCGCCTCGGAGGCCGGGGCCTTCATGCACGGCCCGACGTTCATGGCCAACCCGCTCGCGGCCGCGATCGCCAGCGCGAACCTCGAGCTCCTGCTCGGCTCGCCCTGGCGCGAGACCGTCCGGCGGATCGAGGCCGAGCTCGCCGCCGGACTCGCCCCGGCCGCCGAGCTGCCCGGCGTCGCCGAGGTGCGCACGCTGGGCGCCGTCGGTGTCATCGAGACCCGCGAGCCGGTCGACATGGCCGTCATCCAGCCCCGGCTCGTCGAGCTGGGCGTCTGGGTCCGCCCGTTCGGCCGTCTCGTCTACACGATGCCGCCCTACGTCACCGGCACCGCGGACATCGCCACTCTCACCGCCGCGATGGTCGAGGCCGTCGCGACGGCCTCGCGCTGACGGGCCGGCGCGGCCCGGCCCGGCGACGCTCGCCTGGCGGGCTCACCCGACAGCCCACAAGATAGTCAACGATGTTGACGTCGGCCCCGCGGCGCGCCGTAATCTTGGTGCGGGGGTTGGGCGCCGGGCGGGCGCCCGTGGATCGGCTGTGATCTGCTGGTGAAGACCACTGTGTTCCTAGGGTCACCGCGGCGCCGGGTGTGACGCCGTTGGAGGCTGGTAGGGAGCGACTTGTTCACGCAGGTCAGCGCTCGATTTGGGTGTTCAGATGGTCGCTGTGCGTAAATCGATTCCCGTCGGTCGCTACCTAAGGCAACAGATTCCAGGCGTCCGCGAAGTGGTTGCCCATACCGCTCTGGACTTCGTACTCTTTGTTCTCAGCAGAGCACAGGGAGTAGCACTACCCCCAGGGGGGCAATGAACCGGCGATATCCCGCCCTGGACCTGGACGAGGAAGGCCGATGCCCCGTGGCCACAGCGACCGACGGTCCCACCTCCTGCGACGGCAGTGAGGCTCTCGGCCCGGCCCGGCCCGGCGCACCGCGCGAACCCGGCCCGAACGGTGACGCGCGTGACGGCGTCGGCCCGCGTCCTTCCAGCGGGCCTGGGCACGGCCCGGAGACCGCTCTGCCGGCTGGACCAGGCCTTGGACCCGCGACGTCGTCCGACATGGCCTCGCGGTCCTGGTGGCGACCGGTTCAGCTCCGCCTTCCGGCTCCCCGGGCGCTGGCCAGATGGCGGGTCTTACCCTGGCGGCCCGCCGCGGCCGGCCGGATCGTCGTGCCGCTCGCGGCGGACGGCGGCTGGGTCGTCGACACACCGGCTGTCGGCCTGCCGACGATCCCGGCCGGCCCCGAGGCCGCCAGATCCGAGGCCGCGAGAACCGAGCCCGCCCGGCCCCTGCCCGCCAGGCCTGAGCCCGCCCGGGCGGCGGCCGCCTGGCCGCACCCCCGAACGGACCGCCCACCCGCCAGTGCCATCGTCGGCGCGTCGGCCCGCCGCCTGCCCGCCCGGCCCGCGCCGGCCGTCCCGCCCGCCGAGCCCGGGATCGCCCGCCCCGCGACGGCGCTCGACCTCGACCCGGGCGCGCCGCCACCGCGGGCCGGGCAGCCCGGCTGGCGGCTGGCCGGCCTGGGCGTCCTGTGGCTCGCCCTGGCGGTGAGCGGGTTCGCCAGGCTGACGGTCCGGCCCGCCGACGCGGCGACTTTCGCCACGCTGCTCGCCTTCGCGGCCCTCGCGCTGCTGACCGCCCGCCCGGCCGGCGCGACCGGCGGCCGCGACCGCGGCCTGGTCGTCGTCTGGACGCTGCCGGTCGCGCTGCTGCTGCCCCCGGCCTACGCACTGGTCGCTCATCTGCCGCTGTGCCTGCTGCGGACGGGCGGGTGGGCCCGCTGGGGCCAGCCCCCGGCGGTGCCCGGGCCGAGCCTGGCCGGCGGCTCGGGGGAGCCTGGCCTGAGCCTCGGCAGGCGGGCGGCGCGCCTGCCGTCGCGGCCGCGGGTCCAGGACGCGCTCGCGCTCGGCGCGGCCGGCGCGGCGGCGAGCTGGCTGCACGGTTTTCTCGCCCCGGCCACCGGCTCGTACACGGCGGACGACCTGACCGGCTCGCCGGTGCGGCTGGCCGGCCTCGCGGCGGCCGCTGGCGGGTTCGCGCTGGTCCGCGGGCTTCTGCTGCCCGGCGTGACCCGGAGCCTCTGGTCGCGCGGCGAGCGCCAGCGGGGCGCGCCGCGCGGAGCCGTCCCGGTGGCCGGCGTGGTGCTGCTGGGGCTGACCGAGCTGTGCGCCGCGGTCGCGGTGGCGGCGCTGTGGGTGGCGAACCCGCTGCTCATGCTCACCGCCGCGCCGCCGGCGCTGCTGCTGGCGCGCAGCCTGCCGCCCGACGAGCTGCTCGCCGCCGCCCGCACCGACCCGAAGACCGGCCTCGCGAACGTCACCTGGTGGCGGGAGGTCGCCGACGCCGAGCTCGTCCGCGCGCGCCGCGCCGGCCGCCCGCTCTCGGTGCTGCTCGTCGACATCGACCACTTCAAGCAGGTCAACGACAGGCACGGCCACCTGTTCGGCGACACCGTCCTGGTGGCGGTCGCCGAGGCGCTGCGGGCGGCGACGCGGCCGTGGGACCTGGTCGGCCGGTTCGGTGGCGAGGAGTTCGTCGTCCTGCTCGCCGAGGTCGACCTGGTGACGGCCGCGGAGATCGCCGAGCGGATCCGCCGGCAGGTGGCGGCGACCCGCTGCCCGCTGGATCCGAGCGCGCTCGACGGCGACGCGGTCGGTGTCACCGTCTCGGTCGGCGCGGCGGTCTGCGGGCACTCCGCCGGCCTGGCCGGGGCGCTCGAGGCCGCCGACGCGGCCCTCTACCGGGCGAAGGCCGCCGGCCGCAACCGGATCCGCCTCGCGGACCCGGTCGTGCCGGTCGTGCGGGCCGAGCCCGCCGGTGAGCCCGGCCCGGCGCAGCTTCCCGTCCAGGCGGCCCAGCCCGACTGACCGGGCTCCGTCCGTGCCGTCCGGTGGACCTCCTCAGCGGGCGCGGTGGGCGGCCTGGACGGTGTTGCGCAGCAGCAGCATGGTCGTGACCGGCCCGACGCCGCCGGGCACCGGGGTCAGCGCACCGGCGACGCCGGCGATCGCGTCCGCGTCGACGTCCCCGACCAGCCCCTCGTCGGTCACGTTCGTGCCGACGTCGATGACGGTCGCCCCCGGCCGCACGAACCCGGCGCCGACCAGCTTCGGACGGCCGACGGCCGCGACCACGATGTCGGCCTCGTGCGCCACCGTCGCCAGGTCCCTGGTGCGGGAGTGGCAGACCGTCACGGTGGCGTCCTCGGCCAGCAGGAGCAGCGCCGCCGGCTTCCCGACCACCGGGCTGCGGCCGATCACGCAGGCCCGCGCGCCGGCCATCGGGACGTCGCCACGGCGCAGGATCTCGACCACGGCGGCGGCGGTCGCCGGGGCGAACGCCGGCAGGCCCAGCGCCAGCCGGCCGAGGCTGGTCGGGTTCATCCCGTCGACGTCCTTCGACGCCGGAATGCGGGCGCCGACCTCGTCGGCAGTCATCCCGGCCGGAAGTGGCGTCTGGGCCAGAATCCCATGGACGGCGGGGTCGGCGGCCAGCCGGCCGAGGGTCTCCGTCAGCTCGTCGGGTTTGCCGGACAGCTGGTGGCGCTGGCAGGCCACCCCGACGCGCCCGGCGGTCTGTTCGATGACCCGCGCGAAGGACAACGCCGCCCGGTCGTCGCCCGGCAGTACCACGGCCAGCGTCGGCGTGACACCTGCCTCGGCGAGCAACGCCACCTCGTCGACGACATGCCGGCCGATCTCGGCGGCCATCGCCCGTCCGTCCAGAAGCCTCATGGTCGCATCCGTTCCCTGGTTGTCCGCGCGTCCTCGCCGCCTGAGAACCCTCCCGGGCAGAATCCGTTCGCCGGCACGGTAACAATCAGGCCGCCGAACTTCCGGGACAAAGGCCGGATGCCGTGGCTTCCCTGTCAGCCGGCCTGGTCCGGCCGTGCCACCTGATCGGCGAGCCGGGGCGGGGCCTGCAGGCAGTAGGAGTCGGTCAGCAGCTCCGCGAGCTCGTCCCAGTCGGTGTCGTCGCCCAGGACCAGCCCGACGACGTTCTCCCCCCACGACGCCCGGAAATACGGCGCGCCCAGCCGCTCGAACGCCATCAGCTCGGACGGCTCGGCGCGGAAGGTGATCCTGAACAGCTGGTCCTCACCGCCGAACACGTGCGCGACCGTGGCCCCGCCGACCCGCCAGCGCACCCCCGCCCAGGCCTCCTCCTCCTGGCAGTCGGGAAAGCCGCCCAGCAGCGAGCCAAGTCGCCTGATGATCTCGGCCGGCACGGGCGGACGCTCTGGCATGGCCCGAAATCTGCCACACGGCACCGACAGTTCGCGGCGTCGCGGTGTCTTGCGGTCGATTGACCGAAGCGGACACGGTGTCCGATAGCGCAGCATCATGGACCTCTAGGCGGATGGAGCTGCGATGGACACCGGTAGCGAAGGTCACCAGGTCGTCGGCCGTGCGGCCGCGACGCGGACGGTCCTCGGCCGTGGCCGGCCACGGGCCCGACGCCGGGTGGTCGGCGGTCCCGGCGGCCGAAGGACCGCGGCCGGACCGGCGCTCGGCGTACTGATCGCCGTGACGATCGCCGCCTGCTCCGGGTCGAGTGGCGCCTCGGGCTCGACCGGCGCCTCGACGGCGCCGCCGGCCACGTCGGCGAGCGCCGGCTCCGGCACCGGCGCGCCGACGGGCGGCCCCGCCACGACGAGCCCGGTCACGGCGACCGTCACACCCGCCGTCCCGACCTGCCCGTCGTCGTCGCTGTCGGCGAAGTTCCAGAACTCCGACGGCGCGGCGGGCACCGTGTACGACGAGATGGCCCTGACGAACACCGGCAGGACGCGCTGCGCCGTCGAGGGCTATCCCGGCGTCTCACTGCTGGACGCGGCGGGCCACCAGCTCGGCGCTCCCGCCGACCGGGTGCCGCCCGGCCAGTCGACCGGCCTCGCGGGCGAGAGCGGTGGGCGGATCGCGCTCGCGCCGGGTGGCCTGCTCGTCTTCACCGTGCTGATGACCCAGCCGGGGGTGCTGCCGGGCTGCCTGACCCCCGACAGCATGGCCAAGGCGTTCACGATGCGGATCTACCCACCGGACAACACCGTTGCCCTGCTGGTGGCCATCAACGGCGCCGAGGGCACGCTGGCCTGCGCGGACCCGGCGGTCCACGAGCTGCGGGTCACCACCGTCGGCGCGGTCTGAGCCGCACGCGCCGGCGCGAAGGTGACCCGTCCGGCCGGGCCCCGCGCCCCGGCCGGTAGGTTGATCCATCGTGTCAGGACAACCGTTGCGGGAGCTGGTCGAGCCCGGCTGGGCCGACGCGCTGGAGCCGGTCGCCGAGCGGGTCGCGGCCATGGGCGACTTCCTGCGCGCCGAGATCGCGGCCGGGCGTACCTACCTGCCGGCCGGGCCGAACGTGCTGCGCGCCTTCCAGCAGCCGTTCGACGAGGTGCGGGTGCTGATCGTCGGGCAGGACCCGTACCCGACGCCCGGCATGGCCATCGGCCTCAGCTTCGCGGTCGCGCCCGACATCCGGCGCCTCCCGGGCAGCCTGGTCAACATCTTCCAGGAGCTGCGCGCCGACGTCGGCGTGCAGGAGCCGTCGAACGGTGACCTGTCGGCGTGGACCGGCCAGGGCGTGCTCCTGCTGAACAGGGCGCTGACGACGGCACCCCGCCAGCCCGGCTCGCACCGGGGCAAGGGCTGGGAGGAGATCACCGAGCAGGCGATCCGGGCGCTGGCCGGGCGCGGCAAACCGCTGGTGGCGATCCTGTGGGGCGCGGACGCGCGCGGCCTGCGCCCGTTCCTGGCGGGCATCCCGACGATCGAGTCGGCCCACCCGTCGCCCCGCTCGGCGGACCGTGGCTTCTTCGGCTCCCGACCGTTCAGCCGGGCGAACGACCTGCTGCTGAGCCAGGGCGCCCAGCCCGTCGACTGGCGCCTGCCCTGACCGATCTCGCGGATGAGCCCGCGGGCCTGGCGGCCGGTCCTTGATCGCGGCTTTGGCCCTCCCGGGGTCGTGACCAGGCCGTTTCCGCAACCATCCGAGGGCCCAAACCGCGATCACCAGCACCAGCGGGCCGACGAGAAACGGCTGGCGGCTGTGGCGGGCCGCGCGGGCCAGGGGCCGGGGTCAGCTACTGGCGAGCAGGGCGAGAGCGTCGGCGCTCGGGGTGCCGGGCTCGGCGTGGTAGAGCACCATCCGGTGGCTCGTGTCGGGCAGCGTCATGCCCTCGTAGGCGAGGTCGAGCCGGCCGACGAGCGGGTGCTGGAACTTCTTCACGCCGTGGCCGCAGTCCATGACCGGATGCTTGGCCCACAACGCGGCGAAGGTGTCGCTGCGCTGGACGAGCTCGCCGACCAGGCAGCTGAGCTGATGGTCGTCGGGGTGGAGGCCTGACGACAGGCGCAGGAAGCCGACGAGGTTGCGGGCCATCTGGTCCGGCTCGGCGTACAGGTCGCGCCCGCCCGGCTCCAGGAAGAACATCCGGGCGAAGTTCGGCCGGTTGCGCACGTCGTCGGGCTGCTCGAACGGCTGGCCGGCGCCGACCAGCCGGTGGCCCAGCTCGTTCCAGGCCAGGACGTCGTTGCGGTGGCACACGATCAGCGCCGGCCCCGGCGCCGACCGGATCAGCCCGACGGCCGACGGCCGGGGCCGCTCGACGCGCGACCGGCGCGGCGGCCTGGGCGCGGGGTGGGCCAGCCGCCGCAGGTGCGCGTGCTCCGCGTCCGTCAGCGCGAGGGCCCGGGCGAGCGCGTCGATGACGCCGTCGGAGGCGTTGTGCTGGTCGGACTGTTCGAGGCGGGTGTAGTACGTCGGGCTGACCCCGGCGAGGTGGGCGAGCTCCTCGCGGCGCAGCCCGGGGACCCGGCGGGCGCCGTAGGAGACCAGGCCCACGTCCTCGGGGCTGACCGCCGCCCTGCGGGTGCGCAGAAACTCGCCGAGTTCGGTCGCCATGCCGTTCATCGTGCCTCGCGCGTGGCGCCGCCGGGTATCCCTGCCAGTGGTAGGCACGCCGAGGGGTGGCGGCGCAGGGGTGTCGCTGACGACCGGGATCCGGCGCAGCGTCGACACCGTGACCACTTCGATGACCCTCGACGCCGCCGGCTCGCCGGCCGCCTCGACGCGCATGACCCGCGGCCAGGTCCTGGTCCTGGTGCTGCTGCTGGCCTCGCAGTTCACCCTCTGCGTCGACTTCTCCGTGCTGAACGTCGCGCTGCCCACGGTCGGCGCGAAGCTGGGGTTCTCCGACGCGAACGTGCAGTGGATCGCGACGGCGTTCGCTCTGTGCGCCGCCGGATTCACCCTCCTGTTCGGCCGGATCGGCGACTACCTGGGCAAGCTGCGGGTCTTCGGGGTCGGCATGACGGCCCTCGGCCTGGCCTCGCTGCTCGGCGGGCTGGCCACGAGTCCCGCGGTCCTGCTGACGGCCCGGGTCGCGCAGGGGCTCGCGACGGCGGCGGTGACCCCGGCGGCGCTGTCGCTGCTGACCACGACTTTCCCGGACGGCCCGCTGCGCCAGCGCGCGCTCGGGCTCAACAGCGTGATGATGTCGACCGGGTTCACCAGCGGTGCGGTGCTCGGCGGGGTCCTCACCGACCTGATGAGCTGGCGCTGGGCGTTCCTCGTCAACGTGCCGATCGCCGCCGCCGTCGTCGCGGTCGCGCCGTTCGTCCTGCGCGACACGTCGCCCCGCGACCGGACCCGGCTCGACCTGCCCGGCGCCGCGCTCGTCACGTCCGGCCTGCTCGCGCTCGTCTACGGCGCGACCCGGCTGGGCGCGCAGGGCGTCCGGGACCGGTGGGCGATCGGGTGCCTCGTCGCGGCGGCCGCGCTGCTCGTCGGGTTCTGGTGGGCCGAGCGGCGCCACCCCCGCCCGCTCGTGCCGGTCACGATCCTGACCCGCCGCACCGTCGGCTGGGGCAACGCGGCCGGGCTCGTCACGTTCTCGATGGAACCCGCGCTGGTGTTCCTGCTGACGATGTACCTGCAGCACGTCCTGCACCTGAACCCGCTGCGGACCGGGCTGATGCTGGCGACGATGGGGGCCGGCGCGATCGTCGGCGGCTGGGCCGGGCCGAGGGTGATCGCGTCGGTCGGGGTCCGTTGGGCGACCGCCGGCGGCCTGACCGTGCAGGCCGTGCTGACCGCCCTCCTGGTCTTCGTCGGGCCGACACTGGGCTCGCTGTGGCTGGTCGGCGCGACCACCTTCGTCGGCGCGGTCGGGCACGTGTGCGCGATCGTCGGCTTCATGGTCTCGGCGACGACCGGCCTGCCCGACCGGGAGCAGGGTCTCGCCACCGGCCTCGCGACGATGACCCAGCAGGTCGCCATCGCCGTCGGGGTGCCGGTGATGAGCGCCGTGGCCATCGGGCTGGGTGGGTTGGACTCGTTGCCCGCGCTGCGGTGGGCCATGGTCGTCGACGCCGGTGTCGTCCTGGCCGGAGCGGTGCTGGTCGGGCAGGGGCTGCGGGCCGCCGGTCCGGGATCCGGGGTGAACGCCGTCCTGCCCGAGCCACGGTCGGCCCGCGGTCCCGAGCCGCGGTCCGTCGGGGATCCCGAGCCGCGCGCCGTCGGAGCTCCGGAATGGACGGCCGCGTCCCGGTGAGTGGAGCGGATGCCGGTCCTCCTGCCTGCTGGTCGCCGCTGTCCGTCGGCGCCGCTTGTGCCATTGGTCCGGGCCGCCGCTCGTCGCCGCTGGTCGGGGCCGCTGTCGGGCCTCGGCCGGCGGCGGCCGGCCGCGGACCGGCGGGGCGCCCGCGTGGTGTCGGCCTCCGTCCGTCAGGATCGGTGCTGAAAGGATCGGTGCTGACGGGGTAGCGGGGCGTTGGCGCGCGAAGGGCGGGTTGTGCGGCACGAAGGCAAGACGGAAGCGCGGCTGGAGCGGATCCGGGGCGCGGTGAGCCCGCGGCGGCACAACGCCCGGACGATCGCCGCGCTGACCAGCAATCCCGGGTGCGGCCGGCGGGCCGTTCTGGACGCCGCGGGGGTCGACAAGGACGGGCTCGCGGGGCGCGTCGGCTACCCGGCCGGGTTCGGGCAGTCTCCCTTCGCGATCGTGCGCGGCAACGTGTTCGAGAAGCAGGTCAAGGCCGACGGCTGCACCGAGCTTCTCCGGCTGCTGCGCGACCAGCTTGGCCTTGACCTCGGCCCGGCCTCCTACCGGGATCTCGGCGCGTCGGGCGAGGTCGCGGCCGGCGGGGCCCCGGGGGAGGGAGGTCTGGACGCGCGGCACGCCGCCTCGGTCGCGGCCCTGACCGAGGCCGCCAGGGACGCCGCGGCCGATCCGGCTGCCCCCGGAGCCGTGTTCGACCACCCGCTGCTGCGGCTGGACGTCGCCGGGCAGGAGGTGTCGCTGGAGCCGGACCTGGTCGCGGTCCAGCCCGGCGGGGTCTGTCACATCGTCGAGATCAAGTCCTTCCCGGTGATCGACGGGCAGGCGGACGGGGAGAAGGTCGCCGCCGCGGCGATCCAGGCCGCGGTCTATGTGCTCGCGCTGCGGCGGCTGCTCGGCCGGGCCGAGGCGGTCGCCTACGAGGTGGTGCTCGTCTGCCCGAAGGACTTCTCCAACACACCGATCGCGACGAAGGTCGACGTCCGTCGGCAGCTGCTGATCCTGGAACATCAGCTGGCACGGCTGACCCGGATCGACTCCCTCCTGGACGCGCTCCCCGACGACCTGCGCCTCGATCTCGCCGTCGACGACGCCGGAGTGCCGGTGCTCGACGCCGCGGCCCTGACCGGCGCGCTGGGGAAACTAGCGGCCCGTTACGCGCCCGGCTGCCTTTCGACCTGCGAGCTGGCCTTCTTCTGCCGGCACGAGTCGGCGGGGCGTACGGCGACCCTCGGTGTCGGGGTCCGCGAGGAGCTGGGCGGTGTCGAGACCGTCGCCGACGCGCTCGGCCTCGCGCACGGCACCCGCGCGCCGGACGACGACCAGGCCGAGGCCGCGGCGAGGCTGCGTACCACGGCCCGGGTCTACGCCGAGGTGCTCGCCAGCCTGCCGGCGCGGTCGCGGCCCGGTCCGACGCCGCGGGAGGGCGGGCCGTGAGCGCCATCGGTGCGTACGCGCGGGCGCGGGCCGCGGCGGTCGGCGTCGCGCAGCCGGTCGCCTCGGTGCGCCATCTGCACCTGTCCGAGTCGCCGCTGGTCCTGGTGCCGTTGACGATGGCCGGCGAGGCGAACGCGCCGTTGGCGGCGCTGGTCGGCACGGCCGTGGACCGGCCGGTGCTGCTGGTCGTTCCGCAGCCACGGGACCGGTCCCGTCGGTTCCGTTTCGCCGACGAGCTCGCGGCCGTGCTGCTGGCCGAGGTGGCGCGGTGCGCCTCCGCCGGCTCCGAGCCGGTGAAGCCGCCGAAGGCCGCGCGGACGCCACCCGCGACGGTGACCGAACCTGGTGCCGCGGCGACCGTTGCCCCGGACGACGGTGGCCAGGCCGCCGCCGCTGCCGCGGCCGGTGAGCTCGCCGAGGCGACGAGGTTCCTGGACGCGCCCCAGCTGCTCGTGCCGAACCGGGCCGGGGCCGACTTCGTGCGGCTGTTCGGCCGTTCGACGCGGTTCCGCTCGACGGTGGGGGAGTACGCCGTCCCGGCCGGCGTGCCGCTGCTGGGCCGCTGGCTGACGTTCCTCGCCCAGCGAGCCGAGCATCCCGGGTCGTCCGCGCTGGTGGCGATGACGGAGGCGCTGGCCAAGCACTGGGCTACCGGGCAGAGCGCGCTGGAGGACGCCAACCTGGCGGCGCTGCTGGCCTGGATCGACCCGCCGCCCGGATGCACGGGTGCCGAGGCCGCCCGGCTGGCCGAGGATCCGGCCCGCTGGCCGCCGGCCGGGCCGACGACGGACCCGGGCTTCGACAACCGGGTGCTCGCGCCCGCGATCCGCGCCTACGACGAGGCCGTCGCCCAGTCCGCCGCGACGACCGGCGGCGGGCCCGAGGACCTGCGGGTCGCCAGGGCCGAGGCCGCGGTGGCCGACGTCCTGCGCGGTCAGCTCGAACCGACCTGGCGCCTGATGTGGCGGGCGGTCGACCTGCTGCGCGCGCTGCCGCCCGGCGCCTCCGTGGCGCGCCGCTGGGAGCAGGACCGGGCCAGGTTCAGCTCCTACGTCGCCTACCTGGCCGCCGAGGACGGCGGGCTGCCGCAGGCACGGCGCGACGGTGCCGTCGCCGCCGCCCGGCGCCTCGCCGTGCTGGAGCGTGAGCTCGCCGGCTACGAGGCCGACCAGGCCTTCGACGACCCGCTGGTGCTGGCGAACCAGCGGGTGACCGGCGAGGCGTTCGTCGGCCAGGTCGTCGGCGTCGAACGTGACCGCCGGATCGCGAACAGCCGCGGCACCCCGGTCACCCGGCCCCTGGTCGAGGTACTGACCGTCGACCCGGTCCGCCTCGCGCCGCGCGCGAAGGTCGAGTCGCCGGCGCGGCGTGGCCAGTTCGGCGAGATCGTCGATGTCCGGCCGGCCGCGGACGGGCTGCTGGTGACGCTGGAGCTCAGTGGCGGGATGGGGAGGTCCAAGGTTCCGCCCCCGGGCTCGGTCCCCGCCGAGGGCGAGACCCTCAGCTACACCAGCCTGCTGTCGGACGGCATGTTCTCGGCCGGGCTGCCGGCGCCGGAGGACACCCCGTGGACCCATGGTGGCCCGCCCAGCCCCTATGAGCCCACCGAGGACGACGTCCGGGAACGCTGGGAGTGATCCGGGTGCCGGACCCGGTGCCCGCCCCGTTCGCGGTCCGTCCCGGCGAGGCGCCGGCGGGAGCCTGGCCGGCCCGGGAGCGCGCGGGGTGGCCGGCGGTGGCACGGTCCTGGCAAGGAAGGAGCGGCGGCGCAGGTGACGGATGGTGAGCGGGTGACGGCGCCGAGGGCCGGCGGGGATGACGACCCGAAGGCGGCGGCCGACCGGGCGACCGAGGAGATCCTGGCCGACTTCCGGTCGGGCCGGCACCGCGGGGTCGTCGTCGACTCCCCGCCGGGGGCGGGGAAGTCGACGCTGGTCGTGCGGGCGGCGACCGAGTTCGCCCTGGCCGACGAGCCGCTGATGATCGTCGCACAGACGAACGAGCAGGTGGACGACCTGGTCGAGAAGCTGGCCCGCACGCTGCTCGACCAGGCGCCGGACCTCCGGGTCGGCCGGCTCGGCCGCGCCGGCTACGTGCCGCCGCCCCGGATCGACGGCCTGCCGAACGTCACGGTGGGCACCGACATGAAGTCGCTGGGCGAACCGCGGGTCACCGTCGCGACCGCCGCCAAGTGGGCCTACGTGAAGGACGCCGCCTGGCGGTTCGCGATCGTCGACGAGGCCTACCAGATGCGTTCGGACGCCCTGTTGGCGATCGCCACGCGCTTCGAACGGGCGCTGTTCGTCGGCGACCCCGGCCAGCTCGACCCGTTCTCGACCGTCGAGAACGATCGCTGGCGCGGCCTGACCTGGGACCCCATGCAGAGCGCCGTGGCCGTGCTGTTGCGCAGCAACCCGGACCTGCCCGTTCACCGTCTGCCCGTGTCGTGGCGGCTTCCGCGCAGCGCCGAGCGGGTGGTGGCGGACGCGTTCTACCCGTTCACCGGCTTCCGGACCGGCAACGGCCCCGGCGACCGGCGTCTCACCTTCACCGGCACCGCCACCCGGCCGACCGGGCCGCGGCCGGCCGGCGGACCGGCGGCCGGCGTCGTCGACGACGTGCTGGACGTGGCCGCGCGGACCGGGTGGGGGCTGCTGGAACTGCCCGCCCGTGGCACCGTGCGCACCGACGCCGAGGCCGTGCGCGCGGTCGCCGAGGTCGCCCGTCGGCTGCTCGCCCGTGGCCCCGTCGCGACCTCCCGTGACGGCGCCGGCGGCGAGCATCCGGTCACGGCGGCCCGCGTCGCGATCGGCGCGGCCCACCGCGACCAGGCCGCGGCGATCCGGGCCGCGCTCGGCGCCGACCTCGCCGAGGCTGTCGTCGTCGACACCGCCAACCGGCTGCAGGGCCGGGAGTACGACGTCACCGTCGTGCTGCATCCGCTGTCCGGGCGCCGGGACGCCACGGCGTTCCACCTGGAGGCCGGCCGGCTGTGCGTGCTGGCCTCCAGGCACCGGCAGGCCTGCGTCGTCGTCGCCCGCGCGGGCATCCGCGACCTGCTCGACGCCCATCCGTCCAGCGGCTCGGTCCACCTGGACGAGCCGGTCCGTTTCCCGGACGGCTGGGCCGCGAACCAGACCGTCCTCGCCCATCTGGAACGCCACGCCGTCCAGGCGTGACGCCGCCGGCGGCCAGCGCCGCCCGCGCGGCCGATCCGGCCAGGCGGGCAGGCGCGGTCGCCGTCGGAGAACCTGGGGGAGTCGTACGCGCCGTGCCCGCGCGGGGCCTCCCGTCAGCCGGCGCATGCGAGGACACCTGGCGCCGCGGCTGGCCGGTCCGGTCCGGGTGGCATCCGTGGCACCGGCCAGGCCCGCGCCACCGCGGTGGCGGCGAGGCCGGCCTCGGGCGCCGCGATCAGCGGCGACGTCGCCGCGGGCGCCGCCGTGCAGGTGCGGTAGGAGAGGGCGCCGGAGTCGGTGCACGCGGCCCAGATCACCGCGCCGGTGCCGACCGCGGCGACCAGCCACAGCAATCCGACGCCACGGCGGTCAGCACGGCCATTGGACATCTCGCCTCCTGGGAGAACGTCGTCGATTTCTGATTGCGCGCCAAGCAGGACCACCTCGGCGCGCGAGGTCGCCGGCGGCCCCGCCGTTTCCCAGGCTCGGCGCCGGAGAGCCAGTGCACGCGTGTGAGGTGGTTCCGGTGGAATGGTTTCGGGAACGGCAAGCAGGCCGATTCAGGAGCTGAATGCCGCGTCCCGGAACAGCGGCGTCCAACGCCGTCAGTCGGTCCGCCGGCGTGCGGCCGCGGTGGCTTCACCAGCTCGCCTGGGATTGTGTCCACCGGTCGAATCTGGCGCCGCGGCGAACCATAGCCCGCGTGGCCGAACCGGACAACCGGGGGTGTAAATCACGGCCCGCCGGGTGAGAAGTCATCGGCTGATCCGAGGCGATCGGCCTCGGCGGCTGCCTTGGCCCGTGGGCGGCCCCGCGCGGGGTGCCCGGCCCCGCGGCCGACGACGACGGGAGTGCTCGCGGGGCGGAGGTGAGGACTGAGGGCGCGGCTGCGCTGGGGGACCGCGGAGCGCGGCCGTGTGGCAGTGTGTTATCCAGGTCACACAGAGCGGGCACGAGGTGGATCGAAGAGCCTGCTCGCGCGTGTGAGTGACCATTGGGCAACGGTGCGTGCCGACCGGATCGTTGGACCCAGGACCAGGGGCCGTAGTGCTTGGTCCGGGACGTTAGATCCGGCACGATAGCCGCCATGAGCGCGTCGGGCGGGGGTCAGCAGAGCGCATTACGGGTCCGTAGTGCGCTCTTCGTCGACTTCGAGAACATCCACATGGGGCTGCAACGGCTCGACGCCGCGGCCGCGAACCGGTTCGCGGTCAACCCTCAGTGCTGGCTCAGCTGGCTGGAGACGCTCGCCTATCCGGCGCTGGGCGCCACCGACTTCCGCCGCGACCTGCTGATCCGGTATTGCTACCTCAATCCGGTGAGCTCGGCACGGTATCGCGCCTATTTCACCCGCGCGGGCTTCCACGTGGTCGACTGCCCGCCGCTGACCGCCGCCGGCAAGAACTCGGCCGACATTCACATCGTCATTGACGTCCTTGACATCCTCGGCCACCCGACCCGGTTCGACGAGGTCATCCTCCTGTCGGCCGACGCGGACTACACGCCGGTGATGCTGCGGCTACGGGCCCACGACCGCCGCACGGTCATCATCACGAGCGGACCATCGGCGCGGGCGTTTCGCGCGGCCTGTGACCACGTCGTCGGCGAGGACGCCTTCATCGACGACGCATTGACGCTCGAACCGCGGGTCACCCACCAGGCCGGAAACGGCGCCCACCTCGCAGGCGCGCCGGCCCTCGGCCAGGCCGGCGGAGCCGCCACCGCGGATCTCTCTCTCGACGGCACGGATACCGCCCGCGCGTCGGAGCCGGTGGCCTGCGGCGAGCTGTCCCCCGACGGGGTCGCCAGTCGGTCCGGCCGCCTCACGGAGCTGCCGGCGCGGTCCTTATCCGACGACCCGGCCACGAACGACGCCTTACCGCTCCGACGCGCGGCCGCCGGGGCCCCGACCTCACCCGAGCCCCCGGACTCCACCGCCCCTGCGGCCATGGCTGCCCCTGGCAACGCGGTCGCCCCCGCGACCGGACCGGGCCCGGCGGTTGCCCCGCCCTTCCCCGCGCCGCCTAGCACGCAGGACAATCGTCTGCGCCACGCCATCGCGGAACAGGTCCGCGAGCTGGTCACCGTCTCGGAACGGCCGATCACCCTCGCATCGGCGGCCCAGCTGGTCCGGGCCCAGCTCGGCCCGGAGATCACCGAAGGCTGGGCCGGCACCGGCTCGTTCAAGAAGCTGCTCGCGCTCGTAGACCTCCCGGGGATCGCGATCTCCGCCGCCCCCGAGTACCTGTACGACCCGGCGAGGCACACTCTGCCCGCCGGCAGCCAGCCCGGCGGTGCCGGCCAGGGCGATCCGGCCGCCCCGCATGCCGAGCTGATCGCGCGGATCTCCCAGGTCACCGACATTCCGCGGCTGAGCTCGCACGAGTTCGGAGCCCTGTTCGAGGAGCTCGCCGCCGAGGTCACGGCTCACGGCTTCAACCGGACCGGCACCTCGCGCGCGGTCCGCGACCGCTGCCTCGAACGCGGCGAGCACATCGGCCGCGGCGCCGTGAACTTCGTCCTCAACGGCCTGCTCTACGCCGGCCGGCCGCCGCAGCCTGGTGACGACGCCCAGGCGCTCGCCAGCTCGTTCGCCGACAACGCCGTCCTGCTCTGCCAGAACGCCCGGATGGAGCTGTCAGGCGACGAGGTGAGCCACCTGCATGCCTGGATCACCGGAAACCCGGCCCTCGTCGTCGAGGTCGCGGTAGCCGCGGCACCCGGCCTGGTCAGCCGGGCCGGCGCGTAACGGCCACAGCGCCGTGGCCGCGGTCGGCACCCTCCCCGTGCGCAACCCAGCCGGGGACTGGTGGGATCAGGGGCCTTCGGCCAGGCCGAACGGCGCGAGGATGCCCGTATAGGGCTTGCGCGGGGGAGGGGCGTACTCACCCCGGGCGCTCGTTGACAGCCCGAGCCTGACCAGGCCCTCGACGAGCACGGTCGCGGCGGCGACGCCGTCGATGACCGGGACACCCAGCTCACCGGTCAGCCAGGAGCAGAGCTCGGCCATGCCGGCGCACCCGAGCACGATCACCTCCGCCTCGTCCCGCTCCACCGCCGCGCCGCACTCGGCGAGGATCCTGGACCTCGCCAGTGGGTCGGTGTCCAGCTCGAGGACCGGCACCTCGCAGGCGCGGACGCTGCGGCACAGCACCCGCACCCCATACCGGTCGGCGAGATCCCAGGCCCGCCCGCGGGTCCGGCCCAGGGTCGTGACCACGCTGAACGACCGGCCGAGCAGGCTCGCCGTGTGCATCGCCGCCTCGGCGATCCCGACGACGGGGCCGCGGGCCAGTTCCCGCGCCGCGTCGAGCCCGGGATCGCCGAAGCAGGCGATGACGTAGCCGGCGCTGCCCGCCGCCTCGGCGCGGGCGATCTCGGCGAGCACGCCGGGGACGGCGAGCGCCTCGTCGTAGTGGCTCTCGATCGACGCGGGCCCCATCCGCGGGTTGACGGCCTCGATCCGGGTGTCCGGCCCGGCCACCAGCCGCGCCGACGCACCGACCAGCGCGGTCATCGCCGCCGACGAGTTCGGGTTGATGAGCGTGAGGAGCGGCCCGGCCCGCCTGGGCAGGCCGGGCGCCGGCTCCGGCGTGGCCGCCGCGGCCCCCTGGGTCAGGGTGGGCCGCGGCGTGCTCGCGCTCGCGCGTGTCATCGCCGGGCTCGGCTAGACCTCCGGCGAGACCGGCGCGCCCTCGGGCGCCGGCTGTGCCGGGATGGTCGCGAGCGCCGGGTCGGCGTGGTCGGTCACCGGCCGCAGCGAGGTCGCGGTGATCGCGGAACGGCTGCCGATCAGGTAGTACGTCACGAGGCCGATGCCCATGCCGATGAACCAGCTGTACTGGGCCACCGTGCCCATCCAGTGCACCGCCGAGTCCGGCACCACCACCGGTATGACGGCCAGCACGGCGCCGAGCGCGGTCGCGATGACCGCCGGTGGGTTCACGCCCCTGCGGTACCAGTAGGTCGCGGTCGGTTCCAGCGTGAACAGGTCGTCGACGACCACGACCCGCTTGCGGATGAGGTAGAAGCCGGCGATGAGGACGCCGAACAGCGGCCCGATGAAGGCGCCCAGCGTCTCCAGCGTGTAATGGATGACGTCGGGGTTGTTGTACAGGTTCCACGGGGTGATGAGAAACGACCCGACGGCCGCGATCATGCCGCCGGCGCGCCAGCTGATCCGCTGCGGGCTGACGTTCGAGAAGTCGAACGCGGGCGAGATGAAGTTCGCCACGATGTTGATGCCCATGGTGGCGATCGTGAACGTCAGCGCGCCGAGGATGATGGCCGTCGTCGAGTCGATCCGGGCGACGGTCTGCACCGGGTCGGTGATGAGCTCGCCGTAGACCGGAATGGTCAGTGAGGCGGTGAACACCACGAGCACCGAGAACAGCAGGAAGTTCACCGGGAGACCGAGCAGGTTACCGGTCTTCACCGCCTTGAAGCTCCTGCCGTACCGGGCGAAGTCGCCGAAGTTGAGCATCGGCCCGGAGAAGTAGGAGACCACCAGCGCGATCGAGCCCAGCATGATGGACACCGTCGACCCGTGGTGCTTCCCGCCGAGGTTCAGGCTGAGCGCGCCCCAGCCGGCCTTGTAGAGCAGGTAGCCGGTGAGCGCGAACATGACGACGTAGACGGCCGGGCCGCAGAAGTCGATGAACCGGCGGATCGTCTCCATGCCGGTCCAGAACACCGCCGCCTGCAGCACCCACAGCATGGCGTAGCTCGCCCAGCCGAGCGTCGGCAGGCCCAGGAAGCCGTGCTGGTGCACGTCGGCGTACGGCGCGAGGCCCGGCCAGAGCTTGACCAGCACGACGTCGAGCGCGGACGACGCCAGGAAGGTCTGGATGCCATACCAGGCGACCGCGATCAGGCCACGGATGATGGCGGGCACGTTCGCGCCGAGCACGCCGAAGGGCGCCCGGCAGATGACCGGGTAGGGGACGGCCGCCTGCTGGCTGGGCCGGGCGACCAGGTTGCAGAAGAAGTTGACGATCGTGATGCCGACGACCAGCGCGACCAGCACCTGCCAGCCCGCGAGGCCGAGGGCGAACAGGCTGCCCGCGGTCACGTAGCCGCCGACGCTGTGCACGTCGGACATCCAGAACGCGAAGATGTTGTACCAGGACCAGGACTGCCGCCGCAGCGGCGCCAGGTCCTCGTTCGCCAGCCTCGGGTCGTAGCCGGGCTTGACGAGGCCCGAGCCGATCGGCCGGCCCGCGGCCTCGACGAGGTCCTCGTTGCCTGCGGCCAGGCCCGGCGCCACGCCGGGCACGGCGGTGAACTCGGTCATTGTCACTCCTGCGGGTCGCGTCGACTGGCCGCCCGTCTGGCGGATTCCCCCGGGCCGGGGCCTGTTTCTACGCGCGCAAAGAAGAACAACCGCGCGTGCGGGCGCCCGGGGAAAGGGAGAAAGACGGGGGCGGGGGCTGAATACGCGGGTGCGGACAGTCGTTCGGAAGCCGGCCGGGCCTTCCCTCAGGAGGCTAGGCTCGCGCTGTTTCACCGGAGTGACCGGACAGATATATCTGGCCTGGACGCTCGCGGTGCTCGTTCGCCCGGCGCGGGAGAAGTGTCCTCAGGCGGGAAATCGGCCGGGCTCCGCCGGCAGCGCGGCGATGAACGTCTGTAGCCGGGAATGGTGCACCCGTGACGCGGCGAGGAGTTCCTCGCCGTCCCGGGCAATGAACGCGCGCAGCATCCGCTCGTGATCGGTGACCAGCGCCTCGACGGCGTCCCGGGAGGCGTAGTCCATCGGTCGGGCGGGTTCGGTCACGTTCCAGGCCGACTCGTACATATGCCCCAGCCTGGCCATCCCCGAGGCGTTCACCAGCGCCAGGTGGAATCGCCGGCTCTCCCGGTGATGGCCGCGCGAGTCGCCCGCCGTCACGGCATTCGCCATCGCCTCGTGCGCGGCCAGCGCGCGGGCATCGTCCGACGCCGTCGCGCGCCGGACGGCCGCGGCAAGCGCGGCGGCCTCCAGCGCCTCCCGGACCAGATAGAACTCCCGCATCTCGGCGGGTGTCAGCGTCGCGACCGTGTAGCCGCCGCGGGCCCGATGCGTGACCAGGCCCTCTCCGACGAGGCTCATCAGCGCCTCGCGGACCGGTATCCGGCTGACCTGGTAATGCGCGGCGATCTCGTCGACCGGAACCGTCGAGCCGGGCGCGGCCGCGCCATCGAGGATGACCCGCTTCACGTCCCGCAGAATCGCCTCGCGCAGGGAGCCGACGTCCTGGGTGTTGGTGGTCAGCGACGCGATCCAGCTCGCGTTCGGCCGCAGGCTCCGCATCTCGTCCGCCCTTCCGCTCGGGCTGTCCCGCTCACTTCCCGCCCGCCGGACACGCCCCGGGGACCGGCGGGCGCCGTCGCCGCCGAGCGCCCGCCGCCGCCGATACGGCCCGGATGGGCCGCGACGATAGTCGTTGTCTGTTTCGGACAGTCGCCCCGGCGATATCGCCTGTTTGACATCGGAGCCGTGCCCCGTCGCGGCGGCGGTAACGTGCCGGGGCCTGTGCCGCCATGGATGGGCGAGAGCGCTATGGGGCGCCGGTTCCGGGCGGGGCGGGCGGCCTTTCCGGGTGCGTGCGGGGATTCACGCTGGGCCGGCGATGACCCGGCCGCCCCCGGGCCGTGCGGGCGCGCCGACGGTAGTCTGGCGGCGGAACGGGGCATAGCGGGTCCGAACGCAGCGGAGCGGTGACGCGCCGGGGCGAGACGGGACAGCGGCGGGCCTTGATATTGGCGGGCCTAGACAGCATCGGAGAGCGGTCGCGTGCAGGACATCGCGTTGCCGGTGCGGCTCGGGCCCACGACGCTGACCGCGCGGATCGGTGCCGGCGGAATGGGCATCGTCTATTACGGGCTGCTCGGGCCCACCCCGGTCGCGGTCAAGGTGATCCGGTCCGAGCTCGCCGACTCGGCCGAGTTCCGGGCCCGGTTCCGGCGCGAGATCGAGCTGATGCGCCGGGTCCGCGGGGTGTGCACCGCCCGCGTCTACGCCGCCGACCCCGACTGGTACCCGCCCTACCTGGCGACCGAGTTCCTGGCCGGCCCGACCCTGGCTGACTGGATCCTGCGCAACGGGCCGATCGTCGGCCCGTCGCTGCGCACCCTGGCCCTCGGCCTGGCGGAGGCGCTGCTGGCCGTGCACCGCGCCGGTGTCGTGCACCGCGACCTCAAGCCGGGCAACGTGCTGCTCACGCAGGCAGGCCCGAAGGTCGTCGACTTCGGGATCGCGGACGCCACCGACGTCACCGTGCTCACCAGGGTGGGCACTCCGGTCGGCACCCCCGGCTACATGAGTCCCGAGCAGCTCAACGGCCTGGAGGTCGTCGGCCCGCCCGCCGACGTCTTCGCCTGGGGCTGCACGGTCGCCTACGCGGCGACGGCGCGTACCCCGTTCGGCGCCGGCCCGACGGACGCGGTGCTCTTCCGGGTCCGGCACGACCCGCCCAACCTGGCCGGCATTCCCGAGGACCTCGCCGGCCTCGTCGAGGAGACGCTGCGCAAGGACGCGGCGACCCGGCCCGACGCCGCCGAGCTGGTGCGCCGCCTGCTGCGGCTCCTCCTGGGCGCCCAGTGGGCCGCCGAGGCCGCCGGCGTCGGCGGTGCCAGCCAGGGCGCCGACGCCCATCTCGTCGCGGCCCGCGGCGCGGACGGCGGGCCCGCCGAGGCGGCCGGGACCTCGGACGACGGCGTCGGCAGGCCCGACCGCCGCGGGCCGGACAGCGAACGCTCGGACGGCGAACTGGCCCGTGGCGTCGCCTACGCGCTCGACCGGCACTGGCCGATCCGGGCCTACCTCCCGCCGCCACCGACGGTCTCGCCGCCGGCACCCGGCGCGCCAGGCGCTCCCTCTTCCCTCCGCCCAGGACCCGCCGCGGGTCCGCCTGCGCCCCACCTGGCGCCGGCGGCGATGCCCTCGGCTCCGGCCGGCGCGGGCTCCGGGGCCCGGCCGCCGCTGCCGCCCGTCGGGCCGGGTGGGCTGGCTCCCGCGCCGTGGCCCGCGCCCCAGTGGCCGCCGCCGGCCGGCCCGCCGGTGGGCTCGCTCCCGGTCCTCGGCCGCCCGGCCGCGCCGATGCCGACCGGCCTGCGACACCCCGCCGCACCCTCCATGCCGGCCGCACCCTCCATGCCGGCCGCACCCTCCATGCCGGCCGCACCACCGATGCCAGCCCCGCCCCCGATGGCGCCCGTGGCGTCGAGGCCACCTCTGACGTCCCTGCCGCCGGGCGCGGTGCGGGCACCGGGGGCGGCCGGCGCGGGGATGCCGGCCGGGCCGCGGGGGCCGGCCGGCCCACCCACCGGCGCGGCGGCCCCGCCCGCGCGCGGCCCGGCGCCGGCCGGCCACACCGGGCCCCTCGCCGTCATGCGCCCGCCCGCCCCGCCGGCCAGGGGCGGCTGGCGCGCCCGCCACAGCGGTTTCGCCGCCGCCAGCCTGACCGCCGGCATCGTGCTGCTCGTCGTCGTCCTCGCCGTCACCTCGCTGCTGGTCTTCCGCTTCGTCACGCGAGGCGACGACTCCTCGGGGGCGCCCGGGACCGGCCCGACGAGTGTCAAGCCGCCGGCCACGGGCCGCGCCGCGGTGCCGACCACGGCGGGCGGCGCCGGGGCCAAGGCCACCACGGTGCCGGCGTCCGCCGCGACGACGGTGGCCGGCCGCTGCCGCTACTGGGCGACCGCCGCCGCCGGGCCGGCTCCGGGCCTGCCGCCGGCCGCGACGAGCGTGCCGACCGGGCCCTCGACGATGGTCGTGCGGACCAACTACGGGACGCTGTCCGCCGAACTCGATGCCGCCGCCGCCCCCTGCGCGGTCTACGCGCTGCACCACCTCGCGACCGCCGGGTACTACGACGGCAGCTTCTGCCCGCGCGAGACGATCGGCCCCGACGCGATGGTCTCGGTCCTGCAGTGCGGTGACCCGACAGGCAGCGGCGCGGGCTCGCCCGGCTTCGCCTACGCCGCCGAGCACACCGCCACCAACGACTTCGGTCCCGGAACGCTGGCGATGGCGACGACCAGCCGGCCGGACACCAACGGTGCCCAGTTCCTGATCAGCTACGACGACCCGACCCCGGCGGGCCTCGCCGCCGTGGCCGCGCACTACACGGTCATCGGCCGGATCACGAGCGGCCTCGACGTCCTCGACCGCCTCGTCGGCAAGGGTGTCGAGGGCGGCGGGAGCGAGGGGCCGCCGGCCAGCGAGGCCCGGATCGAGTCCGTCACCATTGCCGAATGAATCTCGGCGCGGGAAAGTTCATATCCGAGTAGAAGGTGACGCCGTCGTAGAAGCCGGCATCCTCGCGTGCGCGGGCCGCATTTCCCTTGTGGTGCGGGTGATCGCCCAACGCGACGGCAACGTTTTCCCGCCTTAACGGCGGCTAAACCACATTTAAGGCATCGCACAGGCGGTCTCCCTAATGTCCGGACCGCTCCGTCCTCCGCGGGGCGCCCCGGACCACGTACCTCCCAGGGAGACCCATGCTGTTGACGTATGTCCGCCGCGAGCTGAGAGGGCGCATGCGGCAGACTGTGATCGTGGCGGTGGGGCTCGCCCTCGCCGTCGCTCTCATCCTGGCTGTGACGGCGGCCTCCTCCGGGGTGCGTAACGCGCAGTCGAACGTGCTCGGGGCGATCTACGGGGTCGGCACCGACATCACGGTGACCCAGGCCGACCAGCCCGGCCAGGGCAGCGACCAGCAGTTCCAGTTCGCCGGCCAGGCCCCCGGCAGCACCTCCCAGAGCTCCACCACGAACGTCTCCTCCGGGAACCTGCGGGTCGCGCCGGGCTCGGCCGCCATCAAGGACACCGCGGTCACCACGATCAGCAGGACGGCGGGCGTCGCCGACGTGACGGCGACGCTGATGCTGCGCAACACCACGTTCAGCGGCCAGCTCGCCGGCCAGAGCCTGCAGGACCTGCGGGGGCAGTTCCGGGCCCAGCGCGGCGGTCAGGTCAGCGGCAACAGTGGGTTCACCGGCTTCGGCGGCGGCAACTTCAACATCGCCAGCACCACTGTCGAGGGTGTCCAGCCCGGCGCGGCCGCTCTCGGGCCGCTCTCGGGCGCGGCGGTCAGCAGCGGGCGCGGCTTCACCGCCGAGGACGTCAAGGCCGACGTGGCGATGCTGTCCAAGAGCTACGCCGACACGAACAAGCTCGCCGTCGGCGGCACGGTCACCGTCAAGGGCACCGCGATGAAGATCGTCGGGCTGCTCGACGCCACCACCTCGGGCACGACGCTGTCCGACGTCTACATTCCGCTCGGCGTCGCCCAGAACCTGGCCGGCCTGTCGGGCGAGGTCACCAACGTCTACGTGAAGGCGACGTCGTCCAGCTCCGTCGACAGCGCCGCGGCCGCGATCAAGAAGGCGCTGCCGAGCGCGACCGTCGACACCCAGTCCGATCTCGCCAGCGGCATCTCCGGCTCGCTGTCGAGCGCGTCGTCGCTGGTGAAGAACCTCGGCACCTGGCTGTCGATCGGTGTGCTGATCGCCGCGTTCGTGCTCGCGATCCTGTTCACCATCTCGGGCGTCACGCGGCGTACCCGTGACTTCGGGACACTGAAGGCGATCGGCTGGAGCAACGGGCGCATCGTCCGCCAGGTCGGCACCGAGTCGGTGTTCCAGGGCCTGATCGGCGGGGTCGTCGGGCTCGGCATCGGGCTGCTCGGCATCCTGTGGATCAACTCGTCGCACATCAAGCTCGCCGGCACGACGGCCAGCACCGCGGCCGGCGCGGCCAACACGGCCCGGCGGGCGGCGTTCGGTAACGGTGGTGGCGGCGGCGGTTACGGCGGCCCGTTCGGCGGTGGCGCCGCGGGCGGCTTCCCCGGCGGCGCGGCCGGCGGCACGGGTACTGGCGCCGGTACCGGAACCGGTGGCGCGGCGCGCCGGACCGCGAGCAGCACCGTCGACGTCGTCCTGCACGCGCCCGTCCACTGGAGCGTGATCCTGCTCGGCATCGGGCTCGCGGTGCTCGGCGGCCTGCTCGCCGGCGTCTTCGGTGGCTGGCGGGCCTCCCGCCTGCGTCCGGCGGCCGCGCTGCGCAGCCTCGACTGACGTCGGCCCCGCCAGACCACCGGACGCCGCCAGACACCGGATGCGAGAAGAGACGACATGTACAAGCTCACTGGGGTCAGCAAGACCTACTCGAACGGCAAGAAGCGGGTCGACGCCCTGCAGGGCGTCGACCTGACCATCGACGACGGCCAGCTGGTCGCGATCCAGGGCCCGACCGGGGGCGGCAAGTCGACGCTGCTGCAGATGCTCGGCGCGCTGGACCGGCCGACGGCCGGCTCGGTCCTGCTCGGCGACCAGGACCTGGCCAGGGCATCCGCCGCCCGGCTGACGAAGCTGCGCGCCAGCGAGGTCGGCATCGTCTTCCAGGGCTTCAACCTGATCCCGACGCTGACCGCGCAGGAGAACGTCGAGGCGGCCCTCGTCCCGCTCGGCATCCGCAAGGCCCAGCGCCGGGAGCGTGCCGCCGCGGCGCTCGCCTCCGTCGGACTGGCCGACCGGGCGGCCCACCGGCCGGCGGAGCTGTCCGGCGGCCAGCAGCAGCGCGTCGCGATCGCCCGTGCCCTGGTGAAGAACCCGAAGGTGCTGCTCGCCGACGAGCCGACCGGCAACCTCGACGAGGAGACCCGCGACGAGATCGTCGCGCTGCTGGAGGGGCTGTGGCGCGACCAGGGGCTGACCCTGGTGATCGTCACCCACGACTCCCAGGTCGCCAGCCGGGCGCAGCGGCGGCTGCAGCTGACCCGCGGCGCGCTGCGCGAGGCCGGCCCCGGCAAGAACGCCGCCACTCGGCCGGCCCCGGCCGCCGACGAGGCGACGGCCTGGTCCAGGCCGGCGGAGCGGACCGCCGTCGAGCCGGCCGCCGTCGAGCCGGCCGCCGTCGAGGCGGACGCGGTGGCACCGCCCGTGCCGGCAGCCGTCGAACCAGCCGCGGTCGAGCCGGCCACGCGTGACGCGGACGCCGTGGCGCCGTCCGAGCCGGTCACCGTGGAGTCGGCCGCCCTCGAGCCGGACCCGGAGACGTCGGCCTGATCCCCGCGTGGCCCGCCGGCGGGACCGGCGGGCCGCTCAGACCCCGCCGTGCGCCAACGGCGCGGGCACCGGCCCCGCGGCCCGCCCGGTCACCTCCCCCAAGCCGGGCCGGGCCGCGGGGCCAGCGTGTCGCCGGCCGCCGTCACGCGAACGCGCTCTGGCCCCAGTGCTGGCCGGGCTGGACGCCCGGCGGGCAGGCGAACAGACCGCTGCCGACGTGCTGGATGTACTCGTTGAGGGCGTCGTTGACCTTGCCCGCCAGCGACCGTTGGATGGTGACGAACTGGGTGCGCGGGTCGCGCTGGTACGCGAGAAAGAACAGCCCCGCCTCGAGCCGGCCCAGCTCGTCCGTGCCGTCGGTGAACGAGTAGCCGCGCCGCAGGAGCACGGCGCCGTTGTTGTGGGAGGAATGGGCGAGGCGGACGTGGGCCTTGGCGTCGATGAGCGGCTCGCCGTCGGGGCCCTTCGCCGTCAGATCCAGCGGATCGAACTCGGCCCGCAGGCCGAGAGGCGCTCCTGTTCCCTTGAAACGGCCGATGACCCGTTCCTGCTCGGTCAGCGGGGTCGAGTCCCAGGGCTCGATGAGCATCCGGATGCGGCGGCTGACCAGGTAGCTGCCGCCCGTCATCCAGTCCGGCCCGTCGCCGGGCTGGACCCAGACGTGGGCGTTCATCTCGGCCGGGTCGTCGGCCGTGATGTTGTTGGTGCCGTCCTTGAAGCCCATCATGTTGCGCGCGGTGGCCTGGCTCGTCGAGGTCGAGCTGGTCCGGCCGAACCCGAGCTGGGAGTAGCGCACCGAGGCGGTGCCGCGGGCGAGCCGGGCCAGGTTGCGGATCGCGTGCACGGCCACCTGCGGGTCGTCGGCGCAGGCCTGCACGCACAGGTCACCGCCGCTGGCCGCCGGGTCCAGCGCGTCCCCGGGGAAGGCCGGCAGCTCGGCGAGCTGAGGCGGCCGGGACCCGGCGAGGCCGAAGCGGTCCTTGCCCGTGGCGTCGGTGAACAGGCTGGTACCGAAGCCGACCGTGAGAGTCAGCCGGGCGGCCTGCAGGCCGAGCGCCTCGCCGGTGTCGTCGGGCGGCGAGTCCGGCGGCCCGGTGACCGCGCCGGTCCCGACGTCGTTCCCGGCGGTCAGGTGGGAGGCCGCGTTGGTCCAGGCGGTCAGCAGCGCGACGAGGTCCGCGCGGGTGGCCGCCGGGCTGAGGTCGAACGCGGCGAAATGCAGCCGGTCCTGGACCGGCGTCACGATCCCGGCCTGGTGCTGGCCGAAGAACGGCACCACCTGCCCCGCCTGCGAGCGGCCCGGCCCGGAGTCGGAGTCGGTGGCGGCGGTGACCGCGACTGCCCCGCCGGCGCCGGCGGCGGCCCCGAGCGCCGCGGCGCCGCCGATCAGACCGAACACGCGGCGGCGGCTCAGGGTGCTGACGCCGCCTGCCGGGCGGGCGGCGTCGGAGCTGGGCGGACCATCCTCGGCGGCCGTCACCGGGGAGTCGGGGCTGTCGGGCTGGCTCACTTGGTGGTCACGGCTCCGGCCAGCTGGCCGAGCGGCTCGGAGATGGCGTCGACCTCGACCGCGAGGGCCCTGACCTGCTCGGGCGTGAGGGAGTCATAGGAGACGTAGGGACTGCCCGCGATGTATCCGGCGTCGCCGGGCTTGCCGAGATGGGTGCCGAGGAGGCTGATCAGCGCGGGGAACCGCTGGTCGAGCGTCGTCACCAGCTCCGGCTTCTTCTCCTGCAGGGCCGGGCGCAGCGTGGTGTACACGTACTTCGCGCCGTCGACGTTGCCGGCGAAGTCGACCAGGTCGATGCGGGAGTAGCGCTCCTCCTCGCCGGTCACCTTGGACTTGGCGACCTCGTCCAGCAGCGACTTCGCGCCGTTCGCCATGATCAACGGGGTGAAGTCCACGGTCGCGACGAGCGTGTTCAGCTTTCCGACGTTGGTGGTCAGCGCGGCCGTCAGCGGCTTCGCTCCGTCGACGGAGTTCTTCTCGAAGAGCTGCTGTTCGATGGCGTGGAAGCCGACGAACGGGGAGTCCGGGGTGACGTCGTCGGCGCGCATGTCGATGAGCGGGTCCAGGTCGCCGAAGGATTCCGCGATCGGCTCGATGCGCTCGTAGTGCAGCCGCGCGGTCGGGTAGGTCTCCTTGGCCTTGGCCAGGTCACCCGCGTCGACGGCCGCGACGAACGTCGCTGTGGTGTCGACCAGGGCCTTGGTCTCGGTCTCGACGTAGGTGCGGTAGGAGGTGACCGCGGTCCGCAGGTTCTGGTCGAGGCTCTGCGCCGGCGCCGCGGCGCCGGTGACGGTCAGGGGCGTGCGGATGCCGTTGCCGACCATTCCGGGCTTGCACGCCACCTGGTAGGCACCGGCCGGCAGGTCGACGATCAGGTTTCGTTTCGTCGCGGGGCCGATGTTCTCGACCTCGCCCATGATCCGGTCGCCCGTCGCGTAGACGTAGACCTCGGTCACCTGCGAGGCGGTGTTGGTGATCTCGAAGGTGTGCCGGCCGGCTGGCAAGGACACCCGGGCCACCTGGCAGTTCTTGTCGCCGGCCTGCACCGTGACCGGGCCGCCGCTGGCCCCGGACGTGCCGGAACTGGAGCTTGGGCCCGACGACGAGCAGCCGGCGATCAGCGTCGCGGCCGCGACCGCCGGACAGGCCAGGCGCCAGATACGGATGGCGGGTGAGGTCACCGGTTCTCTCCTATGGTTCACGAGCTGCGTTGACGGCGGGTGTTCACAAGCCGCGTTGACGGCGGAGCGAAACGGAATGCGTTATCGGGCGGGTGACTGCTGGGCTTCGTCCGCCGCCGGGTTTCTCACGGGAGCCGGCGGCGCGCTTGGCTGGCTGGCCCGCGTCCGCCCGCCGAGGAAGAAGATCGTCATGACGGGGACGAGGTAGGCCACCCAGGCGACCGCCTGGACGACCGTCGTCTGCGGGGTGAAGTTGAAGACGCCCTTGAGCAGCGCCCCATACCAGGAACCGAGTGAGATCTGGTTGCTGACGTCGAAGGCGAGGGCGTTCAGGCCGCCGATCGCGCCGCCTTCCTGCAGGTCGTGAACCGCGTAGGCGAGCACGCCCGCGGCGATCACGATCAGGCCGGCGCCGGTCCAGGTGAAGAACCGGGCGAGGTTCAGCTTCACCGAGCGGCGATACAGCAGCCAGGCCAGCACCACGGCGGTGAGAATGCCGAGCGAGAACCCGACGACCGGCGCGGTCGTGCTGCCCGCGGCCTGCACGGCCGACCAGAAGAACAACGCCGTCTCCAGGCCCTCGCGGGCGACGGCGAGGAATGCCGTGAGGGCGACGGCGAGAACGCCCATCTGCAGCGCGGAGGCCATCCGCCCGTCCAGCTCCGCCCGCATGCCCCGGGCGGTGCGGCGCATCCAGAACACCATCCAGGTGACGAACACGACAGCGAGCGCGGACATCGTGCCGCCGAAGAGCTCCTGGCTTCGGAAGTCCGACAGCAGGCTCGTCGAGGTGTAGGTCAGCAACGCGCCGAACGCGATGCTGACCGCGACCGCGAGAGCCACCCCGCCCGAGACGACGACCAGCCGGTCGCGCCGGCCGGCCTTGACCAGGTAGGCGACCAGGATGCTCACGACCAGCCCGGCCTCCAGGCCCTCACGCAGGCCGATCAGGTAGTTGGCAAGCACGGGTGGTCCCTTCTCGGCCTTCATCAACTATCGGACGATAGTTTGTTGAAGGTAAGGCATACCTAACGGGCGGGGCAAGCGCAAGTCGGGAGTGCTGCCACAATTGGTGGAGCAGGGCAGGTCTCAGCGGGAGCGGGCGCGGGGAGGCGACATGGCGGGCCGGTTGCACCCGCGCCCCAGTGGGGGGCTGGAGAGCGAGGTCGTCGCCTGCCTCGCCGCGGCCGGCGAGCCGTTGACCGCGGCGCAGGTCCAGGCCGAGCTCGGCGCCGACCTCGCCTACACGACGGTGCTGACCACCCTCACGCGGCTGCACGCCAAGGGAGCGCTGAACCGAAGCCCCCGAGGCCGGGCCTACGCCTACGAGCTGGTCGGTAGCCAGACCGAGGCCCAGGCCGGTCTCACCGCCCGGCAGATGCAGAAGCTGCTCGCCGCCGGCGTCGACCGGGCCAGCGTCCTGTCCCGGTTCGTCGACAGCCTGGACGAGGACTCCGAACGCATCCTGCGCGAGCTGCTGGCCCGCCACCCGGCCACGGGCGAGGAGCCCCGAGGCGGGGACCAGGCGCCCTCGTGATCGTTCTGGGTGTCCTGCTCGCGCTGGCGCTGGTCCCGCCGCTGGTCGGGGCCACGGGTGGCCGGCCCGCGGCCCGGGTGGCCCGCCGGGTCCCACCGGCGGCGGCCACGGTGCTGCTGACCGGGTTCGCGCTGACGGTGTCGCTCGCCACCGGGATGATGCTGTGCCTGGCGGCCTTCCTCGGCACGGTCGAGCTCTTTCCGTTCGCGCACCCGAGCGACTGGTCGGCCGGGACGCTGCGCGCGAGGATCCCGGTTCCGAGCGCCGCGGGGCTGGCCGCGGGAACCCTCGCGGTCGGCCTGCTCGGCCGCGCCGGCCTGCACCTGGTCCGGGTTGTCGCGGGCGCGCGCCGGGCCTCGGCCGCGGTCGCGGTGTTGCCGGCGGTGGGCGAGCTGGCCGTCGTCGACGACCCGGCGGCGCATGCCTACGCCGTCGCGGGCCGTCACCGCCGGGTCGTCGTCTCGACCGGGATGCTGCGGTCGTTGACCGGGCCGCAGCGCCGGGCACTGCTCGCGCACGAGCACGCCCACCTGCGTCATCACCATCACCGGTACACACGGCTCGCCTGGCTGGCCGCGGCGGCCAACCCGCTGCTGACGCCGGTCGCCCGCGCCGTCGACCAGGCGGCCGAACGGTGGGCCGACGCCGTCGCGGTCCGCGCGGTCGGTGACCCGGCCACGGTGGCGCACGCCCTCGGCCGGGCCGCGCTTGCCGGCCCGCCGTCGTCGCACGGCCTGGGCGCCGCCGGGCACGACGTCGTCGACCGGATTCGGGACCTCCTGGAGCCGCCGCGCCGGCAGGCCAGCGCGGGGCTCCTGCTCGGGGCCGCGGCGGTGGTGTGCTGGGCCAGCACCGCCGCGGTGCTGTTCCACACCTACAACGTCATCGAGTTCGCGGAGACCGTCGTCCGCTGACGAGGGCGACCTCAGGCGAACGGGACGCGGCCGAGACGGGCTGATGGCCAACGGGGCGTCAGGCGAACAGGTGGCGGACGTCCTCGGCGGTCAGGCTCGCGCCGAACGCGTCGCCGTCGTCGATGACGCCGCTGAACAGCCGCGCCTTGCGGGCCTTCAGCGCCATCACCTTCTCCTCGATGGTGTCGCGGGCGACGAGCCGGTAGACCAGCACGTTGCGGGTCTGGCCGATGCGGTGCGTCCGGTCGACGGCCTGCGCCTCGGTCGCCGGGTTCCACCACGGGTCGAGCAGGAAGCAGTAGTCGGCCTCGGTCAGGTTCAGCCCGAAGCCACCGGCCTTGAGGCTGATCAGGAAGACGCTGGCCTTGCCGGACCTGAACCGCTCGACGACGTCGGCCCGGTCGCGGGTCCGGCCGTCCAGGTAGCAGTACTCGACGCCGGCGTCGCCGAGCTCGGCGCGGACCTTGCCGAGGAAGCCGGTGAACTGGCTGAAGACCAGGGCGCGGTGGCCACCGGCCACGACGTGGGTGAGCTGCTCCAGCAGCGTGTCGATCTTGGCTGACGGCAGCCGCGCCTGGCCGTCGTCGACGAGGCCGGCGTGCAGGCTCAGCTGGCGCAGCAGCGTGAGGGAGCGCAGGATCGTCAGCCGGTTGCGGTTGAGGTCGTTGACCAGGCCGAGCACCTTCTGCCGCTCGCGCTGCAGCTGGGTCTGGTAGAGCCTGCGGTGGCGCGGATGCAGGTCGATCTCCAGGACCTGCTCCTGCTTCGGCGGCAGCTCGGGCGCCGCCTGCTCCTTGGTGCGGCGCAGCAGCAGCGGGCGGATCCGGGCGCGCAGGCGGGTGAGCAGCTCGCGGTCGTGGCGCCGTTCGATCGGGAGCGCGTAGTACTCCCGGAACCGCGTCGGGTTCGGGAACAGCCCCGGCGCCGTGATCGACAGCAGCGACCACAGCTCCATGAGGTTGTTCTCCATCGGGGTGCCGGTGATCGCCAGCTTGAACGGGGCTGGCAGGAGACGGGCGCACTGGTAGGCCTTGGACAGGTGGTTCTTCACCATCTGCGCCTCGTCGAGGACCAGCGCCGACCAGGTGAGCGCGGCGTAGTCGTCGAATTCCAGCCGGAACAGGGTGTACGACGTCAGGACGACGTCCGCCTCCGCGGCGAGGTCGCGCAGCGCCACTCCGCGGCGACGTTCGGTGTCGACGATCACGGCGGTCCGCAGCCCGGGCGCGAAGCGATGTGCCTCCGCCGCCCAGTTCGACACCACGCTCGTCGGCGCGACGACGAGGAACGGAGCGAAGGCGGAGCCCGCCGTCCCGGTGGGACGGTCGTCCTCGTCGGCCCCGGCGGCGTCGTCGGCCCCGGCGGGCTCCCTGGCCCCGGCGGGCCCGGTGACCCCGGCGGTTCTGTCGGCACCGGTAGATCCCCTGGCCGTGGCGGACTGCTTGGCGTGGCAGATCAGGGCCAGAGCCTGCAGGGTCTTCCCGAGGCCCATGTCGTCGGCCAGGATTCCGCCGAGCTGGTTCTCCCAGAGGAACGCGAGCCAGCGGAAACCGTCGAGCTGGTAGGGGCGCAGCGTCGCGGCGAGCGTCGCGGGCGGGCGCAGGCCGGGGTTGGGCGTCGTCAGCGCCAGCAGCCCGCCGACCTGGCGCCGCCAGGCCTCGGCCTGCCGTTCGACGACGCCGAGCGCGGCGAACTCCGCCCACAGCCCGGCCTGGAACCGGCTGATCCGCAGCCCTCGGCCCGGCTGCTCGGTGAGGGCCCGAGCCTCCTCGATGAGCCTGCGCAGCGCCGCCAGCTCCGGTACGCCCAGGCTGAAGTACGCGCCGTCGGGCAGCAGCAGGTACTCCTCACCACGGCCCAGCGCGAGGAACAGCTCGCGGAACGGCACCTCCCGCCCGTCGACGGTGACCGTGACACCCAGGTCGAACCAGTCGGTCTCCCCGTCGGCCTGGTCGGTCGTGACCGTGATCCGCAGTGAGTCGCCGACCTCGCGGTAGTCGGCCGCGGCCCCGGCGACCTCGACCCGCAGCCCGGCCTGGCCGGCCAGCAGCGGCAGCACCTCGGTCGTGACCCGCATGGTCTCGGCGCCCTCGAAGCGGGACGGCGCGGGGGTCGGCAGGGTGGGCTGGTCACCGGGGTGGGCGGCCGGAGCGGGGTGGGCGGCGCCGTCGCGCGCGGCGTGCAGCAGGTCGGCAACGGCCGGCGGCAGGTCCAGGGCGGCCAGCACCTGCCGCTCGGCGTGCGGATCGCGCCACGCCGGGCCGTCGTCCCCGCCGGCCGGCCGCAGTGGGACGCGCCTGGACTCGCCGCCGATCTCGTAGGCCCACTCCCAGGCCAGGTCAAGCTCGTGCGCGTCACCGTAGGAGGCCCGCAGCACCAGGGCCGGCGCGACCGGTTCGGGCACGTCGAACGACTCGTCGCCGGAGACGACGGGCGCGAGCCGGCGCAGCCGGGGAAGGAACTCCTCGCGGAACCGCTCCTCCGCCGCGGCCGGGACGGCCAGTGACCGCCCGTCCGCCGCGAGGCGGCGCAGCGCCGGCGCGGCCGGCTCGCTGAGGCTGGCCAGCCGAATCCGCCAGTCGCGGTGATGGGCGCGGCCATCGAGCTGGGCGCGCTCGACACAGACGACCCCGTGGCCGTCGGCGCCCACGAACGCGACCGGCACCAGGTCCGGCGCCAGCACGCCGTCGAACCGCAGGACGGAGCCGATCGTCAGTGTCGCCCCGTCGTCACCCTCCTCGCGGCGGGCGATGTCGACGACGAGGTCGGCCGCGCGGGGCGGCGCGATCGCTCCCAGGCGCTTGCGGCCGTGGACGAGACCCACCCCGAGCTGCGCGGCCTCGGCCAACATCGGCCACAGGTGCCGGCTGCCGAACGCCGTCAGGTCGATCCGCCTGCCCTCGCCGGCCTGGTAGCCATAGCCGTGGCCCTGCTGGCCGGCGCGGTAGAGCGCGAACACCTCCCGCAGCAGCCGTACCTGCTCCGGGACGAACTCGACCACGTGATGCCAGGCGGTCAGCTGGTCCCAGCCGACCGCGCCGACCCACCCGGTCCGGCCCGGCCTGACCAGGCGGGCAGTCACCCGCGGATCGGATCCTCCCGGCGGTCCGTCCACCTCCAGGCTCAGCTCGATGGCCAGCGGTGTCGCGCCGCCACGGGCACGCGGCTCCCCGTGATCGCCGGACCCGCCGTCGGCGGCCAGGCCGAGCAGGTCGCCCAGCGAACGTGCCCAGCCAGGGGCAGCGAGCCGCGTGGCCCCCTCCAGCGCCCGCGGGCCTGCCGACGGTGTCCGACCCTCCAACGCCGGCGCCGCCGCCCCGGCCTTCGCCGTGCCTCGGCGACCGGGCCCGGATGCCCCGCGCAGGGCCGTCGCGCCGACCGTGACCGGTCCGGCCCTGCGGGCGGCCGCGGCCACGTGCTCCAGGGCCTGCAGCGCCGCGTCGTGCGCCGCCGACCCGCGCGCGGCCGGATCCGGCGCGTCCGCGTCGTCGAGCCCGCCACCGGCGACGGCGAGCACCAGCGCGACGACGTGCTTGCAGTTGACCCCGACGGGGCACGAGCACCGGCCGGAGACGAACCGCCAGGACGCGGGCCCGGCCCCGGCCCCGGCCGTGTGATCGTCCGGCTGGACCCGCGCGATCGTCGTGTACCGCTGGCCGCCGCTGCCCCGGACCAGCCCGCGCAGCTCGCCGAGCTCGCCCTTCCAGGCCGCCTGGTCGACGTTCCCCCGCAGCGCGTAGGACGTGCCGCGAGCATAGGTCGCGCTCGACACGGCCTGCCGCAGGCCGGTCACGCTGGCCGGGGTCCCTCCCGGCGGACCGTCAACCGGCGAGCCGCTACCCGAAAGGCCGTGGCCCACCGGGCCGTTGCCCGGCTCGTTCCCGCGGTCCCCTGGCGCAGGCGACATGTCCGGCAACCTAGCAGCCGGCACCGACCGTCCATCGGCGTGCGCGGCTCCCTGCCGCGACGGGCTACCGGAAGGACACGCGACGCCGGCCGGCTGGCCGAGCGGCTTCGCGAGGAGGCCGACCGGCTTCCGTCGCGCCCGGAGCCCAGGCACCCGGATTCTGTCGATTCGGCCGCCAGGCGGTGGCCGACCGGGGTCGTGCCGCCTCCGGTTGGCTCCCGGATCCGCTGGGCCGCAGGGAAACCGGGCTCCCAACCGCGACCCCGGTCGACAGGTGAGGCGCCCGCGGTGACCATGACCTCGCGCCAGCCGTACTGACCCGACACGGGAGCGTGAACCATGGTCAACCTGGAGCAGGTCGTCTGGGGGCTTCCGCTGCGCCCGCCGCCTGGCGAGGCCGCCGGCGCCGGCCAGCCGACCCGGCGCCACGACCCGATCGAGCTGTGGGGCTGGTTGTGCCACACGATCGTTCCCGCGTTGCTCGCCACGGCCGGGACGCCGTGGGAGCGGGCCCGGGAGGTCGGCCGGGACATCGAGACCCGCGGCCAGCACTTCGCCGGGTGCGGCGTCGCGGCCCGCGACCGGCTGGTGGCGCCGCTCCTCGACGAGGCGGCCGGCCACGAGCCGGCGGCCGCGCGGCTGTGGCTGCGGGCCGCGGTGCTCGCCGTCGTCCGCGACGGGCTGCTCGGCCGGGAGCGCGACCTCGGCCGGCTCACGAGCACGGACGTGGTCGCGCTGACCAGGGCGATGACCTGGCCGCTGAGCCTGTACCTCGCGCTGCACCCCTGCCCGCTCGACGACGACCATCTCGAAGGCGTGTTCGCCGCGTCGGGGACGACGTGATGTCCGGCCGGCAGACCGAGCTGGACGCCTGGTGGGAGCACGCCTGCCGCGAGCTGGTCCCGCGGGCGATGGCCGCGACGACTGGATGCGACCCGGGCTGCGCCCGGGAGGTCGGCGCGGACATCGCCTCCCGCGGCCGGGTCTTCGCCCGCTGCGGCCCGTCGGCCCGGGACGTGCTGATCACCCCGTTCGTCGAGGAGGCGATCCATCACCAGCCGCTGGACGCGCCGCTGTCGGTCCGGTCGGCGGTCGTGGTCGTGGTGCGCAACAGCCTGGTGGAGCGGGACCACGCGCTCGGCCACCTCGCCGACGTCGACATCCGCGCGATCACCAAGGTGATGACGGAGCTGCTGCACGCGTTCCTCGTCATGCAGCCGCGGCCCCGCCAGGGTGGGTGGCTCGCCGGCGAGTTCGCCGGCCTGCCCGGCCGCTACCCGCGGGCGTGGAGCGCCTTCGCCGCGCTGTTCCAGGTCCTCGTCCGGGGCGGCGGAAGCGCGACCTACAAGGTCGACTACAGGGTCGGCCCGCTGCCCAGACCGCGGCTGCCCGGACCGGGCGAGATCGCCGCGCCCCGTGGCACGACCGTCCCGGGCCAGCGGGTGTCGGCCGGCCCGGCAGGGCCCGAACGGGCCGGTCCGGGCCCGTTGGCGGGCTCGGGGCTGGATCCCCGTTTCGGCGCGAGGCTGGTCGCGCGGCTGACCGACCTGGCGGCGGGGCGCGACGAGGTGCTCGCCGTGCCCAGCCTGTCGCGGATCTCCCGGCGGCACGACAAGCTGTTGCGGGTCGTCGAGTTCGCCCTGGCCCAGGGCGCTTCGGTCCTGACGAGCAACTATCTGCTGCGTCCCGGCGCCGTCTACGCGCGGTCCGGGCGGCTGGCCGTCCCGGACCACCGGAACCACGCGGCGAGCTTCGCCGACCAGCGCGGCCTCGCCGACGTCCACCGCGCCTGCGCCGAGGCCGCGCTCGCCTCCCTCGCGGACGCGTCATGACGCGCGGCGGGTGGCTTCGGCGGGCGTTGGTCCGGCTGCGCTCGGGGTGCCGCGGCAGGGCGTCAGGCGCTGCGGGGGCCGGCCACGGGTGCCTGGTCAGCGGCCAGGTCCTGCGTGCCGAGCACGCGCAGCAGCGCGAGGGCCTCGGCTTCGCGGGTGCCGGGCGGGGCGGAGTAGACGATCACAGCCTGGTCGACGTCGGGCACGTGCAGGGTGTCGCAGTCCAGGGTGAGGGCGCCGAGCGACGGATGCTCGACCGTTTTGCGGGCGCTGCGCCAGCCGCCCGCGGGCTCGCTGTCCCACAGCCGGCGGAACTGGGCCGAGCCGGCGAGGAGGTCGGCCAGCAGCGCCGCGAGGCCCGGGTCGCGTGGATAGCGCGCGGCCGTCGACCGCAGGGCGGCGGCCGCCTGGGCCGCGGTGGCCGCCCGTTCCGCTTCGGTCGCGCCGACCGGGTGGCGGACGCCGTCCCGCGCCGGATCGGGCAGGAAACGCAGCAGGTTGATGTTGCGCCGCTCGACGGGAACGATCGACCAGTCCCCGAGCAGCGCGCTGGACATCGCGTTCCAGGCCAGGACGTCGCCCTTCGCGCTGACGACCATCGTGGGCAGATCGACGAACCGGTCGATGAGGCGCAGTACGCTCGGCCGCACGTGCAACTCGATCGCCCCCGGAGCGGGCGGTGCCCCGCCGGCCAGATGGAACAGCTCGTCGCGGCCGGCGGTGTCGAGCCGCAGCGCCCGGGCGAGGGCCGCCAGAACCTGCGTCGAGGGCCGTGGTCCGCGGCCCTGCTCCAACCGGACGACGTAGTCGACGCTGATGCCCGCGAGCATCGCCAGCTCCTCGCGGCGCAGGCCCGGCACCCGCCGGTTGCCCCGCGGGCCCGCGGGCAGCCCGACCTCCTCCGGCCGGACCCGTTCCCTGCCGCGGCGGACGGCTGCCGCCAGGCCCGCGCGATCGATGCTCACCCGTCCAGCATGCGCGCGACGGCGCCCGGTGGGGGCGCCTCCCGCCCTGCGCCGGGTGGGACTGACAGTCCCACGATCGGCTGGTCCTCCCGCCGCCCCGGCCGCGGGCCCAGGCTTGGGCCATGACAACCGTGCTGATCACCGGGGCAAACAAGGGCCTCGGCCTCGAATCCGCTCGCCGCCTGGCCGCGCTCGGCTGGACGGTCTGGCTGGGCGCCCGTGAGGCCGACCGCGGCAAGACGGCGGCGGCAGAGATCACCGCGGAGCAGCCCGGCGCCGACGTCCGGGTCCTCGCGTTGGACGTGACCCGCGATGACTCGGTCGCGTCGGCGCTGGAGACCGTCCGCGCCTCCGGCACCGGTGTTGACGTGCTGGTCAACAACGCCGGCATCGCCGGAACCCGCAAGGCGCCGGCCGAGACCGTGCCCGCCGACTTCCTCGGGGTGTTCGGCGTGAACCTGCTCGGCCCGGTGCGGATGACCCACACGTTCCTGCCGCTGCTGCGCGAGTCGGCCGCGCCCCGCCTGGTGATGGTGTCCAGCGGGATGGGTTCCTTCGGGATCACCAACGACCCGGACCGCCTGGAGTCGACGCTGCACGGCCTGGTCTACCCGTCGTCGAAGGCAGCCCTGAACATGGTCGCGACGATGTACGCGAAGTCGCTGCCCGACATCCAGGTGACGGTCGTCGACCCCGGCTATACGGCCACCGACCTGAACGGCTTCTCCGGATTCCAGACCGTGACCGAGGGATCCGACGCGATTGTCGAGGCCTGCACCGCCACGACCAGGCTGGCGCCTTTCATCAGCCGCTCCGGCCCCATTCCATGGTAAATCACCCGGCTGAATGAGGCCCGGGCAGGACCATGCCCGAGGCGTTCGCGTCGGTCCTGTGGCGTTTCCGAGTGTCTCCTGATCGCCGTTTTAGCCCTCCGGTGGTCCCTACCGGGCCTGTTTCGTAGCCACCAGAGGGCGAAAACTGCGATCAAGAGGACGGGCGGACCTGGCGGTCACGGCGCTAGCGGACGTCGTGGGGGCGGAACTGGACGCTGATGCGGGGGCCGACGGGGCGGGCGGTCTTGGGGACGGCGTGCTCCCAGGTCCGTTGGCAGGAGCCACCCATCACGAGCAGGTCGCCATGGCCCAGCTCGAACCGGATCGTGGTGGCCGCGCCTCCGGCGCCAGAAGGGCTGCTGAGTCCGGTCGGGCTGATGGTCGAGGCGCCGGCACCGGGCGGTCTGGTGATGGCCGATGGGTCGCCGGTGAAGAGGCTGGGGGCCGCCGGGCCGCCGGGGGCGGAGCGCGAACCGGTCCGGGCCGGGGGAGTGCCTGGCCGCGGGCGTAGGAGCAGCGTTCGCGGGGCGCCGAGCACGAGGATCGCGACCATGGTGTCGTGGGTGGAGCCGCGGCCCAGGCGGTCGCCGTGCCAGGCGACGCTGTCGCGGCCGTCCCGGTAGAAGGCGAGCCCGACGGTGGTGAACGGCTCGCCGAGCTCGGCGGCATAGTGCTGGTCGAGTGCCCGCCGCGCCTCGTCGAGGGCCTGGTCGGGCAGTGGCTCACCCGCCGCGTAGAAGGACAGCAGCCGCGGGACGTCGACGGTCCGGTCGTACATCGGCCGCCGTTCGGCCCGCCACGGGACCTCGGCGCGCAGGCGTTCGAACAGGGAGTCCGCCCCCGTCACCCAGCGCCGCCGGACGTCGACCCAGGCGCCGCCGGCCAGCGGGCGCCGGGACAGCCCGGCCGCGACAGGGCCGATCTCCACCGACGCCGCCGTGTCCAGGAGTGACGCCTGAAACGGGGTGCCAGCCACCCGGCCAGGCTATCAAACATGTGTTCGATCCGTGCGTCCGTGACATGCGGGCCGAGGACGGGTCTGGGCGGGTCACCGGCTGTCAAGCGGCGCGGACCACGGTGGACCGGCACGGACCGGAGACCCGGGGAACTGCGTGCCGAATCGCTTGATCAGACAGCGACGTTGACTGAGATGGCACGTCCGGTGGGGAAACGAGGGTTCCGCTCGTATGGTCTCAGGGAACCCGCCCGGATCGGCGCGCGATGGCCGTCATGAGGTCCTGCCCGCAGGCTGATCCGCGCCGGGCGTGGACCTGCCGATGACGAGACCAAAGGGGACGCGCGGTGGCTCGGCTGGGCATCGACAAGGACTTCCTGTTGGACTTCGCGCGACTCGACAAGCCCGTTCAACAAAAGGTCTCCGACACATTCGCGAAGTTTCAGCAGGCCACCCATGCCGGCCTGCACCTGGAGAAGATCAGCAATGCCCGGGACGACCGGTTGCGCACCATCCGAATTGACCAGTTCTGGCGCGGTGTCGTCCTCGCACCGGACCACGGCGACCATTACACGCTGCTGAAGGTGCTGCCGCACGAGGAGGCCTATGCCTGGGCCCAGCGCCGCAGGGTGTCGGTGAACTCGGCCACCGGCCGCATCGAGATCCGCGACAGCGTCGCCTTGGACGCCACGCTGCCCGAGCTGGACCGATCGGCGCGGCGCGGGCGCGGCGGGACGCGTCCCCTGTTCGCCGACGTCGACGCCACGACGCTGCGCCGGCTCGGCATCGACCAGCAGACCCTCGCCTTCGCCCGAGCCGTCACCGACCTCGCCCAGTTGGAGACCGCGCAGGCCTTCCTGCCCGAAAGCCAGTGGACCGTGCTCTACGGCCTGGCCGCCGGCCTGTCGCCGGACGACGTCTGGCAGGAGATCGCCGCGGCCGTCCTGACCGTCAGCGGGCCGGACGAGCCGGTGAGCCCGGCGACCGTCGGGGCCGGCGCGTTCGACCCGGATGACGTGGCCGCCGCCGTGGAACGCAGCCAGGACCGGGTGGTGCTGGTCTCCGGGCCGGCCGAGCTTCTCGAGGTGCTCAACCACCCGTTCGACCTGTGGCGGGTCTACCTGCATCCGGTCCAGTTCAAGGTCGCCCACGCCCGGTATCGCGGGCCGGCAAGGGTCACCGGCGGCCCAGGCACAGGCAAGACCGTTGTCGCGCTTCACCGGGCCCGCCACCTGGCCGCCGCCGGAGCGGGGCCGGTCCTGCTGACGACCTTCACCGGGACCCTGACCGCGACGCTGCAGACGAACCTGGCCCTGTTGGAGGCTGAGGCGGCCATCCGGGACCGGGTCGCGGTCCGCACCGTCGACCAGGTCGCCAACCAGATCTGGCGGTCCGTCCACGGCGCGCCACCGCCGCTCATCCAGGGCGACGACGAGCGTGACCTCTGGAAGGAGCTCATCGACGAGCGGGGGCTGGCGTTCGGGGACCGGTTCGTCGCCGACGAATGGCGCCAGGTGATCCTCGGCAACGGGATCAACGACCTCGCCGGCTACCAGGCGGCGTCCAGGGCCGGCCGTGGCAAACCTCTGACGGCGGCGCAGCGGAGCCGGGTCTGGGCGGCCGTCGAGGCGTTCGAGGCCCGGCTGCGCGAGCAGGGCGTCCTCACCCACGCGCTGGTCTGCGCCGAGGCGACTCGGCTGCTCGACCAGGGCGCCGTGGCACCCAACCTCTTCGGCCACCATCCCGACGCGGCGGGCCGCCGGCCGTTCCGGCATGTCGTCGTCGACGAGGCGCAGGACCTCAGCCCGGCGCAGTGGCGGCTGCTGCGCGCCGCCGTGGCCCCCGCCGAGAACGACCTGTTCCTCGCCGGCGACGCCCACCAGCGCATCTACGGCCACCGGGCGAGCCTGCGCGACCACGGGATCGTCGTCACCGGCCGGGCCAGCCGGCTGACCGTCAACTACCGCACGACCGCCGAGATCCTCGCCTGGAGCCTCGGCATGCTGCGTGACGAGCGGATCGACGACCTGGACGGTGGGCTCGACAGCATCGCCGGCTATCGCTCCGAGCTGCACGGCCGCCGCCCGGTCCTCGCCGGGGCGCCGACGCCGTCGGACGAGGCCAAGGGCCTCATCGACGTCGTGCGCGGCTGGATCGACGCCGGTGTCGAGCCGGCCGAGATCGGCGTCGCCGCGCGCACGAACGCCGTCGTCGACGAGACCCTCACCGCGCTGCTGGACGCCGGCCTGCCCGCCCGGTCACTCGCGAAGCCGAAGCCCCGGGGCCGCAAGGCGGGAACGGGCAGCCAGGTCGCCGTCGGCTCGATGCACCGGATGAAGGGCCTGGAGTTCCGCTGCCTGGCGGTCACCGGCGTCGGGGCGGGCCAGGTCCCGTCGAGCGCGGTCACGCCGGCCGACGAGGACCCGTACGCGCACGCGCTGGACCTGCAGCGGGAACGCTGCGTGCTGTTCGTCGCCTGCACCAGGGCACGCGAGCAGCTCTACGTCTCGTGGCACGGCGCACCCAGCCCGTTCCTCACCGCGGTGCGCTGACCGAGCCGCTGACCGAGCCGCCATGTGCTGACCGACGCCCGGAACGCGCCGCCTCTCCCGACCGTGAGCGCCCCGGCCGGGAGACAGCCGCGCGGAGAACCGGGAAGACCGCCGCTCAGAAGCCAGGGAAGACGGCGCGCAGGGTGTCCAGCTCGATGCCTTCCGCGGAGACCCCCGCCGGGGTGTGGGCGGCGTCGAGGCGGCCGTAGGCGAGCCGCAGGAACGCCTCGGCCGGCGCGGTCAGCGTCGCGTCGGCGGAGGTCGCGCCGTCCCAGGGGGCCAGGGTCACGGCGTCACCCACCGTCAGCGCCAGCTCCCGGGCGGGTTCGGTCAGGACGACGTGGACGACGGCCTTGTCCGCGCCGGGCCGGCCGAGGAAGCCGATCAGCAGGCCGACCCCGTCGACCAGCTGCGCGACCGCGTCGGCGTCGACCGTCACCGCCGGGTCGAGCGCGACCTTGACGTCCCAGGTGTGCAGGGCGTGCTCGGCCAGCCGCAGCCGCATCATCGTCACCCCGTCGAGCTTCATCGGCCCGAGCGGGAGCTGGAGCGCGGTGAGCGTCTCGGCCGGGACGGCGGCGTAGGTGTCGATCAGCGCCTGGTCGGCGGGCAGCACGTCGGCGGCCTGCGCCTCGGGCGTCTTCGCGTTCCAGACGTCCCAGACACCCTGGAAGACGGCCATCTCGGGGAACGGCGCGTCGGCGAGCCCGGCGTCAAGGTTCAGCTTGCCGATGACGGCGCCGGAGCCGAGGTGCGACAGCACCTGCGCGATGGTCCACTCGGACGCGTAGGACGGCCCACGCAGCGCCGGGCCGTCGAGTCCCGCCGTCGCGGCACTCAGCAGGTCGTGCGAGCGGCGAAGCGCCGCGAGTACGGAGCTGGCCTCGTCGGACATCGAGATGCTTCCCTTCGTTGGGTCAGCCTGGTCGAACCGGCGGCCGGGCCGCCACGCGGGCCGCCTCGTGGAACCGCTCAGCCGGGCGCGGGCCCGGGGACGGCCGCCAGCCTGGGGCTCCAGGCCGGCCGTCGGCCACCGATCGGCATCCTGCCCGGTGGGTGCGCCGCCACCGCGGCCAGCCCCTGCGAGGGCACCTGCGCGCCGGCCTGCTGGGGCGCCGCCGGCCCGGCGCCGGCACCGGGCTCGGGAGTCGGGCGCCGCCGCGCGACCCGGCCGACCAGCAGCACGATGCCGGCGGCCAGCACCAGGTCGACGATCCCGCCGACGGCGTCGAAGAAGTAGTGGTTACCCGTCGACATGACGACCAGCGTCGTCAGCACCGGGTAGGAGGCGCCCAGCACCCGGATGACCGGCCGGCGGGCGTGCCGTGCGATGAGGAAGCCGCACCAGAGCGCCCAGGCGCAGTGCAGCGAGGGCATCGCCGCGTACTGGTTGGTCAGGCCGCCGAGCCCACGCGGCGCGCTCGCGTCGTCGTCCCACCAGCCCCAGTCGCTGACCTGGGCCATCGTGTCGTGGAAGCCGGCGCCGTGCAGCAGCCGCGGCGGCGTCGTCGGCAGCAGCCAGAAGCCGACCAGGCCGAGGATCGTCGTCAGCAGGATCGTGCTGCGGGCCCGCCGGTAGTGCGCCGGGTTGCGGCGGTACATCCAGGCCAGCACGACGGGCGTCAGGATGTAGTGCAGCGTCGCGTAGAAGTAGCAGGCGGGCACCGCGAGGACCGTGGCGTGCACGAGGAAGTTGTTGAGCGGGTGCTCCGGGTTCAGGTGCGTGACCTGCTCGAGGTGCAGCAGCCGTCGGGCGGTGCGATCGGCCCCGGCCAGATCGTCGCTCTTGAGGCCTCGGATGCCGGTGTACAGCCCGTACAACGAGGCGATGGCCGGGATCTCCACCCACCAGCGCGGCAGCCGTTCCGCCGCGACCCGGTCGGCCGCGGCGGGCGTGGCCTTCGGATCGGGCCGCTCGCCTGGTTTCTGTCCGGGCTCACCGGCCGGCGCCGGCCCGCTGCCGGCCCTGGCGCCCTCGGGGCGCGGCGGAGGCTGCGCCGAACCGGCGACGTCGTTCGTCGCGATGACCACTGGGGACCTCCTCAGGACTGCGGCAGCGGGCCGGAGCGACCCGCCCGACGGCGAGGTGGGCATGGCAGAGGACTTAACAAAGCTAAAGACCGGCCATCGGCCGATTTAGTCCCAGCAAATCCCCTCGATCCGCGGTCGCCCATGGGGCTAGGCCCACCTCCCGGTGTGGCCTACGCGACAGGGCCGTGGGCTTCCCCCGTGGCTGCCAGGGGCATCCGGCCTGGTTACCGGCCCGGAACGAGCGGGCTGCGCCGGGTCGGACGGTCCGGCGGCGCGTCCCGGCAAGTCGGGTGCGGGGCCGGATGTCGCTGGAGGTCCGGCGTGGCCACGCGGTAAGGTCGAACACAGGTCGAGAGGCGCTGCGACGGGCCGGCTGCTGGTGGGAATCACGAAGCCGGGGCCCGCCACGCTCGGCTGGTTCCACATCCCGAAGGGCGCCTCCCACACAGTCTGCGGGAGGTCTCGATGGGCACCGGCGTGAACCAGAGCCTGACAGCGGGGCACGACGTCGCCGCGCGAGGGCGCCGGATCCAGGAGCTCAGGGACCTGCTCGCCCAGCGGGTCGTCGTCGTCGACGGCGCCTACGGCACCATGCTGCAGTCCGTCGGGCTGACCCCCGCCGACTACCGCGTCGGCGGCGTCGTCCCCGAGGACCATCCGCGTGACGTCACCGGCGACCCGGACCTGCTCAACCTGACCCGGCCGGACGTCATCCGTGACGTCCATCACCAGTACCTGGTGGCCGGCGCGGACGTCATCACCACCAACACGTTCACGGCGACGAGCATCGGCCAGGGCGACTACGCGTTGCAGCCGCTGGTCCGGGAGATGAACCTCGCCGGGGCGGCGCTCGCCAGGAAGGTCGCCGACGAGGTCGCGGCCGAGACCGGCACCACCCGCTTCGTCGCCGGCTCGATCGGCCCGCTGAACGTCACGCTGTCGCTGTCGCCGCGCGTCGACGAGCCCGCCTACCGGGCCGTCACGTTCGACGAGGTCAAGGCGTCCTACGCCGAGCAGATCTCCGCGCTCGCCGACGGCGGTGTCGACCTGCTGCTCATCGAGACCATCTTCGACACCCTGAACGCGAAGGCCGCGATCGCCGCCGCGAAGGAGGCCGCCCCCGAGCTGCCGCTGTGGATCTCGGTGACGATCGTCGACATGTCCGGCCGGACGCTGTCCGGGCAGACGGTCGAGGCCTTCTGGGCGTCGATCGCGCACGCCGACCCGCTGGTCGTCGGGCTGAACTGCTCGCTGGGCGCCGCCGAGATGCGGCCGTACGTCGCCGAGCTCTCGGCCCTCGCCGGTACGCACATCGCCAGCTACCCGAACGCCGGCCTGCCGAACGCGTTCGGCGGCTACGACCAGACGCCCGCCGAGGCCGGGCAGCTGCTGGGCGAGTTCGCGACGTCCGGGATCGTGAACATCGTCGGCGGCTGCTGCGGCACCACCCCGGCGCACATCGCCTCGGTCGCCGGCGCCGTCAAGGGCGTGACGCCGCGCGCCCTGCCGGACCGGCCGGCCCGGACCCGGTTCTCCGGCCTGGAGCCGTTCGAGATCGCGCCCTCCACCGGCTTCGTCATGATCGGCGAGCGGACCAACGTCACCGGCTCGGCCAGGTTCCGCCGCCTCATCGAGGCCGACGACTACCAGGCCGCCGTCGACGTGGCCCTGGAGCAGGTGCGCGGCGGGGCGAACCTGCTCGACGTCAACATGGACGCGGACCTGCTCGACGGCGAGCAGGCCATGACGACGTTCCTCAACCTGATCGCGACCGAGCCCGAGGTCGCCCGCATCCCGATCATGATCGACAGCTCCAAGTGGAGCGTCCTGGAAGCCGGGCTGCGCTGCGTGCAGGGCAAGGGCGTCGTGAACTCGATCAGCCTCAAGGAGGGCGAGGAGCCGTTCCTCGACCACGCCCGGCTGATCCGCTCGTACGGCGCGGGCGTCGTCGTCATGGCCTTCGACGAGCAGGGCCAGGCCGACACGACCGAGCGCAAGGTCGCGATCTGCGGCCGCGCCTATGACCTGCTGACCCAGAAGATCGGCTTCCCGGCCGAGGACATCATCTTCGACCCGAACGTGCTGGCCGTCGCCACCGGCATCGCCGAGCACAACGGCTACGCGAAGGCCTTCATCGACGCCCTTCCGCTGATCAAGGAGCGCTGCCCCGGGGTGCACCTCTCCGGCGGCATCTCGAACCTGTCGTTCTCGTTCCGGGGCAACGACGTGGTGCGCGAGGCGATGCACTCGGCGTTCCTGTACTACGCGGTGACCGCCGGGCTCGACATGGGCATCGTCAACGCCGGCCAGCTCGCGGTCTACTCGGACATCCCCGCCGAGCTGCTGGAGCTCGTCGAGGACGTGCTGTTCGACCGTCGCGAGGACGCCACCGACCGGCTGGTCACGTACGCCGAGGAACTGCGTGCCTCCGGTGGCGGCGCGACCGGCCCGCGCAAGGGCGCCGACCTGTCCTGGCGGGCGGGCACCGTCGAGGAACGGCTCTCGCACGCGCTCGTCCGCGGGATCGTCGACTTCATCGAGGAGGACACCGAGGAGGCCCGGGCGAAGTCGGCCCGGCCGCTCGACGTCATCGAGGGCCCGCTGATGGACGGGATGAAGATCGTCGGCGACCTGTTCGGCGCCGGCAAGATGTTCCTGCCGCAGGTGGTCAAGTCCGCCCGGGTGATGAAGCGTTCCGTCGCCTACCTCGAGCCGTACATGGAGGCCGAGAAGGCCCAGGCGCTCGCCGAGGGCCGGATCGCGCCTGGCCGCGGCGCCGGCAAGGTGGTCCTCGCGACCGTCAAGGGCGACGTCCACGACATCGGCAAGAACATCGTCGGCGTGGTGCTGGGCTGCAACAACTACGAGGTCATCGACCTGGGCGTCATGGTGCCCACGGCGAAGATCCTCGACACCGCCGTGGCCGAGGGGGCGGACGCGGTCGGTCTGTCCGGACTGATCACCCCGTCGCTCGACGAGATGGTCTCCGTCGCCGCCGAGATGGACCGCCGCGGGCTGAAGCTGCCGCTTCTCATCGGCGGCGCGACCACCTCCCGCCAGCACACCGCCGTGCGGATCGCGCCCGCCTACCAGGGCACGACCGTCCATGTGCTCGACGCGTCCCGGGTCGTCGGCGTCGTCTCCGACCTGCTCGACGCCGACCGCGCCGCCGCGTTGGACGTGCGCAACCGGGCCGACCAGGCGACCCTGCGCGAGCAGCACGAGAACCGGCAGGTCCGGCCGCTGCTGTCGCTCGCGGCGGCTCGGGCCAACCGGGAGCAGATCAGCTTCGACAACCTGCCCACCCCGTCGTTCACCGGCCTGCGGACGCTGACGCCGTCGATCGCCGAGCTGCGCGAGTTCATCGACTGGCGGTTCTTCTTCCTCGCCTGGGAGCTGAAGGGCAGCTACCCGGCGATCCTCGACGAGCCCGTCGCCCGTGAGCTGTTCGACGACGCCACGGCGCTGCTCGACCAGGTCATCGCCGACGGGACGCTGACCGCGCACGGCGTGCACGGCGTCTGGCCGGCCCACGCCGACGGCGACGACCTCGTCGTCGCGTCGTCCGACGGCGACGTCCGGTTCCCGATGCTGCGCCAGCAGACGGAGAAGCCGGCCGGCCGGGCCAACCGCAGCCTCGCCGACTACGTCGCGCCCGCCGGCGGCGGCGACCACCTGGGCGCGTTCGCCGTCTGCATCCAGGGCGCCGACGCGCTGGCCGCCGGTTTCGAGGCCGACCAGGACGACTACCGCTCGATCATGATCAAGGCGTTGGCCGACCGACTGGCGGAGGCGTTCGCCGAGTTCATCCACCTGGAGGCGCGCCGGGCCTGGTTCGAGCCCGACGCCAGCCCGGCGATGGCCGACCTGCACGCCGAGCGTTTCCGCGGAATCCGGCCGGCGCTCGGCTACCCGGCCTGCCCGGACCACACCGAGAAGCGGGAGCTGTTCGACCTGCTCGGCGCCGAGACCCTCGGCATGCAGCTGACCAGCTCGTTCGCGATGACCCCGGCGGCGGCCGTCAGCGGCCTGATCTTCGCGAACCCCGAGGCGCGCTACTTCACGGTCGGGCGGATCTCCCGCGAGCAGGTCGAGGACTACGCCGCCCGCCAGGGCAAGCCCGTCACCGAGGTCGAGCGCTGGCTGCGGCCCAACCTCGCCTACGACCCCGCGTAGGCCCCCCGCGGCTCTGCCGGCCGGTCGGGCCGGCTCTGCCACAGGTCGGGCCGGATGATCGGCCCAGCGTAGGCCGCGGTGGCTCTGCCGGCCGGTCAGGTTGCATGATCGGCGTTTTGGCCCTCGGGTGGTTGTTGTCCGGCCTGGTTGGCAACCACTGGAGGGCCGAAACGGCGATCATGCGCCTCGCCGGGAGCCGCTCGCGGCTCGCTGGGGCGGGCCGGCTGGGGCCGCCGGGCCGGTATCGTCGTTCGGTGCCGTTGCTGGATGCCGATGACCCGTTGCCGCGCCTGCCTCGGCGGGTGGTCGTCGCCGGCACGTCGGGCTCCGGCAAGACGACGCTCGCGCGCCGGGTCGGCGCGATCCTCGACATCCCGCACGTCGACATGGACGGGCTTTTCCACGGCCCGAACTGGGTACCGCGGGAAAGTTTCCTCGACGACGTGGAGGCTTTCACCAGCCAGCCCACCTGGGCGACCGAGTGGCAGTACAGCTCGGTACGCGGACTGCTCGCCGACCGGGCCGACCTCGTGCTCTGGCTGGACCTGCCCCGCAGAACCGTCATGCGCCAGGTCATCTTCCGTACGGTGCGTCGCAGGCTGCGGCGGGTGGAACTCTGGAACGGCAACTACGAGCCCCCGCTGAGTGCCTTCTTCACCGACCCTGAGCACATCGTCCGCTGGGCCTGGCGAGGGCATCACAAGACCGCGGCGCGGATCGCGTCACTGCGTGAGCGGTGCCCCGACCTGACCATCGTGCGCTTTCCCAACAACTCCGCGGTCGACCGCTGGTGCGACGGCCCGTTACGGGCCTCTCAACAGGAGAAACCGGCGCCGGATCCGCCCCAGTCATCCTGAAACGGGCACCCGCCGCCCGAGTGCCCCTGACGGTTTGATCCCCGTCCGCGGTCGACCACGGTGTCTTCGCGACCCGCGGCGGTGACGAGCTGTGACCTATGAGCGTCCATTTCAGTCTGGCAAGCTGTGCATATGGGCTCGGGTGGGGAGTCGGGCGGCTCGCCCCCCGCGCGGATCGACTTTTTCGTGTCCTATACCGGTGCTGACGAGGCGTGGGCGACCTGGGTCGCCGCGGCGCTGGAGAAGGCCGGCAGGACGGTCTCCCTGCAGGTGTGGGACTCTCCCGCCGGGACCAACGTCGTCGTCTGGATCAACGAGCAGATGACGGCCGCGAAGTGGACGATTGCCATCTGCTCGCCGGCCTATTTCGACGCACACTGGTCCACCTACGAGTGGGCCGGGGCGCTGGCCGGAATGAAGCTGATCCCGCTGCGGGTCGCCGACTGCCCGCTGCCTCCGATACTGGCCGCAGCGAAACGGCGAACTATAGTGCGAATGGTGACCCAGGTCACATGGCGCTACGCCCGTGCCGGTGCGCTGATCTTCGGGGGTTCGCGTCGCTGTTCGTTGCTTGCGAGGTGAGCACCCGCGTCCGGGCTTGGTCGGCTCGGGTTGGCGTGGACCTGGTGGCCCTCGACGCGCATTGTCCCCGGGTCGGTTCGGCCTTTCATTTGGGCGGCGGTGCATTCCACGGTAGCGGTCGAATTCGCGCCGTATTGGCTCCACTGTATTCCGTGAATCGACGGTTTTCGGCGGCCGGCTCGACTAGAATCAGAGGTAACTAAATAAGGCGGCCCGGAGCGGTGGTGGAACACCAACTCCGGGCCTTGACCCAAACCTTGATGCAACCAAGGAGTGGACCCAATGGTGATTGTGCCAGATGGGGTGCGGGCGCTGTCCTTCACCCGTCATGCGGTTGGTTCGATGCGGGAGTTGCCGGTTCAACGGGCGGTGTTCACGGCGGCGTGTGAGGCGCATGGCTGGTCGGCGGGTGGCTCGGTCTGCCAGATCGGCCGGGGGCTGCGGGCCTGGTGGTCGGTGGTGCGGATGGTCCGGTCGGGTGCGTATGACGTGGTCGTGGTCGACACCTGGGAGCGGATGTCCGCGACCGAGGCCGGTCAGCTCTGGGTCTTGTCGCTGCTCCAGCGCTCGGGGGTGCGGCTGCTGGTGGCCCGGGACGGCATCGACACCGGTGAGCCGGTCGGCTACGGCCTGGTGGGTGCGCTGCTGGACATCTGGGGCCGTGAGGCGGTGGCCCGGTGAGCGGGTCGGGTGAGCGTCCGGGCGTGCGGCTGGTGGAAGTGTCGGCCGGGGATGACGGCTGGCATTTCCTGACGGTGCGCTCGGGTGCGACGACACCGGAACTCGTCGCGGGTGTCGCGGCGCTCCCGGCGTCGATCCTGGTCGACGCGCTGTCGATGGACCGGGCCGGCTCGGGCGTGGTGATGACGTTCCGGGACTTCCCACCCGGCGTGGTCATCGACTCGGCGCCCTGGCCCGGCCAGACTGCTCCGGAAGATCCGGCAGACGCGATAACGGCCGCACCGGTCGAGGGCTCCGGTTGGGTTCCGGAGGTCGGTCAGGCGGTCGGTCCGGATCGGGGCCTGACGCCGTTCGAGCAGGCGGTGTGGGAACTTGTCTCGGCGGCCCGCGACGGCGCGGCGGCGGCCTGGATCGCCGTGCTGATCCGCCGCGTTCCCCCACAAGGCGTCGTGGCCCTGGCCGACCTTGCCCTCGGCCGACACTGCGGCTGCCGAAACGGCGGTCGGCACTCGTAGGCGGGGGCGTACCGTCGAGGACGGCCGGCAGCTTCCATCCCCCCGTTGGAGGCCGCCGGCCCTTCGCATCGCCGGGGCCTCGGGGCTTTGCCCCTGCATTCCTCGGGCTGAGCGGGGCTCCTCCGGCGGGCAGGCAAGCCTTGCTTTGCTCCAGGGTTCTCGGCCGCGCAAGACCCGCCGTCGCCTCTCGCGCCGATCGACGCGGGTGCGGGTCTTGCGCGGTCGGGGTTCCTGGAGCAACCCTCCGGGTGCCTGCCTGCCTGCCGGAGGAGACACGCGGACTCCCGCCGTCCCTCCCCCTCCTCTGGTGGAAGGGCCGGGGTCCGGGGCAGAGCCCCGCTCGTCTTTGTTCCGCTCTGCGAGGTCATCGGCGCGCCCGCTTTCCGCTGGCTCCGGGCCTGGCTGACCGGCTGGGTCCGTCCGCTGTCATGCTGCGGGTATGCAGGTGGACGAGTTCTGGTCGATCATCGAGGATTCGGCCGGCGCGGTCGATCTCGGTAAGGAAGACCGAGCCGACGGGCTGGTGGCTGACGCGGTCGAGGCGCGGCTTGCCGGGCTGACGTTGGACGACATCCTTCAGTTCGACACGCACTTCCGGCTCGCGCACATCCGCGCCCATACGTGGAGCCTCTGGGCGGCTGCCGACCTCATGCTGCGGTTCTGCTCGGACGACAGCTTCATCGACTTCCGCGCGGGTGTTATCGCACTCGGTCGCGAGACCTATGAGCAGGTCGTCACGGCGCCGGACACGCTCGCCGAGCATCCACTGGTGATCCGGATCGCCAGCGGGGAGGCGGACAGGTACGCCTTGCAGATGGAGCAGCTCAACTATGCGGCGGGGAAGGCTTACGACCGGCTCGCGGGCAAGGAACACGCCTACTGGGACAGAACAGCCGACGAGCCGCGCGGACCGTTCGCCGCCGCGTACGCGCCGGGTGAGAAATTCCAGTTCCAAGACCCAGCACAGCAGCAGGCTCGCCTTCCGAGACTCTGGAGGTTGTTCCGCGGCTCCGATGGCGCGCCGGCCGCCCTCAGATAGCGAGACGACCTCTCGCCGGCCAAGGCGCGCAGCGATCATCGTTTTCAGGTGCGACGGGGCGACGCTCCGACAGGCGCGGGCGGGGTGGCAGGCCGACACGCCCGGGGTGCCGAGCGAAGCGAGGCGGGGCCCCGGGGCGTGTCGGCCTGCCGGGGCCCCGGCCGTGCGTGGCGCGTGCGGCGGCACGGCGCGGCGGCCGAAGGCCGCCCTTGAACCCGTACAGATTTTTGGCGACGATCTTTGGTGTCGGCGTTTGGTGTCGGCTTCGGGTGGGCTCGGGATGCCGGGGGGCGTGTGAGCGTGGGGTTGTCGGTGGTGGAGGTCGCGGAGTTCGCTGAGGTGTTCGCGGATGTGGTGGCGGCGCGGGTGGTGTTGGAGTCGGCGGGGTTGGTGCGGTCGCGGCATCCGGGGTGGACGACGGCGGTGGAGTTCTGGTCGGAGGCCGGCCGGCTTTTGGCTGCCGGCGTGGTGGTGGATGGTCGGGCGCGGTTGATGGGGGTGGCGGCGGGTCTTTTCCCGGGGAATGAGGTGTTCGCCGCGGGTGTGGCCGGCGGACTTGGTGATGGTGGGCGGGGTTTGTCGGTGTGGGGCGTGCCGGAGCGGCTGGTGCGGTTCGTGGGTCGTGAGGATTTGTTGGAGGAGGTGCATGCGGCTGCTGGGGCGGCGGCTCGGGTGTCGCTGGTTGCGTTGGATGGGCTGGGGGGTGTGGGGAAGACGGCGTTGGCGCTGGAGTATGCGCATCGTCATCGGGCGGAGTTTGACGTGGTGTGGTGGGTGGTGGCGGAGCGGGCAGAGTTGGTGGAGGCGCGGCTGGCGGAGTTGGCGGGGCCGTTGGGGTTGCCGGCCGAATCGGATGCGGATGCGGTGTGGGCGGCGTTGCGGGGGGTGGCTTCTTGGCTGGTCGTGTTCGACAACGTCGAGGAGGTAGCGGCGGTGGCGCGGTTTCGGCCGTCAGGGGGTGGTCGAGTGCTGGTGACGTCGCGGAATCGTGCGGTGCGGGGATTGGGGTCGGCGTGGATCGAGGTGCCGACGTTGGAACGGTCGGCGTCGTTGGAGCTGCTGGAATCAGGGCCGGCTGGGGCGGATCACGTGGGTGCGGACCGGGTGGCGGCCTTGTTGGGGGATTTGCCGTTGGCGGTGGATCAGGCGGCGGGTTACTTGGCGAGGACGGGGATATCGGCGCAGCGGTATGCGCGCCTGGTGGAGGCCCAGCCGGGGGTGATGTTGGGTCGGGGTCAGGTGGTGGATCGGCCGGACACGGTGGCGTCGGTGTGGCAGGTGTCGGTCACGTGGTTGCGGGCGGAGAATCCGGCGGCGGTGGGGCTGTTGGAGCTGTGTGCGTGGTGTGGGCCGGAGCCGATCCCAGTGGATCTGTTCACGGGGGACCACGTCGACTGGCCGGAGACTGCCGGCGATCGGGGTGGTCTGGCGGCGTTGCGGGTGGCGGCGGGTGATTCGGTGGCGTGGGAGGAGGCTGTGGGGGCGCTGGTGGGGTATAGCTTGGCGCGCCGTGATGGGGATGCGCTGGTGGTGCATCGCCTGGTGGCGGCGGTGACCCGGGAGGACGCGCCGGACGGGCGGTCTGACGAAGCGTTGCGGGTGCTGGCAGGTTTGCTGTGTGAGGTGCTGCCTGGTGACGTTTGGGGGAATCCCGGGGGTTGGCCGGCGTGGCGGGTACTGCTTCCGCACGCGCTGGCCGTGGCCGAGAGTGCACGTGGTGGAGAGGGCCAGTTGTTCGCGGATGGTTGCTGGCTGGCGGACCGGACAGCGACCTACTGGCAAGGTCATGGCCAACTCCCGGCCGCGATCGGCCTGTTCGAGCAGACCCTCACCGACCGGGAGCGGGTGTTGGGCGCGGAGCACCCGGACACGCTGATCTCGCGGAACAACCTGGCCTACGCCTACCGGGCGGTGGGGCGGGTGGAGCAGGCGATCGGTCTGTTCGAGCAGACCCTCACCGACCGGGAGCGGGTGTTGGGCGCGGAGCACCCGGACACGCTGATCTCGCGGAACGACCTGGCTGGCGCCTACGAGACAGCGGGGCGGGTGGAGCAGGCGATCGGCCTGTACGAGCAGACCCTCACCGACCGGGAGCGGGTGTTGGGCGCGGAGCACCCGGACACGCTGATCTCGCGGAACAACCTGGCCGGCGCCTACGAGACAGCGGGGCGGGTGGAGCAGGCGATCGGCCTGTACGAGCAGACCCTCACCGACCGGGAGCGGGTGTTGGGCGCGGAGCACCCGGACACGCTGATCTCGCGGAACAACCTGGCCGGCGCCTACGAGACAGCGGGGCGGGTGGAGCAGGCGATCGGCCTGTACGAGCAGACCCTCACCGACCGGGAGCGGGTGTTGGGCGCGGAGCACCCGGACACGCTGATCTCGCGGAACAACCTGGCCGGCGCCTACGAGACAGCGGGGCGGGTGGAGCAGGCGATCGGCCTGTACGAGCAGACCATGGCTGTTGCGCAACGGGTGTTGGACCAAGAGCATCCATGGTTGGCGACGTTTCGCGCGAATCTAAAGCGGGCTCGGGAGGCTACCGCCACATGCGACAGTTCGGCGCCTAGCTGAGTCGATCAGGTGGTATTGAGCGCGCGCTGACCTTGTCGTGCGCGAGAAGGGGCGAGTTCTCGCGCACTAGAGAACGGACATCACGGACACGCCTGTGACCGGCCTCGGTAGATGGCAGGGTCGCCGGCGTGCCCTGGCCTGGGCGTCCTGTCCTCGTCTAGGCCCTCGATGACAGCGGAACGAAGAGTCCCGGCAGTCGACGGCGTACGGGTGGCTTAGCGGGACTGGCTATGCGGCCGCTTCGGGGACCGATCCTGTTGGAGCGTCCGTGTCACCACTGGACCCCCATCCCCTGTACAAGCGCCGTTAGTAGCGCGATCGCCGCCCCGGCACCGACCCCAACCAGCAGGTAGCTGCGTAGCCAGGATGGCGATTGTTCGCCGCGCATTTCCACCGAGTAGCCAGGACTACGTGGCAGGTAGAGGACCGCGATCCTCACGCCGATCGGCAACGCCCGCCCGACGGTGATCTCATGTGTCCCGCCGTCGGCATCGGCGTAGACGCAGACAGTCTCAGTCCGCCAGAGGGCGGGCGCGCGCCGCACGAGAACCTCCCTGCGACTCTGCGCGACGGCGACCGCCCGTAGGCCGTGGCGCAGAAAACGCCCGTAGGAGCCGACGTCCGCAGCGCCGACCAGGCCGAAGCCGAGGACAGTCGCGCCGAACACGATCAGCGGTACCCAGCTCACCGCGCCACCCCTTACAGTCGGCGACGATCACCAGTCTTGATCTCGGGATGACATGTCAGTCGAGTACAAATCCGCCGAACCACCGTTGACGACACCCTCCCTCACCCGCACCCACGAAGATCGTCGCCGATGCGCGATCGACCGCGCGGTCTACGGCAATGAGGACGTTGTTTTAGTCCGCTCGGACCGTCAAGGCGTCCTCGGACCGCACCAGCATCCACCGGTGATCGGTCGCCCGCCAAACGTTGCCGCGTCCAGGCGCGGTCGCCGCCCAACGGCAGGCCTCGGGCAGCCACCGATCCACGATCCGCGGCGCTAGGGCGGATCGAACACCGGCGGGCACGGCATTCCATCGCATCAGGAGCCGGTCACGATCCAGGGCTGGGCCGCGAGTGCGCGACCTGCCGTCCCCGAGCCAGTACACGTCGAAGACCATGGAGAAGCGCTCGCCGGCTTCGGACCAGGGCGGCCCGGGCCCTCCAAGACTCAGGGATCCGATCTCTGCACCGGCGCTACGGAGAGCCTGCTCGACCCTGTCGCGGCCCACCGCGTGCGAGAAGCCGCCCGGCAAGCGATCCTTCGTGTACTCCGACCAGGGCAGCCCGGCTTCCATGTGCCCGAATACTAGCTATTGCCCGGTAGGCCGTCGCAGACTTTCTCTTCACTTTTTTCAAGGGCGGCCTTCGGCCGCCGCGCCGTGCCGCCGCACGCGCCACGCACGGCCGGGGCCCCGTCAGCCCGCCACGCCCCGGGGCCCCGCCTCGCTTCGCTCGGCACCCCGGACGTGTCGGGCTGCCACCCCGCCCGCGCGTGTCGGAGCGTCGGCCCGTCGCTGAGGTCGTCGGTCTCCGTCAGCCCGCATCAACCGCGACTGGCCCTCTCGGCGTCCGGTGCGTCCGACACGCCGCCCGCCCGCGAAGGCTCGATTGCCGCAGCCTTGCGTGCCTCGCGCCGTCGGATCAGCTCCGGGCCGACCACGACGAAGGGAGATACGACGGCCATGCCTATGCCCCCCCAGACCCCGACCCCTATGAATGCCACGGGTATCAGGAGGGCGCTCACGGCGATCCGTAGGACCGTCAGCGTCCACTCACCAGCGCGCTCCCCGTACCGGTTCCGGAACAGCACCGCCATGACATAGCCAACCACGTTCACGAAAGCGAACACGACGATCAGCAGGGGAAGCACGACCCGATCGTCCCACACCGCAGCGCCCTGACGTCCCGCTGTCCCCATGAACGCGCGAACCAACGGAACGGCGAGGCCAGGCGCAGCCGACAGCCGGCGTCGCACGGCGGCTGTCTGTGGGTTGCCCATTCCCCGGCTGTGCCGATGATCTAACGGCCTGGCACCGGCATCACGGGCGGGCTACGCCCGTCGGCTGCGCCGATCACCCTTCGGGCGACCCTTGACACCGCCACCATGCCGCTAAGTGCGGCACCCATGGGGGATGGGGGAGGAAAAATGGGAGGGCCGAAGACAGCCGCTCCAAGCCGTCTACCTGGGCAGCACCGGAAGGAGTCGGACGCTATTAGCGCGTGAAGAAAGAAACGCCAAGCGGTCACGAAACCCCACGTCGCACGGCACGGAGAGTACCGTCGGAGAATACAGGAAAGGTTCCACGTGAAACCAGGAAAGCACGCGGAGGCCATGTTCACCCAGCCGGTAAATGTTCGCTTTTCGGCCGCTCGAATTTGTCGAATCGGCTGCATTCCACGGCCTGGCCAGGTTTTCTGAGAAGCGAAGTACAAATCAATAGGGCGGCCCGGGAAGGTGCGCTAACACCAATCCCGGGCCTTGACCCAAACCTTGAGCGAACAAGGAGTGGACCCAATGGCGAGTATGTCAGATGGGGTGCGGGCCGTGTGCTTCGCCCGTCGCGGAGTCGGAGCCGCTTCGCTGGCGGACCAGCGGGCGGCGTTCGAGACCGAGTGCGCCCAGCGCGGCTGGATCGCGGACACCGGGATCTGCCAGCTCGGACGCGGCGGAGGCGACGGCCGCACGTGGGCAGCGGTCCGCCGACTGGTCCGGACCCGCCGGGCGGACGTCGTCGTGGTCGACAAGCTGGAGACGATCGGCAGCACGGAGCGGGAGATCGCCCAGGAGTTGGTGTTGCTGCGGCACGCCGGGGTCCGGCTGCTGATCGCCGAGTTCGGGTCGGACACCGCCGACGCCGCCTCGTTCGGCCCCCTGGTCGCCGAGTTCGGCGCGAGCGTCTCCCTGACGGCGGTAGCCGCATGAGTAGTTGGCCGCTTGTCCGCGTCGTCGTCCTCCCGGACAACGGCTACGGCCTGGAGATCCTCATCGGAGCGACCCCCGCCGAGATCGCCACCGTCGCGGCAGGACTACCCCCGGCCGCGTTCGTCGGTCACACCTCGCTGGACGGCGGGACCACGCTACTGTTCCGCCGGTTCCCACGCGGCGTCCCCGACCCCTCCGCACCCGACACCACCTACCAGGCCGACCCGGACGCGCCGACCGTGGCCGACGGCTGGATACCCGACGTCACCGGCATGCCCGACCGAGGACTGACCCCCTACCAGGTCGCGGTAGGAACACTCATGACCGCCACCAACGACCCAGCACTCGGCGCCCGCCTCTAAGGCCTCATCCAACGCGAAGACCCCAACGCCGTCATCGCACTCGCCAGCATCACCCGGCCACCAGGCTGCACCTGCCCACCCCCGTAGACCAACCCTCACACCAGGTCACATGTTCTAAATGAAAGATGGGTACGGGAATTGGCCTCAAGAGCTGCCGCGAGGAGGCCGCGATCAGCCGGTCCCGCGGTTTCCGCTGGTCCTGCGGGCGCGGCGGTGGGGCCGTAGCGCGGCGAGCCAGCCGGCGGTGGCGATCGCGCCACCGACCGGGTTCCCGGGGTTCGCGATCGCCCCGGCAGCGGCCGCGTCGAGTTGGTCCGAGCAGTCCGGGCACAGCCGCCGGCCGGTGACGGTCAGCGTGCTCGCGCCGGTCCTTCGCTGGTGGCAGCTCTCGCAGACGAAGGCCGGTTTCGCGTTGCCCATCGCCATGACGTCACCCCTCGCGAGCCGGCCGTGCGGCGGGCCCGCGCCGGACGGCGCCTTCAGTGTGCGGCCATCCGCGCCGCGCGGGAGAGGATTTCGACAGCGGCCGACTCAGCGCAGGGCGTCGACTACGAGAACGGCCAGCGCCATGGACGTGAAAAGGCTGTAGGCGAACAGCGCACCGCCGCGGTCGCCGGCGCGAAGCTGCCGAAACAGCACCCACCCGAACACGGCGGCCTCCAGAGCGGCGCCCGCGACGCCGACGGCGGGCAGCCAGATCCCGACGATGACCGCGGCGCCGCCGATCAGGTGGACCGTGCCGAGGGCCGGGAGGACCCAGAGGTGACGGCCGTCCGCCAGACCCAGCCGGGTCAGCTCGTCCAGCCGTTTCAGCCCGACCTCGAACCGCCCGAGCTGGGCGCCGGCCGACGGGAGAACCTCCAGCAGCAACAGAACCGTCAGCGCGATGCTGAGAACGAAGATTTCTCCTCCTCCTCGGCAGCCGCCCTCGCCCGCCGCGAAACGCGACAACTGCCGCCTTACCGGCATCGTATGGCCGCGCGCGTCCGACGGGATGACGTACGGAAGCCGACCGCGCGTCCGGCGGAATGGTGGCGGCCCGCCGCGAGAGTTCCCGGCGGGGCCGTTCTAGGACCGCGTCGCCGGGAGGTCGGCGGCGAGCAGTTCGGTACGCAGCTCGTGGGTCCCGTCGGGCCGGCTCGCCTCGTAGAAGAGCCGGTGGGCGCCGCCGGGCAGGTCGACGACGGTGACGTAGCGCAGCGCGCCGTCGCCGTCGGGGGAGACCGCGTGCGGGGCGGTGCCGACCGCGACGAACCGGCCGAGGCCGCCGCCCTGCGCGGGCACGCCGGTGGCGAGCCCGGTGCGCTCGTACCAGTTCTCGGCCGCGCTGGCCCGGCCGTCGTAGAGGGCGACCGGGGTCGGGCCCTCCAGCAGCACCTCGCTGATCCGGACCCCGCGGGCGTCCCAGTGGCCGGGGCGGGGCGCGAGCGCGACGCCCTGCCAGGTCCAGCTGATGCCGTCGGGGCTGGTGGCGTACTGGCTGTCCATCCGGTCCGTGGCGGCCGGGTCGTCGAGCGGGTGGCAGGACGCCCACAGATGCCAACCGCCGTCATGCCAGCGGACCACGGGGTCCTTGACGGCGGTCGACGCGTCGCCGGGCAGCACGGTGCGCCGCTGGCTCGGGTCGAAGGACTCCGGGTCGTCGGCCTCCAACAGGTCGACCCACCAGTGCGGGCTGCCGGGCGTGGCGCAGCTGACGTACAGCCGCCAGCGACCGTCCGGGGTGTGCACCAGCGCGGGGCGCTCCAGCGACTCGGCGCCGAAGGGCTCGCGGTCGATACGCGCGATCTCGGTGAAGTGCTCACCGTCCGGCGAGCGTGCGATCACCACCGCGTGGCCACGGCCGGCGCCGACGGGCCGGCGTAGCCGATAGGCCAGGTAGAAGATGCCGTCGACCAGCAGCGCGCTGGGCGCCCCGGCCCAGTAGCCAGGACCGTCCCCCTCGGGGGCGGCCACGGTCACCGCCGCCGCGAGACGGGGGAGCGGCACGCCGGGCGGGGGTGTCGTTGCGTCCAGGACTGGCGAGGCGGTCGGCACCCCGGAAACTCTACCGCCCGGGTGAACAATGCTGTCCCGGTCACTTATCACAAGTTTTCCCGTCGAAATGATGGGTTATCGGTTACGGTTCGGAGGTCGCTGCCCCGGCACTGGCGCCCGGGCGGGGACGTTGATCCGTCGCCGCGCCCGAGGCTGACACCGTCGGCGCTCCGCAGCGGCCGTCGGCTCGTGACCGTCCTCATCCGTGCCAGGAGCGTGCCGACGATGGCCCTACCCGACTTTCTCGTGATCGGCGTGCCGAAGGCCGGGACGACCGCGCTGCACGCCGCCCTCAGCCGGCATCCCGGGTTGTTCCTTCCGGCGGTGAAGGAGCCGAAGTTCTTCCTGTCCGAGGGCCCGCCGCCGGCGCGGGGCGGCCCCGGCGACGCGCAGACATACCAGGAGCACGTCTGGCGGCGCGCCGACTACGAGGCCCTGTTCGACCCGGCGGCGGAGGACGCGCTGCTGGGCGAGGCCACGCCGTTCTACCTGTACGACCTGGACGCGCAGAACCGGATCCGGCGGCTGCTGCCGAAGGCGCGGCTTGTCGTGCTGCTGCGCAACCCGGTGGACCGGGCGCACTCGAACTGGACCCATCTGTGGGCGGCCGGACTCGAGGCGGAACGGGACTTCGTCCGGGCCTGCGCGCTGGAGGAGCAGCGTCGGGCCGCCGGCTGGGCGCACTTCTGGCACTACGTCTCCCAGGGCCGGTACGGCGCCCAGCTCGCGCACCTGTTCAGCCTGTTCTCCCGGGATCAGGTCCTGCTGCTGCGCTACCGCGAGCTACGCGAGGAGCCCGTCGCGACCCTGGACAAGGTGTGCGACTTCCTCGGGGTGGCCACCGGCCAGCTCGGGGTGGTGCCGTCGGAGAACGTGACGCCGTTCGTCGCGGACACCCCGGTCAACGCGGTCCTGCGGGCCTTGCTGCGCACGGGCGGCCAGATCGGCCACCACTTCCCGGTCCCCGTCCGCCAGGTCGCGCGTGGCCCGCTGCTCACGGCGCTTCAGCGGCAGAAGGGCGGACGGCCGGCCCTCACCCCGCGACAGCGGGCCGCCGTGCTGCCCTACTTCGTCGAGGACATCGCGCTGCTGGAGGAGGTCACCGGCCTGTCCTACGCCGACTGGCTGACCACCGGCGTCGAGCCGGACACCATCGACGACGGCTCCTGACCGGCGGAACACGTGGCCCGCCGCGACCACCGCGCCGGCGGCTGCCGCGCGGTTGGGGAGCAGGCGGGACGCTCCGCCGCCGTGCTTCAGGCCCGGCGCGCTCAGGCCGGAGCGCTCCGGGGCCGGTGTTCGCGGCCTCAGTAGCGGTCGCCGGCCGCGTCGCGGGCGATGACCTGGGCCGCGATGACGTTGCGCTGGATCTCGTTGGTGCCCTCGCCGAGGATCATCAACGGGGCGTCGCGGAAGTAGCGCTCGACGTCGAACTCCTTGGAGTAGCCGTAGCCGCCGTGCACCCGCATCGCGTCGAGCGCCACCTTCATCGCGGTCTCGGAGGCGAACAGCTTCGCCATCCCGGCTTCCAGGTCGCAGCGGGCGCCGGAGTCGAACCGGTCCGCCGCGTCGGTGGTCAGGAGCCGGGCCGCCCGCATCTGGGTCGCCATGTCCGCGATCAGATTGCCGACGCTCTGATGCTTCCAGATCGGCTGGCCGAAGGTCTCCCGCTGCTGCGCGTAGGCGATCGCGGCCTCCAGCGCGGCCTGGCCGACCCCGAGTGCCCTGGACGCGACCTGGATGCGGCCGACCTCAAGCCCGCGCATCATCTGTCCCCAGCCCTTGCCAGGCGCTTCGCCGAGGACCGCGGTGCCAGGCACCCGCATGTCGTCGAACGACAGCGTGCAGGCCTCGACGCCCCGATAGCCGAGCTTCGGGATCTTCGCCGAGATGTCGAGCCCGGGGCCCGGCTCGACCAGGATCACGGACATGCCACGGTGCGCTGGCCGCGCGTTCCGGTCGGTCCGGCACAGCAGGCCGATCAGCCCGGAATGGGCGGCGTTCGAGATCCAGGTCTTGGCGCCGTTGATGACCCAGTCGTCGCCGTCCTGGACGGCGTAGGTGCGCATGCCCTGAAGGTCGGAGCCACCGGATGGCTCGGTCAGCGCCATCGTCGCGCGGACCTCACCGGTCGCCATGCGGGGCAGGTAGGCATGCCGCTGCGCGTCGGTCCCGAACGTCCTGATCAGATAGGTGATGACGGAGTGGCCGCCGATCGCCCCGGCCAGGCTCATCCAGCCGCGGGCGAGCTCCTCGGTGACCCGGGCGAACCCGGCCATCGAGATGTCGACGCCACCGAACTCCGCGGGGGCCAGCAGGCCGAAGAACCCGAGCTGCTGCATCTCCTCGATGAACGCGGCGGGATAGGTGTCGGACGCCTCGAACTCGCGTACCCCGGGCCTGACCCGCTCCTCGACGAACTCCCGCACCAGCGCGACCATGTCCAGCTCGTCCTGGGTCAGCCCGCTCACCCGACTCCTCCCCACCGTCCACCCGCGCCACCGGTCCTCGCCGGACGTTAGTAGCCCCAACCGCCTCGTGCCGACGCTGGTGGGCCCGTCCAGTGGCCATCCCGAACCGGGCAGGTCGGCGCGCGGGTGCGCCAAGCCGCCTCCGGCAGATCCTGAGGTCGGCCGCGGCGCCGATTCCCATACCCGGTCACGGATCTTCAGCGGCGTCTGGTCGCCGCAATCGGCAAGATTGCAAACCTGGTATCGAAATCGTCAGTTCGTGACCGTTATGCGCCTTTGATCCATACCAAACTGGCGATCACCGCGTCCAAGCGGGCTGCCGACCGCCGATGATCGCCGTTTTGGTATGGATATCGGCGTCGAGCCGATCCGCGAGAGGTACATCTGTCGCCGATTGTGCGATGCCCCGACCCGCAACGTCACCGCCATGGTGTTGATCGCGGTTTCGGCCGGTGGATCCTCCCGGCCAGTTCCGGCCTTGATCCCCTGCGACTCCTGCCTGGAAGACGATCCCGGCTCGCGGCCGTCGGCGGCCCCGGCAGAGACGCCCGCCGGCGGCGGTGTGGTGAGCGGCGCTCCGGGGCAGGTTGACCGGCCGAACGGGCCGCGGCTAGCGTCGGGAGCGTTCTCGGGTATCACCTCCAGCGTCGGAACGGCGGCCCGGTGTCTGCCACCGACCTGGAGACGTGATGGCTGCCGTTCCCGCGGCGCGGGTACCCGTGCTCGATTTCCCGACCACCTCCGCCGGCGCGCTGGTCGAGGCCCTGCGCGCGCATTCGTGCGTGTTCCTCACCGGGCTGGACCGATTCTCAGCAGCAGGCTCCTTCGGCGCGGATCTCGCGGCGATGGTCGAGACGTCCCAGGAGTTCTTCGCGCTCGACCCGGAGGAGAAGGCGCGGGTGCGCTGGTCGGGCACGGGGGAGTGGGCCGGCTGGCAGCCGTTGTACGAGGGTGGCGCGGATGCCCTGCTGTTGGAGCGTTACGAGCTCGCTCTGCCCGACCCCGCCGGGTTCTCCGGCGATGCCGCCTGGGCGGCGGCCTTCTCCCCGTGGCCGGCGAATCCGGCCCGGCTGGCGCCGGCCTGGACCGCCTACTACCGAACGGCGCGGGCGCTGACGATCCGGCTGGTCGAGATGATCGCCGAGGCGCTCGGGCTGCCCGCCGCCGACCTGCCGGCCTGGACGTCCCGGCAGCACTCGAACCTGTGCGTGAACCACTACCTCGCCCAGCCCGACGAGCCGGGGCCGGGCCAGACCCGGCAGCGCGCCCACGCCGACATCGGCGGCCTCACCCTCCTGTGGGCCGACGGCCGAGGCGGCCTGGAGGCCGCGATCGGCCCGGACGGCGGGTGGGCGTCGGTCGAGTTCCCGCCGGGCGCGGTCCTGCTCCAGGCCGGCGACCTGCTCCACCTGTGGACCCGCGGCCAGATCCCGAAGAACCTCCACCGCGTCGTCAACCCGCCCCGCACCCCCGGCGTCCCGCAGACCGACCGGTTCTCGGCGGTGTTCTTCCACCACCCGGATCTCGACACGTGGGTCGCCCCGGCCGCCGTCGGCACCGACGAGGTCGACAGCTCCGGCGTCGCCGCCCGCGACCACGTCCTGGCCCGCCAGCGCGCCGCGTACACCGCGACCTGAGGCGCCCGCGCCGACGCCCGGCCGGCCGGCGCACGCTGACGTCTGGCTCGTCAGCGTGACGGCGGGGCGCCTCCCGTGCTCGGCGGGAAGCTGGGCTTCGTGTTGGGCTTCGTGCGGCCGCCGAGCGCGGCCGCGACCCCGGCCAGCAGGCGGGCAGCGGTCTCGTCCTCGGGCAGATCGAACAGGTCGACGCCGACGACGGTCGCCAGCAGCGTCGGCCGCTCGCAGTCCTCGACCCGCACCGGGATGACCTTGCGCTTGAACCCGTCCGGGTCCGCGCGCAGCGCCGCCTGCCATTCGGCCGTTCCCCACACCGAGTCGATGTAGGCGTGGGAAAGCACGGTGATCGTCCGGTTGGCGCGCTGGATTCCCCGCGTCATCATGTTCATCCAGTTCGAGCCCGGGACGAAGTCCCACGCCTGGATGTAGACCGTGTAGTCGGCCTCCTCCAACTGCCAGGCGATCCACTCGGCCCAGCCCTTGTCGGCGGCGGTATAGGAGACGAAGAAGTCCCACGGGCGTTCCGTGGCCGGTCCCGCCCCCGCGACCACGCCGGTCGTGGGAGAAGAGCCGCCGGCCGACGGGACGCCGGGTCGCGCATCGTCCCGAGGCACGCTTGTTGTGCCTGTCGCGGCCGCCGGGGGAGCGGTCTGCCGCTCAGGTCCGGCGGCGGCCGACGTGGCAGGGTCGGTACCGCCCTGCGCCGGCGGTGGGGATTCCGCCCGCGGCGACGATGCCGTGGCGTCGGCGACCCCGGCGGCGAGCGCCGCCGCGCGGATGATCGGGTTGGCTGGCCGTTGGAGATACGCCTCCCGCAGCACCAGCGGCCAGCCACCGACGACCGCGCCGCCCTCGTAAAGGCGGTAGACCTCGGACCAGAAGAGTTCGGCGTTCCCCACCTGCCAACTCGGCTGTCGCGCGGGCCGCAGGCGCGCCGCCGCGATCAGTGTCTTCGCGGCCGTAGGGTCCGAGAACTCGTCCGCCAGCGCGCCGATCACCGTGCGTACATCGGGCGGACTGATCACCTCGGTAACGGGATTGGCGGCGTCCGGACCTTCAGTGACGCGGTAACCGATCACGACGTCCGATAGCAGCCGGTTTCCGGGATTTGCCCGAGCGGCCTCGTCCAGGAGCTGGGTAAGCCAACCTTCGGCGAGCGCGCCCTCGACGACGGCATACACCACATCCGGCAGTGGTGTGCGCTCGGCCCCGAAGTCGGTGATCCTGCGGTTGATGCGGTCGAGCAACTCCGCGAACCGTCCCCAGGATGGGAAGGCCGCCCCCAGTGCCTCTCTGACGGCGCGCCGTTGTCGCCCGTCCATTCCCTGGACCCGCGCGTCATCCAGCCCTGCCACCAACAGCCGCCTCCCCGTCATCGCTGCCGCGGCTTCTCACGTTTCCAGAACGGGCATTGCCGGGCGCTGGTTCCGGATCCGAAGCCGTGCGGTGACTGTAACGACATCGCGGTGGGGAGGCAGCCCGACGCCCTCGCGGCGACACGCGTCGACCGGCGCCCTGGGCTGCCGGCCAGGGCGCCGGCCGGCAGCGCTCAGGCCGACGGAACTGGCTGGGGCGGGGGCGGGCCCACGTAGCGGGCCGCCGGGCGGATGATTTTGCTGTCCGCCGCCTGTTCGAGAATGTTCGCGCTCCAGCCGACGACCCGTGCCGCCGCGAAGGTCGGCGTGAACATCTCGCGGGGCAGCCCGCACAGTTCCATCACGACGCCGGCGTAGAACTCCACGTTGGTGTAAAGCTCCCGGCCCGGCTTCAGCTCGGCGAGAATCCCGAGCACCTGCTTCTCGACCTCGACGGCGAAATCGACCTGCCCGCCGCCGATACCCTCCGCGATCTCCCGCAGCATCCGGGACCGCGGGTCCTCGGTCCGGTAGACGGCGTGGCCGAAGCCCATGATCCGGTCGCCGGTGAGGACTCGTTCGCGAATCCAGCCGTCGATCCGGTCCGGGGTGCCGATCGCGTCGAGCGTGTCCAGGGCCCGGCTCGGGGCGCCGCCGTGCAGGGGCCCGGAGAGTGCGCCGAGGCCACCGACCAGGCAGGCGACGAGGTCCGCGCCGGTGGACGCGATCACCCGGGCGGTGAACGTCGAGGCGTTGAAGCCGTGGTCGACCGTCGAGATCAGGTACTGCTCGATCGCGCGGGCCTGCTCGGGACGAGGCGCCTCGCCGGTCATCATGTAGAGATAGTTCGCCGCGTGCGGAAGGTCGTCGCGGGGCTCGACCGGCGCCAGCCCTCGCCCGAGCCGGTAGAGCGTGGTCAGCAGAGTCGGGACCAGCGCCGTCACGAACAGCGCGTCGGCCCGGCGTTCCTCGGGCGTGAGGTCGTACAACGGCCGGATTCCGCGTTCCCCCGCAGCGGCCGTCAGCGCCGCGCCGAGCACGGACAGCGGATTCGCGCCGTTCCCGGACCTGGCCAGTGCCGGCAGGATCTCCGCCAGCGAGCCGGGCAGATGGCGAAGCGGCGCCGTCCGGGCCTGGAAGGCGGCCCGCGTCGTGGCGTCCGGCAACTCGCCGAACAGCATCAGGTGCCACACGTCCTCGAAGGTCCGCCGCTGGGCCAGCTCGATCGCCGAGTACTGGCGGTAGTGGTAGAAGCCCTCGCGTCCCCGGACGTCGCCGAGCTCGGTCTCGGTCACGACGACCCCGCTCAGGCCCCGGGGAACCGTGACCGTCTGCGTCCCGCGGCCGGCCGAGCTGGGGGCCGGTTCTGTTGCGATCGACATCGTTATCGCCTCCGGCGACCACTTTCGATCGGGTGTATCAATGCTGTCAACGTTGACTACAATCAACGTGAGCGGAGCCACCGGACGGGCCGTGCCAGCTGGTCAGCCGGCTGACCAGGGGAGTGGGACTGTGGCGGACGAGGCGCGGCTGACGACCCAGGAGGTCGCCGAGCTGCTCGGGGTCAAGACGCAGACCGTCTACGCGTACGCCAGCCGAGGCCTGCTGACCAGCGAGCCGGCACCCGACGGACGGGGCAGCACGTTCGACGCCCGCGAGGTCGACGCCCTCGCGGCCCGGCGTGGGCGGGCCCGCCCGCGCCCCGCCGAAGCCTTTGACGACACGTTTCCGATGCGGTCTGGAATCACGCTGAGTGAGGGAGGCCGGCTCTACTACCGTGGCCGTGACGCCGTCCAGCTCGCCGAGAGCCAGGGTTTCGAGGCCGCCGTCGCCTGGCTCTGGGAGGTCGGTTCCGGCGCAGGCAGCGACGGCCGGCCCGTCGTTGGGCCGTCCTCGGGGGAGCTGCCCGCCGTCGAGCTGCGGGCGCCGGAGGAGCTGGTGGCCGCGGTGCGCCGGACGACCGAGACGCTACCGGCCCAGGCACGGCTCAACGACCGGCTCCGGGTCGCGGTGGCCGTGGCCGCGTCCGCCGACCCGCTGCGGTTCGACCTGCGCCGGCAGAACGTGCTGGCCATGGGCGCCGGTCTGATCGCCGTCCTGGTCGACGCCCTGCCGCCGGCGAGCGAAACGCAGCCAGCCGGCCCGGCCAACGGCCCGGCCACCGGGTCGGTCGCCGAGCGGCTCTGGCCGAAGCTCACCCCGGTGCCGGCCACCCCGGGGGCCGTCGCCTGCCTTGACCAGGCACTGGTCCTGCTCGCCGACCATGGCCTGGCCGCCTCGACGCTGGCCGCCCGAGTCGCGGCCTCGGCCCGGGCCAGCCCCTACGCGGTGGTCTCGGCCGGCCTCGGCCCCCTTGACGGCCCCCTCCACGGTGCGGCGAGCGGCCTGGCCCACCGGATGCTCGCCGAGGTCGTCGCCAGCGGGAACGCCATCGGGGTGATCTCCGAATACCTGCGCTCCGGCCGACCGATCCCAGGCCTGGGCATGCGCCTCTACCCGGACGGCGACCCCCGGGCCCGGGCCCTGCTCGCGTCGCTGCGCGGGCTCCCGGGCGCTGCGGAGATCCTGGACGCGGCGGCCTCGGTCGTCCGGGCCGCGTCCGGCCGTGCCCTGACGCCGGTGCCGGCCACGCGCGCCGAGACCCACGCCAACATCGACCTTGCCCTGGCCGCGCTGACCCTGCACGCCGGAATGCCCGCCGAGGCCGGCGAGGTCATCTTCGCCGTCGCCCGCACCGCCGGCTGGATAGCCCACGCCCTGGAGGAATACGCCGAACCCGCCCTGCGCCTGCGCCCCCGCGGCACCTACACCGGCCCCCGCCCCGCCTGACGCCCCTCCACCAACCCGGCCCAGCCGTCAGCCGCTCCGCAAAGCCGCCGCCGACCCCTTACTGGCCTCGCGGGGCGCTCCACCCTTTCATGATCGGCGTTTGGGCCCTGGGGTGGTCGTGGAAACGTCGCGACTACGACCACCCCAGGGCCAAAACAGCGATCAAGACAGGGCCCTCGCGGTCGTGGAGCTAGCCGGGCGGCTCGGTGTGGCCGGTGGCCTGGTCGAGGAGTTGGGCCAGGTGGTGGGACTCGGTCGCGGCCAGCTGGGTCAGCTGGGTACGGCAGGAGAAGCCGTCGGCGAGGACGGTCGGGTTCGGGCCGGCGGCTCGGACGGCCGGGAGAAGGGCGGTCTCGGCGACGGCCACCGAGACGTCGTAGTGGCCCTTCTCCGCGCCGAAGTTGCCGGCCAGGCCGCAGCAGCCGCCGACCTGGGTGACCTCGGCGCCGGCCTTCGCCAGCAGCGCCGCGTCCGGCGCCCAGCCGAGGACCGCGTGGTGGTGACAGTGCGGCTGCGCGACGGCGCGGACGCCGTCCAGGCGTGGCGGCGACCAGCCCGGCGTCGCGGTGAGCAGCTCGGCGAGGGTCCCGGTGGCGGCCGCGGCCTGGGCGGACCGCGGATCGTCCGGCAGCAGCTCCGTGACGTCGCGGCGCAGCACTGCCGTGCAGGACGGTTCCAGGCCGACGATCGGGATTCCGGCGCTCAGCGCGGGTTCCAGGGCGTCGAGGCTGCGGCGCAGCTGGCGCTTCGCGGTGTCGAGCTGACCGGTGCTGATCCAGGTCAGGCCGCAGCAGACCGACTGACCGACCACGCTGACCTCGTACCCGGCGGCCTCCAGCACCCGGACCGCCGCCTGGCCGACCTCGGGCGTGAAGTGGTTGGTGAACGTGTCGACCCACAGCAGCACCGGGCGAGCGGTCCCGTCGGCGCCCGCCACCCGGGCCCGCTTCGCGAACCACTGGCGGAAGGTGCGCGAGGCGAAGACCGGGAGGTCGCGGCGGGGGTCGACGCCACCGGCGGCCTTGGCCAGCCGGGCGGCGCCCGGGGCGCGCAGCGCCGCGTTGGCCAATCGGGGAGCCCGGGCGGCGGCCCGGGCCAGCCGGGGCAGCCAGCCCAGGCTGTAGTGCGAGGCGGGCCGCAGCCGGCGGCGGTACTTCTGGTGCAGCACCTCGGACTTGTAGGTGGCCATGTCGATGCCGGTGGGGCAGTCGGAGGCGCAGCCCCGGCATGACAGGCACAGGTCCAGGGACTCGGCGAGCTCCTTCGACCGGTAGCCCGAGACGAGGCCGCCGTTCGCGAGCTCCTGCAGGACGCGGGCCCGGCCGCGCGTCGAGTCCTTCTCGTCACGGGTCGCGAGGAACGACGGGCACATCACGCCGCCGACCCCGGTGTTGTCCGAACGGCAGCGCCCGACGCCGACGCAGCGATGGACCGCGACGGACAGGTCGCCCTGGTCGTGCGGGTAGGCGTAGGCGAGGCCGGCGCGCAGCGGCTTCGCGGCCGGGACGCGCAGGTCGGCGTCGACGGGCGCCGGGTCCACGAGAATCCCGGGGTTGAGCAGGTTGTCCGGGTCGAAGACGTGCTTGACGGCGCCGAAGGCGGCCAGCGCGTCGGGCGAGTACATCTTGCTGAGGAGCTCGCCGCGGGCCCGGCCGTCGCCGTGCTCGCCCGACATCGACCCGCCGTGCGCGGCGACGAGGTCGGCGGCGGCGAGCATGAACTCCCGGAACGGCCCGGCGCCGTGCCCGTACGTGAGCGGGAAGTCGATCCGGACGTGCACGCAGCCGTCGCCGAAGTGCCCGTAGAGCAGCCCGTCCAGCCGGTGCGCCGCGAGCAGCGCCTTGAACGCGCGCAGGTAGGCGGCGAGCCGCTCGGGCGGCACCGCCGCGTCCTCCCAGCCCGGCCAGGCGGGGTCACCCGACGGCGTGCGGGTGCCGAGCCCGGCGCCGTCCTCCCGGATGCGCCACAGCGCCCGCGCGGTCGCCCCGGTCACGACCGTCGCGTCCAGGCAGCCGGAGTCGGCGACCAGCCGCCGGGCGGCGGCGACCGCCTCGGCCTCGGTGGCTCCGGCGGTTTCGACGAACAGCCAGCCGCCGCCGCGCGGCAGGTCCGGCACGGCCGCCGCCCCGCGCCGGGCCCGCAGCACGTCGACCATCTGGGCGTCCATGCCCTCCAGCGCCACCGGCGCGTGCGGGCGCACCGCCGCGACAGCCTCGGCCGCGGTGAAGATGTCCTCGTAGCCGAGCACCGCCAGGGCGACCGCTGCCGGTGCCTCGACCAGCTCGACGGTCGCCGCCGTGACGAGGCCGAGCGTTCCCTCGGTGCCGACCAGGAACCGGGCCAGGTCGGCCCCGTTCTCGGCCAGGAGGTGCTCCAGTGAGTAACCGGACACCTGGCGGGTGAAGCGGCCGAACTCGGTGCGGATCAGCCCGAGGTTCGCGTGGACGACCTGGTCGAGGGCCTTGCCCAACGGACCGGCCGCCGCCAGCCCGTCCCGCCCGAACCGCCGCGCGGTGAGCCGCTCGCCGGACGAGGTGAGCAGGTCGAGGGCGACGACGTTGTCCGCGGTCCGCCCGTAGCGCAGCGCGCGGGAGCCGCAGGCGTTGTTGCCGATCGCCCCGCCGATCGTCGCCCGGCTGTGCGTCGACGGGTCGGGCCCGAACCGCAGCCCGTGCGCGGCCGCGGCGGCCGTGACGGCGTCGAGGACCACCCCGGGCTGGACGAGCGCGGTCCGCGCCGCCGGGTCCAGGGACAGCACCCGGTTGAGGTGCCGGGAGAAGTCCAGCACCAGGCCCGGTCCGACGGCGTTGCCCGCGATCGAGGTTCCGGCGCCCCGGGCCGTGACCGACGCGCCGACCTCGCGGGCCGCCGCGAGCGCCGCGGCGACCTCGTCGGCGTCGCGCGGGTAGGCGACCGCGGTCGGCACCACCCGGTAGTTCGACGCGTCGGACGAGTACTCGGCCCGCCGCCGGGCCGAGCCGTCCACCTCGGTGACGCCGGCCCGGGTCAGCGCCTCGACCAACGCCTGCTGATCTTTGCCCACCGGTCCATCCTGTCGCAGGCCGGCGGTCGGCTCACGCCCGCGTCCGGCGAACCGCCACATCGCCGGCCTGGCACGTGACGAGCAGCGGCCCGCCGCGGCGGAGCGGAGGCGGGCCGGGCGCGGCGCGCCTCAGAGCTGGGAGATCGACCAGTCGACCTTCTGCGGCGCTGGGGTGGTCGAGCCCACGTCGAGCTGGATGTCGGCGCGGCTGGTCAGCGGGATCGTCGCCGGGTCGCCGGTGAACAGCTTGCCGTTGACGTAGGCGGTGACCTTGCCCGAGGCCGAGCCGACCTGGGTGGCGCTCAGCGTCTGCTTCCAGATCCCGAAGAAGTTGCCCAGCGTGTAGGTCGCGCTGTTCGGGGCCTCGATGTGGATGACGCCGTCCTGGGCGTGCGTGTGCAGCCAGTAGTAGCACTGGGTGGCCGAGTCCATCTCGGGCTCACCGGCGCCGGACGAGTTCTGCGGCTCGACGATGCCGATACCCGGTGGCACCGGCCGCAGCGCCCCGTTGACGTAGATCGTCAGGTGCGCGTGGATGTGGTAGACGACCTGCTCCTGGGCCTCGCACTTGACGCCGTCGACCGTCTCGCCGTTGGCCGCGGCGGTGACGGGCGCGAGCACCGTGCCCTGTTCGAGCACGATCCCCTCCGGGCCCTGCGGGCCGGTCAGCGTGCTCGTCGCGACGTCGGCGCTGGTGCTGGTCGCCGACGGCTTGTCGTTGCCGACGGTGACGACCAGGACGATCACGACGACGGCGAGCACGACGATCGAGCCGATCCCGGCCGACCAGCCGAGGACCTGGCGGCGCTTCTCGCGCCTGGCCTGCTCGGCCCGCAGCGCCGCGGCCTTCTTGCGGGCGGCGTTGGTCTTGGCGTTCTGCTGGCCGCCGGACGGCCCGCCCGAGCCGCGCGGCGCGGCCGGGCTCGGCCGTGACTTGCCCTCCGACGAGGACGGGCCGGCAGCGGACTCCTGCGCGGTCGTCGAGCCGGGTCGCGGGCGCTTGTTGGCCATCAGGTGGGCCTTTCCGGTGGTCGGCCGGCGGGCACGGAACAGCGGCGCCGGCGGGCACCGAGTCGAACGGCAGGTCAGGCGTGGGACGACGCGCCGCGGCTGGCGCCTCGTCACGACACAACGGTGATACCAGCGGAACCTGTGAGACGTCCTGCCTACTGTGACAAACGGGCCGCCGCCGACGCTCGTCAGGGTGCTGAACCGCCCGAGATGTCGGTGTACGGTGCAGTCTCGCCGCGCCCCGCGCGGGGCGCGGATCTCACTTCACTACGGATCGTCCGGCACGTGCCTGCCGGTGAAGGAGAACCGATGGCTAGCGTGACCTTCGAGAAGGCCGAGCGGAGATACCCGGGAGCGCCCACCGCGGCGGTCAACGGCATCGACCTGCTCATCGAGGACGGCGAGTTCATGGTCCTCGTCGGCCCGTCCGGGTGTGGCAAGTCCACCACCCTGCGGATGCTGGCCGGGCTGGAGGAGGTGACCGCGGGCCGCATCCTGATCGGCGACCGCGACGTCACCGGCCTCGCGCCCAAGGACCGCGACATCGCGATGGTCTTCCAGAGCTACGCCCTCTACCCGCACATGACCGTCTTCGAGAACATGGAGTTCTCCCTCAAGGTCAACAAGGCGCCCAAAGAGGAGCGCGAGCGCCGGGTGAAGTCGGCGGCGGCGCTGCTCGGCCTGACCGACTACCTGGACCGCAAGCCGAAGGCGCTGTCCGGCGGCCAGCGCCAGCGGGTGGCGATGGGCCGGGCGATCGTGCGGGAGCCGCAGGTCTTCTGCATGGACGAGCCGCTGTCGAACCTCGACGCCAAGATGCGGGTGCAGACCAGGACCGACATCGCGAAGCTGCAGGCCGACCTCGGCGCGACCACGGTCTACGTCACGCATGACCAGGTCGAGGCGATGACGATGGGCGACCGAGTCGCGGTGATGAACGCCGGCGAGCTGCAGCAGGTCGCGACGCCGATGGAGCTCTACAGCCGCCCGGCCAACCTGTTCGTCGCCGGCTTCATCGGTAGCCCGCAGATGAACCTACTCGCGGCCGAGGTGTCCGGCGGCCTCGTCCGGCTCGGTGGCTATGACGTGCCGGTGCCGGCCGCGACGCTGGCGAAGCTGCCGAAGGACGTGACCGTCGGGGTCCGGCCCGAGGCGTTCCACGTCGTGCCCGACGGCGGCCTCCCGGTGGAGGTGGTGGTCGTCGAGCACCTCGGCTCGGACTCCTACGTCCACGGCACCGTCGCGCTGGGCGGCGGCGACCGTGGCTCCGAGAACCCTGGGCGCCTGGTGGTCCGGGTCTCGCCCAGGAGCGAGGTCGCGCGAGGCGATCATCTCCAGGTGTCCGTCGAACCGGGCGACATCCACCTCTTCGACACCGCCACCGGCCGGCGCCTGACCGCCTGACCCGCGGCTGACGAGTGGCCGTCCGGTCGTCCGGGCGGCCACTCGTCGCATCTCGTTACGTTCCGGTGAATCCGGGTCAAACGTCTTGACTCGAATAAGTAAGGCTGCTGAACTAACAAAAATTCTGGGCGGCCGGGGCGACTGGGCGGCCCGGACCACCTCCATGGCAGAGATGAGGGGCCGATGAACAGAAGGCTCACCGGTCGGGTCGCGGGCGGGGTCGCGTTCGCGGCCGCCGCCGCGCTCGCGCTGGCCGCGTGCGGGAGCAGCGGCGGTGGCTCGTCGTCCGGCGGCGCGACGACGCTGAAGCTCGTCGTCGCCGACTACGGCACCGGCCCGTCCAACACCAGCACCAAGTACTGGCAGGACATCGCCGACGCCTTCCACACGGCGCACTCCGACATCACCGTCAAGATCACGACGATTCCCTGGACCCAGTTCGACCAGCAGGTCCAGACGATGATCCAGAACAAGCAGTACCCGGACATCACCGAGGGCGACTACTTCTCGAACTACGCCCAGGACGGCCTGCTCTACTCGGCCTCCGACGTCCTCTCGAACCCGGGCAACCTGCTGCCAGCCTTCAAGGACCAGGGCACCTTCGAGGGAACCCAGTACGGCCTGCCGTTCACCACGTCGAGCCGGACGCTGTTCTACAGCAAGAAGCTCTTCGCGCAGGCCGGCATCACCGACGCGCCGAAGACCTGGGCCGACGTCCAGGCCGACGCCGAGAAGATCAAGGCCACCGGCAACATCGGCTTCGGGCTGCCGCTCGGCTCCGAGGAGGCCCAGGCCGAGTCGCTGCTGTGGATGCTCGGCGCGGGCGGCGGCTACCAGACCGGCGGCAAGTACACCATCAACAGCGCGGCCAACACCGAGGCCTTCACCTTCCTCAAGGGCCTCGTCGCCGCCGGTGACACCGAGCCGAACCCCGGCACGGTCAACCGCACCGACCTGTGGCAGAAGTTCGCCCAGGGCCAGGTCGGCATGGTCAACGGCTCGCCGGCGCTCATCCCGATCATCCAGGCGGCCGGCAAGCTGACCGACAGCGGCTGGACCTCGGTCCCGATCGCCGGCAAGTCCGGACCGCTCTCGACCACCCTCGGTGTCTGCGACAACGTCGCCGCGTTCAAGCCGAACGGTCACCAGACCCAGATCAGGCAGTTCCTGGACTTCGCCTACCAGGACAAGTACCAGCTGCAGTTCGACAAGGAGTACGACCTGCTGCCGGCGACCAGCACGGCCAGCACGGCGCTTTCCTCGGACCCGGTGTTCGCGCCGTTCCTGACCGCCCTGCCGAAGTCGATCCAGTACCCCAGCGACACCGCCTGGGCGAACGTGAAGACGAAGATCCAGCAGACCATCGGCACGGCCGTCACCGGTGACCCGGCGGCGGTTCTCGGAAACCTGCAGCAGTCGGCCACGGCCGGCGGCTGAGCCCGCTGGTCAGGGGTCCGGCCGTGAGGCCGGGCCCCGTCTGCGCCATGCTCGGTGGGCCTTTCCCGCTCATTCCGGAAAGGCCCACCGCAGCGTCATCCCAGTAGTCGAACATCCCCTAGTCGAGCCAGGAGCGTGAGGACCGGATGGCCACCCTGAGTCCCCTGACGCCGGACGTGGCCCAGGGTCGCCTCACACCAGCCGTGGGTTCGGGCCGGTCGTGGCCGCGCGCCGCGCTGGCCCGGCTGGCGCCGCTGGCGTGGCTCGGCCCGGCGCTCGTCCTCATCGGCGTCGTCGTGGTGTGGCCCGTCGTCGTCATGGTGCAGTCGTCGTTCCAGCACATCGGCGGCGAGGGCTTCGTCGCCGGCTACAACGGCACCCACAACTACCGGCACCTGTTCCGCGAGCCGGACTTCGTCTCGGTGCTGGTGCGCACGGTGCTGTGGGTCGTCGCCGTCGTCGTCGTGACCATGCTGCTCGCGCTCGGCCTCGCGCAGCTCTTCCACCAGCGTTTTCCCGGGCGCCGCGTCGCGCGCTGGGCGCTGATCGTCCCGTGGGCCGCGTCGGTGATGATGACCGCGCTGATCTTCCGCTGGGCGCTCGACCCGAACAACGGCGTCATCAACCTGTTCCTGCACCAGATCGGCGTCGTGAAGAAGCTCGGCTCGCACCAGGCCTACTGGCTCGGCGAACCGAGCCACGCGCTGGTCTGGATGATGGCGGTGGCCGTCTTCGTGTCGCTGCCGTTCACGACCTACGCGATCCTCTCCGGGCTGCAGGGCATTCCCGACGACGTGTACGAGGCGGCCTCGATCGACGGGTCGACCGGGCTGAGCTCCTACCTGCACATCACGCTGCCGCTGCTGCGGCCGGCGATCATCGTCGCGACGCTCATCAACGTCATCAACGTGTTCAACTCGTTCCCGATCATCTGGGAGATGACGCGGGGCGGGCCGGGCTACCAGACGAGCACCTCGACCATCTACATGGTCGACCTCAAGCAGGGGAACGTCGGTGAGTCCGCCGCGATGTCGGTCATCAACTTCGGCCTCGTGATCCTCATCGTCGTGATCTACCTGTCGACGACCCGCTGGAAGGAGCAGGTGGACCGGTGAGGACCTCCCGCGCGCGCACCGCCGTCCTCGCCACCGGGGCGTACCTGGTCGCGATCGTCTTCCTGCTGCCGTACGTCGAGATGATCATTACGGCTGGCCGGCCGAAGAGTGAGCTGGGCGAGAGGAACTACTTCCCGAGCCACTTCACCTTCTCGAACTTCACCTCGCTGTGGTCGGCCGGCGGGCTCGGCGGCAATATCGGGGTCAGCCTGGAGGTCGCCGGCGGGGCCACGCTGCTGGCGCTGCTGGTCGCCGTGCCGGCCGCGTACTACACCGCGCGGCACCGGTTCCGCGGGCGGACGGCGTTCCTGCTGCTCGTCCTGGCCACCCAGATGTTCCAGCCGGCCGCGATGCTGGTCGGGCTGCAGCGCGAGTTCACCAACTTCAACCTGCCGTCGGCGACGGTCTCCCTGATCATCGTGAACGCCGGCTTCAACCTCGCCTTCGCGGTCTGGATTCTCAACGCGTTCTTCTCCTCCATTCCGGTGGAGCTGGAGGAGGCCGCGCAGGTCGACGGGCTCGGCAGGCTCGGCGCGCTTTTCCGGATCACCCTGCCGCTGGCCGCGCCGGGCATCGTCACCGCGCTCATCTTCACCTTCATCACCGCGTGGAACGAGTTCCTCGTCGCGCTCACGCTGAGCCTGGGCTCGCCGGCCGGGAACCGGCCGCTGACCGTCGCCATCGACGGCTACGTCGGGGAGTACGCCACCGACTGGGGGCACCTGTTCGCGGGCGGGCTGGTCGCCACGGTGCCGGTGATCGTCCTGTTCGCGATCATCGAGCGCCGCGTCGTCACCGGCCTGACCGCCGGAGCGGTGAAGTGAGCCCAGCGAGGATCCCAGGGCCGCGCCCCGCGACGGAGGGGGAGCGGTCCGGCGGCCCGCGCCGCCGGTCGCTGCGGCCGACAGGCAAGCTGCTCGGCCAGGACGCCCGGCGCCACCATCGCGCGCTGATCCTGCAGCAGCTGTTCAGCGAGGGCTCGAACAGCCGCGCCGACCTGGCCCGGGCCACCGGCCTGACGCGGGTGACCGTCTCCGACCTGGTGGGCGGGCTGATCGAGGACGGTCTCGTCGCCGAGCTCGGCTCGCCGGTCGAGACCAGGATCGGCAAGCCGCCGACGCTCGTCGGCATCGTCGCCGACGCGGCGCACATCGTGGCGCTCGACCTGTCGCCCGACGACCGGATGATCGGCGCGGTCCAGGACCTGTTCGGCGTGGTCAAGGCGCGCGTCGAGCTGCCCCGCGAGGGCCGGTCCGGCGCCGAGGCGGTCCGGCTGGCGGTGCGCCTGGCCGAGGAGCTGCGGGCGGCCACGGACCGGCCGCTGCTCGGCGTCGGCGTCGGCAGCCCCGGCGTCGTCGACGCCCGCGGTGTCGTGCTGGACGCGCCCAACCTCAGCTGGCGCGACGTCGATCTCGCGGGCACGCTGCACCGCGAGCTCGGCGTCCCCGTCTACGTCGCCAACGACGCGAACACCGCCGTCCTCGGCGAGCACACCTTCGGGGAGGCCGGCGACGGGGACTTCATGCTGCTGCGCATCGCGACCGGTGTCGGCGCCGGCCTCGTCATCGGCGGCGTCCTCGTCCAGGGCCACGCCTGGGCCGCCGGCGAGATCGGCCACGTGGTCGTCGACCCGGCGGGCAAGCCCTGCGCCTGCGGGCGGGCCGGCTGCCTGGAGACGGTGCTCGCGGTGCCCCGGCTGCGGGCACAGGACCGGGCAGGGCTGACCCAGGTCGGCGAGGTGCTCGGCGACGCGCTGGCGCCGGTCATCGGTCTGCTCAACCTGCACGAGCTCGTCCTCGCCGGGCCCCCCGACCTGCTTGACGGCCCGCTGCGGGAGGCCGTCGACCGTGTCGTCCGGGAACGGACGATGGCCGTCAGCACGGCCGACTTCGTGGTACGTACCTCCACGCTGGGCGACGACGTCGTCCTCGCCGGCGCCGCGGTGCTGGTCCTGTCCGGCGAGCTGGGGGTCGCGTGACCGGGGTTCGCGTGGGGCTGGACATCGGGGCGACCAAGATCCTCGGGGTGGTCGTGGCCGGTGACGGAACCGTGCTGGCTCAGGCGCGCGAGCAGACGGTCGCCGGGCCCGACGGGGTGCTGGCCTCCGCGGGAGCGGTGCTCGAACGGCTCGCCGAAGCGGTCGACGGCCCGCTGCCGCCGGACGTCGGCGTCGGGGTGCCGGGCATCGTCGACCGCCGCCGGGGTGCCGTCAAGCACGCCGTGAACCTCGGACTCGGCGGCGACTGGTTCCCGCTGGCCGACCAGATCGGCGCGCGGGCCGGCGCGCTGCGCCACTTCGGGGCAAACACGGCCCGGAGTCACTTCGGGGCAAACACGGCCCGGAGCCACTTCGGGGCAGGCCCGGCCCGGGTGACGCTGGAGAACGACCTCAACGCCGCGACCTGGGGCGCGCACGTGCTCAGCGGTGCTGACGATCTTGCCTACGTGAGCCTCGGCACCGGGCTCGCGGCGGGTTTCGTGCTCGACGGCGTGCTGCGGCGCGGGGCGCACGGCGCCGCCGGCGAGATCGGGCACGTGCCGGTCGACCCGGCGGGCGAGCTCTGCTCGTGCGGGCAGAAGGGGTGCCTCGAACTGGTCGCCTCCGGCTCCGCGGCGTCGGCGGCCTGGCCGTCCCGCGACGTGCCACCCGCGCAGGCGCTGTTCGCGGCCGCGGCGGCGGGTGACCCGACGGCGGTCGCGGCCCGTGACCGCTTCGTGGACGGGGTCGCCGACGCGATCCGGATGCTCGGCCTGACCGTCGACCCGCGCACGATCATCCTCGGCGGCGGGGTCGCCAACCTCGGCGCTCCGCTGCTGGACGCCGTGGCCGGGGCGCTGCGCGCGCAGGCGGCGACCTCGCCGTTCCTGTCGTCGCTGGACCTGGCGAGCCGGCTCACCCTGGTGCCCCGGGGAGTCCCGGTCGGCGCGCTGGGCGCCGCCATGATCGGCGACGCCGGATGACCGGCGACGCCGGATGACCAGGACGCCGCGGTGACCGGTGACCTTCGCGTCGTCGGGGGTGTGGCCGCCACCGGCCGCCCGGTCGAGGTCGTGATCGTGGGCGGCCGGGTCGTGGCCGGCCCACCACCTGACGACGGGCCGTCCTACGACGCCACGGGCTGCTACGTGCTGCCCGGCCTCATTGACCTGCAGGTCAACGGCGCCGCCGGCCACGACCTGACCGACCAGCCGGACCGGCTGTGGGACGTCGCGGCCGCGCTGGCCCGTTTCGGGGTGACCGCGTTCGCGCCGACCGTGATCAGCTCCGCGCCGGAAGCGCGGGCCCGGGCCCTGGCGGCGTTCCGGGCGGGCCCGCCCCCCGGCTGGGCAGGCGCCGTCCCGCTCGGGCTCCACTACGAAGGGCCGATGATCGCGGCGGGCCGCAAGGGCGCGCATCCGGAGCGCTGGCTCGTGCCACCGTCGTCGGCCGTGATCGACGGCTGGTCCCGGGACAGCGGCGTCCTCCTGGTGACCCTCGCCCCCGAACTGCCCGGCGCGCTGGACGTGATCCGTGACCTGACCGCCCGCGGCGTGCTGGTCTCGGTCGGCCACACCGAGGCGACGGCGGCGCAGGTCGCGGACGCCCTCGACGCCGGGGCCAGGCTCGTCACCCACCTCGGCAACGCCATGCCGCCGCTGCGGGCCCGCGAGCCGGGACCGATCGGCGCCGCGCTCGGCGGGTCGTGGCTGGTGGCCGGGGTGATCGCCGACGGTCACCACCTCGACCCGCTCACGCTGAGCCTCGCCTGGCGCGCGCTCGGGCCGGACCGGTTCCTCGCGGTCTCCGACACCACCGCCGCGCTCGGCCTGCCCGACGGCCCGGCCAGGCTCGGCGACCAGGACGTGATCGTCTCGGCCGGCACCGTGCGTCTGCCGGCCGGGACGCTGGCCGGCTCGGCCGCGTCGCTGCCGCAGTGCCTGCGCACCCTCGTGGCGACGACCGGCTGCGCGCTGGGCGAGGCCGTCACGAGCGCCACCGCGACGCCGGCCGCGCTCGTCGGCGACCCGGCCCGCGGATCGCTGCGGCCAGGCGCGCGCGGCGACCTGACGATCCTGGACCAGGAACTCGACGTGGTCGCCACGATCGTGGCCGGGCACGTCGTCCACGACCCGAACGGACGGTACTGATGGAGGTCGTGCCCCTCACCACGGCCGAGCAGGTCGCGGTGCTCGCCGCCGACGTCATCGAGGCGCAGGTCCGCCGGACGCCGGCCGCCGTGCTCGGGCTGGCCACCGGCTCGACCCCGCTGCCGACCTACCGGGAGCTGATCCGCCGCCACCGGGCCGGCGCCGGCCCGTCGTACGACGAGGTGCGCTGCTTCAACCTGGACGAGTACGTCGGCCTGCCGCCCGGCCACGAGCAGAGCTACCTGGTCACCATCGCCCGGGAGCTGACCGACGGGCTCGGCATCGACCCGGGCCGCGTGCACGGCCCCGACCCGGACGAGGACCGGCTGGCCACGGCGGGCGAGCGGTACGAGTCCCTGATCGTCGGAGCCGGGGGCGTCGACGTCCAGCTGCTCGGGATCGGGTCGGACGGCCATCTCGCGTTCAACGAGCCCGGCTCGTCGCTGGCCAGCCTCACCCGGCTCAAGACGCTGACCGCCCAGACCCGGGCCGACAACGCGCGCTTCTTCGGCTCGCTGGAGAAGGTGCCGCGCCACGTGCTGACCCAGGGGCTGGGCACCATCCTGCGGGCCCGGCACCTGCTGCTGATCGCGACCGGCGCCGGCAAGGCCGAGGCGGTCGCGGCCGCCGTGGAGGGCCCGGTCTCGGCGTCCTGCCCGGCGTCGGTGCTGCAGCTACACCGGCACGCCACGGTCCTGCTGGACGAACCCGCCGCCGCGGCCCTGGCCCGGGGCTCGTACTACCGCGAGGTCTACGCCGGCAAGCCCCCCTGGCAGGGGCTCTAACCCCCAGACCGGCACGGCCGTGGCCACCGTCGGCGTGCCTGGCGTGTGAAGATCGCTGTTTCGGCCCTCGGGTGGTCGTGACCAGGGCATTGGTCCAACCACCCGAGGGCCCAAACGGCGATCACAGCCTGAAGGTGGTGCCGGGCCGCGGCTGGCGCGGGCGCCGGAACGGGCTGCGGGGGAGTCGTAGCGCGTGGCCGCCCCTTTCGGCTGGTCGCCGGGCGCCAGGGTGGCGGCGCACGGGCGACGGCGCGGAAGGGGCGGCCAACGCGTGGGGGCGGGCGACGGCGGGCCGCTCGGGCCGGCGGACGACCGTGATCGGCGCCGGCGGGAATGCCGGCCGTACGCCCCCGGCCTACTCGGCGATCGCCACCCGGCGGCGGGCCAGGACCACCGCGGTGGCCGCGGCCAGCGCGGTCGCGGCGGCCAGCGCCCAGCCGGTGGCGTACTCGGCGTGCCGGGTCGAGTGGCTGTCGGCGGTGACCGTCAGGAACACGGTGCCGATCGTCGCGACGCCGATGACCTGGCCGAGCTGCATCACGGTGAGCAGCAGGCCGCTGGCGTCCGGCGCGACCTCGAAGGGGACGTGCTCCAGCGCGACCGTCATGATGATCGGCATGACGCCCAGGCCGAGCCCGATCAGCCCGGTGATCACCTCGTAGCGGGCCCCGCCGCCGGCCAGCGGCCCGATGCCCAGGTAGGACACGGCAGCCAGCGTGAACCCGGCGGGCACGAGCCACCGGTGCCAGGCGGCCGGCAGCCGCTGCCAGGTAAGGCTGACCAGCGCGAACGCCGCGATGCACGGGACGAACGCGAGCCCCGAGCGCAGCGGCGTCATCCGCAGGTCACCCTGCAGGTGCAGCGTGGTGGTGAACAGGAACGCCCCCCACGTCGCCGGAGCGAGCAGCAGCACGCCGACCGCCGGCAGCAGACCGGGCACCCGCAGCACCTGCCCGGAGATCAGCGGGCGCCGGCCCTGGGCGGCGATCCGGCGCTCGACGGCGATGAAGAGGCCGAACAGCGCCACCCCGGCGATGATCGAGATGACGCACCACGCCGGCCAGCCCTCGTCGTGGCCGAGGATCAGCGGCAGCACGACCAGCAGCACCGCCGGGCTCATGACCAGCAGGCCCGGAATGTCCAGTCCCTCGCCACGCTCGCCGTGGTCCTTCGGCAGGGACCGCGGCCCGGCGATGAGCAGCGCGACGCCGATCGGCACGTTCAGCAGGAACACCGGCCGCCAGCCGGAGCCGGCGATGTCGGCACTGACCAGCAGCCCGCCGGCCGCCTGCCCGACGACGACGCCACCGGCGACCACGGCCGTGAACAGGCCGAGGGCCCTGGCCCGGGCCGCGCCCGTGAAGGTCCGCTGGATCAGGCTCATCACCTGCGGGGTCATCAGCGCCGCCCCCGCGCCCTGGACGAACCGGAACGCGATCAGCGAGCCGGACCCGGGCGCGAGCCCGCAGGCCAGCGACGCCACCGTGAACACGGCCAGGCCGGTGAGGAACGTCCGACGGTGGCCCAGGATCCCGCCGAGCCGCGCCCCCGTGATCAGCAGCACGGCGTAGGACAGGATGTAGCCGGCCACCACGAGCTGCAGGCCGGAGTCGGACGTGTGCAGGTCGGTGCGCAGCGTTGGCAGGGCCACGTTGACGATGCTGACGTCGAGGATGGCCATGAACTGGCCGAGCAGCAGCAGGGCCAGCGCCAGCCGGCCGCCGCTGCCTGCCCTGGTGGGGGCGGGGGCCGGCGCCGGCGCGGCGGGAAGCCGGCCCGGCGCCCCGGGTTGGGTGGGGATGCCGGCGACGCTCGCCGGCGTGGCGTCCGCATGGTCAGGGTCGGGCGGGGGAGTGCCGGGGCGCTCCCCGGCCGTCTCGATCGCTTGTGTCATGGGTGCCAGCCTGCGGCCTGGCCAGTACCGGTAACGAGAGCCTACTCATCCTGGTATCGAGAGCACCTGGCTACGAAGCCCGGCTTCGGGCAGCCTGGAGAGCGTGACGACGATCGAGCCGGACCTGGGCACCCCGGACCTGGGCACCCCGGACCTGGGCGTACAGCGGCCCGCGGGCCCGCCTGCGCACCGGACCGCCGGCGGTGAGCGGCGGGCCGAGCTGGCGTCGTTCCTGCGCAGCCGGCGCGAGCGGATCACCCCGCAGGACGTCGGCATGCCCGGTGGGGCGCGCCGCCGCACGCCGGGGCTGCGCCGCGAGGAGGTCGCGCAGCTCGCCGGGGTCGGCGTCACCTGGTACACCTGGCTGGAGCAGGGCCGGCCGATCAACGCGAGCGCCCAGGTGCTCGGCGCGGTCGCGCGGACGCTGCGGCTGGACGAGGCGGAGTGTGAGCACCTCTACCGGCTGGCCGAGGTGACGCAGCCGGCGGTCGCCGTCGCCGAGCGCGACACCGCGCCGAGCGACCTGCGGGCCATCCTCGAAGGCCTCGAGCCGATGCCGGCCGCGCTGGTCAACCACCGGTCCGACGTGCTCGGCTGGAACCAGACCTACGCGGCGATGTTCCCCGACCTCGTCTACGGCCCCCCGGCCCTGCGGAACTCCTTCTGGTTCATGTTCGTGACGCAGCGCGGCCGCGAGACACTGGTCAACCTGGACGAGCAGGCCCACCGCGCGGTCGCCGTCTTCCGGTACCGGTACACCCAGCACCTGGGTGACCCGGAGTGGCGGGAGTTCGTCGACCGGCTCAGCGACGCCAGCCCGCTGTTCGCGCGGATGTGGGCCACCCACGACGTCGCGCCGCCCGGGCCCTGCGACAAGCGGTTCCGGCTCCCGGAGGTCGGCGAGGTCGCGCTGCGCACGACCAACCTCGACGTGGCGGACATGCCGGGCGTCCGGCTTGTCGTCTACAACGCGGTCGACGAGGTCAGCCGCGAGCGGATCGTCCGGCTGCACGGACGGCCCCGGCTGGTCGCCGTGCGCGGGGAAGACGTGACGGAAAGCGGCGCGCGGGCCACGCTCGCGGCTGGCTGACGGCCCGGCGAAAACCAGTTCCTCGTAGCACCCGTCACAACACGCCCGGCTTTCTTGCTGGGTAGCAGGGATTGCCACGCACGGTCGGCGACCGGGTCCTAATCCGGCCTTTGCCGAATGGCGCCCCGGTGTTTACGTTGGTGCTCGTCCGGTCACGGCGTGGTTTTCAGAAAAGCGCCGCCGGGCTCCCACACCGGGGCGTCACCAGTGTCTGCCCGCGGCCCCGGTGCATTGTCGTCTCCTCACTGGGACGCGAGGGCAGAAACGGGCGGAACCCGCCAATACGGGGGTTTCCCGGGAAGCAGCCATGTTCCCGGCCGTGAGCACCGTGCTCACCGCGTCCCCTGGTCGCCGTAAATGCGGCGAGATGGGGCGCGATGTCCGTAGGTGTCGCGTGGAAAGAATCCTCCTTGTCGATCCGACGCAACCGTACGAGCAGCAGCCTTCGGACCCGTCTCGCCGCCGTCATGGCGGCGGGCGCCCTCGTCACCACCGGTGGCGTCCTGGCGGCTGCGTCGCCGGCTAGCGCCGCCTCCGGCAGCACCGTCTCCGACGTCACGATCGCGAAGGCGGCGAAGCGGGCCGGCCTGGCCGGCTGCCGCGGCGTTCCGGCCAGCACCTGGGTGGCCATCGCGCTGGCCGAGTCCAGGGGCAACACCCACGCCCACGCGACCGGTATCGAGGACTCGCGCGGCCTGTGGCAGGTCAACCTCTGGGCCAACAGCGACCTGGTCGGCGGCCGCAACCTGTACGACGTGTCCAACAACGCCTGGGCCGCCAAGCGCGTCTGCGCCCGCCAGGGCCCGACCGCCTGGTCGACCTACACCAACGGCGCCTACAAGCACTTCCTGGCCCGCGGCCACGCGGCCGCCGCGAAGGCCTGACCTGCGCGGCGTGACTGTCAGTGCTTGACCCCCGCGGATCCCGAGCGACCAGCGGCGTCCGCGGGCTGAGCATCAGGGCCTCCCCGAACTTCGGTTCGGGGAGGCCCTGTCGCGTCTCCGGGCGCGTAGCGCGAGCCCCCAGTCCCACGCGATGGCCGTGGTTCGGACCGTTCCCGAGGCGCAGGGCATGAGTGACTGGCCCCGAGAGGCGCTGTCCCGTCGAGGGGTGCACGGGGTGTGAGCGGGGCTGGGCCGAGTACGCGACGGCGGGTAGCCGCTGGCCGGGGCATTCCGCCCGGCCTCGCCGCCCGCGCCCCTGCTTCGCCGGCCCCACAGCGACTCCGGCCGGGAATGGACCAGGACCGGGAACCCGCGATTCCTTGACGCATTGTGGCCACCCCGTCACCGAGAAGTGGGAATCCTCGAAAGCAATCACGTGGCGGCGGTCACATCCGGTGTCGGGTAATTACTGCGGGCCACCGGGAGCCACGAAAAGTCAGTGGTCTGGCACGTGTTTGGCTACCGAGAGTGCTTGCCTTCGGTTCTTGATCCCAGCTAAGTTGGTTCTCGTCCGGCCGTGAGAAACGAAAACACGAGCCGGGCGCACACACACCGGGCCGATGCCGAATTCTGCCCAAGGCCCCGGTGCATCCCGTCTCCCATGACGCGAGGGCAGAAACGGGTGGAGCCCAGCGAGCTCCCCGGGGAAGCCAAATCCCTGTTCGTGGTCCAGGCCGAAATCGGCCCTGCCACATGCGCCTTTCACTGGCGTAGGAATCCGTAGGTGTCGCGAGAAAGCATTTCTTTGTCGAACCGACGCAACCGCACGAGCAGCCTGCGTAGCCGCCTCGCCGCCCTCGCGGCAGCGGGAGCGGTCGTCACCACCGGTGGCGTCCTCGCGGCTGCCGCTCCGGCGAGCGCCGCGCCCGGCAGTCACGGTGCGACCAGCACCGTCTCCGACACCGCTATCGCCCAGGCCGCCAAGCGGTCCGGCCTGGCCGGCTGCCGCGGCGTGTCCACCGGAACCTGGGTGGCCATCGCGCTGGCGGAGTCCCGCGGCAACACCCACGCCCACGCGACCGGTATCGAGGACTCGCGCGGCCTGTGGCAGGTCAACCTCTGGGCCAACAGCGACCTCGTCGGCGGGCGCAACCTGTACGACGTCTCGACGAACGCCTGGGCCGCCAAGCGCGTCTGCACGCGCCAGGGCCCGACCGCCTGGTCGACGTACACCAACGGCGCCTACAAGGCGTACCTCGGCCGAGGTGCCTCCGCCGCTGCCCGCGCCTAGTTCTGTACCCGCGGCTAGTTCGGAACCCGCGGCCAGTTCCCCCGGCCGCGCTCCCCGCTGACCTCCAGCGAGCTTCCTGAGCGGTCCGCGCTCCACCGGCGGGCGGGTCTTCTCTGCCCGCCGGTGGCCCCGCGGCCCCCGCAGCCGATCTACCTCTGTGCCTGGGACGTCTGATCCCGGTGCCTTTCGAAAGGACACCTCTCTTGCTTCGTGGCCTCTCCACCCGTGCCCGTGCGATGGTCGCCACTCCGGTGCTGGCCGCGGCGGTGGTCGGGACCGGTCTGGTCGCCACCCAGCCCGCCTCCGCCTCGGCCCGGCCGTCGGCGGCGCACTTCCTCTCGGCCGTCGTGCCGTGTGAGTCCGGGGGCAACCCCCGCGCGGTGAACTCGATCGGTGCCGGTGGGCTGTTCCAGTTCCTGCCCTCGACCTGGCACGGCCTCGGCGGCAAGGGCCTCCCGCAGAACGCCTCGGTCTCCGAGCAGTGGGCCAAGGCCTACAAGCTCTACGCCCAGCAGGGCACCAGCCCGTGGTACGCCTCGAAGGGCTGCTGGGGCCACAAGATCTGATAGCCGCATGGCCAGCGAGGCCCCACACCGTCACGGTGTGGGGCCTCGCTTGGTCTGTCGGGCGGCCGGGCTGGCTAGCCCACGCGGCCGGCGAACCGGTAGCGGAAGCCCCCGAGCGAGGTGACGACGACGTCGTAGTAGCCCCACTGGTCGACCGGCCAGGTGACCGTCGACGTGGCGCCGGCGTTGACCGTGAGCGTCTGCGTCCTCGTCACGAAGTCGTTGGCGGTCAGGGTGAACGCGAGCGGCCCGCGTGACGGGTTGCCGAGCGTCAGCTTCAGCCCGAGGACCTTGCCGAGCACCAGGTCGGCGCTGACCACCGGCGACGTCCCGGTCGCGTCGCCGGCGAACCGGCGCAGGAACCGGTCCGGGCCGTAGACGCTCAGGTCGTAGGTCCGGTCCGGCGTCGTCCCGCCGGGCCAGGTGTGCGTCGCCTGCCCGCCCGGGGCCAGGGTGTAGGGCGTCGCGGCGAACGGCAGCACCTTGTTCGGGTAGACGAGGTGGTTCACCCCGACGGAGCCCTTGTTGGACAGCGTCACCGTGACGTTGCCGGACGCGATGTCGATGGTGGCGTTCGCGGTCTGCCGGTACGGCAGTGCCCGGTGCCGGGCCGAACCGGTCTGCGTCGGCAGCGCCTGGGCGCCGGGCAGCGGCAGCGGGACGGGCGGCTTGAGGTTGTCCGCGTCGGCCGCGAGCGTGAGCGCCTTCGTCGCCGCCAGGGTCGGCACGACCTTGCCCGACGGGATGCTGAAGTCGGGCCGGCCGAAGTCGAACGCGCTGGTCAGGTCGCCGGCGACCGTGCGCCGCCAGGCCGAGATACCGTCGAGGCGCACCCCGGTGACCTGCTCCAGGAACCGGATGACCGAGGTGTGGTCGAACACCTGCGAGTTGACCCAGCCGCCGCGTGACCACGGCGAGACGACCGTCATCGGGACCCGGGTGCCGAGACCGATCGGCAGGCCGCCGACGAACTCGCCCGCGGTGCCCGGCTCGGGCAGTGGCGGCACGACGTGGTCGAAGAAGCCGTCGTTCTCGTCGTAGTTGACCAGGATGACGGTCTGCGCCCACAGCGTCGGGTTCGCGAGCACCGCCTGCACGACCTGGTTGACGTAATGGCCGCCGTAGTCCGGGCTCGCCGCCGGGTGCTCCGACCAGCCGTAGGGGGCGACCACATAGGAGACGGTCGGCAGCGTGCCCGCCTTCGCGTCGGCGACGAAGTCACGCAGCAGGTAGGAGACGTCCAGGCCCCGGTCGGACGCCGGCTTCCAGCCGTCGTGCAGGCCGGCCTGCGCCGCCAGCTTCTGCCGCGCCGGGTCCGTCGAGGTGAGCGCGTCGTGGTACTGGGAGAACAGCCAGAGCGGGTTGTCGCCGTAGTCGCCCAGGTACGGGTGCAGGCCCGAGTCGCCGACCTCGTCGTTGGCGTACGTCCTGAAGCTGACGCCCGCCCCGAACAGCTTCTCGGCGTACGTGCCGTAGCTGAGCGCCCCGATGTAGTCGGCCGGGTTCGACGTGACGGGCCCGCCGTGGCCGCCGTTCGGGTCGATGTTCCCGGCCCACTGGTAGAGGCGGTTCGGCGTCGTCGGGCCGAGCACGGAGCAGAAGTAGTGGTCGCAGACCGTGAACGCGCTGGCCAGGGCGTGCTGGTAGGGGATGTCGTCCCGGGTGAAGTAGCCCATGGTGCGCTCGGTCTTCGCCCCGACCCAGCCGTTCCACGCCCCGTTGTTCAGCGCCTTGTGGCCACCTTCCCAGGAGTGGTCGAGGTCGCCGGCGTTCTGCCCGTTGTACCGCGAGCTGTCCATCCGGAACGGCAGCAGGAAGCCACCGTCGGGCCTCGCCGGGTCCGGCTGGTGGAAGATGTCGCCGCCGCCGGGGTACTCGAGGACCTGCTTGTCCCCGAAGCCGCGCACGCCGGGCAGCGTGCCGAGGTAGTGGTCGAACGAGCGGTTCTCCTGCATGAGGATCACCACGTGCCTGACGTCCTTGATCGTCCCCGTGAGGGCCGTGTCGCTCGTCGCGCTCGCGGGCGTCGAGCCGCCGCTCGCGAGGGTCGCGCCGACGCCACCGGCGACGCCCGCGGTGACCGCGGTGGCGGCCCCCGCGATCAGGACGTGGCGGCGGGAGACGCCCCGGCTGGCCGGCGCCTCGCCGGGCGAGCCGGGGGAGCCTGCGGAGCCGGGGGAGCCTGAGGCGGAGTCTCCGCTGGCCTCGGGAGCGTGGGAGTCGGACTTCCGTTGGCTCATGTACCCATTCCGTCGGCCGGCGGGGCGGCGCGCAACCAGATACCGGTGAACCTCCCGGTACCGTTACGCTCCGCGCCGCCCAACCGACCGTCAACGCCCTCGCGGGTCACGCAGCGTCGGCTAGGCCATCTGGTCCGGGGTGCTGGATCGTTCGATCATGCCGATGGCCGACTCGCCGTCCCAGGTGTAGCGGGCCAGGCCCTGCTGCAGCTGCATGCCGCCACCGACCTCCGGTGGCATCACCATGAACGTCGAGAGCACCGTCTCGCCGGCGACCTCGATCGTGCCCTTCGCGGTCTCCAGCACGACGGTCACGTCCTGGCCGCTGGCCTGCAGGGTCCGCAGCCAGGGCGCGCGCACCACCCGGGCGGGGATCAGTTCGCCGCCGTCGACCACGTAGCCCTCGTTGTAGGTGGTCTTGCCGTCCGCGCGCGGCGGATAGACCTGGAAACCGAAGCCCCGGCCGCTGGGGAACAGCGCCGCCTGCCAGACGTGGCCCCAGAACTTCGCCAGCCGCCGGATGCCCTGCCGGCGGATCCGGTCGGCTCCGCCGTTGATCTGGTGGGTCTCGTCGCCGATGGTGATCGTGCCGCTGGCCCGGCACAGCTGCTCGAACCGCCAGGGGTAGCCGATGAGGTCGCCCTCCTCCTGGGTCGCCAGGATGTGGCGCGCCTCGTCGCTGGTCGAGCCGTTCTCCCAGGGCGGCGCGGCCGGGTGGAGGTCGATCTCGGCCCGGATGGGCACCTGCTCGCCGCCGCTCCAGGGCGTCCAGCCGTTGATCTGGGCCTCCGAGGTGGTCGCGACCGCGGTGCCGTCCAGCCGCAGGCGCAGGTGGCGGTAGGGCTCGACCAGCTCGAACGACAGCGGCCCGGCGCCCAGGACGCGAGCCCGTCCGTCCGGGCCGGCCGGGTCGTGCACCGGGCCCGGACCGAACACGTTGTAGACGCGCCCGTCGGCGAACCCGAGGTTGACCTGGATGTCATGGGTGTCCCACTGGTCGGCGACGGCCTCGACGCCGATGCGCGGGAGGCCGAACGTGCCGCTGTCGTCCCAGATCCAGGCGTTGACCGACTCGCGGGCCTCGGGATCGTCGGGCTGGCGGGGGAAGACGAACTCCCAGTCCTCGTCGAGGCCGCCGGTGAGGTCGATCGTCACGGGGTGGTCACCCTTCTCTCGGTGCGGTCCAGCGCGCGGACCGCGTCACGTAGTCGGCGAACAGCGGCCGCACCGCGGCCAGGTCGAGGCCGAAGTCGGCCGGGTCCGGGTGGACGGTCTCCTCCCGGTTCTCCGCGTTCTCCCGCCACCAGCGCCGCATCCCGGCCTCGAACGCCGGGGTGACGGGCTCGTCGAGCCAGGCGTACAGACGGCGCACCTCGCCGACCGGGTCGCGGCGCATGGCGCGGAAGTCCAGGTCGAAGAAGCGGTCGTCGTTGCCCGCGTCGCGGAACTCCAGCGCGCGCCGCATCCCGACCGCCCACTGCTCGACGTTGAGGGCCGCGAGATAGCGCTGGTCGACCTCGTCGCTGAACATCACGGCGGCCGTGGCGTACACGTCGGCGACGGAGACGAGGACCTCGGTCGGGTCCCGGTGCGTCATCACGAAGCGCGCGTCAGGGAAGGCCGGGTCGAGGTAGCGCAGGTAGATCAGGTGGGTCGGGCACTTCAGCCGCCACGGCTGGCGTTCCTGGCCCCACTGCAGCAGCTTCAGGGCCCGTCGCTCGTAGCGGTAGGTCGAGGTCAGGTCGGCGTCGAGCAGCCACGCCGAGTACGTCGGGATCTGCGCGAACGCCTGGAAGATCTGCGAGGTGAACTCGAGGCCCATCAGGTCGTGGTCCTCGAAGGGCCCGGTCGGTGAGGACGGCTGCATCGCGGACAGCTTCGGCGAGAGCTCACGCGACTGCGCGGCCTTGGCCTCGGCGCGGGCGATCCGTGGATCCGGGGCGGGCACCGTCGACGGCGGCGGGCAGGGCTCCTCGGCCTGCCACGCGACGAGCGAACGCGCTCCCGGGTCCTCGCCGAGCAACGCGGCCAGCGCGGTGGAACCCGTGCGGGGGAGGCCGAGCCCGATCAGGGGGCGCTCGATCACCTCGTCGTCGATCTCGGGATGACGGCGGTACCAGTCCTCGATCTGGAGACGGTTGCGCAGCAGCCGGACGATCATGTCGCGCAGGACGAACTCCCCGACGGCGTTGAGCCTCGCCTCCTTGCGTAAGGAGTCCACCAGCAGGTCGAGGCCCTCGCGGAACGTGCGCTCCCCGAAGTCGGTCAGGCCGGTCTCGGCGCTCGCCGCGGCGAGCAGCCCGTCGACGTCTTCCATGTAGGTCTCCCGGGATGGCTGGATGTCCGGCCTGGCGCCGGGCCGGCGCCGCCGGAGGGCGTGGTGTGACGGACGCCGCCGCTGGGCGCGGTGGACACAGGAGCGGCGACGGCCGCGGCGGATGGTGGCGGACGCGCGGGCTGGCCTGGCCGGGAGCGTCAGAGCGCCGCTTCGCGGGAGCAGTTCCCACGAAAATTGGTGGCAGCAGACTCCCGCGAATATGGGAGCCGCGTCAAGCGCGCCTCCGGCGACCGGCGACACGCGACCGGACGGCCCGCGGGCGCGCTAGTATCGGGCCATGGCAGGTGCCCTCTTGCTGCTGCACAGTGACCGCGTGACGGACCACGGTCGACTGGCCAGCGGAGCCTGTTGCCGGTAACTGGCCGCTCCTCGCGGCCCCCGGCCGTTGTCGCGTCGGCCTCCCGCCCACCTCCGTGGGTAGGACCCCCGCCAGGCGCGTGAGCGCGGCCGCCTCGCAACTTTCTTGATCATCTTCGTTCTGGCCCGCGCGCGCCTCTTCTCGACTTTCCAGGTCGAGAAGGAGATGTTTTACCGCGGGGCCCACCCACCCCGATCGACCGCCGGCCCACCCGCTCCCACCCGGGCCCGGCGGAACCGCAAGCACCTGACCCGCGCCGCGCGCGCCCGTGCCACCTGGAGCCAGACGTGCCACTCGTCCACCCTGCGCTGCTGGGCCTGACCACGGCCCTTCCCGACGTCCCCGGCACGTCCGGGCTGGCTCTCCCGGCCTGCGCGCCGGGCGACGCGGCGGCGGCGTGCGGGAACGCGGTGACCGGGAACGCGGTGACCGGGGGCGCGGTGACCGAGGACTTCGGGAGCGGCCCTGTGGGCCTGGCCCAGCTGCTCGCGGGCGGGTCGCTCGCGGCCGACGTGCTGCGCGACGAGGGCGAGCCGCTCGACCTCGCGACCCTGACCGAGCTGGCGGGACGGCTCGCGGCGACCGAGCGGCTGTGGCGGCCGGTCGTGCGCCACCACGCCGACAAGCGGTGGTACACCCGGCTGCTGCTGACCGGGGTCGTCGAGGTGTGGCTGATCGGCTGGTCGCCCGGCCAGCACACCGCGGTGCACGACCACGGCGGCGCGCTCGGCGCCCTCGCGGTCGCCGACGGCGTCGTCGAGGAGGACGTGCACGCCCCGCATGGGGGATCCTGGGAGCCGCGCGCGACCCGGCGGCACGCCCGAGGCCGGGTCGTCGGGTTCGGCGCCGACCACGTCCACCGGGTCATCAACCGGACCGCGGTCGCGGCCACCACCGTGCACGCCTACTCCCCACCGGAGGTTCCGTTGCGTTACGCCAACGCGGACGGCTCGGTCGCCGTCCCGGCCGCCGCGGCCGCCCAGCTCACCACGGGGCTGCTCGCGCCCACCGCCCAGCGGCGGGTCGCGGCGACGGCCGCCCGATGAGCGCCCAGCGCGGCGTCGCGAACCCGGTGCACGGTCGGTCCGCCGGGCCGGGAGACGCGCCCGTCAGCAGGATCGACGGGATGCTGGCCAGGGCCCGCGCCCGGCTGCGCCGGGTCGGTCCCGTCGAGGCGGCGCAGGAGATCGCCGACGGCGCGCTGCTGGTCGACATCCGGCCGGCCGCGCAGCGGGCCGCGGAGGGCGAGATCCCCGACGCCCTCGTCATCGAGCGCAACGTGCTCGAATGGCGGCTCGACCCGACCAGTGACGCCCGGCTCCCCGTCGCGACCGGTGACGACCTGCGGGTGCTCGTCATCTGCTCCGAGGGCTACACCTCCAGCCTCGCGGCCGCCGCACTGCAGGAGCTGGGGCTGCACCGCGCCACCGACGTCGTCGGCGGCTACCACGCCTGGGCCGCCGCGGGCCTGCCGACGAGTTCCTGACCGGCGGGTGCGGCCGAGTTCCTGACCGGCGGGTGCGGCCGACATCCTGACCGGCGGGTGCGGCCGAGTTCCTGAACATCGGGTTCGGCCGGCTGCCGCCGGCGGGCCGCCCGGCCGGTGGCTCGTCGCGTTCGCCTGGCGCCGGGCCAAATGGCTGACGTATGAAGAGAGCGGAGCATCGCCACCTCATGGGCAACCGGGCGCCCGGGTAGCCGGCTGGCCGCTCCCGCGACCTGATGGCGGTGAGCTGACATGACTGCGCGGCCCGACGACACCGCTCCGTTAGCGCCGCCGGCCCTCCCGCTGGCCGGCCTCCGCGTGGCGGAATGGTCCCGTTCCCTGGCCGGCGGCTACGCGGGCCGGATGCTGTGCGACGCCGGTGCCCGGGTCGTCCGGGTCGGCGACCGGGCGTCGTCGCCGGCGCCGGGCTCCGCGCTGGCGGCCTACCTGCACGGCGGCAAGGTCGCCGAGCCCGGCGACCTGGCCGACGTCGCCGCGCTCGGCGCCGACATCGTGCTGCTCGAACTTCCGGACGCCCCCGACGAGGCCTTCCTCGCCGGGTTCGGTGCCGCGGCCGTCGTGGTCATCACCCCCTGGGGGCTGTCCGGGCCGTGGGCCGGCGCCGGCCGGCCGAGCAGCGAGCTGACGATCCAGGCCGAGTCGGGCTCGCTGTCGCTGCGCGGCCTGCCGAACCGGCCGCCGCTGATGACCGGCAGCTCGGAAGGACTCTGGGTCACCGGCGCGATGGCCGCGGCCGGGGCGGTCGCCGCCCTGCAGGGCGGCCGGGCACACCGGCTCGTCGACGCCCCGTTGCTCGACGTCACCGCCTACGCGACGAACCTGTTCCTCGACGTCGGTGCCTCCGTCACCGGCGAAGCCCCCGAGCCGCCGCGGGCCCGCAACCGGCTCAACCCGTCGGTCGAGCCGGCCGCCGACGGCTACGTCGGGTTCAACCTCGCCTCGGCCCAGAACCACGAGGACTTCCTCGTCCTCATCGAACGCCCCGACTGGCTCGCCGACCCGCAGATGACCTCCCACCAGGGCCGCTACGAGCGGTACGACGAGTTCACCGCCGCGGTCCGCGCCTGGACCCGGCGGCACACCGTCGCCGAGATCGTCGAGCGGGCGTCCGCGTTCCGCATCCCGTGCGCGCCGGTCCACGACGGCCGGACTGTCCTCGACGACCCGCACACGGTGGCTCGCGGCTTCTACCAGCCGAACCCGAGCCACCCGGGCTTCCTCGAACCAGCCCCCGCGTTCCTGTTCGACGGCTCCCGGCCCCGGCGCGGCGCCGAGCCGCCACCCGGCGCCGTGCCGCCATCCGACTCCGTGCCGCCGCCGGACTCTGTGCCGCCGCCGGACGTCGCGCCGTCGTCCGACGACGGACCGGCCCGGGCCGGCGGGCCCGAGCCGGCCGACGACACGCTGCCGTTCGCCGGCCTGCGGGTCCTCGACCTGGGCACCTGGTGGGTCGGCGGCTACGTCGGCACCGCGCTCGGCGCGCTCGGGGCCGACGTCGTCAAGGTCGAGAGCACCCGGCGCGTGGACGGCTCCCGTTTCCTCGGCGGCCTGCCCACCACGCACGACCACTGGTGGGAGTGCGGCGCCTTCTACCTGGGCGCCAACAGCGACAAGCGTTCCGTCACCCTCGACTTCTCGACCCCCGACGGCCGGGCCCTGCTGGAGCGGCTGATCGCCGGGGCCGACGTGCTCATCGAGAACTACGCGCCCCGGGTCCTGGAGTCGGCCGGGCTGGACTGGGACGCCGTCCACCGGATCAACCCGAGGCTTGTCCTGCACCGGATGCCGGCGTTCGGCCTGAGCGGGCCGCGCCGGGACATGGTCGGCTACGCGCAGACCGTCGAGCAGTTCTCCGGGCTGTGCTGGCGCACCGGCTATTCGGACGCCGACCCGCACAACCCCAGCGGCCCGGCCGACCCGATGGCCGCGGCGAACTCGCTGTTCGCGCTGGCCTCGGCGCTGCTGACGGCCCGGCGGACCGGCCGGGGAACGCTCGTCGAGTCGCCGCTGGCCGAGGCCGCCCTGGTCATGGCCGGTGAGCAGGTCATCACCTGGACCGCGACCGGCGTCCTGCTCGAACGGCGCGGCAACCGGGACCCCGTCGCCGCCCCGCAGGGCGTGTTCCCGACGGCCGAGCCCGAACGGTGGGTCGCGCTGACGGCCGCCGACGACGCGCAGTGGCGGGCGCTCGCGGAGCTGGTGGGGCGCGCCGACTGGGCCGGCGACGCGCGGCTGGCGACGGCCGCCGGCCGCCGCGACCGGGCCGACGAGCTGGAAGCCGGACTGGCCGCGTGGACGGCGGGGCAGGGCCGCGCCGCGCTCGTCGACCGGCTGCTCGCCGCGGGCATCCCGGCGGGCGAGGTCCGCGACGGCCGCTTCGTCCATGACCATCCGCACCTGGCGGCGCGTGGCCTCTACCGGCCGGTCGACCTGCCCTGGGCCGGGACGATCCCGCTGCCGAACCTCCCGGTCCGGGCGGTCTCCGGCGGCTGGGACCACCGTCGCCGCCCGCCGACCCTCGGCGAGCACAACACCGAGATCCTCGGCCAGGAGCTCGGCCTCGACGAGGACCGCCTCGCCGGGCTCACCAGGGCGGCGGTCATCGGTACCGTCCCCGTGGGCGTCGCGTGACCCGCGCCGCCCACCATCCGCGTCCGGAAGGCAACCTGTCGTGACCGAGCGTCCCGCGATCAGTCGAGTGAGCTCGCCCGCGACGGTCGTGCCCGCCGCCAGCGCGGCCCTGCTGCGTGACCGGCCGTCCGGGCTGGAGGTGCTGCTGCTGCGGCGCAGCGCCACGGCCTCGTTCGCGCCCGGTGCCTGGGTGTTCCCCGGCGGCCGGGTCGACCCTGCCGACCTGGGCGACCCTGCCGACCTGGGTGACCCTGCCGACCTGGGTGACCCTGACGACCTGGGCGACCCTGCCGACCTGGGTGACCCTGACGACTCCGGCCAGTCCGCCGATCCCGGTCTCGACACGTCGGTGGAGCTGGCCGCCGCCCGCCGCGCCGCCGTCCGGGAGACCGCGGAGGAGGCGGGCCTGACGATCGACGGCGCCGAGCTGACCCCGGTGGCGTGCTGGTGCCCGCCGGCCGCGGCGGCGCGCCGCTTCCTGACCTGGATCCTGCTCGGCCGGGCGCCCGACCAGGACGTCGTCGTGGACGGCGGCGAGATCACCGAGCACCGCTGGCTCCGCCCGGCCGACGCGCTGGCGGCCCGGGACCGGGGCGAGGTCGACCTGCTCCCGCCGACCTGGGTGACGTTGTGGACGCTCGCCGCGCGGTCCGGCGTCGCCGACGCCCTCGCCGCCGCGCGGGCCGCGCCACCCGAGCTGTTCGAGACCCAGATCGACCGGGCGCCGGGCGGCCTGGTCGCCATCTGGCACGGCGACGCGCAGTACGGCGACCCGGCGGCGGACGCCCGTGAGGACGCCCGCCACCGGCTCTGGATGCTGGACGACGGCTGGCGGTACGAGCGCTCCAGCTAGCCGCGGGACCCCTCGGGACTCGCCGCGCCGACCTCGGCGAAGCGCGACAGGCCGAGGGTCCAGCCGTTCGGGCCGCCCACCGCCGCGCGCATCGACTCCCAGCCCTCGCCGTGACGGTCGAGGTGGCGGTGTTCCAGGACGACCCGGGTGGTGGTCGGCGACGTCGGGGAGAAACGGACGTGGACCTCGCTGCAGCGGGCCGGGTCGGTCTCGATCTCCCAGCGCAGGCTGATGTCCCAGCTGAACGCGAAGAGACCCGCGCCCGACCCGGCCGGTGGCTCGAACGCGAGCACCCGGCCCCAGGAGCAGCGGGCCCCGTCGGCCGCCACGTCGGTGATCGTGCCGCCGACGAACGGCTCGACGACCATTTCGGTCGTATCGGCCAGCAGGTGGTGGGTCGGGTCCCACCAGCTGTTCATCCGCGTGGTGAACACGTCGAAGACGTGCTCCACCGGCGCGGCGACGTCGACGCTGTGGCTGACCGACGTGGCGGTGGCGTCGGCGGTCGGGATGTCAGTGGTCATGGAAGGACTCCTCGGCTACGGACTTGAACGTGTCGAGCGATCGACGCCAGAACCGGTCGAGGTAGTCCCGCAGCATCGCCACCCCGTCGGGGTTGGCGCGGTAGATGCGCCGGGTCCCGGCCGCCTGGTCGACGACCAGGCCGGCGTCCTTGAGCACCCTGAGGTGCTGGGAGACCGCGGGGCGGCTCACCGGCAGTTCCTGGGCCAGTTCCCCGACCGAGCTCGGGCGGTCCGCGAGCCGCTCGAACACCGCGCGCCGGGTCGGGTCCGCGAGCGCCGCGAACGCCGCTTGGTAAGTCGCCACGAACCGTAAGCTAGTACTTACCAAGTCTCGACGCAAGCAGGGGGACGGCGAGACGCCAGCGGACGGATGGAACCTTTGCCGGTCCGGTGGAGTGATAGCGGCGTGACTTCCCACAGATCTGGTGATCCGTTCGCCGCGCCCGAGGCCACGGCGCATCGGGTCCGCCGGTCAGGACCAGCGGGGCCGCCGCCACCGTCCGGTGTCGACGAGATCTCCACGGGCGCGCCGCCCGGCGGGGTGGGCGGCGACGGGGCTGACCCGTCCGTGCCCGCCTCGTTCGAGGCCTTCGTGCGGACGCGATCCGACGCGCTGTTCCGGACGGCCTTCGTGATGACCGGCCAACGGGCCGCCGCCGAGGACCTCGTGCAGGAGTCGCTGGCGCGGATGCTGCCGGTCTGGAAGCGGGTCAGCGAGCGTGGCTCGCCCGACGCCTACGTCTACCGGGTCATGACGAACCTGCACCGGTCGACGTGGCGGCGGGTCCTGCGGCGGGAGCGGCCCACTTTCCCACTGCCCGACGCACCCGGCCCGGACGGGATCGCCCGCTGGGAACGGCTCCATCAGCTTTCCCGCGCGTTAGCCGAACTGTCGCCGCGTCAGCGCTCCGCGGTCGTGCTGCGCCATTACCTGCAGCTTTCCGAGGCCGAGACCGCCGCGGTCCTGGGGTGCCGGGTCGGCACCGTGAAAAGCCTGACGTCCCGCGGCCTCGCCCAGCTGCGCTCCAGCTATCACGCCGAGGAGGGTCTCCATGGCTAGTCTCACCCCGCCGGGGTCCGACGAGACGACGATCCGCGCGGACCTGGCCGCGCTGGCCCAGCTGGCCGGCCCGGCGCCGGACGTGCTGTACCAGACGGCGCGACGAGCCATGGTCCGTCGACGGAGGCGCGTGGCCTCCGGAGTCGGCGCGGGCGTGCTGGCCGTGGCGGTCGTGGCCGCGGTCGTGGTCCCCGGCGCCTTCCAGGGATCACCTGACCATCCGGCCGTCGTGCCCGCCGCGCGGCCAAGCCCCCCGGCGCCGACCAGGGTGGAGACGGTTCCGCCCTTCTCCCGGCTGAATCCCTGGGTCTACACGCTGGAGAACTGGAAGCGAACCAGGTTCGCCAACCCCTGCATGAGCTCGATCCTGGTCGGCCTGGCGACGGGCTCTCCGCCGCCGACGCAACCCACAGAACCGCCACCGCCCGAGCCGGTTCTGCAGACCATCGCGGCGGCCGGCGGGGGCCGGGTGGAGGCTTCCACGAGCATTTCGGTCGCCTCCGACGTCGTGCTGACGGTGGACGGCCGCGCCGTGCGTCTCACCGTCCGCCAGCAGGCCGCGCCGGGCTGGCTGGCCTCGGGATCAGAGGCCTCCCCGCTGGCCGGCGGATCGGTTCTCGAGCTCAGCCGGTCCGGCCAGATGGCCCGTGTGTATCGGGTGGACGGCACGGTCTGGGACGTCGCCTACTTCGCGGTCCCGTTCGACAACCCACCCGAGGCTTTCGTCCAGGACACGTTGGGTCTCGTGCGCACCATCGACGCGGCGATTCCCGCCGTCGAGAAGCCGGTTCCAGGGGACATCGACGCCGCCGACCTGTGCCCCGTCCCGGCCGCGCCTCCCGGTCAGCATTGACCGGCCCGGCCGGCCGAGCGTCCCGGAAAACGCCGAAATACCACGGGTTCTGGGGTACTACGTCCCACTATTTCCGGACAAGGCTCATCGCCTTACGGGCGTTCTAGAGTGACCCCGAGCACAGGCGCCGCCCATCCGGCCGGAGCGTCGCCAGCCCCCGCGGCCACGCCGGCGGCCCCGCGCGGTGCCTTCATGTCGCGATCGACCATCGAGGAGACGCACCATGCGTGCCATGCGCCAGCGCCGACATTCCGGCCTCACCCTCACCATGGTCAGCACGTTCTTAGCGGTCATTCTGGCGTATACGGTCGGCACAGCCCTGTCGGCGTCGGCGGCCACCCGGACCGTCAATGACATCGGCCAGGTGGTGTCGTCGCTGGAGGTGAACAAGGGCTACCAGATCTCCCGGGACTGCGGGTTCACCGGTGTCCCGCAGGCGAACGCGATCGGCGTGCTGTGGCTGTTCTGCGACACCGCGGTCAGCCCGACCGGCCAGTACATCACCGGCACGACCGCGGGCACCGCGCAGGCGTTCACCGCGCCGAACCAGTCGGCGTTCGGCGACTTCACCGATGCCTCGGGCAACAACCTGGTGAAGTTCATCCCGAACCCGTCCGGGTTCTCCTGCGCCGGCGGCACCCTCGCCACCTGGGCCAGCGGGGTCGCGTCGGTCCCGACGTCGTCGCCGAACCCGATTCTCATCATTCCGTACGTGCTGGTCTGCCTGAACGCGAACGGTTCGACGCCGCTCGCCTTCCGGATCGTCGACTACGACTACACGACGAACACCTTCAGCAACGACAGCCCGGTCGGCGGCAGTGGCATCTTCACCGGCAGCCCGCTGGCGGGCAACCGCATCCTGGGCTCGCCGGTGGTCTACAACGGCTCTCTTTACCTCTACGCCGGCACCTGCACCAACGCCGTCTTCGGCGACTGTTCGGCCGGGACCGTCCAGGTCGCGAAGGTCACGCTGGGCAGCACCCCGCTGGCGGCGTACAACTCCGGCAACCAGACCGGCGGCCACCGCTGGCTGGACCCGCGTAACTACACGTTCAGCACACTGGCCGCCACGTCCGGCGGCTTCACGCCGATCACCCCGGCCAGCTTCGACGTCCACCGGTATCCGGCGTTCTCCGGATCACCGTTCGTCGTGATCGAGCAGGACGACATCGGCGGAAACATCACGGTGTTCTCCGCGAGTAGCCCGACCGGGCCGTTCACGCCGCAGTTCACCGCGGCCGTTCCGTGCACCAGCTCCACCGGCCCGGGAGGCCTGTGCCGGGCCTACATCGGCCATCCCGAGTCGAGTACGGCCACCAAGCTGATGCTGTCCTACTTCCAGCCGAGCGACAACAACGGCAACGGCCACGTGCGGACCGCCTGGATTCCCTGGTCCTGACCTGCTCCCACCGCCGTCAGGTAGGCCCGGTCGCCCTCGCGCGGCCGGGCCTACCTGTTGTGCGCCTCACCACCGGCGCGCCGCCCACCGGCGCGCCGCCAGCGGTCGCCGGGAGTGATCTCCCCGCTCCGCGGCACGCGACCGTGGGCCGCAGGCCGGCCGCGATCGTGGCTCGGCAGCGGCGCCCGACACGGCCGCCAGGTGTGTCCAAACCAACGCCCCGCCCTGCCCCGAAATGTGCTCACACGACCGTTCCGTACGCGGCGCGTGGACGTTTGCCGGCGCGGCGTCAATACGGCGTCAACGAGCCGGCCGATGCCGGACAACCGCGCCGATACTGACCGTTGCCGCGCGGGGGCCGGTGCGGTGGACGTAAGACGGAGGTGGCGCGTGATTCGAACGGAAGAAGCGCCGCCGGTGCCCAGCGCCCACCCGCCCGCGGCCTTGCGCGGATAAGTCGGTCGTGTCGAAAGATTGTGGAAAGGCAGGCGTTCGAGGTGCGAGACCTCGTTTTTGTGCTGCTCACCCTCGCGGTGTTCGCGGTGCTCGGGCTGGTCGTCAAGGCGGTCGAGAGGCTGTGAGCGCCGAGAACATCGTCGGCCTCGTCCTCGCGGTCGGCCTCACTCTCTTCCTCGTGGCCGCGATGCTGTTCCCGGAGCGATTCTAGATGGGCGCGAACGGTGCGGGCATCCTTTTCATCGCCATCCTGGTGGTGGCGCTCGTCCTGACCTATCGGCCCTTCGGCGACTACATGGCCAGGGTCTTCACCAGCGACAAGCACCTGCGGGTCGAGCGTGGCATCTACCGGCTGGTCGGTGTGGATCCCGACTCCGAGCAGCGGTGGCCGGTGTACGCCCGCAGTGTGCTGGCGTTCTCGGCCGTGTCGGTGCTGTTCCTGTACCTGTTCCAGCGGCTGCAGAACCACCTGTGGCTGGCACTGGGCTTCCCGGCGGTCAAGCCGGCGTTGGCGTGGAACACGTCGGTCAGTTTCGTGACGAACACGAACTGGCAGGCGTACTCCGGCGAGTCGACGATGGGTCACACGGTCCAGATGGCCGGCCTGGCGGTGCAGAACTTCGCGTCGGCGGCGGTTGGAATCGCGGTCGCGATCGCGCTGGTCCGTGGCCTGGCTCGTAAGAAGTCGGACACGTTGGGGAACTTCTGGGTCGACCTCGTCCGGACGGTCGTGCGGATTCTGCTGCCGATCAGCATCGTGGCGGCCGTCGTCCTGATCGCCGGCGGCGCGATCCAGAATCTTCATGGCACCCGGACCGTCGGGACACTCGCCGGTGGCCAGCAGTCCATCACCGGTGGCCCGGTGGCCAGCCAGGAGGTCATCAAGGAGCTGGGGACGAACGGTGGTGGGTTCTACAACGTCAACTCGGCGCATCCGTTCGAGAACCCGACGGCGTGGACGAACTGGTTCGAGATCTACCTGATTCTCATGATCGGAATCTCGCTGCCGCGGACCTTCGGCAAGCTGGTCGGCAGCACCCGGCAGGGCCTGGCCATCGTCGCGGTGATGGCGGTGCTGGCACTCGGCAGCGTCACGCTCAACCTGGCGTTTCAGGGGGTGCACCACGGCACCGTGCCGATGGCCGTCGGCGCGGCCTCGGAGGGTACGGAGACCCGGTTCGGCGTGCCCGATTCGGCGACCTTCGCCACCGCGACCACCTTGACGTCGACCGGCGCCGTCGACTCGTTCCACGACTCGTATACAAGCCTCGGCGGCGCGACCCTGCTGTTCAACATGATGCTCGGCGAGGTCGCGCCGGGCGGCACCGGATCCGGGCTCTACGGCATGTTGGTACTCGCCGTGATCACGGTCTTCGTCGCCGGGCTGATGATCGGGCGAACACCGGAGTATCTCGGCAAGAAGATAGGCAGCCGGGAGATCAAGCTCGCCTCGCTGTACATCCTCACGACCCCGCTCGTGGTGCTGACCGGGACCGCGGTGGCCATGGCCTTGCCCGGCGAACGCGCCGGGATGCTGAACACCGGGGCGCACGGCCTGTCCGAGGTGCTCTACGCGTTCACGTCCGCCGGCAACAACAACGGCTCGGCGTTCGCCGGTATCACGGTGAACACCGACTGGTACAACACGGCGCTCGGCCTCGCGATGGCGTTCGGCCGGTTCCTACCGATGATCTTCGTCCTCGCGCTGGCCGGGTCGTTCGCCGCACAGCAGCAGGTACCCGCGACCGCGGGCACGCTGCCGACGCATCGCCCGCAGTTCGTCGGGATGCTCGTCGCCGTCACCGTGATCGTCGTCGCTCTCACCTACTTCCCGGCGCTCGCGCTCGGGCCGCTCGCGGAGGGGCTGCACTAGATGTCCACCACCACGCTCGTGGAGACGCCGGCGCCGCCCACCGGCCCCCGGCGAATCCAGGGGGGCCTGCTCGACCCGGCGATGATGTGGCGCTCGCTGCCCGGGGCGCTGCGCAAGCTCGACCCGCGCACCCTGTGGCGTAACCCGGTCATGTTCATCGTCGAGGTCGGCGCCATCTACACGACCGTTCTCGCGGTGGCGCATCCCTCGGCGTTCAGCTGGCTGATCGTGGTCTGGCTGTGGCTGACGGTGCTGTTCGCGAACCTCGCGGAGGCCGTCGCGGAGGGCCGCGGCAAGGCGCAGGCGGATGCGCTGCGCCGCACGAAGACCGACACGATCGCCTACCGGCGCGGCCCCGGCGGCGGGATCGAGGAGGTGCCCGCGCCCCAGCTACGCCAGGGTGACGTCGTCGTGGTCGAGGCCGGCCAGTTCATCCCCGGCGACGGCGACGTCATCGAGGGCATCGCGTCCGTCGACGAGTCCGCGATCACCGGCGAGTCCGCGCCGGTGATCCGCGAGTCCGGCGGCGACCGTTCCGCGGTGACCGGGGGGACCCGGGTGCTGTCGGACCGGATCGTCGTGCGGATCACCCAGAAGCCCGGCGAGAGCTTCATCGACCGGATGATCGCCCTGGTCGAGGGGGCGAACCGGCAGAAGACCCCGAACGAGATCGCGCTGAACATCCTGCTCGCCGCGTTGACGGTGATCTTCCTGCTGGCCGTGGCGACGCTGCAGCCCCTGGCGATCTACTCCAAGGCGCAGCTGCCGGGCGTCCCGGACACGAGTGCGCTGAACGGCCACGGCGTGACCGGCATCGTGCTGGCCTCGCTGGTCGTCTGCCTGATCCCGACGACGATCGGCGCGCTGCTGTCCGCGATCGGCATCGCCGGCATGGACCGGCTGGTGCAGCGCAACGTGCTGGCCATGTCCGGGCGCGCGGTGGAGGCCGCGGGCGACGTGAACACGCTGCTGCTGGACAAGACCGGCACGATCACGATCGGCAACCGGGAGGCGCGGGAGTTCCTCCCGGTCGGCGACACCGGCGCGGACGACCTCGCCAGCGCCGCGCAGCTGTCCTCGTTGGCCGACGAGACGCCCGAGGGCCGCTCGATCGTCGTCCACGCGAAGACGGCCTATGGCCTGCGCGAACGCGGTCCCGGCGAGCTGCTGCACGCGACCTTCGTCCCGTTCACCGCGCAGACCCGCATGTCCGGCGTCGACCTCGACGCGGACACCACCGGCCCGGCCCGCCAGGTCCGCAAGGGCGCCGCCGCCGCGGTCATCACCTGGGTCCGCGAACAGCACGGCACCGTCCCCGCCGAGACCGGGGAGATCGTCGACGGCATCTCCGCCGCCGGCGGCACCCCCCTGCTCGTCGCCGAAGCCGTCGGCGGGACCGCCCGGGTTCTCGGGGTGGTGCAGCTCAAGGACGTCGTCAAGCAGGGCATGCGGGAGCGGTTCGACGAGATGCGCCGGATGGGCATCCGCACCGTCATGATCACCGGGGACAACCCGCTCACCGCGAAGGCCATCGCGGACGAGGCCGGTGTCGACGACTTCCTCGCCGAAGCCACGCCCGAGGACAAGATGGCGCTGATCAAGCGGGAGCAGGCCGGCGGGAAGCTCGTCGCGATGACCGGCGACGGCACCAACGACGCCCCCGCCCTCGCCCAGGCCGACGTCGGCGTCGCGATGAACACCGGCACCTCCGCCGCCAAGGAGGCCGGGAACATGGTCGACCTCGACTCGAACCCGACGAAGCTCATCGAGATCGTCGAAATCGGCAAACAGCTGCTCATCACCCGCGGGGCACTGACCACGTTCTCGATCGCCAACGACGTCGCGAAGTACTTCGCGATCATCCCCGCGATGTTCGCGGCCATCTACCCGGGCCTGGACAAGCTCAACATCATGCGGCTGCACAGCCCGCAGTCCGCGATCCTGTCCGCCGTCATCTTCAACGCACTGATCATCATCGCGCTCATCCCACTGGCCCTGCGCGGCGTGCGCTACACCCCCGGCGGCGCGTCGAAGATGCTCAGCCGCAACCTCTACGTCTACGGCCTCGGCGGGCTGGTCATCCCGTTCCTCGGGATCAAGCTCATCGACCTCGTCATCCAGTTCATCCCAGGAGCGCGGTAACCATGGCCGCCAGCCGACTACCCTCCTTCGTCCGCCAGCACCTCGCCGCCCTGCGCGTCCTGCTCGTGCTGACCGTCCTGACCGGCATCGCCTACCCGCTGGCCATCACCGGGATCGCCCAGCTCCCCGGCCTGCACGACAAGGCCAACGGCTCCCTCGTCACGAACGCCGCCGGCCAGGTCGTCGGCTCGGCCGAGCTCGGCCAGCTGTTCACCGACAAGGACGGCAACCCGATCCCGAAGTACTTCCAGCCCCGGCCCTCGGCGGCCGGCGCCGGCTACGACCCGACGTCGACGTCCGCGTCCAACCTCGGCCCGGAGAGCCTGGTCGACACCTTCGACGACCCGGCGACCACAGACGTCGACGAGTCCAAGCAGAGCCTGCTCACCCAGGTCTGCGCCCGCAGCAAGGCGGTCGGTGACCTCGACGGCGTCGACGGACGACGGCCGTACTGCACCGCGAACGGTGTGGGCGCGGTGCTGTCGGTGTTCCGGACCGCCGGCACGGCCGGGACCATCACCCGCGTCGTGAGCATCAACGAGGAATGCCCCGCGACCCCGTTCGTCGCGACCTATCAGGGCGTGAAGGTCGAGTGCGCCACACTCGGCGCGGACTACGCGGCCGGCATCCTCGTGCCGGTCAGGGGCCCGGGCAAGGGCACCGGCAACCCGGTCCCGCCGGACGCCGTCACCGCCTCAGGCAGTGGTCTCGACCCCGACATCTCACCCGCCTACGCCTACCTGCAGGTCAACAGGGTGGCCAAGGCCCGCGGCCTCGACCCGGCCGCGGTCCGGCGGCTGGTGGCGGAACACGTCGACGGCCGCGCGCTGGGATTCATGGGGGAGCCCACGGTCAACGTGCTCGACCTGAATCTCACGCTCGACAAGGCGGCCCGTTAGTGGCCGAGAGGTCAACATAGAGACCACTGCGAGTTGGACCACTACGAGAATGTTCGGCCGGGCGGCCCGACGAAGTCCGACGGGCGCCCGGCCGGAGACCACTATCTGTCGAACTCGCCGTCCCGGGCACCCGCCACAAACGCCGTCCACTCGGCCGGCGTGAATTGCAGGACCGGTCCGGCGGGATCCTTGGAATCGCGGACCGCGCGACCGCCGTCTGGGAGGGCGGCTACCTCGACACAGGCGCCATTACCGCTGCTGTGGCTGCTCTTGCGCCACACCAGATGCGGATGAGTCATTTCGTCCTTCCTTCCGGTGCCCCCCAACCTGTTCCGTCTACAGCCTATCGGCCCAGGTCAGTCAGCAGTTGTCGACTGTCGGCCGGGGCGAGAGCGATGGCGCGTAGACTGTCGAAGATTGCGCGATATCGACGGATCTCCGCGTCGGCCTCAAGGAACAGGTCGCCGGCCATCGAGTCGATGTAGACCACTGCGGGATCCGCCGGGTCGGGAAAGTCGAGCAGGATGAACGACCCGGGCATGCCGGGGTGCGCGCCCGCGGAGAACGCGATGACCTGGACCGTGATGTTCGGTTTCGCCGCCGCCTCGGCCAAGCGGGCCAGCTGGGCGCTCATCACCTTGGCGCCGCCGACGGCGCGGCGCAGCGCGGCCTCGTCGACGACCGCCCAGAAGCGTGGCGGGTCGGCGGTGTTCAGCAGCGCCTGGCGGTCGATCCTGGCCCGCACCCGCTGTTCGATCTCGTCCGCGCTCGCGGTGGGCAGGACCCCGGTCACGACCGCGCGAGCGTAGTCCTCGGTCTGCAGGAGGCCCGGGACGAACAGCGACTCGTAGGTCGCGATGGTCCGCGCCTCGCCCTCGAAGCCGATGTAGGTGGCGTACTCCTCGGGAAGCTCGTCGTGGTACGGCAGCAGCATGCCCTGGCGGTCGGCCTCGCGGGACAGGGCCAGCAGCTCCTCCTGGGCCTGCTCGTCGACCTGGTAGAACGCGAGGATCGCCAGGAGGGTGCGCTTCTGGGGCCGGCGCGCGCGGGCGGTCTCGATCCGGTAGAGCGTCGCCGGGTCGATGTTGGTGCGGGAGGAGACCTCCTCGCGGGTCAGGCCCGCGTCGGTGCGCAGGCGGCGCAGCTCGGCGGCCAGGCGGCGCAGGCGGACCGTGGGAGCAGGACGGCGCGGTGGCATCGTGTGGTCTCCTCCTGTGTGGCCGCCCGACATGAAGGTGCATAGCTTGCATCTTCCTGTCGGGCAGAAGGATGATGTGGCCTGCGCCACCCTGGCACAACATCAATGCTGCTGCGGTGTCGGGGTGTGCGCCGCAAGTCTCGCCAGATCAGGGGAGGGCGGTGCAGCGTGACCAGTGGCCAGACCGGCCCGCCGGCCGCGCCCCACGTCGCCGTCTTCCGCTTCCCCGCCGACCCGGCCGCGTGCCCGCTGGCCCGCCACTTCGTCCGTGGCGTCCTCGGGGAGTGGCGGTTGGCGCAGGCCGCGGACGTGGCCGAGCTGCTGACCTCGGAGCTGGTCGGCAACGCCATCGACGCCTGCGCGGGCGCCGAACGCTTTGACGGCGGGCTGGTCGGCTGCGTCGAGGTCGGCGTGACCGCCGACCGCGACCGGCTGCTCATCGAGGTGGCCGACGCCGACCCGCGCCCGCCGACGCCACGTGACCCGGGCCCCGACGACGAGAGCGGCCGTGGCCTGATGCTCGTCGAGGGCCTCGCCGAACGGTGGGGGCACCACCTGGCCACCGACGGCGGCCGGCCGCACGGCAAGGTCGTCTGGTTCGAGATCGCCCTCGCGTCCGCCGCGGCGCCGGTCGGCCTCCCAATCCGGCTGCCCACACCCCGGGTCGGGCCCGAGCAGGCCGAGTCGTCCCCGCACCCGCGATCCGGTCTCGCCCTGCCGGATCTCGCCCTGCTGGGCCGGGTCCGCCGTCGCCTGGACCTCGTCTGAGCCCGGACGTCTCCAGCCGTCCGGCCTGGGTGTCACATCTGGCCGGCCTGTCTCGTCCTCGTCAGCGGCACCGGTCTCGGGCGCAGGATGGTGGGCGATGAGGGTGGTACTCGGCAGACAGGGCGCGGCGACCGTCCAGCTGGCGAACGCGCGGACATCCGGGCCGGCCTCGTGAGCGCCGACGAGGAGGCGCTGGCCGTCGCCTTCCAGGCCGCGCGGCCGCGGCTGGTGCGCGTCGCCTACGCGATCCTCGGCTCCCGCGGTGACGCCGAGGACGTCGTCGCCGACTGCTGGCTGCGCCTGGTCGCGCACCATCGTGAGGAACCGATCCGCGACCCCGAGGCCTGGGCCGTCGTCACCGTGTCGCGGATGGCGGTCGACGTCCTGCGCTCGGCCCGGGTGCGCCGCGAGCGCTACGTCGGCCCGTGGCTGCCCGAGCCCGTCCTCACCACCGTGGCCCCTGACCAGGGCGACCCCGCGGACAGGGTCACCCTCGACGACGAGGTCAGCTACGCGCTGCTCGTCGTGCTGGAGACCCTGACACCCGCGGAGCGAACCGCGTTCGTGCTGCACGACCTGTTCGGCCTGCCGTTCCCCGAGGTCGCCGACATCGTCGGCCGTACCCCTGCCTCGGTGCGCCAGCTCGCCTCGCGGGCCCGTCGGCACGTACACGACCGGGCCGGGCGCCCGGTGGTCGATCCCGCCGAGCACCGCCGCGTCGTCGAGGCGTTCGCGGCGGCGGCCGGCTCGGGCGACCTCGGGACACTGATCGCCGTTCTGGACCCCGAGGTGGTGCTCGTCAGCGATGGTGGCGGATTCGTCACGGCGGCCCGCAGGCCGATCCACGGGGCCGACAAGGTCGCGCGCTTCGTCCTCGGCGTCCTCGCGAAGGGGCAGCTGGGCAGCGAGATCGAGCTGGTGCGGGTCAACGGGGCGCCCGGCTTCGCGGTGCACGAGGCGGGACGCCTCGTCGCCGTCGTCGCGTTGACCGTCGCCGGCGGCCGGGTCGCTCGCCTCGACCTCGTGGTAGCCCCGGACAAGCTGCCCCGCGAGCCCCATGAGCCTCATGAGCCCCATGAGCCTCATGAGTCCCGCGAGCCCCATGAGCCCCGCGATCCGCGCGACGTCTGACGCCGGCGAGGCGGGTCACGGCCTGGGTCCGCGGCCCGCCTCGCGATGGCGCTGCGCTGGTCAGCCGGCCGACGCGGGGACCGTGCCGATCGGGGAGTACTCGCTCGCGTCGCCGGCCCGGGAGACGCTCGGGCGTCCGTCCCTGCCGACCGGAATGGTGCCGGCGACGGTGACCCGGTGCACGATCCGCGGGCTGTCGGCGTAGTCGTTGATCGCGTAGTGCTGGGTGGCGCGGTTGTCCCAGATCGCGACGTCGCCGGTCCGCCAGTGCCAGCGGACGGTGTTCTCCGGCTTGGCGACCGCGTCGGCGAAGGTGCGCAGCAGGTCGAACGACTGCTCCTGGCTCACCCCGGTCAGCTGCTTGACGAACCCGCCGAGCAGCAGCGACGGCTCGCCCGTCTCGGGGTGGACCCGCACCACCGGGTGCTCGACCTCGAACTCCTTGGAGCGGAACTCGAAGAACCGCTCCTTGAACACCTCGGGCAGGCCGTCGAGGTCCTGAAGACGCAGACCGTAGTCGTGCTGGTTGGTGTGGTAGACCCGCAGCGCGTCCGCGACGTGCTGCAGCGGGGCCGGCAGGTCCCCGTAGGCCGCGACGGTGTTCGCCCAGATCGTGTCGCCGCCGACCGGCGGGATCTCGACGGCCCGCAGCACCGAGAACGCCGGCGGCCGGTCGGTGAAGCTGACGTCCGTGTGCCAGGCGCCGGCGCGGCCGCCCTTGGAGGCGTCGAGCTCGTGCACCAGCGGGTAGCCGTCGAGCGGGGCCTGCGACGGGTGGGCCTGGGTGAGCTCGCCGAGCAGCCGGGCGAACGCGATCTGGATCTCCGGGGTGAGGTGGTGCTGGTCGCGGAAGAACACGACCCGGTTCCGCAGGATCGCCGCCCGCAGCGCCGCGACGGTCGCGGCGTCCAGGTCACCGCCGATCCGGACGCCGCTGATCTCGGCGCCGATCCGGACGGTCAGCGGCCGGATGTCGAGCTCGACGGCGGGCGTCACGGGAGCCGGCGCGGTGTCGACGGTCATTGGTCACTCCTTCTCAGCGGGTCGATCAGGTGCGTGGACGGACGCCGGGAGCCTCCCCGGGGCAGTCGGCGGCGGCGGGGGAGCGGTCGGGCGACGGGCAGGCCGGCGCGCGGACAGGAAGCACGCGGGGTACGGAGGCACGCGGGGGTTCGGCGGCCCGCGGGGTCCGAGGCGCGATCCCGCCGCTGCGCGACAGTAGGCCCCGGATCAGCGAGATGTCCATTAATTCGATAGAGAAAGATGAGTGTTGCGCGAATGCGACTTCGGGGCCGAGCGGCTGGCTGCCGCCGGCGACGGCTGTGATCCTTCCGGCCGTCGCCGCGTCGGACGGTGTGGGCCCGCGAGGGCCGGTGACGTGCGGTTGGGCGGGCGCGGCGGGGTCTGGCTCGGGAGTGCCGGGTCGCCCGCAGCGGGTTGACATCGCGCGGAGGGATAACTTCACTTCATCGGTGTAAAAGATGGGAAAACGCGCTAGCCACTGGGGGAACCGTGTCCGTTACGGACGAGTACCTGGCCAACAACGCCGCCTACGCGCAGAGCTTCGTCGGGCCGCTTCCGTTGCCGCCCGCCCGCAACGTTGCCGTCGTCGCCTGCATGGACGCGCGGCTGAACGTCTACGGGATCCTCGGCCTCGCCGACGGGGAGGCGCACGTCATCCGCAACGCGGGCGGCGTGGTGACCGACGACGAGATCCGGTCGCTCGCGATCAGCCAGCGACTGCTCGGCACGACCGAGATCATCCTGATCCACCACACCGACTGCGGCATGCTGACCTTCACCGACGACGACTTCAAGCGCTCGATCCAGGACGAGACCGGGATCAAGCCGGAATGGGCCGCCGAGGCGTTCCCCGACCTGGACGAGGACGTCCGGCAGTCCATCGCGCGGATCAAGGCGAGCCCCTTCGTCCCGCACCGGGACGCGATCCGGGGGTTCGTCTTCGACGTCGCGACCGGCCTGCTCAAGGAGGTCTCCTGACCGACCCGCGACGACCGGCCGCGCCCGGTGCGGCCAGGGCCGGGCGCGGCTACGGATGGCCGTGGATGTGGGTGGCGACTCCGACGGTCCCTGACGTGGATCCTTCGCGCCCCGCCCACGTGGCCACGGCGAGGAAAGGCGCTCGTCGCCGCTTCGGCGGACCAGCTTGGCCGGGGTCCTCAGCCGGCGCTGTCCAGCCGGCTCTGTGCGGCCGGCCCTGTCCAGCCGGCCCTGTTCGGCCGGCTCTGTCCGGTCGGCTCTGCTCGGTCGGCTCTGTCAGCCAGCTCTGTCCAGTCGGCTCTGCTCAGTCGGCTCTGCTCAGTCGGTGTGCCAGGTGCGGCCGCCGTCCGCGGTCCTCGCCGGTCCGCGCCAGCGCAGGTCGGCGAGGTTGACGACGATCGCCTCCTGGGTGGTGCGGGCGATGACGACCACCGCCTCGGTGTCGGGGTCCGGGTTCTCCTCCCGGTGCGGGACCCACGGCGGCACGTAGATGTAGTCGCCGGGCGAGGTCTCCAGCCGGATCTCCTCGTCCTCCCGCAGGAAGACGAACGCGGGATGCCCGGAGACGACGTAGATCCCGGTCTCGGACACCCCGTGGTGATGGTTGGCCGACCGGGTCGCCGGCGCCACGTGGGTCTGGCCCATCCACAGCCGCTCGGTGCCGACGGTCGTGCCGGACAGTGCCTCGACCCGGCGCATCCCCTCGGTCTGCGCGGTGTGCGCCGACAGCCCGCGGCGCGGACCTGGTGGAGCCGGCGGTGGAAGGCGTCGAGCTCCGGCCGCGTCGGCTCGCCCTGCCCGGCCGCCGCCCCCTCGGAGCCGGTCGCCCCCTCGGCAGGGGGCGCCCCCTCGGCGGTGACCGTCGGGTCGGACGAGGCCGCTGCTTGATCAGGCACTATGGGCCTCCTCAGCGTGTTTCGGGGACCAGCCCCGCTCGGCGGCGACAGGACGGGCTGGCCGCACGTCCATTCCTACGCGGTGGTCGAAGAAACCGGGGATCCACGACTACCACGTAGGAACGACTGCGCCGCGAGGCGCCGCTCCCGTGTGGGGGACGCGAGAACGCCCGCGGTCGGTCACCGGCTGACGAGGCGTAGCGGCTGGGGTCGGTCGCGGTTGAGCTCGTCGAGCGCGGCGGCCGTCGCCGTGTCGGCGGGCAGGTAGACGACCAGGCGCTGGTCGTCGTCGACGGAGAGCTCAAGGGTCTCGTAGGCGAGCCGAAGCGCACCGGCGCCGGGATGGGCCAGCCGGAGGACGCCGCTGGCCTTCGGGAGGCCGGGAAGCGTGTCGACCCGGCGGGTGAAGGCCTCGCCGGTGGTGACCGTCAGCTCGTCCGCCAGCGCTGCCAGGTCCGGGCGAGCCCGGAACGGGCCCTGCTTGAGGGCCGCGACCTGTTCGTCGGCGACATGATCCCAGTCGGGGTACGCCGCGCGGGCTCTGACGTCGGTGAAAAGGAACCGGGCGAGGTTGGGCTGCGCCGCCTCCAACAGCCCCATCGGTCCGACGAGCCGCCGATAACCGGCCGTGTGCGCGAGGACGTCGCTGAGCAGGTTCAGCAGCACCGCGGCAGTTGGCTCAAGGCGGTCGAGCAGGGCCTGGACGGTCGGGCGGACGGTGCGGGCCGGGTCGCCAAAGCCCCGGCAGGTGAATCCCGGGTCGGCCGATTTCGTCAGCCGGTGCAGGTGCACGCGCTCCCGGGTGGTCAGCCGGAGCGCCTCGGCGAGGGCGGAGAGCACCTGCGGCGACGGCCGGCGGTCGCGTCCCTGCTCCAGCCTGATCACGTACTCGACGCTGACACCGGCGAGGGTCGCCACCTCGGAGCGGCGCAGCCCGGTGGCGCGGCGACGCGGACCCGCGGGCAGGCCGACCTCGGCCGGGCTGAGCGCCTCACGGTGCGTGCGCAGGAAAAGCCCGAGCTCGTTGTCGCTCACTGCCTGACCGTAACAACCTCCCGGGCTGTCGTGGTGTCCCTGTCACTACCACTCTCAGCGCGGCCTTCCTGGGTGGCCGGTCGTTGGACAGAGTCGCCGAAAGAGGCCCGACGGACGTCGGGACCGAATCTTTGGCGCAGGGGGCTGGGAATCATGAGCAGTACGGTTGTGGTCGTCGGTGGCGGCTATGGCGGCGCGGCGGTCGCCAAGGCGCTGGAACGCGGGCCGAGGTCGTCCTCATCGACCCGCGGGACTCCTTCGTCAACGCCGCCGGGTCGCTGCGGGCGCTGGCCCAGCCGACCTGGGCCGCCAACATCTTCTTTCCGTTCGCCACCCTGCTCACCGCGGGGACGGTGATTCGCGACCGGGCGATCTCGGTGGACGCCGTCGGGGTCACCCTGTCCTCGGGCCGGCGTGTGCACGCGGACTACCTGGTCCTCGCCACCGGCTCCAGCTACGCCTATCCGGCCAAGCCCCGGTCGGACGGCACCGAGGACGGCCTGGCGGACCTGCGCCGCACCCACAAGGAGCTGGCCGACGCCGATCGGGTGCTGATCGTCGGCGCGGGGCCGGTCGGCCTGGAGCTCGCCGGCGAGATCAAGGACGTCTGGCCGCGCAAGGCGGTGACCATCGTCGACCCCGCCGAGACGTTGTTGCCGACCTTCGAGCCGGGCCTGCGCGAGGACCTGCACCGCCAGCTCGATGACCTGGACCTTGACCTGCGCCTGGGAACCAGCCTGACGACCTTGCCCGCGACCGAGGCCGGCCGGGCCGAGCCGTTCGTCGTCACCACGACCGAAGGCGTCGAGATCGCCGCGGACATCTGGTTCCAGGCCTACGGCGCGCGTCCCAACAACGACTACCTGGGCGACGGCCGGCTCACCACGCTCAGCGCGCGGGGCCAGGTCGCGGTGACCGACACCCTGAATGTCGCCGGGCATGACCGCGTCTATGCGGTCGGCGACCTCACCGATATCGCCGAGGACAAGCTGGCCGCCTATGCCCTGCGCCACGCGGAGGTCGTCGTGGAGAACATCACCGCGCAACTGCGGGGCGAACCGCCCACGGCCACCTATCAGCCGTTGCCGCACCCCATCATTCTGCTGCCGCTCGGACCGCGCGGCGGCGTCGGTCAGATGCCCACGCCGGAGGGCCCGGCGGTCGTCCCGGCCGCCACGGTGGCCGACTACAAGGGCGTCGACCTGTTCACCGGCCGCTTCACCGCACAGTTCGGTCCCACCGCCGCCTGAACCGCGCCTTTCAGGGTTCGGCCCGCCGCACGGAAGGAAAGCCAGTAACTTCAGGCGACAAGGTGGCTTTAGGCGACCCTGTGGCTTTAGGTGACACGGTGGCTTCAGGCGAAACGGTGGCTTTAGGTGACGCAGTGGTTTTAGGCGGCAGGGTGGCTTTAGGTGAAGCAGTAGCTTTAGGCGACGCTGCGGCTTCAGGCGACGCTGCGGCTTTAGGCGACACTGTGGCTTTAGGTGACAGGGTGGCTTTAGGTGAAGCAGTAGCTTTAGGCGACGCTGCGGCTTTAGGCGACGCTGCGGCTTTAGGCGACACTGTGGCTTTAGGTGACAGGGTGGCTTTAGGTGAAGCAGTAGCTTTAGGCGACACGGTGGCTTTAGTCGACACAGTAGATTTAGGCGGCGCAGTGGTTTCAGAAGACGCAGTGGTTTCGGACGGCGCAGTGGTTTCGGACGGCGCAGTGGTTTCGGACGACACAGTGGCTTTAGGCGACGTCGTCTTCGGCTTCGGGGCGCACAGCGGTTTCGACACCGGGCCCGAGTTGCTGACGCTGGCACGACAGGCCGATCGCGACGGTCTCGATCTCTTCTCGCTCTCGGATCATCCCTACCTCGGCGAGCGTCTGGACGCCTACGCCTCCATCGGTTTCATCCTGGGGCGTACCCACCGTCTCGCGGGCTTCGCCAACGTCACCAACCTGCCGACGCGGCCCGCCGCCCTGCTGGCCCGGACCGTGACCGCGTTGTCCGCGCTCTCCGACGGCCGCCTGGTCCTCGGCGTCGGAGCCGGCGGCCGGTGGGACCGGATCGCCGACCTGGGGGTTCCCAGGCTCTCACCGGCCGACGCCGTCGTGGCGTTCGAGGAGGCGATCGTGCTGGTGAGACTGCTGTCGGGTGGCGGCCCGCCGGTGACCTACCACGGCCGCCACTACCGGGTCGATCAGATCACGCCGGCGCCCGTCCCCCCGCCCCCCGTGTGGACGGGCTCCGTCGGCCCGAGATCCCTCGCCGTGACGGGGCGGGTCGCCGACGGCTGGATCCCCGGCCACGCGGCGGACTGGCTCAGCGACCGGTACCGGACCTCGCGCCCGGTCATAGACGAGGCGGCGGCGGCCGTGGGCCGTGACCCAGGTCAGATCCGGACCGTCTTCAACCTGCCCGGCCGGATAACGGACCGCCCACTGCCCAGTACCCGTGACCGCGACGGTCGCTGGATAGGCGGCTCGGTCGGCCAATGGGCCGACGAACTGACCGTCGCCGTGCGCGAACATGATGCCGCGGGCTTTCTGCTCTTCTCGCCGGGCGGCGGGACGCCGGACCCCACATCCCTGAAAAATTGGGCCACGGAGATCGTCCCGAGAGTCCGCGCCGCGATCGCCTAGTACGAGCTATCAGCCGAAGGCGGAATTCGATGTGGGCCTACTGTGCGTGTTGTCGGCAGGACGGCCGCCTTCCTCGTCGCTGGTGCTGTCGACCCGGTAGGTGCGACCGGTCGGGCTCGTCCAGGTGAAGACGCCAGGCTGGAGCTGGTCGAGGCGCCAGCCGTCTCGGCGATGCTTCGCGCGGTGGTGTCGTCTACAAAGGAGGCCAAGATTGTCCAGGGCGGTGCGGCCGCCATGCGTGTGAGCGACGGTGTGATCGAGGTCGGCGTGGGTTGCGGGCATACCGCAGCCGGGGAACACGCACCGAGTCTGTTGGTGACGCACGAGGCGAGCCAGTGCGGGGGTGGGCACTCGTCGGTGGCCGAGGTCTAGGACGGTTCCGGTTTCGGGATCGGTCAGGACGCGACGCCAGTGGGCATCGGCGGCCAGCGCGCGACCGACGCTCGCGGGAATGGGGCCGTATCCGACGAGCTCTGCGGGATTCTCGTCCAAACTGGCGAGGGTGCCGACGCAGGCGATGACCTGGAGTTCGACGGTGACATGTTCGCGCCGGTTACCCAGGAGCAGCGCGGCGAGAACGTCTGCGCGGCGCGCGTCGATCGAGCGGCTATCGCCGTCGGTACGGGCGTCGGTACGGGCGATCTGATTGATTCGATCGTAGATCGCTTGGGAGTCTTCGGCGCTGAGGACCGCTGTCAGACAGGCCATGCCGTCGTCGAGCGCATCGATGGCGACGCGGCGTTCGGTGTGGGCGCGGCGGCGGCGTTTGGCGGCGGCATCCGGGTCGAGCCGGGCGACAAGGCGGTGAATCTTGCGGCGCCACTGGGGTGGGGAGGCAAGCCTGCTGCCGGCGAGCATCGTCGCCTCGACGAAGGCGCGTTGCCGGGCCGTGAGGCAGACGGTGAGCCCGTGCAGCGCCGCGAGCCGGGTGTGGTCGAGCAGGCCCGCGGCCAGGTCGGCCAGCGCGACCGGAAGATCATGAGCGATGTCCCAGGCGGTCGCCAGCCGGCTGGACATCGTGCGAGGTGACTGCCCGAGCTCCGCGGCCAGCTCGTCGGCGGCGACGGACGAGTACGGCTCGCCTGCCTCCCCTGCGGCGGGGTTCGGCGGGCGTTGGCGGGCGAGGTGGACGTGGGTGTGGACCGTCAGGCCTTCCAGCCTGGCGGTCAGCCGGGCAAGCCTGGCCGCGAGCGCCAACGTCTCCGACGCGTCACACCCCGCCAGCCCAGCCAGCACCTCGTCGAACACACCGTCCACCGACCCCAGCCTCCCGAGAAGGTTCTCGGTGGGCGGGCGATCCGACGAAAGGACGGCAGTGGCGAATGAAGAACCGGCAACGTCGCCGGCGGCGGGCCCGCGGCCAGCGGCGGGTCGGTTCTGCGTTGCCTGTGGCGACAGGCCAAAGAACGGCCGATCGAGGAGCTGGCAAACTGATTCCCCATGGGACGGCGGGTCGCGGCCGTCCGGCGTATCGAACATGCGTCAATGGTAGCTCGATATCGGGAAAGCGCAAGCGCCGGAAATTTCACTCCCTGATCATTGACGGAAATGCCGCGCATTCTCGTGGGCTGCTCATTTGACGGGTTTGGTTGCGGGTTCACGGGTCGCGGCGGTGTTCAGCAGATTGTGTTTTGAAAATCGACGTCGGGCCAGATCGCTGGGATGAGTGTGCTAACCGGCCGGTGCCAGCCTCTGGGTCGCAGCAAGGTTGCTGAGGGCGCCGGGGCTGATGTACAGCCCGGGTTTCGTGGGTGCGGAGGTGACACCTGGAGGCCAGGGAGGTTCCCGCGCCATCGTGATCGGCCAGCGGGGTCATGGCCCCGGGGAAGGATCCGGTTATCGATCAGCTGGCGACGGCGGCCGTCACCTGCCGCCGTCGGCGTCGGGCCACGGCCGCCTCGAAAGGCGTACCGCCAAGCCCCGTGCCGGGCTGTATCCCTGTGTGGAGGTGGTGTAGGTCAACCGCCGCGAAGGATCGTGCCGGGCTGCCTCGCCTGCGTGGGGGTGGTGCGGGTCGCCGCCCGCCGGCGGCGGGCCCGCTGACCGCCGCTCGCTCGCCCGCCGGGCGAGGTCGGGGCTGCCTCCCTGGTCACCCGTCTGCCACACGTCTGACCAGCCATGTCCGCCACGGTCGCCCGAGCGCCGGTTGGCGGCGAACTGGCTGCGCCCGATCCACGACGTCACCTTCGGCGAGGACCTCGGCCAGGTTCCACCCGGCAGCGCACCCGCGGCCACGGCCAGGCTGCGTGGCCCGGCGGTCGCGGTCCTACGCCTGACCGGCATCACGAACACGGCCGCGGGGATCCACCAGCACGTCCGCCGCCCCGAACGCCGACCAGAAGTGATCATGAACCTCGCTTGCTAACTGACAACGTGACTGGGCCCCTGTCCACGACCGCCGGCGTCACGCTGGCAGCGTGTGGCCAACCCGCATCCTGATCGAGGCACGGCTTTGTCCTGCGACAAGACTTCGCCTGTAGGATGGGGACGTCCGTTTCATCCGCACTAACGTCGGGTCGGTTTGTGCGAGAGATTGTCGTCTTCAGTGGAAGCGCCCATCGGCGACTAGCCGAGGAGGTGTGCCAGCACCTCGAGACGCCATTGTCGCCGGTTCGCATCGAGCGCTTCGCGAACGACTGCCTGGAAGTGCAGCTGCAGGCGAACTGCCGCGAACGGGACATCTTCATCATCCAGCCGCTCGTGAGGCCGGTCCAGGAGAACCTCGTCGAACTGCTGCTCATGCTGGACGCGGCCAAGGGCGCATCGGCGTTGCGGACCACGGTCGTCATGCCGCATTATTCGTACGCGCGGTCGGACAAGAAAGACGCACCACGGATCTCTATCGGAGGACGGCTGGTCGCCGACCTGATGGCCACCGCCGGGGCCAACCGGATCCTCGCCATGACCCTGCACGCACCGCAGGTACACGGCTTCTTCAGCGTCCCGGTCGACCACCTGCACGCGCTACGCGAACTGGCCCAGCACTTTCGTCAGTACGACCTGTCGAACACCACGGTGGTCTCGCCCGACCTCGGCAACGCCAAGGAGGCCGCGCATTTCGCCCGCCGACTGGGTGTTCAGGTCGCGGCCGGTGCCAAGCAGCGGTTCGCCGACGACCGGGTCGCCATCAGCGCGGTCATCGGTGACGTCGCCGACCGCGACATCATCATTCTCGACGACGAGATCGCCAAGGGCAGTACGGTTCTCGAGCTCCTGAACAGGCTCCGTGACATCGGCGTCCGGTCGATCCGCGTTGCCTGCACCCATGGGCTGTTCGCGAGCGGCGCCCTCAAACGCATCGGCGACCAGCCCGACGTCCTCGAGATCGTCTGCACCAACACCGTTCCCATCCCGGCCGAGGAACACATCCCCAAACTGAAGGTCCTGTCCGTCGCGCCCGCGCTGGCCGAGGCCATGCGCCGCATCCACAACGGCGAATCGGTCAGCGCCCTGTTCGACTGAGCGGCGATGACCGGGTCGCCCGCCCGCTCTCGGCCTGGCGCTGTCCACGGGCCCGGGGCCTTCGATTCGACGCGTGCGGACACTGGCCGACGTTCCATTGATGGCTGGCCAGGGTGGCCAGGGCTCGAGGGAGAGCCCTTGGCGTGTCTTCGACCGATTCCAAGTCCGGGTCCGGCCTGATGCCCAGGTCACCGCGACGTACGGAGTCCCTGCGACCGCGCGCCGAAGTCTCCGACGATCGCGTGACTTGGCCTGTCCTCGGGGAGCAGCCCGAGAGCCCGTTGGAGATCATCAGCTCGGAGCGCTGGACACCTCGCCAATGCGGAACCACCGGCCGCCGCGACAAGCCGGGCCGAGGTCCCGCTCGCGGCGGAGGAGAGGATGCTCCTGCCCGAGGCTCGTCGCACGGGTTAGTGCCTGCGCCCGGCGGATACCGGCTATTCTCCATGGGTACAATCGCGAGACAGGGGCGCGGCATGCTCGGCGCAATCGCTTTGGTGGTCTCGATACTCTCGGCGTTGACGGCCTATAGTATTGGTCGCCGCTCCGTGGATCGGACCGCCCATCAGACCTTATCTGAACTGGCGCTACGGCTGAGCGAGGCGTTCCTCGAATACCCTGAACTGCGCCCTTACTTTTATGACCGAAAAGAGTTGTCTTCTGATGATGCCAGCGCGAATCGTGTGCTCGCCATGGCGGAGATGATGCTGGACGCCTGCGAGTGGGTTTTGCAGGGACGTTATAAGTTGAGTAAATATGATCGCGCGGGCTGGGAAAGCTATGCAAGGCACATGCTCGAAAACAGTCCCGTCATGCGCGCCAACCTGGCGGAGCATTCCGACTGGCACCCATTGGTCTCCGGGCTCCTGTGAGAGAACATCGCGGCCGGTCGGGGCCCACCAGCGCAGGGCCTACTCGTCCGCGGCGAACTGTTCGGAGCCGATGACCCGGAGGAGCTCCAGGTGGTCGAGGTCGGCGGCGCCGGGCGGGGCGGTGTAGATGAGAAGGCGCTGGTCCTCGCTCGGGGTCAGCAGGATCTCGCGGTCGAGCACGATCGGCCCGATGGTCGGGTGGAGCACCCGCATCCGGCTGTGCCGGGGGACGGCCACCTCGTGCAGCTGCCAGAGCGCGACGAACTCCGCGCTCGTCGCGCTGAGCCTGGCGACCAGCGCGGTGGAATCGGCGTCGTACCGGCGGCGCGCGACCGCCGCGCGCAGGTCCGCGACCAGGCGGTGGCCCTGGTCGTCCTGCTCGTCGGCCGGGTAGGCGTGCCGCACCGCGGGGTCGTTGAACCACTGCCACACGATGTTGTGGTCCTGCGTGCAGTCGTGCCGGCGCAGCGAGCAGGGCCCGCCGAACAGGGCGAAGGCCATGGCGTTCTGCGCGAGGATGTCGCCGAGGTCTGTGAGGATCTGGGCCGGCGTCGCGGTCAGCTGGTCGAGCAGGTGCAGCAGGCCGGGGCGGACGTGGTTGCCGGCCAGACGCCCGGCCGGTGGCCGGTGGCCAGCCAGGACGTACAGATGGGCCCGTTCGTCCTCGGTCAGCCGCAGCGCCCGGGCCAGCGCGGTGAGCACCTGCGTCGACGGCTGGGGGCTGCGCCGCTGCTCCAGGCGCATCAGGTAGTCGGCGGAGATGCCGGCGAGCTGGGAGACCTCCTCGCGGCGAAGCCCCGGGGTGCGCCGGCGCGGTCCCCCCGGCAGCCCGACCTCGTGCGGGCGCAGCCGCTCGCGCGATCGGCGCAGGAAGTCGGCCAGCTCGGGACGGTCCATGACACCAAGGATCGCGCCGCCGGCGGTGGCCAGCCAAGGATCGCCGATCCTAGGGAAAGCCGTCCGCTGCCCGCCTCCGCCGCGCGATGCCAGCGTGGGCCGTGCCCAGCAACGACAGGTTCGGAAACGGCACAGTCGTTCGGAAACGGCAGAGTCGGAAGAGGTGCGGTGCCATGCAGGCGGTGCGGTTCAACGAGTACGGCGACGTCGAGGTGCTCGAGGTCGTCGAGGTGCCCCGGCCGATCCCCGGGGCCGGCCAGGTCCTGGTCGAGGTGAAGGCGGCGGGCATCAACCCGGGCGAGGCGGCGATTCGGACGGGCGCCTTCGCGCAGCGCTGGCCCGCGACGTTCCCCTCGGGTCAGGGCAGCGACCTCGCCGGCATCGTGACGGAGGTCGGCCCGGGGGTCACGCAGGTTGTGCCCGGCGACGAGGTGATCGGGTTCACCGACCACCGGGCCAGCCAGGCCCAGTTCGTCCTCGTCGAGGAAGGCAACCTCACCCGCCGCCCGTCGGGTGTTTCCTGGGAGGTGGCCGGTTCGCTCTTCGTGGCCGGCACGACGGCGTACGCGGCCGTTCGCGCCGTTTCGTTGGTGCCCGGCGACACCGTCGTGGTGTCGGGCGCGGCGGGCGGGGTCGGCTCCATCGCCGTGCAGCTCGCCACCGCCGCGGGTGCGCGGGTCATCGGCCTGGCCAGTCCGGCGAACCACGGTTGGCTCGCCGACCATGGCGTGATCCCCGTCGTGTACGGCGACGGGGTCGCCGACCGGATCCGGGACGCCTCGGGCGGACGGGTCGACGCCTTCATCGACACCTTCGGCGGTGGCTACGTCGAGCTCGCGGTCGACCTCGGGATTCGCCCGGACCGGATCGACACGGTCATCGACCCCGTGGCTGCGGAGAAGTACGGCGCCAGGACCGACGGCAACGCCGTCGCCGCGACCGCCGAGGTGGTCGCGGAGCTGGCCGCGCTGGTCGACAAGGGCGCGCTTGAGGTCCCGATCGCGAAGACCTACCCCCTGGCCGAGGTACGCGACGCCTACCGCGAGCTGGCCCACCGCCACACCCGCGGCAAGATCGTGCTGATCCCCTGACCGGGCACCGGGCCCGCGACAGGTCCCGTGGCCTCGCGGGCGGAGCGCGTCAGACGGCGGACGGCGGCGCGACGGCGGCAGCCGCGCCAGTCCGGCAGAGTCCCATGATCGCCGTTTCGGCCCTCCCGTGGTCGTTCCCGGCGCCATTTGGCGACCACCAGAGGGCCGAAACAACGATCATGGACGCACTGGAACTGCCAGGGCCGCGGTCGGGACGTACTGGAACTGCCAGGGCCGTGATCATGGACGCGCTGGGACTGCCGGAGCCGCGGTCCGGGGTGCCCTGGAGTGGCACCCGGACCGGCGGCGCGGCTGTGGGAAGAACTGGTCAGACGGGGGCCTCGACGGTGAGCTTCGGGTCGTGGGCCGGTGGGAGGTTGTCGCGCAGGTCGGTGACGAGGTCGTCGCGCAGCGACCGGGTGGCGGGGTCGTCCCAACGGTTGTGCCACTGCAGCGGGTCCTCGGCCAGGTTGTACAGCTCGCCCTCGGTCCCGTCATAGCCGCCGCCGGGCTCGTACGCGGTGACGAGCCAGCCGTCCCGGAACATCGAGCGCAGATGCAGATCCTCGGTGGGGAACTGGCTGTCCCACTCGGTGATGACGCGTTCCCGGCCGGTCCCGTCGGTCTTCGGCAGCGCCCTGCCCTGCACCCACTCGGGGACCGGGAGCCCCGCGATCTCGCAGAACGTCGGGGCGAGGTCGAGCTGGCCGACCGGGTCCTCGACGACGGTCGGGGTGACCCCGGCCGACGGCGCCGGCCGCCACACCAGGGGCAGCCGCATCAGCGCGTCGCAGTGGTACGGGCCCTTGAACAGCAGGCCGAAGTCGCCCTGCAGCTCGCCGTGGTCGGTGGTGAACAGGACGTCGGTGTCGTTCGTCCAGCCGCGCTCGTCGATCCGGCGCAGCACCCGGCCGACGGCCTCGTCGATGAGCTCGTTCTCGACGTGGGTGAAGGCGTTGACCTCGCGGACCTGGTCGTGGGTCATCAGGGCCGGGACGAACTCGGTGGGACCACCCTCCAGGTTCGGGTGCGAGCCGTCGTAGAAGGCCAGCCAGTGCGCGGGCTTGCCTTCGAGGATCTTCCGGGTGGCCTCGGGGGAGCCCGGATGCCCGGCGGGCAGGTCGAGGTCGCGCCAGTTGACCCGGCCCAGCTCCGAGGCGGGCGGGTCCCAGGGGTGGTGCGGGTCGGGGAAGCTGATCCAGCAGAACCAGTCCTCGTCGGCGTCGAGGCTGTCGAGCCAGGCGATCGCGCGCTCGGCCACCCAGTCGGTGTGGTACAGCTCGCGCGGCACCGGATTGACCTTCACCTGGGGCGCTCCGGTGTCACCGCCGCCGGCCGCGTTGAGGCCGCCGTTGGCGAAGAGCTGGTAGAAGTCCTGGGCGTGGTTGCCGGGATGCTCGTGGATCATCTTCCCGTAGTGCCACAGGGGGAGAGGCCCATGCATCGCGAGCTCCAGGTGCTCGAAGCCGCGGTGCGGGCCGGTCGAGCCGTCCCGGGCCAGCCGGTTCTCCGGCCAGCGGCCCTCCAGGTCGAAGCCGGGCTCGAAGTGCGCCTTGCCCAGCAGGGCCGTGCGGTACCCGTTCGCGTTCAGGTACGCCGCGATGCTGGGCGCGTCGGCCGGTAGCGGGACACCGTTGGCGTAGACGCCGTGGGTGCGCACGTACTGGCCGGTGATCATCGTGCTGCGGGCCGGCATGCAGACGACGTTCTGGTTCATCGCGCGGCGGTAGTTGAGTCCGGCGGCGGCCAGCCCGTCGACGACGGGCGTGCGGGCGACGGTGCCGCCGTTGCAGCCCAGCGCGTCGTAGCGCTGCTGGTCGGTGGTTATGAAGAGGATCTTGCGTCCCATGTCAGTGTTCCTTCGACGCTGGTGCCCGGCTCACGCGTGACCCGGACGGCAGGGTGCTGGACTGCTCGGTACTGGACGGCGGGGCGCCGGGCGGCAGGGTGCTGGACGGCGGGGCGTTGGACGGCGCGGTGCCGGATGCCCGGGTCAGGAGTGGCTCGATCAGGGCCGTCAGGGCGGCGCGGGCCGCGTCGACCGGCAGGTCGCGGCGCAGCAGGTCCCACATCTCCCAGCTGGCGGCGGTCTCGATGCCCGCGGCGCCAGGCTGGCCGACGGCGGAGAGCTCAGGGTTCAGCGCGCGGCGTAGGTGCCGGCGCAGCACCCCCCGGCTGTCGTCGAGAAGCTCGGCGAGTAACGGCGAGCTCGACTCGAGGCGCACCGCGACCCGGCGGACAGCGCTGATCTGTTCGAAGAGCTCGGCGCGCTGCCCGAGGGCGGCGGCGAGCCGCTCGGCGAGCGAGCGGCCCGGTTCCGGCGGCGTCAGCAGCGACCGCCACAGGTCGGCCCGCGACCGCGCCGCCTCGGCCAGCAGGGCCTCCAGGCTGGGGAAGTGGTGGAACACCGAGCGGGGCGCGAGCCCGGCCCGCTGCGCGATCTCGTGGGCGGTCGGAAGCGCTCCCCGCTCCGCGACCAGCGTGAGCGTCGCGTCCACGATCGCCTTCCGGTTGCGCGCCCCCCGCGCGTTGCGACCGTCCATGTCGGCCATCCTGAACCTAGTTGCACTCGAAGTGCAACTAGAGGCGCGGGGGGCGGTCCACCGGTCGCGCCGGCGCCGAGTCGGCACTCCCGTCGGTCATGATCGCCGTTTTGGCCCTGGGGTGGTTGTGGAAACGCCCAGGTCACGACCATGCGAGGGCTGAAACGGCGATCAAGACCAGCCGGATCGGCGCTAATTCCCACTAAGTGGGTGGGAAATCTGCTAGCGTCGTTGACACCGCCCGCGGCGACGTACGCGCGCCAGGTCGGGCCGTCGTACGGCGGCAGGTGAGACAGATCAGTTAACGTTCGAACCAGGTCAAGAGCGCCAGCGCAAGCCCGAGCTCGCTGGCCGGCAACCCTCCTCCGCGGTGGGGTGCCCCTCGGGTAGAGACCAGGCCGCGCCGGGATGTCCGGCCGGCAAGCGCGGACCCTTCCAGGGTCCCGGGACCCAAGGAGTATGGCTGTGGCGCGCCCTCAGTCCGTTCTCGATCGATCCTTCACTCCAGCCGCCACGGCTGGCACGGGTGGCACAGCCGTCGGCGGGGGCGACGCGGCCGGCCGCGCGGGCGACCCGGCCGCGGGCACGGGCGCTCCCGCGGGCACGGGCGCTCCCGCCGGCACGGCCGACCTCGCCGCCGGCGCGGGAGCCGTGCCGCTGCTGCCGGTCGTCGGCGGTGACCTTGACATCCCGCTGGTCGGCGGGGGCCGGACCCGGCACGTGAACCTCGACTACGCGGCGAGCGCGCCGAGCCTCACCAGCGCCGCCGACGAGGTGGCCAGGCTGCTGCCGTACTCGGCGAGTGTCCACCGGGGCGCCGGCTTCGCCTCCCAGGTCTGCACCGCCGTCTACGAGGACGCCCGCGCGGAGGTGGCGCGGTTCCTCGGCGCCCGCCCGGACGACACGGTGATCTTCACGCGCAACACCACCGACGCGGTGAACCTGCTGGCCCGCGCCGTCGCGCACCTGCCTGAGGGGCCTGGGCGGGTGGTCGTGCTCGACCTGGAGCACCACGCGAACCTGCTGCCCTGGTCGGCGCAGCACCGGGTCGTCGTGCCGGTCCGCTCGACCCTGGCGGGGACGCTCGACGCGCTCGCCGAGGCGCTGCGCGCCGAGCCGACGGCGCTCGTCGCCGTGACCGGCGCCTCCAACGTCACCGGAGAGCGGCTGCCGCTCGCCGACGTCGTCCGGCTCGCCCAGGCCCACGGCGCGCGGGTGTTCGTCGACGCCGCCCAACTCGCCCCGCACCGCCGGATCGACCTGGCCGTGCTCGGTGTCGACTACCTGGCGCTGTCCGGGCACAAGCTCTACGCGCCGTTCGGGGCCGGCGCGCTCGTCGGGCGGGCCGACTGGCTGCGGCTCGCGCCGCCGTACCTGGCCGGCGGCGGCGCCGTCCGCGACGTCAGCCTGCGCCCGCCGACCGCCGTGCCGTCGCCAGACGAGAACGGGCCGTCGCCAGCCGAGAACGGGCCGCCGTCGCCGGAGGTGACCTGGGCGGACGTTCCCGCGCGGCACGAGGCCGGGACTCCGAACCTTCCCGGCGCGGCGGCACTGGCCGCCGCCTGCCGGGCGCTCGCCGCGCTGCCCGCCGGGGCGCTCGCCGCCCACGACGACGCGCTGCGGGCCCGCCTCGAAGGTGGCCTCGCCGGCCTGCCCGGAGTCCGGGTCCTGCGGCTCTGGACCGACGCCGACCGCGACGACACCGGGAACGCCGACACCATGGACAGCGATACCCGAGACGGCCACACCGGGGACACGGCCCCGGTGGGGGTGGTCGCGTTCACCGTCGAGGGCCGCGACCCGGACGCGCTCGCCGCGTACCTGTCGGCGGAGCACGGGATCAGCCTGCGCGCCGGCCGGTTCTGCGCGCACCCGCTGCTGGGCCGACTCGGCGCGTCCGGCGGGGCGCTGCGGGCCAGCGTCGGCGTCGGCACCACGGCCGCCGACGTCGACCGGCTGCTCACCGCGGTGCGCGAGTACCTGACGACCGGCCCGAGCTGGCGCTACTCCCGTGGGCCGGGCGGATGGGCACCGGACGGCGACGACCGGCTGCTGCCCGGCTGGGCCAGCGGGGCGCCGGCCGCGCCCACGCCGGCCGCGTCGCCCTGCGACACCTGACAGAAAAGGCCCGCGTCCGAGTCCAGGCCTTCCTACGGCGTAGCGTCGTGTGCCTTCTCCTGAGGGCCTGACGGTGACGTCAGGACGGCGATGGGCCGAGGAGCTGGTCCTTGACCGAGTTGAGCAGCTCTCGCGACAGCTCGTCGTCATTGACCGCTCGGGCCAGCAGCATCGCGCCGACCAGTGCGCTGAGGGTCGCCTGGGCGCGGCGCCTGGCGGCTGCCGGGTCGCTGTCCGCGTCGAGCGGCGTCGTGAGCAACGTGACGTAGGACCGGACCTGCTCGGTGTAGGCCGAGCGGGCCCGGTCGGTGCTGCGGGCGATGTCGCCGCCGAGCGCGGCGACCGCGCACCCGGTCGCCGGCGCGTCACGGTGTCGCTCGGTCAGGTAGTCCGCGACGAGGCGGGCGACGCCGCGTTCGGCCACCGCGTCGAGGCCCAGCTCGAACTGCGCTCTCAGGTGTTCGACGGCCTCGGCGACGAGATCGTCGCGTGAGGCGAAGTGGCGGTAGAAGCCGCCGTGGGTCAGCCCGGCCTCCTGCATCAGCTCGGCGACGCCGGGTCCGTCCAGCCCGGCCTCGCGGAACCGGGCGGCGGCGATGGTGACCACGCGCCGGTGGTTGTCGTCCTTGACCTGCCGCGAATGCCCCATCCGTGGCGCCGCTAACCGGTCGGCAGGGCGGCGAGCAGCTCGCCGGTCGTGACGATCGAGTGGGCGTACGTCGGCCCGGTGATCTCGTGGGCGGCGTGCATCGCCTCCTGGCTGGCAGCGGCGGTCGCGTCCTTCACCAACGTCACGTGATAACCCAGCTCGGCACCAAACCTGCCAGTCGACTCGACGCAGGTGTGAGCGACGAGCCCGACCAGGATGATCTTCTCGATGCCGTGCTGCTTGAGCTGGAAGTCCAGGTCGGTGTTGGCGAACCCGCCGGACACCCAGTGCTCGTGTGTTATGACGTCGCCCGGCTGGGGTCCGAACTCGGCGTGCCACTGCGCACCCCAGCTGCCGTACTGCAGCAGGCCGCCGCTCTGGATCGCCCGCTGGCCACCGGTCAGATGCTTCCAGTTGTCGAAGTCACCAGGGCGCCGCCGGCGGTGTGGCGCGACGAAGACCTGGATTCCCGCGGCGCGGACGGCCTCGAGCACCTCGCGCAGATGTTGCCGCAGGTCGACCGACTCGGCGACCTGCTGGACCATCTGCCAGACCCTGCCCGCCTCGCCGAGGAACTCGTTGTACGGGTCGATCAGGATCAGCCCGGTCCGTTCCCGCTCGTACTCGGTGCGTGCCACCCCACGTCCCTTCGCCACCCTCTGGATGATCCCTGTCATCCAGAACGATGATGGGCATCATCCAGACTGTCAACCTGGGCGGCCAGACCCCGCAATCGCCCGAGCGCCCGCGGCTGCCAGGGCTCAAGGTCAGAGTCCGGGTCAGTGGGCGGTGAGGCGGGCGAGGAACTGCTGGGTGCGGGCCTCGCGGGGGTTGTCGAGCACCTGGCTCGGCGTGCCTCGCTCGACGATGCTGCCCGCGTCGAGGAAGAGGACCTCGTCGGCGATCTCGTGCGCGAAGGCCATCTCGTGGGTGGCGACGACCATGGGGAGGCCTTCGCGCTTGAGCGTGCCGACCAGGGTGAGCACCTCGCCGACGAGCTCCGGGTCGAGCGCCGAGGTGATCTCGTCGAGGAGCAGCAGCGCCGGGCCGGCGGCGAGGGCGCGCACGATGGCGAGGCGCTGCTGCTGGCCGCCCGAGAGCCGGTCCGGGTAGACGTCGAGCTTGTCGGCGAGGCCGATCCGGGTGAGCAGCTCGCGGGCCCGGTCGCGTGCCTCGGCCCGCGGCCGGCGGTGCACCCGGATCGGGGCGAGGGTGACGTTCCGCAGCACGGTCATGTGCGGGAACAGGTTGTAGGCCTGGAAGACCACGCCGATCCGGCGGCGCACCTCGTCGGCGTGGACCCGCGGGTCGGTGATCTCCCGGCCGTCCAGGTGGATGTCGCCGTCGTCGACGGTCTCCAGCAGGTTGAGGCAACGCAGCAGCGTCGACTTCCCGGAGCCGCTGCCGCCGATGAGCACGACCGCCTGGCCGGGGAGCACGTCGAAGTCGATGTCGCGCAGCACGACCGTGTCGCCGAACATCTTGCGCAGCCCGCGCACGGACAGCACCGGGGTGGGCGTTCCGGCGAGGTCAGCCACGGTGGTCGGCCCCCCGGCGGCGGGCGGTGCGGGCCCCCAGGTAGTCGGTGATCCGGGTCAGCGGAATCGTGATCGCCAGGAACAGCAGGCCGGCGAGCACGTACGGCGAGTAGTTGAAGTGCGCGGACGTGGCGATCTGCGCCGAGCGAACCGCGTCGACCACACCCAGCACGGACACGAGACCCGAGTCCTTCTGCAGGCTGATCGCGTCGTTCAGCAGCGGCGGCACGACCCGGCGCAGGGCCTGCGGCAGCACGACGAACCGCATCGTCTTGGCGTAGGAAAGGCCGAGCGAACGGGCCGCGGCCACCTGGCTGGGATGCACCGACTCGATGCCTGCGCGGATCACCTCGGCGACATAGGCCGTGTACGTCAGGGTCAGCGCGATGCCGCCGAGGACCACGGGGTCGCGCGGCGTGCCCTGCAGCCGCAGCGCGGGCAGCCCGAAACCGACCAGGTAGAGCCCGAGGATGACCGGCAGCCCACGGAACAGGTCGGTGTAGGCCGCCGCGAGCACCCGCAGCGGGAACAGCACCGGCCCGGGAACCGTGCGCAGCAGGGCCAACAAAAGGCCACACACTCCCGCGGCGACGGAGCAGACCACGAAGAGCCGAAGGTTGACGAGCAGCCCGTGCGAGACGGCGGGCCAGGCGTCGGCCATCTCGCTGCCGGAGAAGAACCGGGCCCGGACCAGCGGCCACCCCGAGCTGGTCCCGACCCCGATCACGAGCACCGCCGCGAGGACCAGCGTGCTGGCGGCCGCGATCACCACCGAGCGCCGACGGGCCCGCAGTCGATAGCGGTCCCGCTCCTGCTGGCGCTCACTCGCGACCCAGGCCACCCCCCTTGCCGTGTCGGCCCCGACGGCTGCCGTCCCGCCCGGCCGCGTCCCGGCCCCCCGCTTCGGGGGTTCCTGGGCCGCGGCCGGGCTCGCTCCCGCGCTCACCCGACGATGTCTACTAGATGCCGGCTACTGGAGCACCGGCGCTCCGGCGCTGGCCAGGTAGCGGTTCTGCAGGGTGCCCAGGTCGCCGCTCGCCGTAAGTTTGGCGAGGGCCGTGTCGACGTTCTTGACCAGCGGGTTTCCCTTCTCGAACAGCAGGCCGAACTGCTCCGGCGTTCCGGTCGACGGGAACTGGCCGACGATCACCGAGTTGTCGATCTCCGCGGCGGTCAGGTAGAAGCCGGTCGGCAGGTCCACGACGATGCCGTCGATCTGGCCGTTCTCCAGCGCGCTCTTGGCGTCGTTGACGTCGTTGAACACGGCGGCCGGCGTCGTCGGCCTCACCTTCTCGGTGATGGCGTCGAGGCTGGTCGTGCCGACCGGGGCGCCGAGCTTCGCGTCCTTGAGGTCGGCGAGCGACTTCGCCCCGGCGATCTTGCTGGACTTCAGCGCGACGATCGCCTGGGCGACGTCGTAGTAGCCGGTGCTGAAGTCGACGGCCTGCTTGCGGTCGGCGGTGATGGAGATCTGGTTGACGTCGAAGTCGAAGTTCTTGGCGCCGGGCGCGAACGACTTGTCGAACGGCTCGCTCACCCACTTCACCTGGTCCTTGGTGAAACCGAGCTGGCCCGCGACCGCGTAGGCGACCGCGCTTTCGTAGCCCAGCCCGTTGGTCGGGTCATTGTTGGAGAACCACGGGTCATAGGCCGGCGAGTCCGTCGCGACGGTCAGCTGCCCCGGGTGGACCAGGTGCAGCGCGGCGATCCCGGTCGCGCCGGGCGACGGTGCCGCGGCCGTCGGCGAGTCGTCGGAGGCGCACGCGGCGAGCGCGAGAACCGCCACCGCGGTGGTGGCGGCGACGACGACGGCGAACGACCGCGATCGGCGCGGACGAGGGCGAAGCATGAGAACCCTTTCAGGGAACGAGACGAAGGAGACGCGTGCGCGCCGGAGAACAGCCCGGCGACTCCGCCCGGGAATGGCCGCGTGTTCGAGCGCTAGCGGGGTTCGTCGCCGCGCAGGGTGACGCGCTGGATCACGCGGCGGTGGTCACCATAGTCGCCGACGACGGCGTGCTGGGTGGCCCGGTTGTCCCAGAAGGCGATGGTCCCCGGCTGCCAGTGGTAGCGCACCGTGAACTCCGGGCGCACGGAATGCTGGAAGAGGTAGGCGAGCAGCGCGTCGCTCTCGGTGCGCTTCAGCTCCTTGATGCGCGAGGTGAAGCCCGGGTTCACGAAAAGCGACCGCTTTCCGGTCTCCGGGTGGGTACGCACGACCGGGTGCTCGACCGGCTCCAGCTTCGTGAAGGTCTTGCCCTCCCAGGTGCCCTCGCCGATCAGGTCGAGGATGACCTTGAACTGGTCCTGGCCGTCGTGCACGGCGGTCAGCGTGCTCAGGAACTCCTGGAGCGCCGGGCTGAGGTCGTCGAAGGCCGCCTCCTGGTTGGAGAACAGCGTGTCGCCCCCGGCCCGGGGAACCTCGACGGCCCGCAGGATCGAGCCGAGCGGTGGGCGCCGCACGAAGGTCACGTCGGTGTGCCAGTGCAGTCCGCGCGAGACGTCGCTGACGTCGCCGTAGGCCGCCGCCAGCTCCCTGGCCTGGGTGTAGTCGATCTGGAACACCTCGGGCTGGTCGGGCAGGCCCGGGATCACCGGGTGGCCCTCCGTCGGCTCGCCGAAGCGGCGGGCGAAGGCGAGATGGTCCTGCGGGGTCAGGTCCTGGCCCGGGAAGAAGACCACCTTGTAGTGCAGCCAGGTGGCGCGGACCGCCGCGATCGTGTCGTCGTCGAGGGTCCGCAGGTCGAGGCCGGGGATCTCGGCCCCGAGGTTGCCGGAGAGCGGGATGACCTCGAAGGGGACGTCGGGTGCCGTGGCGGCGGCTGGGGCTTCTGGCGCGGTGATGGTCATGGCAGGTCTCCTTGCGAGGTGGGTCGAGGGTGGGCGCCGCTCGTGGGTGGGCGCCGCTCGGTCAAGGCGAAGCCCGGCTCAGCGCGGAGTGCGGTTCAGCGCGCGGGCGGTGGTTGCCCCGACGGCGCGTGGGCGCCGGCGGCGCTCTCGTCGATGCCGAGCTCGCGCAGCAGGCGTGAGCGCAGCGCGGTGAAGGCCCCGTCGCCGCGCAGCCGTGGGCTGGGCAGCTCGACCGGGACGTCGAGCGAGATGTGCCCGTCGGTGAGGACCAGCACCCGGTCGGCGAGCAGGACCGCCTCGTCGACGTCGTGCGTCACGAGCAGGACGGCCGGCCGGTGCCGGCTGCACAGCTCCTGGACCAGCGCGTGCATCCGGATCCGGGTGAGGGCGTCGAGCGCGCCGAACGGCTCGTCGAGCAGGAGCAGCGCTGGCTCGCGGACGAGGGCCCGGGCGAGCGCCGCCCGCTGCGCCTCGCCGCCGGACAGCGTCTTCGGCCAGTCCCGCTCGTGGCCGGTGAGGCCGACCTCGGCCAGCGCCGCGCGACCGCGTTCGGCCGCCGCCGCGCCATGCTGACCGAGGGTGACGTTGTCCAGCACGCTCTTCCACGGCAGCAGCCGCGGGTCCTGGAAGACGACGGCCCGGCGCTCGGGGACGAGGATCTCGCCACCGGCTTCGGCGTCGAGACCGGCCAGGGCGCGCAGCAACGTGCTCTTGCCGGAGCCGCTGCGGCCGAGCAACGCCACGAACTCACCGGGCGCGGCCTCCAGGTCGATGCCGCGCAGCACCTGGCGCGGCCCGAACGACCGGGTGAGGTTCCGGGTGACGAAACCGGCGTCGGCGGCTGGCGGCGTCGTGCGCGCCGAGTCCCGGGCGGCTCCCGTGGTGGTTGTCGTCAGCGTCCCGGTTGCCACCGCAGGACCCTCCTGTCGAGAAGTCGGATGAGCCCGTCCGTGACCAGGCCGAGCAGGGCGTAGATGACGAGGCAGAGCACGATCACGTCCGACTGGAAGAACGTCTGCGCGCGGATCATGAGGTAGCCGATCCCGCTGTGGGCGTTCAGCTGCTCGGCGAACACCAGCAGCAGCCAGGCCACGGCCGCCGCGAGCCGAAGGCCGACGAGGAAGCTGGGCAGCGCGCCCGGGATGACGACGTGCCGGATCAGCCCGGCGCGGCTGAGCCCGGCGACGTCGGCGAGCTCCCGGTAGCCCGGGTGCAGCGACTTGATGGCGACCGACGTGTTCACGTAGATCGGGAACGCCACACCCATCACGATCAGGCTGATCTTCGCGGTCTCGCCGAGACCGAGCCACAGGATGAGCAGCGGCTGGATGCCGATGATCGGCACGAAGCGCAGCATCTGGATGTTCGCGTCGACGAGGTCGTCGCCGACCCGGGTCAGCCCGGACGCGAGCGCGAGGACGACCCCGATCGGAACACCCAGTCCGAGACCCCAGAGCACCCGCCACAGCGACGCCTGCAGCGCCGCCCACAGCGTGCCGTCCCTGGCGAGGTCCCAGCCCACGGTGACCACCGCGGACGGGCCGGCGAGCACCCGCGGGCTCAGCCACCCGGCGCTCGACGCCAGCTGCCAGCCCGCGAACAGCAGCACCACCCCCGCCAGCCGCTCGACGCCGCGGGGAACCCGCCAGCGTGAACCGGCCGCCTCGCCGGGCCGGCGCGTCGGCAGCCGGACCAGGCCGCGCGCCGGTGCGGCGACCGCGAGGATCGGCTCGGCGCTCACGGGCTTGGCGCTCACGGGCTTGGCGGCCACGGGCTTGGCGCTCGGTGCCCGGCCGGCCTCGGTGATCTCGGAGAGGGTCACTGGCCCTGGGCCTTCGCGACGACCTGGTTGAACCGGGAGTCGAACTCCTCCGAGACGTCGATCTTCGCCGGGATCTCGCCCGCGCTCTGGAAGAGGTCGGCCAGCCGCTGCTGCGGGGCGACGATCCCACCGGGGAGCTGGAAGAACGTCGGCGTGCCGGTGGCGGCGACGATCTCGTTCGCGCGCTCAGGCGTGAGGCCGTAGAGCTTCACGTAGATGGCGTTCGTGTAGACGCCCGGGTGGTCGCCCAGGTAGGCCCACGCCTTCACCAGCCGGGTGAGGTAGTCGGCCTCGGCCGCGGTCTTCGCCGGGCTCGCGAGCGTGGCGTCACTGGCGATGACGAAGTTCGACCGGTCGGGCAGCGCGGTCGTCGTCGCCACGTTCTTCGCGGTGGGGTTCTTGGCGAGGAAGGCGCTGGTCAGCGGCTCGATGGACAGACCCGCGTCGACGGAGCCGCTCTGCAGCGCCGCGGCGACCTGCGTCTGCGGGATGTCGACCGAGTCGACGTCGGACAGCTTCAGCCCTGCGGCGTCGAGGGCCTGGAGCAGCACGGCCTCGCCGGCGGTGCCCTTCTGGTAGGCGACCTTCTTGCCCTTCAGGGACGCCCAGCCGGTGATGTCGCTGTGGCCGGGCGCGCTGACGAGCTGGTAGCTGCCCGTCCTGTACTGGAAGCCGGCCACCGCGTGCAGGCCCTGCTTCCCGGCCTGCGCGAAGATCAGCGGAGTGCTGCCGACGAAGCCGGTGTCGAGCGCCCCGGCCTCGAAGGCCTGCAGCATCGGCGGGCCGCCGATGAAGGTCGAGTACTCGACCTTGTAGGGGACGTTGGTGTCCTGGCCGGACAGCCGCAGCAGGTTCTTCAGGAAGTCCAGCTGGTCACCCACCCGCAGGGTCGTACCGGCGGGGATGGTCGTGCTGAGGCTCACGGGGGTGGCCGTGGCGGCGGCGGTCGCGCCGTCATCGGCCCGGGTCGACGCACCGCTCTTGCAGGCCGCGGCGGACACGGAGAGTGAAGCGGCAACGACGAGGGCGCACATGGTGCGACGAACGAGGGGTGAACGCACGGGAATCCATTTCCAGGCAGCATGGCGGTCGCCGACCACGGCGGGTCCGGGCGTGGGCGTACGGCAGGTGGGCACACGGCAGGGTGGGCGGACGGCAGGGTGGCCAGATGGCAGGGTGGCCAGGGAAAAAGGGGCACGCGGCGCGGCGGCGCGCGGCCGGTTGGCCCAGGGGTCTGTAGCCCGGAGGCCTCTGCCCCGGAGGTCCCTGCCCCGAGGTCAAAGCCCCGAGGTCAGAGTGTCGAGACGAGTCCGGTCGTCAGTGCGAACAGAGGGCGCTGCTGACGCGCTCGAAGTCGACGCAACGGCGCGTGGTCAGCTCTCCGCTGCGGCCCATCGTCGACACGCTGCCGATAGTCGACCAACTCGGTTGGGTTTGTCAACAAACAGTTCTGTGCGCGTCCTGGTCAGAGGGCGCCGAATCCCTGTTGGAGCCGGGCCAGGGCATCGTCGAGCACCGTCACCTGGTCCGGCTCCGGCTCCGGCGAGGACCGCTCGGCCGCGGGGAGCTGGCTGATCATCAGGATGCCGATGATGGCGCCGCTCACGGCTACGACGTCGCCGTCGTCCGGTGTCCGTCCGGCCCGTTCCGCCACGGCAAGGGTGAACTCGCGCAGGGCGGAGGTGAGGTGGTCCAGATGGGCCGCGCGGACCTCGGGTATCGCGGCGATGAGCTTGGCGCGGTGCTGCTCCAGGTCACGCTGCTCGGAGGTCAGGGTGGCGTAGCCGGCCCGCAGGGCCGCGCGGAACGCCGTGAGGACGCCCTCGTCGGCGGGTCGGGCGCGGAAGTGCGCCAGCAGGTCGTAGTCGGCCGCGTCCCACAGGACGAGGTCGGGCTTGGTCGGGAAGTGCCGGAAGCAGGTCCGCGACGCGATCCCGACCTCGTCCGCGATCATGCCGACCGTGGTCTCGGCGTAGCCGCGTTCGGCGAACAGGCGCAGCGCGGCCGCCTGGATCGCCTGCTTGAGCGCGATCGTCTGCGTCTGGCGCCACGACGGCCGATCCTGCGACAACTACGCGCTCCCATCGCCCAGGGCTGGCTCGATCATTGTCGCGGCACCCGGCTGGGGCACACCCGACTGCCGCGCGACCAGCGACACCGGTGGTGTCTCGACGTCGGCCTGGCTCCCGGCGGCAGCGGCGGCCGACGAGCCGATGGTCGCCCGGCGTGGGAACACCAGCAGCGCGAGCAGCGCCCCGGCGAACGCTATCCCACCGCAGAGCAGCAGAGCGGTGTCGACGCCGTACACGAACGCCGAACGGACACCGGCCAGCAGGGCGGGGGAGTGGACCTGGTCGGCCAGCGCCGCGCCGTCGAAGACCCCGCCACGCGCCACCCCGGCCTGAGCCGCGGTCAGCCCGGTGGTGTCGAGGTGCCCGCGGTAGCCGGCCAGCGCCGCGGTGCCGAGCACGGCGGCGCCGAACGGGCTGCCGGCGTCCTGCAACGCCTGGATGAGGGCTGACGCGGTACCGGCCCGGGCGACAGGGATGCGCCCGAGAGCCGCGGCGGTCGCCGTGGCGATCACCGTCCCGATCCCGACGCCGGTGATCGGGGTCCAGACGGACAGGAACCCGAGGCCGCTCGACAGGTCCGTGGCCGCCCCGACCATCAGGCCCGAGCCCATCACGGCGAAGCCGCCGGCGAGCACCGCCTTCGCGCCGATCGCCTTCGCGAGTGGTTCGGCGCCGGCCGCGCCGACGGCGAGCCCGCCGAGCAGCGGGAGCAGGCGCAGGCCCGAGCCGATCGAGTCGACCCCGAGCACGGCCTGGAAGTACTGCGGCAGCGTGAACAGCAGCCCGATCATCGCCAGCGAGCACAGGAAGGCCAGGACCGTGCCCCAGACGTACTCGGGAATGCGGAACAGGCTGACGTCGACCAGCGGTTCCCGCACCCGGACCGCGGCCGGCATCGCGGCCGGTGTCGTGGCCGGGCCCGGGGTCGACGGGCGCTGCCAGACCGCGAAGGCCGTCAGCAGGACCGTGCCGGCGGCGAGCGCGGCGATCACGACCGCCGAGGCCCAGCCACGGGTGCCGGCCTCGGCGAACCCGTAGACCAGCCCGGCCAGCCCAGCGCCGAACAGCACCATGCCGACGAGGTCGAGCCGGCCCTGCCGCGGGGCGCGGGACTCCGGCACCAGCGTGACCACGGCCACCAGAGCGATCACGACGACCGGCACGTTGATGAGGAAGACCCAGCCCCACCAGAACCGGTCGAGCAGCCAGCCCCCGAGGATCGGCCCGGTCGGCAGCGCCAGGAAGTTCACCCCGGCCCACACCCCGACCGCCCGGGGTCGCTCCTCCTCGGTGAACATGACCGTGACCGCCGACATCGCCATCACCACGATGCCGGCCCCGGCGACTCCGCCCACGGCGCGAGCGGCGATGAACATCCCAGCCGATCCCGACCAGGCCGCCCAGGCCGAGGTCGCCCCGAAGGCGGCGAGCGACCCGATCATCACCCGGCGCCGCCCGTACCGGTCGCCGAGCGAGCCCAGCGGCAGCATCGCGGCGGCCCAGGTCAGCAGGTAGGCCGAGGAGAACCACACCAGATCGGTGGCCGAGCCGTGCAGCCTCGGCGCGAGCACCGGCAGTGCCACCGACAGCACCGTCCCGTCCAGGCCGACCACGAACACCGCCACCGCGACCCCGCCGAGCGCCCACCACTTCCGACCCATCGCGACCACCCATGTCACTCGACGTCTATCTGTCAGTGAGTGACTCTAATGCAGTCGATGACGAACGTCGAGACCGGCTGTCGCGGGGTCTCTGGCGGCTCTGACCGGACGACGGCTGGCCCTCACCCGTCGACGGCGTAGGCCCGGATCTCGGGGCGCGGCGTCCGCGAGGCTCGGGGAGCCGACGCCGGCCCGGTCCGCGTGATCGCCGTTTGGACCCTCGAGTGGTCGTAGTCCGGGCTCGATCGCGACCACCGGAGGGCCGAAACGGCGATCATGCGCGAGTACGGCGCGTTCCTCGACGTCCGGGATCTCGCGACCGCCGCCGAGCGCGCGCTGCTGGGCTGGACACCGCGTTTCCGGTGGCGCGGGGCGACGGGCGGCTGACGCGTCCCCGTTGTTCGCCATCATTCCGGCGGCGAGTGAGGAGGGCGGCTTCGGCGCGAGACCAGGCGATCCAGGATTCGATCAGCGGGTTTTCCTGGGATGCGGCGACTCGTGGTCGTGTCATTCTGCTCTCGCTGGTCACTCTCGAGAAACATTTCCGCAGCAGCTGGGCAATGAATTACCCGTCCGGTTGACCCGCCAACCTGGGGATCCGCTGCCCACGTGGCCCCAGAGGATCACGCCGGTGACTTAGGGGTCGGTAGGGGTAGGGCATTCATCCTACGCCGGCTAGCGTCCATTCTCGACCATCGGCGAACCGATTTCCCGCGTGCGCGGAATGGGAGGGTGGATAGGCCATGGACCCGCTTTCTGAGGCGTTGGCGTCCGGTCTGGACGGGGCCGAGCTCGCGCGCTTCGCCCCGCCGAGCGAGTACCTCGCGGCACACCTGCGTGCCGAGGACACCGAGATGTTCACGGACGTGTTCGACAAGGATGTCCGCAAGTCGCTGCGGGTCGGCCGGGTGCCGATGCCGGAGCTCGCGCCGGACGAGGTGCTGATCGGGGTGATGGCCAGCTCGATCAACTACAACACGGTCTGGTCAGCCATGTTCGAGCCGATCCCGACGTTCCGGTTCCTGCGCCAGCTCGGCGCCAAGGGAGGCTGGGAGGCCCGGCACGACCTGCCGTACCACGTCGTCGGCTCGGACGCGGCGGGCGTGATCGTCGGGGTCGGGGCCGGGGTGCGCCGCTGGCGGGTCGGCGACCACGTGGTCACCAGCCCGATGCACGTCGACAGCGAGGAGCCGGCGACCCAGGCCGACGGGCTGCTCGGGGACGAGCAGCGGGCCTGGGGATTCGAGACCAACTTCGGCGGCCTGGCCCACTACGCGGTCGTGCGGGCCACCCAGCTCCTCCCGAAGCCGGGCCACCTGACCTGGGAGGAGGCGGCCAGCAGCCCGCTGTGCGCCGGCACGGCCTACCGGATGCTGATCAGCGAGCGCGGTGCGCGGATGAAGCAGGGCGACGTGGTGCTGATCTGGGGCGCGGCCGGCGGACTGGGCGCCTACGCGGTCCAGCTCGTGAAGGCCGGCGGCGGCATCGCCGTCGGTGTCGTCGGCTCGGACGGCAAGGCGGACCTCGTCCGCGCGCTGGGCGCGGAGGTCGTCATCGACCGCCGTGAGCTGGGCATGCCCGAGGGCGCGCCCACGCCGGCCGACACCCTGGCGGTCGGGCGCCGGCTCGGCGGCATCATCCGCCGCGAGGTGGGGGAGGACCCGCACATCGCCTTCGACTACGTCGGCCAGGCCACCTTCGGCACGTCCGTGTTCGTCGTCCGCAAGGGCGGCACGGTGGTGACCTGCGGCTCCAGCACCGGGTACCAGCACACCTTCGACAACCGCTACCTGTGGATGCGCCTGAAGCGGATCATCGGCAGCCACGCCGCGAACCTCCAGGAGCTGGCCGAGTGCAACCGGCTGCTGTCGCTGGGCCGGCTGCAGCCCGCGCTCAGCGCGACCTACCCGCTGGCCGAGGTCGGTGAGGCCGCGCGCCTCGTCCAGAACAACGGCCACATCGGCAAGGTCGGCGTGCTCTGCCTGGCCCCGCGGGAGGGCCTCGGCGTCACCGACCCGGCCCGCCGGGCCCGGATCGGTACCGACCGCATCACCCCGCTGCGGCACAACGGCCTGGCCAGAGCCGCGGCCTAGCCGCGATTTAGAGCGTGAGAAGACGGTGCTTCGATGCCCCCTACCCATCTGCCGGAACAGCGGGCCCGGACCGAGGACCAGCGCGACGCGCGGGCCCGGCTCGGCCACGTTCTCGACCCGGGGTCGCTGACCCCGCTCGGCCCGTGGGACGACAGCGGCGTCCTGGCCGCCCGTGGCCGGATCCACGGCGTGGCGGTGACGGCCTACTGCACCGACGCGACCCGCATGGGCGGGGCGCTGGGCGCCGCCGGGGCGGACCGGATCGTCGAGGCGATCGACACCGCGTGCGCCGAGGGCTGCCCGGTCGTCGGCCTGTGGCATTCCGGCGGCGCCCGGCTCGCCGACGGCGTGGCCTCGCTGGACGGCGCCGGCCGGATGTTCGCCGCGATGACCAGGGCGTCCGGGGTCGTCCCCCAGTTCTCGGTCATCCTCGGCCCGGCGGCGGGAGCGGCCGCCTACGGGCCGGCCCTCACCGACCTTGTGATCATGGCCGACGAGGGCCGCCTGTTCGTGACCGGTCCCGACATCGTGCGCCGGGTCACCGGCGAGGACGTCGACATGCTCCAGCTCGGCGGCCCGGACACGCACAGCCGCGGATCGGGGGTCGCGCACCTGACGGCCTCGTCCGAGCGCGACGCGTTGAGCCGGGCCCGGCGGCTGGTGGACCTGCTGGGCCGGCCCGGCGTCTTCGGCCCGGCCGCCGGTACCGGCTCGGCCGCCGAGCCCGTCCGGGATCCGTCGGCCCGGCTGCCGGACAATCGCCGCCGGGCCTATGACGTGCGCCCGGTCGTCCGTGACCTGCTCGACCCGCCGGACAACCCGCCGCCGCCCGGCGGCACCGCCGACGGCGAGCTGGTCGAGCTGCAGCCGCGCTGGGCGGCCAACGTCGTGATCGGGCTGGGCCGGCTGCGCGGCCGGACCGTGGGTGTCATCGCGAACAACCCGCTGCGCCGCGGCGGCTGCCTCGACTCGGCCAGCGCCGAGAAGGCGGCCAGGTTCGTGCGCCTGTGCGACGCGTTCGGAGTTCCGCTGGTGGTGCTGGTCGACGTCCCCGGCTATCTGCCCGGCGCCCGGCAGGAGTGGGACGGCGTGCTGCGCCGCGGCGCGAAACTGCTGCACGCGTTCGCCGGCGCCGTCGTGCCCCGGGCGACGATCATCCTGCGCAAGTCCTACGGCGGCGCCTACATCGCGATGAACTCGCGGTCCCTGGGCGCGGACGCCGTCTTCGCCTGGCCGGACGCCGAGGTCGCGGTCATGAGCGCGTCGGCCGCCGTGGAGGTCATCCGTCGGCGCGAGCTGGCGGCGGTCGGCGCCGAGGAACGGCCGGCCCTGCTCGCCCGGCTGGCCGTCGAGCACGAACGCGAGGCGGGCGGGCTGGACCGGGCGGTCACGGCCGGGTTCGTCGACGAGGTGATCGAGCCGGTCCGCAGCCGGGACAAGCTGGTCGCCGCCCTGGCCGCGGCGCCCGCCCGCCGAGGGCGCCAGCCGAACATCCCGCTGTGACGAGCTGACGCCTCCTCAGCCGGAAGCCGCGGCCACCGGACCGGGTACCGGCAGAAAGAAGGAGGCCGTCCGCCACCGCGGCGAGTCCCGGGACCCGGCGGCCGCGGACGGCCTCCTGAACCGCCCGGGGTCAGTCAGGCGGTCGCCTTGACGGCCTCGCCGGCCGTGTCGTCCACTGGGACGGCCGGCGGGGACGGGTCGCGGATCGCGAGCGCGGCGATCAGCGCCCCGACCACCAGCAGCGCCGCGATCAGCCCGAATCCCCAGGCCCAGGCGCTCGTCTGGGCGGACAGCAGCCCCGCCCGGCTCGTGGTGGGCGAGGTGAGGGCGTCGAAGCGGGCGTTGGCCACGGCGGTCAGCGCCGCGATGCCGAGCGAGGCGCCGATCGGCTGGACCGCGTTGACCAGGCCGGAGGCGATGCCGGCGTCCTCCGGGGCCGCGCCGGCCACGCCGGCCGACATCACGCTGACGAAGGCGATCCCGGTGCCGACCCCGGAGATGAGGAACGCCGGCAGGACCACCCCGAGGTAGCCGCTGTCCGGAGTGATCCGGGCGAACAGCGCGATGCCCACCGCGGTCAGCAGCAGGCCGAGCACGGTCAGGGTCCTGGCGCCGACCCGCCCGAGCAGGCCGGAGGCGATCTGCGCCGAGAAGGCGATGGCGAACGACAGCGGCAGGAACGCGAAGCCGGTCCGCAGCGGCGAGTACCCGTGGATGGTCTGCAGGACGAGGCTGATGACGAACACGGTGCCCACGGAGGCGGCCGAGACGAACAGCATCGACAGGTCCGCCCCGGCGACGCTGCCCCGCCGGATCACCGAGAGCGGCACGAGCGGGTTGCGAGCCTGGGCCTGCCGGACCCAGAACGCGACGAGCAGCACGACCGCGCCGACCAGCAGGCCGATGGTCTGGACGCTGGTCCACCCGGCCTCGTTCGCCCGCACCAGGGCGAAGACCAGCGCGCCCAGGCCCGCCGTGACCGTCACCGCCCCCAACGCGTCGAAGCCGCCGGCGGCCTCGTCGCGGCTCTCCTGGAGCACTCGGGGGGTGAGGGCCAGCACGAACACCGCGATCGGGGCGTTGATGAACAGCACCCACCGCCAGGACGCCTCGTCCGTGAGCACGCCGCCGAGCACCAGCCCGAACGCTCCGCCGGTGCCGGAGACGGCGGCGAAGATTCCCAGGGCCTTGTTGCGGGCCTCGCCCTCGGCGAAGGCCAGCGCGAGCAGGCTGAGCGCGGCCGGGGCCATGAGCGCTCCGCCCACGCCCTGGACGGCCCGGGCGCCGATCAGCAGGCCGGGCGTGCCGGCGAAGCCGCCGACCAGGCTGGCCAGGCCGAACAGCCCGACGCCGATCGAGAACAGCCGCCGGCGGCCGAACCGGTCGGCCACCTTGCCGCCCAGCAGCAGGAACCCGCCGAACGTCAGCGCGTAGCCGTTGACGACCCACTGCAGGTCGGACTGGTTGGCGAAGCCCAGGCTGGACCCGATGTCCGGCAGCGCCACGTTGACGATGGTCACGTCCAGGACGACCATGGCCTGGCTGGCGGCGATGACGGCGAGGACGAGCCAGCCGGGCGGTGCCGTGCGGCCGCGGGGCTCGGGCGCGTTCGGCGTCGCGTGGGTCATGAGCGCTCCCAGATTTCACTCAACATGTGGTAAGCAGATGTCCGGGCGACCGTACGGCCCGCCGGGCACCTTGGTCAACGAACGTAGAGTGAGCAAAACTGTGACGCCGAACACACTTGTGGCCGAAGCCGAGAACGCCGGGAGCCGGGCCGACCGGCGGCTCAGGAGCCGGGCCGCCATCCTCGCCGCGGCCAGGTCGCTGTTCGGGGAGCGCGGCTTCGAGCGCACGACGATCCGGGCGGTGGCGGCCAGGGCGGAGGTCGACCCGGCGCTGGTCATGCAGCACTTCGGCTCGAAGGCGGCGCTGTTCGACGCCGCCTCCGACATCGGCCTCGGCCTGGCCGACGTGGTCGACGGCCCGATCGAGGAGCTCGGCGACCGAGCGGTCCGGCACGTGTTCGGCCAGGTCGAGGCGGCACCCGAGGCGACGCTGTCCATGCTGCGCTCGATGCTCACCCACACCCGGGCCGCCGAGGCTGTGCGCTGCGCGTTCACCCCGGAGGACGCGCCGCCGCCGCTGGCCCAGGCCCTGACCGGGAACGAGACCGAGCTGCGGGCGGGCCTGGTCGGCAGCGTGCTCATCGGCCTGCTCGTCGGCCGTTTCCTGCTGCGCTTCCCACCGGTCGACACCGCGTCGGTGGACCGGGTCGTCGCCCTGCTCAACCCCGCCCTGGCCGCGCTGATCGTCGAATCGCCGGAGGGCCGCCCTGGCCGCCAGGCCGGTCGGCCGGTCGTCGAGGCGTCGGGCCCGGCTGACGTGGTCGGCCAGGCTGACGTGGCCGGCCCGGCCGACGTGACCGGCCGGGCTCGCGTGGGCGCTGTGGTCGGCGGCGCCGGAGCGGCCGGACGCGAGGCTGGCGACCCGCTGGACGCGCTCGCCCGGGCCGAGGCCGAGCGCCGCCGCGCCGACGCGGCGCTCGACGACGCGGCCCGGGCGGCGCTGGCACGGGGCGCCACCTACGGGGAGGTGGGGCGGGTGCTCGGGATGAGCCGGCAGGCGGCCCGGCAGCGCTGGGGCCGGGCGGCCGTCGACCGGGCGGACGACAACTGAGATTGTCAATACCTCCGTCGCTTGACAATCTCAGTTGTCACCGTTGGGCGTTGGTGCTGGTCAGCCCACGATCCGGGGCTGGTTGGCCGGCGTCGGCTGATACAGCTCGGCCACCCCCGGCGGCAGCGGAACCGGGTCCTCCGGCCGGGGGAAGCGCACCAGGATTCGGCGGTAGGCGATCCGCCAGCCGTGGCCGTCCTCGGCCCGCTCCAGGACGTCGAGATAGTCGCCGTTGTGGACCTCGCCCGTGTCGGTCACCGCCAGGAACCGGCTGCGGGCCCGGACGATCCCGTCCGGGCCGACCAGGACGATCGTGTTCACGGTCTGGTGGTCCGGGGTCGTGCTCGGCCGCCGGCTCAGGTACTCGCGCCCGGCGTCCAGGCCGGTGACCACGGTGCCCGAGCTGTGGTGGGCCGAGGTGAAGCCCGGCGTGAAGACCAGCGGCAGGGCGTCCAGGTCGTCGTTGTCGAAGACGTGCGCGAACAGCGCGATCGCCTGATGGATCCCGGCGATGTCCGCCGCGGTCAGGGTGACCGGCGCGACGGCCGCCACGCCGCCGGCGGGGGAGTGGTCGACGCCGGCCGTCACCGCGCGACCTGGCCCGTCGCGACCCGCTCCTCGTCGGCCTCGTCGCCGTTGGCCCCGGGCGCCGGGTCGTCCGCCGCCGTGAGCTGGGCGATCACGCCGAGGCGGTCGGGCAGCACGCTGTACCGGGTGACCAGGCCGTCGCGGATGGTGAACGAGCTGATGCTGATGCCCTCGAAGTAGCGGCCGTTGCCCGGAACTCCGAAGACGAGGCCCTTCGCGTAGCCCGAGATCGTCCAGAAGGCCACCACGCGGTCGCCTTCCGCGACCAGCTCGGTGATCGTCGTGCGGACGTTGTCGGCGGTGGCGGCCAACCAGGCGGCGTGCTGCCGGAACCCCTCGCGGCCGAGCGTCGCCGCGTCCGGGCCCCGGGTCTCGTCGACGGCGTCCAGCGCGATGATCTCGTCGATCACCGTCGGGCTGGCCTGGTTCACACCCTCCTCGAAGTAGCGACGCACGACGGCCTTGTTGGCCTCCAGCGTCTCGCTGTCGACGACGGCTCTGATGCTCATGGGGTTTCTCCGTAACGGGCTGCGCCGCGCGGGCGGGTGGAACGGGCCGACGGGTGCCGGCCCGTTGTCGGAGGTCAGACCATCGGAGGTCAGACCATCGGAGGTCAGACCAGGGGTCGGGGTGTGCTGGGTCAGCGCGCCGAGGCGGCGTCGGGGTCGTCCGCGTCCGCCTCGCGGAACACCCGGCCGGTGAAGATCTCCAACGGGTCCTGGCCGGGGTAGGTCGGGGTCGGCAGCAGCCGCGTCGCCGCCGACAGCCCGCCGTCGACCGGGATCGTGACCCCGGTGACGAACGAGGCCGCCGACGACGTCAGGAAGTAGATGACCTCGGCCTGCTCCCGGGCCGAGGAGAAGCGCTGCAGCGGCACCTCGCGGTTGAACGCGGCCGCGAGCACCGGGTCGGCCAGCAGCGGTGCCGTCATCGCCGTGATGGCCGAGCCGGGGGCGATGCTGTTGATCCGGATGTTCTCGGCCGCGTAGTCGAGCGCCAGGGACCGGACGAGGTTGATCACCGCGGCCTTCGCCGCGTTGTAGCCCCAGATCCCGCCGGAGTCGCCGCGCAGGCCCGAGATGGACGACGTCGCGACGATCGAGCCGCCGCCGACCGCCCGCAGGGCCGGGACGACGGCCCGGACCCCGAGCGCCACCCCGCGCACGTTCACCGCCAGGACACGGTCCAGCCGCTCGATGGAGCCGTCGGACTCCAGCGGGCCGGTCCCGCCGCCGCCCGCGTTGAGCACGGCCGCGTCCAGCCGGCCGAACCGGCTGATCGCCAGCTCGACGGCGGCCAGGTTCGTCTTCTCCTCGGCCACGTCGCCCACGAGGGTGGCGATCTCGCCCGGCCGCTCCAGGCTCTCCAGCCCGGCCTCGTACCGGTCCACGCCGACGACGCCGTAGCCGCGTTCGGCGTAGAGCTCGGCGGCGGCGCGGCCGATGCCGGACGCCGCGCCGGTCACGATTACCACGGATCTCGTCACTGCTGGTTCTCCCTGTCGGTGTTCTGGCCAGACCAGTCCAGGCCCTCGATCCAGGTTTCGATCGCGGCCACGGTCGTCGCGCAGTGGTCTTCGAGGATGGTGAAGTGATCTCCGGGAACGTCCACGACGTCGGAGGCGCCGGGCCAGAACGCGCGCCAGTCCCGGGCTCCGGTGGGGTCGATGATCGTGCCCGGGATGGGTTCGGTGGCCCGCAGCAGCAGCACGGGGCTGCGCAGCGGCGGCGGGCGCCACCCGTCGAACAGGCGGATGTAGCCGCCCATCGTGGTGAGGCTGGAGTCGCTCCAGACCAGCTGGTACTGCTCGATCCGATCGAGCATCCCGCGCAGCATGGCGGCCAGCCACCATTCGCGCAGTCCTTCGAGTGTCGCGGCCTCCAGGGGATAGGAGTCGACCAGCGCGAGCCCCGCCGGCCGGAGCCCGAGCTGCTCCAGGCGGTGGGCGACGGCGTACGCGATCGTGCCGCCCATCGACCGGCCCACCAGCACGAACGGGTCCGAGCCCACCCACGGCACGACCGTCTCGGTGAGCAGGTGCACGTAGGTCTCGGCGCTGTCGGGCAGCAGGTCGTCCTCGGCGTAGCCGGGGCTGCGCGGCACCAGCACGTCCCGCCCGCCGCGCAGGAGGTTGCCGAAACGGGCGTACTCGTGCGGCCCGGAGATCGCGCTCAGCGCCGGGAAGCAGACGATCCGGGGCAGCTTCGGGCCGCCGCCGAGCTGGGCCGGCCGCGGGGTGTTCTCGGCCACCGCGGCCGCGTCGAACCTCTCCCGCAGCACCGAGGCCAGGCCGATCACGGCGCCGGCCTCGTCGTACCGGTCGGCCGCGCCGAGCGCGCGGAACAGGGCCGTGAGCGGCCCCTGCCGGGATCCGCCGGCCGCGGTGTCCGGCTGCCGGGAGCGGGCGTCGGCCGCGCGCAGGAGCTCCTCACCCACGAACGCGGCCAGCGCGGCCGGGGTCGGATGGTCGAAGGTGACGGTCGGCGCCAGCTCGAGGCCGGTGGCCGCGCCCAGCCGGTTGCGTAGCTGCACGGCGGCCAGCGAGTCGACGCCGAGGTCGGCGAACTCGGCGTCGTCGTCGATCGCCTCGGCGTCGTCGTGGCCGAGCACGGCGGCGGTGTCGGTCACCACCAGCACGCGCAGCAGCTTCGCTCGCTCGTCCTCGGCTGCCTCGGCCAGCCGGCGCGTCCAGGTGCCCTCGCCGGCCGGGCCCAGCCCGTCCGGGCCGGCCGGCCCGAGGCGCGTCGGCCCGTCGGGCCTGGGCCGCGCGAGGCGGGGCAGCAGGACGATCGAGTCCCGGACGGCGAGCTGGATCTCGCCGTCGTCCCTGGCGAGCGCCAACGCGGTCGGCAGCGCCTGGAAGGCCGCCTCGGAGCCGTCCACGTCGACGAGCACCAGCCGCTTGGGCTCGTCGAGCAGCGCGGCGCGCAGGTGCTCCCAGGCCTGGGTGGCGGCGAGGTCGAGATCGAGGTCGGGGTCGGCGGCGACGGCTCGCTGGGTGACCGCTACTACGGTCGCGCCAGCCAGCGTCTCCTCGGCCAGCAACGTGGCGATGTCTGCCGGCGAGGAGCGGCCGCCCGGCCGGACGGCCGCGGGGCCGCCGCCGTCGAGTGTCTCGCCCGGGGGTGCGCCGGCCACCGGCACCAGCAGGTAGTCGGGTGGCTGCTCGCCGGCCGCGAGCGCGGCCCGCGTCGCGGCCAGGTCGGCGAACTCGACCACGTCGACGCCGACGATCCGCAGCGCCAGCCCGGCGGCGTCCGGGTCGGCGCCCACGACGGCCCACCGGCCGCGGGCGGGTCCGGCCGGCCGCCGGGCCGCCTCCCAGCGGACCTCGGTGAGATCGTCCACGGCCTCGGCCGCCGGCTGCCCGGCGCCCGAACCCGCCGGCCCCGACAGGGGCCGGCCGGCGCCACGGGGCCCGCGGGCGGGCTCCAGCCAGAACCGTCGGCGCTCGAAGGCATAGGTGGGCAGCTCGACGCGGGCCGGTGACAGGTCCTCGGTCAGCGCCGACCAGGTGACCGCCGCCCCGCGGACGTGGGCCTGGCCCAGGGCACGCAGCAGGCTCGCCACCTCGGGCCGGCCCTTGCGCAGCAGCGGGACGGTCGCGCCGGCGCGCTCGCGGGCCCCGAGGGTCCTGGCGGCCAGGCCGCTGAGCGTGGCGTCCGGGCCCAGCTCGAGGTAGGTCCCGGTCCGGGCCGCGTGGAGGCGTTCGACGACGTCGGCGAAGCGCACCGCCGCCCGGACGTGGCGCACCCAGTACTCGGGGTCGGTGAGCTCGCCGGGCCGGGGCGGCTGGCCGGTCAGCGCCGAGACGACCGGGATCGCCGGCTCCCGGTAGGTCAGGGTCGTCGCCACCGCGCGGAACTCGGCCAGCACGGCGTCGACGTGGGGCGAGTGGAAGGCGTGGCTGACCGCCAGCCGCCGGGTCCGCCGGCCGTCGTCGGCCAGCCGTGCCGCGAGGGCCAGGACCGCCCGTTCGTCGCCGGAGACGACGACGGAGCGCGGCCCGTTGACGGCCGCGATGTCGGCCGCCCCGCCGGCAGCCGGACCAGACCCGTCGAACGCCTCCAGCGCGGACCGCACCTCAGCCTCGGCCGCCTCGACGGCGACCATCGCCCCGCCGGCCGGCAGCGCCTGCATCAGCCGGGCGCGCGCCGCGACCAGCGTCGCCGCGTCCGCCAGCGAGAGCACGCAGGCCGCGTGCGCCGCCGCCAGCTCGCCGATCGAGTGCCCGGCGACGTGGGCCGGTCGCACCCCCCACGCGGCCAGGAGCCGGAACAACGCCGTTTCCAGCGCGAACAGCACCGGCTGGGTGTAGAGCGTCTGATCGATCAGCGCAGGGTCGATCACGCCGGCCGGGGGTGAGCCGGCCTCGGCCAGCGCGCCGGCGAAGGCCACCCGGGCGATCGGGTGCGCCGTGGCCCCGGCGAGGGCGGTGTCCAGCGCGGCCGCGGCCTCGTCGAAGGCGGCCGCGAAGACAGGGAACGTCCGGTACAGCTCGGCCCCGGCACCGGCGCGCTGGCTGCCCTGGCCGGCGAACAGGAAGGCCAGGCCCCCGGTGGGCGCGCCGACGGCGACGGCGGGATGCTCCTGCTGCCGTGCCAGCGCCAGCAGCCCGTCGCGGAACCCGCCGAGGTCGGCGGCGACGACGACCGCCCGGTGGCCGAGGCGGGCGCGGGTGGTGGCCAGCGCGTGCGCCACGTCGAGCGGGCGGGGCGGCTCTCCCGGCTGGCCGTCGTAGGCCGCCGCGAGGCGCGCGGCCGACGCGCGCAGCGCCGGCGCGGTCTTCGCCGACAGCACCCAGGGCAGCGCTCCCGGGACGACCGGCGCCTCAGGCGGGCCCGGCTGGCCGGCCTGGGCGCTCCCGTCGCTCCCGTCGGTCTGGTCGGGCGGCCCGTCGCCGGCCGTCCCAGCCGCGCCCTCGGCGGTGGGCGGCGCCTGCTCCAGGATGAGGTGGGCGTTGGTGCCGCTCACGCCGAACGACGAGACCGCCGCCCGCCGGGGCGCTCCCGTCTCGGGCCAGGGCCGGGCCTCGGTCAGCAGCCGGACGGCGCCGGCGTCCCAGTCCACGACGGGAGACGGCGCGTCCACGTGCAGGGTCTTCGGCAGCAGCCCGTGCCGGATCGCGCCGATCATCTTGATGACGCCGGCCACCCCGGCGGCCGCCTGGGTGTGGCCGACGTTGGACTTGAGCGAGCCGAGCCAGAGCGGCGCCGCCTCCGGGCGGTCCTGGCCGTAGGTGGCCAGCAGCGCCTGGGCCTCGATCGGGTCGCCGAGCGTCGTCCCGGTGCCGTGGCCCTCGACCACGTCCACCTGGTCGGGGCGCAGCCGCGCGCTGGCCAGGGCCGCGTGGATCACCCGCTGCTGGGCCGGGCCGTTGGGGGCGGAGAGGCCGTTCGACGCCCCGTCCTGGTTGACAGCGCCGCCGCGCACCACGGCGAGGACGTCATGGCCCAGCCGCCGGGCGTCGGAGAGCCGCTCCAGCAGCAGCAGGCCGACGCCCTCGGACCAGCCGGTGCCGTCGGCCGCCGCGGCGAACGCCTTGCACCGGCCGTCCGGGGCGAGGCCCCGCTGGCGGGCGAAGTCGACGAAGCCCTGGGGCGTCGTCATGACCGTCACCCCGCCGGCCAGGGCCAGGTCGCTCTCCCGCGAACGCAGCGACTGGGCCGCCAGGTGGATCGCCACCAGGGACGACGAGCAGGCGGTGTCCACGGTGACCGCCGGCCCCTCCAGCCCGAACGTGTAGGCGATCCGGCCGGAGGCGACGCTGCGCAGGTTGCCCGTCCCGAGGTAGCCCTCCAGCTCCTGCGGGGTGTCGTACAGGCCGGGGGCGTAGTCGCCGCCGGCGACGCCGGTGAACACGGCCGTGCGGGTGCCCCGCAGGGAGGTCGGGTCGAGCCCGCCCCGTTCGAACAGCTCCCACGCCTTCTCCAGCAGCAGGCGCTGCTGGGGGTCGGTCGCGAGCGCCTCGCGCGGGGAGATGCCGAAGAAGGCCGCGTCGAAGTCGGCCACCCCGGCCAGGAAGCCGCCGTGACGGGTGTAGGCGGTGCCCGGCGTGTCGGGGTCGGGGTCGTAGAGGCCGTCGAGGTCCCACCCGCGGTCGGTCGGGAACGGCCCGATGGCGTCCCTGCCCTCGGCCACCAGCCGCCACAGGTCGTCCGGGCTGTCGACCCCGCCCGGCAGCCGGCAGGCGGCACTGATGATCGCTATGGGTTCCCGGCCGGCCGACTCGACCTCGCGCAGCCGCCGCTGGGCCGTGCGGGCGTCGGCCAGCGCGCGCCTGAGGTACTCGCGCAGTTTCTCGTCCTGTGCTGCCATGCGCGGTGCGCTCCTCGCGGGTTCAGGGTGGCTCGTCATTCGACGGAGTTGTCGTCGACCAGCGCGAACAGCTCCTCGTCCGAGGCGGCGTCCAGGTCGATCTCGTCGCCGCCGTCCGGACCGGCCCACTCGTCGAGCTCGGCCCAGTCCCCGGACCGCCGGGCCCACTCGTCGGCGAGGGCGCGCAGCCGGGCCGACAGGTCGGCCTGGCCGGGGTCGGGTGGCGCGTCGGCGAGCACGGCGGCCTCAAGAGCGGCCAGCGCGTCGCGGACGGCTTGTCCGCCGGCCTCGGTGGGGCGACGGGAGCCGTTGGGGGGACCGGAGCGGCCACCGCCGCTCGGACTGGCTGGCGCCAGCTCGACCGTCGCCAGTTGGGGGGCCAGGTGGGCCGCGACCGCGTTCGGGGTCGGGTAGTCGAAGACCAGGGTCGCGGGCAGGGCCAGGCCGCTGTCGGCGGCCAGCAGGTTGCGCAGCTCGACGGCGGTGAGCGAGGTCAGCCCGAGCTCGCGGAACGCCAGGTCGGCGCTGGGCCGCTCGGCCTCCTCGAGATCGTCCAGGGCCAGCACGCCGGTCAGCGCCTCCAGGACGTGTTCGAGGACGGCGGCCTCCCGGTCGGCCCCGGTGAGGCCGGCGACCCGCTCGAGCAGCCTCGGCCGGTCGTCGTCGTCCGCCTCCAGGCCGTCCGGGCCGGACTCGACGGGACCGCCGAGGCTCGTCGGGGCGTCCAGCCAGTAACGCCGTCGTTGGAAGGCGTACGTGGGTAGGTCCACCCGGCGTGGCGCCAGGCCCGCGAAGGCCTGGGCCCAGGCGACCTCCACGCCCCGCGTCCACAGCGCGGCCAGCGCGGCGTAGAAGCGCTCCAGGCCGCCCTCGTCGCGGCGCAGCGTGCCGGTGAAGACGGCGGTGGCGGCCCCGGCCGCGTCGGCGCTCTCCTGGACGCTGAACCCGAGAACCGGGTGCGGGCTGACCTCGACGAACACGGTGTGCCCCATGGCCAGCAGCGCCTGGGTGGCCGCGAGCAGACGCACCGGTTCGCGCAGGTTGCAGTACCAGTAGTCGGCGTCCAGCCCGGCACCGTCGACGAGCTCGGCCGTGACGGTCGAGAGGATCGCGGTCTCGCCGGGCCGCGGGGCGAGCCCCGCCAGCGCGGCCGACAGCTGCGCGCGGACCGGCTCGACGTGCGGCGAGTGGGAGGCGAACGAGCTGGGCAGCACCCGGGCCCGCACGTCCTCGGCGGACAGCTCGGCGACGAGCTCGCCCACCGCCGCCGTCTCGCCGGCGACGATGCCGCCCGACGGGCTCGTCACCCCGGCCAGCCAGAGCCGGTCCGGCCACCGCGAGAGCCTGGCCTCGATCTCGTCGCTCGGCAGCGCGACGGCCGCCAGCCGGCCGTGCTCCAGCAGCGGCACGGTGATCTGGCTGCGCAGCGCCACGACCCGGGCCGCGTCCTCCAGGCTGAGTGCCCCGGCCACGGTGGCCGCGGTGATCTCGCCCTGGCTCTGCCCGAGCACCGTGTCCGGCCGGACGCCGAAGGACCGCCACACCTCGGCCAGCGCGGTCAGCACTCCCCACAGGGTGGGCTGGAGCACCTCGATCGCGTCCAGGGAGGGAGTGCCGGGCCGGCCGCGCAGCACGTCGACGAGCGAGAACCCGACGTGGGGGGCGAGCGCCCGGTCGCACTGGGCGATCCGCTCGGCGAAGGCCGGGGCGGTGTCCAGCAGCGCCTCGGCCATCCCGAGCCACTGCGAGCCCTGACCGGGGAACAGGAACGCGGTCTTCCCCGGCTCGCCGGCCGTTCCGGTCACCAGGTTCGGCGCGTCCCGCCCGTCGGCCAGCGCGCGCAGCCCAGCGAGGAGCTCGGCCCGGTCGGAACCGATCACTACGGCCCGCTCGACGAAGCGCGCCCGGGTCGCGAGCAGGGAGTGTCCGACGTCGGCCAGGTTCAGCTCGGGGTCGGCCTCGACCGCGTCGGCCAGGCGGGCGGCCTGTGCCCGCAGCGCCTTGCGGGTGTGGCCCGACAGCACCCAGGGCACGACGCCGCGCGCCGGCCGTTCCGGGTCGACCGGGTCGGCTGGGGGTGCCTGCTCCAGGACGACGTGCGCGTTGGTGCCGCTGACGCCGAACGACGACACGCCGGCCCGCCGGGGAGCCCCCGTCTCGGGCCAGGGCCGGGCCTCGGTCAGGAGCTCCACCGCGCCGGCGGTCCAGTCGACCACCGGCGTCGGCCCGTCCACGTGCAGGGTGCGCGGGAGCAGGCCGTGCCGGATGGCCTCGACCATCTTGATGACGCCGGCAGCGCCGGCGGCAGCCTGGGTGTGCGCGATGTTGCTCTTGACCGAGCCGAGCCACAGCGGTCGGTCGGCCGGCCGGCCCTGGCCGTAGGTGGCCAGTAGGGCCTGGGCCTCGATCGGGTCGCCCAGCGGGGTGCCGGTGCCGTGAGCCTCGACCGCGTCGACCTGATGCGGCGCGAGGCCCGCCGCGTCCAGCGCGGCCCGGATCACCCGCTGCTGCGACGGCCCGTTCGGCGCGGTCAGCCCGTTGGACGCCCCGTCCTGGTTGACCGCCGTCCCGCGGACCACGGCGAGCACCGGGTGGCCTGCCGCTGTCGCGTCGGAGAGCCGTTCGACCAGCAGCAGTCCCAGGCCCTCGCCCCAGCCGACCCCGTCGGCCGCTGCCGCGAACGCCTTGGCCCGCCCGTCGGCCGACAGCGCCCGCTGCCGGGAGAGGTCCACGAAGGCCGCCGGCGACGCCATGATCGACACGCCGCCGGCCAGGGCCAGGTCGCACTCGCCGGTCCGTAGCGACTGGACGGCGAGGTGCAGTGCGACCAGGGAGGACGAGCAGGCGGTGTCGATGGTGACCGCCGGGCCCTCGAAGCCGAAGGTGTAGGCGATCCGCCCCGAGGCGACGCTGCCGGCGGTGCCGTTGCCGAGGTAGCCCTCCAGCGCGGGCGGCGCCTGCGCCAGCCGGGAGGCGTAGTCCTGGTACATCACCCCGGCGAACACGCCGGTCCGGCTGCCGCGCAGCGTCGCCGGGTCGATGCCGGCCCGTTCCAGCAGCTCCCAGCTCGCCTCCAGCAGCAGGCGCTGCTGCGGGTCGGTGGCCAGGGCCTCCCGGGGGGAGATCTCGAAGAAGCGGGCGTCGAAGTCGGCGACGTCGCGCAGGAAGCCGCCCTGGCGGGTGTAGGTCCGGCCGAAGGCGGCCGGGTCGGGGTCGTAGAGCGCGTCGGTGGGCCAGCCCCGGTCGGCCGGGAACTCGGAGACGGCGTCGGTCTCCTCGACCAGCAGCCGCCACAGGTCCTCGGGTGAGCCGACGCCGCCGGGGAAGCGGCAGGCGGCGGCGACGATGACGATCGGGTCGTCGTCGGGCCGGCCGGGCCGCCGCCGGGCTGCGGTCGCGGCGGTGGGCGCTGTCGGTGCCGGGGAGTCCGCCAGCCGTTCCAGCAGGTGGGCGGCGACGGCGGCCGGGGTCGGGTAGTCGAAGGTGAGGGTGGCCGGCAGCCGCAGGCCGGTCGCCGCGTCGAGCCGGTTGCGCAGCTCGACGGCGGTGAGCGAGTCGAACCCCGCGTCCGCGAACGGCCGTCGGCCCGAGACGTCCTCGACCGGGGCGCCGAGCACGACGGCCACCTCGGCGCGGACCAGGTCGAGCGCGAACGCCTCCCGGTCGGCCGGTGCCAGCCCGGCCAGCCGGCCGGCCAGGGCGCCACCGGGCCGCGCGGCGGCGGGTTCGCCGGTCCTGCCGCCGGTCCCGTTGAGGGTCGCGGCGGTGGGCACCGGCCGTCGCTGGCCACGGACCAGGCCGCGCAGCGGGGCCGGCACGCCGCCGGTCGCCCGGCCGACCGCCGCCAGGTCGAGCGCGGCCGGGACGACCAGTGGCGCGTCCAGAGTGAGGGCGGCGTCGAACAGGGCCAGCCCGTCGGCCGCGCTCAGCGCCACCAGGCCGGCCCGGGCCGACCGGGCGCGGTCGGCGTCGGAGAGGTGGGCGGTCAGCCCGCTGCGCGGCTCCCACATTCCCCAGGCCAGTGACGTCGCGGGCAGGCCCTCGGCCCGCCGCCGCGCGGCCAGGGCGTCGAGGAAGGTGTTGGCCGCGGCATAGGCGCCCTGCCCGGGGCCGCCGACGATCCCGGTCACCGAGGAGTAGAGGACGAAGCCGGCCAGACCGGCCGTCCGGGTCAGCTCGTGCAGGTGCCAGGCCGCGTCGGCCTTCGCCCGCAGCGCCTTCGCGACGCGGTCCTCGGTCAGCGACGCCAGCAGCCCGTCCTCGATCACGCCGGCGGTGTGGACGACGGCGGTCAGCGGGTGCTCGGCGGGGATCGCGGCGAGCAGGGCCGCGAGCGCGTCCCGGTCGGACACGTCCACGGCCGCCGCCGTGACCTGGCCGCCGGCCTCGGCGAGCTCGCCGAGCAGCCGGCGGGCGGCCTCGTCGCGGTCCCCACTGCGGCTGGCCAGCACCAGGTGGCGTAGGCCGTGGCGGGTGACGAGGTGGCGGGCGAGCAGGGCTCCGAGCGTGCCGGTCCCGCCGGTGATCAGCACCGTGCCATCCGGGTCCCAGCCCAGGCCGATCGGCTGCTCCCCTGGCGGAACGGCCCGGACCAGGCGGGGGATGAGCGCCCGCCCGGAGCGCAGCGCCAGGCGCGGCTCGCCGGCGGCGACCGCCGCCGCGACCGCGCCGGCCAGGGCGTCGCTCGACGCCTCCGAGCCGTCGGTGTCGACCAGGACGACGGTGTCGGGCGCCTCGGCCTGCGCCGAGCTGACCAGTCCCCACACCGCCGCGAGGGCTGGGTCGGGCACGTCCTGGCCGCCCGCGTCGACGCCGCCCCTGGTCAGGACGACCAGTCGAGCGGCCTCGTCGGGCCGGCCGTCACCGAGCCGGTCGGTGACGGCGTGCAGTGCCTGAGCCGTGGCGGCGTGGGCGGCGTCGGGCGTCGTCGCGCCGGCCTGTGAGTCGATCTCCAGGACCCTGAGTTCGGGCGCGCTTCCGCCGTCCGCGGCCGGGGCCTCGATCCAGTCGAGGGTGAACAGGGCGTCGGAGCGCCGGTCGCCGGGCCGCCGGCCGGCCGGGACCCGCCGGGAGCGCAGCCGGTCGATCGACAGGACGGGCGCGCCGGTCCCGTCGGCGATCCAGGCCGTCGCCGCGTCGGGCGCGGACGCGACCAGCCGGACCCGGACCGCGTTCGCGCCCACCGCGTGCACGCGCACGCCGTCCCAGGCGAACGGCAGCCGGTTCTCCCCGGGGGGCAGGTCGGCCAGGCCGCGCAGGGTGCCCAGGTGCAGGACCGAGTCCAGCAGCGCCGGGTGCAGGCCGAACGCGCTGGCCGCCGGCCACTCGCCGGCCGGCAGCTCGGCCTCGGCGAAGATCTCCTCGCCCCGGTACCAGCCGGCCCGCAGGCCCGCGAACGCCGGGCCGTAGGCGAGGCCGGCCACGCGCAGCTGGTCGTAGAGGTCGGACACGTCGGCCGGGACCGCTCCCGGGGGCGGCCACTCGGCCAGGTCCCAGTCCGCGGCCCGGGCGTCGGGCTCGCTGGTGAGGAAGCCGGTGGCGTGCCGGTGCCAGTCCGCCGTCTCGGCGCCGGCATCCCGGGCGTGCACCTCGACCGGATGCCGCCCGCTGCCGTCGTCAGGGCCGACCCTGACCTGGATCTCGGCCGTGCCGTCGTCGGCCAGGGTGAGCGGCTCGACGATGACCAGCTCGGCCAGGACGTCCAGGCCCGCGTCCCGGCCGGCCCGCAGGGCGGCCTCGACGAAGGCCGTGGCCGGCACCAGGACGGTCCCGGACACGACGTGGTCGAGCACCCAGGGATGGTCCAGGCCGGAGATCGTGCCGACCGCGAGCGTCGTGGCGTCGCCGGCCAGGGTCGTCGCCCCGGTCAGCAGCGGGTGCCCGGTGGCCCTCAGACCGGGGGCGGTCGCGCGCGGGCGGGGGACGTCCAGCCAGTAGCGGCGCCGCTGGAAGGGGTAGGTCGGCAGCTCGGCGACGACCGGGAGGCGTCCGGCGAGGTCGGTGAACACGGCGTCCCAGTCCAGCCGCGCGCCCCGCGTGTACGCCTGGGCCAGCGCGCCGACGACGGTGGCCGGCTCGGGCCGGTCGCGGCGCAGCGCCGGGGCGAACACGGGCCGGGACGCCTCCCCGCCCGCGCCGGTCAGCGCGTCGGTGACGGTCTCCTCGGCCAGGGCGGACAGCGTCCCGTCGGGGCCGAGCTCCAGGTACGCGCTGACCCCGGCCCGGTGCAGCTCGGCGACGACGTCGGCGAAGCGGACGGCGCCCCGGACGTGGCGGACCCAGTACTCCGGGTCGGTCAGCTCGGCGGCGGTCGCGATCGTCCCGGTGAGGTTGGAGACCACCGAGATGGCCGGCGCGGCGAAGGACAGGCCGGCGACGACCGCCCGGAACTCGGCCAGCACGCCGTCGACATGCGGCGAGTGGAAGGCGTGGCTGACGGTGAGCCGCCGGGTCTTGCGGCCCTCGCGGGCGAAGGTCTCGGCCACGGCGAGCACCGCCCGCTCGTCCCCGGACAGCACGACGGAGCTCGGCCCGTTGACCGCTGCCAGGTCGACGCCGTCGACGCCGGCCAGGGCGTCCCGCGCCTCGGCCTCGGTGGCGCGCAGGGCGACCATCGCCCCGCCGGCCGGCAGCGCGGCCATCAGGCGGGCCCGGGCGGCCACCAGGGCGGCCGCGTCCGGCAGGGCGAGGACCCCGGCGACGTGCGCCGCCGTGACCTCGCCGATCGAGTGCCCGGTCACGTAGTCGGGCCGCAGCCCCCAGGACTCGAACAGCCGGAACAGGGCGGTCTCCACCGCGAACAGCCCGGTCTGCGTGTAGAGGGTCTGGTCGAGCTCGCCGTCGCCGACCCCGGCGGCGCCGAACACGACGTCGCGCACCGAGTGCCGGGCGTGCCCGGCGAGGTGGCGGTCCAGCTCGGTGGCCACCGCGTCGAACGCCGCCGCGAAGGTGGGGAACGCCCGGTACAGCTCGGCGCCCATGCCGATGCGCTGGCTGCCCTGGCCGGTGAACAGGACGGCGAGGGCGTCGGAGCCCTCGGCCGCGCCCCGGGCCGTGTTGGCGTTGGCTGGCTCTGCGGCGTCGTCGCCGGCGGTCAGCGTGTCCAGCGCCGGCAGGGCCGCCTCGGCCGTCGCGGCGACGATCACGGCCCGATGTTCGAGCGCGGTCCGGGTCGTCGCCAGTGAGTAGGCGATGTCGGCCGCCGCCGCTGGCCGCTCCCGCAGGTGGGCGGCCAGCGCGCCGGCCCGGGCGGCGAGGGCGGCCGGGGTGTGGGCCGTGAGCACCCAGGGCAGCGGGAGCTGATGGGTGTCGGCTGGGGCCGCGCCGGCCGGGGCCGGCGCCGGTTCGGCCGGCTCGGGGGCCTGCTCCAGGATGACGTGGGCGTTGGTGCCGCTGATGCCGAAGGAGGAGACGGCGGCCCGCCGGGGGTTCTCGCCCTCGGGCCAGGGCTGGGACTCGGTGAGCAGCCGGACGGCTCCGGCGTCCCAGTCGACGTGCGGGGTCGGCGCGTCGACGTGCAGGGTCTTCGGCAGGACGCCGTGCCGGATGGCCTCGACGGCCTTGATGACGCCGGCCACCCCCGCGGCGGCCTGGGTGTGGCCGATGTTGGACTTCACCCCGCCCAGCCAGGCCGGCCGATCGGCCGGCCGGTCCCGGCCGTAGGTGGCGAGCAGCGCCCGGGCCTCGATCGGGTCGCCGAGCGTCGTGCCGGTGCCGTGCGCCTCGAGGAGGTCGACGTCGGCTGCGGTCAGCCCGGCGCTGGCCAGTGCGGCCCGGATGACGCGCTCCTGGGCCGGGCCGTTGGGTGCGGTGAGGCCGTTGGAGGCGCCGTCGGAGTTGATCGCGCTGCCCCGGACCAGGGCGAGCACCCGGTGCCCGTTGCGCTGGGCGTCGGAGAGGCGCTCCAGCAGCAGCAGGCCGACGCCCTCGGCCCAGCCGGTGCCGTCCGCCGCGGCGGCGAACGGCTTGCACCGCCCGTCGACGGCCAGGCCACGCTGGCGGGAGAACTCGGTGAAGCCCAGCGGCGACGCGACCACCGTGACCCCGCCGGCCACCGCGAGCGCGCTCTCCCCGGACCGCAGCGAGGCGGCGGCCAGGTGCAGCGCGACCAGCGAGGCCGAGCACGCGGTGTCGACGGTGACGGCCGGGCCCTCGAAGCCGAAGGTGTACGCGATGCGGCCCGAGGCGACGCTCGCCGCGTTGCCGGCGCCGATGTAGCCCTCGACGGCCGGCGGCACCTCGGTCAGCCGCCAGGCGTAGTCCTGGCCGTTCGTCCCGATGAACGTGCCGGTCCGCCCGCCGCGCAGGGTCGCCGGGTCGATCCCGGCGCGTTCGAGGAGCTCCCACGTCGTCTCCAGCAGGAGGCGGTGCTGCGGGTCGGTGGCCAGCGCCTCGCGGGGCGAGATGCCGAACAGCTCGTTGTCGAAGCCGGCGATGTCGGCCAGGAACGCGCCGTGCCGGGTGTAGGACGTGCCCGGCGTGTCGGGATCGGGGTCGAACAGCCCGTCCAGGTCCCAGCCTCGGTCGGTGGGGAACTCCGTGACGGCGTCGCCGCCGGCCGCGACGAGCCGCCACAGCTGTTCGGGGGAGTTCGCGCCGCCCGGGAAGCGGCAGGCGGTCCCGACGATGGCGATCGGCTCGCGCCACTGGTCCTCGGCCTCGCGCAGCCGGGCCCGCGTGTCGTGGAGTTCCGCGCTCACCCGCCGGAGCAGGTAACGGATCTGGTCGTCGCTCATTGCTGGCCGCTTCTCTTTCGCTGTCGGTGGCGGAGCCGTGCTGGGGGCCGCGCTCCCCGAGGGGGCGGCGGGGGCCCTGGCGGGGCGTCAGGAGATGCCGAGTTCCTTGCCGATGAAGTCGATGAGCTCGTCGTCGGACGCGGCGGCCAGCTCGTCGGCGACCGCTGCCGTTCCCGTGCCGGCTGGGGCGCCGGGGGAGGCCGCCGAGTGGGCGGCGGCGGGCGCCGGGACGGTCACGGCCGGGCCGGCGGCCGGCGCCAGCTCGGCGAACAGGTGCTCGGCCAGCGCGGCTGGGGACGGGTGGTCGAAGACCAGGGTCGTGGCCAGCCGCAGCCCGGTCTCGTTCCCGAGCCGGTTGCGCAGCTCGACCGCGGTCACCGAGTCGAAGCCCAGGTCGCGGAAGGGCACCCGGACGTCGACGGCGTCCGGGCCGCCGAACCCACCGATCGCGGCGACGTGCGCGCGGACCAGCCGCAGCACCGTGCGTCGCCCCTCGGCCTCGGGCAGGTCGGCCAGCCGGCCGGCCAGGCCCTGGCGGGGCGCGGCGGTGGGCGCGGCCGGCTCGATCGCGGCCGGCCCGGCCGGTGGCTGGCGCAGCAGGTCCCGGTAGAGCCGGTCGGGCTTGTCCCGCCACAGCACGTCCCAGTCGAGGTCACCGATGACGAGGTGGGTGGTGTCGTGGGTGAGGGGGTGGTGCAGGGCGGTGAGGGCGGTGGCGGGTGGCAGCAGCGTGAGGCCGCGGCGGGCCAGCTGGGCCTCGATGTGCGGCGCGGCGATCCCGCCGCCGGCCCAGTGCCCCCAGCCGATGCTGGTGGCGGGTTGGTGGTGGTGACGGCGGTGGTGGGCGAGGGCGTCGAGGTAGGCGTTGCCGGGGGCGTAGTTGCCTTGGCCGGTGATGCCGGAGATGCCGGCCATGGAGCTGAAGAGGACGAAGTGGGTGAGGTTATGCGTGTCGGTGTGGTGGTGGAGGTTGCGGGCGCCGTCGACTTTGACGCGGGTGGTGTTGTTGATTTGGGTGAGGGTGAGGTCGGTGGTGAGGGCGTCGTCGAGGATGGCGGCGGTGTGGTAGATCGCGGTGAGGGGTGCGTTGGGTGGGATGTGGGTCAGGGCGTGGGTGAGGTGGTCGGCGTCGGCGATGTCGCCGGCGATCAGGGTGGCCTGGGTGCCGGTGGCGGTGAGGTCTTTCAGGAGCTGGTCGGCGTCGGGGTGGTCGGGTCCTCGTTGGGAGAGCAGGAGGAGGTGGGGTGCGCCGTGGTGGGCGAGCCAGCGGGCGAGGTGCTGGCCGATCGCTCCGGTCGCCCCGGTGACCAGGCTGGTGCCGGTGGGGGTGAACGGGGTGAGGGCGGTGGCGTCGGGTTCGGTCATCGGCGCCCGCACCAGCCGGCGGACGCTCAGCCCGCCGGGCCGGACCGCCAGGTCGCACTCGTCGGTCTGCCCCAGGGCCGTGGCCAGCAGCTGAAGGCTGTCCTGGTCGATCGTCCCCGGTAGGTCGATCAGGCCGCCCCACCCGGCCGGGTTCTCCGCCGCCGCGCTGCTGCCCAGGCCCCAGACCATGGCCGCCTCGGGATCGGTCACCGGGTCGTTCGCCCCGGTCGTCACCGCGCCGCGCGTCACCGCCCAGATCGGCGCCGGGATGTCGCCGTCGTGCAGCGCCTGGATCAGGCCGACCGTGCCGGCCAGCCCCCACGGCACCGACGGGAAGTCCGGGTGGCTGCCCTCCGCCAGGCCCAGCAGCGACAGCACACCGCGTGGCGGCCCGGTCAGACCGGCCTTGACCAGCCCGGCCAGGGCGACCCGGTCGGTCGCGTCGCGGGCCACCCGCACCAGGACCGGGCTCGCTTCGCGCCCGGTCAGCACGTCGAGCAGCGCGCGCACCCAGGGGGCGTCGGCCAGCTCGTCGGGGACGGTCACCAGCCAGTCGCCGGTCAGCGGGGCGGGCTCGGCGGCGACGCGCTGCCAGGCGATGCGGTAGCGCCAGCGGTCGATGGTGGCGCGGGTGGTGTGCGTCTGGCGCCAGGCGGTGAGGGCGGGCAGGGCGGTGCCGAGGGCGGTGCGGGTAACGGGGTCGGTCGCCCCGAGCAGGGTGGCGAGGGCGTCGGGGTCGCCGGTCTGGAGGGTGTTCCAGAACTGGTCGGCCTGGTCGGCGGTGGCGGGGAGGGGCGGCTGCGCGGTGGGGGCGAGCCAGTAGTTCTGGTGCTGGAAGGGGTAGAGCGGTAGGTCGACGGGTTCGGGCGTGGGGGCAGGGTCTGGGTTCCAGATGACGGCGGCGCCGTGGGTGTGGGCGTCGGCTAGGGACGTGTGCAGGCGGGTCAGGGTGGCGTCGCCCCGGCGCAGCGTGGCGGTGATGGTGGCGGTGTTCTCGAGGATGTCGGTGAGGGCGGTGCCGAGGACGGGGTGGGGGCTGATCTCGACGTAGGTGGTGTGGCCGTCGGCCTTCAGGGCGTGGACGGCGTCGGTGAGGCGGACCGGTTGGCGCAGGTTGCGGTACCAGTAGTCGGCGGTGAGAGCGGCCGGGTCGGCGATCCCGGCGGTGACCGTCGAGTAGAGCGGCGTGTGGCCGGGGCGCGGGGTCAGGCCGCCCAGCTCGGCGAGGATGCGGGCGCGCAACGTCTCGACGGCTGGGGAGTGGGACGCGTAGTCCACCGGGATGACACGGGCGCGCAGCCCCTGGGCGGTGTAGCGCTCGACGATCGCGGTGATCGCGGAGGCCGGACCTGACACCACCGTGGTCGTTGGGCCGTTGACGGCGGCGATGCTCAGCCCGGTGCCGGGGTCCGCGTCGAGGTCGGCCTGGACGGCGTCGGCGGGCAGGGCGATCGAGGCCATGCCGCCGGTGCCGGCGATGGTGGCGATGGCCTGGCTGCGTCGGGCGATGGCGCGGGCGGCGTCGTCGAGGGTGAGGATGCCGGCGGTGGTGGCGGCGGCGATTTCGCCTTGGCTGTGGCCGAGGACGGCGTCGGGGACGATCCCGTGGGCTTTCCACAGTTCGGCGAGGCTGGTGGTGACGGCCCACAGCGCCGGTTGGACGACGTCGACGCGGTCGAGGGTCGGGGCGCCGGGTCGGCGGTAGAGGACGTCGAAGAGCGACCAGTCGACGTACGGCGCGAGGGCGTCGGCGGCCTGGTGCAGGTGGTGGGCGTAGCGAGGTGAGGTTTCGAGGAGGTCGGTGGTCATGCCGTCCCACTGGGCGCCCTGACCGGGGAAGACGAACACCACCCGACCTGGCGCGGTGGCCTGGCCGCGCACGACGTTCGCCGGCTGTTCCCCGGCCGCCAGCCCGTCGAGCCCCGGCAGATAGGGCGCCAGCCCTGGCTCCGAGCCGGGCTCGCGGCCAGGCGACGGCGGGTCGGGGATCACGACGGCCCGGTGGGACAGGTGGGCCCGGCCCCGGTCGAGGGTGTACGCGACGGCGGCCGGGTCGAGCTCCGGATGGGCCCGGACGTGCGCTGCCAGCCGGCCGGCCGCCACCGCCAGGGCATCGGGGTCGCGTGCCGAGAGCACCCACGGCGGGCGGACCGCCCCGACCGCGGCCACCGGCGGCAGCCCGGACGGCGCCGCCGCCGGCTCGGCGGGCGGCAGCGGCGCGGGTGCCTCCTCGATGATCACGTGGGCGTTGGTGCCGCTGATGCCGAACGACGAGGTGGCAGCTCGGCGTGGGCGCTCGCCCGCGGGCCAGGGCCGGGACTCGGTGAGCAGCCGGACGGCACCGGCGTCCCAGTCGACGTGCGGGGTCGGCGCGTCGACGTGCAGCGTCTTCGGCAGCACGCCGTGGCGCAGCGCCCCGACCAGCTTGATGATCCCGGCCACCCCGGCGGCGGCCTGGGCGTGGCCGAGGTTGGACTTCAGCGAGCCCAGCCACAGCGGTGCGCCGGCCGGCCGGCCCTGGCCGTAGGTCGCCAGCAGCGCCTGGGCCTCGATCGGGTCACCCAGCGGGGTGCCGGTGCCGTGCCCGTCCACCGCGTCGACGTCGGCGGCCGTCAGCCCGGCGTCGGCCAGGGCGGCCCGGATGACGCGTTCCTGCGCCGGGCCGTTGGGCGCGGTCAGGCCGTTGGAGGCGCCGTCGGAGTTGACCGCGCTGCCCCGGACCAGCGCCAGCACCTCGTGCCCGTTGCGCTGGGCGTCGGAGAGGCGCTCCAGCAGCAGCAGGCCGACGCCCTCCGACCAGCCCGCCCCGTCGGCCGCGGCCGCGAACGAGCGGCACCGGCCGTCGGGCGACATGGCCCGCTGCCGGGAGAAGAAGATGAACTCCTCCGGGGACGACATCACGGTCACGCCGCCGGCCAGTGCGAGCGTGCTCTCGCCGGACCGCAGCGACCGCAGCGCCAGGTGCAGCGCGACCAGCGACGACGAGCAGGCGGTGTTCACGGTCACGGCCGGCCCGGTGAACCCGTAGGCGTAGGAGATCCGGCCCGACGCCACGCTGGGGGCGTTGCCCAGGCCGAGGTAGGCCTCCAGCTCCCGCGGGGTGTGGTCGAGGCGGGCGTAGTCGTTCAGCGAGAGGCCGACGAACGCGCCGACGGGGCTGCCGCGCAGCGCGGTCGGGTCCACCCGGGCGTGCTCGAACGTCTCCCATGCCGTCTCCAGCAGCAGCCGGTGCTGGGGGTCGGTGGCGAGCGCCTCGCGCGGGGTGATGCCGAAGAAGCCGTTGTCGAAGCCGGCGACGTCCGGCAGGAAGGCACCGCGGTTGGTGTACGACGTGCCGGGATGGTCCGGGTCGGGGTGGTAGAGGGCGTCGACGTCCCAGCCCCGGTCGCGCGGGAAGTCCCCGACGACCTCGCGGCCGGCGGCGACCAGCTCCCACAGACTCTCGGCGTCGCGCACCCCGCCCGGGAAGCGGCAGCCGATCCCGATGATCGCGATCGGCTCGCGGTCGCGGTCCTGGAGCCGGCGCAGCCGCTCCTGCGCGTCGTCCAGCTCGACGGTCACCCGCCGGAGCAGGCGGCGGATCTGGTCGTCGCTCATCGCGTGGGGCCAGCCTTCCTGGTCAGGGACGTCGGGGTCGGGGGAGCGGTGCGGCGGGTCGTCACGAGATGCCGAACCGGCGGCCGAGGAGGTCGATGAGCTCGTCGTCGCTCGTCTCGGACAGCTGGGCGCCGAGCGCCTCGGCCCGGCTCTGGTCTGGACGCCCGGACGGCAGGCCCCAGGCGTCGGCCAGCTCCCGCAGCCGGGCGGCCGCTCGTTCCTGGGTGGCGTCGTCCAGGCTGGCCGTCGCCAGCGCCGCCTCGAGGCGGTCGAGCTGGCCGAGCACGTCCTCGCCGCCGGCCGCGGCGTTCTCGGCCGCGTCGAGCGCCAGCCGTTTCGCCAGGTACTCGGCCAGCGAGTCGGGGGACGGGTAGTCGAAGATCAAGGTGCTCGGCAGGGCCAGGCCGCTCGCCGTCCGCAGGCGGTTGCACAGCTCGACCGCCGTGAGGGAGTCGAAGCCCAGGTCGCGGAAGCTCGTCGTCGGCTCCAGCCGGTCCGTCGACCGGTGGCCGAGGACGGCGGACGCCTCCGCCCGCACCAGGGTCCGCAGCCGTGCCGCCCGCCGCGCCGGGGGGAGCGTGGCCAGTTCCTCGGACAGCCGGCCCGCCGCGTCCCGGGCGCTGCCGGGCCGCGCGGCCTCGGTCGAGGCGGTCCCCGATCTCGGCGCGGGGGCGGTGCGCAGCTCGGCGGTCAGCTGTCCGGGCTGGTCGCGCCCGAAGGCGTTCCAGTCGAGGTCGGCGATGACGAGGTGGGTGGTGTCGTGGGTGAGGGGGTGGTGCAGGGCGGTGAGGGCGGCGGCGGGTGGCAGCAGGGTGAGGCCGCGGCGGGCCAGCCGCGTCTCGACGTGGGCCGGCGCGATGCCCCGGGCGCTGTCACCGGTTCCGTCACCGGCCTTGGCCCAGTGCGTCCAGCCGATGCTGGTGGCGGGTTGGTGGTGGTGGCGGCGGTGGTGGGCGAGGGCGTCGAGGTAGGCGTTGCCGGGGGCGTAGTTGCCTTGGCCGGTGATGCCGGAGATGCCGGCCATGGAGGAGAAGAGGACGAAGTGGGTGAGGCTGTGGGTGTGGTGGTGGAGGTTGCGGGCGCCGTCGACTTTGACGCGGGTGGTGTTGTTGATCTGGGTCAGGGTGAGGTCGGTGGTGAGGGCGTCGTCGAGGATGGCGGCGGTGTGGTAGATCGCCGTGAGGGGTGCGTTGGGTGGGATGTGGGTCAGGGCGTGGGTGAGGTGATGGGGGTCGGCGATGTCGCCCGCGAGGAGGGTGACGTGGGTGCCGTTCTGGGCGAGGTCGTGGGTGAGTCGTGCCGCGTCAGGGTGGTCCGGTCCTCGCTGTGAGAGCAGTAGTAGATGGGGCGCGCCGTTGTGGGCGAGCCAGCGTGCGAGGTGCTGGCCGATCGCTCCCGTGGCACCGGTGACCAGGGTCGTGCCGGTCGGGGTGTAGGTGGCCGTGTCGGTTTCGGTGGCGGGCGCCCGCACCAGCCGGCGGGCATGGACGGCGCCGGCCCGGATGGCCAGCTCGGTCTCGCCGTGGTGACCACCGAGGAGGTCGGCGACCCGCGCCGCGGCGCGTTCGTCCACCTCCGCGGGCAGGTCGATCAGGCCACCGAACCCGGCCGGGTTCTCGGCCGCCAGGACCGGCCCCAGGCCCCAGACCATCGCCTGCTCTGGCTCCCGGACCGCGTCTCCCGGCCCGGTGGTGACCGCGCCGCTCGTCGTCAGCCACACCGGGGTGTCCAGCCCGAGATCGTGCAGCGCCTGGATCAGGCCGACGGTCGCGCCGAGCCCCCACGGCACCGACGGGTGGTCCGGCAGCAGGTCGCTGCGGAGGCCCAGCACGGACAGGACCCCGGCGACCCGCTCGGTCGGCGACGCGTCGGCGGCGGCGAGCGCGGACCGGATCGCCGCCGCCACGGCCGCCCGCTCGACATCAGCGCCGACCCGGACCGTCGTCACCCGCGCGCCCCGCTCGACCAGCGCGCGGACCAGGGCCTGGGTGGCCGGCGCGTCGGCGCGGTCGGCGGGCGCGGCCAGCAGCCAGTGGCCTGGCACCCGTCCCGGGGACGGGGTGACCGGCCGCCAGGCGACGCGGTAGCGCCAGTTGTCGATGGTGGCGCGGGTGGTGTGGGCGCGGTGCCAGGTCGTGAGCGCGGGCAGCGCGGCGTTGAGGGCGGTGTGGGTGGCGGGGTCGGCGCTGCCGAGGAGGGTGGCGAGGGCGTCGGGATCGCCAGTGTGGACCGTGTTCCAGAACTGGTCGGTGTGACCCGCGCGGGCGGCCTGGCTGGCGGGGGTGATCCAGTAGGGCTGGTGCTGGAACGGGTACGGCGGCAGGTCGACGGGTTCGGTTCTCGGCACGGGGTCGGGATTCCAGCCGACAGGGGTGCCGTGGGTGTGGGCGTCGGCGAGGGAGGTGTGGAAACGGGTCAGGGTCGCCTCGCCCCGCCGCAGGGTGGGGGCGACGGTGGCGGCGTCTTCGAGGGTGTCGGTGAGGGTGGTGGTGAGGACGGGGTGGGGGCTGACCTCGAGGTACGTGGTGTGCCCGTCGGCGAGCAGCGCGCGGGCCGTGTCGGCGAACCGGACCGGCTGGCGCAGGTTGCGGTACCAGTAGTCGGCGCTGAGGGTGCCCGGGTCGGCGACGGCGGCGGTGACCGTCGAGTAGAAGGCGACCTCGGTGGGCTGGGTGGTGATCTCACCGAGGGCGGCGACCAGGTCGGTGCGCAGCGGCTCGACGGCGGGGGAGTGGGACGCGTAGTCGACGGGGATGACCCGGGCCCGGATGCCCTGAGCGGTGTAGTGCTCGACCAGCTCGCCGACGGCGGTGGCGTCGCCGGAGACGACGGTGGTCCGGGGGCCGTTGACGGCGGCGATGCTCAGCCCGGTGACGCGGCCCGCGTCGAGGTGGGCCTGGACGGCGTTGGCGGGTAGCGGGATGGAGGCCATCGCGCCGGTGCCGGCGAGGCGGCTGATGATCTGTGACCGGCGGGTGACGATGCGAGCGGCGTCGTCGAGGGTGAGGATGCCGGCGGTGGTGGCGGCGGCGATTTCGCCTTGGCTGTGGCCGAGGACGGCGTCGGGGGTGATGCCGTGGGCTTTCCACAGTTCGGCGAGGCTGGTGGTGATGGCCCACAGCGCCGGTTGGACGACGTCGACGCGGTCGAGGGTGGGGGCCCCGGGTCGTTGGTAGAGGACGTCGAGCAGTGACCAGTCGATGTAGGGGGCGAGGGCGTCGGCGGCCTGGTGGAGGTGGTGGGCGTAGCGGGGTGAGGTTTCGAGGAGGTCGGTGGTCATGCCGTCCCACTGGGCGCCCTGACCGGGGAGGACGAACACCACGCGGCCGGGCTCGCGGGCCTGGCCCAGGACCAGGCCAGCCGGCTGCTCGCCCGCGGCCAGCCCGTCCAGCGCGGCCAGGTAGGCGTCCGCCGGCTCGGACCGTTCGGGGTCCGGGATGACGACCGCGCGCCGCGCGTGCCGGGCCCGCCGGTCCAGCGCGTGCGCCACTGCCGCGACGTCCAGCTCGGGGTGAGCCCGGACGTGCGCGGCCAGCTGGCCGGCCACCGCCGCCAGAGCGTCGGGGTCGCGTGCCGTGAGCACCCACGGCGGGCGGACGGCCCCCACCGCGGCCACCGGTGGCGGTCCGGACGGCGCTGCTCCCGCGTCGTCCAGCCGCGGTGACGGCGAGCCGCTGGCCGTGGCGGCCGCCGGGTCCGCCGTCCGCTGGGCCGGCACCGCCGCTGGGCGTTCCGCGCCCGGGAGGCCCGGCTCCGGTTCCGGCGCCTCCTCAAGGATGAGATGGGCGTTCGTACCGCTGACGCCGAACGAGGACACCGCCGCGCGCCGGGGCTCGGCGCCGGCCGGCCAGGGCCGGGGCTCGGTGAGCAGCCGGACGGCGCCGGCGTCCCAGTCGACGTCGGGCGTGGGCTTGTCGACGTGCAGCGTCTTCGGCAGCAGCCCGTGGCGCAGGGCACCGACCAGCTTGATGATGCCGGCCACGCCGGCCGCCGCCTGGGTGTGGCCGAGGTTGGACTTGACCGAGCCCAGCCACAGCGGGGCCTCGGCCGGCCGGCCCTGGCCGTAGGTCGCCAGCAGCGCCTGGGCCTCGATCGGGTCGCCCAGCGTCGTCCCGGTGCCGTGGCCCTCCAGCGCGCTGACGTCGGCCGGCGACAGCCTGGCCGCCGCGAGGGCCTGGCGGATCACCCGCTGCTGGGCCAGGCCGTTGGGCGCGGTGAGCTGGCTGCTGGTGCCGTCCTGGTTGATCGCGCTGCCGCGGACCACCGCGTGAATGCGGTGGCCCAGCCGGCGGGCGTCGGACAGGCGCTCCAGCAGCAGCAGGCCGACGCCCTCGCCCCAGCCGGTGCCGTCGGCCGCGGCGGCGAACGACTTGCACCGCCCGTCCGGGGCCAGCCCGCGCTGCCGGCTGAACTCGATGAACGTGCTCGGCGTCGCCATGACCGTGACCCCGCCGGCCAGCGCCAGCCGGCAGTCACCGGCCCGCAGCGCCCGGCTGGCCTGGTGGATGGCGACCAGCGACGACGAGCAGGCCGTGTCCAGGCTGATCGCCGGGCCCTCCAGGCCCAGCGTGTAGGCGATCCGCCCTGACGCCACGCTGCCGGTCGTCCCGATCAGGGCGTAGCCCTCGGACTCGGCCGACGCGCCCGCGCCGTATCCCTGCGCGGTGATCCCGGCGAACACGCCGGTGTCGCTGCCGCGCAGGTCGGCCGGGTCGAGGCCGGCGTTCTCGATCGTCTCCCAGGCCACCTCCAGCAGCAGCCGCTGCTGCGGGTCCGTCGCCGCCGCCTCGCGGGGCGACATCCCGAAGAAGGCCGCGTCGAAGCCGGCCGCGTCGTAGAGGAACCCGCCGTGCCGGGAGTAGCTGGTACCGGTGTGGCTCGGGTCAGGGTGGTAGAGGCCGTCGACGTCCCAGCCGCGGTCGCGGGGCAGCTCCCCGACGGCGTCCCCGCCGGCGGCGACCAGCTCCCACAGGCTCTCGGCGTCGCGCACCCCGCCCGGGAACCGGCAGCCGATCCCGACGATCGCGATCGGCTCGCCGGCGGCGGCCTCGGTGTCGCGCAGGCGCCGCTGGGCGCGGTGCAGGTCGATGGTCACCCGCTTGAGCAGGTCGCGGATCTTCTCGTCGCTCATGTCGGCTGGCTGCTTTCGTCGCGGGTCATGAGATGCCGAGCTCCCGGTCGATGAAACTGATCAGTTCCTCGTCGGTGGCGTCGCTGACGGCGCTGGCCACGTCCAGGTCGTCGGGCTCGGCGCTGAGGCCGGCCAGCAGGGACTCCAGCCGGGTGACGAGCGCGGCGCGCGTGTCGTCGGTCGGCGGGGTGGCGGCCAGGGCGGCGGCGAGTGCTTCCAGGGCGGCCACCGGGTCCTCGACGGGACCGCTGGCCGGGGCGGCGCCCACCGGTCCGACCAGCCCGGCGAGGTGCTCGGCCAGGGCACGCGGGGTCGGGTGGTCGAACAGCAGGGTCTTGGGCAGCCGCAGGCCTGTGGCGACGGCCAGCCGGTTGCGCAGCTCGACCGCGCCCAGTGAGTCGAAGCCACCGTCGAGGAAGCCCCGGTCCGCCGCGACGGCACCAGCGTCCGGATGGCCGAGGATCGTCGCGGCGGCCGCGCGGATGTGCCCGAGCAGGAGCTGGCCGCGTTCCTGGCCGGACCGGCCGGCCAGTGCCTGGACGAGCTGGGGGATGGTGTCGTCGCCCGCGTTCGTCCTCGGCGCCGGGCCGCCGCCTGGCCCAGTAGGCGCGCGGCCCGGCGCCGCCAGCTCGCGCAGCGGCCCGTGGCTGACGTCGGCTCCGGCGGCGGCCGGGCCGGCCGGATCGAGGTGCGCGGCCACCAGCACCGGTTCGGAGGTGGTCAGGGCCTCGTCCAGCAGGTTCAGGGCCGCGGTCACGCTCATCGGGGCCACGCCGGCCCGGCGCAGGCGCGCGGCGTCGCCCGGCGTGAGCCGGTCGCCCATCCCGCCGGCCTCGGTCCACTGGCCCCAGGCGATGGAGGTACCGGCGCGCCCGGCCGCCCGGCGGCGGGTCGCGAGGGCGTCGAGATAGCTGTTCGCGGCGGCGTAGCTGGACTGGCCCGGTGTGCCCAGGATGCCGGCGACCGACGAGAACAGCAGGAACGCGGCCAGCTCGGCGTCGGCGGTCAGCGCGTCCAGGTGCCGCGCGGCGTCGGCCTTGGGCCGCAGCACGGCCGCCGCCCGGTCCGGGGTCAGCGCGGTGAGCACGCCGTCGCCGAGCACTCCGGCGGCGTGCACGACGGCGGTCAGCGGGGCGTCGGCCGGGATGGTCGCCAGCAGGTCGGCCACGGCCGAGTGGTCGGCGACGTCGGCGGCGGCGATCGTGACGGCCGCGCCGGCGGCGGTCAGCTCGTCACGCAGCTCGGCCGCTCCCGGGGCTGCCTCGCCACGGCGGCTGACCAGCAGCAGCCGGCGCACGCCGTGCCGGGCGACCAGATGGCGAGCCACCTGCGCGCCCAGGCCACCGGTCCCACCGGTGATCAGAACGGTGCCGTCGGGGTGCAACGGCCTCGGGCCGGCCGCTGTCCCCGGCGCCGCGGTTGGTTCGGCGGTCAGCCCCGGGTCCGACGCCGCCGTGCTCGGGACCAGCCGGCGCAGCCGGGGCGAGCGCGCGACACCGTCCCGGATCGCGATCTGGGCCTCGCCCGCGCCGAGCGCCGCCCGAACGGCCGCCACCACCTCGTCGCCGGTGGCCTGGCCGGCCCCGGCGGCGAGGTCCACCAGGAGGAAGCGGCCAGGGTGCTCGCTCTGGGCCGAGCGGACGAGGCCCCACACGGCAGCCCCGGCCAGGTCGGTGACGTCGGCACCGGGCTCGACGGCGACCGCGCCCCGGGTGGCCAGGGCGAGGACGGAGCCGTCCCGCGCGTCGTCGGCGAGCCACCGTTGGAGGAGCTCAAGCGTGCGTCCTACCGACACCGCGGCCTCCGGCGGCGCTCCACCCTGGTCAGCAGGCCCGGTCGGGGCGTCCACGACGACCACCTGTGGCAGCCGGCGCCCGTCCGCAAGCGCGGCGAGCAACACGGTCGTGTCGCCGAAACGGGCGATCTCCCCGGTGTGGCTGGCGCCAGCAGTGGCGATCGGCTCCCAGACGAGCCGATGGAGCTGGGGCCTGGCCCGGCCGGTGGACGGGCGGCCGAGCCAGAACCGGGTCCGCTGGAACGGGTACGTCGGCAGGTCGACGGCGCGGGCCGCGGCGCTGTCCGGCAGCAGCCGGTCCCAGACGACCGGCACGCCGTGGGCGTGCAGCTCACCCAGCGCCGTCAGCAGCGCCGCCGGCTCGGGCCGGCCGTCCCGCAGCGTCGCGACGACCCTGGGCCGGTCTGTCCGGTCCTGGTCCGCGTGCTCTTCCAGGGTGTCGGCGGCCAGTGCCGTCAGCACGGCGTCCGGGCCGAGCTCCAGGTAGGTCGTCGTGCCCAGCCGGTCCAGCTCGCCGACGGCCTCGTGGAAGCGCACCGGCTGGCGGAGGTGCCCGGCCCAGTAGTCCGGGTCGGCGAGGCTCGCGTCGGTGGCCACCCGGCCGGTGACGTCGGAGATCACGGGGATGGCGGCCGGGTGGGCGCGCAGGCCGGCGACCACCTCCCGCAACGCCGCCCTCGCCGGCTCCATCCGGTGGGAGTGGAAGGCGTGGCTGACGGTCAGCCGCTTCGCCCGGCCGCCCCGGGCCTTCCACTCCCGCTCCAGGACGAGGGCGGCGTCGAGGTCGCCGGAGACGACGACCGCGTCCGGCCCGTTGACCGCTGCCAGGCCCAGCCGGCCGGCCAGGCCGAGCTCGGCCACGGCCGCGAGCGCGGCGGCCTCGGTCGCCTCCAGGGCGACCATCCCTCCGCCGCTCGGCAGCTCGGCCATGAGCCGGCCGCGGGCCGCGACGAGCGTGGCGGCGTCGGCCAGCGAGAAGACCCCGGCGACGTGCGCGGCGGTGAGACCGCCGACCGAGTGGCCGACCAGGTGGTCGGGGCGGACGCCGAACGACTCGACGAGCCGGTACAGCGCGGTGCCCAGGGCGAACAGCGCCGGCTGGGTGAACGCGGTCTGGTCCAGGAGCGCGGCCGGCTCGCTGCCGGCCGGCGCGAACACGACGTCGAGCAGCCGCCGGCCGAGCAGCGGGTCGAGGTGGCCGGCGACCTCGTCGAGCGCGGCCGCGAAGACAGGGAACGTCTCGTAGAGCTCCCGCCCGGCCGCGGGCCGCTGGCTGCCCTGCCCGGTGAACAGGACGGCGAGGCGCCTGTTCCCGACGGCCTCGCCGGTCAGCGCGGGTGAGCCGGCCGACCCGGCCGCGAGCAGGGCGAAGGCGTCCCGCGCGGACGGCCGGTCGGCGGCCACCACCACGGCGCGGTGCTCGAGGTGCGCCCGGGTGTGCAGCAGCGCCGCCGCGGTCGCCTCCGGCGCGAGGCCGGTGGCCGCGTCGAGGTGCTCGGCCAGCCGGCCGGCCGCCGCCCGCAGCGCCGCGGGCGAGCGGGCGCTCAGCAGCCAGGGCAGCGAGGGGCCGGGCGTGGCCGGGTCTGCGGGGTGCGGGCCGTCAGCGGTGTCCGCTGCCGGCGCCTCCTCCAGGATGAGGTGGGCGTTGGTGCCGCTGATGCCGAACGACGACACCGCCGCCCGCCGGGGACGTCCGCCCGCGGGCCACGGGCTCGCCTCGGTGAGCAGCCGGACCGCGCCGCCGGCCCAGTCGACGTGCGGGCTGGGCGCGTCGATGTGCGGCGTCGCCGGTAGCAGGCCGTGCCGGAGCGCCTCGACCAGCTTGATGATGCTGGCCACGCCGGCGGCGGCCTGGGTGTGGCCGAGGTTCGCCTTGACGGCGCCGAGCAGCAGGGGCCGGTCCGCCGGCCGGCCCTGGCCGTAGGTGGCCAGCACGGCGTGGGCCTCGATGGGGTCGCCCAGGGTCGTCCCGGTCCCGTGCGCGTCGAGGACGTCGACGTCGGCCGCCGTGAGCTGGGCCGCGGCCAGCGCCTGCCGGATGACCCGTCGCTGGGACGGGCCGCTCGGCGCGGTGAGCTGGCTGCTCGTCCCGTCCGAGTTCACCGCGCTGGACCGGATGACCGCGTGCACCCGATGGCCGCGCCGGCGGGCGTCGGACAGCCGTTCCAGCAGGAGGAGCCCGGCCCCCTCGGCCAGCGCGAAGCCGTCGGCCGCGGCCGAGAAGGGCTTGCACCGGCCGTCGGGCGCGAGCCCTCGCTGCCGGCTGAACTCGACGAACGACCGCGGGGTCGGCATCACGGTCACCCCGCCGGCCAGGGCCAGGCCGCACTCCCCGGCGCGCAGCGCCCGGACGGCCAGGTGGATCGCGACCAGCGACGAGGAGCACGCCGTGTCCACCGTGATCGCCGGGCCCTCCAGGCCCAGGGTGTAGGCGAGCCGGCCGGAGGCGACGCTCGGTGTCGACCCGATGAGCGTGTAGCCCTCCACCGCCGAGCTGCCCGGACCGTTGTCGGCCGCGCTGTCGGGGGAGTTGTCAGGGGCATAGTCGGCCGCGATGACGCCGGCGAAGACGCCGGTGTCGCTGCCGCGCAGGGTGGTCGGGTCGATCCCGGCCCGTTCGAGCACCTCCCAGCCCAGCTCCAGCAGGATCCGCTGCTGGGGGTCGGTGGCCAGGGCCTCCCGGGGCGGCAGGCCGAAGAACTCCGCGTCGAAGTCCGCGGCGTCACGGAGGAAGCCCCCGCGCCGCGCGTAGGAGCGGCCACGGGCGGCGGGGTCCGGGTCGTAGAGCTCCTCGACGTCCCAGCCCCGGTCGTCCGGGAGGTCGCCGGTCGCGTCCCGCCCGGCGGCCAGCAGCGTCCAGAGCTCCTCCGGGGAGCGCACGCCGCCCGGGTAGCGGCAGGCCATCGACACGATCGCGATCGGCTCGTCGCGGGCGGCGGTCAGCTCGGCCAGCCGGGCCTTGGTCTCCCGCAGGTCGGTCGCGGCCCGGCGGAGGTAGTCCCGCAGCTTGCGTTCGGTGGCGCCGGCCGCCGCGCCCGGTTCCGCGTGCGCGGCGGCCGGGCGGTCGAGATCAGGCGTGGTCATCGGGCTCCCCAGGGCGTGCCGGCCGGCGAGTCGGAGGGGTCGAGGCCCAGCTCCTCGTCGAGGGCGGCGAACAGCTCGTCGTCGTCGGCGGACTCCAGGTCCGCCGCCGGCCTGTGTGGCCGTGGCGCGTTGTCGTGGTCGGGCGGGCCGGCCGGGCGCCGGTCCATGTCCCAGACCGTGAGCAGCTGCCGCAGCAGGGGCCGGACGGCGTCGCGCACCCGGGGCTCGGCGGTCGTGGCGACCCGCGCCAGCGCCGCCGAGAGGAGCTCGACCTGGGCGAGCGGGTCCGCCTCGGGCGGCGCCAGTCGCTCCGCGAGGTGCCGGGCCAGCCGGCGGGGGGTCGGGTGGTCGAACAGCAGCGTCGTGGGCAGCCGCAGCCCGGTCGCGGCGGCGGCGACGTTGCGGAACTCGACGGACGTCAACGAGTCGAAGCCCGAGTCGAGGAAGCCCCGGTCCGGGCCGAGCGCCCGCGCCGGCCCGTGCCCGAGCACCGCGGCCGCGCTCGTCGTGACCAGCTCCATCAGCAGCGCCTCCCGCTCGGGAGCCGTCCGGTCGCGCAGGCGCTCGGCCAGCGCGGTCCCGTTCGCCGCCGTGGCGGCCGGTGGGCGATCCCCGGCGCCCGCCGGTCCGGCGGGGCTCGGGGCGTTGACGCCGGCCGGCGTGACGGGGATGAGATCCCACAGGGGCTCGGGTAGCGCCGGCCGCCCGGCCGGCGTGTCGAGGCGCGCGGCGACGGCCACCGGCGCCGCGCCGGCCAGCGCCGCGTCCAGCTCGGCCAGCCCGGCCGCGGTGGGCAGCGGCAGCACCCCGCCGCGGGCCAGCCGGGCCAGGTCGGTCTCGGAGAGGTGCGCGGTCAGGCCGGTCGGGAGCTGCCAGGGCCCCCAGTTGATGCTGGTGGCCGGCCGGCCGCGGCGCTGGCGGTCCTGGGCCAGGGCGTCGAGGTAGGCGTTCGCCGCGGCGTACGGGGCCTGGCCGGGATGGCCGAGCGGGGCGGCGGTGGACGAGTAGAGGACGAAGTGGCTCAGGTCGTGGTCCCGGGTGAGGCGGTCCAGCTGCCAGGCGGCGTGCGCCTTCGGGGCCAGGGCGGAGTGGAGGTGCCGCGGGGTCACGGCGGTGAAGGTGGCGTCGGCGAGGGCACCGGCGGCGTGGACGACCGCGGTGAGCGGGTGGCCGGGCTCGACGCGGGCGAGCGTGGCGGCGAGCTGGCCGGGATCGGCGACGTCGGCGGCGTGGATCGTCACGGCCGCTCCGGCGGCGGTGAGGTCCGCGGCCAGTGGGCCGGCGTCCGGGGCGTCCGGGCCCTGACGGCTGACCAGCAGCAGGTGGCGGACGCCGTGGTGGGCGACGAGGTGGCGGGCGGTGAGCGCGCCGAGGCCGCCGGTGCCGCCGGTGATCAGGACGGTGCCGTGCGGGTCCAGCGGCCGGGGCAGCCGCAGCACGACCTTGCCGACGTGGCGGGCGTGGCGCAGGTGGCGCAGCGCCGTCGGCGCCTGCCGGATGTCCCAGGACCGCGGTGGCGCGGCGGGCAGCGCGCCCGAGGCCAGCAGCGGCAGCAGCTCGGCCCAGTAGGCGCCGATGCGCTCGGGCGCGACGTCGGCCAGCAGGTCGAACGGCAGGTAGGCCCGGCCCGGGTAGCGCGCGGCCAGCTCCTCGGGCGTCCGGGGGTCGGTCTTGCCCAGCTCGACGAACCGGCCGCCCGGCCGCAGCAGGCCGAGGGAGGCGTCGGTGAACTCGTGGGCGAGCGCGTTGAGGACGACCCGCACCCCGCCGCCCGAGGCCACCCGGAAACGCTCGGCGAAGCTGAGGTCCCGCGAGGACGCCAGATGGTCGTCGTCGAGCCCGAGCGCCCGGATTGCGGCCCACTTGTCCGGGCTGGCCGTGCCGAACACCTCGGCGCCGAGGTGGCGGCCCAGCGCCACCGCCGCCTGGCCGACGCCGCCGGCCGCCGCGTGCACCAGCACGGTCTCGCCGGGCCGCAGATCGGCCAGGCCCACCAGCCCGTGGTAGGCGGTGAGGTACGCCACCGGCACGGCGGCGGCCCGAGCGAAGTCCCAGCCCGCCGGGACCGGAGCCAGCAGACGGTGGTCCACGACGGCGTGCGCGCCGAGCTGCCCGGGCAGCAGGCCCATCACCCGGTCACCGGGGGAGAGACGGTCCACCCCCGGCCCGACAGCCGTCACGACCCCGGAGCCCTCGGCGCCGATCCGGGCCCGGCCGGGGTAGAGGCCGAGGTCGATGAGGACGTCCCGGAAGTTCACGCCGGCCGCCCGTACCTGGAGCTGGACCTCGCCGGGACCTGGCTGGCGGGTGGAGTCGGGGTCGTCGACCAGGCGCAGCGATCCGGGCGCACCGGGATCGGTGGACTCCAGCCGCCAGGCGGCGCCGGCCGGAATCTCGAGCTCGTCGCCGGCACCGGTCGCGGCCTTGGCCAGGCGGGGCACATGCACGGTCCCCGCCCGTGCGGCGAGCTGGCCGAGGCCGGTCGCGACGGCGGCGGGCAGGGCCGCGACCGAGGCGCGCAGGGCCCGCCCCGGGTCGGGGCTGGTCGCCGGGTCGAGGGCGCCGTCCAGGTCGACGAGCACGATCCGGCCTGGATGCTCGGCCTGAGCCGAGCGGACCAGCCCCCAGACAGCCGCGGCGCCCAGGTCGGGCGGGCCGTCGTGGTCGACGACGCCCATCGCGCCTCGGGTCAGCACGAGCAGGCGCGCGACGGCCAGCCGCTCGTCGGCCAGGAACCCCTGAACCGTCGCGAGCGTCCCGGTGACCGCCGCCTCCACCCTGTCCGGATCGGTACCGCCCCCGGCCGGGACCGCCAGCACGACGACAGTGCCGTCGCCCGGCCGTTGGCCGCCCGTGGCTGCGGCGGCCGAGGCCAGGTCGGGGTGGGTATTCGGCGTGCCGCCGCCGGCGGCGAGGGCATCGGCCAGGCCCAGCTCGTCCGGTCCGAGCAGGAACCACCGAGAAGGGCCCGCCGGCTCGGTGGCGCTCGGCTCCAGGACGGGCCAGTGCGGCCTGAACGCCGTCGTTGACCGGGGGCTGGCCGCCCCCGCAAGGGCCAGCTCACGCACGGCCAGCTCACGCAACGCCGCCACCTCGCTGGCCGGCAGCGGCCGGGCGACCAGGCGCGCCACCGTGACGACGGCCCCGCCCGACGGGTCGACCGCCGTGACCGAGACCGCGTCCGGACCGGTGGGACGGATGCGGGCCCGCAGCGTCCGCGCCCCGCGTCTGCTCACCTCCACGCCGCTGACGGAGAACGGCAGGCGCAGCCGGATGCCGTCGGCCGGGCCGCCGGGTGGGTCGGCGTCCGGGTCGAGCAGGCCGAGCGCCGCCTGGAACACCGCGTCCAGCAGGACGGGATGCAGGACGTGGTCGTCGGCCCCGCTCTCGACCGGCTCGGGCAGCCGCGCCTCGGCGAGCACCTCCTGCCCCACGCGCCAGGCACCGACCAGCCCGCGCAGCGCCGGGCCGTAGTGGTAGCCGGCCGTGGCCAGTCGCCGGTACAGGTCGGCGACGTCGACCGGCTCGGCTCCGGCTGGCGGCCACTCGCTCGGCGGCCACTCGCCCGCCTGCCGGGGCGCCGGGATCTCGGCGGTCGCTGCCCGGCCATCGCCCACGGGCCGTCCGGTATGACCGCTGGCGTGGTGGGTCCACGACGCTCGCTGGCCGGCCGGCCCGGTGCCGGACTGGGCCGGGCGGGCGTGGATCTCGACCGGCGCTCCGTCCTCGCCGGCCGGGCCGACCGAGACCTGGAGCTGGGCCGCCCGGTCGGCGCCCAGCGCGAGCGGCGCCCGCAGGACGAGCTCGTCCAGCCGGACCGGCCCGTCGGCGCCGGCCGCAGCGGCGTGCAGGGCGACGTCGATGAACGCCGTCCCGGGCAGCAGCGGTGTCCCCGCGACCGCGTGGTCGGCCAGCCAGGGCGTGCGTGCCAGCGAGACCAGGCCGCGCAGCGTCGTCGAGGCGGTGTCGGCCTGCTCCGTGCGCAGCCGCAACCAGGGGTGGGCCGCCGGCGTGATGCCGGCCGCGAGCAGCTCCGCGCCGGGCTCGGCCGGCGCGTCCAGCCAGAACCGCCGGCGCTGGAACGGGTAGGTCGGCAGGGCGACCCGCCGGGCGTCCGGGCCGAACACCGCCGGCCAGTCGGGCGAGTGGCCGGCCACGTGCAGCTGGGCGAGCGCGGTGTGGAGCCGCCGCCAGCCGTCCTCGCCGCGCCGCAGCGTGCCGGTCACCACGGTCGCGGGCGCGTCAGGCTCGTCCTCGATCGTCTGGCTGACCCCGACGGTCAGGACCGGATGGGGGCTGACCTCGACGAAGGCGGTGTGCCCGTCGGTCAGCAGGGCACGGACCGCGTCGGCGAACCGGACCGGCTGGCGCAGGTTGCGGTACCAGTAGTCGGCGGAGAGCGTGTCGGTGCCGTCCAGGCGGGCGCCGGTGACCGTCGAGTAGAACGACGTCCGGGCCGGGGCGTGGCGGACGTCGGCCAGGCTGGCCAGCAGGTCGTCCGCCAGGGCCTCGACGGCCCCGGAGTGGGACGCGTAGTCGACCGGGACGCGCCGGGCCCGGACGCCGTCGGCGTTGTAACGCTCCACGAGCGCGGCCACGGCGTCGGCGGGGCCCGACACGACGGTCGCGGCCGGCCCGTTCACGGCGGCGATGCCCAGCCCGGCGAGGCCGGGAGGCCAGGCGTCGAGATCGGCCTGGACAGCGTCGGCGGGCCGGGGGACCGAGGCCATGCCGCCCAGCCCGGCGATCCGGGTGATGATCTGCGACCGGACGGCGACGACGCGGGCGGCGTCGTCCAGGTCGAGGATGCCGGCGACGTACGCGGCGGCGATCTCGGCCTGGGAGTGCCCGACGACGGCGTCCGGCCGGATGCCGAGGGACTCCCACAGCCGCGCGAGCCCGGTCATCACCGCGAACAGCGCCGGCTGCACGACGTCGACCCGCTCCAGCCAGTCCGGCCCGGTCCCGTCGCCGGACGGGCGGCCGCGTAGGACGTCGGCGAGCGACCAGTCGACGTGCGGGGCCAGCGCGGCGGCGACCCGCTCGATGTGCTCGGCGAACACCGGCGACGTGTCCAGCAGGTCGCGAGCCATCCCGGCCCACTGGCTGCCCTGGCCAGGGAAGACGAACGCGATCCGGCCGCCGGCCGCCACGGTGCCCGAGACCGTGGTCGGCGAGGCCTCCCCGGCGGCCAGCGCGTCGAGCCCGGCCAGGAGCTCGGCGGCGCCGGAGCCGATGACGGCGGCCCGCTGGTCGAGACCGGCTCGGCCGGTGGCCAGAGTCAGCCCGACGTCGACCGGCCTGAGACCGGGCCCGGCCGCCGCCACGGCCGACCGCAGGCGGAGGGCGCTCTCCCGCAGCGCGGCCGGGTCGTGCCCGGACAGCACCCAGGTCGTAACCGGCTCGGCGTCACCGGGGCCGTTGCGCGCAGGCTCCCGGTCGCCGTTCGACCCGTCGGCGGCCTGCTCCGGAACCGCGGGAGGCTGCTCCAGGATGAGGTGGGCGTTCGTGCCGCTGATCCCGAAGGACGAGACGGCGGCCCTGCGGGGGCGGCCCGTCTCGGGCCACGGCGTCGGTTCGGTCACCAGCCGCACAGCGCCCGCGGCCCAGTCCACGTGCGGGCTCGGCGCGTCGACGTGCAGCGTGGCGGGGATGAGGCCGTGGCGCATCGCCTCGACCGCGGCGACCACCCCGGTCACCCCCGCGGCCGCCTGGGTGTGGCCGAGGTTCGACTTCACCGAGCCGAGCAGCAGCGCCGGCCCGTCCGCCCGGTCCTGCCCGTAGGTCGCCAGCAGGGCCTGGGCCTCGATCGGGTCCCCGAGCTCGGTACCGGTGCCGTGGGCCTGGACGTGGTCCACGTCGGCGGGGCCCAGGCCGGCCTGGGCCAGGGCGAGGCGGATGACCTCGCGCTGGGCCGGCCCGTTCGGCGCGGTCAGTCCGTTGGACGCGCCGTCGGAGTTGACCGCGCTGCCGCGCACGACCGCGAGCACGGGGTGTCCCCGCCGGCGGGCGTCGGACAGCCGTTCGAGCAGCACCAATCCGGCGGCCTCGCCCCAGGCCGTCCCGTCGGCGGCGGCGGCGAACGGCTTGCAGCGCCCGTCCGGGGCCAGGCCGCGCTGCCGGCTGAACTCGGTGAAGATGCCAGGGCTCGCCATGACGGTGACCCCGCCGGCCAGGGCCAGCGAGCACTCGCCGGCCCGCAGGGCCTGGCTGGCCAGGTGCAGCGCGACCAGCGACGACGAGCAGGCGGTGTCGATGGTCAGCGTCGGCCCGGCGAGCCCCAGGACGTAGGCGATCCGCCCGGAGGCGACGCTGGTGGTGCTTCCGGTGAGCAGGTAGCCGCTGTGCTCGGCCGGGGCCTCGTGCATGCGCGGGCCGTAGTCCTGCGCCATCACCCCGACGAACACGCCGGTCTGGCTGCCGCGCAGGGCGTGCGGGTCGATGCCGGCCCGTTCGCACAGCTCCCAGGCCGACTCCAGCAGCAGCCGCTGCTGCGGGTCGATCGCCGTCGCCTCGCGCGGGTTCACGCCGAACAGCTCGGCGTCGAAGGCGTCGGCGTCGTGCAGGAAGCCGCCCTCGTGCACGTACGAGGGCGCGGTGCCGGTGGCGTCCGCCGTGGCCAGGGCGGCCAGGTCCCAGCCGCGGTTGGTCGGGAAGGGGCCGATCGCGTCCTGGCCGGCCGCCAGCAGCTCCCACAGCTTCTCCGGGGTGTCCGCGCCGCCGGGCCAGCGGCCGGCCGCCGCCACGATGACGACCGGGTCGTCCGTCGGGCCGGCGGAGGTGGCCGCGCCCCCTGGCCGGTCGTCGTCGGCGGTCCGCAGGTACGCCAGCAGTGCCGCCGGCGTCGGGTGGTCGAACGTCACCGTCGCCGGCAGCGGGATCCCGCTCGCGCTGGCCAGCCGGTCCCGGAACTCGACCGCGCCCAGCGAGTCCAGGCCGAGGTCCTTGAAGGTCCTGCGCTCGTCCAGGGCGGCCGTCCGGCCGCGGCCGAGGACGGCGGCCAGGCTGGACCGGACGAGGCGATCGAGGTCCCGCTCGCCATCCCGGCCCTGGTACCGCGCCGCCGGGGCGACGGCCGGCTCGCGGCCCACCGGCGAGGCAGGGACAGCCATGGGCGGGAAAGGCTCGGTCTGGAGTGGCGTGGTCTGGCCAGGCTCGGTCAGGGGAGGCGCGGCGGGGCCGCTGGCGGCTGGCCCGGGATGGTCCGGCTCGTCCTCCCGAGCCGAGAGGTCGTCCAGCCAGTACCGCTCGCGCTGGAACGGGTAGGTGGGCAGGTCGACCCGGCGGCGCCCGGGCGGCAGCGTCGCGGCCCAGTCGACCTCGACCCCGTGCGTGTGCGCCTCGCCGAGCGCGGTCAGGAAACGGTCCGGGCCACCGTCGTCGCGGCGCAGCGTGGCCACCCCGACGGCGTCCGCGCCGACGGCCTCGATGATCTGGCGGATGCCAGGGGTCAGGACCGGATGGGGGCTGATCTCGACGAACACCCGGTGGCCGTCGGCCAGGGCCGCCTGGATGGCCGGGGCGAACCGGACGTCCTCCCGCAGGTTGCGGTACCAGTAGTCCGCGTCGAGGCGGCGCGGGTCGAGCCGGTCGCCGGTGACGGTCGAGTAGAACGCGGCCGAGGCCGGTCCGGCGGCGACGCCCTTCGCCGCGGCGAGCACCGCCGCGCGCAGCTCGGCGACCTGGGGTGAGTGGGAGGCGTAGTCGACCGGAATGGCGCGGACGTCGGCCCCGCTGGCCCGCAGCCGCGCGACCGCCTCGGCGAGGGCTTCCCGCTCGCCGGCCACCACGGTCGCGGCCGGCCCGTTCACGGCGGCCACGGCGACGCCCGGCAGCTCCAGCAGCCGGTCGCGGACCTCGTCGGCGGGCAGCGCGACCGACGCCATCCCACCCCGGCCGGCGATCCGCAGCAGCGCCCGGGACCGCCGGGCCACCAGCCGGGCCGCGTCGGTCAGCGAAAGCGCTCCGGCCAGGTAGGCGGCGGCGATCTCGCCCTGCGAGTGGCCGACGACCGCCGCGGGCACGACCCCGGCGGCCCGCCAGAGGGCTCCCAGCGAGGTCATCATCGCGAACAGGGCTGGCTGGACGACGTCCACCCGGTCCAGGCCCGGCGCGCCGGGCCGGCCGCGCAGGACGTCGAGCAGCCGCCACTCGACGTGCTCCGCGAGCGCCTCCGCGCAGGCGGCGACGTGGTCGGCGAACACGGGGGAGCGGTCGAGCAGCGCGTCGGCCATGCCGGCCCACTGCGAGCCCTGGCCGGGAAGCACGAAGACGGCCCGCGCCGGCTGGTGGGCCACGCCGAGGCGCAGGCCGGCGTCCTGCTCGCCGGCGGCGAGCGCGGCCGTCGCGGCCAGCAGCTCGGACCGGTCGGCGCCGACGACGACCGCGCGGTGCTCGAACGTCTCCCGACCCTGGCTGAGGGTCCAGGCGACGTCGGCCAGTGGGAGGGCCGGGTCGGCGTCGGCCGCCGCGCGCAGGTTCGCGGCCGCCGCGCGCAGGGCCGGCGCCGAACGGGCCGACACCGGCCAGGCGACGACCCCTCCGGTCACGACCGGCACCCGCTCGACCGGCGCGGGTCCGGCCGGGCCTGCTCCGGCGGCCCCCACTCCGGCCAGCGCAGGTCCGGCCGGCCCCGCGCCGGTCGGCATGGTCTCCGCGACGGACCCGGCGGGCGGGGCCGACAGGACGAGGTGGCAGTTGGTGCCGCCGACCCCGAACGAGCTGACGCCGGCGACCGGCTCCTCGTCCGGCCGGGGCCAGCCGCCCAGCTCGCGCTGCACCCGCAGGCCCAGGCCGGTGAGCTCGATCGCCGGGTTGGGCTGGGCGAAGTTCAGGCTCGGTGGCAGCTCGCGGGCCCGGATGGCCAGCGCCGTCTTGAGGAACCCGGCGATCCCCGCGGCGCCTTCGAGATGACCGATGTTGGTCTTGACCGAGCCAACCCGCAGCGCGTCGGCAGGGCGTCGCCCGCCGCTGACGGCCCGGCCCAGCCCGGCCGCCTCGACCGGGTCGCCGACCTTCGTCCCGGTGCCGTGCAGCTCGACGTACTGGACCGCCCCGGGCTCGACACCGGCCCGGGCCAGCGCCTGGCGGATGACCTCGGCCTGGGCGTCGGCGCTGGGAACGGTCAGGCCCGCGCCGCCGCCACCGTCGTGATTGACCGCGCCACCCCGCACGACGCAGTAGATCCGGTCGCCGTCGGCCAGTGCCCGGTGCAGCGGCTTGAGCACGACGACCCCGCCGCCTTCGCCGCGGACGTACCCGTTGGCCCGGGCGTCGAAGGTGAAGCACCGGCCATCCGGGGACAGCCCGCCGAACCGCTCGGCGCCGCGGGTGACCGTGTCGGCCAGGTTGAGCTGCACCCCACCGGCCAGGGCCACCTCGGACTCGCCCGAGGCCAGGCTCTCCACGGCCAGGTGCACGGCGACCAGCGACGAGGACTGCGCCGTGTCGACGGTGAGGCTGGGGCCGCGCAGGTCGAGCGTGTAGGACACCCGGTTCGCGATCAGGCCGCGGCTCACCCCGGTGAGGGTGTGCCGGGTGACGGCGCCGTCGCCGTAGCCCGCGAGCAGGTTGGCGTAGTCGTCGGAGACGGCGCCGATGAACACGCCGGCCGCCGCGCCGGCGAGCCGGGTCGGGACGACGCCGGCATCCTCCAGGGCCTCCCAGGCCAGCTCCAGGACGAGGCGCTGGCGCGGGTCGATCGCGGCAGCCTCCCGCGGGGAGATCCCGAAGAACTCGGCGTCGAACCCCGCCGGATCGGCCAGGTGGCCGCCGCGGCCGCGGGCCGGGTCGTCCCGGACGGCATCCGTCCCGGATCGCAGCAGGCGCCAGAACGCGGCCGGGTCCGGCGCGCCGGGCAGCCGGCAGGCGACGCCGACGACCGCCGCCGGAGCCCCGGGCAGGACGGCGTCACGACGGTCACCGGGCGCGGTAATACCGGTCCGGCCCTCGTCCGCTTTCGTCATAGAACGTCGTGCCCCCTCGCGGTCAACCAGGCCCCGGCCGAAATGCCAGGATGTCGATTCGGGCCGCCGTGCCGGCTGTTTCGCCCCCGTCGCCCGGACGGCCGGCCGCGGCCGGCGTAGGCCACACCGACGGTTTGGCGAGAAGCCGTCAACGGCCGCGCGGCCCGCCTCGACTATTCGTCGAAGGGGGCGCGATGGTGAACCCCTATCTTTTCCCCCTATCGGGGGGATGTGACGGGGGTTACTCCACCGGCCCGGCGGGAATCGGCGATCTGGCGGCGCCGTTACCGTTGGCTCGCGTGAGATCGGCAGAGGTGGCGCCGGACGCCACCCGCCGGCTATAAATCGATTGGCAGAAAGGAACGTGTTCCTATGCCGCCGCCCACCAGGCAGCCACCGCCTGAGCCCGACCGCTGGATCCGTGGTTTTCATCGCGCGCCGGACGGCGCCCGTCAGCTGGTGTGCTTTCCGCACGCCGGCGGGGGCGCCAGTTACTTCTTCGCCGCGTCACGGGCGCTGGCGAACGCGCGGCCGCCCGTCCAGGTGCTGGCGGCGCAGTATCCCGGCCGCCACGACCGCCGCCACGAGCCGGCCTTCGAGCGGGTCGACGCGCTCGCCGACGCCACGGTGGCCGCGCTGCTCGCCGGCGGCTGGCTCGACCCGGCCCGGCCGCCCGCCCTGTTCGGCCACAGCATGGGCGCGGTCGTCGCCTTCGAGGTCGCGCGGCGACTGGAGCGGGACGCCGGCCTCGTCGCGGCCGGCCTGTTCGTCTCCGGCCGGCGCGCGCCGTCGACCCGGCGGGCCGAGCGAACCCACCTGCTCGACGACCGGGGCCTGGTGGACGAGCTGCGCAGGCTCAGCGGGACCGAGGGGGACCTGCTCGACGACGACGAGATCGTCGCCATGATCCTGCCGGCGGTGCGCGGCGACTACCGGGCCATCGAGACCTACCAGGCAGACCCCAGTGCGCGGGTGAACGCGCCGGTCACCGCCCTGGTCGGGACCGACGACCCGCTGACCACGATCCAGGAGGCGGCGGCCTGGCGGGAGCACACGACCGCCGAGTTCGGGCTCCACGTGCTGCCGGGCGGCCACTTCTACCTCAACAGCCAGCTCTCAGCGGTCCTCGACATCGTCGCCGGCGCCGGCGTAGCGGTCTCCGCGCGACGCGACCATCGGGTATGACCGGGCCGGCTGGCCGCGGCACCACCGCGTCCCTCGTCGGCGGCCACGTTTTGTCAACCCTAGAAAACCCTTACTCGCCGCGCCCGCGGGTGGGGGGTCCGACCCCGGAACGCGGCAGGCCGCGGCCGCGGGCTGGCCGAGCCGCCGTCGCGGCGAACGGGCCTGGTCGGCTGGATCCTGCCTGGTCAGACGGCCGCGCCACGGGCTCGGGACCGCTGCGTGAGGCCGGGCCTGCCTCGTGCTGCTGTGGCCGGCATCACAGATGGACCGGTATCGGCGTCGATAGCGCTCTGGCTAGCCTCTGCGCCGTGGGGGTGAATGGATACGGCGCCCAGCGCGCCAGGCAGCCAGAACGGCTGTCTGGGCTCTTTGGGCCTGCCCAGGCGATGCCGCGGGGATACCCGGCGGCCGTGCGCGTTCGCACGCCCGCCCCGGGGGGCGAGCCGCGCGCGCGTTTCCTCACCACTCGGCGGCACATCGACCTGCTGCGGGTCGCGAGCGCCTCCTGTCCCGCCGGCCTCCGCTGATTTCTGATCACGGCGGTGCGTTCCGCCCGCTGAAATTCGGCGTGGGCTGCATGAAAACCCCGGCGCCCTCATCCGCGCGATGAACGGGCCGGGCTGGGTCACGGTCGAAAACTGAGGACCGGTCCCCTTGGCCCGTTGTCCCGGCCCGTGCGCCGGAGGGTATTCGGGCGCGTCATTCCTGCCAGGTCCCGACCGTCGGGCCGGTGCCGCGCCGTGTTTTCCTCGTTGATTTCTCAACGAATGCTTCTCCATTCACGCGCCTCCTGACCCAGTCGCGTGCCGCTCTTCGAGCGCGGTGGAGAAGGCGCAGTGTCCTGGACATCTTCCCGCGCCGGGTTTCGGCCGGCGATTTTTTGTGGAGTACTGATGCGTTCTAGACCTGTCCTGGCCGGTGCGGCCGCGTTGGCGGCCACGGCCGCGATGCTGCTCGCCGCGTGCGGCTCCGGGGGGAGCTCGGCGGCGGCGCCCGCCAGCCAGCCCCGCTCGGGGGGCAACCTCACCTACGCGCTCGACGTCGAGCCGCAGTGCTTCGACGCGGCGGTCAGCCCGCAGGACGTCACCGGGGAGGTGGATCGCAACATCCTCGACTCGCTGGTCTCCGAGGACACCAAGGGCACCTTCCACCCCTGGCTGGCCAAGTCCTGGGACGTCTCCAAGGACCTGACGACCTACACCTTCCACCTGCGCGGCGGGGTGAAGTTCACCGACGGCACGGTGTTCGACGCGAACGCGGTCAAGGTCAACTTCGACCGGATCGTGGCGCCTACGACCAAGTCGCAGTACGCCTCCAACCTGCTCGGCCCGTACACCGGCACCAAGGTCATCGACCCCAGCACCGTCCAGGTCAGCTTCTCCAAGCCGTTCGCGCCGTTCCTGCAGGTGGCGGCGACGGCCTACCTCGGCTTCTACTCGCCTACCGCGATCAGGAACCACCCCGAGGGCTTCTGCGTCGGCGGCCCGTCCGCCGTCGGGACCGGCCCGTTCACCTTCACCAGCGCCACCAAGGGCCAGAGCATCCTGCTCAGCCGTAACCCGGCCTACAACTGGGGCCCGGCCGACAGCACCCACACCGGGCCGGCCTACCTGGACAAGGTGACCTACCGGATCCTGACCGAGGCGGCGACCCGGATCGGCTCGCTGACCAGCGGCCAGGTCGACGGCATCCAGTCCGTCCCGCCGTCGAACGTGGCCAGCCTGGCCTCGATCAAGTCGATCAACGTCTACAAGAAGGACGACCCGGGCGGCGTCTACAACCTCTACCTGAACGTCACCCGGCCGATCCTGTCCGACCAGCGGGTGCGCCAGGCCATCCAGCGCGGGATCGACATCGACCAGAACGTCAAGACGGTCTACTTCGGCCAGTACAGCCGTGCCTGGAGCCCGATCTCCCCGGCCACGCCCAGCTACGACGCGAAGCTCGAGGGCAGCTGGCCGTATGACCCGGCGCTGGCCAACAAGCTGCTCGACGAGGCCGGCTGGACCGGGCGGGACTCCGCCGGCTACCGGACCAAGGACGGCCAGCGGCTCACCGTGGTCTGGCCCTCGACGCCCTCGGCCAGCAACCGTGACTCCCGTGACGTGCTGGCCCAGGCGATCGTCGCCGACCTGAAGAAGATCGGCATCGAGATCTCCCGCCCGAGCTTCGACGTCACCACGTACCTCACCAAGGCCTACGCGAGCGAGTTCGACGTCCTCGACACGTCCTGGGCCCGCTTCGACCCCGACGTCCTGCGCCTGTTCTTCAACAGCGCGAGCCGTGGCTCGAACGGCCAGAACGGGGCCTTCCTGGCCGACGACCAGGTCGACCAGTGGACGAACGCCGGCGCGCAGACCCTGGACCCCACGGTGCGTAACGACGTCTACGCGAAGACCCAGCAGCGGGTCATCCAGCTCGCCGCGGACGTGCCGGTCTACGTCCCGCGGTCGCTGTTCGCCACCCAGTCCAGCGTGCAGGACCTGGCGTTCTCGCCGAACGCCTGGCCGGAGTTCTACGGAACCTGGCTGTCCAAGTGACCACTGGCACGGTCGAACGGATCGAAGCCCCGGCCGGCGGCGCCCTCTGGCGCCGCCGGCTGTGGCCGGTCGTGGCCCGCCGGCTGCTCGGGGCGGCCGCGGTCGTCTACGGCGCGGCCACCGTCGCGTTCGTCGCCCTGCAGCTCATCCCCGGCGACGCGGTGACGATCATGATCGGGTTCAACAACGCGGTCTCGCCGCAGGTCCGGGCCCAGATCCAACACGACCTCGGGCTGAACCACCCGGTGATCGTCCAGTACTTCCAGTACCTCGGGCACCTCGCCCACGGTGACCTCGGCACCTCCTACCAGCTGAACCAGTCGGTGGCCTCGCTGATCGGCGCGCAGTTCTGGCCGACGTTCCAGCTGATGCTGGCGGCGGTGGGCGTCGCCGTACTGCTGGCTCTGATCTCGGCGCTCGGCACCGCCAGCCGCCGGGGCGGCCTGCGCGCGGTCGTCGACGTCGTCGAGCTGGTGCTCGTCTCCACCCCGACGTTCTGGCTCGGCATCCTGCTGCTGACCGCGTTCTCGTTCCGGCTGCGGCTGTTCCCGGTGGCCGGCGCGCAGAGCGCGGCCTCGCTCGTCCTGCCGGCCCTGACACTCGCCCTCCCGATCGCCGGCGTGCTGGCCCAGGTGCTGCGGGAGGGCCTGGAGACGGCGCTGGGACAGCCGTTCGTGATCACCGCACGGTCCCGGGGGCTGCGGCGCTCGGCCGTGCGGCTGCGCCACGCGCTGCGCCACGCGGCGGCGCCGCTGGTGACCCTGGTCGGCTGGCTGAGCGGGAGCCTGCTGGGCAACGCGGTCCTGGTCGAGTCCGTCTTCGGCCGGCCGGGGATCGGCGCGCTGACCCTGGAGGCCGTCCAGAACAAGGACATGCCCGTGGTCATGGGCGTCGTGTTCGTCTCCGCGGTGGCGTTCGTCGTCATCTCCACCCTGGTCGACCTGCTCTACCTGCTGATCGACCCACGACTGCGGACGGGGTGAGGCCGTGACAGCGGTGGAGCGCTCCCTGGCGGAACTCGCGCCGCGGCCGGGACCAGCGGCGCTGGGCCGGCGGCGCGGCCGGGACCGGGACGTGCCCGGCCTGGCCTTCGCGGCGTCGGCGGCCTTCCTGGTCCTGATCGCGCTGCTGATGATCGCGCCGGGGCTGTTCGCCGGCCACTCGCCGACCGCGACCGACCCGGTCAACGCGCTGCGCGGGCCGAGCGGCACCCACTGGTTCGGGACGGACGCGCTGGGCCGCGACGTCTTCGCCCGGGTCGTCTACGGCGCGCGGCCCTCACTGATCGTCGGCTTCGGTGCCACGGTCTTCGCGGTCGTGGGCGCGACGGCCCTCGGCCTGACGGCCGGGATCGGGGGCCCGGCCCTGGACCAGGTGCTCATGCGGGTGGCCGACGTCCTGCTCGCCCTGCCGCCGCTGCTGCTCGCCCTGCTGGCGGTGGCGGTGCTGGGCCACGGCCAGGTCAACGTGATGGTGGCGGTCGCGATCGCGTTCGTGCCCGGCTACGCCCGGGTGGTGCGGGCCGAGACGCTGGTCGTGCGCCGCTCCGGCTATGTCGAGGCGGCCGTGGGCCTTGGGCTGCCCCGCTGGCGGCTGGTCGGGCGCCACGTCCTGCCGAACACGCTGGGCCCGCTGCTCGTGCTGGCCACGGTGGGCTTCGGCTCGGCCCTGATCTACGCCTCCAGCCTGAGCTTCCTCGGCCTCGGCGCGCAGCCCCCCTCCTCCGAGTGGGGCCTGGCGCTGTCCACCGGCCGCAACTACTTCTCCGTGGCCTGGTGGGTCGCGGTCTTCCCCGGGCTGGCGGCGACCCTGACCGTGATCGCCCTCAACGTGACCGGCCGGCGCGCGCGAGCGCGGTTCACCCGCCGGCCGCAGGGAGGTGACCTGGCATGACCGGCCGACCACTGGTGACCGAGCCCGAGGCCGCGCCGGCCGGGACCGTCCTCGGCGAGACGCTGCTGGAGGTCGACGGCCTGGACGTGACCTTCCGGACTCCGGCCGGCCCGGTCCGCGCCGCCCGCGACGTCTCCTTCAGCGTCCGGCGCGGCGAGTGCCTGGCCATCGTGGGGGAGTCCGGGTCGGGCAAGAGCGTCACCCTGCGCGCCCTGGTCGGGCTGACCGGCGGGTCGGCCGTCCTCGGCGCCCGCACGCTCTCCTTCGACGGGGAGGACCTCAGCGGCGCCGGCGAGGCGCGCTGGCGGTCGGTGCGCGGCCGGCGGATCGGCCTGGTCCTGCAGGACGCGCTGGTCTCGCTCGACCCGCTGAGGACCGTCGGCGCCGAGGTCGCCGAGACGCCCCGGGTGCACCGGCTCCTCGACCGGCGAGCGGTGCCCGAGCGGGTGCGCTCGCTGCTGGCGGCCGTCGGCATCGACGACCCCGACCGGCGCGCGCGCCAGTACTCCCACCAGCTCTCCGGCGGGCTGCGGCAGCGCGCACTCATCGCGTCGGCGATCTCGGCCGATCCCGAGCTGCTGCTGGCCGACGAGCCGACCACCGCGCTGGACGTCACGGTCCAGGCGCGGGTGCTCGACCTGCTGGGCGGCTTCCGCGCCGACGGCACGGCGATCGTCCTGGTCAGCCACGACCTGGCCGTCGTCGCGGGGCTGGCCGACCAGGTCGCCGTCATGTACGGCGGCCGGATCGTCGAACACGGGCCGACCGCCGCCGTGCTCGGCCGCCCGCGCCACCCGTACACGCGCGCCCTGCTGGCCGCCGTGCCGGTCGGCCGTCCCCGCGGCAGTCGGCTGTCGGCCCCGGCATCGGTCGCGCCCGGACCGCCCGCCTCGCCGGACGCCTGCCCGTACGCCGCCCGCTGCCCGCTCGCCGACGACCGCTGCCGCACCAAGCTCCCGCCGCTGTCGGGGCCCGCCGTGGCCGCCGGTCCGTCAGCCGCCGGGTCGTCAGCCCCAGGCTCGGCGGTCCCGGTCGAAGCCGGTCACGAGACGCTCTGCTGGTACCCGGGCCGGGTCCCGGCCGCGCTCGCCGAGCCTGTCGTCCCGGTGCCGTCGGCCCGCGAGCCGGACCGTTCCGGCCGGCCGCTGGTCGAGGTGGCCTCGATCAGCAAAGGGTTCCGTGACCCCGGCGGCGAGCGTCGGCTGGCGGTGGACGACGTGTCGTTCACGCTCAGCCCGGGGGAGGCACTGGGAGTCGTCGGCGAGTCCGGATCGGGCAAGACGACGGTCGCGCGCATCGTCCTGGGCCTGGTGGAGCCGGACGCAGGCTCGGTCCGGCTCGACGGCGAGGCGTGGAGCGGGCGGCCCGAGGCCGAACGGCGGCCGCGGCGCCGACGGGTCCAGGCCGTCTACCAGGACCCGTTCGGCTCCTTCGACCCCCGGTACACCGTCGAGAAGATCATCGGTGAGGCGGTGGCGACGGCCGGCGTGCCACGCGGCCCGGCCCGCCGCGAGCGGGTCGCCGAGCTGCTGGCCGCCGTCGGGCTGCCCGACGACCTGGCCGGGCGGCGGCCGCTGGAGCTCTCCGGCGGCCAGCGCCAGCGGGTGGCGATCGCGCGGGCGCTGGCCCCGTCCCCCGACATCCTCGTCTGCGACGAACCCGTGTCCGCCCTGGACGTCTCGGTACAGGCGCAGATCCTGGACCTGCTCCTCGGGCTGCGGCACGACACCGGGGTGGCCCTGCTCTTCATCTCCCACGACCTCGGCGTCGTGCATCACGTGAGCGACCGGTTGCTGGTCATGAAGGACGGCCGGGTCGTCGAGTCCGGCCCCACCGAACGGATCTTCGCCAGGCCCGAGCATCCCTACACCCGGGAGCTTCTCGCCGCCGTGCCGCGCCCGCCGCGGGCGGACGAGGCGGCGGGAACGGCCGGCCGCTGACCACGGCTGACCGGGCTCCGGCGCCGGGGCGGCGGTCGACGACGTTCCGGAGTCCGGTCGGCGACCGGGTCGGCGCGGCTAGTGTCAACGGAACGAAAACCACTCCCCGTCCGCGCGCGGTCGCGCAGGCGGAGGAGCCGAAGCGCCCAGATGAGGTCTGACGATGAACTTCGGTGGCTGTCGCCGTCGCCCCTGACGTGTGAACTGTCGGCGACAACGGAGTGGGAAGCCATGCGTGAGATCAGGACTGTCCGTGCACCTCGCTCGTCCGGGCCGCGGACGGGGGAGGCCGCCGCGCTCATCGAGCGCGTGGGCCCCATCGCCGAGCTGGACCGGATGCTGGCCGCCTGTTTCGCCTACCAGGGGGGCGCCGCCTTCGTCAGCGGCGCGGTCGGCTGCGGAAAGACCGAGCTGCTGAACGCGTTCCTGGGCCGGGCCGGCCAGGCGGGCGCCACGGTGCTGACGGCCTCGGCGTCGGCGCAGGACTCCGCGCCGGGCTCGGTCCTGCGGGCGCTGGCCGCTGGCCTGGGCGAGCAGGTCACCGGGCCGGCGGAACCGGCCTGGAACCGGCCAGACCCGGGCCGCTCGGCGCCCGAGACGCCACGGGAGCTGGGCGAGCGCCTGCTGGCCGCCGCCCTGCGCCGGCCCCTGGTCATCGGGGTGGACGACGTCCAGCACGCCGACGAGATCTCGCTGCGCGGCCTGCTCCAGCTCGGCGCGCGGGCCCGCTCGTCGCGGCTGCTGATGGTGGTCACCGGGCCCGAGGCGCCGCCGGGCGCCCCGAGCCGGATCGCCCGGTGGCGCGCCGACCTGACCCGGGCGACGAGCACCGTCGAGGTACCGGTCGCGCCGCTGACCCGGATGGGGATCCTCGAGGCGCTGACCCGCCAGCTCGGCTTCGGCCCCGCGCGGGCGCTCTCGGCCTGCTTCGCGCGCCTCAGCGGCGGCAACCCGCTGCTGGTACGCGCCCTCGCCGAGGACTACCTGGTGGAGGACCTCCGCCTCGCCGGGCCCCACGGCGGCGACCCGGACGTCCAGGACGGCGCGGCGGACCCGAGTGCCCCGCGGTCCTTCGACCCTCCCGGCCATGGAGCGTTCGGCCGCGCCGTGCTGACCTGCCTGCACCGCGCGGACGACCGCCTGCTCGCCACCGCCCGCGGCGCGGCCGTCCTGGAGACCGCCGGCTCGCCCGCGCTGTTCGCCGGCCTGCTGGAGATCGGCCTGACCGAGACGGGCGCGGCCCTCGACACGTTGGCCTCGGCCGGGGTCATGGTCGGCGGTGGCTTCCGGCATCCGGTCGCGCGGGCGGCCGTCCTGGCCGACCTGCCGCTGGACGAGGCCGTCGTCCTGCACCGCCGGGCGGCCCGGCTGCTACGCCGGTCCGGGGCCGCCCCCCGGCAGGTCGCCGCGCATCTGGTCGCGGCGGGGGAGGCTGACGAGTCCTGGTCGGTCGACCTGCTGCGCCGCGCGGCCACCGACTCGGCCGACGACGACGTCGCGTTCGCGGTCGAGTGCCTGCGGCTGGCCGAGCGGGCCAGCGCCGACGGGCGCGAGCGCCTGTCGATCCTGATCCAGCAGAGCCGGGTCGAGTGCCGGGTCAACCCGGGCGGGGCGATCCGCCGGCTGCCCCGGCTGACCCGGGCGATCGAGGCGGGGGAGGTCAGCGACCGCGACCTGGTCCCGCTGGTGCGGGCACTGGCCTGGCACGGCCGGGTCGACGAGGCGGCGGCGGCGCTGCGGCGCCTCGACCGCGACGACGTGGACCTCGACGAGCGCGGCCACACGGAGCTGGCGGTGGCCAGGAACTGGCTGCGCTACTCCCATCCGGGCCTGCTGGTGGCGGCCGGGACGGTTCGGGCCGGCCACGGGCCCCGGCCGGCGGACCCCCACCCGACCCGCGCGGCCCAGGCCGTCGTCCTGCTGGGCACGGTCCTCGCGGCCGGCCCCGACGAGGCGACCGTGCCCGTCGCCGACGCGCTGCTGCGGGAGATCCCGCCGGCCGACGAGACGATCTGCCCGCTGGAGAGCGCCCTGGTCAGCCTGGTCTGCGCGGACCGGGCCGACCTGGCGGCGGCGCACTGCGACCGGCTGATCGGGGAGGCGGACCGGCGCGGCTTCCCGACCTGGCGCGGGCTGCTGGCCGGGCCGCGGGCCGAGATCGCGCTGCGCCAGGGCGACCTGGCGGCCGCCGAGCGCTTCGCCCGGTCCGCGCTGGACCTGATCCCGGCCTGGAGCTGGGGAGTGGGCATCGGCCTCCCGCTGTCCGTCCTGCTGCGGGTCGGCGCCAGGACCGGGACCGACCCGGCCGGCGCGCGCGCGATCCCCGTCCCGGACGAGATGTTCCAGACCCGCTACGGGCTGAGCTACCTGTACGCCCGGGGCCAGCGCCATGCCGCCGTCGGACAGCCGCACGCTGCCCTGGACGACCTGCTCACCTGCGGGCGCCTCATGGTGCGCTGGGGTCTCGACCTGCCGGCCTTCCTGCCCTGGCGGCTCGACGCCGCCGCGGTGCTCACCGAGCTCGGCCGGCTGGCCCAGGCCCGCGACCTGCTGACCGAGAACCGGGGCCGCCCGTCGGCGACCAGCCCGCGGGTCCGGGGCCTGGCACTGCGGGTGGAGGCGTCGCTGGTCGAGCGCCAGCGCCGGTCGGGGCTGCTGCGTGAGTCGGTCCGGCTGCTCGGCGTGGCGGGGGACCGGCTGGAGCTGGCCCGGGCGCGGGAGGACCTCGACGCGCTCGACCGGGCCGCGGGCTCGCCCCGCCGCGGCAGCACCGGCCGGCCCGGGCTGGCCGCGCCACCCGTCGGCGCGGCACGCGAGCCGGGTTCCGCGCGCCTCTCGTGGCCGGCGCCCGAGCCGGCGGCCCCCACCGGCCCGGCCTTCGTTCTCACGGTGGAGGGCGACAGCCAGGCCGGCGGCGGTGAGCTCAGCACAGCCGAGCTCCAGGTCGCCTCCCTGGCCGCGACCGGCCATTCGAACCGGGAGATCGCCCGGCGGCTCTACATCACCGTCAGCACGGTCGAGCAGCACCTGACCCGGACCTACCGCAAGCTGCGGATCCGCGGCCGGGCAGAGCTGCCGGTCTTCCTGGGCGTCTAGCGCCGTCGTCCACCGGCCGGGCGCCAGCCGTGCGCCCGGCCGGTGTGTGTTCCAGGCGGCCGTGGTGACTTTCCCGGCATAAGACCACTAAATCGACTAACTTTGTAGAGAAAGCCAACGGAGGAGGGCAGCATCCGATGACGACGGCCCCGGCGAGCCGGAACCCGGCCCGGTCGCCCTGGCGCCCGGCCGAGGAGCCCCGCGGCCGCGGGCGCAGCGCCGCTGGCCCGTGCGCCGGGGCCCGGCTGGCCCCGCCGCGGACCTCGCACGTCCCGGCCCGCGACCGGCGCCTGACCGGCGATCTGCCCGACCGGGGTGAGGCACTGGCCCGGCTGTTGGCCGCCTTCGCGGACAGCCAGGCCGGCCGCGGCAGCGTCGTCGTCATCTCCGGCGGCCCTGGCTCGGGCCGTTCCACGGTTCTGGCGGCGCTGCTGGAGCGGGCCGGCGGGACGGGCGCGACCGTCCTCACGGCCTGCGGCTCGGCGGCCGCCGTCGGGCCGCCCGGGGACGCTCTGCGTCAGCTCTCGCGGGACGCCACGCGGGCGGCGGCGCTGGCCCGAGCCGGCAAGGACGCGACCGGGCGGCCAGTAGTGGCCGGCCTGGCCGAGGCCCCGCCGCTGCCCGCGCTGGTCGAGGCGCTCGGCGCCCGGATCCGCGCGCTCGCGGCCGCCGCGCCGGTGGTCGTCGCGGTCGACGACGTCCACCGCGCCGACGAGGCGTCGCTGCGCGGCCTTTCCCTGCTCGTGAGCCGGCTGGCCACCGACCGGGTGCTGCTGGTCGCGACGGTGCTGGACGGCGCGGTGACCGAGCCGTCCCGCGCCGGCTGGCACACCGACCTGCTGCGCCATCCGCGCTACCGCCAGGTCTGGCTGCCCGGGTTGTCCCCGGCCGGGGTGGCGACCGTCCTCACCCGCCGCCTAGGCCCGGCCGCCGCGGCGGCCGCCCCCGGCTGGTGGGCGTTCAGCGCCGGCAACCCCACCCTGCTGCGGGCGCTGCTCGACGACGCCCGCGCCGCCCCGAGCCCGACCGGGGCACCGGAGGCGAACGGCGCGGCCGTCGGCCCCGAGCCGGGGCCCAGATACGTCGAGGCGGTCGCGCGCCTGGTGCACGCGGCCGGTGGCGAGGCGCTGGCCGTGGCGCGGGCCGTCGCGGTGCTCGGCGCGTCAGGAGCCTCGGCCGGCCTGGCCCACCAGGTGCTCGCGGACCGCGCAGGAGCGGGCGCCGACCGCCGCGAGGCCGCGCTCGGCGCCCTCGCCAGGGCCGGCCTGATGGACCGCGACGGCTTCCGGCACCCGGCGGTCCGCGCGGCCGTGCTGGCGGACATCCCGGCCTCCGCGCGCCGCGAGCTGCACCGGCGGGCCGCCGAGGTCCGGTACCTCGCCGGCGCGTCGGCCGACGAGATCGCGGTGCACCTGGTCGCCGCCGGCTGGGCCGGGGAGCGCTGGTGCCTCGACGTGCTGCGCCGCGCGATCGAGTCGGCCCTGCGTGCCGACGACGTCGCCGGTGCCCTGGCCGCGCTGGATCTGGCCGATGTCACCACGACGGCGTCGCGGGAGGCCGACGCGGACGACCAGCGCGCGGAGTTCACCCTGCTGCGCCTGCGGGTGGCCTGCCGGGATGACGGCGCCGAGGTGATCGACCGGCTGGACCCGCTGCTGCGCGCCCTGCTGGCCGGCCGGCTGGGCGGCGCGCACGCCGTGACGCTGGCCCGGCTGCTGATGTGGTTCGGCCGGGAGGCGGACGCCGAGCGCGCGTTGGCCGAGCTGGAACGCCGCCGTGACCGGCTCGACCCGCGCTCGGCGCTCGGCCTGGAGCTCATCCACGACTATCTGCCGGTCAACCACCCGCGGCTCGCCGTGGCCAGCGGCTCGGCCCGGATGACCCGCCGGACCGCCGCCGGCGTGGCCGACGGCCAGACGGCCGCCGCGGTCGACGCCCTGCGCCTGGCTCTGCGGGGCGAGGCCGACGACGAGACGGTGCGGTCGGCCCAGCAGGTGCTCCAGGCGACGCTGCTCGACGACCAGTCCGTCGGGTCGGTCGAGTGGGCGGTGCTGGCCCTGGCCTACGCCGGGCAGCTGGAGCTGGCCGTCTCCTGGGCCGACCGCTACCTGGCCGAGGCCACCCGGCGGGGCAGCCGGGCCTGGCAGGCGCTGATGGCGGGGGTCCGGGCGGAGATCGCCGTCCACCAGGGCGACATCCGCGCCGCCGGCGAGAACGCCCGACTGGCGCTGACCGTCGTCCCAGCCTGGTCGTGGGGCGTCGGCATCGGGCGCCCGCTGTCGGCACTGCTGATGGCCGCCGCGGCCAGCGGCGCGCCGCTGGACGACGCCGACGTGCCGGCGGTGCCCGAGGCCATGTTCCGGTCCCGGTTCGGTCCCCAGTTCCTGCGCGGCCGCGCGAGCCTGCACGCGGCCCGGGGCCGCCTGCCGGCCGCGCTCGATGACCTGATGACGGCCGGGCGCCTGCTGGTCGAGTGGAACATCGACCAGCCCGGGTTCGTGCCATGGCGGGTGGACGCCGCGCACGTGCTGGTCCGGCTCGGCCGCGTCGACGAGGCGCGGGCGCTGGCCGAGCAGCATCTCGCCCGCACGCACGGGGGCCGGCTGCGCGGGATCGGGCTGCGGGCGCTGGCGGCCACCCTGGAACCGCCACGGCGGCTGCCGGTGCTGCTCGCGGCGGTGGACCTGCTCGGCGCCCACAGCGACCGGCTCGAGCTGGCCGGAGCGCTGGCCGACCTGAGTGAGGCGTACCTGGTGGCCGACCGGTCGGCCCGCGCCCGCGCGGTCGCGCGGCGGGCGATGCTGCTGGCCGGCGAGCTGGGGGCCGAGCCCCTGCGGTCACGGCTGGCCGGCGCGTACGACTGGGAGGACGGCTCGGTGCCGCCCCGGTCCGGCCCGGAGGCCGGCCGCGGCCCCGAGACGACGCCGGATCTGACGCCGCCGCGTGACCCCGGCGCCACGCCGTCGACGCGCGCCGGGCTGGCCGCGTTGTCCCCGGCTGAGCACCGGGTGGCCACGCTGGCCGCCAGCGGGCGAACCAATCGGGAGATCGCCGCCAGCCTGTTCGTCACCGTCGGCACTGTCGAGCAGCACCTGACCCGGGTCTACCGCAAGCTCGGCGTCCGGGGCCGCGCCGACCTGCGCGCCCGCGCGTCCGCCTGAGCCCGCGCGGCGCCCGCCGGCGGGATTCCGCCCGGCGGGCGCCGGAGACGAGTGGATCAGCCGCCGATGACCTTGCGGTAGGCGCGCGGGCCGTCGTAGTCGTTGACGGCGTAGTGCCACGTCGCCTGGTTGTCCCAGATCACGAAGTCGCCGGGCTTCCAGCCGAAGCTGACGGTGTAGTTGGGCGACGAGGCGTGCGCGAGCAGGAAGGGCAGCAGGGCCTCGCCCTCGGCCGGGCTGACGCCCGTCAGCCTCAGCGCCGAGGCACTGAGGAAAAGGCCCTTGCGGCCGGTGTGGCGGTGCGTGCGCACGACGGGGTGCTCGACGGTCTCGGTCACCGGCGGCCGGTTGTAGGTTCCGTCGCCTGGATCGGCGTTGTAGACGGCGTTGACCGATTCCAGCAGCTGCTTGAACGGCTCGGAAAGCCCGTCATAGGCCGCCTGGAGGTCGGCCCAGAGTGTGCGCCCGCCGATTTCCGGAACCACCTGGTAGGTCAGGGACTCGATGGTGAACGGCGGGTTGCGCCAGGTACCCCCGACGTGCCAGGCCGCGGCGTTTCCCGCCTTCTCCAGGTTGAAGACGTACACAAGCCGGTTGTCCTCGTGGCGGTACAGCCACTGGGGGTGGTCGAAGGGCTCGTCGAAGATCCGGACGGCCCGCACATGCGCGTCGGGCGCGAGGTCCTGGTCACGGAAGACGAGGACCTTGTGCTTCCAGAAGGCCGCGCGCAGGGCCTCGGCGGTGGCGTCGTCGACGCCGCCGGCCAGGTCGACGCCGACGACCTCGGCGCCGAGGACGGGGCTTGCCGGGCGAATGTCGTGCGCGATGCGGGTAGCGGTCATAGTGACCCCCTCAGCGTGGGATGTGATGTCTGCCAAACGGGTCAGGCTCGTCGGCTGTCGCCAAGCGCGATACCAGCCCGGTACGGTCCCTGGAAAGAAAAACGGGAGTATCGCGCCCGGTCGGCACGCGGACTTCCGGAATCGAAATCCGAATACGCGGAAGGCCGGCCCGGTGATCGGGTCGAGAATGCCGTTCGGCGTTGGAGAGGCAAGCGGCGGCCTCCCGCCCGCGAGTCGCGCGGGCACCTTCCGACATTAGCCCCGGCAACCGATTGCCGCAATCCCCACCGGCAATATGAACATTGCGCCGGCACGACTCCGTAACATTCCCGTCGCACGGCTGTCTTTCGTCGTAGCGCCAACCGGCGTCGTCGCGTGCTCGTCTACTGCATGGGTTCGCCGTCGTAGGTCGGCGGAAGCAGGAAGCCGTTGCTGGCGGTGAGGCCGCCGTCGCTGGCGAGCACCGCGCCGGTGACGTACGACGACTCGGGCGTGGCGAGGAAGTAGATGACCTTGGCCTGTTCGCGCGGGTCGCCCCAGCGGCCGAGTGGGATCCGGCGGGTGATCGCGGGGTAGAGGCTCGGGTGCTCGCGTACGGCCGCGGTGCGCGGGGTGGCGGTCATTCCCGGTGCGATCGCGTTGATCCGGATGTTCTGGTAGCCGTAGTCGAGGGCGGCGGAGCGGACGAGGTTGATCGCGGCGGCCTTGGTGGTGTTGTAGGCCCACGTGTACGGGTCGCCGCGCAGCCCGGCGCCGGAGGCCGTCACGACGATGGCGCCGCCGCCGGCTGCCCGCAGGGCGGGGGCCGCCGCTCGGATGCCGAGCGCGACGCCGCGCACGTTGACGGCGTGGATGCGGTCGAGGTGCTCGATCGCGCCGGGCGCCTCGATCGGGGGTGCGCCGCCGATGCCCGCGTTCAGCACGGACGCGGCCAGCCGGCCGAACGTGTCGAGGGCGAGCCGGACCGCGTCGAGGTTGGTCGCCTCGGTCGAGGCGTCGCCCACCAGCGTGACCACGTTCGGAATGGCCTTCAGCTCGGCGAGCCGGTCGGCGTCGGGGTCGACGGCGACCACGCCGTAGCCGCGTTCCGCGAACAGCTCCACGGTGGCCAGCCCGATGCCGGCGGCCGCGCCGGTCACGACCACCGCTGACGCCGTCATGTCCGCTCCTTCGTGTTGACTCCCTCATTGTTCACTTATTTGGTGGTTATACAGGAGAAGGGGGGTGACCGAAGGCCCCGTCGTCCGGGCCGGGCTCAGAACAGGCCGCCACCGGCGTGGACGGTCTGGCCGGTGAGCCAGCGGGCGGCGTCGGAGGCGAGGAACGCGACGATGTCGGCGATGTCGTCGGGCTCGCCGAGCCGGCGTAGTGGGTTCTGCGCGGCGATCTGCGTGAGCACGGCCGGCGGCTGGCCGGCGGTGAGCACTTCGGTCCGGGTCGCGCCGGGCAGCACGCTGTTCACGGTGATGCCGCGCGGCCCGAGCTCCCTCGCGAGGACGCGGACGAGCGCGTCGCCCGCCGCCTTGCTCGCGGCGTAGGCGCCCGAGCCGCTCGCTCGGCTTCTTGATCGCTGTTGCGGCCCTGGCATGGTCGTGATCTGGACGTTTCTACGACCACCCGAGGGCCGAAACGGCGATCAAGGCCGGGCCGACGGCGCGGACCGGCTGGCCCCCGGTAGGTCGGCGGCGCGGCGGACGGCACCGGCTGGATCAGGGAAGCGGCTGGCCTGCCGGTGTCGGCCGCGGCGCCGTGGCCCGGGCGCGCCGCTCCGGCGCGGTGACGCCGATGAACGCCGCCGCCGCGGTGGCCACGAGGGCGGCGGCGGCCGGAAGGGCGGACGCGCCGATCGCGTCGAGGGTGAGGCCACCGAGCGCCGCGCCGAGGGCGGCGCCGAGATAGATCGCGGACCCGTTGAGGCCGAGCGCGACGGTCGCGACGTCCGGGGCGACGTCGAAGAGCCGGTGCTGCTGAGGGGTGATCGTCAGCCCGCCGAAGGCGCCGATCGTGAAGGCAAGGACCAGTGTCGGCAGGTACCAGGACTGTGCCCCCGCCAGCACGGCGTAGGACACCGCGACTCCGCCGACCCCGGCCAGCAGCACCCGCAGCGCGCCGCGGCCGTCGACGAGCCGGCCCACCAGCCGGTTGCCGACCACGCTGCCCAGCCCGAACGCCAGCAGGACCACGACGAGCCGGCTTCCCGTGGCGGTGGTGCCGAGCACCGCGGGAAGGTAGGAGATCAGCAGGAACGTCGGCGCGACCACGGCGACCGTCGCCACCAGCACCGCGAGCACCGTGGGCCTGGTCAGGACGCCCAGCCGGGTCCGCATCGACGTCGCGGGGACGTACGCACCCGGCAGCCGGGGCACACAGACCGCGGTCAGCGCCGCGAGGCCCATGATCGTCCAGAGCACCACGCGCCAACCGGCCCACTGCCCGACCAGCACGCCGAACGGGACTCCGAGCACGGTCGAGAGCGAGGTTCCCGCGGTCACGGCGGCCAGCGCCCGGCCGCGTCGGTGCTCGCCGGCCAGCGTTCCGGCCAGGACGTAGGCGTTGGACTGGAAGGCGGCGGCGCCGAGGGCCGCGAAGGCCCGACCGGTCGCCATGACGGCGAAGGAGGTCGCCAGGGCCTGGCCGGCCATCCCGAGCAGGAACAGCGCCAGCCCGCCGCCGAGCAGGACACGCCGGTCCCACCGGCCGGTAAGCGTCGCGATGACGGGCGAGCCGACCGCGTAGGTGATCGAGAACAGGGTGGTGAGCTGGCCCGCGGTGGAGACGCTCACCGAGAGGTCGGTGGCGATGCTGGGGAGCAGGCCGCTGAGCACGAAGCCGTCGACGCCCAGGGTGAACGTGCCCGCCGCCAGCACGCCGAGCTGCCAGCCGCGCAGCTCGCCGGCACGAGGTTCATTCGATGCCTGTCGAATCGTCACAGGGTGAGGTTAGGGGTACGATTCGACGCGTGTCAAAGCATCGAGGTGGGCGAGCCGCTCGGCCGAGTGGCTGAGCGAGCCGGCCCCGCGTGCCCCGCCAGCTTCCGCAGCCCAGCCGTGACTCGATCAACATGGTCACGGTCCTCACCGCGCTGGCCGATCCCACCCGCCTCACGCTGATGCGGGCGATGTACTCGCGGCCCGGCCCGGCCGACTGCGCCGTGGTGGCCGAGGCGGTCGAGGTCGGCGCGCCGACGGTCTCCCACCACTACCGCGTGCTGCGCGAGGCCGGTCTGACCACGACCACGGTCGAGGGGCGCCGCCGGGTGGTCACCATTCGCCGTGAAGATCTTGAGGCGCGCTTTCCCGGCCTGCTGGCCGCCATCCTGACGCCGGACCTGGACGCCCACCTCACCCACGCCTGACGCAGTCGGCAAGAGGCGTGAGGCGTCGCGGGCTGACCCGTGTTGACCCGCCGTGACGGGACCGGCCCGCGCGCTGCGTCCGTGTGTCCGAGGTGTGGCTTTTCCTGTAACAGAAGGATTTCCGGTATTTATCACCTTGTTCATCGAGATTGACGACAAAACCCCGGCTAGTTAGCGTTGCCCGGCGGTGGTCATCCCGCCGCGGGCTCGACAGGGGCCGCGATTCCGGACGAGGAGGAGAGCAGCGTGCCCGCAACGCCGGCCCCCGTCGTCGTCGCCTTCCGCGACCGCTCGGTCGCGATGTTCTCCCGTCGTCACATCGACCTGCAGCGCGTCACGAGCAGCCTCTGTCCTGGCGGCCAGCTCACGCTCGTCCATACCCTCTCGCCCTCCGGGTGACCGCGGGCCTGGCGCCGCGGCGGTCGCCGGCCCGCCGCGACCCGGCGTAACGAGCCGGCCGCGCAGGTCGGCGGGACTCGCTTCGCGGCCTGGCGCCGAGGGGCCGGGCGCCGTGCGGAACCGCTCGCCCGCCGGCCGGCGCGGCCCGCGTCGGCCGCCCGCCGAGCCCGTGCACACCGTTCGTTCCTGGCCGCGGCCCGCGGCGCGGCCACCTGTTCCCGTCGACGCCTTCCTCCTGACGGCGGCTCCGCACGGTGGTTGCGCCAACCGGCCGCCTGCCCGCGCGCCGTCGCTCCGCGGTGAGGCGGATGGACGCCCCCGACCTCGCGGCGCCGTGAAGGCTCACAAGACCAAGGAGAACCAGACCGTCGTGAATCGATCAAGACAGCTCGCGCCTACCCGGTGGGCCGTGGCTGTGGCCGCGCTCGCCGTCGGCTCGACGTTGCTGAGCGCCTGTGGTTCCGGCGGTTCGTCCGGTGGCTCCACGCCCGCGAGCGCCGCCGCCGCGCCGAAGGCCGGTGGCACGCTGACCTTCGCGGTCGGTTCGGACGCGGGCTGCGTCGACCCGCAGCAGGCCGGCAGCAACGACACGATCTACTCGCTGCGCCAGATCGTCGACTCGCTGACGGACCAGGACCCGAAGACCGGCAAGATCGTCCCCTGGCTCGCCCGGAGCTGGGAGATCAGCGCGGACGCGAAGACGTTCACCTTCCACCTGAAGCCAGGCGTCACCTTCAGCGACGGCACGCCGCTGACCGCGCAGGTGGTGAAGGACAACTTCGAGGCCCTCCCGAAGCTGGGCACGCTCGCGACCCTCGGTACCGGCTACCTGGGCGGCCTCGCCGGGATCAAGGCGATCGACGCCCAGACGATCGAGATCGACTTCCAGCAGCCGAACGCGCAGTTCCTGCAGGCGACCTCGACGTTCTCGCTCGGCATCGTCTCCGAGGCGAGCGTCCAGAAGACCCCGCAGGCACGCTGCGGCGACGGGATCATCGGTTCGGGCCCGTTCGTGCTGTCGAAGTACGTCGCCGGCCAGTCGATCTCGCTGAAGAAGCGCACCGGCTACACCTGGGGCTCGTCGCTGTTCACCAAGTCCGGCGACGCCTACCTGGACGCGCTGGAGTTCAAGGTGGTCCCGGAGGCGGGCGTGCGGACCTCCAGCCTGCAGTCCGGCCAGGTCGACGCGATCGGCGCCGTGGCGCAGTCCGACGAGGCGGCCCTCAGGGGCAGCGGCGCCCAGCTGCTCGCGCGGGCGAACCCGGGGGTGGTCTTCGGGCTGAACCTGAACAACTCCCGGCCGATCTTCGCCGATCCGAACGTACGCAAGGCGCTCCTGCTGGCGGTCAACCGGCAGCAGATCGTCGACACCGTGTTCCCGACCGGGACCAGGCCGGCGACCAGCGTCCTGGCCCACACCACGCCGGACTACGCCGACCTGAGCTCCTCCGTCACCTTCAACGCCACGAAGGCCGGCGCGCTGCTCGACGCCGCCGGCTGGAAGCTCGGCGCGGGCGGCATCCGGCAGAAGGACGGCGCCCCGCTGGCCTTCACGATCACCTGGTTCGCCAACGCCGCCACCAACCAGCCGGCGCTGGAACTGGTCCAGCAGCAGCTGAAGGCCGTCGGCGTCCAGGTCGACCTGAAGCAGCTGCAGATCGCGCAGATCAGCCAGACGCTGACGGGCGGCGACTTCGACGTGCTGTGGGGCAACGTGACCCGGGCCGACCCGGACATCCTGCGCGGCCAGTTCTCCACCAAGGGCCTCAACGCGTACAAGCTCCCGGCCACCGATCTGGACACGGTGCTCGCCCAGCAGGCAGCGGAGCCGGATCCGACCAAGCGCGCCGCGCTGGTCAGGCAGGCCCAGCAGCTGGTCGTCGACAACGCCTACGTGGTTCCGGTCGTCGAGCTGGAGACCGAGCTGGGCGTCGGCAAGAACGTCCACGACCTGAACTTCGAGGCGTCCAGCCGCATCCAGCTGCACGACACCTGGAAGAGCTGACCCACGCGGACTCGGTCCCGCCGGCGGCCCTCGGGCCGCCGGCAGGAGCGGGGCGACAGAGGAGGGGAGACGGCGACCGAGATGTGGCGCTATGTGCTTCGCCGTCTCGCGCAGGCGGTCGGCGTGCTGTGGGCGGCCTACACGGTGACGTTCCTGGTGCTCGACTACCTGCCGGGTGACCCGGTCACGGCCATGGCCGGGGCGCAGGTGGACTCGGGCGGGGTCGACCCGGCGCTGGTCGCGAAGCTGCGCCACCAGTACGGCTTCGACCAGCCGGTGCTGGTGCAGTACTTCCATTACCTGTTCAGGGCGCTGCGCGGCGACCTCGGCGTCTCGGTGTCGACCGGCCGCCCGGTCACCTCGGTGATGGGCGACGCCCTGCCGCCGACGCTGGCGCTGACCGGGCTGGGGCTGGCCATCGGGATCGTCACCGGCGCCTCGCTCGCGCTGGTCGCGACCTACACCAACCGGCGGTGGCTGCGCCAGGGCCTGCTCTCGCTGCCGTCGATCGGGGTGTCGGTGCCGGGATTCTGGGTCGGGCTGATGCTCGTCCAGCTGTTCTCCTTCCGGATCCGGCTGTTCCCCGCGTTCGGCAACGACGGGCTGCGCGGCCTCGTGCTGCCGGCCGTCACCCTGGCGGTGCTGCCCGCCGCGATGATCGCGCAGATCCTCGCCAAGAGCCTGCTCACGGCGCTCGCCGAGCCCTACGCCCAGACCGCGCAGGCCAAGGGAGCGGGGCGGGCCCGCGTGCACCTGCGGCACGCGCTGCGCAACGCGCTGCTGCCCGCGCTGACGATCACGGGCGTGCTGACCGGCCAGCTGATGGCGAACGCCGTCGTCGTCGAGACGGTCTTCTCCCGCAACGGGCTCGGCCGGGCCACCGCCGCGGCCGTCAACGCGCAGGACATCCCGGTGGTGCAGGGCGTCGTCGTCTTCGGGGCGTTCGTCTTCGTGACGGTCAACCTGCTCATCGACCTCGTCTACCCGCTGCTCGACCCGAGGATCACCGTCGGCTCCGCCCGGCGCGGCCTTTCCCGGCGCGATGCCCCGACCGACCCACCCGCGGGCGGCGGCGAGCTGACGGCCTGCGCCGCCCGGCCGGCAGCAGGGAGCGCCGCATGACCCACCTGGACGCCGCCGGGCCGGTCCTCGCCGCGACGGCGCAGCCGGCCGACGCGGTCGTGGACGACGACTGGCGGGAGCCGCCGGTGGGACGACGCCACCGGGTGGACCTGGCTCGCGTGGGACGGTTCTTCCTGGGCCGGCCCGGCCTGGTGCTCGCGGTCCTGCTCGTCGTGCTGGTGGTGCTGGCCGCCTTCTGGCCGGGGCTGTTCACCTCCCGCGACCCGCTGCTGGGTGTGCCGACCGACCGGTTCAGCGGGCCGAGCGCCCAGCACTGGTTCGGCACGGACGAGCTCGGCCGTGACCTGTTCGCCCGCGTCGTGCACGGCGCGGCGCTGTCCCTGAAGGCGACGATCATCGCGGTCGCGGTGGCGTTCGTCGTCGGTGGGCTGCTCGGTCTCGTCGCCGGCTTCGTCGGCCGCTGGGTCGAGGACGTCATCATGCGGGTCGTCGACGTGCTGCTGTCGATCCCCGCGCTGTTCATGTCGCTCGCGCTGGTCACCGCGCTCGGCTACGGCACGGTCAAGGTCGCCCTGGCGGTCGGGATCGCGAGCGTCGCCAGCTTCGCCCGGGTCATGCGCGCGGAGGTGCTCAAGGTGCGCCAGGCGACCTACGTCGAGGCGTCCCGGTCGATCGGCGCCCGGTGGTACACCGTGCTCGGCCGCCACGTGCTGCCCAACGCGCTGGGGCCGGTCCTCGTGCTCGCGACCCTCGACTTCGGCACCTCGGTCCTCGCCGTGTCGTCACTGAGCTTCCTGGGCTACGGCGCCTCCCCGCCGGCGCCGGAATGGGGCACGTTGATCTCCAGCGGACGCAACTACCTGGCCAACGCCTGGTGGCTGACGACCCTGCCCGGCCTGACCGTCGCCGCGACCGTGCTGGCGACCAACCGGATCGCCCGGGCCCTCGACGGCGAATGGGCGACGCAGCGATGACCGCCATCCCGACCCAGCCGGGCCCGGCAGAACCGGCCGCGGCCAAGGAGACCGCGAGCCCGACGCGCGACGCGGGCCTGCTCGCGATCCGCGGGCTGTCGGTCTCCTACCGCGCGCGGACCGGGCCGATCCCGGCCGTGCGCGGGGTCGACCTCGACATCCACCCCGGGGAGATCGTCGCCCTGGTCGGCGAGTCCGGCTCCGGGAAGAGCACCACGGCGCACGCCGTCATCGGGCTGCTGCCGGCCGGCGGACGCGTCGACGCGGGCAGCGTCCAGTTCGGCGGCCAGGACCTGGTCAGGCTCGCCCCGCGCGAGCTGCGGGTCATCCGGGGCGCCGGCATCGGCCTCGTCCCGCAGGACCCGACCGTGTCGCTCAACCCGGTGGCGCGGGTCGGCGACCAGGTCGCCGAGGTGCTGCGGATTCACCACCTGGCCGGCCGCCGCGAGGCCGGCCAGGCCGCGGTGGGCCTGCTGGAACGGGCGGGACTGCCGAACCCGGCGACCGCGGCCCGCCAGTACCCGCACGAGCTGTCCGGCGGGATGCGGCAGCGGGCCCTGATCGCCATCGCGATCGCCGCGAGACCGAGCCTGATCATCGCCGACGAGCCGACCAGCGCGCTGGACGTCACCGTCCAGCGGCTCATCCTCGACCACCTCGACCGGCTGACGTCCGAGCTCGGCACCGCCGTGCTGCTGGTGACCCACGACCTCGGCGTCGCCGCCGACCGGGCGGCCCGGATCGCGGTCATGTCGCGCGGCCGGATCGTCGAGACCGGCCCGACCCGCCAGATCCTCGACGACCCCCGCGACCCCTACACACGCCGTCTGCTGCGGGCGGCCCCGAGCCTCGCGGCCGCCCGCGGCCGGTCGCCGGCCGCGAGCGCCGGCCCGGTGGTGGCGTCGCTGGAGAAGGCCGCCCCGGTGGCCCCCGAGGCGAGTGACGTCCGGCCGCTGGTGGTGGTGGACCACCTGGTCAAGAGCTTCCCGCTGCCCAGGACCGCCGGCGGCGCACGCGGGCTGCGGGCCGTGGACGACGTCAGCCTCACCATCAGCCGGGGCGAGACGCTGGCGCTGGTCGGCGAGTCGGGCTCGGGAAAGTCCACGACGGCCAGACTCGTGCTCCGCCTGGTCGACCCGACCGCGGGACGGATCACCTTCGACGGCGAGGACGTCACCCGCGCCGGCGGCGGCCGGCTGCGGGCGCTGCGCCGGCGGGCCCAGCTGATCTACCAGAACCCGTACGCCTCCCTCGACCCACGGTTCACGGTCGGCGAGGTGGTCACGGAGCCGCTGCGGGTCTTCCACGTCGGCGACCGCGCCGCGCGGCTCGCCCGCGCCCGGGAGCTGCTCGACCGGGTCGCGCTGCCGGCGTCCATGCTGGACCGCCGCCCGGCGGAGCTGTCCGGCGGGCAGCGCCAGCGGGTCGCGATCGCCCGCGCGCTGGCGCTGTCGCCCGAGCTGGTCGTCTGCGACGAGCCGATCTCCGCCCTGGACGTCTCCGTGCAGGCCCAGGTCCTTCAGCTGCTGGCCGAGCTGCAGGCCGACACCGGCGTCGCCTACCTGTTCATCTCCCACGACCTGGCCGTCGTCCGCCAGATCGCCCACCGGGTCGCGGTGATGCGCTCGGGCCGGGTCGTCGAGACGGGCCCCACCGACCGGCTGTTCGCCGACCCCGAGCACGAGTACACCCGCGCCCTGCTCGACGCCATCCCGGGCGCCGCGGCCGGGGGTGGCGACTGATCGGTCGGCCGGCTCGATTGTTACGGCTACGTGCCGGCATAAAATCCACTTGTCCGGTCGGGATTGACGAGATTGTGACCTGTCCTTAGTATTCGAGATATACGGTTCGCCGTGCCCCCGGGGCGGCGAACCTGCTTGCGCGTCTTGCGCTGGACTTGAGTGGGAAGAGAAAAGGGTGGCGTCGACAATGTCCGGTTGGGCCGGCGGGAAGAACGGCTGGGAGCGTGCCTGGCTGGCAGCCCAGCCGGCGTCCGCGCCGTTGCTGGTAGCCCGCCGGCACATCGACCAGGGCCGCGTCAGCAGTGCTCTCTGTACGGGCTGACCAGCGGGTTCGTTCTCGCCTGCTGTGACTGATCTGCCCGGCCCCGCCTCCGTTTCTGTCTGACAGCCGTCAGTCGGCTGCCGCCGGATATCCCGGCACCTCGCGCACGGCGGCCCTCTTTCTGGCCGCGCCGCGGCGGCGAGTGGCATATTCGCGCGAGCCCGAGGTGGCTGTTCTCGCGGATCGCGCGACCGCATTGCGGGCGCTGACACCACCCATGACCGGTTACGCGTCGCCGGCCGCCCATCGGGCCGGCTCGGCTCTTTTTCGGGGGCACATTCGTGAGCGAAGATCGTGACTGAGGGAGTGGTCGCGTCGTTGGCCATCTCGGCTGACGCACCGGACGGCGCCGCCCAACCGGCCGGCGGCCAGCCCGCGGTCGTTCCCACCGGCGTCGGCCCGGTGAGCGTCCAGGTTCCGGAGGCGCTGGAGCGGCCGGCGGCCCAGCGGGTGATCCCGCTCCGCCGGCCAGGGCGCTGGATCGCCACCGTCGTGGTGCTCGTGGTTCTCGCGCAGGCCATCCACGGCCTCGTGACCAACCCCTTCTACCAGTGGGACCGGTTCGAGTACTGGTTCGCCCGGCCGGTGATCCTGCGCGGGCTGCTGATCACGCTGCAGGTGACGGCCTACAGCGCGGTGTTCGGCCTGCTCGGCGGCATCGTGCTCGCGCTCGGCCGGCTGTCGAGCAACCCGGTGCTGAAGTCGGTGAGCTGGCTCTACATCTGGCTGTTCCGGTCGGTGCCGCTGATCGTCGTGCTGATCTTCCTCTACAACTTCGGCGCGCTGTACCGGACGGTCAGCCTGGGCGTGCCGTTCGGCCCGAGGTTCCTCAGCTTCCACGAGGCGGACCTGCTCGGCGAGATGGCGATCGCCGTGATCGGGGTCAGCCTGAACGAGGCCGCCTACGCCGCGGAGGTGGTGCGGGCCGGGCTGCTCTCGGTCGACCAGGGCCAGCACGAGGCGGCGGCCGCGCTCGGGCTGCCACGGTTCTACCAGTTCCGCCGGATCGTGCTGCCACAGGCGCTGCGCGCGATCATCCCGTCCTACGTCAACCAGCTGATCGGGCTGATCAAGGGGACGTCGCTGGTCTTCTACGTCTCGCTGCTCGACATCTTCGGGAAGGTGCAGACGATGGGCAGCACCTATCCCGGCGACGTCATCCCGCTGCTGCTGGTCGGGACGGCGTGGTACGTGATCCTCACCAGCATCGTGTCCGTGGTCCAGTACTACGTGGAGCGGTACTACTCGCGCGGCGCGCTGCGGACGCTCCCGCCGACCCCGACGCAGTGGGCGCGGGCCGGGCTCGCCCGCCTGCGGCTCTCGGTCCGGGCCCGGGTGGCGCGATGACCACCGCCCAGCACACCGCCGAGGCCGCGGCGGCGGTCGAGATCCACAACGCGCACAAGTCGTACGGCGTCAACCACGTGCTCGCCGGGGTCAGCCTCGCGGTTCCCGCCGGCCAGGTCGCCGCGATCCTCGGCCCGTCCGGCTCGGGGAAGTCGACTCTGCTGCGCGCGATCAACCACCTCGAGAAGCTCGACGTCGGCTACGTCGCGATCAACGGTGAGCCGGTCGGGGTCCGCCGCCACGGCGACCGCCTCAAGGAGCTGCCCGAGCAGGCGATCCTGGCCCAACGGGCCCGAATCGGGTTCGTGTTCCAGAACTTCAACCTGTTCCCACACCTGACGGTGCTCGACAACGTCACCGCCGCTCCGGTGGCCACCCGCCAGCACTCCCGGGCCGACGCGGTGGAACTGGCCCGGGCCCTGCTCGCCTCGGTGGGGCTGGCCGACAAGGCCGACGCCTATCCGCGCCAGCTGTCCGGCGGGCAGCAGCAACGGGTCGCGATCGCGCGGGCGCTCGCGCTGCGCCCTGGCGTGATCCTGTTCGACGAGCCGACCTCGGCGCTCGACCCCGAGCTGGTCGGCGACGTGCTCGCCGTCATCAAGGACCTGGCCACCAGCGGCACGACGCTGGTCATCGTCACCCACGAGGTCGGCTTCGCGCGGGAGGTGGCCGACCTGGTGGTGTTCCTCGACGCGGGCCGGATCGTCGAGCAGGGCCCACCGTCCGAGGTCATCGACAATCCCCGTCACCCGCGAACGAGGGAGTTCCTCAGCAAAGTCCTCTGAGGACTCCGTGGACCGGCGTTCACCGCCGGCGCCCGTTCGCTCCCGGCCGCCGGCTGAACAGCCGCCCAAAGGAACAACGAGGCATTCTTCGCCGCGCCGTCACCCGCGTCGCGCCGATTCTGCCGCGCCCCGTGGCGGGCGCGGCGCGAGAGGCCGAATCCTCGCCCGCAGACCAGTCGTCCTGGAAAAAGAAAGCAAGGGGAAATCATGCGCACTCTTCGACCCAGACGTGTCCGGGCGGCGGTCACTGGCACCGCGGCCGTCCTCGCGCTGACGATCGGCCTGACCGCCTGCGGGGGCAGCGACGGCAAGGGCTCGGGAGCGTCCGCGAGCGCGTCCACCGGCGCGACCGTCGTCACCGTCGGCGCCGTGTCCAACGGTGCCGCCAAGCAGACCGACCTCACCGTGCCGGTCGTGGACTCGATCCGGGCCGAGCTGCCGGCCTCCGTGCGCGACAGCGGCCAGCTGACCATCGGCCTCGGCCTGCTGCCGAGCGGGGCGCCGCCGCTCGGCTACACCGGCAGCGACCAGAAGACGCTCACCGGCTCGGAGCCCGACCTCGGCCGGCTCATCGCGGCCGTCTTCGGGGTGAAGCCGGTGTTCCAGAACTCGACCTTCGAGAACCTGTTCGTCGGCATCGACAGCGGCAAGAACAACGTCGGCATCTCGAACATCACCGACACCGAGGAGCGCAAGCGCAAGTACGACTTCGCGTCGTACCGGGAGGACAACCTGGCGTTCGAGGCGCCCAGGAGCAGCAGCTGGACCTTCACCGGCGACTACGAGGTGCTGGCCGGGAAGACCATCGGCGTGGGCGCCGGCACCAACCAGGAGAAGATCCTCCTGGAGTGGAAGACCAAGCTGGAGGCCGAGGGCAAGACCCTCGACGTCAAGTACTTCCAGGACCTCACCACGGTCTACGCGTCGCTGGCCTCCGGCAAGATCGACGCCTACTTCGGCCCGAACCCGTTCGAGGCCTACCACGTCACCCAGTCCGCGAGCTCGCCGAACCCGACCCGCCTGGCCGGCCAGTGGTCGGGCGCGGGGGAGACGCTCCAGGGCCTGATCGCGGCGACGACGAAGAAGGACTCCGGCCTGGTCAAGCCGCTGGCCGACGCGATCAACTACCTGATCCAGAACGGTCAGTACGGGAAGTGGCTCGCCTCCTGGAACCTCTCGGAGGAGGCCGTGAAGTCCGCCCAGGTGAACCCGCCGGGACTCCCGCTGACCAACTCCTGAGCCGGCCCGGCCGGCTGGCCCGCCTCGCGCGCGGCGGCCGGCCGGGTCAGCGCCGGATGCGCCACCGCCCACGCTCCCGGGTGATGGCGCATCCGGCGCGCCGCCGTCCTTTTCCGCTGGTCCCATGGCGAGGAGCGCACCCTCCGATGAGCACATCAGCCGACGTCCGCCCCCGCCCGGCGGACGACGACGACCCCCGTCGGCCGGACCAGGCCGACGGTTCCGAGCCGCCGCACATCCTGGACAACCCGGCGTACGCGTCGCTGACCGGGGCGCACGCGCACCTGGCCGAGCGGCGCGGCAACGTCCTGCGCTACCGGGTCGACGTCTCCCCGTTCATGGGCGTCCCCGAACCGCTGGAGCCGGGCGACTGGGACGACCTGCTCGCGCTGGTCGGCCCCGGCGGCCTGGTGCCGCTGACCCGGACGCCGGAGGTTATCCCGCCCGGGTGGGAGGTCGTGATGAGCGGCCCCGGCGTGCAGCTCGTCGACGACGGCCTGCGGGACGCGCCCGACGAGGAGGCCGTCCGGCTGGGCCAGGCCGACGTACCGGAGATGCTGGCGCTGGTCGCGGCGACGAAGCCGGGCCCGTTCCTGCCAGGAACCATCGAGATGGGCACCTACCTGGGCATCCGCCGGGGCGGTGAGCTGGTGGCGATGGCCGGCGAGCGGCTGCACCCGCCGGGCTGGACGGAGATCAGCGCGGTCTGCACCCAGGACGCGTTCCGCGGCCAGGGCCTGGCGACCCGGCTGGTCCGGGCGGTCGCGCACGGGATCCGCGGCCGCGGCGAGACCCCGTTCCTGCATGCCGCCGCGACCAACACGAACGCCATCAGGCTGTACCTGTCGATCGGGTTCCGGCTGCGCCGCAGGCCCTCGTTCCTCGTGCTTCGGGCGCCGGGGCCCGCGCCGGCCGGTGCACCCTCCTGGGGCGTGCCGGTGGTCGGCATCGAGCTGCCCGCGACCGAGTAGTGAAATACCTATTAACTTGGTGGACATGGTGGAATACGCTCGCGGTGGAGCTGGTTGTCGTCTGCGGATTCACCTGACCTAATCCGCCTGACCGCAATCCGCTCTCCCCGCAGGGTCGTTCTCCGCGCACGAGTCACGGAGATTCCTCCGCACGACAGGCCGCAGGGAAAAGCAATCCGATCAGCACGGAATGGCAGACATCACAGAAGCAGGTCCCTTGTGACGGTGCAGCGCGCGGACGTCGTCCAGGTCGGCGGCGGGGTCGTCGGCTCGGCGGCGGCCTGGCGGCTGGCGCGGCGGGCTCGACGTCGTTCTGCTCGAACGGTTCGGGCCCGGGCACGTCTACGGCGCCTCGCACGGCGTCCCGCGGATCTTCCGGGTGTCGTACCCCGCTTCTCCCAGCGCTGAGGCCCGCCATCCCGGCCCAGACCCGAAGACCGAAGGGCTCCCCATGTCCGACGTTCCGCTCTCCGTCCTCGACCTGATCCCGGTCAGCGCCGGCGCGACGCACGCCGAGGCGCTGCGCAACGCGGTCGACCTGGCCCGTCAGACCGAGGCCTTCGGCTACCGGCGGTACTGGTTCGCCGAGCACCACCTCGCCACCGGCGTCATCGGGGCGTCGACGGCGGTCGCGATCGCCCTCGTGGGCGGCGCGACGAAGACGATCCGGCTCGGTTCCGCCGGCGTCCAGATCGGGCATCGCACGCCGCTGTCGGTCGTCGAGGAGATCGGGCTGCTGAACGCGGCCTTCCCCGGCCGGCTCGACCTGGGCATCGGCCGGTCGTTCAGCCGGCCCGCCCCGACGGGAGACGGCGGCGCGGAGCTGCCGCGGCAGGCGGGCGAGCCGGAGCCGGCGCTCGCCACGGCCGGGGTGGCGGCCAGCCAGGCGTCCGCGGCCGCCAGCTACGTGGCCTCGGCCGGCGGCGGCGCCCATCTCGCCGACGAGTACACCGCGGGCGGGCTGCTACTGCCGAAGCGGTTCGACTTCACCAAGCTGCTCGCGTCCGACCTGGTCGGCGTCCTGGTCACGCTGCTGCAGCAGCCCGGCGCGTACGCCCCCGGCTACGCCGAGCAGATCGACGACGTGCTCGCCCTGCTCGCGGGGACCTACCACACGCCGACCGGCCTGCCGGGGCACGCCTCGCCCGGCGAGGGCGCGGACGTCGAGGTCTGGATCCTCGGCGCGTCCGGCGGGGTCAGCGCGACGGTCGCCGGCGAGCGCGGGCTGCCGTTCGCGGCCTCCTACCACCACAGCCCGAGCACCGTGCTCGACGCGGTCCAGGCCTACCGGGCCGCGTTCCGCCCTTCCGCCTCGCTGGACCGGCCGCTGGTCGCGGTGTCCGCCGACGTCGTCGTCGCCGAGGACGACGCGACCGCGACCCGGCTGGCCGCCGGCTACGGGCAGTGGGTGCTCAGCATCCGCGCGGGCACGGGCGCGATCCCGTTCCCGGCCCCCGACGACGCGCTGGCGCGCACCTGGACCGACGAGGAGCGGGAGCTGGTCCGGGACAGGGTGAGCACCCAGCTCGTCGGCTCCCCGCGCACCGTCGCCGACCGGCTGGAGCAGCTGCGCGACGAGACCGGCGCCGACGAGCTCGCCATCACCACCATCACCCACCGGCACGCCGACCGGGTCCGGTCCTACCAGCTTCTCGCCGACGAGTGGCGCCGCCGCTGAGGCACGCCCGGCCCGTACCGGACCCGCCGCCCACCCAGCCGTCCGGGTCCGCGACCAGCACTCGATGTCGATCAGAAGGAGATGACCCCGATGGCGGATTCGGCGCACTCGGACCTGTTGCACCTCGCCGTCGCGCTCGACGGCACGGGATGGCACCCCGCCGCCTGGCGCGAGCCTGACGCCCGGCCGGCGGAGCTGCTCACGGCCGGCTACTGGCTGGACCAGGTTCTCGAGGCCGAACGCGGCCTGCTGGACTTCGTCACGATCGAGGACTCCCTCGGCCTGCAGTCGTCGCGCTTCGACGGCCCGGACGAGCGGACCGACCAGGTGCGCGGCCGGCTCGACGCGGTCCTCATCGCCTCCCGGGTCGCCCCGCTGACCAGCCACATCGGCCTGGTGCCGACGGGGACCGTCACCCACACCGAGCCGTTCCACCTCTCCAAGGCGATCGCCACCCTCGACTACGTCAGCGCGGGCCGGGCCGGCTGGCGGGCCCAGGCGTCGCGGCCGGGCGAGAACACCCACTTCGGCCGGCGCCCGACCTTCTCGTTCGGGGTCGCCGACCTCGACAAGCCCGAGGTGCGGGCGGCGGTGGCCGACTCCTTCGACGAGGCGGCCGACTTCGTGGAGGTCGTGCGCCGGCTGTGGGACAGCTGGGAGGACGACGCGGAGATCCGCGACGTCGCGACCGGCCGGTTCATCGACCGGGAGAAGCTGCACTACATCGACTTCGAGGGCCGCTGGTTCAAGGTCCGCGGCCCGTCGATCGTGCCGCGCCCGCCGCAGGGCCAGCCGGTCGTCTCGGTGCTCGCGCACGCGACGATCCCGTACCGGCTCGGGGCCCGGGCCGCCGACATCGTCTACGTGACCCCGCGGGACGAGGCCGGGGCCGCGGCGATCGTCGCCGAGGTCCGCGCCGAGCAGGAGGCGGCCGGCCGGGCGGCGCAGCCGGTCCACGTGTTCGGCGACCTGGTCGTGTTCCTCGACGACACCGCCGGGGCGGCGGCCGCGCGCAGGGACCGCCTGGACGAGGCGGCGGGGGAGCGGCTCGTCAGCGACGCGTTGGTCTTCACCGGCACGGCGGCCGAGCTGGCCGACCTGCTGCTGGCCTGGCAGCGGGCCGGGCTGTCCGGCTACCGGCTGCGGCCCGGCGCCGTCCCGCGCGACCTGGAGGCGATCACCCGCGCTCTGGTCCCCGAGCTCCAGCGTCGCGGCGCCTTCCGTACCGCCTACGAGGCGGACACCCTGCGCGGGCTGCTGGGCCTTCCCCGCCCGGCCAGCCGCTACGCGGCCGCCCACTGAATCACTGACCCACGGACCCGTCGACCCGCGATTAGAGGTACGCAGCATGAGCGGCGCGCGCAAGCAGATCATCCTTGGCGCCTATGTCGGGGGCGTCAACCACCAGACCGTGTGGTCGGACCCGGCCGCCGGCAGCCAGATCGACTTCTCCACCTTCCAGCACGTGGCGCGGACGGCCGAACGCGGGAAGTTCGACTTCTTCTTCCTGGCCGAGGGCCTCGTCCTGCGGGAACGGCTCGGGAAGATCTTCGACCAGGACATCATCGGCCGCCCCGACACGCTGCCGGTGCTCGCCGCGCTGGCCGCGGTCACCGAGCATCTCGGGCTCGTCGGCACCCTCAACGCGACCTTCAACGAGCCCTACGACCTGGCCCGCCAGATCGCCTCCCTCGACCACCTCTCCGGCGGCCGGGCCGGCTGGAACGTCGTCACGTCGTTCGACGCCTTCACCGGCCAGAACTTCAGGCGCGGCGGGTTCCTCGACCGCGACGACCGGTACATCCGGGCCGAGGAGTTCGTCACCGTCGCCCGCCGGCTGTGGGACACCTGGTCGCCCGAGGCCGTGCTCGCCGACGCTGCCCAGGGCCGGTTCCTGCGGGACGCCGACGCGGGCACCTTCCGCTTCCACGGCCGGCAGTTCGACATCTCGGGCCGGTTCAACGTGCCCCGCGGCCCGCAGGGCCGGCCGGTGATCCTGCAGGCCGGGGTGTCCCCGCAGGGCCGGGACTTCGCCGCGGCCACCGCCGACGCGATCTTCTCGCCGTTCCACCGGCTGGCCGAGGCGCAGGAGTTCTACCAGGACATCCAGCGCCGGGTCGCCCGGGCCGGACGCCCGGAGGGGTCGGTGCGCATCCTGCCCGGCGGCTCGTTCGTCCTCGGCGACTCCGCCGCGGACGCGGCCGAGAAGGCCCGCGAGATCGCCCGCACCCAGATCACCGGCCAGACCGCGCAGATCCTCCTCGAGGCCGTGTGGAACCGTGACCTTTCCGGTTACGACCCGGATGGCGCGCTGCCCGACGTCGACCCGGACCCCGACGGGCCGCTGGTCATCCAGGGCCGGGCCCGGCTGCATCAGGACGCGCTCGCGACCGTCCGCCAGTGGCGCGAGATCGCGGCGGCGAACGGCTTCTCGCTGCGCGAACTGGCCATCCACCTGTTCAGCCGCACCTAGTTCGTCGGCACGCCGACCCAGGTCGCCGACCAGCTGGACGGGTTCGTCCAGCAGGGCGGGTCGGACGGCTTCATCCTCGGCTCACACCTGACCCCGACGGGCCTGGACGAGTTCGTCGACAAGGTCGTCCCGCTGCTGCAGGAACGTGGCTCGCTGCGCGCCGACTACACCGGCACGACCCTGCGCGACAACCTGCGCATCCCGGCTCCGGAGGCGCCCCGGACCCCGGCCGCCGTCGCCTAGCGGAGGCAGGCCGCCCGCCCGTCGCCTTGATCGCTGCTTTCGCCCTCGGATGGCTACGAAACAGGCCCGGTAACGACCACCAGCGGGCCGAAACGGCGATCATGGGGCGCCGGCCAGCCAACCCGTCAGGCCCGCGGGTCGGGCGTCTCGATGGTGGTCAGCTCGGTCAGGCCGCTGATCCGCAGCGCCGGCAGCAGGGTGCGGTTGCAGATCAGGTGCAGGTGCTCGGCGTGGACGAACAGCGCGTTGATCGCGCCGCTGTCCAGGTAGTCGACGGCGGTGAGGTCGACGACGACCGGGCTCGCCTGGGTCACGGCGGTCTCCAGCGCGGCACGGAACGTCGCCAGGTTCGCCATGTCGATCTCGCCGCGGGCGGTCAGGACCGGCCGGCCGGCCGGGTCGTGCCCGGTGCTCAGGGTCAGCGGAGTGCTCACGTGACGATCCTCGTGTACATCTCGACGGTGGTCCCGGCGTCGGTCGGGTCGATCGTGACGTGGTGCATCAGGCCGCGCATGAGCGCGATCCCGCGGCCGCGGTTGCCCCGGGCCGTCGCTTCGAGATCGCGCGGCTTCCAGCGGCCGCTGTCGATGACCGACACCCACAGCCGGTCGGCCAGCGCCGCGGCGCGCAGCCGGATGAGCCCGGCCGGGTGCTCGCGGTGGCCGTGCTCGACGGCGTTGTTGCAGGCCTCGCCCACGGCGATCAGCACGTCGTTGATCTGCTGGGCCCCCAGGTCGCAGCGTGCCAGCCAGGCCCGCATGGCGTGGCGGACCGTGGCCAGCTCACTGGCCACGGCCACGAAGTCGACCTCGAACGGCCCCGGCGGCCGGTAGAGCAGCAGCGCCACGTCGTCCTCGTACCCGCCGACCGGGGCGAGCGTCGTCATGAGCTGGCTGGCCAGGTCCTCGACGGGCCTGTCCCGGCCGTCGTGCACCGCCGCCGCGGCGCGGCCGATGCCCTCGTCGAGCGAGCGACGGCGGCGCTCGACCAGCCCGTCGGTGTAGAGGAGCAGGGTCGAGCGGGCCGCGATGACGTGGCTGTCCTCGCCGCGCTGCCGGTCGGCGCGCAGCCCCAGCGGGATGCCGCGCCCGCCCTCCAGGGTCGTCGTGGTGCCGTCGGCGCGCACGAGGATGGGCGGGGGGTGCCCGGCGCTGCTGTACACCAGCTCGCCGGTGGCCGGATCGAGCGTGGCGCAGAAGACCGTGGTGCACTCGGCCGCCGGCAGCAGCGCGGCGAACCGGTCCAGGCCGGCCAGGGCCCGCGCGGGGCTGGAGTGTTCCAGCAGCAGCGCGCGGCAGGCGCTGCGCAGCTGGCCCATCACCGCGGCGGCGTCCAGCCCGTGGCCGACGCAGTCGCCGACCACGATGCCGATCCGGCCCTCGTCCATGGGCACGGTGTCGTACCAGTCGCCGCCCACCTGCAGCGGGCTCATCGCCGGCTGGTAGCGCACCGCGAACCCGGCCGGCAGGGTCGCCGGCCCGAGGATGGCGTGCTGCAGGGCCACCGCGGCCTCGCGCTGCTGGTCGATCTCGTGCACCCGGTGCACGCCCTGCCCGAGCCGGCCGGCCAGCACGGACAGCAGCGCGCGGTCCTGGTCGCCGACCGGTCGCCGGTCGCCGACATCGATCCACACGACCAGCACACCGCCGGGATAGGCGACGGTGATGCCGGCCCGTCCGGGCTGGTGGAGCTGGGGCGCGAGCAGCGGAGCCGCGCGCAGCCGGGTCAGCGACTCCCGCAGGTCCACCGGCAGCTCGGGCCACCGGCTGTGGTCGCTGCTGTAGACCAGCTCCGGCTCCGGGCGAGGACCCGACGGCGTGGTGGCGAACGCGGCGACGACGACCCGGCGGGCCGACCAGGTGCGCTGGAGCTGCGCCACCGCCGCGGCGAGCGCCTCGGGCACCGTGTTGGCCTGGGCCAGCTGCTCGGCCAGCGCGGCCAGCGCCGTGTCGCGCTGCCCGCTGTAGTGCTCGGCGGTGATGTCGCGGACGGTCCCCACGGCGACGTGCCGGCTGGACCCGGGCTCCTCGACCCGGTTGTAGGTGACCCGCAGCCACACCGGGTGCCCGTCCCGGTGGACCAGCGGCAGGTCGGCCTGGCCGATGGTGCCGTCGACCAGGCGGGCGGCCTCCCGGCGGACCCGCGCGTACGCGTGTGGGTCGGTCTCGGGATCGGGCCACCAGGGCAGCGGCGGGCGGTAGGGCAGCCCGTCGGGCCCGTAGCCGAGGATCTCGGTGAACGTCGCGTTCGTCTCGAGCACCGTGCCGTCGGCGTCGGAGACGAAGAACCCCTCCTGCAGCGAGTCCACCAGGGCGTCGCGCCACCGGGCGTGCTGGCCGCGCAGCCGGGCCAGCTCCACGTTGGCCCGCACCCGCGCCAGCAGGTCGGCCGCGGCGAACGGCTTGACCAGGTAGTCGTCGGCGCCGGCCTCCAGCCCCTGGACGGACGCCTCCTCGCCCGCCCGCGCGGACAGCAGCAGCACGGGCACGCTCGCGGTGCGCCGGTCCGCCCGCAGCGCGGCCACCAGCTCCAGCCCGTCCAGACCGGGCATCATCACGTCGCTGACGACCAGGTCGAACGGCTCGGCGCGCAGCGCGTCCAACGCGGCCCGGCCGTCGTTGACCGCCACGACGGTGTGGCCGGCCCCGCGCAGCAGGCGGGTCAGGTACCCGCGCATGTCCGCGTTGTCGTCGGCGACCAGGACCCGGACCGACCGCGCCCCGCCGCCGTCGGCCGGGAAACCCGGTTCGACGCGCAGGGCGTCAGCGCCGTCGGACGGCTCGACCCGCCCGTCCGGCGGGTCCGGCAGCCAGCGCAGGGTCTCCCGCAGGAACGGCTCGGCGCTCGCCGACGTGCGCGCCGGCGCCCGCTCGCCGGCCGCCTGGTCCGCCGTCACCGCGTCGGCCGGCAGATGGGCGCGCCCCGACGGCAGCCGGATGGTGAAGGTCGTGCCGAGGTTCTCCGCCGACAGCGCGGTGATCTCGCCGGCGTGCAGGCTGACGAGCTCCTTGACCAGGGCCAGCCCGATGCCACTGCCCTCGCTGGACCGGGACCGGGCGTTCTCGACCCGGTGGAACCGCTCGAACAGCCTGGGCATCTCCGCCTCGGCGATGCCCACCCCGGTGTCGGCGACCGTGACCACCGCGTGCCCGCCCAGGGCCCGCGCGCGGACCGTGATGGCGCCGTCGAAGGTGAACTTCACCGCGTTGGACAGCAGGTTGAGCACGACCTTCTCCCACATGCCCCGGTCGACGTAGACCGGGAAGGGCAGCGGGGGACAGTCGACGTCGAACCGCAGCCCTGCCTTCTCGATCGCCGACCGGAAGACGCTGGCCAGCTCCCGGGTCAGCGCCGCCAGGTCGACCGGCTCGTACCTGGCCTGCATCCGCCCGGCCTCGAGGCGGGAGAAGTCCAGCAGCGCGTTGACCAGCCGGCCCAGCCGCAGCCCGTTGCGGTGGATGACCTCGACTTCCTCCCGCAGCGCGGGCTCGGCCCCGGCGAGGCGCGTTCGCAGCTCCTGGACCGGGCCGGCGATGAGGGTCAACGGCGTGCGGAACTCGTGGCTGATGTTGGAGAAGAAGATGGTCTTGGCGCGGTCCAGCTCCGCGAGCTCCTCGGCCCGTCGCTGCTGGGCCCGGTAGCCGCGAGCACTGAGCACCCTGGTGGAGGCGTGGCCCGCGACCAGGTCGACGAACCCGCGGTACCGCTCGTCCAGCGGCCGGTACCGGTTCAGCGCGGCGACCAGGAAGCCCATGGGCGCGCTGCCCTGCTGGGGCAGCGGCACCACCAGCGCCTGGTTCGGGGGCCGCGGCCACGCTCCGGTCGGCAGCGCGTCCCCGGCGAGGTCGACGAGGAGCGTCTCGCCCCGGGCCGCGGCGGCGGCCGGCCAGACCGCCGCCGGATCGGCGACCAGCACGTGCTGGGGGGCCGCCGGATGCCCGGGCGCGATCCCGGTCGACGTCACCAGCCGCGCGGCCGCCGCCCCGTCGAACAGGTAGGTCAGGGTGAACGGCAGGTCATGCTGGTTGCGGACCAGCTGGCTCGCGGTGAGCTCCAGCATCTCCTGCTCGGTGCGCAGCACGCTGGAGTCCGAGCCCAGGTCCAGCAGGGTCGCCATCCGCCGTTCGCTGAGGACCCGCTCGGTGTCCTCGCTGACCACGCACAGCATCCCGACGACCGTGCCGTGATCATCACGCAGTGGGCTGTAGGAGAACGTGTGGTAGGTCTCCTCGGGGTACCCCGAGCGTTCCAGGAACAGCCGCAGCGCCTGGTCCCAGGTCGCCTGGCCGGTCGAGAGGACGCCGTCGATGCGCGGCCCGATGTCGTCCCAGATCTCCTCCCACACCTGGTCCGCCGGACGGCCCAGCGCCCATGGGTACTTCTGGCCCAGGGTGTCGCGGCGGTAGGCGCCGTTGCAGAAGAAGGTCAGCCGCGGGCCCCAGGCCATCCACATCGGGAACCGCGACGAGAGCAGGATGCTGACCGCGGTCCGCAGGCTCTGCGGCCAGCCGGACGGCGCCCCGATCGGCGTCGCCGACCAGTCCACGGCCGCCAGGTCCTGGCCGACCTCGACGTCGGCGGCGAACACGGCGGCGGACATGTCGGCGGATGCCTCCGTCGCCGGGTCCGTCCCGCCGTCGGCGTCGCTGCTCACGGAGCCGGCCGCGCGTCAACGCCGAGACAGGAGGCGCCGGCCGTCCACCTGCTGAGCGGCGCGTCCTCAGACCACGACACCGACCGCCTCCTCGCCGGTCCCGACGAGCAGCCCGGCCCACCAGCGCCCGCCTCCGCGACGGGCAACCTACCAGATAGGTGACGATTACCCCGCCGTGTGATCAACATGCCTCGCGGCCAGGGAGGATCCGCCGGACCGCGGCCATGGGCCCGGCGGGTCGACCGCCCGGACCCGGCGCCGGCGACCCGCGGGATGCTCTTCACGCGTTGCGCTCCTTGGTCGAGGAACGCCGCGTCAGCGTGGCGGACGGGTCGTTCGACCGTGCCGCGCCGGCACGGCTGGACGCGCTCACCCGCCAGGTCCTCGCCCGCTAGGGGTGGCCAGGGGTGTGAAGTGGGGTTCCCCGCCGGCCGGGCGCTGACCATCCTGGGAGAGCCCGGGCGGTGGTCGCCACGGGCCGACGCTCGGGCCGAGGGAGACAACGAACGTGGCCGTGGACCTTCCGCAGGAGGATGTGCTGGCGATCCAGGAGATCCTCGCGCTGTTCTCCTACGTCTTCGACGACAACGACGTCGACGGGCTGTGCCTGGTGTTCACCCCGGACGCGACCGTCGAGCACGGGATCGGCCCGCACCGCAGCTACCACGGTCTCGCCGAGCTCGCGGACTACGTGCTGTCCAAGAGCGCGGCGGCCCCGGACCATTTCACCGTCAACACGGCCCTGTCCGCGCGGGACGACGGCACGGTGCTGGCCCGCAGCCGCTACATCGGGATCAACCGGGACAGCCGGCTGACCAGCGGCGAGTTCCTCGACATCTTCGTACGGACCGCGCAGGGCTGGCGGATCTCCTACCGGCGGGGGATCCCGCGCACGCCGCGGGCCGAGGGCGCCGGCGTGCCGACGTCGGCCGCGCTGGACCCGTGGCGGGTCACGCTCGCGGGGCGGGCCTGATGCCCCCGCTCGGCGCGGCCGACCTGCCGGACGGGTGGCGGATCGCCTATCGCATCTCGGTGCCGCGCAGGCCGACACTGGAGATCACCCCGCCGCCGCCCGAGTTCCTCGAGGCCTGGCGACCGCGCCCCGGCGACCTCGGCGTGTCCCGCCGGTAGCGCCGCGGGCCCGGGGCGTCGGCGAGCACGGTTGCCCCCTCGGTGCTCTGCCGACGGCTCTACGATCGTGGTCGCGGAACGGTCGGACAGAGGACAACATGAACCTGAGCCTCGGCGTCTTCGACATCTTCGCCTACTCCGTGCCCGGCTCGCTCTACCTCGCGCTCCTGCTGTACGTGCTCGACCGGGAGTCGTGGGTCGATCTCGGGCAGGTCGGCGACCTCAACTCCACGGTGCTGGTCGGCGGCGGCATCCTCGCCAGCTATCTTCTCGGCCACCTGACCTACGCCCCGCGCCGGTTCCTGGGCCGGCGGATGCCGCGATGGCTGCGCCCCGGGGGCGGCACCCGGCAGGAGTTCCTCGACCGGTTCCCGGTCGCCCGGTCGATGGCGTTCGTCCAGGTCGACCCGGCGATCATCTTCGCGGCCATCGAGGTGAAGGCGCCCGACTCGGCCGGCGAGATCAGCCGGCTGCGAGCCAGCGGAATCGCGCTGCGCAACGCCGGGTTCGCGCTGCTCCTCGCGGCCGGCGTCGCCACCGTGGAGCTCGTCGCCGACTGGAACCGGGGACTTCCGGCGTTCTGCCTGGCGGTTTTCCTGGTGGGTTTCGTCGGCGCGACGCGGGCCGGGCACGAGCTGTCCCGGTGGGCGGCCCTCAAGACCCTGGAGGTCGCGTTCTGGCTCCCGGACATCGAGGCCGAACTGGCCGCGAGATCACCGGTCACCCCACCACCGCCACCGCGGCCGGCCCCACCACCGCCGCGGCCGGCCCCGCCCGGAGCGCCTCAGTAGGACCATGCCCGCGGCCGCGCGCTGCCACCTTGGTGCTGGTGATCGCCGTTTCGGCCCTCCGGTGGTTGTGGAGACGGCCTGGTCACGACCATGGGAGGGCCGAAACGGCGATCAATGGCCCGGCTGCCGAGCTCCGATGCCTGGCGGCCGCCCTCCGGCTCTTGGCGCTAGGCCGGGATGCCCAGGTAGCCGCGGTAGAGCTCGTCGGTGGAGGTCTCGTCGGCGCGGCCGGTGTGGACGATCGAGCCTCGGCGTAGGACGTAGACCCGGTCGGCGATGGCGAGGGCCTTCTGGGCGTACTGCTCGACGACGACCAGCGAGACGCCACGGCGCGCGAGCTCGCCGAGGGCCTCGTAGATGGTGTCGACGACGATCGGGGCGAGGCCGAGCGAGGCCTCGTCCACGAGGACCACCGACGGTTCGGTGAGGTAGGCCCTCGCCAGCGCGAGCATCTGCTGTTCGCCGCCGGACAGGCTGCCCGCGGTCTGGCGCAGCCGGGTGCCGAGGATGGGGAACAGGTCGGCGGCGGTCGTGACCGCCGCGTCGAGGCCGCGGCCCCTGGCCTGGACCATCAGGTTCTCCCGGACGGTCAGCGAGGGGAAGATCCCGCGGCCCTCGGGGAGCAGGCAGACACCGGCGCGGGTGAACACGTGCGGGGGACGGCCGGTGAGGTCGGTTCCCGCGAGCTCCACCCGGCCGGCGCGCGGGCGCAGCAGGCCGGTCGCGGCGCGCAGCAGCGTGGTCTTGCCCGCGCCGTTGGGGCCGAGGAGGGCGACGACCTCGCCCGCGCCGACCGTCAGGGTGACCTCGTGCAGGACGGTCGTGCCGCCGTAGCCGGCGGTGACCTCGTGGAGGCTGAGCATGGTGGCGTTCACCTGTCCCGGGTGGCGGGTTCGAGGGTCGTGGCGGCGCCCGGCGCGGCCGGATCGTCCTCGGTCTCGCCGAGGTAGGCGGCCCGGACCCGCCGGGACCGGGCCATCTCCTCGGTCGTCCCGGTGAACAGCAGCGACCCGAAGTCCAGCACGTAGACCTGGTCGCACACCGACCGCACGAGGGTCATGTCGTGCTCGACGAGCAGGATCCCGCAGCCCCGCGACCGCACGACCTCGGTCAGCACCCGGCCGAACCGGGCCGTCTCCGGGCCGTCGAGACCGGACGACGGCTCGTCCAGGAGCAGCATGTCGAAACGGCCGGCGAGCACGCGGGCGAGCTCGACGAGCCGGCGCTGGCCGACGGGCAGCAGCCCGACCTGCGTCTCGGCGAGGTGCCCGATGCCTGTCAGGGCCAGTGCCTCGTCGGTCGCGGCGGCGATCGCGCGGGTCGCCCGGCGCGACCCGACGACCTGGGTGAACGGGTTGCGCCCGGCGAGCCCTGCCTCGTGGCCCATCGCGACGTTCTGCCGGACGGTCAGGCTGTCGAACAGCTCGGTGCGCTGGAAGGTCCGGCCCAGGCCGCGGCGGGCGCGCCGGGCCGGTCCCTCGCCGGTCACGTCGGTGCCGTGCAGCAGGACGCGCCCGCCGCCCGGCCGGTTCAGGCCGCTGCAGGCGTTGAAGGTGGTCGTCTTGCCTGCGCCGTTCGGGCCGATGAGGCCGGTGATGACGCCCAGCGGCGCCTCGAGGCTGACGTTCCCGACGGCGGTCACCCCGCCGAAGCGCACGGTCAGGTCCTGGACCGCCAGTCCTTCGCCGAGGGGCCGGCGAGGCGCCGGCACGGCCGTCTCCGCCAGGTCGTCGACGACGGCGGCGATGGGCTCGGGCGGCGCCGGCGCGCGGCCGCCGAGGCGGTCGAGGATCCGGCGCAGCGGGGGCGGGACCGTGCCGGCGCGGACGCCGTAGGCGGCGAGCGCGGCGCCGACGCCGAACAGGACCTGCAGGTAGGTGGCCGCGTCGGAGGAGGTGATGTAGCCGGGGAGCACCGAGTAGCCGATGGCGGCGATCACCGCGTACCACGGGTCGCCGACGGTGACGATGACGACGAGCGCGACCAGCGTCAGCGAGCTGAACGACTGGAAGTAGCTGGCGACGCTGTACTGGTAGAGCATGCCGGTCAGCGCGCCGGCGAGTGAGGCCATCGCCGCGGCGACGCAGAACACCAGCACCTTGAGCACCGTCGAGGTGGTGCCGTGGGTCTCCAGCGCGACGGGGGAGTCGGCCATGGCCTCCAGGAGGCGGCCGAGCCGGCTGCGGCTGATCGCGGTCACGACGAGCACGACGAGGACTACGACGACCAGGATCAGGTAGTAGAAGCCCCGGTCGCTGGACAGGTCCCAGCCGCCGAGGCGGACCAGCGGCCTGGGGTCGGGGACGCCGATGCTGGTCGTGCCGAACATGAAGCGCCGCGTGTAGAAGACCTCTTCGAGGATGAGGCCGAAGCCCAGCGTCGCGAGCGCCAGGAACACCCCGGACAGCCGCACGGCGGGAATCGAGACGAGGGCGCCGACGGGGATCGCGATCAGCGTCGCCAGCAGCAGCGCGACCAGCCACGGCAGGTGGGCGCCGACGGCCAGGTGGCTGAACGCCGCGGCCCCGACGGCGGCGAAGCCGAGGTGGCACAGCGAGATCTGGCCGGACTGGCGGACCAGCAGCCCGAGCGACAGGAACAGGATGATGTCGATCAGCGCCGCCGACCAGACGGCCAGGTGGCCGGCCTGGACCACCGGGATCACCGCGAGCACGCCGAGCGCGACCAGCCCGCTGACCCAGCGGACCGGGCCCGGCGCGTGGTACGGGCGGCGCACCGGCAGCGCGGCGCCGGTCCGGCGCCGGTCGAGCCGGCGGCGGGGCAGCACGATGAGCACGACGAACAGCACCAGGAACGGCAGGCTCGGCGGGAGGCCACCGATCCAGCTGACCGTGGCGCCGTACTTGTCGACGATGGCCCCCGCGACCCCGATGACGAGGCCACCGGCGAACGTCAGCGGCAGGTGCGAGAAGTAGCCGATCGCCGCCGCCCCGAACGCGGCGAAGACCGCGGTTGTCAGGGTGACCCCGTCCAGGGCCAGCCCCGGCGCGAGCATGAGGCCGGCGACCGAGGCGAACACGGCGCCGATCACCCAGGCCCAGCGCCGGACCCGGACCGGGTCGTCGCCGCACATCGCGACCAGGTCCTGGTCGTCCACGACACCCCGCATGACGACCCCGAGGCGCACCGACAGGAAGAACCGGTAGAGCACGGCGGACGCGGCCAGCGCGAACAGGAAGATGATGATCTGTTCCCACGTCACGTTGACGCCGAGCAGGCGCACCGTCGAGCGCGGCAGGAAGTGCGGGAACGTCGGGGCCGTCGTCGGGTGCCACAGCTGGCCGAGACCCGCCACGATCAGGACCAGGCCGATCGTCGCCACGACCTTGATCGTGTCGCTGGCGTTCTCGAGCGAGCGGGCCAGGCGTTCCAGCCCCAGCCCGAGCAGCGGGGCGAACACGCCGACGCTTACCAGGGCGGCGAGCGGCCAGGCCAGGCCCAGCTCGGTGCGCAGGTAATAGAAGAGGAAGACGTCGAGCGCCGCGACGGCGCCGTAGCCGAAGTTGAAGACGCCAGACGTCTTGTACGTCAGGACGAGGCCGAGGCCTGCCATGCCGTAGACGGCGCCGCTGGCCAGGCCGATGACGAGGAAGGGCAGGAAATCGTGCACGCCGGCGCTCCGGTTCCAGTACGGGCCGGCGCCGGGCGCGGAAAGGGGTCCGCGCCCGGCGCTGGGGCGGTCGGTCGGCTACTGGGTGGTGACGCAGGTCGGCGTGGTGCCGTTCGGCACGCTGAACGCGCCGGCCTTCACCTCGGTGACGAACCAGCACCCGATCGGGTGGGCCTTGCCGGCGGCGAAGGTCAGCGGCGGGGCGAACCCGTCGAGCGTCTCGCCCTTCAGCGCGGTCAGGCCGGCCACGAGCTGGGCCGAGGTCGGCTCGCCGCCGCCCGCGCCCAGGCCGCCGGCCTTCGCGGCGGCGCCGAACAGGAGGCCGGACACCCAGCCTTCGTCCGCGATCTCGGTGAAGTCGGTGGCGTTGGTGCGCAGCCCCGGCGCGTACTTGTCCAGCGCCGTGTTCATGGCGGTGACGGCGGGGGCGTCGGCGAAGTAGGGCAGGTTCGGCGACGGGGAGACGAGGCTGTCCTTGAGCCCGGGGGCGGTCAGGAACTGGTTCGCGAGGATCTCGCCGTCGACCACGTAGATCGGGTGGTAGCCCTGCTGGGCGCAGTCGCCGGCGACCTTCTCGGCGACGGCGGTGATGTCCGCGACGAACAGCGCGGTGACGCCGGCCTGCTTCGCGGCGACGCACTGCGCGGTGTAGTTGGGCGCGGTGGCCGAGACCTCGCCGGCGTAGACGACGGGCAGGCCGAGTGACTTCCCGGTGTCCTTGAGCGGCTGGATGCCCTCCTGGCACTGGACGGCCTCGGCGCAGTAGATGAGGCCGAGGTTCGTGGCGCCGGCCGTCTTCGCGGACTGCACGATCGAGGGGAACAGCGCCTGCTCGGTCTGGCCCTCGGGGTAGAAGTCCGGGTTGGTGAACATCGGGGTCGTCGAGGTGCCGCCGCCGACCACGGGAATCTTCGCGGCGGCGACGTAGGACGCCCACGTCTCGTCGTCGTTCGTCATGTCGACGATGGCCAGCACGTGCTTGCCGACCAGGGTGTGCGCCGCAGTGACGGACTTGCCGGGGTTGCCGGCGTCGTCCTCGACGAGCAGCTGGAGCTGGTGGCCGTTGATGCCGCCCGCGGCGTTCGTCTGGGCGACCCAGGCCTTGTAGGTGGAGACCATCGCGGTCTCGCTGCTGAAGCCGGAGCAGGTGCAGATCGCGCCTATCTTGATCGGCGCGGCACCCGCGCCGGAGCTGCCGGCGGCCGAGGATCCGCCCGACGAGCACGCCGCCGCCGCGAGGACGACGAGCGCGGCCACGGCGGAGACCACCGGCAGCCGTCTGAGTAAGTGTCCGAACATCTGTAGCTGTCCCTTCCAGGAAGAAATCCCCCGGCGTGTGACCGGGGGGTCAGCCGAAGGTCAGTTCGCGGGCGTTGTCGACCATGATTCGGCGCTGGTCAGCGGCGCTGAACCCGGCGAGCCCGGCCAGGAAGTCACGCGGCTCGCCCAGGCCCTCGGCGTGCGGCCAGTCCGAGCCGAACAGGATGCGCCGCGCCGGCAGGTGCGCGGCCAGCGCGGTCACGTCGTCCTCGACGAACGGCGCGACCCAGCAGTGCTCGACGAACTGCTCGACCGGGGAGGTCCGGAACATGCCGGGGTTCTGCGCGGCGAGCAGCTCCAGGCCGTGCAGCAGCGGGCCGACCCACGTCCCGCCGTTCTCGATGTAGGCGACCCGCAGCCGGGGGAACCGCTCGAACAGGCCGTGGCTCACCAGGGCGGCGGCGAAGTCCTGGACGAGGCGGTGCTTCATCAGCATCGTCACGAACGGCTCGGACAGCGTGATCGCGTTCGTGTCCCCGCCGCGCTGGGCGGCGCGGTAGCCCCAGGCCCGCGCGACCGCCGCCTCGACCTCGCGGTAGCCGTCGTCGAAGCCGGCGTGCGGCGCCACGACGACGCCCGCCTCCTGGACGCGGGCCCAGAACGGGTCGAACACGGGGTCGGCCGGCGAGCGGGTGCCGTCCGGGGTGAACGCCGGGCCGTTGCGGATGCTGACCACCCGGGCGCCGTGGTCTAGGCACCAGTCCAGCTCGCGGACGGCACCGTCGGCGTCCGACAGCGACAGGTAGGGAACGCCGAAGATCCGGTCCTGGTAGGCGAAGCCCCAGTCCTCCTGCAGCCAGCGGTTGAAGGCCCGCAGGACCTCCAGCGACCCCTCGATGTCGGGCTGCATCGGCCCTTCGAGGCAGACCGCGTGCGAGGGGAACATCCAGGCCGCCTCGAGGCCCTGGACGTCCATGCGGGCCAGCCGCGCGTCCCGGTTGAACCACTCGGGATGCTCGGCCGGCGCCTCGCAGGCGAGCTCGGCGCCGATCGAGCCCTTGTCGGAGCGCCCGGCGAAGTAGTCGTAGAGCGCGCCCGGCCGCGGCCGCGGGTGGGCGTCGCCGGGGCCCGGGAGGATCGGGTGGGGGTGCTCGCCGAGGAAGTAGCGGCGGGTGCCGTCGAGCTCGACCACGCGCAGGCCCCGGTCGGCGAAGGCGGGGTCTCGGTGGCGGGTGAAGGCGTCGCTCGACTCCCAGTAGTGGTTGTCGGCGTCGAACACGGTCGTCAGGGCGGCTAAGTCGCCGGTGTCTGCCATGAGGGTGCGTTCCTCCACTGCGTCTGCGGCGCACTACGTCTCCGGGCGGCCTCGCGAGGTCACGCACCGCTCGAAGCTCGACATCGACCTCAACATCGAGCTTCATAGTGAGCTGGCGCACATCGCTGGTCAAGAAGGGCGACGTGACTACGCTCCGCATCGGCGGGCGGCGGGGAGGGCTCCAACGGCTGTGCCGTCCATGCCTCGTCCGCTAGGCTTCGGACACGTGTCCGAATGTCTTGGACGGCTGTCCGGATCAGCCGTCCGGATCGGAGTGTAGGCGGCATGACGGGCCCTTTGGTAGCCACGCCGGCGGGAGAGACGTCCGTCCCGGGCGCGCGGTGGTCGCCGAACCAGGAGGCGATGCGGACCCGCGTCGCGCAGGCCGCCGCCCGTCTGGTGGCGCGCGCGGGGATCGCGGGGTGCACCATCCGGGCCGTCGCCGACGAGGCGGGCCTGACCAAGAGCACGGTCCACTACTACGTCGACAACGCGGGTGAGCTCGTCGACCTCGCCGTGCTGACGTTCCTGCAGCAGTTCGCCGAGCAGGTGCGCGCGCGGATGGACGCGGCGCCGGACGGCCGGGAGGCGCTCGGAGTGCTGGTCCGGACGTTCCTGCCACCCGCGGCCGTCGCGGCGGCGCCGGACGATCGCGCGCGGCTGAACAGCCTGAACCTGTGGACGTCGTACCTGGCCCACGCCTGGCCCCGGGGCGTGGACGCCGAGGTGCTGTCCTGTTTCGAGACCATCCGGGCCCTGTTCGAGACGGCCCTGGACCGCTGCGGCGTGCCGGACGCCGAGGAGCGGGCCCGCGCGGTGCATCTCTACCTGCTGGGAGCCGTGCAGCACAACATCATGCGGCCGCTACCCGGCCCCGAGGTCGCCCGTGCCGTCGAGGCGCTCAGCGGAGTGGCCCTCGATCTGACGTGAATCGCCGGCAGGCCACAACGTTCGCCAGCAGGAGGAAGAATGTCGCCAGAGGAGTCCAGGGAAACCGACGGGCCATTACCCGCGGCCGTTCCCGCTGTCAGCCAGAGCGACGACCAGATCGCGGCCTACCTGGAGGACGTCAGCGTTCCGACACTCGTGGCTGCCGTCGTTCACCTCACCGGGGACCGGTCCTTTCTGGACGGGCCGTTCCGGCCGCGGACCTTCGTTCCGAACGACTTCCAGGGCGGCCTGACCGACCAGGAGCTGGACGCGGCGCGCACGGCGGCGCTGGCGGCGATCCGGGCGTACCGGAACGCCGGCTGCCCGCCCGTCGCGGCGCCGTCCACCGCGCTCGTGCGGGAGATCATGTCGTGGCTCGTCTGCGAGCCGGTCGCGGACGACTACGCCGAGATGTTCATGGAGGAGATGAACGTCCGGGGCGACGACCCCCGGCGGCTGGATCTCACCGAGGTGGCCGACGCGGCGAGGCGGGACCTGTCCGTCGTCGTCATCGGTGCCGGCCAGTCCGGCCTGCTCGCCGGCCTGCGCCTGGCGCAGGCCGGCGTGCCCTTCACCATCCTCGAGAAGAACGCGGACGCCGGCGGAACCTGGCTGGAGAACAGCTACCCGGGCTGCCGGGTCGACGTCGGCAACCATTTCTACTGCTACTCCTTCGAGCCCAGCCACGCCTTCAGCGAGTACTACTCCCAGGCGCCCGAACTGCTCGCGTACTTCCAGGGGGTGATGCGTCGCCATGGCCTCGCGCCCCACGTCCGGTGGAACACGGAGGTGCTGTCGGCGACCTGGGACGACGAGTCCTCGCTGTGGCGTCTGGTCACCCGGGGTCCGGGCGGTCGGGAGAGCCGGCTCGACGCGAACGTCGTCATCTCGGCGGTAGGCCAGCTCAACCGCCCGCTGATTCCCGAGATCCCGGGCCTGGCCGAGTTCCGCGGTCCGGCCTTCCACACGGCCCGCTGGGACCATACGGTCGGCCTCGCCGGAAAACGGGTCGCGATGATCGGCGCCGGCGCGAGCGGTTTCCAGGTCGCCCCCGCGATCGCCGGCGACGTCGAGAGCCTCGTCGTGTTCCAGCGCAGCGCCCAGTGGATGGCCCCGAACCGGAAGTACCGGGCGCCGGTGGGCGAAGGCGCGACCTGGGCCATGCGCCACCTGCCCGGCTATGCGGCCTGGTACCGGTTCATGCTGTTCTACCAGTCCAGCGACAAGGCGCTGGAGCTGGTCCGCGTGGACCCCCGGTGGCCGGGGATGCCGCATTCCGCCAGCGCGACGAGCGAGGCGCGGCGTAAGGGGCTGCTGGCCTGGATCGAGAGCCAGGTCGGTGACGACGCCGAGCTGCTCGCCAAGGTCGTTCCCGACTACCCGCCGATGGGCAAACGGCTGCTGCAGGACGACGGGAGCTGGCTGCGCTGCCTGCGCCGGGACAACGTCGAACTCATCCGCGACGAGATCGTCCGGGTCGAGCCGGACGCCGTCGTCACCGGCCGCGGGCGCTTCGAGGTGGACGTCATCATCGTCGCCACCGGTTTCCGGGCGAACGAGTTCCTCGCGCCCATGAAGGTCACCGGCCGGGGCGGCGTCGAGCTGGGGGAGCGGTGGGCCGACGGCCCGGCGGCGCACCTGGGAATCACCGTGCCCGACTTCCCCAACCTGTTCCTGATGTACGGGCCGGGCACGAACCTCGCCCACGCGGGCAGCATCATCTTTCACTCGGAATGCCAGATGCAGTTCATCGGGTCCTGTATCAGGGAACTGCTGACCGGCGGCCACCGGTCGGTGGAGGTGACCCGCGAGGCCTTCGACGACTACGTCGAACGACTGCACGCCGAGCTCGCCGGCACGGTCTGGGCGCATCCGGCGGTCAAACATTCCTGGTACAAGGGGAAAGACGGCCGCGTGCACGTGCTGAGCCCGTGGCGCCTGGTCGACTACTGGCGGATGACCCATCAGGTCGATCCCGAGTCCTACCTCTTCACCTGACCTCCGGGTCACCTGACCCGTCGGGTGGCCGAGCGGTGTTCCGAGCAATGAGAGGGAGAAAAGCATGCCCGACCGAGTCGCGATCGTCACGGGAGCCGCACGAGGCCAGGGAGCCGCGATTGTCCGAAGGCTGCGAGCGCAGGGCTGTTCGGTGGTGGCGATGGACCTCGTCCGTCCGGAAAGCGATGACCAGTCGGTCGTCGACTGCCAGGGCGACATCCGCGAGGAGGCCGACTGGCGGGCGGTGGTCGAGACCGCGGTCGAGAGATTCGGCGCCCTGCACGTGCTGGTCAACAACGCGGGCGTCCTGCGCAGCGGGTCGATCGCGGACGAGACCGCGGCGGGCATGCGCGCGCTGTGGGAGGTCAACTTCCTGGGCGCCTTCCTGGGCGTCCAGGCGGCGCTGCCCGCCCTGCGTGCCGCGGCCCGGGAGCAGGATGCCGTGATCGTCAACACCCTGTCGACGGCCGCCTGCCGCGGCTTCGCCCACCACAGCGCCTACTCGTCGTCGAAGTTCGCGCTGCGGGGATTCACCCAGTCGGCGGCCAGCGAGCTCAGCCGCGACCGGATCCGGGTGAACGCGGTGATCCCGGGCCCGATCGCGACGCCGATGCTCGACCCCGTCGTCGTGGAACGGCTGGGCAAGGACCTGCTCGTCGGCCGCGCCGGGACGGCCGAGGACGTGGCCGAGGTCGTCGCCTTCCTGGTCTCGCCCGCGGCGAGCTTCATCACCGGCAGCGAGTACAGCGTCGACGGCGGCCAGCTCACGCGGATCTAGGCGGCCCGAGCCCGCACCGCCCGGGTCTTCGGTGGGCCTGAAGCCGACCCGGCCGACCCAGTCGGCTGATCATGAGCACCCCGCCCCGACCGCTTGACCGTCGATGTGTCTCAGGTCACTATCGGCCTCGACGTTGAGGTCGATGTCGAGACCAGGGGCGCCGGGCGAAGCCGTCGAAAGAATGCGGCCGCGCGGCCGAGACGAACGGATGGTGAGTCGGTGGTCCGAAAACGATGCCTGTTATGGGGAGCCGTGGTCGCGGCGGCGACCGTGTTGGCCGCCGCCTGTAGCTCGTCGAGTGGCGGCGACAAGGGCGACACCACCGCCGCCCCGAAGAAGAGCATCACGATCGGTGTGCTCACCGATGTGACCGGACCGGCGTCGTCGGGAAACAAGACCTTCGTCGACGGTGTCAAGGCCGGCACCTACTACGCCTCCCGTAACGGCTACACGGTCAAGTACGTTCTCGCGGACACCGCGACAAACCCGGCGACCGCCCTGGCCGCGGCGCAGAAGCTGGTCACGCAGGACCACGTCAGCGCCGTGCTCGCCGAGTCGGCGATCCTGTTCACGGCCTCGAACTACCTGACGGCCCACAACGTCCCGGTGATCGGCGTCAGCCAGGACGGGCCGGAATGGACCACCGCCAAGAACATGTTCTCGGTGGTCGGCCCGCTGCAACAGACGAAGATCGCGACCACCAACGGAAAACTGTACAAGCTGCTGGGCATCACCAACCTCGCCTCGCTCGGCTACGGCGTCTCACCGGTCTCGTCGGAGTCGGCCAGCTCCGCGGCGCTGTCCGCGCAGGTCGCCGGCATCAAGGTCGGGTACCTCAACGCGAAGTTCCCCTTCGGCAGCACCGACGTCGGTCCCGAGGTACTCGCGATGAAGAACGCGGGGATCGACGGTCTGACCGCGTCCGTGGACCCGAACACGTCCTTCGCGCTCATCACGGGACTGCGTAACCAGAACGTGCCGATGAAGGCGTCGATCCTGCCCACCGGCTACGGCGGCGACCTGCTCCAGGCGGGCCCGGGCGCGCTGAACCAGGCCCAGGGCGTCTACTTCATCCTCCAGTACGAGCCGGTGGAGATGCACACGGCCGCGACGAAGCAACTGCAGGCCGACTTCACCAGCGCCGCCATCACCACGGCACCGACGTACGGCTCCTACAACGGCTATGTCTCCGTCGGTCTGCTCGTACGCGCGCTCAAGGCCGCGGGCGCCCAGCCGACCTCCGCGTCCCTGATCGGCGCGCTGTCGAACATCCACGACTGGGACGCCATGGGCCTCTTCGGCAGCCACACCGTCGACATCAACGACCGCGTCACGATTGTCGGCGGCGCCGACAACTGCCTCTGGGTCACCAAGCTCACCGGAAAGACCTTCACCCTCGTCTCCGGCGCGACCCCGATCTGCGGCGAACTCGTCCCCGGCAAGTCAGTCGCCCCCGCCTCCTGATTTCACCGTCCGGTTCGAGCCACCGCCGGGCCCGCGGAATCGAACGCGCGCCGTCGGCCTGATCGCCGCTCTGGCCCTGGAGTCGTCGGCCAGAGCGGCGATCACGCACGCCGCGTCGCGCCGGCCAGGCTGGCGATGGCGTGCGTGTCGGCGTGGTCGAGGCCGAGCACCCGACGGCACCGCTCCAGCGTGTCCCGCGCCAGCACCCGCGCCGCGGCGTGCTCCCGGATCGTGGTGAGGAAGGCCGCGAGCTCGCGGGCGACCGCGAGCGTGTTGACGTGGTCGGGGCCCAGAACGCGTCGGCACCGTTCCAGGGTGTCCTCGGCGAGGGCCCGCGCCGCCTGGTGATCCCGGTCTCCGTAGCGAGCCAGTGAAAGTTCCTGGGCAGTGCTGAGGGTGTCGACGTGGTCAGGACCGAGCAGACGACGGCGTCTTACCAGGGTGTCCTCGATCAGCGGGCGCCCCGCCTGGTAGTTCCCGTTCCTCCTGAGTGCGACGGCGAGGTCGTGCGCGGCGGCGAGGGTCTCGACGTGGTCGGGACCGAGCACACCGCGGCGGTGCGCGAGCACCTCCACGAGCTTCTGCTCGTCGCTCGGCTCAATCGACCGATCGGAACCTTCGGGCGGGTGCACGGGGAAAATCGGCTCGCTGCTCGACTGGTGGCGCCGTCTCACCGGGAAGTCGGGGGCTGTGGCCGGCTTGGCCCGGCCGGCAAGGGCGTGCCGGACGTGATCCAGAAGGTGCTTGCTCGCCGCGCTCGCGTCGAGGTCGAACAGATCGATGGAGACAATGGCGCCCAGCGGCCCGGGCTGGGGACACGGCTCGATACGGACGGGAAGCAGCTTCCGGGCGAAGCCGCTGGGGTCCGCGCGATGGGCGGCCTGCCATTCGCTCTGGCCGTAGACCGAGGACAGGTAGGCGGGGGACAGTACGGCCACCGTCCGCTGGGCCTGTTCCATTCCCTCGATCATGCGGATCTGCCAGTTCGACCCGGCGACGAAGTCCCAGACCTGGATCAGGACCCGGTAACCCGCGTCTTCCAGCTGCCAGGCGATCCACTCGGCCCACGGCTGATCGACCCCGGTGTACGAGACGAAGAAATGCCACCCGTCGGGTGTTCCTCGCGTGCCGTGCCCTTCCGCCACGTCGATCACTGGGTCAGTGTGTCACCGACCCGTGGAGATCCCGGGAGACTCGTGGACCCGGGCTGTGCGGGTCCGCACTGCGTCGGTCCACGCGCCCACCGGTGTGCCATGGTCGGTACATGACGTTTCCGCAGGCAGGCGCGCTGTCTCAGCGGGTGACACCCAGGCGGCCGGCGCGCGGCGAGGGGCGGGTGGCGGCGTGATCACCACTCGGTACGAGGGAAGCCTGTTGGTCGTCCGCCAGCCGGACCACGGCGACCAGACCGGCCTGTTCGCGGCCGCCTGGGGGAACGAGGACGTCCCGGCGCTGGCGGAGCACCAGCGCGCCGCCACGCTCGCCGCGCGCCACCATGACGACGGCTGGGCGGTCTGGGAGCGGCGCCCGAGCCTCGACCCGGCGACGCGCCAGCCGACCCAGTTCCACAAGGTCGGCCCGATCGAGCACATCCCGGCCTACCGGGCCGGCGTCGACCGGGCCGCCCACGGCGATCCGTGGGCTGGCCTGCTGGTCAGCATGCACGCGGCCGGGCTCTACAACGGCCGTTACGGCACGTTCCGGCTCCCCGAGCTGGCCGACCAGAGCCTGACCGCCCACGAGCAGGCCCTGGTGGCCGAGTTCCTCGCCGAGCTGGACCAGCTCCAACGCGACCTGCTCGGCGCGGTGCGCGGCCACCCGACTCCGGCGCCCGCGTTCGACGACCCGGTTGTCCGCCAGCACTACCTGCTGCTCCAGGTCTGGGACCGGCTCTCGCTCCAGTTCGCCTTCCGGCACGGTGCCGACGGCACGATCGCGCCGCTGCCGGGGGCGGGCGGCGGGCGGGGCGTGCTCACCTGCCGTTCGGTGGGCGCGTTCGCGCTCGCCCTCGACCCGTACCCCTTCGCCACCGAGAACGCCGTCTTCCCCGTCGCCGGTCAGCTGGTGCCGGACCGGCCCTATCTCGACCCGGAGGACTTCCTCGCGACGCTGGCCTCCGCGCCGGCCCTCCAGCTCGACTGCCGCGTCCAGCGCACGGGGACGGCTGGGTAGGGCGGGCTCGGTGCTAGCCGGTCAGGCCGGCGGCGACGGCGGCTCGGGCCGCCTGGGTGCGGTTGTGCACGCCGAGCTTGGTGTAGATGTTGCTCACATGCCGGTTGGCGGTGCGCTCGCTGATGAACAGCTCCGCGGCCAGTTGCGCGTTGGTCAACCCCTCGGCGAGCAGGGTGAGCACCTCCTGCTCCCGCGCGGTCAGGCTGAACACAGCGGGCCGGTTCGCCGCCGGAATCACGCCTGGGTCCGCGTCTCGGTCGGCGTGTTCGACGGGAGGCAGTGGCCGGCCACCGACCGGACCGGCCTGCTCGGCAAGGACGTGTCGGCCGATCCACGCGTCAACACCGCCGGGGCCGAAGTCGAGGCACGCGAGCACGTGCCGCCGCTCACCGACCCCGACCTCGGTCAGCAGGTCGAATCCCATCACCCGTAGCACTGGTGCCGCGGCCGGCCAGTCGATGACGGCCGTGTACACGCGGCGCAGCGTCGCTCGCAGCTGCAGATACGTCCGCTTGAGGTCGGTGACCAGTGCCGCCACCTCGGGGGTGGGCTGCTCGCCGTGCCGGTTACCCAGCGCCCAGCGGAACACCACGGCACTGGCGTCGGGGGGCATCGGGTCGTCCATCAGATGGTCCGCGACCGCCTGGACCAGCGGGTCCGCGTGCACCGGTTCGGCCACGTCGTCAACGGTGGTGGTGACCGAGAACGCGGCGACGCCACCGTCGGCCGCGCGGACCACGGCGAAGGCGTCCCGCCGAGCCTGCCACCACAGTTCGGCGAGCCTGGCGGTCACCTGCCCGCCGAACCGGGCGGCGATGGCGACGATCTCGGCGCGGTCGTCGCCGCGGGCCCGCTCGGCTGGGTGCGCCAGCATCCCCGGCGGTGCGTACGCATTGCGGATCATCGGGTTCTGGACGAGATGCAGCAGATCGGCGGTGCCTTCCCAATCCGGGCCCTGGGCGAGGGAATCGAGGATGGCGCGAGCGGCGGCCGTCCTGATCGTCCGGACCCGGACCGGGTCGCGCAGCTCCAGGGCCTCCAGCAGCACAGGGGCCGCCAGCCCGGCGAGCTCGACGCCGGTAGCGGTCGTCACGGCGAACGGCAGTCCGCGTAGCGTCCGCCATGCCCGCTCGGCGTCCGGCTCGTCGACGACCGCGGCGAGCAGCGGCAACGTCGCCCGGCGCAGGACGGACGCCGCCTCGGCTACGGCTCGCTCGGGTGGCGAGAGGCCGTCGAGCATCACCGCGAACAGGTCCTCGACCACCTCGGCCGGCGCACCGGAGCCGAGGGGTAAACCGGGCTGGCGGGCCAGTGCCTCGCACGCCATCACCACGGCCAGCGGATGTCCCCGCGCGAACCCCCGGATCCGTGCGGCGTCGTCGCCCTCGACCCCGCGGGCGGCCAGGAGCTGGTCGACGTCCTCGGAGGTCAACGGCCCGACCACCAGTTCGCCGAGAAGGGCGCGCCACCCAGGGGCCGTGCGCCAGGCCGCGTTCGGCCCGCGGCGGCCGACCAGCAGCGTGGTGACGGTGGCCGGGAGGCCCCCGATCAGTTCGTTACGAATCCAGCCGTCGAGCAGGTTGAGCCGCTCGAAGCTGTCGATCACCAGGACATCGACCCCGGCGGCGGCCACCCGCTCCGCGGCCGCGGCGGTCGACGGGGTGGGACCTCCCAGCGCCGCGCCAAGCGCGGCCAGCGCCCCGGGTGCCGTCGGCTCCAGCTGGCGCCCGTCGAGACTCACGCAGGTCAGCGACATCGACGCCAGCGTGCCGGTGACCAGAGCGGTCTTGCCGATCCCGCCGGGTCCGTGCACGAACACCGCCGCCGGTCCGTTCGGGGCGAGCAGCGCGGCCAGGCGCGCACGTTCCTCGGCCCGGCCGACCAAGGCCACCGCGGCGGCGGCCGCCAGGCGATCGGAGACGGACCCCCGCGGGAGCGGCTGGCTCATGCCGGCATGCTAGTGCAGCGCCTCAGTAGTTCTTTGCTGTCCGGCGGCCGTAGGCGTCCTCGCGGTCGGTAAGCCGCTCCTCGTCCGCGGCCGACTGGCTGGCGAACATGTCCGGCGACGTTAGGCGCGTGACGGCGCCACCCGCATCGGCAGGACGCTCCATTCGGCGCTCCATCCGCGGATGGAGCGTTCCGCCGATGCGCCGCCCCACGCCGGCTCCCTATCGTCGGCTGCGAATCCACCCAGAAGGGGAGCCGCCGCCATGCGCATCCGTATTGTCACTTTCGGGCTGACGATCCCGGTCGAGTCCTACAACGCCCACGCGGTGCAGATCGCCCCGGAGTTCACTGCGTGGCCGGGCCTGCTCGGCAAATGGTGGCTCAGCGACACAGTCTCCGCCACCTTCGGCGGCGTGTACCTGTTCGCCTCGCGGCGCGACGCCGATCGTTCCCGCGAGACCGGCCTGTTTCAGGGGCTGTTCGCCAACCCGGCGCTGAAGGACATCACCGTCCAGGAGTACGACGTCCTCGACACCGCGACCGCGATCACCGCACCGACGACACAGACGTCTGCGCTTCAGGAGACGCCGTGAGCCCCGGAACCGTCCCCGGCCCGGCCCTTGGCACGTCGCGGCAGGTCCGCCTGTAGGGCGGCTCAGTGCTTGAAGTAGCGGAGCTCGCCGTGCGCCTCCAGCGCGGCGAGTGCCCGGCTCAGGTCGCCGCTCTCGATCGCGGCCAGCAGCTCCTCGTGGCGGCGCACGCCGGCCAGCCGGTCCGTGCCCGACTCCCGGGCCAGGTTGACGCTCATGACGAGCTGCATCTGGTTCATCAGGTTCTCGTAGCTGCTGGTCAGGCGGCTGTTCCCGCCCAGGGCGATCATCCCCAGGTGGAAGGCCCGGTTCGCCTCGACGTAGCGGGCCCGGTCGTCGGCCTTCACCGCGGCGCGCATCGCGGCGACGGCCGTCCGCATCGGCGTCAGCAGGTCGGCGGACATCACCGGGACGCCGAGCTCCAGGGCGAAGCGGTCCAGCACGGCCCGCAGCGAGTAGATCTCCCAGATGTCGCTGTCGGTCAGGTTGACCGCGCGGACGCCCCGGCGGGGCAGCCGCTGGAGCAGGCCCTGGTGCACCAGCACCTGCATCGCCTCCCGCAGCGGCGGCCGGCTGATGCCGAGGCGTTCGGTCAGCCATTCCTCGCGGACCCGTTCGCCGGGCGCGATCGTCCCCGTCAGGAGAAGATCGCGGATCTTGGCGATGGCGTGGTCGACGAGGCTGAGCTGCTCGATCCTGGTGTCGCTCCCGTCCTCCGACCTGACACTGTCCGACGGCCTGATGTTGTCTGACCCTGGGTTATGGGAGGTCGAGGCACTCATGCGGGCAGCCGCCGGACCACGGCCGCCACGGGATTACCGCCGGGTGGGCCCATGTGGGAGTTCCGCTCGCCGCCGGAGATGAAGGACATCGGCTGACCGGTGATGCTGACGACCAGCGCGCCGCCGACCGCTTTCGCGACGTGGTGTGCCTCGTGGTCGTCCAGGGCCGTGATGTGCTGGCCGCGCAGAACGTCACTGCCGGGCAGCACGAACTTGCCGAACACCTGAACGACCTGGGCCTGCTGGGCCGGCGAGAGGCAACAGTCGAAATCCACCCCCGCGGTCCGAATCGCCGTCTTGATGCCCTCGGTGTCCGCCATGTCCCTCGTGATTCCGTGCCCTATCCGCAGCTCGCTGGCCGACTGGGCGCTGTTGGCCAGCAGCAGCACCTCACCACCGCGTTTCTCCCCACCGGACGACGTCGCGGCCACGGCGGAGAACAGGTCCCAATCACTGCGGATTCTATCGTCCGCGACCAGGTCTCGTTTCACCTCGCCGAGCGCGACGGCGACCCCCAGCGCGGAGGCGTCGTTCGACCAGCACATGGAGCCCATCGGGCCGATCCCGTAGTCCCCGGTGACGACGGTCTTCCCGCGCGACAGCGCGTCCGCGACCGCCCGGGAGGACAGCGCCGGTCCCTTGACCATGACCAGATGGACGTCGTCCGGATCGGTCACGCCCGCGTCCAGCATGGCCGCCGCGACGGCGTCCGCGACCTTGTCGACCTGGGCGGTGCGCCCGATGTCCTCGGGCAGGATCGGCTCGGTGTGGCCACGGCCCACGACCAGCCCAACCCCCGGCAGGCCGGCGGGCAGGTCGGCCACCCACTCCTGGGTGACGACGGTGACGTGCGGCGAGATGACGCCGGGGGAGCCGCCCGACACGGCGACGGTCACGGAGTCGGCCAGGTCCTCGACCGGGCAGCCGCGAGCCTCGGCCAGCGCGGTCCGCAGCGACACGTCGGCGAAGACCCGCGCGTGGTCGTTGTGCAGCCCGGAGCCCTCCGACTTGGCGATGAGCGCGACGACCGACGCGGGATCGACGGCGCCGGAGGCGAACAGCGCCCGGAAGGCCGCGGTGTCGTTGGGGGCCAGCATCGGGACGACGTGCATCGACGCCTTCGGGTACCGGGCCGAGCGGGGGGACAGGGATGCCTCGGGGTTCGGCACGGTGTGCTCCTCGGGCTAGGCGGTCAGCGGATGCGGTCGCGGGCGGCGCTCTCCAGGGCGCCCACCACCAGGTACAGGCCGAGGGAGACGATCAGGATCACGGTGATCGAAGCCCACAGGTTGATGTAGTTGCTGCTGATGACGTCGTAGGCCATCGCGTAGCCGAGCCCGTGCCCGGTGATGAGCCACTCGGCGAGGACCGAGCCCAGCACCGCGCCCGGCATCGAGATCTTCGCGGCCGCGAACAGGGCCGGCGCCGAGAAGGGCAGGCGGACCTTCCCCAGCGCGTGGCGGGCCTCGCCGCCGAAGCAGTGCACGACGTCGGTGGCGGAGCTGGGGACCGCGCGCAGCCCGTCCACGATCGTGACCAGCGACGGCACGAACGTCACGACACCGGCGATGACCGTCACGCCGACCAGCCCCCGGCCGAAGACGAGGCCGATGAGCGGGCACATCGCGATCAGCGGCACCGACCGCAGGACGATGACGAACGGCATGACGGCCGAGCCGACCGCCGGGAACAGGGTGAGCGCCGCCGCGGCGAGCAGGGCGGCCACGGTGCCCGCGACCCAGCCGGATCCCGCGTCGACCATCGTCTGGCCCAGGCCCTTGAGCAGCACGTGACGGGCGTGCCCGGCCTCCGTGCCGGTGGCGAGGTAGTGCCACACGTCGCCGGGCGACTTGACGAAGTACGACGACAGGCCGCTGGAGGCGATGAGGATCTCCCAGACGACCAGGCCGAACAGGACGGCCCCGACGACCTTCGCGACGCCGAGCCCGAGCCGGGCCGGCCCGTGGTGGCGCCGCCGGGTGGGGGTGAACCCGCCGTCCAGCGGCGCCTCGACGTCGGCGCCGAGCCGAGCGGCCCCCAGCGCCGTGAGCCCGAACGCCAGGCCGCAGGCGAGCGTGCTGACCAGGGCGATGGCCCAGGTGCGCTCGACGGCGAGCTGCTGCTGGGCCTGGAGCATGACGACGCCCAGCCCGCGGTCGCCGCCGAGGTAGTCCCCGATCATGACCCCGAGGATCGCGGCCGGCGCGGAGATCGACAGGCCGCTGGCGAGCAGGGGGATGCTGGAGCGCAGCCGGACCTTCACCAGCTGCTGCCAGCGGCCGCCGCCGAAGGCGCTGACCGCGTCGAGGGTCGCCGGTGACGCCGCCCGCAGGCCCGCGACGGCCGCGACGAGCGTGATGAAGAAGCACGACAGCGCGCTCATCACGATCTTGGCGCCGTCCGGGCTGTACGCCACGACGAGCAGCGGGCCGATCGCGATCGTGGGCACACAGTAGGTCGCGACGCCCACCGTCATCAGCCCGCCCTCGGCGGCCGGGACGACGAGGCAGATCGCGGCGAGCAGCAGCGCGGCGCCGTTGCCGATCAGCCAGCCCTTCCAGGCGAGGTTCAGGGTCACGCCGAGGTCGCTGAGGTACAGGTCGTCGCGGAAGGCCTGGGCCACGACAGACGTCGGCGCGGGCACGACGAAGTGGCCGGAGAACACGGTCACCGCGAGCAGCTGCCACAGCCCGAGCGCCGCGAGAGCGACGGCGGCCGACCACAGCCGGTGTTGGGCGCGGGCGCTGAGCGCGGGCCGGGCCGCGACCACGTCGACGCCCGCCATCAGGCCCGCACCCCGCCGGAGAACAGCACAGCGCTGAGATGGTCGCAGGCGGCGTGGAACTCCGGTGAGCTCAGCAGGGCCGGCTGGCGCGGCCGCCCGAACGGCACCGTGCACCGCTCGAGAATCCGGCCGGGCCGCGGGCTCATGACGACGACGGTGTCCGCGAGGAACACGGCCTCGGCGATCGAGTGGGTGACCAGCACGGTGGTCGTCGCGCGTTCCATCCAGATGCGCTGCAGCTCGATGTTGAGCCGCTGGCGCATCATCTCGTCGAGCGCGCCGAACGGCTCGTCCAGCAGCAGGAGCGCGGGCCGCAGCACCAGCGCCCGGGCGATCGCCACCCGCTGGCGCATGCCGCCGGACAGCTGGGACGGCCGGCTCCCCTCGAAGCCGGCCAGGCCGACGAGCTCGATCAGCCCGGAGATCGCGTCGTCGTCTGACTGGCCGGCGAGCTCCAGCGGCATCCGGATGTTCTTGCGCACGCTGCGCCACGGCAGCAGGGCCGGATCCTGGAAGGCGACGCCCATCTGGTGACGGCGCCGGATCTCGCCGGGCGCGGCGCCGCCGGCCAGGATGGTCCCGGTCGTCGGCGCCTCCAGGTCGGCGATCATCCGCAGGATCGTGGACTTGCCGCAGCCCGACGGCCCGAGCAGCGCCGTGAAGCTGCCGGCCGGGACGTCCAGGTCGATCGACTCCAGGGCGTGCACCTCACGGCCGCGGTGCCCGTAGACCTTCGAGACCCCCGACAGCCGCAGCCCGGCCGCCGGGGGACCCGGCGCCGGATCGAGCGCGGCCGGCGCCGCCTCCCGTTCGGCGACGCTGGTCACGCCGGGACGCTCCCGCCCTGGTAGACCTCCTGGAGCACCTCGTTGGTGAACATGTCCTTCGACGCCTTGACCCCGCCGAGGCCCAGCGACGCGATGGTACCGGCGATCTTCTCGTCGGTCATCCAGAACAGCCCGTGCGCCTTGGTGTCCGCGTCGGCGACGAAGGCGTTCTGCAGGCCGGCGTCGACCTTCTGCTGGGCCGGGTCGAGCTTGAGGTCCTTGCCGAAGTTCGTGACGGCCAGGTTGGCCGCGCCGTCGGGGTCGGCCACGACGTCGGCCCAGCCGAGGGACTCGCCCTTCATGAGGCCGACGAGCGCCTTCTTCTTCGTGGCGTCGGCGAGGTCCGAGGTCCGCGCGATGTAGAGGTCCTCCATCAGCGGGTAGTGGAAGTCGCTCAGCAGCAGGACGTAGGTGTCGACGCCCTTGGTCTTGAGGATCGCCGGCTCGTTCGCGGCGAACGCCATGAGCCCGTCGATCTCGCCCGAGGCGAGCGAGGTGACGTCGAAGCCGACCGTGACCACGGTGATCTTCGAGACGTCGAGGTTGTTGGCCTTCACGAACGAGTTCCAGATCGGCGCGTTCGTGTCGCTGATACCGATCTTCTTGCCGTACATGTCGGTCGGCGTCTTGATCGGCTTCGACGCGAGCGACGCGATGCACGTGGGGTTCTTCTGGAAGCCGGCACCGATGACCTTGATGTCGGCGCCGTTGTTGATCGCGCCGATCACCTCGGCGGTGTGGCTGATGCCGACCAGCGCCTTGCCCGAGACGACGATCGGCTCGGGCGCGAGGCTCGGCCCGCCCGCGAGCAGGGTGACGTTGAGGCCGGCGGCCTTGTAGTAGCCCTTCGTGGTGGCGAAGAAGCTGCCCGCGAACTGGACGTTCTTCAGGTAGCAGAACTGCAGCGCCACCGACGTCAGCCCGCCGGAGGTGCCGCCGGACGAGCCCGAGCTGGACGAGGACCCACAGGCCGCCAGGAAGGAGGCCAGTGCTCCGCCCACGCCGAGGGCCGTGCCGGTGCGCAGGACCTGGCGGCGCGAGAAGCCGCGCTGCGCGAGGACGTCGTCCGTGGAGTCGATCATTTGGGTACCCACCTCGGCTTGAATGGCTTTTGTAGACAAAAGTCTGAGGCGAGGATGTTGCGGGCCGATGTCCCGAGCGTCGCGGTCGCGTGTCCCCATGTATCGGCGCTTGTCGGGGCCATGATCGCCCATCGGGGCCAGTCGGTTTTTTGTAGACAAAAGGCTAGAGTGGGGCGTGTGACGACGACAGGCGCGCCGCGGCCCGTCACGGGCTGGCGCTGGCGGGCCGCGCTGGGCCGGGTCGACCGCTTCCTGCTCGCGATCCTCGGGACCGTGGCGTTGGCGAGCGTGCTGCCCGCCCGCGGCGAGGCGTCCCACGTCGTCGGCGACCTGGCGGACGCCGTGGTCGCGCTGCTGTTCTTCCTCTACGGGGCCCGGCTGGCGCCACGGGCGGCGTGGGAGGGGCTGCGGTCCTGGCGCCTGCACCTGACCGTCTTCCTGGCGACCTTCGCCCTGTTCCCCGTGATCGGGCTGGCCGCGCGGGTACTGGAGCCGACCGTGCTGCCCCCGGGCCTGTACTTCGGCGTGCTGTTCCTGTGCCTGCTGCCCTCGACGGTCCAGAGCTCGATCGCCTTCACGGCCATCGGGCGCGGCAACGTCCCCGCCGCGATCTGCGCGGCAACCGTGTCCAACCTCGCCGGGGTCGTCGTCACCCCGCTGCTGGCCGCGTTGCTGCTCGGCTCGCGGGTGGACGTCTCCGCCGGCTCCGTCCTGCGGATCGCCGCCCAGCTGCTGGCGCCCTTCGCGCTCGGCCAGCTCGCCCGGCCCTGGATCGGCGCGACGCTCGAACGCCACCGCGCCGCGACCGGCCTGGTCGACCGCGGCTCCGTGCTGATCGTCGTCTACTCGGCGTTCAGCGCGGGCGTCGTCGCCGGCGTCTGGGGGCAGGTCACCGTCGGGCGGGTGCTGTGCGTGATCGGCGTCGACGCGGTGATCCTCGCCGTCGTGCTCACGGCGACGACGTACGGGTCCCGCCGGCTGGGCTTCCCGATCGAGGACCGCATCGTGGTGACCTTCTGCGGGTCGAAGAAGTCGATCGCCACCGGGATTCCGATGGCCACCGTGTTGTTCGCGCACCGTGACGTCAGCCTGATCGTCCTGCCCGCGATGCTCTACCACCAGCTGCAGCTGATGGTCTGCGCCGCCCTCGCCCGCCGCTACGACCGCCGAGCCCCCGAGCCGGAGCCGGCGTCGGCGACGGCGCTGGAGGTGGAACCGCGGGTGGAGTCGGCGTCGCGGGCGGAGCCGGCGTGGCCCGCGTGAGGCGGGTCGGGCTCGTCGTGCCGTCCTCCAACCCGACGATCGAGCGGTTCCTCGCCGACGCCGACGTCCGCGCGGTCCTTGGGCTGGAGGTCGTGTGCACCCGCCTGGCCGTCGAGCGGATCGACCGCGAGGCCGACGGGCAGTTCGCGCCGGCCCGGATCACGGCGGCGACCGACCTGCTCGCCGACGCCGAGGTCGACCTGACCGTGTGGGCCGGGACGTCCCGGTTCTGGCTGGACGACGGCCTGCCCGTCCTGAGCTCGCGTGAGGCGATGTTCGCCGCGCTGGACGACGTCGGTGCTCCGCGGGTCAGCGTGCTGACGCCCTACACCGACGACGTCCACGAGGCCATCCTCGCCACCGTCCGGTCCTCGGGCCGCACGGTCGCCGCGTCCCGCGCCCTCGGGATCTCGCGCAACCTCGACTTCGCCGCCGTCGACCCGACGCCGCACGTACGCGCCCTGAGCGAGCACCCGGTCATGGTCGTCTGCACGAACGTGCTGGCCACGACCGGGGCCGGGCTCATCGTCGACAGCATCGTCGCGACCCTCTGGCACGCGGCCCGGCTGACTGAAGCCAGCTCCCTTGGCTACGCCGACGCGTTCACGTCCCTGATGGCCTCCAGGAGGCACCATGACCTATGACCCCGGTGACGTCGCCGCCGAGATCGTTCTTGCGCTCCGGCTGCGGCTGGACGCCGACCGCGTCACCCTGCGGCTCGACACGCCAGGGATGAACTTTCCCTGCGCCGCGGAGAGCACCGCGCCCGGGGTCCGCGCGATGACCACAGACAACTCCCTCGACCAGCGCGGAGCCGCGACCGCGCAGTGGATCATGGCCACCCGTCAGGTCCTGGTCCAGCCCGACCTCACCGCCGTAGACCCGGCGCCGCCCCAGCCCCTGATGGACGTCTACGGCGTGCGGGCCCAGATGCTCGCGCCAGTCGTCGTCGCCGACGTGGTGACCGGCTGGCTCTCCGCGCACTCGCTGCGACCCCGGCCCTGGACCGAGGACGACGCGGCCACCATCAAGGCGGCGGCCACCGTCACGGCGCAGCGGATCGACGAGGTGCGCGCGGGCCCTGGCTACACCCGCTGGCTGGCGTAGGCATCGTTTCGCGCTGGCTGTCTGCGGTGGATCTCGATATCCCCACGTCCGGGCTGTGCCTCGGCGCCCTGATCGCCAATTCGATTCTTTGGCGACCCTGCCGGCCCGGTCCCCTTCCGGCAGGGCTCACCCGGCCCCGACGTCCCCATGATCGCCGTTTCGGCCCTCCGGTGGTCGTTGTCGAACCCGAATCGCAACCACCAGCGGGCCGAAACAGCGATCAAGACGACGGGCAGAAGTTGGCGGTCGCGCTTCCCGCAGTCGCGGTGTACATCCTGCTCGCCACCGAGCCCTGCCGCGGGATCTCGCTCGACCTGCGCGAGGAGATCGCCGCTCCTGACCAGCGAGACCATCTTCCTCGACGACGTCGAGAAGGCCGAGATCTCGATCCACAACCTGTCCCGCCAGATTCCGTTCGCCGGACACGCCGCGGTCGGCGCCGCCTGGACCATCGCTCGACTCACCGGGCACCACCCGTCCGTCCTGCGCACGACCGGCCGCGAGGCCGAGAGCTGGGCCGATTCCGCTGGAGTCTGGGTTCGCGCGCCTCTGTCGATGACGCCGCCGTGGTGGGCCGAGCGTCTCGACGACCCGTGCCAGGTCGACGACCTCGGCGGCCCGCTCAGCCCTACCCAGGACTTCACCCAACTGTGGGCCTGGATCGACGGACCCGCGGGTATCGCCCGCATGCGCACCTACGCCGCCCGCGTCGGCATCCCCGAGGATGAAGCCTGCGGCACTGGAGCCATGCGCCTGGCCGCCGGACACGGCCGCCGCATGACCATCCACCACGGCGAAGGCTCCATCATCCACGCCGCACCAGGACCGGCTGGCTACGCCGGCATCGCCGGACACATCACCGAAGTCCCGGCCCGCGAGATCTGACAAGCCACCTGCTGACCGACCCGGCCGGCTACGGGGCGACGACGAACGTGGCGTGCTTCCGAATTCCCCGTTTAAGATCAAGAATACGCGGTCGGCTGGGCCGCGGGACGGCTGCGCGCGTCCTCGGCGGGCCGCGCTCACCGGCGCGGCGCAGAGCGGCTAGAGTGTGTGATACTTTGGCTCTTTATCCGTATCTGAACTACGTGAGGATACATGGCCGACGAAAAGCCTGTCGGTGGCGGCGAGGTTATCAGATGGGATTTCTTTATTTCTTATAGCCCGGCGGACCAGCTCTGGGCAGAATGGATCGCCTGGCAGCTCGAAGATGTCGGCCATAGGGTAGCGCTACAGGCGTGGGATGCTGTTCCAGGAACACATCTCACAACTAAGATGCGGGAGGGAGTGGAATTCTCGCTCCGCACTCTGGCGCTAGTCTCGGCCGAGTATCTCGCAGATTCCTACGGTAAGACCGAGTGGCAGATCACCTATAATTCCGATCCACAAGGTCTCTTGCGAAAGCTGGTTCCCATCAGGGTGTCGGACTGCGTAATTCCAGATATTCTGGGCCAGATCGCTTCGTTCGACCTTTTCGGTCTCGATAGAACCCAGGCGCGCGACCGTTTGGTTGCGAACGTCGAGGCTGCGGCGACGGGGCGCGCGAAACCATTGACGGAACCTGATTTTCCGCCCAACGCCCTCGAACGCCTGAAGCCAGAGTCGCCGCCAATCAGACCGGATTCGCAATTACTTGATGTCGAACGGAAAATCTCAATAAAGAAGCCCCGTTCCACTATTTCTGCAGATCCCGTAGCGATATTTGTGCCGCTCCAAATTGAGACGGCTGGGTTTAGTTCTGACGGACTCATTCTCGCGTGCGGGACGGAGGAGGGAAGTCTGTTCTTCTCCAGAAAAGACGCGCCGTCTAGAGACTGGCTAGCCGCACCGACGGGCGCGATTCGGCTCCCCGAACGCGCATACGTAGAGTCCATCTCGTTCAAATCGAGCAGCGCGATCGTCGCCGTCGGATGCTTAGGCGAAGCCCCAACTCTGTGGGACGTGAGCGACATTCGATCGCCCAGAATGATCTGCGCTCTGGTGTCTGGGGATGGCGACCCTACCGACTACTGGTCGGCCGTATTTAGCTCTGACGGACAATTCATTCTGGTTTCCAATGATCCGGCAGAGATCTGGGATGTGTCCGATCCACGCGAGCCGTCGCTGGTGCGTAATCTGGGAGTTCGAGGCGGGTCTACAATCGCAGGCAGTCCCCGATGGACCACCTTTTTTGTTGGCGGGCGCGACTCCTCCGAGCCTGCGATCGTGCGAATCAATGGTTTCGACACCGAACGCTCGCCGGAAGTATTTCGGCTGCTACGCACGCGCGGACAAAAAGGCCTGGAGGTCCATAGTGCAGACTTCGGTTATCGTGGAGACTATGCGATAGTGGCGTTCGAAAAACACGTTGAACTTTGGGGTATAGGGTATGGTGGACCGCCAAACTTTCTGCAGGAATTCGACTTCCCCGACGGCACGGGTTTTGTGAGATGCTCGCCCGTCGAGGACATCATCTCGGTTACATCTTCGAACTCCTTTTGGATAATTCGACGGAATCGTGAAGGCAGGTTTGAGCTAGTCGAAATTCCGTGTACATGGAAGCCGTACCGAACGGAATTTACGCCTGACGGTAGGCGTCTTGCGGCATTTGGGCGAGATCCCTACATCCGCTGGTGGGATGTCGTATCTTTCAGAAGATATTTCCGACGCGATGGTTGAGCCAGACGTGATCATGGCCACTCGCCAGCCGGGAACTGCGCGTCGCCACCTTGGCCACGCCCCAAGCTCGTGGCGCGGGACCAGACGTAACCGCATCAGGCTTTCCGGTGGGTCTGGAGGCGGCCGGCTTGGCAGCCAGGTCGGAAGCCAGGCCAACGGACAGCCTTAGACCTGCGTGGATGGCCGTGGAACTCGAACCGCCTTTGAACTGCGTCAACGGATCCCGTGCACGTCACTGGACAACCGGACGAAGATCTCATTATTCTCCCTCGGTTGCCAGCGCCGTCCGCCACGGACAGGCGACGTTTGCGATGCAGCAGGCGCGATCGCTGTGAGTGGCACTTCTGGGCCCTGCTCGGGGTCCCATCGGGTGTTGTGCGGATCCAGCTATGACAAGCCCGACCTGGGAGGCTAACGTCGGCACTCGGCGGCTGCCGGGGGGATGGCGTGGGTTTCTTAGCGGTCTTGGCTTCTTCGATTGTCATTTTCGGGGTTGTCGCGTTGGCCATTGGCCACGTGCACTGGGCGCGCGTTCATAACAGGCGGGCCGCTGGACTCGTCACGGCCGGTGGCGTCGTGGCCTTCGTTGTCGTCGGACTCCTCCTACCGAAGAACCCGGCCACAGGCACCGCGGCAAGCGTCACGTCTAATGTGTTGTCGAGTAGCCCCCGCGCAGTCGCGAGCATCACCACACCTCCGGCCCTCAGTGAGACGGGCCGGGACGCGGCGACCACCCGCCAGACGCAACCAGCACAGACACCTTCCGACCCGTCACATACGGCAGGCACGTCAACGCTGCGCACGACTCCGGCTGGGCCTGTCGAGTTGCGCACCTCGGTGCCAAGGCCCGTGGACGCACGAGCAACGCAGCCAGCTACCCAGCCTCGGCCACCGGCTCCCACGAACCCGCCCGCCACCGCGGCGCCGAGATCCGTTGCAGCCGCGCCACCGACTCAGGCGCCGCCGCCTGCTCCCGTCAACCCGCCTGCCGCCGCCCCCGCTGCGGCTTGCCAACCGCTGACCAACGGCGGCAACTGCTACGAGCCGGGCGAGTACTGCCGCAATGCCGACCACGGCGTGCACGGCGTCGCGGGAAATGGCGAGGCGATCGTGTGTACCGACAACAACGGCTGGCGGTGGGAGCCCGCCTAAGGCCGCCCGACACGACCGTCCGCGACGCGGCGAGCATGCCGGACGGTGCCCACAGTGGAGCCTCGATTCATCAGCGCGTGAATCGGAACAGGTGGCGGCCTGTCGGGTCGGAGCGCGGAACGTCGGCGAGGCGATGGACACCAACTCGGAAGCCCGCGTCGTCGGGGCGAATGAACCGCTCCTCGACGAACCCGTGGCGGGTGAACACCTTCCGGACGAGTTCGGCCGCATCGCCGGGGTGGCTGGTCGGGTCGTCGTCGCCGGTTGACGCGCCACGGGTCCACAGGACCGCGGCGCCCGGAGTTAGCAGCCGGGGAAACGCGCCGACGGTCGTCTCCAGGTCGGTGTCAGAGATGTTCCCGAAGACGCCGCAGGCGAGCAGGACATCTGCTGGCGGGAGATCCGCGTAGGTGTCCATGACCCCCGCGTCGGCTGTGCGGACCTCGACGTCCGGCAGGTTCAGCTGGCTGGCCTGTGCTCGCGCCGCCGCGCCAAGGCCGGCGTCGATCTCGACAAGGACCGCGCGGACGTTGTCGTGTCCGGCGGCGAGGACCGGCAAGGTGTCTCGACCGTCTCCGGCGCACAGGCTCAACAGCCGCGTCGGCCTACCTTCCGTGGCGGCCAGGAGGCGGGCCAGCTCCGCGCGGACGGTTGCCAGTCGTCGCGCCAGTCCGGACGCCGGATCGTCGTAGTTTCGATGCCAGGCGTTCCAGTCGGCCATAGGTCCAGTCGAGCACGTTGTAGCCCCGGACGCCGGAATACGCCAGAACAGCTGAGGCGGCTCCTGCGGCGGCACGGTGAGAACGTGACCGTGCGACGCGTTGGTGGACCGCTCGCTGTGTGACGCCGGTTCGGACGGGTGGACACCTACCGAGTAGCTCGGCGCGGAAGCCGGCAGAAAGGGAGCGGGTTGTGCGGTACAGCACGTACGCGCACGTCGTAAGCCCTGACGACTTCCGCGGCGGCGTCGGTGGCCTGCTGCTCCGGGATGTCCTGGACGAGAATGACGGGCGCTACGAACATCTGCTCCGGCTGTCGGAGCGAGCGAGGAAGGACCTCCGGGAGCTCGCCAGGCTCACGGGGAACGGCGAGCTGGCGCGGATCGCCGATGCCGACGCGACGGTCGTCTCGCTGGAGCACCTTCGCCATCTCGACCCGGACACGACGCGGATCAGGATCGGTTCCGAGGTCACGCGAGAGCCCGGAGACGGCCCGCTGCCCGGCTTCGACCGCTGAACGAGGACCTCGAACGAACGCGACCGGACGGGCGTGGCGATCGTCGCTGTGACAGTCCTGACCAGCGCGGATGGCGTGGTCGGGCGCGCCGCGGGTGCTTGCCTCCGTAGCGGCATCGGACTCGATGCCCACATTGCGCGCCAGTCGTCTGGTTTGGGCGGGCGAGGCAGGGTAAGGCTTCCGACAGAACAGATGATCTCGATACAGTTGCCTGCCTGGAGGGCTCCGTGCTTACGATCATTATCTCGTGGATCGTTCTTGGGCTGATCGCCGGTGCGGTCGCGCGTCTCCTTGTGCCGGGCCGCGACCCGATGAGTGTTCCGATGACGATTCTCCTGGGGGTCGTCGGCTCGTTCATCGGCGGTTTTCTGGGCTATGTCCTCTTCGGCAAGGACCTGAACGAGGGCGCCCTGCAGCCGTCCGGCGTGATCGGCTCCATCATCGGCGCGATCATCCTGCTGCTGGTCTTTCGTTCCACCGAGCGGCGCCGTGGCCACACGAGCCGTCGCCGCCGCACGACCAGCCGGCGTCGCGCCTACCGCTGAGGTCAGGCCGTCAGACCGGCCTTGGTCACTCGGTCCGCACGTGAGCGGGGTCCGCGAGATTTCCATCTCGTGGACCCCGCTCACGTATGCCGTCGCCGAAACAGCGAGCTGGCACGGATCGCGGAAGCCGACGCGACTCCGACCTCGTCGCCATCTCGACCCGGACACGACACGGATCAGGATCGGCTCAGAGGTCACCCGGGAGCCGACGAGGGCATTACTGGCTAATTGCCCAGAGGAACGGTCGGGGTGGGCCGCTCAGTCCCATGCCGGTTTCCATACCAAACCGGCGATCATCGTCCGTCCATGGCGCGCTCACCTGTGATGATCGTCAGTCTGGTATCGAAACGGTCGTCCTACGTCCGAGATGTGCCTTTTATCCATACCAGACCCGCGATCTTGTCGATTGCGCCGGCCGGAGGCCACCGAAGATCCGCGACCGGGTATGGAAATCGGCGCAAAAGGCGACCTGAAGATCGACTGGAGGCGCGGCGCGCCCCCCAGCCGCCCGGCCCCCGTTCGGCAGAAGGCCGGATCAGGCTCCATTCCTACCTCTCGCTCGACCACGGACGAGATTCGCCGCCACCACGTGGGACCGGCGCGGCGCCCAGACCCCCAGCTGGCCGGCAGGGCGCACCAGAGGCCCAAACCGCAATCACTGGCGCTAGGTTGGCGTTGCGGCGGCGGGCCGAACATGTACAGGCGTCTGTGGGACCGGCACGTCAGGCCCGTGCTCAAACCGGCGTCGTCGGGCCGCGTTCGACGAAGCGGCCGTGGCCGGCGGAGCCGCGTAGCTGGCCGTCGGCGACGACCCGGGTGCCGCGGCAGTAGACGTCGCGCACCGCCCCGGCGCACGTCCAGCCCTCGTAGATGGAGTAGTCGACCTTGCTCGGGGAGGCCGCCGCCGTGATGGTCGTGGTGGCCCGCGGGTCGAGCACGACCACGTCGGCGTCCGAGCCCACCGCCAGCGTGCCCTTGGCGGGGTAGAGGCCGAACAGCTTCGCCGGGTTGGTCGCGGTGATGGCCACGAGGCGCTCCAGCGTGATGTTCCCGGCTCGGACACCCCGGTCGTAGAGCAGGGGGAGGCGGTACTGCACGCCGCCGACCCCGTTGGGGATGCGGGAGAAGTCGCCGATGCCGGCGTCCTTCTGCCCGACCAGGCAGAACGGGCAGTGGTCGGTCGAGATGACGTCGAGACCGGCCTGGCGGATCTGGCCCCACAGCGCCGCCTGATGCCGGGGCTCGCGCAGCGGCGGCGTCATGACGTACTTCGCGACGTCGAAGTCGTCGTCCCGGTAGACCGAGCTGTCGAGGGTCAGGTAGTGCGGGCACGTCTCGGCGAACACGGGCAGGCCGCGGTGCTTGGCGTCGGCGACCTCGCGCGCGGCCTCGTCGCAGCTGATGTGCACGAAATAGGCCGGCGCGCCGGTCAGCTCGGCCAGCACGATGGCCCGGTGCACCGCCTCCGCCTCCAGGATGGTCGGCCGGGTCTTTCCGTGCCATTGAGGGCTGGTCCGCCCGGCGGCCAGCGCGCGGCGGATGAGGACGTCGATCGCGGTGCCGTTCTCGGCGTGGACCATGGGCAGGCCGCCGAGGGCGCCGATCCGCTCCATCACGGTCAGCAGCGTCCCGTCGTCGATCATGAGCTCGCCGGGGTACGCCATGAACATCTTCACGCTGGTGGCGCCGGCCCTGACGATCTCGTCGAGCTCGGCGAGCCGGGACTCGGGCAGGTCGGTGACGACCACGTGGAAGCCGTAGTCGATGACGGCCTGGCCGGCGGCCAGCGCCAGCGAACGCTCCAGCACCGCGGGCAGCGGCTCCCCGCGCCGCTGCAGCGCGAAGTTGATGATCGTCGTCGTGCCGCCCAGCGCCGCCGCCGCGGTTCCCGACGTGCTGTCGTCCGCGGTGACCGTCGTCAGGGTCGGGAAGTCGAGGTGGACGTGCGGGTCGACCCCGCCCGGCAGGACGTAGCAGCCGCTCGCGTCGACCTCGTGGTCGACGCCGAGGTCCAGGCCGCTGCCCAGCGCGAGGATGCGGGGACCGTCCAGGTAGAGGTCGGCGGCGAACCGCTCCGACGCCGTGACGATCGTGCCGCCGGCGATCCGGGTCCTCACCGGCGCGCAGCCCGCGCGGCCGCCGCGAGCGCGGCCGCCCCGAGATCGCGGTCGACCTCCAGCTCGGCCGCGACGTCCAGTGCGAGGTGTTCCTTCCAGGGCGCGGCGATCACCTGGACCGACAGCGGTAGCCCTTCCGCCGACACGCCCACCGGCACAGACACGACAGGCACGCCGAGCAGGCTCACCGCGCGGCAGTGGGCCATCAGGTTGGGCCCCTCGACGCGGACGCCGTCGACGTCGAGCCCGTCCTCCGGGTCGCAGGCCGGGCCTGGTGCGACCGGCAGGAGGACGACGTCGACGAGGTCGAACACGGCGAGGGCGGCGGACCGTGCCTCGTCCGCCGCCCGTTCCGCGCGGGCGAGGCGGTCGGGATCCGGCCCGGGCGGTGGGATGAGCTTCGCGAGGACGTCGGCCGGGACCCGGTCGAGGTGCGAGAGGGCGGCGAAGTGGTCCGGGTTCGGCGTGAGTGCCCGGACCTCGCGGTAGCGGTCGAAGCACTCGGCGAACACGTCCGGCAGCGCCACGACCGCCGCGCACAGCGAGGCGAGCCCACCGGCGACCTCGGCCATCAGGTCGGCGACCTCGCGGCGCACCGGGGCGATCGAGGCGCCCGTGCTCCAGCCGATGATGAGCCGCTCGATGCCGGCCGGCGCGGGCACGGGCAGGTCCCGGACGCGGGGATCGATCCCGTCCGGGCGGGCGATCACCGACAGGAGCAGCCGCAGGTCCTCGACCCGCCGCGCCATCGGGCCGATGACCTGCAGGCGGCCCTGCAGGCCGGTCAGGTCCGGCAGCGGGCGCCGGCCGTCGCCGAGCTCGCCGCCGGCGCCGGGCACCTGGCCGGTGCCGGGGACCCGGCCGACGGTGGCCCGCAGGCCGACGATGCCCGTGCACTGCGCCGGCCACCGGATGGATCCCCCGAAGTCGCCGCCCAGGCCGGCCGCGCTCAGGCCCGCGGCGATGGCCGCCGCCTCGCCGCCGCTCGACCCGCCGGGGGAGTGGGCGGTGGACAGCGGGTTGGCCGTCGCGCCGAACCGGGCGTTGTCGGTCACCGTGCCGAACGCGAGCTCGGGCAGGTTGGTCTTGCCGACGATCAGTGCTCCGGCGGCTCGCAGGCTCGCCACCGCCGAGGCGTCGGCGGCCGCGGCCCGGTCGTCCCAGCCGAAGCCGCCGGCGGTCGTCGGCGCGCCGGCCACGCAGATGATGTCCTTGACCGTCACCGGCACGCCGGCGAGCGGGAGGCGCTCACGTTCGCCGGGGTCCAGCGCGTCGAGGCGCTTGGCCGCCGCGCGGGCCGGCTCCCACAGCGGCGTGACGATGGCGTTCAGGTCGCTGGCCGCCGTGCGCGCGGCATGGGTCTCCAGCACCTCGACCGCGCTGCGCCGGCCGGACCGGACGTCCGCGGCGATCTGCGCGGCGGACTCGGGCGGGCCGTCTGCTGGAGCTGACACGGAGCGCCTCCTCGAAGCTCTGGTATCCCCAAAGTAGAGAAACGCGCATGTCTACCGCGTAAAATCTCCATCGTGAGGACATCGGGTATACCGGATGACGAGATCGGCAACGGGTGCGGAGAATCGCCGCCGCCCGCGACCGAGTCCCTGCGGCTGCTGGACGGTCTGCGGGAAGGGATCATCCGCGGCGACTACCCGCCGGGCACGCGGCTGCGCGAGCGCGACCTCGCCGTCGAGTTCCAGACCTCCCGGATGCCCGTGCGCGAGGCCCTGCCCCAGCTGGAGAGCGAGGGCTTCGTCATCACGCATCCCCGCCGGGGCACGGTCGTGACGCGGCTGACCCTGCGGGACGCCGTCGAGCTGTTCGAGGTCCGGCTGGGCATCGAGGTCCTCGCCACCCGCCAGGCGGCGAACCGGGTCGCCGCCGGAGCGTCGACCGACGGACTGCGGGCGGCGATGGCGCGTTCCGAGGAGGCGACCGTCGGGGGCGACCCTCGCGAGGTGGCGCTGCGCAGCGTCGCCCTGCACGCCGAGATCATCGCGCTCGCCGGCAACTCGCTGCTCAGCTCGATGATGCGGACCGTCGCGATGCGCGACCGCTGGATCTCCCAGATCGCGAAGGACGCGAAGCCGAGCATCGCCTGCGAGGAGCACCACCGCCTGTGCGACGCCATCTACGCCGGGGATGGTGACCTCGCGTCGTCGCTGGCCTACGCCCACATCGCGCGGGCCCGGGGCGAGCAGCTGGCCGTGCTGCGGACCGTCCTGCCGTCCTGACGCCACCCCCGACGCGGGCGGGCCCGCGGGAGTGACGCGCCTACCTTCCGATCTGGAGCTGATCCTCCCGTTACCCTGCTAGGGTCAAATGGAGGATCTTCCTCCATTTGTGGCGCCGCTCACGACGGTCGCGCGCTTGACGAAGGGATGGCCGCATGTCACAGGACGTCGTCGCCGGCGACCAGCGGATACGGTCCGCCTCGGCGAGCGCCGCCACTGGCCGGCGGGGAAATCCCTGGTGGGCGCTGGTGAGCGTCGCCCTGGGCGTCATCATGGTCGGCCTGGACGGGACGGTCGTGTCGATCGCGAACCCGCGGATCGCCCAGGACCTCGGCGCCTCGCTGACCGACCTGCAGTGGATCACCAACTCGTACCTGCTGGCCCTGGCCGCGCTGCTGATCTTCGGCGGCAACCTCGGCGACCGGTACGGCCGCAAGAAGATCTTCCTCATCGGCGTGGTCGGGTTCGGCCTCACCTCGCTGGCGATCGGACTGGTCGGCAACATCATCGGGATCATCGTGCTGCGGGCGCTCCAGGGCGCGTTCGGCGCGATGCTGATGCCGAACACCCTCGCGATCCTGCGCGGCGCGTTCCCGCCCAAGGAGCTGAACCAGGCGATCGGCATCTGGAGCGGCGCGTCGTCGGTCTCGATCGCCGCGGGCCCTATCCTCGGCGGCCTGCTGGTCGAGCACGTCAGCTGGGAGTCGGTCTTCTACATCAACGTGCCGATGGGCGCGATCGCGCTGCTCGTGGGCCTGGCGGTGCTCAACGAGTCCCGCAGCGAGAGCATCCGCCAGCGCCACGACGTTCCCGGCATCCTCACCCTGTCCGGCGGCCTGTTCGTTCTCATCTTCGGCCTGATCAAAGCCTCCGGCTGGGGCTGGACGGACGCCAAGACCATCGGTTTCATCGTCGTCGGCCTGGCCGTACTGGCGCTTTTCACGGTGATCGAGACCAGGGTGGCCGCTCCCCTGCTGCCGATGCGCCTGTTCGCGAACCGGTCGATCTCGGTGAGCAGCGCGGTTCTCGTCATCAACTTCTTCGCGCTGTTCGGGGTGCTGTTCTTCGTCACGCTGTACCTGCAGAACGTCCAGCGCGCCTCGCCGATCGCGACCGGCGTCCACATCCTGCCGCTGACGCTGGCCATGATGGTGATGGGCCCGATCTCCGGCCGGGTCGTCGAGCAGTTCGGGCCTCGCCCGCCGATGGCCGTCGGCCTCGCCCTGTCCGGCGTGGCCCTGCTTCTGCTGACCAGGCTCCAGGTCAGCTCCGGCTTCAACACGCTCTGGCCGTCCCTGCTCATGCTCGGCATCGGGATGGGCCTGGTCATCACGGCGAGCGCGGAGGCCATCATCGGCAACGCGCCGGTCGACGACGCCGGGGTCGCCGGCGGCCTGCAGACCACGGCGCTGCAGCTGGGCGGGGTCGTCGGCACGGCGGTCCTGGGCTCGATCCTCACCAGCCGGGTGGCCTCCGTCCTGGTCGACCGGCTGACCGGCGCAGGCACGCCAGCCGACGTCGCGAACCACCTGGCCGGCTCGACCGAGCTCATCAGCCAGGGCGTCGCGCCCACGGTCACGGACAGCTCGGCCTCGGTGCAGGCCGCCGTGAACGCCGGCAGCCATTCCGCCTTCATGACCGGCCTGCACACCTCACTCGTCGTCGCCGGCGTCGCGACCCTCGTCGCCGCGGCACTGAGCCTCCTGGTCCGCCGGGGCGCCAACACCGAAGGCGCCCCTGTCGTCGTGCACTGACGAAGCGGGAGGCCGAGAGAGCCCGAGCCTCAGGAACGCGGCTCCTCGGGGCGTTCGAGGGCCGACGTGATCCAGCGCTGGCAGGTGTCGCGGACGCGGCCCATCTCGGTCAGGTCGGCGTCGGTCAGCAGGGTGGCGGCGACACCGCGGACCAGGCCCTGTAGCAGCACCGCCACGGTCTGGGCGTCCAGGTCGGGCCGGATCGAGCCGTCGCGCTGGCCTGTCTCGATCAGCCCGGCCCAGCCTTCGAGGCTGCGCCGGTCCGCGTCGATCATCCCCTCGACGGAGGCCTCGGCGGGGAAGGTGGCGCCCCACATGACGATCAGCGCGCGGTCGTCGGAGTGCGGGTGCTCGAAGCGCTCCAGGAACCCGTCGACCGTCGCGCGCACGAGGTCCAGGCCGCGGGCGTCCTCGACGTTGGGCACGCGCTCGCGCAGGGCGGCCCAGGCCGAGTCGTCGATCTGGTTCTGCGCGCGCCGGGCCAGCCGGGCGACGAGCGCGTCCTTCGAGCCGAAGTGATGGGTCGGCAGCCCGCGGCTGGTCCCGGCGCGCTCGCCGATGCTGGCCAGCGAGGCGCGTTCGACGCCGCGCTCGGCCACGAGGTCGGCGGCGGCGTCGAGGAGGGCCTCCTCGGACTCGTTGCGCCGTTCGACCTGGGTCCGGCGTCGGGGAGTGGCTGCGTTCACGGGGTTTAGCCTACTTACTTGATAGTCAGCCAACAAGTTAGGTACCGTCCGGGGCCATGGCCACGTACGACATCATCATCAAGGGCGGGACCGTCATCGACGGCCTCCGCACCCCTCGCTACAGGGCCGACGTCGGGATCAAGGACGGCGTGATCGCCCAGATCGGCGTGATCGACGCGAGCGAGGGCGCCGAGGTGGTCGACGCGACGGGCAAGATCGTCGCCCCGGGCATCGTCGACATCCACACCCACTACGACAGCCAGCTGTTCTGGGACCCCTGGTGCACGATGTCGGCCTGGCACGGCGTCACCACGGTCGTCCTGGGCAACTGCGGCTTCGGCTTCGCCCCGTGCCGGCCGGAGGACCAGGACCGCACGATGCTCAGCCTGTCCCGCAACGAGGCCGTGCCGATCAAGACGATGCGGGCCGGGATGCCGTGGGACTGGGTGAGCTATCCCGAGTTCCTCGACAGCGTCGAGCGGACGCCCAAGGGCGTGAACGTCATGTCGCTCGTCCCGCTCGCCCCGCTCTACACCTACGTCGTCGGCATCGACAAGGCCAAGAAGGACCGGGCCTCCGACGAGGAGCTCGCCCGGATGTGCGAGCTGCTCGTGGAGGGCATGGAGGCCGGCGGCTGCGGCTGGAGCTCGCAGATCTCGGGCGACCTGAACAACGTCCAGCTCGACTACGACGGCTCGCCGATGGTCACCGACATGATGACCGAGCGCGAGGTCACCGCGTTCGCTCGGGCGTTGAAGAAGCTCGGGCGGGGGAGCACGCAGATCACCGGGCAGCTGGAGACCGCGGCGCTGATCGCCCGGGAGAGCGGCCGCCCGATCATCTGGAACGCGCTGGCGCCCACCGGCTCGGTCAACCAACACGGCGAGTCCCAGTTCCCGCATCTGGAGACCATCCGGCGGCTGGAGGAGCTGAACTCCGAGGAGGGCCTGCGCGTCTTCGCCTCGGCCCAGATCGTCCGGTTCCAGTCGGAGATCGTGCTGGAGAACTACAACCTCATGGACATCTTCCCGGCCTGGAAGGACGCGGGCCTGGGCACGCTCGAGGAGAAGATCGCCAAGTTCTCCGACCCCGAGCGACGGCCGGCGCTGAAGGCGGCGGTAGACGAGCTGGAAGGCGGTTTCGGCGCCGCCCGCTACCCGATGGCCGAGATCACGGTCAACTGGATCACCAGCGACGCGCACGACGCCCTGGCGCTCAAGGAGCGCTACGAGGGCTTCACCCTCGGCGAGATCGCCGAGCGCGAGAACAAGCACCTGGTCGACGTCCTGCTCGACATCGCCGTCGCGGGCGACCTCAACGTCGGCTTCGGCACCACCATGATCGACATGGACACCCAGGCGGTGCGGGAGGTGTCCACCTGCTCGGTCGCGCTCCCCGGGATCAGCGACGGCGGCGCCCACACCAAGTTCGTGACCACCGCCCGGTTCGGGACGGAGCTGCTCGCCCACTGGGTCCGCGACCACGGGGTCATGTCGCTGGAGGAGGCGCACTGGCGGCTGTCCGCCTACCCGGCGCAGGCGATGGGCCTGCGCGACCGCGGCTCGCTCGCGGAGGGCAGGCCCGCCGACGTCATCGTCTACGACCTCGACCGTCTCGAGGCGCTGCCCCAGGAGCGCCTGTTCGACTACCCGGCGGACGAGTGGCGGCTCGTGCAGAAGGCCGTCGGCTACGACCGGATCATCGTCAACGGCAGGACCACCTTCGTCGACGGCGTCTGCACGGACGCGACCCCCGGCAAGCTGCTGCGCCACGGCAGGGCTTAGCTCCTAGAACCGCACAGCGCCCAGTGAGGATCACCTGATGACCGAGACCGGTGCGACCGCCCCGAAGCTGTTCGACGCGGACAACCACTACTGGGAGACGACCGACGCCTTCACCCGTCACCGCGACCCGAAGTTCGCCGACCGCGGCGTGCAGGTGAAGGAGGTGGACGGGGTCCTGCGGTATCTGGTCGACGGCCAGCAGACCGAGTGGCTCCCCGGCCCCGCCGACGTGCACCCGCGCCCGCTGCCCGGCGCGTTCCTGGACTACTTCAAGGGCGGGACCAGCCGCGACGTGTTCCTCTCGGGCTTCACCGAGCAGGCCGCGGACCATCCGGACTGGTACGAGCGCGAGGCCCGCCTGAAGGTGATGGACTCCCAGGGCCTCGACGCGACCTGGCTGTTCCCCTCCCAGGGTGTCGTGATCGAGCCGCTGCTGCACACCGACCTCGAGGCCGCGATCGAGTGCTACCGGGCCTTCAACCGGTGGCTCGACGAGCAGTGGGGCTTCGCCTACCAGGACCGGATCTTCGGCGTCCCGTTCATCACCATGTGCGACCCGGACGAGACCGTCCGGGAGCTGCGCTGGTGCCTCGACCGGGGCGCCCGCGTCGTGAACATCCGCCACGGGGCCGCGGTGACCCGGTCCGGCAACCGGTCGCCCGCCGACCCGATGTTCGACGGTTTCTGGGGCCTGGCGGCCGAGGCCGGGGTCGTCGTCGCCACGCATGACGGCCAGGACGAGACGTACACGCCGGTGACGGACCTGATGGCCTCGGTGTGGGGCGAGGCCCACATGGCGGGCATCGCCCCAGGCGACACCGCGCACCTGGGCCAGTCCTCGACCTTCTCCGGCCTGATGAAGCACCGGACGGTGCACGACTTCGCCTACGTCCTCGTCGCCCACCGGCTCTTCGAGCGGTTCCCCGCGCTGAAGGTCGCCTACATCGAGAACGGCTGCGCCTGGGTGCCGTCGCTGCTGCTGTCCCTGGACTACCTGGGGCACGGCGAGGCGTTCAGGACCAGCCCGCGCGACCAGTTCATCGAGCACTGCTGGGTCGCGCCCTTCGTCGAGGAGGACGTGCGCGACCTGTCCCGCTACCTCCCCGTCGAGCGGATCCTCTTCGGCTCCGACTGGCCGCACGGCGAGGGGTTTCCCACCCCGAAGCACTTCCTGGCCAACGTCGCCGGCTTCACCCCGGCAGAGCAGCAGCGGATCCTCTACGACAACGCGCGGGAGCTCACCTTCCCGCGCTGAGCAGCGCCGCGAGCGGCACGGCGGTGTCGCCGCGGGTCTGGCGCAGCCGGGCACCGAGGCCGTGCGTGAGCGCGGCCGAGGTGCCCAGCAGCGCGTCGAGGGCGAGCACGCGGCTGTGGAGGTGGTGGTGGCTGTGCTCGCTGGTGAAGCCGATGCCGCCGAGCACCTGCAGGGCCCGTTCGCAGACGAGCCGCCCGTTGCGCCCGGCGAGCGCCTTGACGACCTCGTCGTGGTGCGGGGGAGCGGCCGCGTCGAGGCTGACCGCCTGCGCGGTGACGCTCGCCAGCGCGGCGGCGTCGGTGGCGGCGGCCGCGAGCAGGTGGCGGACGGCCTGGAACGTCCCGATCGGCCGGCCGAACTGCTCGCGGGTGCCGGCGTAGGCGACCGCGTCCGCGAGCGCGGTCTCCGCCGCGCCGAGGATCTCACTGGCGAGGGCCACCCGGCCGAGGAACAGGCTCCTGGCCCGGGCCGCCGCGGCCGTGCTCTCGTCGAGCGTGATCACGGCCGTGGCCGCGTCCGGGTCGAGTTCGTGGACGGCGAGCCGGCCGGCGATGGCGACGGGCCGCAGGGGGACGTCGGCCGCCGCGAGGACGACGGCGCCGTCGCCGGGCCGGTCGACGAGCAGATGCCTGCCCGTCGCGTCCCCGAGGACGACGTGACGCGGGCCATGACGTCCAGACTGCCGGGTGACGGTGGCGATCATCGTGCCGGCCGCCAGACCGGTCGCGGGACGGAACGGCTCCGCGAGCAGCGCGCCGAGCGCTGCGGAGCTGGCCAGCTCCCGGCCCTGGGCGCGGAACAGGGTGAAGACGGCCGCGCGGGTCTCGGGGTCCGCCAGGTCGGTGAGCAGATCCCACCAGCCGAGCGTGTCCAGCGGGTCCTCGCGGCCCGCGTCCGGGTCGTCCTCGCCCGGGGCGCGCAGCGCGAGGCACGCCGCCGCGAGAAACGCGTCCTCGTCGGCGCGCGCGGGGCCGGTCGTGGTGCCCGTCATGGGAGCCGCAGGATCTGCTTGGCGATCGTGTCGAGCTGCATCTGCTGGGAGCCCCCGTAGACGGTGACGATCCGCGAGAACAGGTAGTCCTGTCGGGCCACGGCGACCTCGTCGTCCTGGATGCCGATGGCGAGGTCGGGGTCGGCCGCGAGCATCCAGTCGCCGACCGAACGCTCGCTGGCGCACAGCAGGAGCTTCACGAACGCGGCGCGCGGGCCGAGCGTCGCGCCGGCGGCGTGCGCGAGCAGCCCGTCGAAGCTGGTGGCCCGCACGGCCGCCAGGTCGAGGACGGCCGCGCCCAGTTCGCCGTCGAACGCCGCCGCGCCGGGCCCGACCTGCTCCAGGTGCTCCTGGAGCCGGCGCTGGAAGAAGCAGTGCTTGAACCAGGCGAGCGTCCCGCGCTCGCTGCTGAGGATGTGCATCGCCACGGCCCAGCCGCCGCCCGGCGCGCCGACGATCCGGCCGGCCGGGACGTGCACGTCGTCGAAGGTGACCTCGGCCAGCTCATCGGTGCCGTTCGCCTGCTCGATCACCCGGACCTCGACCCCGGGGGAGCGCAGGTCGACGGCGAACGCGGTCAGCCCGCGGTGGCGCTCGGCCGGCGTCCCGGTGCGGGCCAGCACCAGGCACCAGGTGGCGTAGCGGGCCCAGCTCGTCCAGATCTTGCGGCCGGTGACCACGTAGCCGCCCTCGGCGGGGACCGCCCTGGTCCGCAGGCTCGCCAGGTCGGAGCCGGCCTCGGGCTCGGAGAAGCCCTGCGACCAGGTCTCGTCGCCGCGCAGGAACCGGGGGAGCACCTCGGCGACGAACGCGGGCTCGCCCAGCGCCGCGAGCGTCGGCGCCAGGATCTCCAGGTGCTCGTACAGCGCCATCGTCGGCAGGCCGGCCCGCGCGAGCACGTCCCACAGCGCGGCTCGGTGCTGGATCGCGCCACCGAGGCCGCCCAGCTCGACCGGCCAGCCGTAGCGGGACCAGCCCTCGTCGAAGAGGACCCGCATCAGGGCGGACGTCGCCGTCACCCGGTCGGCGTACTCGGCGATCGGCCGGGCCGCCGCGCGCAGCGCCGCCGGGCCAGCGGCCGCCCACTGCTCGAAGGCGGCCGCGAACCCGAGTGGATCGGCACGCGGATCACCGACACCGGGCGCGGCCGGGTGCGGATCGCCGTCACGCGATACGTCGTCGCCCTGACCCGGGGTGAAATGCAACATTGACGTCAATATAGACATTGGGTCCTGATCGCGCAATCCGGACGGCGCCGGCTCGGCGCGAAACGCCTGGCCGGCGCCGTCGCGGCGCGCTCGCGCGGCCCGAATTCAGGCGGACGCCGCCTGCGCGGCGTAGCGGGCCGCCCATTCCTTGCGGGTCCGGACCCTGACGTCGACGTCGGTCGCCTGGGCCCGCAGCGCGCCGACCGTCGCCTGCTCGTGGGCGAGGCCACGGAAGGGGTCCCAGTCGAAGAACCGGCAGGAGTTCTGCCAGGTGATCTTGTTGATGTCGTCGTCGGAGGCGCCGGCGTCGGTCATCTCGGCCATGACCTGCTCGGGGGCGTCCGGCCAGATCGAGTCGGAGTGCGGATAGTCGCACTCCCAGGCGATGATGTCGATGCCGATGTCGTGGCGGACCTTCAGCGCGACGGGGTCGGTGACGTAGCAGGCGAGCGAGTGGTCCCGGAAGACCTCACTCGGCAGCTTGCCGCCGAAGTCGCGGCGCAGCCAGCGCTAGTTGAGGTAGTGCCGGTCGCAGCGGCTGAGGTAGAAGGGGATCCAGCCGATCCCCGCCTCCGACCAGGCGATCTTCAGGCTCGGGTAGTTCCGCATGGCCGGGCCCCACAGCAGGTCCTGGGCGGCGAGCGTCGACACCTGGGTCGCCAGGATGATGAAGTTGTCGATCGGGGCGTCCGACGGCTGCTTGAGGGCGCCGAACCCCTGGCCGATGTGCAGGCACATGACCATGCCGGTGTCGCTGAGCGCCTCGAACACCGGGCCCCAGTGGCCGAGGTCGTGATAGCTCGGCAGGCCCTCGATGTGCGGCAGCTCGGGCATCGACACGGCCCGGCAGCCCTTGGCCGACACCCGCCGGATCTCGGCCACCATCAGCGCGCTGTCCCAGGTCGGCAGCAGGGCGAGCGGGATGAAGCGACCGGGGTAGGCCGTGGCCCACTCGTCGATGTGCCAGTCGTTGTAGGCCTGGACCATCGCGTAGGCGACCTCGTCGCGGCCCCGGTTCAGGTTGCCCGCGCTGAAGCCGGGGAACGTCGGGAAGCACATCGACGCGAAGATCCCGTTGCGGTTCATGTCGCGGACCCGCTCGTGGATGTCGTAGGCGCCGGGCCGCATCTCGGCGTAGCCGGCGGGGTCGAGCCCCCACTCCTCCGGCGGCCACGACACCACCGCGTTCAGGGACAGCGTCCCGGTCCGGTTGCCGTTGAACTCCCAGGACTGGAAGCCGTCCTCGGTGGTGACGACCTTCGGCGCCTGGTCGGCCCACTTCGCGGGCACGTGCCGGGTGAACATGTCGGGCGGCTCGACGACGTGGTCGTCGATGCTGACCAGGATCATGTCCTCGACCCTCATGGTCGTCACTCCTCTGTGGCTTTGGCGTCTGTGGCGGTCAGCGTCTGGGCGTTCGGTGTCCGGGCGTTCGACGTCTGTGGGGTTCGGGTCAGGCGACGACGCCGTCGACCTTGAGGGCGACGACGGTGTCCCAGTCGTAGCCGAGCTCGGCGAGGATCGCGTCGCCGTGCTCGTTGAGCTCGGGGGCGCGGCCGGGCTGGGCCGGCTGCTCGTCGAACTGGACCGGCGCGGCGACCAGCTGGAACGGAGTGCCGGCGGCGTTCTCCAGGGACTGGACGTAGCCGTTCGCGACCGCCTGCGGGTCCGTGATGGCCTCCAGCGTGGTCTGGACGGCCGTCCACTGGCCGCTGAACGGGCGCAGCCGGTCGCGCCACTCGGCCAGCGGCGCGCTCCCGAACACCGCGCGCAGCTCCTTGGTGGCCTCGGCGGCGTTGGCGCTGATCGTGGCGAAGTCGGCGAAGCGCGGGTCGGTGGCGAGGTCCGGGCGGCCGACGAGGCCGCACAGCTCGGCCCAGTACCGGGTGACCTGCAGGCAGGAGAAGCTCAGGAAACGGCCGTCGCTGGTCTCGTAGCTGTTGACCAGCGGGTTGCCGGTCCGCCCGCCGGGCGGCTGCGCCCACGGGATGCCGAGTTGCCCCGACAGCGCGATCGCCTGGCCCATCGACCACATGCCCGCTCCCATCAGGGAGACGTCCACGATCGCGGCGTGGCCGGTGCGCTCGCGGTGGAACAGCGCGCCCATCAGGCCGCCGGCGATGGTCATCGCGCCGATCGAGTCGCCGAAGCCGGGTGCCGGCGGGAACGGCACCCGCCCGGGGCCGTCGTCCATCATCATCGCCGCGGCGATGCCGGCCCGGCCCCAGAAGGCGAGGAAGTCGTAGGAGCCCCGGTCGGCGTCCGGCCCGCGTTCGCCCTGGCCGACGCCGCGCGCGTAGATGATGGTCGGGTTGTGGGCGCGGATGTCCTCGACGTCGATCCTGAGCTTCGTCCGGACGCTGGGCAGTTTGTTGGTCAGGAAGATGTCGCAGGTCGCGGCGAGCTCGTAGAGGATCTTCAGGCCCTGCTCGGTCGTGAGGTCGAGGGCCAGGCTGCGCTTGCCGCGGTTCGAGTGCTCCAGCAACACGTGGACCCCGCCAGCGATGGGGGCGGTGCCGGTCGAGGCGAGGCCGCGCATCGCGTCGCCGCGTTCGACATGCTCGATCTTGATGACCTCGGCGCCCCAGTCGGCGAGCAGCGCCGAAGCGGCCGGGACGAACGTGTGCTCGGCCACCTCGAGCACGCGGACGCCCGTCATGATTGCGGTCATGCAAGTCCTCCGGCGGTCTGTGCGGGGTACCCGTGGCGAGGCGTCGGCCCTCGTCGTGATCCGGCCCGCTACCAGGCCCGGTGCGTGATCCGATCAGGACGTTGGTTTCAAAGTCGACATCGACCTCGATGTTGGCGAAGATAGTGGTCCACGCCCGCACTGGCAAGGCCGGGGGCTCGTCGCGGGCGGCCACCGGCTCGCGAGGCAGCGCCACTGGTGACGGACGGTTATGTTTCAGCGACAGACTGTCTGCGGAAGGTTGGCGCGACGATGAAGGCTGTACTGCCCTGGGCGTTCTGGATCTTCGTGGCCTTCTACGTCGTGACCGCGCCGACCGAGGCCGCGGCGTTCCTGCACACGGCGGCCGGCTGGCTCGGCGCGCTCGGCAACGGCCTGTCCACCGTCGTCACCGACACCACCAACTCGGCCTGAACGAACAGCGCCTGAACCAGCTCCGCCTGACCGGCGCCGGCCGGACTGCCGGCTTCGCCTGAACCAGCCGGCCGCGCGCCTCGGCCCGGTCAGCGCTCGATCATCCGCATCTGCTCCTCGTTGTGGTGGTCGCCGGCGGCCGGGGGGATCCGGTCGAGGCGGTCGAGCTGCGCGGGGCTCAGCGTGACCTGGTCGGCGGCGGCGTTCTCCTCGACCCGCGCGACGCGCTTGGTGCCGGGGATCGGGGCGATGTCGTCGCCCTTGGCCAGCAGCCAGGCCAACGCCACCTGGGCCGGGGTGGCGCCCACCTCGGCGGCGACGGCCCCGACCTCGTCGGCGCTGCGCAGGTTCCGCTCGAAGTTCTCGGCGGAGAACCGGGGGTTGCTCCGCCGGAAGTCGGCGTCGTCGATCTCGCCGACCGAGCGGATCTGGCCGGTGAGGAAGCCGCGGCCCAGCGGCGAGTACGGCACGAAGCCGATGCCCAGCTCGCGCAGCACCGGCAGCACCGCGGGCTCCGGGTCGCGGGTCCACAGGGAGTACTCCGACTGCAGCGCGGTGACCGGGTGGACGGCGTGGGCCCGCCGGATCGTGCTCACCCCGGCCTCGGAGAGCCCGATGTGGCGGATCTTCCCCGCGGCGACCAGCTCGGCCAGGGCGCCGATGGTGTCCTCGATCGGTGTCCGGGGGTCGACCCGGTGCTGGTAGTAGAGGTCGATGCGGTCGGTGCCCAGCCGGCGCAGCGAGCCCTCGACGGCGGTCCGGATGCTCGCCGGGCTGCTGTCGGCCCCGTCGCGACCGGTGTGGGAGATCAGGCCGAACTTCGTCGCGAGCACCACGTCGTCCCGGTGGCCCTTCAGCGCCCGGCCCACCAGCTCCTCGTTGACGTACGGCCCGTACACCTCGGCGGTGTCCAGGAAGGTGACCCCGAGGTCCAGGGCCCGGTGGATGGTCCGGATCGACTCGACGTCGTCGCCCGGGCCGATGTACGCGGTCGACATGCCCATCGCGCCCAGGCCGATCCGTGAGACGTCGAGGTCGCCCAGCTTGGCGTGCTTCATGGTCAGGTCCTTCCGTGCCGCCGTGGGTGGGCGGCGCCGTGGCAGGTGTCCGGTCCCGCTGACGCCGGTGTGGACGGCGTCCGCCGCATCGACTCTGGCCCGCGCCGCGGCGCCCGGGGAGTGGCTGGCTTTCCCGGTACCGGCAGTACCTCCCTGCGGCGCCGCCCGATGCTCTGACGGTGCGTGATCGCCCGGTTCGGTCCGCCGCCCCGCTTGGCGCCCCCACGGGCATTCTGACCTGCGGGTTTACGACACGCGGCCCCTGCTTGCGGGCCGTTCGCGGTCACTCTATGTGACTGTTGGCCTGAGGTCGGGACTCACCCCGGGGGAGTGGTCCCCGCGCGGTGCTCCGGCATCTCTGAACAGTAAACGGTCGCTGACGCCTGCCCTGGATCCCCCTGGGGCGGGCGTCAGCTGTGTGGCGTCGCCGCGCGTCGAGGAGCCAACGTGTTCCGTTCCACCGGGTCGTTCCAGGGGCTCCTCTCGCGCGCGCGACGAGGCCGGGCGGCCCGCCGCGGCCTGTGGGTCACCGCCATCCACACGACCCGGTGGGCGCTGGTCGTGCTCATCGCGGTGCTGGCCGCCCTGCTGCCCGCGGCCGACGTGGCCCAGGCCCAGGTGACGGGGATCAACCCGGTGCTGCCGGTCTCCCCGGGGACCCCGACCGCCGACCCGAGCCACGGGTTCCTCGTCCTCAACCAGGGCAACGCCTCGTTGTTCACGAACGAGACGGAGGGGCCGGTCGCCGTCGGCGGCAACCTCGCGTTCCAGAACTACCGGACCGCGCTGAACAACTCCGGGAGCTACGTGCGGCCCGGGGACAGCGCGCCGACCTCGACGGTCGTCGGCGGGTCGCTCGACTTCACCAGCAGCGGCTCCGGGTCCACCGTCACCGTGCTCGGCAACTCGTACGCCAAGGTCGGCAGCCTCGCGAACGCCACCGTCCTCGCCAGCGGCGGCACCACCCGGGTCGTGCCGACCGGCGGCGGCTCGGGCACCACGCCCGCGATGATCGTGAACACGTCGCAGCCGGCCGCCTCGGTGGCCGGTTCCAGCGGTTTCGACTTCGGCAGCCTCTTCTCGACGTACAACACGATCAGCGGCGAGCTCGGCAGCTGCGTCGCGACCGTGTCACTGCTCGACCAGAACGGCAACGGGCCGTGGAACGGCACCGACCCGACGGCGACGCTGAAGCTGGTCTCAGGCACCACGAACGTCCTGCGCCTCTCGCCCGCGCAGCTCGCGGTGCTGCAGAACATCAACCCGGCGAACGGCGGCGCGACGCCGTCCAGCTCGACGGCTCTGATCATCAACGTGGCCGGCTCCGGCAACTTCTCGATGAATCTCCCGAACGTGTTCTGGCAGGGCAACGACCCGTCCCGCCACGTCCTGTGGAACCTCACGACGTCGGGCACCGTGACGTTCCCCGCCAGCGACCCGACCCTGTGGGGCACCTTCTACGGCCCGAGCGCGTCGCTGGTCGACCTGTCGACGTCGAACATCGAGGGCAACGTCGTCACCCGTACCCTGCAGGAGGGCAACGCGGGCCGGGACGGCGGCGAGATCCACTACGCGCCGTTCAGCAACCTCGTCACCTGCGCGGCCGCGCCGAGCCCGAGCGTCTCGCTGACGAAGTCGGTCGCGCAGACGTCGTTCAACGCGGTCGGGCAGACGCTGAACTACTCCTACCTGGTCCGCAACACCGGCGGGACCGCGCTGTCGGGCATCGTCGTGAGCGACGCGAAGGCCGGCGTCTCGGCGATCTCCTGCCCCGTCACGAGGCTCGACGCCGGCGGGAGCACGACGTGCACGGCCACTTACACCACGACGCAGGCGGACCTGGACGCCGGCTCGGTCGTGAACAGCGCGACCGCCAGCGGCACACCACCGACAGGCTCACCGGTCACGTCGAGCGTGTCGACGACGACGGTGCCGGCCGTGGCCACCGCGTCCCTCTCGCTGACGAAGTCGGCCACGCAGACGACCTTCACCGCCCCCGGCCAGACCATCAACTACTCGTACCTGGTCAGGAACACGGGCAACGTCACGCTGACGAAGGTCGCCGTGGCGGACAGCCTGGCCGGCATCTCCGCGGTCTCGTGCCCGGCGACGACGCTGGCTCCCGGCGCGACGACGACCTGCACGGCGACCTACACCACCACCCAGGCGAACCTCGACGCCGGCTCCCTCGTGAACACCGCGACGGCCAGCGGCACGCCCGCGGTCGGGTCGCCGGTCACCTCGGCGCCGTCGAGCGTGACGATCCCCGCGAGCGGCGCCGCGGCGATCACGGTGACGAAGTCGGCCACCCAGACCTCCTTCACCGCCGCCGGCCAGACGATCAACTACTCGTACCTGGTCCGCAACACCGGGAACCGCACGCTGAACGGCATCGCGGTCCGCGACGCGCTGACCGGTGTGTCGTCGGTGGTCTGCCCGGTCACGTCGCTGGCGCCCGGGGCCACGACGACGTGCACCGCGACGTACACGACGACGCAGGCCGACGTCGACGCCGGCTCGGTCGCGAACACCGCCACCGTGACCGGGGCCCCACCGGTCGGTTCGCCGGTCACGTCCGGGCCCTCGTCGGTGACCATCCCCGCCGCGGCGACGGCGTCGATCGGCCTGGTGAAGTCGGTCGCGCAGGGCTCGTTCAGCGCGCCCGGGCAGACGCTGAACTACTCCTACCTGGTCACGAACACGGGCAACAAGACGCTCACCGCGGTCGGCGTGACCGACACCCGCGCGGGTGTCTCGCCGGTGGTGTGCCCGGTGACGACGCTGGCCCCGGGTGCGTCGACCACGTGTACGGCGACCTACGTGACGACGCAGGCCGACCTGAACGCCGGGTCGGTGGCCAACAGCGCGACCTCGCGCGGCACGCCGCCGGTCGGCGCGCCCGTGGTGTCGGCCGCCTCGACGACCACCGTCCCGGCGAACGCGATCCCGGCGGTCAGCCTGGTGAAGTCGGCGGCGCAGGCGTCGTTCTCGGCGGTCGGGCAGACGCTGAACTACTCCTACCTGGTCACCAACACGGGCAACGTCACGCTGGCCGGCGTCGCCGTCGCCGACGCGCGGGCCGGGGTCTCGCCGGTCGTGTGCCCGGTGACGACGCTGGCTCCCGGCGCGGCGACGACGTGTACCGCGACGTACCTGACCACGCAGGCCGACCTGAACGCGGGCGCGGTGCAGAACAGCGCGACCGCGAGTGGCACCCCGCCCGTGGGCGCGCCGGCCACCTCGGCGCCGTCGTCGACGACGGTCCCCGCGGTGACGACGGCGTCGGTCAGCCTGACCAAGTCGGTGGCGCAGGCGTCGTTCTCCGCGCCGGGGCAGACGCTGAACTACTCCTACCTGGTCACGAACACCGGCACGGTCACGCTGACCGGTGTGGCGGTCGCGGACGTGCTGGCCGGGGTCTCCCCGGTCGTCTGCCCGGTGACGACGCTGGCCCCCGGCGCGGCGACGACCTGTACGGCGACCTACGTGACGACCCAGGCCGACGTCGACCTGGGCTCGGTGGCGAACAGCGCGACGGCGCGCGGGGCCCCCGCCGTCGGTGCCCCGGTGGTCTCGGCCCCGTCGACCACCACCATCCCGGCGACGGCCGTCCCGTCGATCGGCCTGGTGAAGTCGGTCGCGCAGGGCTCGTTCAGCGCGCCCGGGCAGACGCTGAACTACTCCTACCTGGTCACGAACACGGGCAACAAGACGCTCACCGCGGTCGGCGTGACCGACACCCGCGCGGGTGTCTCGCCGGTGGTGTGCCCGGTGACGACGCTGGCCCCGGGTGCGTCGACCACGTGTACGGCGACCTACGTGACGACGCAGGCCGACCTGAACGCCGGGTCGGTGGCCAACAGCGCGACCTCGCACGGCACGCCCCCGGTGGGCGCGCCGGTGACGTCGGCGCCGTCGTCGACGACGGTCCCCGCCGTGACGACCGCGTCGGTCAGCCTGACCAAGTCGGCGGCGCAGGCGTCGTTCTCCGCGCCGGGGCAGACGCTGAACTACTCCTACCTGGTCACGAACACCGGCACGGTCACGCTGACCGGCATCGCGGTCACCGACGCGCGCCCCGGGGTCTCGGCCGTCGTGTGCCCGGTGACGACGCTGGCGCCGGGCGTCGCGACGACGTGTACGGCGACCTACGCGACGACGCAGGCCGACGTCGACGCCGGTGTGGTGACCAACAGCGCGACCGCGAGCGGCGCCCCGGCGGTGGGCGCGCCGGTGACGTCGCTGCCGTCGACGACCTCCGTGCCGGGCGTCAGCGCCCCGGCGATCACGCTGCTGAAGTCGGCGGCGCAGGCGTCGTTCACCGCGCCGGGGCAGACGCTGAACTACTCCTACCTGGTCACGAACACCGGCAACGTCGGGCTGGCCTCGGTCGGGGTCACCGACACCCGCGCGGGCGTGTCGCCGGTGGTCTGCCCGGTCACGAGCCTGGCGCCCGGCGCGGCGACGACCTGTACGGCGACCTACGTGACGACGCAGGCGGACCTGGACGCGGGCGCGGTCGCGAACAGCGCGACGGCGGCCGGCACTCCGGCGGTCGGGGCGCCCGTGGTCTCGGCTCCGTCGACCACGACCGTCCCCGCGGTGGCGACCTCCGCCATCAGCCTGGTGAAGTCGGCCGCTCAGACGTCGTTCTCCGCGCCGGGGCAGACCCTGAACTACGCGTACCTGGTCACCAACACCGGCACGACGACGCTCACCAACGTCGCCGTCACGGACGCCCGCGCCGGCGTCTCGCCGGTGACCTGCCCGGTCACGACGCTGGCCCCCGCAGCGGCGACGACCTGCGCGGCGACCTACGTGACGACGCAGGCGGACCTGGACGCGGGCGCGGTCGCGAACAGTGCGACGGCGGCCGGCACTCCGGCGGTCGGGACGCCCGTGGTCTCGGCTCCGTCGACCACGACCGTCCCCGCGGTCACCACGTCGTCGATCAGCCTGGTGAAGTCCGCGGCGCAGGCGTCCTTCACCGCGCCGGGGCAGACGCTGAACTACTCCTACCTGGTCACCAACACGGGCACCACGACGTTGGGCACCGTCGGGGTCACGGACCTGCTCGCGGGTGTCTCACCGGTGGTCTGCCCGGTGACGACGCTGGCCCCCGGGGCGGCGACGACCTGCGCGGCGACGTACACGACGACCCAGGCCGACGTGGACGCGGGCGCCGTCGCGAACAGCGCCACGGCGACCGGCACGCCGCCACTGGGCGCACCGGTGGTCTCGGCGCCGTCCACGACGACGGTCCCCGCCACGGGGGTCGCCGCGTCGATCAGCCTGGTGAAGTCGGTGGCCCAGGCGTCGTTCAACGCACCCGGCCAGACGTTGGACTACTCGTACCTCGTCACGAACACCGGCGCCCGGACCCTGGGCACCGTCGCCGTGACCGACCTGCTGGTCGGCGTCTCGCCCGTGGTCTGCCCGGTCACGACGCTGGCCCCCGGGGCGGCGACGACCTGTACGGCGACCTACGTGACGACGCAGGCCGACGTCGACGCGGGCTCGGTGCAGAACAGCGCGACCGCGGCGGGCACGCCGGGAACCGGTGCGCCGGTGGTGTCGGCCGTCTCGGCGACGTCGGTGCCGGCGGTGAGTACGTCGTCGGTGAGCCTGGTGAAGTCGGCGGCGCAGGCGTCGTTCAACGCGCCCGGCCAGACGTTGGACTACTCGTACCTGGTCACGAACACCGGCACGACGACGCTGACCAACCTCGCGGTGGCGGACGTGCTCACCGGGGTGTCGCCCGTGGCGTGCCCGGTGACCACGTTGGCGCCGGGCGCGGCGACGACCTGCACGGCGACGTATGTGACGACGCAGGCCGATGTGGACCACGGTTCGGTGGCGAACAGCGCGACGGCTGCCGGGACGGCGGGCGCGGGTGTGCCCGTGACGTCGGCTCCGTCGTCCACGACGGTGCCCGCGGTCAGCACGTCGTCGATCAGCCTCGTGAAGTCGGCGGCGCAGGCGTCGTTCAACGCGCCCGGCCAGACGTTGGACTACTCGTACCTCGTCACCAACACGGGCACGACGACGCTGAACAACCTTGCCGTGGCCGACCTGTTGACCGGGGCCTCGCCGGTCGTCTGCCCGGTCACGACGCTCGCCCCCGGGGCGGGGACCACCTGTACGGCGGCCTACCTGACGACGCAGGCCGACGTGGACGCGGGCTCGGTGCAGAACAGCGCGACGGCTGCGGGGACGGCGGGCGCGGGCACGCCGGTGACGTCGGCTCCGTCGTCGACGACCGTGCCGGCGGTCAGCACGTCGTCGGTGAGTCTGGTGAAGTCGGCGGCGCAGGCGTCGTTCAACGCTCCTGGGCAGACGTTGGACTTCTCGTACCTGGTCACGAACACCGGGACGACGACGTTGACCAACGTCTCGGTGTCGGACGCGCTGGCGGGTGTGTCGCCGGTCGTCTGTCCGGTGACGACGCTGGCGCCTGGCGCTGCGACGACGTGTACCGCGACCTACACCACGACGCAGGCGGACCTGGATGCCGGTTCGGTGCAGAACAGTGCGACGGCTGCCGGGACGGCGGGTACGGGTGTGCCGGTGGTGTCGGTGCCGTCGTCGACGTCGGTGCCGGCGGTGAGTACGTCGTCGGTGAGTCTGGTGAAGTCGGCGGCGCAGGCGTCGTTCAACGCCCCCGGGCAGACGTTGAACTACTCGTACCTGGTTACCAACACCGGTACGACGACGTTGACCAACGTCTCCGTGGCCGACGCCTTGGCGGGTGTGTCGCCGGTGGTCTGCCCGGACACGACGCTCGCCCCTGGGGCGGCTACGACGTGTACGGCGACCTACACCACGACGCAGGCGGACCTGGACGCCGGCTCGGTGCAGAACAGCGCGTCCGCTGCGGGTACCGCGGGTACGGGTGCGCCGGTGGTGTCGGCGCAGTCGTCCACGACGGTGCCGGCGGTCGCGACCACCGCGCTGACGTTGACCAAGTCGGCGGCGCAGGCGTCGTTCAACGCCCCCGGGCAGACGTTGGACTACTCGTACCTCGTCACCGATACCGGGACGACGACGCTGCACAACGTCACGGTCTCGGACGCGGTGGCCGGCGTGTCGCCGGTCGTCTGCCCGGTGACGACGCTGGCCCCTGGGGCGGCGACGACGTGTACGGCGACCTATGTGACGACGCAGGCGGACCTGGACGCGGGTTCGGTGCAGAACAGCGCTACGGCGGCGGGGACGGCGGGCGCGGGCACGCCGGTCGTGTCGGCGCCGTCGTCCACGTCGGTGCCGGCGGTCAGCACGTCGTCGGTGAGCCTGGTGAAGTCCGCGGCGCAGGCGTCGTTCAACGCCCCCGGGCAGACGTTGGACTACTCGTACCTGGTCACGAACACCGGTACGACGACGTTGACGAACGTCTCCGTGGCCGATGCGCTGGCTGGTGTCTCCCCGGTGGTGTGCCCGGCGACCACGTTGGCGCCCGGCGCGGCGACGACGTGTACCGCGACCTATGTGACGACGCAGGCGGACCTGGACGCCGGTTCGGTCCAGAACAGCGCGTCCGCTGCGGGTACCGCGGGCACGGGCGCGCCGGTCGTGTCGCCCCAGTCGTCCGCGACTGTGCCCGCGGTCAGCACCTCGACGATCACCCTGGTGAAATCGGCGGCGCAGGCGTCGTTCAACGCCCCCGGGCAGACGCTGAACTACTCGTACCTGGTCACGAACACGGGTACGACGACGCTGCACAACGTCACGGTGTCGGACGCGCTGGCCGGCGTGTCGCCCGTGGTCTGTCCGGTGACGACGCTGGCGCCTGGGGCGGCGACGACGTGTACGGCGACCTATGTGACGACGCAGGCGGACGTCGACGCGGGCTCGGTGCAGAACAGCGCGACGGCTGCCGGGACGGCGGGCGCGGGTGTGCCGGTGACGTCGGCTCCGTCGTCGACGTCGGTGCCGGCGGTGAGTACGTCGTCGGTGAGTCTGGTGAAGTCGGCGGCGCAGGCGTCGTTCAACGCTCCTGGGCAGACGTTGAACTATTCGTACCTGGTCACGAACACCGGGACGACGACGTTGACCAACGTCTCGGTGTCGGACGCGCTGGCGGGTGTGTCGCCGGTCGTCTGTCCGGTGACCACGTTGGCGCCCGGGATGGCGACGACCTGTGCGGCGACCTACACCACGACGCAGGCGGACCTGGACGCCGGTTCGGTGCAGAACAGTGCGTCCGCGGCGGGTACGGCGGGTACGGGTGCGCCGGTGGTGTCGGCGCAGTCGTCCACGACGGTGCCGGCGGTCGCGACCACCGCGCTGACGTTGACCAAGTCGGCGGCGCAGGCGTCGTTCAACGCCCCCGGGCAGACGTTGGACTTCTCGTACCTGGTCACGAACACGGGTACGACGACGCTGCGCAACGTCACGGTCTCGGACGCGGTGGCCGGCGTGTCGCCGGTGGTCTGCCCGGTGACGACGCTCGCCCCTGGGGCGGCGACGACGTGTACCGCGACCTACACCACGACCCAGGCGGACCTGGACGCGGGCTCGGTGCAGAACAGTGCGACGGCTGCCGGGACGGCGGGTACGGGCACGCCGGTGGTGTCAGCGCCGTCCTCGACGTCGGTGCCGGCGGTCAGTACGTCGTCGGTGAGCCTGGTGAAGTCGGCGGCGCAGGCGTCGTTCAACGCTCCTGGCCAGACGTTGAACTACTCGTACCTGGTCACCAACACCGGTACGACCACGTTGACGAACGTCTCCGTGTCCGACGCGCTGGCTGGTGTCTCCCCGGTGGTGTGTCCGGCGACCACGCTGGCCCCTGGGGCGGCGACGACGTGTACGGCGACCTACACCACGACCCAGGCGGACCTGGACGCCGGCTCGGTGCAGAACAGCGCGTTCGCGGCCGGTACGGCGGGCACGGGCGCGCCGGTCGTGTCGCCCCAGTCGTCCACGACGGTGCCCGCCGTCGCCACGGCCGCGCTCACGCTGCTGAAGTCGGTGGCGCAGGCGTCGTTCAACGCCGCGGGCCAGACCCTGAACTACTCCTACCTGGTCACGAACACCGGGACGACGACGCTGCACAACGTCACCGTCTCGGACGCGGTGGCCGGCGTCTCCCCGGTGCTCTGCCCGGCCACGACCCTGGCCCCTGGCGCGGCGACGACCTGCACGGCGACCTACGTGACGACCCAGGCCGACGTGGACGCCGGCTCGGTGGTCAACAACGCGACCGCGGCCGGTACGCCGGGCACCGGCGCGCCGGTGGTCTCGGCGCCGTCGACCACGACCGTCCCGGCGGCCAGTACCTCGACGATCAGCCTGGTGAAGTCGGCGGCGCAGGCGTCGTTCAACGCCCCCGGCCAGACGCTGGACTACTCCTACCTCGTCACCAACACCGGCACCACGACGCTGACCAACGTCGCCGTGACCGACGCGCTGGCGGGTGTCTCGCCGGTCGTCTGCCCGGTCACGACGCTCGCGCCGGGCGCGGCGACGACCTGCACGGCCACGTACACGACGACCCAGGCTGACCTGGACGCGGGCGCCGTGAACAACAGCGCCAACGCCTCCGGCGTCCCGCACAGCGGTGTCCCGATCTTCTCGGCGTCCTCCACGACGACCGTCCCCGCCGTCGCGAGCTCGGCCCTCTCGCTGCTCAAGTCGGTCGCGCAGGCCTCGTACCCCGCGGCCGGCGTCACGCTGGACTACTCCTACCTGGTGACCAACACCGGCACGACCACGCTCAACGGCGTCGGCGTGACCGACGCCCTGACCGGTGTGTCGCCGGTGGTCTGCCCCGTGACGACGCTGGCCCCCGGCGCGGCGACGACCTGCACGGCGAGCTACGTCACGACGGCCGCCGACGTTACCGCCGGCTCGGTGGACAACAGCGCCGTCGCGGCGGGCAGCCCGGTGTCCGGCGCCCCGGTCGTCTCCGCGACGTCGGCGACGTCGGTGCCGCTCGCTCCCGGCACGCCGTCCATCTCGCTGGTGAAGTCCGTCGACGAGACGACGTTCGCGGCCGCCGGGACGACGCTGCACTACTCCTACCTGGTCACCGACACCGGCGACACCGCACTGACCTCGGTCGCCGTCACGGACCTGCTCGCCGGGGTCTCGCCGGTCGTCTGCCCGGTGACGACGCTGGCGCCCGGCGGGTCGACGACCTGCACGGCGACCTACGTGACGACGGCCGCCGACGTGCTCGCCGGCACGGTCGGCAACAGCGCGACCGCGACGGGCACCCCGCCGGTCGGCGTGCCCGTCGTGTCGGGGGTCTCGACGACGACGGTGCCGCTGCTGCTCGCGCCGGCGATCGCGGTGTCCAAGTCGGTCTCCCCGCTGACGTTCACGACCGCGGGCGTGGCGCTGGCGTTCTCGTATGTGGTCACCAACACCGGCAACGACCCGCTCAGCGCTGTCGCGGTGACCGACACGCTGCCCGGGGTCCCCCCGGTCAGCTGCCCGGTGACCACGCTCGCCGTGACGGCCTCGACAACCTGTACGGCGACCTACACGACCACGGCGGCCGACGTGCTGGCCGGCCAGGTGCTCAACAGCGCCACGGCGACCGGCACGCCGACGGCCGGCCCGAACGTCGTCTCGGCCGCGTCGTCCGCGACCGCGACCCTCACCCCGGTCCCGGCGGTCACGCTGGTGAAGTCGGTGGCGCAGGCGTCGTTCTCCGCCCCGGGGCAGACGCTGGACTACTCCTACCTGGTCACCAACACGGGCAACGTCGCGCTCGCGTCGGTGGGGGTCGCCGACGCGCTGGCCGGCGTCTCGCCGGTGACCTGCCCGGTCACCACGCTCGCCGTGGCGGCGTCCACGACCTGCGCCGCGGCCTACACGACGACGCAGGCCGACGTCGACGCCGGCTCGGTGGCCAACAGCGCGACCGCCATGGGCACCCCGCCGACCGGCGCGCCGGTGGTGTCGGCGGTGTCGTCCACGACCGTGCCGGCGGCGGCGACATCGTCGATCACGCTGGCGAAGTCGGTCGCGCAGGCGTCCTTCAGCGCGCCCGGGCAGACGTTGGACTACTCGTACCTGGTCACGAACACGGGTACGACGACGCTGACGAATGTCGTGGTGACGGATGCCCTGGCGGGTGTGTCGCCGGTGGTGTGCCCGGTGACGACGCTGGCTCCGGGCGCCGCGACGACGTGTACGGCGACGTACACCACCACGCAGGCTGACGTGGACCACGGTTCGGTCGCGAACAGCGCGACCGTGGCGGGCACGGCGGCGGCCGGGGCGCCGGTCGTGTCGGCGCCGTCGTCCACGACGGTGCCCGCGGTCAGCACGTCGACGATCAGCCTGGTGAAGTCGGTCGCGCAGGCGTCGTTCAACGCGTCCGGGCAGACGTTGAACTACTCGTACCTGGTCACCGACACCGGTACGACGACGCTGACCAATGTCGTGGTCACGGACGCGCTGGCGGGTGTGTCGCCGGTGGTGTGCCCGGTGACGACACTGGCTCCCGGGGCGGCGACGACGTGTACGGCGGCGTACACGACGACGCAGGCGGACGTGGACGCGGGCGTGGTGAACAACAGCGCGACCGCGAGTGGTGTGCCTGGTTCGGGTGCGCCGGTGGTCTCACCGTCGTCGGCGACGTCGGTACCGGCGGCGAGCACGTCGTCGATCACGCTGGCCAAGTCGGTCGCGCAGGCGTCCTTCAACGCGCCCGGGCAGACGCTCGACTACTCCTACCTCGTCACCGATACCGGGACGACCACGCTGACCAACGTGGTGGTGACGGATGCCCTGGCGGGTGTGTCGCCGGTGGTGTGCCCGGTGACGACGCTGGCTCCGGGCGCCGCGACGACCTGTACAGCGACGTACGTGACGACTCAGGCTGACGTGGACCACGGTTCGGTGGCGAACAGCGCGACCGCGGCGGGTACCGCGGGCACCGGGGCTCCGGTGGCGTCGGCGCCGTCGTCCACGACGGTCCCGGCGGTGAGTACCTCGACGATCAGCCTGGTGAAGTCGGCGGCCCAGGCGTCGTTCAACGCCCCGGGGCAGACGCTGAACTACTCCTACCTGGTCACCAACACCGGCACGACGACGCTGACCAACGTCTCCATCGCCGACGCGCTCGCGGGCGTCTCGCCCGTGATGTGCCCGGTGACGACGCTGGCGCCGGGAGGGGCGACCACGTGTACGGCGACCTACGTGACGGCGCAGGCGGACGTGGACGCGGGCGTGGTGAACAACAGCGCGACCGCGAGTGGTGTGCCTGGTTCGGGTGCGCCGGTGGTCTCACCGTCCTCGGCGACGTCGGTGCCCGCGGTCAGCACCTCGACGATCACCCTGGTCAAGTCGGCGGCGCAGGCGTCGTTCAACGCCCCCGGGCAGACGCTGAACTACTCGTACCTCGTCACCGATACCGGGACGACCACGCTGACCAACGTGGTGGTGACGGATGCCCTGGCGGGTGTGTCGCCGGTGGTGTGCCCGGTGACGACGCTGGCTCCGGGCGCCGCGACGACCTGTACAGCGACGTACGTGACGACTCAGGCTGACGTGGACCACGGTTCGGTGGCGAATAGCGCCACCGCGGCCGGGACCGCGGGTACGGGTGCTCCGGTGGCGTCGGCGCCGTCGTCCACGACGGTGCCCGCGGTCAGCACCTCGACGATCACCCTGGTGAAGTCGGCGGCCCAGGCGTCGTTCAACGCGCCCGGGCAGACGTTGAACTACTCGTACCTGGTCACGAACACGGGTACGACGACGCTGACCAACGTCTCTGTGGCCGACGCGCTGGCGGGTGTCTCGCCCGTGGTGTGCCCGGTGACCACGTTGGCCCCCGGGGCGGCGGCGACGTGTACGGCGGCGTACACGACGACGCAGGCGGACGTGGACGCGGGCGTGGTGAACAACAGCGCGACCGCGAGTGGTGTGCCTGGTTCGGGTGCGCCGGTGGTCTCACCGTCGTCGGCGACGTCGGTGCCCGCGGTCAGCACGTCGTCGATCACGCTGGTCAAGTCGGCGGCGCAGGCGTCGTTCAACGCCCCCGGGCAGACGCTCGACTACTCCTACCTGGTCACGAACACCGGTACGACGACGCTGACGAATGTCGTGGTGACGGATGCCCTGGCGGGTGTGTCGCCGGTGGTGTGCCCGGTGACCACGTTGGCGCCGGGTCTGGCGACGACCTGTACCGCGACGTACGTGACGACGCAGGCCGATCTGGACCACGGTTCGGTGGCGAACAGCGCGACCGCGGCCGGGACGGCGGGCACCGGGGCTCCGGTGGCGTCGGCGCCGTCGTCCACGACGGTGCCCGCGGTCAGCACGTCGTCCATCAGCCTGGTGAAATCCGTGGCGCAGGCGTCGTTCAACGCCCCTGGCCAGACGTTGAACTACTCGTACCTGGTCACGAACACGGGCACGACGACGCTGACCAACGTCGTGGTGGCTGACGCGCTGGCGGGTGTGTCGCCGGTGGTGTGCCCGGTGACGTCGTTGGCGCCGGGTGCGGCGGCGACGTGTACGGCGACCTACGTGACGGCGCAGGCGGACGTGGACGCGGGCGTGGTGAACAACAGCGCGACCGCGAGTGGTGTGCCTGGTTCGGGTGCGCCGGTGGTCTCACCGTCCTCGGCGACGTCGGTGCCGGCGGTCAGCACCTCGACGATCACGCTGGTCAAGTCGGCGGCGCAGGCGTCGTTCAACGCCCCCGGGCAGACGTTGAACTACTCCTACGTGGTCACCAACACCGGCACGACCACGCTCACCAACGTCGTCGTCACGGACGCCCTGGCCGGTGTCTCGCCGGTCGTGTGCCCGGTGACAACACTGGCTCCGGGCGCCGCGACGACCTGTACAGCGACGTACGTGACGACCCAGGCCGACGTGGACCACGGCTCGGTCGCCAACAGCGCCACCGCGGCCGGGACGGCCGGCACCGGCGCGCCGGTGGCGTCCGCGCCGTCGTCCACGACGGTGCCCGCGGTCAGCACCTCGACGATCAGCCTGGTCAAGTCGGCGGCCCAGGCGTCGTTCAACGCCCCTGGGCAGACGCTGAACTACTCGTACCTGGTCACGAACACCGGCACGACGACGCTGACCAACGTCTCCGTCGCCGACGCGCTCGCGGGCGTCTCGCCCGTGGTGTGCCCGGTGACGACGTTGACGCCGGGAGCGGCGACCACGTGTACGGCGACCTACGTGACGACGCAGGCGGACGTGGACCACGGTTCGGTGGCCAACAGCGCGACCGTGGCGGGCACGGCGGCGACCGGGGCGCCGGTCGTGTCGGCGCCGTCGTCCACGACGGTGCCCGCGGTCAGCACCTCGACGATCACCCTGGTGAAGTCGGCGGCGCAGGCGTCGTTCAACGCCCCGGGGCAGACGTTGAACTACTCGTACCTGGTCACGAACACGGGTACGACGACGCTGACCGGGGTCGCCGTGGCCGACCTGCTCGTCGGGGTCTCCCCGGTGGTCTGCCCGGTGACGACGCTCGCGCCGGGCGCGGCCACGACCTGTACCGCGACGTACACCACGACGCAGGCCGACGTGGACGCGGGCGCGGTGAACAACAGCGCGACCGCGGCCGGCACGTCCGCCACCGGGGCGCTGGTGGCGTCCGCGCCGTCCACGACCTCGGTCCCGGCGACGAGCACGACGTCGATCACCCTGGTGAAGTCGGCGGCGCAGGCGTCGTTCAACGCCCCGGGGCAGACGTTGAACTACTCGTACCTGGTCACGAACACGGGCACGACGACGCTGACCGGGGTCGCCGTGGCCGACCTGCTCGTCGGGGTCTCCCCGGTGGCCTGCCCGGTCACGACGCTCGCGCCGGCCGCGGCCACGACGTGTACCGCGACGTACGTGACGACGCAGGCCGACCTGGACGCCGGCGCGGTGAACAACAGCGCGACCGCGAGCGGCGCCCCCAGCTCTGGGGCGCCGGTGGTCTCCGCGCCGTCCACGACCTCGGTCCCGGCGACGAGCACGGCGTCGATCACCCTGGTGAAGTCGGCCGCCCAGGCGTCGTTCAACGCCCCCGGCCAGACGCTGAACTACTCCTACCTGGTCACCAACACCGGCACGACCACGCTGACCAATGTCCTGGTGACGGACCTGCTCGCCGGCGTCTCGCCGGTCGTCTGCCCGGTCACGACGCTCGCGCCGGGCGCCGCGACGACCTGTACCGCGACGTACACCACGACGCAGGCCGACGTGGACGCGGGCGCGGTGAACAACAGCGCGACCGCGGCCGGCACCCCCGCGGTCGGTGCCCCGGTGGTCTCGTCGCCGTCCACGACCTCGATCCCGGCGACGACCACGACGTCGATCACCCTGGTCAAGTCGGCCGCCGAGGCGTCGTTCAACGCCCCCGGCCAGACGTTGCACTACTCCTACCTGGTCACCAACACGGGCAGCACGACCCTGACGAACGTCGCCGTGGCCGACGCGCTGGCCGGCGTCTCCCCGGTGGCGTGCCCGGTCACGACGCTCGCGCCGGGCGCGGCGACGACCTGCGCGGCGAGCTACACCACCACGCAGGCCGACCTGGACGCCGGGGCGGTGAACAACAGCGCGACCGCCGGCGGCACCCCGGCGGTCGGGCCGCCGGCGGTCTCGGCACCGTCCACGACGACGGTGCCCGCCGTCGACGCGACCTCGATCACGCTGGTCAAGTCGGTCGCCCAGGCGTCGTTCAACGCGGTCGGGCAGACGCTGAACTACTCCTACCTGGTCACCAACGCCGGCACCGTCACGCTGGCCAACGTCGCGGTCACCGATGTGCTGGCCGGGGTCTCCCCGGTGGTCTGCCCGCTGACGACGCTGGCCCCCGGCGCCGCCACGGCCTGCACGGCGACCTACCTGACGACCCAGGCCGACCTCGACGCGGGCGCCGTGCAGAACAGCGCCACCGCGGCCGGCACCCCGGCGGTCGGCGCGCCGGTCGTCTCGGCCCCGTCGTCGGCCACGGTCCCGGCGGTGGGCGCCGCGTCGATCACGCTGGTCAAGTCGGTCGCCCAGGCGTCGTTCGACGCCCCGGGCCAGACGCTCGACTACTCGTACCTGGTCACGAACACGGGCAACAGGACGCTCACCTCGGTCGGCGTGACGGACACCCGCTCCGGGGTCTCGCCGGTGGTCTGCCCGGTGACGACCCTGGCGCCGGGCGCCGCGACGACCTGCACGGCGACCTACGTGACGACGCAGGCTGACGTGGACACGGGCTCGGTGGCGAACTCGGCCACGGCCGGTGGCACCCCGCCGGCCGGCGCGCCCGTCACCTCGGCGCCGTCCTCGACGACGGTTCCCGGGGTCACGACGGCGTCGATCAGCCTGGTGAAGTCGGTGGCGCAGCCGTCGTTCAACGCTCCCGGCCAGACGCTCGACTACTCGTACCTGGTCACCAACACCGGCACGGTCACGCTGACCGGCGTCGCGGTCGGGGACGCGCTGCCCGGGGTCTCCCCGGTCGTCTGCCCGGCGACGACGCTGGTCCCCGGCGCGGCCATGACCTGCACCGCGACCTACACGACGACCCAGGCCGACGTCGACGCCGGCGTGGTGAACAACAGCGCGACCGCGACCGGCGCCCCCGCCGTCGGCGCGCCCGTCACCTCGGCACCGTCCACGACCTCGGTCCCGGGCACGAGCGCTCCGGTGATCACGCTGGTGAAGTCGGTGGCGCAGGGGTCGTTCAACGCCCCGGGCCAGACGCTGAACTACTCCTACCTGGTCACGAACACCGGCAACGTCGGGCTTTCCTCGGTCGGCGTGACCGACACCCGCGCCGGGGTCAGCCCGGTCGCCTGCCCGGTCACGTCCCTGACGCCCGGCGCGGCCACGACCTGCACGGCGACCTACGTGACCACCCAGGCCGACGTGGACGCCGGCTCGGTGGCGAACTCGGCCACGGCCAGCGGCACGCCGCTGGTGGGCGCCCCGGTCACCTCGGCGCCGTCGACGACGACGGTCCCCGCCGCCGGGGTCTCCTCGATCACGCTGGTGAAGTCGGCGGCCCAGGCGTCGTTCGACGCGCCGGGGCAGACGCTCGACTACTCCTACCTCGTCACCAACACGGGCAACACGACGCTGAGTGACGTCGCGGTGGCCGACGCCCGCGCCGGCGTGTCGCCGGTGGTCTGCCCGGTCACGACCCTGCTGCCCGGCGCCGCGACGACCTGCGCGGCGACCTACCAGACCACGCAGGCCGACCTGAACGCGGGCGCCGTGGAGAACTCGGCCACCGCCGCCGGCACCCCGCTGGTCGGCGTGCCGGTCACCTCGGCGCCGTCCGCCACGACCGTCCCGGCGAGCACCGCCAGCACGATCACGCTGGTCAAGTCGGCGGCCCAGGCGTCGTTCGACGCCCCCGGGCAGACGCTCGACTACTCGTACCTGGTCACGAACGCCGGCAACACGACGTTGAGCGACGTCGCGGTCGCCGACGCCCTGCCCGGGGTCTCGCCGGTGCTCTGCCCGGTCACGACCCTGCAACCGGCCGGGTCGACCACATGCACGGCCACCTACGTGACGACCCAGCACAACGTGGACGCGGGCGCGGTGCGGAACTCCGCCACGGCCACCGGCACCCCGCTCGTCGGCGGCCCGGTGACCTCGGCCCCGTCGACCGCGACGGTCCCGGCCGTCGCCGCCTCGACCATCACGCTGGTCAAGTCGGCGGCGCAGACCACGTTCACCGGGCCGGGCCAGACGCTGAACTACTCCTACCTGGTCACCGACACCGGCAACACGACCCTGACCAACGTCGTCGTGACGGACGCGCGGTCGGGCGTGAGCCCGGTCGTCTGCCCGGTGACGACCCTGCTGCCCGGCGCGGCGACGACCTGCGCGGCGACGTACGTGACGACCCAGGCCGACGTCGACGCCGGCTCCGTCCCGAACAGCGCCACGGCCAGTGGCACCCCACTGGTCGGCGCGCCCGTCACCTCGGCCGCGTCGTCGACCACGGTCCCGGCCGACGGGTCGGCCTCGATCACGCTGGTCAAGTCGGTCGCGCAGGCGTCGTTCGACGCGCCGGGCCAGACGCTGGACTACTCCTACCTGGTCACGAACACCGGCATCGTCACGCTGACCAACGTCGCGGTCGCCGACGCCCTGGCCGGGGTGAGCCCGGTCGTCTGCCCCGTGACGACCCTGGCGCCCGGCGCGGCGACGACCTGCGCGGCGACGTACGTGACGACCCAGGCCGACGTCGACGCCGGCTCCGTCCCGAACAGCGCCACGGCGGCCGGCACCCCGCCCGCCGGCGCCCCGGTCACCTCGACGGCCTCGACCACGACGGTACCCGCGGCCGCCGCGTCGGGGATCACCCTGCTGAAGTCGGCCGCCCAGGCGTCGTTCAACGCGCCGGGCCAGACGCTGGACTACTCCTACCTCGTCACCAACCCGGGCAACACGACCCTGGCCAACGTCCAGGTGAACGACGCCCTGGCCGGCCTGAGCGCGGTCAGCTGCCCGGCCACGACGCTCGCCCCCGGCGCGTCCATGACCTGCGCCGCCACCTACCTGACCACGCAGGCCGACCTGGACGCGGGCTCGGTGGCGAACACCGCGACCGCGACCGGCTCGCCGGCGGTCGGAACCCCGGTGGTGTCCACCCCGTCCTCGACCACGGTCGCCGCGGCCGTCACCGCGTCGATCGCGGTGACGAAGACCGCGGCCCAGGTGTCCTTCAGTGGTGCCGGCCAGACCCTGAACTACTCCTACCTGATCAGCAACACCGGCAACGTCACGCTGCATGATCTGCGGGTCAACGAGGCGGTCGCCGGAGTCAGCCCCGTGACCTGCCCGGTGGCGGTGCTCGCGCCCGGCGCCTCGACCACCTGCGCGGCGACCTACACGACGACCCAGGAGGACGTCGACACCGGCGCCGTCGAGAACAGCGCGACCGCGGCCGGCACGCCACAGGCCGGCGGCCCGGTGAGCTCCCAGCCGTCGACCGTCACGGTGCCGTTCGCGACCGGCCCGGCGATCGCCCTGGTCAAGTCGGTGGCACCGACCACCTTCACCGGGGCCGGGCAGACGCTGAACTACAGCTACCTGGTCACCAACATCGGCACCACGGCGCTCACCGGCGTCGTCGTGGCCGACGGCCACCTCGGCGTCACGCCGGCCGTGTGCCCGGTGACCACGCTGGCGCCCGGCGCGGCGACCACCTGCACGGCGAGCTACGTGACGACGCAGGCCGACGTCGGCGCCGCGATCGTGCGCAACACCGCGACCGCGACCGGCACGCCCGCCGGCGGCGGGACCCCGGTGACCTCGACGCCGGCCACCGCGTCGGCGTCGTTCGTGACCGGGCCGGCCATCGCGCTGACGAAGCTCTCGGCACGGGCGTCGTTCACCGGCGCGGGCCAGACGCTGACCTACAGCTACGTCGTCACCAACAGCGGCGGCGCGACCCTGACCGACGTCGCGGTGACGGACACCCATCCCGGCGTCTCGGCGGTCGTCTGCCCGCTGACCACGCTGACCGTCGGTGCCTCCACGACCTGCGCCGCGACCTACGTGACGACGGCGGCCGACGTGGCCGCGGGCACGGTGCAGAACACCGCCACGGCCACCGGCGCCCCCGCCGGCGGCCCGCCGGTCGTCTCGGACCCGGCGACCCTCGCGGTGCCGCTCGCGGTGACACCGTCGATCAGCCTCGTGAAGGCGGCGGCGCAGACCTCGTTCAGCGGCGTCGGCCAGGCCCTGAACTACAGCTACCTGGTCACCAACACCGGCAACGCCGACCTCTCCGGCATCGTGGTGACGGACCCGCACGCCGGTGTCGCGGCGGTCGCCTGCCCGGTGGCCACGCTCGCGCCGGACACGTCGACCACCTGCGCCGCGACCTACGTGACGACGCAGGCCGACGTGACGGCGGGCGCGGTGAACAACACCGCGACCGCGACCGGCACGCCCGCCGGGGGCGGCGCGCCCGTGACCTCGGCCCCGTCCAGCGTGTCGGTGCCGTTCGTGGTCGGGCCGGCGATCAGACTGGTGAAGACGGTCGCGCAGGCGTCGTTCAGCGCGGTCGGCCAGACGCTGGACTACAGCTACCTGGTCACCAACATCGGCGGCGGGCTGCTCACCAACGTCGCCGTCGCGGACCTGCTGCCCGGCCTCTCGGCCGTCGCCTGCCCCGTCGCGTCGCTGAGCCCCGGAGCGTCGACGACCTGCACGGCGACCTACGCGACGACGCAGGCCGACGTGACGGCCGGCGCGGTCAACAACACCGCGACCGCGTCCGCCATCCCGGCGGGCGGTGGCGTACCGGTGGTGTCGGGCCCGTCGAACGCCACGGTGCCGTTCGCCGCGGCGCCGGCGCTCGCGCTGGTGAAGTCGGTGGCGCAGGCGTCGTTCAGCGGGCCCGGCCAGACCCTGAACTACAGCTACCTGGTCACCAACACCGGCAACACGGCCCTCGACGGCGTCGCCGTCACGGACGTGCTGGCCGGCGTGAGCCCGGTGGCCTGCCCCGTGACGACGCTCGCGCCGAACGCGGCGACCACCTGCACCGCGACGTACGTGACGACCGCGGCCGACGCGGCGGCGGGCGCCGTCGCGAACTCCGCGACCGCGACAGGGACCCCGGCCGGCGGCGGCGCCCCGGTGACGTCGGGCTCGTCGAGCGTGTCGGTGCCGTTCGCGGCCGGCCCGGCGATCGCCCTGGTCAAGTCGGTGGCCCAGAGCTCGTTCACCGGGGCCGGCCAGACGCTGGACTACAGCTACCTGGTCACCAACATCGGCAATACGCCGCTGACGGGCCTCGTCGTGGCGGACAGCCGGGTCGGTGCCTCCGGGGTGACCTGCGCCGCGGCGGCGCTGGCACCGGGCGCGTCGACGACGTGCGTGGCGACCTACGCGACGACCGCCGCGGACGTGACGGCGGGCGTGGTGGCGAACACCGCGACGGCGACCGGAACGTCACCCGGCGGCACATCCGTGACGTCGGCCCCGTCGAGCGTCTCGGTGCCGTTCGCGGCCGGCCCGGCGATCGCCCTGGTCAAGTCGGTGGCCCAGAGCTCGTTCACCGGGGCCGGCCAGACGCTGGACTACAGCTACCTGGTCACGAACACCGGGAACGTCGCCCTGACGGGTGTGGCGGTCGCCGACATCCACGCGGGCGTGTCACCGGTGGTGTGCCCGGGGACGACCTTGGCTCCCGGCGCGGCGACGACCTGTACGGCGACCTACGTGACCACCGCGGACGACGTGGCGGCCGGGACGGTGGCGAACACCGCGACGGCGTCCGGCACCCCGGCCGGCGGCGCCGCTCCGGTGACGTCGGGCTCGTCGAGCGTGTCGGTGCCGTTCGCGGCCGGCCCGGCGATCGGGCTGGTCAAGTCCGTCGCGCAGGCGTCGTTCAACGCCGTCGGGCAGACGCTGGACTACAGCTACCTGGTCACCAACACCGGGAACGTGGCCCTGACCGGGGTGGCCGTCACCGACGCCCACCCGGGCGTCTCGCCGGTGGCCTGCCCGGTCGCGACGTTGGCCCCGAACGCGTCGACCACGTGCACGGCGACCTACGTGACCACGGCGGCCGACGCGGCGGCGGGCGCGGTGACGAACACCGCGGCGGCGTCCGCCACGTCGTCGGCCGGCGGCGCGGTGGCCTCGGCGCCGTCGGCCGTGTCGGTGCCGTTCGCCGCCGCCCCCGCGATCGACCTCGCCAAGTCGGCGGCCCAGGCGTCGTTCACCGGACCCGGCCAGGCCCTCGACTACAGCTACCTGGTCACCAACATCGGCAACACCCCGCTCACGGGCGTCGCCGTGTCCGACATCCACGCCGGTGTCTCGGCGGTGGTGTGCCCGGTGACGACGCTGGCCCCCGGCGCGTCGACCACGTGCACGGCGACCTACGTGACCACGGCGGCCGACGTCGCGGCGGGCGCGGTGAGCAACACCGCGACGGCCGCGGGCACCCCGGCCGGCGGCGCGGCCCCGGTGACGTCGGGCCCGTCGAGCGTGTCGGTGCCGTTCGCGGCCGGCCCGGCGATCGGGCTGGCGAAGTCGGTGGCGCAGGCGTCGTTCAACGCGGTCGGCCAGACGCTGGACTACAGCTACCTGGTCACCAACACCGGGAACGTGGCCCTGACCGGGGTGGCCGTCACCGACAGCCGCGCGGGGGTGTCGCCCGCGGTCTGTCCCGTGACGACGCTCGCGCCGAACGCGTCGACCACCTGCACGGCGACCTACCTGACCACCGCGGCCGACGTGGCGGTCGGCCAGGTCGCGAACTCCGCGACCGCGACCGGTACCCCCGCCGGCGGCGGCACGGCGGTGACGTCCGATCCGTCGACCGCGTCGGTGCCCTTCGCGGTCGGGCCGGCGATCGGCCTGGTCAAGTCGGTCGCGCAGGCGTCGTTCAGCGGGCCCGGCCAGACGCTGAACTACCGCTACCTGATCACCAACATCGGGACGGTGCCGCTCACCGGGGTGACCGCGTCCGACACCCACGCGGGTGTGTCGCCGGTGGTGTGCCCGGCCTCGACGCTGGCTCCCGGCGCGTCCACTACCTGCACGGCGACCTACCTGACCACCGACGCCGACGTCGCGGCGAGGACGGTGGACAACACCGCCACCGCGGCCGGCACCCCGTCCGGCGGCGGTACTCCGGTGGCGTCCGACCCGTCGAGCGTGTCGGTGCCGTTCGCGGCCGGCCCGTCAATCGGCCTGGTCAAGTCGGTGGCCCAGGCGTCCTTCACCGGCGCCGGTCAGACGCTGGGCTACAGCTACCTGGTCACCAACAGCGGGAACGTTGCGCTGACCGGTGTGGCGGTCTCGGACGTCCACGCGGGTGTGTCGCCGGTGGTGTGCCCGGTCTCGACGCTGGCTCCCGGCGCGTCCACGACCTGCACGGCGACCTACGCGACCACCGACGCTGATGTCGCGGCGGGCTCGGTGAACGACACCGCGACCGCGTCCGGCGCCCCTGCCGGGGGTGGCGCTCCGGTGGTCTCGGGCCCGTCGAGCGTGTCCGTGCCGTTCGCGGCCGGCCCGGCGATCGGCCTGGTCAAGTCGGCGGCGCAGAGTTCCTTCACCGGGGCCGGCCAGACGCTGGGCTACTCCTACCTGGTCACCAACACCGGGAACGTGGCGCTGACCGGGGTGGCGGTCGCCGACGTCCAGGCGGGTGTGTCGCCCGTGCTCTGCCCGGTGGCGACGCTCGCGCCGAACGCGTCGACCACCTGCGCCGCGACCTACGTGACGACGGCGGCCGACCTGACGGCGGGGACGGTGAACGACACCGCGACCGCGTCCGGCGTCCCGGCCGGCGGCGGCACCCCGGTGGTCTCCGGCCCGTCGAGCGTCTCGGTGCCGCTCGCGAGCGTGCCGGCGATCGGCCTGGTCAAGTCGGCGGCCCAGGCGTCCTTCACCGGCGCCGGTCAGACGCTGGACTACTCCTACCTGGTCACCAACACCGGGAACGTGGCCCTGGCCGGAGTGGCCGTCGCGGACGTGCACCCGGGTGTGTCGCCGGTCGTCTGCCCGGTGACGACGCTCGCACCGAACGCGTCCACGACCTGTACCGCGACCTATGAGACGACGGCGGCCGACGTGACGGCGGGCGCGGTGCAGAACACCGCGACCGCGTCCGGCGCCCCGGCCGGCGGCGGCGCCCCGGCGGTCTCGGGCCCGTCCAGCGTGTCGGTGCCGTTCGCGGCCGGCCCGGCGATCGCCCTGGTCAAGTCTGTCGCACAGGCGTCGTTCAACGCGGTCGGCCAGACGCTGGACTACCGCTACCTGGTCACCAACACGGGCAACACGACGCTCACCGCGGTCGGCGTCACCGACAGCCATCCGGGCCTGTCTCCGGTGGTCTGCCCGATGACGACGCTCGCCCCGAACGCGTCCACCACCTGCTCGGCGACCTACGAGACCACCGCGGCCGACGCGACGGCGGGCCTGGTGGCGAACTCCGCCACCGCGACCGGCACCCCGGCCGGCGGCGACACCCCGGTGACCTCCGACCCGTCGACCGCGTCGGTACCCTACGTGACGCAGCCGGCGATCGCCCTGGCCAAGTCCGTGCTGCAGAGCTCGTTCACCGGCGCCGGCCAGACGCTGGACTACCGCTACCTGGTGACCAACATCGGGACCGCGCCGCTCACCGCCGTCACGGTGGCCGACAGCCATCCGGGGCTCTCGGCGGTCACGTGCCCGGTGACGGCGCTCGCGCCGAACGCGTCGACGACCTGCACCGCGACCTACGTGACGACCGCCGCCGACGTGGCGGCGGGCGCGGTGAACGACACCGCGACCGCCGCGGGCACCCCGGCGGGCGGCGCCGCCCCGGTGGTCTCGGCTCCGTCGAGCGTCTCGGTGCCGTTCGCGGCAGGCCCGGCGATCGCCCTGGTGAAGTCGGTGGCGCAGGCGTCCTTCGGTGGCGCCGGCCAGACGCTGGACTACCGGTATCTGGTCACCAACACCGGGAACGTGGCGCTGACCGGGGTGGCCGTCGCGGACGTGCATCCGGGTGTGTCGCCGGTGGTGTGCCCGCTGACGACGCTCGCGCCGAACGACTCGACGACCTGCACGGCCACCTACGTGACGACCGCCGCCGACGTGACGGCGGGCGCGGTGAACAACGCCGCGACGGCGTCCGCCACGTCGTCGGGCGGCGGCGTCCCGGTGGTCTCGGCCCCGTCGAGCGTGTCGGTGCCCTTCGCGGCGGACCCGACGATCGGGCTGGTGAAGTCGGTGGCGCAGGCGTCGTTCAGCGCGGTCGGCCAGCGGCTGGACTACCGCTACCTGGTCACCAACACGGGCGGCACGTCGCTTACCGGCGTCGCGGTGACCGATGACCATCCAGGTGTGTCGCCGGTGGTCTGCCCGGTGACGACGCTGGCCCCCGCGGCGTCGACCACGTGCACGGCGACCTATGTGACGACTCAGGCCGACGTCGACGCGGGCATGGTCGACAACACGGCGACGGCCTCCGGCACCCCGGCGGGCGGCGGCACCGCGGTGACGTCGGCTCCGTCGAGCGCCTCGGTGCCGTTTGTGGCGGGCCCGGCGATCGGGCTGGTGAAGTCGGTGGCGCAGGGGTCGTTCACCGGTGCCGGGCAGACGCTGGACTACCGTTACCTGGTCACCAACACCGGCAACGTGGCACTTACCGCGGTGACGGTGGCTGACAGTCACCCGGGGCTCTCGGCGGTCACGTGCCCGGTGACGGCGCTCGCCCCGAATGGGTCGACGGCCTGCACGGCGACTTATGTGACGACCCAGGCCGATGTCGACGCGGGCATGGTCGACAACACCGCGACGGCCTCCGGTGCCCCGGCGAGTGGCGGTGTCCCGGTGGTCTCGGCACCGTCGAGCGCCTCGGTGCGGTTCGCGGCCGGGCCCGCGATCGCCCTGGTGAAGTCGGTCGCTCAGGCTTCGTTCGCCGGTGCCGGGCAGACGCTGGACTACCGCTACCTGGTCACCAACACCGGGAACGTGGCGCTGACCGGGGTGGCCGTGGCGGACGCGCACCCGGGTGTCTCACCGGTCGCCTGCCCGGTGACGACGCTCGCCCCGAACGCGTCGACCACCTGTACCGCGACCTACGTGACCACGGCCGCCGATGTCGCGGCCGGCGCGGTGAACAACACGGCGACGGCGACGGGCACCCCTGCCGGTGGCGGAACCCCGGTGACCTCGGACTCGTCGGGGGTCTCGGTGCCCTACACCGGGAAGCCGGGCCGGCCCACGTTCGTCCTGGTGCCGTTCCCGGTCCCCGTCCCGGTGTTTGGGGGAGCGGGGGAGGGCCACGGTGAGCCCGGCGTCGGGGTCGGCGTCGCCGGGGTGGCTGCCGGTGGCGGCGCTGTGGTGGCTCCGCCTGCCGGCACCAGCCCGATCGGCGGCCAGCGGGTACCGGTGACCGGCTGACCAGGCGCCCGCGCGGGCCGTCGTCAGGCCGGTCTGAACCTGAGCAGTAGCCGGAGGCGAGGTCCACGCTCTGTCCACAGCCACGACGGGCGTCCTGCTCAGTGGTCGGTCGCGAGGCTTTTCGGGGGTCTGGTGCCGAAGCCGCCCAGGCTCGGGGGCGCCAGCGGTGGCGCCGGCGGGAGCGGTGCCGGTGGGCCGGTGGGGACCAGGTCCGGCCCGGGTGCGTTCGGCGGTTTCGCCTTGAGCGGCAGCCCGGTGCGTCTCCCCACGAGGTCCCGGATCGGGCCTTCGAGCGCCGCGCCCCTGGGTATGGGCGGCAGATCGGGGACCTCGACCCGCCCGAGGTAGTCGGACGTGGTCGGTTTCCAGGACTGTTCGGCCGGGTCCCAGCGGTAGCGCTGGATCCAGACGTCGCCGGTCTCCGCCTCGTACTGGACCAGGCCGAACTCGCCGTTGGCCCGCGCGGGCAGGCGCCACTCCGAGGCCTGCCGCATCGCCTTGCGCGTGCCCGAGTTGTTCAGCGGCTTGACCTCGCCGACGGAGAAGCCGCCGACCCGCGGGTTGAGCCGGGCCTCGGCGGCCGCCGCGGCTCCGTCGAAGAACAGCATGACCTGGGCGGCGTTCCCGAGGCCGTGCAGGACCTGGAGGGTGCCGACCACGACCCGCTCGCCCGGGGTGAGGCCGTTCCCGTTGCCACGTACCCCCTGGTGGACGTTCTCGCTGCCCTCGGACAGCAGCGTCGGGATCTCCGACGCCGCGACGACCAGCGCCGGGCCGACGGCGAGCGCGTCGCCGATCACCTGGATCGCGGTCGCGACGACCATGCCCGCGAGCGAGGCCTGCGTCCGCCGGATCTCGGCATCGAAGCCGTTGTCGAGTCGCGCGCTGCCCAGGTCGGTGACGAACCCGCCGGCGGCGTCGGCCACCGAGCTGACGCCGCGCTGCCAGCTGGCGAGGCTGCTCTTGATGTCGCCGAGGACGGAAGCGGCCAGGCCGTAGGGGTCGGCCCGGTTGACCGGGTCACCGGCCGCGTACTCGTAGAGGTCGAACCCGTCGAGCGGGCCGAGGGGATCGGGCGTCAGGAACTCGCCGAGCGCCGGGGAGTACCAGCGGTCGCGCAGGAAGACGAGGCCGGTGATGGCGGACCGGTAGCCGCCGAAGGCGCCGAACGGCACCCCGAGGGTGGCGACCTGATCGGGCCCGGTCTCCACGGTGATCAGAGCGCCGGTGTCGTCGAACACCGTCACCCGGCCCTCGGGCGTGTAGGACGCGGACCGCGTGAGGCGCCCGGTCGACGGCCGCCACAGGCCGCTGACGTTCTTCGACTGGTCCGCGAGCACGACCATCGGGTCGCCGCCGGCCAGGTCGCCGACCGCCAGCAACTCGTCGACCGTCCCGCCCCACTGGGCCTGCCAGCTGGGCGATCCTCCCGGGCCGTAGCCGGTGACCGGCTGGTCGCCGTCCCAGCCGACGAGTGACGCGACGCCCGCCCCTCCCGGGGTCGGGCTGACGGTCGCGACGAGCCGGCCGGCGTCGTCGTACAGGTAGCCCTCGGCGAGGTGGCCGGAGCGCCGCATGGTGGCGAGCCGCCCGGCCGGGTCCCAGCTGTACGCCGCCGACCCGGCCGACGTGGTCCGCCCGGCCGCGTCGTATCCGATGGGGACACTGACCGCGTCGATCTGGACGTCCGCCAGTTCGTGGCCCGGCGAACGGGGGGCACCGAGCGCCCAGCGGGGGGTGCCGGCGCTGTCGGAGACCGACCGGACGGAGCCGGTGCCCGGTTCTCGGTCGTACGTCCAGGCGCTCGTGCCGTCGTCGGCGGAGGCCAGCCGGGAGCGTTGGTCGTAGCCGTAGCCGGCCGTCCGTGACCGGGTGGTCGTTCCCCCTCCGGGCTGGGGCAGGACCAGCTCCTCGGCGACGGACGCATACCGGCCGGCGGTGTCCCGGGGGGTCACCGAGCGGCGCAGCACCCCGGCCGGGCCGGGCACCTTGGCGACCGACGCGGTCGGCAGGGCGAAGGCGTCGACCGTGATCGCCTCGGCGAACGTCTCGACGCCGGCGACGGTGTGCCGTCGGCCGGTGGGCACGGCGCCGAGCCAGGACAGCTCGATGGTGGGCTGCCCGGCGGCGGGTGGGCCGGCGGCCAGCGTTCGCAACCGTCCGGCGAGGTCGTAGGTGTGCTGGGTCGGCCAGGTGAACGGGCCGCAGATGTGGTCACTGGAGCGGCGCCAGGCATTCCCGGCTACCGACCAGGTGTGGGCGATGTCCACGGGCGGGCTGGTGCCGACGGTGACCCGCTCGGCGTTCACCCGACCGAACCGGTCGTACCCCAGCTCGCGGACCACCGCCGAGTCCGCGGGCGCCACCCCGCTCGCCGGGTTGGCGCGCTCGGCGCGGACCACCCGGGCCAGGTCGTCGTAGGTCCAGGACGCGAGCGTCCGCCAGCGCGGCGCCGCCCAGTACTGCTGCGCCCGGAGATCGCCGCCGGCGTCGTACTCGGTGCGCAGCAGGGTGACGCCGTCGTCGCGCAGGACCTCGCGGCCCAGCTGGTCGTAGACCCAGGTGCGGGCAGCCGCCCCCGTGCGTTCCAGCCGTTCGACGGCGCCGAACGGGTCGCGCACGTAGTGGGTCGTCTCCCCGTCGGGGTCGGTGAGCAGCCGCGGGGCGCCGCGCCCGTCGTACTCGACGGTGGCGCGGGCGAGGGCCGGCGGGCGTGCCGCGTCGAGCTCGTCGGCAAGCGCGGTCGGCCAGCCCAGCCAGTTGGTCCAGACCTGGGTGGCGGAGCCGTCGGCGTGGGCGACCCGGCGGACATGGCCGTCGGGGCCGCGTTCGATCACGGTGGCGCGCTCCTGGCCGCCGGCCCAGCTCGACTCGCGCACGAGGCGGCCGGAGGGGTCGAAGGCCCGCACGGTGGTGACCGTGCGCCGGGTGGCCCCGTCGACCATGATCGCCGCCTCCGTCGCGACCCGGCTGAGCGGGTCCCAGGTGCGGACGGTCTGGTTTCCCTCGCCGTCGACCGTCCAGACAGGCTGCCCGGACAGGTCGAACGTGGTGTGGACCGGTCCCGCGCCGGTCGGCTCGTTGCGCCAGCCGCGCCCGCCGGGGGTGCGGCGCCACCGGGCGGTGACGACCCCGCCGTCGATGCGGCGCGACAGGTCGCCGAACTCGTCGTACTCGAGGCTCAGCTCCCATGTCGAGGTCGCCGGCACCTGGTCGGGGTACGGCGCGTCGTCCCGCTTCACCCGCGACAGCTGGTCGCCGGCGGTGTACGCCAGCTGCCAGGCGAAGCCGCGGCTGTCGACGCGCAGCGTGCATCGGCCCAGCCCGTCGTAGCCGTACTGCTCGGCGAGCTCCGGGCCGCCGAGAGCCAGGCTGTCGCCGGCCCGCAGCTCCAGCAGGTGGCCGTCGTCGGTGTAGCGGGCGCGGTGCCGGCGGCGGTCACCGGGGCGGGCAGGGTGGCTCGCCTCGGTGAACTCGCGGCGCTTCGCCGCGTCATACCGCAGGGTCGTGACCAGGCCGGTGGGGTCGACCGCCCGGCCGAGGGCGCCCTCGGGGGTGTACTCGTAGCTGTGGGTCACCGGGTCGCCCGCCGCCGAACCGGTGAACTCCCGGGTGGCGGTCACCCTGCCTTCCTCGTCGTGGTCGATCTCGGTGTGGCCGCAGAGCGCCCCGTCGGAGCCGTACCGGTCAGTCGTCCGGGGGAAGCCGTCCTGGTCGAGGGCGATCACGAGCCGTTGGTCGGGCGTGCTGACCGTGCGCACCCGGCCGTCGGTGTCACGCTCCACGGTGGTGACGGCACCGTCCGCCCAGATCCGGCGGGACACGCCGAGAACGCTGTGCGTGAACGAGGCTGACCGTTCCAGCGGTCCCGTCGAGGCGAGGACCGCCGCGACCGTCTCGGGAGGCAGGCCAGCCGTGGCGAGCGCCGCCTGCACAGCGGCCTGGTCGGCCGGCACGGTGCCCGGCAGCATCCACTGGTAGGGGCCCGGCAGCCCCGGGCAGGGCGCGGCGGCCGGGCCGAGCGCAAGGGGATAGACCGCGCCGTCGTGCCGGGAGACCCGGACCCGGGCGAGCAGGCCCGCGTAGCCCGGGTTGACGGCGCTGTCGGGCGGCAGCGTGCCATCGCCATACCGGTCCGCCTCCGACCCGTTCGGGGCCAGCGGGTAGTACGCGAAACTCACCCGCCCGCCGTCGGGGTCCATCGCCCACGCGAGCCGGCCGGCGCTGTTCCAGGCCAGCGACGACACCCGCCGAGTCCCAGCGGTGCCCGTGCGGACGACCAGCACGGGCCGGCCCTGACCGCGCCGGTGCGGCCCGGGCCCGGCACCGAGAACTCCGTCGCCGTTCAGGTCGACCCCGTACAGGGGCAGCCTGAGCTGCCAGGTCACGACCGTGTCCCGGTCGTAGCCGGTCGGCGTCCGGGCCCAGCCGAAGCCCCAGGGCGCGAGCTCGTCGAGCAGCGGGGCGAGGCTGCCCGGCGAGTCGGGAGGGACGTCGAGGCTCAGCTCCTGGTAGTCCATCACCCAGCGCACGATCTCGGCGGGCACATACACCGGGGACGGGCCTGTCAGCTCGATCGCGCCGCGCTCGAACTCGCGCAGCTGGTTGAACAGCGGCTCGTAGCTGTAGGCCAGGTAACGGCCGGTCGCCTGGGGGAAGCCGGCCGGGCCGTGGTCGTTCGCCGCGCCGCCGGCCGCGCGTTCCTCCTCCCGGAGCAGGTTGCGCCGCCGCGTCCAGTAGGCCGGCAGGCTCCCGTCCCAGCCGAGTGAGCCGGTGGGGTCGATGACGTCGTAGGTGTAGACGGTCGTCGCGACCCCCGTGTCGAGGGCGGCGCCGCGCTGGGCGGCACGGACCAGCGCCGGATCGCCGTCGGCCGTGACGAACCGCTCGAGGAAGACCCAGGCGAGCTCGTCCTCGGGGTTCGCGCCCCGGTCGAGGCGTGCCTCGACCAGCAGGTCGCCGCGGTAGTTGAGCCCGTAGTACCGCAGGTCCCCGTCCCGGTCGACGATCGACGTCCACCGGCAGACCCGGTTGGCGTTCACCGCGACGAGCTGGCGCCGGCCGGTGATCCGGTGCGGCCGCTGGACCTGCTTCGTCGCGCCGCCCGCGACCGGCACGTCGAGCATCTCGAGGGCCGACAGCAGGTCGTTGTGGGTGGGATCGCCGACCTGGGCCATCGCGAGCTGGTCGGGGCTCAGCCAGGTGCGGGTCAGCCGGGTGGTCGGGGCGGGTGTGGCGAGCGCCGGGTCGCCCGCCGTGTACGGGACGTACGGGCGCCAGCCCGGGAGCTGGGCGCGGGCCTGCTCCATCGCGCCGTAGTCGCACCAGCCGTCCTCGTCGGGCTGGCCGGTGACCGGGTGGGCCGGGTCGCTGGCCGGCTCCGGGCGCGGTTCCAGCGGGTAGCGGCGCGCGACCGGGCCCGGCAGGAAACCGTCGGTGCGGTCGGTGGCACCCTCTCCGGGTGGCAGCGGGCCCGCGTCGGCGTAGCCGAAGGCGGCTTTGGGCAGCGCGCCGCGCCAGTCGTCGCCGGGCTGGTCGGGCGGGACCACCCCCGGGGCCGGGAGCGCCACCGAGCTTCCGTACCGCTGGGCGAGGACCCGCCCGTAGGTCACGGAGAACGGGTCGTTGTCGTACCGGGTCTCCGACTCGATCCGGCCAGACCGGGTCACGGTGCGGATACCGGCGGCGACGGACGCGATGTAGGCGAGGGCCTCCCGGCGGGCGAGCACCGCCGGGTCGCCGGCGCTGGACTCGATGAGCGGGCGGATCACGAGCTGCCCGTGGCAGTCGAACACCGACCGGTGCAGGCAGTTGACGAAGGTGCGGAAGTACGCGCCGAACCGTCTCTCGACCTCGTCGGCGTACGGCTCCCACGGCACGACCGCCGGCGCCTCATGGGTCGGCGGTGTCACCGGGCGCCGCGGCCACTGGTACTCGTACGTGTACTCGACGGCCGACGACGCCGTCACGTCGGCCGGGCGGGCGGGCGCGTCGGTGCGCGCGGCCCGCAGGAGGAAGAACTGGTTGAGCTCGGCCGGGTGGCCCGCCGGCTGCGCGTAGGTATAGGTGACGGACGTACCGGCGGGACCGGCCACGCTCGTCAGCAGCTCCGCGTCGGGTGTCTGGGCGAAGCCGTACAGCGGGTCGCCGTCGGCGTCGGTCCCGACGGCCGGCGCCGTCCCGTAGCTGAGGACGAGGTCGCGGCCGAGGTCGTCCGTCACCAGCACCGGCCGTTCCCGGGCGAATCCGTAGGCGCACTCCGCGTTGGGCCCGCGGCCTGCGACGTCGAGCAGGAGGCCGCGCGCGTACCCGAGTGGAGCGCGCGCCACGGGGTCGGCGGGCAGCGGGTAGTCGGCGGCGTCGAGCTGGTAGGCGGACGCGTCGCCGGGCCGCGCCCCGAGGTCGAGCAGCCACGCCAGCAGGGCGAAACGCCGGTGCGCCAGGGTCTGGCCGGGCGGGGCCGCCGCCCAGTAGTGGTCGAAGAGCGCCTGCAGGGGGGTGCGTTCGAGGCGGAGCGCGAAGCCGTTGCCGAACCGGTCACGACGGGAGGTGAGGTGGCCGAGCTCGTCGTACCGTTCCAGCGCGCCGTCCGCGGCGCGGCGCAGCCAGCCGTCGTCGACCCTCAGGATGGTGTCCGTGCTGCCGGCGGGCGGCATGAACAGCTGGCTGTCGAGGTCCCTGACGAACAGGTCGACGGCCCCGGCCCGATAGGCCAGCACCGCGTTCCGGTCGGCGCCGTCGGGCCCGCCCGCGCAGTAGGGCGCGGCCCAGGCCGGCATCGTGTCGGCCGTGAGCGCGACGATCCTCGCTGACCAGTTGTGGTCCCAAGCGGTGCCGAGCACCGAGCGGCCCAGGTCGCCCGACGTGTAGTGCCGGGCGAACTCGAGGGGCGCCGCCGGGCCCGCGAACGACAGGTCCGTCGTGTCGATGGTGAAACGGCCGTCGGCGACGGTGACCGGGTCCGCGTGAACCGGTTCCTCCCCCCTGGCCGCCTTCGCGGGCGGGACCGGCTGGGACGGTGCCGGTGTCGGGGTCTCCGGCGGCCTGGGTGCCGGGTTCGGGCCTTCCCGGGTGTGCGGCTCGCGGTCCCCTTCCGGCGGCTTCTTCGCCGGTGGCGTCGGCGTCCGGTTGCCCGTGATCGACGCCGGGTCGAAGTCCGCTTCGTTCCAGTCACTCCTGGGCTGCGAGCCAGGGGTGGGCTTCTCCGGCGCCTCGGTGCCGGCGGGGCCGTCCGTGTCGGTGCTCTCGCCGTCGTTCGAGGACCCCCCGTCCGCGTACGGGTCGACGTCGGGGCGTCTGTACTCCTGATGGCAGGCGCCGGCCGCGTCGCACACCGCGCACACCTCGACGTCGAGCCGGTCCGACTGCGTGCAGTGCCGCGCCTCGTGGCCGGGAATCCAGCCGGCGGCCAGCTGGAGCGCGCCGTTGGCCAGCGCCTTCTCGGTCTCCGTCTGGGCATGGCAGGCGCCCTCGTCGCCGTACGGCCGGGCCACGACGCACCCGGGTGGCACCGAGCTGTGCGCCGCGTAGGGCCCGCCGCAGCTGTCGCACCAGCCGCCGCACTCGGGTGGCAGGGTCTCCCAGTGCCCCACGGTGCAGTGCGCCGGAACGTCGTGCCCGGCGCGCGCGCCACCCCCGCCGACCCCGCACGGATCGGACGACGAGTTGCTGCCCGGGTCGTCGCTCGTGAAGACGCCGTCGCCGGGGTCGCACACGGGCGTCGCGACCGCGCATCTGGGGTCGCGGACGTCGACGCAGTCGCCGAACACCGCGTGGAGCCCGTCCGGGCCGAACCCGTACATCGCCGCGTTCACCCGTCCCCGCCCGGTCGCGTCGCGGGCGGTGAGCCGCAGCGGTGGGACCGCGGAGACGCCCAGCTCGTCGGACGGCGGCAGCCACGGCACGCCGCCATCCACCGGGTCGCCGCCGCCGGGACCCGAGCCGCCTCCCGGCCCGCCCGGGCTGGACGAGCCGGCGGTCGGGACGCAGATCGTCGCGGGCCCGCAGCAGGCCTGGCCCAGCGACCCGAGGGCGCCGGACGCCGCGAAACGGGCGGCGCCACCCAGCCAGGTGGCCGTGCCGGCGAGCTCGATCGCGGCGACGCTCATCCGTTCGGCCTCGACCAGGCCGCGGGTGTCGTCCACCCGCGGGTCGTCGACGACGAGGAACAGCGAGCCGCGGAAGCCGACGGGCTGCCCCTCCTCGCCGCGGCGGACCTGGGCGACGACGCGCAGGGTGGCCGGGTCGCCCGCCCGCGCGGCGAGGCGCGCCGCCGCGACCGACGTCAGCGCGTCCGTTCCGCGGGCCTGCCCCGACTCCGTCGCCCGCGCGACCGCCAGGTCGAAGTCAGCCCGGGACAGCACGATCGCCGCAGGGTCAGCGGGAGTGAACCCGTCCACGCGGGTCGCGACGGCGTGCGTTACGGAGACCAGGGCGCGGATCGCGGCGGCCCCGACCGCCGGCGACCGCGCGGGCGCGCCGTCGCCGTCTACCTGGCACCCACGGCCCGTCAGCAGGATGGCGCTCGGGGTCGCGGTGACGCCGAACCGGCGGGCGATCGCCTGGCCGTCGTCCGCGACGGCAGACCGCAGCCGGTGGCGGCGGGCCAGCTCGCGCGCCTCCGACGCCGACCCGGAGATCACGACGCGCAGCGAGAGGACGTCCTGCCACTGCTCCAGCGACGGAAGCAGGGCAAGGCAGGGAGCGCAGCGGGCGTGGAGGAAGACCAGCAGCGTGCGGGGCCGTCCGGGCGTGGCTGTACCAAGCGTCAGCCGGGCTCCCTCGACCGTCGTCGCCGGCTGCCGGGGCGGCCGGGCGCACTGACCGCGGCGCAGCCCTACCACCGCCACCGCGGCGCCCACGGCCAGCAGGGCCAGCGCCACAGCTGCCGCCGTCGCCAGGTCGAGGCCGCGCCGGGGATGGCCCGCGCGTGCCGCGACCGCCAGGGCGGCGGCGACGAGAATCCCGTTGCGGACGAGCGCCAGCGGGAACGGCGTGCGGTGGGCCGAGCCGAAACAGGCGCAGCCGTCGTCTGCTCCCGTTGCCTGCCGCTGCGCGAGCAGCGCGGCCGTGAAGACCGTGAACAGCCCCGCGGCCGCGGCCGCGGCGACAGTGGCGCTGGCGCTGGCCAGCATTCCGGCCGCGACCAGGATCTCCACGATCGGCACGGCGAAGGCCAGCGGAACGGAGAGCGAACGGGCCCGGCGCCCGAGGACGGCGAGTTCCGAGAGCTCGCCGCGGAAAGCAGGTAACTCCAGACCTTTGGCCGTCGCGCCCAAGCAAAGAATGAGGCCGAGGACAAGCCGCGCGGCCAGGTCGAACATGAGGGTCATCCTCCCGGACCGGTCACACGGCGCCGCACTCTGGCGAATTCTGCTGCCAGTCTCCACGGGGAGCGCGAGGCGCGCAACGAAGTATTGTTGCTGCCCGCGGCTGGCGATTGCGACGGGCTCCGAGGCGCGGGCAGCTGGCTTCACTGCGCCCGGCCATGCCCTCGGGTGGGCGCGGTTCCAGGCGGTGCCGGAGGCCGGGGTGGGTGATGAGGACGCCGCGTTCCTCAGCGGCCGCACCGGAGTTCCGTGAGCCCTTTCCCGAAACGGTCAGGGTGTTTTTCCACACTGGTGGTAAGTGTTCTGGAACGCTTACAGAAAGCTTTCGTCACCGTCCCGTCGACGTCCTGTTCGCCCCGCCCCCAGAACCACAACAGCCGAACCCCACGCTGAGGGTTCAGCTGTCTCCGAGGTCGTCGGCCAGGTCGGAGGCAGACAGCCAGGTGATCTCCATTCCCCACGAGACGAGGCACTCGCGGCCGGCCAGAGCTCGTCGGGCGGCGCCGACGATCCGGCTCAGGCTGCAGGGGGCGCCACGGCGGTGACGGCCCAGCACGCCGCCGTATAGCGGACTCGGCCGTCCTGGAGGTAGGGCTCGAAACCCGTCCGGACCGCGTCGATCACCTTCGCCCGCAGGTCGCCGTCGAGTTCGGCGAGGGCGCGGCCGGCGGGGCCCACCAGCGTGAAGTAGCGCTCCAGCTCCGCCTCGGCGAGCGAGCAGGGCACGTCGAGGCGCTGGATGTCGATGCCGGTCCAGCCGCTGTCCGTGAGCACGCGCCGGGTGTGGTCGTGGCGGGCGAGGGCGAACGGGCCCGGCGCGTCCGGGTCACGGGACGCGAGGCCCGGCAGCAGCGGTGACGCCGCCTGCTCGGCCGCCGTGAGGAACGGATTCTCGGCCGGGCCCCGCCAGGCGACGAACCGGAGCCGGCCGCCGGGCCGCGCGGCGCCTCGGAGGTTCGAGAAGGCGCCGACGGCGTCGTCGAAGAACATGACCCCGAACCGCGAGATGACCACATCGAACGCGGCCGGCTGGAACGTGTGGCTCGCGGCGTCGCCGTGCAGGAACCGCGCGGCCACGTCCTCCCGCTCGGCCCGTGCCCGGGCCGCCTCGATCATCGGCTCGGAGATGTCGACGCCGACGCAGCCCCCGCGCTCACCCGCCCGCCGGGCGGCCGCGAGAGTCGTGGCGCCCGCGCCACAGCCGACGTCGAGCACCCGCGAGCCGGGGGCCACGCTGTCGGCGAGCAGGTCCTCGAACGGCTGGTACATCCGGTCGAGAAGCTCCTGGGCCGCCACCCATCCGCGCCCCGCGACGCCGCTCCACAGCGCCTTCTGCCCGCCACCCGCCTGCCCGCCGTCACCGTGTGCTGGGACATCCATGAGCGTCTCCTCGCCTGGGTCCAATCCACCCAATCACGGCCGAGGCGGGCCCACCGTGCGGCGGCCAGGACCGCGTCGGGCCCAGGGTCGGATGGCGGCCCCAAGCTGTCCGTAGGCGGACGGCTTTTCTTGATCTCCTCATGGTCTGGGGTTGCGTCAGACCCCCCGTCGGACCGTGTAGCATCTGGTTCGCACCGGGGCGGCGCCCCGGGTCACCGGTCCGGGTGGCGGAATGGCAGACGCGCTAGCTTGAGGTGCTAGTGCCCTTTAACGGGCGTGGGGGTTCAAGTCCCCCCTCGGACACGATCCATTACCCTGCGGTAGCTAGAGTCGATCTTCGCGTCGACTCGCACCGTGTTGGTGGCCGGCTGGTAGGCCAGGCGCAGGTTGAGTTGGCGGTAGAGGTCCGCTTTGTCGGCGGGCTCGGCGGCGGCGAGCGCTGCGGCGACGTCGCCGATCGAGTCGATCATGTTGCTGATGTCGTCGCGGGTCAGGTGTCGTTCCTGGTCCTGGTTCGCCTGGCGGAGGTCGCGCTCGGCGGTGGTCTTCTCGGCTTGGGCTTGTGCGATCCACGCGGTCACGACCTGGGGGTCGGCTCCTGCGTCCAACGCCGCCCGGTAGCGGGGTCAGCTTGGCGTTGCTCTCCTCGATCGCCCGTCGCGCCTGTGCGACGGTGGCGTCGTCGCATGACGGACTGGACTGGGCCGCGACCATGGCATCGAGGGTGCTGGTGAGCTGCGGGGGTGCGAGCGCGCGGGCGAGCCAGCCGTCGAGGGCAGGCAGGACAGTGTCCTCGCGCAGGTAGACGTTCGCTGGGTGGCTGACTGTGTTCGCCAGGGCGTACTCCTGGGGGTAGCGGCAGCGGTAGTAGGTGACGTCGCGGACAGTGTGCCCTTGCATCTTCCGGTCGCAGACGGCGCAGTAGAGCGCGCCTCGGAGTGCGTAGGGCCGGCGCGTGCGCGGCATCTTCTGGTCGCCGGGGCCGCGTCCCCGGCCGGCGAGAATCTGCTGGGCCTGGGTGAACACCTCGGTCGTGATGATCTCCTGGTGGACAGTCTGGTCCGACCAGACCCAGTCCGCGGCGGCGTTCCAGCGCAACCTGGTGGTGTGCCCGAGATGACGTCCTCGACGTCGAGTAGGACCTCGTCCTTGCGTTGGCGGTTCCAGACCTGCCGGCCGGTATAGCGGGGGTTGGTCAGGATCGCGCGGATGGCGCCCTTCGACCAGGCCAGTCCGTCGCGGTGGGAGTTACGAGCCGGATCGTGGGCGGAAGGGCAGGGGGTGCCGTCACGGGTCAGGCCTTCGGCGATCGCGAACAGGCCGCTGCCGCGGAGGAACTCGGCGAAGATCCGGACGACGACGGGCGCGGCCGTCTCGTCGATCGCGAGTCCGTGTAGCTGTCGGCCGTCGGCTGCCTTGGCGGGGTTGGGATGCGGGCCGAGGTTGGTCAGCCGGTAGCCGTAGGGCGGGCGGCCGCCGAGGTAGCGTCCTTCGACCTTGGCCTGGGCGGCCATCGCGCTGCGGACGCGGATCTTGATGCGGTTGCGTTCGCCTTTGGACATGCCTCCTTGAGCGGGCGTGGGACCTTTAACGCGTAGATATTCGGGCATGCCCTGGACGCTCGACGATGGCGCCCTCGGGACTACCCTCGCGCGGGACATTGCGTCGACGTCGCCGTGTAACGCGTCCCCGGGAGGGACCTCCGTGAGGGTGCCTTGACGCGTCGGCGGTCGCGCGAGCATGGCGCTGGCCTTCTCCGACCAGCCGGCCTGGGCTGGCTCCTGGATCCACAAAAGTAGGTTCGGCTTTCGCCAATGTCCTGAAGCATCACGGTGCTCGGGCGGGCGGGGCCTGAACCTGCGGCCGAAAGACTATGAGATCAATCTTCCGGAACATTCCTTGCTGACGATTGCTGTCGTCGGGTGTCTCTTGTGGAGGATTTCTGTTGGCTCTTCGGAGTTCCAGGGCGGAGCGAACCCGGTCAGCATGCCATCGAACGCTAGTTCGATGATGTGCTGAAGGGGAGCCGTCCTCGTCTGTAGGTTCCCAGCTCACGCCGCCACTTCCCAGCTTGCTCCGCCACTCAACCGTCAATTGGCAGAAGCAATCTTGCGGTCGGTTCCCGCAGCCATTGCAGACGGTGGGATGGCTGGCGGTCTCTGGGCGTCTGGTAGCAGTCGCTGTTCGTGGCTGCTGGTGCGGTGTGTTGTGGTGTCCCACTGTTCGCGTGACAGACGGGGGCGGCGTCGACACGTCGATCGGCGCGGGGGATACGTCGTGGATCGCCGCCTTCATCGCCGCGGCGGTCCCGGCGTCGGCGGCATCGTAGGCGCGGGCGACCCCGTCGGCGGAACCCTGATCGGCGGCTGCTGGCCGAGGACCAGTCCGGCGCCGATCTGCCGCAGCACGGCGACGTCAACCGGGCTGGAACTGTCGGCCTCGACGCCGAGCAAGGTTCCGTTCGGCGTGTACCAGGTGAGCAGACCACCGTAGCTGTTGCTGTGGGTCACCGGGACGAGTAGGTCACCCGGGCTGAAATGGACCGAGAGGAAGGTGGCGGGCTGGTGGCCCATCGTCGTCGCCGACACCTCGGCGCGGCCCTGAAATCGGTCCGTCTTAAGGGAATCCCAAAGGGCGGCCGAGATCCTGTCGTCCGTCTGCCAGGTCACGCTCACCCAGACAGTGGACAAGCCGACCGCCGCGGGCGTGGAAGCCGCGGGCCGCGCGACGAACCTGCTGACGAACGAGGCCCTTTCCCCGTTGAAGAGGTGACCGAAGACGCTGAGCGGCGGATCTCCCGGTAGCCCCATGCCCCCATAGGGACGTGACTGGGAGGCGATGTCCACGTCGTGAGTCATCGCGGCGGGCAGCCAGGTGACGGTCACCCCGCCGAAGCTGTACGGGACTGCCGGCGGCGCGGCCGCAGCAGACACCCGGTCGTTCCCGCCGACACGGAGGCCCACGGGAATGGCGACGCCCACAGCGATTACCAGGACAAGCGCGGCGACGGCGAGGACGCGAGCACGTGACCGGTGACGGCGGGCTCGCGCGCGGATCAGGTCGGGGAACACGGGGCCGACGCCGCGCCGGGGCATATCGGCCCACAGCGCGCGCGCCCGCGCCGCCAGATCCTGGTCGGTCGCGTCCGTGAGGTCACGGGTCTGCCGAGTCCCCGCGGGGATCTGGACCCGCGGGGTGAACCTGCCCCGGGAGGCTGATCCAAGCGGGTCGGTGCGTCCGTCTGCTTCTGTGCTCACAGCGTCTTCCCCCTCACCGGGTGGGTCGCGTCGAAGGCGGGGCGAACGCCCCCGATGAGGACGGAGCGCGGTGGCCGTCCCCCTTCTCGTTGGTCAGGACGTCGGGACCCACCCCGCCGCGGTGGCGTCCTCCCGGAACGCGGATGGCGCCGAGCGCGGCCAGGTGCTCGCTGCCGCGCAGCCGGGCGAGGCCCCGCGATGCCTGGCTGCGCACCGAGCCGACCGAGCACCCGAGCGCGGCGGCGACCTCGGCCTCAGGCAGGTCCTCGAAGTAGCGCAGCACCACCACGGCGCGCTGCCGGGGTGGAAGGGACCGCAGCGCGCGGACCAGGTCCTCATGCTGGGACAACCGGTCAGCATGGTCGATGTCCGCCGCGGCGACGTCGATAGCCCACTCGCCGTCCACGACGAGCGGCACCTCGGCGACCCGCACCCGCAGGCGCCGCCACCGACTCGTCGCGGCGTTGACCAACGCCCGGCGGACATACGCCTCCGGCTGGCCGTCGGCGACCCGTGACCAATGCCGGTAGACGCGTTCGAACGCCCCCTGCAGCAGGTCCTCCCCGGCCGCCCAGTCCCCGCCGACAAGCAGCACCGCGCTCAGTAGCAGCCGGTCCGCCGCCCCCACCACAAACGCCTCAAAGGCCAGCTCCTCATCAGCACGCACCCTGCCTCCCTGTATGGCTCGTCCCAGTCGAAACGCGCCAAACCGTTGGCCACGATGAGCCCCGGCCGATGCCCGCGCCGACGGCGGTCACCCGACCGCGACCGCCGCGATGAACACGACGCCAGACGCCCGTCCCACCTCAATGACGGTCCAGGACATCAAGTCCTGGACGACCGAGGACCGGGGGTGTCGGGACAGGAACGGAGCCCGATCGGCTCAAGCGGCCCAAGGACTGGACAGAACGCCCAGTCTCGCTCGGCCGAGTACGGCGATCAGATGATCACAAGCCGCAGAGATCGGTCCCAACGTCGATCGCTCCCAGCAAGCTCAACGAGCACGTCTCGCCGCATCTCGCGCAGAACTGCCACCGAAACCCGGGAAGTCAGCACTGCGCCCAATGACACCCAGCCCGGGAAACCCCATGCGGCACGCCGCCGAATGGAAGATCAACGGGGGGAATCTACACTCGCCCCGCCGCGCCGCTGTAGGTTCCCAGCTCCCAGGTTGGTCCGGCGCTGGAAGGTGGGGCCAGAACTCGCTACCAGAGCCAATCTTGCGATCGGCTCCCCGGAGTCGTCGCCGAGTGCTCGTCTGCTGTCGATCGAGACCACGGCAGGCAACCCCGAGGGGTCGGGGCGTACTTCGCGCGGGGTACGCGGATCAAGGGGCACTCTCGACTCAGGACGCTCGGCGCAATTTCGCGCGAATCATCTAACAGGGCTCCAAGGCGCGGCGCGCCAGTTTGCGAGAATCCAGCCCGGCCCGCAGGGGTATGGGTGCGGTGCGAGCTGGTGCAGCCGCGTGTGGCGGGGTGGTGGTGAGCGTGGTGGTTGGCCCGTCGCTTCTGGGGACGCAACGCGATGTGCTGGAGCCGGACGCGGCCGTGGTAGAGCTGCTCGGTACCCTGCGCCGGCAGCTGGGGATGGACCTGGCCTGGCTGTGTCGGGTGCAGGGCAATCGGACCATCCTGCAGGCGTTCCACGGTGACCTTGCCAGCTTCGGGGTCAGACCGGGGGCAATTACGGAGTGGCCCGTCAACGAAAGCCCGATCACCGAGACGGGCATGGTGCCCGACACTCACGCGGACCCCACTGCGTGCCGCCGCACTGTCGTGTCGGAGCTCGGGATCGGTGCTTATGCGATGGATCTGGTCTATACCGATAGCGGTGAGGTATACGGCAAGGTCGGCTGCCTCGCGCACGAGCCGTGCCCCCACCTGGACGCCAGACACATGCAGATCTTGACCCTGGTCGCCGGCCTGCTGACCGCCTCGGTCCAGGATCTGCACCAGATGTGGGAGCGGTCCGTTCAGACCTGGCGGGCTGTCCGTCGTGTCCTGGACAGCGGTGGACCCGACCTCGTCTACCAGCCCATCCTCGATCTGCGCACGAGTGTCACCGCCGGGGTCGAGGCGCTGTCTCGATTTCCCGCCCCGCCCGCTGATCCCGAACAGTGGTTCTCCCGCGCCGCCAGCGTCGGCCTCGGGGTCGAGCTGGAACTCGCCGCCGTCCGCAAGGCACTGCCCGCGCTACACCGAGGCCCTCCCACGGCCCGGCTGGCAGTCAACGTGTCTCCGACGACGCTCACAGATGGCCTGATCGACCTGCTGACCTCCACCACAACCCCCGCCGATCTCGCTCACCTCGTCGTAGAGATCACCGAGCACGAACGCAACTTCGAAGATCCGGCGGTCCTGCACGCGGTAAGCCAACTGCGTGCCCACGGCGTGGGGATCGCCGTCGACGACATCGGAACCGGCTACTCCGGGCTGCAACGCCTCGTCAATCTGCGCCCCGAGGTCATCAAGCTTGACCGGTGCCTGATCCACGACATCGACACCGACCCCGTCCGCCGGGCCACCGCGATCGCGCTCGTCTCCATCGGCAAAGAGATCGACAGCGCGCTCGTTGCCGAGGGCATCGAGACCCACGCCGAACTCGCCGCGGTTCAGGACGCCGGAATCGGCTACGGCCAAGGACACCTCCTCGCCCGGCCGGATGCCCAACCAGCCTTCGCCTGAACCAACCGCCTGGGCAGAGGCCGCGCCGACCTCACCGACCAGCGTCACTACCCAGCGGCTGGCACAGCCTCACCAGATCATGATGTCGGGCGGCTGGACGCCAGCTCCACTGCCGATCTGCCACGGAGATAGCCAACTGCGCCGGAATCCGGCCGGCGGCGACACATCGAACTGTCGCGCACCAGGCCAGGGCGGCGTCACCTGTCATGATCCCCGGGACAGGACACGCGAAGCAGCCCGACTCACGCTCCGGGGACTGCTTCAAGATCAGTGGTTCCGGCCCGAGACGCCGGGCCCAGGGTCCGGCGGGATGGGACACTGTGAGTGATGACATCGGGTGATATGACCCCTCGGAAGCAAGATCGGGATGTAGGGCGGCTGCTGTCGCCGGAGCAGGCCGCCGCGGCGGCGATGGTCGCGGACGCGAAGGCGCGTGGGCTGGCGCTGACGGGCCCGGACGGCTTGTTGAAGCTGTTCACGAAGAACGTGTCTGTCCCGGCGGCGCTCGATCCCGGCAGGGTGCAACCCGCGACCGCGCGCGTGAGCAGGACGGCGAGGGCGAACCGTCGCGGGCGAATCGTGGCGCCGATTATGGCGCCCACCAGCCAGGTCGTGCTCGGCTGGCCGCCAGTCGAGTTACGAGCTTTCGGCCCGAACTCGTTGGTCCCACTCGACACATGCGGACGTCTGCGCGATTCTCGCAGACCGGGGAGTCGTCAGAATTTCTAGGCACTTCTGGGAGGGCCGGATGCGATTTCTTGGCAGCCACCGAGGCGGGGACGGCGAGGACAGCACAAATGGACGCGCCCTGCGAGAGCGAGGCAGATCCAGGTCGGGGAGCTGGGGCCCGAGAGCCATCGTCCTGACCGGGGTGACAGCCGCTCTGGCCGTGGTCCTGGTGGCCGTGAGCGGTCCAGTCTCCGCGGCACCGGCAGATCCGCCGCAGACAAGCCAGCGGTCCTTGAAACCGACGTGGAAGCCGGTACGCGCTCGGCTCTCCGTCGCTCCGATACAGGGCACTACACCGTTGGCCGTGACGGCGACCGCCTCGGACTCGACTGGTGTCCCACCCCTGGCCTATCGATTCAGCTTTGGCGACGGAACACCGGCGGTCATCGGATCAGCCTCGACGGTCACCCATAGCTATTCCCACGCCGGATTCTTCCTGATCACGCTGACCGTCCGCGGCCGAAACGGCGCTACCGACACCGCGTGGCAATGGGTGAGAGTGGCACCGGCCGTCGTCCCGGGTCCCGTACGTAACCTGCGAGTCCAGGTGGGCGCCGATGAACCGGGGCTCCTGGAGCCGTGCTACCTGCACTACTACGTGTCGTGGGACCCGCCGCTGCGTGGCGCCAACCAGGTGACCTCTTACACCATTACCCCGGAGATCTCGGGCTACACGGTCATGACCACCGGCACGAGTTTCACCTACTTCCACTACAACGACGTCGGTCACAACGGACTCTCCGTGGTCACCGTGCGGGCGAATTCCGCCGCGGGTCCCGGCCCCGTCGTCTCCACGGCCGTCCACCTGCCCGCCGACCCCTGTGACGCGGTCGCGCCCGTCTCCTAATCTCGACCGGCACTCACCAGACAAATCGCTCTGCCCGCGCGGGGCGATCGCGATGAACCACCGGGAATTCCGCCGCCCCATCGCGGTCGCCCCCATTGCCCTGTCAGCCTCACGGCGGTGTCCCGCCACGGCCGCATCGTGCACGCAATCAGCCCGGCCGACCTCGGGCAGTTGGAACGCGCGACCGAGCCCCGACAGGCGGACACCAGCAGGCCAAAGCAAACATCCTCGAGGCAGGGCCGACGGCGGCAGCGCCCACGCGGCCGACGGGCCGATCGAGCCGTCGTGACACTGCCGGGACCAATCCCTGGGGCCGTACCGCCGTTGATGCCGGCCGTGTCGATCGGGTGCCTCGTGCGCCTCTCCCGAGACGCCATCGGCGGGTGCCTAGCAGCTAACGATCATAAATAGTCGCGACGTGACGACCGACCCGACGCTGGTAGCACCTGCCCGTGCGGGGATTGCCGTGTGCGGCCAGCGGTGTCACGGACAAGGCGGGTCGTACGGGACGTCGGGAAGTACCTGGTGCCACTCGGCGGCGGTGAGAGAGTTGGCTGAGTCGACACAGGCGGCGGCGACGAGCTGGGCCACGTCCGGTGGCGTGGTGTACGGAGGGTGACGTCGCGTGATCCTCGGTGCAGGTTATGCGGCGAGGGCGTCGGTGGTGACGCTGATCTCGGGTGTGTCGGCGGGGTTTTCGTTGGGGTCGGTTTTGGCGAGGATTTCCAGTCCGAAGTAGCGGTGGGTCTCGATCCATTCGTCGTGCTGTTCGGCGAGGACGGCGCCGACGGGGCGGATGATGGCTTCGCGGTTCGGGAAGATACCGACGACGTCGGTGCGCCGGCGGATCTCCTTGTTGAGCCGTTCCTGCGGGTTCGATGACCAGATCTGACGCCAGATCTCTCGAGGATAGGTGGTGAACGCGAGTACGTCGGCTTTGGCTTCCTCCAGGTGCGTCGCGGCGCGGGGTAGCTTCTCGGCCAGGCCGTCGACGGCCCGGTCGAACTGTGCGTTCACCTCGGTCGCGTCGGCCTGATCGAAGATTGTTCGCACGAGCGTGGCGACCCAGGGCTGCGACGTCGCGCCGATCGAGGCGACCAGGCCGGCATGCGCGTCGGAGGTGACCAGGCGGACGCCGGTCAGGCCGCGGGCGACCAGGCCCCGGAAGAACGCCAGCCAGCCGGCGCCGTCCTCGCTGCTCACGACGTCGAGGCCGAGGATCTCGCGGTGCCCGTCGCCGTTGACGCCGACCGCGAGCAGGCAGTGCACGTTGATCACTCGGCCGTCCTCGCGGACCTTCATCGTCAACGCATCCGCCTGCACGAACCGGTACGGACCGGCGTCCAGCGGCCGGGAGCGGAACGCCTCGACCTGGCCGTCGAGGTGCCGGGCGAGCTCGGAGACCTGGGATTTGGAGATATGCGCGACGCCGAGTTGCTCGACCAGTCTGTCGACCCGGCGCGTCGATACTCCGCGCAGGTAGGACGTCGCGACGACCGAGATCAGTGCCTGCTCGGCGCGCCGGCGCCGCGTCAACAGCCATTCCGGGAAATACGAGCCCTGCCGCAGCCGCGGAATCGCCAGCTCGATCGTCCCGGCCCGGGTGTCCCACGCCCGATCCCGGTAACCATTCCGACGATTAGCTGGTGGGAAGGTCTCGGCCTTCCTCTGATCTTCGTGCGGTGCAGGCTCAGTGCGGCCGGGTCGCCCTGGTCCAGGTGCACCCGGAGCCAGGCTGAGAACGGTCGGCCGTCTGCATCGCGTGTTCCGCCGCGATCCAGCTCAAATCTGCCTCGCCCAGCTTGCTCAGCGTCGTGGCCGCCAGATGATGCGTCCGAGTCGAGGCCGACCAAGCACCGTGCTCGTAGTCGGCACCCGCACCCGCTGTCACGCCCTCCAGATGCTGCGCCGACCCGATCAGCCCCGGCAGAGTCACCACAACGCGGCCGATCCGCCCCCGCGCCTGGAGCGTCAAAACGTTCCGGCCAGGGCCGCCGCCACCTGCTGGGCGCCTGCGAGGTTGACCCGAGGAACGTCGAACTGCCAGACCGAACCGTCGTCGAACGCAATCTCGAGGACGCCGGCGAGCCTGCCCTTGTCGACCCGGGCGGCCCGGACCGCCGCGCGCGGCACCGACGCGATCACCTCAGGAGTCGGTTTCGGCTTGAACGCGCCTCTCTTGGCCGTAAACAGGACGACCTCGGCGTCATAGACACCGAAGTAGGCGATCGCTCCCTTACCCAGCGGGGACGTCCCCTGGGTGCCCGCTGACGCGACGGCGGCGCCGATCAAGCCGCCGGTCGCACCCGCGACCGCTGAACGGACCATGCCACGCGGCTCAACGAACGTCGCTACCCGCGCCTGCCTGGGATCTGGCATTTTGGGCTCCCTTTCTTTGGTTCTCTCCCGCGGATTCCGGTTGATCGACAGCGACCCGGACGTCCCAGCCACATCCCAACTGCCGTCCACCCCGGGATGCGGATCACCTGGCCGGCCCAGCTCGGCTCGAGAGCCCTGACCACCCAGCAACCATGGTCCGTCTACCGAATGTGCGCCAGAGTCGATCTTGAAACGTCCAGACCGTCATCCAAGCACGCGGCATTTCCGTCGGCGGGGGCACCGAGCCAGAAGCCTCCTACATGAACGCGACGCTACGACCATCGCGCTGAAACAGCCGCGCTCTTTTCAACCTCTGAACCACCTGCTTACCGTGCCCAGCACCGCGTAACTCATCCCGCGACCGCCAGCGCCGACACGTCAGGCAGCCGGCCGCTTGAGTACGTGACCCGGCTGAGCTGCCAGCCCGCCGTCGTCCGGATGGCCGTCCCGGGCATGCCCGCAGAGAACTGGGTCGTGAGGCCGCCGGGCACCGGTACCGACGGGTCCGTGAAAGTCAGCGTCATCCCGACTTCCACGTCGCCGCCCCCGAGCGTCGACATGCCGTCCACGGCCACCGCCTCCGTACGCGCCAGCCCCGGGAACCGCGCGTTGATCTGCCCGCGCAGCCCGATCAGCGCCGGGCCATCCTCGGCCGCGTTCGCCCACTGCGCCGATGGCACCCCCGCGGTGAACGCGTCGTAGAAGGCCGCCCGCACCGCCGCGTCGGTCGCCGTCGGCGTCATGAACTACCTGGGTCAGCAGAGCGCTGCGCGGCCAGACGCGTTCGCGGAGATGCGGTTCGTCACGGCCATCAGAGCCGGATGCCACCGCCCGCCCACAACCCGCCAGCACCCGCCCTTACCAAACAGGCCCAGTTTCTCCCGCGCCCGCGCTGGCCGGCGTTCTCGTTACGCCAGCAAGCCTGTCGTGCTGCCACCGAGAGCTGGTCCGGTGACGCCAAACTCATCGCGCGGCGGCTCGCGGTCGCGTCAGGCGCGCAGGCAGCCTAACCGGCACCCCGCTACCGCTACATCCCCCGCCACACACACAGCCGGCGGGATGGGCTATAGCAACAGCACCTTTACCGGGCCCCCTCGCCCTCCACGGCGCTCGCGGCGAGCAGCCGCGCCGCCCGGGGACCGCGTCACGATGTGACGTGGTCCGCCCTTGACGATGGCGCTGGCCCGTAGCACGCTTCGGCATCCGAGAGTTAGCCGTACGCCACCGAACAAGCGTCTTCGGGATGGCAAAGAGTGCAGCGAAAGGGCATGCATTGCGTGACGTTGCGCCAGAGCCTGACAAGTCGACGCGGTTGAAGTCATACCGGCTCGCGGTGCGTAAACCTTCGGTCGTCAGCCGCGACGGCAACATCGAGATGACCCTGCCCACCTACTTCGGCGGCCGGAAGTGGATCATTCCCTTACGTCAGATAGCGGTACGGGATCTATCTGCGGCGCCTTCCGTCGACAACACGGCAGACCGCGAACCCGTCCTTGCCCGTGAACTGCGCGTGCCCTACCTGTTCACCACAGGGCCCGTCACGAAACCGAACCTGCAGTTGATGTTCGACGAGCCGCAGCGTGTACCACCGGTGCGACTCGCAGCCGCGTTCGCGCCGAACACCGACCTGCCGTTCGGCTACCGCTCGACCCGGTCGCAGATCGGAGACCACGTCGACGGTGTCCTCCTGCGAGCCTACGACTCAGCGAAGCTCAGCCGCCTTCTCAAGGCGGCCGGCGCGCGTCCATTCGACGACCCGACCAGCTGGATGCACGAGCACCGAACGATCGTTTCGGACGCCACGGAACGGGATACCCTCACGCGGCGGCGCCGCACCGGGCGCAGTCTTCAACGCGTCGCAGCGGTCCTACTCTTCGCGACCTTGGTAGCCGGCCGGTGGCTTCTCCCGGGCAACGGCCCGTGGTGGCCAGTACTGCTCCTGCTAGGCGTCCTCATCGGGCTTCTCGGACTGGCCGCGGTCGGCCGCCGACTGGCGCGGTAGCGGCCGGAACCGTACCCTTCCGCCGCTTACGGCCCGTACACCCGGTCCGCGACCATCGTGACCAGAGCAGATCGACGCCGGCCCATTTGTCCCCGGAGCCCGCGACGCCGAGGACGAGCAGCGCGGTGAGCGCGGCCGACGAGGTCCTACTTTTCGTCCGGTATGCCGGGAAGCCTGGTCAGCGGTCCTGTCCGTCATCGCCAGTCCCGGGAGGCGCGATGCCCAGCCACGACGTGAAGCCCGGACGAGCGGCCCGTCGGCGCCGCCCTGCGGGGCGACCCCGAGCGTTGGCCGGGCCGGCGTCGCGCTGGATCCGCCACGTGATGACATCCAGCCGCGCGCTCCTCCCGGAGCGGCCTGAGACCAGGCTGGCGGCGATGGTCATCGGCCTGCTGCTCGTCGCGCTGGCACTGGTCGAGGGGGTGACGTCCTGGCAGATGATCGTGACGCGGGCGGCCCGCGCGCAGGCGACGGCGGTAGCCGTCGGAACGCTCGACCCGAGCCACCAGCAGTACAAGGACGAGATTTGGGTCCGTTGGGTCGACGCGGGCGGCGACCCACACACGCAAGGTGTCAGCACGAACGACGACGTCGCTCCCAAGCCGGGCACGACCTTCTCTGTGGCATACGACCCGCGCCATCCATCCGCGCCTGCCTACCTCTCCGGCCCCGCCACCGAGGTCAACGACAGCCACATCGTGCTTGCGCCGGGAATCCTGTACGGCGTGTCGCTCGTGGCGCAGTTCCTGTGCTGGTGTGGCCGGCGTGCTCGGAGCCGGTGGACCTCCCGGTTGCCGGCCCGGCCGATGACAGCGGTCGCCTACTCGGCGAACTACCCCAGGGGTAACCGCGCCGACGACCTGTTCCGGCTGGTCGGGCCATCCACCTGGCTGCGGCTGAGCCCGCCGGACGGGGCGAGTTCGGCCCCGGGCGCGGCGGTGTGGCAGCGGGTGATGTGGAACCCGACCTTCGAAGGCGCCTCGGCGCGTGGCGCGGTCACCGTCCGCGGAACGCCCGCGGTCGACCATGTGGTCGGCGTGGAGCTGGCCGATGGGACGCAACTGGTCCCTATCGGACCGGTCCGTGACCGGCCGCGTAACCGTCTCCTACTCACGGAGCTGGGCGCCAAGCCACGGCAGGGCAACCGTCCTAGGCCCCCGCTCGCCCGCAACGCCACCGTCTGCCTGCTCGCCCCGGCCGCGGCGCTGGTCGGAGCGGTCGGCGGCTTCCTCTCGCACAGTTCGGCGTCGTCGATCCTCGGTGGAGTTTTCGCGTCGCTCGGCTGCGCACTCGCCGGAGCCGCCTTGGTCATCAATGGATGGGCCCTCACCGGTGGAGCCCCGCGACGGTGACACCGGCGCCAGTTACAGGCTCCATTGACATGGCGAAGGCCAACTGGGTCGCCCTTACCGCGGGGAATGACCCCCAGCCACCGCCGACGGCGATGTCGCGATCTCGCCGCGTCGCTGCCGATCCGGCTCTGCGTGCTCGGTCTTCGGATCCCATTGTCCGCGACAGCGTCGACATCCACGGCCCTACCTGTCCGTGCCCGCTACGAGTGGCGCGCATTTTGAGACTGCATGATCATCCGGTTCGTACGGAGAAATGGTCTCCGCTAGACCCCACTGGCCCTCACAGCCGCGGGCCACAAGCCATCGCACAGCGTCGTCGGACAGATCGATCCAACCGGCGAGATCCGCTACCGTGCCCCTGCGAACCGCCACACCTGGTACTCGACCGGCCGGCTGGACAGCCGGCTCACGAGCGTCACTGTGCATAACCCATCGCGCCCTGACCTCCGAACAGATCGCCGACGCCCGCATCCTGCTCGGCGCCGGACAAACCCGAACCGCCGTCGCCGCCAAGCTACGCGTCTCCCGCTGGACACTTAGCCGCGCCCTCGACACCGCGCCCCGCTGACGCCCGCCACCGGGTGCCAACGCTTGACCGCAGCGGACAGGCCACGCGCGGATCGCGGCACGACAAGATGCTTTCTCAGCTTGCTGACCACCACTGGGCGTGGGTCCGCTTCGCCCGGCAGCCAGGGTGACAGGAGTTGGGCAACGGGAGACTGTCACGCCGAGATCTGGGATGGCCGGGAGGTGAGACTCCTCCCGGCTACTCGACCTGAGGTAGAGCCAGCTATACCGCGCGGGTACCGCAGCCTCACCCGGTTGTGCTAGCTCATGTGCCATCGCGCTCCGAGCGGCCCTTCTCTACTGTCGTCCCATGCGATTTCGATCGATCACGACAACTGGTGCCGCCGAACCAACACCAGGTTCCGACCGCAAAAATGTTCGACTGGATTCGAGGTCCGTGATCGGGTTGCTGCTGGTGGCCGGCGCAGCTTTGGTGGCAGCATTCGTGTTCGCCCCTGCCGCCCTCCTGAGGCCAAGTGACGCGAAACTGCAGGACGACATCGGGCGCGCTCTCGTCGAGTATTGGCGAAGCGGATCCCCGGCGTTCCCCGCCCGGCTGACGACGCTGGTCGACTACTGGTTTCAATGGCATGCGATCAAGGTGGCAATCAGCGCGTTGTTGGTTATTGTCCTCGCCCTGCTCGCCACCGCGCTGTGGCAGAGATACCTGCGTGCCCGGCCCTGGTACGCGGCGGTCGCCACAGCCGCAACGGTGTTGACGGTTTTCGCCATATGGGTGCTGTCGGTGAACATCCAGGTGATGGCCCTACCTCTGATCCCGTTGCTGGGGCTGCTACCCGGTAGAACCGCCGACGGAAATCTCGCACAGGTTTTGAGTGAGATGCGCGAAGGGCTGACGGATTCGGCCAGCCCGCACGCCGGTTCCCCTACGCTGACGGCGCTGCTCGGCGAGGTCGAGCGATACTACTGGGTCACGGCGGCGATTTCCGCCACGCTGATGGTGGCAACCGGCCTGGCGAGCGCCCGTTTCTGGAAGCGGCGTATCGCCAGTGACCCGAGCGCCACCCGCGTCAGATTCATGCACAGTACACTCGGTGTCATCACGGCCCTGACCGCATGCCTGCTGCTACTCATGACAGCGGCCAGTGCATTCTCGGCGCTCGAACCCGCCACCTCGCTGCTCGGCGTCATCGGTGCGGCCTGACCCGCTCCTCCAGCTGCTGCGTCGAAGGGTCGTGACCGTGGAGACGAGCGTGTGGCGGGCGATGGCGGGCAACCCCGTCCGATTCGTCCTGTCGCGATGGCCATGGCGCAGCCTGGCCTATGTGGTCAGTAGCGTGGCGGTCATCTCGATCGCCTGGCTGGCCATCATGCCGCTGGTGCTGTTTCCGCCGCTGCTGCTGCTCGTCGGCATACCGATCGGGGCGCTGGAGCGCCACCGGCTCGGCTTCATGGAGCCGCTGGCGGTCCCCGACCCGCACGCACCCGCGCCCCCGAGCGGCTGGGCGTGGGTGCGGCTGCGGGTGACCGAGGCTGCCACCTGGCGCGAACTCGGCTATTGCGCATGCCTGCTGTCGGTGCTTGCGCTCCTCGACCTCGCCGCGGTGTTCGTTCTGTTCATCTGCCTCCTCCTGCTGGCGTTGCCGCTGTTGGTCGGGTTGGGCGCGAACGTCCATATCGCGGTGGGCACCTGGACGGTCGAGACCGTCGGGCAGGCGTGCGCCGTCGCCGGTCTGGCCGGGGTGCCCGCGACGGTGGTCACCCTGTACGGAATCGGCGTGCTCGGCGGTGCCCAGGCAGCCTTCGCCAAGTGGCTGCTCGCGCCCACCGGCACCGAGCTGAACCGTCAGGTCGAGGAGCTGGCCCGGTCACGCGGCCGGTTGGTCAACGCGTTCGAGGCCGAGCGCCGTCGGATCGAGCGAGACCTGCACGACGGCGCGCAGCAACATCTGGTGCTCCTGACGATGAAGCTGGGCCTGGCCGAGCGGCATATGGCCGACGCAGATGGACGCGCCGGTGAACTCGTCGGCGAGGCCCACGAGCAGGCTCGGCTGGCACTCACGACCCTCCGGGACCAGATCCGCGGCATCCATCCTCAGATCCTCACCGATCTCGGGCTGGCCGAGGCGGTACGCGAACTCGCCGAACGGTGTCCGATTCCGGCCGAGGTCGACCTCGACCTGCCCGGCCGGCTGCCGCCCGAGATCGAGTCCACCGCCTACTTCGTGGTCTCGGAGGCCCTGACCAACGCGGTACGACACGCTGCAGCCACTCGTATCCAGATCAGTGGCAGACTCGCTGAGCAACGGCTGGCGCTGACAATCGTCGATGACGGTAGGGGCGGCGCTGAACCGTCACTGGGCACGGGCATGCGGGGGCTGGCCGACCGAGTGGCCGTCGTGGCTGGCGCCCTGGAGATCAGCAGCCCACAAGGAGGGCCCACCACAGTGCGGATCGACCTGCCGTGTCGCTACGAATAGTGCTTGCCGAAGACGCCACGCTCATGCGGGCCGGACTCGTCAGCCTGCTCGAAGGACTGGGTCACACCCTGGCGGCGGCGGTCGGCGACGGTGACTCGATGTTGGCGGCCGCCCGGGAGCACCGACCCGACCTGGTCATCACCGATGTCCGCATGCCGCCCAGTTTCACCGACGAAGGGCTGCGTGCCGCGGTGACACTACGCGCCGGCGACCCGAGCGCGGCGGTCCTCGTGCTGTCGCAGTACGCGGCCACCGCGTACGCCGCTGAACTGCTCGGCCCGTCCGGACGGGCCGGAGTTGGCTACCTACTCAAGGATCGCATCGGCGAGGTCGCCGACTTCTCCGACGCGGTGTCGCGGGTCGCGGCTGGCGAGACCGTCATCGACCCCGACGTGGTACGGCAGTTGCTGAACCGCCCCCGCACGACCAACCCACTCGACCGGTTGACCGCACGGGAACGGGAGGTGCTCGGGCACATGGCCGAAGGACACAACAACCCGTCCATCGCCCGAACGCTCGGAATCAGCGACGCCGCGGTGGCCAAACACATCGGCAACATCTTCACCAAACTCGACCTCCCCGAGGCCGACGGCCACCGCCGGGTACTCGCCGTCCTGACCTACCTGCGAAGCTGACCGCACCCGAGTCGGCGACGGCAGCGACGGCGGCGGCAGCGACGGCGCAAACGGCGCGCGCGAGCGGCGAACTGTGCGTGCATCCGGAGCCACTACCCCTCACCTCGGTAGACACCGAACAGGCGTCGAGGTTGGAGGCCGCACCAGACAAAGATCAATCCCTCGTCGTTGTTCTTCGCTGGAACCAAGGCCACGACCGGAAAGTTCGAACTGACCATCCACCCCAACGGCTGCTACGAAGCCGGCGGACCCACCAAGGTCGTCGGCCCGATCACGATCCGCGCCGCCAACGGCACGAACGTCACCAACCCGGTCTTCGATTTCGACGCCTGCTTCGACACCACCTGAACAACCCGGCCCGCCCGGACGGGCAAGGCGCCCAGGCAGGCCACGGCCTCCGAGGCCGCCCGCGGCTAGCGAAGCCACGAGTCTCTCCGCGCAGAGGACCGAACGCAGGCCGGCCGTCGGCGTTGGACCGCCCTTCGGGTCGACGCCGTCATGGCGTGCGACCTCGGAGGCCTGCGGCCCGCTTCTGGGTCCCGGCCCAGGCCGGTCGTGCTCCGGCGAGCCCTGGGCTGCAAGGCGGGGGAGCGGCGATGGACCACAGTGACCGCGAGCTGGCCGAGATCCAGCGCCAGCACCGGGAGCAGACCTACGACGCGCTCCCCGGCATGTACGGAGACCAATTCGCCGAGCTCCGCACACGCGGACACGACATTGACCTGGCACCTGACTGGAGTGAAGGCTTCGTGTCGGCAGCCGAAATCAACGAAGACCAGGGATCAGTCGAAGCCGGCCCTCACCCCACCCAACCCACCCACCAACCCGCCCGAACCACGCGAATGGACACCGACCAGCTAGACCCCGACACCGCGCGGGACGCCTGGCGTGTCACCGCCCGATCGGCCCGGGACCGGATCGTCCACGGGACGTCCGGTTCACGGTCCCCGGCACCAGACCCCTACCGGGCGGGGTTGGGGCGGATGGCGTCCGCGACCGCGCTCAGCGTGCCCTCGACGACCCGGTAGTAGGCCCACCTGCCGCGCTGCTCACGGGTGATGAGCTGGGCGTCGGCGAGGATCTTCATGTGATGCGACACGGTCGGCTGCGACAACGCGACCGGCTCCGTGAGGTCACAGATACACGCCTCACCACCCTCGGCGGCGGCGATCATCGACAGCAGGCGCACCCGGGTCGGGTCGCCGAGGGCTTTGAAGACGCGGGCGAGGCGTTCGGCGGTGTCGACGTCGAGCACGCCGCCGGTGACCGGTGAACAGCAGACGGCCAGGTCCTCGCTGATCAACGGGAGTGTTCTGGTGGGCATACGCCCAGTCTGCACCCCTGATTGACATCCGTCGATACATCGAAGAGAGTCGATGCATCGACAGGTGTCAATGGGAGGAGTGGGTATGGACGGGTTGCCGGTGGCGGTGATCGGCGCCGGGCCGCAGGGTCTCGCAGCCGGGGCGCATCTGCTGGAGCGTGGCCTGGAGCCGGTGGTCTTCGAGGCCGGGGACGGGCCGGGCGCGGCGGTGGCCGCGTGGGGGCATGTGCGGCTGTTCTCCGCCTGGCCCGAGCTCATCGACCCAGCCGCCGCCCGACTGTTGGCCCCGGCGGGGTGGGTCGCGCCGGGGAGTGGCTATCCGACCGGTACGGAGTGGATCGGTTCGTATCTGGCTCCGCTGGCCGGGGCTCTGGGCGAGCGGGTCCGGTATGGGACGCGCGTGGTCGGGGTGTCCAGGCAGGGCCACGACCGTCTGGTTAGTGCGCACCGCGACGAAGCACCGTTCGTGATCCACGCCGTCGACCCCGACGGGGTCGAAACGCGCCGCTTGGTCCGCGCGGTGATCGACGCCTCGGGCACCTGGCGGCAACCGAACCCTGCCGGCGCCGACGGTCTGCCAGCACTCGGCGAGCAGGCGGCGGTCGCCGCCGGTGTGCTGTCCTACCTGCCCCCGACTCCTGCGCAGGCTGCGGCCCTCGCCGGAGGGCACGTGGTGGTGGTCGGTAGCGGCCATTCGGCGATGACAACGATCATCGACCTCGCCGCGGTCGCCCGCGAGGCGCCCGGCACGAGGGTCAGCTGGGTGCTGCGCCGTGGGACGGTCGGTGACACGTTCGGCGGCGCGGCCGACGCCCTGCCCGCCCGCGGCGCTCTCGGAATCCGCTCCCGCCAAGCCGTCGACGACGGGCTGGTCGAGTTGGTCACCGGGTTCCGCGTGAACCGGGTCGATCTGGAGGGCGGGCAGGTCGTACTGGTCGCCGAGGACGGCCGCGCCCTGCCGCCGGCCGACCTGGTGGTGGCGGTGACCGGGTTCCGGCCGGACCTGTCGTTCCTGTCGGAGATGCGCCTCGACCTGGACCCGATCCTGCAAGCCCCCGTCCGGCTGGCACCGGAGATCGATCCCAACGTGCACTCGTGCGGCACGGTGATGCCGCATGGCGCCCGCGAGCTCGCCCACCCGGAGGCGGGGCTGTTCCTGGTCGGGATGAAGTCCTACGGTCGGGCCCCGACGTTCCTGGCGATGACCGGCTACGAGCAGGTCCGCAGCGTCGTCGCCGCCCTCGCCGGCGACCACCAGGCCGCCGCCCGCGTCGAACTGACCCTCCCGAACACCGGCGTCTGCTCCGGTGGCGGCCTCGCCGACGAGACAGCCGAGGCCGCCGGCAGTGGGGGTTGCTGCGCGCCGCCGGTCGAGGTCCTCTCGATCGGCCGCGCTCCGGCGTCGGCGTAGGTGGTCTGGTGGTCGACATCTCCACCGGCGAGGGGCCTGCGGCGGTCGGTCCCCGGCGGGCGCTGATAGCGCTGTGCGTGACCACGATCGTCAGCTACGGCGTGCTGTACTACGCGTTCCCCGTCCTCGCTGGGGGGATCGCCGCCGACACCGGCTGGTCGCGCACGGCGGTGACCGCGGCGTTCTCGGCGGGGAACCTGCTGGGCGCGGTGGCTGGCGTGCCGGTCGGGCGGGTTCTGGGCGGGCGCGGCCCTCGGCCGGTGATGACCGCGGGCTCGATCCTGGCCGTCGCCGCCCTGGCAGGGGTCGCCGAGGCGCCGTCGTATGGCTGGTTCCTCGCCGCCTGGCTGACCGCCGGGGTCGCGATGGCCGGGGTGTTCTACCCACCCGCCTTCGCCGCGCTCACCGGCTGGTACGGACCCCACCGCGTCCGCGCCCTGACCACACTCACCCTCGCCGCGGGCTTCGCGAGCACGATCTTCGCGCCGCTGACCGCCGCGCTCGCGGGCCATCTGGACTGGCGGGAGGTCTACCTCGTCCTCGCCGCGATCCTCGCCGTGATCACGATCCCCGCCCATGCCTGGGCACTCAGTCCGCCCTGGCATCCCGAGCAGCACGCCAGCACCGGCCGCGACCGGGCCCGCCACGAGACGAGCCGGCGCAGCGATCGCGAAGTGCTGGCCAGCCGGGAGTTCCTGTTGCTCGTCGCGGCGCTGACGTTCAGCGCGTTCGCGCTCTACGCCGTCGTGGTCAACCTCGTCCCCCTGCTGACCGGTCGAGGCCTGTCCACGACCCTCGCCGCCTGGGCCATCGGCCTCGGCGGCGTCGGCCAGGTCGCCGGCCGCCTCTGCTACCGACCACTGGCCGCACGCCTGACCGTGCGAGGCCGCACCGCCACGGTCATCGGCGCCGGCGGACTCGCGACCCTCATCCTCGGCACCCTGCCCGGCCCGGGCTTCGCACTGGTCGCGATCGCGGCACTCGTCGGCGCGATCCGCGGGATGTTCACCCTCGTCGAAGCCACGATCGTCGCCGACCTGTGGGGAACCGCCCGCTTCGCCCGACTCAACGGCGTCTTCAACGCCCCCCTGACCGCCGCGACCGCACTCGCGCCCAGCATCGGCGCCGCCCTCGCCGCAGCGCTGGGCAGCTATCCACTGCTGTTCGTCGCCCTCGCCGCCGCCGGAGGCCTCGGCGCGGCACTCGCGATCGCCGCGACCTCCCGGCCCCACGCTGCTGTCTCTGCCGAGAACCGCCCGGACGGCGCCGCGACGGACGGCCACACCGCCGCGGCCTGACGACACAAGGCCAGCCTGCCAAGCGAAACGGTGAAGCCCGTCGGCGTGCCTCGCTGCCGGCTGCTCCCAAGCGTGGATCGGCCGCCGGTCGCCCACCCAGCATGGGCCGGGCGGTGGGCCGTCCAAGATGTGCGAGACGGTCCCTCGGAGACGCGATACGCGTGGCGTGCGCGCCGCGACGTCTCCGCGACAAGCACTGTTCGCCGGCGATGGCGATCAGGCCGAAGGCGCCGAACCCGGACCGGAGCCGTAGGCACTGACCGCGTACGCGGCCCACAGCCATCCGAACTGCCGCCCGAGCTGCCTGCGTGCCAGGTCGTTCCTCCATCTCGTGTATCCACAACCGTCCGTACTGCTCGGGATCTGCAATCCCCAGTGGCGAAGCGGGAGGTAACAGCCGATCTGGCGGCGCGCCACAACTCCCCGTTGTGCCACTACGGTGAGTGTGTGGATCTCGTCGCGGTGCGGACCTTCCTCCAGGTCACTTCGAAAGGACAGTTCCAGAGCGCGGCCGACGAGTTGGGCGTCACTCAGCAGGCTGTCTCGAAGCGCATCGGCGCCCTCGAGCGCGAGCTCGGCGTGGTTCTCTTCGCCCGCGGGCCTCGCGGCGCCACGCTGACGGTCGACGGCCAGGCGTTCCTGCCGCACGCCCGCGAGCTGCTCCAGGCCGAGGATCGCGCCATCGCATCGGTGGCGCCCGGTCGCCGTGCCCTCCGGGTCGACGTACGGAACCGGCGGACGGCGCCGGCTACCGTCCTTCATGCCTTCTATCAGCAACGCCGCGCGCTCGACCTGAACGTCGTCGCATTGGCCGACCTCAACCTCGAGGCGGCGCTCGCGGCGGTCGCGAGCGGCACCGTCGACGCCACCTTCCGCGGCCTGACCGACCCGAAGAGGCAACTCTCAGGCACGGGACTCTCCAGCGCCCTGGTCATCGAGGACCGCCACGAGCTACTGGTCGGTCCGGAGCACCCGCTTTCGGGTGCTCCGTCTGTGACCCCACGCCAGCTGGCCGATCACCCGATCTGGATGCCAGGGCTGCCCAGCGGGGACGAAGTCTCGGCCTACTACGACGAGCTCGCCGCCACTTTCGGTATCACCATCGATGTCCTGGGTCCTGCGTTCGGGGCCGAGGTGCTGGTGACCGAGATCGCCGAGTCGGCGACACTCGCGAACCTCGTCGGCGAAGGCTCCCGCTATCTCTGGCCCGCGCACTACGACCTTCGACGAATCCCGATCGTCGACCCGACACCGGTCTTCCCGCTTTGGGTCATCTGGCGTACCGACAACCGGCAGCCCGATCTGGCCGAGTTGCTCGCCTTCCTCAAAGCCGACTTCGCTGGCCGACAAGTCAGCGACAGCTGGCGTCCGTCCTGGGCGCGCCACGGCCATTAGCGTGCCGGACCGGCCGGTCACTGCCTGCTGAACGAGGCCACCTTCCAGGAATTCGGCCGCGACCTGTCTGGCACGAACCCCTGATCGTGGGCCTCCGGCTCCACCTGAGGCAGTTCTCGATCAGGCCGCTCTCCCTCGTCGCCCATGCGGGACGGGGACGTCACCCAGGCCGTGCTGCTCATCGCCTACACGTCCCGCGCGGTCCTCAGCCCGCCGATTTCCCCGAGCGAGCCGCGGACCCCGACCGTTGGCGGCGTTCAGTAGACGTCGCGCAGGTAGCGCCCCTCTGTCGCCAGCCGGCGCACATAGGCGTCCGCGTCGGCGCCCAGGCCACCGTCGCGCGCGACGATGTCGCGCAGCGCGCGGTCCACGTCGATGGCCATGCGGCGCGCGTCGCCGCAAACGTACACATGCGCGCCGTCGCGAAGCCACGACCACAGCTCGGCGCCGTTCTCCCGCAGCCGATGCTGGACGTAGACCTTGGCCGGCTGGTCCTGGGAGAAGGCCAGGTCGAGCCGAGCCAGGATCCCGTCGGCGCGCAGTGCCGCCAGCTCGTCGGCGTAGTAGAAGTCGGTGCCACGACGCCGGGCGCCGAAGAACAGCCAGGTCCGGCCGCCGCGTAGCCCACGGGCCCTGCGGTCGTTCAGGAAGGCGAGGAAAGGGGCGACGCCGGTGCCCGGCCCGATCATCACGACGGGTGTGTCCGGGTCGGTCGGTGGGCGGAAGTGGGCTGTCGGGCGGACGGCGGCCAGCACGGTGCTGCCCGGCGTCGTGTCGGTCAGGTACGTCGAGCAGACGCCTTGGCGAGGCTGGCCGTTCCGGCCACGGAAGCGGAGCGCGGACACGGTCAGGTGAATCCGTTCCGGGTGCGCACGGGGGCTGGAGGAGATGGTGTACGAGCGCGGCCGTAGCCGTGGTAGGACGTCGACCCAGTCCTGGGCCGTGGCCTGGACGGGGAACTCGTCCAGAACGTCCAGCGCCTGCCGGTCGCGGGTCCAGCGTGCCCATTCCTCGCGCGCGTCCGAGTGCGTCAGCTTCGCGAACGGGTGCGCGTCGCTGCGGCGTGCGACGAACCGGACGAGATCGGGGCTGATCGTCGTCACGTCGAGATGGTCACGGATCGCGTCGGCCAGTCGCATCCCGGCCGGATGGCCGCTGAGCGAGACTGGTGTCTCGCCGGCGAGCCCGGTCAGGCCCAGCCACTCGGCGACGTGGCGGGCGGCGTTGACCGGCCAGACCCGCAGGCTGTCACCGACCTCGTAGGACAGGGCGCCGGCGTCGAGGACGATCTCGCGGGTCTCCCGTGCGGAACCGGGCCCGCTGAGCGGCCGGTTCCCGACGACGGTGATCTGGGTGGGCACGATGGCCGCGGGACCTGGCGGCCCAGTCGCCGGAGGTGGGGGAACGGCGGTGGTCGCCGGAGCGGGGCGGGCCGCGGGGTGGGGCCGCCCGGTCACCGGGAGGACGGTGTCGAGCCAGCGCGCGGCGTCCGCCTCGTAGTCGGGCTCGCAGTCGACGCGAGGGGACAGCCGGGTGGCTCCCAGTTCGGCCAGGCGTTCGTCCAGGCGGCGGCCGTGGCCGCAGAAGTCGTGGTAGCTGGAGTCGCCTAGGGCCAGGACCGCGAACCGCACCCCGCGCAGGTCCGGCGCGCGCGGCTCGCGCAGCGCGGCCCAGAAGGCCGTTCCGTTGTCGGGCGGCCCGCCGTCGCCGAAGGTGCTCGTGACGGCGAGCACGTCCGTGTCCTCGTGCGCCAGCCGATCAAGGTCCTGCTCGTCCATGGAGCGCAGCGTCGCCTCCCGGCCGGCCTCGGCCAGCCTGCTCGCGGCGGTGGCCGCGACAGCCTGCGCGTTGCCGGTCTGCGACGCCCACAGAATCGTGACCGGGCGATCGCGCGTCGCGGGCGGCTCGTCGGACGCGTGCGGCCGCGCGGAGCCGACGGTCGCAGGGCCCGCAGGCGCGCCGGCGCGGGCGAAGACGCCGGCGAGCAGGCCGCGCAGCCAGTCTGCCCGGTCTGGTGCGATCGGGGCTGAGGCCGGCAGGACCGGCGCGTCGGCGGCACCGGTGGGCGGCGCCACCCGCAGGCCGGCCAGGAATCCGGCGACGTAGCGGCGTTCGTGCTCGTCGAGATCCGGGGGTGCCTGCGGTCCGACCGACAGCAGGTCGGCCAGCCTCGCGACGGCCTCCGAGACGCGCTCCCGGCCCGCCGCCGGCTCGTCCGGCTCGGTCGGCGCGTGCGCGCGATGGGCCGGGACCGCGTGCCGCGGGTCGGCGCCGTCCGCGCCCGACTGCTCGTCGGCAACCGTGCGCGTCGCGGCCGGCGGGGCCTCCCGTGGTGCGTGGACCTTGGTGAGCGAGACCGCGCAGTACTTGAACTCGGGCTGGAACGAGATCGGGTCGACCGCGTCGTTGGTGACGGCGTTGATGCTCAGGTACTCGCCGAACAGGTCGTTCCAGTGGAACGGTGCGAAGCAGACGCCGCGCTGGACGCGGTCGGTCACGGCGGCGGGCAGCACGGCGCGGCCCCGGCGGGAGGCGACCTCGACGCCGTCGCCGTCCGCGATGCCGAGCGGCGTGGCGTCCTCCGGATGAATCTCGACGAACGGCTTGGGGTTCAGCTTCGTCAGCCGGCCGATCTTGCCGGTCTTCGTCATCGTGTGCCACTGGTGGGCCAGCCGGCCCGTGTTCAGCAGGAAGGGATAGTCGTCGTCAGGGCTCTCCGCGGCGGGTACGTGCGGGCGCGGGTAGAAGACCGCGCGGCCGTCGGGCGTCGGGAACGACGGCCGCCCGGTCGCGTCGAGATAGCGGATCGGGTTGCGGGCCGGCCCGTCCGGCGCGGCGGCCGGCCACTGGACCGGACCGCGGCGCAGCCGCGGGTAGCTGATCCCCCGCAGGTCATAGCCCGTCCGCGGATTGGCGAACGCCTTGATCTCGTCGAAGATCTCCTCGGCGTCCGTGTAGGAGAACGCGTCGGCGTAGCCCATCTCGCGGGCGACGTCCGCGATGAGCCGCCAGTCCGGACGGGCCTGCCCGGGCGGGTCGAGCGCCGGCTGGGCCAGCGTCACGTCGCGCTCCGAGTTGACCATGACGCCGGTCGACTCCGCCAACATGGCGCCGGGGAGAATCACGTCGGCGTAGGCGGTGGTCTCGGTCTCGGCGAAGACGTCCTGGACGACGACGAACTCGGCGGCCTCCAGCCCCCGGATGGCGGTCCGCCGGTTGGCCAGCGACGCGACCGGGTTCGTGCAGATGATCCAGCACGCCCTGATCTCACGGGCCGCCATCCGGGCGAACAGGTCGACGGTTCCCTGGCCGGCGGTGGAGCGCACGCTGCCCGGCGGCAGGCCCCAGCGTTCCTCGGCGAACCGCCGGTCGGCCTCGACCAGCACCGACCTCTGGCCGGGCAGGCCCGCGGCGAGGTAGCCCATCTCCCGGCCGCCCATCGCGTTGGGCTGGCCGGTGAGCGAGAACGGCCCGGCTCCCGGTCGGCAGATCGCTCCAGTGGCCAGATGCAGGTTGCACAGCGCGTTGGTGTTCCAGGTGCCGTGCGTGGACTGGTTCAGCCCCATCGTCCACAGGCTCGTCCACGCTCCAGCCTGGCCGATCCACTCGGCGGCTCGCCGGATGTCCGGTTCGGCGACGCCCGTGACCGCCGCGACCCGGTCCGGCGGGTAGTCGGCGAGGAAGGCGGGCATCTCGGGCCAGCCCCGGGTGTGCTCGGCGATGAACTCCTCGTCGACGGCCCCGTCCGCCACCAGCAGGTGCAGGATGCCGTTGAGCAGGGCCAGGTCGGTGCCCGGCCTTATCTGCAGGAACAGGTCCGCCTTCGCGGCCGTGTTCGTGCGCCGGGGGTCGACCACGATCAGTCTCGCGCCGCCGTCGCGGATCCGGTCCAGCAGGCGCAGGAACAGGACGGGGTGACAGTCGGCCATGTTCGACCCGATGACCAGGAAGAGATCGGCGCGATCGAGGTCGGCGTAGGACCCGGGTGGCCCGTCCGCCCCGAGCGAGAGCTGGTAGCCGCTGCTCGCACTGGACATGCACAGTCGGGAGTTCGACTCGATCTGGTTCGTCCGCACGAAGCCCTTCGCGAGCTTGTTCACGAGGTACTGGGCCTCGAGGGTGAGCTGGCCCGACACGTAGAACGCGACCGCGTCGGGGCCGTGCTCGTCGACGATCGCGCGCAGCCGCCGAGCGGTGCGGGAGACCGCCTCGGCCACGTCACACTCGGCGGCCGGGCCAGCGCGGTCGGCCCGCGCGAGCGCGGTGGTGAGCCGGCCGCCGGCGGCGAGCAGATCCGCGCTCGTGGCGCCCTTTGTGCACAGGCGCCCGGCGTTCGCCGGGTGGGACCGGTCGCCGGCGGCCTTGGCCGCGTGGCGCAGGCCGGCCTCGTCCCGCCGGACGTCGAGGACGAGGCCGCAGCCGACGCCGCAGTACGAACACACGGTCTTCACCGACGTGGCCGCGGACTGTTCGGCCCGAACGGTCATACCGGGACCCTTCCGGGTGAGGGGAGTGGGTGGGAGTCAGCGGCAGCCCAGTGCCCACGCGTCGGGGATGACGAGACCGTGGCCAGCCGGAGCGCCCTCGACGCCGACGCGGGGCCGGGCGGGCGAGCCCAGAAGGTGGTCGAGGACCTCCACGCCGAACGCGAGCGCCGCGACCGGCACCCGCTCGTCCACGCCGTGGAACATCGCCGCGAAGTCGAAGCCGGGCGGGAGCGCCAGCGGGGAGAACCCGTAGCAACGGATCCCGGCCTGCGTGAACCACTTGGCGTCCGTTCCCGCCGACTGCAGGTAGGGGACGGCGACCGCGCCCGGGTCTACCGCGCGCAGGCTCGCGCGCATCGCGTCATAGAAGGCGCCCGCTGGCTCCGTCTCCACCGCCGGGCTGTGCTGGAGGACCTCGACGGTCACCCCGGGCCCGGCCAGCTCCGTCACCGTCGCGGCGAACTCGTCGGCACGGCCGGGCAGGTAACGGCCGTCGATCGTCGCGCTCGCCCGTTCGACGCGGGCCGGGCCAGGCTCGTCGCGCACGTCGCTGGTGAGGGTGGTCGGAGCCACGGTGTCACGCAGCTGCAGGGCCATCGGCGCGAAGGTGGGGAACAGGCCGTGCAGCTCGCGGAGGTCCGCGGCAGTCCCCGCGCCGAAGTACCGACCGGTCGCCGCGCCCACCGCGCCCAGGAATGCCTCGGCGCTCGCCGGCAGGCCTGCGGGGAAGGGATGCGCGGCGATGCGGGCGACGGCTTCGCACACCGCCACGGCCGGGTTCGGCCCGCTGCCCGCGCTCTCGGCGGTGAGCCGGAACCAGTGCACCCCCTTCTCCGCGACCTGGATGGGATACAGCCGCCGCCCGTCGGGCAGGGCACTGCTGAACCCGCCGATCTCCCCGATCGCGTCCGAGCAGTCGGCGAACAGCGCGCGGTGGTTCTCGACCAGGTACCGCGCGCCGTAGGTCCCGCCGGCCTCCTCGTCCGCGACGAACGCGAGGACCACGTCCCGGGCCGGCCGGCGGCCCGACCGGGCGTAGGCCCGGACCACTGCGAGCGTCATGGCCACCATGTCCTTCATGTCCACCGCGCCCCGGCCCCACAGGCAGCCGTCACGCAGCTCACCGCCGTACGGGTCGACGCTCCAGGCCGCGCGATCGGCCGGCACGGTGTCGAGGTGGGCGTGCACGAGCAGCGCGGGACTGTCACGGTCCCGGCCGGCCAGCCGGGCGACGACGCTGGTGCGCCCGGGCGCCGCCTCGGTCACGAACGGCTCCAGGCCCACCTCGGCCAGCAGCGCGGCGACGTACTCCGCCGCGGGGCGTTCCGGGTGCTCGCCGTCGTTGGACGTGTCGATGCGCAGCAGGCGGTGACAGATCTCGACGGCCTCCTGCGCGGCCGTCGGGGCGCCGCCCGGCGGTGACGGGTTCACCCACCCTCACCGCCCCTCGGCCGAGGCCATGACGTCCGCCTGGGCGCGCAGCACCTGGCCGATGCGGTGCCCGGCCTCGCCTTGGCGGTCGCCGACGAGGGCGAACCTGACGTGCCCAGCGCCCTCCGCGCCGAAGCCCGTACCCGGGGAGACCGCCACGGAGCAGGCCCGCAGCAGGCCGCGGGCGAACGCGGTGTCGTTCAGGCCCTCCCAGGGATCGGGCAGCCGGGCCCAGATGAACATCGTCGCGTCGGGCCGGTCGACTTCCCAGCCGCCGGTGGCGAGCTCCGCCCACAGCAGGTCGCGCCGGGCGGCGTAGCGGGCCGAGACCTCGCGGGGATAGGACGGCGTCTCGCTCAGCGCGACGGCCGCCGCGTGCTGGACCGGGCCGAGGCCGCCGTAGTTCTGGTAGGTCCGCAGCCGGGCGAGCGCGGCCAGCACCCGCGGGTTCCCGACCGCGAACGCGACGCGCCAACCTGCCATCGAGAACGACTTGGTCATCGTGTACAGCTCGACCGCGACGTCCTCGGCGCCCTCGACCTCCAGCACCGACGGCGGCCGGTACCCGTCGAACGCCGTGTCCGCGTAGGCGAAGTCGTGGACGAGGAAGAGCCGGTGGGCGCGGGCGAACCGCACCGTCTCACGCCACCAGGCCAGGTCCACGGTGGCCGTCGTGGGATTGTGGGGGAACGACAGGAGCAGTACCCGGGGGCGGATGACGGTGTTCTCCCACGCCCGGCGCAGCCGCTCGTGGAAGCCGGGCACGTCGACGGAGCCGTCCGGGCCGAGCAGGGACACCTTGATGACCGACGCTCCCGCCAGCAGCGGCGCGTAGTGGTGCGCCGGGTAGGACGGCGTGGGGACCATGGCGATGTCGCCCGGCTCGAGCAGGATCTGCGTCAGCTGACTCAGGCCGTCCTTGGCGCCGAGCGTGACGACAACCTGCTCCTCGGGGCTGAGGGAGACGCCGAACCGGTGCCGGTAGAACCCGGAGACCGCGTGCCGCAGCTCCGCCGTGCCCCTGGGCGAGGTGTAGCGATGCGCGTCGGGCCGGTGCAGCGCCGCGGCCAGCCGCGAGACGGCCAGCGGCGGCGCCGGGATGTCCGGATTGCCGAAGCCGAGGTCGATGACGTCGTGCCCCGCCGCGGTGGCCTCGTCGACCGCGCCCTGCAACTCGGTGAGCGGGTACGGCGGGAGCTGCGGTACCCGGCGCAGGACCGGCAGATCGGCCGCCCGCCGCGCCGGGTCGAGCTCTTCGGCGCGGGAGACGCCCGGCGAGGTGACCATGGGTGGCTCGCCTCTGGTCGTCCCCGGAAGCCGGCTCACCACCAGGTCCCGGAGAACGTCCGGGTGGTCCAGCTACGGGCGTCGAAGATCGCGTAGCCCGGCTGGACCGGCAGCGGTGTGACGCCGGGGATGTCCATGACCTCGAGCGCGGTGCGCTCGACCAGGACGCCCTCGCACAGGGGCGGCGTGCCGCCGTAGATCGGGATGGTGCGGTTCTCGATCCACCACTCGTCGAAGGCCCGGTCGGACACCAGGTCCGGCCGCACGGGCATGAAGCGGTGAATCAGCTGGCGCAGGTTCTTCTCATCCAGCTCGGCGCCCGCGGGAAGGCCGTAGACCTCTTCCACCGGCATGGAGTCCCGCGTGTACTTGAAGACGTAGGCCGCGTGCCCGATGGTGAGCACGGTCAGGATGAAACGGGCCCGCGTCGACCGGCGGAAAGCCTCGTGCAGGGCGTAGTGCGCGTCGACCGTGTAGACGTCGATCTGGTCGAGGATCACGTCGCAGCCCTGGACGAACTCGTCCGCGGTGGCCGCGGTGATTCCGTCCGGGAACACGTCGATATTGACGTCTCTGGTCAGCGCGAACGCCATCTCGCCGACGACCTCCGCCTTATTGCGGCCGAGGTGGTCGAGGTCGGCGCCGACCTGGCGCTGGATATTGCTGACGTCGAACGAGTCGGAGTCCGCGAGCTTCAGATTGCGGACGCCCATGCGGACGAGGCGCAGCGCGGAGGAGCCGCCGATTCCGCCGGTTCCTGCGATGCCGATGACGCTGTCTCGGAGCTTCTCCTGGCGGCCGCGCTGCTCGGTAGGAGTGTCGCCCAGCCAGCCGAGGTTACGGTCCACCCTCTCCCAGTAGAAGGCATCGTCGTAGTCGCCTCGGTGCCTGATCACCCTGTTTTCGGGCATGGGAGTTCCCTTTCTGTCGGGCGTTGTTTCCGGTGGGCTGGCAAGGCCGGGCGCGCCGCGGGCCGGGGCGCCTGGCCTTGAGGTGGGAACCGGGCCGCCGTGGGGCGGCCTGGTGCCGTTGCCGTGTTTTGGGAGTGGCCGCTGGATCAGGCCGTGCCGGCGATGTCCGGTACCGAGCCGGCCATGGCCAGCGCCTCCCGAAACGGCTTGCGCATCGCGATTCCGGGGTAGCGCAGCAGCGCCGGCACGCCGGGGAGCGTGGGGGTGGGCACGACCTGGTAGCCGAGCCGCGCGTACAGCCGGCGCGCCGGGTTTCCCGCGAGGACGTAGAGCAGGGCGTCGTGGTGGCCGCCCTGGCGGGCGGTGTCCTCCATGGTGCGGAAGAGGAGTTCCCCGTACCCGTTTCCGCGGGCTCGGGGATGCACCACGAGGCTGTGGACCTGGGCCGTCATGGGAGGCAGCGGGGCGCACACGAGGTTCTGCAGCCGACTGTACGCCCAGCAGAACTCGGCGGCGGCCCGGACACCGAGGAAGGAAAGCGCCTGGGCGCCGACCATGGCCATGCTGGGCCGACGGCGCGGAAATGTCGAGGTGGATACCGCGCCGTAGGCGATGATGCCGTCCGGTGAATCGAGGACGAGACCATCCCGAACCACCGACTCGTTTTCCCTGACCAGGCTTCTGATGAGCCTGAGACTCGCGTCGCGAGAGCCCGAGAAGATCCCGGGACATTCGTCCTCGTAGAGCTGAACCAGAAGATCGGCCACGGTCGTCAGATCATCGTCGTTGGCGGCACGTATGGAGGGCATCGGTCTCCTCGCAGCGAACGTTCATGACTCACTGAACCATGTAACGTCGATGTTCCCATGAGGTCAAGCGACCGATTCTGAATCCGAGGTTAACTTGCGGAGCAAGGTAGATCGCGTAGTGCGCCGCGATCCTTCGGCTACCCGTCCGACCTCGCGTGGGACGGCGGAGACGCGCCACCCGCCGCCGCGCGTACCAGTCCCGTGACATAGTTCACGTTTCGATTGGCGGAGTGACTGTGCTGCTATCCCCGCAGGTCAGCGGTAGGGGCGCGAATTGTCGCGGCGACGCCGGAGAAGATCGGCTAACTGATCGAATGCAGAGGAGATCGAATGTGAAGGGAGAATGCGTGGCTGGGCGGGCCGCACGCAATGCGGTCCGCACGCATGTCACTTTCCGTCAGGAACGGCGCCCGCCGGCACCCGCGGTCTCGCCGCCACCCGCACGCGCGGCGCCACCGTCACCGTTCGGGTCACCGTCGCCGTCCGCGTCCGCCGAGCGGGCCTCACCGCCGAGGACGCCCTCGGCGCGGACCGGCCGGCCGAGGAAGTCCGACAGCTCACGTTGACCGCGGGCGGTGACCCGCAGCGCCCGGGTGCCGGACTCGTGGCTCACCAGGCCGTGGCCGATCAGCGACTCCAGGACGGCGCCGCCGAGCACGCCGCCGAGGTGCGGGCGCCGCTCGGTCCAGTCGAGGCACGCGAACGCGAAGCGGCGGCGACCGGGCTGGAGGCGCTCGAGGTCGACATCGAGCCGCCCGAACATGGCGGTCGCCGCAGGGCCCAGCGCGACGTCCTCGCGGATGCCCGCCGGCGGTCGCAGCGCGTCACCGGCGACCAGGGTGTCCATCAGCGCGACGCCCAGGTGCCCGGCCAGGTGGCCATAACAGGAGCGAGCCCGGGCGAGCGGGGACAGCGACGCCGGGACGCGTCGTCGCTCCCGGCCGCCGGAGGGTGCGGCGAGGGCCCGCAGGCTGGCGAGCGCCTCCCCGATGTGCGGCCCGGCCACCTGGTAGATCGCGTGGCGGCCCTGCTTGCGCACGGTCACGAGCTGTGCGGCGCGCAGCCGCGCCAGGTGGTTCGCGACCCGGGGCGCCGGCATGCCCATGGCGTCGGCGATCTCCGACATCGACTGCGGTCCCTCGCCGACGAGAAGATCAAGGACCGCGCAGCGGGTGGGGTCGGAGATCTCCCGTGCGAAGGCGACGACGGTCTCCAGCGCGCCCTGGTCAGGCCGGGATCCAGCCATGGCACCTCCCTCCCGCTCGACACGGCTCAGTGTAGCCACGTTTCACGCTTGGCTGATGTGTGGTAGACACCTGCTGTCGCGCGAAGCACGCAATCAGCGCCGGACCGCCGCTCGGCAGGGGCCGGCCGCACCCGAGCAGATCCGACGCAGACTCTCCCAGCCACCCACTCTGCCTGGCCTCGCGAGCACCGCATCCCCATCGGGGGCGGTGCGTCGCGCCAGGGGTGGTGTCGCGCCGCGGTTCCCGATCCTGACGAGGAGGAAAGCTCATGGCGGTGGCGACGGCGGTCGACAGCCGCACGGAACGACAATCGCCCCTGGTCTTCCTGACCGTGGTCTACGTGCTCACGGTCCTGCTGATCGGGCCGAACATCCCCACCCCGCTGTACCCGATCTACCGGCACGACTTCCGCTTCAGCGCACTGACCATCACGCTGATCTACGCGACCTACGCGGGCTCGCTCATCCCCTCTCTGGTGCTGTTCGGCCCGCTGTCGGACGCGGTGGGCAGACGGCGGGTCCTGCTCACCAGCATGGCGTTCGCCGCGGCCGGGGCGGTGCTGCTCGCGTCGGCCCAGGGAACCGGCTGGCTGTTCGCGGGGCGCATCCTGCAGGGCGTCGGCATCGGCGCCGGTACGGGCGCCGCATCCGCGGCCCTGCGCGAGGCCGAGCCGCACGACAACCAGTCGCGCGCCGCCATCGCCTCCACCGCGGCGATGGTCGGCGGCAGCGCCATCGGCCCGCTGCTCGCCGGTGTGCTGGTCCAGTACGCGCCCGGCCCGCGGGTGCTGAGCTATGTGGTCTACCTCGTCCTGCTCGCCGTCGGCGTGCTGGGCGCGTGGCGCTGGAGCGAGACGGTGCCCGAGGGCTCGTGGACGCCGCGCCGGCCGCGGATCCCCGCCGAGATGCGAGGGCGGTTCGCCACCGCCGGCGCCACGGCCTTCCTGGTCTGGGCGGTGACCGCGCTGTTCCTCGCGCTGATCCCCTCGTTCATGGCGAGCGAGGTGCACACCTCCAACGCGGCCCTCGCCGGAATGGTCGTCACCCTCATGCTCGGCACGTCCGCCTTCGTCCAGCTGAGCGGTCGGGGCCTGGCGACGCTCCATGCGGAGATCGCTGGACTCCTGATCACCGTCCTGGGCCTGATCGCCCTCAACGTGGCGGGGTCCGTCGGGTCGATCGTTCCCTTGCTGATCGCGGCCGTCGCCGCCGGTGCCGGCCAGGGCCTGGCGTTCCTCGGCGCGGCCAAGGACGTCAACCTCCATGCTCCGCCGGCCCGGCTCGGCGAGGTGATGTCCAGCTTCTACGTCGTCGTCTACGCCGGCGTCGGGATTCCGATCATCGCGGTGGGCCTGCTCGCGAGGTCCATCGACCTCTTCACCGCCGTGCGCTACTTCTCGGTCGTCGTCGGCGTCGGGTGCCTGCTCGTCGCCCTGGCGCTGCGGGTACGCGCGCCCGGCCGTGCCAGCGGCGCCGCCGTCTCCTCCTGACGCGGCCCGGGACCGCCCATCGCCGCCCGGCCCGCCGGGGCCGGCGCGCGGGAAACCGCGCCGAACCGTGACCGCTCCGTTCGTCCCTCGGAAGGTGTGCCGTGAGCCAGACCGCCCCCACCGTCTCGTCTACGGACGTGCACTCGACCGGCGTCGTCCTCGCCGCCGTAGGCGATGTCTTCCTGGACCGTCCCGACCCCGGCCGCGCGTTCAGCGCGGTCGACCACCTCCTGCGGGACGCCGACATCGCCTTCGGCAACTCGGAGGGCGTGTACGCGCGCGACCCGGACCGCGCTCCCAGCGCCGGGGTGGCCATCATCGGGCCGCCGCAGAGCGCCGCCCCGCTCGCGCCCGCCGGGTTCGCGGTGCTGTCGCTGGCCAACAACCACATCGGCGACGCCGGGCCCCGTGCCCTGCTGGAGAACATCCGCCTGTTCACCGACCAGGGGATCGCCGTCGCCGGAGCCGGCGGCGACCAGGCCGCGGCGCACGCGCCCGCCCTCCTCGAGCGGCACGGCGTCACCGTCGCCTTCCTCGCGTACTCCTCGACCTTCCCGTCCGGCTACGAGGCGCGGGCGGCGGTGCCCGGGCTCGCGCCGCTGCGGTCGTACAACCTGTTCCGGCCCTACGAGCACGGCGAGTGGAGCCCTGGACTCGCGCCTCAGGTCGTGACCGTCCCGCACGAGCAGGACCACGAGATGCTGCGGTCCGACGTCGAGAAGGCCCGCACGGCGGCGGGCGTCGTCGTCGTCAGCATCCACGCCGGCGACTTCACCCGCCCGTTCGTCCTGACCGACCATGAGCGCCGCGCGGCCCGGCTCGCGATCGACGCGGGCGCCGACGTCGTGCTGGGTCATCACCACCATCTGCTGCGCGGCATCGAGTTCTACCGGGGCAAGCCGATCCTGTACGGGCTGGGGCACTTCGCCTTCGACCTGCCCGACCTCGACCGGAGGCTGCGGGCGGAAGGGTACTTGGGCGAGTCGAGCCCGGCGGACTCGCTGGCCGCCCGGCGCCGGGCCGGGGAGTACCGGCTGTGGCCCCAGCCGGGCTATCCCCTGCTCCCGTTCCATCCCGACGCCCGGATGACGATGATCGCGGTCCTGCGGCTGAGTCCGGGACAGCCGGTGGCCGTCGGCCTGGTCCCGTGCACGATCGCGCCCGACGGGCGGCCCGAGCCACACCTCGGCTCGGACGCCGACGGCGCCCGCGTGCTGGACTACCTGACTCGCTGCTGCGAGGCCGAGGACCTGGCCGTACGCGTCCGGCCGGACGCCTGGGGGCAGCTCGCCGGGCATCCGGTGACGCTCGTCGAGGCGGCCTGAACCCGTCGTCAGGCGTGGATCCGAGCCAGAGAGGCACCACCATGGCCTTGTGTAACCGCGTGACCCCCCAGGGCGATCTTGTCGCGGTGCCGGCCCGGGGCACGATGCTCGGTAACCGCGGCGTGCTGCACGACGACGACCGCCACGTCGTCCGCGCGTTCCAGCACCGCCGATGGCTGCTGTGCGAGCTCGAGTTCCAGGGCCGGCGCCGCCAGATCATGAAGCCACACCGGTACACGGAGCTGTTCTTCCTGGACGAGGCGGTGGGCCTGGCAGCCGGGCATCGGCCGTGCGCCCGGTGCCGCCCGGAGGCGTACGCGAGCTTCCGCCGGTGCTTCGCCACCGGGACCGGGCCGCCCCCCGGCGCCGACGAGCTGGATCGGGTGCTCCACGCCGAACGCCTCCTGCCGGCGCCGCCGACGCGGCCGGTCGCCGGTCTGCCCGACGGAGCCTTCGTCCTCGCCGACGGGGCCTCCTGGCTGGTCCTCGGCGACAGCCTGCTGCAGTGGGAGCCGGGCGGTTACGCCGAACGGCGGCGCCGGCCGGCCGGGCACGCGCCCGTGCTCACCCCGGCCTCGACGGTGGCCGCGCTGCGCGCCGGCTACCGGCCCCGCCTGCATGCCAGCGCGGCGGCGTGATGCCGACGGACGATCACACGGTCGCCACCGTCGAGCTCGCGGAACCGGTGGACATCGTCGGCAGCCTCGCGGCCTACGGGCGGCACGGGGACGACCTGATCGACAGGTGGGACGGGCGTGTCCTGATCCGGACCGTGCCGCACGGCGCGGGCCGGGCGGCGCTCGCCACCCGGCCCGCGGGCCCCGTCGAACGCCCGCGCCTGTACGTGACGGGGCCGCCCGGCCTGGACACCGCCACGCTGGCCGGTCTGGCCCGAGCCCAGTTCCTGCGCGACCAGCCCGCCCTCGACGATCTCACCGCGCGTGACCCCGTCATCGCGGCCATCCCCGCGCACCGCCGGCGGCTTGCCCAGCTGACCCAGACGGACGTGCTGCACGTGCTCGCCCGTTGCGTCACCGCCCAGCAGGTCACCGGCCGGTTCGCCGCGACGCTGCGGTCCCGCCTCGTCGGGCTCGTCGGGCGTCCCGTGACCGCCGGGCCCCACACCGCGTACGCGCTCGACGCCGACCTGCTCGCCGATACCGACCCCACGCGTCTCACGGAGCTCGGCCTGTCCGGTCGCAAGGCGATGGCACTTCTCGGCGTCGCCCGCGCCGTCACGGGCTCCCTGTCCCTGTCCTCGCTGCACGAGCTCGACGACGAGGGCGTCATCGCCACGCTGACCGCGCTGCCCGGCATCGGCCGGTGGAGCGCCGAATGGTTTCTCATCCGGGCGCTGGGCCGGCCGCTCGTCGCGGCGGGCGACCTGGCGGTCCGCAAGGCGGTCGGGCATCTCTACCGCCCGGGCCTGCCGCCGCCCGCCGAGGAGGAGGTCCGCCTGCTCACGGCCCACTGGGGACCGGCGGCCGCGCTCGCGCAGACGATCGCCCTCGACTACCACCACGAGGTGACGCACCCCCCGCGGCCGGCCCGCGCCGCGATCTCCGCCTGACCGCGACCCGTCCGTTCCCACCCGCGGCCCGGGCCTGGCCACCGGCCGTTCGCCTGCGGCCGGCCGCCTTCTCCTGCCGCCATCCGACGACCCGCGCACCGCGTCACGGCCGCGAGGACACCCATGAAAACAGTGCTGGAGGACCGTTCCGTCGCGACTCGCCCGGTGCGCGCGCACCGCGCCCGGCGCGGTTGGATCCTCGACTGGCGGCCCGAGGACACCGAATTCTGGGCCGACCGTGGATCCCGGATCGCCCACCGCAACCTGGCATTCTCAATCCTGGCCGAGCACGTCGGGCTCAGCGTGTGGAGCCTGTGGTCCGTTCTGGTCCTGTTTCTCGGCCCGGAATACCACGTCGACGCACCCGGCCGGTTTCTCCTGACGACCGCGCCCATCCTCACCGGCGCCGCGCTTCGGCTGCCCTACATGTTCGGCGTCGCGCGGTTCGGTGGCCGGGCCTGGACCACCTTCTGCGCCACGACCCTGCTCGTGCCGACCGTGCTCACGGCGATTCTCCTACGGCCGGGAGTCCCCTATGCCGTGTTGCTCGCGCTCGCCGCGCTGGCCGGCGCCGGTGGCGGAACGTTCGCCTCGTCCATGGCCAACATCAACGCCTTCTTCCCGAAGCGCCAGAAGGGCCGCGCCCTGGGCCTGAACGCCGGCGGCGGCAACGTCGGGGTGGCGGCCGTGCAGCTCGTCGGTCTGCTGATATTCACCACGACCGGGGCGCACCGCCCGCGGCTCATCCTCGCCGTCTACATTCCCCTGGTCGTCCTCGCGGCGCTGGGCGCGTATCTGGGCATGGACGGTCTCCCGATCGCGCGCACCACCCGGCAGGCGACGCGGGAGGTCATCCGCAATCTCCACACGTGGATCCTGTCCGCGTTGTACGTCGGCACGTTCGGCTCGTTCATCGGCTTCAGCTTCGCGTTTGGCCAGGTTCTGCAGCTGCGATTCGCCGCGCGGTTCCCCAGCCCCGCCGACGCCATGTACCTGACCTTCCTCGGCCCACTGCTCGGCTCGCTGGCCCGCCCGGTCGGTGGCGTCATCGCCGACCGGTTCGGCGGATCCAGGGTCACCGTCGCCGCCTTCGTGACGATGACGGCCGCGGCCGTCCTCGTGCTGGTGGCCTCGTGGCGCACCTCGCTCGCGTTGTTCATGGTCGGCTTCGTCGCCCTGTTCGTCGTCAGCGGGATCGGCAACGGGTCGACCTTCGCCCTGATCCCCGAGGTCGGCAGGGCGCAGGCGGCCAGGGCGGGCGACGCGGACCAGGACGGGCGCGCCCGGTACCTGACCAGTGGGATCATCAGTGCCGCCGGCGCGGCCGGCGCGGCGGGCGGCGCGCTGGTGACCATCGCCTTCCGCGAGAGCTTCCTGCTCGGGGGTGACGGCACCCTCGCCTACGTCGCCTTCATCGCGTACTACCTGATCTGCCTGGTGCTGCTCTGGTGCTGCTACGGCCATCCGCGTGCCGTGCACCCTGGCGGGCCACCGGCATCGCATCGGCGCCAGCGTGGGGCTGGTCCTCGTCAGCCGGGACCGCGGCCCGGATGCGGCCGAATATTACACAGAGTTTCCGGAACCGGGATCGATGCTCACAGTGAGTACACCAGCTCGCAGAGTCGTTACCAGAACGATCGGGGACCTTTATCGGTAAGAAACACGAGGTTCCCAACCTGACCTGAGAAGAAATTCTCAGGTTGGGAGGTCGGGTGAAGCTAGGGGCAACGCGTCGCCGCCGGATGGCCGGCGCGCTACTGGGCGCGATCGGCATGATCGGTGTGATCGCGGGTTGCGGGAGCTCGTCCGGATCGGCGACCTCGTCGAGCGCCGGTTCGGGCACGGTCAAGGTCAACATCTTCGAGGTCGCGCAAGCCGACGTCGTCACCACCCTGGAGACGGCGTTCAAGAAGGAGCTCACGGCCAAGCTGGCCGGACGGACGGTCAGCTACAGCGTCAGCAACGCGAACGGCGATCCGTCCCTGATCCAGAGCATCGCCCGCAACCTTTCCCGGTCCAATTCCTCGCTGATCGCGGTGATCGGCACTCCGGCCGTCATCGCCATGGCGCAGCAGGACAAGACGCATCCGATCATCGCGCTGGCGATGGGGGATCCGGTCGGCGGCAAGGTGGCCGACAGCCTGGACCACCCCGGCCGCAATGTCACGGGCACTATCGACTTCGTCGACCCGGCCAAGCTCCTCGGCGAGCTGGCCAAGGTCACCCCCGCGCCGAGGCGGATCGGGACGATCTACGATCCGTCGAACGAGAACAGCCAGGTCTGGGTCGCGCAGCTGCGGACGGCGATCAAGGCTCGGCCCGGTCTCTCCCTGGTCGAGGCGACCGTGGCGGGCGCCGGTGACGTGCAGAGCGCTGCGCGGTCCCTGGTCGGCCGGACCGACACGATCCTCGTCGGGCCCGACGCGGCCGTGGCGTCGGGCATCGCCGCGGTCGGCGCGGTCGCCCTGTCAAACAAGATCCCGCTGTACCTGACGTCGGGAGACGCGACCACGAGCGGGGTGCTGGCCACGCTGGGGCCGAGTTACGCCAACCTCGGCTCGCAGGGCGCCGACGTCGCCGTGAAGGTCCTCGACGGTGCCCAGCCGGCGGTCACTCCGTTCGGCCGGCCGGGCGCGCTCGAGTGGGACGTCAACCATTCGACGCTCGGCGCGCTCGGGGTCACCGTGCCGTCCGCGGCGATGGGCTAGCCGTGCGATTCCTCGTCACCGACACCCTGATCGCCGGTCTGCCGCTGCTGCCGGTCGTCATGGGCATCTACCTCGTGGTCCGCATCCGGCAGGACTTCGACCTCACCGTCGACGGAAGCTTCACGTTGGGCGGCGCGATCACCGCGGTGCTGCTCAACCACGGTGCGGGCGTGCCGCTGGCGATGCTCGTGGCCGTGGCCGGGGCCGCCCTCGCGGGGCTCGTCACGACCGGGCTGCACCTGGCGTTCCGCATCCCGGTCATCCTGGCCGGCCTGGTCATGAGCATCGGGATGACGACGCTGAACCTGCATGTGCTGGGACGGCCGTCGATCAGCCTGGACAGCGACCGGACCCTGTTCGGCGGCCTGATCGGCCTGGCTCCCGACGTCCAGGACTGGCTGACGATCGCGATCCTCGCCGCGTTCGCCGCCGTGTTCCTCGCCGCCGTCGGCTACCTGCTGCTCACCGAGGTAGGCCTGGCGCTGCGGGCCACCGGGGTCAATCCCCGGATGGCCAGGGCTCAGGGCGTCGACGACCGGCGTTCCCTGGCGCTGTGCCTGGCGCTGGCCAACGCCAGCGCCGGATTGTCGGGCGCGCTGACCGTGCAGTCCCAGGGCTTCTCCGACTCATCGACCGGCACGGGCACGCTGCTGGCGGGCGTGGGCGCGGTGATGCTGGGTGAGCTGATCGCCCGGCCGGGCGGGGCGTCCCGGGTCGGCCGGGTGATCGCCGCCGTGGTCGCCGGCACGTTGCTGTACCGGTTCATCCTGGTCGGCGCGCTGCGGGCCGGGTTGCAGGCGACCGACCTGTCCGGCATCACCGCGCTCACCCTGGTCGCGGCGGTCGCGCTCAACCGTTATCTGCCCGAGGTCGGCCGGGTACTCGGCCGGCTCGGCACGGCTGGCCGCGCCGGTACACAGGCGCCGGCGGTGGGCGGCCCGCACATCGCCGAGGTGGCGGGTGGCCGGCCGGCGCCCGACGACGGGCCGACGATCCCCCCTGCGCGCGAGCCCGCCACCGCCGGGCGGGCCTCGGCCTCAGCGACGATGAAGGAGGCTGGCTGATGCTGAGACTGGACGGTGTGCGCCTGGTCCACGGCGCGGGCACCCCGACGGAGGTCGTCGCGCTCGACCACGTCGACCTGGAGATCCCGGCTGGTCAGTTCGTCACCGTCGTCGGGAGCAACGGCGCCGGCAAGAGCAGCCTGGTCAACGTGGTGGCCGGGGTCTACCGGCCGACCCGGGGGCGGGTGCTGCTCGGCGGCCGGGACGTGACGCGGCTGGCGGTCCACGCCCGCGCCGGCGCGGTGGCCCGCGTCTTCGACGACCCGCTCGCGGGCACCGCCCCCGATCTCTCCCTGGCCGACAACCTCGCTCTCGCCGCCGCCCGCGGCCGCCGGCGGCGGCTGTCGCCCGCCGTCACCCCAGGCCGGCGCGCTGGCATGCGCGAGGACCTCGCCGTGCTCGGCCTGGGCCTGGAACGCCGCCTCGCCGACCCGGTGACGCTGCTGTCCGCCGGGCAGCGGCAGAGCGTGACGATGCTGATGGCCGGCCTGCGGAAACCCGAGCTCCTGCTGCTCGATGAGCACCTTGCGGCGCTGGACCCCAGGACCCGGGCGCGGGTCCTCGACCTCACCCTCCAGATGCACGAACGACTGGGCTGCGCCTCGATAATGATCACCCACAGCATGCGCCACGCGATCGAAGTCGGCGACCGGCTGCTGGTGATGTCCCGCGGCCGGGTCATCTACGACGTCGCCGGGCCCGCGAAGACGGCGCTGACGCCGTCCGACCTGGTCGACATCGTGTCCGGGCTCGGGGACGCACCGTCGGACCGGCAGCTGCTCGCGGGGTGACCGGGCCGACCGACAGACATCGAGCCTTACCGAAGCGGCGGCCGGGACACAGGCCGTCCGCTCGGCGACGTCCTGATCGCCCGGCACGGCCGCCGATCAGACAGGAGTGGAGTGGAGTGACACGTGACAGCCACTGACGCCTCGACCCAGGCCGAGATCCCGCCGGCGCGGCCCACCCGGCCGCCGGACGGGACGGCCCCGACCGGGACCGACCCGAGCCCGTTCGTCTCCTTCACCTCGGCCGACCGGTTCGCCACGGTCGGGGAGATCTACGAGGAGGCCCGTCGCGCGCTGCCCCCGCAGGTGTGGGACTTCCTCGACGGTGGTTCGGGCGGCGAGCAGACGCTGCGGGCGAACCTGTCGTCCTTCGAGCGGTGGTCGGTGCTGCCACGGCTGATGACCGGGGCCGGCGAGCCGGACCTGGCCTGCGCCTTCCTCGGCATCGAGCTGTCGATGCCGGTGCTCACCAGCCCGTTCGGCGCCGACCGGCTGCTGCACCGGGACGGCCAGCTCGCCGTCGCCCGGGCGAACGCCAAGGCCGGCGTGGCCTCGATCGTGCCGGAGGCCGGGTCGTACTCCTGGGAGGAGGTGGCGACGGCGGCGCCGGGCGCCGCGCGGATGGCCCAGCTGCACCCGATGGGCAACCCGGCGAACTTCGCCGCGATGCTGCGCCGCGCCGCCGCCGCGGGTTTCAGCGCGCTCTGCCTGACCCTGGACTGCCCGACGGCCGGTTGGCGTGAGCGCAACATGCGCAACCGGTTCGACGTGGCCGTCGACGTGGTCAGCGGCAACTACCCGCACGCCGGGCCGGCCGACCTGGCCGACACCCTTGGCCAGCTGTTCGTCCGCAGGGAGCCGATCTGGACCTGGGACGAGCTCGCCGGGCGGATGGCGGACTCGCCGCTGCCCTGGATGGCCAAGGGCATCCTCACCGGTTCCGATGCCGAGGCGGCGGTGCTGGCCGGAGCCGCCGCGGTGCTGGTCAGCAACCACGGCGGGCGTCAGCTCGACACGGTGCCCGCGGCCCTCGACCAGCTGCCGGAGGTCGTCGCGGCGGTCGGCGGTCGGGTGCCCATCGCGCTGGACTCGGGGATCCGCCGAGGGAGCGACGTCGTCAAGGCACTGGCGCTCGGCGCCGACGTCGTCGTCATCGGCCGCGCCGCGGCGATGGCGCTCGCGGCCGGCGGCGAGGAAGGCGTCGGCCGCCTGCACGAACTGCTACGCGAGGAGATCTCGACGACCATCAAGCTTCTCGGAGCGAGCGGCGTCGACGAGCTGACCGACACGATGATCAGACCGTCGGCGGTGTCGCGATGGTGATCGGCGCGAGGACCGGATCCGTCGACCGGCCACGCGCGACCAGGACGACCGTGCCACTGCCGCCCGGGCTCGCCGGCCTGGCCCCGATCAGCGCCGCGGTGCGGGTCGGTGACCTGGTCGTGCTCTCGGGCTGCATCGCCCTGGACCCGGCGACCGGCCGGCCGCGCGGCAGCACGACGGTGAGCCAGGCGCGCGACATCTTCGGCCAGATCGCCGAGGTCCTGGGCCGGGCGGGCGGGCGCCTCGCCGACGTGGTGCGCTGCGTGTGCTACCTGACCGAGGCCGCCGCCGCGCCGGAGCTCGACGTCGCGTTCCGCGAGGCCTTCCCGGTCGACCCGCCGGCCCGTACGACCGTGGTCTGCGTGCTGTTGCGGCCCGGCCTGCTGGTGGAGATCGAGGCGACGGCCGTGCTCGGCTGAGCGCAGGAGGCCGACGGAGCGAAGCAGCGGCACTGAGCGCCTGGGCGGCCGGGTAGCCGAGTGCTACTCGGCCGCCCCGGCGGGCCGGCCGAGGGCGCGCAGCACGCTGCCGGTCAGTTCGGCCGCGATGCGCGCGGACGGCCAGCCCAGGCTGTCGTGCAGATCGACGACCACCCGCTCGTCGAACACGGTGACCCAGAGGAGCACCCCGTATTCGGCGGGCCGGGGTGGAATGAAACCGGCCTCGGTCAGCGCGGTCAGCAGCGGCGCGAGCGCCCCGAACAGCCGGCCGATCACCGGGTCGTCCGCGCGCAGCCGCTGCAGGAAACCGCGGGAGGACCGTACGTGCACGACTGCCGGCCCCCAGCTCACGGCCTCCCGGACCCACAGCTCGCACACGGCGACGAAACGGCGCAGCACATCCGGCGCGGCAGGCACCGCCTCCATGTGGCTGACCAGGGTCTCCACGAGCTGCGTGTAATAGGCGTCAAGGGCCGCGTCCACGTCCGGGAAATGTCGATAGGCAGTGGCGGTCGACACACCGGCCTCGGCCGCGAGATCCACGAGGCTGAACCGCCCGCCCTGTTTCGCGAGCAATCGCTCGGCCGCATCCAGAAGATCCCGCCGGCTCGCCAGGTAATCCCGCCTGATCCGGCGGCTGCCCGGTTCCTGGCCGCGGATCGAACCACCCGCCGTAGGCGTGTGAACCACCCTTTCCATCGCCTAGTCCCGCCGAAACGAGGGAGAAATATGCACCAAGTGTAACATGCCGATATAGAACGTTAACATTCCTTCGCTTGACACTCGGCGACCGACGTCCGCATCATAAATGAAAAGACATTCTCAGTTCGTTGGTCCGATTCTCGTTCGGTCAACGCCGAACCGCGGCACGCAATAGGCGCCTGCGGTAAACGCTCCCTGGTCGTGCTCATATTCGCGACGGCCCACCGCTGGTAATCCCCATTCCCCCACCGGCTCCCAGCGAAGGAATTGCTATGTGCGCCTCCCTTTCGCCACAGCCCGCTCCCTCGGCGGCCCCCACCGCGCCGCCGCCCGCGATCATCGGCCCGGTGGCCGACCTCTTCTCCTCCTACGTGGCCGCCAGCGCGATCTCAGCCGCCGTCGAGCTCGGCCTGTTCGACACGCTCGCCGATGGCGGCACCTGTCGGGCAGACGACCTGCGCCATGGCGGCGAGCCGGTGTCGCCCTGGGTCGCGCGAGCCCTGTTCAACGCGCTGGCCTGGGCCGGGATCGTCGAGCTGCACACCTCGGACCCAGCCCTGCTGGTCCGGCCCGGTCCGCGCTTCGCCGACGCGTACGAGCTGCGCGGCTACTTCTACTGGCTGGTGCGCGGCAACGGCGAGGTGTTCACCTACGCGGCCGACCTGGCGCCCGACCGGGACGAGGTCACCTATCACCGCGACATGCGCGCGGTGGCCCTCAGCTCCCGGCTCATGGGCAACGGCGAGGTCGAGCCTCTGTTCGACCGCGTCCTGGCCGGCCTCGAGTTCAGCCGGGTCGCCGACCTGGGCTGCGGCTCGGGTGGGCGCCTGGTCAGGATCATGAAGCGGAATCCCGGGGTGACCGGGGTGGGCATCGACCTCGCCCCGGCCTCGGTCGAACTGGCCGGGCAGGTCATCGCGGCCGAGGGCCTGGCCGACCGGCTCAGCGTGCGCCAGGGCGACGTCCACCGGCTCACCCCCGCCGACGACCTGTCCGACGTCGACGTCGTCACCTGCGTGTTCATGGGCCACGACTTCTGGCCGCGCGAGTCGTGCGTGCGGGTGCTGACCAACCTGCGGATCGCCTTCCCGAACCTCCGGACGATGCTGCTCTGCGATGTCGTCCGGTCCGAGGACACACCCGGGCCGGACACGCCCATCTTCCGGCTCGGCTTCGAGGCCGCCCACGCGCTCATGCACACCTACCTGCCGACCGAGGCCGAGTGGGGCGAGGCGTTCGCCGAGGCCGGCTGGACGCCGCGCGCGGCCCACCACACCACCAGCCCGCCCGGCGGCGTCCTGTTCGAGCTGGTCCCGGTCGCGCCGGCACGCGCCGCCTCCGTGGACGTCGCGCGGGCAGCCACCGAGACCGTGTCGGCCGCGCGGTGACCACCATCAGCCGGCCGGCCAGGACGGTCCCGGACGCGGACGCCCTCGCCGAACTGGCCGCCGGGCTCGCGGGCGTGGTGTCGACCCGGCCGGCCGACCTCGACACCCACGGCCGCGACGAGAACCACCTGGACAGCATCCCGCCCCGAGCGGTGGTGTTCGCCGAGACCCGTGACGACGTCGTCACCACGATGCGATGGTCCGCCCGCCACGGCGTGGCGCTCATCCCGTTCGGTACCGGCACCAGCGCCGAAGGCCATGTGGTGCCACTCGGCGGCGAGGTGAGCCTGGACGTCTCCCGGATGAACCGGCTCGTCGCGCTGTGCCCGGAGGACTTCCGCGCGGTCGTGCAGCCGGGCCTGACCAGGAACGGGCTCAACACCCGGGCGAGGGAGTTCGGGTTGACGTTTCCCGTCGACCCGGGCGCGGACGCGAGCCTCGGCGGGATGGCGGCGACCAACGCCAGCGGCACGACCACGATCCGTTACGGCGGCATGCGGGCCAACACCCTGGCCCTGGAGGTCGTGCTGGCCAGCGGTGACGTGCTGCGGCTGGGCCGGCCAGTCCGCAAGTCGAGCAGCGGCTACGACCTGCGCGACCTGTTCATCGGCTCGGCGGGCACCTTGGGCGTCATCACCGAGCTCACCGTCGCGCTGCACCCCGTACCCGAGGAGATCGCGGTGCTGCGGGCGTTCTTCCCCGACGTCGCCGCCGCGGTCGCCGGCGCCTTCGCGGCGGTCGGGACGGGGCTGCCCATCGCCCGCCTCGAGCTGCTCGACGAGATCACCGCCGGCCTGCTGGCCCAGGACGTGCCCGGCCTGGTCCCGGACGCCCCAGCCCTGTTCGTCGAGCTGCACAGCTCCACCGCGGCCGGCCTGGCCACCGAGCTGGACATCGCCCGCCGAGCCCTGCTCGAGGCCGGCGCGAGCACGGTAGGCACGGCGACCGCGCAGGCGGAGCGGGAGGCCATCTGGGAAGCACGCCACCGCTTGTTCTGGTCGATCCGCCGGGCCTTCCCCGGCCGGCGATACCTGATCACTGACACGGCTGTGCCGCTGTCGGCGATCGTCGAGCACGCGCAGGTGATCAGCGAGCTGCGCGCCGATCTCGGGCTGGACGTGGTCACCACCGGCCACGTCGGTGACGGCAACATCCACACCGTCGTCGCGGTCGCCGAGGGCCAGGACGCCCCGGCCGCGCTGTTCTCGGACGAGTTGGTCCGCCACGCGCTGCGCGTCGGCGGCACCTGCACCGGCGAGCACGGCATCGGCGTGAGCAAGCGCCAGTACCTGGCCGCCGAGCACGGCGACGCGGCCCTGTGGATGGCCCGCATCAAGGGCCTGTTCGACCCGGCCAACGTGCTCAATCCAGGGAAGGTCGTCGGGCCCGACCTGCTGTCGGACGCGCTGACGGCCCGCTAGTCGCCCGAAGGCTTCACCCACCAGCCGGGGGCCGCTCCCGGCGGCACCGGCGGCGTCGACCCGTCCCGCGCGTGGAGACCTCCAGGAGTCGGCCGTGACCACCACATTCGATCCCGCCCCGGGCGCGTCCGTCGGCTACCTCGGACCGGCGGGTACCTTCACCCACCGCACCGTGCTGGCCGATCCGGTCCTGGCCGCGCTGCGGCACGTTCCCTGCGCCGACCCCGACGAGCTCATGGCCCGGCTCAGCGACGGCTCGGTCACCTACGGCGTGCTGGCCTGGGAGAACTCGGTCGCCGGCCTGGTCGGGCCGACGGCCGACCTGCTCGCCGGCCTGGGCACCGGAAAGGCCGTGGACCCGTCCGAACGAAGCCAGGCCCGCCTGCACCGCGACGTCGTCATCCCGGTCCGGTTCCAGCTCGTCGGCCTGCACGGTGCCAGCCCCGAGGCACTGCGCACGGTCTCCTCACATCCGCACGCGCTCGACCAGTGCCGTGCCTGGCTGGCTGAGCACGCCCCGCGGTCCAGCCTGGTCCCGGCCCCGTCCACGACGGCCGCGCTCGAGCTCGCCCTGGGCGACCCGACCGGCCGAACCGCCGCGGTCACGCCAAACGCCGGCCCCGCCGCCCCGCGGCTCAGCGTTCTGGCCGACGACATAGGGGAGACCGCCACGGCGGAGACCCGGTTCGTCGTCCTCGGCCGCGACGAGCCGGCCCGCACCGGACGCGAGCGGACGGTCATCGCCTGCTTCCAGCAGCGCGACCGGCCCGGATCGCTGATGACCGTCCTCGAACCGTTCGCCCGCGCCGGCATCGACCTGCTCCGGATCGAATCCCGGCCGACCCGCGACGGGCTGGGCCGCTTCTACTTCCTCATCGAGTGGCGCGGCCATCCCGACGATCCGCCGCCGCGGGCCGTGCTGCGCGAGCTGGCTGAGCGCGCCGTCCGGGTCCGCGTGCTCGGCACCTTCGACGAGCCCAGCCCCAGTCGCCCCACGCCCAGCCGGCCCAGGAAGGCCGGGTGACCAAGGTGGACGCGCCCCGGCCCGTTGGGACTGCTGCGCCGGCCGTGGCCGCCTCCCTGCTGGCCGCGCTGGTCCGCGGGCACTGCCAGGCCGGCCCGGCCGAGACCGGCAGTCACGAACGACGACGAAGGAGACCCGCCATGCGCTTGCAGACCGGCCGAACCTGCTCTCGGGACGTGCCGCGGTGACGGCCGGCGAGCTCGACGCGCGACCGCACCCGGCACCGATCCGGTCCCGGCCGACCGGCCTCGACCTGCTCGGCCCCGAGGCCCCGGACATCGCCACGATCGACTCGGTGACTGGGGGCCGCGAGATCATCGACGAGCTCGACGACCTGATCCGCGACGTGATCGTGCTGCGGCGTCGGGTGGCCTGGCGGATACAGAAGCTGCGGATGACCGCCGGCGGAGGGCGGATCGAGATGAGCCGCGAGTACGAGGTCACCCGCAGGTTCCTGGACGCGCTCGGCCCAGCCGGCAGCGAGGTCGCGGTGGCGTTGCTTCTGCTGTGCCGAGGGCCGGCCCCGTCGGTCGACGTCCGTCCGTCCACCGAACATGACATCGACGCCGGTCACGCCGCTCGCTGAGAGTGTCGGGCTGTGAGGAGGACCGACGGATGAGTGTGGCTGTCAGCGGACCAGGCGGCTGTGGAACACCTGGTCGCCCGACGCGGTCTCCGGCCCGAACGGTGCCGCGCCGGCCATGGTGGGTTAGCCGGTGAGCCTGCGGACGCCCAGCACGGCGGAGGCGACCGTCGCGGGCGGGAACGCCGGCGCCGACCAGCCCGTGGCTGGATGCTGGAGCCGCCGGGACTGGTCGGTGTTGCTCATCACCTGCGTCGGGCTGTTCGTCACCCAGCTGGATCTGACCGTCGTCAACGTGGCGGTCGGCGCGATCGGTCGCCGGCTGCACGCGTCCACCGGCGCGGTCACCTGGGTGGTCGACGGGTATTTCGTGACGTTCGCCGCGTTCATGATCGGTTTTGGCGACGTCGGCGACCTGTTCGGGCGCAGACGGGTCTTCCTGGCCGGACTGGCCGGCTTCGCGGCGGCGTCGACTGGTTGCGCGGCCGCGCCCGGAGTCGGCTGGCTGATCCTGTTCCGCACCCTGCAGGGCGTCGCCGGCGCTGCCATCCTCGTCTCTTCGCTCGCCATCCTCGCCGACGCCTTCGACGGGACAGACCGCACCCGCGCGATCGGCGTGTGGTCGGCCGTGGCCGGCATCGCCCTGGTCGTCGGCCCACTCGTCGGTGGTCTGGTCGTGGACGGACTGGGGTGGCGGTGGATCTTCTGGATCAACGTGCCGATCTCGTTGGTGAGCATCGCGGCCGGGCGCAGGGTGCTGCGCGAGTCGCGTCGCGGCGGCCACGACCGCCAACTCGACCGCGGCGGCCAGATCCTCGCCGTTCTCATGCTGGGCGCCCTGGCCTGGGGGCTGTCGGAGACAGCCGCGGAGCCTGGGTCGGTCATCGGGTGGCTGGCGCTCGGCGCCTCGGTCCTGCTCGCGGCGGGATTCGTCGCGGTGGAGCGCCGGTGCGCGACGCCGCTCGTGCCACTGTCGGTGTTCCGTTCGCGAACGTTCCGGGGCGCCAACCTCGCCTCGCTGCTGGTCAACTTCGCGACTCTCGGTCTGCTCTACCTGCTCAGCCTCGATTTCGAGCATGTGGACGGCCGGTCAGCCACCGCTACGGGCATCCGCATCGCTCCGCTGTTCGCGGCCTATGCCGCCGTCAGCATGCTCGCCGGGCGGATCGCCGACCGGTTCGGCCAGCGCGTCCCGGGGACGCTTGGCGGCTTGGCCGCCGGTACGGGTGTCGCGCTCGTCGCAGTCGAGCGGGCGTCGGGAGCCGCTGCCGGCGCCGGTCTGGTACTCGCGGGCGTGGGCATCGGGCTGGCGCTGCCGGCGGTGGTGTCGAGCGCGGTCACGGCCGTCCCGGGAGCGCGGGCCGGCCTCGGGTCCGGGCTGAACAACACCGCCCGCCAGATCGGCGGAACCCTCGGCATCGCGCTGCTCGGCGGAGTAGTCGCGGGCGCCGGAAGTGAGCGGGCGGGTATCGGCCGAGCGCTCATCGCGGTCGCGGCCGCATATACCGTCGCGGCCGCCCTCGCGGCTTCGACCCTGCGGCGCCCGACCCCCGCTCGGGGCGGCCCTGCGCACATCCCGAGCCCCGGTGGTAGCGACGGTCATCACGGAAGGCAGCAGCCATGATCGTACTAGTTCTCTGCCGCGACCGGCCCGGCACCCAGGAACTCCGCCGCACGATCCGGCCCGCGCACCTCGAGTACATGATGGCCGCCCGGTCGAGGCTGGTCTTCGGTGGCCCGCTGACCGCCGAGGACGGGCTCGCCATCGGTGCGGTGTTCGCGCTGCGAGTGGCCACGACGTCCGAAGCCTCGCGGTTCCTCGCGGGCGAGCCCTACCACCAGGCCGGAGTGTTCGAGTCGGTCGTCGTCCATCCCATGCGCCAGATGGTTCCCGAGGACCCACCCGGGCTGCTCGACGCCGAGCTGGACCGGGCTCGGGCGGCGGCGGCCGACGCCACCGTGTCGTCCTAGGCGCCGCCTGGAGCCGAAACCGGGCGCTATTCATCGCGGCGGCGACGGAGCGGACAACACCGTTCTGCTCGAGCCTCCTCGGTCATCCGCGAATAGCGCCTTCTCCGCGTTGACTGACACGCCAGCGTCGCCGACGCCGCTGGGTTGGCGGAGCCCGTTTCCCTGCCGCGGAAAAGCGGCTGTAGCGACCTGGAGAAAAGGCCATGACATCTGCTGTCGGCGTCGGCGAACCGTCCCTGGCGGCTCGGCTCGATCGCCTGCCGGTTGGCAGGATCCACCTCGTCGCGGTCATCTGCGTCGGGCTCGGGTTCTTCTTCGACACCTATGAGGTGTTCCTGGCCGGCACGTTGTCGGTCGTGCTGAAGCGGAGCTTCGGATTCGGCGGGGATTCGCTCAAGCTCCTGCTGGCCAGTGCCTTCGTGGGCCAGTTTGTCGGCGCGCTGGTACTCGGCCGGCTGGCCGACCGCATCGGCCGCCGCAGCGCGTTCTTGCTGAACCTGCTCATCTACTCGGTGTTCTCACTGGTCGGCGGGCTGGCGCCGAACGTCGAGGTCCTCGTCGGCGCGCGGTTCCTGGCCGGGATGGGGCTGGGGGCTGAGCTCACGCTCGGCGACTCCTACCTGTCCGATCTGCTGCCACCGCGGGCGCGCGGCCGGCTCATTGCCGTCGCGTACACGATCGGCTTCCTTGGCGTCCCGGCCGCCGGGTTTCTCGGCCGCGGGCTCGTGGCGCGCAGTCCGGTCGGCGTCGACGGATGGCGCTGGATGTTCTTCCTCGGCGCTCTCGGCGCCGTGCTGGTGTGGGCGCTGCGCCGGGTACTGCCCGAGTCGCCGCGCTGGCTGGAGTCGGTCGGGCGGCACGAGGAGGCCGACCGCATCGTCACCGCGTGGGAGACCGACGCCGTCCGGCGTGGGCACGCCCTTTCCGAACCGGCCCCCGTCCCGGGCCCGGCGGCGCCTCCCGAGACGGCACCGCGGCGCCCGCCGTTCCGCGTGCTGTTCACCGGGCCGTTCCTACGGCGCACCGTGATGGCCTGGATCATGAACGTGATGTCGGCGATCGGCTACTACGGATTCGGCACGATCGCGACCCTGGTGCTGGTCGCGAAGGGCTACACGGTGCTTACCTCGCTGAGCTTCCTCGCCCTCACCTATGTTGGCTATCCGCTCGGCTCGCTGCTGTCGCTGCCGGTGATCGAACGCTTCGAGCGTCGCGCCATCGTGGCGGTCTCGGCCAGTGGAATGGCCGTCACCGGGCTGCTGTTCGGGTTCGCCGGTTCCGGCACCACCGTGGTCCTGTGGGGAACCCTGTTTACCTTGATCAGCAACGTCTACTCCAACGGTTACCACGTCTTTACGGCCGAGCTGTACCCGACCGCGATGCGTGCCACGGCGGTCGGCGCGGCGTACGCGCTGAGCCGGCTCGTCACCGCCGCGCTGCCATTCGTCCTCATCCCCGTCCTCGACCACGCCGGGTCGGGAGCGGTGTTCACCGTGGTCGCCGCCGCCCTGGTCATCCTGGCCCTCGACGTCCTCGCGCTCGGGCCACGCACCACGGGACTGCCGGTGGACGAGGCCGCCGCTCTGCCCCAACAGCGGCCGGCGCCAGCACCCGCCGCGCGCGAACTGACACCGGCGCTGGAACTGGACCAGCCCGGTGGGCCGCGGCATGCCTGACGGCGCGACCCCGGCGGTCGCGGCCGCCGGGATCGCCGCGGGCGAGCGTGCCCCCCGTTCCGCGGCCGACGCCGCCGTGGCCATCTGCGCCGACCTGCTGCGGATCGACACCTCCAACTACGGCACCGACGATGGCCCGGGCGAGCGCACCGCGGCGGAATACTGCGCGACCGTTCTGGCCGACGCGGGCCTGCCTGTGGAGATCATCGAACCCCGCCCCCGACGCACCACGGTCATGGCGCGCTGGCCCGGACTGGACCGAACACGGCCGCCGCTCCTCATCCACGCCCACACCGACGTCGTCCCGGCGGAACCGGCCATCTGGAGCAGGCACCCGTTCGGAGCCGAGCTGGCGGACGGATGCCTGTGGGGTCGCGGTGCGGTCGACATGAAGTACTTCGTGGCCCAGGTGCTTGCGGTGATCCGGGCCTGGTCAGGCAGCGGGCAGCGGCCGGCCCGTGACATCGTGCTCGCCTTCGTCGCCGACGAGGAGAACGGCGGCCATCTGGGCGCGCGGTGGCTGGTCGAGCATCGTCGCGACCTACTGGACGACTGCACCGAGGCCATCGGAGAGGTCGGCGGGTACTCGGCGCGGCTGCCCACCGGGCAGCGGCTGTACTTCATCGAGACCGGGCAGAAGGGCGTCCTCTGGTTCGAGGTCACCGCGCGCGGTCCCGCCGGGCACGCATCGATGATCAATGACGGTAACAGCGTGGTGAACCTGGCCGAGGTTGTCGCTCGCATCGGCCGGCACGAGTTCCCGTACCGCCTCACCCCGACCACGCGCGCCCTGCTGCAGACCGTCGCCGACTGCGTCGGCGAACCGTTCGATCCGGTCGACCCAGAAGCGTTGCTGCGCCACCTCGGCCCGGCCGCCCGCATGATCGCTTCGTCGCTGCGCGACGTCGCCTCGCCGACCGAGTTGGCCGCGGGCGGAAAGACGAACGTCATACCGCCGCACGCCACGGCGCGGTTTGACTGCCGTTTCCTGCCCGGCTCCGAAGAAGCCTGCGCGGCGCGCATGCGCGAGCTGATCGGGCCGGGCGTCGAGCACCAGATCGTCTACCGCGCCATCGCGGTGGAGACCGAGTTCAGTGGGCCGGTCAGCGAGGCGATCAGGCAGGCAGTCATCGCCACCGATCCCGGCGCCATCACCGTTCCCTACCTCCTGCCCGCGGGCAGCGACGCCAAGCACTTCAGCCAGCTCGGCATCAACTGTTTCGGATTCGCTCCACTGCAATTGCCCGACGGTTTCGACTTCCCCGCGGCCTTCCACGGCGTGGACGAGCGTGTGCCGGTCGACGCGATCCGCGCCGGAGTCGCCATCCTGGAACGATTCCTGCAGTTGTGCTGACTCAGGCTCCCGGCAGGAATGGCGACGTTGTTGCGTCGAAGCGGTCCGAGGCGAAGGCTCGGGCTCGACCTCCGCCCAGCCGATCAGCAGTAGCGGGCCGCGAGTCCCGGATCGACGGATGATCTTGGGTCGACCCGTGCGATGACTTCGTTGGTTGTATCGACCTAGGTCAACTGCGGGCCCAGCTCGGTACAGCTTGCGATCGGTGGATGGGTCCGGCGTCGGCGAGGCGGTAGCCGCAGGGCGGGCATCCGCCGAGGTAGCGCTGTCGATCGGCTGGGGGGCGCAATCCTTTGGTCGAGCGCGAAGGTCATCTGCCTGAGCGACCCGGCCAGCCGCAGGCCGCAGATGGTGCGGGCACCTGGCTGGGTAGAGTCGTCCCCTGTCCGCGGGGGCCGGCCCCACGCCCACCGCGCCGTTCGCACTCGTCACCTTGCGCACTTCCGAATCGGGAGAGACTCTATGCCCGTGAACCAGCGTCCCACCTTGGGACCGATGGTCTCCGCCACCTGCCTGCAGCAGATGAGGATCTACACCGAGGACCTGGTCGGCCGAGGGCCTGTCCTGGGTGCCGGCAGGATGCGTGGGCAGGGCGTCATCGCCGACCTCGGCCTGCAGGGTTCCCGGCTGGACGACGACAAGCTGTTCCGCCTGTTCGTCGACACCTTCGGCATCGAAGGCACCCGCCTCTGCCTGGTCACAGGGGTGACGTCGGACGACTCCGGGGCCTATGTCGTGCAGCTCGTCGAAGGGGCGTGTACCCACCAGATGGAGGCGACGGAGCCGATGTGTGCCTACACACTGGGTGTCTTCGTCGGGGCGTTGCAGGCTGTGACCGGCGTCGTCATGCAGGGAACGGAGACCGCCTGTGAAGCAGCCGGCGACTCGACCTGCACCTTTGTGATCCGTCCGCACCGCGCGCTCATTTAGCAACGCTCATTGCTGACGCGGGCCCGGCCTACCTGGGCGTCGGGCGCAGGCGCCCAGGGGCCGGCTGTCAGCCCCGATGGTCTTCGGTTTCGAGGATGGTCGTGCGCAGGTCCGCGAGCTGAACGTCACGGCTAGCCAGCGCTGACTCGATCAACGCTGTCCGTCGGCGCTCGGCGTCCAGGTCGGCCTGCAGGACTCGGGCGGCTTCCTCGGCAGCGGCCAAGCGCTGTCGCAGGCCCGCGACCTCCTGGCGGTTCGAGGCCGCCGCCGACTCCAACGCGGCGATGGCAGCGCTCTCCATCCTGCCCATCTCGGCCTCCGCGCGGTCGGTCATCGCCTTGGTCGTGCCGCTCATCCGCAGCACCTCGGCCTGAGCCTCGGCGAGGGCGGCTCGGGTCTCGTCGAGTTGCCGCGTCACCAGGCCCAGCTTCGCTGACGTCTCGTCCAGTCGCCGCCGCGTGGTCGCCAGGTTCGTGGACATCGCCGTCTCGATGGGCTCGGGCGTTCGGACGACGGCCGATCGGGACCGCAGCACGCGGCTGGCGACGGTACCGGCGAGCGCCCCGAACACAAGCGTCGTCACCGAGGCCGCGACGTGACCGTCCTGGTGGTTGCGAGGCGTCATCGGTTTCCTCCCTGACGGAGTTTCACGGGCGTCACGGCGGCCCCGAACAGACGCCCGGAAGGCGTCTGACCACGGTGTCGACGCGCTGTGGCCGCCGGGGACACGTCGCTGTTGCGCGGCATCTGCTGAGGCTAGCGGGCAGGGCTGCCGGGCGGGCCAGGAGCCCCGGAGCCCCGGTGCACCCTCACCAGTAGTCGCGGGCGGTGCGCTGGACGGTGTCCGACCCGGCGCCGGGTGGCGACATCTCACTGGCGAGTCCCGGGTCGATGCTCAGGAGCAGAGCCTGGACGAGAAGCGCGACGTCGCCGCGACGCCGCGCGTCGATCTCGAAGACGGGCGCGATGATGCCGACTCGTGCCAGGACCTGGCGGTAGTCGTCCAGGCTGGCGGTGCGGCGGAGGTCCATTCCGGTGACGCCGACCGCCAGCGCCGTCTCGTCGATGACCGTTCGGAAGGCGCCGACGAACTCGTGCAGGTCCGCGAGCGGCGTCGGCCGGGCGTTGGTCATCAGGAGGACGACGCCGATCGCCCCCTCGGCGAGGATGTATCGCATGAAGTCGAACCGGTCCTGGCCCGGGGTGCCGTAGAGGTGGATCCGTTCGGTACCGGAGAGCCGCAGGACACCGTAGTCCATGGCGATCGTGGTGGTCGCCTTGATGTCCCTGGTCTCGTCTGTCGGCCGGGTCTCGGTGGTGACCGGGGGAATGTCGCTGATGGACGCGATCGCCGTGGTCTTACCCGCGCCCACCGGGCCAGAGAATACGATCTTGTAGTGGGTCACCGGTGTCCCTGAGAATGAGTCGGACGGCAGATGTCAGCCGGTGCGCAGTTTGTCGAACAGCTTGCGCAACAGAGGCCGTCTCGGAGTGGGAACGACGGCCGGCGGCGGTGACGGCGGCGCGGCCGCGAGGAGCGAGGCCGGCCGCGACGGGAGATCCGGGCGGACGAGGTCGACCGCGGCAGCCGCGCTGTAGAAGACGAAGACGTCCTCCGGTGGCAGGTGCAACAGGTCGATCGTCTGGCGCAGCGTGCTGGGCTGTCGAACCCAGAGGGCCGCGACGCTCATCGCGCCGGGTGTCACGATCAGCCGGGTGAAGTTGGGCCACTCCCGCAGGGCGAACGGGGTGTCGAGGGACGCGTCGAGTGGCAGCCTGCCTCTCGAGGCGCTCAACGCGAGCTTCCACAGCAGGACGTCGAGCGGCACCATGTCCGGGTGGTTGACGGCGTACTGGGGTGAGCGGGAGAAGACAAGAGTGGCCTGGGTGGGGAGGTCCTCGGTCCCGGCATACGGCCGTAGGCCGCCTTCGCCGCCGTAGACGACAGCGGCGTAGCTGGTCGGGTAGACGGCGATAACCGGCCAGGGTCCCTGGATGTGCACCGCCTGGCCGCGTTCCTCGGCGCGCCGCCACGCGGTGGCGACCAGCCCCTGCAGGAACCGCGCCGGGTCATAACGACGAACCGCGAGGGCAGCCTCACCGCGCGCCGGTGCCACGGCGCTGAGCCATCGATCCGGGGCGGGCGGGGATGTTCCAGCGTCGTCTGGCGGCGTCCAGAGCTCCGTCGGGTTCACTCCTTGGCCGTCCACCCGTCGTCTCCTGCTTCCTGGTAGGCCAGACCCGGCACGCGCGGTCCTGCCGGTCCACCGTCCGTCAGTGTCGCCCGGAACCGGGGCGACCGGGTCGACGCACGGCGTTCAGACGGCCTCGGCCAACGCTTCGGCGCCTCGGCGCACGTCGAGGAACGTCGTGCCCAGCTGAGCGTCCGGTCGGGTGACGACCACCAGCACGGTTTCCGGGCCCGCCCTGGTGAGCAGCACATGACCGCGCTGTCCCCTGATGAGGATCTGGTCGAGCGCTCCCCGGGTGAGTTCCATGCTCGCCTGACTCCCCAGAGCGAGCATGGCCGCGCTCATCGCGGCCACGCGGTCATGCTCGAACCCGGCCGGCAGCAGCGACGCCATGAGAAAGCCGTCCGTCGACACAAGTGCGGAAGCCTCAATGTCATCGGACGAGGCGTTGAGCTCGCTCAGGATGGAGGTCACCGACCGTTTCTGCACGCACGTCTCCCACGTCGTCGATGGTCCGTCCCGGGGTCACTCAGGATTTGACACACCGCGGCTCGGCTGACGGCTTCCCCCGACAGGCAGCCCGAGCCCGGCCAGCCATCGTACGGAGAATAGTGACGATACTTGACCGGCACGTCCCTGAGCCGCTGACCAGCCACGGTGGCCCTGTGGTGCCGCGGCGTCACGCTGTGGAGCAGCGTTCACGCCGGAGTCACCTGGGGCATGGTCCCTGCAAAAGTGCACTTCGTGGGGGGTAGCCTCGTCTGCCAGAGCCGGGCCTGTCTCCATCGCCGACGTGCGCCGCCCAGGGTGGCTCGGCGAACGCTTCCCTGACGGACGAGAGAGATGACGACGGTCACGATGCAGGACGAGGGGGGCAGTGAGTCGCGGCATCGCAGCACGTCGAAACGGTCGTGGCGCCCTCGAGCCCCGGCCTCGTACCCGTCGGAGCCCGCCCAGGCCGAGGCCGACGACGTGGAGCCGATCGTCGCCGAGAGGGCGGCCGGCGACGCACGCTTCGCGGACGCCGCGATGCCCCTGTGGGTGCTGCCGACCGTGCCGGTGCCGCCGGACGAGGTAGGTCCCCACCGGAATCCAGAGCTATCCAGGTCAATCGGAACCGTTGAGTACGGAGGCGCATCGGTGAGTATCCAGTCGGAGTTGTCGCGCGTGGTGTCGGAGCTGCGGCGGTCGATTCCGGAGTTGAACGGTGCCATGGTGGCGTCGGTGGACGGGCTGTCCGTCGCACACGACTTCCCCGAGCCGGAGGCCGAACGGATGGCCGCGATGGCAGCGACGGCCCTGGGCCTCGGCAAGCGCATCTCGGACCGGACCGGGCTCGGCGAGATGCAGGAGACGGTAGTCCGCGGCGACCGCGGCTACCTGGTGGTGTACGCGGCCGGCGAACAGGCGGTGCTGGTGCTGTCCGGCCCGTTCAACTCCAACCTCGGACTGATGCGGATCGAGGCGCGCGCGGCCTCGACTGAGATCAACAAGCTGCTTGGCTGAGCGCGACACCAGCCACTCCGCCGTTTCCTCCGCAGCCGCCACGGGCGGCGGCGTTGCCTGCGCTCGCGCGTCCTCGGACAAGCGGTGGCGACGGCCGCCGGGGCGGCCCCGGGTGGGACCTCCAACTCGTCGCGTCGCGTGGCCGCCCCTGCGGTCCCAGGTCGCCAGGTGCGGGACGACGACGTGCCGACGTTCACCGCCGGGGCGTGAGCCGCAAGGCCTCGGCTGACCCGGCCGCACCGACAGATCTTCCGTCTCTCCGGGCTCGGGGCTTTCGCGCACTGGCGGGACGGTCGCGGCGCGGCGTGAAGGGTACCCGGCGGGCACAGATGGGGCGATCGGGGCCAAACGGGGCCGTCTAGGTGATTGTTTGTCCCCGCCCGCGGAGGGAACAAGCGGAGTCGGTGCGGAGAACCGTGGTTCGTGATGCCACCGATCCAGGGCCGGGGCTCCAGCGGGTCGCGGCGTCGTGTGGTCGGCTGGCGTGAACCGATCGCGGACGGGGGTGGCAAGCGACGGAAGGATCTCGGATCCGGTCACCCGCGCGGAGGCGCGTGGGTCCTCATGAGGCGGAGGACGGCGTTTACTCGCCCCCGTCGCGGAGTGAACGTGTCGGACGGGTCCTGGATATCGAAAGCCTGTTCGTGGCCGGCGGCGATACGGGCCGGGTGATGGCCGCCAAGGACTGGTCCGCCACGACGCTCGGCCCGGCTCAGGGCTGGAGCCAGAGCCTGTGCACGTCAGTCGGCATCTGCTTGGAATCTCGTTTTCCGATGATAGTCATGTGGGGCGCCGACCTCGTATATATTTACAATGACGCATGTATACCGCATCTCGGTGACAAGCATCCTGATGCCATGGGAAAGACGCTCCACGACGTCTGGCCCGAGGTCTGGGATGAGCTGCGTCCGTTGGCCGCTCAGGTGATGTCCGGGGGTGGCGCGACGTGGTCGTCGAACAAACGTCTCCTGCTCCGTCGGCACGGCTACCTGGAGGAGGCATATTTCACCTTTTCCTTCAGTCCTGTCCGGGAGGCGTCCGACGGTGGACGCATAGCGGGCGTCCTGTCGACCTACCAGGAGACGACCCAACAGGTGATCCGCGGCAGGCGCCTGGCCTGCCAGCGAGAGCTCGCCACGACGCTGGCCAGGCTGCGGACGCAGCGGTCCGTGTGTATCCGCGTTCCATCCGTGCTGGGGAACTACCCGGACGACATTCCCTACTGCCTGCTGCTGCTCTGGGGACGATGCCCGTCGTTGTCCGCGCCGCGGTCGATCGCGTCGTCAGGGCTGAACGGCCGACGAACCGTCCGGGCCGCGCTCGTCGAACTCGAGAACAGCGGGGTCCTGCCCAGGATCATCAATACGACGTCGCTCGGAGGCGGTCGGGCCGTCTCGGAGCTCCCGCCGTGGGGCTCCGTCCGGCTGGCGGCCGGTTCTCCGCCGCCGCGAACCGCGGTAGCGGTGGCGTTGAGAAGCCGTGGGAGCGCCACGACCGTCGGCGTTCTCATCGTCGGGATCAGCGACCTGCTCGCGCTGGACCAGGACTACCGTGACTTCATCGAAACCATCGCCAATCAGGTTTCGCTCAGTCTGATGCTGGCACGTACGTATGAGGCGGAACGCACCCGCGCGGCTTCCGCGCAGCGGAGCTCCCTGCACGACGCCCTCACCGGGCTGCCGAACCGGACGTCATTCTTCAGGCAACTGAGCAGAGCGCTCCTCCGATCCGACCAGAAGAGCGGCCGGGTAGCCGTCTTGTTCATCGATCTCGACGGTTTCAAGGCGGTAAATGACGCCCTCGGCCACCGCGAGGGTGACCATCTGCTCCGCGAGGTGGCGGATCGGCTGCGGCGGACCCTGCGGCCCAGTGATGCTGTCGCGCGGTTCGCCGGCGACGAGTTCGCGGTGCTCTGCGAGGACATATCCACCATCGGCGCGGTCGAGGCGGTCGCCAGCCGCATTGTCGAGGCGCTTACGCTGGCCAGGTCCCGTGACAGGTTCGTGGTCACCGCCAGCGTCGGCATCGCCCTGTCCGGCCCGGAACTACTCGACCCCGAGGAACTGCTCAACGCGGCCGACCTCGCGATGTACGCCGCCAAACGGCAGGGACGCGGACGTTACCTGTTCTACGAGGAGAGCATGCGAAGCTGACTCAGTACCGGCGACGCATCGCGATGCCGCCCGCCGCCTGAAAGCTCGGCGCCTTATGGTCGCTGGTGGCGGCCCGTTGGCGGTGGGCGCTCGGTGTGGGGCGCGGCCCCGGCACGAGACGGCGTCCTTCTAGCGGTTCGTTCGCCCGAGATCGACTGGCAGCTGAATGCCGGTGATGTGGCGAGATTCGTCCGCGGCCAGCCAGGCCATGGCCTGAGCGATATCGTCGGGTGCGAGCGCCGGGTCCGGTAAGACGCCCTGGAAGAACGCGCCGAGCTTGTGGTCGCCGTCGAGCAGGGAGGGCAGTTCCGTTTTGAGACCCGTGTCGACGCCGTGCGGGTGAACAGTGTTTACCCTGATTCGGTGCGTGCCGAGTTCGTTGGCCAGGGATTTCGCTAGGCCCGTCACACCGTGCTTCGCCGCCGTGTAACCACCGATCAGCGGCAGTCCTCGCAGCCCGGCGACCGAGCTGGTGAACACGATCGATCCGCCCCAGCCCTGGGCGATCAGGATTGGTACGGCCGCCTTCACGGTGTGGAAGGCGCCGGTCAGGTTGACCGCGATCGTCTCGGACCAGTCCTCCAGCGAGATCTCCCACGTGGGGGCCACCGTCGTCATCCCAGCGTTCGCGATGACCACATCGAGCCGCCCGAGCTGTGCCACGCCATCATCCAGAGCTGCTTTCACACCTGCGAAATCGCGCACGTCGGCGACGCACGTGACCGCCCGCCGCCCGTGCTTCTCGACGAGTTGGCGGGTCGTCTCGAGATCTTCGCGGGTGGAGCCGGGATAGGAGGTTGTCGCCAGATCGGCGCAGACATCGAGTGCGATGATGTCCGCGCCCTCCCGCGCAAACCGGACAGCCGCTGCCCGCCCAATTCCTCGTGCTGCTCCGGTGATGAAGGCTACGCGGCCGTCGAAACGGTCTGCCTGCGCCATCTGCCTCTCCTCGGCTCGGAGTGTGAAGATCGGTCGCGAGCATCGCACCATGAGGTTGCCAGGGCCACGGCCGGTGCCGCTGATCGGGACTACGGCAGCTGCCGCGGGAGAGAGGTAATCAGGCTGGAACGGCTGGACGTCGTGGTGCCAGCTGAAGTCGAGATCAGGCTGTCCTGAGCTGTGGCGTCAGGCTGACGCGTTGCGCGCCAGAATCTGCTCGAAACCGCTGATGAGGCACGACAGCGCGAACTCGAAGTCGTCGTCGGTGGTACCGGTGAGCGAATGACCGGCGGCGACAAGGCCCTCCAGCAGCGGCATCACCGTCCAGTCGGCCATCCGGTGCCTGCGCTCGTCGAGAATCGCGGCGGCGTTCAGGCCGAGAATCCGCTTGTAGACGATCGCACCGCGGGTGTAGGTCGAGATCGTGTTGAAGATCTGGAGGGCAAGCTCAGGGCTGAAACCGGCGTCCGTGAGATGCTCGACGATCGCTTCGACCGGAAGGAAGACCTGGGTGGTGGTCTGACGGCTATAGGTGGAGACCCGGGCGAGCAGGAGGTCGGAGAGGACCTCGTCCTCCTGGTGGATCCGGCGGTAGGCCGTGAAGTAGTCGTGGAGCATCGTGGGCCACGGCACGCTGCGGGCGAACTGGGGCATACGCTCGGCCAGGTTCGCCGCGGCGACCTCCGTCATCGCGTGTAGCAGGTCCTCCTTCTTCCGAAAATACCAGTAGATGCTTGTCACACCGACGCCGAGCCGTTCGGACAGCGTGGACATGCTCAGCTGGTCGAGCGATACCTCCCTGGCGATCTCGTACGCGCCCCGCACAATTTCGTCTGCGCTGATGGAGCCTCTCGGACGGCGTCGACGCCGCGTCGCCGTCTCGCTCTCAGGCATGCTCACCGTCGCTCCTGCCGCGCTGGTTCATGACTCTCGCCCGCATCGAGCCGCTGATGGCCACAGGCCGATTTCCTCTGTATCACCCACCGGCACCATACCGGCCGCGTACCGGACGACCGGCCGACGGCTCGGTGATCGCCGGTGTGCGGCCCAGAAAATTCTCGTCGCGCTCCTGTCGCGGTGCCCGGCTGACGAAACGCCCGGCTCGGCCGGATGCCTTCGGCGTGCGCATCTTGTGCGTGTCGGACATACGGCAATCGGCGGTCGGCGCGGGGGCCACGGAAAGTCGGGTCGTCCTGTTGGGTAGGTGTGCTGCGAGACACGGCACGATACCTCCGCCCTGAGGCCCGACGGCTGACCAGTCCCGCTCAGTGGTCAGGCCTCGGCGGCGGCCGTGCGTCCGGCCGACTCGCGGCGGCGAGATTTCCGCTGAGCGGGAGCTGGCGGCGCGTGAACCGGCCCGGCCGGTACCTTCCGACACACCGTCTCCGACCAGGACGGACCTGGCAGAACCAGCCCGGCGACAGCGGCGGCCGCGGCAGGCTCGGCGCCGTCGTGACTGCCGGTGGGAGGTACCGGGGCGAACGTACCGGCTCGTCCCGCCTCGGGCGGGTGGGGCCAGGAGTTCTGGGGCACCTCGGTCGGCCGCGCCGGGGGCGACGATCCGCCGGGGCCTGGCGACACTGGGCGCCAGGTCGTCGCGCGCGTCGGATGCTCGGCACCGCGATGCCGGCGGAAGGTGGCCCAGCCCCGGTTCGGATGGTCAGGAGAACCGCCAAGGTCGGCTTCTTCCTTTACTGGAACGGATACCGGTACGAAATGCTCAGTGTGAAGCTCTACGCGGCCCCACCGAACGCCCAGCCCTCCGAACCTGACAGCACCAGTCACTCCCGGGAATCTTTCGGCCCGCTCTCGGCGCCTTTCACGGCAGTGGCGACGGTCGGTCGCGGTACGGAGGCGACCCGATGACCCGACCGTCCCTCGGTGCCGGGACGCGGAGCGATCTGGGCGCCCTGTTCCAGCCGCGGTCGGTCGCGATCGTCGGGGCGTCCTCGAAGGGCGACGGCTTCGGCAACGGGGTGGTCGGCAACCTGCTGGAGGGCGGCTACACCGGCCAGGTGTACCCGGTGCACCGCTCGGCGACGACGGTCGACGGGCTGCCGACGATCCGGTCGTTCGCCGAGCGGGCCGGCGAGATCGACTGCGCGGTTCTGGCGGTGCCCGCCGGCCAGGTCAACCAGTCGCTCAGGGAGGCCGCGGCGGCGGGCATCCGTGCCGCTCTGGTTCTTTCGTCCGGATTCGCCGAGGCCGGCGGCGAGGGCCTGCGGATGGCCCAGGAGATGCGCGACGTGGCCGCGGACCTTGACCTGCGAATCGTCGGGCCGAACTGTCTCGGTGCGGTCAGCTTCGTGGATCGGACGGTCCTGACCTTCCTGCGCGGGGTGGGCAGGATGAGTGCCGCGATGGCCGCCTCGCAGGGGCTCGCGGTTGTGTCGCAGAGTGGCGCGCTCGGGTCGAATCTGCTGCAGGCCTATCGGTATGGCGTGCCGTTCTCGTATTTCGTCGGCACCGGCAACTCGGCGATGCTCGACGTCGGTGACTTCGTCGGGCACCTTTGCCTCGACGAGCGCGTGACCGGGATCTGCCTGCTGTACGAGGGCCTGCGCGAGAACTCGCCGCTGCTTGGGGCCCTGGAGGCCGCGCAGGAGCGCGGAACGCCGGTGGTCGCCGTGAAGGCCGGGCGCTCGGCGGCGGGCCAGCGGGCGGCCAGCTCACACACCGCCTCCGCCGTCGGCGATGACCTCGCCTGCGTGGCGGCGCTGGAGGCGCGCGGGGTCATGGTCGTCGAAGGGCCCGAACAGCTCATCGCGGCCGCGTCCTTCCTCGCCCGCAACCGCCGCCCGTCACCGCGGGTGGGCGGCGTCAGCATCGTGTCGGGATCGGGCGGGATCGGCGTCCTGCTCGCGGACAGCGCCGAGCGCCATGGAGTGCCGCTCGCGACGTTCACCGACGAGACGGCCGAGCGCCTCAAGGCGGTGCTGCCGCCGTATTCCACGGTCGAGAACCCGGTCGACCTCACCGCGGGCTCGATCGGTGGGAACGGGGTCCGAGACGCGCTGAGGGCGCTGACCGAGGATCAGAACACCGCGGCGGCGGTCATCGCCCTGAACACGACGATCCACGACGAGTTCGGTTCGGAGCGGATGACCACCGTGGCGCAGGCGGCGGAGGCCAGCGAGGTGCCGCTCGCCGCCGTCCTGCTGGCCGAGGGACGGTCCGGACCTAGCCTCGACATCCTGGAGAGCTCGCCGCACCTGGGCCTGTTCCGCAGCACGGATCAGTGCATGCGCACGATCGCGCACTGGATGCGGCTCGCCCGGCCAGCCGGGCCCACGCCGGAGCCGGACCGCTCCGTCGACTGGGACCGGGTCGCGTTACTGCTGGCCGGCGCACCCCGAGGAGCGGACGGATTGTTGGACGAGCCGACCAGCCAGGCGGTCCTGGCGGCCGTCGGTGTCGAGGGCCCTCGTCAGATCGTCGTCGACACTCCTGAGGCGGTACGCACCCGCGGCTGGGCCCACTACCCGGCGGTGGCGAAGGTGGTGTCGGCCGATCTCCAGCACAAGGCACGCTACGGCGGGGTGGTCGTCGGCGTGCTGGACGAGGAGGCGTTGGTCGCGGCCTGCTCGACGATCGAGGCCAACGTGTCCGGCCAGTCGTTCCCGGTCCGGATCTCGGGCTATCTCGTCCAGGAGATGGCACTGGGCACGCAGGAGCTGCTTCTCGGCGCGTTGCGTGACCCCGTCTACGGCCCGATCGTCGTGATCGGCCAAGGCGGCGGGGGAGCAGGACGGCGGTCCTCGGCGCGTGCCACGGCGGCGCCGCTCACCCGGGCGCGCGCGGCGGAGCTGGTGGCTGGGGCGCCCGCGACCGCGGCCCTGCCCGACGGCGTCCAGTCGTCCGTCGCTCACCTCGCTGTGCGGCTCGGCGAGCTGATGACCCGGTTCCCGCGGGTCGCCGAGCTGGAGGTCAACCCGTTGCTGGTGACCCACGACAGGCGCGTCGTCGGCGTCGACGCGGTCGTGCGGGTCACGTCCTGACCAGGGGAGCCGCCGCTCTCCCGCTCCCGGCGGGGCAGCGGCGGCCCGCCGGGGAATGCCACGGGCCACGCGGGAAGGCCGGCGGGCATCGCGAAAGGCCTCGCGATGCCCGCCGGCCGCTGACTTCCGGGCCGGCACCCCCTACGGGGTCAGCACGCCGGTGATCGGCTGCCACCACCAGCTCAGGTGCGGCTCGATCATGGTGTCGGTCAACGTGATCCTGGGTGGCCTGCCGGCCGCGACCGCCTCGGCGCGCTCGGCGCGCTGGCCGACAATGGCGTCCTGGGCGGTGGGCACGTTCCCGGCGGCGATCCGGTAGATCACCAGGTGCTGCCACTGCGGCTTCTCCAGGTACTGCGCCACCGGATCCGCGGCTGCCTCCGGCGCGGCGATGAACCGTTCCGCGGACTTGAACCCGTCGAGCTTGAAAACGACGTCGTGGGCGTGCTGGCTGTACCACGCCTGAAACTCGTCGTCCGTACCAGGAACGTTGTTCGAGAAAACAGTGAACAGGCAGTCGTCCTCGGCGTCGGCGCTGTCCGTTGGATGATCGATCCTTTCCAGCGGTGTGTACCACGCGGACGACGCACCGACGATCCCCGGATTCGCCTGGTACAGGGTGTCCTGGGGGTCGTGGTCGCCCGACTGCTTGACTTTGCGCAGCTCACTGATCGAGGCCAGGGCGTCGGAGAGCCGGCCGGCCTGGAGCTCCCAGATGGCGATGTACCCGTAGCGGCGTTCCTTGAGCTGACGCTCGGTCAGCTCGTAGCGCTGGAGGGTGGCGTAGCCCTCCCTGCGATGAAAGACGTCGGGTGCGTGGACATTGTTGTACCAGTTGTGGTAGGCGTCCTCCTGGCCGGGCTTGGCGCTGGAAAGGACGACCATCCGGTCCGGGCGCATACGCGTTCCCTCCTGACCCGTCGACTCAGCGGCCCGAGCGTAGGCCCGCGGAATGGATCACACTACGGGCCGTCCCGGCCACTGGGAACTGTGCTTTTGTCGCTTTTCATGCGCGGGTAGCGTCCGGCGACGAACACCCGCACTGCGTGAGGAGTCGCCGAATGGCACTGGCGGATGACCTTCGAGTCATCGACACGGACACCCACGTGACCGAACCGCCGGATCTGTGGACGTCCCGTCTCTCCTCGAAGTGGGGAGATCTTCGCCCACGCGTCGCGTACAACGCCGACTGGGGAATGGACTGCTGGCTTGTCGGGAACCGCTGGCTGAACCCGGTCGGCTACTACAACTACGCGGGCTGGCACGAGCACCCCCCGGCGTTCCCGCCGGACCTCGCGCGGTCCGACGCCGCCGGCTTCGACCCGGCCGAACGGCTGCGGCGCATGGACGAGTTCGGCCTGTACGCCCAGGTTCTCTATCCCAACGTGATCGGGTTCGAGACCCAGTCCTTCCTGGAGATCGGCGACCCGGGGCTGGCGCTGGAGTGTGTGCGGGCGTACAACGACTTTCTCACCGACTTCGCCAGTGCCGACCCACGGCGGCTGCTCCCGATCTCGATGCTGCCGTACTGGGACGTCGAGGCGAGCATCGCGGAGATGGAGCGGTGTCGGGAGAACGGCCACCGCGGCGTGCTCTGGGCGGCCAAGCTGCACGCGCTGGGCTACCCGCGGATCAACTCCGGGCACTGGGACGACGTCTACGCCGCGGCGCAGGACCTGGAGATGTCGCTCAACCTGCACATCGGGATCGGCGCGTTCACCAACGATGACCTGAAGTTCCGGGAGCTCAACCGGGAGGACTTCAAGCTCACGGCCTACATCGCCGACACCGCGAGCAGCTTCACGAGCAACATCCAGACCATCTCGACGCTGCTGGCCAGCGACACCTTCGACCGGTTCCCGCGGCTGCAGGCCGTCTCGGTCGAGAGCGGCTGGGGGTACCTGCCCTTCCTGATGGAGGCGCTCGACTGGCAGTGGAAGAACTCGGCCGGCCCGACGCTGTACCCGCACCGCCGGCTCCCGTCCGAGAAGTTCTTCAGCAACATGTACGGCACCTTCTGGTTCGAGCGCCGGACCCTGGAGTACCTCGCGCTGCACCCCGAGTACGCCGACCGGGTCATGTTCGAGACGGACTTCCCGCACCCGACGAGCCTGGCCCCCGGGCCCGCCTCCACGGCGCGGACGCCTCGGGAAATGATCGAGGACGCCTTCCGTGACGTGCCCCGGGAGATCGCGGCGAAGGTCCTGCACGGCAACGCCGCCCGGCTCTACCACGTCGCGTAGCCGGCTCGATGCGTGCCCACGCGGGTGGAAGGCGCCGTGCTGGTGGAAGGGCCGTGCTGGTCGAAGGGGCCGTGCTGGTGGAAGGAACCTGCTGGTGGAAGGGACCGTGAGGCACCCATGACGAGCGGCGACGCCTCCGAGCTGGTTCGCGCGGCGCTCCCGGAGTGTCTGGAGCGCGGCGAGATCGGGCTACAGGTCGCGGTCTGGGCCGACGGGCGGCTCGTGGTCGACGAGGCGGCCGGCCTGCTCGCTCCCGACGGGGCCGCGCCGATGACGACCGGGACACCGCTGCCGGTCTTCTCGGTGACCAAGGCGATCACCGCGACGGCGCTGCACCTGCAGGCCGAGCGCGGCCTCGTCGACTACGAGGCCCCGGTCGCGCGGTACTGGCCGCGGTTCGCGGTCAACGGCAAGGACCGGATGACCGTTCGCGACGTGCTGTCGCACCGATCCGGGATCCCCCAGATGCCCGAGGGGGTGACACCCGAGCTGATGGCGGACTGGGACTGGATGGTGGACCGGATCGCCGGCTACACCCCCGCGTTCCCGCCGGGGACGAAGAACGGATACCAGTCGCTGGTGTTCGGCTGGACGGTCGGCGAGATCGTCCGGCGCACCGACCCGCGCGGGCGCGGCTTCGCCGGGTTCGTCCAGGACGAGATCTTCACGCCGCTGGCGATGACCGACTGCTGGATGGGCGCGCCGGCCGACGAGCTGCACCGGGTCCCGGCTCTGGTCGGCGTCGGGGCGACGGAGGTCCGCCAGCTGGGCGGCGAAGGGCCCGGCGAGCTGGCGAAGCGGGCGATGCCCGCCGCCGTGGCCCCGAGCGCCACTGTCCACAACCTGCCGGTGGTGCGCGGCGCGGTGCTGCCCGGCGCGGGCGCGATCGGCCCCGCGCACTCCCTGGTGCGCCTGTTCGCCCTGCTCGCCGGCGGCGGGGAGCTCGACGGTGTGCGGCTGCTGTCCGAGCGGCGCGTGCGGGCGTGCCTCGCGCCGCGGGAGAACCCCGACGAGCTTGACACCGTGTTCGGTGGCGGGAACCGGATCGCCCCGCCGATCGGCCGGGGCGGCTACTGGACCGCGCACGACCTGTTCGGCGGTGGGCCGGTGCTGTGCCACCCGGGCGCCGGAGCCTCGATCGGCTGGGCGAACGTGGACACCGGCCTCGCGCTGGTGGTCACGCACAACCGGATGTTCGGCTTCGACCCCCGCCTGCACGAGGTCCGTGACCACCCGTTCTTCCCGATCCTGGCAGCGCTGTCCACCGCGTATCCCGAATCCTTCGCATCGGCGTCCGGATCATGAGGACCGGCAGCATCGCCGTCGAGACCGACGGCCCGATCGCTCAGTTGGTCATCGACAAGCCGACCGCCGCGAACGCGCTGACGCCTGACGACGTGCTGGCGCTCGTCGCGGCCTACGAGGAACTCGACGCGGCCGGCGCGGCCAAGGTGATCGTGCTGTCGGGCCGGGGCCGAGGCTTCTGCGCGGGTCACGACCTGCGGCGCCCCGGCGCCGTCGAGGGATCCGCCGGCGGCCCTGAGCCGTCCGGCGCGGCAGCCGGTGCGCAGGCCGGCTCGGCCGGCGAACCCGAGTCCGGCGTCCTGGACGACTGGCGCGGGCTGCGGCGGTCGAGCCGAGCGCTGTTGCGGATGCGCGACGGCGACACCCCGGTGCTGGCCCGGGTGCACGGCTACTGTCTGGGCAGCGGAGTGGACCTGATGCTCATGTGCGACCTCGCGGTGGCGACGACGACGTGCCGGTTCTCGCACCCGGCGATCCGGGCGGCCGGCGGTACGCCCAACGCCATGGCCTACCCGTCCTGGATCGGCACGGCGCGCACGAAGGAGTTCCTCTGGGTGACCCCGGAGCTGACCGGCATCGAGGCCGCGGCCTGGGGGATGGTCAACCGCGCCGTGCTGCCGGAGGAGCTCGACGACACGGTGGGGGAGTGGGCCGCGCGGATCGCGAGCCTGCCCAAGGACAACATCACGATCCAACGGCAGCACCTGCGCCGGATCCAGGACCTCGCCGGGTTCCGGCAGGCGATCGAGCTTGGCGCCGATCTGGACACTCTCGCGCACACCAGCAGCGCCACCAGCGCCTGGCGGTCCGTCATCGCCGAGGACGGCCTCCCCGAGGCGATCCGTCGCCGCGACCAGGCGTTCCGTCACCCTCGCGGCGGGTGACCGAGCCGCGCCCTGGACTGACGGATTACGCACGCATGCTGAACGGAGAAGAACGTGGAACGAGACTGGACGAGCATCGACAACCGCCTGAACGATCCCCTCTGGTACCGCGAGCGTGCGGAGTTCCTCGCGGCCTACCGGCTTCTTCGCGACGAGGACCCGGTCCACTGGGCGAAGGATGAGGCGTATGGCCGGTCCTTCTGGTTTCTTACCCGGCATGAGCACGTCAAGCAGGCCCTGGGCGACCACATGACCTTCAGCAGCCGTCACCTGTGGACGGTCGGGCGGCCGCCCCGGTCGCCGCGCCGGTTCACGCTGGAACAGCGGTACGAGCTGGGCCTGGAAGCCCGCGTGGTCAACGTCGACCCACCCATCCACACCTACCTCCGGCGCCCGATGAACCGCTACTTCAGCGTCCCGTCGATCGCCAAGCTGACCGACCAGATCCAGCGGTACTCCGACGAGGTCGTCGACCGGGCGCGGGGCCTGGAGAAGTTCGACCTGGTCGAGGAGGTGGCCGCCCAGCTCCCCGTCCGGGTGATCCTGGGCATGCTCGGGGTTCCGGAGGAGGACTGGGCCCTCGTGCGGAACGCGGCCGGCATGTACACCCAGAGCCACGACCCACGCTTCCTCGTGGACGACGACCCGGTGAAGACCGCCGAGACCGGCCTGCGGCAGCTCATCGACTACGCCATGGACCTGGCCGAGGAGCGCAAGCGTGAGCCCAGGGACGACTTCGCCACGGTCGTGACCGAGATGAAGATCGAGGGCGAGAAACTCAGTACCTACGAGCTGCGCGGCTGGTTCAGCGCCCTGATCCTCGGCGGCATCGAGACCTCGCGCAACGCCATCAGCGCCGGCCTTTGGCAGCTGCTCGTGCATCCAGACCAGCGCGAGATCTTCCTGTCCGCGCCGGCGGGCCGGGCACTGGACCTGGTCGACGAGGTCATCCGGTGGACCAGCCCGGCGCGTTCCCTGCTGCGGGTGGCCACGCGTGACGTCGAGATGGGCGGCAAGGAGATCCGGCAGGGCGACTGGGTGCTGCTGTCCCTCATCTCGGCCAACCACGACGAACGCGTCTTCGAGGACCCGGGGCGGTTCGACCTGCGGCGCGACCCGGTCGACCATGTCGGCCTGGGCGACGGGATCCACAAGTGCCTGGGCCGGAACCTGCTCCGCCTCGAGTTCACGACCCTCGCCAGGACCCTTCTTCAGGCGTTCCCGGACATGAGCTGCGCCGGCGAGCCGACCTGGATGCTGGACGTGAACGGCTCGGGGCTGGCCTCGCTCGAGGTCCGTCCCTACGCGGCGGCCTGAGGACTCTCGATGTCGATCAAAGTGACCTTCCGCCTCGCCGACGGCTCGGCCCGTGTCGTGGTGGCCGAGCCCGGCACCAGCGTCATGCGCGTCGCCGTGGAGAACGGCGTCCCGGGCATCGTCGGCGAGTGCGGCGGCGAGATGTCCTGCGCCACCTGCCACGTCCACGTCGACCCCGACCTCGCGTTTCGGTCCATGAGCGCCGACGAGGAGGACATGCTGGAGGCCGTCGACGACCGGCTGCCGACCAGCCGCCTCGGCTGCCAGCTCATCCTGCGCGACGAGCTCGGCGAGATCGCGGTGACGGTCCCGTCGTGACGCCGAGCCCGTCCGCGGACGGCACCTACGACGTGGTCGTCGTGGGCGGTGGCCACGCGGGAACACAGGTCGTGACCGAGCTGGTGGCCGCCGGCTTCGACGGCCGGATCGCGCTCGTCGAGGCCGGCGCGCGCCGGCCGTACGAGCGGCCGCCCCTGTCCAAGGGCCTGCTCAAGGGCGACGTCGAGGAGGGCCAGCTCGACCTGCGGGCCGACGCGTTCTGGCAGAACGCGGGCGTCGAGCTCCGCACGGACCAGACAGTGGTCCTGGTCGACGCCGGCCGCGGCCTGGTGGAGACGAGCCGCGGCGCGACGCTGCGGTTCGGCCGGCTCGTCTGGGCGGCCGGTGGCAGCCCGCGCCGCCTGGACCTGCCGGGCTTCACGCTCGCGGGGGTTCACCAGCTCGCCTCGATCGACGACGCGCTTCGGCTCAGGGCGGCGATCAGGGCGGGCGGGCGGTTCGTCCTGGTCGGCGGCGGGTTCATCGGCCTGGAGGTGGCGGCGGCGTGCGCCGAGGCGGGCGTCGCGACGCACGTTCTCGAGCGTGCGGACCGGCTTCTGGAACGCGTCACCGGCCCCGAGGTGTCCGACTACTTCCGCCGGCTGCACGAAGGCGCCGGGGTCGAGATCTCCCTCGGCGCGGACGTGGTGGGCTTCGAGTCGGGCGACGGCGCGACGGTCTCGGCCGTCGCGCTCGCGTCCGGGGAGTCCGTCCCCGCCGACCGGGTGCTCGTCGCGGTCGGCCTCGTGCCCAACGTCGAGCCGCTGCGGCGGGCCGGCGCCAGCGTCACCGACGGCCTGGACGTCGACGCGGCGGGGGCGACGAGCCTCCCGCGCGTCTTCGCGGCCGGCGACTGCGCCCGGTTCCCGCACGCGCGGCGCGGTCCGACCCGGCTGGAGTCGATCAACAACGCGGTCGAACAGGCGAAGGTCATCGCCGCGAACATCCTGGGCGGCGAGCCGCGGGCGGCCTACGCCCCGGTGCCCAGGTTCTGGTCGAACCAGTACGCGACGAGGTTCAAGTCGGTCGGGCTGGTCGGGCGGGACGACGAGCGGCTGGTCCGCGGCGACGCCACGTCCGCCAGCTTCAGCGTCGTCTACCTCCACGACGGAGCCGTCACCGCGCTCGACTGTGTGAACAACACGCGTGACTACGTGGCCGGCGCGAAGGTTCTCGGCGCCCGGCTCGCGACGGACCTGGCCCGCGACCCGGCCCGCCCGTTGGCCGAGGCCGTGCTACCAGCCTGACGGCGGGCGCCGGCCCGCCGCTGCCGCTGGCTCGCTCGATCGAGCCAGCGGCAGGGCTTGGGGCCCTGGCAGCGCCTACCCGTCGACGATGGACCAGGCGCGGCTGAGCGCGTTGCGCGACGCCTGGCGGAACCGCTCGCCGAGTGGCGCTGGCGCTAGCCCGGCGCGGGCACGGGCGTAGGTGCCCTCCAGGATGACGCCCAGCTTGAAGCAGGCGAGGACCGTGTACCACTCGACGTGGCCAACCGGCCTGGTGGTGGTCCTGGCGTAGCTCTCGACCAGCTCAGCCGGGGTGGGGAAGCCGTCCCAGGGCTCGGCCCCCTTGACGCCGGGCGCCCGCGGGTCGCCGTCCGGCCAGGTCGCGAGCAGCCAGCCGAGGTCGATCAGCGGGTCGCCGAGGGTCGACAGCTCCCAGTCGATGACGCCGATGACCTCCGGGCGGTCGTGCGCCACCATCACGTTGGCCAGGTGGAAGTCGCCGTGGATCAGGCCCGGGGTGAAGGCCGCCGGCTTGCGGTCGGCGAGCCAGCGCCCGATCTCGTCGACGTGCGGCGGCCGCCGGTCCGGTGGGTAGCCCGCCAGCTCCCGGTAGGACTCGAGCTGACGCAGCCAGCGCGTGACCTGCCGGTCGAGGTAGCCCTCGGCGCGGCCGAAGTCGGCCAGCCCGATCGCCGCGTAGTCGACGTCGCCGACGCGGGCGGCCGTGGCCGCGACCTCCAGCCCCAGCTGGTGACGCCACCGCGGCTCGGCGACGTACCCGGGCGGCAGCGCGACGTTCGGGTTGGCCCCGTCCAGCGGCGCCATCAGGTAGAAGGCCGCGCCGAGGACCGCCGGGTCGGCGCAGCCGGCGACGTAGGCCGGGTGTGGCACATCCGTCCCCGCGAGCGCGGCCAGCAGCCGCATCTCGCGGCGCATCGTGTCGTCGTCGCGGGGCTTCTTGTGCACCGGCGGCCGGCGCAGCACGTAGTCGGCGCCGCCCGCGCGCAGCCGCAGCAGCACGTTCTGCGTCCCGCCGGAGATCGCCTCGACGACCTCGACCGGCCCGGCCGCGACGCCCTCCCGGCGCAGCCAGCCGGCCAGCGCCGCCAGATCGACACCGTAGCGAGCCGCGTCGACGCTCACGAGGGGCTCCACAGCAGCCCGCCGTCGACCTTGAGGACCGCGCCGGACGTGAAGCTCGACGCGGGTCCGGCCAGGTAGAGCGCGGCGCCCACGATCTCCTCCGGCCGCCCGGCCCGCTGGAGCGGAATCTCCCGCTGGGCCCGCTCGGTGAAGGCCGCCATGTCCCACGACCTGGCCACGTCGGTCAGGAACGGCCCGGCCATGATGACGTTCGCGCGGACCTTCGGCCCGTAGGCGTGCGCGATCCCGGTCGACAGCGCGTGCAGGCCCGCCTTGGCGATCCCGTAGGGCAGCTCGTGCGCCTTGGGCCGGCCGGCGGCGATGCTGCTGACACTGACGATGCTGCCGCCGTCCGGCAGCCCGGCCATGTGCTCGGCGGCGAGCACCGACAGCCGGAACGGGCCCTTCAGGTTGACGGCGAGCACCTTGTCGTAGAGGTCCTCGGTGACCTCGGGCAGCGACGGGTAGAGGGGCGACATCCCGGCGTTGTTGACCAGCACGTCGAGGTGGCCGAGCCGGTCCACGACGGTCTCGACGAGCGCCTGGCAGGCCGGCCAGTGCCCGACGTGGCACGGGACGGGCAGCGCGGCGCGGCCGGTGGCCGCGGTGATCTCGGCGGCGACGCCGTCGCAGGCGTCGGCCTTGCGGCTGGCGACGACGACGGTCGCGCCGGCCTCGGCGAAGGCGAACGCCATGGCCCGGCCGAGGCCCCGGGTCGCCCCGGTGATCACCGCGACCTTCCCGGCCAGCTCGTCGCTCACCGCTCGTCCACGAGGAGCAGGTCCGGGACCTCGGCCGTGTACTTCGCCAGTGCCTCGGCGCGCAGCCGTGGCAGGTGGCCGGTGGGGAACAGGCCGTCGTGCGCCTCATGCTCGCGCAGCACCAGCCGGCCGAGGTTCATCCGGTGGATGTCGGTCGCCCCGTCGGCGAGCCCCAGGTAGAAGGAGTCGAGCACCCAGCGCGCCAGCGGCAGCTCGTCGGAGATCCCGAGTGAGCCGTGCAGCTGCACCGCGCGGGCGGCGACGTCGTGCACGACGGTCGGCAGAGCGATCTTCACCGCCGCGATGTCGGTGCGGACCCGGTTGTAGTCCTGGTACCGGTCGATGCGGGCCGCGGTGCGCAGCACGAGCAGCCGGAACTGCTCGATCTGCAGCCAGGTGTCGGCGATCATGGCCTGGACGAGCTGGGTGTCCGCGAGCAGCCGTCCGCCGGAGCGGCGGGACAACGCCCGCTCGCACATCATGTCCAGGGCGCGGCGGACCAGTCCCACCGAGCGCATCGCGTGGTGGACCCGGCCGCCACCGAGCCGGACCTGCGCGACCACGAAGCCGCCGCCGCGCTCGCCGAGCAGGTTCGCTCCGGGGATGCGGACGTTGTCGTAGCGGACGTAGGAGTGGGTGCCCGTCCCCGGCAGGTCGCCGTAGTTGGCGACGTTGCGGATGATCTCGAAGCCGGGTGTGGCCGTCGGCACGATGAACATCGACAGCCGCCGGTGGCGCCGCGCGTCCGGCTCGGTCACCGCGAGGACCAGCGCGAAGGCGGCGAACGCGGCGTTGGACGAGAACCACTTCTCGCCGTTGAGCACCCACTCGTCGCCGTCCGGCTCGGCCCGCAGGGTGAACTCGGTCGGGTCCGAGCCGCCCTGCGGCTCGGTCATCGAGAAGCAGGAGACGATCTCGTTGTCCAGCAGCGGGCGCAGATAACGCCGCTGGTGCTCGGCGGTCCCGAACCGGGCCAGGATCTCGGCGTTGCCGGAGTCCGGCGCCTGGCAGCCGAACACGACCGGGGCGCAGCGGGACCGGCCGAGGATCTCGTTGAGCAGGCCGAGCCGGACCTGGCCGTACCCGGGTCCGCCGAGCTCGGGGCCGAGATGGCAGGCCCACAGGCCGGCCTCGCGCACCTGCCGCTGCAGCGGGGGGACCAGCGCGGCCCGGCGCGGGTCGGCCAGGTCGCAGGGGTGGCCGAGCACCTGGTCGAGCGGCTCGACCTCGGTGCTGACGAACTCGTCGGCCCAGCGCAGCTTGGCCGCGAACTCCTCGCCGACGGCGAAGTCCAGGTCCTCGCCCTGCTCGGGCGCGATCATGCGTCCGCCAGCGGGAGGATGTTGTCGCGGGCGAAGGCCTTGGCCCACTCGGCGAGCTGGTCGACCTCGATGGCGCCGGCGGGCGAGCGCGGCGGGTCCACGACGATCCGGGTCGCGCCGGCGTCGAAGAGCTCCTTGAAGCCGGTCGCGGCCTTCAGGAGCGAGCGGTCGGAGACGGTGACCTCGAACGGCCCGGTGCGGCCGAGCTCGGCGCGCCGGCCGTGCAGGTCCCTGACCCGCTCGCCGAAGACGTCGACGGTCCGGGAGCCGACCTCGATCCAGCCGTCGCCGAGCTCCGCGGTCCGCCGCAGCGCCGCCGCCGACTTGCCGCCGATCTCGATCGGGATCGACCTGTGCACCGGCTTGGGCCGGAACCTGGTCGGGCCGAAGTCGAAGAACTCGTCGTGGACCTCGGTGACGTCCTCGGTCCACAGCGCACGCAGCGCCCTGATGGTCGCGTCGGTGCGCCGGCCCCGGTCCTTGAAGGCCTGCCCGACCCAGTCGAACTCCGCGTCGAGCCAGCCGACGCCGATCCCGAGGACCGCCCGGCCGCCGGACAGCCGGTCCAGCGTGACCAGGCTGCGGGCCGTCGGCAGCGGATGCCGCAGCGGCAGGATGAAGACTCCGGTGGCGAGCTTGACCCGCTCGGTCGCGGCGGCCAGGTACGACAGCCACAGCCACGGGTCGTACAGCGCCACGTCGGTGCCGAACGGCAGAGTCCCGTCGGACCGGTAGGGGTAGTCGGTCGGCATCTCGACGGGCAGCGCGAGATGGTCGGGCACCCAGATCGACTCGAAGCCCGCGTCCTCGTAGATCTCCGCGATGGCTTTGCAGTCCCGCATCCGGGCGCCGGTGATGCGCACGCCGAACTTGCCCATGAATCCTCTCAACCTGGGTAGTGGGGAGCGGTGCGCGTCGCGGTGACTCAGCGCGGCGCCATGCGCAGGGCGCCGTCGAGGCGGATGGTCTCGCCGTTGAGGTAGGCGTTGCGCAGGATCGTCGTCGCCAGGTCCGCGTACTCGGCCGGCTGGCCGAGGCGCTGCGGGTTCGGCACCGTCGCGGCGAGGGCGAGCCTGATGTCCTCGCGCAGCCGGCCGAGCAGGGGGGTGTCGAGCAGGCCCGGCGCGATCGTGCAGACCCGGATCCTCCGGTTGGCCAGGTCCCGCGCGGCGACCAGCGTCATCGCGGCGACGCCGCCCTTGGACGCGGAGTAGGCGATCTGGCCGATCTGCCCGTCGAACGCGGCGACGGACGCGGTCAGCACGCACGCGCCCCGCTCGCCGTCGATCTCCTCGTTCTTCGCCATGCTCGCCGCCGCGAGCCGCAGCACGTTGTACGTCCCGACCAGGTTCACCCGCAGGATCCGCGTGAAGTCCTCCAGGGTGCCGGGCGTGCCGTCGCGGCCGACGAGCCGGATGGCGTTGCCGATCCCGGCGCAGTGCACCAGGGCGCGCAGCGGGCCGATGCCCTCCGCCGTGCGCACCGCGGCCTCGACGTCGTCCGGCTCGGCGACGTCACCCGGCGCGAAGGTGGCCAGCGGGCCGAGCTCGGCGGCGACCTCCTTGCCGCGCGACGCCGGCAGGTCGAGGATCACCACCCGGGCGCCCTCGTCGATCAGGCGGGCCGCCGAGGCAGCCCCGAGACCGGAGGCGCCTCCGGTGACGAGCGCGACAGTTCCGTCCAGGTTCACGATCAGGCTCCCAGCAGTTCAAGGATGGTGGCGTTGGCCAGGCCGCCGCCCTCGCACATGGTCTGCAGTCCGTAGCGGATGCCGTTGTCACGCATGTGGTGGACGAGCGTCGTCATGATCCGCGCGCCGGAGGCGCCGAGCGGGTGCCCCAGCGCGATGGCCCCGCCGTTCGGGTTCAGCGCCGCCGGGTCCGCCCCGGTCTCGGCCAGCCAGGCCAGCGGGACCGGGGCGAACGCCTCGTTGACCTCGAAGACGCCGACGTCGCCGATCCGCAGCCCGGACCGGGACAGCGCCTTCCGGGTCGCCGGGATCGGGGCGCTCAGCATCATCACCGGGTCGTCGGCGGCGAGCACCGCCGTGTGCACCCGGGCGAGCGGGGCCAGCCCGAGCTCGCGGGCGCGGTCGCTCGTCGTCAGCAGGATCGCGGCGGCGCCGTCGCTGATCTGCGAGGCGTTGCCGGCGTGGATCACGCCGTCCGGCCTGAACGCCGGCTTCAGCCCGGCCAGCCGCTCTGCCGTCGTCCCCCGGCGAATCCCCTCGTCGGTGTCGAAGACGGAACCGTCCGGCAGCGGGTACGGGGCGATCTCGGCCTTGAAGGTCCCGGCGTCGATCGCGGCCGCGGCCTTCTCGTGCGACCGGGCGGCGAACTCGTCGAGCTCGGTCCGCGACAGGCCCCACTTCTCGGCCATCATCTCGGCGCCCAGGCCCTGGTTGAAGCCGTCGACGCCATACCGGGCGCGGATGGCGTCGGTGATCGGCTGGCCGAGGCCGGCGCCGCGGGCCGAGCCCAGCGGGATCCGCGACATCATCTCGACGCCGCCGGCGACGACGACGTCGTAGTGGCCGGCGACCAGCCCGGCGGCGGCGAAGTGGACGCTCTGCTGGGAGGACCCGCACTGGCGGTCGACGGTCGTCGCGGGCACGGTCTGGGGCCAGCCCGCGGACAGCACCGCGTTGCGGCCGATGTTGACGGCCTGCTCGCCGACCTGCTGGACGCAGCCCCAGATCACGTCGTCCACGAGGCTCGGGTCGACGCCCGAGCGCCGCTCCAGCTCGCACAGCACGTGCGCGCTGACGTCGATGCCGTGGCTGCCGGCCAGCGAGCCGTTCCGCCGGCCGATCGGGGTACGCACGGCGGCGACGATGACCGCGTCCCGTGTCATGATCTGCTCCTCACGCCTGGTCGCCCTTCGGCCCGTTCTGCCAGGAGTCGATGTCGCGCAGCACCTCCGCGTAGGGGCGCGCGCTGTCGTAGCTGGGCTCACGCGGGAGCCCGAGGATCTGTTCGCTGATCGCGTTGCGCTGCATCTCGTTGGTGCCGCCGGCGATGCTCGGCATCCGGCAGTTGAGGTACGCGAAGACGGCCGCGCCGGCGGGACCCACCGGCGCGGCCGGGTCCCAGGTGGCCGCCGCCGCGCCGCCGATCTCCAGCGCCATCCGGGCGCGCAGCGGCGTGAACGTGCCACGCAGGAGCTTTCCGTAGGAGGCCACCGACGCGCTGTCGCGCCCACCTGCCCGCCCGAGCGCGACGACGCGGCGCATGACCGCGTCGTAGACGCGGTCGTTGACGTGGGCGGTGGCGATGAGCTCGCGGACGTGTGGGTCGCCGAGGCGCCCGGCCGCGGTGGCCAGCGCGACGAGGTCGTCCGGGAACTCCCGGGCCGGGGTGGCGGTGCGGCCCGACTCGGCCCGGGAGCCGCCGCCGCGCTCCAGGGCGAGCAGGCGCCTGGTGATCGGCCAGCCGCCGTTCACGTCCCCGATCACATCGGCGTCGTCCAGCCGGACGTCGTCGAAGAACTCCTGGCACAGCTCGGCGCGGTCGTCGATCTGGCGGATCATCCGGACTTCCACGCCGGGCGCCTGGATCGGCACGGCGAACCAGGTCAGGCCGCGGTGCTTGGGGACCGTCCAGTCGGTCCTGACCAGGCACATGCCGTAGTCGGCGTAGTACGCGGCGCTGGACCACATCTTGGCGCCGTTGAGGCGCCAGCCGCCGTCCTCCCGGACCGCGGAGCTGCGCACCCCGGCCAGGTCCGAGCCGGCCTGCGGCTCCGAGTAGAACTGCACCCACAGCTCGTCTCCGGCGAGGACCCGCGGCACATGGCGGCGCAGGAACTCCGGCGACGCGCAGCCGAGCATCGTGGGGATGCAGATGTCGAAGGTGGTCTGGCCGGCGATCCCGAACCGGGGGGTGCGGAACGCCGCGGCCTCCTGCTGGAAGACCCGTTCGTGCGACGGGGTGAGGCCCCGGCCGCCGTACTCGGCCGGCCAGGCGATGCCGGCGAACCCGCCGTCGAAGATCCGTCGTTGCAGCGCCCGCTCCGGGGCCAGCAGCTCGGGCGTCCAGCGCTCCGGCGTGGTGGGCGGCCCGGCGGCCGGTTCGAGGTTCGCGTGGATCCAGGCTCGGGCCTCGGTCCGGAACGTCTCCAGGTCGACGGTGGCGTCGTCGGGCTCAGTCATCGCCGTCCTTCCCCTCCTGCTGCCCGCGCCACGGGGTGGCTGGGCTTGGTGGCGCGTCGGGCAGGTCGTGGAGCGCGAGGACCCTTCGGTAGTGGTGCGCCTCGTCGCCGTAGAGCGCGGCGTCGGTGGTGAGCCGGCGCAGGTAGAGGTGCTGGTCGTGCTCCCAGGTGAAGGCGATGCCGCCGAACACCTGCCAGCAGGTGTGCGCGACCTCGACGGCGGCGCGGCTGACGAAGGCCTTGGCCACCGACGCGGCGTCCCCGGGGCCCGTGCCGTCGAGGGCCTCGGCCGCCGCGTCGACGGCGGCCTTGCCGGCCTCGACGAGCGCGGCGGCGTCGGCGAGCTGGTGCTTGAGCGCCTGGAACGAGCCGATCGGCCGGCCGAAGGCGGTCCGGCTCTTCGCGTAGTCGATCGCGAGCTCCAGGTCGGCGCTCATCGCGCCGACCATCTCGGCCGCCGTCAGCACAGCGGCGAGGTCGAGCTGCCGTTGCGCCAGCGCGCCGGCAGCCTCGCCCACCTCGCCGACGACGTCCGCCGCGGCGACCTCCACACCGTCGAACCGGACCGAGCCGAATCGGCGGGTGACGTCGAGTGAGGCCAATGCCGTCACGGTGAGCCCTGGGGTGTCCTGGCGGACGAGTGCCTGGGCCACGCCGTCGGGGCCGGTCGCGGTCACCAGCAGCACGTCGGCCAGGTCGGCGTCCTGCACCGGCGTCGCGAGCCCCGACAGGCGCAGGCCGCCGGCGGTCCGGGCGTAGGTGACGGCGCCGAGGGCACCGGTGTCGCGGTCGTCGGCGAAAGCCCAGCTCACCCGCAGGACGCCCTCGAGAACACCGGGAAGAACCGCGCCCTGCTGGGACTCGTCGCCTGCCTCGGCCAGCGCGAGCGCCACCACGTTCGCCGGGACGAACGCCACCGGCTGCAGCCACCGGCCGCGCTCCTGCGCGATCACCACCGCGTCCGCCCCCGGCCGGCCGGAGACCGTCCCGCCGCCGTGCTTCTCCGGGACGAGCATGGCGAACCAGCCCAGCTCGGCCGCCTGCCGCAGGTAGTCCGACGGCACCTGCGCACCGCTGTCGGCGACCTCCCTGACCCGGCTGAGCGGGTACTGGGCGCGCGCGAAGCGCGAGGTCGCCGCGCGCAGCGCGCGCTGCTCCTCGGTGAGTACCGGTTCCGCGAGTTCCATAGCCGTTCGCCTACCTCATCCGTCCTGGTACTTCGCGGTCCTGCGCTCGGCGAACGCCTGGCGGCCCTCCCGGCTGTCGGCGGTCAGGCTGACCAGCACCTGGGCGCGGTCCTCCTGGACGACGGCATGGCGCAGCGAGGGCGCATCGACGTTCGCGAGCATCACGTCACGGGTCGTCCAGAGCGCGAACGGCGCGTTCGCCGCGATCGCGGCCGCGACCTCGACGGCGCCGGCGAGCGGATCGTCCACGACCCGCAGCACCAGGCCCCGCGCGTCGGCCTCCCGCGCGTCGATGATCCGGCCGGTCAACATCATCTCGAAGGCGAGCGTGGTGCCGACCGCGCGCGGCAGGTGGTAGGAGATGCCCACGTCCGCCCCGGACAGCCCGATCCGCACCGGCCCGACGCCGAACCGCGCCCCCGGGCCGGCGACCCTGGTGTCGCAGGCCAGCGCGAGCGCCAGGCCGGCGCCGACCGCCGGGCCGTGCACCGCCGCGACGAGCGCGGGGCGCAGCGCGTGCATCGACTCGACCAGTGCTGAGAAGGCCCGCTGGAACCGGAACTTGTACGGCACCTCGCCGAGGTCGTCGCTGTTCGGCGGCCGGCCCGGGGCACGCAGGTCCAGCCCGGCGCAGAAGCCCCGGCCGGCGCCGGCGAGGACGATCGCCCGCACGTCGCGGTCGGCGTCGAGGCCGGCGAAGGCCCGGCCCAGGTCGGTGAGCAGCTCGTGGGTGACGGAGTTCAGCGAGTCCGGGCGGTTGAGCGTCACGACGGCGACGTGCTCGGCCGGCCGGGAGACCAGGACCGTCATCGCGACGTGGCCCAGCGCTGAGCGATCGCGTCGGCGCCGGCTCGGCGCGGGCGGCTCGGCGCGGCGGGAGCGCTGCGCGAGAACCGGGGCGCCGGCGCGGGCTGCAGGTCGCCGGCGACGGGGGCGAACGTCCGCCGGGTGGCGAGCTGCGGATGGTCCGGTGCCTCGGCGAACGACAGGACCGGGGTGACACACGCGTCGCGGTCGGCGAACACCACCGCCCACTCGTCCCGGCCTCGGGACCGGAAGGCCGCGGCGATCCGGTCCCGCAGCAGTGGCCAGCCGGCGCGGTCCCGCTGGGCGGGCAGGTCCGCGGCGGCGAGACCGAGCCCGTCGAGCAGCTGGGCGTAGAACTTCGGCTCGACCGCGCCGACGGCGACGTACCGGCCGTCGGCGCACTCGTAGGTGTCGTAATAGGGCGCCCCCGAGTCGAGGGCGTTCGTCCCCCGGCGGTCCGACCACCTCCCGTCGGCCCGGAACGACCAGATCATCTGGCTCAGCACGCTCACTCCGTCCACCATCGCCGCGTCGACGACCTGACCGGCGCCGGACCGTTCCCGCTCCCACAGCGCGGCGAGGATGCCCACGAGCAGGAACATCGAGCCGCCACCGAAGTCGCCGACGAGGTTCAGCGGCGGCACCGGCCGGTCGCCCGCGTGCCCGATCGCGTTCAGCACCCCGGTCAGGGCGATGTAGTTGATGTCGTGGCCGGCCCGCGCCGCGAGCGGACCGTCCTGGCCCCACCCGGTGATCCGCGCGTACACCAGCCGCGGGTTCGCGGCCAGGCAGGCCGCCGGCCCGAGGCCGAGGCGTTCCAGCACCCCGGGGCGGAACGGGTCGATGAGCACGTCCGCGCCGGCGGCGAGCGCCAGGGCCCGGTCCCGGCCGGCCGGCGACTTCAGGTCGAGCTCGGTCGCCGTCCGCCCGCGCAGCAGGAAGTCCGAGTCCGGCGCCTGCTCGTGGGGGCGGCTGACGTGGACCACGTCGGCGCCGAGGTCGGCCAGGATCATCCCGGCGTGCGGGCCCGGCCCGAGGCCGGCGAGCTCCAGCACCCGCAGCCCGGTCAGCGGCCCCGCCATACCGGCGCCCTCCGCTCGGCGAAGGCCCGCGCACCCTCGCGGGCGTCCTCGGACGCGGCGACCGGCGCGACGATCTCGGACTGCCGGCGCCACCGCTCGTCGGCGCGCCACTGAGTCCCGTCGGTCGCGAGCAGCTTCGACGCGGCCACCGCCAGCGGGCCGTTGCCCGCGATCGTCGTCGCGAGCTCGACCGCCGTCTGGAGCGCCTCGCCCGGCTCGGCCAGGCGGTTGACCAGGCCGACGTCGAACGCCCGCGCCGCGTCGACCGGCTCACCGGTCAGCAGCAGTTCCAGCGCGACGGCCGGGGCGATCCGGCTGGCCAGGGTGAGCGCCCCGCCGCCGGAGGCGACCAGGCCGCGCTTCACCTCGGGTACTCCGAACCGGGCCGCCGTCGAGGCCACCACCAGGTCGCAGGCGAGCGCCAGCTCGAACCCGCCGGCCAGCGCCCAGCCCTCGACCGCCGCGACCATCGGCTTGCGCGGCCGGGTCTGGGTGATGCCGCACAGGCCGCGGCCCTCGATCACCGGCCGCTCGCCGCGCAGGAACGCCTTGAGGTCCATCCCGGAGCAGAAGGTGCCACCCGCGCCGGTGAGGACCCCGGCGCGCAGCTCGTCCGTCTCGTCCAGCTCGTCGACGGCGGCACAGATCTTCGTCGCGACGCTGAGGTCGAGCGCGTTGCGCGCCTCCGGCCGGTTGATCGTGATGACCTGGACCGCGCCGACGCGGCTCACCAGCACGTCGTCAGCCACCTGCCACCTCACTCTCCAACGCCGCCCAGACCCGGCCGCGGTGCAGCCGGTGGGTGCCCCACGCGGACAGCAGAGCCCGGACCTTCAGCAGCCAGACCGACAGGGTGTGCTCCGCCGTGTACCCGATCGCGCCGTGCACCTGCAGCGCCGTCCGGGCCGCCAGGTGTGCCCCGGTGGCGCAGGCGACCCACGCCGCCGAGACGTCTCGGCCCACGGTCGGCCCGCCCGGCCCGGCCACGGCGAGGGCTGCGCCCGACAGCAGCGGGCGGGCGAACTCCAGCGCGACCGCGACGTCGGCGAGCTGGTGCTTCACGGCCTGGAACGAGCCGATCGGCGCACCGAACTGGCGGCGCAGCTTCGCGTAGTCGACGGTCTGCTCCAGGAGTGCCGCGCCCGCTCCCAGCAGGTAGGCGGCCGTCGCCAGGGCGCCGCGGTCGAAGGCCGCCGCGGGGTCGACCGCGCCCAGCGGCTCGCCGGCCTCGACGACGCCGAGGCGCCGCGACGGGTCGACCGAGTCCCGGCCGCCGGTGACCCGCGCGTAGGCGAGCCCGCCGGCGGTCACGACGAAGGAAACGTCGGCCGCGGCGGCGTCGACGGCGTAGGGCACCCGCGGGGGCAGCGCCACGGTCGCGACGAGCGAGCCGGCGCCGATGGGTTCGAGCCGGTCCGCGGCCGGGGTTCCGGCGAGCAGCATCGGCAGCACCGCGACCGACTCGACATAGGGGCCCGGCACCGCGGCTCGGCCCAGCTGCTCGAAGGCGAGCACGAGATCGACCGGGGTGGCGTCGACGCCGCCGTGCTCCGGTGGCAGGCCCAGGGCGAGCACGCCCTGGTCGGCGAGCTTGCGCCACAGCGCGCGGCCCGGGGCCGGGTCGCCGGCGGCCCACGCCCGCGCGATCGACGGGGTGTCCTGGGCGGCGAGGAAGTCCCGCAGCGAGGCGGCGTAGTCGAGCTGCTCCGGCTGGGGCTGGAACCTCATCGGGGCAGCCCCAGCATCCGCTCGGCCACCACGTTGCGCTGGATCTCGTTGGTGCCGGCGTAGATCGGCCCGGCGAGCGAGAAGAGGTAGCCCGCCATCCAGTCGCCGTCCAGCTCGCCGTCGGCGCCCAGCAGGTCCAGCGCCGTCTCGTGCAGCGCGACGTCCAGGTCGGACCAGAAGATCTTGGCCAGCGACGACTCGGCGCCCAGCTCGCCGCCGTCGAGCAGTCTGGTGACGGTCTGCCAGGTGTGCAGCTGGTAGGCCCGCGCGGCGATCCAGGCGTCGGCGACGCGGCCGGTCACCCCTTCGCCCGCGCCGGTCTCGCCGCGTTCGAGCGCGAGCGCGCGCAGCCGGGCCGCCGAGGCGAGGAAGCGGCCGGGGGAGCGCAGCGACAGGCCGCGCTCGTTCGCCGCGGTCGACATCGCGACCCGCCAGCCGTTGCCCGGCGCCCCGAGCACGTCCTCGTCGGGCACGAACACGTCGTCCAGGAAGATCTCGGCGAAGCCGGGCCGGCCGTCGAGCTGGGGGATGCCGCGGACGGTGACCCCGTCGGCGCCCAGGTCGAACAGGAAGTACGTCAGGCCGCGGTGGCGCTCGGCGGCGGGATCGGTGCGGAACAGCCCGAAGCCGCGGTCGGCGAACGCGGCCCGCGTCGACCAGGTCTTCTGCCCGGACAGCCGCCAGCCGCCGTCGACCCGGTCGGCCCGGGACCGCAGCGCGGCCAGGTCGGAGCCGGCGTCCGGCTCCGACCACGCCTGCGCCCAGATCTGCTCCCCGCGCGCCATCGGCGGCAGCAGCCGAGCGCGCTGCTCGGGCGTGCCGTGGGCGAACAGCGTCGGCGCGAGCAGGAAGACGCCGTTCTGGCTGACCCGCGGCGGGGCGCCGGCCGCGTAGTACTCCTCCTCGAAGACCACCCAGTCCACGAGCGAGGCGTCCCGCCCGCCGAGCTCCGCCGGCCAGGACACGACCGACAGCCGAGCCTGCGCCAGCCGGGCCTCCCACGCGCGGTGCGCGGCGAAGCCCTCGGCCGTGTCCAACGGCGGCAACGGCGGCGCCGGGACGTTGTCGGCGAGCCACGCCCGCACCTCGTCGCGGAACGCCACGGTCGACGGGCCCAGTTCAAGATCCATAGTGGCAGCCGCTCTCAGGTCGCGCTTGTCTTCATGGCGCGCGCGTCCATCCCGCCCAGCGAGTCGGCGCCGACCTCGGCGTTGTGCGCGTGCGCGAAGTGGTGCAGCCCGAACACCGAGTCCATGCCCGCGCGCAGGCCCATCAGGTCCTCGCACTGGTTGACCGCCCGCTTCGTCAGCGCGAGGCCGAACGGTGGCATCCTGGCGATCCGCTCGGCGAGCGCGTCGGTCTCCGCCTCCAGCGCCTCGCGGGGCACGACGCGGCTGACGAAGCCGAGCTCGTACGCGCGCCGTGCGCTGAACCGGTCGCCGGTGAACAGCGCCTCCTTGGCGAACCGGGTGCCCAGCACCCACGGGTGGGCGAAGTACTCGACGCCGGGGATGCCCATCCGCACCACCGGGTCGGCGAAGAAGGCGTCCTCCGAGGCGACGACGAGATCGCAGGTGAACGCGAGCATCAGGCCGCCGGCGATGCAGGCGCCCTGGACCATCCCGATCACCGGCTTCGGGATCTCCCGCCAGCGCCGGCACATGCCCAGGTAGACCTCCATCTCGCGGGCGTAGCGCCGGTCCCCGCCGGCATGCCCGAGGTGGTCCCACCAGACGACGGCGCGGTTCTCGAAGTGCTCGTCGACGTCGCGGCCCGGCGTGCCGATGTCGTGGCCGGCCGAGAAATGCCGGCCCGCCCCGGCCAGCACGATCACCCGGACGGCGTCGTCGTCGACCGCCCGGGTGAAGGCCGCATCCAGCGCATAGGTCATCGCCGAGTTCTGCGCGTTGCGGTACTCCGGGCGGTCCATGGTCACGACCGCCGCCTCCCCGCGCCGCTCGTAGCGCACCGGATGATCTTCGGACACAGGGGAACTCCTTGAGGGCGGGCTGCTCCGGGCACCGATCGTGCGCGCTCGGCCGAAGCGGCGCACCCCTGCGTCCCGCAGACCGGGAACGCCAGCCGGGCCCGTGACCAGGCTGGATGCTCCGTTGCCTCTGGTCAGGGGCGTTTCGGCGTGGCATCATCGCCTCGCGGCGATACTGAAGGCCGTTCGGTATGGCCTTCGACAACCCGCGCCCGGTCCTCCGCCTCGGGCGGGACGGCACCCCTTGGGAGGCTTCGCGTGAGCACAGCACTGGACGTCAGACCCTCGGAAGCCGCGCTCGCGGAGGGCCAGGACCTGCCGGCCTCCATGATCGAGCGGATGACGCTGATTCTGGATCTGTTCAAGCGGCCCAAGACCCGGCTCAACCTCGAGAACGTCGTCAGCGCGACCAACCTGCCGCGCTCGACCGCCCACCGGATCCTCACGCAGCTGGAGCTCACGGGCTGGATCACCCACTCCGCCTCCGGCTACCGCCTGGGCTGGCGCGCGCTGTCGCTGGGCGGCCGTGACGTCGAGTACGGCCCGTTACGCGCCGCCGCCGCGCCGCGGTTACACGAGCTGGCCCTGCGCACCGACATGACGGCCCACCTCGCGGTCCTCGACTACCGCGACGTCTACTACCTCGACAAGGTCGGCGGCCAGAGCGCCACCGCGCTGCCGTCCCAGGTCGGCGGCCGGGCCCCGGCGCACCGCACCGCGTCGGGCCGGGCGATCCTGGCGTGGCTGTCACCCGAGCAGCTCGACCAGCTCTACGACGACCTTCCCCTCGACGGCCGCGCGTCCAACCTGGACGCGCTGCGCGGTGACCTGTCGACGATCCGCCACCGCAACGGGCTCTCCTTCGTCCGAGGCCTGTTCGACACGGGTTCCGTCGCGCTCGCGGTCCGCGGGGTCGACGGGCCGGTCGCGGCGATCTCGCTCAGCGGGCGCCAGGACCGCAGCCTGGAACGGCTGGTACCGCAGCTGGTCCACCATGTGCGCGCCATCGCCGCCGACCTGCGCGCCACGGACCTCTGACCCCGTGGCAACCGTCAAGGACTTCGACGCGCTGGCCGACCAGGTCCGCAACTGGTCGCGGTGGGGGACGGCGGACCAGCGTGGGACGCTCAACCTGATCACCCCCGAGGTCGTGCGGAAGGCCGCCGCGACCATCACGGACGGCACGACGTTCCCGCTGGGCATGGACCTCTCGCCGCGGGGGCCCCAGCTGCCCGGCGAGGTGACCGGGCGCATGAACCCGATCCGCACGATGCTCGCCGTCAACGTGCCGCTCGCGCCGCCACCGGACACCTCGGCGTACAGCGACGATCTCGTGATCACGCCCACGCAGACGGCGACGCACTGGGACGCCCTCTCGCACACCAGCTTCCGCGCCTCGCTCTACAACGGCATCCCCGCCGGCGTCATCACCGCGGCCGGAGCCACCGAGCTCGGCATCGACCGGTTCGGGGTGGTGCTGTCCCGCGGGGTGCTCCTCGACGTCGCGCGCCACGTCGGCGGCGCGCACCTGCCGCGCAAGTTCGCCATCACGCGAGAGGTGCTCGAGGCCACCGAACGGGCCCAGGGCGTCGCCGTCGAGCCGGGTGACGTGGTCCTCGTCCGCACCGGTCTGGGGCGCTTCTTCCTCGACGGCGACATTCCCGGGTACCGGACCGAGGTGCCGGCGCTCGACGTCGACGCGGCGCTGTACTTCCACGAGCGCGACGTCGCGGCCGTCGCGATCGACAACATGCCGACCGAGCTGCTGCCGTCGGCCGTCGAGGGCGTCGCTCTCCCACTGCACACCCTCTGCCTGGTGATGATGGGCCTTCCCCTGGGGGAGAACTGGGTGCTGGAGGACCTGGCACAGGCGTGTGCCGCCGACGGGCGGTACGCGTTCCTGCTCGACGCCACGCCGGAGCCGTTCGTGAACAGCACCGGTGGTCTCGTCAGCCCGGTCGCGATCCGCTAGCGGGAGGAGCCCCGATGATCTCCAGTGCCGCCGGCTCGATCGGCGACCGCATCCGGCGGATCTCTCACGTGGTCGTGAACGTGAGCGACCTCGACCGGTCGGTCCAGTTCTACGAGAAGGTCTCCCCGCTTCGCCTGGTCACCACCTTCGAGGCGCCTGAGCAGTCGTTCGAGCCCCTGCGCCTCGGCTGCGACCGGGCCCGGTTCGTCGCGGCTGTGCTGGAGGACCAGACCGGAGGCGACCCGGTCGCCGTCCACCTGGTCCAGTGGGTGAACCCGCCGCCGACCGGAGCCGCCTACCGGACCTTTCTCGACAGCGGCATCACGAAGCTCGGGATCTGCTACCCGGACCCGGAGCGCAAACGGGCCCAGCTGCGAGAGGCCGGGGCCGTGCTGACCAACGAGAAGACCGTACGGAACTACTTCACGACGACCGATCCCGACGGGATCTTCGTCTCGTTCATCAACCTGCCGGGCACGGTGTCCGAGCGGCTGTTCCACACGTGCCTGGCGATGACGGCGCCGGTAGACCAGACGGTTCGTTTCTACCGTGACGTGCTGGGGCTGGAGCACTGGATGAGAGTCGCCGTTCCTGAGCCCGTCCCGGCGTCGCTCGGTGCCGGGTCGGACCTGGGCTTCTACGAGTCGCATTTCTTCCGCGGCTGGGGCGACCACCGCTTCTCGCTGGACTGCTCGAAGAACTTCCTGCCCTACGCGCAGGCCGCGCCGCCGCGCGAGGCGGCCCACCACATCGGCATCGCCCGCTTCGCGATCGAGGTCGACGACGTCGGACGCTGCTTCGACGTGCTGCGCGCGGCCAGCGCCGGCCTCGACCATGGCCCGGTCGGCGCCGGGCCGGTGCGCTGGGTGTACGGCCCGCCGTTCGGCCCGCGCCGGGTGCTGGTGGTCCGCGACCCGTCCGGCCACCTGTTCGAGCTGTTCACACCGGAGCAGCGGCCCTTCCTGGACCGCGCGCCCGGCACCGCCCAGGCCGGGCACCCGCCGGCAGCCCCCAGTGCCGACGGCGGATGACCGGAAAGCCGTCCCGCGCCCGCGCGGCCGGGCCGATCCGCCCGTGGCGGGCGGCCCCGCGTCCGGCGGCGACCGGGCTCCCGACCAGCGGGAGACGGCGTCGCCCACGTCCTTTCCGCCCCCTTACGATTCGCCGACGATTCTCCGGCTATCGACGGACAGGTCATGACTCAGGACAATGCGATCGTGGACGCGACCGAGCTTGAGCGCGCCCGGGCCAAATACCGACTGGAACGCGACAAGCGCATCGACCCGGCGCGCCATGACATCGTCGACCTGACCGAGCATCCGGAGTATCTGGAGGATCCCTATACCGGGGTCGTCGAACGCGAGCCGGTCACCGACGCCGTCGACGCCGTCGTGGTCGGCGCCGGGTTCGGCGGGCTGCTCGCGGCCCTGCACCTGAAGAAGCAGGGGCTGGCCCGGGTCCGGCTGGTCGAGAAGGCCGGGGACGTCGGGGGCGTCTGGTACTGGAACCGCTATCCGGGCGCGATGTGCGACGTCGAGTCGTACGTCTACCTGCCGATGCTCGAAGAGCTCGGCTACATCCCCCGGCACCGGTACTCCTACGCGCCGGAGATCTTCGAGCACGCCCGCCGGATCGCCCGCCACTTCGATCTCTACGGCCTCGCGCTGTTTCACACCGCGGTCACCGGCATGACCTGGGAGCCGGCGACCGGGACGTGGCAGGTGCGGACCAGCCGGGGCGACCGGATCGCCGCTCGCTACGTGGTCGTCGCGCACGGCTCCTTCGGCTCGTTGAAGCTGCCCGCGATCCCGGGCATCGACGGCTTCAAGGGCGCGATGTTCCATACCTCCCGGTGGGACTACGAGTACACCGGAGGCGACTCCCAGTCGCCGCTGGACAAGCTCGGTGACAAGACCGTCGGCATCATCGGTACCGGCGCCTCCGCGGTGCAGGTCGTCCCGGCGGTCGCGCGGGCGGCCCAGCAGCTGTACGTGTTCCAGCGGACCCCGTCCACCGTGGGCGTGCGTGACAACACCGAGACGGATCCGGTCTGGGCCGCCTCGCTGCGGCCGGGCTGGCAGCGGCGCCGGCGGGAGAACTTCACGCGGATCACGAACGGGGAGGCCGTCGGCGAGGACCTGGTCCGGGACGCGTGGACGACCTTCTTCCACGCGATGCTGAACGAAGTCGACCTCGGCGAGCTGACGCCCGAACAGCGGTCGGGACGGCGCGAGCTGATCGACCTGCAGCACATGGAGAACATCCGGGCGCGGATCACGCAGGAGGTGCACGACCCCGCCGTCGCGGAGGCGTTGAAGCCCTACTACCGGTACCAGTGCAAGCGGCCCTGCTTCCACGACGACTACCTTCCGGCCTTCAACCGGCCCAATGTGCACCTCGTCGATACCAACGGCCGTGGCGTCGAGCGCGTCACCGCCTCGGCCGTCGTGGTCGGCGGGGAGGAGTACCCGGTCGACTGCCTGATCCTCGCGACGGGCTTCGACCAGGAGTCGACGTACGTGAGCCGGATCGGTTTCGACGTCGTCGGGCCGCACGGCGAGGTGCTGTCGCAGAAGTGGGCGGACGGCCCGGAGACCCTGCACGGGGTCATGACGGCCGGGTTCCCGAACTTCTTCTTTCAGCCGACCAACTACATGCAGGGGACGGCGGGCGTCAACTTCGTCCACACGCTGGAGGAGAACGCCGTCCACATCGCGGCGATCATCGGCGAGTTCGAACGGCGAGGGGTGTACGGGAGCCCGGCCAGGTCGGCGGAGCAGGAATACGTCGCCCGCGTCACCTCGGGGGAGGGCCTGGCCCTCATCGGAGACGGCCGCCGGTTCCTCCAGGAGTGCACGCCGGGCCGCTGGAACAACGAGGGCGACCCCGACGCCCAGCCGTCGAAGGCCGTGAACCACCCGGGTACCTCGACGCTGTACTTCGCCATGCTCAAGCGCTGGCGGGACGACGGTGACCTGCTCGGGCTCGAGCTGACCCCCGTGCCCGACACCGAGGCGCTCTCCTGACAATCCCGGCACGCCGGATACCCGCCAGCGTTCCGTGACCTGACTGCCGGTGGCCCCGCGCTCCGGCGCGCATTCAAATCCTCGCGGCGCCGGTGCGGGCAAACCCGCGAATATGGCGGCCCACGGGTCCGGTCCCAGCCACCGGGAATGCCCGCTGGACCGCCAGGTGTACCGGAACTATCTTGGCCGCCAATACCAGGGGCCGCTGGGACCGCGGCATCGACATTACGAGTCGCGCTGCCGGAAACGGTGATGTCACCGTCCTCCAGCTGCGTCGGATTCCGTTTTCATGGCCAATTTTCGCCGGGCCTCAGAACGCTGCGGCGTTCTCGATCGCCGTGAACAGGAACGTCGCGCTGGACGGTTGTACCGGCCGCGCGGGAGCAGACGAGGGGGGCTCGGCGATGTCAAGGTCCGTGGTCATAAGCGGCGGCGGAACCGGGATCGGCCGGAGCATCGCGCGCTCGTTCGTCGAGAACGGGAACGAGGTCGTCATCATCGGCCGTCGAGCCGCGGTGCTGAATACAGCGGCGACCGAGCTCGGCGACCGGGTCCGGCCGGTCGTCTGTGATCTCGCCGATCCCGTAGCGGTCCAGCGGGCCCTGATCGAGCTGCCGGCGCGGATCGACGTCCTGGTGAACGCCGCCGGCGCGAACCTGGCGACCCGGACGCCGCGGCCGGATTCCCTCGCCGAGGTCGTCGCGCTGTGGGAAGGGCAGGTCCGCGCCAATCTGCTCACCACCGTGGCGTTGACCTGCGCGGTGCTGGACCGCCTCGGGCCTGGCGGGCGGATCGTCGGCTTCAGCTCCGGCGCCGCGCGTTCCGGCGGTCCACACTCCTACGGCTACGGCGTGGCGAAGGCCGCGGTGGAGGCCTGGGCCCGCGGCCTCTCCGCCGAGGTCGGCTCCCGGGGAATCACCGTCAACGCCGTCGCGCCGGGTCTCACGGACGGGACCGAATTCTTCCCCGCCGACGTCGACGACGAGACGCGCGCCCGCCTGGTGGCGCGGGCGGACAACAGGCGCGCGGGCACCACCGGCGACGTCGCGGCCGCCGTGTTGTTCCTGACCTCTCCCGACGCCGGCCACATCTCCGGCCAGACCTTGGCGGTGGACGGGGGTGTGGCTCTCTCCCGGTAAGCGCCGGGAGCCCAGGTAGGTCCTTGAAATCCCGTTGTCTCCGAACGACGACTGCATATCTGACAAAGGTGGGGAAATGAACGCAGGACTCAGAAAGTCGACCGCATTATTAACGGCCGTGGTGGCCGCCGGAGTGCTCGCCTCCGCGTGCAAGTCGAACGCGTCCTCCGGGTCCAGCGGCGGTTCGAGCCCGGCCGCGGCGAACAGCGCGGCCGCGAACGGCTCGTTCAGCGTCGATGCGGCGAACTGCCCGGCCGACGCGAAGACGGCGCTCGCCAGCGGCGAGACGATCAAGGTGGGTGACGTACTCGCGCTGTCCGGCCCGGCCGCGGTGGCAGCCGGGTACGCGCAGGGCATGAAGCTGTACTTCGACAAGGTCAACGCGGAGAGCAACGGTGTCGACGGCCACAAGCTCCAGCTGATCGCGAAGGACGACCAGTACGACCCGACGAAGACCGTCCCGCAGGTCACCAGCCTGCTGGGCCAGGACCACGTCTTCTCCATCGTCGGGGAGACCGGGACGGTGAACGCCGCGGCGGTCCAGCCGGCCGTCGAGAAGTCCTGCACGCCGCAGCTGGAGGTGATCTCCACCTCCCAGTTCAGCGACCCGGCGAAGCACCCGTGGACCACGACCGCCTTCGCGACGGCGGCGGCCGAGGCCGTGGTCTGGGCCAAGTACATCGCGCAGGAGAAGCCCGGCGCCACGGTCGGCTACGTGGCCGTCGACAACGACGCGGGCGCCACCTACATCAACCAGTTCTCCACCGCGGCCAAGACGGCGGGCCTGAAGATCGTCGCCGGTGAGAAGTACGCGCTGACCGCGACCAACATCTCGAGCCAGATCACCGCGGTCCTGGCCGCCAAGCCGGACTTCGTGATCGGCATGGTGTTCAACAGCGTGTGCGCCCAGGTGCCGAACCTCCTCGCTCAGGGTGGCTACACGGGCGGTCTCATCGAGACCACGACCTGCGGGTCGAAGGCCATCCTCGGGCCGCTGGGCGACCGCGCGAACAACCTCGTCTACGCGGCGTCCTTCCGTGATCCCACCCTGCCGGTGAACGCGGACCAGGCCGACGTCAAGACCTTCGCGGCGGACGCCTCGAAGTACGGCGGCAGCGGTTTCGCGGTTTCCTCCTTCACGGTCGTGGGATACCGGTTGGCCAAGCTGTACGTCGACACCCTGCGGGCCGCGTCGGCGCTGCCCGGTGGCCTGACCCGGGTGAACGTCATGAACGCCGCCTGGAATCTCAACACCACGTTGTTCGACTCGTACTGCGGCGCCGCCAAGACCAGTGGCCCGGCGGACCCGTACGTCGACGAGTGCCTCGCGGTCCTGCAGTACAACGCGACCGACGGCCCGAAGCAGCTCACCACCTTCGACGCGGAGGGCACCACCGCCAAGCTCGGAGCCTGACGGGCCCGGGACGGCCGCGCGAGCGGCCGTCCCGTACCCACACCTGCCGCCCCCGTCGCGCGGCGCGAGCCGGGTCCGGCCAGGTCCCGAAGAGCGGGAATGGCCGGTGACCGTCGCACGGCCGGCTGGTTAGCGTTCCCGCCCAGCTCACAGCGCTGACCGCGACGGAAATGGTTCGGTCACGAGAGGAGGAATCCGAATGGCCCTGCTGGACGTCGAGGACGTCAGCGTCCGTTTCGGCGGTGTGGTCGCCCTGGATGGCGTCTCGTTCGACATCGAGGCCGGCCAGGTCTGCGGCCTCATCGGCCCGAACGGCGCGGGCAAGACGACGCTTTTCAACTGCATCAACCGCATCTATCAGCCGACCGAGGGAAAGCTGACATTCGACGGCCGCGATCTCCTTCACATCCCCGCCCACGGAATCTCGCGGGCCGGCATCTCCCGGACCTTCCAGAACCTCGCGCTGTTTCCTTCGCTCACCGTGCTGGACAACGTGATGATCGGGGCGCACTCGTCGTCCCGGCAGAACTGGCTCAGCGCGCCGCTGCGGTTCGGCACCAGGCGGGAGGAGACGAGGCTGCGGTCGCGGGCCGCGGACATCCTCCGGTCGCTGGATCTTGACCGGTTCGCCCTGCTGCCGTGCGCGGGGCTGCCGTTCGGAACACTCAAGCGGATCGAGATCGCCCGCGCCATCGCCAACGGACCACGGCTCCTCCTGCTGGACGAGCCGGCCTCCGGCCTGACCCACAGCGAGGTCGACGAGCTGGCCGGCACGCTGCGCCAGCTCCGGGCCGAACGGGACCTCACGCTGCTGCTGGTGGAGCACCACATGCAGATGGTCATGGGCCTCTCGGACAAGGTCGTGGTGCTCGACTTCGGCAAGAAGATCGCCGAGGGCCGCCCGGCCGACATCCAGAACGACCCGCTGGTGATCGAGGCCTACCTGGGCAGCGCGGTGTCATGACGGCACTTCTCGAGGTCGACGGGCTGAGCGCCACCTACGGCCAGGCGCCGGTGCTGCACGGGCTGGACTTCACGGTCGGGGAGAGCGAGATCGTCGTCCTGCTCGGCGCCAACGGAGCGGGCAAGACGACGACACTGCGGGCGCTGTCCCAGCTGGAGTCGGTCACGGTCGGCGGGAAGATCCGGCTGCGTGGCCGGTCGCTCGTCGGCCTGTCGCCCCAGACCGTCGTGCGGCGGGGAGTCAGCCACGTCCCGCAGGGACGCGGCACGTTCGGCGACCTGACCGTCGAGGAGAACCTCCTGGCCGGCGCCTACGTGCGCCGGGACCGCCAGGGCGTGCGCAGCGACATCGCGCGGTGGTTCGACACGTTCCCGCGGCTGGCCGAGCGTCGCGAGCAGCGCGCCGGAACGCTCTCCGGCGGCGAGCAGCAGATGCTCGCCATCGCCCGGGCCAGCATGAGCCGCCCGGCCCTGCTGCTGCTCGACGAGCCGTCGCTCGGACTGGCACCGCTGATCATTCGCGGTCTCTTCGACCTGCTCGGCGGGCTCAACCGTGACCACGGCACGACCATGCTGATCGTCGAGCAGAACGCGAACCTGGCGCTGTCCATCGCGAACCGCGGATACGTCATGGAGGCGGGCACGATCGCCGTCTCCGGCGACGCCGACCAACTACGGACCGACGACGCGGTCCGCCGCGCCTATCTGGGCTTCTAGGGGAGGTCGACCGTGCGGCTGGTGGCGATGCCGGGGATCAACGATGCGCTGTTTCATCCGGCGTACTTCTTCGGCCTGGTGACAAGTGGCCTGACCGTGGGCTCGATCTACGCGCTGATGGCGATCAGCCTGGTCGTGACCTTCCGGGCCTCCGGGCACATCAACTTCGCCCAGGGCGAGATGGGCACGCTGGGCACGTTCGTCGTGTTCACGCTGTGCGTCCAGCACGGTCTGCCGTACTGGCTGGCGGTGCCCCTGGTGATCCTGCTGTCGATCCTGTTCGGGGCCGGGGTGGACCGGGGGCTGATCCGCCCGGTGGAGCGGCGTGGCCCGCAGGGAGCGATGCTCGCGACGCTCGGCCTCTATCTGATCTTCAACGCGGTGACGGCGATCATCTGGGGTGTCGACCAGGTCGCGCCGATCACGCCGTTCCCGAGCAAGGTCCACGACCAGTGGGTGCTGCTGGACGGTCCGCCGCAGTTCGCCCTGCGGTACTCCACGCTCTACATCTGGGTGACCGTCGCGGTGGTGACGACCGCCCTCGTGCTGCTGATGCAGCGGACCCGCCTCGGGCTCAGCTACCGGGCCGCGGCGACGAACCCCGACTCGGCGAGCCTGGTCGGCATTCCGGTCGGGCTGATGCGCACCTTCGGCTGGGGCCTGGCCGCCGCGGTGGGCTCGATCGCCGCCATTCTCTTCTCGGCCCAGGGCGGTGCGCTCGACTTCAACCTCATGTCGGGCGTCCTGCTGTTCGGGCTCGCGACCGCCGCCTTCGGTGGCTTCGACAGCATCGGCGGCGCCGTCATCGGAGGTCTCGTCGTGGGACTGGTCGAAATGCTTCTGCCCGCCTTGTTCACGTTCATCGGCGGGCAGTTGAGCACCGTCACGGCCCTTCTGGTCATCGTCGTCGTCCTGCTGATCCGGCCCTATGGACTGTTCGGCAACAAGCCGGTGGAGCGAGTATGAAAGCCCTGGTCGTCCGGCACGGCTCGGTCACCCACCGCGGCATCCAGATCGTGTGCTGCGTGGCCGCGGCTGTCATCGTGCTGTTCCTGGCCGCCTACGAGCCCGACTACCGGCTCGTGAACTACGGGAGCGTCGCCGCCTGGGCGGTCGCACTGCTCGGCCTCAACCTCGTCGTCGGCTACAGCGGACAGTTCACGTTCAGCCAGAGCGCGTTCTTCGGGCTCGGCGGATATGTGACGGCGATCCTCGTCTCCGACCACGGCTGGCCGTTCCTGGCGACGCTGCCCGTCGTCGCGGTCGCCGGCGCGGTCGTCGGCCTGGTCCTCGGCCTGCCGGCGCTCCGGGTCCGGGGGCACTACCTGGCCATCATCAGCTTCGCGCTGGTCGTGGCCTTCCCGAGCATCGTCAACATGGACCAGCTCCGCGACCTGACCGGCGGCGCGAACGGCAAGTCCGCGTTCATCGAGTGGTCGGCTCCGGCCTGGTTCCCGATCGCCATGAGTGACCGGGGCTGGCAGTTCCTCACGCTGGCTGCCCTCGCCGTGCTGTTGTTCTGGCTGGTCTCCAACGCACTGCGCAGCCGCGTGGGACGTGCGCTGATGGCGATGCGGGACAACGAGATCGGCGCCGCGGCGTCCGGCATCAGTCTCGCCCTGTGGAAGGCGAGTGCGTTCGCCATCGGGTCGGCGCTGGCCGCCCTGGGCGGCGCGATGCTGCTGCTCGTGGTGCCGATCGTCGGCCCGGACAGCGGCGGCTTCCTGGTCGCGCTGGAGCTGATCACGGGTCTGCTGCTCGGTGGGTCGGGAACGATCGCCGGTGCCGCCATCGGCGGCGCGGCCATCGTCTGGCTGCCGCAGATCAGCCAGAACCTCGCCGGCTCGCTGCCCTTCCTGGACAGCAACCAGGCGCCGGCCTTCACCAACGTCGTCTACGGCGCGATCCTCGTCGTGGTCATCTTCGTGATGCCGGGCGGGATCGTGTCGTTCCTCCGTCGGGCCCGTGGCCGGTTCCTGCCGATCAAGGACGAGCTGCCGCCACCCAGCGACCCGGCCGGGGCGGGGAGCTTCGAGGGGCTCCAGCCGGTCAGCGAGCACTCGACCGTGCCTGACCGTGGCGAGAGCACGACGTCACCAGCCGGGCGGGTCACGCCGTGGTAGCGGTGGTGGCGCTCCCATAGACGGAGCCCAGCGATCCGGAAATCTTCGAGACTGGAGAAGAGTCATGGTCGAAGCGGAACTTCCGAGCATCGAGGATTTCAGCGGCCTGCACGCGGTGGTGACCGGCGGCGGCACCGGCATCGGCAGGTCGATCGCGCTGAGCCTCGCCGAGGCCGGCGCGGCGGTCGCCGTGGCAGACATCGAGCCGGACGTCGCGAACGCGGTCCGGGACGAGATCGTCGACAAGGGCGGCCGAGCCATCGCCGTCCAGGTGGACGTCTCGAAGCACGACGCCGTCGTCGCGCTGGCCGACCGGGTGTTCGACGAGTTCGGTACCGTCGAGATTCTGGTCAACAACGCCGGCGTGACGGTGCGTCCGTTCCGTGCGCTGTGGGAATCCTCGATCAGTGACTTCGAGTGGGTGATGGCCTGCAATTTCTGGGGCGTGCTGTACGGAATCCGCGCGTTCCTGCCGAGGATGCTCGAGCAGAGTGGCTTCCGGCAGATCCTCTGCACGTCCTCGACCAGCTCGCTGACCGGGCTGGGCGGCCACACCGCCTACACAGCCTCCAAGGGAGCGGTCGACGGACTGGTCCGCTCGCTGACGGCGGAGGTGCGTCCCGCGGGCATCGGTGTGACGACCCTGTTCCCGGGACCGGTGGAGACGCGGATCTGGTCGAGCGAACGGCTGCGTTCCGAGCAGGAGAAGTCCGATCTCCGTGACGTGCCCGCATACGTCGGTCCGGACCGCCCCCACAAGCCGGTCAAGATCGGGGCAGACCGGGTGGGGCCGATGGTCGTCGAGGCGCTCAGGCAGCGGGCCCCGTACGTGCTCACCCACGAAGAGCCGATGCCGAACACGATCGCCTATCTCGACAGCCTCGGTACCTACGCCGGAATTCCTGGTGCATGAGCACGCTCCGAGGTCCGACGAACATCACGGCTAAAAGCTGATAGATAGGAGAACGGGAATGAACCAGCGACTGGGGGATTATTGGATCAGTCTTCCGGAAAATTCGCTGCTCACCTCGTGCCATCTGCGCATCGCGCTGGAAGGTTCAGGTGATCGTTACGTGAACACGATCGTGTTCCGGCCGTCATGGGGCGCAAACCCGAAGGGCCTCCAGCCGGACAGGAGGCCCCGCGCCCGCGACCACAGCGGCGTCGTGTCCGGTCTGCTATTTCCCGCGTTCGAACGGTACGGCGGATTTCGGGGCCGTGACGCCGCTGGGGGGTACGAACCTGCCGTTCAGGTCGACGTATCCGGAGTGTTTCGTCGGTATCGGTAGCGCGGGGTCTGGGCAGGGTGTGTTCGTGCCGTCTCCGCAGATGCCGCCGTTGAGGTAGGAGCGTTTCTGGACGTCCTGGGGCCAGGCGTCGGCGTGTAGGCCGATCCATTGGGCGGGGAGGTTGTAGCAGACGAAGAAGCAGGCGCTCGCGGCGGCGAAGATAGCGAGGAAGCGGACGGACTGGCGCCGGACCGCGCCGCCGCGGATGGCCTCCAGCCCGCGTTCGGGTATGGTGCGGCCCTGGTCGTCGGTGAAGAACCGCAGGCAGCACAGGGCGGTCTGGACGCCGCCCCACATCAGCCCCTCGTAGAGCGGGTACTGGTGGTAGGTGCCGGCGAAGAGCGAGACGGATCGGATTGCTCCGGGGTAGCTGTAGAACCCGATCGGCATGAGGACCAGGCCCTCCATGACGACGTCGAAGAGGAAACAGATCACGAAGGTGATGCCGATCAGCCGCAGGTTGCCGATGCCGGGCCACCGATTTTTGATCCTGTGCATGGCTGTGCAGAGCGAAATCGTGAGGACCAGTACGCCCCAGGTGTAGCCGGGCACGTTTGTCAGGATGGGGGCCGGTACCTGGTGGCCTGGTGCCTCGGGGGAGATCCAGCCCGGGATGAAGTGGGACCAGGAGCCGCGGTTGAACAGCCAGGTGTTGTAGACACACCAGGTGTTCGTGTAGTTCAGCAGCGGGTCCTGGAAGCCCATCAGCCCGAGGCTGGCCAGCAGCATCCCGTCCAGGGTGATCCGGCGCTCGCGTAACCAAGGCCTGACCAGGAAGTGCCAGATGGCGATCGGCAGGCCGATCCACATCGCGGCGGCGTCCACCACCAGCGGGATCTTCATGTACAGCGGGGGATCGCTCGGGCCCTGCGGGACGCGTGCGAAGTAGGGGCTGGTGACCCAGCGGATCCACACGTAGAGCTGGACCAGGAGCAGGACACCCCCGACGACCGACCAGACCCGGACGGCGTTGCGGGGCGGCGGGCTGTTCTCCGACTCGGGCCCTGGCGTTCGCTGGACCTCGGCCGGGGGTGGACTGGACGTCACCGACTGATCGCTCATGACACTGCCTCCCGCGCCGCGACCGGCCCACTTAATAGATCGACCGGTCGATTCATTACGGGATTGTGTTGGCTGCCTGTCGGACAGTCAAGATGGGTGTCGTCGGGCTGGTCGCGAGAGGAGCGTGGTGGTGTCGGAGAGCGCATCGACGCTGGGGCGGCCGGTGGGTTCGCGGGGTGAGGACACCCGCCGCCGGATCGTCGCTGCCACCATGCGGTGTGTCGCCGAGGTGGGATACGCCCGGGCGACGATTCGCGAGATCGCCCGGGCCGCCAATGTCACCAGCAGCGTCCTGTACCACTACTTCCCGAACAAGGCCGAGATCGTCAAGGCGGCGTACGTCGACCTCAGCGCCGCGGCGATGCCGGGGCTGCTCGACTCGGCGAAGCAGTCGGGCGGACTCGTCCACAAGCTGGTCGCGGTGATGCACCGGGGCGGCGAGATCGTGCAGGAATACCCCTACGCCCTCGCGTTCGACCGGGCGGTGCGCGCGCCCGGCGTCGCGGACGCCGAACTGGCGACCATCGGAGAGACGATCTTCGCGTCGCTGCGCGGTCTCGTGGAGGACCTGGTCTGGCAGGCCCACCGCGACGGCGAACTGAACCCCGACGTGACGCCACCGGCAGCCGCCGAGGCCGTGTTCGCTCTCATGCGCGGGCTCTACGACCACGCCTCCCTCGCGACCCCCGACCAGTTCGCGACCACCGTCCACGCGGTCAAGCTGCTACTGCTCGGAACCCTGATGACCAGCGACAACCGAGGCCAGAGCGCGACGCCGACGGGTCCCGCCACCTCACCTCGTTCGCCCTGACCGCCAACGCCGTGCGACGCCACCCCCTGGTGGTTCGCGCTCCGTCATCTCGGGCGCCCGTGCGGGGAGCGCGGCTAGCTCGGCGGCCGCATCCGGGAGTTGTCCCAGGTCAGCAGACGGCCCTCGGGGGCGAGACGCAGCACGGCGAAGGTGGCGTACGCCTGGCGGGCGGTTTCGGGCATCGCGTCGGGCGCCAGGCGGTAGTCGCGGTACTTCTCGTCCAGCGCGCCGTGGACGTGTGCCTGCTCGGTGTCGTCGGTGACGGTTCGCAGCTGCCCGCTGAGGTGGACCCCGAACAGCGCCTGCCACTGTTCGCCGTGCTCGACGAGGAAGGACGCGCGGGGGTCGCGCCGGACGCGTGCCACCTTCTTGGAGCCGACCGGCGTGCGCAGGCACACGGTGCGGTCGACGACGACGAACCAGGTCGGCAGCGTGATCGGGCGGCCGTCGGCGCGCAGGGTGGTCAGGATGCCCGTGTGGGCGGCCTCGATCGCGGCCCAGGCCTCGTCGTCGGTCAGCCGGATGCTCATGTGGGGTCCTTGACGATGTCGCGGCCGCGGGCGGCGAACGCGGTGGGGCTGAGGGGGCGGCTGAAGGCGGTCGCGGTCTCGTGGCTCAGCGCCCCGGAGAGCGGAAGGTCCTCCCCGCGGGCGTAGAGCGCGAGGACGTCCCGCACCGCCGAGGTGTCCGCGACCGACGCGGCGAGCCGGGCCGTGAACGGCAGGAGGTCCTCGTGGGGCACGACGTGGTTGACCAGGCCGCGGGCGAGCGCCTCGGTGGCGTCGAGGAACCGGCCGGTGATCGACATCTCGCGGGCCAGCCGGACGCCGACGGCGCGCGGGAGCAGGGCGGACAGGCCCCAGGTCGCGATCACGTCGAGGCGAGCGTGGGTGTCGGCGAAGCGCGCGCGGTCGGAGGCCACGATGAACGACGCGCTGAGCGCGATCTCGAGGCCGCCGGACACGCAGGCGCCGTTGACGGCACAGATCACCGGGGTCCTCATGGCGCGCAGGGCGCGGCCGGGATCGGTGCGGAACTGGTTGGCGTACCGGTCGGCGAACTGGCCGAGATCGGTGAAGTCGTTGCCGGCGCAGAACGCCGGGTCGGTGCCGGTGAGGACGACGACGCGGACGGTCGGGTCCTGGTCGGCGGCCGCGAGCGCCGCGACCAGGCCGGCCTGCATGTCGCTCGACAGCGCGTTGCGCGCCTTCGGCCGGTTGAGCTGGATCGTTCGGATGCCGCCGTCGGTCGACACCTCAATTTCGGACAACGTCTCCTCCACGCCTAGAGCCCGGCGGGCCGCAGGAGGCGTGGGAACGTTCGTCCGCGCGCCTCGGCCCGGTCTTCAGGAGCACTACAGGGTTTCCCCGCCGTCGAGGCCGATGATCTGGCCGGTGAGGAAGGCCGACTCCGGCCCGGCCAGCGTGGTGACCAGCCAGCCGATCTCGGCCGGGTCTCCGGCGCGGCGGACCGGAATGCGCCGCATCAGCCACGCGGCGGTCTTCGGGTCGTCGTGGGCGGCCTCGGTCATCGAGGTGCGGACCTGCCCGACGGCGATGGCGTTGACGGTCACCCCGTAGCGGGCCCACTCGAAGGCCAGCGACCGGGTCAGCTGTGCCAGGCCCGCCTTCGCGGTGTCGTAGGCGCTGCTGAACGGGACGACCCGCCCGAGCGCCGACGACACGATGTTGATCACGCGCCCGTGGCCGCGGGTGAGCATGGCCGGGGCGAACGCCCGCAGGACGTGGAACGCGCCGTCGAGGTGGACGGACTGGGTCGAACGCCAGTCGTCGAAGGTCAGCCCGGCCCGCGCCGAGTCGGTGGGCAGCGCGACGAACGGGGCGAGCACGAGGTTCCCGGCGTTGTTGACCACGATGTCGACGGCCTCGAACCTGGCGATCGCCTCGTCGTGCACGCGCCCGACCTGCTCGGGTGAGGTGACGTCGGCGGCCACGGCCAGCGCCTCGCCGCCGGCGTCCTCGACGAGCGCCGCGGTGGCGGCGAGCTCGTCGGCGTTCCGGGCGGTCAGCACGACCCGGCAGCCCGCCCTGGCCAAGGACAGGGCGATGGCGCGACCCAGCCCGCGACCGGCACCGGTGACCACGGCGGCCTGGCCGTGGAGCGGGGAGGCGGACGAACCGCCCTCCTCGTCATCATCCCAAAATCGTTTTAACATTTGTGGATATCCTAGACCCGTGCCCGCCGCCGAGTCCAGGAGATCCCGCATGGCCGAACCGCTGCTGATCGACCGCCACCCGACCGGCGTGACCGTCGTCCGCCTCAACCGGCCGGAACGGCTCAACGCCCTGTCGGGGGAACTGATGGACCGCCTCCACGCGCTGTGGCGTGAGCTGGCCGGTGACCCGTCCCTGCGCGCGGTGGTGCTCACCGGGCAGGGGCGCGGGTTCTGCTCCGGCGCCGACGCGGCGTTTCTCGCCGGCGAACGCGCGCCCAGGGGGCGCGACCTGGACGACGAGCTGAACTTCCTGCCCGGCCGGACCCTCGAGGTCCCCGTCGTCGTGGCGGTCAACGGCACCTGTGCCGGCGCCGGCCTGCACTTCGTCGCCGACGCGGACATCGTCCTGGCGGCGCCGCAGGCGGAGTTCCTCGACCCGCATGTGTCGGTGGGCCAGGTGAGCGGGGTGGAGCCGCCGTCCCTCGCCCTGCGCCTGCCGCTGCCGATCATCGCTCGCATGGTGCTGATGGGCCGGGCCGAACGCCTGCCGGCCCAGCGGGCGTTCGATCTGGGGCTGGTCTCCGAGCTCGTCGACCAGCCGGGGCTGTTGGCCCGCGCCGTCGAGGTCGCCGAGCACATCGCCGCCGCGTCGCCGCGCAGCGTCCGGCAGACGCGCCGCGCGCTGCGCCGCGTCGCCGACCGGCTGGAGCCGTTGATGCAGGCTGGCTGGGCCGACGTGCAGGCACATTGGGGCCACCCCGACGCCGCCGAGGGCCCGAGCGCGTTCGCCGAGAGGCGTCCGGCCGTCTGGCAACAGTCCCTTGACGAGGTTGAAAAACCCTCGTAGTGTCCGCCCGGTCCGCAAAAGGATGAATCTTTTTACAAAGCGTTGGGGGCTACGACCGCGATGACACCAACTCGACGGACGACATCTGCGATCGCCGTTGCCGCGCTCAGCGCCGCCGCGCTGGCGGCGTGCGGCAGCAGCGGCAGTGACGGCGGCTCCGCCGGCTTAGGCGCCGGCGGCGGCTCGTCGTCCATCACCATCGACGTCGGGACCCAGAAGCTGACCTTCCCCGCGGGCACCAAGCCGAAGATCGCGATGTTCGCCGGCAGCGGCATCGCCTACCAGACGGCGTACCGGGACGAGATCCCCAACCTGGAGAAGAAGTACGGCATCTCGATCACCTACCTGGACTCCAAGTTCGACCCGACGACGCAGCTCAGCCAGCTGCGCACGGCGATCCAGGGCAAGAAGTACAACGCGTTCCTGGTGGAGAACTACAGCGCGGCGTCGGCCTGCACGCTGCTGACCAAGCAGGCTCCGGCCGCCGGCATCCTGGTCAGCCAGCTCGACAACCCGACCTGCGACCAGGCGACGAAGCCGGCCGGTGACGAGTTCTGGACGCCCGGCACGCTGAACTCGATCGGCGCCGAGTCGACCGTCACGTACTACACGGGCTGGGCGCGCGAGGCCAAGCAGCTGCTCGGCGCCGGCGACCACGAGGTCGCGGTCATCAACGGCCCGCCGCTGGTCGCCGCCACGAAGAACATGGACAGCGCGATGAGCGCGAACGGCTTCAGCCCGGTCGCCAACCTCAACTCGGACTACACCACGCCGACCGCGCTCAAGCAGACCGCGGACCTGCTGCAGTCGCACCCGAACGTGAAGGCCATCTTCTCCGTCGGTCCCGACGTGACCGTCGGCATCGTGAGCGCGCTCAAGCAGGCGGGGAAGAAGCCCGGTGACGTGCAGGTCTTCGAGGTCGGCGGCGCCAAGCAGAACGCGCAGCTGATCAGGGACGGCTGGCTGACGATGAGCGTGCCGTACACCCCGAAGACCATCATCGACACCGCGGTCGCGTCGATCGTCAACGCCCTGGCGGGCAAGCAGGGGCCCAAGTTCGACGCGGCCCTGAACGCCGGTACCGCTGACACGCCGTTCCAGATCACCAAGGACACGGTCGACACGTACCAGTTCGAGTACTGAGCGCCGACGCCGCCGAGACAACCGCTAGCGCAAGGGGCTTGAGGCATGCAGATGCCGCAGGAACCGACCCCGGTGGTCGATTCGCACATCCACTGGTGGGACCCGGGTAACGCCTGGATGGTCATGGCCACCCAGGAGCAGGCCGACGAGCTGGGGATGGGTGACATCAGCCCGATGGTCCGGCCATACCTGCCGGCCGACTACCGGGCCGACGCCACCGGCGCGGTCGAGGGCTACCGGGTCGAGCGCGTCGTGTGGGTGATGGCGACGCTCTTCGACGGCGGGCACGTCGACGAGGTGCGCTGGGTGCGCGCGGTGGCGAAGGACGAGCCGCTGCTCGGCGCGGTCATCGGCAGCGTCGACCCGAGGCTGTCGGCACGCGAGCGGCAGGAGTCGTTGGCCGCGCAGGCGGACTGGGAGCTGTTCCGCGGCGTGCGGGTCATCGGCGAGCTGGACTACGGCTCGCCGGTGGCCGGCGACTACATGCGGATGCTGGCCGACGCCGGGCTGGTGTACGACCACATGGGTCATCACCAAACGATGGCCGACGCCGCGCGGCTGGCCGAGCGGCATCCGGACGTCCCGTGGATCCTCGAGCACTGCGGCTGGCCGCGGCACCCGGACGACCCGGCGGACGTCGCGGCCTGGCGCGAGGGGATCCGGGCGCTGGCGGCGGTGCCGACCGTGCACTGCAAGCTGTCCGGGCTGGCGATGGCGATCCACGCCTTCGACGCCGACCGGCAGCGCCCGTTCCTCGAGTTCTGCCTGGAGCAGTTCGGCCCGGGGCGGTGCCTCTACGGCAGCAACTTCCCGGTCGACCGAAACTACGGCCACTACGACGAGCTGCTGCGGATGTTCCTGTCCGTCATCGCCGGCCTGTCCGCCGAGGAACAACGGCAGGTCCTGTACGCCAACGCGCAGCGGATCTACAGGATCTAGATGGCAGCCGACGAACGACCGGGTGACCGCACCCCGGCCGCGGCCTACCGCGGGGTGTCGAAGACCTTCGGGGCGGTCACGGCGCTGCACGACATCACCCTGACGATCGAGCAGGGAACGATCCACGCGCTGGTCGGGGAGAACGGGGCCGGGAAGTCGACCGCGCTCGGCATCCTCGCCGGGCGGCTGGCTCCGAGCACCGGCACGGTCGAGCTGTTCGGCCACCGCCTGCCCGCGCTCCAGCCGCGCGAGTCGCGTCGGCTCGGCGCCGCGGCGATCTACCAGGAGCTGACGATCGCGCCGGCCCTGAGCGCCGAGGCCAACGTGTTCCTCGGCCAGCCGATGGCACGCCTGGGCGTGTTGTCGACCGGCTCGATGCGCCGGCGCTACGAGCAGCTGTGTGACCGGCTCGGGGTTCCCCCGGTGCCCTCGGGCCGGCCGGCCGGCGCGCTCTCGGTCGCCGACCAGCAGCTGCTGGAGATCATGCGGGCGATGGCGTCCGACGCCCGGCTGATCCTGTTCGACGAGCCGACCGCGTCCCTCGGCATGGCCGAACGTGATGCCCTGCTGCGGCTGATGGGGCAGATGCGGGCCGACGGCCGGACGATCGTCTTCGTCAGCCACAACCTCGACGAGGTCCTTCAGGTGGCCGACACCGTCACGGTGTTCCGCGGCGGGCGCCTCGTGCGGACCACGCCGCGCGCGCAGATCACCAAGCGGGAGACGGTGCGCAGCATGCTCGGCGACGAGGTGGATCTCAGCCTCGTCCGCAGCCTGCAGGGCGAGGCGGGCCAGGACGTCGCCCGCCGGGCGCGCCCGGCGTCGTCGGCCGGCGAGCCGCTCCTGCGCGTCGAGGGGCTGGCGCTGCCCGGCGCGCTGGACGACGTGCACCTCGAGGTCCGCGCGGGCGAGATCCTCGGCCTCGGCGGGCTCGTCGGCTCGGGCCGCACGTCGATCCTGCGGGCGCTCGCCGGCCTGGAGCCGCGGGCGAGCGGCCGGATGATCCTGCGCGGCCAGGAGGTCCGCTGGCCCCGATCCGTGCGCCGGGCCCGGGACTACGGCATCGCGCTGGCGCCCGAGGACCGCAAGACCCAGGGCCTCGCCCTGGAGATGTCGGCCGCGGTCAACGTCGTGATGAGCGACCTCGGCCAGGTGTCCAGCTGGGGCTGGATCTCGAGCTCCCGCCTGCGGGCGCGGGCCAGGGACGCGGTGACCCGGTTCGGCTTCGACCCGGCCCGGGTCGACGAGCAGGCCGGGCGGCTGTCCGGCGGCAACCAGCAGAAGCTGCTGCTGGGCCGGTGGAAGCACTCCGAGCCCGCGGTGCTGCTGGTCGACGAGCCCACGCGCGGCATCGACATCGGGGCGAAGGAAGAGGTCCTCACCGCGCTGGAGGAGATGGCCTCGCGCGGGCTGGCCATCATCGTCGTCTCCTCCGAGCTGGAGGAGCTGGTGGTCGTCAGCGACCGGGTGATCGTCCTGGCCGAGGGCCGGTACGCCGGCCAGCTCGACCGCGCCGAGCCGGACTTCTCCATCTCGGCGATCCTCGACAAGGCGTTCTCCGGAGGGCAAGGCGTATGAAGACGAGCACCCAGGCGGAGCCCGCCACGTCGCGGGCCGAGTCCGCCCCGAGCCGGCCCCGGGGCGTGGCCGCCGTCGACCTGGCGAGCCGCTACTCGATGGTCGGCGTGCTGGTCATCCTGGTGATCGTGGCGCAGGTGTCGGTGCCGGGCTTCCTCGACGCCGGCAACCTCGAGGTCGTACTGGTCAACACCACGTCGGTGGGCCTGGTCGCGATCGGCATGACCTTCGTGCTCATCGGCGGCGGGTTCGACCTGTCCGTCGGCGGGATCTTCGCGGCGGCCGGCGTCCTGTACGCCACCCTGGCCAACTCGATGCCGGTCGGGCTCGCCTTCGCGCTCATGGTGCCGATCGCGCTCGCCGCCGGCCTGATCAACGGGCTGATCGTCACCCGGCTGCACGTCAACCCGTTCGTGGCCACGCTCGGGTCGTCCTCGATCTTCTCCGGCATCGCCTACCTGATCAACACGTCGGGGGCGGTGACCGTCACGCGGCCGGGGTTCGACTACCTCGGGAACGCGAAGTGGCTGGGCGTCCACGTGGAGATCTGGATGCTCCTGCTCTTCTTCGTCATCGGCGGCGCGGTGCTCGCGCGCACCGTGTACGGCCGGTCGGTGTACATCGTCGGCGGCAACCCGGACGCGGCCCGGCTGTCCGGCATGCGGGTCAGCACGGTGCAGGCGTCGACCTACGCGCTGACCGCCCTGTGCGCCGCCGTCGGCGGGATGCTGCTGACCTCCCAGACCGGCGTCGGGCAGGCCAACGTCGGGGTGGACGTCACCCTGAACTCGATCGCCATCGTGATCATCGGTGGCACCTCGCTGCGGGGCGGCCAGGGGGCGATGTGGCGGACCCTGATCGGGCTGCTGATCATCGCGACGATCGACAGCCTGTTCAACCAGCTGGCCTGGGACTCCGCGACCCAGTCGCTCGCCAAGGGCGCGATCGTGATCGTCGCCGTCGCGCTGGACTCCTGGTCCCAGCGCCGCGCCGAGAACAGGTGAGCCAGACCAGCCGGGCCGCGAGCGAGCCGCTCGGGCCGGGCGTCGTCGTGGGCGGCGAGGCGCGCCGGCCGGTCATGCAACCCGACCGGCGTGTGCGCGGATGAGCCCGCGCCGATCACTTTCCCAGGTCGCGCAGGCTGTCGCGCAGGGCCGTCGCCCTGATCACCTGGGACTCGGAGTTCTCCAGCGCGTAGCGCTGCGAGTGGGTGACGTGGCCGGCGTCGATCTTGCGGGCCGCCTCCCCGTCGCCGGCGGCGATGGCGTCGAGCAGCGCCGTGTGCGCCGCCAGCACCGCGCGCCGCTGCTTCGTGTCCGGGTAGCGGCCCTCCGACGTCACCCGCGCGGCCCACTGGCGCTCCTGCTCGGACCACAGGCTCTCCAGCGCGCCGACCATCACGATGACGGTCTCGTTCCCGCACGCACTGACCATCAGCTCGTGGAACTCCCGGCTGGCCTTGGTGAACTCCTCGCCGTCGTCGATCGCGGCGGCGGTGCGCTCGACGTTGGCCCGCAGGCCCGGCAGCACGGCGTCCATCCGGTCCGGCCGCGCCGCGCACAGCGCGGCGGCGAGCGGCTCGATCTGCTCGATCGCCGCCGCCAGGTCGCTGATCGACGCCTTGCGCGACTGCAGCACCAGGCCGAACGTGTAGGCGGACGTCGCCGCGGTGGGAACCTCGACGACCGAGCCGCCGATGCTTCCGCGGCGCACGGTGAGCAGGCCCTCGTTCTCCAGGTGACGCAGGGCCTCGCGCAGGGTCGGCCGGCTGATGCGGAACTCCGCCATCAGGTCTTCCTGCTTCGGCAGCGAGTCGCCACGAGCCAGGTCGCCGTCGATGATGCGGTCACGCAGGATGCCGGCGACGAACTCGGCCACCCGGGGCGGCCGGAACTGCGCCGGGCGCGGGCTGGCCTGGTCCGCGCCCGGTTCGGCCCCCGTCATCTCTTGCCTCCCGCTCGCCTGGCCGGCCCACGCCTTGTCATCGTTTCCTCTCGGTATGCGGTCACGATATCCGGACCGCTTCGAGGCCCTCGCGCGGCCGATTGACCAATCTTTTTATGTTTATACTTTAACGCAGACCTTGAGCCGAGGGAGCGGTGCCATGGACGTCCATCTCGGGGAGTTCGCCGATCGAGCGCGTCCCCAGCCCCGCGACCTGGTCGAGGCCTGGCTTCCGCGGACGTCGCTCGGTGCCTTCACGCAGGCCGCGGTGCCTTTGGTGGGCGGCCGGTCCCTGCCGGAGAAGGCCGCGTGACCGGCACCGTCGCCGACGTTCTGCGGCCCGCGCTCGCCGATCTGCCCGACGCGCCGGCCCTCGTTGGCCCCTCGGGGTCGCTCACCTACGCCGAGCTCGACGCGGCCGCCGACGCGGCCGCCGGCGCGCTGTGGGACCTCGGGGTCCGCCCCGGCGACCGGGTGGCGGCCTGCCTGCCGAACGACCTGGACATCGTCGTCGCCTTCCACGGTGCCCAGCGCGTCGGCGCGCTCTGGCTCGGCATCAACGAGGCCTACACCGAGGCGGAACAGGAACAGCTGCGCGCGCTCAGCACCCCCCGGGTCGTACTCGGGGGTCCTCGCTGCCGGCTGGGCGGCCCGTCGGTGGTGGGCGTGGACCGGTGGGCGAGGCTGGTCCGGGCCGGCTCGCGCGCGCCGGCGGTGGACATCGACCCCCACGCCCCGGCGGCCATCGCCTACACCAGTGGGACGACCGGCCTGCCCAAGGGCATCGTGCACAGCCAGCACAACCTGCTGCTGCCCGGCGCCGTGCTCGGCGCGACCCGCGGATGGGGGCCGGACCTGCGCAAGGGCGACAGCATGCCGATGACCATCCTCAACCTGCTGGTGCTGAGCACGCTCACGGCGGCCCAGGCCCGGGGCTGCGCAGTGCTCATCGACCGCCGGGACATCGACGGCATCGTCGAGCAGCTCCGCGCGCACGACGTCAACGTCTGGAACGGCGCGCCGCCGCAGATCTACGACCTCGCCCGGCGCCCGGAACTCGACCTGAGCGCCCTGCGCGAACTCTGGAGCGGCGGCAGCGACTGCCCGGACGAGCTGCGCCAGAACGTGCGTGACGTCCACGGGCTCGGGATCCACTCGACCTACGGGCTCACCGAGGCGCCGACGGTCGTCGCGATCGACCCGGTGGACGGCCGGACCAGGACCCGCGCCTCCGGAGTCGTCCTGCCTCATCTCGAGCTGGCCGCCTGTGACGCCGACGGCGTCGGCCAGCCGAGCGGCTCGATCGGCGAGTTCCGCGTCGCGGCCGCCGGCACGGGCGACTGGGCGCACCAGTGGCGACCGCCGCTGGGTCAGTGGCGGGACGGCGAGATGATCGCGCACCAGCCGCCGGGCGCTGTGGTGACGGGTGACGTGGGAACCGTCGACGCGGACGGCTGGGTCACCGTGCTCGACCGCGAGAAGCTGGTGATCGTCCGCGGCGGCGCGAACGTCTACCCGGCCGAGGTCGAGCGGGTCCTGCGCCTGCACCCCGGGGTGGCGGCGGTCGCGGTCTTCGGCGTCCCCGACGACCGCCTGGGCGAGCGGGTCGCGGCCCTCGTCGTCACGAGGGGCCCGGTGACGGGGGCCGAGCTCGCCGCGCTGTGCCGCGAACGGCTCGCCCGGTACAAGGTGCCCGAGGTGTGGGGCCGGGCCGACGGGCTGAGCATGAATCCCATGGGAAAGGTGAACCGTCAGGGGCTGGTGGACGCCCTGTCGGCCGCGGAACCGCTGGGTAGTTCCTAGCGCCAGCGGCCTCGCCGGATCATCCCCAGTCCCGACGGGCGGGCCTTCGGGTTGAGCCCGAAGTGGCGACGAGCTTGTCTGGACCGGGGAAACGCGTGAAGCCGCGGACGGCCGCCAGGCTGGAGATTCCGGCGGCCGTGTCCACTCCCGGGATCGTCAGCAGTCTGGGCGTGCGTCCAATCCGCCGCTCACGAGTCGCCGGCGTTGACCGGTGTCGGGCCGGCTCGTGCCGTGCTCGCCGGCGGCGCCGCGGCCGCCGTCACGACGCTGATCGCGCTGGCCGTCGCGGCCACCCTCGGCGGCACCTGATCCCCGTCCGCGTCCCTGGGACATCCCTGGGACGGTCGCAGCGCGGGGAAGAGGGGTCCGCCGGGAAGGTGTTCGCGACCCGGCTCGCCGACTACCTCGTTAGTCGGTGGTTGCGGGCGAGAGGCCGAGCGCGGTGGCGAGGACGGTCGTGGCCTCGGCGCGTTCCCGTCGGCTGACGGTGGCGTGTGGCGCGATCCCGCCGGAGCCGTGGAACGTTCCGGGGAACAGGTGGAGTTCGGCTGGGACGCCGGCGGCGAGGAGCGCCTGTGCGTAGGCGATGCCCTCGTCGCGCAGGGGGTCGAACTCCATCACGGAGATGTAGGCGGGCGGCAGGCCGATCAGGTCGGTCGCCCGAGCGGGCGCGGCGTAAGGCGAGACGTCCGGTGTGCCGGGGATGCCCTCGCCGAGGTAGGCGTTCCAGCTGATGACCGCGTTGGACCGGTTGAGCACCGGGGTGTCGACGAACTGGCGCATGCTGGCCGTGTCGAGCCGGTCGTCGAGCTCGGGGACGGCGAGGAACTGGAAGCACAGCGGCGAGCCGCCGCGGTCGCGGGCGAGCAGCGCCAGCCCGGCCGCCAGTCCGGCGCCGGCGCTGGTCCCACGGACCGCGACGCGGGCCGGGTCGATGCCGAGACCGGCGGCGTTGCTCGCCAGCCACGTCAACGCGGCGTAGCAGTCCTCCAGCGCGGCGGGAAACGGGTACTCCGGGGCCAGGCGGTAGTCGACCGCCACGACGACAAGATTCAGCGCCCGGACGAGGTCCAGACAGGCCCGTTGCACGCCACGGTCGCCGATCACGAATCCGCCGCCGTGGATGTGGAGCAGACCGGCGGAGGCGCCGGGCCGGCCGGCGGTCCGCGCGGGCTGGTAGACCCGGACAGGAACCTCCGGCGCGCCTGGGGGCCCAGGAACGTGAACGACGCGTATGTCGACGCCGGAGGTGTCACGTCGCTGGCCATGCCGGGCTTCGGCAAAAGACGCCCGGACCGCCGCCAGGTCGGTGAAGTCCAGGGCCGGCAGCATCGGGACCACCGCGGCCAGCTCGGGATCGAATCGGTAGGCCAATGCAACGCTCCCTTCGGCCCGAGGAAAGTCGCGGAGGCCGTCGATCGGATCAGGCTGCAGCTCCTTACCGACGACGGCCTCGACATGGGCATCCGTATCGAGGGTGCCCGGCCGCTGGCGGGGCTGGGCGGGGAACGCAGCGAGTATGCCGCCGTCTACCAGTCCTGGTCGGCGAGTAGCAGTTTGGCGAGTGGTTCGAGGGTGGTCACGAGCTCGTCGAGTTCGTCGGGCTGGAGGCTCTCGTACGGCTTCGCGGCGAGGTCATCGGTGAGCGCCTCGACCCGCTGTTTGATGGCGCGGCCCGTGTCGCTGAGCCAACCGTCGGCTGCGATCAGGTCGCGGTCGCGCATTCCGTCGATCACGGCGGTGAGCTGCGCTGGGGGGAGGTGGTGGATCCGTCCGAACTTCTGCGCGGGCATGCCCACGTCGAGGGCGTGCAGGACGTGGGCCTCCAGGCCGCCGACCCCTTCGATCATGAGGGCGGCGATGTGCCCGTCGCCGCGGTGCTCGCGCAGCATGGAAGCGGCGTGGAAGAGGCGAGCCACCGTGTCAGCGGGGATCGGGATCGCGCGTAGCGCGGCGTACATGGGCCGGCCCTCGACCGGTGCGCTGGTCGCGGCCCTGAGCAGCAGTTCGGTGGCCCGTGCGAAGGCGGGCGAGTCGACGTGGTCGGCGAGGATCCGCCGCAACGCCCTCACACAGCCCCTCTGACGGGCGGCGATCGCGGCTTCGGGCGTGGTTGTGTCCCACACCTGCGGGATGTGGCGGGCGACCTCGCCGGGAGCGAAGTTGTAGAAGAGCGCGTCGACCACCTGCGCCGGGACGAGGCCCAGGGGCGCTGCCCGTCCGGCGAAGTAGGTGTCCCAGTAGTTGGTGAACCCCAGGGCGAACATCGCCTCGTTGGGTTCGTCGGCCGCGTAGGGGATGACACCGATCGGCTCGACCAGCTCGAACATCCGGCGTGCCGTCGCGTTCATGGCCTGATCCTCCTACTGTCCAGCCCGTCTTGCGGACACTCACAATCGCTTAGACGCTTCGATCCCACGAAACTCATCGACGTCCTGGCCCGGCGGCGGCGCCTGCCCGGCCGGGGGCTGCACCGTCGAGGATGGGATGCGTGCGGGTGACGATAAGAGTGCGACCAGGGGCCAGCGGGACCGCCGTCGGCGGCGAGCTGGGCGGCCCGGACGGCGAGCCGAGCCTGGTGGTGCGTGTCTGCGCGCGGGCGGTCGACGGGAAGGCGACCGAGGCGGCACTGCGGGCGCTCGCCGACGCGCTCGGCCTGCGCCGTGCCGATGTGTCCCTCGTACACGGCGCCACGAGCCGCACGAAGCTCGTGGAGATCGCCGCGTCGCCGGCCGATGAGCCCGCGCTACGCGACCGCCTGACCGCCCTGCGCCAGCGCCGTTGACCAGCGCAGACCGTCCACCGGCCGCCCGAACCGGCCCGCTCGGGGCGCCTGCGCACCGGCGGCTAGCGGCCGGACCAGCGCGGCTCCCGCCTCGCGCGGAACGCGGCCACGCCCTCCTGAAGGTCCGCTGTGGAGAAGGCGAGGGCGAGCTGGGTCTGCAGGTAGCCCAGGGCGGCGTCGAGTGGCTGGTCGCGGGTCGTGTCCACCGCATCCTTGCCCATGCGCATCAGCACGGGTGAACGGGATGCGATCAGGCCTGCCCACAGGTCCACCTCGGCGGCGAACCCGTCGGCGGGCACCACCGCGTTGACGACGTGGAGTCGTTCGGCCTCCTCCGCGGTGATCAGTCGGCCGGTCATCATGAGCTCGTTCGCCTTGGCCCGCGGCATGCTTCGGTAGATGAGCGCGGAGATCATGAAGGGGAACATCCCGACGTTGATCTCAGGGCAGCCAAACCGCGCCCCGGCGCGGGCGATGATCAGGTCGCAGGCGAGTGCGAGACCGAACGCCCCGGCGAGGACGTCCCCGCCGGCCGCGCAGATGACTGGTCGTCCAAGCTGTCCCAGCAGGCGAAAAACTCGGGGAAATCGGTTCAGACCGGCGTACCGCTCCAGGAGCGGAGTGTCGTCGGTGAACGCTTTGAGATCTCCGCCGCTCGAAAATATCCGATCATCGGCTGACGCCAGTACGACCACTCGCACAGAATCATCCATTTGGGCCTGTTCGAGCCGGTCGATCAGTTCGTCGAGCAGGGAACTACTCAGGGCGTTACGCGTGGCGGGATCCTTGAGCGTCATGGTGGCCACGCCGCGAGCATCACATTCGTATTCCACAAGGGACATCGAGCGGTTTCTCGCCTTCTACGGGGTCGGCGGAACCGGAGACGGTTCCGCGCCGCACGCCAGAGTGCCGCGTCAGGTGTCGACCGCGTCCGGTCGGTCTCCGCCTGGTCAGCTCTGCGGAGCGGCGAACAGGGTGAGCATGTCCGGGAAGCTGCGCAGGGTGTGGCCGCCGTCGACCGAGAGGTGCTGGCCGGTGACCCAGCTTGATTCGGGGCCGGCCAGGAACCGGACGGCGGCGGCGGTGTCCATCGCCTTGCCGTGTCGGGGGATGGGCTGACCGGCGAGGAAGGCGGCGCGCACGGTCTTGTTGCTGAGCATGCCGCTGGTGCTGTCGGTCTGGGTCATTCCGGGGCGGACGGCGTTGACTCGAATGCCGCGCTCGCCGAGTTCGTCGGCCGCTACGCGGACGAGGTGGTCGACTCCTGCCTTTCCCGCGGCGTAGCTGGCCAGGTAGCGGGTGGAGAAGACCGCGGCGGTGGAGGAGATCGCAACGATGGAGCCGCCGTCCGTCATCGCGAGGCCGCCGTACTTGATCAGTAGAAAGACTGGGCGGAGGTTCATCTCGACCTCGCGGGTGAAGTCGTCCGGGTCGCGTTCCAGGATCGGGGCGAAGGTGCCACCGCCCGGCACCGTCACCCCGATGTCGAGCCGCTCACCGTCGGCGGCGACCTCGACGGCCCGCTTCACGTCGTCGGCCACGAGGGTGTCGCACCGGGCCGTGTGGAGGACCAGACCCTCGCCGTCCTTGAGTCGCGCAGCCGCCGCGTCCAGTTTGGCCTGGGTACGCCCGGCGATCGTGACGCGGGCGCCGTCGCGGGCGAGCAGTGTCGCGCTCGCCAGGCCGAGGCCGCTGCCGCCGCCGATGACCAAGGCGTGCAGTCCGTCGAGTTGTGCCATCGCGTGCTCCTTAAGGCGACGTGCTCGGTCAGAGGAAGCTTCCGCCGCCGTCGACCATCAGGGTGCAGCCGGTGATGTAGCTGGCGGCCGGGGAGACGAGGAACGCGACCGCGCGGCCGATATCCTGCTCCGCGTCGCCGGTTCTCTTGATCGACAATGAGCGCAGGATTCCGTCGAGCATCTCCGGGTGCTCCTCGAACTTGGCCTGCGTCGTCGGACCGGGCGCGAACGGCGCGACCGCGTTGACGGTGATGCCGTGTGCACCCCACTCGCGGGCGGCGACCTTCGTCAGTCCACCCACGGCGGCCTTAGCCGCGACGTAGGCCGAGTAGCCGGGTAGTCCGGACAGCTCTGAACCGGACCGCAGGTTGACGATTCGCCCGTCGCCCTGGAGGTGAGGGAAGGCGGCCCGCATGAACGCGAACGTCGCGGCCGGGCCGGTCGCGAACGAGAGCGCGAACGCCGCGTCGGTCGTCTCCTCCAGGGGTATTCCGACGACGCTCGCCATCGCGTTGTTGACCAGGATGTTCAGACCACCGAACCGCTTCACGGTCGCGGCGACGCAGGCTGCGACCTGCGCATTGTCCCGGATGTCACAGGGGTAGGCGAGTGCCGAGGCGCCGCGTTCCTCGACCTCGGCGGCGACCTTCTTCGCGTTGCCCGCGTCCAACTCGGCGATGGTGACGGCCGCGCCTTCGGTCGCCAGCGCGAGCGCGATTCCCCGGCCGATACTCTGTCCGGCGCCGGTTACGAGGGCGATCTTGCCGTCGAGTGAGCCCATGCGCCCACCTTTCGTGAAGTCGGGGAATTACGGAGAGGTGTCCGCGGCGGCGCGGCGGCAGACCGGTGACGGGCCCGAGCTGCTGCCACAGGACGATCTTTCGGCCGTTGATGCCTCCCGCGTCGTTGGCCGCGTCGAACCAGACCCTGGCGCCGCAGGGTAGCAGTCGCTATGTAGTGGTGCAATGATCCGTTCCCTGGTGGCCAGGCGTGCGTGACGCCGCTGTCCTCCGCTCGCTTGCGAGTCCACGCTAGTGACTCTACATTCACTTACATGCCGGAAGTGGACCATCTGACCCCTCGGTTCTCCAGCCAGGGCGCCCAGTGGCGGCGAGATAGTGATCGAAGGGTCACTAGGGTCACGTGTGGAGCCGGCGTGGGGCGCAGACCCGCGGGACGGCGCTGCGAGGCCCCGGACGAACGACGAGACGACCGAGAAGGGAGCAGGCAGCGATGAGCAACCTCGCCGGGCCGGTCACGGGGACCGCGCGTGCGCGGGTGGCCGAGGGGACTGTGCTGCGGTCCCGGCTGGACACGAACGCCGGGCAGTACCGGGCGAATCGGGTGGCCCAGCTGGCGATCCTCGCCGAGTTGGAGGGGGAGCTGGACAAGGCCCGCGACGGCGGCGGCCTCCGCTACCGGGAACGCCACCGCGGACGTGGTCGGCTGCTGGTCCGGGAACGGATCGAGCTGCTCGTCGACCGGGACTCGCCACTGCTGGAGCTTTCGCCGCTCGCGGCATGGGGGAGCGAGTTCGCGGTCGGCGCGAGTGTTGTGACGGGGATCGGCGTCGTCGCCGGCGTGGAGGCGGTGATCATCGCGCATGACCCGACGGTCCGCGGCGGCGCGATGAACCCGTTCTCGCTGCGCAAGACCCTGCGGGCGCTCGACATCGCCAAGCGCAACCGGCTGCCCGTGGTGAACCTGGTCGAGTCTGGTGGCGCCGATCTGCCGAACCAGTCGGACCTGTTCGTCCAGGCCGGCAAGATCTTCCACGACCTGACCGAGCTGTCGTCGCTGGGAATTCCGACGATCGCGCTGGTCTTCGGGAACTCCACGGCGGGCGGTGCCTACGTCCCCGGCATGTGCGATTACGCCGTGCTCGTCGACCAGCACGCCAAGGTGTTTCTGGGCGGCCCGCCGCTGGTGAAGATGGCTACCGGCGAGGAGTCCGACGACGAGGATCTCGGCGGCGCCGCGATGCACGCCCGGGTTTCCGGGCTCGCGGACTACTTCGCCACCGACGAGCGGGACGCGATCCGGATCGGTCGGCGCATCCTCTCGGAGCTCAACTGGCGCAAGCTCGGCCCGGGGCCGACTCTGGCCGCCGACCCGCCGCGGTACGACCCCGACGAGCTGCTCGGCATCGCCCCGGCCGACTTCCGGACGCCGTTCGACCCGCGCGAGGTGCTCGCGCGGGTCGTCGACGGCTCCCGGTTCGGTGAGTACAAGCCGGACTACGGCCGGAGCCTGGTGACGGGCTGGGCGTCGGTACACGGTTTCCCGGTCGGCGTGCTCGCGAACGCGAACGGCATCCTGTTCTCCGAGGAGTCGAAGAAGGGCGCCGAGTTCATCCAGCTCGCCAACCAGACCGACACGCCGCTGATCTTCCTGCAGAACACGACCGGATTCATGGTCGGCGCTGCCTACGAGCAGGGCGGCATCATCAAGGACGGCGCCAAGCTGATCAATGCCGTCACGAACAGCTCGGTGCCCCATGTCACGATCAACATGGCCGCGTCTTTCGGCGCCGGGAACTATGGCATGTCCGGGCGCGCCTATGACCCGCGCTTCATGTTCGCCTGGGTCAACGCGAAGCTCGCCGTGATGGGCGCGGCCCAGCTCGCCGGCGTGCTGTCCATCGTCGGGAAGGCGGCGGCAGCCGCGTCGGGCCGACCGTTCGACCAGGACGAGGACGACGCGAGGCGGGACACGATCGAACGGCAGATCGCCGCGGAGTCGCATTCCTTCTTCATCAGCGGAAAGCTCTATGACGACGGCGTGCTCGACCCCCGCGACACCCGCACCGTGCTCGGTATCGCGCTGTCAGCCGCGCATTCGGCGCCGATCGAGGGACGCCGTGGCTACGGCGTCTTCAGGATGTAGGGACGCCGTGAAGACGATTACCAAGCTGCTCGTCGCGAACCGGGGAGAGATCGCCGCCAGGGTGATCCGCTCCGCGCGTGAGCTCGACATCGCCACCGTCGCGGTGTTCTCCGACCCTGACGCCGACGCGCCGTTCGTCGCCGCGGCCGACGAGGCGATCCGGCTGCCGGGGGCCACCCCGGGCGAGACCTACCTGCGCGCCGACCTCATCCTCGCCGCGGCGAGGCGCGTCGGAGCCGACGCCATCCACCCCGGCTACGGCTTTCTGTCGGAGAACGCCGGCTTCGCCCGCGCGTGCGCCCAGGCCGGCGTCACGTTCGTCGGGCCGTCACCGTCCGCCATCGAGTCGATGGGCTCGAAGACGCGAGCGAAGGACCTGATGGCGGCGGCCGGGGTTCCCGTACTGCCAGGGCTGGTCGTGGACGAGGCGCTCGCCGCGGACGCGGACGCACTCGTCCGCGCGGCGGCGGACCTGGAGTTCCCGCTGCTGGTCAAGGCCGTCTACGGCGGTGGTGGTCGCGGCATGCGGATCGTGCGCACCGGGCCGGAACTGGCCGAGGCCGTCACGGGCGCCCGGCGTGAGGCGGCCAGCGCGTTCGGAGACGGCGCGGTCTTCCTGGAGCACTACGTCGAGCGGCCCCGGCACATCGAGGTACAGGTCCTGGCCGACACCCACGGCAGCGTGGTGCACCTGTTCGAGCGAGAATGCTCGATCCAACGGCGCTTTCAGAAGATCATCGAGGAAGCCCCCTCGGTCGCGGTCGACGCCCAGCTGCGCGGGCGGCTGGGCGCGGCGGCGGTCGCGGCGGCGGCGGCGATCGGCTATGTCGGCGCCGGCACCGTCGAGTTCGTCCTCGACCAGTCCGGGCGGTTCTTCTTCCTCGAGGTCAACACACGCCTGCAGGTGGAGCACCCGGTCACCGAGGAGATCACAGGCCTGGATCTGGTCGCGCTGCAGCTCCTGGTCGCCGAGGGCCATCCGCTGCCTCCCGAGGTCCACACCGCGAAGATCAACGGCCATGCGATCGAGGCCCGGCTGTACGCGGAGGACGTGCCCGCGGGCTTCCTGCCGTCGACCGGCACGCTGCACCGGTTCGAGGTGCCGGAGACGCCGGGAATCCGGGTTGATTCGGGCGTCGCCGCGGGCTCGGTCGTCGGGGTGCACTACGACCCGATGCTGGCCAAGGTGATCGCCCACGGTGCCACCCGTGAGCAGGCGATCCGCAGGCTGGCCGCGGCCCTGGACGCCACCCGGGCCCACGGCGTGAGGACGAACCGGGCGTTGTTGGTCGCGATCCTGCGGGAGGCCGAGTTCCGCGCGGGCGCGATCGACACCGGCTACCTCGATCGACACGACCCGGTCGCGATGGGCTCGCCGGTCGCGGATGAGGAGATGCGCGCCGCCCACCTGGTCGCCGCCGCCCTCGCCGCCGCGGCCGACCGCCGGTCCACGGCGATCCTCCCGGGAGCGCCGTCCGGCTGGCGCAACGTCGCGTCCGGGCCGCAGTGCGTCGAGTACGAGACCGCGGGCGACACCGTCGAGGTGACCTACCGTCATCGCGGCAGCGGGGTGGAGGCGACTGTCGCCGGACGACCGCTCGACGTCGAGCTCCACCACGTCGCCGCCGACCTCGCCGACCTGACCGTCCAGGGCGTCCGTTCTCGGGTGCGGATCACGCGGGTCGCGGCGCCGGCCGCGGGCCCCACCGTCTATCTGGACGGCAGGGGAGGATCGACGGCCGCGCGCGAGGTGCCGCGGTTCGTCGAACCCGGGTCCGCCACCCCGCCGGGGTCACTCGTCGCGCCGATGCCGGGCACGGTCGTCCGGCTCGGTGTCGGCGCCCACGGCGCCGTCGCGAAGGGAGACGTCGTGATCATCCTGGAGGCGATGAAGATGGAACACACGATCAACGCGCCCTACGACGGCGTCGTCGCCGAGCTGTACTTCGCCGCGGGCGACACCGTCGACGGCGGGACCGTGCTCGCCGTGATCACGCCGAGCGACCCTGCGTCGACGGCGTCGGTCGCGGCGGCGAACCCGGTCGCGGTCGCCTGATGGCGGTCGATGCCGCGGTGCTCGTCGCGGACGTGGCCGCTGAGGCCGCCGACCTCGCCACCCTGCTGCGCCCGCTGGACGAGAACGGCTGGCGTACCCCCACCCCCGCGAAGGGATGGGACATCCTCGACCAGATCGCTCACCTCGCCTTCTGGGACGAGGTCGCGACGCTCGCCGCCACTGACGCCGAGGGGTTCGCGGTCGAAAGACAGGCCCTCGTCTCGCTCGGCGACGACTTCGCCGACGTCGTCGCCGCGCGCTTCCGTGACCGAACCGGCGCGGAGGTGTTCGGTTGGTTCCTCCAGGCACGCCGGGAACTGCTGGCCGCGCTGGTCGCGGTGCCCGACGGGACGAAGCTGCCGTGGTTCGGCCCGCCGATGAGCGCCGCGAGCTCGCTGACCGCACGGCTGATGGAGACCTGGGCGCACGGACAGGACGTCGCCGACGCGCTCGGCGCCTCCCGAATACCGACGAGGCGGCTACGCCACATCGCCCGGCTCGGCGTCGCGACGATCGCCTGGAGCTTCGCCGTGCACGGCCGGCCCGCGCCGACGGCGCCGTTCCGCGTCGAGCTGTCAGCACCCGACGGTGGCCTGTGGGCGTGGGGCCCGCCGGACGCCGCGAATGTCGTGCGCGGCCCGGCGCGCGATTTCTGCCTGCTGGTCACGCAGCGCCGCCACCGCTCGGCGCTGGCCCTGACAACCACCGGCACGGAGGCGGCGACGTTCCTGGAGGTCGCCCAGATCTTCGCCGGCCCGCCAGCGGCCGGCCGCGCGCCGATCAGCCAGACACCGGAGCAGCCGCGATGACGAGACCCGCGGCGGACCAACCTGACGGCACGCGCCGGCCGGTACGGATCGCCAACTGCTCAGGCTTCTACGGTGACCGGCTCGACGCGGCCCGCCTCATGGTCGACGGCGGCCCGATCGACGTACTCACCGGCGACTACCTCGCCGAGCTGACGATGCTCATCCTCTGGAAGACCAGGGGCCGGCCCGGGGGGGTCGGCTACGCTCGCACCTTTCTCGCCCAGGTCGAGGACGTCCTCGGGAACTGCCTGGACCGTGGCATCAGGATCGTCGCCAACGCCGGCGGGCTCGACCCGGCCGGCCTCGCCGCGAAGGTCCGCGCGGTCGCCGCGGACCTCGGCCTGCGCCCGAACATCGCCTACGTCACAGGCGACAACCTGATCGACCGGATTGGCGCGCTGCAGGCCGCCGGCGAGCCGTTCGCCCATCTGGACACCGGCCGCCGCCTCGCCGACGCGGGCGTTGAACCGGTCACGGCGAACGCCTACCTCGGCGGCTGGGGCATCGCCGCCGCGCTGTCCAGTGGCGCGGACGTGGTCATCGCCCCGAGGGTCACCGATGCCTCGCTCGTACTCGGCCCGGCCGCCTGGTGGCACGACTGGCGGCGCGGCGACTGGGACCGTCTCGCGGGCGCGGTCGCCGCCGGGCACGTCATCGAGTGCGGCCCGCAAGCCTGCGGCGGCAACTACCCCTTCCTCGACGAGGTGACCGACGGCGGCTATCCCGGCTTCCCCATCGCCGAGGTCGCCGCCGACGGCAGCAGCGTCATCACCAAGCACCCCGGCACCGGCGGTGCGGTGACCGCCGGCACGGTCACCGCGCAGCTGCTCTACGAGATCGCGGCGCCCGCCTACGCGAACCCCGACGTCACCGCGCACTTCGACACGACGCGCCTGACCCACGAGGGCTCCGACAGGGTGCGGCTCGCCGCGACGCGGGGCACGCCGCCCTCCGGCCAACTCAAGGTCGCGATGAACTACCTCGGCGGTTATCGCAACACCGTCACCATGGTCATCACCGGTCTCGACATCGAAGAGAAGGCCAGCCGGGCGCGCCGGGAACTGTTCGACGGCCTGGGAGGGGAGAGCGGCTTCGACGCCGTCGACGTCCAGCTCCTGCGTTTCGATCAGCCGGATGCCGCGTCGAACGCGTTGGCGACCGCCCACCTGCGGATCACCGTCAAGGACCGGGACGCCACGAAGGCCGGCCGGCGATTCTCGGACGCGGCCAACAGCCTCTTCCTCGGTGGCTACGCCGGCTTCCACACCACCACACCGCCCGGCGACGCGAGCGCCTTCGGGGTCTACTGGCCCACGCTCATCGCCCGCGACGCCGTCGCGCAGACGGTCGTCCTCGACGACGCGACCACCCTGGCGATTCCCCACAGTCCCTCCGCTCCCCACAGTCCCTCCGCGGGCCACAGTCCCTCCGCTCCCCACAGTCCCTCCGCGGGCCACGCCGAAGCCGTCCAACCTACGGCGCCTGCCGTCCCCGCGGTCTGCGGCGGCGCGACGATGCGGGTGCCACTGGGCCGGATTGTCGGTGCGCGCTCGGGTGACAAGGGCGGCAACGCCAACGTCGGTCTGTGGGCGCGCACCGACGCGTCCTACCGCTGGCTGGCCGGAGCCCTCACCGTCGAGACGTTCCGCGCCCTGCTTCCTGAGGCGCACGGCCTGCCTGTCCATCGGTTTGAGCTGGCGAACCTTCGAGCACTGAACTTCGTCGTCGTCGGCCTGCTGGGCGACGGCGTCGCGTCCAGTGTCCGGGTCGACCCACAGGCCAAAGGGCTCGGCGAGTACGTACGCTCCCGATTCATGGACATCCCCGCGGTCCTTCTGGAGACCGCCCGGCCCGGATCACGGGCGATCGCCCCGTGACGCAGCAGACGGGCAGCCGGGTGCGCGATCCGGAACGCCGGGAGAAGATCCTCGCCGCGGCGACCGAGCTGATCGCCGCCCGTGGCTACCACGCGGTCACGATGGCGGAGATCGGCCGAGAAGCCGGGATCGTCGGCTCCGGCGTGTACCGGCACTTCACGGGCAAGGCCGAGGTGCTTTCCGCTCTCCTCGATCAGACCCTGGCCACCTTGCTCGCCGACGCCGCGCGGATCATCGACGCGGGCCACGACAGCGCGACCACGATCCGGATGCTGGTCCGCTCCCAGGTCGACTTCTCGATCGACAACAGGGACATGGTCCGCCTCTACCGGCAGGAGGCCCCGACGCTGCCCGCCGAGGATGGACGCCGACTCCGTCGCGCCCAGCGCCACTACAACGAGGAGTGGGCCGCCACGGTCAGCGAGCTACGCCCCGATCTGAACGACGCCGAGACGGCCGCCCTCGTTCAGGCCGCGATCGCCGCGATCCAGTCGGTCGTCACCTACGACAGTGGACTACCGCGTGCCGATCTCGTCCCGCTGCTCACCACAGCCGCCCTTTCCTGCCTGGGCCTGGGAGGACTGGGTGACAGATGAACAATTCTCACTGTGAGCCGCTGGCCCGACGCCGTCATCGCCCAGCCGCGGGCCAAGACTAGAGTGACATATGGCGCATAGTGAAAACTATTGTCATGGCGGTCATGGCGGGCATGGCGGTCATGGGGGTCATGGCGGTCAGGCGGTCATGGCGGGAGGGTGCGCCGCTGGCGAGTCGACGCAACGGGACGGGATAGCGATGACCTACCTATCCAGCAAGCATCCGGCGGTGCCGTACGGCGAGACGCGCCGCCGCGGGGTGCCTGCCGCACGGTATCCGGCGCATTCCGACGCGCCTCGGCTCTACGGTCCTGGCGTCAGCCAGAGTCTCGCCGCGCTGTACCGGCAGCTGCGCGCCGAGCACGGGGTTGTCGCACCCGTTCTGCTCGAGGGGGACATTCCGGCCTGGCTCGTGCTCGGGTACCGGGAGGCGCGTTTCGTCGCCAGCCGCGGCGAGCTCTTCGACCGAGACTCCGCTCGCTGGAACGCCTGGGACCTGGTTCCACCAGGGTGGCCCCTGCTGCCAGCCGTCGGTAAGGCCGATTCGGTGATGTGGGTGAGCGGCGCCGAGCACGCCCGCCGCTCCGGTGCCATTCACGACGTGCTTACCGAGGTCGACCTCTTCGAGCTGCGGTCGCGATGCGCGCGGATCGCGGACGAGCTGGTCGACCGGTTCGCGGACACCGGCGAGGCTGAGCTGATGTACCAGTACGCCCACGTGCTGCCCGCGCGGGCGATCGCCGGGATCCTCGGCATCCCGGCGCACGAGACGGCAGCGGTTGTGCTCGACCTCGTGCGGATCCTCGACCAGGGCCCGGACGCGCTCGACGCGCACGGCCGGATCAGCGCGCTGCTGGCTCGACTCGTCGCGCAGCGGCGCGCGGCACCCGGGCGCGATGTCATCTCCCGGCTGGTCGCGCATCCGGCGGCGCTGTCGGACGAGGAGGCGATCCAGGACATCTTCGTGCTGGTCGGCGCCGGTCAGCAGCCGACCGCGTACTGGATCGGGAACACGTTGCGGCTCCTGCTCTCCGACGACCGGTTCGCGACGACCCTCGCCGGCGGTCGGCGCAGCGTCGGCCAGGCGATGGCCGAGGTGCTCTGGGAGGACCCGCCGGTCGCGAACTTCACCGGCCGCTGGGCGGTGCGGTCCACTCAGCTGGGCGGGCAGCGTATCCAGGCCGGCGACATGCTCGTTCTCGGCGTCGCCGCGGCCAACGTCGACCCGACGATCCGCCCCGACGCCTGTGTCGGCTCCGCGGGCAACCAAGCCCACCTGGCGTTCGGCCACGGCGAGCATCGATGCCCCGTGCCCGCCGAGGAACTCGCCGAGGCCATCGCCGAAACGGCTGTGGAGGTCCTCCTCGACCGGCTCCCAGACATCACGCTGGCCATCCCGGCCCACCACCTCGTCTGGACGCCCGCCGTGTGGGTTCGCGGCCTCGCCGCCCTGCCCACCACCTTCACCGCCGTCTGACCGCCGGGCTCACTGTCAGTAGCCTTCCGACCGCGCACCTACCCGCGCGTGACCTCGCCCAGGGCTTCCCGCCCACGCTGCTCACCAGCGGCACCCGCGACCTGTTCCCGTCGAACACGACGCCGGCCTGCCGCTCCCCGGCTACCCGTGTGTTTGAGATCAGCATGCGAGGGCGCGGGGCGGACGTCGCGGCGGCCGACAGGCCCGGTCGGCGTCGCGTCGCGCGGTGATCCAGCTCCAGGCGGTCTACCGACGTCGTCCGGCGACCGCTGGACAGCGAAACCATAAAGCTGTTTAGGATATGCACGCGGAGGTCCCCGGGACGCACTTTCTGGAGCTGGTATGTCACTGCGGGTCATTCAGTTCGCGACCGGGAACGTCGGGCGTCATGCTCTGCGCTCGATCATCAACCGGCCGGGTCTGGAACTGGTGGGGGTGCACGCCAGCAGCCCCGAGAAGGTAGGACGGGACGCGGCCGAGCTCAGCGGCCTCGAGACCCCGACCGGCATCGTGGCGACCAACGACCTCGAGGCGCTGTTGGCACTGAAGGCCGACTGCGTCGTCTACACGTCGCAGGCGGAGACGCGTCCGCAGGCCGCCCTCGCCGACATCACGGCCTTCCTCGCCGCGGGCACCAATGTCGTGGCGACGTCTCTGGTCTGGCTCGTCTATCCGCCCCATGCCGATGCCTGGCTGCGCGAGCCGATCGAGGCGGCCTGCGCGGCCGGGGGCAGCACCATGTACGTGAACGGCATCGACCCCGGCTTCTCCGGTGACCTCTTGCCCCTCGCGGCGCTGAGCCTGACCGAGCGGGCCGACGAGATCCTGGTGCAGGAGATCTTCGACTACGGCTCGTACGAGGACGCCGAGTTCACCGGAGCGAGCTTCGGGTTCGGCGCCCCGCCGGACGTCGTGCCCACCCTGTTCCTGCCCGGCGTGCTCGCGTCGATCTGGGGCGGTCCCGTCCGGCTACTGGCGGACCAGCTCGGGGTGCAGATTGAGGAGCTCCGCGAACGGCACGAGACCTGGACCGCCACGCGGACCATCACCTGCGCGATGATGACCGTCGAGCCGGGCCAGGTCGCGGCCGCCCGTTTTGCCGTCGAGGGCTTCGTGCGCGGGCGCCCCGCGATCGTCATGGAGCACGTGAACCGGCTGACCTCCCAGGCCGCGCCCGAATGGCCGTTTCCGCCCGAGGGGCGGCCGGGCGTGCACCGGGTCGTGATCAAGGGTGTGCCGGGTGTCGAGATCAACACCCACGTCGGCGGCGGGCGCATCGATCACAACGAGGCGGGTGTCATCGCGACGGCGGCCAAGGCCGTGAACGCGATCCCCGCGGTGTGCGCGGCGTCTCCGGGGCTCACGCACCTGTCCGAGCTTCCGGTCGCCCAGGCTCACGGCCTCATGTCGTGACACCGCGCACCACGCGTCGCCTCGGGCCGATCCCGCCGACCCGGCCCGCGAGCGGGGCACAGGAACGCGGCGAGCGGACGCGGGCTCTGATCATGGACGAGACCGTGCGCTGCGTGGTCGAGGAAGGCTTCGCCGCCGCCAGTGCCCAGCACATCGCCGAGCGCGCCGGCGTCACCTGGGGCGTGATCCAGTACCACTTCGGGGACCGTAACGGTCTGCTGACCGCGGTCGTCGAGGCGAGCTTCGCCGAGCTTCGCCAGCGGATGGCCGCTGTCGGGGTGTCGGTGGGCTCCACGCGCGAGCAGGTCAGCGCACTCGTCGAAGCCGCCTGGGCCGTGTTCTGCACACCGGCGTCGCGAGCGAGCCTGGAGATCGCCGTCGCGACCCGCAGCCAACGTGACGCGGCGACGAGCGAGCATTTCGCCCTGATCGCGGCAGAGCTGGCGCGCCTCGGCGAGGAACTGATCGCCGAACGGCGGCACCGGGGCGACGCCCGGGCCGTCGGCCACCTGCTCTGGGCGGCGCTGCGCGGGCTCGTCTTCGCCCAGCTGGCCACGCGCGAGCCGCTCGACACCTCCCGCGAGCGCGCGGCGCTGGTCGACCTGCTTGTCGCGCACCTGGAGCCCGGCCTCGACGGCGCGGCCCGCGCGGATGCTCACCTGGACGGAGACTCCTCCCGGGCCGCCTGGCAGCTTACGGAGCAGCCATGACGAAACCGGACCGTCAGCACGCCGGGATTCTCGCTGACGAGATGACCGGTATCGCCGGCTTGGCGAGCGGGCAAGGCCCGGCCCTGTTCCAGGCCGGGAAGGTCGCGGTGGTGACCGGGATCGGGCCGGGCATGGGGCGCAGCATCGCGCTGGGATTCGCCCGGGCCGGCGTCGACGTCGTGCTCGCGGCGCGGCGGGCGGACCGGCTGGCGGCGGTGGCCGACGAGATCCGGGCCCTCGGCCGCGAGCCGGTGGCCGTGCCGACGGACATCACCGACGCGGGCGCCTGCCAGCGCCTGGTCGACGCGGCGGTCGACCGGTTCGGCGGCGTCGACATCCTCGTGCAGAACGGCCATCACGAAGGCGACTGGCAGCCCGTCCTCACCGCCGACCCGCAGGTGTGGCGGGGCATCTTCGAGGTCAACCTGTTCGGCGCGTTGCATCTGGTGCAGGCCGCGGTGCCCGTGATGAGCGAGCGCGGCGGCGGCTCGGTCATCCTGGTCAACTCGGGAGCCGCGGTCCGAACGCCGGCCACGATGGGCGCCTACTCGACGTCGAAGGCGGCGCTCGCGGCACTGACGCGGACGCTCGCGCTGGAGGTCGGTGCCGCCGGCGTCCGGGTGAACGGCGTCTTCCTCGGCCCGGTGCTGGGGGAGAACCTCGAGCGTCTCGGCGCCGGCGCGGCGGCGGCCGCGGGCACCAGCGTCGAGGAGTGGCTGGAGACGAAGGCGACGGAGATGCCGCTGGGCGTCGTCCCGTCGCCCGACCAGTGCGCCGGAGCGGTTCTTTTCCTCGCGTCCGACCTGGCCAGCGTCATCACTGGCCAGCACCTCGCCGTCAACGGAGGCCAGTGGCTGACATGAGTGCCTCAACGGTGACCGACTTACCTGGGCGTTCTTACCGGGTCATCCAGTGGGCGACGGGCTCGATCGGCCGGATCGCGATCCGGCACTTCGTCGACACCCCTGGTTACGAGCTGGTCGGCGTCTATGTCACCAACGCGGAGAAGGTCGACGTCGACGCGGGAACGCTCGCGGGTATCGACCCCGTCGGGGTTGCCGCGACCGGGTCCGTGGCCGACGTCCTCGCGCTGGACGCGGACTGCGTGAACTACGCGCCGCTGTACGCCGACGTCGACGAGATGTGCCAGATCCTGCGGTCGGGCAAGAGCATCGTCACGCCGACGGGCTGGGTGTTCCCGGCCGGCCTCGCGAACCAGGAGCCGGTCGGACGGCTCGCCGCGGCCTGCCATGACGGCGGTAGCTCCCTGTTCGGCGCCGGCATTCATCCGGGCTTCTCGGGCGACCTGCTGCCGCTGACCGTCGCGAGGCTGTGCACCCGCATCGACCGGGTCACCGTCCAGGAGGTAGCCGACCTCGCCCTCCATCCCTCGCCCGCGATGACCTTCGACGGCCTCGGCTTCGGCCGCGACCCCGACGACGCGCGCGAGCACCCCAGCCCCCTGATCCACACGATGGAGGACATCTTCCGCGAGTCGATGGCGCTGCTGGCCGAAGGCCTCGGAGTCACCGTCGACGAGTACACGACCGACTTCGACGTCGCGGTGGCGAAGACCGACCTGACCGTGCGGTCGGGCGAGATTCCCGCCGGAACCGTCGGGGGCATGCGTCACGAGTGGATCGCCCGGGCCGGCGGCCGGCCCGTGATCGTCTTTCGCAGCTTCTGGAAGATGTCCGACGACCTGGAGCCGAACTGGGGCTACGGGACCGTCAAGTACACGGTCAGCATCGAAGGCGAGCCGTCGACCACCCTCACCCTCGAACCGTCCCGCAGACACCCAGACGGAGACGAGGGCTACTGGGGCCGTGTCTGGACCGCGATGAACGCCGTCAACGCGATCCCGGCCGTCTGCGCCGCCCCGCCGGGCATCCACACCCACCTGGATCTGCCGCTCGTGCGCCCGCCGGGACGCGTCCGGCCCGAGCCGTCCACCGTCGTGCGGTCCTGACCCCCACCGCGACTACTCCAAGACCGCAAGCCCCCTGCGCGCCGACCGGCGCCGACGGATCGGTAGGACAGACATGTTCAAGGACAAGTACGGGCCCTGGGCCTTCATCGCCGGCGCGTCGATGGGTATCGGCCGGGCGTTGTCGCTGGAGGCGGCGGCCCGCGGGCTGAACGTGGTGATGAACGCCCGCGGCGCCGAGACGCTGGCCGCGACCGCCGCGGAGGTGCGCGCGACGCACGGTGTCGAGGTGCGCGAGTTGGCCGCGGACCTGACCGACCCGGAGATCGGCGAGATCGTCGCTGCCGCGACGGACGACCTGGAGATCGGGTTGTTCGTCTACAACGCGGCGGTGGCGCCGATCGGGCTGTTCCTCACCCACCCGCTGGAGCTGCAGCTGCGGTCGGTGCGGGCGAACTGCGCGACGCCGCTGATCCTGCTCAACCTGTTCGCGCCCAGGATGGTCGCGCGCGGCCGGGGCGGGATCTCGCTGGTCAGTTCGACCGGTGGCACCCAGGGCGCCGTCACCAGCGCCACCTACAACGCGGGCAAGGCCTTCGAGTGGATCCTCGCCGAATCGTTGTGGGGCGAGTTGGGCGACCAGGGCGTGGACGTCACCGCGATGCTCGTCGGCGCGACCGCGTCGCCGAACTTCAACGCCTTCAAGGACACCCTCGACCCGGCCCTGTGCGACAGGGCCGACTCCGAGGACCTGCTCGACCGGATGCGCAACGCCCTGGTGAACCCGACCGAGCCCGAGCAGGTCGCGATCGCGCTGTACGACGGGCTGCCGAACGGCCCGGTGACCTGGTCCAAGCCCCTCGACGAGTGGATCACGACCAGGTCGCTGGCGATGCCGCGCGGCGAGGTGACGCTGACCTGGCGGGCGCTCATGGAGACCTCGACCCGGCCGCCCGAGCGGCAGGCCCGGTAGGAACGCCCGGACACGGAAGGGAGACGCTGTGCGGAAGTTACGCGTCGTCCAGTGGACGACCGGGAAGACAGGCTCCGCCGCCGTGCGCGGGCTCGTCGGACATCCCGCGCTGGAGCTCGTCGGCTGTTACGCCTACTCGCCGGACAAGGTCGGCCGCGACGTCGGCGAGCTCGCCGGGATCGCGCCGATCGGGATCACGGCGACCGACGACGTGGACGCGCTGCTGGCGCTGAAGCCGGACTGCGTCGCCTACATGGCCTTCCGGCCGGATTTCGACCACCTCGACCGGATCCTCTCGGCCGGCGTGAACATCGTGTCCACGATGTACATGCTCGCGGGCGCGGGCTACGGCGAGGACGTCAGGGACCGGCTCGCGGCGGCCTGCGAGCGCGGCGGATCCTCGCTCTACACGACTGGGGTCTACCCGGGCCACATGGGCATGTCCGTGCTCGCGGCGAGCGCGATGTGCACCCGGATCGACCGGATCTCGATCCTGGAGTCGCTCGACATGAGCGGCTACGCCAACGAGCGGATGTTCCGGGCCATGAGCATCGGCCTGCGGCCCGACGACCCGGCCGCGCCCGGGATGATCGAGGTCAACTGCGGGTCGTTCAAGGAGCAGATCCGCGTCCTCGCGCACGCGCTGACCGTCGACCTCGACGAGGTGCGGTTCACCGCCGAGTTCGCCGCCGCCACGCGGGATGTCGACTTCGGCTTCATGCGGCTGAAGGAGGGCGAGATCTCCGGCTTCAAGGGCGTGATCGCCGGGATCTCCGCTGGCCGGTCGGTGATCGAGTGCCGGTTCGTATGGAAGGTCGGCGACCAGATGACGCCCAACTGGCCCGTCGAGGACGGCTACGTCCTCGAGATCGAGGGCGACCCGGGCGTCCAGGTGCGCCTCGCGCCGATCGGCAGCGCGCACTTCGCCTCGGCAGGCCCGACTGCGATGCCCGCGATCAACGCTATTCCCCACGTCGTCGCGGCCAGGCCCGGCATCGTCAACCATGCCGATCTGCCGTTCGTCACCGGCCGTCACCTGTTGAACCGCCAGAACCCGTGACGTTCTTCGGCCGTGAACGGGCGCCGCGGCCTTCCAGGGCCGCGGTGGCTCGACCCGAACCCGCCGCGCGAGTTTCAGTACATTGGCCTGTCTCTGCACATTGGCCTGTCTCTGCCGGGTGACTCGCCGAAGGCCGCATGCCCCCAGCCCGTGGACCCGCCCGACCGTTCCCCAGGGAGCCTCTCGTGTACCGGACCCTGCTTTCAAGCAAGATCCATCGTGCCACCGTCACGCAGGCCGACCTGCACTACGTCGGCTCGATCACGATCGATCAGGACCTGCTCACGGGCGCCGACCTGGTCGAGGGTGAACAGGTCCAGGTCGTGGACATCGACAACGGCGCACGGCTCACCACCTACGTCATCGCCGGCCCCGCCGGGTCAGGCGTCATCGGCATCAACGGCGCCGCGGCACGCCTGATCTCACCCGGAGACCTTGTGATCATCATGGCGTTCCGGCAGGTCGACGACCGCGAGGTCGCCACCTTCGCTCCCCGGATCGTGCACGTGGACTCCCGCAACCGGACCGTCGACATTGGCACCGACGCGGCCGCCCCCGTGCCTGGCGCCATCGATCAGATCTCCGGAGCGCTGGCGGCCCACCACCACCCCGCCGCGGCCGTCCACTAGGGCCTGTCTGGGAAGTGGGACTGCTTCAAGATCGGCTCCGTCGCGTATTCGCTGGTCGGGGTCGGCCCCGGTCGAAAACTGACCGCCTGGCGGTCTCATCTGCCCGACCACTCGTGACCACCATCGACCCGTCTCGTTCAGCTTGACCGAACACTTGCACTAGACAAGACTTGCGTCTGTGAAGAGAACTGGAGGCGCGCCGGGGCGAATCGAACCGCCCGAGGACGTCGCCGCGCTCGAACAGCTGACCCGCGCGCTGGTCGGGATCACGCTGGCGAGCCTGGACGCTCTGGACGGAGCGCTCACTGTGCCGCGGTTCCGCGCGCTGTTGACCCTCGACGCGCTGGGCCGGGTGCCGTCGTCCGCGCTGGCCGCGGAGCTGGGCATGGTCGCCTCCTCCGTCACGCGTCTCGTCGACCGGCTGCAGGCATCCGGACACGTCGCGCGCGGCGCGGACCCGGCGAACCGCAGTGTCGTCACCGTCGAGGTCACCGACGCGGGACGAGACCTGGTAACCGCCGTGCTCAACCGACGCCACGCGCTCCTGGAAGCCGTGCTCGACCGGATGGAGCCGGACCAGCGCGAGGACGTCCGGCGGGCGGCCCGCGCGGTTACCCAGCGGGCCGCGCAGACCAGCGTCGCGGCGGCGACCAGCCCGCTACCGCTGTGACCGCCACCGTCCGCGGCGCCGAACGCGGCCGCGCGCCGCACCTGGGCGACTTCACCCTGACGCCGCGGGTTCTGCTCGTGGCCGCCGTCGCGGTGCCGGTCGGCGCGGCGAGCGCGCTGGCCGCGTTCGCTCTGCTGCGCCTGATCGGGCTGATCACAAACCTGGTCTTCTACCACCGGGCGGCGGCCACCCTGGTCAGCCCGGGTGGCGGCCACCAGCCGGCCTGGCTGGTGCTGTCCGCGCCGATCGCCGGTGGGCTCGTCGTCGGGGTGCTGGCCCGGTTCGGCTCGGAGAGGATCCGCGGGCACGGCATGCCCGAGGCCATCGAGGCGATCCTCGTCGGCGGCAGCCGGGTCTCGCCCCGGGTCGCGGTCCTCAAGCCCGTCTCCGCGGCGGTCAGCATCGGGACCGGCGGCCCGTTCGGCGCCGAAGGCCCGATCATCATGACCGGCGGGGCGGTCGGCTCGATCCTGGCGCAGACCCTGTCGCTGTCCGCCGACGAGCGCAAGGCGCTCCTCGTGGCAGGCGCTGCCGGTGGGATGGCCGCCACCTTCAACGCCCCGCTCGCCTCGGTGCTGCTCGCCGTCGAGCTCCTGCTCTTCGAGTGGCGGCCCCGCAGCCTGATCCCCGTCGCGGCGGCCGTGTCCACCGCGGTCATCTGTCGGGGCCCACTGCTGGGCACCGCCCCGGTCTTCCCCGTCACCGACCTCGTCCGGCCCGGTGCCGGTGCGCAGGCCCTCGCGCTCATCCCCGGCCTGACCGGCGGCCTGCTCGCGATCGCCGCCACCCGGCTGGTCTACGCGGCCGAGGACGCCTTCGCCTGCCTTCCCGTTCACTGGATGTGGTGGCCCGCGATCGGCGGGTCGATCATCGGCGCCGGCGGACTCGTCGAGCCCCGCGCGCTCGGCGTCGGCTACGACGTCATCGACAGCCTGCTCACCGGCCGCGCCGCGCTGTCCCTGATCGTCGGCATCCTGCTCGTCAAGACCGCGATCTGGTCTCTCTCCCTCGGCTCGGGCACCTCCGGCGGGGTGCTCGCTCCCGTCTTCATGATCGGTGGGGCGCTCGGCGCGCTGGAAGGCATGGCGCTACCCACCGTGTTCCCCGGCTTCTGGGCCATGGCGGGCCTGGCCGCCGTCGTCGGCGGGGTCATGCGCTCCCCACTGACCGGCGTCGTGTTCACCCTCGAACTCACCCACGCCTGGAACGACGCCCCCTCCCTGCTCGTCGCCTCCATCAGCGCCTACACCCTGTCCGCGCTCCTGCTCAAACGATCCGTGCTGACCGAGAAGATCGCCCGACGCGGGCTCCACCTCACCCGCGAATACACCACCGACCCCCTCGACGCGTTCTACGCCCACCAGGTCATGACACCCGAGATGCGGACGCCGGACCCGGAAGCGCCGCTCCTCGTCGTCGTCCACACCGACAACACCCTGCGTGAAGTCGCCAACGCGCTCGCTCACCACAGCGTCACCCGCGCCACCGTCACCCACCGCGGCGAGCCGGCCCGACCTGCCGGCGTCATCACCCTCGACCAGCTTCTCCACGCCCGCCGCCACGACCTCCACGAAGAACACCACCGCGAACGCCACATCCCCGCGCGCCGTGGCCCCACAACCTGAGAGATCACCGTGTTCGTCCGCGACCCCCGCCGCTCGCCGCCACCGAGGGCTCTCCGGCGGCGAGCGGCGCGTGAGCGCGTCCACCACAGCGCCGGTCAATGCCGCACAAGTGCTCCAGGGCGCAAATACCCCCGAACCGGACAGGGAGCACGGCGCCGGCCAGCCCGATCGATCGCTTTGACGAACAGATCGATGGTCTGTCCCGCACGATTGACCTGGAGCTGGCGCAGGGTCATCGCGATCTCGTTCGCTCAGCGGGCGGGAACGGGAACGAGACCCGCCAGTCCCGCGCTTCCCGGTGGCCACCGCACGTCGGCCTCTCGGCTGACGAACCGCCAGGCTGTCCCGTCGAACTCGACAACGTCGTAATAACGCCCGGCGGCCACGACGGTCCAGGTCTCCGCCGGACATTGCAGCGCGATCTGGTCGGTCCAGACTCGCGCTCGTGTCGCCGACTCGAAATCGATCACGGGATCGAGGCTGAGGTGCTTGGTCCGCCCGGGCTCGGCCGGCTCCATCGCCCCGACGCCCTCGACGATGGCTGCCCTGCCCTCGAAGGTGACCAACGGAATTCGCCAGATCGCATCCTCGGTGAAGAGGTGCCCCCACTCCTCGAGGCGAAGATCATCCAAGAGCTGCCCGTAAAGCGAGATAAGCCTTCTGATGGCCTCTCGGGCCTGCAGTTCCACCAGGCTCATCAGCGCGCGACCTTCCTGCGTCGAACTCATAGGATTCTCACCTCTCCTTATATTGAACGAACGCCATGGGGCCCGGCGGTCCGGGCGCACGAGCCACCCATCGGCAGTACCCGTCGACCGCCTTCTGCTCATTCCGCCCACACTGCTGCCGTGAGACTGGTGCTGCCGTGAGCTAGGCGCTGCCGTGCGACTGGTGACCGCGCCGAGAACCTGTGCGGTTTTCGCCGCGGCCCGTGGTGCCGGCGTCGCGGCCAGCGGCGTCGTCCTCGCCGTCCCGCTGGGCGCCCCTCGACGCGTCGCGGCTGTCAGGCACCCGTTCCGGCGAGGCCGGCGGCGGTGATCATCGACAGTTCGTCGACGGTCACCAGGCCGGGAGCCGCGACGACGACGTGGGGGATGGCGTTGACGGCGGGGTTGGCGGTGGGCATGCCGAAGTCGACGCCGAGGGTGTCGTAGCGGACCGTGAACGTGGAGTGGACCGACGGCTCGCCGTCGACGTCGATGACGTAGCCCTCCTCGATGGGCCAGTCGGGTTCCATGGCGTAGCCGAGCCGCCAGACGAGGCCGAGTTCGATGACGGACCGTCCACCGACCCGCCCGGACCACAGGCCCTTGAGTCCGCAGACGTGGCCTTTGGCGATCTTCATGTAGCCGAGGTCGAGGTCCTCGGTGGCGACACCGAACTCCGGTGTGTAGACGATGTCATCCAGTGTGACGCGCAGGGCCTCGGCCATCATCTCGACGGCGTCGACAAAGACGAGCTGGCGGCTCTTCGCGAGCTCGGCGAGACCGGGTGTGTCGGGCGGGACGGCGAAGCCGGTCTCCAGCCAGGTCTGTGGTGAGGCGTAAGCCGTGCAGTCGACGGATTCCAGGACGGACACCCGGTCCACCCGGCGGCACACGGCGGTGGCCATCAGGCCGAGGGCGTTGGCGTAGCCGGGGTTGATGCCGGTGCCGTAGAGGGACACCCCGCCGCGTTTGGCGGCGTCGTCGAGACGGCGCATGTCGTCGTCGCCGTAGGACCGGCCGGTGATGAAGTTCGCGGTCGAGACGACGTTGATGCCCGCTTCCAGCAGCCGGACCATGTCGTCGACCCGCCAGTGCAGCGGCATGTAGAGCACCGCGTCCGGGCGCAGCCCGAGGATCTCCTCGACGCTGTCGGTGGCCACCACCCCGACCGGGCCGATACCGCACAGCTCGCCGACGTCCCTGCCGGCCTTGTCGGCGCTCCACGAGAAGCACCCGACGAGCTCGAGGTCCGGATGGGCCAGGACCGTGCGAACCGCGCTGCGGCCGACGATGCCCGTAGTCCACTGAACGACTCGTAACGGCAACATTCTTCCTTTCATCGGAGAGCTGTCGTCAGATCTCCCGCTCGACTGGTTGAGCGGGAGTCACCGGGCGAGGGCGGGCATGACCTGCTCGTCGACGACCTTCAGGTAGCGCCACGCGATCTCCGGCGGAAGGCCGCCGATGAGCGGATGCAGCCCGAGCGGCGCGCCGGCCCGTACGTGTTCGATGGCCTGGGGCACCGACAGGATCCGGTGGCTGCGGTTCTCCTTGCGGAGTTCCTCGGCCGTCTCGACGAACGACAGGCTGGCGGTGTCGGTGTTGCCCTCGTTCCACGCGGCGTAGCTACGCACGTCGTGCATGAGGTATGGGCCGAGTTCCTCCCAGGCGGCGTCGACGTCCTCGGCGACGAATATCGTCGTCGGGGCGTCCTCCGGCGTCAGCACGCACATGCCGGGCTCGTGACCGGCGGCGCGGGCGGCCTCGACGTAGGCGACCTGAAGCTCGGGGTCGCCCTTCTGGGCGAAGAACCCGACGCCGTTGCGGCCGGCCCGCCGCGCCGCGGCGATGCTGCCGCCACCCCAGGAGACCATCGGGCCGCCGGACGTCACCGGCGCGGGAGTGACCTGGATCCGCCGGCCCTGGTACTCGAAGGCTTCGCCGGTCTTGGCCCGGAGAAGCACGTCGAGCTTCTCGTCGGCGATCTTGCCGCGGCGACGGTACTCGACGCCGTACATCTCGTACTCAGCAGGGCGGTACCCGATGGCGGTGACGTACATGACGCGGCCCTTGCTGATGATGTCGAGGACCGCCATCTCCTCGGCGAGCTGGACCGGGTCGTGCAGCGGGAGGATGACGATCGCGATCATGATTGGCAGCGTGCTGGTGCGGGCGGCCATCGCGCTGGCCAGCGTCAGGGGCGCCGGCAGGTAGCCGTCGCTGGCCATGTGATGCTCACAGAGCACGGCCGACAGGCAGCCACGGGACTCCGCCCAGGACGCCATCTCCAGGGCCGCGGCGTATAACTCGGTGGCAGGGGCGCCGGTCTCCGGAGCCCGCATGTCGAAGCGCAGCGTGAACACGCCAGAAACCTCCAGAAGCAGTTGGTGCCGAGATATCGAACTCAGGCGCTGGGATGCGGGGCAACCCGTGGGGGCGCCCGACCCCGGCGGACGAGGGTCCAGCGCGTCCAGGTCGCGACCCATGAGCGCAACTCGGCCCGGGTCCACGACCGGACGTACCGGCCCTCCGGGAAGGACCTCGCCGCGTCGAAGCAATGCTCAGGCGCTGGCGGTGGGCGTGAGCCAACGATCCTGACTGGCGGCCGCGGCCGTGACGATCATCGATCGGTGTGGCAGGCGGGGTCCATAGGCCGGGACTCCCTAGGGTCGGTGGCATCTCCGCTGGCGCGAGGCCAGGCGAGTGATCTCGGTCCGAGGCGTCAGGCGGATCTCCTGCGGTCACGGGCCGGGGCTGGCGCGCCCAGTCTCGCAGAGGTGCAACCGCCAAATCAACGGTTGCATTATGCAGACGGAGGCGAAGGTCGTACGCCGTTCGCGCCGCTCGGACGGGCCCGGCTGTCGAGACCCGTGGGTCGCGCGACAACCCGGGAGGCGCCCGGAGCGCCTCCGATACCGAGGCGGGCCACCGCCCTTTGCCGCGGATCACCACGTCGAGACGATCGAGGTGGACGAACCCACCCCCAGGCCCGGACGAGTGCGTCGTCGGCCTCGACGGCGTCGAGGCTGCCGTCGCCCGGCTGAGGACGGGCGACGGGGATCGCACGGTGATCGTCAAGCCGGCGCTCGCACCGGAACGGCGGGCGAGGCATCGCGGCGGTTCGCCACGCGCGGGCTCGTCGGTGCACCTGAGGGCAGGTCCGCCGAGAGCGTCGAGGAGCGTCGAGGAGCGTCGAGGAGCGTCCGGGATGCAATGCCCAGCCTCTCGGTTGGACTGTGCAACGGCTGGTCCGTGCCGGCTATCGTCAGGGCGTTATGACCAGACCCTCGCCCCAGACGGAGCGGCTTCTCGACCTGTTCGAGCTGCTGGCCTCTCGACCCGACGAAAGCCTCACGCTCGCCGACATCGCTCGGTCGGTCGGCGTCAACAAAGCCACGGTTCATCCGATGGTGGTTGCCCTCGCGCAACGTGGCTGGCTTCTGCGCCACCCCCGGCGACACACCTACAGGCTGGGGCCTTCGCTCGTGGCCGCGGGCCGCGTCGCGGCGCGGGGCCACCCGGTGATCGACGCCGCGCGGCCGGTCGTCCGGGAGGTCGCCGAGAGCACGGGAATGCTGTGCCTCGCGCTCGTCGCCGGCGCGATCCCGGGCGCGCACGACGACCTCATGATCGCGGAGATCGGCCAGCCCGGTCTCGACGCCGCGGCCGGCGCGGGCGCTGACCTGCTGACGAGCGCCTACGGTGGCATCCGTCTAGGCCAGCGGATACCCATCCAGCCGCCGCTGGCCTCGGTCTGCGTCGCGTGGACCGACGACGCCACCATCGATCGATGGCTCGCTCGGCTAGGCGCGGACCGGCCGCCGGACGCACTGGCTCGGGTGGCGCCCGGGCTCGCTGCTGTCCGCGACCGTGGCTGGGCGCTTGAGGTCGAGAACCGGATGCGTGAGCGCCTCGGCTCGCTCGCCGCGGAACTGGACGAGGACCAGCGCAACGCAGCGCAAGCCGCCCTTCTGCGGCGCATCATCGACGACATCGGTGACCGGTTCGACCTCGGAGATGCCCTCCCAGCGACCGTCGACCCGGCCGCCCGTTATCGCGCCTCCGCGGTCAACGCTCCGGTGTTCGACGCTGAGGGCGCGGTTGTCCTCGTGCTGTGCCTACTCCTCACACCCGCCGGGCACACCGGAGTGCCGGCCCGTACCGGAGCCGAGCTGCTCACACTGGGAGACCAGGTCCGGGCCGCCGCCGACGCGCTGACAGTCGCTACTCAGGGACGCCGCCCCCACTTCGCGGGTTCTGAGCGCGTCTAGGGGACTCCTGAGCGGTCTTCAGGAGCCCTCTGGACGAGGATGTCCTCAAGGTTCAGTGGTAGTAGGCGATCAGCGAGCCGCTGACGGGCGCGGCGGATTTGTCGTGCCAGTCGCCGGGCCGTCGCCCGCGGACGCTGAGCGAGCCGGACCGCGACGCCCGCGCAGTTCCGTCCGCCGTGTCATCGCAGGTCAAGCTGCCACGTGAGGGTGTCGTGTGACCGATTCGGTCCGGCTTGGCTCGTCCGACCTGCTCACGTACGCCATCGCCACGAGCAGGACGACGCCGTGACGCCGGACCCCGGTCAGGACGCCTTGGCGATGGCGCCGCACCGCAGTGCCGGCGCGCTCCAGGTGCCGTTGGTGAGATGTGCCAGTGTCCCGCAGGGCGTGGGGGCGACGTGACGGCGCCTCGTCGGGAGCAGTAGCGCCCCGGTAACTGGGTAGGAAACGTCGGTCTGTCTCGAGTGCTCCGGCTTGGGCGGCCGACGGAGGGTGGTGACCATGCATCGGCGAGGTGGGCCATGAGGACTCGCGATCGCTCGAAGTTGACGACCGCTTCCTGGATCGGTGCCGCGTACATCCTCGTTATCACGATCTGCGCACTCACCCTGCCTTCGCGTGTCGCCGCGATGGTCACCGGGTCCGCTTCGGCGGTTGCCTGCCTGGCCGTGGCGATCAGTCTGGGGTGGACGGGGTGGAAGGCGCGAGGGGCAGACCGCAGGTGGCGGATTCTGATCGGCGCGGCGGCCATCCCGACCGCCGTGGCGACAGGTTGGCACATTGGCTGGATTTCCGGACATGGGACGGCCATCCCGGCACACGTGCCCTGGGCCGCCGACGGCTTCCTGCTGATAATCGTGCTGTACCTGGCCGGCGTGCTCACGTTCCCGACCGACCCACTCGGCGGAGAGAAGGATGCTTCCTCTCCGAGGAGGGAGGGGTTCCATTGGTACGTCATTACCGCGCTGGATAGCCTGGTGGTGGTCGGCGCCCTGTTCCTGCTCGCCTGGCTGACAATTCTGAAACCAATTGCCGAGATGCGGCATTTCGACACGGCGGGTCTCGTGTCGTCCTTGGCGTCGGTGGCGGGATACCTGCTCCTGCTGGCGAGCCTCGTTTTCCTCTCCGTTTTCCGGCAGCCCCGCTCGCCGTTCGCGCTAGCCCTCCTCGGTGCAGGCCTGAGCGGAATGATGGCGTCTACGGTCATCTATTTTGTCGTATTTGCGACGGGTGGGCACCGCACGGCACCGATCGTTGATGTCGTGTCTGCCCTGGCCTGGCTTCTGATCCTCCTCGCCGGTTTGGTCCCGATTCCCGAGTCGGGGACGCCGGTCCGCCGCGGACGCCCGCGGACCCTCCAGCTGCGCGCCGCTCTGCCGTATCTGGCTCTTGGCGCCGCCGGCGTGCTGGTGCTCATCCAGCTGATCGTGAACAGCGCCATCGACAGCGTCGAGCGAAGCGTCCTGGTCGGCCTGTTGCTGGTGGTCTTGATCCGCCAGGTGATGACCTTGGGCGAGAACACCCGCCTGCTGGCCTCCGTCGAGGCCAGCAGGCAGGAACTGCGCTATCAGGCGTTGCATGATCCGCTCACCGGGCTGCCGAACCGAACACTGTTCGCCGAGCGGCTTCACCGCGCGCTCGCGCTCCGCGACAACCGGCCGTTCTCGTTGGTGTACTGCGATCTCGACGACTTCAAACGCGTCAACGACACCCTCGGACACGCGGCCGGTGACGAGCTGCTCAGGACTACCGCGGCACGTCTGCGCGAAGGCGTCCGGCCCGGTGACACCGTCGCCCGGCTCGGCGGCGACGAGTTCGCGATCCTGCTCGAGCGTGAGCACAGGGATCCGGAGGCACTGTGCCGGCGGCTCGCCTCGATGATCCGGGCCCCGACCACACTCAAGGGACAACCCCATCCGGTCGGTGCCAGCCTCGGGCTCGTCGTGGCCGACTCGTCCACCCCTCCAGAGCCCGATGCCCTGCTGCGCGACGCCGACCTGGCGATGTACGCCGCGAAGCGACAGGGCAAGGGCGGCTTGATTGTCTTCCGGCCGGAGCTGACGACGGCCGAGTCCGCCCCACAGATCCGCTCCGACCTGGAACAGGCACTGCGCGGTGATGACCGTCATGGAACCGTCAAGGTCCTTTACCACCCGGTGGTCGAGCTCCGCACCGGGCATACGTCCGCCCTCGACGCGGTGCCGCTCTGGAACCACCATCAGCTCGGGGAGGTCGCGCCGGACCTGCTGGACCGGATCGCCGACGAGGCAGGCCTGACCATGACGCTTGTCGGCCGGGTGCTTCGCGAGGTCTGTCGCGACGTCGCCGAGCAGGGACTCCCCGAGCCGGACCCGGTTTTCGTCAGAGTGCCGGTAGGCCGGGGCCTGGACAAGCAGCCAGCCGACGTCGGGCGTCTCCTGGCCGACTGGAGCGTCTCCCATCGAGCGATCATTCTCGTGCTCGCCAATTCCGGTGGAGTCGTCGACCTGACTGCCGCGGCCCGCATGCTGCAACGCATTGTCGACTCCGGCATCCGCCTCGCCCTCGACGGCGTCGGCGGGATGGCAAGTGCTTTCGGCGGATGGCACAACAACCCACCTGTCGAGATCATCAGGCTGGACCGGTGCTTCACGGATCCCGACGCCACGTCGGCTCCCACCCGCACTCGAATAGTCCGGGAGGCGGTCTTGGGCGTCGCCTCGCGGCTTGGCCTCACGGTGGTCGCCACCGGTATCAGGAACCCGGTGCAGGCCCGCGAGCTGGCCGAAGCGGGTTGTCCGCTGGGTGCCGGCCCTCTCTACGGTTCGTTCGGCCCCGGTGGCGTGGCCCCGACGGCCGCCGCGGACAGGTCTCCCTGCCACCCGGCCGTGAGGCGTCACGCCTGAACCGGGTCGCGATGGCCAGGCGCTGAGCGCGACCCCCCGCCGCCCCGGTCGCCGCTGCCGTGTCTCAGGCAGACCTCCGGTCACCAGACGGATCGGCACCTGACCGGATCATCGGAGCGCGCGGGCCCGCCGTCTGGGGGGCCTGCCAGGAGCCGGCGCGACCCGAGGGGGCTGTCGCCCGGCTGCGTCGTGGCTCGGCAGGCGATACGGTCCTACGCATGACGCAAGTGTCACACCGGGCGCGATCCGTTCAAGATCTTGTTCTCGGAAGGGCTGGTGACCAGCGGATCGGACTCGTATTCGAGAACCGATCATGGACCTGGGAGGAGGTGACGCGAGCGTCGGCTCAGCGGGCTCATGTCCTGCGGTCGCTGAGGAGGGACGGCCCGTTTCACATCGGGGTGCTGCTGGAGAACGTGCCCGACTTCCTCTTCCTGCTGGGTGGCGCGGCACTCGCCGGGGCGACGGTCGTCGGGATCAACCCGACGCGGCGTGGAACCGAGCTCGAACGGGACATCCGCCATACCGACTGCCAGTTGATCGTCACCGACGAGCGGCGGGCCACGTTGCTCGATGAGCTCGACGTCGCCCTGCCGAGGGACCGAGTCCTCGACGTGACGGACCCAGCGTGGGCGGTGCGCCTCGCCGCCAGCGACGTCGCCCTCACCGAAGACCCGGTTGAGCCCGAAGACCTGTTCATGCTTATCTTCACCTCGGGATCGACCGGAGCACCGAAAGCGGTGCGGGTCAGCCACCAGCGATTGGCGCGCACAGGTTCACTCGGCTTCTCCACAGAGGACGTCCTGTACTGCGCGATGCCGCTATTTCACGGCAATGCGTTGGCGAGCTGCTGGGTTCCCGCGCTGGCGTCGGGTGCCCGGATCGTACTTCGGCGACGATTCTCCGCCACGGGCTTCCTGCCCGACGTCCTGGCCAACCGGGTCACCTTCTTCAACACCGTGGGCCGGGCGCTCTCGTACGTGCTTGCCACCCCGCCCTCGCCGGACGACGCTCACACGACGCTGAAGCTGGTTCTCGCGCCAGAGGCGTCGCCGCGCGACGCCGAGGCATTCCGTCAGCGCTTCGGCTGCCGGGTCGTGGAGGGGTATGGATCGAGCGAGGGAACGATTGTCCTGCACCCTCGGCGCGGCGCCCCTCCCGGCTCGCTCGGGAAGCCGGTTGGGAACGCCGACATAGCCGTGGTCGATCCACGAACAAGGGTGGAGCGCGTGCCGGCGGTCATTGACGCGGACGGCCGCGTCCTGAATCCGGACGAGGCCATCGGCGAGATTGTCCGCCGCGACGTCGGAGCATCGTTCGAGGGTTACTACAACAACGATCAGGCGCAGGCCGAGCGGGTTCGCGACGGATGGTTCTTCTCGGGTGATCTTGGATACCGTGACTCGGAGGGATGGTTCTTCTTCGCGGGGCGACAGGGTGACTGGATCCGGGTCGACGGCGAGAACTTCGCCGCGTCATCCGTAGAACGAATCATGGAGCGGCTCCCGGGCGCGAGCGGCGTCGCGGTGTACGGCGTACCGGACGCACACTCCGGTGACCAGGTCATGGCGACGGTCGAGATGGCCGATCCCGCGTCGTTTGACCCGAGCGAGTTCGCCGCCTTCCTCGCCGACCAGCGGGATCTCGGGACGAAATGGGCTCCGCGGTTTGTGCGCGTCATCGGCAGGCTGCCCGTCACCGGCACGAACAAGATCGATAGGCAGCGCCTGCGCGCGCTCCGCTGGCTTCCGGCTGATTGGGCCGCCGACATCATCTGGTGGCGACCCGACCCCCGCGCCTCGGCGAACTACGTGCAGATGACCGAGCGTGATGCGGATCGGCTGGCCGCGGAGTTCGTCCGCAACGGCCGCTCCTCCGTTCTGCTCGGCCAGCCGGCGGTGGGCGGGCTCGCCGATTCGCGGCACCCCCGACAGACACAGTGACACGATCGTCAGATACGTCCCTCCTCGGATGATCGTTCCTCGGGTCGGCCGAACGGGGATCTCGCGTGCTCCGGCCTCGGCATGATCATTACTGGGGTCCGAGAGCCGAGCTGGCTGGTCGCGGCGGCGAGGCTCCCATCACGTCGCGCGGCCCTTCCGCGCGCGGGTGGTCAGGGCTGGCGATCTTCGAACATCCGGTTGTTTCTGCAGGCCAGAAGGGTCTTCTGTGGCGCTCGTTCACGGCGTGGTCGCGACCAGATCGGACCAAGGAACCCGCTGAGATCGGCCGCGCGGCTCCGATGCGGGCGGCCCCACCCTGACTGGACGCGTGGCCGGAGCCGAGCGTCCAGGACCACCCCCGTGCTCTTCGCTGGCCAGCTCCTCTAGGCTGGGTCTAGGCTGACGCGAACGTCCGAAACTGGCTCGTAGCTGCGTGAGGGTCAGGCCGCCCGTCGCGACCGCGGCGCCTGAAGAGGGAGGGCACATGACGACCGACACCATCGACCTGGTGAGCGCCGAGGTGATTCGTTCGGCGATGGAGACCGTCTGCTTCGAGATGGCCACCTATGTCTCGCGAACGGCGACCACGCCCATCCTGAACCAGAGCAACGAGCGCAACGCGACGATCCTCGACGGCCAGGGCCGGCTAGCCGCGCTGTCTGTCGGCATCCCACAGTTCATGCTGAGCGCGACGCTGCCCGTCCGCTTCGCCATCGAGTTCTACGGTGGCGAGCTGCGTCCGGGTGACGTGATCGTGGCGAATGATCCCTACCATGGCGGAGGTCACCTACCTGACTTCAACGTGTTCGCTCCGGTCTTCGCTGACGGCGAGCTGCTTCTCATCGCGTCGATCCAGTGCCATCACGGCGATACCGGGGGCGCCGTGGCCGGTGGCTACAACACGACCGCCCGGGACATCTACTCCGAGGGCACCCGGTATCCGCTGCTGAAGATCATCGATGGCGGGGTCGAACGCCGTGACGTGGTGCTGACGATGCGGGCCAACAATCGACTCCCCGGCTTCATCGGTGACCTGCGGTCGCAGGTCGGGGCGGCGCAGCTGGGCGCTCAGCGGCTGACGGACATCATCGAGCTGCATGGCGCCGCGACGGTCCGGGCAGCGGTGGATCATTCCATCGCGGACGCGCGGAACCGGTTCTCGCGGGAGATCGCCCAGTGGCGGGACGGCACCTACGAGGCCGACGTGTATGTCGACAGCGACCCGCAGGGGAACACCGACATCCATGTGCACGTCGCCGTGACGGTGGACGGTGATCGGCTGACCGTCGACTTCGCCGGCTCCGACACGAGGCCTGAGATCGCGGCCTGGTCCACCTTCGGCAACACCCGGGGGAACGCGATCGCCCAGCTCGCCAGCCTCGTCGACTCGACCATCCCCAAGAACGAGGGGTTCTTCGAGTGCGTCGACCTGCGGGTACCCGTCGGCTGCTGCCTGAACCCGACGGAAGGAAAGCCGGTCAGCAGCGGGACGCACCACCCGGGCGTCGAGGTGAGCGACGCGATCGCGATCGCGATGGCCCAGATCCTCCCCGACCGGTGTTCACCGCAGACCTACAAGTACGGCAGCCCGCGCCAGATGTGGGGTGACCACGACCCGCGCACCGGCCGGCCCTTCTTCGACCACGGCGGCGAGGTCAATGCCGGGTGGGTCAACGCGGTCAAGGGTGTGGACGGCTGGGGAGCACTCGCGGCCGCCAGCGGGAACCTCATCAAGGCATCGGCCGAGCTCAACGAAACGATCTTCCCGCATCTCCTGCGCGGTCGCAACTATGTGACGGACTCGGGTGGACCCGGCCAGTGGCGCGGTGCCTGCGGGAGTCATTTCATCAAAGAGGCCCGCACGCCGACGTACGTCAATCAGTACGTCGTCAACCAGCGGCATGTCCATCCGGGGATCGCGGGCGGGCGTTCGGGAGCTCCCGACTCATGCCTGCTGAGCGCGGGCACCGAGCGTGAGGCCGTCGTCTCGCCCGTCGTCACCAACCATCTCCTGCATACGGGCGATCAACTCGTCTACAGGTTCGGAGGCGGTGGCGGCTGGGGCGATCCGTTGCTCCGTGATCCCCAGGCGGTCCTCGATGACGTGTGGGACGAGTACGTGTCCGTCGACGGCGCCCGGGAGGACTACGGCGTCGTGGTCACCGGCTCGGTCGAAGCGATGGACCTCGCCCTCGACGAGCCGGCGACGGTGGAACTTCGGTCCAAGCTCGCCGGCGACCAGCGCCCCGGCTCAATGAGAGGCGATGCTGCATGAGCGGCTACCGGATTGGCGTCGACGTCGGCGGAACCTTCACCGACTGCGTCCTACTCCGTCCCGACGGTTCACTCGTCGTGGAGAAGACCCCGACGACGCCGCACGATCAGTCGGAGGGCGTGCTGGCCGGGTTACTCCGCCTCGCGCGCGCCGAGGGTCTGGATGACAGTCCCGCACTGCTCGCCGACACGGAGTCGATCGTTCACGGGACGACGGCGGCCGACAACACGATGATCGAAATGTCGGGAGCCTCGACCGGGTTGCTCGTGACGGAGGGATTCCGGGACGAGATCGAGTTCCGGCGTTGCTTCAAGGAGGAGATCTGGGACCCGGCCTTCCCGGCGCCGGCGCCGATCGCGCGGCGACGGGTCCGGCTTGAGATCCGCGAACGGCTGACCCCGTCGGGCGACGTCGACACTCCGCTGGACGAGGAGTCGGTGCGCAAGGCCACCGCCCGGCTGCGCGCGTTCGGCGTCACGTCCATCGCCGTGGTTTTCCTGCACTCGTATGTCAATCCCGCTCATGAGCTGCGCGCTCGGGAGATCATCCGCGACGAGTACCCGGACGTCGAGCTGATCTCGCTGTCGCACGAGGTCTGGCCCAAGCCGCCAGAATTCGAACGTACGTCGACCACCCTCGTCAACGCCTATGTCGGTCCGCCGATCGTTCGTTACCTTGACCGGCTCGAAGGGCGCCTGCTGGAGGCTGGGTACGGCCGCGAACTGCTGCTCGCCACGAGCTCAGGGGGAGTAGCCACACCCAGCCAGATCCGTGCCCGCGCGTTGGCGACGATCAGTTCGGGCCCGACGGGGGGCGTGGTCGCCGCCGCCCAGGCCTCGCGGGCCACCGGGCTCGGTGATGTCGTCAGCATCGACATGGGCGGAACCAGCTATGACGTGTGCCTGATCCGGGGCGGCCGTCCGGAGGTGACGAGCGACTGGAACTGGCGGCACCGCTACTGCATCGCCCTGCCGATGGTCGATGTGCACTCGGTCGGCGCCGGTGGCGGCTCCGTGGCCAGGGCCCTTGACGGGTCGCTGCAGGTCGGCCCCGAGTCGGCGGGCAGCGTCCCCGGCCCGGTCTGCTACCGCAGGGGTGGTACCCAGGCGACCGTCACGGACGCGGACCTGGTGCTGGGCCGCCTCGACCCGGAGGCGTTCTGGGGCGGCCGCCTGGCCCTGGACGTCGAAGGCGCGCGTGCTGCCCTCGCCGACGTCGGCGCGAGTCTGGGCCTGGACGTCGAACAGGCCGCCGTCGCGGTGGTCAACATCGTCGATGCCCACATGTGTGACGCCGTTCGCCGCGTGCTGTCCCTGGCCGGCGTCGATCCCCGCCGGCTGGACCTTGTCGCGTTCGGCGGCATGGGCGCTGTGCATGCGACCGCGCACGCGGCGGCTCTCGGGATGCGTCGTGTTCTCGTTCCCAGAGCCGCGCCAGGGCTTTCGGCCCTCGGCCTGCTCACCGCTGATCACATGATTGACGACGCGCGCACCCTGGTCGGCCCCTGGCGCGAGATCGATCTGCACAGACTTACCGCCCTGGCTGACGAACTCGCCGACCGGGCGAACGGAGAACTGACCGCGGCTGGATTGACGACCGACCGGATCCGCCTGGAATGGCGGCTCAACCTGGTCTATCCGGGCCAGACGTTCGACGTGGGAATCCCGCTGGAACGCCGCGGTGACGAGCCCATTCGCGCCGAGGCCGTCGCGGAGGCTGTCGAAACGTTCCACCGATCCAACGAGGAGGCCAGGCTCATCGAGGCTCGCTCGCAGGAGCCCGTCGTTCGCGGCATCCGGCTGGTGGCGACCGGCCTGGTGGACCAGCCGCGGCTGGCCGAGCTCGAGCCCTCGAGCGAACCACCGAGCCCGATCGGTCACCGTCGGCTCTACGCCGGCGGCGAATGGCACGACAACGCGCCGGTCTATGACGGCGACGCGGTCCGCCCGGGTCCGGTGATCCATGGACCGGCGCTCGTGCAGAGCCGCTTCACGACACTGGTCCTGGCGCCCGGCGATGCGGCGACCACCCTCGCCAACGGCGATGTCCTCGTCGAGGTTGACGCCGGGTCCGGCGGCCGCGGGTGATCACGGCGTTTGGCCATGTCGGCCATTGCGTCAGCGACCTGGCCCGGGCTCGCCGGTTCTATGAGGGACTTCTCGGGTTCACCTACGAGAGGGAGCTGACCGTTCCCGACGACATGGTGACGACGTTGCTCGACGTCGAGGCGCCCGCCAACCTCACCGCCGTCTACCTGCGGCTCGACGGTCTGGTCCTCGAGCTGCTGCACTTCGACCGTCCCGTGGGCCTGCCTCCACCCCGCCGTCGGTTCGATGAGCCAGGCCTCACGCACCTGTCGCTGCGCGTATCGGACCTCGCCGCTGTCGCGCGCCAGGTCGAGGCGTACGGGGGCGAGGTGCTACCTGGAACGCCCGCTCCGGACAGGGTTCTGATGATCCGGGATCCGGACGGGCAGCGGGTCGAGCTGGTGGCGGCGCGCGGCTGACCCAGCGCCTTCCGGAAGCCCAGATCGGATGGCGGGAAACCGGAGACTAGCTCGCCGCGGGCAGCGGCAAAGGACGCGCGTCGAGATCCACCTCGGGGTGAACCATGCGGAAGGCGACCACCGCCAGGGTGTGGACGACGGTCACGCGGCCGACGTCGAGATGGTAGGCGGCGGACGCATAGCTGAACCGATCCACCATGGCGAGCAGCGCGACCGCGGTGAGATGAGAGTCGACCTCCGGCGGGAGGCCGCCTCGCAGGCGGCGGGCGAGCAGCTGGGCTGACTTGGTCACAAGCTGCGCGCCGAAATGCCCGTGCGGGCTGTCCGGGCTCTCGTTCTCGACGAAGACGCGTAGCATCGGAAGCCACTTGTCGCAGACCGTGAGATAGGTGTCGATCCAATCCTGGATCGCCTGATAGCCATCGAGATCCGCGGTGACCTCACGAAGAGACGCGAAGGTGTCCAGGACGTCCTTCTCCACCTCGTGGAGGACCTCTGTGAAAACGGAGTCCTTGCTGTCGAAATACTGATAAAACGCGCCACGGGAAACCTTGGCGACGGCGGCGATCTCTTCTATGCGAGCTCCGTGCAACCCGCGACGGGCGAACACCTTCGTGGCGGCCTCGACGAGCCGTCGCTTTGTGTGCTGACCTCGGTCGCCGATCGCGCTGCCCGGACCAGCGGTGTTTCGTCGCTGTGTTACCCGCTCCGCCACACCCGTAGCATAGTGCCGACCTGCCGAGGAGGAGCCGCGAGCACGCATGACGGAGCGCACGAACGAGGAGCCGACCGGCCCCGCGGCGGGCCGCCGGGCCCTGGCCAGGCGACCGTCGAACTCGCGGGAGGAGACCCCTGGCGGGGCACGGATGGTCCGTCGGCTGCTGGACGCGGGCCTGCTGGTGTTCGCGCGCCGCGGCTACCTGGCGGCCCGGGTGGACGACATCACGGCTGCCGCGGAGGTCTCCCACGGTACCTTCTACCTGTACTTCAAAAACAAGGAGGCGCTCCTTCACCGGCTCGCGCGTGAATGCGCCGAGGAACTCGACACGCTTATCGTGGCGCTTTCTCTGCTGAGTACCTCTCTCGACGAGGAGAGCCTGTCGCGGTGGCTTCGTGATTTTGTGCGGGTTTACCAGCGCTATGGGCCGGTGGTGCGCATCTGGTTCGAGGCCCATGATCCAGATGCGCTCATGCAGTCGATGGCGGACAACGTCTTCGAGGGCCTGATGGCCGGGCTTGAGCAACTGGTGCGCCATCGGCTGCCCGCCGGTGCGGATCCCGCGGTCGCTTCGCTGGCCGCGGTCGGCATGCTCGAGCGCGTCAGCTACTACCTGACGTCCCACCCGGAGGTCTTCGACGAGGAGGCCATCGTCGCCGTCCTCTACCGGATGTTCGCCGGCCTCACGTTCCCGGCGGCGGGAGGCGCTGCCTCCACACCCGGTTCCGGTGGCCGGCCGGTGTCGAGATAACTCCTTTCGGGACGCTCTCCGCTCAGCTCGTCGGCTCGCTGCGGACGGACGGCGTGTGCCGCACGTCCCGGAAGGGGAGGCCACGGTCAGGCGCTGCTTCCCGCGGCATGCCGAGTACCCGCTCGGCGACGGCGTTGCGTGCCATCTCGGTGGTGCCGCCGGCGATGCTCATCAGCTGGCGAACCAGGTAGCCGGTGCCCTGGCTGCGTACCTGGTCATCGTCGTCGTCGGCCCAGACGGCGGCATGGCGACCAGCCAGCTCGAAGCCAATGGTGGCGAGCCGCGACTCCACCTCGCCGTGCATCAGCCGGCTCACGGATGCGAGCTGGTCGGACGCCTCATGATGGGCGATGGCGGTCTGCACATGGCGGTCGAGTTCACGCGACACGAGACGAAGGACATGGGCCTCGGCGACGAGCTCACGAGCGGTCGGGTCGTGGCGCCTGCCGACCAGTTCCGCGAGGCGGAGCATGTCGGCGCCGGCGCCGACCGATGGCCCACCGCCAACGTCGGCGGAATCCGGTCGCGAAGTGAGCGGCGAGGAGTGAATGGTTCGTTCGTGGAACATCCACCGGGTCGCCACGCTCCAACCGTCGTCGACAGGGCCGACGCAGGCGTCCGCCGGCACGACAACGTCCGTCAGGAACTCCTGGCAGAACTCCTTGTTGCCGTTGATCATCTCAATGCGCGAGACCTCGATGCCCGGCTGGTGAATGGGCAGCATGAAGACGGTCAGCCCGCGGTGTTTCGGAACGTCCCAGTTGGTCCTCGCCAGGCACAGGGCCCAGTCGGACCACCAGGCACCTGTCGTCCAGATCTTCGATCCGTTGAGGACCCAGCTGTCCCCCTGGCGCTCGGCGCTGGTCCGCACGCTGGCGAGATCCGAGCCCGAACCGGGCTCCGAGAGGAACTGCATCCAGAGCTCCTCGCCGCGCAGGATCGCCGGGATGTGCGCCAGTTTCTGGTCGTGGGTGCCGAATTCGAGCAGGATGGCCGCGCACGGCGTCATCGTCGGGACCTGCATCCGCATCGGATATCGGTGGCCCGCGAGTTCCCTGCCGAACGCCGCTGCGTGCCCGGGAGTCAGGCCTAGTCCGCCGTACTCCTTCGGGAAGCAGATGCCGGCGAATCCTCCGTCCCAGAGCAGCCGCTGCAACCGCCGCTCCTCGGCGACCTCGGCAAGCTCCTGCTCGTCGGAACGGGCGGCGAGCGGCCCTCGGTCCTGCGCGGTCAGGGTCGGCAGGTTCGCGCGGATCCAGCGCCGGGCCCGCGACCGGAACTCGGCGATCGGCTCGATCTCATCGGTCATCAGACGACGGCTCCTGTTCGATGTATCGCCGTTCGATCAGATCAGCGAGCCGCAGCCGATGCTGCCGCGGTGTCCCGAGCAGCGTGCTCGACAGGGCGACCCGGCGAAGATAGAGGTGCAGATCGTGCTCATAGGTCAGGCCGATTCCGCCGTGTAGCTGGACGCACTCCTGGCACAGCTCCGGGCCGCGGTCGCCGATGTACGACTTCGCGACACTGACCATTTCGATCGCCTGGCCGAGATCGTCACGGACCGCGGTCGTGAGCGCGTCGACAAGCGCCTGGCTGGCCTCCAGCCACATCTTCATGTCGGCGAAGCGGTGCTTGAGCGCCTGGTAGGACGCCAGCGGCCGGCCGAACGAATATCGGTCAGCGGCCCAGGCGACGGTCAGGTCAAACGCCCGGTCCATCGCCCCGACCATCTCGGCGAGCTGGATGACAAGCGCGTCGCACACCTGACGTTCGATCTCGGTCGTGGCCGAGAGGGGCTGACCCACCATGCTCGTCGCCGGCACGTGGACATCGTTGAAGTCCACCTGAGCGAAGCGGCGGCTCACGTCGATCGAGCTCAACGGTCTGATGACCAGCCCGACGCTCGTAGCGGGAACGAGCAGTTGCAGCAGCCCGGCGCCGACCCGCGCGGTCACCAGGAACAGGCTCGCCTGGGAACCGTGCTCGACGGGAGCGGTTCCGCCGGACAGTATCCAGTCGTGTCCCGCGGGCCGGGCGACAACGGAGACCGCTCCAGGCAGCCCGGTCAGTTCCGGCGCTGCCGGGCACCACGCCGCGACGGCTTCCCCGGAGACCAGCGGGCCGAGCGCGGAATGAGCGAGATCGCCGCCCGCCCGCGACAGCGCCGCCGCCACGACATTTGTTCCCAGCAGCGGCCCCGGTGCCGCGGCGCGCCCGAACTCGCGTGCCACCAGGGCCAGATCGCGCAGGCCGTCGCCGCTGACAGTCCCGCCGCCGTGTTTCTCCGCCACGAGCAGCGAGGTCCACCCCAGTTCCGCTCCGGTCTGCCAGTACTCCGGCCGGTAGCCGTCAGCGGTGTCGCGCAGCCCGCGTAACAATGCCGTCGGGACCGCGTTCTGGAGGAACTTTCGTGTCGTGGCCACCAGCAGTTCCTGGTCCGCCGTGAGGCCTGACTTCACCTGTCTTCCTTCCCCTCGCCGAAGAGGCGTCCTCCGTGACCCCGCGAAGCCGTGACCCCGCGAAGCCGTGACCCCGCGAAGCCGTGACCCCGCGAAGCCGTGACCTCGCGAAAGCGGGCCCAGGCGGCCTCGGGTTGGGCCCCGAGCCGACGATGAGTCCCGATCCGGAGCCGCGCCGCGGTCCCCGTTCCTGATCGCGGACGGCGCTGAGGTGCTTGGCCCGAGCGCCGCGGGGCGGCGCCGGCCGCTCCTGCCGCAGGCTACCCTAAAATTACTATCATTATCCTGATAGCGCCAAGCGGTGGGGTGGGTGTGCTAGACGGCGGACCTGTCGTTGATCGGCGAGCCTGCCGGCGGCGACCTTCCGAACGGCGACCTCATCGTGCGCGTCCCTGCGGTCATCTGTGAACGACAACGATGGTCTGGCGGGACCGGGCGAGGCAAGATCATGCCTTCCTGGCCGGTGGTCGCCGGGATCTGCCTGGCCGCGCGACCTTCGTACCTGCGGCGCCGCTTGACCGGGTAATGGTTATCCTCTTAGTGTGGCCGGCATGTCGAACAGCTCCATGCGGGGTGCGTGGCAGCCGGAACCTGTGCGGATGGGCCGGTAGGCGGCGTGGACTTCTCGTTGCCAGTCGAGGTGGACCTGTTTCGCGCGGAGCTGGGTGCCTGGCTGGCCGCGAACCTGACGGATGACGTCGTGTCGGCCGGTCGTCACCGGGGGTCAGACCCGAAGTCGTTCGAGACGCTTCGCGGGTGGGACCGGGCGATGGCCGACGCGGGGTGGGCAGCCGTCTCGTGGCCACGCGAGTACGGCGGCCGCGGCGCGACGGCGCTCGAGCAACTCGTCTACGCGGAGGAGGTCACCGGGGCCGGAGCGCCGTTGCCGATCAACATGATCGGCCTGAACAACATCGCGCCGGCGATCATGCATTACGGGACGGACAGCCAGAAGCGTACGCTTCTGCCGCGGATGAGGCGTGCCGAGGACATCTGGTGCCAGGGCATGTCGGAGCCTGGCGCGGGCTCGGATCTCGCCTCCCTGCGCACCCGCGCGGTGCGCGACGGCGACGAGTTCGTGATCAATGGCCAGAAGACCTGGACATCGCTCGGACACTGGGCCGACTGGTGTCAGCTGTACGTGCGCACCGATCCCGAGGTGCCCAGACACCGGGGCATCTCGTGCCTCATCGTCGACATGTCGCTGCCCGGCATCGACGCCCGGCCGCTCACGACGCTCGGCGGCGACACGGATTTCGCCGAGGTCTTCTTCGAGGACGTGCGTGTGCCGGCCACCGCTCTGCTCGGGCCGTTGAACGCCGGCTGGCAGGTCGCCACCACGACGCTGAGCCACGAGCGTGCCGGAGCCGCGCGGCTCTATGCCGAGCTGCAGGTCTGGCTTCATGACCTGGTAAGCGACCTCGCGCGTACGGAGTCGGGCGGCCGGCGGCCGTTGGAGGACCCGTCAACGCTGCGCCGCCTTGGAGAGATCGCCGTGCGCATAGATTTCCTGAAACGGTTATGCCAGCGCTCGATTTCCGCGGGCCTCCATGGCGGTGACCCGTTCGGCTCCGCGAGCCTGGCCAAGACCGTGTGGGGCGAGATCGGCCAGGATCTGGCCGCTCTCGCATTCGATCTGCTCGGTGCGCGGAATCCCGGTGGTCGGTGGGCGGATCTGCGCCTGTCGTCGCGGTCGCTGACCATAGCCGGGGGCACGACGGAGATCAATAGGAACATCACCGCACAGCGAGTCCTCAAGCTGCCGCGCGGATGAACCTCGAACCGACCGATGAGCAGCGGGCCCTGCGGGCCACGGTCCGGCGTTTTCTCGCCGAGCGCGCGACGATCGCGGAACACGTCCGCCCGATGCTCGCCGACCCGACGGGAACGACCGACCTCGTCTGGCGGGGTCTGGCCGATCTTGGTGCTACCGGCCTGCTTGCCGCGACCGAGCATGGCGGCGCGGGTATGTCCCTGGTCGAGGCGGGGATCGTGCTCGAAGAACTGGGCGCCGCGCTGTACCCGGGCCCGTGGCAGTCCAGCGCGGTCGCGGCCGCCCGCGCTCTCGCGCGAACCGGGGCCAGCGGCGACGAGGCCACGAAACTGCTGGCGGGGATCGCCGACGGGGCCACCATCGCGACCGTCGCCCCGCTGGAGGCGACCGACGGTCGGCCGACCGCCGAGCTTCGGCGCGACGGATACGTCCTGCGCGGCGGAATGCCCTCCGTACCGGATGCCGCGGCGGCCGACGTCCTGCTCGTGCTCGCCACCGATCGTGGCGACGAGGTCGGCCTGTTCCTGGTCGACGCCACCGGCGTCGGCCTCACCGTCACCCCGCGGCCGACCATCGACCAGACCCGGAAGCAGTGTCAGGTCACCCTCAAGGACACCCCGGCACGGCGCCTGTCGACCGTGTCGCCCGAGGCGTTGACCGCCCTCGTCGACGACGTGCTCATCGCGGCGGCCGCGGACGCGGTCGGAGCCGCGCAGGCGGTCCTGGACCTGGCGATCCAGCATGCGACGACGCGACAGCAGTTCGGCCAGCCGATCGGATCATTCCAGGCCGTGCAGCGTCTGTGTGTGGACATGTACGAGTCCGTCGAACTGGCGCGCAGCGGCGTCCTGCACGCACTCTGGGCCGCCGACGCCGGTTCCGCGGAGGAGCGGCACCTGTCGGCTTTGCGGGTGAAGGCGTTCTCCGGGCGGCTCGCCGCGGTCGGCGACGCCGCCATCCAGGTGTTCGGCGGTCTCGGCTACACCTGGGAACACGACGCTCATCTCTACCTCAAGCGGCTGTTGAGCTGGAGCGCGCTGCTCGGGGAGCCGGACCGCTATCTGAAGGAAGTCGGCTCGGCGCTCACCCGCTCGCTGACAGTCACGAGGAGCCCGCTGTGAAAATAGAGGATCTCATCCTGGTCTCGGTCGACGACCACGTCGTCGAGCCGCCGGACCTGTTCGACGGCCACATCTCCGCTCGCTATGCCGAGCGGGCCCCGAAGATCGTCACGAAGGACGACGGCACCAACGCCTGGGTCTTCGAAGGGCAGGAGGCCACCAATGTGGGCCTGAACGCGGTCGCGGGCCGCCCACCGGACGAGTACGGCGTGGAGCCGACGCGGTTCAGCGAGATGCGCCCAGGGTGCTACGACATCGACGAGCGTATCCGGGACATGAACGCGAACGGTGTCGCCGCGTCGCTGAACTTCCCCTCCTTCCCGCAGTTCTGCGGCCAGTACTTCGCGCGTGCCGCCGACAAGGAGCTGGCGCTCGCCGTCCTGCGCGCCTATAACGACTGGCATGTCGACGAGTGGTGCGGTACCCACCCTGGCCGGATGATCCCGCTCGCCATTCCACCGATCTGGGACCCGCACCTCATGGCGGACGAGGTCCGACGCATGGCGGCCAAGGGATGCCACGCCGTCAGCTTCTCCGAGAACCCGGAGAAGCTGGGACTCCCGTCGCTGCACAACGACCACTGGGATCCGTTCTGGCAGGCGTGTTCGGAGACCAACACGGTCGTCTGTCTGCATATCGGGTCGTCGTCGCAGGTTGTTGTCACCTCGATCGAGGCGCCGGTCGACACCATGATCACGCTGCAGCCGATGAATATCGTGCAGGCCGCGGCCGACCTGGTATGGTCTCCGGTCCTCCGAAAGTTTCCCGACCTGACGCTGGCCCTCTCCGAGGGCGGCATCGGGTGGGTGCCCTACTTTTTGGAACGCGTGGACTACGTCTACAAGAACCATCGGGGGTGGACCCATCAGGACTTCGGTGACAAGCTGCCGAGCGAGGTCTTCCTCGACCGCGTCGTGACCTGCTTCATCGACGACGGCTTCGGCGTCGAGAACCGCCACCGGCTTAACATCGACATGATCACGTGGGAATGCGACTTCCCTCATTCGGACTCGACCTGGCCCAGCTCGCCCGAGGCGCTCGGCAAATACCTCGGTGGCGTGCCCGATCAGGAGATCGCGAAAATCACCCACGAGAACGCGCTGCGGGTGTTCTCCTTCGACCTGCACAAGCACCTGCCCGGGGAACAGGCGACAGTCGGGGCGCTGCGGGCACTGGCCGCGGACGTCGACCTGGGCTACAGATCATCGGCCCGGCTCAGGAAAGAAGGCACCGAGGCGGTGACCATGCTGGACCTGGCCCGCCAGCTGCCGACCTCCAGCTGACCTGCCACGCGGCGCGGCCGCCTGTAAGCCTCTCCGCGCCGCCGAAGCACGGGTTGGATCCGCAACCGCCGGGCCGGAGATCTCCGCCAGCTGGAGAGCGGGAAGGCCCACCCGGCGGCGCGCGCCGGAAACCGGATCAGACGTTGCTTCGGAATCCAAGGTTCTGCGTCGGCGGACCCGTCAAATTCACCGTGATCGTCGGATCAACGGGCCGCATCGCGGTCCTGGACTCCTCGAGATGCCAGCGGGTCAGCTGCTCGGCCGCGGCACCATCGCCCGACTCGATCACCCGGGTGATTTCCAGGTGAGTACGGAGGGACGCCCGGGCCGCCGGAACGGGCCCACCCCCGGCAGCGGCCGTGTCCACCTCTCGTGGCACGTGATAGGACCAGACCCGATCCACCGCCGCGAGTGTGAGATACATGGTGTGATTGCCGCAGTGCTCCACGAGCGTTCGATGCCATGCGCTCAGGATGCGCGCGAACTCCTCCGGACTCGTGTCGAGGGAGGCTTCCGCGCGTTCATTCAGAGCGACCAGCAGCGGTACTACCGTCTGCTGCCGGTCGTCGCGTCCCGCGGCCAGGCGGGCACACAGCGGTTCAAGGTTGAGGAGCGCCGTGGATACGTCGGCAAGCGTCACCCGGTGGGACTGCATAACCAGACCCAGCTGATAGGCCGCCCCGCCGGCGTCGGGCGCGTGCACAACCGCGCCGCCGATATTTCCGCGTCGAACTGTGACGAGGCCCTCGGTTTCGAGGATGCGCATGACCTCGCGCAGTGAGGCACGCGCGATACCGAACTCCGCCATCAGGTCATCTTGCTTCGGAAGGAGGTCGCCGTCCGCGAGCTCCCCGTTGACGATTCGGGACCGCAAGACGCCGGCGACCGCTTCGGCGACGCGCGGCACGGCCATCGGCCTGGTGCGCCGGTCGGATGCGTCAGAGAGAGCCACCCGCAGCATGATACGGAAGTCGGTCCGTTCTGGGCCGACCGGCCTGAACCCCATCGGGCCCTGTCGGAGAAGCTCACCGAGCAACGCCCAGCCGACTCCGATCCGCCCACCGCCAGAAGTGACTGAATCGCGGCTGCGTGATCTTTGTCCGGGGTTTTCCGTTCCCATCCTCGGCGACTGTCTGGGTTTCTCCCGTCGGGGCACGCGCTTGCTGCCGCCTCGGACGCCCGACAGGTTCCGGACACCGCGGCCGTGGCGGTCCTCGACCACGCTTCGGCGGCGCCGGTGCTGAGCGCGGTCGCCGCGGGCACGCCCGACGTCGTGCCCTCCGGTGCGTTCGGCCGCCGGTCGCGCGGCGAAGGCCGGCCTCGCTGATCGCGATCACCGACCCGCCCGACGCCGACGCCGGGCGTCGCCCTCTAGGCGCGATACTGACATGTGCGTCAGTGCCGTTGTAGTCTGCATCTAGCTCGTCCAAGGGTCTGAGCGCTCTCCGAGGTGACAGTAGCGTCATAAGGGCGGATTCCCGTGGCCCGCACGGGCGAGGGGCCACACCCATGCGTCAGGACCATGGAAGGCGGCGGACATGTCGACCCCTGTCGGCGACGCGGGCGCCCGAGCGACGGCCGCATCATGATCGACGAAGAGTCTCGTCTGCTGGTCAACGGGCGGCTCACGCGGGCCGCGGGTGGCCGCACGTTTGACAATCTGAACCCGGCGACTGAAGAGATCATCGGTCGGGTGGCGGACGCTGACGCCGGCGACCTGGATGCGGCCGTGGCCGCGGCGCGTGACGCGTTCGACCTGACGGAGTGGTCCGTCGACCATCAGCTTCGCGGGCGTTGCCTGCTCCAACTGCAGGATGCGCTGGAGCGGGAGCGGGAGGAGATCCGCGCTGAGCTGGTCGCGGAGGCAGGCTGCCCGGTCTCGATGACGTACATGACTCAGCTCGACCTGCCCCTCGCGGACGCCCTGCGGTGGCCCGCGGCCGCGATCGGCGACATCCCGTGGGTGCGCGATCTGCCCGTGGTCGAGCTGTTCGGCCTGCGTAGCTGGCGCAAGGTGGTCAAGGAACCGGTCGGGGTCGTCGGCGTGATCACACCGTGGAGCAACCCGATCGGAATAACCCTGTCCAAGCTCGGACAGGCGCTCGCGACGGGCAACACCGTCGTTCTGGCGCCGGCGCCGGAGACACCATGGACAGCGGCCCGCCTCGGGCGCCTGATCGCCGAGGAGACCGAGATTCCGCCGGGCGTGGTCAACGTCATCACGGCGTCCGACCGCGCGATCGGCGAGGCCCTTGTCACCGATCCGCGGGTGGACCTGATCGCCTTTACCGGCTCGACGGCCACTGGTCGGCGGATCATGGAACAGGGCGCTTCGACGCTGAAGCGTCTCTGCCTCGAGCTGAGCGGCAAGTCCGCCGACATCATCCTGGACGACGCTGACTTCGCCGCGAAGCTCTGCCTGGCCTGGATGGTCTGTCTGCACGGCGGGCAGGGCAGCGCGATGCCCAGCCGCCTGCTGGTGCCTCGTACCCGCTATGACGAGGCGATCGAGCTTGTGGCCGACGGTTTTTCGAAGGTGCCGATCGGAGATCCGACCGATCCCGCGAACATCCAGGGCCCGCTGATCAGCGCGGGGCAACGTGACCGTGTTCTGCGGTGCATCGCCGGCGGAGTGCGTGAGGGTGCGCGCCTGGTGGTGGGGGGCGGGCGCCCGACGCACCTGGAGAAGGGGTACTACGTGGAGCCCACGCTGTTCGCCGATGTCGACAACGTTATGACGATCGCTCGGGAGGAGATCCTGGGGCCCGTCCTGGTCGTGATCCCGTTCGAGGACGACGCCGACGCTGTTCGGATCGCGAATGACAGCGGCTATGGGCTTTCCGGCGCGGTGACGTCTGGGTCCGGGAAACGCGCCGAGTCCGTCGCGGCGCGACTAAGGGCAGGTCGGGTCTCGGTGAACGGGGGAATCTGGTACGGCGCCGATCTTCCATTCGGTGGCTACAAGGCGAGTGGACTCGGCGTCCAGAACGGCATCGAGGGCTTCGAGCAGTACCTGGAGACGAAGGCGCTGTCCGGGCTGGTCGGTCGGTGAGGATGCCACGGCAGCCGCGCGTGGCTGCTCCTCAGGCGCGTTTCCGGGACCGCGTTCGCCCCGGTCGCTCGCCGCGAGAGCGTGACGTCCTCACCTGCTATCGCCCCTGACCTCGGCCGTGGTTCACGGATGAGCCCGGGCCGGACGGCCGGCTCGTCCACACCAGCCGGCGCGCGACATGGCGGGCCGCGCCGTCGCGCACGACTTCCGAAATGTTCTCACGCACTGTCCTTGGCGGCGCGCGGTCCTTTCATCACCCCGCCGGAGCCGTTTCGACGGCTGTGAGCCGCGACGCCGGAAGATACACCGGCCCCGCGAAAGTGCCACTACCCAACCGGCGGCAGTTCGTATGTATGTCACTCACCCACGCGAAAGGCGAAACTGTGATCACTAGTCGCAGGAGAATGTTAGCCGCGGCCGCGGCCGCGCTGATTGCCCTGGTCGGCTGCGGCTCCTCGAAGTCGACCGGGGCGAAGGCAGGTGACGACGGTGGCCCGACCTACACCTTAGGCGTGCTTGCCGACATCACGGGACCCGCGGCCTCGGCAGGCAGGACCCAGGTCGATGGAGTCAAGGCGGGGACCATTCTGGCATCGCGCCAGGGCTACAAGATCAAGTATATCGTGGCGGACACCCAGACCTCGCCGACGGCCACGCTGGCGGCCGCGACGAAACTCGTGACACAGGATCACGTGTTCGCGGTGATTGCCAACTCCTCACTCACCTTCGCCGCGTCGGCCTACCTCACGGCGCACCAGGTGCCCGTGATCGGTACGTCGATTGACGGGCCGGAGTGGATCACGTCGAAGAACATGTTCTCCGTGATCGGCGCCATCCACGGGACGTACGTGGGAACCACGCCCGGCAAGTTCCTGAAGATGCAGGGTGTCTCGAGCCTCGCCGCCGTGGGCTACGGAATATCGCCGTCATCGTCGGAGAGCGCCAGGACGACCGTGGAGTCGGCGAAGGCGGCGGGAATCAAGGTCGGATACCTCAACGCGCAGGTCCCGTTCGGGAGCACCGATGTGGGTCCGCTGGTGTTGGCGATGAAGGCGGCGAAGGTCGACGGGTTCTTCGCCTCGACCGACCCGAACACGGCCTTCGCCGTCATCTCCGGGCTGAACGCGCAGGGAGTCAAGCTCAAGGCGGCCCTGATGTTCACGGGTTATGGCGGCGACCTGATCCAGGCCGGCCCGGGGGCGCTGGAGGCGGCGCAGAACGTCTACTTCGGAACCCTGTACGAGCCGGTCGAACTGCAGACCGCCGCGACCAAGCAGTTCGTCGCTGATCTCAAGAGCGCGGGCGTGCAGGGCGCACCGACGTTCGCCCAGTACAACGGGTACGTCTCCATCGGTCTTTTTCTTCGCGCGGTCAAGGCGGCCGGAAAATCGCCGACACAGGCCTCGCTGCTCTCCGCCCTGTCGGCCGTCCACGACTTCGATGCTCTCGGCCTTTTCGGCGGGCAGAAGGTCGACATCAACAACAGGGCGAACCTCGGCTTCGGAGTGCACAACTGCCTGTACTTTGTGAAGTTGGTGGGCAAGACCTTCAAGATGGTCTCCGGGGCCGACCCGCTCTGCGGCGACGTCATTCCGGGCCTGACGGTACCATCCTGACCCCCCAGCTATCGCTGTTGATCCGTGCCCCGGGCCGTGGCCGCGTACGCCGCGAATGCACCGGCGACGGCGGGCCGACCGCCGGCGGCCCCGTTCGGGTAAGTGCTAGAGACGGCCTCTGGAGGATGTATGACCAGTCCCAGGTTTCCTGTGTTCGATGCTGACAACCACCTGTACGAGACGCGTGACGCTCTGACGAGGCATCTGCCTGACGGGTACAGGGGCCTGATCGACTACATCGAGGTGAGGGGCCGGACGAAGATCGTGGTTCGGGGGCAGATCTCGAACTACATTCCGAACCCGACGTTCGATGTGGTGGCTCGGCCGGGTGCGCAGGAGGAGTACTACCGGAAGGGCAATCCGGATGGTAAGAGCCGTCGGGAGATCTTCGGTGAGCCGATGCGGTCGATCCCGGCGTTCCGTGAGCCGGCCGCGCGTCTGGAGTTGTTGGACGAGCAGGGTGTCGAGCGGACGTTGATGTTCCCGACGTTGGCGAGTCTGGTGGAGGAGCGGTTGCGGGATGATCCGCGGGCGATCCACGCGGTGGTTCACTCGCTGAACGAGTGGCTGTATGAGACGTGGCAGTTCAACTACGCCGACCGGATCTTCACGACGCCGGTGATCACGTTGCCGATCGTGGAGAAGGCGTTGGAGGAGCTGGACTGGGTGATCGAGCGCGGCGCGAAGGTCGTGTTGATCCGCCCGGCGCCGGTGCCTGGTTTCGAGGGTTCGCGTTCGTTCGGGTTCCCGGAGTTCGACCCGGTGTGGCAGAAGATCGTCGACAACGGTCTGGTTGTTGGTATGCACTCGTCGGACTCGGGCTACGAGCGGTACACGAACGACTGGATGGGTAGCAACAGCGAGTTCCTGCCGTTCCAGCCGCAGGCGTTCCGGATGCTGTCGGGCTGGCGCCCGGTCGAGGACTCGGTGGCCGCGCTGGTCTGTCACGGCGCGTTGACCCGGTTCCCGGATCTGAAGGTCGCGTTCATCGAGAACGGGGCCAGCTGGGTCGCGCCGCTGCTGAAGTCGTTGAAGGACCTGTACAAGAAGATGCCGCAGGACTTCCCGGAGAACCCGATCGAGGCGATCCGCCGCGCGATCTACATCTCCCCGTTCTGGGAGGAGAACTACGCCGACCTCGCCGAGCTCCTCGGTGAGGACCACGTCCTGTTCGGATCCGACTACCCGCACCCGGAAGGCCTCGCGGAGCCGGCGAAGTACGCCGAGGACCTGCTGGCCTACAACGACGAGGCACGCGTCGCGAAGTTCATGGGCGGCAACCTCGCCACCCTCATGGGCTACCCCGCGAAGGTCGAAACCACCGCCAGCGTCTGAACACGACAGGCGGCTCTCGCGGCTTCCGCGGATCCGCCCGGCCCGCGTCATCGACACGGGCCGGGCGGATCGCGCCGCGGGTGGTGCGGCCGCGGTACCGAGATGACATGTGGGCTACCGCGTCGGAGCCCGGCCGGGAGAAACCGGCCACCGGACGCGGTCACGGGTTCACTGGCAGCACCCCTTGAGCGCGAAGCTGGCTGACGACCAGGTCGGCGGCCTCCTGCGGCCCCGTGATGGACGTGTCGATGCGAATCTCCGGTGCCAGCGGCGGCTCGTAGGGCGAGTCGACGCCGGTGAAGTTGGGCAGCTCGCCTCGGCGGGCCTTCGCGTAGAGACCCTTGACGTCACGGGCCTCGGCCTGCTCGATCGAGGTGTCGACGAACACCTCGCAGAAGCGGCCCTCGCCGGCCCGCTCCCGGGCCAGCGCACGCTCGGCGCGGAACGGCGAGATGAACGAGACCAGCACGACCAGTCCGGCGTCGGCCATCAGCCGTGCCGTCTCGGCCACGCGACGGATGTTCTCGACACGGTCGGCCTCGGTGAAGCCGAGGTCGCGGTTGAGGCCGTGCCGCACGTTGTCGCCGTCGAGCAGAACCGTGTGCACGCCCAGGGAGTGCAGCCGCTGCTCGGTCCGGTTCGCGATGGTGGACTTTCCGGCACCGGAGAGACCGGTGAACCAGACGACCGCCGGGCGGTGTCCCTTCAGCCTGCTGTGCGCCTCGGTGGTGACCTCGAGCGCCTGCCAGTGGACGTTGCTGGCGCGGCGCAGCGAGAAGCGCAGCAGCCCGGCGCCGACAGTCGCGTTGGAAAGCCGGTCGACGACGACGAAACCACCCATGTCCCGGTTGGAGACGTAGGGATCGAAGGCCACCGGTCGGTCGGCGCTGACCGTGCAGACGCCGATCTCGTTGAGCCGCAGCGTCCGGGCCGCCACCTGGTCCAGCGTGTTGACGTTCACCTTGTACTTCAGCTGGGAGAGGCTGATGCCCGTGGTCCTGGTACCCAGCTTCATCAGGTAAGGCCGTCCCGGGACCATCGCCTCCTCGTGCATCCACACCACCTGCGCCTCGAACTGGTCGGAGACCTCGGCGGGATCGTCGGCGGCGCAGAGCACGTCACCGCGGCTCACGTCGATCTCGTCGGCGAGAACGACGGTGACGGACTGGCCGGCGGTGGCCTCGTCGAGATCCCCGTCGAAGGTGCTGATCCGGGCCACCGTGCTCGTCTGCCCCGAGGGCAGGACCCGCACCTTCGCCCCGGGCGCCACGGTGCCGCCGGCGACCATTCCGGAGAAGCCGCGGAAGTCGAGGTTCGGCCGGTTGACCCACTGGACCGGCATGCGGAACGGGCCCCGGCCGCCCCGGTCAGCCAGCTCGACGGTCTCCAGGTGCTCCAAAAGTGCCGGCCCGGTGTACCACGGCGTCTCCGGGCTCCGGTCGGTGATGTTGACGCCCCGCAGCGCCGAGATCGGGATACAGGTGATGTCGCGCAGCCCGATCTCGGTGGCGAAGGTCCGGTAGGCGGTCTCGATGCGGTCGAAGACGGCCTGGTCGTAGTCGACGAGGTCCAGCTTGTTGACCGCGACGACGATGTTCTCGATGCCGAGCAGAGAAACCAGGTAGCTGTGCCGCCGGGTCTGGGTGAGCATTCCCTTGCGGGCGTCGATCAGGATGACCGCGAGCTCGGCGGTCGAGGCCCCGGTCACCATGTTGCGGGTGTACTGCTCGTGGCCTGGGGTGTCGGCCACGATGAACTTGCGCCGCTCGGTGGCGAAGAACCGGTAGGCGACGTCGATGGTGATGCCCTGCTCGCGTTCCGCGGCGAGACCGTCCACGAGCAGGGCGTAGTCCAGCTCGCCCCCCTGGGTGCCGACCCGTTTCGAGTCGGCTTCGAGCGCGGCGAGCTGGTCTTCGAGGATGAGGTGGGACTCGAAAAGGAGCCGGCCGATGAGGGTGCTCTTCCCGTCGTCGACGCTGCCGCACGTGATGAAGCGCAGCAGGCTCTTGTGCTCGTGCGCGTCGAGGTAGGCGTCGATGTCCGCGGCGATGAGGGCTTCCCGGGCGTTGGACACTAGAAGTAGCCCTCCTGCTTCTTCTTCTCCATCGAACCGGAGGAGTCGAAGTCGATAACCCGTCCCTGCCGCTCGGAGGTCGTGGTCAGCAGCATTTCCTGGATGACCTCGGTCAGCGTGGTCGCTTCGCTCTCCACCGCGCCGGTCAGCGGATAGCAGCCCAGCGTGCGGAACCGGACGCTGCGCAGCCGCGGCTCCTCGCCCGGCAGCAGGCGCATCCGCTCGTCGTCCACCATGATCAACGCGCCGTCTCGCTCGACGACCGGACGTGGCGCCGCGAGGTAGAGCGGCACGATGGGGATGCCCTCGCGGTGGATGTACTGCCAGATGTCGAGCTCGGTCCAGTTGGAGATCGGGAACACGCGGACCGACTCGCCCTGGCTGTGCCGCACGTTGTAGGTGCGCCACAGCTCGGGGCGCTGGGACTTCGGATCCCAGCGGTGCTGCGCCGAACGGATGGAGAAGATCCGCTCCTTCGCGCGGGACTTCTCCTCGTCGCGGCGGGCACCGCCGAAGGCGAGATCGAACTTGTGCAGGTCGAGCGCCTGCTTGAGGCCTTCGGTCTTCCACAGGTCGGTATGGACCGCGGAACCGTGGTCGAACGGGTTGATGTTCCGGGCGAGGGCCTCGGGGTTGCGGTGCACGAGGAGCTGCATGCCGGCCTCGGCCGCCATCTTCTCCCGCATCTCGTACATGGCCCGGAACTTCCAGGTGGTGTCGACGTGGAGGAGCGGAAACGGCGGCGTCGACGGGTGGAAGGCCTGGCGGGCCAGGCGCAGCATCACCGCGCTGTCCTTGCCGACGGAGAACAGCATGACCGGCCGCTCGCTCTCGGCGACCGCCTCGCGCATGATCTGGATGCTCTCGGCCTCCAGGCGCTGCAGGTGCGTGAGGCTCGTGGGCGTTGTCGCGGTGGTGGTCACCGGATCGTCTCCCGACTGGTTCTGGGCAGGCTGGCACCCAGTGGTTCGACTGCGACGCTCATGCGAAGTCCGAGCCTCCGTCGACGTTGATGTTGGCGCCGGTCATGTAGGTGTTGCGCGCCGACGCGGCGAAGGCGATGACAGGACCGATCTCCGCCGGATCGGCGGCCCGGCCGAGGAAGACGTGGTGGCCGAAGCCGCGGCCGATGTAGCGCATGACGTCGTGCAGGTCGTTCTCGTCGACGTCGGGAATCGGTGCGAGCGCCTGCTTGAACGACTCGGACGCGAACGTTCCCGGGCTCACCGTGTTCACCAGGATTCCCTCGGGCGCGAGGGTCTGCGAAAGGTTCTTGCTCAGGCTCGTCAGCGCCGACTTCGCCGCGGTGTAGGCGATCAGCGGCGGGGACTGCCGTTTGGTCGACATCGCCGAGACGTTGACGATCCGGGCCCACCTCGCCGCCCGCAGGAGGGGCAGGGCGGCCCGGATCGTCCGTACGGCGCTCAGCGTCAGGCCGCTGAGGACGCTGTGCCACTCCTCGTCGGTGTAGGTCTCGAACGTCTTGAGGTTCATTGCCATCGGGCCGGCGGCGTTCACCAGCGCGTTGAGCTGTCCCCACCGCTCACCCACCTGGGCGAGGGCCGCGTCGACCGAGCCGGCGTCGAACAGGTCGGTCTGAATGCCGACCGCGTCGGGCGAACCGAGCGCGGAGAGCTCCTCGACCGTGGCGTCGAGCGCCGCCTTGGAACGGGCGAGCACCGCGACCTTGGCACCGTCGGCCGCGAAGCAGTCCGCGGCGGCGCGCCCCATGCCCGCGGTGCCGCCCGAGACGACGACGGTGGCGTCCTTGAATCCGAGATCCATGTGCTTACTCCTGAGGTGCCGGAAGCTGCGGGTGGGGGTCGGCTCAGGTGCTGGCGAAGCGGCGCTGCACGCCAAGCCGCCGGCGCTCGACCGTCGCCGCGCGCTCTTGCGGGGTGACGACGCCCGTCGTCTCCGGGAGGTGGTCCCGGATCGAGTCGAAGGGCACGACCTTGGTGATGGCGTCCGGTCCGTGGTCGGCGACGACCCAGCGGAAAAGCAGCGGGCCCTTGGTGTGGCCCATCGTGTCCAGCCAGTTCGGCACGCCCGGGTCGCGATGCGCGACGACGGCCCGGAAGACGCCGTCGTCGTCCAGCACCGCCTGGCGGAAGTTCAGGCTGGTGTGCCGGGTGGCGTAGTCGAGGGACTCCCACCAGAAGTTCCCGATGTGCAGGCTCCAGTACCGGGCCTGCGCCGGAGTCGCCTCGATGATCAGGGCCTCGTCCGGTGCGAGGTCGAAATGCCCCCAGCCGTTGATGTTCTCCTGGGCGCCACCCATGTCGGACTTCACGGTGGCCGGGTCGAAGGCGTTGCGCCGGTTGGCCTGCCCCATGGCCTCGATGTCGTGCCAGAACTTGATGTTCGCCTCGAGCCAGCCGCCGATCCGCTCGATCTGGGCCGCCACCCGGGCCGGCGTGGCGACGAGACGGTCGGCGGAGGCGTCGGCCGGGACCGGCGAGACGAGCTCGATGTCCAGCCGCGCGCGCTGCTCGGTGTCCCAGTCGCCGAAGAACTGCCGGACGACCAGGGTGTTGGTCTCCGGGGTGGAGGCCAGGTAGTTGCCCTCGCGCTTGGTGGGGCCGACCCAGAGCTCGAAGTTTCCCTCGGCGTCGGTCTCCAGCTCGTCGTTGCGGATGTTGCCGTAGGTGGCCAGGCCTCCCATGACCTGGAAACCGAGATACCCGACGGTCCCGACGTTGCCCCAGACCCGGTAGTCGAGATCGCCGCGGATCGTCGCGTTCAGGTAGGCGCAGTCGGGGCAGTCGAGGCCCCACTTGTAGATGTCGGTCCGGGCGTAGGCGCCGAGGGTCGGCGCGATCGGGTCCGACGGCGCCAGCGCCTGGTTGATCCCGTAGCCGACCATCGCGAGGAGGTGCCGGTAGCCCGCGGCCTTGTCGACCGGCGCCTGCGGCACATCGGCGCGGTTCAGCTCGTCGCCAACCCTGGCGATCGTCTCGCCGAACGCCTTCCAGACACTGCCGTCGAGCAGCGCCGGGCTGTCATAGGTCTCCGTCAGCAGCGCGCCGTCTATGTGGTTCGGCATCCAGTCGAAGTTCATGTCCATCAGTTCTCCTCGGTGATGCCGAAACGGTCGGTGTAGAACCCGAAGCGCCTGCGCAGGTCGGCGGGGTCGAGCCCGAACTCGGCGGGGTCGTAGCGCCGGGCACCGGCCCGGTCCTCGGAGTTGGTGCGCCACCAGTCGGCCATCAGGCTCCGGGTGGGCTCGGGCAGCTCGATGCCGAGGCTGCGGTAAAGCCGCTCCACCGTGCCGATCGGGTCTCGCTGCATGTCGGCGAAGTGGACGTCGTGGAAGCGGTCCTCCCGACCGCCGTCCCGAAAGGCGATGAGGGTGCGCAGGCCCTCCTCCCACTGGCCGGTGGTGAGCCGGCCGAAGTGGCGCGGGTCCGGGTCGTCCGTCAGCGGCGAGGACAACGCCGACATCAGCGCGCAGACCGACGGGAGAACCTTGACGACGTCGCGGTGGGTCACGATGAACTCCGCGTCGGGGTAGACCTTGGCCAGGGCGTCCAGGTGCTGAATGTGCGCGGGCGTCTTGAGCCACCACTTGTTGGGCGGGCAGTGCCACTGCAGGAGCTGCAGTACCCGGCGGTGATACCGGTAGGTGGATTCCATGTCGCACGCGGCGAGCCAGCGGCTGTAGGTGGGAACGCGCGCGGTCGCCTCGAACAGCTGGGACCGGAAGTCGAGCGCCATCAGGAGCAGGCATTCCTGCGGCCCGGTCGCGGACTGGGGCAGCATGCCGACGAAGTCCGGGAACATCTCGTTGATGACCGTGATCTCGGTGTGCGCCTTGTCGATCCGCGGGTCGGCGTGCTGGGTGGCCGCCTCCGGGGGCGGCGTCGGCTCGCCGGCCTCCCAGCTGCGCAGCGTGCGGCGGCGGTCGTCCAGCGCGAGCAGGAAGCTCAGCGCGGTGGAGCCGGTGCGGGGGAGCCCGAGGCCGAAGACCGGTCGGTCCACGACCTCGTCGGCGATCTCCGGGTGGGCCTTGAAGCACTTCTCGATCTCGAGTCTGCTCACCAGGTTCTCGGTGAGGCGCAGGGCGTTCACGCCCTCGCCTAACTCGTTGAGCGAGGCCTCGCGGTTCATCGACTCCACGAGGACCTCAAGGCCCTCACGCCAGCCGTCGGGGCCGAAGTCGCTCGACTGGGCCCGCTCGCAGGCCTGTTCGATCAGGTGATCGACGATCACTGGGTGGCCTTCCAGAAGGGTTTACGTTACGAATTGTAAAGTAACCCGCCCATGGGAGGACATGTCAACCACAGGTCAGCTTTTTTTGTCCGCCGCGGCCCCGCGCAGGACGTGGTCGGTGATCGTCTGCGGGCTTGGCGGCGTCTCCGACCCCTGCGGCACCGCGCTGCGGTAGATCGCGAAGCCGATGACCATGTCGAAGATCGCCGCGGGGTCGGCGTCGGGGCGAAGATCGCCTTCGTCGATGCCGCGCCGCAGCCGGGTGATGACGTGTTCCTTGACCGGATCCCGCAGCCGGGCCTGCCAGGCGGTGTCCATCGGCTGGTCGTTGATCAGTCCGGAGAACGCCCGGGCCACCTCGGGGCGGCTGAAGAACTCCATGGTCGCCGTGACCCACAGCTCCAGGTCGGCGCGCAGGTCGCCCGTCTCGCCGATGACCGTGGCGTCCTGCGGGGTGGTGAAGAGCGCGTCCCAGACCATGTACGGCTTGGACGGCCAGCGCCGGTAGATCGTGGGACGCCCGACGCCGGCCCGTTCGGCGACCGCCTCGATGGTCAGTGCCGAGTAGCCCAGCTCGAGGAGGAGCTCGCGACAGGCGCGCGTGATCGACTCGTCCACGCTGGGATCTCTGGGACGGCCGGGGGTGCGGCGCAGGCGCGGTGAGCTCACTCGGTCATTCTCGCCATCCGGTCGTCCGAGGCGGGCCGCGGGACGCTCGAGCCGACGCCCTGGCACTACCAGCGGGCATCGACGAAGCGGCGGATCTCGGCGCTGAGCTCGTCGTCCTCGGGCGCGCCGAAGAATCCGCCGTGGGGCATCGCCTCGAACACGTGGAGCTCCGCCTGGACTCCGGCCGCGCGAAGCTTCCGGTGGAGGCGAACGGCGTTGGACAGGAAGAGATCGCGGGTACCGGCCTGCAGGAAGGTCGGCGGGAACTCGGGCGTGAAGTCGCCGAACAGCGGCGACAGGTAAGGGTCCGCCAGGTCATGGCCAGCCGCGTAGAGCTGGCTCTGCGGCAGCAGCGAACTGGTGAGGACGACGTCGAGCCCCATGTTCGTGGCGAAGCTGTCGCCCGATTCGGTCAGGTCCACCTGCGGGGTGAGCAGCACGACGGCGGCGGGCGGGGGGAGCCCCTCGTCACGGGCCCGCAGGAGCAGCGCGGCGGCCAGGTTGCCGCCCGCCGAGGCGCCACCGACGATGATCTCCTCCGGGCGATGCGACCGCAGCAGCGCCCGGTAGACCGTCAGGCAGTCGTCCAACGCTGCGGGGTACGGATGGTCGGGGGGCATCCGGTAGTCGACACCCCAGGTGACGACGCCGACCAGGTCGGCCATGCGGACAGTCGAGGCGCGGCAGCACTCACCGCCACCCATGAGCAGACCGCCGCCGTGAATGTCGAGAAAGACCCGAGATCCGGTCCCGGGCGCCACGTTCTCGGGGGTGACCACGAAGACCCGGGCACCGGCGACGTCCACCGTCTCGACCGTCGATTTCGTGCCCGCGGAGCTGGCCTCCAGGAACGGTAACAACATCTCGTCGGTCTCGGCGACCAGCCTGCGCCAACCCTCCGCGTCGTCGAGCGCCGGGGTGGTGGCTGCCTGCGCCGACGTCAGGAAGGCCATTCCGGCGAGCATCTCCCGCGCTTCGGCGCTCACGGACGAGGGCGCCGGAATCGTTCGCGCGGGCAGGTTCAAGGATCGGGACTGTGGCTCTGTGCTCAAGTGTGTCCTCCGATGGCGCGGAAACCCCGAGGTCGCCGGAGCGCGCACGCGGCGGCGCTGGGGGCAGGGTCTCGCGGGACGGCGGACGGGCTTCGCCGCGTCCGCCGAGGCGGGTGGATGGTGCCGAGCCCCGCCTTTCGGGCACGCTACGACATCCCGACGCGGCATGCCATCTGGTTCGCCGGTCCGGTCCGGCGACCCGGGAGCCTGCTCACCGGCCAGTTTCGGTAGGTTGGGTTACCGCGGGCGTGTAGCCTACGGTCCGGCATCGTCGCGCCCACGCAACAAGCCACAGCCGCGGACGAACCACAGCCAGCGCAGTTTGCCGACGACTGAGTCCAGGGGGGCGCATGCCTGCAAGAGGGGACTCGGCACCCACCTCCTCCGCGCCGCAGATCGGGCGCTGGCGCGAGCGGGCGGTGGAAAGATCTCTCACCGACGCGCGGGCGAAGGCGGTCCGCCGCGGCGATCACTATCTGCAGACCGCGATCCAGCTGCTCGCCGAGAACGGCGACTTCACGCTGCAGGAGCTGGTCGAACGCGCCAAGACGTCCTTCCGCTCGTTCTACCAGTACTACGAGAGCAAGGACGAGCTGCTCCTCGCCGTCTTCGAGGACGTCATGGAGAAGTCGGCGAACGAGTGCCGCTCCGAGGTGGAAGGGCTGGCCGACCCGTTCGACCGGGTCCACCACGTCGTCGAGCGTCTCTACGACGGCGTGACCGACCCCATCGGCGGGGTGCTCAGCCGCGCCATGACGATCTACCACCTGCAGCTGGCGGAGTCCCGTCCAGCGGACTTCGCCAGCGTGCTGGAGCCGCAGAAGCAGCTGTTCGTGGACCTGGTGCGCGACGGGGTCGATCGCGGTGCCTTCCGCAAGGACATCGAGCCCGACCAGCTCGCGATGATCCTCGTGCAGACGATTGTCGCCGCGACGCACATGCACGCCCTGGGCATCCACCTGACCGGTGTGCCACTGACGTCTCACGGACTGTGGGACTTCATCCGGGTGGGACTGAGCCGGGAGGCGGCGTCCCCGCAGGCGTGACGGTTCCGCCGGAACAGGCCGACCGACCCGGTTGAGCGGGGCGCCCGTCGGCGCTCCCGCCTCTGTCTTCTTCACACCTCCCCGCTGCCGCCCACCCATTACCCGTTCTGGTAATCCGTGTTACCGTCCGGATGCCGCTCCGCTGGACAGATCCGGCAGAGTCTGCCTGACGGCTGCCGGGCAAGCGGGGTGGCGTGGCGGATCGCGATCGGCTCGTCGAGCCGGTGGGCGGGCGGCCCCGCACGACTTTCGGAGGTTCGCGTTGAAGACCGAATTCATCCGGTACGACCAGGCTGATCGCGTCGCGACCATCACGCTCGACCGGCCGGCGGTGGCGAACGCGCAGAACCTGGACCTGCTCGACGACCTGGACGAGGCGTGGTGCGCCGCCGCGGCGGACCCGGAGGTGCGGGTCATCGTCCTGCAGGCGAACGGCCGGCACTTCTCGGCCGGTCACGACCTGCGGGCCGGGCTGGGCCCGGACAGCCCCGACAAGCTGACCGTCGAGTACCTCTACGGCATCGAGTCGCGCCGGTACCTGGAGTACTCGCTGCGCTGGCGGAACGTCCCGAAGCCGTCGATCGCCGCGGTCCAGGGAAGCGTCATCGCCGCTGGCCTCCTGCTGTGCTGGCCCTGCGATCTCATCGTCGCGGCGGACAGCGCGACCTTCTCGGACCCCGTCGTGGCCATGGGCATCGGTGGTGTCGAGTACCACGGCCACACCTGGGAGTTCGGCGCCCGCAAGGCGAAGGAGCTGCTCTTCACCGGCCGCTCCATGAGCGCCGCGGAGGCGGAGCGCGTCGGCATGGTCAACCGGGTCGTGCCGGTCGAGCGGCTGCGCGCCGAGGCCAGGGAGCTGGCGCTGGAGATCGCCCGCATGCACCCGTTCGCGCTGCGCCAGGCGAAGCGGGCGGTCAACCAGACGCTGGACGTGCAGGGGTTCTACGCCGCGATCCAGTCGGTGTTCGACATTCACCAGACCGGCCACGGACACGCGCTGAGCGAGTCCGGCTACCCGGTGCTCGCCGGTCTCGACGAGATGAAAGAAGTGATCAAGAGGTAGCGGCGCCTCGACCCATCGGTAGTACAGGCCGTCAAGACGGGTTATGCGTATTACCGTCGCGTGGTAATGTGAGATCCACCCCCGTAGTCTCGGCTATCCGGTCCCCAGCGGGCCTCGGCGCCCCACTCGGTCTCGTCGAGGAGATCAGGGAAATCGCGGCGCGCGACCGTCCCCGAGATTGCGGCGGGCAACCTCCGACGCTTCCTGAACATCCCGCTGCCAGGCTGACCCCGCAGCGGTCCACAACACAATTCGGCAGGCCCGGCCTGACCGGTTGTATTTCGCATGCCGTCGCGGGGCGACACGGCTTTCAAACGGCAGGAGTTCCGTTTCGTGAATGACGTCTTAGCTGGCATCAAGGTCATCGAGGTGGCCGGGTGGACCTTCGTCCCGTCCGCCGGCGCGGTTCTCGCGGAATGGGGCGCCGACGTCATCAAGGTCGAGCCGCTGACCGGTGACCCGCAGCGCGGCCTGGTGACGTCCGGCCTGGTGCCCGCCGGTGCCGGCGGCGTGAACTACATGATGGAGGTCCCCAACCGGGGGAAACGCTCGATCGGCATCGACCTGTCCACCGAGGGCGGCCGGGACCTGCTCCTGGCGCTGGTGCGGCAGGCCGACGTCTTTCTCACCAGCTACCTGCCGAACGTGCGCAGGAAGCTCGGCATCGACGTGGACGACCTGCGCGCCGTCAATCCGGACGTCATCTACGTGCGCGGATCCGGCTACGGGCCGCGTGGTCCCGACGTCGACACCCCCGGCTTCGACGGCGTCAGCTACTGGGCGCGCGGGGGAGTCGCCGACGCGCTGACCCCGCCGGAAGCCGATTTTCCCGTGGGTGGGCGCCCGGCATTCGGCGATGTCATGGGTGGAATGGCCCTGGCCGGGGGCATCTGCGCCGCGCTGCTGGCCAGGGAGCGCAACGGGGCCGCGTCGGTGGTCGACGTCTCGCTGCTCGGGCTCGCGCTGTGGAACCTCGGGCCGGACGTGGCGGCCGCGAAGCTGTACGAAGGCGTCGAGCTGCCGAGCTTCCGCCGCGACGAGCCACCGAACCCTCTGGTCGCCTACTACCGCACCGCGGACGACCGGCAGATCTGCCTCATGATGCTGCAGTCCGACCGCTACTGGCCGGACCTGTGCCGGCACCTCGGCCTGGACGGGTCCATCGCGGATCCCCGCTACGCGGACGCCGCGGCCCGCTTCCACAACCGGGCCGAGCTCTACCGCCTGCTGTCGGAGACATTCGCCAGCCGGACCTATGCGCAATGGCGCGACACACTGGCGACACTGGCCGGCCCCTGGTCGGGAATGCAGACCGCCGCCGAACTTCACGACGACCCGGCCGCGCTCGCGAACGGGTATCTCGCCACGCTCACCGCGACGAGCGGCGCCGCCTTCGAGCTCGCGGCCAACCCCGTCCAGTTCGACGAGACCCCAGCCAGCCCCTCGGGCGCTCCCGAACACGGTCAGCACACCGAGGAGATCCTGCTCGACCTCGGGCTCGGCTGGGACGACATCGATCGCCACAAGCAGCAAGGAGACATCCTGTGACGACCGCCCACGCCGCCGAGCCGGCCCTTCCCGTCAGCGCCCCAGCCAGCCCGTTCGACTGGAACCCGTTCGCCCAGTCCTTCTACAACGACCCGCAGCCGGCCTACCGCCGGCTCCGCGACGAGGCGCCGGTCTACTACAACGAGAAGCAGAACTTCTACGCGCTTTCCCGGCACGCCGACGTGGCGGAGGCGCTCAAGGACACGGCGACCTTCTCGTCGACGCGCGGTATCGAGCTGCACTCCATCCAGGAGGGCCAGGTCGCCCACGCCGGCATCATCCAGATGGACCCGCCGGAGCAGACCCGGATGCGGCTGCTGGTGAGCCGGGCGTTTCAGCCCCGCGTCATCCAGGGCCTGGAACCCGAGGTCGTGGCCGTGATCGAGCACTATGCGGGCGGTCTCGGGCAGGAGTTCGACGCGGTCGCCGACTTCTCCGCGCTCTTCCCGATGGAGATCATCTCGCGGATGGTGGGCATCCCGGCCGAGAAACGGGACTGGATGCGCCACGGCATCGACTACATCCTCGGCCGTGACAACTCGCCCGCCATGACCGACGACCAGATGAGGGTCGCCATCGAGCTGTCCACCTACTACTACACGCTGGCCGTCGAGCGCCGGAACAACCCGGGCGATGACATGATCAGCATGCTGATCGAGGCCGAGGTGCTCCGCGAGGACGGGACGAAGACCGCCCTCGACGACATCGAGATCACCACCTTCATCTCGCTGCTGGGCGGCGCCGGCGCCGAGACCGTCACCAAGCTCATCGGGAACGCGGTCGTCCTGTTCGGCCGCCACCCCGACCAGTGGCAGCTGCTGCAGGAGCGGCCCGAGCTCATCCCGAACGCCGTCGAGGAGGTGCTGCGCTACGACCCGCCGGCCACCTACACGGCCCGATGCCTGGCTCGGGAGTACACCGGGCACGGCGTGACCATTCCGGCCGGGGCGGCGGCACTGCTGCTCATCGGCGCGGCCACCCGCGACGAGCGGGCCTACGAGGACCCGGAGCGGTTCGACATCCGGCGCGAGCCGCAGATGAACCTCGCGTTCGGCTTCGGCGCCCACCGTTGCCTCGGCGCGGCGCTCGCCCGGATCGAGGGGCGGGTGGCGCTGGAGCGGCTGCTGCGCCACATGCCGCGCTTCGAGGTCGACGAGAGCGGTCTCCGCCGGGTCAACATGACCAATGTTCTGGGCTACTCGAACGTTCCGGTCCGGGTGCTGCCATGAGCGGCGAGTCGAGGCTGCTCATCGGTGGAAAGCTGACGGACGCGGCAAGCGGCCGCACGTTCGACAACATCAACCCCGCGACCGAGGAGATCCTCGGGTCGACGGCCGACGCCGACCTGGTCGACCTCGACGCGGCGATCGCGAGCGCCCGCGTCGCCTTCGACACGACGACCTGGTCCACCGACCGCGCGCTGCGCAAGCGGTGCCTGCTGCAGCTGCAGGAAGCGCTGGAACGGGAGCGCGAGGAGATCCGCGCCGAACTGGTCGCGGAGGTGGGCTGCCCGGTCGCCACGACGTACATGGCGCAGCTGGAGCTGCCGCTGGAGGACGCGCTGCTCTGGCCGGCCAGAGCGATCGACGAGTTCCCCTGGGAGCGTGAGCTCTCGACCGGCAACCAGTTCGGCATGCGGAGCTGGCGGAAGGCGGTGAAGGAGCCGGTCGGGGTGGTCGGGGCGATCACACCGTGGAACTACCCGCTGGAGATCACTCTCGGCAAGCTCGGCCAGATCCTCGCCACCGGCAACACGCTGGTCCTCAAGCCGGCGCCGGACACGCCCTGGACCACCACCCGGATCGGCCGGCTGGTCGCGGAGCACACCGACATCCCGCCGGGCGTCGTCAACGTCGTCGCCTCGGCCGACCACGCGCTCGGGGAAGCCCTGGTCGACGACCCACGCGTCGACCTGATCTCCTTCACCGGGTCCACCGCCACCGGGCGGCGGATCATGGAAAGGGGCTCCGCCGGCCTCAAGCGCCTCTTCCTCGAGCTGGGCGGCAAGTCCGCCGACATCGTCCTGGACGACGCCGACCTCCCGGCGAAGCTGGCCTTCGCCTCGTTCGTCTGCATGCACGCCGGCCAGGGCTGCGCGATGACCACCCGGCTGCTGGTGCCCCGGTCCCGCTACGACGAGGCCGTCGAGCTGGTGGCGGCGAGCTTCGCGAACGTGCCGTACGGCGACCCGACCGACCCCGCGAACATCCAGGGCCCCCAGATCAGCGCCCGCCAGCGCGACCGCGTGCTCGGCTACGTCGAGGCGGGCCTGCGGGAGGGCGCCCGGCTGGTGACGGGCGGCGGTCGGCCGAGCCACCTCCCGAAGGGCTTCTACGTCGAGCCGACCCTGTTCGCCGACGTCGACAACACGATGACGATCGCCCGCGAGGAGATCTTCGGCCCGGTCCTCGTGATGATCCCGTTCGAGGACGACGACGACGCGGTCCGGATCGCGAACGACAGCCCCTACGGCCTGTCCGGCGCGGTCACCAGCGGCTCAGCGGAACGAGCGCTGGCGGTGGCCGGGCGACTCAAGGCCGGCACGGTCTCGGTGAACGGCGGGATCTACTACGGCGCCGACGTTCCGTTCGGCGGCCGCAAGGCGAGCGGGATCGGCCGGCAGAACGGCGTCGAGGGCTTCGAGCAGTATCTGGAGACCAAGTCGATCGCCGGTCTCGCGGCCTCGTGACCGAGGTCGAGGGCACCCCGGGGCCGGCTGTGGTCCGGCCGCTGCCCGCTGTCACCCCGCACACCCGCCCGTTCTGGACCGGCGGCGAGCGGGGCGAGCTGCGGCTCTACCGCTGCGGCGCGTGCGGGCTCCTGCTGCACCCCTCGCAGGTCGTGTGCCCGCGGGGCGACGGCGGCGAGTTGGCCGTGCACGCCGTCTCGGGCCGTGGCCACGTGCTGTCCGTGTCGGTCAACGGGCAGCACTGGCTGCCGGACTTCCCCCCGCCGTACGTCGTCGCGGTCGTGGCGCTCGTGGACGATCCCGCCGTCCGGCTGACGACGAACGTCGTCGGGTGCGCGCCCGAGGACGTCGTGATCGGCATGCCGGTACGGGTCCGGTTCGTACAGCAGGAGGACGTCTGGTTGCCGCTGTTCGAGCCTGATCCGTGGGGCATGCCGGTGGAGGCCACGGCGGCCTCGTTCGCGCCACTGCCGCCCTCGTGCGCCCTGCCGAGGCCGGCGCGCCGGCCGGTGGCCGCCGGCTCTCGCCGGTTCGAGGAGCGGGTGGCCATCACGGGCGCCGGGCAGTCGCGCATCGGGCGGCGGCTGATGCGGCCACCGGTGGAGCTGGCCGTCGAGGCGTGCCGGGCGGCCGTCGCGGACGCCGGGCTCACGATGGACGACATCGACGGCCTGTCCACCTATCCCGGCGGCTTCCTCGAACCTATGGGCATCTCCGAGGGCGGCGTCGGCGCCGTGGAGGAGGCGTTGCGGGTCCACCCGGCGTGGATCAACGGCGGGGACGAGAGCTCGGGCCAGCTCGGCTCGGTGATCGCGGCGATGCTCGCCGTCGCCGGCGGGCTGTGCCAGCACGTCCTGTGCTTCCGGACGGTCTGGGAGTCGACGCACACGACCCTGCTGCGGGAGGGCCAGCTCGCGCTTCCTCCCGGCGGACGGGTGACCGGCTCCTTCCAGTACCAGCTGCCGTTCGGGGCCGCGTCGGCGGCGCAGTGGGTCGCCCAGTACGCCTCGCACTACTTCGCCCGCTTCGGGGCGAGCCGCGAGACGCTCGGCTGGATCGCGGTCAACGCCCGCGCGCACGCCGGCCTGAATCCCGCCGCGATCTACCGCTCACCGCTGAGCATGGACGACTACCTGGCGGCCCGCACGATCACGACCCCGTTCGGTCTCTACGACTGTGACGTGCCCTGCGACGGCGCAACCGCCTTCGTCGTCTCGGCCGTCGACGCGGCGCGTGACCTGCGGGCGCCCGTTCTCGTGGAGGCGGTCGGTACCGCCCTCGACGAGCGTCAGTCCTGGGACCAGGGCACGGTCAGCCACATGCCGAACGTCTTCGGCCCCGCGGCGCACCTGTGGAGCCGCACGTCCCTGCGCCCGGCCGACGTCGACGTCGCGCTGCTGTACGACGGGTTCACCTTCGTCGCGCTGTCCTGGCTGGAGGCGCTCGGCTTCTGCGGGATCGGGGAGGCGGCGGACTTCCTCGACGGCGGCAAGCGGATCGGCCTGCACGGCGAGCTGCCGCTCAACCCGCACGGTGGCCAGCTGTCGGCCGGGCGTACCCACGGGTACGGGTTCCTGCACGAGGCGGTCGTCCAGCTGCGGGGCGACGGCGGCGCTCGCCAGGTCGCCGGCGCGAGGACGGCGGTCGTCAGCGCCGGCGGCGGCGTGCCGGCCGGCTGCCTGCTCCTGCGGCGGGACTGAGGCCATGGACGACCACACGCTGGCGGCCTGGCTCGCCGTCCACGCCGGCGCGCGTCTGCTCGACATCCGCTCGCAGGGTGGCGCCGAAGGCGACCGGCAGTCGAACGAGCTGCTGCTTCGCCTGCTGGCCGAGGCGCGCCCCGACGACGCCGTCCTGTCCGAGGAGAGCGTCGACGACCTCGCGCGCCTCGACCGGGAGCGCGTCTGGATCATCGATCCACTCGACGGCACCCGCGAGTACGGCGAACCGCCCCGGACGGACTGGGCGGTCCACGTCGCGCTGGCGATCCGGGGACGGCCCGCGGTGGGCGCCGTAGCGCTGCCCGCCGCGGGCCTCGTCCTGCGCACGGGCGCACCTCCGGTGCTCCCGCCCGCCAGGCAGGGCCCGATTCGTCTCACGGTGTCGCGCAGCCGGCCGCCGGCCTGTGTCGACCACCTCCGCGGGCACCTGGACGCCGAGCTGGTCCCCATGGGCTCGGCCGGCGCCAAGGCGATGGCCGTCGTTCGGGGTGAGGCCGACGTCTACGCCCACTCCGGCGGCCAGTACGAGTGGGACTCCTGCGCGCCCGTGGCGGTCGCCGCCGCGGCCGGCCTGCACGTCTCGCGGCTCGACGGGAGCCCGTTGCTCTACAACCGGCCGAATCCCTACCTTCCCGACGTACTCATCTGTCACCCGGCGCTCGCGGGCCGGGTCCTCGGCGTGCTCCGGCGGTTCTGACCGGTGGACGGACGAAGTCGCCGAACACGGACGTGCCGCCGGCCCCGGGGCCGGCGGCGGTCGGTGGAGGGTCAGAAGGCGGGTTCGCCCTTGAGCACGCCGTCGGCGTCGAGGCGCAGGTTGAGGCCGGTGATGTAGTTGGAGACGTCGGAGGCGAGGAACAGCACCAGCGAGCTGACGTCGTTCGGTTCGTCGCGGCGAGGTCAGCCGGCGCCTCAGCGGAGTGACGTGCCGCACCAGTAGCCGTCGTGGTCGAGCGTGGTGGGTGGCGGCACGGAGACGAATCTGGTGCCGGTCTTGTCGACGTCGATGAAGGTCTGGCAAAGGGTGGGCTGTTTGGGGTGGCTCAGGTCGAGCGGGGAGATCAGGCCGCCGGCCGTGAAGTCGGTGACGTTGCGAAGATTCCGGATGAACGCCTGGCGGCTGGGGCACGTACCGGCGAGTTCCAGGCCTTTGATCATCTCGTCGGCGACGACGTAGCCGCCGATGGCGAGTTCGTCCGCCGGGTCCTTGGCCTCGGGGGCATAGTCGCTCATCGCGGCCAGGTAGGTGTCCATGGCGGGCGAGCCGGGGGCGCCGATGCTGGACGGAATGGACATGCCGGCCATGTCGGCGCCGCGTTGGGCGAGCAGGTCGGGGCTGTAGCCCGTCAGGTTCAGCGCGACGTTGAACCTGACGCCGAGAGCCTTCGCCGCCGAGTAGACGGCCAGGAAGGGCTCCAGCTGAGCGGCACCGACGAGGGTGTCCGCGCCGGACTTCCTCAGCTGGTCGGCGACCCGTGCCGCATTGGTGACGCCGTCGGTGTACGTCACCTCGCCGACGACCTGGATCCCACGGCTTCGCAGGCTGGGCGTGAGCTGCGCGGCGAGGCCCTGTGAGGCGGCGGCGTTCGGGTCGACGATGACCAGCGCCCTCGTCCCGCCCTCCGCCCTGACGAAGTCGCCGAACACGGAGGTGCCTCCGCCGTTGTACAGGTTGCCGGCGTGGAAGAGGTTGGGGTAGTCGCTCCAGATGGCGCTCGACGCGGTTCCGGCGACCGGGACGTTCTCCCTCGCCAGCCAGCCGGCCGACTGGTCCAGGGCCGTCGACGTGGTGATGAGGCCGAAGACCTTCTCCGTGTCGACCAGCTCGTGCGCGGCGCCGGAGAAAGCCTGCTCGTCGGACTGGTCGTCTCTCCACACCAGGTCGATCCGCCGGCCGTTGACGCCGCCGTGAGCGTTCTGCAGGTCGATGCGGGCCTCGACGCCGCTGCGGGCCGACTTGAACGTGGAGGCGATCTCGGCCGGTCCGGTGTCGGGATAGACGTATCCGACCTTGATCGTGCCGGCTGTCACGCCGGGCGCGGGCAGGGGACAGGCGCTGGCCGCCGGCGCGGACGATCCGCAGGCGGTCAGCACTGTGGAGAGTCCGACGAGGGCGACGGCGGCCGCCGCGACAGGGGCCCGCCCACGTAATCGATGAATGATCCTCACGGCCGTCTCCCTCGTTGCCTTGTGCTGCCGGGTCCGCCGGTACTCGGTCGGGCTTCGTCGCGGCCACGCGGTCGAGCTCGCTCGCCGGTGAGGCTGGTCCCACGGTCAGCGCCGTCTTCCGTGGTGCGTCTCCCGTCGGCCCCATGGATACTTTACAATGCTCAAATTGGTCAAGGGCCCCGCCGTCGCGGGCCAGCCAACCGCCCGACGGGCGGGCTGTGACCGAGGTACACGACGACTCGGCCGTGGTCGCGGACCCGGCGGGCACCGGGGGGCTGCCGTCGCGGTGCCGGCCCCCGTGGCCGTTCGATCCGGTGAAGGACAGGTAACGATGTCTCACGCACTGTCGGAGTGGGAGCCGCGGGAGTGCCGTTGCGGCAGCCGCGCCGCCGGCGAACGGGAGCCGAGGCTGCCGGGCGCCCGCCGGGGAGCGCGGTGGGCGTGACCCGCGCGCGCGCCATCACGGAGGCCCTCGACGCGGTGCTCGCCGATGCCCCGGACAGGCCCGCCGTGGTGGGGCCGAGTGGGACGTTGACCTATGCGGCCCTCGACGCGGTGGCCGACGCGGCCGCGGGGTTCCTGGCTGAGCGTGGGGTCCGGCCGGGTGACCGGGTCGCCGCCGCGCTGCCGAACGATCTCGACATCGTGGTCGCGTTCCACGCGGTGGCGCGGCTCGGCGCGATCTGGGTGGGCCTCGGCCGCGCGCTCGCCCGGCCGGAGAAGGACGCCCTGCTGGCCGTCGCCCGGCCCGCGCTCGTCCTGGTCGACCCGGCCGGCTACGCCGCCGAGCACGAGCCGCGCACGACGGCCAGGGCCCTCGGGCGGCCGTCGCCACTGCTCGTCGACCCGGCGGACCCGTCGGGCGACTGGGCCGCCGGCCTGCGCGCGCACGCCGGGGCGCCGCGACGGCCGGCGCCGGACCCGGATCTGCCGGCGGCGATCGCCTTCACCAGCGGCACGACCGGTCTCCCGCGCGGCGTCGTGCACTCCCAGCGAAACCTGCTGCTGCCCGCGGCGGCGCTCGCCGCCGACCGCGGCTACGACGGGAGCCTGCGCAAGGGCGACTGCCTGCCGCTGACCATTCTCAACCTCGTCGTGCTGACGACGCTGCTGACCTCGGCCGCGGGCGGCTGCTGTGTGCTGACCGACCGTCGCGACGCTCGCGGCGTCGCGGCGTGGATCGAGCGTGAGTCCGTCACGGTCTGGAACGGTGTCCCGGCCTTGCTGCACAGCCTGCTCCATGACCCGGAGCTCACTCCCGAGCGGCTGGCGTCGCTGACGGAGGTGTGGTCCGGCGGCGCCAACTGCCCCGAGGAGCTGCGAGCCGCGTTTCGCGACCGGTTCGGTGTACCGGTGTGCGCGACCTATGGGCTCACCGAGGCGCCGACGGTCGTGACGATCGACCCGCCGGGGCGGCATGTCCCCGGAGCCAGTGGTGTCCCGCTGCCGCACCTGGACGTGCGGGTCGTCGACGACGAGGGCGTACCCGTACCCACCGGGGAGCTGGGCGAGATCCTCGTCCGCGCCGCGCACGCCGGGCCGTGGCAGGGCGCCTACACGCCGATGCTGGGCGAGTGGACCAGCGACGGGCTGGTCTCCTTCCAGGGCGCGGAACTCCGTACCGGCGACATCGGCCGGGTGGACGGCGACGGCTGGCTGTCGATTCACGACCGGCTGAAGCTGCTCATCATGCGCGGCGGGGCGAACATCTACCCGGCCGAGGTCGAGCGGGTTCTCGCGCAGGTCGACGGGGTCCGCGAGGCCGTCGCGTTGGGGCTGCCCGACCCGCGGCTGGGCCAGCGGGTCGTCGCCGTCGCGGAGGTGACCCGTCCCGGCGCGACGGACGAGGCGACGTGTATCGCCCACTGCCGGGCCAGCCTCGCGCGCTACAAGGTCCCCGAGCGTGTCCTCGTGCTCGACGCGTTGCCCCGCAACGCCATGGGCAAGCCGCTGCGCGCCGCCCTGCCAGCCCTCTTCGCGTCCGCCGGCGAACCCGGCGAAGGGGCGTCGACGGCCCCGCGACCAGCGACGTAGGCCGGCCGGCGGCCGGCCCGGCCGGCTCCCGGGATCGCGGCCCGCGCGACGGTCAGGCCGCCCGGAAGGCGAACCGTCCGTCCCGGGCGCATTTGTTGAACGCCGTTTTGAGCAGTGTAAAGATGACCGTGTCGCGGCCCCCAGGCGTCATCGCCCCCGGCCAGCGCCTCGGTGTCCGATGTCCGTGCTCCGCGTGTGGTGAAGGAGTCAGCTGGATGCGCGCCGCTGTGATGACCGCCTACGACCAGCCCCTGGTCCTCGAGGACCTGGAGCGGGACCCGCTCGGCCCGCACGATGTCGCGGTCCGGGTCGACGCGAGCGGCGTGTGCCACTCCGACCTGACGATCCTGACCGGCGGGGTGCCGTTCCCGCCGCCCGTGGTCCTCGGCCACGAGGCGGCTGGAACCGTCCTCGAGACCGGTAGCCAGGTGACCCGGGTCCGGCCCGGCGACCGGGTCATCGCGAGCTTCGTGCCGCTGTGCGGGGAGTGCTGGAACTGTGTGCGCGGGCGCGGCCAGTTCTGCCGCCGTGCCTTCCGCGTGTCCGTCACCCAGCGCTGGCGGCGGCCGGACGGCGCCCTGACGACGGCGATGAGCGGTCTTGGCGCGTTCGCCGAGGAGCTGGCGGTGCACGAGTGGTCCCTCGTCAAGGTCGACACCGACCTGCCGGCCGAGCAGCTGGCGCTCATCGGCTGCGGGGTGGCGACCGGCGTCGGTGCCGCCCTGAACACCGCCCGGGTCAGGCCCGGATCGACGGTGGCGGTGATCGGCTGCGGCGGTGTCGGGCAGTTCGTCGTCCAGGGAGCCCGCATCGCCGGCGCGAGCCGGATCATCGCCGTCGACCCGGTGGCCTTCAAGCGGGAGAAGGCCCTGGCTCTGGGCGCGACCGACGCGGTGGACCCGGGACCCGACGGGCCGGCCGCCGCGGTGCATGAGCTGACCAGGGGACGCGGTGTCGACTACGCCTTCGACGTGGTGGGCCGGCCCGCCACGATCCTCGCGACCTACGACGCCGTCCGGGACGGCGGAACGGCGGTCATCGTCGGCATGTCGCGGCAGGACGAGACCGTGACCTTCCCGGCGTACGAGCTGTTCGCGCGGGAGAAACGTCTGGTGGGCTGCTTCTACGGGTCGAGCCAGGTCCGCAGCGACTTCCCCATGCTGGTCTCCCTGGTGGAGACCGGGCGGTTGGACATCGCCGCCACGGTCACCCGCCGCCTGCCGTTGGCGGACGTCAACGAGGCCTTCGACGCCATGCGCGCCGGCGAGTCGATCCGCAGTGTGCTCGTGCCCGATACCGGCAACCTGATGGGAGCGGCCGCGTGACCGACGGAGACGACGCGCGGACTCGGCTGGCGGTCGACGCCAGTGCCGAGCACTTTCCCCTGACCGGGCTCGACGAGTACCTGATCCACAACCACCCGACACCCGTCGCGGTCATGTGGACGCCGGACCTCCAGGCTTACGAGCGGGTCTGGTTCACCTGCCACGACCGTGTCGGCGAGCTGCTGGTCGTCTGCGGCGTCGCGTTCTATCCCAACCTGGCCACCGCGGAGGCGTTCGCGATCGTCAATCTGCGCGGCAGGCACATCACCGTGCGGGCGCACCGCCCGCTGGGGCCGGACCGGACGACGCTCGCGGTCGGCCCGATCGCCTTCGAGGTGGTGGCGCCGTTCCGGGAATGGCGGCTGACGCTCGGCGAGAACGACCAGGGTGTGCGGTTCGACCTCAGCTGGTTCGACACCAAGCGCCCGATCTTCCGCAACCTCGGCGCCGGGGCGATCGTGGGCAGCCGGCCCTTCAGCGGCGTCGCCGGCTATGACGGCTTCGGCCACCAGGATGGCTGGGTCGAGGTCGACGGTGAACGTTTCGAGGTGACGCCGACCAGCCATCTCGGCACGCGGGACCACCACTGGGGAACCCGCGACGGCGTGGGCGGGCCGGCGCTCTACCAGGGCTTCACCCATCCCGTCCCGAGCGTCTTCGTCGAGTTCCCGGACTGGTCGGTCTGGGTCGACCATCTGCTGCGCAACCTGGGGGACCCGAAGCGGGGCAGCGGGCTGTTGCAGGACCGGCGTTACCGCCTGCGCTTCGAGCCGGAGACCGACCAGCTCACCGGTGGCGAGTTCGACCTCGTCCACAAGGACGGCTCGGTTCGGACGATGACGTTCGAGCGGCTGGGCAACCAGATCGCCTTCCTGCGCTGCGGCATGTACGGCGGGCCGAACGGCGGCACCCCGGACGGCGACATCTGGCAGGGCATGAAGGTCGGCGACGGCCGGAGCCTCGTCGTCGGGGGCGAGTCCTACGACGTGAACGACCCGGGGACGCGGGTCCGGGTCGGTGGGCTCGACCAGTTCCACGCGCGGTTCGAATGCGACGGAGAGGTCAGTTTCGGGATGGTGGAGAGCTACAGCTCGCTCACGCACGCGATGGCGGCGGCGGGCCGCGGCGGCCTGTCGGTGCTGCGGTGACGACCGTCGACCGGCCACTGGGCGGGCCGCGGCGACCTTCGTCGGTCGGGCGGGCCGCCCGATGGTAGCCGGCGACATCCGCGACGACGCGGTGGTCAGCGCCGGCGTGCTGGCGTGGCTGGCGGCCCGTCACCCCGGGGGTGGCGACTTCACGCTCACCGAGTGGCGCCGGCCGTCGGTCGGCCACTCCAACGAGACGCTGCTGCTCACCGTGACCTGGACGCAGGACACCCGGCCCCACCGCCTCGAGGCGGTCCTGCGGCTGCCGCCGCTGCTGCCGGCGTTCCCCTCCTACGACCTGCGCGTGCAGGCGGAGGTCCAGCGGGTCGTGGCCGGGCACGGGCTCCCGGCGCCGACCGTGATCGCGGTCGAGGAGGACCCCGCGTGGCTCGGCTCGCCCTTCCTGCTGATGGAGCGCGTCCAGGGGCGGGTGCCCGGCGAGATCATCACGATGGACGAGTTCGTCATGTCGGCGAGCGTCGAGCAGCAGGCGCGGCTGCAGTGGGACTTCCTGCGGCAGCTCGCCCGGCTGCACACCGTGGACTGGGCCGCCGGCGGCCTGGAGAAGATCGTGCGCGGCGCCGGGGCCTCGCTGCGGCAGGACGTCCAGTGGTGGGCGGACTACGTGCGGTGGGACACCGACGACGCGCCGCCGGCCGGACTCGTCGAGGCGGTCGAGTGGTGCCTGGCCACGGCGCCGAGCGACGACCCGGCGCGCTCGCTGCTCTGGGGTGACGCCCGCTACGGGAACGTGATGTGCGACGACGACCGGCGGATCGTCGCCGTGCTGGACTTCGACCTGGCGACGATCGGCCCGGCGGAGATGGACCTCGCCTGGAATCTCGCCCTCGACTCGCTGCTGGCCCGTTGGACCCGCCGCTCGGTGCCCGGTTTCCTCGACCACGACGCGGTCGTCGACAGCTACCAGAGCCTGCTCGGCCGGGAGCTGCGCCATTTCGCCTGGCACGAGATCTTCGCGCTGGTCCGGTCGGCCTGCGTCAACCAGCGGCAGGCGCGGCTGGCGGCGAAGGCCGGGACCGCGTACCCGGGCCCGACCGAGGACGACAACCCGCTCGTGGCCGACGTCCTGCGTCGGATCGAGAAGTTCAACGGCTGATGGCCACCAGCGCAGCCAGGCCGGCGAGCCGAGACCAGCCGGAGGTGACAGGAAAATGGAGGCCATAGGCGCGGGACCGCCGCTGTCGTCGGTCGACTACGTGCGATCGACGACGCTGGCGGCGTTCATCGCGCAGGTCTGCGCCGAGCACCGGTATCGCGAGGCGCTCGTCTTCGACGACCCGCTGATCGGTGGTCAGACCGTCCGGTGGAGCTACGGCGAGCTGCTCACCCGCGGTCGCGCCGTGGCCCGCTCGCTGATCGCGGGCAAGGTCCGCCCCGGGGACCGCGTCGCGATTCTCATGGCGAACCGGCCACAGGCCGTCGCCGCGTTCTTCGGCGCGGCGATCGCCGGGGCCGTCGTCGTTCCGCTGTCGACCTTCTCCACCGGGCCGGAGCTGGCGACACTGCTCGCGCTGGCCGACCCGGCCGTGCTCCTCGCGCAGACCCGGATGGGCAACCGGGACTTCGCGGCCGACCTCGACCGGGCGCCCTGTCGGGTCGCCGCCGTCGGGCGGGACTGGGACTCCTTCCTGGACGAAGGAACCGAGGTGCCCGACGCGCTCCTCGACGACATCCAGGCGGAGCTGACCCCCGACTCCGACGGCCTGGTCATCTTCAGCTCGGGGACGACGGCGCGGCCCAAGGGGGTGCTGCACACGCAGCGAGCGCCGACCGTCCAGTTCTGGGTTCAGGCCCGGCTGTTCGGCCGCACGCCGGCCACCCGGATGTGGACCGCCCTGCCGCTGTTCTGGACGGCCGGCATGAACACCGCGATGGGAGCCACGCTGGCCGCGGGTGGCTGCTGGGTGATGCAGGAAGGGTTCGATCCCGGGCACGCGCTTCGCCTCATGGAGCGTGAGCGCGTGACCGAGCCGTACACGCTGCCGCACCAGGCCCGCGCCCTGAAGGAACATCCGGCCTGGTGGACGACCGACCTGTCGTCGTTGCGGCAGGTCTTCGGCAAGTCGGTGTTCTCGCGCCACCCGACCGTCCACGGCGACCCGAGCTGGCAGATGCCGGTGGGCTGGGGGATGTCCGAGACCTGCGCCTTCATCTCGGCGCACCCGAGCGACGCCGGCCGCGAGGCGATGCGGCGAAGCCTGGGCGGGATCGTGCCGGGAGCCGAGATCAAGGTGATCGACCCGGGCAGCGGCCGGGTGGTCGAGCGCCGCGTGGAAGGCGAGCTGCTCGTCCGCGGCATGACGCTGATGAAGGGCTACCTGGGCAAGGACCCGGCCGAGACCTTCGACGCCGAAGGCTGGCTGCACACCGGCGACCTCGGGCACCTCGACGACGACGGCGAGCTGCACTGGACCGGCCGCCGTACCGAGATGATCAGGACCGGCGGCGTGAACGTCTCACCCGCAGAGATCGAGGTGCAGCTGCGGGCCTGCCCGGACGTCCGGCTCGCCAGGGTGCTGGGAATGCCCGACGAGCGGCTCGGCCAGATCGCCGTGCTGTGCGTCGAGCTCACGGAGGGAGCCGACGCCGAGTCGGTGCGCGCCTTCCTTCGTCCCAGGATCGCGTCCTACAAGATTCCGAAACGGATTCTGGTCTTCGAGCCGGGCGGCATACCGCTCACCGAGAGCGGGACCAAGGTGCGAGACGACGACCTTCGCCAGCTCGTCGAGCCGCGCCTCGCCGCGAAGACGACGACCAATCTGGAAGGTGGGTTGAATGGCCGTGGGCCAGGAGACGAATGACGACCTGGACGTTTCCGATCTGGGGCGCCACATGGGTGTGCCGATCATGCCGGGACAGCTGCGCGAGCCGGTCGCCGTCAACGACATCCGCCGGTGGGTCCAGGCGATGCACTACCCGAACCCGCTGCACTACGACGAGTCGTGGGCCGCGCGGAGCCGGTTCGGCGGCTTCGTCGCCCCCCAGTCCTTCACAGTCGCGACCGATACCAGCCATGGCTGCGCGCCCGCCCAGGTGGGACGGATCCCGGACTCGCACCTGGTCTTCGGCGGCGACGAGTGGTGGTTCTTCGAGGGCCGCATCCGCCCCGGTGACAGGATTCTGTGTCATCGCCAGCCCTTCGACTTCAAGGTGCGGCAGACGGCTTTCGCCGGGCCGACGTGCTTCCAGCGTGGCGACACGCTCTACATCAACCAGCGCGGCGAACGCATCGCGCTGCAGCGGTCGACCGCGATTCGCTACAAGGTGCGCGCGGCCGCCGAGAAGAAGCTCTACGACGCCGGCGGCGGCGAGCCGGAGTGGACCGAGCAGCAGCTGGCCGAGCTGGACAAGACGAAGCAGGAGTTCATCGACCAGCTCCAGGCGCTCGGCCATGACAAGCGCCTGCTGTCCAGTGTCACGGTCGGCGACCGGCTGCCGCCCAACGTGCTGGGCCCGCACAGCCTGGCGAGCTTCGCGACCGAGTGGCGGGCGTACCCGATGACCACCTGGGGCGCGATGGCCAAGGGCCCGACGTCGGTGCGCGGCGAGGATCTCGGCTACACGAAGGAGATGGCTGGTCACGAAGGGGACCGAGAGCTCGAGCGGACCAACCCGGAGAAGACCGACGGCGCGTACTACGGGCCTTCGCGCGGCCACCTGCAGCCCGCCTGGGCGCGGCGGATCGGGATGCCGCGCGGCTATGGCTACGGCGCGTCGGTGGGCTCGTGGCTGCTCGACCTCGTCGCGGCCTGGGCCGGGGAATGGGGGAGCATCTACCACGCCGACATCAGGTATCGCAGCCCCGTGCTGACCGGCGACGCGACCTTCCTGTCCGGTACCGTCACCCAGGTCCGCGAGGAACGCCGGCGGGTCCACGTGGCCAGCGTCGAGGTCGTTGCCCGTAACCAGGACGGCGCCGTCCAGGCCAAGGGCCTCGTGACCGTTCAGCTCCCGCTCACCTGACGCCGCCCACCGGCCGGCTGGGCGCTCGGCCGGCCCGCGCGGCTGCCCTACGATTGGTGGCGTCATGAGCGACGTGTCCGACGGCGGTGCCGCCGCAGCGAGACCGGGACGAAGCCGTCGGCGGACCGATCTCAGCGAGCGGGAGATCGTCGCGGCGGCCCTCCGGCTGGTGGCGCGCGAGGGCGCCGACAACCTGACCATGAGAGGTCTCGCCGCCGAGCTCGGCCTGTCCTCGATGGCCAGCTACTACCACGTGCCGAGCAAGACGGTGCTGTTCGACCTGGTCGCGGACGCGGTCCTGGCCGACGTCCGGGTACCCGACTCCGAGGAGCCGTGGGAGAAGCGGCTGCGCGAGATGTTCATCTCCGCGCGCTCGGAGCTGGCCCGCTACCCGGGCGTGGCGGCGCTGCTGCTGAGCCGGACGTCCGAGACGCCGAACATGCGCCGGCTGTCCTCCGAGCTGCGGCGCGCGCTGCGCCAGGCGGGTTTCGACCGGGCGGAGTCGGACGCGCTCGGTGAGGCGTTCACGATCTATCTGTTCGGCCGGCTCATCTTCGAGGGCCGAGCCGTCGCCGAGAGCGCGGCGCCGGCTGAGCCGGGCCCCGCCGGCGCACGGCCCGCCGACGCCTTCGAGACCGGCCTGGATCTCCTCCTGGCCGGCACCAGGGAACTGCTCAGGACCACCTCGCGCGACTGAGCGCGGTGCTGGGCCACGCTTGACGCCTCAACTTGAGCGCTGTAAGAATTCATTCAAGCGGGGAGCGAGGACTTATGACACCTGTCACGGCCCCGGGGCCGATGCTTACGGTCCCCGGCCTTTTCGAGCGTCCCGACTATTTCGAGATCCTGGCCAGGCTCCGCCGCGAGGCTCCGGTCGCGCGCACGCCGGACGGTCTCTGGGCGGTGACGCGTTACGAGGACATCCGAATGATCAGCCGGGAGCCGCACCGTTTCTGTTCCGGCCGCGGTGTGCTCGTCAATGACCCGATCCGGGTCCACGGCGCCGTCAATGACGAGACGTCGCTGCTCCATATCGACCCGCCGCACCACAGCAGGTACCGAGGCGTCGCGAACCGCCAGTTCACGCCGCGGGCGGTGGGCCGGCTGGAGGAACGGATTCGGGTCATCACGCGGGAGGTGCTGGAGGCGGCCGACCCCAGGGGTGAGATCGACCTCGTGGGCGAGATCGCGGCGCCCATTCCGGTGCGGGTCATCGCCGAGCTGCTCGGCATCGACGCCGCCGATCTCGCGACGTTCCGCCGGTGGTCCGACGCGGTGATCGAGGTGATCGACCACCCGACGGCGGAGGTCTACGCCGAGTCCGGGGAGCTGCTCACCTACCTCATGCGCCTCGCCGACCAGCGCCGTTCCGAGCCCCGCGACGACCTGGTCTCCCGGCTGTGGCAGGCCCAGTACCAGGGCGAACCACTGTCCCATGAGCAGGTGAGGATGTTCGGCCTCACCCTGCTCGTCGCCGGCAACGAGACCACGCGCCACCTGCTCTCGGGAACGCTGGCCGCGCTGGCCGCGCATCCCGAGCAGCGGGCCGCGCTCGTGCGCGAACCGGACCGGATTCCGGCCGCCGTCGAGGAGTGCCTGCGCTGGACGACGCCCATCCAGGCTTTCGGCCGGACCGCGACCGAGGACCTGACGCTGCACGGGCAGCAGATCGCCGCCGGCGACTTCCTGGTCCTTCTCTACGCGTCGGGTAATCGCGACGAGCTGGTTTTCGGACCCACCGCCGACCGTTTCGACGTCGCGCGCGCCCCCGGCCCCAACATCTCCTTTGGTTTCGGTGAGCACCTCTGTCTCGGCGCGTCGCTGGCCCGGCTGGAGGCCCGCGTCGTGCTGGAGGAACTGCTGGCCCGGTTCCCGAATTTCGTCACGGGACCACCGATTCCGGTCCAGTCCACGCTCGTCCGCGGTTTCCAGACGCTTCCCGGCGTGCTTTCGCCGTAACGGCCCGCGAGAACGACATCCTCGGCTTACGCCGCCAGACGAACTGACATTGTGAAGGAATCCGCATGGTGCGTGCAGTGGTGTTGACCGACGTCCCGCCGGCGTCCCTGGTGGACCTGGCCGCGGACGATCTGCCCGACGGCGACGTCACGATCGACGTGCGCTGGTCGTCGCTGAACTACAAGGACGGCCTGGCGGTGACCGGGGCGGGGCGGATCGCGCGGAAGCTGCCGATGACCTGTGGTGCCGACCTCGCGGGCACGGTCGCGGCGTCGGAGAACCCGGCCGTGCGGGTCGGCGCCGAGGTCCTCGTCACCGGGTGGGGCCTGTCGGAGACCAGGCCCGGCGGCTACACCCAGCGCCAGCGCGTGCCGGCCTCGATGGTCACCGCGCGGCCCGAGGGCCTGTCGCTGCGGCAGACCATGGCCATCGGGACGGCCGGGCTGACGTCGATGCTGTGCGTGACGGCGCTGGAGGGGGCCGGTCTGCGACCGGGCGCGGGCCCGGTCCTGGTCACCGGGGCGAGCGGGGGAGTGGGCAGCCTCGCGGTGGCGCTGCTGGCCTCGCTCGGCTACGAGGTCACGGCCTCGACCGGCTCCCCGGACGCCCATCCGCTGCTGCGCGAGCTCGGCGCGGCCGAGATCATCGACCGGGCCGAGCTCGCCGCCCCCGGGCGGCCCCTCGGCAAGGAGCGCTGGGCCGCGGCGATCGACACGGTCGGCAGCCAGACGCTCGCGAGCGTGCTGGCCTCCATCCGGTACGGCGGTGCCGTCGCGGCCTGCGGGCTGGCCGGCGGCAACGACCTGCCCGCCACCGTCCTGCCGTTCATCCTGCGGGGCGTGAGCCTGCTCGGCATCGACTCGGTGATGTGCCCGCCCGACCTGCGCGACGCCGCCTGGTCGCGGCTGGCCAGCGATCTGCCGGTCAGCCTGCTCGACCGCGTCACCCAGGTCGAGCCGCTCAGCGACATCGTGAAGCTCGGCGAGCAGATCCTGGCCGGCGAGATCTCCGGCCGCGTGGTCGTCGACGTTCAGGCCTGACGCGGTGGCAACGCGAACAGCGATCGTCACCGGCGGGAGCGGCGGCATCGGCCGGGCGTGCGCGCTGGTCCTTCACGAGCGCGGCTACGACGTGGTGCTGACCGCACGCCGCGCCGAGCCGCTGGCCGAGGCGGCCCGCGAGATCGGCTGCCGGTTCGTGGCGGCCGACTGCGCGGAACCCGACGAGTTCGCCCGGGTGGTGGCCGCGTGTGGACAGGTGGACCTGCTCGTCCACTCGGCCGGCGTCCTTCGCGGGACGTTCGTCCGGAAGGAACGGATCGAGCAGTTCGACGCGGTGATCCGGGCCAACCTCCGCTCGACCTTCGTGGCCGTGCAGGGCGTCCTGCCGATCATGCCGGTCCGTGGGCGCATCGTCCTGATCTCCTCCTCCGCCGGCTCCCAGGGCATGAAGGGCCGGTCCGCCTACTCGGCGTCCAAGGGCGCCGTGAACGCCTTCGCCGACGCCCTGCGCGGCGAGGTCGTCCGGGACGGCATCCACGTCAACGTGATCGTTCCCGCGCCGGTCGAGACCGCGATGCTGGAGACGGTGACCTTCGAGATGCACGCCATCCAGGCCAGTGACGTGGCCTCGGCGGTCGGCTACCTCGACGGGCTCGACCCCCGGGTCGTCGTGCCACGGATCGACCTGCACGCCGTCGAGTCCGGCCCGCTCGCCCCCGCGCCGTTACGCCCGCCGGGAGCCGCCGCCACGACAGGGGCCCGGCGATGACGACGGCCGTGGGAGTCCCGATCGGCCAGCGGCTGAGCGACCTCGCCGCGGCGGACCCGCACCGGCTGTCCGTGGTGGTCGTCCGCCAGGACGGCGGTCGCGAGGCGCTCGACCGCCAGCAGGTGGAGGACGGCGCGAACCGGTGGGGCCGGGCGCTGGCGGCCCGCGGGCTGGCGGCCGGGGATCGCGTCGCGCTGCTGGTCCACAACTCGGTCGAGCTGGTCCTGGGAGCGCTCGGTGCCTGGAAGGTGGGCGCCGTGCCCGTTCCGGTGCGCTGGGACCTGCCCGCCTGGGAACGAGAGCGGGTCCTCGCGGTCGTCGCCGCCCGGGTGGTGATCGACGAGGGAACCGCGCCAGCCCTGCGGGCCGAGGCCGCGGCGTTCCCGGCCGACCCGCTCCCCACGGTCACCTCGCCGCACTCGTTCGGCATCTGCAGCAGCGGCTCCACCGGCACGCCCAAGGTCATCGTCAACACCCGGCCAGGCCGGTGGACCGCGGAGCTCTCGACGCCGTTCGCCGAGAACTTCGGCGGCCCGGTGACACATCCGCAGGTCGTTCTCGTGCCCGCGCCGATGTATCACACCAACGGTTTCATGACCCTCAACTCGCTGCTCGGCGGTGACCGCCTGGTCATCATGGAGAAGTTCGACGCCGTGGCGGCCGTCGACGCGATCGAGCGCGAGGGCGTCACCACCTTCACCGCGACGCCGACCATGCTGCAGCGCCTCGCCGCCGTTCCCGGCATCGACGGCCGAGACCTGTCCCGGGTCGAATGGATCCTGCAGGGCGCCGCGATGATGCCGGCCGCGCTGCTGCGCCGGTGGTTCGAACTGCTGGCGCCCGAGAAGGTCATCATGGCCTACGGCATGACGGAGCAGCTCGGGCTGGTCGCGATTCGCGGCGACGAGTGGCTCACCCATCCCGGAAGCGTCGGGCGGGGTTTCCGCGGCACCGAGCTCAGGATTCTGGACGAGAACCAGAATCCGGTGCCGGCCGGGACGTACGGCGACGTCTACCTGCGCTCGCCCGTTACCGGGGCCTACGACTATCTCGGGGGAGCGCCGCTGCTGCCGACCACTCCCGACGGTTTCGGGACGGCCGGCGACATGGGGCACCTGGACGAGCAGGGCTACCTCTATCTGGCGGACCGCCGGGTGGACATGATCATCACCGGTGGCGCGAACGTCTTTCCCGCCGAGGTCGAAGGCGCGCTGTCCGAGCACCCGGATATCGCCGATGTCGTCGTCGTCGGGCTGTCCGACCCCGCCTGGGGCCGGCGGATACACGCGATCGTCGAGCGCCGGCCGGGCACCACCGGGCCGACGGAGCAGGAATGCATCGAGTTCGTGAAGGCGCGGCTGGCGTCCTACAAGGCGCCGAAGACGGTGGAGTTCGTCGCCGAGCTGCCGCGCAGCGCCGCGACGAAGATCAGTAGATCCGCGCTCGTCGCCGAGCGGGGCGGCTGATGGCCGCGCCCGCCGACGGGAACCTGCCGCGTCCTGCCGTCCGACCGGCCCAGAAGGGTGAAGCCGTGCACGAGTACCAGCGCTTCTTTGTCGACGGCGCCTGGGTGGAACCGAGAACGGACGTCGCCGTCGAGGTCCGCTCGCCGCATGACGGCGCCGCCGTCGGCACGGCGCCGGGCGCCGTCGCCGAGGACATCGACGTGGCTGTGGCCGCCGCCCGGCGCGCCTTCGACGAGGGTCCGTGGCCGTGGCTGTCGCCGGCCGAGCGGATCGCGGCGCTGCGGCCCTTCGTCGAGCGCTACGGCGCGCGGACCGCGGAGATGGCCGCGCTGGTGACCGGCGAGATGGGCTCGCCGGCCTGGTTCTCCGAGCAGGCACACGGGCTGGGGCCCTGGTACCTGATGGGGGAGACGCTCGCCTTCGCCGAACGGTACGACTGGGAGCGGCGCCGGGGGCGCAACCTGCTCAGGCGGGCGCCGTCCGGTGTCGTGGGGATCATCACGCCGTGGAACGTGCCGCAGGTGACGATCATCGCGAAGCTGATGCCGGCGTTGCTCGCCGGCTGCACGGCGGTCGTGAAGCCGGCACCGGAGACGCCCCTGGACGCCATGCTCCTGGCGACGATGCTCGCCGAAGCCGACCTGCCGCCCGGCGTCGTCAGCGTGATCACGGGCGGCGCGGAGGCCGGTCGCCGGCTGAGCGAGCATCCCGGCGTCGACAAGGTGGCCTTCACGGGCAGCGCGGCCGTCGGGGCGCGGATCGGGAAGGCGTGCGCCGAACGGCTGGCCCGCTGCAGCCTCGAGCTCGGCGGCAAGTCCGCCGCGATCGTCTGCGAGGACGCGGACTTCGGCCGGACGATCGACGGCCTGCGCTTCGCCTCCTTCCTGAACAACGGCCAGGCGTGCGTCGCGCAGACCCGGGTGCTCGCGCCCCGGTCGCGTTACGAGGAGTTCTGCGCGGCGTTCGCGGCGATGGCCTCGTCGCTGGCGGTCGGAGACCCGGCCCTGGCCGACACGTACGTCGGACCGCTCGTCTCGGCCCGCCAGCGGGAGCGGGTCGCGTCCTACCTGGAGATCGGGCTGGCCGAAGGCGCGGTCGCGGCGGCCGGCGGCCCCGGTGAGACGGGCGACCCGCGCGGTCACTACGTGCGGCCGACGGTGTTCCGCGATGTCACGAACGACATGCGGATCGCCCGCGAGGAGGTCTTCGGACCGGTCGTCGTCGTGATTCCCTACGAGGACGAGGACGACGCCGTCAGGATCGCCAATGACTCCCCCTACGGCCTCGGCGGGTCCGTCTGGACCAAACACCGGGCACGCGGACTGAGCATCGGCCGGCGGGTACGCACGGGGACCTTCGGGATCAACGGCTACGGGCCGGAGTTCACCATGCCGTTCGGCGGCTTCAAGGCCAGCGGCATCGGCCGTGAGTACGGACCCGAGTCCTTCGACGAGTACGTCGAGCTCCAGTCGATCTACGGCGTCGCGTGAGCGCGGACGCGGGACTCGCCGCGGGGACACGGGCGTGACCAGCATCTGCCTGATCGGCGCCGCGCAGCGGACCGTGCGCGAGACACCCGCGCCCGAGCCCCTCGACAGCTGGGAGGCCCGGGCCCGGGAGGCGGCGGCCGGCCTGCCGCGAGCGCTGGCCGACGTGCAGTCGATCCAGGTCGTCTACTGCCAGAGCTGGCCCTACGACGATCCCGTGGGCCGGCTCGCCGAGCGGCTGGGCGCCGACCCGAAGCACCGTGTCTACTCGGGGATCGGCGGAACGGTCCCGCAGACGCTGGTCAACGCCACCGCGGCCGCGATGCTGCGCGGCGAGCTCGATCTCGCGCTCGTCGTCGGTGCCGAGGCCCTCGCGACGGTCCGGGCGTACAGACGGGCGGGGGAGCGGCTGCCCTGGTCCCACCGCGAGACGCCTCGCTCGCCCTTCCCGTGGACGCCACCCCATCCGTCCGAGACCGCTCATGACGTGTTCCAGGCGTGGGAGACCTTCCCGTTGTGGGACACGGCCCGGCGGGCGGCGCGGGGCGCGTCGCTCGGCGACGACGCGACCGAGGCGGCGCGGCTGATGGCGGGGATGACGCCGGTCGCGGCGGCGAACCCGCACGCCTGGCGCCGACGCGTCCTCGACGCGGCGACCGTCGGCACGCCGACGCCGGACAACCGGTTCGTCGGCTGGCCGTACACCAGGAACGAGGTCGCGGTCATGGACGTCGACATGAGCGCGGCGCTGCTGCTGGCGACCGGCGCCCGCGCCGACGCCCTCGGCGTGCCCGAGGACCAGCGCCTCTACCTGGCCGGCTGGTCCTACGCGCGGGACCCGGCGAGCATCGCCGCCCGCCCGGACCCGGCCCGATCGGCGGCCATGGCGGCGACCAGCCGGGCGGCGCTCGACCGGGCCGGGCTGACGCTGGCCGAGGTCGAGGCCTTCGACCTGTACTCCTGCTTCCCGTCGTCGCTGCGGCTCGGCTGCGACGCGCTCGGCCTGGACGTCGACGACTCCCGCGGCCTGACGGTGACGGGCGGGCTGCCCTACGCGGGCGGTCCCGCCTCCGGCTATCTCCTGCACGCCCTGGCCTCGCTCCACGAGCGGCGGCCCCGTTCGGCGCTGGTGACGGGGGTTGGCATGCACCTGGAAAAGCATGTCGCCGCGGTGTGGACCCGTGAGCCGGCCAGGCCCTCGGTCCCTGACGACGACGCCGTTCAGCGGGGCGTGGACGCCGCGCAGCCGGCCCGCCGGCTGCTCGCCTCCTATGAGGGGCCGGCGCGGGTTCTGGCGTACACGGTCGCGCATTCCCGGGACGGCGGCGCCGAGCGGGGTCTGGTCGTGCTGGACACCCCGCGCGGGCGGGCCCTCGCGAGGGTGCACAAGCCCGCGCTGCTCGCCGACGCCGAGTCCCGCGAGCTGGTCGGGCAGCCGGTCACCGTCACGACCGACGGGCAGCGCAACGAGGCCCGCTGGTGACGATCTTCACCCCTGATCTCCGCACAACCCTCGAAGGAGATGGCTCGTGCCCGTTCACTACGAGGTCGGAACCCGCGCACCGCACGTCGCGCTGATAACGCTCGACCGGCCGGCGGCCAAGAACGCCTGCGACCTGGAGCACTTCCACCAGCTCGCCGAGACCTGGAAGCGCTTCGCCGCCGACGACGAGGCCTGGGTCGCGGTCTTCACCGGGGTGGGCCGGGCGTTCATGTCGGGCGCCGACCTCAAGACGTACGTCCCGGAGATCACCGCGCTCAGCCAGAAGATCAAGAACGGCGACGTCGACTCGGTCCGCGGCTACTCCCTGACTGACGGCACCGACGCGGTGCTGCGCGGCACCAGGATCTACAAGCCGATCGTCGCCGCGGTGAACGGTCCCTGCGTCGCCGGCGGGATGGAGATGCTCGGGGGCATCGACATCCGGATCGCCAGCGAGCACGCCACCTTCGGCGTGCTCGAACCGGCGCGCGGGCTCTTCGCCGGGGGCGGCACGACCGTGCGCCTGCCGAGGCAGGTGCCGTTCGCCCACGCGATGGAGTTCCTGCTGTGCGCCGACCAGATCGACGCCACCCGGGCCCACCAGATGGGTCTCGTGAACGCGGTCGTCCCCGAGGCCGAGCTGCTGGACACCGCGTTCGCGTACGCCGCCCGGATCACCAAGAACGCTCCGCTGGCCGTCCAGGCGACGAAGCGCAGCGTGCTGGAGGGCCTCAAGCTCGGCCTAAGCGACGCGTACCGGAACGAGGGGCGGATCGCGCAGGAGATCTTCGCGACCGAGGACGCGAAAGAGGGGCCGCGGGCCTTCGCCGAGCGCCGGGCCCCCAGGTGGACCGGCACCTGACCTGACGCACCGACCCACCTGGCGCCGCGGCCCGTCGCGGTCGGTCGTGCCCCCGCGATCGGTCCGGCGGCGTCCCCACGCGGTGTCGAGGCGGAGGTGAGCGTTGAGCGCGCGGGCGCGGTCAGGCAACAGGCCGGCGAGCGGCCGGATTGATGCGACCATGGGTCTGCGGCGAAGGGCTCGTCGAGCCTGGGGCCTGGCGTGCTGTGGGGAGGTTCGTGGTGGTCCGATGGAAGTGGTCGCGTCGAGACGACGAGTCGGACCCGACCTCCGTACACGTGTCCCCACGGCGGCGAGAGCCGCGCGGCGCGGTGGAGCCGGAGCCGCCGCCGGCCGCCGGCGACGGTCCCTACGACCTCGCGGACACGCCGTGTCAGGCGGTCCGCCGGCTCGATCTCGGTTGTCTGCTCGTCCCGGAGTTGCCCGGAGTCGTCTACCGGTTCGAGGTCACTGGCACGGGGGACCAGCGCCAGGTCGTCGCCGCGGTCGCGGTCGCGGACGGGTCTCAGATGCGACTCACCGCCCACGCCGCGCCACGCGGCGGCGGGCTGGCTGACGAGGTCCGCGCCGAGCTCCTGCGCTCGGCGCTCCCGGCGGGTGCGACGCCCGCCTCGGTGACCGCTGGCCCCTTCGGCCCCGAGCTGTGGACCGAGGCTCCGGCGGCGGAGGCGGGCGCAGCGGGCGGGCTGTGCCGGTTGCTCAGCATCGACGGCCCGCGCTGGCTCCTGCTCGCGGCGATCACGACGCCAGCCGGCACGGCGCCCGCCGCGACCGATGAGCCCGGGCCCACGTCCCGCGCCCCGGGGATGCCGGTGCTGGAGGAGGTGCTGCGCGCGGCCGTCGTGGTGCGCGGCGAACGGGCGATGCCCGCCGGGGCGGCCTTGGCGCTCAAGCTACCCACCGAGCCCGACCCGCCCGACTCCGGTGTCGACGACCGCGGCGACCCGGACGCGCTCGCCGACGAACTCGGCCGGCTCCCACCGATCGGCGCCGCCACCGCGGACCCCCGCCGCATCAGCTACGAGGTCGTCGCGGCGCCCGCCGGAGGTCTCAGCCGCAACCGCAGCACCTGGGGGTGACCTCCGAAGCCGCAGCGCACACCGTAGACGCGGGGGTCTGCACGTGCCACGACGGAAGCTGATCCGCTGTCCATCCCGCCAGGCTCAGCACCGTCCCCGTGCCGCCGCAAGATGAGGAAAACGCCGGCCAAATTCACGGATCTCGTTGTCGGACAGCCCCTCCGCCTGCCGTCACCCCCGTAACGAATCGCCAACGGTTCGGGCTCGATCCCGTCGACAGCCTCGAAGAACCGGGCGATCTCGTCCCCGCCACGGGCCTGCGCGCGGATCCTTCGAGCGAGGTGGCACCGCCCATCCGGATGAGGAAGCCGCGTCGATGAGGGCGAGCACCCGCTCGATGTGGACCGGACCGGGAGGCCTCGGTCACCGCGAGATCACATAGCCGATCCCAGCGGCTCCGCGGCCCACCCGACCCGGACCGGACCGCTAGAAATACCGGCAGCTGCTGACCAGGTTATCCGAGTAGGTGCCGATGTTGCCCGAGTTGACGTTCACTGTCGTCTTGAAATGCCCGGTCCCTCCCTGCAGACCGTCGCAGTTCCAACCGACATCCACGAGGTGCTGACCATTGCTGACCGGCTGATTGGTTTCCGAGGCGAGGGTGCTCCACGTGCCGGTATAGTTGCCGCTGCTGTCTATATTTTCCTTCTTGAGCTGGACGTCGACGGTGGCGGTGACGCCCGCCGGCGCCCCCGGGCAGCTAAGACCTGCATTGGCAAAAACGTAGCCGGATATAGGAAAACCCGGGACGAAAGCCTGCAGAGTGCAGTTCCACCCACCCTGGCTGTACGACGACGAGAGGTTCGGGTTGGCCGCGAACGCTGGGGCCGGGAGCAGCATCGAGGCGACTGTGCTACCGCACGCGCCGATGGTGGCGGCCGTTCCGAGGTTTCTGAGACGCATGTTTCCTCCGGGGGATGGTCATGGGACAGGACGGGAACGACACCCACGGTGGACGATGAGGGTCGTTGGCCGGGGGTGAGGCCGACCCGTAGGTGCGGTAGCCCGTCAAGTCGAAATCCGAAATTCCGAAGAAGGTGCTCGCGTTCGATGCGAGTTTACTCCTCCGTAGTGGTCCTGTGGCAAGTATCGCCTGGAATGCGCTGGTTGCGCCTTCGATCTGTCGCGGGACACGCCGAAGGGCAGACATGCAGGTAAATACCCTGGGTTCGATCTCGGCGCACCACTCCAGGCGCCAACCGACGTCCGAGCTGTGGTCCAGATCACATCGCGGTCGGACGGCTGTCGACTTGGGAAACGGCCATTGACCGAGGCCAGGCAGACGCCCGCCGAGACCATGGCGCGCAAAGTACCGATCGTCAGCGGAAGCCCGGTCCATCAAACGCACGCTGACCGAACAGGCCGACTTGTGGAACCGGCCATATCCGACGCCTGGTTGTCCGCGACCCTCGCGGTCTTCGAGCCGGCGGCCGGATCCCTGGAATCAGTTTCGGGCGGCGGCGCCACCACCGAGCTGGCCGTGTCCGGTGGACACCCGAAACCGCTGAGCCCGCCACCCTTCCTGCCGACGGCCGCGGCTGCCCGCCGGATCCAGCGCGAACTGGCCGGACTGGCCTATCGGATCGGCGCCGCCGGCACATCCTCGCCCGGCCGATACGCCGCGAGAATCAGCCGGTCCCAGCGACGGCCCCGGTAGTAGTCGTGATCCCGCAGCCGCGCCTCCACATGCAATCCTCGGTTGCTCACGCTCGCGAACTGCTGGAAGTTGAACTCCGGCATCTCCAGATACAGCTTTCGGAACGGCCACACGTCGAACACGTAGTTGATGAAGAGCCGCACAGGCTCCGCCGCGATCCCCGAGCCCAGATACTGCCCAGTCATAGCGGCCCCGATGTATGCATTCCCGAGACTCAGGTCGGGGTTGTAGCACATCACATGACCGGCGGGCTGGTTCGTCTGGATGGACTCCACCAGGAACTGTGCGAGAATGCCGTTCCACATGTCATGCTGCTCGAACTGCTGATAGGCGGGCACCGCCCCGCGGTAACGCCAGCGAAAACCCACCTCCGGACTGACCGCCAGGCCATACAGAAACGGCGCTGCCTGCGGCAGCACCGGAACCAGCCGGAAAAACTGTCCGGCCAGTCGAGGCGGCGCTACGTCCTCCGCAGGTCCGGGGATATCACTGTTCACCGTAGCCTCGGCCGCCGGTGATGTCTCGGCCCGCTCCCGGTAGCAGTCGAACAGGCCACCGACAGTGCCTACAGACAGCCACTCCCGCTCGTCGAGTTCAACCCCGAGCTCAGCCAGCAATGCCGCCAATTCCAACAGCCCGAAGGAGTCTAACCCCAGGTCCGCCCCCAACCGGGCGGAACTGGCCACATCAGCCCGCGGAACCCCCGTCCGCGCGCTGACCAGCACCTCGAACTCGTCCTTGGTAAGCATCGCCCCTCAACAGAAAAATGTGGCCTGAGCAGGCAGGCAGCCTCGACCACCGGATCGTCCGTGGAGCGACCCGGCGCCGCTGGTCCTGTCTAGCACAGACAGAGTCGACATGGTAGTCCAATGCGTCGCGAAGGTCTCCGTACGCCATCTACTGGACAGGCGCAAGCAATCGTGCCATGGTTGAGACACAGCCGGTTCGAATAGGTCACCGGGGACAGCCGTGCTCGGCGGGTGGTTCGGCCGGGTTCAGACCGCGTATCCGCCGCTCCGGATCGTCGGGCGCGTGGCCGGAACCGGCCGGCTAAATAGGTCCACGACGTCCTGCGTCGGCATTCTCCGCGTCTGGTCGGTTCCGCGTCACCGCGCGCAGCCCGACGTCGGCACGTAGGCGATCGCGGTGGACACTGCCCGATCTGCCCGCGGCGCCGTCCCGCGGCCCTGCCCGCGCGGGAGGAAGGCGCGCGGCAGAGGCTCCATGGGCTCCGAGAGTTCGTCCACAGGCGACGAGTCCGACACGTGTCACCTGTCGGCCTATGCCCTGACACTGGACGAGCAGGCACGGGCCCTCCGCCTCGCGGCCCGGGATCTGTGCCGCTGTGTGAACCGCCGTAGCAGGCCCCGCCGAACAGGCAGGTCAGGAGACTGTTCTGTTGACGGCAGGGCCACCGGGGCAGACTTGGAGCGTAGGCGGCGCAGAGCGATGCGAGGTCACTCGATGGGTTCCGAGCGTGAGATGCAAGGCCCCGACCCGCCGGATCCGGTGGTGACTGAGGTACTGCATGAGTCGGAGCGGACCCGGGTCACCCGAGTGGTAAGCCGTACGGGCAGCGTGATCAAAAAGGAGTTCCTGGGCCCGGCCGCCCAGGCGCGGTTACTCCGTGAAGTGGAGTTCTTGAAGCGGCTGCGTGGGGTTGAAGGCGTCGCTCAACTGGCGTCCGGGTCCGAGCCGGGTCCCGAATCGTTCCTGTTGGTCGATGTGCACGGCACGGCGCTGTCCGGGCGAACGGTCCCGGTGGATCCGGTTCGCCTGCTGAACCTGGCCGAGCGACTGGCCCGCGGCCTGGCGGGGCTGCATCGCAGGGGCGTGGTGCATCGGAATATCAACCCCGCGAACATCGTCGTGGACGCCGACGATGCTCCCTATCTGGTGGATTTCGCGCTGGCTACGTCTACGGCACCGGTTCGGCCGGATCTCCTCCGTTCCACGGAGATTGTGGGAACCGTGGCCTACCTGGCCCCGGAGCAGACGGGGCGGACGGCTCGTCCGGTCGACGCGCGCGCCGATCTCTACGCGGTGGGCGCGATGCTCTATGAGCTGGCCACGGGCGCGCCGCCGTTCGGGTCGGCGGATCCGATGCAGGTGATCCACAGCCATCTCACGCGAGTGCCGGTCCCACCATCGGCGACAAACCCCCTGGTACCGGCCGGTCTTTCGGCGATCATCATGCACCTGTTGGAGAAGGAGCCCGACGACCGCTACCAGAGTGCCGAAGGGCTGGTGTTCGATCTTGCCCTGCTGCGCCGGGGCGGCGAGGTCGTGCACCCGGGCGAGCGCGATCTTCCGGCGCGGGCGTTGGTCCCGTCGCGGCTCGCCGGGCGGGACCGGGAGATCGCGCAGATCCGCGATGCGTTCGCCGCCGCCATGGAGGGCCGATGTCGCGGGTTGCTCCTGGGCGGTGCGGCGGGGGTGGGGAAGACCACGCTGGTCGACGAGCTGCGATCGACCGTCGCCAACGCCAACGGCTGGTTCGTAGCGGGCAAGTTCGATCAATATCGCCGTGACCAGGAGTACGACGGCGTTACGCAGGCGTTCCGGGCCCTGGGCCGTCTCCTGCTCGCCGAGCCAGAGAAGGATCTCCATCAGGTTCGGGACGCGCTGCTGCAGGCGTTGGGGCCGAACGCGGGCCTGATGGCGATGATGATGCCCGAGCTGGGCGCGCTGTTGGGAGTCGCCGCGGCGCCGGGAGACCCGATGACCACGCAGGCGCGGGCCAGACGGAACGCGGCCGAGATCCTGCGTGTGGTCGCCTGCCGAGAGCGGCCACTGGTGCTGTTCGTCGACGATCTGCAGTGGGCTGGTCGGGCGCCGCTGGATCTTGTCGACCTCGTGATGGACAGCGGGCTGAGGTTGGAGGGGCTGTTACTGGTCGGCGCGTTCCGGGACAGTGAGGTCGATGCCGCTCACCCGCTGGCGTCGATGGTGGCCCGTTGGGGCCGGCTGCCGGACGGGCCGCGGGTGCTGCGGGTAGGCAACCTGGCGCCGGACGGCCAGGCGGCGCTGGTGGCTGACCTGCTGCGCCTTCCCTCCGGGCCGGCCGCCGACCTGGCGGGGACGATCGCGCCCTCCACACGAGGCAACCCTTACGAGACGGTCGAGTTGCTGAACGCGCTGGGCCAGGACGGGACGCTCACGCGAGACACGCGTGGCTGGCGGTGGGAGCCGGAGGTGCTGCGTCGCCGGTTGGCGGGCGTGGACGTGTCCGCCCTCCTGGCCGCGCGAGCCGGCGTGTTCCCGTCGGCGACCCGAGCGATCCTGGCCGCGATTGCCTGTCTGGCGGGCCGGGTCGAACTGGACCTGCTGGAAGCCGCGACCGGGCTCGCGAGCGACGAGATCGGGCGGCTGCTCGCCCCCGCGCTGGCCGACGGCTTTCTGGTGCTCGAACCCGCCAACCGGTCCAGCGTGCGGTTCCATCACGACCTGGCCCAGGAGTCCGTCATCGACGACCTGGACGGCGACACGCGACGTGCGACGCGCTTAGGCCTGGCCCGGCGGCTGGCCGGCCGAGACGAGTATTCCGCGGTGGCGGCGGAACAGTACCTGCTTGTCGCCGACACCGTGCACGCCGAGCCCGAGCGGCAGGTGATGGCCGGACTCTTCGAGCGCGCCGCCAGCCAGGCCCGGATGCTGAGCAACTACGGGCAGGCGGAGCGGTTTCTGGCCGCACTGCTGAGGTCTGTCGACCGTCGGGACAAAGAGCGTCTGGTGGCGGCCCACGTCGATCGGCACGCCGTTCTGTACATGCTCGGCAGGCTCGAGGACGCCGATGAGGAATACCAGGTCGTCATCAGGCTCCGTCCCCGCTCCACCGAAGGCCCCGGGGTCACCGCCGTGCAGGTCAGCAGCCTGATCAACCGGGGCCGCTCGGGTGAGGCGCTGGCGCTCGGCCTGGAGGCGCTCCGGCATCTCGGTCTCGCCATCCCGGCACGGGAGCGCCTGGAGGCGGAGACCGACCGCGGCCTCGACGCGCTCTACGCGTGGATCGACGAGACGACGGAGGCGGACGACCTGCGCCGCCCGAAGATCACTGACCGCTCGCGACTGGATACCGTCCGGCTTATCAACCGGCTCATTCCCGCGGCGTTCATCTGCGACCGGATGATGTCGGCCTGGCTGGCCGTGACGATATTGCGGATCTGGGCGACGGACGGTCCGGACGCCGCCCTGATCGGACCGGCTGGCCATGCCGCGCTGGTGACCGTCGCCCGCCGGGGGGACTACCGAACCGGGTATCGCATGATGCGGCGGTTGCTCGCGGTCGGCCGGGCCCGAGGCTACGAGCCCGAGCTCTGGCGGGCGCGGTTCCTGTACGTGGTAGGTACGGGACACTGGTTCGAGCCTCTTGAGGACAACGTGTCCGCGGCGCGTCGTACCCTCGCGGGCCTGTTCCAGGCCGGTGATCTGCAGACCGCGTGCTGGACCTACTACACGCTGGTGTGCGATTTTCTGGACCTTGCCCCGTCGCTCGCGGACTTCGTTGCCGAGGCCGACGAGGCGCTGAGGTTCGCCGCGCGGACCGGCAACGGACACGCCGAGAAAATACTCCGGGCCTGTCGCGACCTGGCGGGCGAGCTGCGCGGTGAGCCCACCGGGCGCCCGGACGCGGCAGGTCTCGCGGCCGCCGAGCCGACCGTCGCTTTTCATCTGCATCTAGGCCGGGCGGTCGCCGCGGCGGTGCTCGATCATTCCGGCGAGCTGGAGCGGCACACGGACGCCTTGATGCCGTTGCTGTCGAGCGTCGAATCGATCTATCACACCGCGACGGTCCGGATGCTGCGGGCGCTGGCTCTGGCGGGGCGGGCCCGCGCGGCGCGGGCGCGCCAGCGCGACCGGGCGCTGGTCGAGCTGGAGGGGCTGGTGGAGTGGCTGGCCGAGCGGGCGGCGGACGCGCCGGTCAACTTCGGGCACATGCTGCGCCTCGTGGAGGCGGAGCGGGCCTGGGCGCTCGGAGACTTCCGCGAGGCCGTGTGCACGTTCGACCTCGCGCAGCGGGAGGTGTCCGCGCGGGCGCGGCCATGGCACCGAGCGTTGATCCTGGAGCGCGCGGCGCGGTTCTACCTGGCCCACGGCGTCGATCAGGCCGCCCATGGACTGCTTGTCGCGGCCAGCGACCAGTACCTGGCCTGGGGCGCGACCGCGAAGGTGCGCCAGCTCGACTACGCCTTTCCCCTGCTGCGCGCCGAGCGGTCTGGCGCTCGCCCGAACTCCCAGCCACCCCCGCAGCCGGCGCACCTCCAGCCCGTCGTCACGACGGGCACACTCGACCTGCTCGGGATCGTCGCCGCGTCGCAGGCCCTGAGCTCCGAGACAAGCATCGACGGCCTGCGGGTCAGAGTCGTCGGCATCCTCTCCGAGATCACAGGTTCGACCGGCGTGCGCCTGCTGCTGCGCGACCAGGAGACGCACGCGTGGACGGTTCCACTCGACGAGGGCGGGACCATCTCCCTGGAGGAGGCTGGCAGGCGGAAACTCCTGCCCCCGTCCGTCGTCTGGTACGCCGAGCGCACGGGTGAGCCCGTCCTCATCGATGACGCGATCCGTGACGACCGGTTCTCCCGCGATCCTTACCTCGCGACCATGGACCGGTGCTCCCTACTGGCGGTACCGATCATTCTGCGCGACGAGCTGCACGCGATGCTGCTGCTGGAGAACCGGCTCATCCGCTGCGCCTTCACGACCGATCGTCTTGAGGGCATCACGCTCATCGCGAGGCAGCTCGCGGTGTGCCTCGACAACGCGCTCGTCTACGCCTCCCTCGAACGCAGGGTTGCCGAGCGGACCGAGCAGCTTGCCGCGGCGAACCACCGTCTCGAACAGCTCTCGGCCACCGACCCGCTGACCGGGCTGGCCAACCGGCGACAGCTCAACGAGTTCCTCAACGACGCCTGGTATCGCGCGGCCAGCTACGGCACGCCGCTCGCCCTCGCGATGATCGATATTGACCACTTCAAGGCCTACAACGACTTCTTCGGGCACACAGTCGGCGACCTCTGTCTCCGGCGTGTCGCGGCCTGCCTGGCCCGCTGCACTCGCGACACCGACCTCGCGGCCCGTTACGGCGGTGAGGAGTTCGTCGTCGTCATGCCCGGCGCCGACAGCGTCACCGCCACCCAGATCGCCCACCGGCTGCGCACCGCCGTGGAAGATCTCGCCGAGCCCCACCCGCGGACCGACGAGCGGATCGTCACCGTCAGCATCGGCATCGCGACGACGACCCCCGGCCCCCGTGACGACGTGGCAGCGCTGCTCGAGGTGGCCGACGCCGCGCTATACCTGGCCAAGAACGGGGGGCGTAACCGCGTCGAAGCGGGGGGCCAGCACGAGGTTCCCGCCGACTACCGGGCGAGGTAGGCGGCTCACCACGGCCCGCGGCTCGCGCTTGGCCGTCATCGGTGGTCTCCTGCGCGATCGAGATGAGCCGGGTCCGATCGGCACTCATGCTGCTCGCGTATGCGCCCTGGCCTGATCCGTCAGTATCCTTTCAACCCAGAAGGCTGGAAAATTTCATGTTCATATGGCCCCGAATGACCGCCGGGCCCGAACGTCTCATGTTGGAGAGCGTGCTTGACCGCAACCGGCAAGCGCTCATCGACACCGCGCGAGGGCTGTCCGAGGCCGACGCGCGACGGCGCCTGGTCGTCTCGCTGACCACACCGATCGGGCTGATCAAACACGCCGCCACCGCCGAGCGCATCTGGTTCCAACGCACCCTGCTCGGCCTGGACGAGTCCGCGTGCGACGGCTACGCCACCGGTGACGACGGCAGTTTCCTGGTCGCCGAAGGCGAGACGCTGGCCGACGTGATCGCCGAGTTCGAGCGTGCCAGCGAGCGTTCCCGAGTGATCGCCGCTGACTTCGAGCTCGACGACACCAAGGCCCACCCCGGCGCCGGCGATGTCAGCCTGCGGTTTGTCTACCTGCTCCTGATCGAGGATTTCGCCCGTCACGCCGGCCACGGAGACATTCTCCGAGAACAAATCACCGCCGCACGATAGGCGTTGGCGGGGACTGGTTCAATATCGGTGCTTCCGGCAGCCTCGAACCGTCCGGAACCGGCCGCGCCAGGTGGGCAGTCCGCGGGGAACCCGTGATCGACGCCATGTCGATCACATTCCGTGGTCGTTGCCCCAGGCCGAGACTTCTTGACGGGCAGTGTGCTGTTATCCGAACCGTGCGGTATTCGCCCCGGCTGCCAATCATGAGGTATCCGGAGCGAACCGCGCAGGTGAGGTTGGGTGAGCCAGCTTCGCTGGGCCTGTCTCGGCCCTGTCCAGTGACGGTCCGTCGCCAGTGGTGGTCCGTGGCCGTCGCGACCGGGATGCGCTGCTCGGTGGGCCCACGGGTCTTCGCCTCCGGAGGTCTGATGACCATGGCGGCCGGCGACCTGAGTTGATCTCTGTGGTGATCGGCCCCTCGTCGCCATTTTCCCTCTGGCGTATCGAATAATGAGGACAGGGATGGGTGGGGGCGCCGTCGGTGTGGCGCTCCCGTTCTCCGTGGCATGTGACGGGGGGCCGATGGCGAGGGCGGTTGGGATTGACCTGGGCACGACCAACTCTGTCGTGAGCGTGCTCGAGGGTGGTGAGCCAACGGTCATCGCGAACGCCGAGGGCTCGCGCACGACCCCGTCGGTTGTGGCCTTCGCGAAGAACGGCGAGGTCCTGGTCGGCGAGGTCGCGAAGCGGCAGGCGGTCACGAACGTCGAGCGGACGATCCGGTCGGTCAAGCGCCACATGGGCACCGACTGGAAGATGAAGGTCGACAACAAGGACTTCACCCCGCAGCAGATCAGCGCCTTCATCCTGCAGAAGCTCAAGCGCGACGCCGAGGCCTACCTGGGCGAGACGGTGACCGACGCGGTCATCACCGTCCCGGCGTACTTCGACGACGCGCAGCGGCAGGCCACGACCGAGGCCGGCACCATCGCCGGCCTGAACGTCATGCGGATCGTCAACGAGCCCACCGCCGCGGCCCTGGCCTACTGCCTGGTCAGGGCGAGGTGGGTCGCTGTTGATGAGGCGCTGACAGTTCTGGTCTTCGATCTTGGCGGTGGGTCGTTCGACGTGTCCCTGGTCGAGATTGGTGACGGCGTCGTCGACGTCAAGGCCACCCACGGCGACACCCACCTCGGTGGTGACGACTGGGACCAGCGGATGACGGACCACCTGATCAAGACCTTCCAGGGTCAGCACGGCGTGGACCTGGCGAAGGACAAGATGGCGCTGCAGCGGCTGCGTGAGGCGGCCGAGAAGGCCAAGATCGAGCTTTCGCAGTCGACCCAGACCACGATCAACCTGCCGTACATCACGGCGTCGGCCGAGGGCCCGCTGCACCTGGACGTGTCGCTGACCCGGGCCGAGTTCCAGCGGATGACCCAGGACCTGATCGACCGCTGCAAGATCCCGTTCCAGCAGGCGGTCAAGGACGCGGGCATCAAGGTCGCCCAAATCGATCATGTTCTTCTCGTCGGTGGGTCGACGCGGACTCCCGGTGTGGTCGATTTGGTTCGTGAGCTCAGCGGCGGTCGCGAGCCGGTTCGGTCCGTCAACCCGGACGAGGTCGTCGCCGTTGGCGCGAGCGTGCAGGCCGGTGTCCTGAAGGGCGAAGTCAGGGACGTCCTGCTGCTGGACGTCACCCCGCTGTCACTTGGGATCGAGACCAAGGGCGGCATCATGACGAAGCTGATCGAGCGCAACACCACGATTCCGACGAAGCGCTCCGAGATCTTCACGACCGGCGATGATGTAAGCGGTCGGCCAGTCCCAAACCGGCCGCCTCCCAAAGGTGGGACGGCCGCCGAGGGTCCGCCTGATGGCAGCCGGCCGGGAGGCGGCCAGCCGTCGATGATCTTCGAGGTCTTTCAGGGCGAGCGCGAGATGGCGGCCTACAACAAGAAGCTCGGCATGTTCGAGCTGACCGGCCTGCCCCCGGCGCCGCGCGGCGTGCCGCAGATCGAGGTCACCTTCGACATCGACGCGAACGGCATCGTGCACGTCTCGGCGAAGGACCTCGGCACCCAGAAGGAGCAGTCGATGACCATCACCGGCGGCTCCGCGCTGCCGAAGGATGACATCGAGAAGATGGTCCGCGACGCCGAGCAGTACGCGGAGGAGGACAAGCAGCGCCGCGAGGAGGCCGAGACCCGCAACCAGGGCGAGTCGCTGGTCCACTCGACCGAGCGCTTCCTCGCCGAGAACGGCGACAAGGTCGAGGCGACCCTCAAGGCGGACGTCGAGAAAAAGCTGGCGGCGCTACGCTTAGCCAGCGCGCGGTTTGATGCGGACGCGGTCGCGACGGCGATGGGGGCACTGCAGAAGGCCAGCGCCGTGATGGGTCGGTCGATGCTCGCTCGGACGGAGGCGGACCGCGCTGTCAACGCGGGCCAAAACCGCGCCGACGGACGCGCGGGCTCTGAGCCCAGAACTGGCAACGGAAACGATCGTGACTTAAAAGAGGCTGCGTCAGCCTCTGACCAGTCCCGCGACTGGGACTTCTTCATTTCCTACACGGCGTACGATATTAAATGGGCTGAATGGATCGCCTGGCAACTGGAACAGGCGGGATACACCGTCATCATCCAGTCTTGGCACATGGTCCCAGGCGCGAACTACCACGTGATGATGGACGAGGCCATCAGGCGCTCACGGCGCACCGTCGCCGTCCTCTCCGACCGATACCTCCAGTCGGTCTACGGGACGACGGAATGGCAAGCTGCCCATGCCGGCGACCCTCAAGGCCTGCGGCGGAAGCTCGTCCCGATCAGGGTCAGCGACTGTGACCGGCCCGGGATACTGCGTTCCGTCATCTCGTTTGACCTATTCGAAGTCTCCGAGGCTGTCGCCCGAGACCGCCTGCTGAAGGGAATCAGAGCCGCCGTCGAGGGGCACGATCGGCCAGTCAAGGCGCCCGGGTTCCCCGGCGCGCCCACCAGCATCGCCGCGCTGATACCGGACATTACACCCCATGGCCAGACCGTTCGCCATAAGAGGCCGGACTTCCCGACCGCATGATCGGATCCGCTGACGACTTGGCCGCGATTCGCGGGTCTCGTGTTGCGCAGGCGTACGGGTCGGTGGTGTGCCGCGCGGATGGCCAGGAGGGTCGACCTCGGACAGGTGTCGGCAAGCTACGGCCCCCGAAGGGGACGACTGGGTGTTGTCTACGTCGTTGACGATGGCACGGCGTCACTCCTGATCATCCAGTGCCGTGCCGTGCCGTGCCGGGCAAGGTTGGCCTCCTCCCGAGAGGCCGGCAAGATCGCCGTTTTCGCCCTCGCAGGGCGGTAACCGAGGCGGTTTCGTGACCACGTGAGGGCCAAGACGGCGATCAAGCAGGCGGCCGACTCGCCGGACCCGGTCCTGGGTTGGTGGGGATTCGGTGGTTGTGGTTGTGGGGGCTGGGCGTGGTGGAGCCGGCCGTTCACAAGGGCTCGCCCAGGTGCGTGGGTACAGGGGGCGGCTGGAGGTGGAGAACGAGATCCTGAAGCGGGCGGCCCGGTACCGACCCGCCGGCCCCTGGATCCTTGTCGTGTCGAGATGGGGCAGCGTGAGCCGTGGCGGCGATCTCCAGGGACCTGAGCGTGGACGCTCCAGCTGCGGGCGCGACTGCGGTGTTCACCCAGCGGCCGGTCGGGACATGATCGACCGCCTTGCTCGCCGCGCGGTCGTCAGGGTCACTGCCGTGGCGCTGGCGGCCTTGTGCCTCTGCGTCACGACCAGCCGCTGTTCTGCCGGAGGCCCTGCCCCGGATCGTGAAGCCACGGCCGGCGCCCAGGTCTCGTCGGTGGCCGCCAGTTCCACCGGTCCGGCGTCGGCGGTCCCGGCACCGCCGACCGGCCCTGCCGGCGACCAGCGGGCCCGCGTCGTGTTGCCCCCGGTCGGCGCTGCCTTCGACTACCAGCTCGGGGGTGCTTACACCCCGCCAGGCGGGGTGGGGGTGGTGTCACGGGACCGAACAGCCAAGCCGGTCGCGGGCCTGTACAACATCTGCTACATCAATGCGTTCCAGGCGCAGCCTGACGCGTTGGCGTGGTGGCAGGCCCGTCATCCCGAGCTTCTCCTGCGCCGCGGCGACCACGGTCTGGTCATCGACCGGGACTGGGGTGAGGCTCTGCTCGACACCTCCACGGCTGCCAGACGCGCCGCCCTGGCGGCAGTGGTCGCCGTCTGGGTCGACGACTGTGCCGCCTCCGGCTTCCAGGCGGTCGAGCCTGACAACCTCGACTCCTTCGAACGCGCGGAGGGCCTGCTCACCCAGGCCGACAACGCCGCGTTCGCGCAACTGGTCGCCCGGCGGGCGCACGCCGACGGTCTGGCCGTCGGTCAGAAGAACACGGCCGAACTTCTCGGTCAGCGCAGGACTGTCGGATTCGACTTCGCCGTGACTGAGGAATGCGGCACGTACGGCGAATGCGCGGGCTTCGCCGACGCGTACGAGGATCGCGTCTATGACGTCGAGTACAGCGACAGTGGGCTCGCGAAGGCGTGCGGTGGCTGGATGACGAGGATCTCGATTGTGAGACGCGACCGGGACGTCGTCCCGGCTGGCAGCGACGGTTACGTGGATCGGACCTGCTGAGGCTCCAGGATCGCGGGCTGGGCCCGCGGCGTCAGGGATCCGAGACTCGGTACCTGACGACGCCACAGGTGCACCAGGCCCCTGACGTCTCCGGTCTCCGGCACCGCGGCTCCCCGTGCGGCGCACCGCGGGGCACGGGTGGCGGCCGGGCGTGCTGACGGCTATGCGAGTATCGAGGTAGATTCAACCGTTTTAGCGTGTTCGCGCCGTAGGGGCATCGGCTCAGGGGCATGGGGTCGGCCGGACGCACAGCCAGTTCGTCACCACGGTGAGGAGAGGCTATGCGGACAGATGCGGGTGCCGGCGACGGCTTCCTACGGTCCCGACCGGACGGCCGTGGCTCGCCGGCCGGCCTCGGACCGGCGGCGGCCCCAGCGCCACGGCGGCCGGGCCGTCGGCGCCGGCCGCGGCGGTGGGCGCGGGTCTGGCCGGGCCTGGTGGCCGCCGGCGTCGTCCTCGCCCTCGCGGGCTGCGCGCCCGGCACGGGGGTGCCGCTGGCCGGATCGACCAGTGCGCCCGGTTCGGCGCAGCCGTCGACGTCCGGCGCCGCGACGACTCCGACGGCCACCGGGCCGTCGGGGACACCCACGTCGTCACTCGCGGCCGCGCCGCCGCCCCCAGCCACGCCGCCACCCTCGGCGACACCGTCCCCCCGGCCCACGGTCACCGTCGCGCCGCCCAGGCCGCCGGTCGCGGGCTCGGCGCGCAAGGGCGTCAGCGTCTGGAGTTTCGACGGCCTGCAGAAGGCACTGAGTGACGTGGGAGTGTCCTGGTTCTACAACTGGGCCGCGACGCCCGGGGGCGTGACGCCGCCCGCGGGCACCCGGTTCGTACCGATGATCTGGGGCGCCGGGTCGGTCAACCCGGCGACGCTGGCCCAGGCCGCGGCCGCCGGTGACACGCTGCTCGGCTTCAACGAGCCGGACCTCGGAAGCCAGGCGAACATGACCGTCGACCAGGCCCTGGACCTGTGGCCGCAACTACAGGCCACCGGCAGACAGCTCGGCAGCCCCGCGGTGGCCGCCGGCGGCGCCGACCCGGGCGGCTGGCTGGACCGGTTCATGACCGGCGCCCGCCAGCGCGGCTACCGCGTCGACTTCATCGCCCTGCACTGGTACGGAGGCGATTTCGACGCGACCCGCGCCGTCGGCCAGCTGCGGTCCTACCTGCAGGCGGTCTACGACCGCTACCACCTGCCGATCTGGCTCACCGAGTACGCGTTGCTGGACTTCTCCGGCGGCTCGGCTCGGGCGCCGTCGACGCAGCAGCAGGCCGAGTTCGTGACCGCCTCGACCACGATGCTGGAAAGCCTGCCCTTCGTCGGCCGGTATGCCTGGTTCGCCCTCCCGGCCACCCCGGGCAGCCTCACCGGCCTCTACGACCCGCAGGGCAATCCGAACGCGGCCGGAGTCGCCTACCGCCAGGCCCGCGCCCCCGCCTAGTGCCACAGCTGGCACAGTGGGCCTCGTCCCGAGACCGGCAAGATCGCTGTTTTCGCCCTCGCAGGGCTGTAACCGTCGTGGTTTCGTGACCACGTGAGGGCCAAAACGACGATCAAGCCGGCGGGCCGACGGCGAGGGCCCGGGCGGCGCGCGACGTCGCCGCGCTGAGACGAGGAGTGACGCCCGGCGGGTTCGTGGGAGGCTGCGGCCATGCAGATTGGCGTCGTCTACCCGCAGATCGAGCTTCGAGGGGACCCGGTCGCGGTCCGGCGGATCGGGACAGCGGTGGAGGGTCTCGGGTTCGACCACCTGCTCGCCTACGATCACGTGCTCGGCGCGGTGCATGCCGACCGGTCGCCGCCGCTGACCGGCCCCTATACCGAGCACGACCCGTTCCACGACCCGCTCGTGATGTTCGCCCACCTGGCCGCCATCACCGAACACATCGAGTTCGCGACCGGCATCCTGATCCTGCCGCAGCGGCAGACCGCGCTCGTCGCCCGGCAGGCGGCAGACGTCGATCTGTTCTCCGGCGGCCGCCTGCGCCTCGGGGTGGCGGTGGGCTGGAGCCAAGTGGAGTACGAGGCGCTCGGCCAGGACTTCCAGACCCGCGGCGCCCGGCAGGAGGAGCAGATCGGGCTGCTGCGCCGGCTGTTCACCGAGCCCGTCGTCGACTTCTCCGGCCGCTTCGACCGGATCGACCGCGCCGCGCTCATCCCGAAGCCGACCCGCTCCATCCCGATCTGGCTGGGCGGCTCGGGCGACGCCGCCCTCGGCCGGGCCGCCCGGCTCGGGGACGGCTTCATCTTCTCCGGCTCCAGGGGCATCGAGCGTGCCCTCGGTGGGTGGGCCCGGCTGCGGGACCTCCTGATCGAGGCCGGCCAGCCGGTCGAGGGCTTCGGCGCCGAGTACGTCGTGCTCGCTCAGGGCGACCTCGGCACCGCCGTCGCGGAGATCGACGCCTGGCGGGCGGCCGGCGGCACGCACGTCTCGGTGGCCACGATGGGCCGCGGCCTGGACTCGGCCGACGGCCACCTCGACGTCCTGACCACGCTCGCGAGCGCCCTCAACCTGACCGCCCGCTGAGACGCAGAACCAGCGAGTTCAGTGGGAGAGCCTGCGCCGCCAGGTGAAAGCCGCCTGGCCGCGGATCACCGGTACGGGCCGGCCCGGATGCCACACCCGCCGCGTCGGCGGCCGTGGGCACCCGAGCCGGCCCGCGCCGGCCGCGTCCTCACAGCCGGGCCGCGGCCTCCGGATCGCCGGCGTCGGCGGGACTCGTTCGGGCCGGCGGGAGGTCCGGCCGGGACGGCGCCGTGGCTCGCGAGTCCAGGCCGAACGAGGCGACGGCCGCCACCACGAGGGCTCCGGCCGACACGTACCAGGCATGCTGGAAGACCGCGTGGCTGGCCGCGCCGGAGGCACGGCCCAGGATCGCCACCAGGACGCTGATCCCGATGACCGAGCCGAGCTGGGTGGCCATCGTCACGATCGCGCTGCCGGTCGCGGAGTCCTTCGGTGGCAGGCCGACCGTGGCCCGGGTGATCGCGGTCGGCACCGCCAGGCCGTAACCCAGGCCGAGGACCACCCAGGTCGGCAGGAACGCGGCCACGAACCGCGGCTCGTCGGTGACCAGCTGGGTCAGCATGATCGTGCCGACGGCGGCCAGCAGCGCGCCCGCGACCGCGATCCGTCCCGCCCGCAGCCGGGTCCGTGCCTGGAGGGTCTCCGCGACCGCCGAGCCGACCGCGAACATCACCGGGCCAGGCGTCGAGGCGAGCCCGGTGCGGATCACCGAGTAGTGCCAGTGGCCCTGGAGCCACAGGATCGTCGAGAGCAGCTCGATCCCGAACGCCATGAAGGCGACGGTGGCGACCAGGTTGGCGGTGGTGAACACCCGGTCCCGGAACAGCGAGAGGGTGACGACCGGCGCCGGGTGGCGGGCGGAGCTGGCCAGGAACAGCGCCAGCGCGACCGCCGCGAGGACGAACGCGACGACCACCCGGCCGCTCGACCAGCCCCAGTCCGGCGCCTTGACCAGCCCCAGGGCGAGCGCGCCGATCGCGACGATGAGCAGCCCGCCGCCGCGCAGGTCGGGCAGGTGGTCGCCGGCGTCCCGACTGCTGGGCAGGTAGCGGGCGCCCAGCGCGATCGCGGCCGCCGCGACCGGGATGTTCACCAGGAACAGCCACCGCCAGGACGCCTCCACGAGCAGGCCGCCCAGCACCGGGCCGGAGGCGGCTGAGAGCGCGCCGGTGGTGAACCAGATCTTCACGTAGGTGCCGATCTTCGCCGGCGGCGCGGTCAGCAGCACCAGGCCGAGGCTGGCCGGGGTGAGCAGGGCCGCGCCGGCGGCCTGCAGGACCCGGAACCCGATCAGCACCCAGATGTCGCCGGAGAGGCCGGCGCCGATGCTGGCGACGGCGAACACGGTCAGGCCGAGCAGGAAGCCACCCTTGCGGCCGAACCGGTCCACCAGGCGGCCGGCCGGCACCAGCAGCGCGGCGTAGACGATCGCGTAGCCGTTGAGCACCCAGCTCAGGTCGGCCAGCGAACCTGCGTGGGTGCCGTGCCCGATGGCGGGCAGGCCGACGTTGGTGACCCACACGTCGAGCTGGGCCAGGAAGCTCGCGATCGACAGGATCGCCAGCAGCAGGGCCGGGGAGACGGGCCGGGCGCCGGCGTCCGCGCGGCGCTGGCTCGGGATGGGCGGGACGGCGCCGAGGTCGGGACCGGCCCGGTCGGGCTGGGCGTCCTGCTGAGTCATGAGGTGGCTCGCATCTCGCGGTCGGGGGCCCGGCGCGTACGCGCGGCGCCCGGTCGGTATGGAGGCCCAACGATCTGGACTGTTCAGTAAAGAACTCCGAGGGTTCTGGACTATTCCGCCAACAACCAAACGATCACTCGATCAACAACCAGATCCGTGGATACGATCGGCCCATGGGGCGCCCACCTGGCTTTGACCGGCGGGAGGTGCTGGCGGCCGTCGAGCGCGAGTTCCGCAAGAACGGCTTCGACGGGACGAGCCTCGATGACATCTCGGCCGCGACGGGGCTCGGCCGCGGCAGCCTCTACGCCGCCTTCGGCGACAAGCACGCGCTGTTCCTGGCCGCGTTGGGGGACTACTGCGACCAGGACGAGGCGTCCGGCGCGGCCGCGTTGGCCGGCCCGGACGAGACCGCGATGCGGCGTCTGCGGGCCTACTTCGTCGACTCGGTCGACCGGCAGCTGAACGACCCCGAACAGCTGGCCTGCATGGCCAGCCGCTTCACCGTCGAGCTGGCCGGGCGTGATCAGGACGCCACGGCCCGGCTACGCCAGGGCTTCGAGGCGCAGCGGGCGGCCCTGGCCGGCTGCCTGCGGGCGGCGCAGCGCAACGGCGACCTTGATCCAGCGGCCGATCCGGTCACGCTGGCGACGTTGCTGGTTGTCGACTTCCGGGGCATCGGCTCACTGATCGGGATCGGAGTGGACCGGGCCGAGCTCGTCGCCCTCGTCGACGCGGCCCTGGCCGGCCTGCCCGTGCCACCCCTGTCGGCCGCCGCGTCCTCACCACCAGGCCACGTCCTGGACCGACCATCCTGACCCCAAGCCGATGACCGCACCCGGAGCCCGGCCCAACGACAACAGCTGGGTGCGGGGCGCTGTCGACCGGGCCCTCGCACCCGGCTACCAGGCCCACACCGCGACCCTGCGGGGAGCCGTGCGCCAGCGCCTCGTCACCCGCGCGCTGCTCACCCACCTCCCGACCCCGCCGGGCCGGATTCTCGACGTCGGCGGCGGGGAGGGCACCCAGGCCCGAGCGCTCGCCCGGCTCGGCTACGAGGTCACGATCTGCGACCCGGACCCGGAGATGCTGCGCCAGGCCGACGAGCGGCTGTCCGGCGCCGACGCGGCCGTCCGCGACCGGATCACCCTGGTCCACGGCGACGGCCACGACGCCGCCTCCCTCGTCGGCGGCGGCTGGGACGGCGTCCTGTGTCACGGCGTGCTGATGTACCTGACCGACCCGGCCGCGCTGCTGCACGTCCTGGCCGACGTGACCGGGGCGGGTGGCGTGATCTCGGTCGTCGGGAAGAACGCGACCGCGCTCGCGCTGCGCGCCGGGCTGCAGGGCCGCTGGCGCGACACCCTCAGCCTCCTCGACGAGGAGCCGCGCGCCGCCGCTGGCACGGTGACCGAGATCGGGAACCTCGGCGTACCCAGCCGCGGCGACGACCCCCACCAGATCCGGGACCTCCTCTCCGCCGCGGGAACCGAACCTCTCGCCTGGTACGGCATCCGCGTGCTCACCGACCACCTCGGGGACACCCCACCCGGCCCCGACCTCGACACCGTGGTCGAGGCCGAATGGCGGGCCGGCGAACGTGATCCCTACCGGCAGGTCGCCCGCCTCTACCACCTGATCCACCGGCGCCGCCCATGACCGCCAGCCGCCAGGGCCACGGCTGGGCACTGGCCTGCTCGCCGCGATCAGTCAGTACCTAAATGTGTGGGCGCCGCGGCCGGCCGCCCGACAGCCGGCCTGCACGGCCGTCGCGGCCTACCGGTTGATGGTGATGGTCAGGATATGGGGACCGGACGCGGGTCTACCGTCGGTAGCGCCGCCTGCCACACCGCCCTGATCACCTTGACCGCCACCAGCTCGGGCCCGGCGTCGCCAGTAGGCGCGGCGTCGGCGCGCCGGCCGAGGTAGACGCTGCCCATGCCGCCGTCCCCGAGCCGGCCGAGCAGGACGTAGGGGCCGATCGCGCGGGGGTCGAGGTCGTCCAGCGGCGCGACAGCCGCCACGTCGACCACGCCACCCCCCGGTGAGCAAGATCCCCCCGACCTGCTCCGAGTCGTACGGAGCGGGATCTACACCCCGGTTATATCCCACGGACCACGTCGCGCGACAACTGGCGCAGCCCGGGACCGTTGAGACAGTCCCGAAATCGTCGTTATCGAGATAGCTGAGGTAGCGGGGGCTCGGGGCGCGGTTCTGGGCTGGCGTCGGTGGGTGCGACGATGGTCGATCACGGGCTTGGCGAGTATGGGGGTAGCTGGTGGGGGGTCTGTCGGAGGACGAGATTGACGCGTTCGCGCAGGTCTTCTTGGAGCTGGCGGGCGCGCGGCTGGTGTTGGAAGCCGCAGGTTTTCCTCGTAAGGACCTTCCGGCGTGGAATGTGGGGAGTTCCAGACAGTTCTGGGCCGAAGTGTCGCTTCTGATGGCGGCAGGTGCTGTGGTCGATGGCCGCCGGCGGTTGTTCGCGGCCGCGGTGAAGGCGTTTCCTGGGAATGAGGTGTTCGCGGCGGGCGCGCGGGCGATGGTGGGCCGGGTGGTGCCGTCGTGGGAGGTGGCCCGTTCCGGTTGGCCGTTGCCGGAGCCGTTCGTGGGCCGGGAATCGGTCGTGGCCGGGGTGCGTGACCTCCTGATGTCCGTCGGCGCTGGCCCGGTTGGCGTGGTGGGGATGGGAGGCGCGGGTAAGTCGACGGTGGCCCGCGCCGTGGTGCATGACGACAGGGTCCGAGACCGGTACGTCGATGGTGTGGTGTGGGTGGAGGTCAACCCGGGCGCGGACGTGACGGCGGTCCAGGCGCGCGTACTGGCCGCGTTCGGGGATCGGCGGCCGGTGCGGGAGGCGGCGGACGGGCGGGAACGGCTGCGCGCATTGCTCGCGGGTGCCTGTTGCCTGGTCGTGTTGGACGACGTGTGGGAAAGGGCGGTGGTCGACGGGTTTCCCCGACTCGCCGGGGTCCGGCTGATGGTGACCTCGCGGACGACCCAGGTTCTCGACGTCACGACGCCGATCTGTCCTGTGGGCCCAGTAGACGAGCCGACTGCTCGGCGCCTGCTGGCGGCGTACGCGCGCCAACCGGCGCGGGGTGCGGCGGCCGATCAGGTTGTCGAGCGGTGCGGCGGGCTGGCGGTCGCGCTGGCGATCGCGGGGGGCATGGTCCGGGACCTGTGGGACTGGGACGAGATCGCCGAGGCATTGGAGCGTGCGGACCTGGCTGAGCTGACCGCGAGATTCGCCGAGTCGGACTATGGCTATCCGAACCTGCTGGTCGTTATTGACGCGAGTCTGCGGCTACTCGCCGACGGGGTCGCGCAGCGATTGTTCGAGCTCGCGGTGTTCAAGGGCCGCGGGCCGATCCCGATGCCCGTCGTCCTCGCTCTGTGGGAGGACACAGGTCAGCTCGACTCCCGGGCCGGGCGCCGCGTGCTCCGCCAGTTGGACGGCGCGTCGCTGGTGCGCACGCAAACCGACAGCCAGAGCGGCTCCCGGACCGTTGTCGTGCATGACCTGGTGTTCGACTACGCGCGTGGCAGCCTCCCGCCCGGTCGACTCGAACTTCTGCACGGCACGCTCGCCGACGGGTTTCTGCGACGGTGGGGTGGGCTGGACAGCGGTCTGAACCGTCTCGGCGGCGGGAACACGGACGCGGCCGACCGATACGGACTCACCTGGCTGATCGAGCACCTGCTGGCCGCCGACAAACCGGAAACCGTCGACACGGTCCTTGAAGCCGAACGGTGCACACCCGATGGCCGGACGGAAAGCGTCTGGTACACAGCCCACGAGGAGCAGGGCAGCACCAGCGACTACCTGGCCGCTGTCCAGGCCGCCCGCCACGACGCGCTCACCCGCCAGGCCGCGGGTGACCCCACGGGACTGGCCAGGCAGGTCGGCTACGCCCTGCTGCTCGGCTCGATCACCAGCCTCGCCGCCCACGTCCCGCTGCCCCTTCTCGTGCGGCTCGTCGACAGCAGGCTGTGGCCCAGCACCCGGGCGCTGACCTATGCCCAGGCGATACCGGACGCATCCACCCGTGCCTCGGCGTTGACCACGCTCGGTCCGATGCTGCCCGCGCGGCATCGCGGACAGACGTTCGCCCAGGCGTTGACCGCGGCTGCCGCGATCAGCGACCAGGACGAGAAAGTACAGGCCCTGACCGCGCTGGCGCCGTTCCTGTCGGCCGAGCTACTCGCCCAGGCGTTGTCCGTCGCCGACGCGATCGACGACCCGGCTGCCCGGGCGACGGTGCTGACCACGCTGGCCTCACATCTGCGGGGCGAGGACCGCGGCGAGGTCCTCGCTCACGCGTTGACGGCCGCCGGCGCGATCGACGACGAGGACGTCCAGGCGGGGGCGCTGACCGGCCTGGCCGCGCTCGTGGCCGTGGATGCACACGCTCACGTACTGACCGGCGTGCGTGCGATCGACGACCCGTACGCCCAGGCGAGGGTGCTGACCGCGCTGACCCCGCACCTGCCGGTCGGGGACCCTGACGGGGCGCTCGCCAAGGCGCTGTCCGATCTGGCCTCGCGCCTGCTGGTCGAAGACCGCGGACTGATAACCGCCCGGGTGTCGGCCGCCGGCAGGGCAGCGGTCAACGACCCGTTCGCCTGGGAATATGAGCAGACCCAGGAACTCGTCCCGCTGAGCGAGCGTGCCATCCACCACCTGGTCGCCACGGGATTCGGCGAACGTAGCCACCCGAAGTCGCACCAGCGGGTTCTTACCGAACTTGCCGCGCACCTGTCCGCCAAGGAGCGCGGCAAGGTCCTCGCCCTGGCGCTGTCCGCGGCCCTCGCGATCGACGAGTCCGAGGTCAGAGGGTTGGTGCTGGCCGAGTTGGCAGCGCTCCTGACCATCGATCTACCCGCCCAGGCGTTGGCGGCCGCCCGCGCCATTGACGGCCTGGGCGCCCGGGCGCGGGTGCTGGCCGCGCTGGTGCCGCGTCTGCCCCCCGAGCTGCTCTCCCAGGCGCTGGCCGACGTCCGCGCCATTGACGGCCCGGACGCCCAGGGGCGGGTGTTGGCCGCGCTGGTGCCGCGTCTGCCCGTCGAGCTGCTCGCCGAGGCGCTGACGGCCGCCCGCGCGATCAGCGACCCTCGCTCCCGGGCGCGGGTGCTGACCGAGCTGGCACAGCACCTCCCCGCAGACCTGTTCGCCCAGGCCTTGACCGACGTCCGCGCCATCGAAGACCCGGGTGGCCAGGGGCGGGCGCTGGCCGCGCTGGCACCGCGTCTGCCCGCCGAACTGCTCGCCCAGGCGTTGAAAGCCGCCCGCGCGATCGACGACCCGGAGTCTCGGGCGTGGGTGATGCTCGAGTTGGCCGCCCGACTACCCGTTGACGACCGTGACGAGGCCTTCGCCCAGGCGTTGACCGCCGCCGAGTCGATCTATGACGTGGACGCCAAGATGCGGGCGCTGACCTTGGTGGCGCCGGACCTTCCCGCGAGCCTGCTCGGCCAGGCGGTGACTGCTGTCTGTGCGATCAAGCATTCGTGGTTTCAATCGCGAGTGCTGACCGCGCTGGCGCCACGTCTGCCCAGCGACCTGCTAGCCCAGGCGCTGACCGCCACGTATACCATTTCCGACCTGGAGGACCGGGTCCGGATGCTGACCGTGTTGGCACCGCATCTCCCAGCCGAGCTGCACGGTCAGGCATTGGCGGCCGCTCGGGTGATTGATGAACCGCGGGCCCAGGCGCGGGTCCTGACCGTCCTGGCACCGCACCTTCCGGCCGAGCTGCACGGTCAGGCGTTGGCGGCCGCTCGGGTGATTGATGAGCCGCAGGCCCGGGCGCGGGTGCTGACCGAGCTGGCCGCGCAGCTGCCTGACGAGGACGGCGGCGAGGTCCTCGCCCAGGCGCTCGCCGCCGCCGCCGTAATCACCGACGAGTACACCCGAGCGTCGGCGCTGACCGAACTGGCGCCGCGGCTGTCCGTCGATCTTCTCCCGCGCGTGCTGACCGCGGCCCGCGCGATCGACAATCCACATGCCCAGGCACGGGTGCTGATCGGGCTGGCACCGCGGCTTTCCGCGGATCTTCTTCCGCGGGTGCTCACCGCCGCCTGCGCGATCGACAACCCGCGTGCGCGGGCACGGGTGCTGACCGAGCTCATTCCGTACCTGCCTGTCGATCTCCTCGGCCAGGTGCTGGCCGCCACACGCGGCATCGGCGAGCCACAGGCCCAGGTGCTGGCGCTGATCGAGCTTGCCCGCCGCCCCCACGCCGAGCTTCTCCCGAACGTGCTGACCGCGGCCCGCGCGATCGACGACCCACACGCCCGGGCACGGGTACTGACCGAGCTGGCCGCGCACCTGCCTGCCGAGGACCGTACCGGCGTCCTGGCCGAGGCGTTGACCGCCGCCGGATCGATCAACGACGTTCGGGCCCAGGTCCACGTACTGACCGAACTCGCGGTCGGCCTGCCCGCTGAGCTCCTCCCTCAGGCGCTGGCGGCCGTCAACACGGTGAGAAACCCACGGGCCAGGGTCCACGTCCTGACGGAGCTGGGTGCGCGTCTGCCTGCCGAGGCTCTCGGCCAGGCCCTGGCTGCCGTCACCCTGATCAACAGTGCGCAGGGTCAGGCCGAGTTGCTGATCAAGCTCGTGCCCCGCCTTCCGGCTCCGCTGTCCGCCCAGGCGCTGGCCGCCATCAGTACGATCACCAATCAGCGCGCGCAGGCGGAGGCACTGACCGCGCTGGCTCCGCGTCTGCCCGTCGAGTTGCTGGCCCAGGCACTGACGATCATCGCTGGGATCGCCACCCCCAGCGTTCGGGCGCAGGTACTGACCGCTCTGGTCCCGCGCCTGCCCTTCAGTCTGCTCGCAAAGGCGCTCACCACAGCGTCGGCTATCGAGCGGCCGGCCGAGCGGGCTTGGGCGCTCGCCGACCTGGCCCCGTACCTCAGCCCGAAACCGCGTGGTCAGGCTGTGGCGCAGGCATTCGTCGCCGCAGGGGCGCTCAACAACCCGAGCGACCAGGTGCGCGTGCTGGCCGGACTTGCCCCACACCTGCCCCTCGATCAACGATGGCTGGCCCACGCCCAGGCGCTGACCGCCGCTGGCGCGATCAAAGATCCGAGCACCCGGGCGCGAGCATTGCTGAGCATCACCCAGGGCGCGACCGCCGACCGGATCGCCGCCGCGTTGACCGCGGACTCAACGATGAAGGCCTCAGACGACCAGGCGCAGGCGGAGCTTGAGCGAGCCTGGAGCAGGTCAGCCGACGTCTTTACGCAGGTATCTGCCGCGGCCACCGCGATCGACGAGTTGTACGAGCGCGCGCAGGTGCTGATCGCGCTAGCGCCCTACCTGCCGGGCGACCAGCGCCGCGAGGCCCTCGCTCAGGCGCAGGCAGCGGCCACCGCCATCAGTGACCCGCACGACAGGGTGTGGACGTTGATGGGGTTGGCCTTTGTTCTGCCGCCCGGGCAGCGCGGAGATGTTCTTGCCCAGGCGTTGACGGCCGCCACCACCGTCGACGACCCAACAGCCCGATCGTCGGCGCTAGCAGAACTTGCCCTCCATGTGCCGGCTGAACAACGCCGATGGGCCCTCGACCAGGCGCGGACCGCCGCTGGGGCGATCGGCGACCCGCTCGCGCGGGTGCGGGAACTGACGGCGCTGGCCCCGCTGTTGGCCGCGGACGAAAGGGCGCAGGCCATCGAACAGGCGTGGAGCGCCGCTCGGGGGATCGGCGACCCGCATTCCCGGGTCCTGGCGTTGACCGCCTTGGCCCCGCTGCTGGCTCCGGACGACGGCGCGCAGGCCATCGCCGACGCCCGGATCGTCGCGACCGCGATCAACAACCCGCGGGCCCAAGCCCTGGCGCTGATCGAACTCGCGCCACATCTGCCCGCCGAGGAACGCGAATCGGCCGTCGCCCAGGCGTCGACGGCGGCCAGCGCCATCGACGACCCGAACGACCGGACCTCAGCTCTGGCAGGACTGGCCCCACATATCTCCGCCCCGCAGCGGAAAACCCTCGCGGCCAGAACGTTGATGGCCGCGGCGTTGGCGGGCCGGACGACCGTGATAGGCGCTCTCCCGACGATCCTGTCCATCGAGGATGAACGCGACGTGGTCAGCGCCGCAATCGTAGAATCACTGGCCCGCGTACATCGTTGGTGGCCCTGAGCCGCCGGCCCGCCGACTGGGACACGCGGAGCTCGATCCGCCGTCAGACGCTGTCGTCCTGGAGCGCCGGGTGCTGCTTGCCATCCGGGCTCGGCGGGTCGGATTTCGGCTCGCCGACCGAGTCCAAACGGCCGGTCTCACCTCGGTCGAAGAACCGGAGGAGCTCGACCGGGACCGGCAGGACCAGTGTCGAGTTCTTCTCGGCGGCCACCTCGACGACGGTCTGCAGCAGCCGCAACTGCAGCCCGCTCGGATCCGCGGCCAGGACCCGCCCGGCCTGGGCGAGCATCTGAGACGCCTGGAATTCGCCCTCCGCCGTGATGACACGGGCGCGCCGCTCCCGCTCGGCTTCGGCCTGCCTCGACATCGAGCGTTTCATCGACTCGGGCAGCGCCACGTCCTTGAGCTCGACACGTTCGATCTTGACGCCCCAGGGCCCCTCGGTGGGCTCGTCGATCACCGCGCGCAGCTCTGCGCTGACCCGTTCCTGGTCCGAGAGCAGGTGGTCGAGATCGCTGCGGCCGATGACCGAACGTAGGGAGGTCTGGGCCACCTCGGTGACAGCGAACCGGTAGTTCTCGACGTTGACGATCGCCTTGACCGGATCGACGACCCGGAAGTAGACGACAGCCTCGACCGTGAGCGTCACGTTGTCCCGGGTTATGCACTCCTGGCGGGGCACGGACATCGCCACGATCCGCATGTTGACCCTGACGAGGTGGTCGATCCCGAAGGGAAGGACCACGGTCAGGCCCGGGGTGCGGAGCCGGGGCAGCATCCTGCCGAATCGGAACACCAGCCCCTGCTGGTACTGCTGCACAGTCCGCAGCGATGCCAGCAGCAACACTGCGGCAACGACGACAACGACGATCAGCAGGACGATCACAGGGGCCGACTATAGGCGGCCGGTAAGTACCCGGTAACACCATTCGTCGCCGTTCTGACAGGAGTGTCCCTGAACGGAGTCGCTACAACGCGGGGGTGGCGTGGTGCAGCGCGGGGCTGGTGTGGATGGTCGCGGCGGACAGGCGTCGGATGTGGCGCAGCAGGTGGGCTTCCGCGGCGTGCGCGACGTCATGGGCTGCGGCCAGGGTCAGGTTCGGATCGACGGTGACGTCGGCTTCGGCGCGCAGGGTGTGCCCGATCCAGCGCAGCCGCAGCTCGCGGACGGTGTCGATGCCCTCGGTGTGCAGGAGGGTGGTCCTGGCTTCGGCGACGACGTCGGGATCGACGGCGTCCATCAGCCTGGCGCCGAGCACCCGGGCGGCCGAGCGCAGGACTCCGAGGATGGTGACCGTGATGGCCAGGCCGACGACGGGGTCGGCCCAGTGCCAGCCGAGGGCGACGCCGGCGGCGCCGAGGAGGACCGCGAGGCTGGTGAGCCCGTCGGTGCGGGCGTGCAGGCCGTCGGCGACGAGGGCGGCGGAGCCGATCTGGTGGCCGGCGCGGATGCGGTAACGCGCGACGATCTCGTTGCCGACGAACCCGACGAGCCCGGCGACGGCGACCGCGGCGAGGTGGTCGATGTGCCGAGGATGCAGCAGGCGGTCGATCGCGGCCCAGCCGGCGAGCACACTCGACAGGCTGATCATCGCGAGGACGGCGAGACCGGCGAGGTCCTCCGCGCGGCCGAATCCGTAGGTGAACCGGGTGGTGGGCGGGCGGCGCGCGAGAGTGAAGGCGATGAGCAGCGGAACCGCGGTGAGCGCGTCGGCGACGTTGTGCAGGGTGTCCCCGAGCAGCGCCACCGACCCGGACAACGCCACCACGACGGCTTGCGGCGCGGCAGTCAGGGCGAGACCGGCCAGGCTGATCAGCAGTGCGCGCCGCCCGGCGGCGTCGGCTTCCAACGCGTCGTCGATCTGGTCGGCGCTGTCGTGGCTGTGGCCCCCGATCAGGTCCAAGAGACCATGGCGAAGCCGCACCCACCGCCCTGCCGGGTGATCGGCATGGCCGTCCTCGTGCGGGTGCCCGCCGTGAGCATGGCCATGGCCGTGTGCGGCGCGCTCATGCTCCTGACCGGTGTCCATATCGGCGACGATAGACGAAAACGATCAACGCGGCGTTCTCGCAGCGGCCACCTCCTCCCACCTGCGCTGACGGTGCAACTGCTACGGGATCGACGGGTCAGCCCGGCGCAGGCCGTCCACCGGCCGAGGTCCCGTACGATGTGCAACCACGTCGGCCTGGGGGCCCCGACGACGACTCCGGGGAGTCACCGGAAGCGGGCCCGGGCCTTCGTCACACCGGCCCCGGCTGTCCCGCGAGCCTGGCACCGGAGCGCGGCCGGCCACCTCTGGGAGAAATCGTCATGACACCTCATTTAGCTGGTTCCACCGGCACCGCCGACTCCCGGGACCATGACCGCCCGGTCCCGTCGGACCACCCGGCTGACGCCGTCCCGCTGTTCGGCCCGCGCTTCGAGCAGGAACCGGCCGCGTTGTACCGGGAGATGCGGGCCAGATTCGGCCCCGTCGCGCCGGTCCTTCTCGAGGGCGGCCACCCGGCGTGGCTCGTGCTCGGGTATCGCGAGCTTGTCTACGTCACCAGCAACCCGGCCCTCTTCGCCAGGGACTCCCGACGGTGGAACCGCTGGCCGCAGATTCCGCCCGACTGGCCGCTGCTGCCGGGGGTGGGCTATCTGCCGTCCGTGTACTTCGCCGAGGGCGTCGAGCACCGCCGGCGCGCGGAGGTCGTGCACGCCGCCCTCGAGGCCGTCGACCACCTCCGGCTGCGGGCCCAGTGCGAGCGGATCGCCGACCAGCTCATCGACACCTTCTGCGGCCGGGGCGAGGCGGATCTGGTCGCCGACTACGCCAGCGTGATCCCGCTGCTTGTCGTCGCGGTGTTGTTCGGTCTCGACGAGGCTGACACCGAGAGCCTGGTGCACGACCTCACCGAGATGGCATCCGGGTCGAGCGACGCGCTGGCCGCCTTCGAACGGGTCGGCGACCTCATCCGCCGGGTCGTGGCGCGCGCGCGGAAGCGGCCGGGCAACGACATCCCGTCCAGGATGGCGATGCATCCGGCCGGTCTCACCGACGACGAGATGCTGATGGATCTGGTGGTCATCGCCTCCGCCGGCCAGCTCCCGACGTCCTACTGGACCAGCGGCACCCTGCGGCTGATGCTGGTCGACGACCGGTTCTCGACGGGGCTGTCCGGCGGCCGGCGAAGCGTCGGCCAGGCACTCAACGACGTGCTGTGGGAGGACACGCCCCTGCAGAACTTCGCGGGCCGCTGGGCGGTGCGCACCGTCGAACTGGGCGGCCAGCGAATCGCTGCCGGGGACCTGCTGCTGCTCGGACTGGCGGGCGCGAACGCGGACCCCATGGTCCGGGCGGGAATGGACCGGCACGCGGCCGGAAACCATGCGCACCTGTCGTTCAGCCACGGTGAGCACCGCTGCCCGAGCCCGGCCCAGGCGATCGCCGAGGTCATGGTGACGGCGGCGGTCGAAGTGCTCCTCGACCGCCTTCCCGACGTCACCCTCGCCGTGGACAGCGACGCCCTGCTCTGGCAGCCGTCGCCCTGGACCCGTGGACTCGTCTCCCTTCCCGTCAGGTTCAGTCCGGCCTGACGGGTTGAGCGGTCTGTCCTTCAGCCCCGGCCATCAAGCGGGGGCGCGGAACGGCGCATCCATCACCGGGAAGGCGGATCTGAAGCCGAGCACACCGCGCTTGACCTCGATCGGCCCCTCCCAGATGTGGGGGTCGTAGCCACCAGCCCCGCCAGGGGGAAACACCGGCGGCGGGCGCTCGCCCCGGTAGCAGTGCCAGAGAATCCGGCCGTCCGGGGTGAAGGCGTAGAGCACTCCGTCGGGTCCTGCCACGACCTCCTGGAAGACGTTCCAGCCGGTGCCGATCGGGATCTGCGCTCCCCAGTCAGACGTGCCGGCGGAGTACCCCCTGTGCTCGTGGCGGGTGAGGACTCCGTCGGCGCCAATGGTGAAGATGACGCCGTGCCCCGCGGAGAACACCTTCGCGAACGACTGCCAGCCCGTACCGACGGGGACCGGGCCCGACCAGGTCGTGGTGTCACCGCCGTTCGCGGCCCCGTTGTGCCTGTGCCAGAGCAGCGTGCCGTCGGGCCGGATGCCGTAGACGACGTATTCGCCCCCTGAGAAGATCTCCCTGAAACCGTTCCAGCCGCTGCCGACCGTCCGTGGCCCGCGCCAGGTCGGCGAGCCATCTCGGTACCCGTCGTGGCCATACCAGAGCAACGTGCCGTCGGGCTGGACGCCGTACAGGGCTCCCTCGCCGCCGCAGAAGGCCTTGGTGAAGCGGTGCCAGCCGTCGCTCACCCGTGTCGGGCCCGCCCAGTCGGTCGAACCGCCGGGTTGGCTCGACGAGACATTGCGATACCAATACAGGTCGCCGTTCTGGCCGATGAGGTAGAACATGGCCGGCGGGTAGACCTTGGTATCGGGGAACGGGGCGATGACCGGCTCGCGCGCCGAGCCCGTTTTGGCCACCCGGTCGAGCGTCACCGCCATCTGGTTCAGGACGTCCACCCCCGCGTCGGTCTCCATCTGGAGCTCGGTCTTCGGGGGGCCAAGCGACGCGGCGTCGACGGTGCAGAGCACGTGATCGCTGTCGGTGATTATCTCGAAGTGATCCGCCAGCGTCCTACGGCCCGTCATCCAGTCACGCACCTCGAAGGCCCACCGGCAACTCCGGTTCTCTGGCAGCCGGTTGAGCCCGATCACCCAGGCCCTGATCCGCCACTTGATGTGCTCGGTGATCGAGCGGGGTACCGAGGCGTCTCCGTCGGCGTACTTGTCGAACTCGGGCCGCACCGAGACGGCCTGGAGGTGGCGGAGGATCCTGGGCGCGTCGTCGTCCAGCCGGTGTCGCTGGTTCGCGTCGAAAGCCACCTGCCGGGCGGCGAGCCAGCTCAGCAGCCCGAGCAGATAGACCGCCAGGGTCGGGGCGTTCTTGAAGCGGTGCAGCTCCAGTGTCCTGAGCCCGTTCTTCTGCACCACGTCCGTCCAGCGCCAGAGGTCGAAATCAGCCCGGAGGAACGAGTCGATGACCACGCCGAGTTCGTTGGCCACGTCCACGGCCTTGTCCACGTCACCCGGCGAGTCGCCGAGACGGAGCCTGAGTCGCCTGATGTCGTCGAGGTGGTCGTCGACGCGCGCCTGGACGTTCCGGTTGTTCTCGATGGCCACGTTCTCGATCAGTTCGTCGAGCCGGCTGTTCAGCTGGACCATCTCTGCCTTCAGCGAGTCGACCTCCTGTTTGAGGAGCGCGACGGCATCGACCGTGGAACCACCGCTCAAGAAGCTGATGACGGTCGACACGTAGCCGATCACCCCGGCGATGGTCGGGACGCCGGCGAAGGGCAGACCCCCCAGCGAGACCAGCATCCTGATGCCGCCCTCGGCGAATTTGAGCTCGTCATCGTCCATGCCGAAGCCCCTTTCCATCGTCGATGGGCACTCGTGACGTGACTCGTACGCGAAATACCGGGCGGAAATAGTTCGATCCCGTAGAAAATCATCGGCCCGGCTTGCTCGACTCAGGCGTCGAGGATTTGCCCGAAATCTGTGACCTCCGTGCCGTAGCGCACGTTCCAGCCCTGTAGGACAGCCGCCTTCAGGATGTCGGGGTTCACCTCCGCGGCCTTACGCGGGGAGGTCACACCGGGTGTGTGCTCGTAGTTCCACACGATGACGTCGAGGTATACCGGGGCCTTGAGTGACCACCCCTGGAGCAGCAGTGCCTGTGCGACCGCCGGGTAGGGGGTGAAAAGCGGATTGGCGAGCCAGCCGCGTAGCTCGGCCTCGGTGACGCTGAAGTCCACCCCCATTGTCGCCAGCGCCACGACGACGTCGGCGGGAGGTGTCTCGCCGTGAGCGGGCGGCGCCGGGTTTCCTGCCGGGGGTGTGTGCGGGGTGTAGCCGTTCGTGCGGAAGATGCAGAAGATCCGCGGCTCGTTGGCGCGGTAGGGGCCCAACCGCTGGACGTGAACCTCGCCAGCCGTGTCGGTGATGTCGAACTGGAGCGCCAGATCGTCGTGGTGCGGGTAGTTGTTGTCGTACACCCACAACTGAACGACCTGGCCGCTCTGTTGATACGCGTAGGCAAGCACCTGATGGTTCTTCCCGACATCGAGAGAGTCGGTCTGGATCAGGCCGATCGGAGACAGCCTCCCCGCGTCGATGTCGTCACGGATACGCGGCCACTCGTCGCGGTAGGTGATCCAGGAGCGGCCACGGGTCAGTCCGGCCACCTGCTGCAGGAACCCTTCGTCGCCGTTCGGGTAGTGCGGCGACGAGTACCCCAGCCACCGGTGCCCGGAGCCGGTGACGTCGAAGCTGTCGAAGAGCCGGCCCCTGATGAACTGGAAAAGCGGGTCCGCCTCGGAGGCGGGCGCCGTCGTCGCGGAGGGCGGGAGCTTGCCGGCGGCGAAGTAGTCCATCGCGCCGAACGTCATGCCGCCGCACATTCCCGCGTCGGCCTTCGTGATGGGCAGCCAGTTGTCATCCACGCGTGCGATCCCGAGAGCCGCCGCGGCGTCGCCGCCGAGGGCGTCGAGGAGCCGGTTCCAGAGGAAACCGAGAGTCATCGCGGGAAGATTTGGGTCCCACTGGTTCGCGAACTGGAACCCGTTGACCGACGGCGTGAATCCCGGGACCTGGCGACGCGCGCTGTCCCGGAGACGGATGACGAGTCGGGCCTCGTGTCCCTGGCCGCCGCTGTACGACGCCTCGTAACCAGGCGGTGCCCATATGTGGAAGGTGTTTCCATAGGGCGACTCGGCGAGGGGGCTGTCGAAGTGCACGTACAGTTGCTTCCCCGGTCGCCGTTGACGTTGTACCAGACCCGGCCCTCGGTCCCCGTCGTCGGAACGACGAACAGATCTCCCTCGGCCCGCCACTCGGCGGTCGTGCCGGGAGCGATGGTCGCGGCCCGCGAGGGGTACCACGGATCGGTCCACTCTCCCCAGTCCAGCTTGTCGCTGGCCCAGACGAGAGGTACGTGCGACTCATTGTGAATTTCGACGGCCATGCGTATCCGCGACACCGCATTCACTCCCTCGTTGTCGTCAGGACTCCGATGTCTCATTGGCCTGCTCGTGGACGGAGGCTCAGGCTTGCCAGACGCCGCCTGTGACCGCGTCAGGGCGCGGGGGGTTTGGGCGTGGGGGCCGGAGCCGGGGTAGCCGGCGGTGGCTGAGCCGAAGGTGGCGACCCGGCCGGGCCCGCGGCGTCGGAGCCAGGACCACGTCCCGTGAGCAGCGGCTCCTTCTTCGCGGAATCAGAGTTGTCGAATGCTTTCTTGAACTCATTGACGGTGCTGAGGATCGAGGTCGCGATGAGCCCGAGGAAGATCTGGGTCGCGATGTCCATGTTGCCCAGGCTCGAGTTGCCGAAGCTGACATCGGACGCGAAGTCGGTGCGCGCGGCAAGCATGATGGCGCCGATGCCCGCGACCCACGCGATCGCCTGCGTCAGGACGCCGTTCCACTGGCGTGCGCGTATATAGGTCAGAAAGTTGACGAAGGTGAAGACGAGTGTTCCGACGGCAGCCAGCGGTGCGAAGGACATCGCTGCTCCCTTCTGCTCCTCGGCTGTGCGCGACGTGGCTGAGAGTGCCGAGGCGACCCGCCGACCGAATCCTCCTCGACGCCGCGGGCGCCCAGGGAAGGGCGGTCGTCAGGGCGACCTAGTCACAGGACGAGCTGCCGGGGATGGGTGATCTCTCGGGCGGCGTCAGTGGTTTCCAGCCCGTCGAGCGGATCGGACGCGGTGAGAGCGTCGAACGAAAGCCCGGTGAGTGACGTGATCCGCGCGAGTGGCACCTGGTAGGTGCTGTACGCGCCGTACGAGAAGGCCGCGGGTGTGATCTCCAGGCCACGTATCAGGTCTGCCTGGCTGAGGAGGTAACCCGTGGCCGACAGCCTGCCGGCCGAGGTGACCATGGCGGCGATCTTCCAGAACTGGCGGGGCAGGAGTACGCCTCGGTACGGCTCGTCGTCGTCGGCCAGGACGGGGCCGGCGAAGACGGTGACCTTGAAGTCCTGGTTGTCCGCGTTTTCGAGGATGTAGTCTTCCAGCCCCGCCCAGGTGGTCTGGTTCTGGTTGAAATCAGCATGCTGAGGGGTGCAATTAGTGAAGTGGAAGGTATCGTCGTTGGCGAGTTTGGCCTGGGCGCGGGTGGCCCCCCAGGCGGGATCGAGGCGGCGGACGAGATGGCCGCGGTCGAGCGGGTTGTCGCGGTAGACCTGCTCGCCCGTCTGCTCGTCCTCCGGCACGCGGGGGTCGAAGGACCAGCGGTCGGGCTCGCGCCGCAGCCGGGCGGCGGTCGCGCCGTCGATGTTGACGGCGGTGAAGAACGCCAGCCGCCGCTGCCGGTTCAGCACGACGCTGAAATGGTGGTAAGGCAGCACGTACGGCGGCTGCTGCCCGGTGGGAAGCTGGTTGACCGCCGCGAGCGGCACCTGATCCGGATGCAGGGTGGGCAGCGCCACCCGGTGGCCGCTGCCCAGGAAGTCCTCGTCGTAGCCGACGCGGTTGGTGTAGTCCGGGTCGATCCGGACCGCCTCCTCCACAGGGGCGGGGGGCTCAGGGACGGGGGGCAGGCCCGGGCCGGCGAGGCCGCCGTGCAGGCGGATGTCGAACGACGGAACGGTGAGCGTCACGGACTGCTGGATCCGGGCGGCCTCGTGCGCGGGCGCCTGCACGGTGACCGGGCCGACCGGCGCGGCGGCCGGGACCAGGACGTGTGCGGCGGGAGCGGGGCGGACGCGGTCGTCGAGGAGGCGGTCGACGAGCGCCTGCCGCGCCGTGGGGAAGGTCTGGTCGCGCAGGAAGGCGAGCAGCCTGCTGACCCGGATTCCCTCGTTCAGGATGCCGCCGAGCTCGCCGTGATCCGGAGCCGGCACCGCGGCGTGGTGCAGCGCGACGATCTCCCACTGGTCGTTGAAGACCGGGGATCCCGAGGACCCGGGCTCCGTGTCGGTCTCGTAGTGCATGAACAGGTCGAGCACGTCCACGATGCGGTTCTCCCGCAGCGCGACCTGCTTCTTCCCACCGCCGGGGTGCTGGATGATGGTCACGAAGTCCCCGACAATCGCCTTGCCCTCCGCGGCGACCAACAGGTTGAACCCGAACTGGCTTAGCTGCGCCGGTTCCGCCCTCACCGCCACGAGCGCGAAGTCCAGCGCCTCGTCGGCGAGGAAGAACCGGTCCGGGTCAAGGGCGAACTCCGCCAGTGGCAGCGGCTGGCCGTCGGGACCGTCCTGGTAGTCGAACTCGACGCTGCTGGACGCGGCCACCCGGGTGTCGGAGAGGACGTGATGGTTCGTCAGGAGCAGTTCCGGGGAGACGAGGCTGCCGGTGCCATAGCCGGCCGTCCGGCCCCGGTCGTCACGGATCACGATTCGGCCGACCGCTCGCGCGGCCGCGACACCGTCCTCCAGGTAGCCGACGTCGAGCAGGTCGTTCGTCTGAATGATCCGTTCCAGAACGGCGCCCGCCTCCGCGGTGGCGGCTGGTTCCTCGGCGCCGACCTCGGCCGGGCTGACCGACCGCGCGTCCGGGTTGTGCCGGGCCAGGCGCGCGATGCGGGCCGCGATCCGGGCGGGATCATCGGCGCGCGCGATCCCGCCTGGTTCCCGCAGCACGGAGATATTTCCTCTGCGTGGGTCCAGCCTGGACGCGGCCCGTGCCGCCAGCGCATCCTGCTGCTCGTTCGCGAGCGCCGCGTCCCGTTCAGTTCGGGCACTGTCTACCGAAACCATCCGGACCTCCACGATTCTCCGTGTTCTACGGCCGGAACTGCGGCGCCGACGCTCTGAACACATTCCCGGCACCGGGCCGACCGACTCCCCGCGTTGGCGATGGCGGCGGGCGCGAAAATCGGTCAACATCGGCGAGCGCCTGGCGCCGGCAGGCCCACGGAACGGTGCCGCCGCCGCGGCGACGCTTGCGCGTCGAGAACAGGCCTCTCTGGCCCGCGGGTCGCGTCAGGCGACCGCGGGCCAGATGAGCGTGTCCGGGTTGAGGTGCTTCGTGACGACGGCGGCCGCGTTCTTGAAAAGCCGCTGGTCGCGGTCATTGCGCAGGCTTACTCCGCCGGTGTCCGGTTGGAACCGGCACCGGGTCGCCGCCGTCGCCCAGTCGCCCGCGGCGACGGACCCCTGGAACTTCGGGAAGTTGAAGGCGGGGCCCATACCCCAGGACATACTGAGCAGGCCGAGCTGCGCGTCGGCCGGGAAGCTGTCAAAAGACCCGAACGGCGCGCGGTGCTTGAGCACGCCCTCCATCTCGGTGAGCTTCTCGAACGCCAGCCGGTCTATCTCCGCGTCGGGCAGGCGAAGGGTGGCGAACGCGCGGAAGCTGGCGCCACCGAGACTGGCCTGACCGAGCCGGGCCTTGATCTGGTCCCATTCGGCGGCGATCTGAGCGGGGGTGGCCGCGGCGTCGCCGACCTTCGTGCGCCAGCCGAGCTGCTGGGCCAGCTGGTGGGACTTCGTCCGTTCCGCGGGCGTCGGGGTGTGCGGATGCGCCAGGCTGGTGGCGTCGATCAGGTTCCCCAGACCGGTCGTCACCAAACCCTTGATATCGAGATACATGAAGTCCAATCGGGCCTCGATCGGCTCGTTGAACTCGGTCCAGATGGATCGCACGCTGTTTCGCATGGCCGCTCCCTTGCCGGACCTGGGCTACTTAAGCGTCCGTCGCGGATCCCTGAACGGATGCGCGGAGTGCCGTACCGGTTGGGTGCCGGTGCGGCGGGAACGGACGTAGCGGGACGGGGAGCCGGCCGGGTGTCGCGCGGCTCGCTCGTCCCCGCCAGCTCATAAGACAACGAATGTCCGCCACACAGACCTGGTCTGTGCTGACTGGTAGGCCTGGGACGGCTGGTCGCCGCGAACTCCGGTAACGCGTGGGTGCTCGTGGTCTCACCGGCCGGTTGTTCCTGGTCAGCCGTGAGATGGGGAGGCATGGCGAGCGCCGACGACGTCATTCGGGTGGCAGCAGGCGAGATCGGTTACCACGAGGGACCCGACAACGACAACAAGTACGGCCGCTGGTACGGCATGAACCACGCCTTCTGGTGCTACATCTTCTGTCAGTGGGTGTTCGCTCAGGCCGGCACGCCGCTTCCGTTCAGGACGGCCTATGTCCCCTACGGGGCGACCTGGGCGCGCCAGAACGGAATGTGGCGGCCATCGACGCAGAGCGAGCGGGGCGATCTGATCATATTCGACTGGACCGGTACCGGGCAGGCGGCTGGGAGCAACACACACATCGGCATCGTGGAGAGCCACGTCAACGGCACGGTGCAGACCATCGAGGGTAACCGTGGGGACAGCGTGTGCCGTCGCTCCTACGTCGCGGGGGAGAACGACATCGCCGGGACGATCAACTGCCAGCCGCTGTTCGCGTTCCATCCGCATCCGACGGACAACCGTTTCCAGGTCTTCCCGACCGTCCAGCAGGGGATCCACGACCTCGGCGCGACCGGGACCTTCCCGGATATCGCCCACCCGGTCGGAACGCTGCAGAACGCTCTGAACATCGTGAACCACAAGGAGGCGCCGCAGCCGGGCGCCCTGTCCCCGGACGGCGTCTTCGGTGGGATGACGGCGAACGCGGTGCGCGCCTTCCAGACCGCCGAGTCGCTGGCCGCCGACAGCGTCGTCGGGCAGAGGACCTGGGCGACTCTCGACCACGCCCTCGACAGGGCCGGACGTTGACAGGCGGATCGCCGGCAGGCCGAGCCGAACGCCCGCGCGAGAAAGCCGTGTCTGTCGTGAGGAGCGGGCAGCTCGGGGCGTCCGATGGCATTCGAGGAGGAAGTGCATGTTCAAGAGGTGGGTAGCCATAGTCGCGTTCGCCCTCGTTGCCAGCCTGCCGATGGCCGCCGCGAACGCCTCACCCGGAGGCCAGACCGCCCCTCAGAACTGTGGTACGACCAGCGGTTCCTGCCATGAAACGTGCGGCTGGAGCGCCACTCCAGGAACGTGCGGTTGGTCTGGTGGCTGGGGTGGTGGTTATTTCGCCTCTGGGCCGTCCGGACAGCAGGGACTGACCTAGCACTGCCTCCGACAACGTCCGCCCGCTCCACCTCCAGACCATGATCGCCGTTTTGGCCCTGAAACGGTCGCGACCAGGCCCGGTTCACGACCACCTGAGGGCGAAAACGGCGATCACTCCGCCGGGCCGACCTTCGCGGTCATGGCACCAGCCGGCGCGGAGCCCTGATTACTGGTTGCAGAAGGATCGATGTCATGAGATCACCTTCTCGTCGTCGGGACCGCGCAGCCGTGCCTCCGGTACGAGGCCAGATAGTCGACGGACGATCCAGGCGGCGAGCGTCTGGCCCGCTTATCCGCCGGACCTCGGGATCCAGCTGGCGGAGCCGGTCGCGTGCGCGTGTCGCGCATGCCACCCGGACCCCGAGGTCCCTCGAACCGCATCCGGTGGCCCCTTTCCTGATCGTCCCGGTTCTGCTGGTGACATCTTTCTACCTCGCCTGGTTCGGCGTGGAGAACGTCACTGACTCCCTTGCCTATCTGGGGTGCTTCACCGGTCTTCTCATGGTCATCACGGCCACGGTGTGTATCTTGGGTGCCCTCGGCACTCTGGACCACTGGTACTCCCACCGCTTCGAGATCTCCGGCCTCCTCGCTCTTTTCGGCTCCGTCACGGCCTTGGTGGCCAACGCCATGCTGTTGGTGGCCACTGTGCGAGAGGGCATAGAATCGGTTCCGTATTTTGTGACGTGGGGTCTGCTCGCCGTCGCCTCCGGCTGGTCGTGTTATGTCGTGTACCACACCTCGGTCGTCATACCGTCACCCAAGAAGGTCGCCGTCGCCGCGAGCGCCACAGCGGTCATCGCCATGGCGAACTTCGGCTACACCCAGCTTTATCAGCCGTACCACGAGGAACCCAGACCGATTCTCGACGCCAAGTTCGGATCCCCGACCCTGAGCGCGGACCGCAAAACGTTCTCGGTGCCGATAACGCTCAGTGTTGAGGTCCGTGGCAACGTCGGGGTGTATCTGGTCGGAGACCAGTTCGTGGTCTACGGCCGACGCGTCACGACGAGGTCCTCCGGCCACTCGGCGCCCGACTGGAGACATGACTCCACAGACGGTCAGGCCGAACTCTCCCGATGGACAGAGATGCGCACCGAGCCAATAGAGATCGGACGCTGGGACCTTTTCGGGTCGTGGGAGGACCCGGGAGTTCCAAGGTCGACGACGAGGCTTGTCCAGTTGCCCGTCGACACCCCCTATGACCAGCTGGGAGTCCGGGCCGAATTTGTCAGCGTGCGACGGGACCGCGTCAGACTGGAGCCGGCGTTCGGAAGCAGCGCGCAGTACTCGTGGCAGGATTTCAGGAACCAGAGATGTGGCAGTGGGCCCGGTGACTGCGTCAGGTATCGCGGGCGCGTAGCGGAGAGCAACTCGGTCGCTCGGCACACCCGAGACCCTCGCTACCTGACACTCTGGTGGAATTTTGGCCCCACGTTGGGAACGGTGGGTCTGGAGTCGACCATCGCGCGCAGGGGCGACGTTGATCGCAGCATGTCGTCGGAGGAATCCAGCCGGTTGTGGAGCCGGTACGGTCTGGAGAAGGTCACGGCCTCCGCGACCTTCAGATCGCTGCTGGATATCAAGCACTGAGACGACGGCTCCGGTGGGCGCGGTAACGGATTCGCATGGCGGGCGGAGTTCTCCCTGGCGCCGGCCCTGGCCAGGCCGGGCCCACTGCGTGGTCACTCGACGCGTTCTGCGACCAGCGTCGTCGTTGGCCTTAGGTCGGCGACCCGCCGAACGAAGGAGGCGAATCCGGCGGGGTCCTCGCGGTGCACCATGTGCGAGGCGCCGGCGAACCTGACCGTGTCGGCACCGGCCTGCGCGGCGAAGGCCCGCAGGCCGTCCGCGAAGTGCGGAAAGGACGCCGTGCCGTATCCCACGACGCGCGGCACCGTCAGCTCGCCCGGGTCGAACGGCGGGTGCAGCGTCAGCGTCATCTCGGCCGCGGCCAGGGCTCGTTCCCGGATCTGGCGAGGGCTGCCGGGGCGCGTCACGGCGGCGCGGTCGATGGTCTCCTGGATGACGGCGCGATGCTCGCGGGGCCACCACTCGGCCCACGGCATCGCCGTCTCCCAGATGCCGACGGCCTCGACCAGGTCCGGGCGGCGGATCGCCGCGGCCAGTGCCACGTTGCCGCCCCAGCTGTGCCCGACGACGGCCGCCGGCCGGCCGGCCAGCACTCTCAGCAGGTCGTCGACGTGTCCGTCGAGGTCCGCCGCCACGCCGTCCCAGTCCGGGCACGCGCCCCAGCCGCGCCGGTCGTAGCGCAGGACCTCGAGGTCCGGAAGCAGACGCGCCACCGGGTCGAAGCTGGCTCCTTCGTCCCGCAGGCCGTGGACCAGCACTACCCGTGACCGCGCAGCCGATCTCTGCTCGGGTCCAGGCCCTGGTTCCACTCCGCCCTCCTCTGCCGGCACGGCCGTGACGCATAATTGCATTCAATATATTGCAGCCTATATGCACTCGTGCGCCGTGCACGCCTCGCGGCGCGAGCGAGGGCCGGCGTCCTGGTGGCGGCGGTGTCCTGCGCCGCAGTGGGCCTCGGGGCGCCGGCCGCGACGGCTGCTCCCGTGGCGCCGGGACCGGCGGTCTCGCTGGCCGTCAGTCCCCTGGCGGTGTCCTTCGCCTCGCCGGGGACCCAGCTGTTCTTCCAGTACCCGGTCACCAACACCGGCGGCCAGACGCTGACCGGAGTCACCGTGCGCAACACGCTGGCCGGCGTCGACGTCGCCTGCCTCCAGACCACGCTCGGCGCCGGCCAGGCGACCCAGTGCCTGGCGCGCTACTTCACGACGGCGGCCGACGTGGCACGTGGCGGGGTCACGACCACGGCCACCGCGACCGGGCTGCCTCCGACCGGCGCCGCGGTGACGTCGTCCCCGTCGTCGGTGACCATCCCGGCCCTCGCCGCGCCGGCTCTGGCGCCGGCCAAGAGAGCCTTCCTCATGCAGACCTTCAGCGCCGTCGGCGAGGACATCCCCTATGCGTACCGGGTCGACAACACCGGCAATGCCCCACTGACCGGCATCTCAGTGCAGGAGCCGCACCCGGGCCTCTCGCCGATTCACTGCCAGGAGACGACGCTCGCGCCCGGCGCCGCCACGGCCTGTTTCGCCGTCTACCGGGTGACCACCGCGGACCTCGCCGCTGGTGAGATCAACAACACCGCCACCGCGTCGGGCACCCCGCCGAGCGGACCGGCGGTCACCTCGAACCCGGCGCCGTGGACGATGCGCACCCCGCAGCCCTGGCTCAGCCTCACGAAGTCCGTCACCCCGACCTCCTACTCCGCCGGCACCCCGCTGCGTTTCAGCTACGTCCTCAACAACACGGGCAATGTCGCGCTGACCAACGTGACGGTGACCGACGCGCTGCCGGGCCTCTCGCCGGTCAGCTGCCCGGCCACGGTGCTGGTTCCGCGCTCATATCCACATTGCTGTAGGCACCGTTGTCCTGCTGCTCACCATGTTCCGTGTAGCCGCCGGTGGCGGTGCGGGTGCCGACAACCACCGCTGCGCCACCACCGGGCGGATAGGTGACGGAAACTGTCGAGGTTCGATCAGCTTGACGTCAAGCGCGTTCGGCGAGGTGTCCGTCGCGACTGGCGCGTCGCAGGAGGTGGCAACAACAAGCGCGGCTATACCGACAAGTATCGTCCGGAGTGCTTGCCACCTCATGGCGACCAGCCCTTCATGTTCTGGCGGAACGCATTTTCTTCTGGTGGCACGCATTGCCGACAGGGCAGTACGTGGAGTCGAGTCAGACCTGCTCGTCCACACCCGCTCACAGGGTAGCGGCCGGCGGTGTGTCGCGTTCAGGGAATCGGGCCCGCGCGAAGACTTTGGTGGGCGGCGAACACCGTCGGGATAGAACTGCCGGCCGGCTGGCGCGGCCGACCCGGTCTCGCGCGACCTGTCTGGGACGTCGGGTGAACAGGGCTCCGCGCTCCGGCCGGCGCGACGTGAGTCCGAGACGGTGCCCGTGCCGGGTGGCATGATCCGGTTGGGGGGTGAGCATGCCGGACCGGTTGACCGACGCCGAGGTCACGCGACTGGCTGATCGATACCCGCGGCCTGACCTGGCACTGGTGGTGTGCGAGACCGCCGGGCTCGCCCCTCGGGTGCTGCCGCTGTGGCAAAGCCGGACCGCTCTGGAGTTCTGGCGTTCGGTCAACGAACTGATCGCGGCGGGTGTCATCGCCGACGGCCCCGCGCGGATTCTGGCGGCGGCACGGCAGGTCGAGAGGGCCGAGAAGGCGGCGGAACGCGGCGGGGACCGCCTGAAGAATGCCTCGGTCGATCAAGCCGGCAACCAGACGCCTCGGTGGCTGCTCGACATCGAGGATCACGTCGTCGCCCGCCCGGATCTCGAGAACTCGCTCGCGACGTGCCTCCTGGCTGCTCGCCCGGCGGGGCGCCGGCTGATCGTCGGAGTACACGGTCCGGGTGGGTTCGGTAAGACCACGCTCGCGGGAGTCGTCCAACGGCGCGCCGACGTGCAGCAGAGATTTCCGGACGGGATTCTCTCGGCTCGTTTCGGGCCGGGCGTCCGCGACACAGGTCTCGCGTCAGTACTGTACGGATTCACCAGCCGGCTTGGGGACGGGCTGCCCGCGTTACCCGACGCGGCGGGGATGGGAATGCGGCTCGCCGAACTGACCGCGGCCAGGCGTGTGCTGTTCGTGCTGGACGACGTCGACTCCGACGAACAGGTGGCCGTTTTTCGGGGACTTGGACCCGGCTGCGGCGTTCTTGTGACCACCCGGGACCGGCGTCTGCTTCCGCTGGACTGCGTGGTCGTCGATGTGGAAGGCATGCGCGCGGCCGAGTCGGAGCGCCTCCTGCTGGATATCATCGACGGCCTGGCGGTCGAGCACGCTCGGCGCGTCGCCAGTCAGTGCCGGAACTGGCCGATTCTCCTCCGGCTTGTCGCAGGCTTTCTGCGCGCCAGAATTCGCGTGGGAGTACCGGTGTCAGCGGCCGTCGCGGAAACCTGGGACGGGCTGGCCGAAGAGGGCGTCACGGCCTTCGATCCGTACGGGCCGAGTCCGCTCGGTGTCGAGCGTACGCTGTCGAGGAGCCTGCGGCTTCTCGCGGCCGAAGAACCGTCGGAAGACCTTGCTGACCGATTCCGGGACCTGGCGCTCTTTCCGCTGGGTGGGGCCATCCCGGTCAGCGTCCTTGAGATCCTCTGGGCGCGCACGGCGGGCTGGACCGCCTGGCGGACCGGGCAGTTTGTTGATCGCCTGGGTGATCTCGCCTTGGCCAGCCGCCTGGCCGGCGGGGCGGTCGTTCGCCTGCACGAGGTCATTTTCGCGTACCTGCGCGACAGCGCGCGCACCGACTTCGCGCGACGGAGCCGGGCGCTGGTCGACGCATACCGCGCGCAGGTGCCTCCAGGCGGTGGGCTTTCTCAGTGGTGGAGTCTGGACCGCGGCCACTACCTCTGGAACACGCTTGAGTACCACCTCGTCGAGGCGGACCTGGCTGACGAGGCGACCCTGCTCATCCAGGAGTCGCGCTGGCTGGCCGGGAAGGTCGCCGCCGTTGGTCCGGTACGGCTGGAATCCGACCTGGCCCACATACCCGGTTCCTACGCGACCGGTCTGGCGCGGCTTGTCCGGCGCATCGGCCACCTGCTCAATCCTGACGATCCCGTCGACATGATCGCCGCGACCCTGTTCGGGTACCTGGTCGGTGAGCCGGACCTGCGGGCTCCCGACAGTCCCAACCAGCGCCCCCGTCCTCCTGGAATCCTGGTACCCGCGTTCGCACGGTTGCCGGATCACCCGTCGGCCCGGATCAACCGGACGGTCGCGGCGCACCGCGGCGGACTGGCGGCCTTGGCCGCCGCCGCGGACGGATCGTGGCTGGGATCCGTCGGCTCGGCGGCGTCCGGCCAGGCCGCGGTGGGCATCTGGAACCCTCGCGGGGGACCGGAACCGGCCGAGCGGACCGTCGGCGAGGGCCGGGCCAGCTTCCTGCGATTCGCCGCGGACGGCTCGCGGCTCGTGGCTGCCGTCCAGCCCAAGGACAAACCTCCGTACGAGGACCGTTGGATCGAGGTCGTGCTCGTCGACACCGCTACCGGCGACCCGGTGCGGGAGCCGATCACACTTCGGCCCGCCGCGAAGTACCTGGCGGTGGCGCCAGACGCCTCCTGGTTCGCCGCACTCGACGCGACGGGCACCCTCACGCTGACGAGCCTTACGAGCGGCGACGAGCTGCTGCGCCGAGAGGGCCTCACCGGGCCGCTCAAGATAGCCGCCCATGGCTCCCTCCTGGTGGCCCAGGCCTCCGAGAACTCCGGGCTCGTCGCGCTGGAACCCCTGACGGGGAAGGTCATGAGCCTGCCGGGAGACGGAGGTCGCATAGACGACTTCCTGGTCGGACCTGACGGTGACTGGGTCGCGTCAACCGGCAGGACAAACCGGATCTGGAATCCTGCCACCGGGCGAAGCACGGCTCACGGAGCGGTCACCGACCATCTAAGCGTCGACCTGGCCGCCGCGCCTGACGGATCCTGGGTGGCTTTCGCGACAACTCTTCATCCGTATGAGATCGGCTGGCCGTGCCGCGGTGGCGTGACCGTCCGAAGCCCACATGATGACAGCGTCGACTGGCATGTCGCCACGGACCGCTTTATCGATGGCATCGCCGTGACCGGAACGTCGGATGGGCGCCTGGTCTGCGCCTCCGGTATAGAAGCGGTGTCTGTCTGGCGAATCGGTGCCGCCGGACCTGACTTCGGGTACGACGCGCGTACCCCAGGCATCGGCTTCCCGTCCGGGAAGGAAATCCGGCTCAAGGCCAGCGCGGACGGCTCGCTACTCGCCCTCAAGCGCGGCCCCAAGGTTCGTGTGTACGCGCTCGACAGCCCGGAACGGGAGCCGATCGACCTTCCTGGCGGCGGGAGCGCGCTCGCCCTCGCGCCGGGCGGTGATTGGCTGGCCATGGGCGCCCACAACGGTGGCCTCCGCATCTGGGACACGAAGGATCTCTCCGAGGCCGTCCGTCTGGACGAGCGGCATTCGTCACCACGGCGCACGCGGCCGCGCGGGCGACGCCGGGAGGCGTCAGGCGGAGGCTCGCTCCCGTCGCCCCCAGAGGTGGACCTCACCGCTCCCGTCGCGACGATGGCCGCGGCCCCAGACGGAAGCTGGCTGGCGACCGCGGACGACGAGTGCAGGATGCTCATCCGGGACGCCCGGACCATGGCCGTCACCCGCCAGGAGACGCTTGCCTGGGAAGATCCGAGAGATCCCATCCTGGTGGCGTCACCCGACAGCTCCTTCCTCGTCGCCGGCTATCAGCCGCGGGTGGGGTCGATGGACACAACCTGTTTTCCGCGAGTTTTCACCCGCAAGCGGGCCGGCTGGAAGTCCGAAGACCTCGATGGCCATCACGGCGGACTCTACGGAGCGATCGTCGCCCCCGACGGTTCGTGGATAGCTGCTCTCCTCGACCACATTCGATACACCGAGTTCGACGGTTTCCGGTACGCCGAAGGCGGCTGGCAGACCTGGGACAGGCCACGTCGCGGCACGGAGCTGCGAGACGATATCCCGCCGACGACGAACGCGGTCGCCCTGGGAAACAGGAAACTGGCGGTGGTCACTCGCCGTTCCATCACGATCGCGGACGTTCACTCGAAGAAGGCCCGCGCTCACAAGGCTTCCTTCCCGCGAGACATCGTCGGGGTGGCGTTCGCGCCGGAGTCGGGAAGGATCGCGATCGCCGGCCGGACCCAGCTGGTCATGTGGGATACCGGGCGGTCCCTCGTGAGCGCGAGGGCAAAAGACGTTCCGAACCCCGTGGGCGGTCTGCTGGCGGCCCCGGACGGTGCCTGGTTCGCGACCTCCGCGCCCGGGAGCATCACCCTCTGGGACGCGCGGAGCGGCAAGCGGCTCCGGGCCTTCGGTGGTTTCGAAGGTCCCGTCGCCGCCATGACCGTCAGCCCAGACCGCACGCTGCTGACCGCAGCCTGCCAGGACGGCACCGTGCGTCTCTGGGATCTTGCCTCCGGCGCCGCCCACTCGCTGCGCATCGACGGGAATCCCACATCCTGCGCGTGGCTCGCTGGCCAGAATCGGCTCGTCGTCGGCAGCGAACGAGGCCTCCACGTCTGGGATCAGCTCACCTGAGACCGGTAGGCGCCGAGATGGGCCCAGACCCTGGCCGCCACATCCACCGATGAGTTCCGCGGGCCGGTCCGGTCTACCAGGCCGTATCCGTCGCTCTACCGAACTGGAGACCCGCCGTGACCGTCCCCGCGCACCCCGGCCGCATGCTGTTCGTGAACCTTCCCGTGGCGGACCTGCAGCGCAGCAAGGCGTTCTTCGCCACGCTCGGGTTCAGCTTCCACCCGGGCTTCACCGACGAGACCGCCGCGTGCATGCTGGTCGGCGAGCAGGCCAGCGTCATGCTGCTCACCCACGAGAAGTTCGCCCAGTTCGCGAAGCTGCCCATGGCCGATCCCGCCACACACACGCTGGCGCTCTACTGCTTCAGCGTGGCCACCCGCGACGAGGTCGACTCGGTCTCCGCCGCCGCGCTGGCCGCGGGCGGCGTCGAGGCCGACGGCCTGGAGGACTACGGCTTCATGCGTTCGCGCAGCTTCTACGACCTGGACGGCCACGGCTGGCAGGTCATGTGGATGGACCCGGCGGCGGCGCAGCAGGGCCCCGAGGAGTTCGCGCACTCGACGCAGGACGCCGACGTCCCGGCCTGACCGGCCTCGGCGCGGGCCGGCGCCGCGCGCCCCGCTCGGCGGCGGCGCGGCGGCCGGCCCTGAAGGACGCCGGCCACCCGCGACGCGAGGGGGCGGCTGCGCTCCCACATGGCCGTTGGCCGTCGTCCGACGACGGCGCGTGCGTCAGCGGCACAGCTCGGCGGTGATGAAGCGGCTCGCCTCGATCGTCGTCGAGAGCGCCGGGTTGAGCGGATGGCCGTATCGCTCGGCGACGCGGCCGATCGGTTCGGCGTCCGTCTTCCAGCCGAGCGTCTCCAGCGTGGCCACGGCGTCCCGCTGGTCGTCCTCGTGCACCAGCGTGCGCAGGTCGACGCCCCACTGCCGGGTGGCCGCCTCGTAGTTGTCGTCGGGAAGGGTCTGGCCGATCTTCTTCGCGTCCTCGATCGCTATCCGGCTGCCGGGCACGGACAGCTGGTCGATCGCGTCGAGCAGGTGGTGCTCGGCCTCTGGCGGGAGGTAGGGCAGCAGGCCCTCGACGAGCCAGACGGTCCGCGCCTTCCGGTCGAACCCGGCCTCGCAGAGCGCCGTCGTCCAGTCCTCGCGCAGGTCGATGCCGACGAAGTGGTGCTCGCAGCGCGCCGACGCCGCGCTCTGGTCGAGGACGCTCTTCTTGAAACCGAGCACGTCGGGCTGATCGACCTCGAACACGACGGTGCCCGCCGGCCAGTGCAGCCGGAAGGGGCGGGCGTCCAGCCCGGAGGCGAGCAGGACGACCTGGCGCAGCCCGTTCGCGCCGGCCCACTGGAAGAAGTGGTCGAAGAACAGGGTGCGAACTCCCATGTACCGCCAGGTGGGAATCCAGCTGTCCGGCGGGGAGAGCGCGGCGAGCTCCTCGGGGGTCGTCGGCATCGGATTCGGCAGCGCGGCCGCGCGCACGAAGGCCGCCGCGAACGGGTCGTTGATCAACGCGTCGTCGCGGTGGGTCTCGATCGCGCGCGCGGACGCGACTCCCAGCGCTGTGATGCCGACGCTCGACACGATGTCCCAGCGCCTGGGGATCTTCGGGCCGGACCGTCCGGACGCGGCAGCCGGAGCCGGCCGGACGATGCCGGCGGCATCCTGGGCCCATTTCTCCGGCGCGGGAAGGCCGAGGAACTCGCCGATCCCGGCCAGCTCCTCGCATGGCCGCTCCAGAATGTCCTCGTAACGGACGGTCAGAACCTGTGCGGCTGGCAGGCGGGCCAGGGCGGCTTCGATGGCGGCCGTCTGGAAGGAGACCATCAACCGGAAGCTCTCGGCCTCACGCGTCCAGGCGTCGAACGACTTCTTCGAGAACCGTCCCGGCATCAGGTCGACGAGATCCGGCGGGACCGCGCCGGCTGGTGGCGCGCCGTTCAGGACGTCGGCGCCGCACCGGCTGACGAACTCTCCGCGCAGGAGCAGCAGCCGGAACACCGTGTGGCGGCTCATGGACCGAGCCGTGTCCTCCGGGTCGCGGGTGAGGTGGAGGAACCGGGCCGTCGGGAAGTTCTTCACCAGCTGGTCGGTGAAGAACCCCGAGGCACCCGACCGCTCGACCCACAACGGCCGGCCCAGCCAGCCCCCGAGCACCGAGAACAACCGGCGGTAGTGCTGGTCGGCCGGCTGGGTGGGAAAGTCGGGGACGGCCTCGGCGAGGCGGTCGAGGAGACGATCCGGCTCGCTGGACAGGAAGGGCAGCGTGGTCGCCGAGATGCGCGGCACCCCGGTCGACCGGTCGAACCGGAGCCCGCTGTCGACCGGATAGAGGAATTCCGCCGGTTCCATACCCTGCGCGATCAGCGGTCTCATCGGCGAGTCCCGGTCGGTCAGCCGGTTCCAGAGCTCCTCGCCCGACACAGGCCCGGCGGGGAACGGCTCGGGCGCGAGACTCGCGAAGAACTCCGAAAGGGACAGGACCTCGGGATGAAGGGCGAGTGCCTTCGACAGGAGCGTCGAGCCGCAGCGGCCGGTGCCGACGACGAAGGCGCCGCCCGCCCTCCGCGCGGCCATCGAATCGGACGGGACCATGGCTGGTTGCCTCCACATTCTGTGTGACGTTCCGGGCCCGGCCAGCCGCGCCACGGCGGAACCACCCGCGGGACCCGGACGCGTCATGGGGTCTGGTCGAGACTGGTCAGCCAGCGATGGAGATCCTGCGCGGTCGACGCCGCGTGCTCGTTCATCATCGTCTGGTGATTGCCGGCGACCTCCAGCGTGAGGTGCTCGATCTCCCAGTCGGTCGTCCAGCCGTGTTCGGCGATCGTCGCCTGGTCGTCCGGGGACAGCTGGGGCATCCGCTCCTCGGCGCGGACGAGCAGGACCGGCGCCTCGACGGGGCTCGGCTTCCATTTCTCGAACAGGGTCAGATAGGCGCCCTGGGCCGTGACCTGCGCCTCGGTCATGAGCGCGAACGCCTGGTCGTTCACGGCGATGCCGCGCAGCTCCTCCTGGATGTCCTCGGTCGGGATGCGGTCGCCGGGCAGCCAGGTGTCGAGCAGGACGACCGCGCCCGGCCGCTGCCCGCGCGCTTCCAGCCCGGCGGCGACCGCGTGCGCCAGCCAGCCGCCGGAGGAGTAGCCGGCCAGCGCCACCGGCGCGTCGGCGAACTCCCCGGCGATCAGGTCGACCAGCAGGTCGACGACGAGTTCCGACGTCGCGGGCAGGTGCTCGCCCTCGTCGAAGCCCGGCAGCGAAAGTCCGTAGACGTTTCGCTGGCCGTGCAGGTGCAGCGCCAGCCGGGCGAAACTGTGCGGCCCGGAGGGCGCGACCATGGACGGGACGCAGACGAGGGCGCACGACGCCGGACCGGACGCGAGCCTGACGGGTGGCCGCGCCGCCCCGAACTCGGCCAGCTCGTGGAAGACCGGCCTGAGCTTGGCGACGGCCTGGAGCACCTCGACGCCCTCGACGAACCGCCCGATCGAGCAGGCCTGCCGGTAGAGGTCGCGCACCCCGGCCGGCGTGAGCTGGCCGCTCGGCGCCGCCCGGTCCTGCCTGGCGACCAGCGAGCCGAGGTACGCGGCCAGCTCCGTCACGGTCGGGTGCTCGAAGACGACGGGTGGGGCGAGCTGCTGGCCGATCACGGTCGACAGGCGGCGGCTGAGCTGGACCGAGGCCAGCGAGTCGAACCCGAGGTCCAGGAACCGGCGGTCGAGCGCTACCTCGTCCGGCGACGCGTGGCCGAGGATCGCCGCGGCCTCGTCGCGGACCAGGCTGGTCAGCGCCCGGTCGCGTTCGGATCCGGTGAGACGGGCGAGGCCGGCCCGCTGGTCGCCCGCCGCGGGGTCGACCGGGAGGCCGGCCGCCGCCGGCGGCGTGGCGGCTCGGACCGGGCGCTCGCTGAGCTCGTCGAAGAATCGGGTGGGGCGCGGCGCGGTGAACGGCGGCAGAAAACGTCCCCAGTCGACGTCGGCCACCGTCGTCGCCGCCGTGCCGGCGGCGACCGCCTCCGCCAGGGCGGTGACGGCGGGCTCGGCCGGCAGGGGAGCGACGCCGCGCCGCGCCAGGTAGTCGCGCAACGTCGGCTCGGCACCGAGGCCCGCCTCGGCCCAGGGACCGAAGGCGACGGAGGTGGCCGGCAGCCCGCGGCCGTGCCGGTGCGAGGCCAGGGCGTCCAGGTAGGCGTTGCCCGCGCAGTACCCGCTCTGGCCGCCGCTGCCCCAGGTCGCCGAGATGGAGGAGACCAGCACGAAGGCCTCCAGCGGGACGCCGTCGCCGTTGGCCGGGCTGGTCAGCTCGTCCAGCAGCGCCGCTCCGCCGGCCTTGCCGGTCACCACCTGTTCGAGCTCGCCGAGGCCGAGCTCGCGTAGCGGCGCGACAGGGCCGAGGACGCCGGCCGCGTGCACGACGGCTGTCAGCGGCTCGTCGAAGCCCGTCGCCCGGTCGAGCAGCGCCGTGACCTGGTCGCGGTCGGCGAGGTCGCATGCCTCGACGGTCACCGTGGAACCCAGCGCCTCGAGGTCCGCGACCAGCTCCCCGACCCCGGGGGCGGCCGGCCCGCGCCGGCTGACCAGGACGAGGCGCGCGGCGCCGTCCCGGGCGAACCGGCGGGCGGCGTGGGCGCCGAGCGCGCCGGTCCCACCGGTGATCAGAACGGTTCCGCTCGGTCGCCAGGACGCCGCCGTGGCGTCGGCCGGCTCGGCCGGGACGAGACGTGGGACGAGCAGCGCGCCGCCGCGCACCGCCAGCTGGTCCTCGCCGCCAGGCGCGGTGAGCGCGACGCCGGCCAGGGCCAGCGCCTCGTCGTCGAGGGTGGCCGGGAGGTCGAGGAGGCCGCCCCAGGCGTCGGGGCGTTCCAGCGCCAGCGCGCGGCCCAGCCCCCACACCATCGCCTGGGTCGGCGCGGTGACCGGATCGAGCGCTCCGGTGCTGACCGCGCCACGGGTGACGCACCACAGCGGCGCGTTCTGGCCGAGGTCGTCGAGCGCCTGCGCGACCAGGCAGGTGAAGGCGAGCCCGTCGGTCAGCCCCGGGTGCAGGGTGTTGGGCTGCTCCTCGAACGGGAGCAGCGAGACGATGCCACCGATCTGGTCGTCCCGGCTGGAGCTGTGCTTCGACAGCACCGCCGCGAGCCGGCCGCGCTCCGCGTCGGCCACGGCGAGGGGGATGTGGACCGGCCGGCCGCCGAGGCGTTCGAGGAGCCAGGACAGCCGGGAGAGCGTCTGGCCGTCGATCCCCGCCGGCCCTGTCACCACCAGCCAGGTGCCCCTGATCGATGCGCCCGTGGCGAGGTGACCGGCGGCCGCCGCCGCGGCCCGCTCGCCGGACAGCGGCTCCCACCGGACCTGGTAGCGCCAGCTGTCCGGTCCCGTCGCCCGGGCGCCTGTCGACGCCGCCGCGACGGGCGCCGGCGCGACGGCCGCGCCGTCGACCCAGTAGCGCCTGCGCTGGAAGGCGTAGGTCGGCAGGTCGACCGGGCGGCCGCCGCGGCCGGCGCACAGCCTCGCCCAGTCGACCGCGACGCCCGCGACGTCCAGCTCGGCGAGGGCGACGAGCAGCGTCTCGGGTTCGGAGCGGCCGGCCCGGCTGGTCGCGACCGCGGCCAGGTCCTCGGCGGCGGCGCCCTCGGGCAGGCAGCCCGGCACGAGCGCGGTCAGGACGGCGTCGGGCCCGATCTCGACGAACGCCCGCACGCCGTCCCGGTGCAGCGCGCGAACCCCGTCGAGGAACCGGACCGGCTCACGCACGTGGCGAACCCAGTACTCGGGCGACATCAGGTCAGCCTCGGTGGCGGCCCCACCGGTCAGGTTGGACATGACGGGCAGGGACGGCGGGTGGTAGGTGACCGCCCGCGCCGCCGTCCGGAAGGCCGCGAGCATGCCGTCCATGTGTGGTGAGTGGAACGCGTGGCTGACGGTCAGCCTCTTCGTGCGCGCGCCGCGCCGCGTCCAGTCGGCGGCCACCCGGGCGACCGCGTCCGCGTCGCCCGCGATCACGGTGGACCGGGCGCCGTTCACGGCGGCGATCTCGACCTGTCCGGCCAGCCCGGCGATCGAGGAGCGGACGTCCGCCTCGCCGGCTCGGATCGCGGTCATGGCGCCCCCGGGCCGGCATTCCTGCATCAGCCGGCCTCGGGCCGCGACCAGCGCGCAGGCGTCGTCGAGGGTCCAGACCCCGGCGGCGTGGGCCGCGGTCAGCTCGCCGATGGAGTGCCCGACGAGGGTGTCGGGCCGCAGGCCCCAGGACTGGAGGAGCCGGAACAGCGCCGTCTGGAAGGTGAAGAGCGCGGCCTGCGTGTACGCGGTCTGGTCGAGCAGAGCGGCGTCGGCCGAGCCGGCCGGCGCGAACATGACCTTCCGCAGCGGACGGCGCAGCAGCGGGGCGAACCGGTCGCAGATCTCGTCCAGCGCCCGCGCGAACTCCGGGTAGGCCCGGTACAGGAGCCGGCCCATTCCCGGGCGTTGACTGCCCTGCCCGGTGAACAGGAACGCCGTCCGCCCGCCCGAGACCGCCGGGCGCGCCACCCCCGAGATCAGGCCGGCCGTGGAGCGGTTCTCGGCGAGCCTCGTCAGGGTGTTGACCAGATGCGCGTGACCTCCGCGCTCGTCGGAGACGATGACGACGGCCCGGGACTCGAAGCGGACCCTGCCGCTCAGCGTGAGTCCGACGTCGAGCGGGGTGATCTCGAGGTGGCGGTCCAGATGACCGGCCAGCCGCGCGGCGTTGGCGCCCACGGCCTCGGCTGTCCGGCCGGACAGGACGATCGGCACCGGGGCCGGCGCGTGCGCCGCGCGCGGCCGGGATGTCGTGGCAGCGGGCCGGTCGGCGCCCGGCGGCTCGCTCGTCTCGGGCGGCGCCACGGCTTCCTCGAGGATCAGGTGGGCGTTGGTGCCACTCACGCCGAAGGAGGAGACCGCCGCCCGCCTTGGCGCGCCTTCCGGGGCTTCCCACGGGCGCTGCTCGGTGAGCAGGGAGACGCCGCCGGCGGACCAGTCGACGTGCGGGGACGGCTCCCGCACGTGGAGGGTCCGCGGCAGCAGGCCATGCCGCATGGCCTGCACCATCTTGATCACGCCGGCGACGCCGCTCGCCGCCTGCGTGTGACCGATGTTCGACTTCAGCGACCCGAGGTGCAGCGGCCGGCCGGGCGGGCGGCCACGACCATAGGTGGCGACGGCGGCCTCGGCCTCGATCGGGTCGCCGAGCGCGGTGCCCGTGCCGTGCGCCTCCAGGACGTCCACGTCACCCGGGTCGAGTCCCGCGCTGGCCAGCGCCGCCAGGATGAGGCGTCGCTGGGCGCTGCCGCTGGGCGCCGCCAGTCCGTTGCTGGCGCCGTCCTGGTTGATCGCCGTGCCGCGGACCAGCGCGAGTACCTCGTGGCCGTGCCGGCGCGCGTCGGACAGCCGTTCCAGCAGGAGCACGCCGGCGCCGTCCGCCCAGCCGGTCCCGTCGGCGTCCGCGGAGAACGGCTTGCACCGGCCGTCGGGCGCCAGGCCCTGCTTGCGGCTGAACTCCAGCAGCATGCCCGGTGTCGTCATCACCGTCACGCCGCCGGCCAGCGCCAACCCGCACTCACCCGACAGCAGCGACCGCACGGCCAGATGGATGGCCACCAGCGAGCTGGAGCACTGCGTGTCCACGCTCAGCGCCGGGCCCTCGAACCCGAACGTGTAGGACACCCGGCCGGCGACGACGCCGAGCGCGTTCCCGGTGAGCAGCTGGCCCTGGGCCTCGGCCGGGGCTCGGTGCCAGGGCGGCCCGTAGTCCTGGAGGGACACGCCGGTGAAGACGCCGGTCCTGCTGCCGCGCAGGGAGCCGGGGTCGACGCCCGCGCGTTCGAACGCCTCCCAGCTGATCTCCAGCATCAGCCGCTGTTGGGGGTCCATCGCCGCGGCCTCACGGGGGCCGATGCCGAAGAAGCCGGGATCGAACAGGCTGATGTCCGGCAGGAACCCGCCGTGCCGCGTGTAGATCGTTCCCGGCTGCTCGCGGTCCGGGGCGTAGAGCGCGTCCAGGTCCCAGCCGCGGTTCGTCGGCAGCCCGACGATGCCCTCGCGGCCGTCCCGCACCAGCTCCCACAGCGCGGCCGGCGAGTCGGCGCCACCGGGCAGCCGGCAGGCCATGCCGACGATAGCCACGGGGTCCCCGGCGACGGCCCCGCCCATGGGACCGCCGAGGGCCACGTCCGCCTCGTCGTCGCTCCCCAGGACGCGGGCGCACAGGTACGCCGCCAGGGCATGCGGCGACGGCCGGTCGAACAGGAGGGTGGCGGGGAGCGCCAGGCCGGTCTCAGACTCCAGCCGCGACCGCAGCCGACCGGCGACGTCGCGATAGATTCCAAGGCGCCGCCACGAAACGAGGGGATCGACCGGGATTCGTGAGGAATCGCGGTCAGTCAGAACACCGACAAGCTCGGTTATCAGCTGGAGGACGACTCGGATCTGACCGGATTCCGGGAGATCGGTCAGGCGTGCACGGAGTCTGTTCGCCGAGCCGTCGGAATCCCCGGCGGAAGGGGCCCCGGAGGTGGGAGAAACGTGCATCCGGCTCTCCTAGGAGAAGAAACGACAGCGGCCCCCCGTTCCGCTACGGACGATGGCGCGTTCACCGCGGCCGTGGCGTCCTGCACAGACGGACGCTCAGCCCGATGAGCGTCGCGCCGAAAAAGGCGTCGACCGGTAATCGGAGCCATGTTCCGCAACCTAGGGCGGGCGTGACCCTCCGTGCTAGCCACAAACGGGGGGGATTCCGCCGGCCTCAGCTGGCCGCCGGGCGTCGCCCGCGAGAACGACTGGCCGGCGGCGGCAGCTGATTCTGATCAGGCCCGGGCGGTGGGCGGCCGCTCCGGCGCGGACCGGGTTCGGGTCCCGGGCCGGGTAGCCGGTCGCCGGCTATGGCAGCAGGCCGGCCCGGCGCGCCACGTTGACGGCGGCGGTGCGGTTGTGGACGCCCAACTTCTGCATGATGCTTCGTAGATAGGACTTCACGGTTTCTGGTTTCACCGTGAGATGTTTCGCGGCCTCCGCGTTGGAGTGGCCCTCGGCGATGAACCGGACCACCTCGAGTTCACGTGGCGTCAGGCCGAAGGCGGTTTCGCGGGCGGTGGCCTCACCCATGTATCCATAGCAGGCCTGTAACAGCTGGCGGATGGACGCGACCCGGTCCCGCACCACCGCCTGGTCGCCGGCGTGTTCGGTCAGCCCCTCCAGCTCCGCCTCGATCTGGAGGAGGGTCTCCAGGGCTGGCGCGGGTGGGCGGACGTAAGGGCCGCCGCCGGCGTCCCCTCTGGCCCCGCCACTGTGGTAGGCGAGGAATCTTTCGAACGCGCGCGCCATCTCGACGAAGGTGTCACTGACGGCTGATCCGATCTGATCTCTCGACCGCGTGGCCGCGTACATCACCGCCCAGATCGCGCCGGCCCTGCGGACGGGGACGGCGGCGACAGCCCGGATTCCCTCGTCGGTGCCGGCCCAGTCGCTTCGGCCCGGCTGTCTACGGCTGCTGCGGACATCCGCTATGACGGGCCGGCCGTGCGCCAGGACCTGGCCGCCGACACCCACACCAGGGGGGATGAGCAGCCCGTGCAGCCGGTCGGTGCGGTTCCCCTGCAGGAATCTGATTGTCAGGTGGCCGGATCGCGGGTCCACCAGACCGCCATACGACATATCCGCGCCCAGCTGGGAATGCAGCTCGAGGACTGCGCGGCGAAGCAGGCGGTCGTCGTCGGGTTCAGCGCCTGTCGTCGTCATCTCCGTCCTCTGTCCACGCGGCGACGCCGTGCACTTCGGACGACGGACGCGATAACGGAGGATCGGCCATGTGATGACCCTTCTGACTGGACGCCGTCGGCCGGGCCGACCACGGCGATGTGCACAAAGAGGGAGGTAGTGGTCACAAAGTAGGATGGCCGAGCGGTGAGAACTACCCCCCAACGGGGGTAGTGAGACCTGCGCTCCACGGTGCTCCCCCGAGCGAATCATCTCCGCCGCTCGGGCGGGGGCCGGCAGGTCATACGTCAGGGCCCGGTCGATCGGCCGAGCATCAATCCGGTCGTAATTACCGGACCGGCCGCGGCCGAGAATCCCCGAGCGACGCCATCGGAGAAAGAATCTTTCGAGGACGGTTGTCAGCCTGTTCCTTGAGGCCCGATCACCCCCGAACGGGGTAGTGCGGCCGGGCGTGGACGGGGCCTCCTTGGCTCGAAGCCCACCGTTCGGCTAGTTTGTCGCGAATGCGGCGAAAGACCAGAGTGACCTCCACTGGACGGGTGCTTCTCGCGGCGTTATGCGCCCGGCATCACTGGGTGGTCGTCGGCCAGTGGGCCATCTGCCTGGTGATGCTCGTTGTCCTGGTGCGTGGGCACGGCGCCCGGTTCAACACCGACGTCGCCGTCCCGGGCAGCGACTCGGCGCGTGCGCTCGACCTCGTCAGCCGCGCGCTGGGCGGGACCGAGATACCGGATACCGACACGGTGGTGCTGCACGCCCGGCACGGAACGGTCGACGACCCGCTGGTGCGGGCGCAGATCACCGCGCTGGTGGCGCAGCTCGGCAAGGTGCCGCGGGTCGCCGGCGTCGTCGATCCGTTCAGCCCGGCCGGCGCGGTCGTCCTCGGCGTCGACCCGGTGAGCGCGAACCGGCACACCGCGGTCGCGTCGGTGATCGTGAAGGGCTCGGCGCTGCACCCCGACCGAGCCACGGCGCAGCGACTGGTCTCCACGGCGCGTTCCTACGACGGGCCCAGCCTTCAGGTCGAGGTCGCCGGCCCGGACGCGGCCGCGGTCAACGCCACCGCCATCTCGCCGTGGCCGATCCTCGGCGCGCTCCTGGCGGCTCTGCTGCTGCTCGCGGCCACCCTGCGTTCCCGCGGCGCGGTCGTCGTCTGCGCGGTGACCACCGCGGTGGCCACGGCGACCGCGCTGGCCGTCGTCGCGCTGCTCTCGCACGTGACGACGATGACCCTCTACGCGCCGCTGCTCGCTGCCGTCGTCGCGGCCGGGACCAGCCTGGGCGGCACGGTGGTCGTCGTGCACCGGGCCCAGAGCGGCCTGCGCGAGGGGGCGGCACCCCTGGAGGCGGTGACGCGGGCCGCCGCGCAGACCGGCTTCGCGATCGCGTGTGGCGGCCTGTGCGTCACCCTGGCGATGGACGCGGTGGTGGCCCTGGGACTGCCGTTCTTCAGCGGCGTCGCGCTGGGCTCCGCCGCGGCGGGGACGGCGACCGGGCTGGTGATCCTGACCCTGCTGCCGGCACTGTTGGCGATCTGCGGCCCACGGCTGCTCGGCTGGACGGAACGCCAGCACCTGACCACCAGCGGACGCGGCCTGAGCCATCCGCCCGGGCTGCGGGCGAGGTGGGCCGGCCTGGTGCACCGCCGGCCCCTGGTCGCGGCCTGCGCCGCCGGCCTGCTGCTGGTGGTGCTCGCCGCCCCGGCGGTGACCCTCAAGCTTGGCGGCGCCGACGACGGCGCCGAGTCGACGTCGTCGTCCACCCGGCGCGCCTACGACCTGCTCAGCGCCGACTTCTTTCCCGGGCTGAACGGGCCGATGATCGTCGCCGTCGAACTCGGCCCCGCCGCCACGGCCGTCTCCCCGGACGCGCTCGTCGCCACGCTCGGCCGAACTCCCGGGGTCGAGCGGGCGGCGGTGAACGTGAACAACGCCAAGGCGGGCGTAGCCATGATCCGCGTCTTCCCCGCGGTCGGGCCGCGCTCGCCGGCCGCCACCGCCCTGTTGAGCCGGCTGCGCGAGCAGGTGATCCCGCGGGCGCTGGCCGGGACCGGCTCGCGGGCCTACGTCGGCGGGTCCACCGCCCTGTTCGCCGACATGGCGGCGAGCTTCCAGGGCGCGACGACCGGGTTCCTCGCGATCGTCCTGCTGGCTCTGCTGGGCTGCGCGTACCTGATGCTGAGATCGGCGACACTGGCCGCCGCCCTCGCGCTGGCGAGCGCGCTGTCGATTCTCGCCGCGGCCGGCGTGCTCGCCCTGCTGTTCCAGACCAGCCTGGTCACCCGCGCGCTCGGACTCGCCACAGGGCCGGTCGAACCGTCGCTGCTGGTGATCGTCCTGGTCGCCGTGTTCGGCCTGCTGCCCGGGCTGAACTTCAGCCTGCTCGTCCGGCTGCTGGAGCCCGCCGGCCCGCGGGACTCGAAGGGAAGGGCTCGTGGCCGCCGTGGCGCCACCGGGCCCGTCCGGCTCGGCCACGCGGACGTCGGCCACGTCATGCTCACCATGAACCTGGTGATGCTGTTCCTGTTCGCGGCCGTCGCCGCGCAGCCGGCCCGGATGATGAAGGTGGTTGGCTGCGGCCTCGCCGCCGGCGTCGCCATCGACGCGTTCCTGCTGCGGGCGACGCTGCTGCCCGCCCTCCTGCACCTGCTCGACCGCCGATCGGCGCCCGCCGCCGCGGGAGAACGGGTCGGCACGCCCGACCGGCGCCGGTCGGTGGCGGAGCTCGACTGGACGCAGTCGCTCGTCGGCGGGGCGCCGACCCCGGCGACCGCCGTACACGACGGTGTCGAGCGCGTGACCGTGCCGATCCGAATCTCCCGCACGGAGTAGGCCGCTCCACGGCCACCTGGCCGCGACCTCTACGTCGGCGAACTGATAGCACATGGAACAGTTCGCGGCGGACGAGGTGAGGAGCCGATCGTGGCGAGGATTGGTCTGTCGGAGGGGGAACCCGCCCCGGAGTGGGCGCGGCGTTACCCAGCGCATGCCAGTGGCGCGATCCGGCTCTACGGCGAGGAGTTCCATCGCGACCCAGCCGCGGTCTACTGGCGATTACGGTCGGAGCACGGACCGGTGGCGCCGGTACTCGTCGACGGTGCCGTGCCGGCTTGGCTGGTGCTCGACTACCGGGAGTTCGGCCAGGTTCTCGAGAACCCGGCGCACTACACCCGGGACTCTGCCGCGTGGAACAGCTGGGACCTGATTCCGGCGGACTGGCCGCTGATCCCGATGATCACGAAGCGGAACACCGCCTGGTTCCTCACCGGGGACGAACACCACCGCAGGGTGTCCGTGCTGGCCGACGGGCTCGGATCGGTCGACCCGTTCGAGCTGCGGACCGCCAGCGAACGGGTCGCCGACGCACTGATCGACGCCTTCGCCGACCAGGGCAAGGCCGACCTGATCGCCGAATACGCCGAGTTGCTTCCCCTGCGGGTGACGACCGCTCTGCTCGGCATCCCGCCCGTGGACAGCGCGGCGATCGTGGCCGACCTCGCCGTCGTCGTCAACGGTGGCCCGGACGCCGTCGCGGCGAACCTGCGGCTGCGCGCCGGACTGCAGGCGCAGGTGACCGCCCGGCGCGAACATCCGCGGTTCGACGTGCTCTCGCGGCTGGTCGCCCACCCGGTGCGCCTGGGCGACGGCGAGCTGCTGGAGGAGCTGCAGACCGTCTTCGCCATCGTGCACCAGGCCACCTCCGCCTGGATCGGCAACACGCTGCGCCTGATGCTCGGTGATGCGCGGTTCGCGACGACGATCCTCGGTGGGCGGCGCAGCGTCGGCGAGGCCATGGCCGAGGTGCTCTGGGAGGACCCGCCCGGGGCGACCCTCACCGGCCGGTGGACGGTGGGGCGGCGGATGCTCGGGCAGTACTTCCTCGAAGCGGGGGATCTCCTGCTGTTGAGCATCGCGGCGGCCAACACCGACCCGAAGATCCGCCCGGGCAGGGAGATCATCCATCGCAACCAGGCACACCTGGCGTACGGCTACGGCGAGCATCGGTGCCCGCTGGCAGGTCAGGAGATCGGCGAGGCCATCGCGGAGACCGCGGTCCAGGTTCTGCTCGACCGCCTTCCCGACGTCGAGCTCGCGCTACCGATCGAGCAGCTCCTCTGGCGTCCGTCGCTGTGGCTGCGCAGCCTGATGGACCTCCCGGTCGTGTTCACGCCGGCGGGCCCGTGAGCGCTCGTGGCCGGCCGCGCTCACTGCCACCGGCCGACCTCCGACGCCGCACCCGTTTCGTGCTCGCGATCGGCGTAGGGGAGCGTGCCGTCGTCGAGGCGGGTGGCCGGATGGCAGGAGTCGTCCGCTCGCCCCAGAAGGCGCAGGTACCGCCGCTGGCCGTGCCGGATCGGGACCGTCGTCCTTGACTCGACGACGGGCCACCCGCCGCTGGCCTGGCCGGGCGGCACCGCCCAGAGGCTCGGGGCTCGCACGGACCTGGGCCGTGGCCGCGCGACGACGGCCCGCGGCGGCTGAGCGTCGATCACGGCGGGTGCCTGCCCCGAGTCCTCCCGTGCCCCGAAGCGCGCGTGCAGCCGTCGAAGCGGCGCCGGTGCCCACCAGTTGAGACCGCCGGCCAGCGCCATGATCGCCGGCACGAGGAGCGCGCGCACGATGGTGATGTCCAGGAACACGGCCAGGGCCATCCCGACGCCGACCATCGTGACGATGCTGATCTGGGACGTCGCCACCCCGACCATGACGACGATGACGGCGAGCCCCGCATAGCTCAGGAGCGGCCCGGTGGCGCCGAGGCCGCGGGCGACGGCCGCGCGGTTGTCGCCGCCGCGCAGGTACTCCTCCCGGATGCGGGCCAGGAGGAAGACCTCGTAGTCCATGCTGAGCCCGAACGCGATGCAGAAGATGAGGACCGGGGTGGTCAGCTCGATCGTGCCGGAGACCTCGAAGTCGCCGAACAGCCAGCGCAGGTGCCCGTCCTGGAAGATCAGGACCATCGTGCCCAGCACCGCTGCCATGTTGAGGGCGTTCAGCGCGAGCGCCTTCAGCGGCAGCAGCACGCTCCCGGTGAACAGGAACAGCAGAACGAACGTGGCGGCCACGACCACGGCGACGGCGCCCGGCAGGCTGTGCACGACGGCGTCCCTGGACTCGAGCAGATGGGGTGCCAGCCCGCCGACGTCGACGGAGTAGGGGGCGGGCAACGCCCAGACGCGCCGGACCATGTCGCGGGCCGAGTCCGACACGGGTTCGGGGTCCGAGGGCCACAGCGACAGCCAGGCCCCGCCGTGCGAGCCGAGGAAGGCGCCGCCGTCGGGGGGCGCCGGGGCGATCTGGCTCCCGGCGGCGTAGCTGCCCGACGCGGTGTCGACCCGGGCCACGCCCGGCACGGTCGACAGCGCCCGGGCGTACGCGGCGAGCCGGTCCGCGACCGGCTTCTCCCGCGCGTCGACGCCCGGGACGACGACCGGTATCTGGCACGGAAGGCAGACCGGGTAGTCGGTGCGCAGCGCGTCGGCGACCTCGTGGGACTCCGCGGTCGCCGGGAGAATCGTGTCGTCGGCGAGTGCGACCTTCAGCTGAAGCGTCGGCGCCGCCAGCAGCAGCATGAATCCGATCGCGGCACACGCCACGAGAACCGGCCGGGCCATCACCTTCTCGGCGAGCGCGGACCAGCGCGCGCCGGCGGTGCCACCCGCGGGCCCGACGCCGAACCGGGGGCGGTGCGCGCCCCCCTGCTCGCCGGTGGCCCAGCCGCCGCCACCGGGGGAGCGGCGCCGTCCGCGGTCGAGGCGGCGCCCGAGCAGCATGATGGCCGCGGGCAGCAACAGCAGTGCCGCGAGCTCGGACGCCAGGACGACGCCGACGCCGGCGTACGCATAGGAACGCAGGTAGGGCAGCGGAAGCAGGAGCGCGCCGGTCAGCGACAACGCGACCGTGAGGCCGGAGAACAGCACGGTGCGACCAGCGGTACGCAGGCTCGTCCGCAGCGCGGCGGCGTCAGGCTGACCGCGGTCGCGCTCCTCCCGGAACCGTCTGAGGATGAACAGGCTGTAGTCGACCGCGAGCGCGAAGCCGAGCGCCGTGATCAGATTGACCGAGAACACCGAGATGTAGGTCAGCCTGGCCATCAGGCGCAGCAGCGCCAGGCTCGCGATGACGGTGCTGCCACCCACCAGAACGGGCAGCATCGCCGGGACGACTCCGCCGAAGGCGGCCAGCAGCACGAGGAAGACCAGCGGCGCGGTCACCAGCTCCGCCCGTTGCAGGTCGCGGCGGCTGTGCTCGGTCACATCGCGCAGCACGGCCGGGGCCCCGCCGAACCGGACCTGAACGCCGGGCCCCGTGTAGGCGTACTTGTCGTGGAGCTGGGACAGGCGGCGCTGGATCTCGTCCTCGCTGCCGCCGAGGCGGAACAGGATCAGGCCGGAGTCGCCGTCCTTGGCCCGCAGCAGCGGTTGCGCGCCGTTGGTCGTCCAGTACGAGACGAGTCCGGCGACGCCCGGCTCGTGGGCCAGCTGTTCGGACAGCTCCCGGCCCAGACCGGCGGGCGTCGCCTCGTCGATCGAGGACCTCGCGACGATCTCGACGGCGATGTTCGGCGGCGCGCCGGGGAAGTCGTCGTCCAGCAGCCGCTCGGCCCGCGCCGCCGAGCTGTTCGGCGCGTAGAGGCCACCCGTCCCCAGGCCGCCGAAGACGCCGGCGGCCCAGGGCAGGGCGAGCGCGCCCAGCAGTGCCGCGACACCCAGCACGCGCCGCCCGCGGGTGATCGCCAGGTCGGCCAGCAGGTCGAACACCGACGGGCGCGGCGGGGGCAGCGGCACACGCGACTGGTCGGTGGCGGGGCCCCGCCGAGGCCGGAGATCGGCGCCTGTCGTGCGTACTCGTGGCGGGGCAGACCTGCGCGAGGTTGCCAGGGGTAACTCCGGCATCAGCCCAAACTAGGGACGCCAATCCCCGCTCGGTACCCCCGATTGAGGGACTTTTACTATTTGCCAGCTATGGGCTGAATTCCCCCTTTATCGGCGGCCGTCCGCGAGGTCACTGGAGCAGGCCGGACCGGCGGGCCACGGTGACGGCCGCGGTCCGGTTGCTGACTCCGAGCTTGCTGCGAATGCTGCGCAGGTAGGCCTTGACCGTCTCCGGGCTGACGACGAGCCGCTGCGCGGCCTCCGCGTTGGACAGGCCTTCGGCCACCAGTCCCAGTACCTCCAGTTCGCGCTGCGTGAGGGCGTACCCCGCCTCCTGAGCCGGCACGGCCTCGAGCACGCTGCTCTCGATCAGGTCGCGGATGGCGGCGATCCGAGCCTTGGCCGCCGGCGAGGCCATCTCCAGGGACAGCGCCACCAGCTCGCTGTCGATCCGCATGAGCGCCCCTTCGTCGACCTGCCACCGCCGCGGCGCGTCGATCTTGTGTGCCCGCGCGGCCTGGGCCACGAAGGACTCCAGCTGCCGGACGAACGACAGCGCGGACCTCGTCGTCGAGGTGCCGATCGGCTTGTCGGACCGCCCTGCCAGGTACAGGACATACAGCACACGGCCGTCCAGCCGCAGCGGCATGGCGAGCACGGAGCGGACGTGCTCCTGGCAGCTGGCCCGCCGCCGGGCGCGGGAACCCCCGACCGGCGCGCCGCCATAGTCAGCCAGCACGTACCGGCCAAGCGTGACGGCCCGGCCGCCGGTGCCCCGCCCGGCTGGCACGGTCATGCCCAGGCAGGCGTCGGTCCGCGCGCCGTCGACGCTGCGGATGGTCAGCGTCTTGGTCCGCGGATGCACCTGGCCGGCAAGGGTGAGATCGGCGCCGGTACGGTCGCGCAGCCGGGACGCGACCTTGGTGAGAAACTCGTCGGCGACATTGTCGGCGCATGGTTCTGGCATGATTCGTCCTCCTCGACGATCCCGCTGCAGCGGTACACGGGATATCGGCGGCCTGAGCGCTGGATCCGAGCGGAACGAGACACACGTTCCGCCAGGCACCGCCGGCCTGTGGCTTCGCCTCCGCGCGGACGGTCGCCAGAACCCGCCCACGCGCACATACCTGGTCTCGCGGAAACCGAATGGAAGGTGGCCCGCACGGCCGTCCCCAGTGGCCAAGCGGGCGGTCGCCGACGTTTTGTCGACGGCGTCCGCGAGATTGTCAGCAACATTTTTCAGTTGTTCGAGCGGACGGCTGCTCCATGCGCCGACCACGCTCCAACGGTGCGCCCGAAGCCGGCCGTCCGAAGTTGTGCGACCAGGTCATTTCCGACTGAACCTGATCAACGCCTCCCAGGGGTCAGGGTACGGCCACGGTCGGCTCCAGGGCAACCGAAACCCCCGAAAGGGTGAACTTCATCGATGCTTCACCGCAAGCGCCCGCGTATTAGCCCCGACCGGGCCGTCGACGTTCCCGCCCACGGCGCCCAGGCCGCTCCGGGAAGTGGGCGGGGTAAAATAACAGTTGGTACGCAGAGCACTCTCGCCCCGGCAGGCTCCCGCTGGTGTTCGGCTGGCGCCCCGGGCTCGTACTGTTCACCCGACGACAGGGCCGTGGAGCTCGTCGCGCGATCTGGGCCTCCTCGGGCCGCGCGCGCCACGTCGATCCTGGACGGTGAATGGGCCGGACAGATCTTCGTCCGGGCTGGCGCGAGATCTGGTGGCGCCGTGCCGCGCGCTGGCACCGGCGCTACCCGCTGCCGGGCCGTGCCCGCGGTCCGCGCGGTGCCGAGGCCGCCCGATGATCGCCAGCGACGCCGCCGCGAACGGGCTGTCTGCCCCGATTTGCTCGATTTGGCCCTAATCCGGGGGTAATGCGGGTATACGGCCATGTCTTAGCTTCGCGAGTCATGTTGTCTCACCCGATGTCTGGGAAAGAGGGCTCGGCCGGCCGCTGGCGGACGGCGCTCGTCCTGCTCGCCGCGACGGCGGCGGTCGCGGCCTGTGGCCCCACCGCCGGCGCGCAGCCCGGCGATGACGCCGCCTCCGGCCAGACCGCGCCGGCCGCCGAACCGTCGCCGGTCGTGAACCCGGCCGCCGGCCCAGCCGGAGCCGGCTCGCCGCAGGCCACCACACCGACCCCCGCGACCCCCAGCGGTACGCCCGCCCCACTGAAGATCACCGCCCGGGACGGTACGGCGCTGACCGGCAACGTCGTCACGCCGCCGGGGTCCGGTGCTCATCCGCTCGCGGTGATCCCCGCCGCCTGGGGATTTCAGGACACGACGTTCGAGTCCGAGGCCGAGGCGTTGTCCAAGCGCGGTTACGTCGTGGTCACCTACAACACCCGGGGATTCTTCGGCTCGGGCGGGACCGTCGACGTGGCGGGCCCCCTTGACGTCTCGGACGTCTCCGACGTCATCACCTGGGCGCTCGGGCACACCCCGGCGGACCCGGGGCGCATCGGCGTCGCCGGCCTGTCCTACGGCGCGGGCATCGCGCTTCTCGCCTCCGCCGCCGATCCGAGGATCAAGGCCGTCGGCTCCCTGAGCGGATGGACGGACTTCGGGTACTCCCTCTATGCCGCGAACACCCGCCACAAGGCAGCGGTGAACCTCCTGACCACGACCCAGCAGCTCACCGGCGGCCGCAGCGGCACGGAGTTCACCACCTTCCTCGACGACTACTCCGCCTTCCGGAACATGCCGGCCGTGCTCGCCTGGGCGAGGATCCGCGGCGCGGGCACCTACCTCGACGCGGTCAACGAGCACCACCCCGCGATCTTCATGGCGGCCGCGTACGGCGACAACTACTTCTCGCCCAACCCGCAGATCGACTTCTTCACCGCGCTGACCGGGCCGAAGACACTGCGGCTCGCCCCCGGCGACCACGGCACCAACGAGATCGGCGGCGTCCTCGGGCTGCCGAACTCGGTCTGGTCCGCGGCCTGGGACTGGTTCGACCGCTACCTGCGTCCCGGCTCGCCCGCGGCGACAGCCGCCGCGCCGGCACCGGTCCAGCTCACGACCGACGACGGAGCCGTCGAGACCTATCCGAACTGGGCCGCCGTGACCCGGTCGACGAGCACGCTGCGCCTCGGCCCCGCCTTCCTGGGAACCGGCGAGCTGTCGCCCACGGCCGCCACCGGAGCCTGGTCGACCACGATCAGGTCCGGCACGGACACCACCGCGAACGCCGGAACGATCCTGGTCACCAAGGCCCTTCAGGGAATCACCCATCTGCCACCGGCCCTGCGACTCGACACCGTCGACCGGCGTGACGGCGCGGTCTGGCAGTCCGCCCCGAACTTCTGGCCGCAGCGCCTACGCGGCATTCCTGCTTTGCGGCTCAACGTCACCCCGAACCTCGCCACGGGGACCGTGGTCGGCTATCTCTACGACACCGGTCCTACCGGCAGTTCGACGCTGATCAGCAAGGCTGTCTACACCTATCTCGACGCCAAGCCCGGCACCGCGCTGGCCGCGACGCTCACCTTCGATCCGGTCGCGCGTGACGTGGCGATCGGGCACCGCCTGTCGCTGGTCATCGACACCAAGGACGACCTCTACTACGACCTGGACGGCGCCGGCGGGACCGTCGCGTTCGGGTCACCGGACGGCGAGCCGTCCCAGCTGACCGTGCCACTGGGCTGAGCCCGCGCGCTCGGCGGCGCCACGCGAACGGGGTTCCACGAATCGTCCTGGAGGGGGATCCGAGATGAGGAGACAACAGAATGCCAACCGACCAGCCGACCGACAGGATGGAAGACAGCGCGCGCGAAGTTCGGCCTAGTGGCACGGCGGACCGACTGCCCTTAGCGTCGACCGAAGATCCCGGCCTGTCCCGCGACGGGCTCCGTTACCGGATCTTCTATCGGCTCCTGAGAATCCTGATCGGCCCTGTTCTGAGGTTCCTGGGCAGGCCGCGGGTCTACGGCCTGCACAACATACCCCCGCAGGGTGGAGCGATCCTGGCCAGCAATCATCTGTCCTTCCTGGATTCGCCTTTCCTGGCTCTCGTGCTGCGGCGTCGCGTCACCTTTCTCGCCAAGAGCGAGTACTTCACGACACCTGGCCTCCGAGGCAGCGTCAAACGAGCCTTCTTCACCGCCTCCGGTCAGATCTCGATCGACCGCAACAACGAGAGGCGTGCGTCCGAAGGCATCCGGCAGGCGATCGGCCTGCTCCGGCAGGGTGAGCTGGTCGGGATCTACCCCGAGGGCACCCGCTCGCCCGACGGACGGCTCTACCGCGGCAAGACCGGTGTCGCCCGCGTCGCCGCGACGGCCCCGGCACCGGTGATACCCGTCGCGATGATCGACACGTCCCACGTGCTGCCGCCCGGCCGGCGGCTGCCACGCCGCGGGCGTGTCGAGGTCCGCATCGGGCCGCCGCTCGACCTGGGCACCCGCGGCGGCGACCCGATGGACATGCGCGAGTACCGAGCCCGCACCGACGAGATCATGAAGGCGATCGGAGCGCTCTCGGACCAGATCTACGTCGACCTCTACGCCCAGCAGGTCAAGGCGAAACTCGGCCTCGCCAAGAGGCGATAGTCGCGCCTCCAGTCAGGGACGGCACCGCCCCACCACCTGGCCCCGCCGGCGTGAACCGGTCGTGCCACGGGTTGGGTGGTGAAGGTGCCGCCCCTGCTGGAGGCTGACCCGGCGAGGCCTGCGTTTGCGACGTTTCCGCCCGCGCGAACGTCGCGCCGGAGACTGGTACGTCTCCGGCGCGACGTCGGCAGCGAGGTTCAGGACGTGGTGGCCGCGAGAGCTGGCTCGGGAGTGAAGAGGATCGGCAGCTGGACGACGCCGCGAACCTGGCTGCCGTGCGAGACAACCGGTCGGTCAGGGTCGAGGCGGTAGTCCGGAATCCGGCGCAGAAGCTCCTCCAGCGCGACCTGGAGCTCGATGCGAGCAAGGTGCGACCCGAGGCAGCGATGGACCCCCACGCCGAAGGAAAGATGCCGGTTGGGCGACCGGTCGATGCGCACCTCGACGGGCTCGTCGAACTCGTGTTCGTCCCGGTTGGCCGCGGCGAGCAGGACGAGCACCTGGTCACCGGCCTTGAGCTCCACGTCGGAGAGCGAGGTGTCACGGGTCACCCGCCGGCCCATCGCCACGGCGGCCTCGATCCGCAGCAGCTCCTCGACGGCTCCCTTGAGGAGACTCGGGTCGTCGAGGAGGCGCTGTCGCTGGTCGGGGTTGGCGGCCAGGTGCACGAGGCTCCAGGCCAGCGAGCCCTGGACGGTGTGCAGCCCGGCGACGAGCAGAAGGAAGAACATGTTGCACAGCTCGGCGTCGGTGAGCTGCCTGGGCCCGTCGGCGAAGGGCACGGGCGTCTCGATGATCGCGGCCGTGACGTCGCTGTCGGGACTGCTGCCACCCCGTCTGGTCGCGACGACGTTGGCGAAGTAGCCGAAGAGCTGCTGTTGCGCCTGCAGTCTGGCCGCGTTCGACTCCTCCTCGGTTCCGCCGGGCACGCCGAGCAGGATGGCGTCGGTGGCCGTGGTGAACATCGGGGCGTCATCGAGCGGCCAGCCCATCAGCGCGAGGAACACGCGGGTCGGCAGTTCGTGGGCGAACTGGGCGACGAACTCGGCTCCGCCACTGGAGGCGAAGCCGTCGATCAGGTCACCGGCGATCGTGCGGATCTGGTCCTCGAGTGCGCGCATCCGGGTCGGGGCGAACAGCGGCTGGAGCGCGTGCCGGAACGCCGTGTGGTCCGGCGGATCGATCTCGAGCGGGATCATCGGGACACCCGCGTCCCGGAGCACCAGGTTGTTGGGCCAGCTGGAGAAGGTCTCGTGGTCGCGCAGCACGCTGTGCGCCTCGGCGTAACCGGTGACGACCCAGTGCCCGCCGTACGCGCTGGACCAGACCACGGGTCCGCGCGCCGCGAGGCCGGCCATCGTCTCCTGCATGACGTCGACCGGGGCGGCCAGCGCCGGGTCGTAGATGTCGAAGTCCACCCGCAGTCTGTCCGGGACCGCGGCGGGAATTGTCGTCATGTCAGCGTCGCTCCTGTCCTTGCCTGCTACGACGAGGTGAGGGTGAGGTGTGCGCGGAACGCGCCCTCGTCAGACCGACGACTCGGGCAGGTCCTCCGGGAACTGCATGGCGACGCGCGAGAGGGTGCCGCCGTCGGTGGCCGGCAGGATCACGCCGGAGACGTAGGCGGACTCGTCGGAGACCAGGAACAACGCGGCGTGGGCGTTGTCGAGCAGGGACGGCGGCCGGTTGAGCTTCAGCGGGATCGGCGAGACCTTCGGGTCCCACGGGCCCGCGACCTCCTCGTAGGACTGGCCGACGACGGGTGTGCCCTGCTCCATGAGGAAGTTCGGTGACATGCCGTGGGTGGGAGCGAGGGCGTTGACCCGGATCCCGAACTTGCCGAGGTCGAGCGACAGGCCGCGCACGAGACCGTTGACGCCGGCCTTCGTCGCCATGTACGGGGAAATGCTGTGGTAGGCCGCCAGCGACGCCGCCGAGGACGTCATGAGGATGACGCCGCCGCCGTTCGCGCGCATCGGCCCCACCGCGTGCTTGGCGCACAGGAACGGCCCGACGAGGTTGACGCCGACGACCTTGTGGAAGTCCTCCAGCGGGAAGTCCTGGAAGGCGAGCTGTTCGCCGCCCAGGACGGACGGGACGCCACCGCGCGAGACGATGCCCGCGTTCGCCCACATGATGTCGAGCTTGCCGAACTCGCTCAGCGCGGTTTCCACCGTGCGCGCGACGTCGTCCTCCTGGGTGGTGTCCGCCTGCACCGCCACGGCGACGCCGCCGTCACCCGTCACTAACTTGACGGTCTCCTCGGCACGGTCGCCGAGGATGTCCATGACGACGACCTTGGCGCCCTCGGCGGCGAACAGGCGCGACGCCTGCCGGCCCAGGCCTGATCCCGCCCCGGTGATGACAGCGACCTTGTCCCGCAGCCTAGGCATGGCGGAGTCCTTCCAGGAAGAAGAAACGCGGGGGTAAGTCAGCCCGCGGTGCGATGTTGATGGGCCCGCCCGACACGCCGGCGCGACCGACGCCGACAACCTAAAGGATTTAGTCCACCTGGTCAACCGGTGTCGAACGCGCTGTCGACGCGTTGGCCCGGCGTCGTGAGGTGGGCGTACGCGGCCTGCCTGGGCCGGGCCCGAGGTCGAGTGAGTGACCTCGGGCGACGGCCTATCTCGGGTCGTAGCGGCCACGTCTCGATCTTCGCCGCGAGGTGGGTGCTCATGGTGTTGACAGCGATCGGGAGTCCTGTAGGCTCGCCAGCCTAAATACTTTAGGTTCGACCGCCGGTCAATCTGTTGAGCCATCGTCTCCACGCACCGGCGCCCGTGCCCCCGACGTGTTCCCTGCAGCCTTTCGGCCATCCGCCGCACCTATACCCGGAGAACACAGATGAGTGAACCGCGCACCAGGCATGACCGGCTACGCCGACCGCGGGCCGGATTACGATCGGCCTTTGCCGTGGGGGCCCTGGCCGGGCTTCTGCTGGCGACGGCCGCGTGCGGGAGCTCCGGCTCCAGCGGGGGTACGCAACCGGCCGCAGGCTCGTCGGCCCCGGCGCCGGCCGCCGTCGCGAGCGCCCAGGCGGTGGTCGACCAGCTGCTGAAGCCACCGACGTCGCTCGGCGTGACCGACCGCCTCACGAAGGCGCCCACCGGCGGCACCTTCGTCTACCTGTCCTGCGAGCTGGCGCTGTGCCAGATCCTCAACAAGAACATGAGCGAGGCGGCGAGTGCGGCGGGCCTGGGCTTCAAGTCCATACCGATCAAGTCGGCCGACCCGGCGACGCTGATCGCCGGAATGCAGCAGGCCCTCACGCTGAGCCCGCCACCGGTCGGTGTCTCGTTCGCCGGCCTTCCCGAGGCGGTCTGGGGCAGCCAGGTCGCCGCCTTCGCCGCCGCGGGCGTGCCGCTCATCCCGGTTGGGGCCGGAGAGACCAGCAAGAGCCCCGCGGTTCCGGCGGGCAGCCTCAACGGGCCCGCCGACATCACCGCCCAGGCGAAGGCCATCGCGAGCTATTTCGTCGCGAACTCCGGCGGCCGTGGCAAGGCACTGGTCCTCAACGTCCCGGACATCGGAGCGTTCAAGCAGTTCACCGGGGACTTCTCCAGCCAGGTCGCGTCCGCCTGCCCGGGCTGCTCGGTCAAACAGGTGGACATCACCCTGGCCCAGACGGCAAGCAACGGGGTAGTGCCGGCCGTCGTCTCGGCGCTGCAACGTGACCCGTCGATCGACTATGTCGTGACCGTCGAAGGTGAATGGACCGCGGGGCTCGTCCCGGCCGCGAAGGCCGCTGGACGCTCGGGCATCCACATCATCGGCATCAATCCCACCAGCGTCGACCAGCAGGCGATTCTCGCCGGCACGGAGACGGCGTTCGTCAACATTCCCCTGAAGATCACGTCCTGGAAGGCCGTCGACGTCGCGCTTCGCTACGCGCAGAAGATGCCGATCGCGGACGGCGACGGGGCGACGCCCTACCTGCTGCTGACCAAGGCGACGGTCACGAAGCCCGAGGACTCGGTCGACGCGCCCAGCGACTACGTGGCCCAGTTCAGGAAGCTGTGGGGCCTCGGTTGAGCACCAGTACCTCCGACGCGGCGGCCCGGGAGATCCCGGGCCGCCGTGCTCCGGTGCTGGAGGTGTCGGACCTGCGGATGACCTTCGGGCCGACCGTGGCGCTCGACGGCGTGGCGTTGACCGTCGAACGCGGCCAGGTGCACGCGCTGCTCGGCGAGAACGGCTCGGGAAAGTCGACGCTGATCAAGATTCTGGCCGGCTACCACCGGCCCGACCCCGGCGGCCGGGTCCTCGTCGCCGGTCGACCGCTGCCGTTCGGCAACCCGACGGTCGCCGATTCCCACGGGTGCCGGTTCGTCCACCAGGACCTCGGTCTGGTGGACAGCCTGTCCGTCGTCGAGAACCTCTTCCTCACGTCTGGCTTCCCCTCGCGGTGGGGGACCATCCGCTGGCCGCGACTGCTGCGCGCGGCCAGGGAGGATCTGGCCCGCGTCGGGCTCGACCTGGACCCGCGCCGGCCCGTCGCGGGCCTGAGCCCGGCGGTCCGGACCGGCCTGGCGGTCGCTCGCGCGCTGCGCCCGGGCGCCGCCGAGGTGGCACTGCTGGTGCTGGACGAGCCGACGGCGACGCTCCCCGACGACGAGGTGCGCCAGCTGCTGGACATCGTCCGCGCGGTGGCCGCCGCCGGCACCGGGGTCCTCTACGTCACCCACCACCTCGACGAGGTGTTCGACGTGGCCGACGTGGCCACCGTCCTGCGCGACGGGCGGGTCGTCGCGACGACGCCGGTGCCCGACCTGACCCGAGGCCGCCTGGTGAACCAGTTGCTGGGCAGCGAGCTCGACGAGGCGCACGCCTCGTCGCAGGCGCTGCCCGCGCCGAGGGCGCGCGCTGTCCTGAAGGTCCGCGACGTCGCGGCCGGGCCGCTTCGATCGCTGTCCGTCCAGGTCCGGGCCGGCGAGCTGGTGGGCATCGCCGGTCTCACCGGGTCTGGCCGGGAGAGCGTCCTCGCCGCGGTCTTCGGGATGCTGCGTGCCGAGCGCGGCGAGGTGATGGTCAACGACGTGTCCCTGCGGCCGGGAGATCCGCGTCGCGCCATCGACGCGGGCGTCGCGTATCTGCCGGCGAACCGCAAGACGCACGGCGGGATCATGAACCTCACGGGGGCCGCGAACCTCACGCTTCCTGACCTGGGGCCGCTGTGGCGCCCGCCGTTGCTGCGGCTGGGCGAGGAGCGGACGGTGGCCCGCACCTGGTTCGCGAAGCTGGATGTGCGGCCGGCGGCGGCGGTCCACCTCCCGTTGGCCGCCCTCAGCGGGGGCAACCAGCAGAAGGTGCTGCTGGCCAAGTGGCTGCGGTGCCGCCCGCGCGTCCTTCTTCTCGACGAGCCGACGCAGGGCGTCGACATCGGCGCGAAGGCGCAGATCCACCAGCAGATCGTGGCCGCCGCCGACGGCGGAGCCGCCGTGGTCGTGAGCTCGGCCGACGTCGACGAACTGGTGGCGTTGTGCCACCGGGTCGTCGTCCTGCGGGGCGGTCACGCGGTGGCGGAGCTTTCCGGCGAGGCCCTGTCGGTTCCCGCGGTCAACAGGGCGGCGCTCGCCGCCGAAAGGACGACCTGATGAGTTCCCGCCGACTCCCCGGCCTCGGCCTCGACAGGTTCAGCGGGCTGTACCTGTGGGCGCTGTTCATCGCGGTCTTCGCGGTCTGGGTCCCACGGCTGTTCCTGACGGCCGGGACGTTGCACGCGGTGGCCGCTCAGCAGGCCATCGCCGCGATCGTCGCGATCGCCGTCCTCGTGCCGCTCGCCGGCGGCGCCTACGACCTCTCCGTCGGGGCGACCGTCAACTTCTCGACCATCATGGTCACCGTTCTGCAGAGCAACCATGGCTGGCCGATGTGGCCCGCGATCGGCGCGACCATCGCGCTCTGTGCCCTGATCGGTGCCATCAACGGTTTCCTCGTCGTGGTGTGCCGGGTCAACTCGTTCATCGCGACCCTGGGCAGCGCGTCCGTCATCGGCGCCTTCCAGGCCATCACGGCCGGACAGGCCCAGCCACTGCCGCCGAGCTCCACGGCCTGGAGCTCCCTGACCCAGCACGAGGTCCTGGGCTTCCAGGTCATCGTCTTCTACATGCTGGCCATCGCCGTCGTGGCCTGGTGGGGCCTCGCGCGCACCCCCGCCGGCCGCTACCTCTACGCCGTCGGAGGCAACGCGGAGGCCGCCCGGCTCTCCGGCGTCCGCACCGGCCGGTGGACCTGGCTGGCGCTGATCGCGTCGGCCACCCTCTGTGGCGTGGCCGGGGTCTTCTACGCCTCCCTGTCGGGACCGTCGCTCACGTTCGGCGGCGCGCTGCTGCTCCCGGCCTTCGCCGCCGTCTTCCTGGGCTCCACCCAGCTGACCCCGGGCCACGTGAACGTGTGGGGGACGCTGATCGCGCTGTACGCGCTGGCGACCGGAATCAAGGGGCTTCAGCTCGTCACCGGCGTCCAGTGGCTTCCCGACATGTTCAACGGACTCGCGTTGCTGATCGCCGTTTCCTTCGCGGTCTGGCGCCAGCAGGGCCGCGGCCGCGACCGGCCGCGCCCGGTGGACGGCGCCACAGCGGGGGAGGCCACGACGACCGAGCCTCCCGCGGTGGTGACGCCGCAAGAACTCCCGGTGAACCAGTAACGCTGCGCCGCCCGAAGATTGTCTTCACGACGTGTGCGGGCCGGAGAGACGTCTCGTCTCTCCGGCCCGCAAAACCCGCTCTTTCCCGGTTCAGCGGACTCTGGCGTACCGCCGCTCGACGTCGGCGTATTCGGCGCGGATGGCGGGCTTCGCGAGTTTCCCGTTCGGGAGCCGCGGTAGCGGCGCCTCCCGGACCACGACATAGCGTGGAACCTTGTAGGCGGCCATCTGCGACACGCAGGCGGCCACGATCGCCGCCTCGTCCACCTCGGCGCTGACCCGCACGATGGCCGCCGGAGTCTCGCCGAACTTCTCGTCCCGCGCGGCGATGACGGCGACCTCCTCGACGCCGGGGAGCTGAGCGATGACGAGCTCGATCTCGACCGGCGAGATGTTGATGCCGCCGGAGATGATGAGGTCCTTGAGCCGGTCGGCGAACCGGATGCGCCCGGACTCGTCCCGGGTGCCCAGATCGCCGCTGTGCAGCCAGCCGTCGCGCAGCGCGGTCGCCGTCGTCGCCGGGTCGTTCCAGTAGCCGGGGGTGACGCCGGGGCCGCGCACGACGATCTCGCCCGGCTCGCCAGGCGCGCACTCGGTGCCGTCAGCGCGGATCACCCTGAGGTCGGTGAAGACCGAACCGACCCCGCAGGAGTCCGGATGTGTCTGCGCCTCCTCGGGAAGGTTCGCCGTGGCCACGCCGCCGGCCTCCGTCATGCCGTAGATCTGGCGGAGGCTGACGCCCTTGGCCGCCCAGGCCCGCAGCAGCGGCATCGAGACCGCCGCGCCGCCGACGATCGCCGAGTTCAGCGCCGAGAGGTCCGCGGCGGCGAACTCCGGAGCCCGGGCCATCGACTCGTAGATCAGGGGAACACCGAAGACGGCCTGGATCCGGTGCCGCTCCAGCAGGCCCACGGCCTTCGCGGGGTCGAACCCGTTCTCCACCACGAGGGTGCCGCCCAGGACGCCCGTCATCACCAGCCCGTAGACCAGGCCTGGGGTGAAACAGAGCGGCAGTACCAGCAGGGTCCGCACGCCGGTGCCGAGCCCGTCCTCGCGCAGCGACGCCTCGAAGACGATGTCGAGCAGCGACCGGTTCGTGCAGATCACGCCCTTGGACAGGCCGGTGGACCCGCTGGTGAACAGCACGGCGACCGGGTCGGCGGGATCCAGGTCGATCCGGACGTGGTCCTGGAGGGCGCCGTCCCGCAGGGCCGCCACCTCGTCCATGCCGATCGTCCAGAACTGGCCGCCCCGCTCGCCGGCGTCCTTCAGGGCGATCTCGACCGAGCCGTCGGCGAGGACGCCGACGGCGGCCGAGTCGCCGAGGACCCGGTGGACCTCGGCGCCGACGAGCCGGGGGTTGACGGGAACCAGCACCGCCCCCGCGCGCAGCACACCAAGCGAGGCGGCGGCCCAGGGGGCACAGTTGTCGCCAGCCACGGCCACCCGGTCACCGGCGCGGACGCCGGCTTCCCCGAGGCGGGCGGCGACCCGGCTCGACCACGCGGCTAATAACCGATAGCTGACGGCGTCCTCGCCGAAGACCAGTGCCGTTCGTTCGGGCGCGGTCCGAGCCCACCAGTCAAAGGCCGACATGATCGACGTAGCCATGAGTCTCCTCTGTCGGCATGGGAACGTTTTTCAGCACCGGAAGGGCCCGGGCGTATGAGGGTGAAGGCTGCCTATAACATTTAGGGTAGCGGCCGCCCGCCTCCCGTCAACACTCCCGTCGACGGTCGTGGCTGCGGTGGTGTAGGCACACTAGGCGCTGCGTCGACCCGGGGCGAGTGGTTCGTGGCCTGCGCGGCCCGCGATGTCCCTGTCGGGCTGGGTGCCGACCGAGATCGACAATGGGTGTCCGCCAGCCTAATGATGTTAGGTTTCCGGTCGACGCCCGCTCGACGCGTTCGGTTCGCAGGATTCTGTTGACGACCGAGACGAACCACTTCTAACCTATAGGTTGTAGGTTTTCGATGGCCGCTCTGACCCGATCCCGGGCGCAGACCTCATCGATCTGTCGCGTGGTCCGGTCCGGAACACCCGCGCCGCCCACTGACCCAGCTCGCCCCTCGATGAGGAAGGCGCACCCTTGACGACCGACACGGCCCCCGGCATCCCCGTCACCGGAGCCGGCGCGGATGCCGCGCTCTTCGAACGGCGCGGACATGTCGCCGTCGTGACGTTGAACCGTCCCGGCGCCCTCAACGCCGTCAACTCCGCGCTCGCCACGGCCGCCGGTGCCGCCCTGGAACGGGCCGAGAACGACCCGGACGTGCGGGTCGTCGTGGTCACCGGGGCCGGCCGGGCGTTCTGCGCCGGCGCCGACCTCAGGGAGATCGCCAGCGGCAACCGGGTGGACGCACCAGAACACCCCGACTGGGGCTTCGCCGGCCTCGTCCAACACTGGGTGGCCAAGCCGACGGTCGCCGCCGTCAACGGCTTCGCCCTCGGGGGCGGAACCGAGATCGTCCTGGCCTGTGACCTGGCCGTGATGGACGAGACGGCCGCGCTCGGCCTCCCCGAGGTCCGCCGTGGCCTGTTCGCCGCGGCGGGCGGAGTGATCCGCCTGCAGCGCCAGATCCCGCTCAAGATCGCGCTCGAGATCGCGCTGGCCGGCGAGTCCGTCCCGGCGGCGCGGGCCCTGGAACTCGGCCTGGTCAACCTGGTCGCTCCGGCGGGAACGGCGCTCGCGGTGGCGCTGGACCTGGCCGAGCGGATCGCCGCCAACGCCCCGCTGGCGGTACAGGCGAGCAAGCGCGTCGTGCATCGGACCTACTCGGCCGGCTCCGACTGGGACGACGCGGTCTGGAGGGTCAACGCGGAGGCTGCGCGAGAGGTGTTCGGCAGCCGTGACGCGCGCGAGGGCGCCCGCGCGTTCGCCGAGAAACGCCAGCCGCGCTGGGAAGGACGATGACCGGCCAGGAGCCGGCCGCCATCGCCGGGCTGGGGATCACCGAGCTCGGCAAGGTCTACGGCCGCACGTCGACGAGCCTGGCCGCCGAGGCCGTCCGGCTGGCACTGGCGGACGCCGGCCTGGCCCTGGCCGACCTCGACGGGCTGCTCGTCAGCGGCGGCCTCCGCCAGGACGTCGGACTCAGCCTCGCGGGCGTGCTGAGCACCGGGCCGCTCGGTCTGCTCGCGCAGGTCAACGCGTTCGGCGCGAGCGCGGGGGCGATGGTGGCACAGGCCGCGCAGGCCATCGCCTCGGGCGCCGCGCGCACCGTCGCCTGCGTCTTCGCGGACACCCCGCTGCGACCGAAGCGCCCCGCGGGGGCGGCCTGGGGCGCGCCGGGAGCCGGGGCCGGCGCCCCGGCCGGGCTCGCCGGCTGGCAGCTCGCCTCGGGCGCCACCAACCCGAACATCCTCTACGCGCTGGCCACGCGCCGGCACATGGAGCGCTATGGCACTCGCGGCGAGCAGCTCGCCGAGGTGGCCGTCGCCCAGCGCGCCTGGGCCGCGGGCAACCCGCTCGCCGCGATGCGCGAGCCACTGACCGTCGAGCGGCACCAGACGTCCCGGTGGATCGCCGAGCCCCTGCGCCTGCTGGACTGTTGCCTGGTCTCCAACGGCGCGGTGGCTGTCGTCGTGACCTCCGCCGACCGCGCCGCGGACCTCCGCCAGCCTCCGGTGCACCTGTGGGGCTACGGGCAGGCGCATCAGCCCCGCCGCATGCTGGCCGGCTCCGACTGGGGCCTGGTGACGCCCGCGGCCCGGTCCGGCCCCCAGGCGATGCGGATGGCCGGCGTCGGCGTCGAGGACATCGACATCTGCGAGCTCTACGACTGCTACACCTACACCGTCCTCGTCACGCTGGAGGACTACGGATTCTGCGCCAAGGGCGAGGGCGGCCCGTTCGTGGCCGACGGCCGGCTCGCCCCGGGCGGGAAGCTCGCCTGCAACACCGGCGGTGGTCAGCTCTCCGGCTACTACATGTGGGGGATGACGCCGCTGTCCGAGGCGGTCATCCAGGCCCGTGGCCAGGGCGGGCAGCGCCAGGCTCCCCGCAACGACGTCATCCTGGTCAGCGGCAACGGTGGCATCCTGGAGCACCACGCGACCGTCGTGCTCAGTCCGCACCCCCGGCACCGGGGCGCCCCATGAGCGGGCCGGACCCGGTCGCGGGTCCCGCGTTTCCCGCGGTCCGGCGGGACGACGCGAGCGCGTCGTTCTTCGACGCGGCCGCCCGCGGCCAGCTGCTGGTCCGCCGGTGCCGGGCCGGCGGCGACGTGCTCGGGCCCGAGGCGAGAACCTGCCCCAGCTGCGGGTCCGCCGACCTTGACGACGTCTTGGTGTCGGGCCGAGGCACGCTGGTCAGCTGGGCCGTCGTGCACCAGGCGCCGGTGCCGTCGCTCGCCGCCGCCGTGCCCTACGTCAGCGTCGTCGTGGAGCTCGCCGAGGGCCCCTGGCTGCTGGCGCGACTGGTCGAGTCCGACGCGTCCGGGCTGCGCGCCGGCACCGAGGTCGAGGTCCGCTTCGTCCAGTCGGGCGAGCCGCTCGGGGTGCCGGCGGGCGAGGTGCTCCCGGCGTTCGCGGTCGCCTCGCGGCTGGGGGAGCCGGTCTCGTCGCCGGCCGAGATGGCGTCCGGAACCCCGGCAGCCGGTGGCGGAGGGACGAGCGCATGACCCTTCCCCTCACGGGTGTGCGGATCGTCGAGCTGACCGACGGCCTGGCCGACGGGTGCGGCCGGTATCTCGCGGACCTGGGCGCCGAGGTCGTGAAGGTGGAGCCGCCGGGCGGCGCGGCCTCCCGCCGGGCCGGGCCGAGGCCCGGCGACAGCCTTCCGTTCCTGCTGCGCAACGCGAACAAGCTCGGCGTCGTGCTCGACCTCGAGACTCCGGCCGGCCGGGACCGGCTGCGCGAGCTGGTCTCCCGGGCTGACATCGTCGTCGAGTCGGCGCCGCCCGGGCACCTCGACGCGCTCGGAGTCGGGCCGCGGGACCTGCTCGCGGGCAACCCGGGCCTGGTCGTCGTGTCCGTGACCGGCTTCGGGCGGACCGGTCCCTACCGGAGCTGGTCGGCGACCGAGGCGGTGCTGGCCGGGCTCGGCGGGGTGCTGTCGCGGTCCGGACGCCCCGGCGAGGCGCCGCTGCTGCCCCCGGACGGGCTGGTGGAGTCCACGGTGGCGGTGCTCGCGGCCTGGTCCGCGCTGGTCGCCTACGCCAAACGGCTGCGGACCGGCGTCGGAGAGCTGGTCGACCTGGCCGCGTTCGAGGCCGTCGTCCATGGCTTCGACCCGGCCTTCGGCACGCAGGGCACGGCGGCCGCGGGCCGGACGGAGGACTTCCCGCGCGGCCGCCCGGACGCGGCCGACTTCTATCCGGTGTTCGCCGCGCGCGATGGCCACGTCCGGCTCTGCCTGCTCGCGAAGCGGCAGTGGCGAGCGATGTTCGGCTGGCTGGGGGAGCCGCCGGAGTTCGCCGACCCCCGCTTCGACACGATCCCCGCCCGGTTCCGGGCCGCGGACCGGCTGCACCCACGGATCGCGGCGCTGTTCCGCGACCGGCCCTGCGCCGAGCTGGTGGCCGAGGGCGCCCGTCGCGGGGTCCCGGTCGCCGCGGTGCTCACCCCGGCGCAGGTGCTCGCCACCGAGCAGTTCGCCGTCACCGGCGCGCTGGTCGACGTCGAGATCGCGCCGGGAATCCGGGCCAGGATCCCGTCGGGCTACGTCCGGGTCGACGGTGAGCGGGCCGGCTTCCGTCGGCGCGCGCCGCTTCCGGGCGAGCATGACGACCTCGTGTTCGGCTCGGCGGCGGGCGCGTCCGGCGCGGACGGACCCGCCGCCTGCGCGCGGGGCGCCGCCCGCGGCGGTCCGGCCGGCGTGGGAGCGCGGCCGTTGGAGGGCGTCCGCGTGCTGGATCTCGGGGTCATCGTGTTCGGCGCCGAGCTGGGCCGGCTGTTCGCCGACCAGGGCGCCGACGTGATCAAGATTGAGAACGTCGCGTTCCCGGACGGGCTGCGCCAGTCGCGCGGCGGCGCCGCGATGAGCGCGTCCTTCGCCTGGGGCCACCGCAACAGGCGCGGCCTCGGTCTCGACCTTCGGGACCCGCGCGGCTCCGAGATCTTTCGAGCACTGGTGGCGCGTTCCGACCTCGTGCTCGCGAACTTCAAGCCGGGCACGCTGGAGGCGCTCGGTGCCTCACCCAACGCGCTGGCCGCGATCAACCCGGGTGTCATCGTCTCGGACAGCAGCGCCTTCGGTGGGCAGGGGCCCTGGAGCGCACGGATGGGGTACGGCCCTCTGGTGCGAGCCTGCGCCGGTGTCTCCGCGCTGTGGCGTGTGCCCGGCACCGACGACGCCTACTGCGACGGCTCGACGGTGTATCCCGACCATGTCGCGGCGTATGCCTCGGCCGTCGCACTGCTCGCCGCGCTGATCGGCCGCCTCCGCTCGGCGGCGGCCGGCGGCGTCGCGCTCGGAGCGACGGTCACCGGTGCGCAGGTGGACGCCGCGCTGGTAGCGCTGGGCGCGCGGCTCGCGGCACAGTCGCTCGCCGGCGACGGCGGACCGGAGCCGGACGCCGGCGACCACCTGGCGGCGGACGACGCGATCCACGGCGTGTACCCCTGCGCCGGAGATGACGAATGGTGTGTCGTGTCCCTCCGCGGTGACGATGACTGGCTGCGGCTCTGCCAGGTCGCTGGGCGCCCGGATCTCGCGGACGCGCCGGCCTTCCGCACCGCGGCGGCACGTGCCCGTCGGCGGCCCGAGGTGGACGCCGTCGTCGCAGCCTGGACGCGGCGGCATCCGCCGCGCGACGTGATGACGAGGCTCCAGGACGCGGGCGTCCCGGCGGGGGTCATGCTGCGCCTGCCGGAGGAGCTCACCGATCCTCAGCTGCTCGCTCGGGAGTCGTTCGCGACGCTGCGCCACGACGCGCTGCCGGGACCGATGGCGGCGAACGCCCGGGTCGCTCGGTTCTCCGGCATTCCCGACCCGGAGCTGCGCCCGGCCCCCTTCCAGGGCGAGCACACCCGGGAGATCTGCGCGTCGCTCCTCGGCCTGGCCGACGACCAGATCGACGAGCTCGTGCGCGACGCTGTGCTACAGCCCGCTCCCGACGACCCTGCCCTGCGCGCGGCGGCCTCTGCCGGGATCCGACGCGACGTCGCGATGCGAGCCGGGGCCTGACAACGTCAGCCGCCGCGTGCTTCCTGGTTCGCGAGCACGCCGGCGAGGAAGGCGCGGATCGACTCGACGAAGAGCTGCTCGGCGTCCAGCGCGTTCTGCGTGAGCGCCGCGGTCAGCGTCGGCTGGGCCTCCGCGGAGGCGTTCGGGAACGGTCCGTCGGCCTCGGGGGAGGCCGCCGCCTCCAGCAATGCGGATCCCAGCCCGATGCGGTCCATTCCGTCGAGGACGAGGATGCGGCTGGACGGCGCCAGTTCGTCAGCCTGGTCCAGCACCTGCGCGGCCGTTTCGTAGAGCGGCGTGAGGACGTCGCGGGGCAGGAACTGCAGGAGGATCGGGGCGGCGTTGCGATGGCGCAGGATCGTGCGCCGGAAGTTGACGGCCAGTGTCACGAAGTACTCGGTCCAGTGAGCCGACGGCGCGATACGTGGCAGGTCGGTTTCCAGGACGATGGTCCGGGCGATCTCGGTCAGAATGTCCGCGCGGTCGCGGAAGTGATGGTAGAGCGACGCCGTCCGCACCCCGAGCTCGTCGCCGAGCCGGGGCATGGTGAACGCCGCGTAGCCGTCTCGTTCCACCATCGTCAACGCAGTCCTGACGATCGCCTGGCGGGTCAGTGAGGGCGCGGACTGGCGGGACATGCCCAGATTATGGCAGTACTCCGCCACTACGGGCGGGCGTGGCATCTCGGCTGGCGTGTCCGGGTGTGACCGGCGTCATAGTCCGGCGGCATTGTTGACAGGTCCTCCTGGTGCGGTTTCGGCCAGGTCTGCCGGTTCAACCTAAAAGTGTTAGGCTGAGGATCGAGCGCCCGGGTGGTGAACATTGCGGGCCTTCGGGACCAGGGAGGCGGGCATGACCCAGCTGACGGCGCCGCGGGAGACACGGATCGGGCGGGCGTTGGAGCATCTGCGCAACGGTTCGACCGACGAGTTCGACGTCGTGACACCATTCGACGCCGTCGAGTACACGGACCCGCGGCTTGCCGCGCGTGAGCGGAACCTGGTGTTCGGCAGAGTTCCGTCGATCGTCGCGCACGGCTCCGAGGTGGCGCGCGCCGGCGACTTCGTCACGCTGCAGATGCCGCGTAACAAAGTCATCGTGGTCCGACAGGCTGACGGTGTGGTGAAGGCCTTCGTGAATCTGTGTCGGCACCGCGGGGCATTGCTGGAAGAGCAGGAGAAGGGTAGTTGCCGAGTGTTCTCCTGTGGATACCACAGGTGGGCCTACGGCACGGACGGCTCCCTGCGGGCGATCACGCGAGACGCGACGTTCGGCAAGGTGGACCGCGCGCGCTACGGCCTCGTCGAGCTGCCCTGCGAGGAGCGCCACGGCTTCGTCTGGCTGGTCGACGACGCTACCCAGCAGATCGACGTCGCGGCCTGGCTCGGCTCTCCCATGGACGAGATTCTTGGCGGCTATGGCCTTCCGGATCTTGTCTGCTACCGGGCCGAGGGGTTCGACGAGCCGGTCAACTGGAAGATCATGCAGGACGCATTCCTGGACGGCTATCACATCCAGTACGCCCATGCGAATACCGCCGCGAGGCACATCCATACCAACGTGATGGCGGCGGAGGACTTCGGCCGGCACTGTCGGTTCATCGCGCCGCGGAAGTCCATCGACCGCTGGCTCGACGAGGACCCAAATGGGACCAGCCTTGCCCCGCACGTCACCGAGACGCATTTTCTGCTGCCCAACAGCACTTTGCTGCGTCAGCCAGACCATTTCGAGCTCCTGACGTTCCGTCCGCACCCGAAGGATCCGGGCCGCAGCCGCATGGAGATGCGGTTGCTGGTGCCGGCTGTGGAAGCGAGCGGCATGTCCGACGCCGCGTGGACGAACCTCTGGGACAAGAACTGGCAGATCCTGCTGGATGTTCTTCACGCCGAGGACTTCCCCCTGCTGCGCAGCTCGCAGGCCGGCCTGGAAAGCGCGGACGCGGGCGGCATGCTGCTCGGACGAAACGAGCTGGCCAATCAGGTCTTCCGTCGCGAGCTGGGCCGGCTCGTCTCCTGACCGCGGACGCGCTGGTCGCCCTGATACCCACGCCGCGCGTCTGCGGCCGATCCGTGCACTCGGGCTGGAAACGGAGGCCGGGATGACCCACGGCGACGACCTGTTCGTCGACGGGAAGTGGGCGAACGGAACAGGAGACGAACACCTCGTCCGTGACGCCGCCACGGACGAGGTCGTCGCCACGGTCCGGCTCGGCGAGCGCGGGGACGTCGATCGCGCGGTCCGGGCGGCGCGCGCCGCCCGTCCCGGCTGGTCCGCGACGAGCCCGTCCGAACGCGCCGAACGGCTGACGGCGATGGCCCGCTATCTGAAGGATCACGCTCGGGCGACGTCCGAGCTGGTGTCCCGCGAGAACGGCATGCCGATCGCGTTGTCGCGCCTTGCCAACGGTTACGCGCCGGCGGCGATCTTCCGTTACTACGCGGGCCTGATCGGCGACCTGGCGTTCCAGGAGCTGCGGCCCGCCCTGTCCGGCGGCAGGTCGGCGGTGGAGCGCAAGGCCGTCGGCGTCGTCGCCGCCGTCGTCCCGTGGAACTATCCGCAGTCGCTGGCGGCGATGAAGCTCGCCCCGGCGCTCGCGGCCGGGTGCGCCGTCGTGCTCAAGACCGCGCCCGAGACACCGCTGGACGCCCGGGTCTACGCCGAGGCCGCGCTGGCGGCGGGACTGCCGCCGGGGGTGCTCAACATCGTGGCGGCCGACCGCGAGGTCAGCGCGTACCTCGTGGGCCATCCCGGGGTCGACAAGGTCGCGTTCACCGGGTCGACGGCTGCGGGCCGGGCGATCGCCAGGACCTGTGGCGAGCTGCTGCGCCCGGTCACGCTCGAGCTCGGCGGCAAGTCGGCGGCGATCCTCACCGAGGACCTGGACCTGGAGGTCTTCACCAAGAAGCTGCTGGGCGTGTGCCTGCCGAACTCGGGCCAGACCTGCCACGCCAGCACCCGGATTCTCGCCCCCCGGGCGCGCTACGCAGAGGTCGTCGACCGGGTGAGTGACGTCGTCGCCGGCTACGCGATCGGCCACCCGCTGGACCCGAAGACCCAGATCGGACCGTTGGCCAGTGGCGCCCAACGCGACCGGGTGCTGGGACACATCGCGTCGGGCCGGCGCGACGCCCGGCTTGTCGTCGGCGGCCAGCCGGTCCCCGGTCCGGGCAACTTCGTGCGCCCGGCCGTCTTCGCCGACGTCGCGCCGGACGCCGCGATCGCCCGCGAGGAGATCTTCGGCCCGGTGCTGTGCGTTCTGCCGTATGACGGGCTCGACGACGCCGTGGCGATCGCGAACGACTCGGACTTCGGCCTGGCCGCGACCGTCTGGGGCGGCGACGAGGGCGACGCGCTGGCGCTCGCGAGACGGCTGGAGACCGGGACCGTGGGCCTCAACGACTACGTCATCGACTTCGCCGCACCGTTCGGAGGCGTGAAGGCAAGCGGACTCGGCCGCGAGCTCGGCCCTGACGGCCTGGACGCGTATCTCGTCAAGCAGACCGTCTACGGGCTCGCGTAGCGGGAGTCATCCGGACGCCTGGCCGGTCGTGACCGGTCCGGCACAGTCATCCCCTCGCCGACCTCGATGTTGCTCGCGACGTTCGGCGAGATTCACAACCTGCGCGGGAGCGTTCATGGAGACGGACCTTTACGAGGCGGATCACGAGGCCTACCGGACGACGGCCAGGGAGTTCATGCGACGGGAGGTCGTGCCGCGCCTGGGCGACTGGGATGTGCGGCGCGAGGTCGACCGCGACACCTGGACGAAGGCGGGGGCCGCCGGGCTGGTCGGCCTCGCGGTTCCGGAGCGGTTCGGCGGCGCGGGCATGAACGACTACCGCTACCGCTTCGTCGTGTCGGAGGAGATCGCGGACGCGGGGGCGGCGGCCCTGCAGTCGGCATTCGCGGTCAACGACGACATCGTGCTGGGCTACCTGCTCGCACAGGCCACCGAGGAACAGAAGGCACGGTGGCTGCCGGGCTTCGCGTCGGGCGAGACGATCAGCGCGATCGCGATGAGTGAGGCGGAGGCCGGCAGCGACCTGCGCGGGATCGCCACCCAGGCGGTCCGCAAGGGGGACCGCTGGCTGCTGAACGGGTCGAAGACGTTCATCAGCAACGGGATCACCGCCGATCTGGTGATCGTGTTCGCCAGGACCGACGCGGCGGAAGGCGCCGGCGGCTACAGCCTTTTCGTCGTCGAACGCGGCATGCCCGGTTTCGAGCGGGGCCGCAAGCTGGACAAGATCGGACTGGCCGCCCAGGACACCGCCGAGCTGTTCTTCCACGACGTCGAGGTGCCCGCGGACAACCTGTTGGGCAGCGCCGGCGCGGGCCTGCGGTCACTGATGGAGAACCTCCCACGCGAGCGCATGGGAATCGCCGTCGCGGCGCAGTGCTCGGCGGAGGCCTCCCTGCGCTGGACGGTGGACTACGTACGGCAGCGGCGGGCGTTCGGCAAGGCCGTCGCCGAGTTCCAGACCGTCGGTTTCACGCTGGCCGAGCTGCGTACGCAGGTCGAGGTGACGCGGGCCTATCTCGACCGTTGCGTCCGCCAGCTCAACGCCGGGGCGTTGTCCGCGGTGGACGCGGCGAAGGCGAAATGGTGGGCCACCGATGTGCAGTGGAAGGTCATTGATGCCGGCGTCCAGCTGCACGGTGGCTACGGCTACATGACCGAGTACCCGATCGCCCGCGCGTTCATGGATGCCCGGGTGCAGCGGATCTACGGCGGCACGAACGAGATCATGAAGGAGATCATCAGCCGGGACCTGCTGCGTTGAGGGCTGTCACGGGATCGGCGGGCGGAAGGAACCAGGGCGATGGCTGACACCGTGATCGAGATCGAGGAGCCGCGGCCCGGCATCACGCTGGTCCGGCTCAACCGTCCTGAGGTGCTCAACGCCATCACCGCGGAGCTGATCCAGGGGCTTCGGGACGTACTGCGCGGGATTCAGGATGACGCACAGGTGCGCGCGGTGGTGCTCACGGGCGCCGGCCGGGCCTTCTGCGCGGGCCTGGACCTGCGCGGCTACGGCGACCTGCCCGGGTCGCCGGAGCACGGCGAAGGCGTTCCCCAGACCGGCCTGCGGGGACAGCGCCATGTGTCCGAGCTGGTTGAGGACTTCCGCAGGGTGCGGGCTCCGATCATCGCGGCCGTCAACGGCCCGGCGGCCGGGGCCGGGCTGTCGATCTCGCTGCTGTGTGACATCAGGCTGGCCGCGCGGTCGGCGTCCTTCCACGCGTCCTTCATCAGGCGCGGCCTGTCCGGGTGCGACATCGGCGTCAGCTGGCTGCTGCCCCGCGCCATCGGGTTCGCCCGAGCCGCCGACCTGCTGCTGACCGGCGGATCGCTGGACGCCGCGGAGGCCGAACGGGTCGGGCTGGTCAGCGCGGTCATCCCGGACGAGGAGCTCCTCGACGCCGCGGTGGAGCGAGCCCGCGCGATCGCGGAGCTCAGCCCGTTCGGGGTCTGGCAGACCAAGGAGCTGCTGTGGGCGAACCAGGAGATCGGTGGGCTGCGGGCGGCGGTGGCGCTGGAGGACCGGACCCAGGCCCTCGCCGGAATGACCGAGGACCACCGGGAGGCGGTGGCCGCGTTCCTGGAGAAACGCCCGGCGATCTACCGTGACCGGTGAGAGCCCGCGTCCGACCCCTGCGCCGGCTGACGAGCCGGGCTCGCGAGCTGGCCCGGCCCGCGGCCGCCGTCGACGCGGGCGCCCCGCGCTCAGGTGAGCGGGTTCCCGCAGCGGGCGACGGGCTGCAGCGGGATGAACCGGCTGCCGTCGTCGCTGACGCGCACGAAGTCCCAGCAGCTGCTGAGCTGGCCACGGTTGACGGCGAAGTCGACAGAATGCGGAAGAAGGCCGCCTCCGTCGTAGTCACGAACCGCGCGCAGGCCACGGATGAAGGACTCGCGCGTGGGGCACGGACCGGCGGCCTGCAGGCCGCGCAGGAACATGTCCGCGGACAGCCAGCCGAACGCGGCACTCTCCTGCGCCGGGGGCTGGACCTGGGGTGCGTAGGTCTCCATCGCGGAGACCAGCTGGCTGTGCGCGGCGGTGTTCAGCTCGAACGGCACGAAGTCGAGGTACATGACCGTGTGCGCGAGGGCCGGGCCCATCAAGGCGAGAAGCGTCGGGTCGTAGCCCAACGGAGCCAGCACGACCTTCAGGTTGACCCCCGCCGCGCGCGCGGCTGGCAGGATCCGCGCGAGCGCGTCGGGGAAGACGGAACCGGTGAGCGTGTCGATGTGAGCGGCCTTCATACGCTGGGCCAGGGAATCGAAGTTCGTCATTCCAGCGGTGACGTCGAAGGTCTGATCAATGTCGACGCCGGCCGACCTGAGACTCTCCGAGAGCTGGCGGTGGAAGTTCTGGGTGGCGTCGCCCGCAGCCGAGTTGATGAGCACGGCGCGCGTACCGCCCTGGCTGCGGATGAAGTCCCCCCAGACACTGTTGGAACCAGTCCTGGTGGTGTAGTAGCTCCACGCGAACATATTGGCGTGCTCGGTCCAGGCGATCTCTCCACCGACCCCGACGACCGGAATTGCCTGGCCGTCCAGATACTGCGCGGAGCCAGCGGCCACGGTAGTACCCTCGATGACGCCGAACACTCCGTCCGCTTGAACGAGGTTCTGTGCCCCGACGAGGTTCTGCGCCGGGTCGGAGGCGTCGTCGCGCCAGCTGTACACGATTTTGCGGCCGTCGATCCCACCGGTGGCGTTGGCGATTCCAAGGCGGGCGTCCACCCCGCCGCGATACGCTCCGAAAGCGGACTGGCCAGCCCCGCTGTCGCTGAACAGAAGGCCGGCCTTTATCTCTGTCCTGGTTACTCCTGGCGCCGTGCACGACGACGCGGCCGAGTGCCCACCGGCGCCTCCTGGGCCGTCGCAGGCGCTCAGTATGGCCAGGCCGCTGGCGGCGGCGACCACTGTGGCCGTTCGCGCCAACGATCGACTGCGTAAGAACATGAAAGGTCTCCTTTTGGCCGCGTCAAAACCCGCTCCGGACGGCCTCGAAGCGGGAGTGTCGACGCGTGTCCATTGGCGCTGGCCGTCCTTTGACCGGCGCCGGTGATCGTGAGGCGGCGGCGACTGTACACCTCATCCCTGGAGGTCGGACGGGGTGCCCGTCACTCGCGGCGAGCGGCTCGACGGTCTGGCCCCAGCTCCGCTCTTGACGTGTGAGCCCCCTCGGTGTGACGCTGGACACCCCCAGCCTAATAGTTGTAGGGTATCGCTCGTCGACGATAGTCCGGTGGGCGGACGGTGACCGCGAGGTAGGCGTGAAGGCCGCCCGCTACTCGCGTTCCCCGGCGGGTCCCAGGTGGGCTGGACGGCGTGCCCGCGGACACCTCGAAGCCGGCGCGCGATACGGCGCCGTCAGCACACGCCTCGCACGCTTCTCCAGAGAGGGACGAAAAGTGATCACCCGTGATCGGCTGCTGATCGATGGTGAGTGGCGAACGGCGAAATCGTCGGGTCGTATTCCGGTGACGTCGCCGTCGACGGGCCTGGTGATCGGCGAGGCACCCGACGCCACCGTTGACGAGATCAACGCCGCGGCGATGGCGGCCCGGCGCTCGTTCGACGAGGGAACCTGGCGACTGAAATCAGTCGAGGAACGCGCCGAGGTTCTCGACGCGGCGATGACTCTTCTCGAGTCGAATCTCGACGAGATCGGCCGGCTGGTGACGTCCGAGATGGGCCTGCCGACCTCGATCGCGCAGGTGCAGATTCCTGGCGCTCTCGCCACGGGCAGGTACTTCCTCGACGTCGCGAAGAAGGACTCGCCCAGCGAGATGCGGAATACCGTGTATGGCCCGGCGGCCGTGGTGAAGGAACCGGTCGGTGTCGTCGCCTCGATCGCGCCGTGGAACGGCCCGTTCAACATGGCGATCTCGAAGATCGTGCCTGCTCTGGTGGCTGGCTGCAGCGTTGTCTACAAACCGGCCGAGGAGACGCCGCTGGACGGGTTCTTCATCGCGGAGGCGCTGGTCGAAGCCGGAGTGCCGGCCGGGGTGTTCAACTACCTCACGGGCGACCGCGACACCGGCCGGGCCCTCGTCGCGCACCAGGAGGTCGACAAGGTCAGTTTCACCGGCTCCACGATGGCGGGCCGGGAGATCGCCACGGAGTGCGGCGCGAGCTTCAAGCGGCTGACGCTCGAGCTGGGTGGAAAGTCCGCGGCGATCGTGCTCGATGACGCGGACATCGCGACGACGATGGTCGGGCTGGCGATCGGGTCCTTCTTCAACACCGGGCAGGTATGCGCGTCCTATAGCCGGGTGCTCGTCCCCCGTAGCCGCCTCGACGAGATCGTCGGCGCGCTCGTCGCGACCGCCGAGTCCTTCGTCGTCGGGAACCCGTTCGACCCGTCCACCACGATGGGGCCGCTGGTGTCCCGACGCCACCAGCACCGCGTGCTGTCGTATATCGAGAACGGCAGGTCGGCGGGAGCCACCGTGGCGACCGGCGGCGCGGTACCCGCGGGCCTGGAGCATGGCTGCTACGTCCAGCCGACGGTCTTCACGAACGCGGACAACGCGATGCGCATCGCCCGCGAGGAGATCTTCGGGCCGGTCGTCGTGGTGCTTCCCTACGACACGGTCGACGAGGCGGTGGCCATCGCCAACGACTCGGACTACGGCCTGCACGGAGCTGTGTTCACCACCGACCCTCAGCGGGCCGCTGACGTGGCACGCCGGGTCCGGACCGGGACCTTCAGTGTCAACTCCTTCACCTACAACACCGAGGCGCCGTTCGGCGGGGTGAAGTGCTCGGGCGTCGGGCGCGACACCGGCCCCGAGGCGGTGCAGGCCTACTACGAGCTCAAGACGATCAACCTCACGCAGAACATGGAGCACCTCTTCGCGTGACCGCGGTACCTCAAGGTCACAGCCGGCCCGGCACGAGGAGGTCAGGTCCGATGCCGCAGCATCCCCCGGAATTCGAGGCGCTCTACCGACGGCATGTCGAGTTCGTCCTCGCGGGTGACCTTGAGGCCGTCCTCGCGGACATGGTGAACCTGCCGCGGATCCTCGAAGGCGTCATCGCTCCCCGCAGGGTCACCGCGTACACGGTCATGGACATCCGGTCCGAGGGAGAGACCTGCGTGGGGGAGACGGTCTACGACACCCCGAAGGGGCGGATCGGGCTGCGGTCCGTCTGGGAGCTGCGGGACGGGGCCTGGAAGGCCGCCGCGTTGGAGAACTTCCCGCCGCCGGCCACCGGCTGATGACCTCGTCACTCGGCCGGGAATCCGGGCTCCGATATCTCTCGACAGTAGGTGGGACTGGCCGACACCGCAGGGGAGCGCTGAGATGACGGGTGCGACGACGGCGGCCGACGTCGATGAGGTGAGGCAGCGGGCGCGGCGACACGCACGCGCACTGCTGGCCGGTGACCGCGGCGCGGTGCTGGCCGATCTGTTGCCGGACCGCTGGCAGCAGATCCTCGGTTCGCTCGACCTGCCCGCGCCGCTGGTCCAGGCGGAGGTCACGGAGGTCCGCGCCGGCGCTGGGGCCTTCGTCGAGACGCGGCTGCGCTGCGTCGGCGTGGGTGCGGACGCTCGCGAGGTACGCCTGCGCTGGGTCGCGTACGAGGGTTCCTGGCGTGTCCGCGAGGCCCGCAACGTGCCGTCGCGCCTGCCGGAGCCTGTCTTCCTCGCCGAGGAGTATCCCCGCGTCGAGGCCGAGCACTGGGAGGCCATGAACCGGGGCGAGTTGCGGGTCCAGCGCTGCGTCGCCTGCCGGACCTGGATCTGGGGGCCCCGCCACCTGTGCCCGAGCTGCCGCGGCTTCGAGCTGGCCTTCCAGCCCGTCGCCGCCGAGGGCGTCGTGTACTCCTGGACCCGGACGGTGCAGTCCTTCGAAGCGACGATGGTCGGTCGGGTGCCGTTCGTGGTTGCCCTCGTCACGCTGCCGCACGCAGGCGACGTCCGCGTGGCCGCCGTGCTGGAGCCGACCCCCGGCGAGGCCGACCCGGCGATCGGGCAGGCCGTCGACGGAGTGTTCGTCCCCTTCGGCGACCACGACCGCAAGATCCTTCGCTGGCGCCTGCGTGAGCGGACCAACGAGGCACGGACGGCAGGAGACAGCGGTGCCCACTGAACGCGAGCGCGGGTTCCGCGGCGCCGCCGCGGTCGTCGGCGTCGGCGAGACGGAGCTCTACCGGCGCGGCACCAGCCCGTACTCGGGCATGCAACTGGCCGCGATGGCCGTCATCGGGGCCTGCGAGGACGCCGGGGTGTCCCCGACGGCGGTGGACGGGTTCTCGTCCTACGCCCATGACTCGAACGAGGGGCTGCGCCTCGGCGCGAACCTCGGCGTCGAGGAGATCCGGTTCTCGCAGCTGGTGTTCGGCGGGGGAGGCGGCGGGGTCGCGGCGGCTGTCAACGCCGCGGCGGCGGCGGTCGCCAGCGGCCAGGCGGACTGCGTCGCGGTCTACCGCTCGATCACCCAGGCCGACGACGGCCGGGGTTCCTACGTCCAGCATCACCTCGGGCCGTTGTATACGGCGCATGGGCTGTTCACCGCCGCGCAGTTCTGCGCGCTGAGAACCCAGCGGATGCTCGAGAACGACGGCGTCCCGGCCGAGGCGATGGCGGCCGTCGCGCTCGCCGGCTACCACCACGCGCAGCGCAACCCGAGAGCGATCGCATACGGCCAGCCGCTCACGGCCGAGAAGTACTCGGACTCCCGCTGGGTGTCCTCGCCGCTGCGGCTGTTCGACTGCTCCCGGGAGAACGACGGCGCCGCCGCGCTGCTCGTCGTCCCCGCCGAGCACGTCGAGCGCTACCGTGGCCGGCCCGCCTACATCCTCGCCGGGGTCCAGGGCGGCGGCCGGGGCTGGTCGGAGTCGCTGGAGAACGAGACCGCCTACACCAGCGCCGGCTTCCATCCCGCGATGGTGCAGCGGCTCTGGGCCGCCGCGGGCATCGGCCCCGACGACGTCGATGTCGTCCAGCTCTACGAGAACTTCACCGGCCCGGCGGTCGCCTCGATGATCGACTTTGGGCTGTGTGAGCCCGGTCCCTCCGCCGTGAAGACGCTCCATCTCGACAACCTGATCGTCGACGGCGGCAGGCTGCCGATCAACACCGCCGGCGGCAACCTCGCCGAGGGGTTCGTTCACGGCATCAACCTCGTCCTGGAGGCGGTCCGGCAGCTGCGCGGCGGGTCGCCGAACCCGGTCCCCGGCGCCGGCGTCTCGCTGCTGGTCGGCGGCCCGGCGGCGCCGCTGGTCAGCGCGACCGTCTTCGGCGCCACGCCCGGCACCTGACCGGGGAGCGCCGAGGTGGCACCCGGCCCGGAACCGATATCCCGGCCCGGTGACGGGAGGCTGACCGTTCCCTCGGGCCGTTCCCTCGGGCCGGGGTCCGTCAGCCGCCGACCGGTCCGCCTGCCGGCAGCGGCCGCCGGTTCTCGTCGACGATCCCGCGCAGGAACGCCCGGATGGCCTCGGCCCACAGCTCCTCAGGGCTGTGCTCGTTCGCGATGACCGCTCGGTAGAGGACGGGCTCCTGGTCCGGATGCACGTGCGGGAACACCTCGCCACGGTCGGACGGAGGCTTGATCGCCTCGGTGAGTGCCGCGCCCAGGGTGAGCTTGTCCATCCCATCCATGATCAGCACTTGCAGACGCAGCGGAATACCGATCTCGGTCAGAAACGCGGCATAGGCGTCATAGACCTCGGCGAACACGTCGCGGGGCATGAACTGCAGCAGGACGGGAGCCGCGTTGGCGTGCCGGAGCACCGTCCGGCGGAAGTTCAGGCTCTGCTCGACGAAGAACTCCATCCAGGTCGCCGCCGAGCGCTCCCTCGGCCGCGGCGTCTCCAGCACGATCGCCCGCGCGACCGCCCGCAGGATCTCCGCCTTGTCCTGGAAATGGTGGTACAGCGACGGCGCGCGCACGTTCATCTCGCGCGCCAGCCGCGGCAGGCTGAAGGCGTCGAGCCCTTCTACGTCGATGATCCTCAGTGCCGTGACCACGACGGAGTCGTAGTCGAGCAGGGGCTGCGGCGGGCGAGGCATGTGCCAATCCTTCACGGCCAGCGGCGCAGGCCGCACCGCGGGACGTCCCGATACGGACGCCGCGGACCGGCAGCCGCCGATCCCCGAGACGGGTCAGTACGGCTGGAGGAGCCTGAGACCGTCGATCACCAGCGGTCGTGGTGCACGACCTCGTCCAGAGGCTTGCGGGTCAGCGGTCCGAAGGGGACGGCCGGCCACCCGATCGGCATCGTGACTCCCAGAAACCGGTCGTCGGGGATGCGAAGCACCGCGCGCACCTCCGGCTCGACTCGCTCGTGCAAGGTCGTGAAGGCCGCGCCAAGCCCGACCGTTCGTGCCGCCACGAGAAGGTTCTGCGCCGCCGCGTAGACGGCCGAGTACATGGGGTCCATGCGGTCGGAGCCCGCGCGGACGAGACGGGTTCCGCAGATGAAGACCATGACCGGGACCTCGCCGAAGTGCTCGATGAGGTGCAGGCCTCCCGTGTAGGTCCTGCGCGTGGTCGGGTCGATCTCGGGAGAGACCGGACTTGGCCTGCCTGAGGTCAACGTCGCGATGAGGCCGCCGAGGCGCGCTCGTACCTCGGCGTCCTGAACGACGATGAAGTCCCACGGCTGAAGGTTGTTCGGGTTCGTCGCCCGGGTGGCCGCCCACAGGACCTTCTCCAGCAGGGGCCACGGGACGGGATCGGGCCTGAACCACCGCATGGCGCGAGCGCTTCCCATCACGTCGAGCACGCCCATATCGGCCGTCGTATCCGCGAATGCCATGCTTGCCTCACCTTGCTTGCCGTTGGGAGTTGAGGGAGTGGACAGGTCTGCGTACGCTCCGGCGAGGCCGGCTACTGCCGGGGACGGGTGCGGGGCAGGCCGAGGCGCCTCTCGGCGATGATCTCTCGCAGGATCTCACTCGATCCCCCGCGGATGGTCTCCACCACCGCCGACCGGAAGCCGGCCTCGAACAGCCCGGCGTCGGGCGCCCCAGGCGCGCCTGGGGCGAGTATCCCGTCGGCACCGAGGATGTCGAGCGCGTCGCTGTGGTGACGCTGAGCGGCCTCGGTCCGGAACAGTTTCGCCATGGCACCTTCCACCGCGGGGGGTTCTCCGCGTTCCGAGGTCGCGCGGACCTGCAGGGCCAGGAGGCGCGCGACCTCTTCCTCGACGGCCATCCGACCGATCCGTTCGGCGACCAGCGGATCATCCAGCGGGGTGGTGCCGTCCGAATCCCGCGGGCCGCGCGCCCAGCGAGCCAGGTCCGAGGACACCCGGGTCTCCACGAACTCAAGGTTGTCCGAGCCGCGTTCGTGGACGAGGGCGACCTTCATGACGCGCCAGCCCTCGTCGACGCCACCGATGAGGGCCGAGTCGGGAACCTGGACGTCCGAGTAGTAGGTGGCACACGTCTGCTGGCCGCCGAGCGTGTGAATCGGTCGCAGGTCGAAGCCGGGATCGTCGGTGCGGACCAGGAACAGGGACAGCCCGCGATGCTTCGGAACCCCGGGGTTGGTGCGGGCCAGCACGAAGACGTGGCTACAGCACTGGGCAGTGCTCGTGAACAGCTTCTGGCCGTTGATCAGCCAGCCTGCCTCGTTCCGAACGGCCGTGGTCTTCGCGGCCGCCACGTCGGACCCGGATTCCGGCTCCGTGTAGCCGAGGGCGATCAGTATTTCGCCGCGTAGCGCGCCGCCGATGTACTCCCGCTTCTGCGACTCGGTGCCGACCTCGTTGATCGTGTTGATGACCATGAGCGTCGTCGACCAGCCGTCGGCCGCCAGACCGAAGCGGGAGATCTCCGAGTGCAGGGCTCGGGCGAACTCGGGCACGACCTCCGTGCCGCCGTGGGCCGCGGGCCAGCCCGCGCCGAGGATGCCGTCCCGCGCGAGCAGGCGATGGAGTTCCATGGTCTGATGGACGCCCGTCCGGTACTGCTCCTCCACCCAGGCGGGACGGACGTTGTCGACGACCCACTGCCGGGCGGCGTCGCGGTGAGCGGCGAGCTCGTCGGTCACGGAGAAGTCCACGTCAGAAACCGTCCCGTTCGGTGAGCTGGCGAGCGAGGTCGGCGTACTGCGCGCGCGGATCGCCGGCCTGCGCGGGCCAGGCCTTGGCCCTGCGGAAGTACAGCTGGATGTCGTACTCGAGGGTGTAGCCGTAGCCTCCATGGAAGTGGAGGCTCTCCGAAGCCGTCCTGAAGGCGGTCTCCGAGGCGAACAGGAACGCCATCGTCGCCAGCCGCTCGGCGTCGGGGCGGTTCGAGTCCGCTGCCCAGGACGCCTCGAAGGCCAGCAGTCGTGCCCCGTCGAGCGCGGTCGCGTTGTCGGCCAGCCGGTGCTGGATCGTCTGGAAACTGGCGATCGTGATCCCGAACGCGCGGCGCTGCTGGACGTAGTCGATCCCGATCTCCAGGGCCCTGCGCCCCAGCCCGACGAGGGCCGCGGCGGTCAGTGCCTTCCATCGACACACCGCCCGCCGGTGCAGCGCCACCGCCAGCTCGCCGTCAGCGAGCACGGTGACCTCGTCGGCGCGCAGGTCGCAGTGGCCCAAGGGTAGGGACCCGAGGTTCGGGATCGGCTGCCCAGGCCGGTCGGGCCCAAGATCCGACCGTCGTCTGGCGACGAGACGGTCCCCATCCAGCGCGATCACCAGGTTGGCGACCGCTCCGGCCGGTACGAGCCGGGCGAGGCCACCGGCTGCCGGGTGCAGCGCCACTGTTCCGAGCAGGTCGCCGGCCACGACCTCAGCGGCCAGCGCCGCGGCGGACGGATCGGTCGCGTCCAAGGTCATCAGCAGGTCGTTCACGACGGCTGCCTCGACGACGGGAACCGCCGCCAGGTGTGCTCCGAAGCACTCGGCCGCGATGGCGACGTCGAGCTGGCCACCTCCGCCACCGCCCTGGCCTTCCGGAACTCCGATCGTGGGGATGCCTAACTGGGTTACCTTCCGCCACAGGTTCCCGTCGAAGCCGAGTGGTTCCGACGCCCGCACGGACGTTGTCGTCGACTCCTTCTCCAGGAGTTGAACGAGGCTGTCGCGCAGTGCTGACTGATCGGCGGATGGGCTGAGGTCCACGGTTGCGACCGCCTAGCTAGTAGGGCTTCGTCAGGTGATTCCTAAGAAAGCGCCGGCGCCTCTTGGAGAGCCGAGCAACGCCCGCCCATGCCCGCGGGCCGCGTGGGCCTCAGCCGAGGAAGGCAGGTAGACGTCTCCAGCCACGGGTCGTCGACGTGCGGTCCATCGTGGCGTTCTCCGAATCGATCTCCCATTCACTCCAGCGCCTCAGGATCTCGTCGAGGGCGACGCGGCCCTCCAGCCGGGCGAGCGCGGCGCCGAGGCAGAAATGGATGCCGTAGCCGAAGCTGAGGTGGCGGTCGATCCTGCGGTGGATGTCGAAGTGGTCGGCGTCGGGGAAGTGCCGGTCGTCGCGGTTCGCGGAGGCGTTGAGCAGGGTCATGATGCTGCCGGCGGGAACGGTCTGGCCGTAGAGCTCGACGTCGCGGGCCACGTACCGGGCCTGGATCGGCGACGGCGCCTCGTACCGGAGGATCTCCTCGATCGCGTTCGGGACCAGCGACCGGTCCGCCGCGAGTTCCCGGCGCTGGTCCGGGTGCTCGGCGAGCAGCTTGCCGGTCCAGCCGATGAGGCGGGTGGTTGTCTCGTTTCCGGCGCCGGAGAGCAGGGTGACGTAGGTGAGGACCTCGTCGCGGGTCAGCTTTCGGAGGGTTCCGGTCTCGTCGGTGAACTCGGCGGTGAGCAGTTCGGTCATCAGGTCGTCGGAGGGGTTGTTCGCGCGCCAGTCGATGTAGTCGACGAACATCGAGCTGTCCACCGTCACGGCCTGGTAGAGGTCCGCGGACTCCTGCCCGCCGGTCAGGCTCCGGGCCTGCCGGTCGCGGATCGCCTCCTGGTCGCTCTCCGGGATGCCGAGCAGGTAGCCGATGGTGCGCATCGGCATCTGGGCGCCCAGGTCGGCGACGAAGTCGAAGGTGCCGGACCCGACGAACGGGTCGAGGCAACGCGCGGTGAACTCCCGGACCTTGGGCTCGAGAGCGAGCATCTTCTTCGGCGTGAAGACCCGGGCGAGCAGCGCTCTGTGTAGGTCGTGCCGCGGCGGGTCCTCGAAGAGGATCATGCCGGACGGTATGTCGATGTTGGCCCGGATGACCTCGAGGATGGACCCTCGCCCGGAGCGGTAGGTCTGCCAGTCGGTGAGCGCGGCGGAGGCGTCCTCGTACCGGCTCAGCGCGTAGAACTTGTACAACTCGTTGTAGTAGAGCGGTTGTTCATCGCGCATCCGTCGCCAGACCGGGTACGGATCGGTGTCGATCTCGAAATCGAACGGGTCGTAGTAGAGCTCGCTGCCACCGCTGACCGTCACGCTTGATGCCCTCTCAGTCGCGCCCTCGCCCGGGCGGTGGCCGCCGACCTGACGCCGTCGGAGGCTCGGCGTCGAACGCGGCGGGAACAGGCGTTCGCCGACGCCCAGTGGTTCCGCCACCCGTCCTGACCCCTCGCCGCCGTGACGGGCATCCGGACCATACCGCACCAACTTAACGATGTTAAATTATGCGCGTCGGGCGTGGAACGAACCCTGATCCTGTGTCGCAGGCTCGACCGCCGTGATCAGAGGAGGCCAGCGGTGCGAGTGTCGGATCAGCCCCCGTGCCGCTGGGGCGACGGCTGGCACGACCCACCTGCTGGCCGCGGGTGCCCGGTGCCAGGTCCTCGTCGTCCGCTCGCGCCTCGGCGGCCCGCCGTCGAGGCGCAGGCGGCACCCGAGGCACTCATCGGCCCCGCCCTGACCCCGGCAGGCCGATGACCCAGGACCAACGTCATCGCCGTCTCGGCCCTGACGTTCCTCACTGCCGACTATCTGACCGTGCACAGACTTCCTGTGGTCTCCGCCAGCCGAACTGGTCCCGTCCACGCCGGCGTTCGGCCAGACACCGCCTTATTCGACTCGTTCAAGACAGCAAGGAGTATGAGATGAATGAAGGTACCGGCGCGACCCCTGGCACGGTCGTGATCACCGGAGGAGGTACGGGAATCGGCCAGGCGGCCGCTCAGAAATTCGCCGTTCTCGGATGGAGAGTCGTCGTGGGCGGCCGGCGGGAGGCCAAGCTGGCGGAGACCGCGGCACTCGTCGAAAAGGAGGGCGGCTCCTGTCTGACGCACAGGCTTGACGTGACGGATGGCGAGTCCGTTGAGCGGTTCTTCGACGCGGCCGAGGCCACGTTCGGTACAGTGACCGCGGTCGTGAGTAACGCCGCCAACGCGCGGTACGGCCCCCTCGAGGATTTCTCGCCGGACGAGATACACCGCGAGGTCGCGACAAAGCTCGTCGGCGGGCTGTACGTGGCCGGCCGGGCGATCCGGGGGCTACGCGCGGCCGGCGTCGGCGGTGACATTCTCTTCATGACGTCGCTCGCCGGCGCGCAACCGTGGCCGCTTCACCTTCCGTACGCCGCGGCGAGCGCTGGCCTGGAGCATGCCGCCAGGACGTTACGCATGGAGCTGGAAGGAACCGGCATCCGCGTCACCACCTTGCGCTGCGGCGAGACCATGGGCACGGACTTCAGCACCACCGAGCGTGAGAGTGGCCGTATCCAGTCCGCTAACGAACTGTGGTTCCGGCGAGGCCTGTTGCGCCACACCGGCCTGATGACGCCGGCAAGAGTGGCGGACGCGATCGTCGCAGCGATCACGCTGCCTGCCGACTACCAGTACGACAACCTGACGGTGATTCCGACCGCTCCGGTCGGCGACCTGCCTCACAGTCACGAGGAATGGGGCGCTGCGATGATGGAACGCTACCTCCCCTCATCGTGATTCGACCGGGAACCGGCGCCGTCGACCGAGAGGGGAAACGACCCCTGGCATCGGAGCTTCCGGAAGCGAGGATCGATCCCGTAGGCCGCCAGACGTACCGGATCCGGCCCGGGCGATGCCGTCGTGGGTTGGCCCGGCCGTGCCGTGGGAGCCTCCGCGGCGTGACCGGGTCGCCGGGTCGGGCCGTGCGCCGCAGGTGACAGGTACATGTCGCGGTGAGCGCGCACAAGAGGCTCGATACTGTCTTCGTGTGCAGTGTGGCGACGTTCGGTCCCGGAAAGTGCGGGGAGGCCGTCGCGGTGACCTGGCTCCCGCCGATCGCCCCACGGGTACGTGAAGGACGATCTGTGTGCGACGGGCGCCGACGTCGCGCCACATGACGGCGCAGGGTCCGGAGCCGGAGGACATTGACGTATGGGACGCCCGACTGCGCCGCTGGTCGATCGCGATGACGCGATCTCCAGGGCCCTCGACATCATCGATCGTGATGGACTCAAGGCGCTGAGTCTGCGCAGACTCGGCAGTGATCTCGGCGTCAGCGCGGCTGCGCTCTACCATCATTTCGCCGACAAGCAGGAAATTCTGCGTGGAGTGGTCGATCTCGTCTTCGCGACCGAGATTGTCACACCAGTCGAAAGCGAATCGTGGGAGGAGCACGTTCTGCATTCGATCGCCCGCTATCGTGCCGCCCTGGTTGCCCATCCCAATGCGGCACCCTTGATGACGCTCGGTGGGCCGTCCGCCCCGCCTCTCGACAACGTGCCCCGTGAGTTCATCGTGAGAAAGATGCTGAAGGAGGGAGTGCCAGAACGCTACTGCTACCCGATCATCGAGAGTGCCGCGATGCTGGCGTTCGGCTCCGCGATGATGAATCCAAAGCAACTGTCTCCCGCCGAGCGGTTCCAGTTGGACGAGTCGACGAAGGTGGCCGGTCTGCGGCGGGTCATCGATGGAACGTATGAGACCGCGACCGAGCTTTTCTCTCTTGAACTGAGAGCATTGATCCGAGGCTGGCGGGCGATCCTCGAAGAGGATTGACTGAGTTCGCCCGCCGGCGGGCGACCGCAGGTTTCTCGTCGGGTTTATCGGAGGTCCTCGGCAATGCGTAGTGTGTCGCCGGTGTCGACGACGAAGGCCGGTCGTGTCTGGTTGAGGAGGCGGCGCTCGATCTTGTCGCGGAACCGGGCTTCCCTGGCTTCCTGTCGGCGGTCGTCGCGGCCACCAGCACGGCTCCGCCGCCGACCCGCCCGGCCGGTCAGGCGTTCAACGCCGTCAGTGAGAACTCGAAGAGTCCCGGGACCGAGCTGTCCCCGGTGTCGACCCTTAACGTCGCGCCGTGGCGCGGATCGGGGTGGGTCGTGAAAGCCGTCCCACGCCGCCGAAGGTCCTCCGCTTTCGCGGGCACGTCGTTCACGCCGATCCGGATCGCCCAGGAGCCTGGGCCCCAGCTGTCGAGCGAGTCCTTCACCTCGCCGGCCACGACCGGCTCTAGCAGCTCCAGCTCGGCGCTTCGTGGATGGGCGAACGCGAAAACCGCCCGCAGGCATCCGGTGGCCGGGTCGCGGTCGGGGCCCAGAACCGGGCGCCAACCGAGACTGCGGTCGAGCGCCGAGAGCGTGTAGCGAAGATCCTCGACGATCCAGCTGCGGCTCAGTACCCGGGTCATGGTTCCCGGCGGCAGAGCCGTGTCGGCCGGCGGATCCCAGAAGCTCTGTCGGGGTGCGATCGCGGCCGTTTCGCAGATCTCCAGGAAGAGGCCGCCGTCGACGTCCGGCTGGTAGGCCCCCGGTTCCTTTTCTGTCCAGCCGAGCCAGAGACGGTCGTGTGGCGTGGGCGGTACGCCGGGCATCGTGTAGAAGCGGCAGCCGAGCTCGTCGAGACGTCGCGCGACGCGCCGAATATCCGAGGTGGCGACCTCATTCGCGTGAACCTTCCACGGCCGGTCGCCCTGGGCCGCGAGTAACTGCGGAAGGAAGGTGATAGTGAGCGCGGGGTCGATGACGGGGTCGACCGGTGCCACGGCCATCGCCTCGACGCGGGTTGGCGACATCGCCATGGACGGGTGCACCCGGGCGAAAAGCCAGGTGAATCCGTACCCCGGGGCTTTGCCGCTCCAGGAGGCTCGTTGTTCGGGAAAACCGAGCCGGTCCACGAAGACGCGTTCGGCGACGGCGACGTCGTCGACGAAGACCTCGGCGTTGATCAGAAAGTCGAACATCTGAAACCTCGCGCATCCGGCATGGGCGGCGGGAGCCTGCCGAGTACTTAACGGTGTTCAGTAAACCTATCATCCGGCGTGTCGACGCGGCCGTCGTCGTGCCCTCGGCGACGACAGGGAGGCCGTGGGCGTCGGGTCTGGGACGCCCGCGGCCCGCCGGTCAGCAGTTGCGCAGGGTCGGGGACTGGTTGAGCAACTGCCCGCGGGGTGAGGTGAAGGCCTGGTAGCGGTCGCCGCCGACGGCTGCGAGCCGGAACGCGGCGACGCGGTGGCAGTTCTGGAAAGCGAGCTTCACGCCGAAGTGCCGCTCCAGGCCGGCGCGGATCGCGTCGCTGGCCAGTGCCCGCAGCAGCTGGCCCCGCTCCGCCTCGCTCGGCGGCGTGACGGCGTGGTCGGCGAACTCCCCGTCACTCGTGCGCAGGTCGGTGGCGACCTGGCTGACGACGCTCCAGGCGTAGGGCAGGGACTGCCGTACGCAGTCGACGAACTCGGCGTCGGCGACGGGCCCGGACTCGGCCTTCTCCAGCAGTGCGGTGGGGACGTCGAGGGACATGGCATTCCTCCTGAGGACGCGGAAGATCACTGTCGGGTGGGCGTGGACGGCCGTGGTCCTGCCGCGGCCGGCCCTCCTCGCAAGCGCTCTTCACGATGGGCACTCCGGGTCACGGCTTCGTCGCCGAGACGCCTTATCCGATATCGTAACGACAACCATTTTCAATAACACGGCGAATCGCCGAACGTCCGCCGATCGCCCCGCTCGACCCGCCGAGCGCTTCAGGGGTGGGTGGCGTGTCTGCGGGGGCCACGCGGGGGGTAGCCCTCGGTGGAAGGCCCGCCTCGCTGCGCGTTCGGCCCGTCCGCTCGGGGGGCCGCCTCGTGGGGGGAGACGGTGTGAGCAGTCAGTCCACAGGCTCCGCGCCCCCACGCGACCCGGCCGCGGGACGGTGGCCGGGGGTCAGGCGGTGGGCTGCGCGGCTCACGCCCCTGGCCGTGCTCGCGGTGGTCATCGCTGTCGACCTGACCGCGCGGCGTAACTGGACCCTTCTTGAGCTGCTGGTCCTCTGCCCCCTGGTGGCGGCGACCCTCGTCCGGCCGTGGCTCACCGCCGTGTACGCGGCCCTGGCGGTCATCAGCGCGGTCCTGCTGGGCCTCGACGAAGATCTCTACAGTCCGGAGAACCGGGGACTGCTGGCCCAGTTCCTGCGCGTCGGCGGGGTCGCGCTCGGCGGCGTCATCGCGGTCCTCGTCAGCGGCTACCACGCCCGCCGTGAGCGAAAACTTCGAACCGTGACCCACGTGGCGCAGGTGGCGCAGCGCGCCATCCTCGCGCCGCTCGCCCCGGTCATCGACGGCGTACGACTCGCCGGGCACTACGAGAGCGCCGCGCGGGAGGCGACCGTCGGCGGTGACCTCTACGAGGCCACCGAAAGCCCCTGGGGCCTGCGCCTGATCATCGGCGACGTGCGCGGCAAGGGACTCGACGCGGTCCATCTCGCGAGCCGCGTGCTCGGCGGCTTCCGGATGGCCGCCGCCCGCGCCGAGCACCTCAGCGACGTCGTCGCCGACCTCGATACCGAGGTCGCGAAGGCCAGCGGCCTCGACGACTTCGTCACCGCGGCCGTCCTACAGATCAAGGGCCGCCGCCTCACGTTGGCGAACGCCGGGCATCCGGACCCGATCCTGTTGGAGGACGACGCCGCGCGCCCGCTCGCACCGGCAGGACGACAGCCACCCCTCGGCCTCGGCGCCGACGGCACCAACACGATCGCCGTGTCGGCCCGGCCCGGCAGCCGCCTCCTCCTCTACACCGACGGCCTCGCCGAGGCACGCCAGCCGGGTACCGGCGAGTTCATCCCCCTCCTGTCCTGCGTGCGGGGCGCGTTCACCCACCGCACGCTGGACGCCGGCCTCGACGAGCTCGTACGCCAGCTCCGCGACTGGACCGAGAACACCCTCAGCGACGACGTGGCGCTCATCGCCGTCGAGATCCCCGGACCAGGCCCACCCGCCGACCCGCCCGCGTGACGGATGAGGCCGGTGCTCTCGCGCGATCATGGTGATGGGATGGCGCTCGGCGGTGCCCTCGGTTCGCGTTATCCGGGTGGGAAGACGTTGGGTCCGAGTGCGAACCAGTCGGTCCACTGGCCTGGCCGGTTGGGGTCGGGGAAGAATTTCGTCCAGACCTGGCTGCCGTGGTTTCCTGAACCGTCGTCGGCGTTGGGCAGTCCCATGACGTAGAGGCTTGTCTCGCCGGGGCCTGTGCTCAAGGCGGTGACGGTGGAGCCGGGTGGGAAGACGTTGGGTCCGAGTGCGAACCAGTCGGTCCACTGGCCTGGCCGGTTGGGGTCGGGGAAGTATCTGGTCCAGACCTGGCTGCCGTGGTTTCCTGAACCGTCGTCGGCGTTGGGCAGTCCCATGACGTAGAGGCTTGTCTCGCCGGGGCCTGTGCTCAGCGCGGTCACGGTGGAGCCGGGTGGGAACACGTTGGGTCCGAGCGCGAGCCAGTCGGTCCACTGGCCTGGCCGGTTGGGGTCGGGGAAGAATTTCGTCCAGACCTGGCTGCCGTGGTTTCCTGAACCGTCGTCGGCGTTGGGCAGTCCCATGACGTAGAGGCTTGTCTCGCCGGGGCCTGTGCTCAAGGCGGTGACGGTCGAGCCGGGTGGGAACACGTTGGGTCCGAGCGCGAGCCAGTCGGTCCACTGGCCTGGCCGGTTGGAGTCAGGGAAGAACTTGGTCCAGACCTGGCTGCCGTGGTTTCCCGCGCCGTCGTCGGCGTTGGGCAGTCCCGTCACGTAGAGGCTTGTCTCGCCGGGGCCCGTGCTCAGCGCGGTCGCCGTCGAGCGCAGCGCCCGCAGGGGAAAGGGGTTGTCGAGGTTCCCGCCGGTGATGGTCGAGGTGCCGGGGAAGTAGGTGTCGACCAGGCTCTTGAAGGCCGGGAAAGGATCGGCCGTGTCGCCGGTGAGCTTCCGGTAGACGCCCCCGAGGGTCGGAGCCCCCGCCGCGACGATGGCCTCGACCGTGAAGCCGAGCTGGGAGAAGAGGTAGTAGAGGAAAAGCAGGCTGCAGCCGGTCGCCTCGTCGGGCCCGTCGTCCGACCCGTTGATGTTGTTCACGAAGTCGGCGCGGGAACCGGCCAGCCACGCGTTGCTGTTGCCGTAGCCGGCCGGCGTGTCCCCGAGACCATTGGTCGCCAGGAACTGGGCGGCGAGGAACCGTGAGAGGCCCTCGCCCTCGCTCCCTTCGGTGCCTGACCCGAACCAGCCCCGCTGTTGGGCTCGCATGAACTGCTCGACCATCTCCGATACCAGAAGGTATCGGATCAGCGTGGAGTCACCTCCGCCCGGTTTTATCGTGATAGTCAGATCCTTGCCGGAGAGGCTCCAGCCCGCGCCGCCGTCGTTCTGGGTGACGTTGACCGGTATCGGTGTGATGACGTCGAGCTCGATGCCGCGGAACCACTTGCTCAGCTGGTCGAAGTCCCGTTCGCAGGCGTCCACGACCTCCTTCGTCCGTGCCGGTTCGAGCCCGCCCTGCAGCGAATCGTCGTACTGAAACCGATAGTGGAGGGTCTGGCCGCTGTTCGGCAGATCCTTCGAGGTCAGTGTCATTTCTTCCTGCTCTTTCGAAGACAGAAACGACCCACCCTGCGGGGCAGGTCGACGCTCGGCGTCACGGGAACGGACACATTGGTTGGGGTTTCCAAGGCCACATTGCCGGCCCGGTAGACACCTATCACGCCGGTCTGCCAGACGGGCGCGTCACCGCCGAATGCGGGCCGGAGTCGTTTTTCTGACAGGCAAGAAGAAATCCGAGAGCAGCGTTCGTCATCAGGCGTTGGGCGTCCGCGCCTGACGACGGTCAGGCGCTGGTGACCGGGAGGACGAGGCGGGAGCCGCAGAGCTGGACGACGCGCGCCGAGGGTCGAAGGGCGATGCTCGTGGCCGGATCGGCGTCGGTGCCGAGGTTGCGTTCCCAGTGTGGGAAGGAGCCGCCGGCGACGAGAAGCCGAATGCGGCTGCCGGCGGCGAACCGATGGTCCATGGGGTCGAGCGTCACGCGCACCGTTCCGGTCGTCTCATCGGGGGAGAGCCGGACGAATCCGTCGCTGACGTTGCGCGAGCGGCCCTTGCGGTCGACCTCGCTCACCCGGACGAACAGATCCGCGTGCGGGTTGTCGCAGGAGTGCGCCAGCTCGACAACCGGGAGGCCCGCCACCGCCAGCGGCTCGGTCAGGGCGGGACCGGTGAAGGTGAGCACGTCGGCGCGCCGGGCGAGCGCGGTGTCGTCCTGGTAGCCGGCGGAGCGGGGCGAGCTTCCCCGGCCGCCGCGGGTCGGCGTCGGGTCGGCTGGGTCGTAGGTGAACGACGCCGTGGCGCCGTCGTCGGCGGCGTGGCTGCCGAGGCTCCCGTCGGGATGGGGGTACAGCACGTGGTCCCGCGCGGGTGGCGGCCAGGCGGGCAGGTCGCGCCACTGCCCGCTCCCGGTGGTGACGACGTGCACCGGCTGGGGCCGGCGGCGCTGGGCGTCCTGGGCGAGGTGCTCCGCCAGCCAGTCCAGGGACTCGGGCGCCACGATCCGGGAGCCGCGGGTCGCTATCCCGAGGTGCGTCCACGGCCCGACGGTGAGCGCCACGTCGAGGCCCCGGCCACGCAGGTGCTCGTACTGCTCGATGGTCTGCTGGAGGAACATGTCCTGCCAGCCGGTCTGCAGCAGCACGGGCACCTGGACGCGGTCGAGGGCGGCGGACAGCCGCATCGGGGCCCAGAAGGGGTCGTCCAGGTCGCGGCGGGTCGTCCAGTCCTGGAACCATGCCGCGCGTCCGTCGCAGATCTCGTCCGAGCAGGTCGCCACCGGGAGCCGAGCCACCGCCTCGGTCGCCCGCCGGTCCGCCGTCGCCCGCCGTCGTAGCGAGGTGAGCAGGCCCGTCTCCTCCTGGTGCGCGATGCTGTCGCTCCAGCTCAGGAAGTCGAACAGGGTGAAGGCGCCGCCCAGGTACGCCACCCGGCCGAAGTCGTGCGGTGCCACCTGGATCAGGGCGGCCGCGAGCTCCGGGGGCGGGTCCGTGAGCAGCGCCCACTGGGTGAAGCCCAGATAGGAGCCGCCCGCGGTCGCGAACCGGCCGCCGAACCAGGGCTGGTCCCGCAGCCAGGCGACGGTGTCGGCCGCGTCGTCGATCTCGGTGACCATCGGGTCGAACGTGCCGCCGGACCCGAACGTGCCCCGGCAGCGGACCAGCAGCACGTCGAAGCCGCGCGACGCGTAGAGCCCACCGGTCAGGGCGGTCACCACGGTGTCGAAGCCGTACGGGCCACGGACGAGGACGGTGCCGCGGCTCGCGCCGACGGGCGCCAGATGGTCGGCCAGCAGGACGACGCCGTCCCGCATCGGGATTCGCAGGTCGCTGATGACGCGGTAGTCGGTCGTGACCGCGTGTGGCCCCTTTAGCCGGCCGTGGGTCAGGCTGTCGAGGAGGCGCTGGCGCCGGGAGCGGCGCCGGGGCCGCGCGGTCGCCGCCGCGGGCGAGGTCTTCGGCATGGCGGGCTCCTCGGGCGTGCCGTCCGCGACGGTCCGGAGGTCCGGGCGTGCGCGGAGCCTAGAAGCGATCGGATTCGATCGCGAAGCGCCGAATTCCGCTGAGTGAAACGAGGTGCCCGCCGCGGACGAGCAGGGGCAGGGCCTGCGCGAGATGGGCGTGCCAGAAGGCGCCGAGCACGGTCGGACCGGCGCCGCGACCGTCGCCTGGGCGACCCGGCGGGAACCTCCCAGACGCGAGGGAGATTCGCCCGGTCTACCGCGCTCGCGGTACATGCGGATGACCGCGCTGGAGGGACGCCGTCGTCGCGCCGGCGAGCGATGGTGACTGCGCCAGCCCGTCGGACGCGCGGGCCTGGCCTACGCCGCCCGGCATCGAGGAGTACTCGTCGTGAATGGCTCCAGCACAGAGCAGGTGAGCCCGACCGGCCCCGGCCTGTCACTTCAGGCCCACGATCCGACAACCGTCGGTCAGTACTCCGTGCTGCGCCGGCTCGGCGCGGGCGGCATGGGCACCGTCTATCTCGGCCGCGGGCCGGCTGACAGCCTGGTCGCGATCAAGGTGATCCGGCCCGATCTGGCCCTCGATCAGGAGTTCCGCCGCCGCTTCCGGCGGGAGATCGAGGCGGCTCGCAGTGTCGCGCCGTTCTGCACCGCGGAGGTCCTGGACGCCGACCCGGACGCGGCGGCGCCCTACCTGGTGACCGAGTTCATCGAGGGCACCCGGCTCGACGAGGCGGTCGAGGCCGCCCCCCTCAGCCCGTCGACGCTCACCGGGCTGGCCATCGGCGTCGCGACCGCGCTGGCCGCGATCCACCGCGCTGGCCTGGTGCATCGTGACCTCAAGCCCAGCAACGTCATCCTGTCGCTGTCGGGCCCCAGGGTCATCGACTTCGGCATCGCCCAGGTGCTCGACGGCGGGATCGCGAAGCCGACGGCCTGGGGATTCGGCTCCACAGGATGGATGGCACCCGAGCAGATCAACGGCCAGGCGATCGGGCCGGCCGCCGACGTGTTCGCCTGGGGCCTGCTCGTCGCCTACGCGGCCAGCGGCTGCCACCCGTTCGGGAGCGACACCGACCTGGGCCTCGCCCGCCGGATCGCCAACGCCGAACCGGTGCTGATCGGCCTGCCCGCGGACCTGGCTGAGATTGTCCGCGCCGCGCTCGCGAAGGACCCCGCGAACCGCCCCAGCGCCCGAGACCTCCTGCTGCGTCTCGTCGAACGCGAACCGGGCGGTGGCGCCGAACCGGCCCTGCGACTGTTGGCCCCCACCCGCGCGCAGCCACGATCCGGCGCGACGCCACAGTCGCGGCGACGGCTGGTCGCCGGGCTCGCCGCCCTCACGCTCGCGTTGGTCGCGCTGACCGGGATCTGGTGGGCCGTGGGCCGGCCTGGCGGTGGCCAGCCCGATCCTGCGGCCATGGCCACGGCGCCCCCGGTGGGCGCCTCCTCGACGCCCAGTTCGGCGACGCCGAGCTCGTCGACGCCGAGTGCCGCGCAGAGACCGAGCGCTTCACCGACGCCCCGCGGCTTCGCCGACGGGTCGTTGCGGTTCAGCGTCGACGGAGTCGAATGCGGCGTCACTGGCCTGGGTGTGGGCCTGCTGACGGGTCAGAGCGACGGTCACTTCTGCCTCGTCACGATGACGGTCCGCAACACCGGCGCCGCGCCGCGGCAGCTCGACAACGGCGACCAATACGCCTTCGACTCCCTCGGTGAACGACACACCGCCGACTACACGGCACGTTTCTACCTGCCCGGCGGGATCATCTGGGCGACCGTGAACCCCGGCGGGTCGGTCCACGGAACGATGGCCTTCGACGTCCCGGACGGAGCGCGGCTGACACGACTGGAGCTTCACACGACCACGGGCACCAGCGGAGTATCGATTCCCGTGTGAATGCGGTGCCGTCGTTCTGCGTCGGCCGGCGTGGTAGTCGGAGCGGTCCGCCAGGGGGAGCGGAGCGGCTCGCCCCCTGACGGCCCGCGCTGTCCGGTCCGCGGGCTCCGTCAGGCGACCACCCCGCGCACCTTCAGGTCCACGATCGCGTCCCAGTCCAGGCCGAGGCCGGCGAGGATCTCCTCGCCGTGCTCGTTGAACTCCGGCGCGCGGCGCGGGACGGCCGGCTCGCTGTCGTACTGCACGGGCACGGCCACGAGGTGGAACGGCGTGCCGTCCGCGGCGTGGCATTCCTGCAGGTAGCCGTTGGCGACGGTCTGCGGATCCTCGGCCGCCTCCAGGGTGTGCTGCACGGCCGCCCACTGGCCGGTGAACGGTTCCAGGCGCTGGCGCCACTCGTCGAGGGTCGCCGCTGCGAAGACCGGCTCCAGGATCGCGACGGCCTCGGTCGTGTGGGTGATCAGTGCCTCGTGGCTGGCGAAGCGCGGGTCGGTCGTGAGCTCGGGCCGGCCGATGATCTCGCAGAGCGGCGCCCAGTACGCGCCGGCCTGCAGGCAGGTGAGCATGAGCTGGCGGCCGTCCTGGGTCTCGTACGTCCGGACCAGCGGATTGTTGGTGATCTGGTCCGCGGGCGGCACCGTCCACGGCGTCTTCAGCAGCAGCGACAGGGCGATGGCCTGGCCCATCGCCCACAGCCCGGTCCCGAGCAGCGAGATGTCGACGGTCGTCGGCTCGCCGGTGCGTTCCCGGTGGAACAGCGCCCCCATGATGCCGCCGGCGATGGTCATACCGCCGAGCGAGTCGCCGTAGCCGGGGCCGGGTGGGTTCGGGAGCAGGTCGTACTCGGGCCGTTTGACGCCCATCGCGGTGCCGGAACGCGCCCAGAACGCGAGGGAGTCGTACGACCCCTTGTCGGCGTCCGGCCCGCGTTCTCCCTGTCCTGTCCCGGAGACATAGATGATTTTCGGGTTGGCCTTCCGGATCTGGTCGACGTCGAACCGCAGCTTCGCGCGGACGCGGGGCAGCTTGTTGGTCAGGAACACATCCGACGTCGCCGCGAGCCTGTAGAGGATCTCCTGGCCGTCGGTCGAGGTCAGGTCGAGGCCCAGGCTGCGCTTGCCACGGTTGGAGTGTTCGAGCAGCGCGTGGACGGAGCCCGTGGTCGCCATCATGCCGGTGGACGCCAGGCCGCGCATCGCGTCGCCGCGTTCGACGTGCTCGATTTTGATCACGTCCGCGCCCAGGTCGGCGAGCACGGCGGAGGCGGCCGGGACGAAGGTGTGCTCGGCGACCTCGAGAATGCGGACACCGCGCAGGATCGCGGTCATCTGCCCACCGTTGCCGGCAGGCGATCCCAGCCGCGCGTGGTCGAGGTGTGGGCGAGTTTCGCGTTTGTCCAGTCGATCTCCCATTCACTCCAGCGCCTCAGGATCTCGTCGAGGGCGACGCGGCCCTCCAGCCGGGCGAGCGCGGCGCCGAGGCAGAAATGGATGCCGTAGCCGAAGCTGAGGTGGCGGTCGATCCTGCGGTGGATGTCGAACCGGTCGGCGTCGGGGAAGTGCCGGTCGTCGCGGTTCGCGGAGGCGTTGAGCAGGGTCATGATGCTGCCGGCGGGAACGGTCTGGCCGTAGAGCTCGACGTCGCGGGCCACGTACCGGGCCTGGATCGGCGACGGCGCCTCGTACCGGAGGATCTCCTCGATCGCGTTCGGGACCAGCGACCGGTCCGCCGCGAGTTCCCGGCGCTGGTCCGGGTGCTCGGCGAGCAGCTTGCCGGTCCAGCCGATCAGGCGGGTGGTTGTCTCGTTTCCGGCGCCGGAGAGCAGGGTGACGTAGGTGAGGACCTCCTCGCGGGTCAGCTTTCGGAGGGTTCCGGTCTCGTCGGTGAACTCGGCGGTGAGCAGTTCGGTCATCAGGTCGTCGGAGGGGTTGTTCGCGCGCCAGTCGACGTAGTCGACGAACATCGAGCCGTCCATGAACCCGTCCTGGTAGAAGTCCTCGGACGACTCCAGGCTCAGGCCCTTGTCGAGCTGGTCGCGGATGGCCTCCTGGTCGCTTTCCGGAATCCCGAGCAGGAAGCCGATGGTGCGCATCGGCATCTCGGCGCCCAGCTGCCGGACGAAGTCCAGCTCACCGGAGCCGACGAGCGGGTCCAGGCACCGCGCGGTGAACTCGCGGACCTTCGACTCCAGGGCGAGCATCTTCTTCGGCGTGAAGACGCGGGCGAGCAGCGCGCGGTGCAGGTCGTGGCGCGGCGGGTCCTCGAAGAGGATGACGCCCGGGGGAACCTCGATGTTCGCCTTGATGATCTCGAGGACGGAACCCCGGCCGGACTGGTACGTCTCCCAGTCGGTAAGAGCGGGGGAGACGTCCTCGTAGCGGCTCAGGGCGAAGAACTCGTGCCGCTCGTTGTAGTACAGCGGCCTCTCGTCCCGTAACCGCCGCCAGACCGGGTAGGGGTCGCTGTCGATCTCGAAGTCGAACGGGTCGTAGTACACGTCGCTGTCGCTGGTGACTGTCACCGGACCTGCCTTCTCGCTCACGCCTTCGGCCACGCGACGGCCTTGGTCTCCAGGTACTGCTCGAATCCGTACGCGCCGTTCTGGCGGCCCAGGCCGCTGTGCTTGTAGCCGCCGAACGGGACGTCGGGGCCGAACGCGTAGCCGCCGTTGACGTTGACGGCGCCGGCCCGGATCCGCCGGGCGACGTTCAACGACCGGTCGAGCGAGCCGGAGGTGACCGCTCCCGCGAGCCCGTACCTGCTCTCGTTGGCGATGCGGACCGCGTCGTCGTCGTCCTCGAACGGGATCACGACGAGGACCGGCCCGAAGATCTCCTCCTGCGCGATCGTCATCGTGTTGTCGACGTCCGTGAACAGCGTCGGCTCGACGTACCAGCCCCTGGGCAGGTGGTCGGGGCGGCCACCGCCGAGCGCCAGCGTGGCGCCCTCGTCGACGCCGGCGCGGATGAGCCCTTGCACCCGGTCGCGCTGTTTCGCCGAGACCAGCGGGCCCATCAGCACGTCGGGGCGCTGCGGGTCGCCGTAGGGCACGTTCGCCAGGGCAGCCGCCACGATCTCGACGCCCTCGTCGTAGCGCGACCGGGGCAGCAGCAGCCTGGTGGGGATGGCGCAGCCCTGGCCTGCGTGGAAACAGACGGTGATGCCCGCCATCGCCGCCGCCGACAGGTCGGCGTCGTCCAGGAAGATCGTGGCGGACTTGCCGCCGAGCTCCAGGAACAGCCGCTTCATCGTCGCCGCGCCCTTCTCGGCGATGCGCTTGCCGACCGCGGTCGAGCCGGTGAACGAGATGAGGTCGACCTTCGGGGAGAGCGTCAGCTCCTCGCCGACGAGATGGTCGGCCGACGTCACCACGTTCAGCACGCCGGCGGGGATGTCCGTGCGCTCGGCGACGAGACGGCCCAGCCGGGTCGCGTTCCAGGGCGTGTCGGGCGCCGGTTTGAGGACGACGGTGTTGCCGGTCGCCAGCGCCTGGCCGAGCTTGTTGAGGATCACCTCGAACGGGAAGTTCCACGGCGTGATCGCTCCGACGACGCCGACGGCCTCCTTCCAGACCTGCCGGATGCCGGGCTGGCCCAGGGGGTCGGTGGCCTCGGGGAGCTCGGCCGTCCAGGCGAACTCGTCGATGTACTTGGCCGGCCAGCGGATCGAGTCCGCCAGCGGATCGTCCAGCTGCGGGCCCTGGGTCACCAGCCGGGGCGCGCCGGCTTCGAGGATCAGCTCCTCCCGGAGGGCCTCACGTTCCGCTTCCAGGGCCTCCTGAAGCTGCTCCAGGCACCGCTTGCGGAAACGGTGGTTGGTCGACCAGTCGGTCTCGTCGAAAGCCCGCCGGGCCGCGTCGATCGCGCGGTGCATGTCGCCCGCCGCCGCGTCGGCGACATCACCGAGGACGTCCTCGGTGGCCGGGTTGATGTTCTCGAATGTCCTTCCGGACTCGGCGAGGGTGAGCTCGCCGTCGATGAGCATCCTGCGCTCGCCTTGCGACATTCCTGGACGTCCCTTCGTCACGCGGTCAGGTTTCGTCGCACAGTGGGGTTTCGTCGTGCTGTCGGGTGTGGTCAGGAGGCGCCGTAGCGGCTCATCACGTCCGCTCCCCAGGCCTCGAACGTGCGCGGAAGCTCGCCCCTGGGGGCGGTGGGAATGACGGTGAGATTCTCGTACTGGTATCCGCGCGGCAGGCTGATCGCGGCGACCATGGCATCGGCCACCATGTCGGGCGTCATCGTGCCGCCGTGCCGCAGCAGGCCCCGGCGGAACCACAGCTCGAAGGCGGGCATCGCCCGGCCGTTCGCGTCCTCGACGGTGTTGAAGTCCGTGCCCAGGGTGTCGCCGCAGCGCAGCGCCGTGACCCGGATTCCGGTGCCCTCGAGCTCCAGGCGCAGGATGCGGGCGGCATGCTCCACCCCCGCGTTCGCCGCGGCGTACGGCAGGTGGTGTAGCCACTGCGTGCCCGCGCTCAGCGACGTGATGAAAAGGATGTCGCCGGGCTTCTCGGCCGCGAGCAGCGCGCGGACACCCCGGCGGGCCATGTACAGCCCGCCGACGAGCTTCGTGGCGATCTCGGTGTGGATCTCCTCGGGAGAGAAGCTCTCCAGCGGTCCATAACGGCCGGTGGCCGCGTTGTTGATGACCGCGGTGACGGTCCCGAACCTCTCCTCGGCGGCGTCGAAGAAACGGTCCACGGACTCCGCGTCGGTGACGTCGAGCGGGTGCGCGAGGCACTCGCCGCCGGCCTTCTCGACAAGCGCCACCGTCTCGGCGAGCTTCTCGGCCCGGCGGCCGCCGACGACGACGCGCCACCCTAACTCGCCGAATTTCTGCGCCGTCGCCTGCCCGATTCCAGTTCCCGCGCCGGAGATCGCGACGACACCGGCGGCCTGCTCCTTGGGCTCACTCACTGGCTGCTCCCTACTGCTACGCAACGTGGGTAAAGAAGGGCGTGGCTGCGTCGCCGAGATCGGGCCGGCGAGGCGCACGACACGCGCGCGCGGCAGGCTCGCCGGCCCGATCTCGGCTTGGGGGCGGTCAGGAGGCCGCGGCGACCGTCTTGCCGGGAACCAGATCTCCGCACATGGGGGTGGCGCCCGGGACCAGCTTGAAGGTCGATCCCTCAAGCTTCGTGATCCAGCTGCAGTTGTTGGCGCCTCCGACGATGTTCTCGCGGTCGTTGATGTCGACCTTGTGGCCGCCGAACAGGCCCATGGCGTCCCAGTCGTGGATGCCGGAGAGGGCGGTGATCAGCGAGGACTGGGACGGGTTCGCGCCGGCCGCCTTCAGCGCGCGGACAAGCAGGCCGGTGGACACGTAGCCGTTGTACGAGGCGTAGGTGGCCGCGGTGGTGACGCCGCCGGCCTTCAGGTCGGACTCGAAGGCCTTGGTGGCGGCCGTCCGCATCTCGATGGGCTCGTAGTAGAGGGTGAAGTAGACCCCCTGCGCCTCGTTGAGCGCGCCCTGGCCGGCCTGGAGCAGGTCGCCGCCGTAGCCGGTGGGCAGCAGCGCGGCCTTGAGGCTCACGCCCTGGTCACGCAGGCCGCTGATCAGCGCGAAGGCCGTGTCCGGGTCGACCGTCGGGTACAGGCCGTCGATCCCCGCGGACTTCATCGCCAGCACCTCGGGCCCGACGTTGGTGCTGCCGAACGCGAACTTGGCGTTCAGATAGCCGACCTTGAGCCCGGCCACCTCCGCCGAGAGGGCTCCCGAGCCGGCGGCCTCCGAGGACACCGGCGAGGAACCGTAGCCGAGCGCTGCCAGGTTGGAGACGCCCAGCAGCTTGAAGATCTTGCCGTAGGTCGTGGCGACCTTCGTCTGCTGCAGCGGGCCGGTCACCGAGAACATGTTCTTGCTCGCGGCCCACTCGGGACCGTCCTGGCTGATGCCGATGACCGGGACGTTGTGCGCGGTCAGGTAGTTCGACGCGGTGAACATCAGCGCCGACTCGCCGAGGACGGCCAGCACGTGGTCCTGGGTGACGAGCTTCTGCGCGGCCGTCAGCGCGGTCGTCGGGTTGGACGCCGTGTCCGCGACCACGTATTTGATCGTGTAGCCGTTGCGGGAGGCGTAGACCGTCCCGGCCTTGACGCCGTCGACGAACGTCTTGTTTCCCGACGCGGCCGGCCCCGTGACGTCGGTCAGCACACCGACGGTGATGGTCCTGTTCGTGGCTCCCGCGGTCGAGCCCGCATTGCTGGGCTGGGACGAGCCGCCGCAGCCGGCGGCTAAGAGCACCGCCGCGGCGCAGGTGAGGCCGGCTAACCAGCTGGTTCGGTTCCGAATCATGGTCTCTCCGTAGCTTCGTTGTTGCTGAGGCCTCACGCCGGGCGACGTCGTCGCCGGCCTCTCTCGAATCACGTGCGGGCTCGGAGGTCGCGCCGCCAGGCCGTCCCGTCGCGGGCCTCCCGGGGCGGGGGCGCCGCGACGTGTGCCTGGACCGCGGTCCAGCGCCGACCGGCACCGGCGACCCGCTGGCGGGCCGGGCGGAGATGCACGTCCACCACCTGCGTCTCCTCCACGTGGGCCAGCGAGGTGTCGCGACGATAAAATAGATGGAGTGTCTAGTCAATGCGTCTGCTGTCGCATTGTCAGTCAGACTGTCGGCGCGTGGACCTGGGCCTCCTGGGCGTCACCGGGCGCGACGACAGTGGCCGCTGGGGTCGCGGCGGCGGCCCGTCCCGGCGGGGAACCCGTGATCGGTCGGGTGGCACGGTCGGTTCGCCGGAGGGCGGCTCTTGAGAAACGCGGGCGCCACGGTGGGCGGGCGCCACGGTGGACTGAGCCGGCCCTCGCCAGCTCTCGGCGTCAGGCGCCAAACGCGGGCGTCAGAGCGCCGAAGCCGGACGTCAGACCGCCAGGTCGGGCGTCAGGCGGTCGCGGGCCGCGCTACGCCTGCTGCGAGCCGGCGTCCCTGATGACGGAGATCCAGGCGGAGGTCAGCACGGCGATCATCCGCTCGGGGTCCCCGAGCTGTCCCCGGACGTAACGTTCGAAGAAGCGCCGCAGCGTCGTGAGCAGGATTTCGGCCGTGAGCTCGGCGTCGTCCGGCCGCAGGTTCTCGCGTGCCGCCAGCAGCGCCTCGGCGAGAATGCGAACCTGCTGCTCGTACCCCTGCTCGACCACGACCCGGATGTCCTGGTCGATGGCCGCGCCGTCCCACAGCGGCGCGACGAGGTGACGGGCCTGGGGCCAGACCTCCACCTGCCGGTGGAACCAGCCCCGGACGGCGGCCGGCGTGGGGTCGCGCGCGATGGCGCCCAGCTCGCCGAACATGCCGTCGAAGATGGCCAGGGTCCGCTCGTTCAGCTCGACGAGGATGTCCGTCTTCGTGCGGAAGTGCAGGTAGAACGTGGCCCGGGTGGCGCCCGCCCGGGAGACGATGTCGTCGATCGTGGTCCGCGCGTACCCCCGCTCGGCGAACTCCAGGACGGCCGAGTCGATGAACCTGGCGCGGGTGAACGCGCGCTGAGCGGCTCGCAGGCTGCCCTTCCGCGCGGGGCGTGGGTTGGCGGGCGCCACGGCGTCGTCCGCCGGTGCGCTCGGATCGGCAGCCCGACCGTCACCCTGCGGGCGCGCGGAGGTCGGCCTGGGCATCGGGCACCTCCACGCCATCGCTGTCTGCTGACTGGACACCATATTTACCATCCAGACGGCGCGCCGCCTCACGCTGGTGCGATCCGTACCCGGCGTGCGGGCCGGTCCGGCGCCGGTCTCTTCGTCCCCCTACGGACGCTTGCGCGCGCTAGTCGGCGATGGTAGCTTCCGTCCAGTGTGCTAGCACGTGATAGTGCGCGGGGCCCGAAGATACATCCCAACAATCGCGACAGGAGAGCCGGTGATTCGTCGTTCCTTCAACGAGGGCTGGCTTTTCCGCCCCAAGGCTGACGCTTTCCTGGACATTCTTGGCCGGGCCGACGCGCCGTGGGAGCCGGTCACGCTGCCGCATGACGCGATGGTGGCGCAGGAACGCGACGGCTCCGACACGGCTTCGAGCCAGCGCGGGTACTTCCCAGCCGGGGCCTACGAGTACCGGAAGACCTTCTTCGTCCCGGAAAGCTATCGCGACCAACGGGTCCTGGCCGAGTTCGAAGGGGTCTACCGCTACGCCCGGGTCTTCGTGAACGGTGATTTCGCCGGCTGGTGCGCGAACGGCTACACGAATTTCCACGTCCAGCTCGACCGGTTCCTCCGGTACGGCGCCGAGAACGAGATCCGGGTCGAGGCGCGCAGCCAGGAGGACACCCGCTGGTACTCCGGCGGCGGGATCTACCGCAACGTCAAGCTGATCGTGGGCGGGCTCGTCCACGTCGCGGCCGACGGCGTGCGGATCACGACCCCGGAGATCGACGCCGAGCTGGCCGTGGTCGCGGTTTCCACCGAGATCCGGAACGTGTCGGCCGTCGGCCGCACCGTCGAGGTCACCACCGAGATCGTCGACGCCGCCGGCGCGGTGGTCGCCACGAGCGTCGCCCCGGTGACCGTCCATGCCGGCGAGCCGGCGGTGCTGCGACAGCGCCTCGCGGTCGCCGGACCGGAGCTGTGGGATCTCGACCGGCCGTCTCTTTACTCCTGCCGGACCGCCGTCACCGCCGGCGACGAGGTCCTCGACACGGAGATCAGCCGGTTCGGGATCCGCTCGGTGAGTGTGGACCCGATCCGGGGCCTGCGGATCAACGGAAACCCGGTCAAGCTGCGCGGCGCGTGTATTCACCACGACAACGGGGTGATCGGCGCCGCGACGGTGGACCGGGCCGAGCACCGCCGGGTCGAGATCCTCCGGCAGGCCGGCTTCAACGCGATCCGCAGCTCCCACAACCCGGCCAGCAAGGCGCTGCTCGACGCGTGTGACGAGCTGGGCGTCCTCGTCGTCGACGAGCTGTTCGACGCGTGGACCCGGTCGAAGGTGGGGCTCGACTACGCGGTCGACTTCGCCGAGTGGTGGGAGTCCGACGTCGAGGCGATGGTCGCGAAGGACTTCAACCACCCCAGCGTCATTCTCTACTCGATCGGCAACGAGATTCCCGAGGTCGGCACCCCGGCCGGCGCCGCGCTCGGCCGCACGATCGCGGAGAAGGTGCGCGCGCTGGACGGCACCCGGCTGGTCACCAACGCCGTGAACGCGCTGCTGGCGACCGGCCCGGACCTGTTCGCCTCCCTGGGCGACAGGGCACGGCCCGGCGCGGACGACGGGGCGGAACAGGGCGGCGACGTCAACGACGCGATGACCCGGTTCCGGGAGTACCTGCCCATTCTCATGACCTTCGAGATCGTCGGCACGAAGACCGCGGAGGCGATGGCCTACCTGGATGTCGCCGGCTACAACTACCTGGACTCCCGGTACGAGATGGACCGGGCCCTGTTCCCGAACCGGGTGATCCTCGGTACCGAGACCTACCCGTCGGACATCGACAAGAACTGGCGGCTGGTCACCGACCACAGTCATGTGATCGGCGACTTCACCTGGACCGGCTGGGACTATCTCGGCGAGCCGGGAACGGGCCGGATCAGCTACGAGGGCGACGTCGAGTCCGTGGGCGCGCTCAGCCACCAGGGGGGCTACCCCTGGCTGGCGGCCTGGTGCGGCGACGTCGACCTCACCGGCCACCGGCGGCCCGCGTCCTACTACCGGGAGATCGTGTTCGGCCTGCGGGCCGAGCCCTATCTGGCGGTGCACCGGCCCGACCGCCACGGCCAGCCGGTGCGGGTCGCGATGCCGTGGTCGTGGAGCGACTCGATCTCCAGCTGGAGCTGGACGGGCCACGAGAGCCGCCCGATCCGGGTGGATGTCTACGCGGCCGCTGACGAGGTCGAGCTCCTCGTCAACCGACGGTCCGTCGGCCGGGCGCCGGCGGGGGAGAAGAACCGCTTCACCGCCACCTTCGAGACGGTCTACGAGCCCGGCGAGATCGTCGCCGTCGCCTACACCGACGGCGTGGAGACCGGCCGTACCTCGCTGCGGTCGGCGGCCGGCGCGGTCCGCCTGGACGTCGCCGTCGACCGGGACCTGATCGCCGCCGACGACGCGGATCTCGCGTTCGTCACCGTGACCCTGGTCGACGGGGCCGGCCACCTGTTCAACACCGCGGACCGTCCCGTAGCGGTAGCCGTGACCGGGCCCGGTGCGCTGCTCGGCTTCGGCAGCGCCGATCCCCGGCCGACGGAGAACTTCTTCGACACCGTTCGCACGACCTTCGACGGCCGGGCCCTGGCCGTGATCCGGCCGACCGGTCCCGGCGCGATCACCGTGTCGGTCACCGCCGAGGGATGCGAGCCCGCCACCGTCCGCATCGAGGCGCAGGCCGCGTCGCTCGTGCCCGGATTACCCCAATCGTGAGGAATCGACGATGACGTCTGACGCCCCACCCGCCGAGACCGACGCGCCGTCGCGGACGTCGATGGCTGGGATCGCGGCCGAGATGATCGACGCCGAGGCGGAACGCCGCGCCCTGCAGGCGAAGGACGAGCAGGAGACGCTGTTCGCCGACGACCTGCTGCCCGGCGTCGGCGGCGGGGAGAAGCGCCTGTCGCTGCGGCAGGGGCTGGCCGCCGGCGGGTCGGTGACCTTCCTGACGCTGATGACGCTCGGCGCCCTGGACGAGCTCGAGTCGGCCACGCTGCAGACGCTTGCGCCGAACATCCGCGACTCGTTCCACCTCAGCGACGGCGCCATCACGGTGATCTCGGCGGCGTCGGGGGCCTTCCTGGTGCTCGGCGCGCTGCCGATGGGGTGGCTGGCCGACCGGTTCCGCCGCAGCCGGGTGATCGGCTGGGCCGGTGTGATCTTCTCGGCGATGGTGTTCGCCTCCGGCCTCGCTGGCAACGCGTTCCTGTTCTTCCTGGCCCGCTTCGGGGTCGGGATCGCGAAGTCGAGCAACCAGGCGGTCCACGGCTCGCTGCTGGCCGACACCTACCCGATCGGCGTGCGCGGGCGGATCGCCTCGACGAACTACGGGGCAGCCAGAGCCGCGGGAGCACTGAGCCCGGCGGTAGTCGGCGGTATCGCCGCGCTGGCCGGCGGCGCGGATGGCTGGCGCTGGCCCTATCTGCTGCTCGGTTTCCCGGCCCTGGCCGTGGCGATCTTCGCGTTCCGGCTGCCCGAGCCGCCCCGGGGCCAGCACGAGATGCAGTCGGTGCTGGGCGAGGTGATCGAGGACGCCAAGCCGCTGCCGATCTCGATCGAGGCGGCGTTCGCCCGCCTCATGCGGATCCGGACGATCAAGACGTCGATCCTGGCCTTCTCCGCCCTGGGGTTCAGCCTGTTCTCCAGCGGCGTCCTGCAGAACCTGTGGGCCGACGACCACTTCCACATGTCGACGTTCCAGCGCGGCTTGTGGGGGTCGATCGGCGGCGCGTCGATCCTGCTGGCGCTGCCGTTCGTCGGGCCGCGCTACGACGACCTGTACCACCGGGAGCCCGCGAAGGCGCTGCGGCTGCTGGGCCTGTGCATCCTGCCCACCGCGGTGCTGCTGCCGGTCCAGTGGTTCATGCCCAACGGCGTCCTGTTCATGATCGCCGGAATCCCGGGCGTGATGGCGTCGTCGGTGGCGTTCTCGATGATCAGCCCTGTTCTCCAGTCGGTGACGCCCTACCGGCTGCGCGGGCTCGGCCTGGCGCTCTCGGCGATCTACGTGTTCTTCATCGGGGCCACCGGCGGAGCGCTGCTGTCCGGCCTGATCAGCAACGCCTACGACCCGCGGGTCGCGGTCCTGGTGATCGGTATCCCGGCCTCGGCGATCGGCGGCTGGCTGATGATCCGCGGTGCCTCGTTCATCAGGAACGACCTGTCGCTGGTCGTGGCGGACCTGCGCGAGGAGCTGGAGGAGCGCGACCGGCAGGTGGCGGACCCGGCGAACATCCCGCTGCTCCAGGTCAACAACATCGACTTCTCCTACGGCCACGTCCAGGTGCTGTTCGGGGTCGCCTTCGAGGTCCGCAGGGGAGAGACGCTCGCGCTGCTCGGCACGAACGGCGCCGGCAAGTCCACCATCCTGAAGGTCATCGCCGGGCTGGGGACGCCGTCGCGGGGCGTCGTACGGATGAACGGCCGCACGATGACCTACGTCTCGCCGGAACAGCGCGGCCGGTACGGCATTCATCTGCTGCCGGGCGGCAAGGGCGTGTTCGCGTCGATGACGATCCGGGACAACCTGGAGATGGCCGCGTTCCGGATGCGCAAGGACACGGCCGACCGCGACCGCCGCTTCGCCTACGTGCTGGACCTGTTCCCGGACCTGGCCGCGCGGCAGAACCAGCGGGCCGGGTCGCTGTCCGGCGGGCAGCAGCAGATGCTCGCCCTGGCCATGGTCCTGCTGCAGGACCCCGAGGTCCTCCTGATCGACGAGCTGTCGTTGGGCCTGGCCCCGGTGGTGGTCCAGGATCTGCTGGCCATCGTCGAACGCCTCAAGCGCGACGGAATGACGATCATCATCGTCGAACAGTCCCTCAACATCGCCCTCGCGATCGCCGACCGGGCCGTGTTCCTGGAGAAGGGCCAGGTCCGGTTCTCCGGGCCGGCCCGCGAGCTGGCCGAACGCGACGACCTGGCACGGGCCGTGTTCCTGGGCCGGGAAGGCGGCTGAACCCCATGGTCATGCCCACCACACAGCTGTGGTTCGACGGACTCGTGACCGGCCTGGTGATCGGCCTGCTGGCCGTCGGCATCGTGCTGGTGCACCGGTCGACCCGCGTCATCAACTTCGCGGTCGCGAACATGGGCCTGATCGGCTCGGTGCTGTTCGCGCTGCTCGTCGTCCGCTGGCACGTGCCCTACTGGATCGGCCTGGTCATCGCCCTGGTCATCGGCGCGGTCTTCGGCGCGATCGTGGACGGCGTCGTGATCCGGCGGCTGTTCAGCGCCCCGCGCGTGATCGTGCTGGTCGCGACCGTCGGCGTGGCGCAGCTCGCCCAGACGATCGTCCTGGCGCTGCCCAAGATGGACGACAACGTCACGGACTCCTACCCGGTGCCGTGGGGCGGGACCTGGTCCCCGGTGCACGGCCTGCGGATCACCGGGGCCGCGCTGAGCGTCGTCGTCGCGGTGCCCCTGGTCGCGCTCGCGCTGGGGCTGTTCCTGAGCCGGACCGCGCTGGGCAAGGCGGTCGCGGCGTCGGCCGACAACCCGGAGCTCGCCCGCCTGCAGGGCATCAGCCCGAAGGCGGTCTCCACCGCGGTCTGGGCGGCGGCGGGGCTGATCGGCACCCTGTGCCTGATCCTGATCTCCGCGCAGAACCAGTCGCTCACCCAGCTCACCACGCTCGGGCCGACAACCCTGCTGCGCGCCCTGGCCGCCGCGGTGATCGCCCGGATGACCTCGCTGCGGGCCGCCCTGGCCGCCGGGGTGTTCCTCGGCCTGCTGCAGACCGTCATCCAGTTCAACTGGCTGGACACCCCGGGCCTCACCGAGGCGATCATCCTGCTGCTGGTGCTGGCCGCGGTGTTCCTGGCCAGCCGGGGCCGCGACGTCGAGGCGTCGTCGTTCTCGTTCGCCCCGAAGGTCCGGCCCATTCCGGACCGGCTGCGCGGGACCTGGTGGGTCCGCTACGCCGAGCGCACCCCGCTGCTGCTGTTCGGCCTGCTCGCCGTCATCCTGCCGCTGCTGGTGACCCAGCCGTCCCGGCAGCTGCTCTACACGGTGATCCTCGGCTACGCGATCTGCGGCGCCTCGGTCACGGTCCTCACCGGCTGGGCCGGCCAGCTGTCGCTGGGGCAGATGGCGTTCGCCGGGATCGGCGCGCTCGTCGCCGCCGCCCTCGACCGGGGCACCCAGCTGACGTTCGGGTCGACCACCGTGTCGCTCAACGCGCTGCCGTTCCCTGCGGCCGTCGCGATCGCGGCGCTCGTCGCCGCGGTGGTCGCCGGGGTCGTCGGGGTCGGCGCGTTACGCGTGCGCGGCCTGCTGCTGGCGGTCTCGACGTTCGCGTTCGCCGTCGCCGCCGACCAGTACCTCTACCGCCTGTCGTTCCTGCACGACACCGACGCGACCACCGCGACGTTCCCCCGCACGACCGTGTTCGGCATCGACGTCTCCGGGCAGCGCGCCTACTACTACCTCGTGCTGATCGTCACGGTGGTCGTGCTCGCCGTGGTCGCCCGGCTGCGCCGCTCGGGCGTGGGGCGCACGACGATCGGCGTCCGGGACAACCCCGCGACCGCCGCGGCCTACACGGTCAACGCGACCCGGGTGAAGCTGCGGGCGTTCGCGCTGGCCGGCGGGATCGCCGGCGTCGGGGGAGCACTGCTCGCCGCGGCCGGCCAGTCGGTGCCCTACGCGGACAAGTACTTCCTGTCCGCCGACTCGCTGGTCATCGTCTCCGTCGTCGTCATCGGCGGTCTGGGCTCGGTCACCGGGCCGGTCCTCGGCGCGCTGTGGGTCATCGGCCTGCCCAGCTTCTTCCCGGGCAACAAGGTCGTCCCGCTGCTGACGTCCAGCCTGGGCCTGCTCGTCCTGCTGCTGTACTTCCCGGGCGGGCTGGTCCAGCTCGGGTACAGCGCCCGCGACGCGCTGCTGTCCTGGGCCGACCGGCGCCTCGGCGGCACGCCCGCGACGAAGGCGACCACGACGGCACCGCCCGCGCTGACCCGGTCCGCCCGCCCGGCCGCGGCCGTCGACACGCCGATCCTGCGGGCCGCCGACGTGCGGGTCCGCTTCTTCGGGCGCACCGTCGTCGACGCCGTCTCGCTGCGGGTGAACCCGGGCGAGATCGTCGGTCTCATCGGCGCCAACGGGGCCGGGAAGTCCACCCTGATGAACGCCATCGGCGGCTACGTCCCGTCGACCGGCGCGGTCGAGTTGCTCGGCCGCGACCTGACCGGTGACGGCGCGGCCGCGCGGGCCCGGGCCGGCCTCGGCCGGACCTTCCAGGCCGCGACGCTGTTCCCCGAGCTGACCGTCCGCGAGACCGTCCAGGTCGCGCTGGAGGCGCGTGGCCGCACGGGGCTGCTCGCCACCGCGCTGCACCTGCCGCACACGTTCACCCGGGAGCGGGCGAAGCGCTCGGACGCCGACGAACTGATCGGCTTCCTCGGCCTCGGCCGCTACGCCGACGCGTTCATCGGCGACCTGTCGACCGGCACCCGGCGCATCGTCGAGCTCGCCGGCCTGCTCGCGCTGGACGCCCGGCTGCTCTGCCTGGACGAGCCCACCGCCGGGGTGGCCCAACGCGAGACCGAGGCCTTCGGCCCGCTCATCCAGGAGATCCGCCGCGAGCTCGACGCCTCGATGATCGTCATCGAGCACGACATGCCGCTGATCATGAACATCTCCGACCGCGTCTACTGCCTGGAGACCGGCGGCGTCATCGCCGAGGGCGAGCCCGACGCGGTCCGTAACAACCCCAAGGTCGTCGCGAGCTATCTCGGCACCGACGAACGGGCCATCACCCGCAGCGGAGCCGCCCCGTCGGCCGCGGCGGGCCCGACGCCCGGGCCGGGCGAGGAGTCCCAGCCGCCGGCCCGGCCCGAGAGCGAGCCCAGCGTTCCCGCCTGAGCCGCCGCGCCGCCGTCCGCCCGCACGAATCCACCCACGCCTGTGATCAGGAGCAGAACATGACACCACGCCGCGCCCGGCGCCTGGCGGCGTTGCTCGCGACGGTGACCGCCGTTGCTGTCGCCGGCTGTAGCACCACCTCGACGAAGAACACCCCGGCCCCGCCCGCGCCCTCGGCCACGCTGCGGGCGGCGCCGGCGCCGGCGATCTCGCCAGGCGTCACGGCCGACAGCATCAAGGTCGGTTTCGTCTATCCGGACCTGTCCGTCGTCAGGCAGTACGTGAACGTCGACCACGGCGACTACCAGGCGGTGTTCACGGCGCTGGTCGACAAGGTCAACGCCTCCGGCGGTATCAACGGCCGCAAGATCGTGCCGGTGTTCGGAGCGGTCGACGTCATCTCGCCGGCCGGTGCCCAGGACACCTGCGTGAAGCTGACGCAGGACGAGAAGGTCTTCGCCGTCCTGGGCAGCCTCAACGCGGACGACGCGCTCTGCTACGTCCAGACCCACAAGACCCTGACCGTCGGGGGTGACCTGAATGCCGCCCGGTACCTCAAGGCGCAGGCGCCGTGGTTTTCCGACCTGCGCGGCGGTGACGCGGCCGGCGACGGGCTGAAGCAGTTCGACAACGGTGGCCTGGCCGGAAAGAAGGTCGCGGTCATCGGCTACACCGCCGACCAGTACACGATGAACAGCGTGGTCGCCCCGGCGCTGAAGAAGCTCGGCGTGACACCGGTCGCGACCGCCGTGATGGACGCTCCGATCACCGACCCCGCCGCCGTCGCGCAGCAGACCGGGGTGTTCGTCCAGAAGTTCCAGTCCGTCGGGGCCGACGCGGTCATCGTCGTCGGCGGGGCGGCCGGCTCGTTCCCGGCGCAGCTGGAGAAGGTCTCCTACCGGCCCCAGCTGCTGTTCACCGACCAGGCCCAGGCCAGTTCGTACTCCCTCAGCAGCGGCAAGCACGACTTCAGCACGCTGAACAACGCGGAGTCGCTCGCCATCGGCACCGACTGGAACAACCCGCCGAACCAGGCCTGCATCGACACCATCGAGGCGGCCATCCCGTCGCTGAAGGGCAAGCTGGTCGACCCGAGCACCGTGGCCTCCGGCCAGCCCACGCTGGGCACGTCCGAGAGCGTCGCCTGCCGCTACCTCGACCTGTTCACCGCCATCGCCAAGAAGGCCGGCAAGGACCTCACCTACGCGAGCTTCCAGCAGGCCGGCTCGTCGCTCGGCACGCTCCAGCTGCCCACGTACACCGACAAGGCGAACTACACCGCCGGTAACCCCGGTGGCGCGATTCCGCTGCGGGTGTGGAAGTACGACGCGGCGAAGGGGACCTGGGTCCTGACCGCGAACTGACGGTCGGTTCGCGACAGAGGCAGGATTCCTCGCTGGCCGGCCCTGGCGGGAAACGCTCGGGCCGGCCCTGGAACGCCGTCACGCGCCGACTGGAGGGCGACATGGACAACGCGGAAACGGGGAGTCTGTCCCGCGAGGAGAAGGTGTCGCTGCTGTCCGGTCAGGACCTGTGGCGGACCAAGGCGCTGCCCGCGGCGGGCATCCGGTCGATCACGCTGACCGACGGTCCCCACGGACTGCGCTACCAGGGCGAGGCGGGTGACCACCTGGGCCTCACCGGCTCCCAGCCGGCCACGTGCTTCCCGCCCGCGGTCGCGGTCGGCTCCAGCTGGGACCCCGCCGTCGCCCGGGCGATCGGCGCCGCCCTGGCGGCGGAGGCCACCGCGCTGGGGGTCGACGTCGTCCTCGGCCCGGGCGTCAACATCAAACGCAGCCCGCTGTGCGGACGGAACTTCGAGTACTACTCGGAGGACCCGCTGCTGTCCGGCGTGCTCGGCGCGGCCCACGTCCGGGGCCTGGAGGACAACGGCGTCGGCTCCTCGGTGAAGCACTTCGCGGCGAACAACCAGGAGACCGACCGGATGAGCGTCAGCGCCGAGGTCGACGAGCGGACGCTGCGCGAGATCTACCTGCCGGCCTTCGAACGGGTGGTCACCGAGGCACGCCCGGCCACCGTCATGTGCGCGTACAACAGGCTCAACGGCACCTTCGCCGCCGAGCACCCCTGGCTGCTGACCCGCGTGCTCCGGGAGGAGTGGGGTTTCGACGGTGTCGTCGTGTCGGACTGGGGAGCCGTGCACGACCGGGTGGCGGCGCTCGCCGCCGGCCTGGACCTGCAGATGCCCTACGACGGCGGTGCCGGCGACGAGGCGGTGGTGGACGCGTTGCGCCGAGGCGAGATCGGCGACGACACGGTCGATGTCGCTGTGGGACGCCTGCTGAGACTGGTTCGGCGAGGTGAACGGACCGCGGCGCCCGTCGACTGGGACGCGCACCACGCGCTGGCCCGGAGCCTGGGCCCGCCGTGCATGGTGCTGCTGAAGAACGAGGGTCCTGTCCTGCCGCTGCGGGGCGGGGAGACCGTCGCCGTCGTCGGCGCGTTCGCGACGCGGCCTCGGTTCCAGGGCGGCGGGAGCTCCAAGGTCGCGCCGGCCCGGGTGGACGTCCCACTGGACGAGATCACGGCGGCGGCGGTGGCGCGCGGCGGCCGGGTCGTCCACGCGCCCGGCTTCCCGGCGCACGCGGCCGAGGCGGACGTGGCGGCCCGCGACGAGGCGGTCGCCCTGGCCGGCACGGCTGCCGTGACGGTCGTGTTCGCCGGGCTGCCCGACGGCGCGGAGTCCGAGGGGTACGACCGGCGGTCCCTCGAGCTCCCGGCCGCTCAGGTCGCGTTGATCCGCGCCGTGGCCGCGGCCGCCCGGCGGACCGTCGTCGTCCTCGCGCACGGCGGCGTGGTCAGCCTCGAAGGCTGGCACGAGCACGTCGACGCCATCCTCGACACGTTCCTGCTCGGGCAGGCCGGCGGCGGCGCCATCGCGGACGTGCTGTTCGGGGTCGCGGAGCCGTCGGGACGGCTCGCGGAGTCGATCCCGCGGCGCCTGCGGGACACGGCAGCCTTCCTGAACTTCCCCGGCGAGCTGGGCTCGGTCCGCTACGGCGAGGGGGTGATGGTCGGCTATCGCTACCACGTGACCGCGCAGATCCCGGCGCGCTATCCGTTCGGGCATGGCCTCGGTTACGGGCGGGTCGAGACCAGCGACCTGCGGGTCCAGCCCGCGGGCGCGGACGGCGCCCACGTAGAGGTCGACCTCCGCAACGTCGGCGACCGGGAGACCAGCCACGTCGTCCAGCTCTACGTGGCCACGCAGGCCGGCCCGGTCCGGCGGGCGAGCCGAGAGCTGCGGGCGTTCGAGAAGGTTCGGCTCGCCCCCGGGCAGACCACGACGGTGACCTTCGACCTCGACCGACGCGCCTTCGCCTACTGGGACGTCCGGCACGGGCGGTGGGTCGTCGCCGCCGGCGACTACGGGATCCAGATCGGTCGCGACGCGCAGACCGTGCTGCTGGAACAGTCCCTCACCCTGGCCGGGGACCACATCGTCCCGGTGCTGTCGATCGATTCCCTGATCGGGGACTGGTTCTCCCATCCCGCCGTCGGCCCGTCGATGGAGAAGGCGCTCAGGACCGCGCTCGCGCCGCTCGCGGCCGACTTCGCCGGGACCGAGCCGCCCGAGGCGCTGGGCGGGGAGGCGGACCCGCTTCGCGCCATCCCGCTGCGGCAGCTCCTCGACCTGCTCGGCGGCGCACTGCCCGCGGGCGGACTGGACGAGGTTCGCCGCATCGCCGTGAGCCACCTGGCGGCCGCGTTCGCGCGGGCCTGAATCAGTCGCCGGCTGACCCCCGGCCCGACAGGCGACCGCGGCTACGTGCACACGTCCCAGAGACACGTCACTAGCGGGTGCTAGTAATAGTCGATGTACGCTAGCATCCGTAACTAGTGCGCACAAGCCCGCAACGGTTCGGGCGCGACGTGACGGGAAGGACGTGGCCGGTGGCCGTGCAGAGACCGACCACCAGCCGGCGGGTGACCGCCCTGGACGTGGCCCGAGAGGCCGGGGTGTCCCGGGCGACGGTCGGCTTCGTCCTGAACGACACACCCAACCAGACGATTTCCGAGGGCACCCGCGAGCGCGTGTTCCGGGCCGCGGAGCTTCTCGGGTATCGCCCGAACAGCGCGGCCCGCGCGCTCGCCAGCGGCCGCAGCCGCATCATTCTGCTCGTCCTTCCCGACTGGCCCGCGGAGTACCGGCTCCGGGACTATCTGGACGAGGTCTCGCTCGTGCTGGACAAGGCCGGCTACTCGCTCGTGACGTACACCCGCCAGCCCTCCCAGTCGGCCCGGCCGCTCTGGGAGTCGCTGAACGCGGACCTCGTCATCGGCACGGCCAGTTTCAGCGCGCCCGACGTCGCGTCGATGCTGGCCTGCGGAGTCCGCGCGATCCATCCGGATCCCGACCACCCCTACCGTCCCGACGTCTCGTTGGCGTTCAGCGCCGGGCCGGAGCTACAGGTCGAGCACCTGCACGAACGGGGCCATCGCCGCCTCGTGTACGCGGCGTTCACCGAGCCGTACGCGTCCTCGATGGTCGTCGCCCGGCACGCGGCGGCGAACGAACGAGCCCGCGCGCTGGGCCTGCCGGACCTCGACCTGCGGCGTATCGACTACCGCGAGGGCGCGCCTCAGCAGGTGGTCCGCGAGTGGCTCGACGCGGGCATCACCGGGGTGGTCGCGTTCAACGACGACGTCGCGGCCGCGGTCGTCGGCACGGCGGTGCGTGCCGGGCTGACGCTGCCCGCGGACCTCGCGGTCATCGGCCACGACGACTCACCGATCGCGGCCATGTTCGTGCCCTCGCTCTCCACCGTCAGGATCGACACCGCGGCCCTGGGACGCCAGTTCGGCGAGTTCGTGCTGCACCGCGTCGACGGCCGCCCGCTGCCCACTCCGCGTGTGTCAGCGAAACCCGTGCTCGTCGCCCGCGAGACCAGCTGAGCCAGCGGCCAAGCCCGGCCTCGTCCAGGGACCGCCAAGATCGGCTTTTTCGCCCTCGCGCGGCTGTGCCCGCGGCGGGTGTGCGACCGCGCGAGGGCCACAACGACGATCAAGCCAGCGGGCCGGCCTCGCCGGGCGAATCTGGCCCGCGGACGATCGCCGTGGGTCAGGGGAGGCGGTTGGCGCGGGCTACGTCGCCGAGCCAGCGTGCGGACGGCTTCACGGTGCGGGTGAACGTGGTCCGGTCGACGGCGATGAGGCCGAACGTCATCGCGAACCCGGACGTCCACTCGAAGTTGTCGAGCAGGGTCCAGTGCAGGTAGCCGCGGACGTCGACGCCGTCCGCGAGGCAGGCGGCCAGACCTTCGAGGGCGCCCGCCGTGTAGGCGACGCGGGCGTCGTCGTCGGCCGTGGCCATGCCGTTCTCGGTGACCAGGATCGGCACCTGGGCGTGGCCGGCCGCCAGCCGGACCGCGTGCCCGAGCGCCCGCGGGTAGACCTCCCAGCCCGTCTGCGTCGTCGGTACCCCGTCCGGCACGGGCAGCAGGCCGGCGGGCCCGATGCGTTCCCTGGTGTACGTCTGCACGCCCACGAAGTCGTCGTCGCGGGACACGTCGAGCCAGTCGAGCTCGGTGGCCTGGCGGACGGCGGCGCACCGGTCCTCGCCGCCGTCCGCGGGCTGCAGGTCGATGAGCGCGAGGGTCCAGCCGACGGCGGCGTCACCGGGCCCGGACTTGATGGCCTCGACCGCCTTGCGGTGCGCGGCCGCCATCACCTCGACGCTCGGGGCGGGCCAGCTTCCCGTCGCCCTGGGCCGCTCGGCCGGCGCGCCCGCGCCGTCGGACAGGCCGAGGCCGTCCTCGCGGGCCGCGGCTGGGACGAGGCCGAGGTGCACCATCATCGAGACGACGTTCGGCTCGTTGAAGGTGCAGATCCAGGGCACCAGGTCGCCGATGTGCTCGGTCACCCGGGCGGCGTAGCGCGCGAACCGGTCGACGGCGGCGGCGCCGCTCCAGCCGCCGGCCGCGGCGAACCAGCGGGGCGCCGTGAAGTGGTTGTACGTGACGACGGGGGTGACCCCGTGGTCCAGGCAGGTACCGACCATGCGCCGGTAGTGGTCGAGCGCGGCGCGGGAGAAGTACCCCTCCTCGGGCTCGATCCGGGCCCATTCGACGCCGAAGCGGTAGGCGTTGAGCCCCAGGTCGGCGAGGATGGCGATGTCCTCGGGATAGCGGTGGTAGTGGTCGCAGGCATCCCCCGAGGGCTCGGCGAAATGGGAGTTCGGGGCCCATTCGGCCGCCCACAGGTCGGCGTTGACGTTGCCGCCCTCCACCTGATGCGCCGCCGTGGCGGCACCCCAGAGGAAACCGTCCGGGAACGTGCTCATGGTGGGTTCTCCTGCCTCGAGAGCTAGCCCGCGCCAGATCGCGCGGAACGTTACTCGCAGGAGCTAGCGCGCGCAAGCAGGTCGATCCCGGGCGACCTGGCCGCGCTTGATCGCCGTTTTGGCCCTCTGATGGTCGTGACCAGGGCGTTTCTGCGACCGCTGGAGCGTGGAAACGGCGATCACCGCACCTTGCCGACCTTCTCGGGCCCGGCGCTAGGTCGACTCGCGTTGGATGAGGGTGACGTGGGCGGGCGGCTCGTGGGTGGGCGGCGGCCGGCCGTCGACCCTGCTGAGCGCGAGCGCGGCGAAGTGGCGACCGAGGGCGGCGCTGTCGAAGCGGACGGACGACAGCGCCGGGACCATGATCGTCGCGATCGGGCTGTCATCGTGGCCGACCACCGCGAGGTCACCGGGCACGCGCAGTCCCAGCCGCAGCGCGGCGCCGACGACGGCGGCCGCGACGTCGTCGTTGTACGCCGCGATCCCGGTGAGCCCGCCGTCGTGCCACGCGCGGACGACCTCGTCGGTGCCGCGGTCCCGGTAGTCGAGGCACCGGACGTCCACGGCTGGCAGGCCCAGCGCCGCCGCATGGCTGCGGGCGGCGTCATGGCGAGCGGACACGAGCGAGGAGAGCCGAGGCTCGTCGAACACGGCGTAGGCGAGGCGCTCGTGGCCGCGTTCGCGCAGGTGCTCGACCTGGAGCCGAGGCCCGTCGATCGAGGCCAGGGACGTGTCCGGTTCCGCGGGTCGCGTCGAGCTCTGATCGGGAAGGACGCGCCTGACCCCGCAGGCGCGCAGCGAGGCGAGGTCGTCCGCGGTGAACGGCACCACGCCGACGACCAGGTCGGGGGTCACGGACTCCCAGAGCCGCCGGGCTGGCCCCTGGGGATGGCGGAACTGGGTCACCAGCGAGTACCCGGCCTCGTCGAGAGCCAGCGAGGCCTCGTCGAGGAACGCGCGGAAGCGGAACTCGATCGGCCAGTCCGGCAGGACGAGCACGATGATCCGGCTGCGGCCGCTGGCCAGTACCTGGGCGGCGCCGTTCGGTCGGTAGCCGAGGCGAACGGACGCCTCGATCACCCGCGCGCGGGTGCGCTCGGAGATGGTCTGGCCCGGGGTCTGGTTCAGGACGAAGCCGACGGTGGCGCGGGAGACGCCGGCCGCCCGGGCCACGTCGCTGGCGGTGACCCGCCTCCTTGCCGTCGCGTCTGACACAGACACCGTCCCACCTCGTTCGGGCCAGCCCGCGGCGGCTTGCGCGCTCTAGCGCAAGAATGGTAGCTTGCGTCGACCGAGTCTAGCGCGCGCTAGTGATGCGAGTTTCGAGGTCGGCGGGATGTGTCCGGAACCGGTGCGTGGATTGGCGCGCCTCGGTAATTCGTCACGGTGATCCAGTCGCCGGGCCGGCGTGCGCATGCACAATTCTCCGGCCGGTGACCGGGCCCTGGGAAAGGCGACCGCGCGCGAAGAGCGAAGGGCACGGACGGCTTTCGCGCGACGGAGCCGCCGCGGATCGACGTTGCGGCTCGCGGGCTCGGGCACTCTGATCGAAAGGAACGGCGATGACCTCCGAGACGGCGGCAAGCCCCGAGAGCCGGGCCGACGACCTCCTGCGGACGATGACGGTCGAGGAGAAGGCCCAGCAGGTCACCGGGCTGCTCTCGGCCGGGCTGCTGGGCCTGAACGGCGTGATCGAGGCCGTGGCCGGCCGGGTGATGGGCGACGGGATCGGCCAGATCGGGATGCTGGGCATGTTCGGTCAGCGGCCGCCGCAGCTGGCCCAGATGGCGAACCAGATCCAGCGGTACCTCGTCACCCAGACCCGGCTCGGCATTCCGGCGATGCTCCACATCGAGGCGCTGAACGGCCCGCTGGCCGCCGGTTTCCCGGTCTACCCGACGGCGATCGGCCTGGCCGCGACCTGGAACCCCGACGGCGTGGAGCAGATGGCGGCCATCACCGGCCGTCAGGTCCGGGCCGTGGGCCATGGCCAGGTGTTCTCCCCGGTGATGGACGTGGCCCGCGACGCCCGCTGGGGGCGGGTGCACGAGACCTACGGCGAGGAGCCCTACCTGGTCAGCGCGCTGAGCGTCGCGTTCACCCGCGGCCTGCAGGGCGCCGGGCCGCGTGACGGGGTGATCGCGACGGGGAAGCACTTCCTCGGCTACGGGGTGTCCGAGGCCGGCCAGAACATGGCGAAGACCGTCCTGGGGCGCCGCGAGCTGTACGAGGTGTACGCCCGCCCGTTCGAGGCGGCGATCCAGCTGGCCGGGCTGCGGTCGGTGATGAACTCCTACAGCTCGATCGACGGGGTCCCGGTCGGCGCGAGCCGGGAGATCCTGACCGACCTGCTGCGCGAGCGGCTGGGCTTCACCGGCACCGTCGTCTCCGACTACGACACCGTCGGCCATCTGTTCTCCCGGGTCGGGGTGGCCCGGGACGCGACCGACGCGGGGCGCCTGGCGCTGGCCGCCGGGATCGACGTGGAACTGCCGAACCCGTTCGGCTACGGGCGGACGCTGGCCGAGGCGGTCCGCCAGGGCGTCGTCCCCGTGGAACAGCTCGACCAGGCGGTGTGGCGGGTGCTGCGCGACAAGTTCGCGGCCGGCCTGTTCGACGCGCCCTACGTCGACGAGGACCCGGTCGTGATCAGCGCCCTCGCCGGCGAGGGCGGCGAGCCCGGCGGGCTCGCGCACCGGCTGGCCCAGCAGTCGGTCACGCTGCTGACCAACGACGGGCGGCTGCCGCTGTCCCGGGACCTGACCCGGATCGCCGTCGTCGGGCCGCACGCCGACGGTCTTTCGGTCGCGTTCCCGCCTTACACGATTCCCGCCGCGCTGGACATGCTCGGCGCCCGGTTCCGAGGCGAACGGGCCAACATCCCCGGAACCGAGGGCATGACGATCGAGACGACGCCCGAGGCGGTCGAGCTGATGCGGCGCGACCTTTCCGGCGTGCTCTCCCTGTCGATCGACGACTACATCCGCGAGAACTACGGCTCGGTGTCGCTCGCCGACGCCGTCCGCGCGGCCGTCCCCGGTGCCAAGGTGACCGTGGCCGCCGGCTGTGGGGTCCTGGACGAGGAGCCCGCCGACATCGCCGCGGCGGTCGCCGCGGCCCAGGACGCCGAGGTGGTCATCCTCGCCCTCGGCGGGCGGGCCGGCTGGTTCGTCCCCCGGATCACCGAGGGCGAGGGCTGCGACACGGCCGACATCGACCTGCCGGCCAACCAGGTCGCCCTGGTGCGGGCCGTGGTGGGCACCGGGACGCCGGCCGTCGGCGTCGTCTACACGGGCCGGCCGATGGCGCTGACCGCGATCGCGGACGAACTGCCCGCGATCGTGTACGGCTACTACGGCGGCCAGCACGCGTCGACGGCGATGGCCGAGGTCCTGTTCGGCGACGTCAACCCGTCGGGGAAACTGCCGGTCTCGATCCCGCGCCACTCCGGCCAGGTCCCGGTCTACTCCGGCCAGCCGACCGGCACCGGCTACCGGCGCACCGACCGCGACGCCCACCAGGACTACCTCGACCTCCCCTCGCGGCCCCTGTTCCCGTTCGGCCACGGGCTGAGCTACACGGCCTTCGAGTACTCCGACCTCGTCGTCAGCCCCGATGAGGTCGACGCCACGGGCTCGGTGACCCTCACGCTGACCCTGCGCAACAGCGGCGACCGGTCCGGCACCGAGATCGTGCAGTTCTACCTGTCGGACCGGGCCACCGGGGTGACCAGACCGGCTCAGGAGCTGGTCGGCTTCGCCCGCGTCGATCTCGGGCCGGGGGAGACCGCCGAGGTCGGCTGCACCGTCGAGCTGGCCCAGCTCGCCTATCTCGGCCTCGACGGGCGCCTGCAGGTGGAGCCCGGCCCGATCGAGGTCCTGGTCGGGGCGTCGTCGGACGACAGCCGGCTGCGCGGACGGTTCGAGGTGGTGGGGGAGACGGCGGTCCTCGAGCACCGGAGCGCGTTCCTCTCGGCGGCCACGGTCCGCCAGGTAGCGGCCGTGCCCGAACCGGTCTCGCCGTGAGCCGACCGCCGCGGTGACCAGGCCAGCGGCGCGCCGGTGTGGGCAAGGTTGAGGCCCCTTCCGCACCCACACCGCGCGCGCCGCGCCTGGTTGGACCCAACACAGAATGCGAGGGCAGATGGGGAACGTGGACCAGCCGGTGCCGCCCATGGACGAGGAGTGCGCCGCGGCCTGGAACCATCTCGTCGAGACCCAGTTCGGCGGGAGGATTCCCGAGATCACCGAGGAGCTGGTCCCGCGCGCTCAGGCGCACAAGATGCCGACCCGCGCGATGGTGCTCGACCAGTTCCCCGTCACCGAGGAGGAACGCTCGGTCCCGGGCCTCGACGCGGAGATCACCGTCTCGGTCTTCACCCCGCACGACCACGAAGGGACCGGCCCAGGCATCGTCTGGCTGCACGGTGGCGGAATGATCGCCGGCCATCGGTTCGGGGCCGAGGCGGCGTTGCAGCTCGCGCTGGCTTCCGGCGGCGTGGTCGTGTCCGTCGAGTACCGGATGCCTCCGGAGTACCCGGACCCAACGCCCGTCGACGACTGCTACGCCGCGCTGCTCTGGACCGCGGACCATGCCGGCGAGCTGGGGATCGACCCGGCCGCGCTGGTGCTCGCCGGCGGCAGCGCGGGCGGTGGCCTCGCGGCCGGCACGGCGCTCCACGTCCGCGACGACGGCGGCCCGAGTCTGGCGGGCCTGCTCCTGCTCTCCCCGATGCTCGACGACCGGATGCGCACCGCCTCGGCGCACATGTCCGGCCGGTTGTCGTGGACCCGGACCAGCAATGAGACCGGCTGGCGGGCGCTGCTCGGAGACCGCGCCGGCACCGACCGCGTCTCCAGCTACGCGGCGCCCGGCCGCGCGGTCGACGTCTCGAGGCTGCCCCCGACCTTCATCGACGTCGGATCCGTCGACCTCTTCCGCGACGAGGACGTCGCCTTCGCCACCTCGATCTGGGCCAGCGGCGGCGACGCCGAGCTCCATGTCTGGCGCGGTGGCATCCACGGCTATGAGGGCTACGCCCCCGAGTCCCGGCTCACCGTCGAGACGCTCGCCGCTCGCGAGCGCTGGCTCACCCGCGTGCTCGGCCGCTAGGACCGGCCGGAGGCGTGCAGGCTCCGGCCGGTCCCAGCCCGGGGTCAACCGGGGTGGCGAGCGCTCAGCCGGTGCTGCCGTCGGCGCAGACCCGGTCGCGGACCACCTGGAACGCCGTGCCGTCGGGTGCCACCTGGACGAACGCGTAGCAGGAGAGCGGCTTGCCCGAGTCGTCGCGCAGGTCGATGGGCGCGATCAGGCCGCCCGCGTCGTAGGCGGAGACGCCGCGCAGCGCCTTGACGAAGCCGGCCCGGGTGGGGCAGGGCCCGGCCAGGTCGAGCCCGCGCAGGAACATGTCCGCGCTGATGTAGGTGAACATGGCGAACTGCTGGTCCGCGTCCCCCGACTCCGGGGCGTAGGTCACCATCGCGTCCTCGTACTGCTTGATCGCCGGGCCGCCCGCCTCGAACGGGCGGAAGAAGACCGGCATCGACACGCCGGCCAGCGCCTTGCCGTGCGCACTGGCGATCACGCTCCGGTCATAGCCCGTGAGCACCACGCTGACGGCGAGCTGGGCGCCCGCGGCGCGGGTCGCCTGGACGACCTGCGCGAAGTCGTCCGGCGCGGTGATGCCCAGCAGCGCGTCGGCGCCGAAGCTGATTATCTTGTTGGCCACCTGTGCCGGGTTACCGGTGGTGGCCACGTAGGAGAACGTCTGGACCGCGCTCGCCCCGGCCGCGCGCAGGCTCTGCTCGTAGCTCACGGTGTTCTCGGAGGTCAGGGCCGACGGGTCGCCGATGATGATGGCGACCCTGGTGCCGCGGGCGGCCCGGACGTACCTGCCGACCACCGCGGGGGAGGCCGAGTAGATGAAGGAGAACATGTTGTCGTGGCCGGCCCAGGCCGGCTCGATGGCGGTCCCGGTGACCGGCACCACCTGTTTGGTCAGGGCGGTCATCGAGTCGCCGAGCGAGGCGCTCGCCGACACGAGGCCGAAGACGTTCCGCTGCTGGACGAGGGTGTCGATCGCGACCGCGGCCCCGGACGCGGTGCCCTGGTCGTCGCCCCAGTCGTAGGTGATCCGCCGCCCGTGCACACCGCCGTGCGCGTTCGCGAGGCCGATTCTGGCGTCGAGCCCGGCGCGGGCCGCCGAGAGCGCCGTGCTCGACGGCCCGGTGGCGGGATACACGAACCCGAGCTTGATCTGGTTCGAGGTGACCCCGGGCGCGTCGCAGGCCGTGTTCCCGCTGTTTCCGCTGCTCCCGCCGGGAGCCGACGAGCAGCTGGTCGCCAGCGCGAGCGTGACGGCGACCGCGATCCCGCCGGATAATCTTCGTCTGTGCGCGCCCATATCTTTCCCTTGAAAGGTCTGGCAATGTACGGAGGCCTCGCGATGCGGCAGGCCGGGGTCGGCGCCACCGTTACTCGCGAGTAAGAACGTGCTGGTCGCCGGCAACTAGCGCATGCTAGTAGTGGTGGACGCTATCAGCGCGCCGCTAGCGCGCACAAGCCCGCGGACAGCCTCAGGAGGCCGCCGTCGTGGCGTCCGCGAACTGGGCCGCGTACAGCCGGGCGTAGGCGCCGCCCGCGTGGACGAGCTGGTCGTGCGACCCCTGTTCGACGATGGCGCCGTTCTCCATGACGACGATCGTGTCGGCGTCCCGGATCGTGGACAGCCGGTGCGCGATGACGAACGCGGTGCGCCCCGCGCGCAGCGAGGCGGTCGCCTGCTGGATGAGGACCTCGGTACGCGTGTCGACCGAGCTGGTCGCCTCGTCGAGGACCAGGATCGGCGGTTCGGTCAGGAACGCGCGCGCGATCGTGAGCAGCTGCTTCTCTCCCGCGCTCAGGCTGGTGGCCTCGTCGTCGAGGACCGTGTCGTAGCCGTCCGGCAGGGTGCGGATGAACCGGTCGGCGTGGGCGGACGTGGCCGCGGCGACGATCCGTTCGCGGCCGGCGCCCGGCGTCCCGTAGGCGATGTTGTCGGCGATGGTGCCGCCGAACAGCCAGGTGTCCTGCAGGACCATGCCGATGCGGGACCGCGCCTGCGCGCGGGTGAGCGTGGCGATGTCGACCCCGTCGAGCGTGATGCGCCCCGCCGCGAGCTCGTAGAAGCGCAGCAGCAGGTTGACCAGGGTGGTCTTGCCGGCGCCGGTCGGCCCGACGATGGCGACCGTGTGCCCCGGTTCGGCGACCAGCGAGAGCGCCTCGATGAGCGGCCGGTCGGGGTGGTACCGGAAGGTGACGCCCTCGAAGGCCACCCGGCCGGTGGCCGGGACGGGCAGGAGGCCGGGCGTCACCGGGTCCGGGATCTCCTCGGCGGCGTCGAGGAACTCGTAGACCCGCTCGGCGGAGGCGATGCCGGACTGCACCATGCCGGCCATGCTCGCCAGGTAGATCAGCGGCTGGCTGTACTGCCGGGAGTACTGGATGAACGCCTGGACGTCGCCGACGCTCAGCGCGCCGGCGGCTATCCGGACACCGCCGACGACCGCGACGAGGACGTAGTTGAGGTTGCTGAGGAACGTCATCGCCGGCTGCAGCGTGCTCGACATCGCCTGGGAGCGCAGGGTCGTCTGGGCGAGGTGCTCGTTGTCCACCGCGAAACGGTCGGCGGCCTGCTGCTCGCGCCCGAAGGCCTTGATGACCGCGTGTCCGCTGTACATCTCCTCGATCTGACCGTTGAGCCGACCGGTCTGTTTCCACTGCTCCAGGTAGAGCGGCTGCGCACGGCGGCCTACCCGGGCCACGACGCCGAGCGTCAGCGGGACCGTGACCAGGGAGATCACCGCGAGCAGTGGGGAGACCCAGAACATGGCGGCCAGCATGCCGGCGATGCTGAACAGCGGGATGACGAGCTGGCTGAGCGTCTGCTGGAGGCTCTGGCCGAGGTTGTCGATGTCGTTCGTGACGCGGCTGAGAAGGTCGCCGCGCCGGTGCCGGTCGAAGTACGCCGCCGGCAGGCGGAAGATCTTCGCCTCGACGTCCTGACGCAGCCGTTGGATGGCGCGCTGCACGGCGAGGTTCGCCAGCCACCCCTGGACGAACGCGCAGAGGCCGGCCGCCAGGTACAGCAGCGTCGCTACCAGCAGAATCCTTCCGACGGCGTCGAAGTCGATGCCCCGGCCGGGGACGAAGTCCACGGTGCTCAGCGTCTGCGCCTCGGTCGCGTGCCCGTGCGCGCGCAGGTCACCCAGGACCTCGGCACGGGTGGCGTGGCCGTCGAGCGCGCGGCCGAAGGCGCCGGCCAGGACGAGGTTGGTCGCGCGGCCCAGCAGCCACGGCCCGATCGTCGTGAGGACCACGCTGACGAGACCGAAGACAACCGTCCCCGTCAGCGGCGCCCACTGGTGCCGGCCCATCCGCCAGAGCCGGCCCACCGTGGCGCGGGTGTTCGAGGAGTGGTCGGGCCGGCGCGCGGCCTCGACGGCGACGCCGGGGGAGCTGCGGGTGCGGCGGATGCTCATGCGGCTTCCGCCTCGGTGAGCTGGGAGAGCACGATCTCGCGGTAGGTGCCGTTGCCGGCGAACAGCTCGTCGTGGCTGCCGGTGCCGACCACCCGACCCTCGTCGAGCACGACGATCCGGTCGGCGTCGCGGATCGTGCTGACGCGCTGGGCTACGACGACGACCGCCGCGGCGGCGGTCTGGGTGGCGAGCGCGGCGCGCAGCCGGGCGTCGGTCGCGTAGTCCAGGGCCGAGAAGGAGTCGTCGAACAGGTACACATCGGGCCGGACGACCAGGGCGCGCGCGATCGCGAGCCGCTGGCGCTGCCCGCCGGAGAAGCTGGCGCCTCCCTGGGCGACCGGGGCGTCGAGGCCCTCGGGGAGGGCCTCGACGAACGCGCGGGCCTGGGCGATGTCGAGGGCGTGCCACAGCTCGTCGTCGGTGGCCTCCGGATCGCCGTAGCGAAGGTTCGAGGCGACGGTCCCGGAGAACAGGTAGGGCCGCTGGGGGACGTAGCCGATGGTCCTGCTCAGCAGCGACCGGTCGAGCGACCGCACGTCGACGCCGCCGACGAGCACGACACCCTCGGAGGGGTCGGCCAGCCGGGGCACCAGGCCGAGCAGGGTGCTCTTGCCGCTGCCGGTGCTGCCGATGATCGCGACGGTCTCGCCGCGGCCCGCGACCAGGTTGACGCCTCGCAGGACGGGGGCCTCGGCGCCTGGATAGCGGAATCCCACGTCGCGCAGCTCCACCCGCGCGGGCGTGACGAGCTTCGGTATGGCCGTCTTCGGTGGGAGCACGGTGCTCTCGGTGTCGAGGACCTCGCCGATGCGTCCGGCACAGACCTGCGCGCGGGGGAGCATCCGCAGCAGGTAGGTCACCATCGTCGCCGCGCCGAGGATCTGCAGCACGTAGCCGAGGAACGCGGACAGGGCGCCGACCCCGATGGCCGAGGACTCGACGCGGTGCGCGCCGAACCACACGACCGCGACCCCGGCGACGCTGGCGACGGCCGTGACCAGTGGGAACAGCAACGCCATCAGTCGGCCCACGCCCACCGACACGTCGGTCAGCAGGGTGTTCGAGGCCGCGAACCGCTCCTGTTCGCGGTCCTCCTGGACGAACGCGCGGATCACCCGCAGCCCGATGATCTGTTCGCGCAGGATCCGGTTCACCGAGTCCGTCGTGTCCTGCAGGGTCACCGACAGCGGTGTCATCCGGCGCAGGACCGCCCAGGCGAGACCGCCCAGCAGCGGCGCGACCACCACGAGAAGCAGTGACAGGGGCGCGTCCTGGCCGAGCGCGAACACGACCCCGCCGACGCACATCAGCGGCGCGGTCACCATGAACATGAGCGTGATCTGGGCGAGCATCTGGATCTGCTGGACGTCGTTGGTGGTGCGCACGACCAGCGACGCCGGTGTGAACTGGTTCAGCTCACGGGCGGAGAACGCGTGCACCCGGTTGAACAGCGCCGCTCGCAGGTCGCGGGCCAGGAAGGCGGAGAACCGGGACGCGACCCGGGCGGCGCCGATGGCGCAGGCCAGCTGGGCCAACGAGACGCCGATCATGAGGGCTCCGACCCGCCAGATGTAGCCGGTGTCGCCGGGCAGGACGCCCCTGTCGATCACGTCGGCGCTCAGATCGGGAAGATAGAGGGCGCCGGCACACTGCACGGTCTGGAGGACGGTCACGAGGGCGACGTCGCGGCGGTAGAGGCGCGCATACGGCACGAGCAGGCGGATCAGCACACGGCCCTCCACGTTCGGGTCTGGCGCACGGCGAGTGGGTCCGGCTCACGGCGAAGGTCGGCGGCGCCGCCTGGCACACTGGCGCGGGGCCACAGTTTCATCAAGATAGATGTATCGTGTTTGATGTAAGGATGCCATGGATGGGTTCGAGCTGTTCCAGTTGGGCCGCCGGCTGATGAAGCTCGGCGAGCAGTCGATCCCCGAGGTCGGCATCCTGCGGCTGTCCGGCCCGACGCGGGCGATCGTGTTCGACGTCTTCGAGAACCCGGGCAGCTCGATCTCCGAGATCACCGCCCGCGTCGAGTTCCCGCAGAGCCAGGTCTCGGCGTGCGTGGCCCGCCTGCGTGAGGCCGAGGTGTTCGAGACGGTCAGCGACCCCGCGGACCGGCGCAGGACCCTCGTGCGGCCCACGGCCAGCGCGCTGAGCCGGGCGCGGGACCGTCCCACCGCGGTGATCGACCAGGCCATCGCCGAGAGGATCGGCACCAGCGACCCCGTCGAGGTCCAGCGCGTCAAGGACGCGCTCGACACCCTGGCGGCACTGCTGCGAACGGACCGGAATGACGCGGACGAGCCCGCCCTGGACGGGCGGAACGGCTGCTGACCCGCGTCCGCCTCGGGCGGGCGCAAGGGCGGCAGGCGCGAGTCCGCCTCGGGTAGGGCGGAAGGGCCGCTGACGCCTGTCCGCACCGGTCGCGGCGTCGCCTGACGGGCTGACGCCGTGTCGCGATGGTGTCGTGACTCCCCGCGCGTCGCGGGCCAGGTCGGGGGCGGGGTTGGTGGCGCGCCCTGGGCTTGTGCGCGCTAGCGGGGCGGTGCTAGCCTACGCCCCGACAGCTAGCGCACGCTAGTGGCCTGGAGCACGGCACGCTGCGCCTGCGGCGCGTCACTCCCTGCGCACCACCCTCGGGCCGCCGGACGGCCGTCGCTGCCCACGGCCTTCCCGCGTCAATGCGGCCGCTCTTCGCACCGCGGCCTCCCACGACCCGGTCCGACGACCCCGACAATGGAGCTGGACATGCACTTACGCCGTACTGGACGGCTGGCGATATTAGCCGTCGCCGCCGCGACCGCGCTGGCCGTGGCGGGCTGTAGCACCTCCTCGAAGAAGGTCGCTCCCGTCCCGGCCCCGACCGCGACCCTGAAGGCGGCGCCGGCGCCCGCGATCTCACCGGGCGTCACCGCGGACAGCATCAAGATCGGGTTCGTCTATCCCGACCTGTCCGTCGTCAAGCAGTACGTGAACGTCGACCACGGCGACTACCAGGCCGTCTTCACAGCACTCGTGGACAAGGTGAACGCCTCCGGCGGCATCAACGGCCGCAAGATCGTGCCGGTGTTCGGCGCGGTCAACGTCATCTCGCCGGCCGGCGCCCAGGACACCTGCGTCCATCTGACCCAGGACGAGAAGGTCTTCGCGGTCATCGGCAGCCTCAACGCCGACGACGCACTGTGCTACGTCCAGATCCACAAGACGCTGACCGTCGGCGGTGACCTGAACGCGTCGCGGTATCTGAAGGCGCAGGCTCCGTGGTTCTCCGACCTGCGCGGTGGAGACGCGGCCGGGGACGGCCTGAAGCTGTTCGACAACGGTGGCCTGAAGAGCAAGAAGGTCGCCGTCATCGGCTACAAGGCCGACCAGTACACGATGAACAGCGTCGTGGCGCCGGCGCTGAAGAAGCTCGGCGTGACGCCGGTCGCGACCGCGGTGATGGACGCTCCGATCACGGACCCCGCCGCCGTCGCCCAGCAGACCGGCGTGTTCGTCCAGAAGTTCCAGTCCGTCGGCGCCGACGCGGTCATCGTCGTCGGCGGGGCCTCGGGCTCGTTCCCCGCGCAGCTGGAGAAGGCCACCTCCTACCGGCCCCAGTTGCTGTTCACCGACCAGGGGCAGGCCAGCGCCTACTCGCTCTCGTCGGGCAAGCATGACTTCAGCACGCTGAACAACGCGCAGGCGCTCGGAATCGCCTCCGACTGGAACAACCCGCCGAACCAGGCCTGCATCGACACCGCCGAGGCGGCCATCCCGTCGCTGAAGGGCGCGCTGCTCGACCCGACCACCATACCCACGGGGAAGCCCACCTTCGGAACGTCCGAGAACGTGTCCTGCCGCTATCTGGACCTGTTCACGGCGATCGCCCAGAAGGCCGGCAAGAACCTCACCTACGCGAGTTTCCAGCAGGCCGCCTTCTCGCTCGGTTCCTTCGTTGTCCCCGGTGGCCTCGAAAAGGCGAACTACACCCCGGGCAACCCGGGCGGGGCCGTGCCGCTGCACCTGTTCAAGTACGACCCGACACAGCAGAAGTGGGCGCTGTCCACCAGCTGACCTCGCCCGGTTCGCTGGCTCCGGGCCTGGGGCACGGCCATCACCATGCCCCAGGCCTGGCGCCGTGCGCACCGGTCGCCACCTCGGCGGCACCTGCTGCCTGCTGGTGATCTCACCTTCGTCGGGTAGATCTCGAGGCCACGCAGGAGGAGGGTGACCCTGTCCACGCGCGTATCGGCGTCGACAACCGGGTGGGTGAACCGGCAGAAGGCGAGCACGCCGCGAAATCTCCGGGGAACGGCGACGAAGGCCCGACTCGTACGGGCCGCGAAGGCCGTCTTCGAGGAATGCGGTTTCCTGGATGCCAGGATCGCCGACATCGCGGACCGAGCCGGAGTCTCGTACGGATCCTTCTACCATTACTTCGACTCGAAGCTGCAGATCCTCTGCGAGGTCGCGCGAGCGGTGGGCGGCCTGCTTCAGGAGCCGATGTGCGCCGCGACGTCCGACCCGACCGGCCTCGCCTCGCCGGCCGAGCTGGTCAGGCAGCTGAGCCGGCGGTACCTGACGGTCTACCGGGACGAGGCACGCGTCATCGCCGCCATCGAGGTGATCTCCCGCTACGAGCCGGAGCTTGCCGCCATCACGTTCGGCTATCTCGAGGCCGACCGGGCCCGGATCGCTCGGGCGGTTCGCCGGACGAGGACCCGCCCCTGCGCGGTCGCCGACGCCGATACCGAGGTCGCGCTCCTGGCGATGAGCGCGATGATGAACCGCTACGCCGAGATGTGGTTCGTGCAGAAGCTACTGGAGATCGACTTCGACGACGGAGTGGACCAGCTTTCCCGCCTGTGTCTGAACGCCCTCCAGCTTGCCTGTTCGGTGGAGCCGGGCGACAGAAGCGGTCACGAGGAAGTCATTGTCTGGCCCTGACGGCCTTGCTGACGCGTGCCGGGCCCGGGCCCGTCGGGCGCTGGCCCAGGCCCGGCACGTCGTTCGTCAGCGGATGACGAGCCGGTCAGCTCAGGAAGGCCCGGACCTGGCTCGCCACGGTGGCGTCGTCATGGAGCTGGGTGTGCTCCAGGCAGCCGGCGGCCGTGTTCGTCGCGCCGGTGAGCAGGACGCTGGAGTCGGGGTTGATCACCTCGTCGCAGGACGACCACCAGGTGCCGTACTTGACCGTGCCAGGCGTCTCGTCGCCCGCGTTCAGGCTGTTCAGGAAGGACGAGCCGGAAAGCATCTGCGAGCACGAGGTGTAGAGCAGCGCGCACAGGTTCGCGGTGCTGGTCCCGTGGTTGGGCCCGCCGAGCGACACCCAGTCGTCGACGTACGCGGTCCCGCCGAGTGACTTCAGGTAGTAGCGGGAGGAAAGCGCGCCCATCGAGTGGCTGACGATGTCGACCTTGCTCGCTCCGGTACTCGCGAGGACGCTGGTCACCTTGGCCGCGAGTTGGCTCGCCGTGGTGACGTTCGACTGATGTGAGTCGTAGGTGAACACCACCAGCTGGGACGCGGACCATCCGTTGGCTTCGAAGTTCGCCACCATGTCCGTCCACGTCGACGTCGAGCCGTTGAACCCGTAGACGAAAATGACCGGGTCATGTGTCGCGGCGCTGGCGGTTCCCGTCGTGCCGATCAGTACGGCACCGAAGGCGACGAAGAACGCTGTCAGCGCCCTGACTACCTTGATCACTGATGCTCCTGCGGGTGAGCGGGTTAGGGCTCGGAAAGAATTTCACCGCATCGGCGATCGGTGGAGGGACTCCGCGCCACGTTCACGCTCGATTACTGGTATCGCCAGACCGGCTTAAGCAGGTCGTCGCCGAGAGCGCCGCCGGTATGAGGTCGGGAAATCCAACCTGAATGGTCGGAGCGCCGCGGTCGGCGAGGTTACGGCGTTTGCCTGGATCGGTGCCTCGGCGTTGAACGGGTTGGTCGGCCCGCATCGGAGCAGGCGATGGTCAGGCGACGGCTTCCTCGCCGAGGAGGGTGGTGCGGTGCATCAGGCGGCGGGAGGCGGCGGTGTAGGGCTGGGCGCGGTGCAGGATGCCGGTGTTGTCCCAGATGACGAGGTCGCCGGGCGCCCAGTGGTGGCGTAGGGCGAAGCGGGGCTGGGTGGCCCAGTCGAGGAGCCGGTCCAGCAGTGCGCGGCTTTCGTCGGCTGGCAGGCCGACGATGTAATCCGCTGTGGTGCCGACAAGCAGGGACTTGCGGCCGTTGCGGCGGGTCCAGACCAGGGGATGTTCGCGGGAGGGGACCTTCTCCCAGCTGGCGCGGACCTTGTCGGAGGCATCGGGACTGATGAGCCGCTGGGTGGCCGCGAAGCTGTGGACCACGCGCAGGGCGGCGTACTGGGCCTTGTCGTCGTCGGACAGCGAGTCGTAGGCGGCGTAGAGGCTGGCGAACTCGGTGTCGCCGCCTTCCGTCGCGACCTCCAGCGCGGTGAGCAGAGTCGCCTTCTGCGGGACGAGGTCGTTCGCGCCGTCGATGTGCCAGTAGAAGGTGCCGGTCCGATAGGCCGCCAGGGTGCTCTGGGCCGGGTCGAGGGAGATCGCGGAGATCTCGGGGAAGTCCTGCTGGCCGCCCATGGGTGCGACCACGACGTCACCGAGCTGTCGGCTGAGGGCGACCAGGTCGGCGTCGCCGATGTGGGCCTCGCGGTAGATGACGACGCCGTGCTCGTCGAGGTACTTGCGGGTGTCGGCGGCGACGGCCGGGTCCGCCAGCTGGTGGCCGGCGAGGCCCGTGACCTGGACGCCTACCTCGGCGCTGATCGGGCTGACGGTGACGGACAAAGGTGGCTCCCGTCGAATCGGGTCGGGTGGTGCCGGAGCGACTAGCTGGTCGCGGCGATCTTCGGGGCCGTGTGTTCGGCGCGGTGGTAGCCGCCGTGCCAGCCGTCGGTGCCGAGCAGGTGCAGCCTGCGCTCGTGCAGCTTCCAGCCGTCGGCGGTCCGCACGACGACGTCGTGGTAATAGCCCCAGACCTGCGGGGTCTTCCCGACCTGGGTGCGGTGCCAGGCGTACATCGAGGTCCGGACGGTCGCCCGGTCGTCGGTGTCGAACGCGATCAGGACGTTGGCGTTGTGGTGGCTGGTCGCGGCGAACCCGTAGTCGACGCCGTCGCGGATCGCGCTGTCGAGCAGTTTCCGGTACGCGGCACGGCCGTGGATGACGGGCGCGGAGCCGGGGCCGTAGTCGATGACGCAGTCGTCGGTGAACAGCGCGGCCAGCTCGTCGTTCAGCTTGTGGTCGACGCAGTAGGAGTACCGGTGGACGAGATCGACGATGGCGTCCTTGTCCAGCAGCCGTCGCAACGCCCTGCGGTCGTCCTCGACGGCGTTGCCGGAGGCGCTCATACGGCGATTGGGGCTTCGAGCCCGAACAGTTTGGCGGTGGTGCCGCCGAGGATCGCCGCGCGGTCCTCGGCGCTGACGCCCTGGAACTGCGCGGCGATCGCTTCCCGGGTGCGTCGGAAGGTGCCTTCCGGGTGCGGGTAGTCGACGCCCCACACGAGGGTGGACAGGCCGGTGATGTGCCGGCAGGCCAGCGCGACCGGGTCCTCCTGGAACGACACGTGGATCTGGCGTCGGACGTAGTCGCTGGGCCGCAGCGGGTAGGGCCACCGCTCGTTGAGCTTGAACACCTGCGCCATACCGGGCTGGTCGTCCTCGGGCCGGTTGTCGTCCCAGAGGCCGACCCAGAAGTCGCGGTCCTGGCCGACTCCCAGCGTCCACGCCTTGTCCATCGCGGCCATGAACGACACGAGCCAGTTCGCGTTGAACTCGACCAGCACGAAATGCAGGTCCGGGAACCGTTCGGTGACGCCGCCGCCGACCAGGGAGGCGATGATCTGCTGGGGCGCCAGCGACTGCTGAGTCGCGGCGAACACGATCCGGTCGACGACGAGGTTGTCGTTGATCGGCTGGCTCTGTGCCGCGACGGTGAGCATGAGGCCCCGCAGCGTCGGTGACGCGGCTCGGCTGACCTTCACTCCACCGGTAGCGACGTGGAACGTGACGGTCATGCCGTTGGCCTGGGCCGCGGACCACACCCGGTCGAGCTCCCGAGAATGGTACGGAATCGGGGAGACCGCAGGGAGCAGGATCGCCCGCAGTCCCAGGCCGGCGACGCGATTGATCTCGGCGACCGCGTCATCCACATCGGTCATCGGAATGGGCGCGGTCGGCGCGATCCGCGCGCGGTGCGGGCTGAACGTCTCGGCGACGTAGTCGTTGTACACGCGGGCGTGCGCCAGCGACAGCTCGTGGTCGTCGGAGTAGAGCCCGAAGAACGACAGGTTCGGGTGCATCACCTGCGCCCGGACACCCTCGCTGTCCATGTCCTGGAGAATCCGCTCCGGGCGGCCGGTGTTCGGCGAGCCGTCGAAATGCGGGTAGGCGGAGTTCGTCCACCCCTCGAACCCGGGCGTGTGCAGCTTCCGGAACTGAGTCCGCCCATCGGGGCCCAGCGGCGCGATCTCGAGGTTCTCCTCCCAGATGGCCCGGTCCCGCAGGTGCTTCGGGAGCCGGGTCAGGAACAGGTCGGGCGGCTCGACGATGTGCCCGTCCACAGAGACCAGGAGTTCTTCCGTCACGGCGGTTCCCTACGCTTTCACCCGGCGACCTGAGACTCGGTGTCACGCTAGCTACCAAGTTTCCAAGCTGCAAGCTGGGCTCAGCCGCCGGGTACGATCGGTCGGTGAACGTAGCGACACGGACGTCCGCGCGGGAGGTGGCCCGCGGCGCGGTCCGGGCGATGCTGGCCGAGGTGGCGCTGGGGCTGTTCCGCCGCGACGGCTTCGACAAGGTCACGATCAACGACATCGCCGCGGCCGCCGGGGTGTCCCGCAGCACCGTCCTGCGCTACTTCGGCACCAAGGAGGACGCGGTCCTCGGCGCCCTGGACGCCCACGGCGAGCAGGTGGCGGACGCTCTGCGCGCCCGGCCGGCCGGCGAGGACGACTGGGCCGCGCTGCGCCGCGCGCTGGACATCGTCGTCGACATCTACCGCCAGGACCCGGACGCCGCTCTCACGACGACACGGCTCGTCCTGGCCACCCCCGCGCTGCACACCCGCCAGTGGGAGAAGCAGCACGGCTGGCGTCCCGCCCTGGCGCGGGCTCTCGCCGAACGCGGCGCGTCCCCGCGGCCGGAGATCACGCACACCGTGCGGGCCGCCGCCGCCCTGGACTGCCTGAACATCGCCATCGCGCACTGGGCGCGATCCGACAACACCCTCGACCTCGCCGACCTCCTGGATGAGGCGTTCGCGGCCCTGAGCGTGTGACCCCGTTCGCGATCGCGCGCCGCGCCGGCTGAGCGCTGAAACGCCGCGCCACCGAGTCGGTAGCGCGCGCTAGCATGACGACATGCGCCCTGAGGGGAAGTCGTGAACGTCAATCCGATACTGCCGGGCTTCTACCCCGATCCCTCGATCTGCCGGGTCGGCGGCGACTACTTCGTGGTGACGTCGAGCTTCGAGTACTTCCCCGGAGTGCCGATCTTCCACAGCACCGACCTCGTCAGCTGGGAGCAGATCGGCAACGTGCTCGACCGCCCCAGCCAGCTGCACGTGGCCCCGGGCCTGGCGTCGGCGAGCACAGGGATCTTCGCGCCGACCCTGCGCCACCACGACGGGCGGTTCTGGCTGACGACGACGAACTTCGCCGACGTCCGCCGGGGCCACCTGATCGTCCAGGCCGACGACCCGGCCGGCGACTGGACCGACCCGGTCTACACCGCCGGCGCGATCGGAATCGATCCCGACCTCGCCTGGGACGACGACGGCACCTGCCATCTCACGTGGTGCTTCCCCGGGCAGATCAGGCAGGCGGCCGTCGACCCCGACAGTGGGAAGTTGCTCTCCGAGCCACGCGCCCTCTGGAGCGGAACGGGGCTCGCCCACCCCGAAGGACCGCACCTGTTCCGGCGGGACGGCTGGTGGTACCTCGTGCTCGCCGAGGGCGGCACCGACCGGGGGCACGCCGTGTCGATCGCGCGCTCGCGTCTCATCACCGGCCCGTTCACCGGTAACCCCGCCAATCCGATCCTGACCCGCGGTGGCACCGAGCACCCGGTCCAGAGCACCGGTCACGCCGACCTCGTCGAGCTTTCCAGTGGCGAGTGGGCGATGGTGCACCTCGGCGTACGCCCGCGCGGCACGTTCCCGCTCTGGCACGTCAACGGCCGGGAGTCCTTCCTGACCGGCATCGACTGGGCCGACGGCTGGCCTGTCGTCGTGGAGGACCGGTTGGCCGTGCCGGTCCGGGACAACGCGTTCACCGACGAGTTCCGCGCGCCGCCGCTGCACCCCCGCTGGATCTCGCCTGGTACCGATCCCCGGACGTTCACCCGCCACCGCCCCGGCGGCGGTCTCGTCCTGGCCGCGGGCAGGACGGCCGACGCGGCCGACTGCCTGCTGGCCGTGCGGGCCCGGGATCTCCATTGGCTGGCGACCGTCGACCTCGCCGAGGGTGATGCCCGCCTGACCGTCCGGATCGACGACGCGCACTGGGTCGCCGTCGAGAGGCGCGCGGACGGCCTCGCTGCCCGGATGGTGGTCGGTCCGCTCGATCAGGTCCTCGCGACCGCCAACGGGATCGGTACCGGCGACGCACTCGCCATCCGCGCGGTGGCGCACGCCGACGCGGCCACGTTCCGCGCCGGCCCTGACCAGCTGGAGCTGGGCTACCTGCGCGACGGTGAGTTCCGCCGGCTCGCCACCGTCGACGGCCGCTACCTCTCCACCGAGGTCGCCGGCGGCTTCACCGGCCGCGTCATCGGCGTCGAGGCCCTCGCCACCGACGCCACCCTCACCCGCTTCGCCTACCAAGCCCTCGCCTGACCCTGCTGGCCTAGTCGGCGGAGCCTGGCCGCGAGTGGCCTTGAGCCCCCACCGGCGTGTCGATCGCCGGTTGGGATTCGGAGCTGCACGCCGAGTCGGAGCTAGATCGCCGGGGGAGAGGTGAGCCAGGCGGTGAGCCGGTCCAGGCTGCGTTCGCCGGCCGGCGTGAACGGCTCGTTCAGGTGGCCGTGGCGGGAGCCCGGCTCGAACTCGACCCGCACCGGGACGCTCGCCGCGGCCAGTCGCGCCGCGTAGCCCTCGCCGGAGGCGCGCAGGAAGTCCGCGTCGGAGTTCAGCACGTACACCGGCGGCTGGCCGGCGACGTCGCCGCTGGCGGGGAAGGCATAGGGATCCGTCAGTCGCTCGGCGGCGCCGACGTAGTTCAGATCGATCTCCTCGCTCATGTCCGGGGTGAGGAAGAGATCGTCCAACGCGGCCGTCTTGGCGCTGAGATCCGCGCTCGCCGCCGGAAGGTGCGCGTGCAGGACGCTGTACGCGAGCAGCAGCGAGGCGGGCAGGGGCCCGGCGCCGTCCCGAAGCCGCTTGGCCACCCCGGCGGCCAGGTTCCCGCCCGCGCTGGCCCCGCCCAGATGCAGTCCCGCCGGCTCGGCGCCCAGGTCCCCGGCGTGCTCGACCGCCCACAGCCACGCCGCGAGCACGTCGTCGGACGGAGCCGGGAACCGAACGCCACGCAGGCACTTGCGGTACTCGACCGACAGCACCGGGACGCCGCGCGAGGCGAGGGTCAGCCCGACCCAGTTCGCCTCCGGCATGTCCAGGTCGCCGGTGACGAAGGCGCCGCCATGGGCCCAGACCAGCGCCGAGCCCGACGCGTGACCCGGTTCCCGGTAGAGCCGGGCGGGCATCGCCGCGGGACCGTCGATGACCACCTCGGTGACCTCGACCTGGGCCAGTTCCGGATAGTGCGCCGTGAGGGCCGCGGTATCCGGCACCGGCGGCAGGCGCTTGGCGATCAGCTCGGGGCTCGTCGTCTCCAGGAACCGGACCCAACCGGCGAAGGGCGTCAGGCTCCGCTCGCCGTCAGTCTCTGAGGTCACGCTGCCTCCCACAGTGAGCCGCTCACGCTAACAGCGAGAACTAGCGCGCGCAAGCGACCATGGTCGAGGCGGGCGGAGGCCGCGGGGATCGTCACGCGGGGGGCCTCCCCGCTGACCTGGCCCCTACGTTCCGGCCGTTGGAGGGTCAGATCCTGGCTGGCTGTTCGGCATGGGCCGGCAGAGCGAGCGCGTGCAGGCCGGCGCGGATCCGGTCGAGGGACATGCCGCGGGCGGTGTGCAGGTAGTCGACGGCGTCGGCGCGCACGGCGGTGTACAGGATGTGGCCGAAGTAGTCGGCGTCCACCCCTGGGCGCGCGGCGGCGACGCGCCGGGTGAGCTCGGCGGTCCAGTGCCGGCTCGCGGGGCTGGTGTAGTAGCCGTTCGGCCCGCTGTGGTCGAGCGCCCGGATGAGCGCCCGGTTGGCCCAGACGAAGTCGAGCAGGTCGTCGAGATAGGCCAGCAGCGCCGGACCGGGTTCGGCGGGGTCGTTGGCGGTTGTCGGGTCCTTCTCGCTGCGCAGCAGCGCGGTGGCGCGGCGGGCGAGCACCGCCTCGATCAGGGCGCCGCGGTCGCTGAACCTGCGGAACAGGGTGCCCTTGCCGACCCCGGCGGCCTCGGCGATGTCGTTCATCGACACCGTGCCGGCGTCCGTGCGGTCGAACAGGTCGGCCGCCGCGGTCAGGATGGCCTCCCGGTTGCGCGCGGCGTCGGCTCGTTCCCGGCCGGCAGTCATCAGCGCAGCTCCTCTTCGGTGGCGACGGTTGCCAGTCGGACCGCCGGTCCGTATCGTATCCACTAAGCGGACCGGCGGTCCGAGAAGACGGGGTTCGGACCCTGATTGTCGCTGGAGCCCGCGCCAGGTCGGCGGCCGCCGCGGTGACCCGTGCCGCCATCCGCCGTCGACCACGGTTTCCGACAGTGCACCTGCGTCCACCGGGAGGATCCGCGATGTCGCTCCGGTGGGCCATCGCCGGCACCGGCGAGGTCGCTCATGGGTTCGCCGTGGCCCTCGGCCGGGTGCCCGACGCCGAGCTGGTGGCCGTCGGGTCCCGCGATCCGGCCGCGACGGAGGACCTCGGCGCCCGGTTCGGCGTGCCGCGACGCCGGAGGTACGGCTCCTACGAGGAGCTCGCGGCGGACGACCGCGTCGACCTCGTCTACGTGGCCACGCCCTCGTCCCACCACCACCGTCACACAGTGCTGTTCCTGAGCGCCGGGCGCGGGGTGCTGTGCGAGAAGCCGTTCGCCCTGGACGCCGCCCAGGCCGGTGAGATGGTGGCGACGGCTCGCGAGCAGGGCCGGTTCCTGATGGAGGCGATGGGGAGCCGCTTCCTGCCGGCCTACGTGCGGTTGCGGGAGCTGGTCGCCGCCGGCTCGATCGGCACCGTTCTCGGGGTCGACGGTGATTTCGGCCTGCGGTTTCCCTCGCTGGCGGGCCACCGCCTGTTCGATTCGGCCGAGGGTGACGGCGCCCTGCTCGACCTCGGCGTCTACCCGGTCTCGCTGGCCAGCATGCTGCTCGGCGAACCCGACCGGGTGAGCGCGCTCGGCGAGCGGGACGCCGCCGGCGTCGACGAGCACGTCGCCGTCCTCATGAACTACCGGCAGGGCGCGGTGGCGATCGCCCGCGCGTCACTGCGCGTCAGCCTCGGCTGCACCGCCAGGATCTTCGGTTCCGACGGCAGCATCGAGCTGCCCGCGTTCATGCACTGCCCGGACGAGCTGGTGCTGCGGGGCCGGTCCGGCACCCAGCGGCTGCACCTGCCGGCGGCCAGCGACAACGCGGACGCCGGCCATCTGGGCGGCAGCGGGCCCGGCGGCGGCCTGCACCACCAGATCCGCCACGTGCACGACCGGCTGCGGGCCGGGCAGCTGGACAGCGACGTCATGCCGCTCGCGGAGTCCGTCTCGGTGATGCGCACCCTCGACGCCGCCCGCGCCCACCTCGCGCTGCGTTACCTCGACGCCGACCTCAGATTTCCCCACACCCAGGCGGCCGCCGGCAGGTGAGACCTACATCGGTGAAGGGAAAGCCCCCATGGCGGATTCGACCAGCGGTCCCCTGCGCGGCATCCGCGTTCTTGAACTGGCGGGCATTGGTCCCGGCCCCTATGCGGCCATGGTGCTGGCCGACCTCGGCGCGGACGTCCTGCGCGTCGAGCGGCCCGGCCAGGCGCGCGACGTCGCCGAGCCCGTGATTCTCCGTGGCCGCAGGCGAACCGTCCTCGACCTCAAGAAGGCGGCCGACCGCGAGGCGTTCCTCGCGCTGTGCGAGCGCGCCGACGTCCTCATCGAGCCCTACCGGCCAGGAGTAGCCGAACGCCTCGGCGTCGGCCCGGACGTCTGCGGGCAGCGAAACCCGCGGCTCGTCTACGCGCGGATGACCGGCTGGGGCCAGGACGGCCCGTGGGCGCAGGCGGCGGGACACGACATCACCTACATCGCCGTCACCGGCGCGCTCCACGGGATCGGCCGCGCGGGCGGCCCGCCGCAGCCGCCCATCAACCTGCTCGGTGACTTCGCCGGCGGGTCACTGTTCCTCGTCATCGGCGTACTGGCCGCGCTTCTCGAACGCGAGACCTCCGGGCAGGGAGACGTCATCGACGCGGCGATCGTCGACGGGACGGCCCATCTGACGACCTACGTTCTCGGCCAGCTCGCGCGTGGGCTCTGGAACGAGAAGCGTGGCGGCAACCGCCTCGACACGGGTCAGCCGAACTACGACGTCTACGCCACCGCGGACGACCGCTGGATGGCGGTCGGCGCGCTGGAGCCGCAGTTCTACGCGGAGTTGTTGCGGGTCCTCGGGATCGACGCCGCCGCCCTGCCCGCACCGAACGACCCCGCCGGCCTGGCCGAGGTACGTGCGGCCCTGAGCGCGCGGTTCGCCGAACGCACCCGCGACGAGTGGACGGCGGCGTTCGCCGGCACCGATGCCTGCGTGTCGCCCGTGCTCACCTGGAACGAGGCACCCGCGAATCCTCAGCTCGCCGCGCGCGGGACGCTCGTCGAGCGCGCCGGCGTCTGGCAGCCCGCGCCCGCACCCCGGTTCACCCGCAGCCCACTCGACCTCCCGGACGCACCGCCCGCCGCTCCTGAGGACGCACGCGGGGTGCTCTCGGATTGGCGCCGCGCGGCCGCGACCGGCGCCTCGTCCCTGTCCGTCAGCGAACAAAGAACCTAGGCTGCGGCGGCGGACCTTGCTGAGGAGGACACATGGGCCAGCTGGCCGACGACGGCAGGTATGTGGTCGATGCCGAGGACCGGCGCCGGTTCGCTGAAGACGGCTTCGTCCACCTGGCCGGGGTCCTCACCGCCGCCGAGGTCGACGAGCTGGAGGTCGTCTACGACCGGTTCCTGCGCCGCGAGATCGAGGTGCCCGGCAAGGACTACTGCGACATGGCCGGCGACTACGGCCGCGACCCGTCCGACTACTCGATCGTCAACGTCATGCTGCCCCGCCGGTACTTCCCGGCCTGGCGCGACAACGTCTACGAACGCCGGACCGCGGACATCGCCCGCCAGCTGTGCGGCGACGGCATGACCATCGACTACGACCAGCTGCTCGCGAAGCAGCCCCACAAGACCGACGCGGTGTTCGCCTGGCATCAGGACATGGCCTACTGGCCGCCCACCGAGGACCGGCGCACCGCGACCTTGTGGCTGGCCGTGGACGAGTCCACCCTCGCGAACGGCTGCATGCGTTTCGTACCGGCGACGACCCACGAGGCCCAGCTGCGCGCGCACGCCCCGGTGTTCGGCGGCCGCGGGGAGTCGCACGCGCTCGGGACCGAGCTGCGCCCCGGCGACGACGTCGTCCCCACCCCGATCGGCCGGGGTGACTGCACCGTGCACAACGAGCGCGTGATGCACGGCTCGGGCGGCAACAGCACCGACGGCTTCCGCCGGGCCTACATCCTCGCCTACCGCTCCGAGGCCACGGTGCGGATCGAACGCGACCTCGGCTTCACCCACAGCCACAACGACGAGGCGGACGTGCTCGACGCCGTCGGCGTGGCGGGGGAGACCGCGTAGGCGTACCTCGCGCCGGCAAGGCCCCGAAGCCTCTGGCGCCTCATCGGGGCGCACACGTGCTTATGGCCGTCGACCAGGACGACCGGACGACGGTATCTGGGCGCGGATGGCGTCGAGAGTGGTGGCGAGGGCGATGGTCTCGTCCAGGGGTATCGCCGGGCTCTCGGTCAGCCCCGCGCCGAGGCAGCGGTGCACCTCGGCGATCTCGAACTGCAGCCCGTTGCCCTCGTGCGAGCAGTCAATCTTCTCGGCCCCGCCGGGACGGGTATTGACGGTGAGAGAAGTAGGGCAGTGCATGAACGCCGGGATGTCAATCGACCCGTCGGTACCGGCGATACGCGCCGTGCAGTTCAGCGTCACCCGAATCGCCGCCTTGACGACGCCGATCGTGCCACCGGGATAGCAGAGAACCGCGGCGACCTGCTCGTCGACCCCGGTCGCGCCGATGACGCCGACCGCGCTGACGTGCTCCGGTGTGCCGAGCACGAGCGAGCACAGCTGGACCGGGTAGATGCCGAGGTCGAGCAAAGCGCCGCCGCCACGTTCCGGGTCGAAGAGGCGCTCCTCTCGCCGCAACGGCCACCGCATGCCGAAGTCCGCCTCCACCAGCAGCGGCTGGCCGATGCGTCCGCCGGCGAGGACGTCCGCGAGCGAGCGGTAGGCCGGCAGGAAACGGCTCCAGAGCGCCTCCATCAGGAACAGCCCGCGCGCCCGAGCCTGCGCGGCCATCCGCTGGGCCTGCGCGGCGTTGAGCGCGAACGGCTTCTCGCAGAGGACGTGCTTGCCGGCCTCCAGAAAGGCGACGGTGTCCTGCTCGTGCCGCGACGCCGGGGTCGCGACGTAGACCACGTCGACGTCGGGGTCGGCGGCCAGCGCGTCGTAGCTGCCATACCGGTTCGGGATATCGAACTTGTCACCAAAGGCCGTCGCGCGCTCGATCGAGCGCGACGCGACCGCCGTGATCTCCCCGTCTTCGACGAGCCGCATCGCTTCCGCGAATCCGGCCGCGATCTCGCCCGGACCGACCACACCCCAACGAATCATGGTGATCACCCTTCTCGTTGGCTCGTTGCCAAGGCCAGCCACGGGCGCGTGAGGCCGCGGGGGCCGGCAAACGGCAGAGCATCGGATACTAGCGCGAGCAAGTAGCCGTGTGGTGTGAGGTCGGCTGGCCGGTACTTGCGCGCACTAGTTCTCGCCGTTAGCGTCGCTCCTCGCTAGCGGCGAAGCGTCGGTGGGTTCCGTTGAAGATCGAGGTCACGTGACCGAACCTTGGCAGGCTGCCTTCATCACGTCTCCCACCGACGGCTCCGGGCCGCCGGCGGCGTCGAGCCCGGCGCCTTACCTGCGCCGTGTGTTCGCCGTGGGCCCCGGCTTACGGAGAGCGACCCTGCGCGTCACCGCGCTGGGTCTGGTCGAGGCGTACATGAACGGCACCCGGGTGGGCGACGAGGTCCTCGCCCCCGGCTGGACGTCCTACCATCACCGCCTGGTCGTCGGCAGTCACGACGTCACGGACCTGCTGGCGGCGGGCGCCAACGCGCTGGGCCTGATCCTCGGCGAGGGCTGGGCCGTGGGCCGGCTGACCTGGGAGGAGGGCAAACGGGCCGTCTGGGCCGACCGGCCCGCCGGTTTCGCGCAGCTGGAGCTCGACTACGGCGACCGCGTGGAGGTCGTCGGCAGCGGCGCCGACTGGCGGGCGGGCACCGGGGCGATCCTCGCGGACAGCCTCTACGACGGCGAGACGTTCGACGCCCGCCGGGAGCCGGCAGGCTGGTCCGAGCCGGGCTTCGACGACTCGGGCTGGTCGCTCGTCGAGGTCGTCGACCGTGACCTGACCACATTGGTCGCCCCGAGCGCGCCGCCGATCCGACGGGTACAGGAGCTGCCCGCGGCCGAGGTCCTCACGACCCCGGCCGGGCGGACGGTCGTCGACTTCGGCCAGAACCTGTCCGGCTGGGTCCGGCTGACCGTGCGCGGCGAGGCCGGCACCGTCCTCACCCTGCGGCACGCCGAGACGATGATCGACGGCGAGGCCGACTTCCGGACCAACCGCACGGCGCTCGCGACCGACCGGTACATCCTGCGCGGCGGCGGCCCCGAGACCTGGGAACCGCGTTTCACCTTCCACGGTTTCCGCTACGTCGACGTCGAGGGCTGGCCCGGTGTGCTGGACCCAGGCGCGCTGACGGCCGTGGTCATCCACTCGGACCTGCGGCGCACCGGCTGGTTCGAGACCTCGAACGAGCTGGTGAACCAGCTGCACCGCAACGTCGTCTGGTCCATGCGCGGCAACTTCGTGGGCGTGCCGACCGACTGCCCGCAGCGTGACGAACGGCTCGGCTGGACCGGCGACCTCAACGCCTTCGCCCCGACCGCGGCCTTCCTCTACGACGTGGGCGCCATGCTGGGCTCGTGGCTCACCGACCTCGCCGCCGAGCAGCGAGCGCAGGGCCACGTGCCGCTGGTCGTCCCGGACGTCGGCGGGATGCCGATCTCGACGCCGACCGCGCTGTGGGGCGACGTCGCGGTCAGCCTCCCGTGGACGCTGTACCAGCAGTACGGCGACCCGGAGATCCTCACCCGCCAGTACGGGTCCATGCGGGCCTTCGTCGACAGCGTGGCAAGCAGGCTGGACGAGCGGGGCCTGTGGAGCACGGGGTTCCAGTTCGGCGACTGGCTCGACCCGGACGCACCGCCGAACAACCCGGCCGGCGGCAAGACGGACCCCTACCTCGTCGCGAACGCCTACCTCTGCCGGGTGACCTGGCAGCTGGCCCAGGCCGCCGAGATCCTGGGCCAGGCCGGTGATGCCGAGCGCTATTCAGCGTTGCACGAGCGGGTTCGCGGGGCGTTCCGCGACGAGTGGGTCACCCCCGCCGGCCTGGTCGCGAACGACACCGTGACCGCCTACGCGCTGGCGATCTGCTTCGACCTCCTGGACCCGGCCCAACAGGCCCGCGCCGGGCGCCGCCTCGCCGACCTGGTCACCAGGGCCGAGTACCGGATCAGCACCGGCTTCGCCGGCACGCCCCTGGTCGGGCACGCCCTCAGCCGCACCGCCCAGCTCGACACCGCCTACCGGCTGCTGCTGCGCACCGAATGCCCGTCCTTCCTCTATCCCGTGACGCAGGGCGCGACGACGATCTGGGAACGCTGGGACGCGATCCAGCCGGACGGCACGCTGAACGACACCGGCATGACGTCGCTCAACCACTACGCCCTCGGCGCGATCGCCGACTGGCTGCACCGTGTCGTCGGCGGCCTCGAACCCACCGAGCCCGGCTACCGCAGGATGCGGATCGCCCCGAGGCCCGGCGGCGGTCTCACCCACGCCACGCTCGTGCACGACACGCCGCACGGGCAGGTGCGCGTCGCGTGGCGGCTCGGACCCGCCGGCTCCGTGACGCTCGACGCCACCATCCCGCCGGGCACGGCCGCCGACGTCGTGCTGCCCAACCATCCCGACCAGCTGACGGTCTCGGTCGGGCCCGGCACCCATCAGTGGCGGTACGAGATTCCGGTGCCGGCGCCGCGTGCCTACTCCCTGGACACGCCGCTCAAGGAGCTGTTCGCCGACGAGGCGCTCTGGGACCGGCTTCACCGGGTGATCGGCACGCACCTCCCGCAGTTCGCGAACGCCAACAGCGGGTCCGAGCCATCCCTGCCCAACCTGCGCGCCCTGCTGGGGTACTTCGCGGCGAGCGCCCCCGGCCTCGAGGCCGACCTGGTCGCCACTCTTCAGACAGAGCCCGCCCAAAGCTGACGTCGATCATCGACAAGGGGACATCACATGGCACGCATCGAGCCGCTTCCGCTCAAGCAGTGGCCCAAGGAGATGCGGCAGGTGTTGGCCGCCCTGGAGCCGCCGGGCACGCCTGCTCGGCTGTCCCCTGAGGGCCGTTCGAAGGCTCTGAACACGCTTGGGGTCTATGCGCACCACACGACGCTGGCGCAGGCGTTCTTCACGTTTAACGGGCACATCCTGTCGACGAGCACGTTGTCCGACCGTCAGCGTGAGCTGATCGTGCTGCGGGTCGCCGCGCTGCGCAAGGCGGGTTACGAGTGGTTGCAGCACACGTTCATCGCGCGGGACGCGGGCCTGTCGGATGAGGAGATCCAGCGGATCGCGCTTGGGCCGGACGCGCCGCTGTGGGATCCGCTGGACGCGGCGACGTTGCGGGCGGTGGACGAGTTGATCGCCGATGGGAAGATCGGTGACGGGACGTGGGCTGTTCTGGTGGAGAAGCTTGAGGTCAAGCAGATCCTGGACGTGATCTTCACGGTGGGTGCGTATGAGACGCTCGCCTACATGATCAGTTCGTTCGACATCGAGATCGACGAGGACCTGCGCGAGGCGATCGGCCGCCGCCAGTCGTAGGCCGGCTCAACAGCGGCCTCAACAGCGGTCTCGGCGGCGGACGGTCAGAACACCACTTCCAAGGTGTCCTGACCGCCGCGGCCGCTCGTCAGTCCCGCGGGTCGGCGAACTCGAGGCACCAGGTCCAGCGGTACTCGCCGGCGGAGATCCGGTGCTGGGGGAGCGTGTCGGGCCCGAGGGCCGCGGTGCCGAGGCCCCGGTGGGCGAGGTCGAGGTGGACGAAGGTCTCGCCGCGCGGGGTGAGCTCCCAGACGTGTCGGGCAGCCTCCAGGTCGGTGGCCTGGAAGTGCGAGACGTTCAGCTGCATCGGCCGGTCCGGGCTGACGGTGATCTGGTGGCCGCCGGGGCCGGTGAGCGTCAGCTCGCGGACGTCGGCCCGGCCGCCGTTCTCCTGCGGGAGCAGGTAGGGCACAAACAGGTCGCCGACCTCGGCGGTCCAACGGCCGAGCAGTCCTGATCGCTTGCGGTCCGGGTAGGTCTCGTGGGGCCCGAGGCCGAGCCAGCTCAGGTGCTCGTACCCGGGGACCGTGGCGAAGACGATGCCCAGCCGCGGAACGTCGTCCAGCTCCGTCGGCAGGACCACGTGCTCGTCGAACCGGAACGTGGTGTCCGACAGGGCGGTGATCTGCTGCTGGTGTTCGATCACCGCGCCGTAGGCGGCGGTGTAGCGGCTGACGATCGCCGCGGTCGACCCGGTGGTCTTCTGGTCGAGGACGGTTCGGGTGACGCGGAACAGGCCGGTGCGCACGAACCGGGAGTCCAGGGGGAAGGACGCGTCGTTGTCGGTCGGCGCCCGCCAGAACGACAGCACGGGTGGGGCGCTGAGGGCAGGGTGGAGCAGCAGGCCGTCATCGTCCAGCGTCAGCACGCCGGTTGCGGGACGCGGTTCGGACCAGGTGGGCACGGCCCGGTCGAGCGGGACCTGAAGGCGGGCGAGCTCGGTGCCCTCCTCGGCCCACGGGGTGGTTTCGGCCAGGTGGACGACGAGGGTGAGAGCGACGGCGTCCGGCCGGGCGAGCTGCTCGACCACGGCAGCGGGCAGGTCGAGGCGGCCCTCACCCCCGGCGGGGATCGCCGGCGGCGCGACCAGGACAGCCTCGCCGGGGCCGTCGACCCCTTCGACCTGCAGCGCGAGGCGGAGCCGGGACAGGTCCTCGAACGTCTGCCGGTTCCGCAGCCGGACCCGGCCGAGCAGGGCCTCGTCCGCGCCGGACACGACGCGGACGGGGGCGAAGAGGTGGCGTGCCTCGTGGAAGGCGGGCTTGGGACTGTCGTCGGAGAAAAGGACGCCGTTGATGCAGATGACGCCGTCGTTGGGCTGGTCGCCGAAGTCCCCGCCGTAGCGGAACCGGCCGTCGCCGTCGGGGTCCAGCCCGTGGTCGTAGAGCTCCCAGATGAACCCGCCCTGCAGGCCGGGGGTGGACTCGAACAGGTCCCAGTAGGCGCCGAGCCCGCCGGTCGAGTTGCCCTGCGAGTAGGCGTACTCGCAGGCGATGACCGGCCGGTCCGCGTCGGGGTGCGCCGCGTAGGCCCGCAGCGCGTCGAGGACGGGGTACATGGGGCAGACGACGTCGCTGGCGTGGTGGCCGCCGAACCAGTCGTCGTTGATCGCCCCTTCGTAGTGCAGCGGCCGGGTCGGGTCGTACCGGCGGGCCCAGCCGGCGGCGGCGTCGTGGTTGGCGCCGTAGCCGCTCTCGTTGCCGAGTGACCAGAGGAGCACCGAGGGGTGGTTCTTGTCGCGCAGCACCATCCGGGACACCCGGTCGACGAACGCCCCGAGGTAGCGCGGGTCGGCGCTGACGGTCCCGGGATAGGCGTGGGCCTCGATGTTCGCCTCGGCCACGACGTACAGGCCGTACTCGTCGCACAGGTCGAGGAAACGCGGGTCGTTCGGGTAGTGGGACGTGCGGACCGCGTTGATGTTGAACGTCTTGAGCAGGCGCAGCTCGGCGCGGATCTGGTCTTCGGTGATGACCCGGCCGGTCCGCGCGTTGAAGTCGTGCCGGTTCACCCCCTGAATCCACACCCGGCCGCCGTTGACCAGCAGATCCCGGCCGCGGATCTCGACCCGGCGGAAACCCACCCGGACCGTGACCCGCTCGACGACCTCGCCGCCCGGCGCGACGAGCTCGACCTCCAGCGGATACAGACAGGGGTTCTCCGCCGACCACGGCGTGACCGCGAGGCCCTCGCTCTCGAAACGCACGAGGCCGGCGCGGGGCGGCAGCGCGCGGTCCTGCATCCGGCGCGCTCGCACCCGCTGCTCGTCGGACAGCGGCGCTCCCGACGGGGCCAGCGACAGCAGATCCAGCAGCCCGGCGGGGATCACCGAAGGCGGCGGCTGCTCGGGGTACCCGGAGTCGGCGCTGCCCTGCGGAACGCCCGCTCCCGCGCTTCCGCCCGGGACGCCCAGCGGCGCCGGTGCGAACAGATCGGCGAGACGGGTGCGTACCGTCCAGCCGGGCGCGGGCTCCCCGCAGCCGCCGACGGTCACGTCCAGCCGCAGCCGGCCGGCCGCCGTCGTGGCGTCGAAGTCGGCCACGGCCTGGAGGTCGGCGAGGTAGGTGGGGGCGGTGGTGTAGAGGTACACCGAGCGGGCGAGGCCGCCGTGCCACCACTGGTCCTGGTCCTCCACGTAGGTGGCGTCCGACCATTTCACGACCGTCAGCTCCAGGTCGTTCACGCCTGGCCGGACGAATCCGGTGACGTCGAACTCGGCCGCGAGGTGCGAGTCCTTGCTGAACCCGACGTCGTGGCCGTTGAGTCGAACCAGCAGCGCGCTCTCCGCCGCGCCGACGTGCAGGACGACCCGCCGCCCCGCCCACTCGCCCGCGGTGAACCGGCGCCGGTAGACCCCGGTCGGGTTCGCCGCCGGCGGGTGCGGGTAAGGGGCGTCGAACGGCAGGATGACGTTCGTGTACTGCGGACGATCCCCGCTGTCCTGCATCGTCCACAGACCCGGCACCTCGACAGGCCGCCACTGCTCGGCGCGTTCGGCGCGGGGGTCGGGCAGCAGCTGGAAATCCCAGACGCCGTCCAGCACGAGCCGCTCGGGATGCGGCGCCGCGTGCATCGGCACGCGGTTCCAGGAGACGAGCTCGGGCGCGTCCCAGGGCTGGACGGCGGCCAGGCCGGCCACGTTCACGGTCATTCTTGGCCGCTCTCCTTCATCGAGTCGTTGGTGGTGCGCGGCAGGTGCTCCTGGACAGGAATCAGCGAGGTTCCGCCGACCGGCCGGCAGAGGTGAACGACGCCGTCCCGTCCGGTCGCGGCGCGATAGTCGCCGAGGACCGCCCCCGCGAACGCGTCGGCCGATTGGGCGTCGACCAGCGCGAGGACGCAGCCGGCGAAGCCGCCGCCGGTCATCCGGGCGCCGTGGCAGCCTGGAGCGGTGCGGCAGGCGGCGACGGCCGCGTCGAGCTCGGGGCCGCAGACCTCGAAGTCGTCACGCAGGGACCGGTGACCGTCGAGCAGCACCGCCCCGGCGCGGGCGAGGTCCGAGCGCGCCAACGCGGCGACGACGTCCCGGACCCGCGTGTTCTCGGTGACGAGGTGCCGCGCCCGGCGCAGCTCCACCGGATCGAGGCGGTCCGCCGCGTCGGCCGGCAGGTGGTCTCCGAGGTCGCGCAGGCTGGCGACGCCGAGCCCGGCGGCGGCGCGCACGCACTCGGCGCGGCGCTGGCCGTAGGCGCTGGTCACCAGCTCCCGGCGGGTGCCGGTGTCCACGATCGCCACGACCACCGAGTCCGGCACCGCGACCGGGAGCATCGTGAGATCACGGAAGTCGATCCGCAGCGCGTGGCCGGCCGTCGAGGCGGCGCAGGCCAGCTGGTCGAGCAGCCCGGTCGCGGCGCCCACCCAGTGGTTCTCCGCCCGGTGGGCGAGCCTGGCCGCCGCGACCGGGTCCCAGTCTCGCCGCCAGGTGACCGCGCAGGCACGGGCGACGGCCAGCTCCAGGGCCGCGGACGACGACAGTCCGGCGCCGGCCGGCAGATCGCTGGCCAGCGACCCGTACCACCCTCGGGACGCGCCGGCGCCCGCGGCGGCCCCCATCGCCGCGACCACGCCCTCGACGTACCCGGCCCAGCCGGCCTGCGCCCGCGCCGCCCGGCCCGGCGGACCGGACGCGGACAGCGCGGGTGGTGGCAGGTGCACACGTGCCGGCGCCTCGCGATCCTCGGAGAACACCTCGATGAGCGCGCCGGCCTCCTCCGCCGGGCTGAACGCGAGGCACAGCTCCAGGCCGACGGCCAACGGCAGGCAGAGCCCGTCGTTGTAGTCGGTGTGCTCGCCGATCAGGTTCACCCGGCCGGGCGAGCGCACCAGGTAGCGGGGCGCGGCGCCGAAGGTCTCGACGAACGCCGCCACGGCCCGCCGCGCGGCGTCCGGGGCCTCGGCCGTCACGACGACCCCACGACGGCGCGCAGCATCGCCGCTGCCCGCTCCGGGGTGATGTCGCGCTGGGCGCCGGCGAGCATCTCGTAGCCGACGAGGAACTTCCGGACGGAGGCCGACCGGAGCAGCGGCGGATAGAAGTGCGCGTGCAGCTGCCAGTGGTCTGGCGCGCCCGACCGGGCCGGGGACGAGTCCGCGGGTCCAGGCGCGCCGTGCCAGCCCATCGAGTACGGGAACGGCACCCCGAACAGGCCGTCGTAGGCCGCCAGCAGGGTACGGATGATCACGACCAGGCTGGCGCGCAGCTCGTGGTCCAGCTCCGGGAGGCCCGCGACGGGGCGGACCGGGACGAGCATCGTCTCGAACGGCCAGACGGCCCAGTACGGCACGACCGCGAGCCAGGCACTGTTCGCGGCCACGACCCGTTCGCCCGCGGCACGTTCGATCTCGGCGTAGTCGACCAGCAGGCGCCGGCCGTGCCGGCGCAGGTAGCCGAGCTGGCGGGCGTCCTCGGCGGCGGGCTCGTCGGGCAGCGAGGCGCTGGCCCAGACCTGGCCGTGCGGATGCGGGCTGGAGGCCCCCATCGCGGCGCCGCGGTTCTCGAAGATCTGGACCCAACGCCACTGCCGGGCCAGCTCGGTGGCCTGGTCGACCCAGGTGTCGACGACCGCGCCCAGCTCGCCGTCGGACATCGCGGCGAGGTGCCGGTCGTGGCGTGGGCCGAAGCACAGCACGCGGCAGACACCGGCCTCCGGCTCGGACCGCAGCAGCTCGCCGACGTCGATCCCGCCGACCGTGAGGATGGACGCCGCGCGCCGGTCCTGGTCAGTGAGAGTTCGGTCGGCGTCGGGCCGCAGGGCCGGGAAGTCGTTGGTGAACACGTACGGGCCGACGTACGCGGGATTCCGGAGCTCGGGTCCGCCGCCGCCGCCTGGATCTCCGAGGTTGCGCAGGTTGCCGGGGCACAGTGGGCACGCCGCGTCGTGGCTGACGGCCTCGGGTGGGCTGACGGCCTGGCTGTCGCCGGACCAGGGCCGTCGATCCCGGCCGGCGGACACCAGAATCCACCTGCCTCGCAACGGATCGAACCGCCGGTGCGACGGCGGGGGAGCGTCGGGCGGCTCGCCACCTGGCGGGTGAGGGGTCAGCGCGTGCACTGGGCCGGTTCCCGGGCTGACGTGCGCACCTCACGCGGCGACACGTGTTCTGAGGCGTCGTTCGGCGGCATCGTCCGGCCTTCCGGTTCACGTGACGGATGGGCTAGTGCGCGCTAGTCACCGCGTACATGTACCAGATGGGGCCGGGTGTGGGCTACTCGCGAACGCTGCCGGGCGTCGGCGGCGGCTAATGCGCGTCCGGCAAGGTTCGCCGGCCCCGGCCGCCGCACCGGTCGTGCGACGGCTGCCGACCGCGGGCCCTCGCTTGCCGGGATCCGATCGGGGCGGGTCGCGCTGTTCCAGTCGTGACGGCTCTTTCGTCGCGACGGTTGCTCCACGGACCGCCGGTCCGTATCGTTACCGGTAAGCGGACCGGCGGTCCGGGCTGTGGCGCCCTCGGGACCCTGACTGTCAACCGGCGCCGAGGCCGGGGCCGCGGGCCGCCGCGGAGCACCATGCCGCCGCCCGTCGCCGTGTGGAAGGGATCTCGCTATGGGCTTCGAAAAGCCTGGCATCACACTGGCCTGCGGTTTACCGCCGGGGCCGGACTTCGCGGACCTCGCGGTGCTGGCCGAACAGCTTGGCTATGCCCGGGTCTGGATCTACGACTCGGCGCCGCTGTGGGAGGACCCCTTCGTCCACCTGGCCCTGGCCGCGCAGCGCACGACCCAGATCGGGCTGGGGACCGCCGTCCTGATTCCCCAGCAGCGCTCCGTCATGGCGATGGCCAGCGCGGTCGCGACCCTCGCCCGGATCTCCGAGGGCAGGTTCCTCGCCTGCTTCGGCACCGGCTTCACCGCCCGCCTCACCGTCGGCCAGCGCCCGATGACCCTGGACGCGCTGGGTGCCTACGTGACCGCGGTGCGCGCGCTGCTGGCCGGCGAGACGGCGGTCGTGGACGGGAAGCCGGTCCGGATGCTGCACGCCGACGGACTCGCGGCGCGGCGCCCGATCGAGGTTCCGCTGTGGCTGAGCGTCTTCGGCCCCCGCGGCACGGCCCTGGCCACCGACCTGGCCGACGGCGTGATCGGCCCACCCCACGCCACCCTGCCGACCGCGACGATCCTGTCCGGCACGGTGCTGGACCCGGGGGAGAACGCCGGGTCGGCCCGCGTCCGCGAAGCCGTCGGGCCCTGGCGGATCGTCGACTGGCACAACGCCTACGCCCGCGGCGGCGCGGCGGCGGTCGACGCCCTGCCCGGCGGCCAGGCCTGGCGCGAGGCCCTCGAGGCGCTCGCCCCCGAGGAGGAGCGTCACCTCCTCACCTTCGAGGGCCACGTCACCCACCTGACCGACCGTGACCGCGGCCTGCTCGACCACATCGACACCCGGATGATGATCGGCGACGCCACCCGCATCGCCAAAAGCCTCACCCGCCTCGGGACGGCCGGCTTCTCCGAGGTCATCTACACCCCGTCCGGGCCGGACATCGCCCGAGAACTGACCGCGTTCATGGTCGCCCAGCCCGCACCGCTGCCGGCGACGGTCTGACCTTCGACCCGCCGTGCGGCCGCCAAGGCCGTCGCCGACCACGTAGTCGCCGACCTCGTAGAGGAGAGAAGCCCGTGCCCCATTTCGCCAAGCCCTCGGCGGGGAGCTGGACCCAGCATTACCCCGAGCTGGGAACGGCGCCCGTCGACTACACCGACTCCGTCGACCCGGCCTTCTACGAGAAGGAGCGAGTCGCCATCTTCCGCCGGTCCTGGCTGAACGTCGGCCGGGTCGAGCAGGTCCCGCGCACGGGCAGCTACTTCACCAAGGAGCTGGCCGTCCTCGACACCTCGCTGATCGTCGTGAAGGGAGCGGACGGCACGATCCGCGCCTTCCACAACGTCTGCCGGCACCGGGGCAACAAGCTCGTCTGGAACGACTTCCCCGGTGAGGAGTCGTCCGGGGTGTGCCGGCAGTTCATCTGCAAGTACCACGCCTGGCGCTACGACCTGACCGGGAAGCTGACCTTCATCCAGCAGGAGGGTGAGTTCTTCGACGTCGACAAGGAGCAGTACGGCCTCAAGGAGGTCCCCTGCGACGTCTGGGAAGGCTTCATCTTCATCAACCTGGAGCCCCAGGAGAGCCTGACCGAGTACCTCGGCGACCTGGCGAAGGGCATCGAGGGCTACCCGTTCCACGAGATGACCTCGGTCTACACCTACAAGGCCGAGGTGGGCAGCAACTGGAAGCTGTTCATCGACGCGTTCGCGGAGTTCTACCACGCCCCGGTGCTGCACCATAAGCAGGCGGTGAAGAACGAGGCCGAGAAGCTCGTCGGCTACGGGTTCGAGGCGCTGCACTACGAGCTGCGCAGCCCGCACTCCATGGTCTCCTCGTGGGGCGGCATGGCCCCGCCCAAGGACCCGTCCATGGTCAAGCCGATCGAACGGGCGCTGCGCAGCGGCCTGTTCGGCCCGTGGGACCGGCCCGCGATCGACGGCCTGGACCCCCTGCCGCCCTCGATCAACCCGTCCCGGTCGCCGTCGTGGGGCACCGACTCGTTCGAGTTCTTCCCGAACTTCACGCTGCTGTTCTGGGCGCCCGGCTGGTACCTGACCTACAACTACTGGCCGACCGCGGTCGACCGGCACCAGTTCGAGGCGAACCTCTACTTCGTGCCCGCGAAGAGTGCCCGGGAGCGGCTGGCCCAGGAGCTGGCGACCGTCACGTTCAAGGAGTACGCGCTCCAGGACGGCAACACCCTGGAGGCGACGCAGTCGATGCTCGCGTCCCGTGTCGTCTCCGAGTTCCCGCTGTGCGACCAGGAAATCCTGCTCCGGCACCTGCACAAGGTCGTCGGTGACCGCGTCAAGGAGTACACCGATGCCGCTGCCCGCTGAGTTCTCCGACCTGGAGCCGTACCTGGACTGGGCGCTGCCCACCGAGTCCGAGCGCTACGCCCGCCGGCTGGCCTCCTCGCTGGAGGACATGCAGACCTTCTACGACGCGGCGTTCGCCCGCCTCGAAGAAGCCATCGTCTACTGCGACAAGCACCCGTACGACGACCTGCCCGACGACGTCCGCACGCTGCTGCAGCTCATGCAGTCGCTGGTGATGGTCTCGTTCCCGGTCGAGGTCTGGAAGCAGGCCCGGGTGCCCGACAGCGGCGCCGCGTACCTGACCGTCACCGCCGAGCCGGTGGTCTGACCAGCCGAGATCGGAGGAGGTCCGCGATGGCGCTGTATCCCAAGCCCGCCGAGGGAAGCTGGACCGAGCATTTCCCCGGCGTCGGGACGGGCGTGCTCTCCTACGAGGACTGCATCTCACCCGAGTTCTACAAGGCCGAGAGCGAGGCGATCTTCAAGCGGGCCTGGCTGAACGTCGGGCGCGTCGAGGACGTGCCCCGCCCGGGCAGCTACTTCACGAAGGAGATCGAGGTCGCGACGACCTCGCTCCTCGTCGTCCGTGACCTGTCCGGCGAGGTCAGGGCGTTCCACAACGTCTGCCGCCACCGCGGCAACAAGCTGATGTGGAACGACTACCCCCGCGAGGAGACCGCCGGCTCGTGCCGGGCGTTCACCTGCAAATACCACGGCTGGCGTTACGACCTCACCGGCAAGCTCACCTTCGTCCAGCAGGAGGGTGAGTTCTTCGACCTCGACAAGGCCGACTACGGGCTGATCCCGGTGGCCTGCGAGGTGTGGGCGGGTTTCATCTTCATCAACCTGGCCAAGGACCCCGAGCCGCTCCAGGATTTCCTGGGTTCGATGGTCACCGAGCTGACCGGGTACCCGTTCGACGCGCTGACCGAGCGGTACGACTTCACCGCCGACATCCGGTGCAACTGGAAGATCTTCCTGGACGCGTTCCAGGAGTACTACCACGTGCCGGTCCTGCACTCCCAGGAGGCGACCCCCACAGCACGGCCGAAGATGCCCGGGTTCGAGGCGCCGTACTACAACCTCGACGGGCCGCACCGGATGGTCGCCACCTCGGGGGCGCCGCGCCGGCGCTGGCCCGCCGACTACCAGTACCCGATCGAGATCGCGACCCGCAGCGGGCTGTTCGGCCCGTGGAACGAGCCCGACCTCGGCGACGACCTGCCCGGCGTGAACCCCGGCGGAATCAAGGCCTGGCAGATGAGCAACTTCCAGATCTTCCCGAACATGGAGATCCTGATCTGGCAGACCGGCTGGTACATGCTCTACCGCTACTGGCCGACGTCGCACGAGAGCCACCGCTTCGAGGGCTCGCTGTTCTTCCCGCCCGCGAAGACCGCCAGCGACCGTGCCGCCCAGGAATGCGCCGTCGTCATGTTCAAGGAGTTCGCGCTCCAGGACGCCGGAATGCTCGTCGGCACCCAGCAGGGCCTCGCCTCGCGGGCCGTCCGCGACGACTTCCCGCTCAGCGACCAGGAACTGCTGGTGCGCCACTTCCACAACTCGGTCGCCAGCTGGGTCGACGGGTACCAGCGCGAGAAGGCGGGGGTGTGACGCGATGAGCGACCCCGTGCTTCCCGCGGACTTCGCGGACCTGGAACCGTTCGCCGCTACCTGGTGCCTGGCGACCGAGCCGGAACGCTACGCGCGCCGCATGGCCAGCACGATGGCCGAGCTGGAGGCGTTCTACAGCGCCGCGTTCCCGCGCGTCGCGGACGCGCTCGGGTACTGCGACAAGTTCCCGCTCGACGATCTGCCCGACGACGCCCGTCAGCTGCTGCAGCTCGTGCACTCGCTCATCATGGCCGCGATGTGCGTCGAGATCTGGCACCAGCCGAACGTCATCGACGGCGCCGAGGCCGTCCTCGACCGCGTCGCGGAACCACTGCCCTAGCCAGCATTGCCCTAACCACCTGCACACCATTCAGATCCCAGGACACCGGAGGAACACGGATGGCCAAGGGCTACGTCCTGCTCACGGAAGCCATCAAGGACCCGGCCGGCATGGAGGCCTACGGCCGGGCGTCGGCGCCGTCGATGATCGAAAGCGGGGCCAGGGTCCTCGCCGTCGACACGGAGCCCCAGCTGCTCGAAGGCACCTGGCACGGGAACCGGACCGTACTCGTCGAGTTCGCGTCGGTCGAGGCCGCCCAGGCGTGGTACGACTCGGCCGGCTACGAGAAGGCGAAGCCCCTGCGGTGGGCCGCCGCCGACTGCAACGCCGTCATCCTCACCGGCTTCGAGATGCCGGCCCGACGGGGCTGACGGCCCGCGAATCGAAGGCGCCTTCGACCCGGAGCTGCTCCGGGCCGAAGGCGCCTTCCGCGTTCGTCACTACCTGGACGCCGCGGACCGCGATACTCCCTCAGGCCGTGTATTCGTGAGTCCCGGGGCCCACGACGTGCTCCGTGCCGTTCGGCAGCCGCACGTCGGCGGTGGTGTTCGGCGGCAGGGTCACCGTCAGGTGAAGGTCCGTTCCGGTTCGGGTCCAGGAGCTCGCCACCGTGCCGTAGACGCTGGTGTAACGCGCTTGGGCGGACGTCAGGCTGCCGCCCGGCACCGGGGCGATGGTGAAGTGGTTCTCCCCGGTGACGCGCAGGCCGGCGACCGTGTCGAACAGCCACTGGCAGACGGCGCCGGGGGAGTAGTGGTTCCGGCTTTCCTTGCCCTCCCAGTCCTCCCAGACCGTTGTCGCGCCCGCCTTGACCTCGGCGAGCCAGCTCGGCGCGTCCTCGTTGTCCAGCATCCGGTAGGCGATCTCGGGGTGACCGGCCGCGGTGAGCGTCGGCAGCACGAACGGCGTCGACAGGAAACCGGTGTTGACGTGGAAGTCCCGGTTCTTCACCGCCTGCACGAGCCGGTCCTCCAGACGGCGCTTCACGTCGCCGTCGGCGAGGCCCAGCGCGAGCGGGCGCACGAGCTTCGCCTGCCGGTCGGTGTCGAGAGTGCCGTCGCGCAGGAACTGGTGCGTGTACGCGGCCTTCGCGCCTTGGGCGTACTCGGCGAACAGGTCCGCGTCCGCGGTCTCGCCGAGCACGGTCGCGATCTCGGCCAGGTGCGTCATCGTGTAGTGCAGGTAGGCCGTCGCCTCCTCGGGCATCGGCGTGCGGCCGGGGGACGGGTCGCGGAACTCGGCCGCCTCCAGCCAGTCGCCGAGGTGCACGCCCTTCTCGTACAGGTATCGCGCGTGCGGGTTGTCGGCGGCGGCCTCGGGGTCGAGCGGGCCCGCGTTCGTGATCATGAACATCGCGTAGCGGCGCATCGCGTCATAGCAGTCGCGCAGGATGCTCTCGTCGCCGTAGCGCTTCCAGTAGCGGTAGGGGATGAGCACCACCGCGTCGGCCCACCCGACGGAGCCGCCGGTGGTGTCGTAGAGCATCGACGTGCCGTTGTAGGGGATGACGGCGGACAGCTTCCCGTCGGCGAGCTGCCCGTCGCGGACATCCCGCAGCCATTTGCGGAAGAACGCGCCGACGTCCATCAGGTAGGCGGCCGTGTCGAAGAAGACCTGGGCGTCGCCGGTCCAGCCGAGGCGCTCTCGGGTCGGGCAGTCCGTGGGCACGTCGAGGAAGTTGCCCTTCATGCTCCACCGGGTGTTCTCCAGGAACCGGTTGACTCCCTCGTGCGAGGTGACGCACGTGCCGGTCTGCTCCATGGCGGAGTACACCGCGATCGCCTCGAAGTCCGCCGGGTCGATGTCGAGGTCGGTCTCGACGAGGGCGTAGCGGAACCCGAAGACGGCGAAGCGGGTCACGTAGTGGTCGGTGCCGCCGCTGGCGGTGAACACGACCTCCTGCTTCGGCGTGGGCTGCAGCTCGCCCTTGATCTCGCTCTCCTGGCCGGTGAGGAGGAGGATCTCGACGTCGCGGCCGAACTCGTGCACGGGCTTGCGTAGCTGGAAGTTCCGCTGGGTGAACTCGCCGGCCCCGTCGAGGATCTCGCCGAGGCGCAGGGTGAGCCGCTGGCCCGCGCGTCCCGAGACCGTGAAGGCGACGAACCCGGCCAGGTTCTGCCCGAAGTCGAGGACGCGCGCCCCGCTCGGGGTCGTCAGCAGCCGGGCGGGGAACCGTTCGTGCTCGGTCACCGGCACGTTGTCGGCCGCGGTGGGGATCATCGTCTCGGTCGTGATCCGGGCGTGGCCCGAGTAGCTCGGCGCGAGCCGGGCGTCGTAGACCTCGCCGTCCTGCAGGTCGGCGAACCGCACCGGGCCGTCGTCGCTCCACCGGAACCGCTCATCGCTGCCGACGGTCTCGGTGGAGCCGTCCGGATACGTCAGCTCCAGCTGGGCCAGCAGCCTCGTCTCGCGGCCGAACACGTGCGTGGCCCCGAACGCGCCGAGCGACCCGCGATACCAGCCGTCGGCCAGGCGCACCTCCAGCACGTTGTCCGCGGCGAGCAGGCTCGTCACGTCGAAGGTCTGGTAGTGCAGGCGGTGACGGTAGTCGGTGGCACCGGGACCGAGACGGGCCTCGCTCACCGGCTCGCCGTTCAGCACGGCCTCGTAGACGCCGGCCGCGGTGATGTACAGGCGGGCGGCCAGGACCGGCTCCCGTACGCGGAAGTCGCGGCGGAAGTGGTCGACCGGGTAGCGCACGTCGGGCTCGGGCGTGTAGTCACCGGTGATCCACTCGGCGGTCCAGTCGGCCGGGTCGAGCAGTCCCAGCTCGAACCACGACTCGGCGGGCGGTCCCGCGGCGCCGGCCTCGTCCCAGAGGACGACCGACCAGTCGACGCGGTCGCGGCTGCCCAGCGGGACGCCCTCATACCGAACGTGGGTCATCCGTGACGAGGCGACCTTGCCGGTGTCCCACACCGTCTCGCCGCCGCGGCGGGCCACGACCTGGTAGGCCGTCTGCCGCAGGCCGCCGTCCGCGTTCCAGTAGAGGCGGGGCGCGGTGATCCCCAGGCCGAGCGGCTCGGTGAGGTACTCGGTGCGCAGCCGGATCGCTCTCATCGCCTGCCCTGTTCGTCGCTGGACGTCGGGCCGCTCTCGGCCGACGGCGGCTTCCCCGTGGTCCTCGTGCGAAGATCCCGTCGTAACTAGCGCCCGCTAGCGTGGCGACGAAGCTACCAGCGGTCCGCTAGAGCGGGCAAGTTTCGTCGACACTGTTCCAACAAGAGTGATGCATCTATATTGATGGAATCTGGCGAGGCGTTCCGCCCGGCCGCACGGCCGCCGCCGCACCGCCCGCCAAGCCCGAACGGAGGAGGTAGACCATGTCGATCGCCCTGGACCGCCGGACCCGTCTCGACTCGGACCTGCGCACGTTAGGGATGGCGGAGTTCCTCGCCGGTGACTTCCCGGATCTCGTCGTGCGCCACGGCGCCCTGGTGGCGCGCGGTGTCGAGGCGTTCGGCGCGCCGCCGCTCGCCATCGAGACCGCCGACGGTTCCTGGTCGTTCGCCGCCGACGGCGGCACGCTGGCCGTCTCGCCCGGAGTCGCGCCCGGTGCGCTCGTGGTGACGCTCGACGGGGACGCGTTGTCCGACTGGTTGCAGAACCAGCGCTCGTTCAACGCGATGATCACCGCCCGCGAGCTGCGGTATCGCGGTGGCGGCGAGTGGGACGTGTCGGTCTGGGACTCGCTGTGGCTCACGCTGCTGGAGGGCTGGCCGGTCGTGGACGACGGGATCGAGTTCCTCGACCGCCACGGGGCACCGCTGGACCTCGGCCGCGTGCTCACCCCGGACGACGACCCGGCCGAGGTCGCGCACTTCCTGCGCGAGGCCGGGTTCCTGCACCTGCGCGGCTGGCTCGACCCGGCCGACATGCGGAAGGTCTCGGACGAGATCGACCGCGCGCTCCCGGACTACCACGAGGGTGACGGCCGGTCCTGGTGGGCGACCGTCGCCGGCGGGACCCGTCGCTGCGTCCGGCTCCAGGAGTTCGTCGAGAGGTCCCCGACGACCGCGGCGATCCTGAACGGCGCCCGCTGGGACCAGCTGCGCCGCATGCTGGCCGGCGACGACGAGCTCGTCCGTAAGACCGGTGCCCGTGGCCTGGAGGCACTCATCAAGCCGCGCGACGTCGTCGCCGGCGCGTCGGACGTGAGCTTCCACCGGGACTGCCACTTCGGCCGGCACGCCTACCAGTGTTCCGGCACCGTCGTGGGTATCGCCGTCACCGCCAGCGGCGAGGCGAACGGGCAGCTACGCGTCGTCGCGGGCTCCCACCGGGTGCTGATGCCGGTGGAGATCGCCAAGACCAGGCCCTACCTGCCCGTCGTCGCCGTGCCGACCGAACCGGGAGACCTCACCGTGCACCTGAGCTGCACGCTGCACGAGTCGACCCCGCCGCTCCTGGCGGAACGCCGCGTCATGTACACCGGCTTCTCGCTCGCCCCGCGCGAGCCGGCGGCCGGCGGCAGCCAGGCGCTCTCCGACCTGCGCGAGCGGGTGTCCCGGCTGCTGCTCGAACAGGGCTCCCGGCCATGACCGCCACCCGCGAGAACGCCGATGGCGCGTAGCGACGCGGCGCGGACGTCCGCGCCGCGCACCCTGTTCGGGCACGCCGGCGACGGCGCCTGGCTCCTCGTCGGCGGCTACGTGCTCATCCTCGTCGACGCCGTAGCGCAGAGCCTCACACCCGCGGTGTTCCGGGTCGTCCTCAACCGCATCCAGCACGACCCGCACCAGTTCGTCCGCACCGGCTGGCAGGGGCCGGCGCTGGGCGCGGCAGCCATCGCCGGGACGTTCCTCGTCGCGGCGTACCTGGCGCACACCTGGACCCGCCGCGGTGCGGCGCGGTGGGCCAACAACCTGCGCGGCGCCCTGTACGAGCATGTGCAGCGCCTGTCGATGGACTTCTTCCACCGCTCCCACGTCGGCGACCTCGCCGCCCTGATCAACCAGGACACCGAGCGGCTGGAACTGGCGGTCTGGCAGGGCCTGACGCTGTGGTGGGCGGTGGCGCTGCTGCTCATCTCGGTGGGGCTCATCGCGTGGGTCGACCCGTGGATGGCGCTGCTCGCGGTCGGGCTGCTCGCCGTGGCCGTGGTGTGGACCCTGCTGGTCCTGCCACGGCTGCGCCGCCACACCCGCGACATCCGGGACGAGCTCGGCCGGACCTCCGGGACGCTCGCCGAGATGCTGGGCGTGAACGCGCTCCTGAAGGCGTTCAACGCCGAGGACCACGCGCTGGGCCAGGTCCGCGACGGCACCGAGCGGATTCGCGCCGGCTCGGAGACCTTCGCGCGGCTCCAGCATCGCTACGCCGACCCGCTGGGCTTCCACCTCTCGTTCGTCGCGCCGTTCCTGCTGCTGTTCGTCGGGGCGTGGCGGTCGGCGACCGGAACGCTGGAGATCGGCGACGTGGTCGCCATCTGGGGCTTCTGGATGCGCGGGTCGACCGCGCTGACGGCGGTCATAACGACCCTGCCGGAGGTCCTGGCCGGCATGGCCGCCAGCGAGCGCACCGCGGAGCTGCTCGACGAACGGCCCGCCGTGGCCGACCGGCCCCACGCGCCGGCGCTGGCCGTCACGCGGGGTGGCGTCGCCTTCGAAGGGGTCTCGTTCGCCTACCCGGGACGGGAGTCACGGCTGGTCCTCGACCGGTTCGACCTGACGCTCGAGCCCGGCCAGACGACCGCGCTCGTCGGTCCGTCCGGGGCGGGGAAGTCCACCGTCGCCCAGCTGCTCCTCCGGTTCTTCGACCCGACCGGCGGCCGGGTGACGATCGACGGCCGCGATCTGCGCGAGGTCACCCAGGCCTCGGTGCGCGCCGCCATCGGTGTCGTGTTCCAGGACTCCGTGCTGGTCAGCGGCTCGCTGGCGCGCAACCTGCGACTGGCCAGGCCGACCGCGACCGACGAGGAGATCGTCACCGCGCTGGAGGCGGCGAACGCGTGGGAGTTCGTCCGGGCCTGGGACGACGGCGTCGAGACCGAGCTCGGCGAACGCGGCGTGACCCTCTCCGGTGGCCAGCGCCAACGCCTCGCCATCGCCCGGGTCATGCTGAAGGACCCGGCCATCGTGGTCCTGGACGAGGCGACCAGCGCGCTTGACGCGTCCGGCGAGCGCCTGGTGCTCGGCGCCCTCGACCGGCTGCTCGCCGGCAGGACGTCGCTCGTCATCGCCCATCGCATCGCGACCGTCCGCCAGGCCGACCAGATCGTGGTCGTCGAACGCGGCCGCGTCGGCGACATCGGCACGCACTCCTCGCTGCTGCGTACGTCGGCGACCTATCGCTCCTACTGCCGGGAGCAGGCCGTCGCGTAGGGGCGTCGTGCCCAACCGACGGGTGACACAACCGTGAGGGGTACCAGCGGTGACTCCCGCGCGGCCGAACCCGCGCCTACCGTCGAACCATGACAGGCAACTCCAGTGATCACCGTGGTGAGGTGCGCGAGTTCCTGACCTCGCGCCGAGCGCGGCTGTCCCCGCGGCAGGCGGGGCTGGCCGCGTTCGGCGCCAACCGCCGGGTGCCCGGCCTGCGCCGGGAGGAGGTCGCGGCCCTCGCCGGTGTCAGCGTCGCCTACTACACCCGCCTGGAACGCGGGAATCTCGTCGGCGTCTCCGAGTCCGTGCTCAACGCGGTCGCCGGCGCGCTGCGGCTCGACGACGCCGAGCGGGACCACCTGTTCGACCTGGCCCGGGCCGCCAACCTGTCCGCGTCCGCCCGGTCCGGGGCGAGCGCCACGCGGGCCCGGGTGCCGGCCGGGATCCAGCAGGTGCTCGACGCGATCACCGACGCGCCGGCGGACGTGCGCAACGGCCGGCGGGACATTCTCGCGTCCAACAGGCTCGCCTACGCGCTGTACAGCGAGGTCCACGCCGAGCCGGTCCAGCCGGCGAACCTCGCGCGGTTCACCTTCCTCAACCCGAAGGCGCGGGACTTCTTCGTCGACTGGCCCAAGGCCGCCCATGACATCGTCGCGGGCCTGCGGATCGAGGCCGGTCGCCACCCCTACGACAAGCCGCTGTCGGACCTGGTCGGGGAACTGTCGACCCGCAGCGAGGAGTTCCGCGTCCGGTGGGCGTCGCACAACGTGCGGCACCACACCTCGGGCACGAAGAAGCTGCGCCACCCGGTGGTCGGCGAGATCGAGCTCGCGTTCCAGGCGTTCGCGCTGCCCGGCGACGCCGGCCTGAACCTGTTCGTCTACACGGCCGCGCCGGACTCCCCGGCGCAGGAGGCGCTGCGGTTCCTGGCCAGCTGGGCCGACGGCCAACCCCCGGCCCCAGCGGGCGGAATCTCGTCGCGCGACGGCGACCCGGCTGGCGCGCCCTCGCGTGCCGCCAACGCCTGATCCCCGCGCGCGACGCCGCGGCCGTCCGTGGCGTCCGCGCTTTAGTGAATGGAGGCTCGTCATGACTGTTCCGACGTTCACGCTCAACAACGGTGTCGAGATGCCCGCGCTCGGCTTCGGTGTGTTCCAGACCCCTCCGGCCGAGACCATCGCCGCGGTCCGGGCGGCGTTGGAGACCGGGTACCGGCACGTCGACACCGCGGCCGCCTACTTCAACGAGCGCGAGGTCGGCCAGGCCATCGCCAGCTCGGGCCTCGACCGGTCGGAGGTGTTCATCGAGACGAAGGTCTGGATCTCCGACTTCGGCTACGAGCAGACACTGCACGCGTTCGACAAGAGCGCCGCCAAGCTCGGCGTCGACGTCATCGACCTGTTCATCCTGCACCAGGCGCTGCCGTCGGCGTTCGAACGGACCATCGCCGCCTACCAGGCGCTGGAGAAGCTGTTGGCCGATGGGAAGGTCCGCGCCATCGGCGTCAGCAACTTCATGCCCGACCACCTCGACCGCCTGCTGGCGGCGACCGAGATCGTGGCGGCGGTCAACCAGGTCGAGCTCCACCCGTACTTCACCCAGCCCGACGTCCAGGCCGCCGACGCCAAGCACGGCGTTCTCACCCAGGCGTGGTCGCCCCTTGGCGGCATCACCTTCTACCGGACCAAGAACGGGCTCGGCAGCACGCTTGAGGACCCGACCATCACCGCGATCGCCGCCGAGCACGGCAGGACCGCCGCACAGGTCATGCTGCGCTGGGGCCTGCAGCAGGGCCGTTCGGTGATTCCGAAGTCGGTCAAGCCCGCCCGCATCGCCGAGAACTTCGCCGTGTTCGACTTCGATCTCACCCCCGGCCAGCTCGACGCGCTCGACGCGCTGAACACCGGTGTGCGCGGCGGCCCAGCGCCCGAGGACATCACCCTCGAAGCATTCGGCCGCGCCATCCCCGAAGCCTGACCGGCAGCGCGCTATCTGGCGCTATTCGGTCGGCCGCAGCGGCCTCGGTGCGTCGGGGCTGCCGGCGTCGAAGACCGGTTTCTCCCAGGTCAGGAGGTAGCGCCAGAACAGGAGCCGCCGGACTCGCACGCCGGGCAGGACAGCGGCGGCCTGGCGCGCGACCTCTCGCGTGGTCAGCGGCGGGTTCATGACGACGGGCATGCCCGTGCGCGTGTGATGTTCGTGCGAGAACGTGCTGGTGCCCCACAGCAGCCTGTTCGCGAGAAAGACGACCCCGAGCGTGTGGTGCGCGATGGCCGCGACGAACTCGACGGGCCATTCGTGACGCAGGTCCAGGCGGGGGAGGGCGACGGCGGCGAGGATGCCGCCGGGCCTCAGGCCCGCCGCGAGCACCGGAAGCGTTTCCGGCAGCGGCATGTGGTGCAGTGCGCTGATCGAGACGATCGCGTCGTAGTCCTTGGCCGGCAGCGGGTCGGTCAGCACGTCCGCGAGCACGCAGTGAACGTTGTCAGGCGTGGTCTGCCTCGCCTGCTCGATCATCGGCGCGTCGCGGTCGACGGCGTCCACCTGGTCGCTGTGTTCGGCGAGCCGGGCCGCGAACTCCCCGGCGCCGCAGCCGACGTCGAGCACCCGCCGGCAGGGCCGCGGCAGCTGGCGCAGCAACAGCCGTTGGTAGTAGGCGTTGTGAGACCAGTTGTGAGACCAGCGCGGCACAGCCACACTATGCCGCCGCCCGGTCACCACCTCGCGGGCGGCTCCCCTCCGATTACCGACGGTCGACGCGAGTCCTTTGGCGCGGCGCCAGTCCGACCCGTGTGGTGGGGTTTGGGATGGCGCGCGCGGTCACCTGCTACAGCTGACCGCCGCCTGAGCAGTAGGAACCCGAGGTTCGCCTCGGTCCTCGAATTCCCCGGACCGCTGCTTCGACCCTCGAATCGACCCCGCTGGCCTGTTCAAGGGCCGAATCCAAGAGAAGCCCGTGCGGCTCGGCGCTGTCCCACGACCTTGATCAACGGTGGGTCCCGCGCGACCAAGGACGCGCGTTTCGTTCCGTCTCGTCGGCGGGCTGGGCGGGGCCGTCGTGCTCGGGGCGTGGGGTACCGCGTTCGTGGTAGTCGGGAATGCCTCCTGGGAGATGACGACGCGGGGGGTCGGTCCGGGGAGCCTGGTGAGACAGATCGGATCGGCCCCTCAGGCGCCGCCTGTCACCGCTGTCTCGCGCTCGGACGAAGGTCCGTCGCCGGCTCGGCGACGAGTGGGGGTCCGGCGACGAGAGACGGAGCCCCCACGACGTGAGTCCTACGCAGGAAGCCGGGGACGACACCGACGCCCGTACCTGGCCGATCGGGCGCAGGACCGGCAGGCCCCGGGGGCCTCGCGGTCCCGAGGCCAGGGAGAGCTGGGGACCGACCGGGGCAGTGCTGCCAGGCGAGTCCCGACCGCCGACGTTCGCGGCGACCACGCCTGAGAGCTCGGGGACGCCCGGGAGAACCGGCCGCCGACGCCCTTGGCGGCGGATTCTGGTGGCCCTCCTGGTTCTGCAGCTGGTGGGTCTCGCCGTCGTGGACCGGGTGGCGGCTCACCTCGCCGCGTCGCAGATGGTCAGCCAGGTCCAGAAGAGCCAGCAGCTGCCGACGAAGCCCGAGGCGTCCGTCGGCGGTTTCCCGTTCCTGACGCAGGTCGTCGCGGGGAACTACAAGGACATCGGGCTTCGGATTCATCGGGTCGCCGTCTCCGACCTGTGCGTCGACGACATCGACCTGCATGTCCGCGGCGCGCACCTGCCGCTGCGCAAGCTGATCGGCAACGATGTGACGACGATGCCGATCGACCGGGTGGTCGGCACGGTAAAGCTGACCTACGCGGACCTGAACGCCTATCTCGCCGGCCAGCCGGGAGACGTCCGGCTGGCCGCGGCCAAGAACGGCATGCGGGTCTCGGCGCCGGTCGACGTGCCGATCGTCGGGCAGGTCAAGGTGTTCGGCGATGTGCGGGCCACCGTCCTGGACAACCGGCTCACGATCGCGCCGACCGCGCTGGGAGTCGACGGCCTGGGCGCCCTGAGTATCCCGGCCGGTGCCGTGCGGACCCTGACCGTCGACGTGCCGCTGTCCGGACTGCCGATGAACCTTCGGCTGACCGAGGCGCGGACGACCTCGGCCGGCGTCGAGGTCACCGCGGAGGCTGATCATCTCAACCTGGACACGACCAAGACCTCGACCACCCAGCTGCGCGGCTGCTGAACCGAGCGGCCGTCCCACTCAGCCGGACGGGGTCGGCTGGTCGTGTTGGCCGTAGGCGTTCTGGTAGCGGTTGTAGAGCCGGTCGACCATGTCCGGGGGGATCGCCTTGGGGATGCCGAGCTGGTGGGCGTAATGGGCGCTGCGGGCGACGTCCTCGCACATGACGGCGGCCTTCACGGCGGCGCGGGCGTCGGGGCCGATGGTGAAGACACCGTGGTTGGCCATCAGCACGGCGGGGGAGCGGTGGCCGTCGAGGGTGTCGACGATGCCGCGCCCGATGGAGTCGTCGCCGATGGCGGACAGCGGGCCGACCGGGATGGGCCCGCCGAACTCGTCGGCCATCGCGGACAGCACGCAGGGGATCGGCTCGTGGCGGGCGGCCCAGGCGCAGGCGTAGGGGGAGTGGGTGTGCACGACGCCGCCGACGTCGGGGCGGTGGCGGTAGACGTAGGCGTGCGCCGCGGTGTCGCTGGACGGGCTGAGCCCGCCGTCGAGCACGGCGCCGTGCAGGTCGCAGACGACCATCGTCGCGGCGCTCAGCGCGGCGTAGTCGATACCGGACGGCTTGATCACCATGACCTCGTGGCCGTCGGCGCCGCGGGCGCGGGCGGAGACGTTGCCGGAGGTCCAGGCGACCAGGCCGTTGTCGACGAGGGACAGGTGCAGCTCGACGAGCCGCTCGCGGGCCTCGGCGACGCCGGGCCAGTGGGGCTGGGCGCTCATCGCGGGTCTCCCGTCAGGGTGGTCGGTTCGCGGCGGTCGGCCGTACCGGGAGAGGCCAGGGCCGGCGCGGGCTCGCGGCGGGCCGCGTCGCGCATCCCGCGCAGCCTGCGCATGACCCCGGCGGACGCGGTCCCCGCGGCGCCGAAGTAGTCGTGCAGGGTGCGGTAGTCGGCGTAGAGACGGGTGTAGGCGTCGTGCCGGGCCGGGTCGGGCCGGTAGGCGTCGCGGTGCACCCGGCCCATGACTGCCGCGGCGGCCGGGACGTCGGGGTAGGCGCCGGCGGCGACGGCCGCGTGGATGGCGGAGCCGAGCGCCGGGGCCTGGCTGGTCGCGGCGATGTGGATCGGGTAGCCGAGGACGTCGGCGTACAGCTGCATGAGGGTGGTGTTCTGGGTCAGCCCGCCGGCGGCGTAGAACTCCGCCACGGGGACGCCGGCGTCGCGGAAGGCCTCCAGGATGCGGCGGGTGCCGAAGGCGGTCGCCTCCAGCAGCGCCCGGTAGACGTGCTCGGGACGGGACGCCAGGGTCAGGCCGACGATCACGCCGGACAGCGTGTGGTCGACGAGGATCGACCGGTTACCGTTCATCCAGTCCAGCGCGAGCAGGCCGTGGGCGCCGACGGGGTCGTCGGCGGTCAGCGCGGTCAGGTGCTGGTGCAGGGAGATCCCCGCGGTCCGCGCCGCGTCGCGGTAGGAGCCGGGGACGTGGTGCTCGGTCCACCAGGCGAACAGGTCGCCGACGCCGGACTGGCCGGCCTCGTAGCCGTAGCGGCCGGCGATGATGCCGCCGTCGACGACGCCGCACATCCCGGGGACCTCGGCGAGGGTGTCGGCGGACATGACGTGGCAGGTGGACGTGCCCATCACCGCGAGCAGGTGGCCGGGCTCGGTGACCCCGACCGCGGGGGCGCTGACGTGGGCGTCCACGTTGCCGGCCGCGACGACGATGCCGGCGGGCAGGCCGGTCCACCCGGCGGCGCGCTCGGTCAGGCGCCCGGCGGGCGCGCCGAGCGGGAGCAGCCCGGTGGACAGGCGGGTGTCCGCGTAGTCGGCGAACGCCGGGTTGAGCGCCGCGAAGAAGCCCGGGGTCGGGTAGGCGCCGTCCTGGAGGATTCCCTTGTAGCCGGCGGTGCAGGCGTTGCGGGTCTCGACGCCGGTGAGCTGCCAGACGATCCAGTCGGCGGCCTCGATCCAGCGCTCGGTGGCCGCGTAGGCCTCCGGGTCCTCCTCGAGGACCTGCAGGGCCTTGGCGACCTGCCACTCGCTGGAGATCTTCCCGCCGTAGCGGGTGATCCAGGGCTCGCGGCGGGCGTGGGCGAGGGCGTTGATCCGGTCCGCGTGCGGCTGGGCGGCGTGGTGTTTCCACAGCTTCGGCCAGGCGTGCGGCCGGTCGCCGTAGCCGGGCAGCTCGCACAGCGGCGTCCCGTCCGCGGTCGTCGGGAGCACCGTACAGGCGGTGAAGTCGGTACCGATCCCGATGATCTGGGCGGGGTCCACGCCCGCGTCCCGCACGGCGGCGGGGACGGCGGTGGCCAGGACGGCGATCCAGTCGCGCGGGTTCTGCAGCGCCCAGTCGGGCGGCAGCGTCCGCCCGCCGGGCAGCCGGGTGTCGATCACGCCGTCGGGGTAGGCGTGCACGGCGGTCGCCAGCTCGTGGCCGTCGCGGACCCGGATCACGCTGGCGCGGCCGGACAGGGTGCCGAAGTCGATGCCGACGACGCACGCGTCGGCCGCGGCGGGCTCGGCGGTGGTGGTCATGAGGCTCCTCGTCCAGGGTCGTGCGGGGGCTGGCCTACCGGTGGCGGTCGAGCCGGAAGTGCAGGTCGTTCAGCCGCAGGTCGCCGACGAAGGACCGGACCGTGGTGTCCGCGTCGATGAGCGCGAGCTCGGTGCCGGTCATCCCGGCGAACATCTCCACCATGTCGACGTCCACGGCGGTGCTCAGGACGGTGTGGTGCGGCCCGCCGGCCGTCAGCCAGCACTCGGCGGACGTCGCCAGGGTCGGCCGCGGCGTCCAGACCGCGCAGGCCACCGGAAGCCTCGGCAGCTCGTGGTCGGGCTCCACGACGTCGATCGCGTTGGCGATCATCCGGAACCGGTCGCCCAGGTCGCACAGGCCGACCACGACGCCCGGCCCCGGCGCGGCGGTGAACCGCAGCCGGACCGGGTCCTCGCGGCCACCGATGCTCAGCGGGTGGATCTCGACCGTGGGCCGGGCGGCGGAGATGGTCGGGCAGACCTCCAGCATGTGGGCGCCGAGGATGCGCTGCGGCCCGGGGCCCAGGTGGTAGGTGTAGTCCTCCATGAACGACGTGCCGCCGGGCAGGCCGGCGCCCATCGTCTTGACGGCCCGCAGGAGCAGCGCGGTCTTCCAGTCGCCCTCGCCGCCGAAGCCGTAGCCGTCCGCCATCAGCCGCTGCACCGCGAGGCCGGGGAGCTGGCGCAGCCCACCGAGATCCTCGAAGTTGGTCGTGAACGCCCGGTAGCCGCCGTCGGTGAGGAACTGGCGCAGACCGGCCTCGACCCGGGCCGCGTAGCGCAGCGCGTCGTGGCGCGGGCCGCCGGCGCGCAGCTCGGGGGCGACGTCGTACAGCTCGTCGTAGACGTCGACCAGCTCGTCGATCGCCACGCCGCCGACCGCGTCCACCACGGCGACCAGGTCGTTGATCGAGTACGTGTTCACGGCGACGCCGAACCGGATCTCGGCGGCGACCTTGTCGCCCTCGGTCACGGCCACACCGCGCATGTTGTCGCCGAAGCGGACGAGGCGCATGCCGCGCAGGTCGGCGCGGGCGATCGCGACCCGGGCCCAGGCCCCGACGCGGTGGCGGGTCAGCGCGTCGTCCACGTGCCCGACGACGGTCACCCGGGGCAGGCGCAGCCGGGTCTGGATGTAGCCGAACTCGCGGTCGCCGTGGGCGGCCTGGTTGAGGTTCATGAAGTCCATGTCCAGGCTGTCCCAGGGGAGCGCCTGGTTGGCCTGGGTGTGCAGGTGCAGCAGCGGCTTGTCCAGCGCCTCCAGCCCCCGGATCCACATCTTCGCCGGGGAGAACGTGTGCATCCAGGCGATCACCCCGACGCACGACGGGTCCGCGTTGGCCCGCTGGCAGGCGTCGGCGATGGCGTCGGCGTCGGTCAGCACCGGCCGCCAGACAACCTGCGCCGGGATCGTGGCGTCGCCGTCGAGCCCGGCCGCGATGTGGCGCGACTGCGCGGCGACCTGGTCGAGCGTCTCGGGCCCGTACAGGTGCTGGCTTCCGGTGAGGAACCAGACGGTGGCGCCGGACAGCGCGGGCAGCGCCGGGGAAAGCGCGGGCAACGACATACAGCCTCGTCCCAGGGGAAATGCCGGCACCGGCACACGGAATGGGCAGAGCGCGCCGGCGGATGGACGACCGGGCGGGAACCGGACAGGCTCGATGTTAGCGCTAACATTTCGGGCGTCAAGGGAACGTCGGCGAGCGGGTCGGGACGACGATCTACTGGTCGCCGGGGCGCCGCGCCGCCGCGGCGCGCGGCCTCGCGCCGGCCGCGCGGCGCGGCGGGGCGACGCTCTCGCGCTCGACCAGGCAGGGCGGGATCGGCGCGAGACGCGGCAACCCGCCCGCCGGCGGGTCGTCCATCTGGGCCCGCAGCAGGTGAACGGCCTGGGCGGCGACGGCCTCGAAGTCCGGGCGGACGGTCGTCAGCGCCGGGCTGACGTAGCCCGCCTCCGGGATGTCGTCGAACCCCACGACGCTCACGTCGCGGGGCACCGACCGGCCGGCCTCGCGCAGCGCCTTCATGATGCCCAGCGCCAGATGGTCGTTGGCGGCGAAGACCGCGCGCGCCCGCGGGATCCCCGCGAGCAGCTGCCCCGCCTCGTACCCGGAGTCCAGCGACCAGTTCGCGGTGATGACCGGTGGTATCTCGGCGCCGGCGTCGAGCAGCGCCTGCCGCCAGCCGGCCACCCGCTCGGCGCTGTCGAACCAGTCCGGCGGCCCGGACACGTGCCAGACCGTCTCGTGCCCCGCCGCCAGCAGGCACTGCGTCGCCAGCCGGGCTCCGAGCCGCTGGTCGACGGTCACCAGGCGCCGCGGGCGGGCCGGGTCGCCGTCGATGACCACCAGCGGCAGGTCGTCCGGAACGTCGTCCAGCGCCTCGTTCGCCGACCGGACCGGCGCGATCACCACGATCCCGGCCACCCGCTGCTCCAGCAGCCGGGTGACCGCGTCGACGATCGAGGACCGGTCGAGCACCGGCACGCTGGCCACGCCGACGGCGAAACCGTCCGCGCTCACCGCCCGCTCGACGGCGGTCAGCACCGCCGTCGGCCCGTACAGCGCCGTGTTCTGCGCGACGATCCCGACGACGTGGGAGCGGCCGGTGACCAGCGCCCGGGCCGCCCGGTTCGGCCGGTACCCGAGTTGCTCCATCGCCGCGCGCACTCGCAGCCGCGTCTGCTCCTTGACGTTCGGGTGGTCGTTCAGCACCCGCGAGACCGTCTGGTGCGACACGCCGGCCAGCCGGGCGACGTCGGTCATCCCCGGCGGCCGCCGGGCCGCCGGGCGGTCCCGAGCCTCGCCCTCTGCCGCGGGTGGAAATTCGCTGGACCCGCGACGTTCGCCGAACCCGGATGGTGTTTGCCGTCCCGCCATGTTAGCGATCACTTTAGCATTGACCGAAGGCGGGTTGGCGCAGCGCGACTGGCTGCGCGGACCTCAGGCCGGTCGGCGGCCCCAGGCGATGGCCGTCGCGAACGCGAGATCGAAGAACGCCGGATCCGCCAGCAGTTCCAGCGCCTGGTCCAGCGTGTCGTCCGAGGCGAGGTCGAACTCCCGGATGCGCGCACGCAGCCGGGTCAGGGTCAGTGTCCAGCACAGAGCCGAGGCGTTGGCGCCTCCGGTGGCCGGGAGGTGGGCGGTCGTCCCGACGCCGACGAGGTTCCGGTCAGCCAGCGGGCCTGGGAAGCGCCGCGCCCAGGTCGAGTCGGTGCCGATGGTCTTCGCCAGGACCTGGCCGATCGCGTGCATTGCCTGGCCGAACGGAGGGTGCGGGGACGAGTCGAGCGGGAAGTTGGCGATCGACTCGATCACGATCGTGCCGCCCGGCCGAAGCCAGGTGACCAGGCGGTCCAGGACCTTGTCGCGCTCGGGGAGATGCTCCAGGACGAAGCGGGCATGGATGAGGTCGAACGGCGCCCCGTCCGGTGGCGGATCCCGGGTGATGTCGTGCCGCAGGACCGTCAGGCACTCGGCGGTCAGCCCGGTCAGGTGACCGGTGTCGATGTCGGTCGCGACGACCTGGCCCGTGGCGGCGACCCGGCCGGCGAGCCAGGCCGCGATCGACCCGCCGCCGGCACCGACCTCCAGGCACCGCCAGCCCGCGGCGACGCCCAGCTCGTCCAGGACCCGGATGGTCGTCGGGTCGCAGACCGTGGCCATGGCCGCGAGCCGGGCCCGTTCGGCCGCCTCCGGGCCCCCGAGCACGTCGTCCGCATATCGGAGCTTCCGCTGGCTGGACACCGTTCAGACCCTAGCGTTTCAACATCACTTCGCGTACTGGTTGGCCGGGTGGGGGAGGCCGAGATGGTGGCGCAGGGTGTTTCCGGTGTATTCGGAGCGGAAGAGCCCGCGCCGGCGCAGTTCGGGGGTGACGTGCTCGACGAAGGCTTCCAGCCCGGACGGGAAGACGTCGAAGTTGAGGTTGAAGCCGTCGGCGGCCCGGCTGCGGAACCAGTGCTCGATGCTGTCGACGATCTGCTCCGGCGAGCCGACCACCTGGCGGTGGCCACCGCCGTTGCTGAGCAGGAGCTCGCGGACGGTGTAGCCGCGGTCGCGGGCGAGGTTCACCGTGGCCTCGAAGAAGCCCCGGGAACCGGCGAACTGGCCGACGTCGGCGAGCAGGTCGTAGGGAAGCTCGCGGTCGAGGTGGACGTCGGCGGGGTCGAGGCCCAGCTGCGCGGCCAGCCGGGGCAGCTCCAGGTCATACGGGAACAGTGCGTCCAGCTCGGCCTTGCGGGCGAACGCCTCCGCCTCGGTGGAGCCGATGATCGGGAACAGCCCGGGAAGAATGACCAATGCGGCCGGCTCGCGCCCGAAAAGCCGGGCCCGGTGCTTCAGGTCCGCGTAGAAGTCGACGGCTTCCCGATGGGTGGTCTGCGCGGTGAAGACCACGTCGGCGATCCGGGCCGCGAAGCGTTTCCCGGTCTCGGACGACCCCGCCTGGACCAGCACCGGGCGGCCCTGTGGCGAGCGCGGCACGTTGAGCGGGCCGCGCACGGAGAAATGCTCTCCCTCGTGGTGGATCGGGCGTAGCCGGGCCGCGTCGGCGAACACGTCGGCCTCCTGATCGGCGATGATCGCGTCGTCGTCCCAGCTGTCCCAGAGCTTGGTCAGGACGTCGACGAACTCCTCCGCCCGGTCGTAGCGGGCCTCGTGGTCGGGCACCTCGTGGACGCCGAAGTTCGCGGCGGCGCGCGGCGAGTAGGAGGTGACGACGTTGAGCGCGGCACGGCCCCGGCTGAGGTGGTCCAGTGAGGAGAACCGGCGGGCCAGGTTGAACGGGTCGTTGAACGTCGTCGACGCGGTGCCGATGAGGCCGACGTGCTCGGTGGTCCGGGCGAGCGCGGCGAGCAGGACCGTCGGCTCCAGGGCCTGCCACGGCTTCTCGGCCGGTTCGGAGATCAGCGCGACGCCGTCGGAGAGGAAGACCGCGTCGAACGTGCCCTGCTCGGCCAGCCGGGCTATCTCCGTGAAGTAGTCGATGTCGAGAAACGACCGGGGATCGTCCTGGAACCGCCAGGCGCCCGGGTGCTTGCCGGCGTCGAGGATGTTGACGTTGAGGTGCAGCTCGCGGTCGTCGGAGGTCATCACCGGCTCGTTTCGTCGGTCGGGGAGTCGGGCCCGGTGCTGACGCCGATCTCGGTCAGCAGCGTCCGGCGCAGGTCCTCGAAGGCGGCGCCGCCGCGGGAGCGCGGCCGGGGGATGTCGACGGGACGGTCGAGGCTCTTGTGGCCCGCCTTGAGCACGGCGACGCGGTCGGCGAGCAGGATCGCCTCGTCGATGTCGTGCGTGACGAGCAGGACCGACGGGTTGTGCCGGGCGCAGAGCTGGGCGACCAGGCTGTGCATCCGGATCCTCGTCAGCGCGTCGAGGGCGGCGAACGGCTCGTCGAGCAGCAGCAGCTTGGGCTCCCGCACCAGCGCCCTGGCCAGCGCGACCCGCTGGGCCTCGCCGCCGGACAGGGTGCGCGGCCAGTCGTCGGCGTGGTCGGCCAGGCCCACCTCGGCCAGGGCGTCGTTCGCCGCGGCGCGTGACGCGAGCGCCTTGGGCCGGCCGAGGACGACGTTCTTCCAGACCGGCATCGACGGAATGAGGCGGGGCTCCTGGAAGACCACCGAGCAGGCCGCCGGGACGTGGATGGTGCCGTCGTCGACCGTCTCCAGCTCGCAGAGGATCTTCAGCAGGGTGCTCTTGCCGCTGCCGGACGCGCCGAGCAGGGCGACGAACTCGCCGGGAGCGATGTCGAGGTCGAAATCGGTGAGAACCCGCTTGTCCCCGAACGACTTCGCCGCGCCCCGGATATGGACGGAATGGGTGGTCGGCGGCGCCTCGACTGTCGTCGTCACGCGCTCACCACCGTGGCTCGCCATGGCAGCAGCACTCTCTCCAGGATGCGGACGAAAAGGTCGATGAGCAGCCCGAGCACCGTGTAGACGAGGAGCAGGGCGAGAATGATGTCGTTGCGGAAGGCGTCCTGCGCGTTCCCGACCAGGTAGCCGAGACCGGAGTCGGCGTTGATCTGCTCGGCGGCGATGAGGGCGAGAATGGAGACGCCCATCGAGTACCGGAGCCCGACGAGTATTCCGGGCATCGCGTTCGGAATGATAATCCGCCGGGTCAGCGCGAAACCGCGGACACCGAAGACGCGGGCCGCCTCGATCAGCTTCGGGTCGATCGCCCGGACGGCGGCATAGGTGTTCAGGTAGATCGGGAACGTGCACGCGAACGCGATCAGCACCGTCTTCGCCGTCTCGCCGATGCCGAACCACACGACGACGAGCGGCGTGATGGCCAGGAACGGGATCATCCGGACCATCTGCATCGTGGCGTCGAGCAGTTCCTCGCCGAGCCGGCTGAGGCCCGTGGTCAGCCCGAACACGAGCCCGACGGCGAGCCCCAGGGCCAGGCCGACCCCGGCGCGGCGCAGGGAGATCGACAGCGCGTCCTGCAGCTGGTGGGTGGAGATCAGATGGCCGAGCGCGTCGACGACGGTCGGCGGCGAGTCGAGGATGCGCGCGGGAATCAGGCCGGTCTCGGAGCCGACCGCCCAGGCCACCAGGACGGCGACCGGGACCGCGAGCCGCAGCGCGCGGCGCAGGCCGCGCACGGGCGAGCCGCCCCTGCGGTCGCCCGCGGCCGGAGCGGAACGGCTGAGGTCGCGGCTGCCGCCGGCAGGGGCCGGTGGGGCGGTGGCCGGCGGGGCGGTGGCGGGCGGGTGCCGGGGCGGCGACAACTGTTCGGGTTCGATGGCCGGGCTCGCCGGCGCGGGCGCGGTATTGACCGCGATGGGATGCGAGGGCATCGCTTACCTCTGCCTGTGAACGGTCGGGAAAGGCGAGAGGCCGCCCGTCCGTGGGCGGACGGCCTCTCGCCGGGATGGGTCAGCTGGTGGGCTGCGGCACGCCGTTCGCCGCGTTCCCGGCTGAGATGACCGCGTTGAACGACTGGTCGTACTGGGCGCTGACGTCGACCTTCGTCTTGATGACGCCGCCCTCGACCAGCAGGTCGGCGAGGGCCTGCTCCTTGGTGATGATCTCCGGCGTGGTCGGGGTCAGGTAACTGCCGATGGCCTTGGCCTCTTCCAGCGAGTACTTCGCCGGCACGTTCCCGACCGTCTCCGACAGCTTGGCCAGCGCCGGCAGGTTCTTCGGGTACCAGGCGTAGAACTTCGTCAGGCGGGTGAGCACGTCGGAGAACGCGGCCCGCTTCGCCGGGTCCTTCAGGGCCTTCGTGCTGGCCACGAACGCGTTGAGCCCGGGCAGGCCGATGTCGTCCTGCGTGGCGATGACCCGGGCGGTTCCCTCCGCGATGAAGGGGACGGCGACAGAGGTCGAGGTGCTCAGGACGTCGGTGGCGCCGGCCGCGAAGGTGCTGCCCTGCGTCGCGGCCTGAATGACGATCGGCGTCACGTCGTCGGGGGTCAGACCGGCCTTCTTGAGGTCCAGCAGGTACTGGGCCTGGATGTTGCCGCCGTTGTTGTAGGCGTACCGCTTGCCCTTGATGTCGGCGAGGCTGGTGATGCCGGACTTCGTCGTCGCGATGGTCTCGTAGATCGGGTAGGTGGTGGCCAGGACGCCGATCGTCTTGGCCGGCGCGTTCTCGGCGGTCCACGGCGTCGCGCCGTTCGCGTTGGCCAGGGTGACGGAGACGTCACCGAAGTTCACGCCCGCGTCGATCGCGTTCGCCAACAGGGCCGTCATCATCGGGGCCGGGCCGGCGAACGTCGACCACGAGACCTTGTACGGCGTGTCGTCGAAGATTCCCGAGGCCTTGATCTGGGCCGATTCGCTGGCGGTGATCTGACCCAGTCGCAGGGTCACCTTGCTCAGGTCGGGAGTGGCCGCGGCCGTGCCCGACGTGGCCGGGGTCGCGGCGGAACCCCCCGAGCTGGAGCAGGCCGCCGCGGTGAGCCCGAGGCTGAGGGCGACGAGGACAACGACGCCCCGTCTGTTGCGCGCGAGCCTAGTGGTGGAGCCCTTCACGATGTTTCCCTTTCGATGTGCTAAATGCTGTGGGAGTGATTCTTGGTGCGTTCCGCCGGGTCAGGGCCGGTAGGGGCGCTGCCTCGCAGCTGCACGCGGTGGACGATGCGCACCGCGTCGGGGTCGAAATCGTCGGCGCGCCGGTGCCAGATCGCCCGGTTGTCCCAGAAACCGACACCACCGTTGTTCCAGCGGTACTGGATGATGTTGTCGATATCGAGAGTGTGGTCGTAGAGCAGCTCCAGCAGAGCCGCGCTTTCCCGTGGGGAAAGGCCCTTGATCGCGCGGGTGAATCCCGGGTTGACGAAGAGGCCCTTGCGGCCGGTCTCAGGGTGAACGGCGACCACCGGATGCTCGACGAAGCCTCCGTCGACCGGCTCGTCCTCCCACACGCCGGTCGCGCTGATACCGCCGCCGGCGCGGCTCGGCCGGCCGAACGAGTGGATCGCGACGAGGCCGTCGAGCAGGTCGTGGATCGGCGGGCTCAGCGTTTCGTAGGCGGCCTGCGCCGACGCGAACAGCGTCGCCCCACCCACCGGGGGGAGCTTGACGATGTTGAAGACCGAGCCGGCCGGCGGCGTCGCCTGGAAGGTGATGTCGACGTGCCAGCCGTGGTGGCGCCCGACCTTGACGTACTCCTCCCGGAACTCGCGGCTGTCGAACGCGACGACCTCCCGGTGGTCCGCGTCGACGGGCGCGAGGATCGCGCTCGGCGCCGTGAGCTCGCCGAAATTGCGGGTGAAGGCGACCTGCTGGTCGATGGTGAGGTGCTGTTCGGGAAAGAAGACGACCTGATAGTCGAGCCACGCCTGGCGCAGCGCGGCCACGGTCTCGGCGTCCAAAGGCCCGCGCAGGTCCACCCCGGTGATCTCGGCGCCGAACGCCGCGTTCAGGGGGCGAATCTGCAGGTTCTGAACGGTGGTCACGGTCACGGCAGTGCTCCTTACCGGTCTCGTGGATGAGGGCTGTCGACAACGGCTAGAGAGATGACGGCTAGAGAAAGGTCCTGAACGGCACGGTGTCGTCCTCGCGCAGCTCGGCGACGAGGCCGATCTCCCAGGCCAGGTAGCGGCGGAACCCCTCCTTCTGCCGCTCGGGATCGGATTCGAACCAGCCGTGGCGAATCGCGTCCTCGGCGGGAGCCACGAAATGCCCGTCCCCGGCCTCGACCGGGAATCCGGCCGCGACCCAGGCCGCGGTTCCACCGGCCAGGACCTTGACCGGCCGGTCGGTGGCGGCGGCTAGCTCGGGCGCCGCCAAACGGGCGACGACGCCGTCCGGGGAGGTCAGCACGACGGCGCCGTCGCCGGGCAGTTCCGCCGCCGCGTCGGCGAGCCGGGCCCGCGGGGCGAACACGGCGCCCGGCAGATGACCCGCCAGGTAGCCGTTGCTCGGCGCCAGGTCCACGACCAGCGGAGCCGTGGCCGAACCGAGGGCGTCGCGCAGCGCGCCCGCCTCGACCAGGTCGACCTCGGCGAGCCCGAGCACGACCGGCGCGACCGGGCCGGTCTCCAGCTCCGCGCCGGAGTCGGTGCTGGTGACGAACACCTCGCCCCAGCCGATCTGGGTGACCCAGGAGGCCGCCACGGTGGCGCGCACCAGGTCGGGCCCGTCGACCAGCACGATCCGGGCGTTGTGCGTGCCGACGTGCCGGAAGACCCACGGCGCGAGATCCCAGCTCGGCGCCGACAGCGAGCCCGGCACGTGGCCGGCCTCGAACTCCTCGCGCGGCCGGACGTCGAGCAGGTACACCGAGCGTTCGTCACCCTCGGCCTGGAACCGGCGCAGCGTCGGGCCGTCGATGGTCCGGATGCCGAAGCGCTCGGCGACGCCGCGGGCCCGGGCCCGCGCGGTCTCGACGTTCGCCGGCCGCGGCGGCGGCGCGGCCGAGGCCTTGCCGTGGTCGAGGGTGTGCCCTTCGAGGATCCAGGACTGGGTGCCGCCCTCCAGCGCGACCACCCGGTTGGGCAGCCCGGCGTTGATCAGGGTCTGGGCGCCGATGATGCTGCGGGTGCGCCCGGCGCAGTTGACGACGACCAGCGCGTCCGGCGAGGCGACGACCTCGTCGACGCGGTAGACGAGCTCGGCGCCCGGGATGGACGTGCCGCCCGGCAGGCTGTGGACCTGGAACTCCTCCAGCGGCCGGCTGTCGAGGATCACGACGTCGCGGCCCTCGGCCTGCGCCGCGAGCAGCTCGGCGACGGTGACGTGCGGGGTCTTGTAGACGTCCTCGACGAACTCGCCGAACGCCTGCCCGACCACGTGGTCGCCGCCGGTGTGCACCTTGTGGCCCGCGTCGGCCCAGGCGCGCAGCCCGCCGTCCAGCGGCCGCACGTCGGAGTAGCCCAGCTCGGTGAGGCGCCGCGCCGCCCGCGCCGCCAGGCCCTCGTCGCCGCTGTCGTACACGACGACCGGCGTCGAGCGGCGGGGGACCAGGGTGTCGATCCTCGTCTCCAGGACGCCGAGCGGCGCGGCGACCCCGAGCAGGATGGAGCCGCGCTCCGCGGTGACGCGGGCGTCCCGGACGTCGAGCAGGGCGAACTCACCGCTGGCGCCCAGCAGGGTGTGGAGGTCTTCCGCCGAAATGGCCGAGCCCGTCATGTGCATTCTCCTGATCGAGATGAACGCTAGAAGTAGGCGCCGTTGGGCAGCGGTGTTCCGCTGATCAGGTGGGCGCCGATCCGCTGCGCCTTGTAGCTGCGCGGATTGTGCGAGGCGAGGGTGCGAATGTTGCGCCAGTGCCGGTCGAGATGCGCGCCGCGGCGGGCGGCCGTGGCGCCGCCCGCGTCGAAGAGGGCCGTCGCGGCACGCTGCGCCAGCTCGTCGATCACGACCTTGGCTTTCGCGGCCTTCAATGCGGCGGCGGCGTCCAGGTCGGGATTTCCGTCGCCGGCCAGAATGGCCGAGACGGAGGCGTCCAACGTATCGGCGGCATCGAGGACGAGGGCCTCGGCCGCATAGGCAGCGCTGGCGATATAACCGACCGTCTCCTGGAGGATTGGGTCATCGACGGGACGCTCGGCGGGCGCATGGTAGAAGGTGCGCACCCGTTCCCGGACGAGAGCCGCCGCGTCCTGCGCGACCTGCCGCAGAATGCCCGCGATGACGGTCGTCAGCCACAGCTGCGGAAACGTCGCCGGATAGGCCGAGCCCTTGTCCGACCAGGCGTCCTGACCGGACAGGAAGTCCTCGGGGGCCAGGCGGACCCCGGAGAACCGGGTGGTGCCGCTCCCGGTGAGCCGTTGGCCGATCCCGTCCCAGTCGTCCTCGTGGATCACCCCGGCGCGGTCGGCGGGGACGACCACCTGCGTGGTGGCGCCGTCGGCGGTACCGGCGGAGACCACGATGAAGTCCGCGTACAGGTTTCCCGTGCTGTAGACCTTCGTCCCGTCCAGCCGGAAGCCGTCGGCGTCGGGCGTCACGGCCGTCGAGTGGGCCTGCTCCCGCTGGCCGATGTTGGGCGTGCCCGGCTCGGACGACGAGGCCCCGAACAGGGCGCCGCCGAGCACCCTGGCCAGCAGCGGGTCCTCGGCGCCGGCCGCGGCGCGCAGCCGGCCCTCGACGATCAGGAAGTGGTTGCGCAGGCTCTGCGCGATGTTCGGGTCGGCCGCGCCCAGGTCGAGCACGGTCTCGAACAGCTCACGGATCGAGGCCCCGCCGCCGCCCCACGCGGCCGGCAGCCGCAACGCGCCCAGGCGCGCCTGGCGGATCAGCGCGAACTGCTCCCAGGGCGGCCGGGCGTCGTGCTCGCGGTCGGGCTCGCCCTGCGCGAGCCGCGCGAGCAGGGCGCGCAGCTCGGCGGATCGGGGCCGCACCGCGGTGGCGACGCAATCGGGCACGTCGAGCGTTTCCAGGGTCGTCATCTGCCAGCTCCGGGCGAGGTCGATCGGGTCGTCATCGGGGCGGCGGCTCAGTAGTAGACGGAGCCGACGAGGCCGCCGCCGGCCGCGATCGCGTCGCCGGTGATGCTCACGCTGCGGGGCGAGGCCAGGAAGGCGACGACGTCGGCGACCTCGTGGGCCTCGACGATCCGGCCGATGGAGGTGTTGACCGCCCGCCGGATGCTGTCCGGGCTGGCGTCCGCGCCGGCGCCCGATGCCTCGGCCAGCAGCGCGGCGTTGGTGTCGGTGCGGGTCGCCCCCGGGTGGACGACCGTCACGTTCACCCCGTGCGGGCCGAGCTCGTCGGCGAGGTTCTTGGTCAGCGCGGCGACGCTGACGTTGCGGATGGTGCGCACGATCGAGTGCGTCTGCCGGGCGCCCAGGCCGCTGATGTTGATGATCCGGCCCCAGCCCTGGGCGGTCAGAAGCGGCGCGACGGCCCGGCTGGTCCGCAGGTAGCCGACGACCTTGATGTTCACGTCGGCCCAGAACGCCTCGTCGGTGGTCTCGGCCAGGGGCGGGAACGGGTAGCCGGCCGTCTGGTTCGAGGCGTTGTTGACCAGGATGTCGACGCCGCCGAGCCGTTGTACGGTCTCGTCGACGAGGCGGCGGACCGACTCGTCGTCGCCGGTGTCGGTCGCCACGGCGAACACCTTGCGGCCGTGGCGTTGCGCCACCTGCTCGGCGGCACGTTCCAGCTTGTCGGCCGAGCGCGCGGCCAGCACGAGGTCGACGCCCTCCGCCGCCAGGGCGTGCGCGATCGCCAGTCCGATTCCCTGGCTCGCGCCGGTCACTATGGCGCGCTTGTCGGTGAGTCCGAGGTCCATGGCGTTCTCTTTCTGGGCAGCGTGAACCGCACGCGGGGGACAGCCGTCGCCGCATGACGGAATGACAAGGAGAACGGTCGTCGGAAACCGCGGAGACCGTTGCCGAAAAGACCGCGTTCCGGGGAATCCGACGCGTCGAAGGACGCGGCGGTGCGCGGGGTTTGGGCGTTCCGGACAGCGACCGATGACCGAGAGAATCGGCGCGGAAGCAGTCAGAGAGGCCGGGCCCGCGCGGCCCGCCGAAAACGTGAGCTAAATGCTACGGACAGACTGCGCCACTGTTACGCATGAGATCGACATGGCGTCGCCTGGTCAGAAGAAGGACGCGACCGGATGGCCGCGGCGCTCCGGTATGAGCGCGGCGGCGGTCCTGCGACGTCACGTCGCGGTCGACAGTCACAATGGCCTCCTTCTGAGATTCACGCTACCTGCTGGGCGAGCGCCGGTAAAGACCTAATTCCCGCGATGCGGCAAAAACCACTGATCCAGTGAACTTACGGCGTGGGCGGGCTCGCGAAGCCGGCCGGCCGGCCCGGGAAGAGGGAGAGCGGCAGGCTGAGCGCGCCGGCCGCCGCCGCGAGTTCGAGGCCGAGCCGTGGCAGGGCGTCCAGCGGGAGCGACCGGGTCGTGCCGACCACGCCGAGGGCCGCGACCACCCGCCCGTCGTCGCCCCGGACCGGGACGGCGACGCCGCGCCGGTCCGGCTGGTACTCGACGTCTTCCAGCGCGTAGGCCCGCGCGACGGTCCGGTCCAGCTCCGCCGCGAGATCCTCGGCCGAGTCGATCGTCGCGTCCGTGAACCGTGACAGGGAGCCGGGCGCACCCGCGGTCCCGTCGGCCACCCGGCCGCCGTCGGGTGCCGCGTAGGCGAGCAGCACCTTCCCGAGCGCGGTCGCGTGCAGCGGCAGGCGCGGCGACGCCCGCGGGTCAGGCAGGCCGGAACCGTCGCCGGCCGCGCCCAGGACGGCCGCCACCTCGCCGTCGACCCGAACGGCCAGCGTGACCGGCAGTCCGGTCCGCACGCCCAGGCTCTCGACCACCTCACGGGTGCTGGCGACGTCCCCGCCGTCCAGCACGGACCGGGCCAGCCGCAGCAGGGCCGGACCGGGCAGGTAGCGCTCCGACTGAGGCTCCCGCCAGAGCAGCCCCGCCTGGGTGAGCGTCCGCAGCAGGCGGTACGCCGTGCTGGTCGTCAGCCCGGTGGCCGCCGCGAGCTCCGTCAGGGTCCTGTCCCGCTGGCCGTCGGCGAAGCAGTCGAGCAGGCTGGCCGCCCGCAGCACGGACTGGACGGTGTTCGGATCGGTGCGGGCCACCCGACCAGTATCGAGATCGGGAGAGGCCGTCACCAACGGTCGTCCACCGGTTCGGCTGGGCGCACGTCGTAGACGCCCACCCGGTGCAGGATGCGGGGCCCCGGCGCGTCGGTCGCCCGCATCAGCGTCGACCGCATGTCGACCAGCACGACCGTGCCCGGCTCGGCCGGATAGGAGGCCTCGTGCTCCGGGCTGGTCAGATGGTCGACCAGGCGTTCCAGCAGCCGCCGGCCCTGCGCCGCCGGCACCCCGACGAGAGCCTGCGTGCTCCAGGGGTCGATGAACAGGCCGAGCCGGCCCGTCTCCGGGTGCACGCGCACGACCGGGTGCTCGACGGGGTCGACCCGGGTGATCGTGCGCCCGTTCCAGCGGCCCGGGCCGAACGCGCGCAGGTACTCGTCCAGGGCCGGGGCGTGGTGCACCCCGCGAACCCCCCGCAACCGGGCCTTGAGGTCCGGGTCGAGCGCGTCGTAGGCCGACTCCCGGGACAGCCACCGCAGCGTGGTCCCGCCGGGAGGGGCGACCCGCAGGTAGAGCACCAGCACCGCGGCCGGCTCCGGCATGTACTGCATGACGCTGTGCCAGGCGTCGAGGCCGCCGTCCCACCGGCGGCTGTCGATGACCTTGATCTGTGGGTACGCCCGGTTGAGGCCCGGGATGACCGCGCTCGACGGCGTCACCCGGCCGAACCTGGCCGCCAGGGCGATGTGCTGGTCCGGGTCGAGGATCTGGTCCGGGACGGCCACGACCCCGTGGCGCAGCAGGAGCCCGCGCAACGACGAGCTGTCCTCGTCGGTGACGTTGGCGAGGTTGAGTCCGCGCACCTCGACCCCGAACCGGTCCGACAGCGGTTTCCACGAGGGCGCCACGCCGAGCGCCGAGACAGGCGTGCGGCCGACCGGTACCCGCACGAGCTTTCCGGGGCTGTGTATCTGGTTGAGCATGCCGAGCCCTCTTCACGTTCAGGACGGGTCGAGCGTGGGTCCGTGACGGACGCCCGATGGTCCGGCGCCCACGCGACGCCGGCGCGCAGGCCGGCGGTGTGGTGTCGGTAGCGCGTCGTCGCGCGTGGCTGGACGTCCTGCGTCGCAACCTCAGGAGCTGAACGGGTTCGAAAAGGCCGGGGCCGGTGGGCTCCCAGAGCCGGCCGGCTGTCGCGGGTCGTCAGCGACAGAGACGGCTGGCGACCCGCATCAGGTCGACGGCGCGTCGGCTGGTCAGCGAGACCGCCACCAGCGCGGATCCCGCGCCTCGCGGCGCGAGGCCGCGGCGGAGGACCGGGGACGGCTGCATGGTCGGCAGCGTACTCCTACTTTTCCCATAGGTGTAGTGGGTAAGACGCTCACGCCCTGGCCTCGGCCGGCGGAAGGCCCATGCCGGCGGCCGTGAACTCCAGCAGGCGATCGGCCTGCTCGGGCGATCCGTGCTCCCGTAGCCACGCGGCCGCGTTCATCAGCGCGAAGACGTCGCGTCCCGCGACGTCTTCGCGGATGCGGCCGGCCGCGCGGGCCCGCTCGACCAGGCGCTCGCCGATGGCGTCCATCCGCGCGCAGCTGGCGTGCAGCTCCGACGCCTCGTCGCCGACGCCGTCGACGAGCACGCTGGCCAGGCCCTGGTAGGCGGCGGCATGCTCGACGACCATCCGCATCCACGCCGTGAGCGCCTCGCCCGCGTCGCCCGGGGTTCCAGGGAGTGCGGGCTCGGTGAGCAGGTCGGCGCCGCGGCCGAACAGCTCCTCGTTGCGGTCGCGCAGCAGCGCCCGGAGCAGCGCGCGGCGGTTCGGGAAGTGGCTGTAGAGCGTGCCGATCGCGACGCCGGCCCGCCGGGCGACGTGCTCCAGCGGCGCGTCGACCCCGCGTTCCCGGAACTCGGTGTCGGCCGCGGCGAGCAGCAGCTCGGCGTTGCGCCGGGCGTCGGCCCGTGGCGCGCGCCGCCGGGTCGGCGGTCCGGCGGTCAACGCGACCGTCTCTTGTTAAGTCGAGGCACCCTCAATATCCTTTCTCGAGGCACCCTCAGATTACCGAAGCGGAGAGCGCGACATGATCCTCATTACCGGCGCGACCGGGTCCATCGGCACGAGGCTGGTGCGGCGCCTGCGCGAGCTCGACGTGCCGTTCCGGGCGATGGTGCGCGACGAGGCGAAGGGCCGGGCGCTCGGCTGCGACGTCGTGGTTGGCGACTTCGACGACCCGGACTCGGTCGCGGCGGCCCTCGCCGGGGTGGACCGGCTGTTCCTCAACGGCGCCGGCGCGGTCCCCACCTCCGGCCCGCGCCAGCCGATGGTCGGCCAGCAGCTCGCCGCGATCGACACGGCCGTCGCGGCCGGCGTCCAGGCGATCGTCAAGGTGTCGGTCTGGGGCGCGCGCCAGGGCGCCAAGCTCGCCGCCGGCGCGCACTGGGAGATCGAGCGGCATCTGGCCGCGGCACCGGTCGCGTCCGCGGTGCTGCAGCCGAGCGGGTTCATGCAGAACTTCCTGACCGGCGCCGGCGCCTTCAGCGAGAACGGCGACCTGCTCGGCATCGCCGGCGGCGCCCGGGTGTCGTACATCGACTGCTTCGACATCGCCGCGTGCGCCGCGGTGCTGCTGACCGGGGCCGAGCCCGCTCGTGGGACCTTCGTGCTGACGGGGCCCGAGGCACTGACCCAGGCGGAGATCGCCGCCCGGCTGTCGGCCGCGTTCGGCCGGCCGGTCGGGTCGCTGGAGCTGCCACCGCGCGAGATGACGGCCCGGCTCGTCGCGCAGGGCGTTCCCGCGTCGTTCGCCGCCGACGTGGCCGAGCTGTGGGACGAGATCGCGGACGGGAGCCTGGCCGCGGTCACCCCGACCGTGCGCGAGCTGACCGGCGCCGATCCGCGGACCTTCGAGCGGTTCCTGGCGGACCTCGACCTCGGCGCCGACCTCGGCGTGCGCTGAGCCGGGCCCGGGTGCGGGGACGGTGGCCGGCCCGCGCCCGTGTGTCGCCTACCCGGTGGGAGCGGCGTCCCAGCCGGCCAGGACGGCGGCGGGCTCGCTGAAGGTGGAGAAGTCGGTCGTGGCCCGGAACGCGGGGAGCTGGTAGAGGGCGCGGGCGTAGGCCCACAGCCGCGGATAGTCGGACAGCGGCGGCAGGGTCGCCAGGTCGCCGGCGCGGCCGCGGTAGCGGACCAGCGACACCCACAGCCGCACGTCGGCCTCGGTCAGCTGGCCGCCGACCAGGTAGTCGGCGTCGGCCAGCCGGGCGTCGAGCCGCGCGAACGCGGCCAGCAACGTCGCGCGGACCGCCTCGTCCCGCGCCGCCCGATGCGTGCCGTGGTTCACCGCCGGCCCGATCCACCCGTCGAGCTCGGCGATCTCCGCGCGCAGATGCTCGGGGTAGGTGTCGGCGCCGGTCGACCACTGGCCGAACTGGGTGGCCAGGTCGATCCCCAGGCTGACGAAGTCGTTCGAGACGACCTGGCGGGTCTCGCGGTCCCACAGCGTCGGCACGGAGACGTGACCGTCGAAGCCGGGCTCGGTCGCCTCGTAGGCGTCCCGCAGCAGGGTGAAGCCGTTCACCGGGTCAGGCCCGTATGTCTCACGGAACGCCCAGCCGCGGGCGTCGCGGGTGTTGTCGACGTAGGAGAGGCTGATGACGTCCTCGAGACCGCGCAGGGCGCGCTGCAGCAGGACACGCTGCGCCCACGGGCAGAACCAGCCGGAGTAGAGGTGGTAGCGGCCCGGCTCGGCCGGGAACCCGCTCGACCCGTCCGCGGTGATCCGACCGGTGAACCGGTACAGCGGCCGGGCGTCCGCCGGGTCCCGCCTGATCGTGTACGGGCCGTGGGCCGCCACGTCGGTGGGGCTGGCGTACGCGGGCTCGGTGGTCCGGGAGATGACGGGGGCCTCGGACATGGGCGTCCTCATTCCTGTCGGAGCCGGCGCTGCTCACGCGCCCACGTTCACAAGGCGACCCCAATTCCAACTATTCCGGTGAAGCTGGCGGGCCGACCTCGGCCGTCAGGTCAGGTCAGTAGCGCGATACGGCCGAAGACCTCGCCGGCGGCCATCTTCTGGTGGGCCAGGACGGCCTTCTCCAGGGGCAGCGCCTCGTGGACGACCGAGCGCAGCTCGCCGCGGGCCGTGTCGGTGAACAGCTTGGCGGTCACCGCGAGCTGGTCCGCCTCGGGCACGGTGTTCGCGCTGAAGGTGGCGAACGACAGCGACTTCTGGAACGCCGCGAACATCGGCAGGCCGAAATCCGCAGGTGGGTCTCCGGCGACCGCGCCGACGGCCACCAGGCGGCCGTTCGGGTTGAGCAGCGCGAAGAACGACGGCAGGTCCCGGCCGGCGATGACGTCGATGATGACGTCGTAGCCGGCCGGTCCGTCCGGTTCTCCCACCCCGGCGCGGTCCAGCACGTGGGTCGCGCCGAGCGCGCGCAGCCGCGCTCCACGCTCGGGCGACGACGTCGTGACCGCGACCGCGCCCGCTCCCGCCCGCGCCGCGAGCTGGACGGTCATGATCCCGATGCCGCCGGCCGCGCCGCGCACCAGCACGGACTCGCCGGGCGCGAAGCGGGCGTGCCGCAGGCCGAAGTGAGCCACCCGGCCCGAGGTCCCGAGCGTCACCGCGTCGACGGCCGACACGTCCGCGGCCAGGGGGATGAGCCCCTCGACCGGGGCGACGGCAAGCTCGGCGTAGCCGCCGCCCAGCCCGAGGAAGGTCCACACCCGTCGCCCGACCCAGGCGGGGTCGACGCCGGGCCCGACCGCGGCGACGGTGCCCGCGATCTCCCCGCCGAGGATGTGGCCCCGCTGGAAACCGTAGGCGGCGACGGCCCCACTGCGGATCACGGCGTCGACGCCGCCGACCCCGATCGCCTCGATGGCGATCAGAACCTGACCCTCGGCCGGACTCGGGTTGGGAAGATCGATGACGGCGAGCCCCTCGGGGTCTCCGAACGCCTGGATCGCAACTGCCTTCACGGTCGTCTCCGGTTCTGGACCCGTTGGTCCTCGATCTGCTGCGGACCGGCCGACCGTAACGGAGCACCCCGTCCGTTTGGCTAAAGTGAGAGCGATGGCCGTCCAAGTGAGAGCGACGCTGCGCTCCGACGCCCGTGACAACCGCGGTCGCATCCTCGCGGTCGCGCGCGCCGCGTTCGCCGCCGAGGGCCTTGACGTGCCCATCCGGGAGATCGCCCGGCGCGCCGGGGTCGGCGTCGCGACCGTCTACCGGCACTTCCCGACCAAGGAGACGCTGGAGGCCGCCGCCTTCGCCGAGCAGATGGCACTGTGCTCGGCGATCGTCGACGAGGGGCTCGCGGCCGACGACCCGTGGCGCGGCTTCGCCCTGGTGATCGAGAAGCTCATGGAGCTGCACGCCCTCGACCGGGGATTCGCCCGCGCGTTCACCTCCCGGCTGCCCCAGACGGCCGAGTTCGCCGCCGACCGGGACCGGGCCCTGCGGATGCTGCTCGAACTCGTGCGGCGCGCGAAGACGGCGGGTTTCCTGCGGGACGACTTCGTGCTGGAGGACATCAGCCTGGCGCTGATGGCGAACGAGGGCATCCGCGCCGAGTCCGCCAGGATGCGGGTGGCGGCCTCCCGGCGCTTCGCCGCCCTGATGCTCCAGTCGTTCCAGGCCAACCCCGTGCGGGCGCCGCTCCCGCCGCCCGTGCGCCTGCCGCTGTCCAGGGTCCAGTAGCCGTCAGGCCGGGTGGTCGACCGTCCCGACCGGCCGGAGGGTCGCCGCGCGGAGCAGAAGAGCGGCGCCGCCGGTTCATCCGTTCCCGGATGGTCTACGGTGGGCAGGCTGGCGAGGCGGTTTGGTCCGGGGAGTGCAAGTGGCGGCAGACGTGGTACCTGGTTCGGACAAGTCCCCAGTGCCCCTCCTGGACACCACGGTGCCGCACTCCGCGCGGGTGTGGAACTACTGGCTGGGCGGCAAGGACAACTACCCGGTCGACCGGGTGGTCGGGGAGCAGGTCCGCGAGGTCTACCCGGAGATCATCGACGTCGCGCGCGAGTCGCGCGGCTTCCTCTCCCGCGTGGTGAGCTTCCTGGCCGGGGAGGTGGGCATCCGCCAGTTCCTCGACATCGGCACCGGCCTGCCCACGGCGGGCAACACCCACGAGGTCGCGCAGGCCATCGCCCCGGACGCCCGCGTCGTCTACGTCGACCGGGACCCACTGGTCCTGGTCCATGCCCGCGCCCTGCTGACCAGCACTCCGCAGGGCGTGACCGCCTACGTCGAGGCTGACGTCCGCGACCCCAGGACGATCCTCGCGGCGGCCGGCGACGTCCTCGACTTCACCCGCCCGATCGGCCTGATGATGCTCGGCGTGCTGGGCAACGTCGCCGACACCGACGAGGCGTGCGAGATCGTGGCCAGGCTGATCGACGCGGTTCCCGCCGGCAGCTACCTGGTCGTCAACGACGGCACGATCGCCAGCGCCGAGGAGGCCCAGGGGGCGATCGAGGCGGCCCGCCGCCGCAAGGAGGCCGGCGACCCGTACTACCCGCGGACGCCCGCGCAGATCGCCAGGTACTTCGACGGGCTCGATCTTGTCGAGCCCGGGGTGGTGTCCACCCCGCTGTGGCGGCCCGAGCCCGGCACCAGCCCACGGCCGATCGGCAGCCACGGAGCGGTCGCCCGCAAGGCCTAGCCGCGCCCCGGGTCCGGGGCTGCGCGAACTCGCGGGGCGCGCTGAGTTGCGCGTGTCGATCCGGGGCTATGCCATTCGACCTACGGGTGAGCGGGTCGAACGGCGGCCCCCGAGATCACGGGAGACAGCGATGCCCCGATTCATGTTGATCATGCGCGCCACCGACGAGGCCCTGGCGCAGATGATGGCGACCCCGTTCGAGGAGATGCTCGAGAAGGTCGGCCGGTTCAACGAGGAGATGATCAAGGCGGGGGTGCTGGTCGCCGCCGAGGGCCTGGACGATCCGAGCCAGGGTGTGGTGGTCGACTTCAGCGGCGAGACGCCGGTGGTCACCGACGGGCCGTACGGCGAGACGAAGGAGCTGTTCGGCGGCTTCTACGTCATCGACGTCGCCTCGAAGGCGGACGCGGTCGAGTGGGCCCGGCGCCTGCCGGCGATGACCGGCTCGAAGTGCGAGATCCGCCGGGTGCCGACCATCGACGAGTTCCCGCAGGACAACGAGTGGGTCATCAAGGAGCTGGCGTGGCGCGAGCGGACCGGCCAGGTCTGATGCCCGTGGCGACCGACGGCCCGCCGAGCGAGTCCGCTCGGCGGGCCGTCGAGGCCGTCTGGCGGATCGAGTCCCCGCGCATCGTCGCCGCGCTCGCCCGCTACACCGGCGACTTCGCCCTCGCCGAGGACGTCGCCCAGGAGGCCCTGGCGGAGGCCCTGGTCAGCTGGTCGCGCGACGGGGCGCCGACGAACCCGGTGGGCTGGCTGCTCGCGACCGCGCGGCGGCGCGCGATCGACGGTTTCCGCCGCAGGTCGGCCCTCGACGAGCGGTACGCCACCTTCGCCAGGGAGCTCGGCGAGGGCGAGGCGAACGCCGGCGCGACGCCGCGGGGCCGCTCGGATGACCTGCCCTGGGACCCCGACCGGATCGATGACGACACGCTCGCCCTGATGTTCATCTCCTGCCACCCGGTGCTCTCGCCCGAAGCGCGCGCGGCCCTGACGCTGCGCGCGGTCGGCGGCCTGCGCACGGAGGAGATCGCCCGGGCGTTCCTCGTCCCCGTGCCGACCATCCAGGCGCGGATCACCCGGGCGAAGAAGACGATCGCCGCGGCCGGTGTGCCGTTCGAGCTGCCACCGGCCGAGCAGCGGCGCGAGCGCCTCGGCGGCGTCCTGAGCGTGCTCTACGTGATCTTCACGGAGGGCTCGACGGCCACGGCCGGCGACCGGCTGCTGCGCCCGGAGCTCGCCCACGAGGCGATCCGGCTGGCCCGGATGCTGTCCGCGCTGCTGCCCGCCGAGCCGGAGGTGTTCGGTCTGCTCGCCCTGTGCGAGCTCACCGCGGCGCGTTTCCCGGCGCGCACCGGGCCCGACGGCGAGCCGGTGCTCCTGGAGGACCAGGACCGCCGGCTGTGGGACCGGTCCGCGATCCGGCGCGGCCGGGCCGCGCTCGCCCGCGCCACGGCGGTCGGGCGCGGCCTCGGGCCCTACGGGCTGCAGGCCGCGATCGCCGACTGCCACGCGTCGGCGCCGTCCGTCCCGGACACCGACTGGGAACGCGTCGTACTCCTGTACGAGGCGCTCGGCCGGGTGGCGCCCTCGCCGGTCGTCGAGCTCAACCGGGCCGTCGCCGTCGCCATGGCGCACGGTCCGCGCCAGGCTCTGGAGATGGTCGACGAGCTGGTCGCCTCCGACCGGCTGTCCGGCTCCCATCTGCTCCCGAGCGTCCGCGGCGAGCTGCTCACCCGGCTCGGCCGGACCGAGGAGGCCCGTGCGGAGCTGACCCTCGCCGCCCGGCTGTGCCGCAACACCCACGAACGGTCAGTCCTGCTCCGCAAGGCCGCCGCCCTGCCCTGACGGAACCGCGCGCCGGGCCTCGCGGTCCGTGTCCGGGTGTCGCGGCCTCGTCTATCCTGGGCGAATGGTCACCATCCGGCGCCGGGGCTTCGGCGCGCTCTGGGTGGTGGCGTTGCTCGTGGTCGGCCTGTGGGGCGCGGACACGAGCGGGGCCGGTTCCGGTGTGGGTGTCTCGGGCCGGGCGCTGGCCGTCGTCTCCACGGTCGCGGGCCACCACGCGGATGTCGTCTTCCCTCGCGTCGACGGCCACTCGGTGGTGTCGGCGAAGCTGGCTCAGGATCACCCGGGCGCCTCGGCCGTCGCGGCCGAGCTCCTCGCGCTCCTGCTGCCCGGCTACGTCTGGTGGCGGCGCGGCGTCGGCCGGGGTGGCGGGCCGGATCAGCACGCCGGCGTGCTGGGTGCCCGCGGCCCACCCGCCAGCCTGGCGACGCCCCGGTAGACCCCTGCGCCCTGCTCGCCGCCTGCGCGAGCGAAGGCTCGCCGCCGGCCCAGCCCTCCTTGTGAGCGGCCGGTGGCGCGGGCTCCTGCCCGCTGACCGGCGTCGCGTCGCCCTTCAGATCGACCTGCCGCGCGTCCGGCCCTGCCGGATGCCGCGCGAGCGACGCCACGCGGTGTCCCGAGACGCTGACGGCGATCTTGCCGCCGTCGGGCGGTGTCTCGTCGCGCGCTGTGCGCCTTTTCACGCTCACCTGCCGGCCGACCGTTCGAGGGTCGGGCCGTCGTAGCCGCGTCGGCTGACGCGCGTCCTCTCGTCGCGCGAAGCCGAGGCGGTCACCCACGCCTTGCCTGGTGCTGTCCGTCCGTGACGGGCCGCGGCCAGGGACATCGTCATGGAGGAGAATCTTGCACTCAGGACTCGAATGGGGCCGTGTGCTGATCGCGGTCCTGCTTCTCGGTTGCCTGTTCGCCGTGCCCGCGATCGTCGTCCTGCGCGACCAGCGCAGGGATCTTCGCCGGTTCGGCCCGGGTTCGCTGTCGCGGCCCGTTCGCTACACCCCGGAGGGGAAGTCGTTCCGCGAAGGGCTGCCGTTGCCTCCGGCTGGCGGCCTCGCTGACCGGACGACCGGCGGCCCTGCCGACCGGGCCGCCGACGACCTGCTGACCAAGCCGCTGCTCGGCGGCGGCGCTGTGCTCAGACCGACCCCCGGTGCCGAGGTCTCCGCGACGAGCACGGCTGCTGAGCGCCGATGAAGGGCGAACCCGTGGAGATCGAGGAGACCGCGCTGCCCGGGATCGGGTTGCGGCATGAGTTCACGACGCGGGCTGGGCGTCGGGTGGGGGTGGTGTCGCATCACAAGGGCCGCCGCGAGCTGGTGATCTACGACGCGGAGGATCCGGACGCGGTGGCGGACGCGGTGGCGTTGACGGCGGAGGAGGGCGATGTGCTCTCCGAGCTGTTGGGGGCGCCGCACATCGTGGAGAAGCTGGCGAATCTGAACAAGGTGTTCGCGGGTCTGGTCGGGGAGCGGATTCGGATCTCGGCGGATTCTCCGTACGCGGGTCGGCCGTTGGGTGACACGCAGGCCCGGACGCGTACCGGTGCGTCGATCGTGGCGGTGGTGCGTGATCAGGAGGTTCTTGCCTCGCCTCGTCCGGATTTCCGGTTCGCGCCGGACGACGTGGTCGTGGTCGTCGGGACGCCGGAGAACACCGCCGCCGTGGCTGACCTGTTCCGCACCGGCTGACCTGACACGGAAGGGGCCACCGCGTGCATGACATCGCTTCCGTCTTCATCGAGCTCGGCGGAGTGCTGTTCTGCCTTGGCATCATTGGGCATGTCGCCGCTCGGATCGGGATCTCGCCGATCCCGTTCTACCTGCTCGCCGGCCTCGCGTTCGGCCACGGCGGCCTGCTCCCGCTCGGCGCCAGCGAGACCTTCATCGAGACCGGCGCCGAGATCGGCGTCGTCCTGCTCCTGCTCACCCTCGGCCTGGAATACACCGCCGACGAACTGATCCACGGCCTGCGCCGCCAAGCCCCCGCCGGCGTCCTGGACCTCGTCCTGAACGCCGCCCCGGGTGTGGCGGCCGCGCTGCTGCTCGGCTGGGGCGGCCGCGCGGCCGTCGTCCTGGGCGGCGTCACCGCCATCTCGTCGTCCGGCATCATCGCCAAGGTCCTCGGCGACCTGGGCCGCCTCGGCAACCGTGAGACGCCGGTGGTGCTCTCGGTCCTCGTGCTGGAGGACCTGGCGATGGCGGTGTACCTGCCGATCCTCACCGCGCTGCTGGCGCACCAGACGGTCGCCCGCGGCTCGCTGACGCTCGCGGTCGCGCTCGGGGCGCTGGTGGGGGTGCTCTACGTGGCGCTGAAGCACGGAGCCAAGGTCACCCTGCTGGTGTTCAACCCCAAATCGGATCGCAACGACGAGATCCTGCTGCTGCGGGCACTCGGGCTCGCCCTGCTCGTCGCCGGCGTCGCCCAGCGCCTCGACGTCTCGGCGGCCGTCGGCGCGTTCCTCGTCGGCATCGCCCTCTCGGGCCCGGTCGCCGAGAGCGCCACCGAGGTGCTGACCCCGCTGCGGGATCTGTTCGCCGCTGTGTTCTTCGTCTTCTTCGGACTGCAGACCGACCCGGCCGCGATCCCGCCGGCGTTGGCCGTGGCGTCGCTGCTGGCGATCGCCGGTGTCGCGACGAAGGTCCTCACCGGGTGGTGGGCGGCGCGGCGGGCGGGGATCGCGACCCTCGGCCGGTTCCGGGCCGGGGCCGCGCTGGTCGCCCGCGGCGAGTTCTCGATCGTCATCGCCGGCCTCGCCGTCGCCGCCGGGGTGAACCCGAAACTGGGGCCGCTCGCCGCCAGCTACGTGCTGCTGATGGCCGTCCTCGGCCCGCTCGCCGCCCGGTTCGCCGAGCCCGTCACCCGAACCGCGCTGCGCCGTCGGCGCCGCGCACCCCCGGCGGCGGTCTCCGAGGTCTCGGAGGCCGCCGGTCACAACCACCAGAGGGCCGAAACGGCGATCACGGGGACGCCGGAACCGTCGAGCCCGACCGGAGGCGGCGCTAGGCGCGGGTGATGACGGTCTTGCCGCGCAGCGCGGCCCACGCCTGGGGCGCGGACTCCCAGTCGGCGACCGTCTCGACGGCTGGCAGCAGGTCCAGCCCGGTGGCGAGCAGCTCGAGGACGCGGGGGATGTCGGCGCGGGCGTTGGCGCGCCCGGTGACGAAACGGATGCCGCTCATATAGAGGTCGAGGATCGGCAGCGGGAAGGTCCCGCCGTAGTAGATGCCGGTGTCGGTGCAGAGGCCGAACGGCCAGGTCGCCTTCAGCGTCGCGGCCAGGCTCGCCGGGTTGGCCGAGGTGCTGACGGTGATCGGGTAGGGGTCCGCCTGCGGGTCGGGCAGCGCGGCGTCCACCGGGCGCGCGCCGAGTCGCTCGGCGGCCCGCAGGCGCTGCGGGTCGGTGTCGACGTAGTCGACGCGCGCGCCGAGCGCGACGGCGAACGCGGCGGCGTAGACGCCGACGGACAGCCCACCGGTCACCAGGACGCGACGGTCGGCCTCGTCGAGGGCGGCGAGCTCGTCGGCGTGGGGGCCGATCGTTCGCCACCCGTCGGGGATGTTGTCCGACATCGACGCCACCGCGATCGGGTCCAGGCCTGCCGGCAGCGGGATGAGCATGGCGTCGGCGTACGGGACCGAGACGAGGTCGGCGAGGAACCCGCCGGCGTCCAGACCGGCGATCGAGCCCAGCCCGTACATCGCCAGGGGTGGGACCGAGCCACAGCTGCCCGTGACACCGCGCCGGCATTCGCGGCAGTGCCCGCAGCTCAGCTGGAACGGGACGATGACGCGCTCGCCGGGCCGCACCCGGGTGACGGCGTCTCCTACCGCGACGACCTCGGCGACGCCCTCGTGGCCCTGGGCGTAGCCCGGCGGCAGCAGTGCGCGGGACTGGGCGACCGCGACGTCGAGGTCGCAGCAGGCGACCGCGAGGGGGCGCACGATCGCCTGGTCCGGGCTGACGAGCTCGGGATCGGCTGCGTCGTGCCAGCTGTAGTGGCCGGGGGCATCCAGGACGAGTTGCCGCACGACGTTCCTCGATTCGAGAAAGGAGCACACCTGTCGGCTCCGAGTGGACGGGACCACGTCCGCCGCGGCCGTAGCCACGCCTTCCGCCCTGGCTATAACGACTGTCATAAACCGCGGTCGACGGTACTCTATGACGACCGTTATAGCCAGAGAGAGGGCGCCGAGGGCCATGCCGATCCCGCCGTCTCGTCAGCGGATCGTCGCGGGAGCGGCCGACATGATCCGTCGCCGGGGCCTCAACGCCACCAGCATCCGCGAGGTCGCCAAGCACGCCCAGACCCCGCTGGGCTCCACCTACCACTACTTCCCCGGAGGGAAGCCGCAACTGGTCACGGAGGCGGTCCGTTTCGCCGGCGAGACCGTCACCACGACGCTGCGCACGATGCTGCGGGCCGGGCCGGTCGACGGGCTCGGCGCCTTCTTCGACCTCTGGCGCCAGATCCTCACCGGCACCGATTTCCAGGCTGGCTGCCCCGTCCTCGCGGTCTCGATCGAGGAGCCCGCGGACGACGCGCGTTTCACGGTCCTGGCCGCGGCGGCGGACGTGTTCGGCGCGTGGGAGGACCAGCTAGCCGAATCGCTGCGACTGCACGGCGCCGACCCCGCGGACGCCGAATCGCTCGCCACGCTCGTCATCGCCGCTATCGAAGGCGCGGTCGCCATGTGCCGCGCCCAACGCAGCACCCGAACACTCGACCGCGTCGCCACCCAGGTCGACACACTGATCCGCGCCGCGGTCGACCGCTGACGCCTGGCAGCTCCCGGATGCCGGCCGAGCCCCTTCCGCGCTGACGCTCCCGTGTCGCCTTGATCGGTGCGGAGGCTTCGACGGTCAGGGCCGGTTCGGGACTGTCATCTCGCCGAGTTGGGACCAGTCGTCGCCGGGGACGGTCACGTTCACGATGCGCGGGGTCTCCACGAGATGGTCGGGCAGGGTCCGTCGCGCGGCGAGGAAGTGCGCCGACTGGACGTGGGCGGTGCCGGCCTCGTCGTCCCGGAACGCCTCGACCAGCACGTATTCGGTCGGATCCTCGAGGCTGCGTGACCAGTCGAACCACAGGCAGCCCGGCTCGCCGCGGGTGGCCTGGGTGAAGTCCTCGACGATCGCCGGCCACCGGTCCGCGTCCGCGGGCAGCACCCGGAACCTGACGACGATGAAGATCATCTGACTCCTCCGAGGTGTGCGTGGGCCCGCGAGCGCACCCTGGGCGGCCACGGCGGTCCCGATGGTGACCATCGCGACCATTGTGACCCACCGCGAGCGGTCCTCCGGGCCAGGCCGCGTGCCTCGTGTCCGCCGGCCGCGGCCGGCGTGGCACGAGCCCGCCAGCCCAGGCCGAGCCCTTCCCTGCGCGCGCCGAGATGCCACCGGCGACGGGACCGGGTGATGTGTCCCCGCGGTCCCGTCGCGGACAACCGGTGTTCATCTTCGGCAGAACTGCCTGACGGGTGACGGACGGGCGGCGTTCCGCTGGGATTCATCGAATCGATCCGGATGCGGATCGGTGTTTGCCAGTAGCGTCGCGGCGTCCATCTCGGTCCGGTCAAAAGAGCGTTATGGCTATGCGTGAGGCGCCGGCGCGCGGAATCGCGCGGTGACTTCGTCGGCGAACAACTCGGCTCATGCCGCTCTCACCGGAAAAGCCAATCGGAGGACGTGAACAGCATGGACGGCAACAGCGGAGCCAGCTTCGACGACCCGGGGCCCGGCACCGACTACCGCGCCCCGCAGCCCTTCGTGGCGTCGGTCAACCGCCGCCGGTTCCTGCAGTGGGGCGGCGCGGTCGCCGGCGCGATGGCGCTGGCCGGACCTGGCGGCGTGGCCGAGGCCACGAGGGCCAGGGCGAGCGGGCTCGCGTCCAGCGCCACCGGGACGATCTCGGACCTGAAGCACGTGGTGATCCTGATGCAGGAGAACCGCAGCTTCGACCACTACTTCGGCAGCCTCCAGGGCGTCCGCGGCTTCGGCGACAAGCAGGCGTTCCGCTTCCAGAGCGGCAACACCATCTTCCAGCAGCCGGACACCGGCCGCAGCGACGGCGGCTACCTGCTGCCGTGGCGGATGAACTCCACGACGATGAACGCGATGAACGCCGGTGACCTGGACCATTCCTGGACCGGTGACCACAGCGCCCGCAACTCCGGCCTGTGGAACAAATGGGTCTCGGCCAAGGGCGAGCAGTCGATGGGTTACCTCACCCGCGCCGACCTGCCGTTCAACTACGCGCTGGCCGACGCGTTCACCATCTGCGACGGCTACCACCAGGCGATCATGGGTCCGACCAGCCCGAACCGGATGTACTTCTGGACCGGAACGTCGAGCGGGGCGACCACCAACCCCGCCGACTACACGGTCAAGTTCACCAATGTGAAAACCTATCCGGAACAGCTGACGGCGGCCGGCATCAGCTGGCAGGTGTACACCAACCACGAGGTCGGCGACGGCAGCGGCGCCGACGGCTGGGTCGGCGACTACGGCGACAACCCGCTGTGGTTCTACAAGCAGTACCAGACGTCGATGAAGGCCAACACGACCGCCGGCCAGCAGCTGGCGATCCGCGGGGCGGTCCAGCCCTGGCAGGCCAGCGCGGGCACCCCGCTCGGGCCGAACCACGTCAACCACGTCCTGGCCCAGTTCCTCGCCGACTGCGCGGCGGGCACGATCCCGCAGGTCTCGTGGATCGTCGCGCCCTACTCCTACTCCGAGCACCCCGCGGCGAGCCCCGCCTACGGCGCGCACTACACCCGGGCCGTCCTCGAGGCCCTGATGGGCAACCAGGCCCTCTGGGAGAGCACGGCACTGTTCGTCACCTACGACGAGCACGACGGCTACTTCGACCACGCCCTGCCGCCGGCGCCGGAGACGAGCTACACCAACGAGTTCATCAGCAGCCAGCCGATCGGCATGGGCACCCGCGTGCCGATGCTCATCTGCTCGCCCTGGACCCGGGGTGGCTGGGTCGACTCCAACACCTACGACCACACGTCGATGAACCGGTTCCTCCAGACCTGGACCGGGGCCCCGCTGGTGAACGTCACCGCCTGGCGCAACCTGGTCAGCTCGGACCTCACCGCGGCGTTCGACTTCGCGAACCCCGACTTCTCGATCCCGTCGCTGCCGGACACCGTGCCGCTGATCAACCAGTCGGACGCGGCGAAGTCCCTGCCGGCGGTCAAGCCGCCCGCCTCCGGCGCGCAGGTGGCGCCGGTCCAGGAGGCGGGCACCCGCCCGCACCGGCCGACGCGCCACATGCCGCACGCCGACGTCGCGGTCAACCGCTCCACCGGCGTGGTCACCGCCACCATGTCCAACTCCGGCAGCCTGGGCGTCTCGCTGTTCGTCTTCCCCGACCAGTACCTGACCGCCTCGGCGACGCCGTTCACCGTCGTCAACGGCACGAACAAGACCTACACCTGGAACACGTCGTCGACGTCCGCGAAGTACGCCTTCTCCATCTACGGGCCCGACCGGTTCGTCCGCTCGTTCGCCGGCAACGTGGTCGCGGCCAGCCAGAGCACCGGCGCGGTTCCGCAGGTGTCGGCGACCCCGGTCACGGCGGCGGCGGGCGGCGGCGTCGCCGTGCTCAAGATCGCCCTGGGCAACGCCGGGCAGCAGGCGGTCACCTACACCCTCACGCCCAACGACTACGCCGGCACGACCCAGACGGTCCCGATCGCCCTCAACGGCTCCGCCACGATCACCTGGCCCGTGGACGCCAACGGCTACTACGACGTGATCGTCAAGGCCGACACCGCTGACGGCTACACGCGCCGTTACGCGGGCCGCATCCAGTAGGAGCCGCGCGCCGGCTCACCTCGTGCTCGCGCGGGCGACGCCCCGGGCGAGTACGAGGTCGCCGCCGGCCGGGGCGGCGAAGAACTCGCTGACGCGAGCGTCGTCGACGTCGGCGAGCGTGCCGGGCGACCAGCGCGGCGACCGGTCCTTGTCGATGATCTGGGCGCGGATGCCCTCGGCCAGGTCGTGGTGGCGCAGGCAGGCGACGGAGACCCGGAACTCGCTCACCAGCGCGGCGTCCAGGTCCGCGAGCGCCGCCGCGCGGCGCAGCGCGGCGAGGGTGACGGTGAGCGCCGTCGGCGACTTCGCCGCGATCTCGTCCGCCGCCGCGGCGGCCGCCGGGTCGCCGTGCGCGCGCAGCCGGTCGAGGATGTCCGCGACGCTGCCCGCCGCGTAGCAGGAGTCGATCCAGCCGCGGGCGGCGGCGAGGGTCCCCTCACCCGGGGGCACGGCCAGCGTGGCGAGGGCGTCCGCCGGTGGCTTGCCGGCGACCAGGAGATCGACCAGCTCCGGCAGCCGGTCGGCGGGGACCAGGTGGTCGGCGAGGCCGCCGGCGATCGCGTCCGCGCCGGACAGCGTGCCGGCGGTCAGCGCGGCGTGGGTGCCGGTCTCGCCCGGCATCCGGGACAGCAGCCAGGTGCCGCCGACGTCGGGCACGAGCCCGATGCCGGTCTCCGGCATGCCGATCTTCGAGCGCTCCGTGACGACCCGGACCGAGCCGTGCGCGGAGATCCCGACGCCGCCGCCCATCACGAGGCCGTCCATCAGCGCGACGTAGGGCTTCGGGTACCGGGCGATCAACGAGTTCAGCCGGTACTCGTCGGCCCAGAAGCCGATCGAGGCGGTTCCGCCGGTCAGGGCGTCCTGGTGGAACAGCCGGACGTCGCCGCCGGCGCAGAGCCCGCGCGTGCCGGCGCCGTCGACGAGCACGCAGGTGATCGCGTCGTCGGCGGCCCAGTCGTCCAGCGCCTCGGTCATCGCTAGCACCATGGCGTGGGACAGCGCGTTGATCGCCTTCGGCCGGTTGAGGGTGAGGCGGCCGACGGAGCCCTCGACGCGGCGAATCACCTGGTCGGTGCCGTCAGCCGGCCTGGCGGCGGTGCTCATCGGGCCGCCGCCGGCACCGTGCGGGACACGGCCACCCAGCTGGTCCTGTTCGTGGCCTCTAGGGCGGGGCGCTCCCGGCGGTCTCGCACGATGACATCGTCGGCCAGGCCTGGGCAGACCCGCGCCGTGTCGAGACGGCGCTCACAGACGTCGCGCCGCGGCCGACCGTGGTCCGGACCGGGATTCCGGTGACTGGCATCACTCCTTGGGTCGCGGGCGGTAGCATTCGCCCGGCTGGTCGGGCGAGGGGTGGGGGAATTCGACATGACCCGTATCGGATTCGAATGGCAGTTCAAACCCGGACAACTCGCCATGAAAAGCATGGCCGGCGTCCAGCTCGCCCTGCCCTCGAAAAGTCTCGTGTTCCGGGCCGACGGCGTCGGGGTGAACATCGAGTCGGACTCCGGTGAGGTCGAAATCGTCACCGACCCGGTGGACGAATGGGACGACCTGGTTCCCCAGCTCGTTCTCATCGGTGACCTGATGAGCGTGCTGTCGAGCGTCGCGCCGGACCCGGCGAAGCTCACCAACCAGCGGGTGGCCGCGCTGCTGGCCCCGCTGTTCGGCCAGGGCCTGGCCGATCCGAGCGCCCGGTCCCGCCGGGGCGCCGGCCTGGTCACCGACGGCCAGCTGCTCGCGGTCAACGCCCAGGGGAACCTCCAGACGGCCCTCGCGGCACCCGAGATGAGGGTCAGCCTGCCGCACAGGGGAAAGCGGTCGCTCGTCTTCGCCGCGCCGGGCCCGGTGTACGACACGGTCACCGTCGTGGCGAACAACGAGGTGCGGCCCGTCCTGCTGCCGGCCAACACCAAGATCGCGATCGAGGCGACCGGCACCGTCATGACCGGGGTCGCGCAGTGCACGATCGACGCCGACCTGACCGACGTCGAGAGCCTGATCAGTCCCTACTACCCCGGCGTGACGGCGAAGGTCGACGGCTGGGTCGGCGCCAACAACGGGGTGACCTTCGAGCTGCGGGCCCTGTTCGCGCTGGTCGCCTACTACCTCCACGCTTTCAGCCAGCCGAGCATCAGGTACTCCAACGAGGGTCCCAAGACCGGGTTCAACCTGTTACCCCGGATGAATCTCCGCTCGATCTACCGGATGCTGCTCGACGACGACGACCGCACGGAATTCGACGCCGTCGTCCGCACCATTCCGGGCGCCGAGCTGAATGCCGTGGTCTGCCCCGAGGACTACAAGGCCGGCACCGACCGGATCGTCAACCCGTTGACCCTGGCGCAGTGGCTCACCTCGATCCGCAACGGGGACCTGGGCGCCGGGGTGCCGACGCTCGACCGCGACTACTCCGGTCTCGGGCCCCGGGGTGTGGACTACGACGCCATGTCGCCGCCGCTGGGTTATCCGGCCCACGCCCACCCGGCGCGCACCTCGACGTGGTTCACCTACGCCATGGGGCGGACCAACGCCGTCCCGGACGGCCCAGTCGTCCTCGAGTACCGGGACGTCCAGGCCTTCGGTGTGAAGAAGGAGTCGGTCACCTTCGAGCAGTTCGTCGACGTGGCCGCCAACGCCGCCCGCGCCGCCGGCGTCCAGGGCGTCCCGGCCTGACCGCGGTCACCAGGGGGGCGTGAGCGCTGCCGGGCCGACGGCGGCGCCCTGGGCGAGGTCGCAGCCGAGTGCGCGGATCCTGGCGAGCTGGGCCGGGGTGTCCACCCCCTGTGCCGCGACGGCGAGGTGCAGGAGGTCGGCGAAGCGGACGATGCCCGCGATGATGGCGATGCCGACGTCGCCGTCGTCCAGATTGTGGATGTGCCGGTCGCTGAGGCGGATGCCGCCGAGGCCCGGGGGAATGTTGTCCTTGGTGATCGCTCGGATCGGGCCCAGCTCGGTGAAGTCGAGCCGGGTCTCGACGCCGGCCGCGGCGAGGTCCCCGATGGCCGTGTTGACGTTGCGGTAGTCGAGCTGCCACATCGTGTCGGGGATGAGCACGCCGAGCCTGGGGCCGCGCGGATGGCGCGGTCCGGAACCCCGAACATGGCTGATGATCTGGTCCCGCAACGCGGACTCGCCCAGGCCGCGCTCGGAGATCCGGATCCACAGGTGCCGGCACGCGTCGTCGGCGTGCTCGCCGGCCGGGGCGTCGACCTCGCCCGCGTCGCCGAGCGGCGGGGGAGTGGGGGCCGCGTCGAGGGTGCGCAGGGCGCTGTCGACGAGCCACTGGTCGAGGTCGCCGCTCAGTCCCGCCTCGAAGGCGATCGGCTCGATCTCCTCCGGCCCGAGCAGGCGCCCGCCGGGCTGCGGCCAGCAGGGCACGGCCTCCGCGGCCGCCACCGTGCCGGAACTGGACGCGATCGGCTGGAACAGCGGCACCAGCCGCCCGGCGGCGACGGCCTGCCGCAGCTCCGTGACCCCCGCCAGGTGCGTCGCGACGGTCTCGCGGATCGTGTCGTCGTAGGCGACGCAGCGTCCCGGCCCACGGCGCTTGGCGGCGTACATGGCCAGGTCGGCGGCGTCGAGGACCTGTTCGGCGTCGGTGAGGTCGGGGCCGGCCAGCGCGATCCCGATGCTGGCGCCGACGCTGACCAGGCGGCGCAGCCGCACGGGCGGCGTGAGCGCGTGGATCACCCGCTCGCCGATGGCGCGCAGGTCCTCCAGGCCGCCGACTCCCTCGCACAACACGGCGAACTCGTCGCCTGCCAGCCTGCCGACGAGGTCGGTCGGGCGGCCCAGCTGGCGCAGCCGGCCGGCGACCGCCTGCAGAAGCTCGTCGCCGGCGTGATGCCCCAGCGTGTCGTTCACGGCCTTGAAGCCGTCCAAGTCGATGTACAGGACGCCGGTCCGGCGCGTGTCCGGTCGGCCCTGGGCCAGGCTTCGCCGGAGGTGATCGAGGATCGCGACGCGGTTGGGCAGGCCGGTGAGCGGGTCGTGCAGCGACCGGAACCGGGCGGCGTTCTCCATCCGGATGCGCAGCACCGCGGAGCCGAGGATCGCGACCACGGAGCGGATGAAGGCGACGTCGTCGCTGGTCAGGCCCGGCGCGGCGCGGCGGACGGTGACCGTCGCGACCGGCTCATCGGTGTGTCCCACGGGCATCCGGACGAGGGTGGGCGCCGCGTCCGCGTCCCGGCCGGCTTCGGCGTCGGGACCGGCCCGGCCGGCCGCGCCGTCAGGGCAGGGCTCCACCGTGATCCGGTCGGCGTTGACCTGATCGGTGAGCGCGCTGATGCCCAGATCCCACAGGGCCAGCTCGTCGCCGATCTCCAGGGCGTACTGCGCCAGGTTGGCGAGCGCCGTCTGGCGGGCCGTCCGGTCCAACAGCTCGGCGGTCGCCCGTTCGCGTTCGGTCACGTCGCTGACGACCCCACCGACCGCGGTCCGCCCAGCGGCGGACACCGGGACCAGGTGGACGTCGTACCAGCACCGGCCGGACGGCACCACGCTGTGGACGCGCTGGCCTCCCATCGCACTGCGCACCATCTCCAGGACGGCGGGCTCGTCGCCGAGCGCCTCGTGGAGGCCGGAGCCGGCAGCGTTCCCGGGCGACTCGCGGGCCGTTCCGGCGCTCGCCACCACCTGTCCCTCGCGATCGAGGAGGAACACCGAGACCGGAGTGCTGTCGAGCACGAGCTGGAGCTGCTGGTGGGTCGAGACGTACTCGGTGATGTCCTGGAGCTGCGTGAGGAAGCACCGGTCGCCGTCGATGGTGACGATGCCCCCCGAGGCGAGGACGTGAGCGACCGTGCCGTCGGGGCGCAGGAACCGGATCACCCGGCGGCCCGCCTCGCCGACGCGCCTCCAGGACTGCTGACTGAAGGCCGCGTTCAGCTCGTCGACCTGCGTCGGGTCGATCATCTCGCGCCAGTCCAGGCCGACGAGTTCGGCCTCGCTCCGACCGATCAGCGCGCAGGCCGCGGTGTTGACGCGGCGCAGCCGGCCGTCCGCGATGCGGGTGACTGTCAGACCGATCTGAAGCTGATGGAAGAGGTCGACGAATCCCATCTCCCGGTCGTGTTCGTCGCCGCCACTCGACACGTCGCCTCCCCGCCGATGGCAGGACGCCGCGCGGCCCGTCCGCCGACGGCCGCGACTCTGCGCCGGTACAGGCCTCTACCCCGTGCCGCGGCGACCAACCGGGGCATGCCTGGTCTCCGCCGCCGAGGACCTGGTGCGAGCACGGGCAATGACCGCGGCCTCCCGCCTCTGGTCGGTTCGCTATCCGGGGGTCGGGCAGGACTTCTGAGGGTGCCGCGGTGCCCCGGCGAGGCGCGCGGCCGTGCGTCGGTCGCTTTGAGTGTCCAGATGGTCGCGTTGTGGTGAAGGGAGGTGTGGTGGCGGGGCTCCGCGGAGTCGGGGGCGCAGCGCCAGGCCCTCGGCGATCGGCTGGACGGACCGGCGGGTCCTGGGTGTTCCGTCGGGCCGCTGTCGGCGGTGCGCTGCTCGTCGCGCTGGCCGGGGTGTTCGCGGTGGTGCTGGGCTCGGCGCCCGCGCGGATCGCCACGGTGGCCGTCGCCTGCGTCTCCGAGGCCGTCGCCTCGGTCGCCTGCCTCTGGAGCGCTCGACGTGCCGAGCCCGGTGACCGGCGATGGCGGGTGCTCATCGGTGTCTTCGCGGTCGGCCTCGGGGCGGGCGGCCTGCTGACACTGGTGACGCTAGTCAGCAGTGCCTCGATCTCGGCCAACGTGACCTCGGAGTATTCCGGCCTGATCGTCTTCTACGGCCTGGCCCTGGCCGGGTTGCTGTCCCTGCCGACCTGCCCGTTCGAGGACCGGGGCGCCCACCGGACGCGGGCCGGGCCGAGCCGCTGGCATGTGATCGTCGTGCTCGACAGCGTGCTGATCGTCGGCTCGATCCTCCTGGTGCAATGGGGGACGTCACTGGAGGACCTCATCCGGACCAGCGCGCCCGACCCGGCGGAGGTCGCCTTCGCGCTCGTGCACCAGGTCGCCGGGCTGATCCTCACCGCGACGGTGCTGCTGATCGGGACGTTCCGCCGGCCGCGGGAGCCGGCGACGCTGGCGCTGCTGGGCGCCGGTCTGCTGTCCTACGCCCTCACGAACGGCCTGCTCGTCTACCGCTTCGCCCATGGCGACTATGACCTTCCGGCGTGGAGCATGCTGCCGATCATCGTCTCCGTTCAGTTGATCACCCTCGCCGCGTTGACGCCGGTGGGCGGTCAGGGAAACCGCGACGGTGAGGCGATGGCCGCTCCGCGGGCGGTGTGGGCGCATGCCGCCCTGCCGTATGCCGTGCTCGGCGTCGCCGGGGTGCTGATTCTCGGCAGGCTCGTGGCGGGGGCGCCCCTTGACCGGGTCGAGGCGTATGGAACCGTCTCGCTGCTCGTCCTCGCGCTCGCCCGGCAGATGATGACCATCGCCGAGAACACCCACCTGCTCGCCGAGGTGCGGGTGCGGGAGGGGCAGCTGCGGCATCAGGCCTTTCATGACCCGTTGACCGGCCTGGCGAACCGCGCCCTGTTCAGCCGGCGCCTGGCGCGCGCGGTCGGCGGCGACCACCCGCCAAGCGGCGCCGGCAGCACCCCTGGCGGCGGTGCGCTCGCCGGCCGCGAGGCCGTCGCGGTCCTGTTCGTCGACCTGGACCACTTCAAGGGGGTCAACGACGCCTTCGGGCACGCCGTCGGCGACGAGCTGCTGAAGATCAGCGCGGCCCGGCTGTGCGCGGCGGTCCGCGCCACGGACACGGTCGCGCGTCTCGGCGGCGACGAGTTCGCCGTCATTCTCGCCGGCCACGGCCCGGACAAGCCGGTCCAGATCGCCCAGCGGCTCGCGGCCGCGGTGGAGGAGCCCTGCGAGCTGGCTGGCCGCCGCTACGACCCCCGCGCCAGCCTCGGCCTCGTCACCCTCGACCACGCCGGACCGACGTGCCCCGACACGTTGCTCCACCAGGCTGACCTGGCCATGTACGCCGCGAAACGCGAACGCTCCCGCAGACTGGTCGTCTACGACCCGGTCCTGTCCACCGGGACTGTCTCAACCACGTGAGGCGCCGCGCGTGGATGTGCCCGGCGGGGTCCAACGGGTGATGACGTCGAGGGCGGGGGTAGTCGGGCTGCCGTGTGGCTCGGCGGCGAGGCCGGCGGACTCGGCTACCTCGGCCACGTCGTCGATGGTCTTCAGCGGGCGGTCGGCGGCCTCGGCCAGCAGCAGCGCCCGGGTCAGCAGGCCCTTGGCCTGCTTCGCCTGGTAGCTGAGCGGGCGGCGAACCCAGCGCCCGCCGACGCGTTTCTCCGTCAACGCGCGAACGGGGAGGGCTCCCGCCCGCAGCGGCCCGGTGAGGCGGGGCACGGTCGCGTAGTCCGAGGAGCGAAGATCCACGATCAGGTGCTCGCCGGTGGCGGTCGGCGCGGCGGCGAGCAGGTCGGGCAGAATCGGCGCGAGTTGGGCGCGCCAGAAGGTCGCGAGGACGGTCGGGCCGGCGCTGCCGGCCAGGCCGGGGATCGCCGCCGCCATGGCGACCCGCTGGTCGGGCAGCGGCTCGGCCGCGCCGGTGAGGCCGAACGCGCCGTTGGAGACGAACAGGGCCCGGTCGGCGGCGGCTCGCGCGGCCGGTGGGAGCGTCGCCGGGGCGAGTGCCTCGTAGAGCACGCCGACGAACCGGTCGAGCGCGCGCATCGTCGGCGCGTCCAGGATCGCGACGTTCGCGGCCAGATCCGCCTCGGCGCGCGAGGCCGGCAGCCGCAGCGCGACGACCGCCGCGGCCGGGTCGTCGCGGCAGAAGGCGGCGACCGCTCGTGCCACCTCGGCCCGGGCCGCCGCGAGCGGGCCGTCGCCGAACCCGGCCGTCCGCAGCGACGGCCCGTCGCCACCCTCGGCCTTCGCCTCGCTCGGCGGCAGCAGGATCCGCACGTACCCGACCTCATCTCGCGATGTCGACGTCCCGGCGGCCAACCTACGGCGTCGGCGGTCACCCTAGGGCGTCGGCGGGCGGCCTTCGAGCGGATTCGCGGCGATCCGGCCGGCGACGTTCTTCCGGACCGACGCGGCGGCGGCACTGCCCGGCTTGCGCCTGGCCTGGTCCTCGAAGCAGGCCACGAACTCGGTGCCGAATCCCAGCCGTGGATAGCGGGCGAGCACCTGCGCCCTCGCGTCCGGCGGGAACTCCCGTGGCCGCGGACCGACGACCTCCCAGCTTGTGGCGACCTGCAGGAGGTGGGCCTCGTCGAAGGCGATGCCGTGCGCGGTGCCGTACCTCGCTCCCCACAGGTAGGAGCGGACGGAATGGTTGACCAGCGCGGGGGAGCAGAAACGGGTGGCCACGGCCAGCGCGGCCTCGGCGGCGGGCGTCACCGGGAACATGGGGCCCAGCCTCGCACGCGGTCCGTTTTCCGATCCGTACGTCAGGGCCGGGCGACAGCCTGCTCCGGCCGGCCGCCGGCAGGGAGGACGACCGTCGCGGCCAGCGCCGTCCGGTGGTCCTTCGACCACGGTGGCCCGAGGCTGGCGCGTGGGCCGTACAGCACCTTCTCGGCTCGCTCGCCCAGGAGACGGGCCGCCTCTCGCTCGACGGTGGTGGCGTTGTACTGGTGCACGGCCCAGCCCCGGTCGAGGGCGAGCCCGGCGAGCACCTGGAGGTACATCACGGAGTCGGCGCGGCTCTCATAGGGCACGCGACGCTGGACGGCGAGGTCGGCGGGGAAGTCGGCCGGCCAGGAGCGCAGCGACAGCGAGCCGATCGGCTCGGACAACGCGGCGGCCAGCTCGTCCAGCGCGCCGGCCGTGGCCCGGACCACCGACGCCCGCACGTTCGCGACCAGTGCGGCGAGGGCGCCGTCGTCCAACGGCTCCGCTCGCTGGTGGAGCACGTGCGGCCCGCCCTCGTGGTGGACCGGCGCCGCGGGGAGACCGGGCTCGATCAGCTCGATCCGCCGCCGGTCCACGACCGTGTGGTCCGTCGTGGCGGTGACGGCCACGGCCCAGCCGTAGTGATGGGCGATGCCGAGACGCACCCGTCGATTCTGCCCGGCCGGCCGCGGCGGGTGTCGCGCTGGCTGGCGGCGGTCACCAGGTGAGCCAGGTGTCGTCGCCGCCGTTCGCGGCGAGCAGGGCGCGTGCCGACGGCTCGGCGGGTGGCTTGCGCGCGACCCGCTCGGTGACCAGCGCGCGGGCGAGGCCGGCCTGCCCGGACCGCGCCGCTGCGGCGATCAGGGTCAGGTCGATGATGTCGCGCTGGGCGTGGCTCCCGCCGACCGCGTGGGCGTCGGAGCGCAGGTCCAGAAGCAGGTCCACCGCGGTCCGCGGCTCCCCGTCGGCGAACGCCGAGAAGGCGGTGAGCAGGCCGTGCCCGGCCCGTTCGGCGGCCTGGCGGTTGGCGGGAGCGGTCAGGTCCCGGTTGGCGGCGACCACCTGGGCCGCCCGGGCGTGGTCGCCCGCCAGCCCGAAGGCCATGACCGCGTGCCAGTCGTTGAAGATGTAGGTAGGTGCGCCGCCGACCAGGTCGCGGATGTCGGTCGCGAGCGCGGCGGCGCGGGTGGTCACGTCCGTGCCGTACAGGGCGAGGCGCCACAGCAGCGCGGCCGCGTCGACGATGTCGAGCCACTCGGTCGAGCTGACGGCGCGGACCCGCTCGTCATACAGCGCGAGCGCGTCGTCGGCCCGGCCCTGCTCCAGCAGGTACAGCCCGAGATGCCACCAGTTGTGCACCGCGAAGTAGCTGTCCCGCCAGTCGGGCGCCGACGACGTCAGGAACGCCACGCCCTCCGGGAGGCTGCCCTCCATCTCGAAGACGTGGGCCAGCGCGTGCACGGCCCACACGTCCCGGGGGCCCCGGGCGAGGGCCCGGCGGGCGGCGTCCTCCGCTGCCCGGTAGTCGGCGTTCTCCTCGAGGCCGAAGGCGTACATGCCCTGGACGAACCCCCAGGCCGGGTCGGTTTCCGGCCAGGCGGGAAGCACTCTCGCCACGAGGTCGCGCAGCTCGCGGCGGTCGCCGAGGAAGAAGGAGAGATCCTGGGCGATCTTCAGGGCCAGCAGGTCGCGGGGGTTGGCGACCAGGGCGCGCCGCAGCGCGCGGGTGGCCGCGTGCCAGTCGCCGTCCGCCCAGGCCCTGGCCGCGGCCAGGTGGTGGGCCTCGCGCGAGGCGGCCGGGCTCGCGTCGGCCGGCCCCAGCGGTTCGAGGAGCTGGCCGGCCTGGGCGACGCCGTCGGCGGTGGTCGCGTAGAGGGCCAGGTAGGCGCGGAAGATCCGCGCGAGCGCCAGCTCGCCGTCCGCCGCGATCGCGGCCTCGGCCCCGCCGACCGGGTCCCCGGTGAGCCCGACTAGATCTTCGATCGCCTGGTCCAGCACGCCAACGGCGCCGCCGTCGGCCGCCCGTACGGGGACCCCCCAGCGGTCCACGCGGATCTCGCTCATGGCGCGATTATCGCGGTCGAGCGGGCGGCGGCCGGTGGCCACGCGGCCCGGATGGGGACGAGGTCGCGCCCAGACCGCCTGACGACCGACGGGTGAGGCTTGCCAGCCGCGCCGCCGAGGTGCCCAGACCGACCGGAGACCCGAACGGTGGGACACCGGCCGCGGGATGCTGACGTAGCTCGGATTCGTCGTAGCGGCGGGTGCCCTGGTGCCACCGCAGGATTCCGGCGAGCCAGTTCCTCAGGTCCTCGACGTAGGTCAGCAGCGCGCCCTGAGCGTCCTCGGCCAGGTCGTACGTCTCGAACAGCGCCGGCAGTTCCTGTTCGACGATGTGCTCGAACTGCAGCATGCGCGCGGTCATGAGATCGTTGACCACCGTGACGGCACGCTCGCGGGAGCAGCCCAGGAACTTCTCGGCAACCAGGACGCCGTTGTGCAGCTCGCCCTCGAACTGGATCTCCTTCTGATAGGAGAAGAGGTCGTTCAGAAGGGTGGCGTAGTCCGAGGCCGAGCTCTCCAGTGCCCTGATCGGGCGGGTCGCGTAGATCTCCGTTGGCACCAGCCGCTCGCCGCTCACCCGGGCGAGGGCCATGGTCAGGTCGGAGCCGAAGGTCGCCCGCCGCATCTCGAGGTAGTCGATCGGGTCGGGAATCCGGTTCTCGGCCTGGTTCGCGAGTTCCCACAGCCAGCTGTCGAGCATGAGGTCGATCGCCGCGCGGAAGGATCGTCGCGCACTCAGGCTCAACGGCGGGGCGGTGCGGGCCCACAGGTCCGCGAGTCCGCGCTCCAGCGCAAGGAGCGGCGGCGGCGTCGCCCCGGCGAGGGTGGCGAACTCGACCGGCAGGAACTGCCGCAGGCGCTCGTTGCACGCCCGCGCCCCGGCGAGGTCCCGCGCCCGGCCGAAGATGACGGGGTAGTAGTCGTCCGCGTAGGTGCCCCAGGTCAGCCAGCAGGCCGAGAGCAGCAGGTCGGCCTGGCTCGCATCCGGGTCGAGCCCGGCCGAGCAGAGTGGGAAGTCGTACGAGACGAGCTTGTGCTCATCCCAGATTCCCGGCACCTGCGCGAGTAGCCCCATGTCCCGGGCCCACCGGACGCTGTCCCGGCGGCAGCCTGGAAGGTGCGGGTTGTCGCCCACGGGGAAGGGCATGTACGGCGCTGGCGCCCGTGAGGGCCCGACGACCTGGAACGGGACGTGGCTGAAGGCGCGCCCGCGTTGCGGCGCGGTCGCCAGGACCGATTCCAGCGGCCGGGCGATGGACGAGCCCAGCCCGGTCGGGCCGTGCGGAAGAATGCCGCGATCGGCCACCCGCTGCGAGGTCTCGGCGATACCGTCGGGCCGAGGTCCGTCGTTCATGTACCGGCTGGACCGCAGGTGCCACTCGTGGCCGCCCGACTGCCAGTCCTGCAGGCCCTTCACGTACGCGACGACGGCGGCGCGGGCGAGCGGGTCGATCCCGTTCTCCTCGAGAACGGGTGGGACCTCGCTGATCGCCGTGTGCTCGAACTGGTGCAGCCTGGACGTGAGCAGATCGTTGACCAGCTCGGCCGCGGACTGGGTGTCGCAGTCGAGGAAACGCTCGATGACCAGGACTCCGTTGCTCAGCTCGCCTTCGAGCTCGACCTCGCGCTGGTAGGAGAACAGGTCGTTCCGCAGGTGAATCGCGTCGGCGAAGGTGTCCCGCAACACCCGCATCGGGCGCAGGCCGGCTATGGCCGCGGGCACCTCGGCGTCCGCGGCGTGCTCGACCAGGTTCGCGGACCACGGCGCGCCGCCGACCTTGCGCCTCATCTCGATGTACTCGATCGGATTGGCGACCCGGTTCGCGTTGATGTTGGCCAGTTCCCAGAGGGATTCGTCCAGCAGGTTGCGCGTGCTCACCACGAACCGCTGGCGCCAGGCCGCGCTCCGGTCCGGGACAGTACGCGCCCACAGGTCGGCCAGGCCGCGCTCGACCGGGTTCGTCGGGGCATCCTGGCCGGTCGGGGCCTCCCCGGCCACGGCGCCTGCGTCGACCGGCATGAAGGCGCGCAACCGGTCGAGGTAGTCGCGGGCGCCGGCCATGTCGCCTGTCCGTTTGAACAGCTCCAGGAAATGGTCGTCGAAATAGAAGACCCAGACGTACCAGTCCGTGACCAGGTTGAGCCGGTCGGCCGAGGAATCCGGGTGGGTGTAGGCACACAGCAGGGCGTAGTCGTGGGCGTCGAAGTCCTGCTCGCTCCAGATCACCTCGCCGCCGGGGGCGGGGCCGATCATCTCCATCTCGGCGGCCCAGGCTCTGCTGTGCGTCCGGGCCGCGTCCAGGTGCGGGCTCAGTCGCGCCGGGTAGGGGACGTAGAACCGCGGAAGCGTGAAAGGCTTCATGGGTGCTCCGCGTCCTCCTTTCTGAAGGGGAGTGGGGGCGCCGGCGCCGCGCGGCGGGTCGATGGCCGCGCGGCGCCGGCGGGCGGTCCTAGCGTCCGATCTCGACGCTCTCCAGCACGCCGAGGGCGTCGGGAACCAGGACGGCCGCGGAGTAGTAGGCCGTCACCAGGTAGGAGATGATGGCCTTCTCGCTGATTCCCATGAATCGAACGGAGAGGCCCGGCTCGATCTCGTCGGGAATGCCCACGTTGTTCAGCCCGATGACGCCCTGATTCTCTTCGCCGGTGCGCATCGCGATGATGGACGTGCTGCCGGAAGCGCTGACGGGAATCTTGTTGACCGGCAGCAGCGGAACGCCGCGCCACGCCGGCACCTGCTGGTCGTGGAACGGCACCGTGGCCGGGTAGATGCCCCGCGCGGTGCATTCGCGGCCGAAGGCGGCGATCGCGCGCGGGTGCGCAAGCAGAACATGCGTGCTGCGCCGCCGGCTGAGGAGCTCGTCCAGGTCGTCCGGGGTCGGCGGCCCCGAACGGGTGTGAATGCGCTGGCGCAGGTCGACGTTGTGGAGCAGGCCGAAGTCGGAGTTGTTCACCAACTCGTGCTCCTGGCGCTCGCGCAGCGCCTCGACGGTGAGCCGGAGCTGGTGCTCGAGCTGGTTCATCGGCTCGTTGTAGAGGTCGGCCACCCGGCTGTGGATCCGCAGCACGGTCTGGGCGACGCTGAGCTCGTACTCGCGGGGAGCCAGCTCGTAGTCGACGAACGTGCCCGGGAGCGCCGGCTCGCCGACGTGGCCGGCCGCGATCGAGATCTCGGCCTCGCCCTGTTTGTTCCGCGCCGGCGCGGGACGGCTCCGGTAGTCGTCAATCCAGGCCCGCAGCGTGTCCGAGGCGTCCACGACCTCCTGGAACCGCTGGCGCGGCAGCGCGAGCACCGTGGTCCTGGTCAGCGCGCGGACGGTGTGGTCCCAGGTCGTGTCCGGTCCGACCAGCACGTCGGCGCCGAAGTACTCGCCGTCGCTGAGGATTCCGAGCGACCGCTCGTCATCGAAGGCGCCGGGACCGAACCGCCCCACCTTGCCGTGGGCGATGAGGACGACCTCGGCCGCGGCGGCGCCGGCTTCGGCGAGAATCTCCCCGGGGGAGTACTCACGCTGGACGAAGGCGTCAGCCAGCGTGGTGAGCTCGCCACCGTCGAAGCCGCGCAGCACCGGCAGCTCGGTCAGCTCGGCCGGGACGACCCGGACGTCCGACCCGGTGTTGGTGAACGTGAGGAGGCCGTCGCCGACGACATAGGTGAGACGTCGGTTGACCCGGTACACGCCACCCGCCGTGTGCACCCAGGGCAGGACCCGCAGCAGCCAGCGGGACGAGATCTCCTGCATCTGCGGAACGGACTTGGTGGTGGTCGCGAGATTCCTAGCGGCCGCGGTGCTGAGGCTCAGCGGCTGATCCGGTGCCTCGGTGGTGGCGTTGACAGGCTCGGTCATGGCATGCATCACCCATCTGTGTTGCCGCGGGACGGAGTCGCCGCGCCTCGGTCGGTATCGCCTGAAATCGCCCATGCCTGTCGAATGGCTGATCGCGAACGCGAATAAGTGATCGCGAACGAGCGAACAGATGGCTGCCGCGCGGAATACTCCGCAGGACATGGCGTTACGCGGCCCTACCTGAATGGGCCATAGACGCGGTACTGGATGGGCGTTCACAGGCAAGGTCCCGCCAGCAGCGGGCGGGATTGGTTTCGGCCAGTCGGAATGTACGCCGCCGGCCGCGGCGAAAGCTTCCCGCATCCCACCCGGGAGCGGCAAGAACTTCCCCTGACCAATCGGCGAGTGGCTCAATGTGACGGTCCTGCTATGACCCGAGGTCGGCGACGCCAGGGAAGGCCCGGACACACGGTGTGAAGATCGTTGTCACAGGTCCGAACATGACTCGCGGTCATGTGCCCGGTGCGGGCCGGGGGGCGGATTCGCGAAGCCGATGCGTCTCGTTGTCGTTCCACCGGCGACGAGGCTTGTCGTAGGCGCACCGCCGCGGGTGCGGCGTCAACGTATGAGAGGCCGGCCGAGGCGCTGGTTTGGCCTAGCTGCGCCGAGTCGATGAATATTGTCCCGGCGGTGGTCGTCTCGTCGATTGATGCTGTCGCCTTTGCCGCGCGATCGGCCGCGCGTCTCAGGGGCGAGGTGCGACGCGGTCGACTTTCGTGGAGCACGCACGCCACGAGATTTCCAGGGCGACCAGCCCGGCCGGCCTCGCGCGGCCGCGACGGTCGCCCGCACCGGCGGCCGACCGCCGAGGCCGAGGTGCTGCTCAGGGCGCGGTCCGCTGGGCCTGCGGCAAGCCGGAGCCCCCGAGCCGGACTGCGTCGGTCGCCGCGCACCGAGCCGCTGCGGCTTTGGGCGCTCGGGCCAGCCGGTAGTGATCGTGTCGGAGGCTTTAGCCTCTAACGACCTGGGACTAAAGGCTCCACTGCATTCCCCAGAGAACTAGTCCCTCGTCGGCTGGGCTGCCGCACGCCGACGGTAGCCGAGGAATGGGTACTCCCCGACGGCTAGGAGCGGTGGCCGGGGCAGTTCCCGCTACTTTCGATATTGGGGGCGTAGCCGACCGCGTGGTCTGGGGGATCGCGTCACGCCAGCGAGTTCGTCGGGTGAGCAGGGGTGCCTCGACGGTGTGGTCTCCCGGCTCGGCGGCCGCGCGCTGACGTGAGGAGTCGGCGGCCGCCCCCGGCACCATCCGTAGCGGTCGGGCGGACCTGGGGGCCCGAACGGACGGTGCCGCAGGGCGCCGGGGTAGTTCGTGGTCACTACGGCTGACTACCAGGCACTGACCAGCCGGCCCAGCCGGACGCCCCGGTCTCCGGCGGCCCTCGCGGGCCTGGCCGAGTCCGAGTCTGGGCGTGCCTGGATGACAAGCAAGCTTGACTATATGGAAAGCAGTCTTTACATTTGGCGCATGGTTAACGAGGCTCGACAGGACAACGTGACCCGCGACGCCCGCAGGGCGATCTTGATCGACGGCGTTCCGGTCTCCCTCTTCGGGATGATCGCGCTGGCGCTGGGCAGTTCCCCCGACCAGACCACCGCCGAGAAGGCCTGGTGGCTCGGCGTGACCGGCGCCTTCACGCTCTCCGTCGTATGGGTCCTGGTGCGGGCGTTCCGGCGCGCCGACGAGTATCAGCGCAAGATCCAGCTGGAGAGCATGGCGATCGCCTTCGCGGCGGTCCTCGTGGGCCTTCAGGTCGCCGTCCTGCTCGACGCCGCCGACATCGTCGGTCTGCGCGCCCTCAGCGAGGTGATCGTCATCGGAGGCGTCGGGCTCTGGCTCGTCGTCGCGGACCTGCGCACCCGCCTGCACCGGTGAGAAACCGGCTGCGCGCGCTGCGAGCCGAGCGCCGCTGGAGTCAGGCGGACCTGGCCGACCGATGCCAGGTGTCCCGGCAGACCATCAACGCCATCGAGACCGGACGCTACGACCCCGGCCTGCCCCTGGCGTTCACCCTCGCCGACATCTTCGACCTTGCCATTGAGGACATCTTCTTCCCCGACCGGTCCGAGGCCGCCACCGAATCCGGCGCACGCCGCTGATGCGGCCGTCAGCCGTGCGCCGGGGTCGGTGGCGGTCCAGACTTCAGATCTGGCCGTGATTCGGGGGAAGCGCGTCGTTGAGGTGGAAGTTGCCGACGTGGTGGTACTTCCAGTCGACCGGGTCGTGGCTGGCGTGGGTGCGGGCGTTGCGCCAGTGCCGGCTCAGGTCGTGGCGTTCGTCGGCGGCGCTCGCGCCGGAGAGGGCGAACAGGTCGCTGGCCACCTCGGCGGCGATCTCGCTGCCGAAGGCCTTGGCCTGCGCCACCGCGAGCGAGCCTCGCGCGGCCTCCCGCGCGTCCCAGGGACGCCGCCCGATCTCGTCCAGCTGGCCGGCGGCCCAGGCCAGCAGCTGCTCGGCGGCGCGTACCCGGGTCGCCAGCCTGCCGTAGCGCAGGATCGTGTGCGGGTCCTGCGCCGCGGTCTCGACCCAGCCGCCGCGGGCGGCCTCGAAGAACGGCCTGGCCCGGTCGCGCACGAACGCGCCGGCATCGCGCAGCGCGCCGCCGGCGATGCCGACCTGGATCGCGGCGTGCACGAGCTGCGCGCGGGCCCCGAGCTGCTGGGGACCCTCGAACGCCTGGTAGTAGGGGATGACGAGATCCGGGTCCACGGGCACGCCCCGTAGCGTCGTCGTGCCGCTGACGGTCGCGCGTTGGCCCATGACGTCCCAGTCGTCGTCGACGGTGACGCCGGGGGCGTGGCGTTCGACGAACGCGAGGACGAGACGCCCGGCGCCGTCGAGCGCCGTCACCCCGATCCAGCGGGCGGTGATCGACCCGGTGCTGTAGTACTTGATCCCGTCCAGGCGCAGCCCGTCGCCGTCCGGGCGCAGCCGGGTTCTCAGGTCCTGGGCGTGCCGGCCGCCGCGCTCGGCGAGCCCGCTGCCGAACCGGGCGCCGGCGAGCATGTCCGCGAACAGGCGGCGCTGCTGCGCCGTGGTTCCCCACCCGGCCAGCACGTCGGCGAACAGGAAGTGGCCCTGCGGTACCTGGGCGATGGCCGGGTCGACGGCGGCGATCACGCGGACGACCTCGGCGAGCGTGACCGGCGAGACGTCGGCGCCGCCGTGCTCGGCCGGCACCGTGATCCCGAGCAGCCCGCTGGCATCCAGCGCGGCCAGCGCCTCCACCGGCACCGCGCCCGAGCGGTCCCGTTCGATCACCCCGTCGGCGATGGCCTCGGCATAGCGCCGCGCGGCGCCGATCGCCTCCACGTCCGACCCGATCACCGGGCCGGCCACCCGATCCCCCGCCAGCGGACGGCTCATCCGGACAGGTCACCCCCGCCGGGCCGAGCACCCCGGCACACGGCTCCCGGCCCGCCACCCACCGCCGCCGCCCGCCGTGTCTCGCCGCGACCTAAGCCAAGATCCACCATAATCCCCAATCCCGGTCGACAAAGTTTGTGGCAGCATCATGCCGTTAATGTGGATCGTTCGGCAACCATGGGGAAAGAGGTAATGGTCCCGACGCCGCGGCCCGACGGGTTTGAGCCTGAGTGCGTGCCGCGCGAGCGGGCAGACCCTGTCGTGACCACAGCTCACCGCCTCGGTCCTGGGAGAGGGGGTCGACATGGGACTCCTCGCCGAGCGGCACCTGGCGCCGCACCGGACGCCCTACCCTGTGCCGTTTCTTTCGCCTCCGCGTGGCTCGTCCCGCGCGGCCGATTCCGCGGCCGATGTCGGGCGGCTGCTCCTGCGGTTGACCGTCGGCCTGCTGCTCGCCGGGCACGGTGCCCAGAAGCTGTTCGGCCTGTTCGGCGGCGAGGGCCTCTCGGCGACCGGCGTGGGCTTCGAGCACCTGGGCTACCACCCCGGCACCCTGTTCGCCGGGCTCGCCGGCACCTCGGAGCTCCTCGGCGGCCTCGGCCTCGCCGCCGGCCTGCTCACCCCGCTGTCGGCCGCGATCGTCGTCGGCGTCATGATCAACGCGATGGTCGTGACGGCGTCCCACGGGCTGTGGGGCACCAACGGAGGCTTCGAGTACCCACTGACCATCGCGATCGTCGCTCTCACCGTGGCGGCGATCGGTGCCGGGCGTCTCGCGCTCGACCGCCTGTTCCTGCGCCGCGATGGCGGACTGCCCGAGATGCTCTTCGCCCTCTGTCTGGGCGGGGCCAGCGCCGGGATCGTCCTGGCCGTCGCGGGAGTGTGAGTCCACCTGCGCAGGTGGCCGCCTGGCCGGGAATGCGATGATCGTGGCTGTGCGGCCGAGTAGACGGACGATGCTGCTGGCTGTCCCGACGGCCGCGGCCGGTGCCGTCGCCGGCGCCTGGTGGGTCCGGGGAACGGGCGGCCAGTCGGCGCCGGGGCCGGCGGCTCCGGCAGGCGGCGGCCCGGCTGCACGGCAGTCGCCCTCACCCGCGACCGCCCCCGCCGTGACGGTGGTTCCGACCGGGCCCGCGCTGGTGACCCAGACCCAGTTCCACAGCGCCGCGCGCGGCCGGACCGTCTCGATGGTGGTCGTGTCGCCGGCGGTGGGCCCGCTCGACGGCCTGCCGGTGTGCCTCGTCCTGCACGGACGGGGCGACGACGCCCGGCGCGGGGTGGCCCTGCTTGCCCTGGACTCGGCGTTGGCGGTGGCGGTGCGGGCGGGAGCGTCGCCGTTCGTGGCCGTCGCCGTCGACGGTGGCGAGGCGTACTGGCACCGGCGCGCGGCCGGCGACGACCCCGAGCAGATGATTCTCGCCGAGGTCCTCCCGCGGCTCGCGGCCCAGGGGCTGCGGACCAGCCGGCTGGCGGCACTCGGCTGGTCGATGGGCGGCTACGGCGCCCTGCTGCTCGCCGAGCGCCACCCCGACCTGGTCGCCGCCGTGGCCGCGAGCAGCCCGGCGATGTGGCGGACCTACGGCGCCAGCGCGCCCGGGGCGTTCGACTCGGCCGCCGACTTCGCCGCCCACCGCGTGCTCGGGCAGCCGCCGGCGACGGGCGTGGCGTACCGGATCGACTGCGGGCGCGGCGACCCGTTCTACGCGGTCTCCCGCCAGTCCGCCGACGAGCTGGCGGCCGGCGAACGCGCCTTCGGCGCGGGCGGGCACGATCCCACCTTCTGGCGCGCGGCGTTGCCCGCCCAGCTCGCCTTCGTCGCCCGCGCGCTCGCCCCGGCGCCGTCGTGAGGGAGCGGTCGACCGACGTCGAGGACCCGCCGCCCTCGGTGTCGAGTCGCGTTGGCCCGGGCCTCCCATGATCGTCGTTTCGGCCCTCGGGTGGTCGTAGCCGGCGCTGGTTCGTAGCCATCAGAGGGCGAAAACAGCGATCAGGACGACGGGCGGACGTTGACGGTCACGGCACCAGGCCGGACCGGCGGAATCCGCGCGGGGGCCGTGGCAGGTGGTCACAGGGGTGGCGCGAGGGTGGACCGTGCTGTGGCCAGCGCCTGCTGGGCCTGCGCGTGCCATTCGGCGACCAGGGTCCCGGCGGGCACGTCCCTGCTCAGGGCCGCCGCCTGGCCGGCCCAGAGGTTGACCAGCTCCGGGTCGCCGCGTCGTCGGCCCTCGGCCCGCAGCGGCGCGGTGATCCGGTGGACCTGCGGGTACGCCGCCGGCGCGTGGGACCCATGGTCCCGGGTGAACGCGTTGTCGAGCCCGCGGGCGAGACGCCCGGTGAAGGCGCGGCTGACGACGGTCTGGCGGCCGCTGGTCAGCGCCGCCCGGTGGACCGGCGACGTCCCGGCCTCGGGGGTGCGCAGGAACGCCGTCCCGACGACGGCGGCGCTCGCGCCCGCCGCCAGCACAGCGGCGACGCCGGCGCCGTCCGCGATGCCGCCCGCCGCGAGCAGCGGCAGGTCGACCGACGCGCGGACCCTGGCCAGCAGCGGCAGCAGGGCAAGCCGCCCGGTGGCGCCCTCGGTGTCGTCCGGGTCGAGGCCGCCGCGGTGGCCGCCGGCCTCCCAGCCCTGCGCGATGAGCGCGTCCGCGCCGCGCGCGGCGGCGGCCAGCGCCTGCCGCTCGTCGGTGACGGTGATGGCGACCGGAATGCCGGCGTCGTGGCAGCGGGCGACGGCCGCGCTCGGCGGCAGCCCGAACGCGAAGCTGACCAGCGCCGGCCGGGCCAGGACCACCACGTCGAGCTTCGCCGCGAAGTCGTCGTCGTCCGCGTCCTCTTCCGGATAGGGCTCGCCGGGTGTCACACCGAGCTCGGCCGCGAGGGGTCGCAGGCGCTCGGCGTAGTCCGCGACGGCCTGGGCTCGCGCGGCCGCCGGCCCGCCGACGAACAGGTTGGCCGCGAACGGCCGGTCGGTCAGCGCCCGCGTGCGTGCGAGGTCCGCGGCGAACCGGTCGGCGCTCAGATACCCGGCCGCGAGTGTCCCGAGCCCGCCGGCCGCGCCCACCGCGGCGGCGAGCTCCGGGGTCGAGGGCCCACCCGCCATCGGGGCGCACACGATCCGGGTCGGCACGCCTGGCAGCTCCATACCGCCGACTGTGCCATGGCCATCAGCTCGGGACCGGGCGGCGGTCCGGCCACGCCAGGACCCTCGGAAGGCCGGGGCGCCAACCGCGGTCCGGCCACGGCAAGGTCGGCGCCACACTCAGCCCCTGCCGCCCAGGTTTCCCCTGCGCAGCCAGCGATCAAGGGGGTCACATCCCCAGCGGGACGCCTTGATCATTCGTTGCGTAGGCAAGACGGCGTTCGATGCCCGGGTTTGTCCACCGTTTCCCTGCGCAGTTCTCGATCACGGTCCGGCACCTTGCCCAACCAGCTGGATGATCGGCGTCTGCGCAGGCAGATAGGCGTCTTGGCGGGCCGGGGCGACGCCGGTGGGCCGGGCACAGCTCGGTCAAGTCGGGAGATCGGGCCCTGGCCGGGGCGCCAGCGCCTGCTGGCGGGTGAGGTCATTCCGACCTGGCGGCCAGTGCGTAGAGGATGGTGGTCTCGATCTTGGATTCGTCCTCGTGCCAGTCGCCGTAGACCTCGATACTCCACGCGCCGATGGTCTCGGCGTGCTCGCGGCACCAGGCGTGGATGGCCGCGTGCGCGTCCGGCAGGCCGCCGTACCCGCCGCGATGGACGGTCCGGGCGGCGCGGCCCGTCGGGGACTCGACGCATGCGACCAGGCCCTGCGGCGGGAAGGGACGGGTCACCTCGACGCCGAAGTCGACGTCGAGGCCGGCCTCGGGGCCGCCTGCGGCGTGGTGGTAGACGAAGACGTTGTGGCCGTCGTCGCGCAGGCCGGGCTGGCCGCGCAGGAACGCCCAGACCTCGTCCAGCGCGGCCCGGAAGGCCGTGGGAACCTCGCCGGGGCGGACCTGGCGGCGGACCGCGGCGAGTACCTTCGGGGCCACGGTCGCGACCTCGACCACATACGTCATGGACCAACTCTGCCAGCCGTCGTCATCGGCCGGCGCGAACGGTCGGCGCGGGCGCGGCGCTCTCAGCCGGCGTAGAGGCTGCCGAGGTTCTCGTGCATCCGGGTCGCCAGCGGTGGCGCCGCGTGGCTGTCGGTCAGCACCTCGATGTAGCAGCCGGTGCTGGCGTGCCGGGCCGTGTCCAGCGCCCGGTCGAGCTCGGCGCAGGTCGAGACGCGGGCGGTGAACCAGTCCTCGCAGCCGAGCACCCTGGGCAGTTCGGCGTAGTGCCACCGGGCCAGGTCGTTGTACGCGAGGTCCGGGTGCTTGCACAGCAGCCGTTCGATCAGATAGCCGGAGTTGTTCAGCACGAACACCACCGGCCTGAGCCGGTACCGGCCGAACTGGCTGATCTCCTGGGCCGTCAGCTGGTGCGAGCCCTCGCCGGTGATCAGCACGACGCGGCGGTCCGGGCCGGCGGCGACGGCGGCTCCGACGGCCGCGGGGGTGGCCCAGCCGATCGACCCCCACAGCGTCTGGTTCTCGAACGTCGCCCCGTAGGGAAGCCGGGCGAAGGCCATGCCCATCGAGCAGGTCCCGGTCTCCGCGACGACGATGTCGCGCGGTCGCAGGAACCTCTCCCAGCGCGGGTACAGAGTGCCGGCGGTGAGGGGGTCGTCGCCGCTGCCCGGTTCGGAGCGCATCCGGACCACGCCGGCGGACGGTCGCGGCCAGGTCCGCGTCGGCAGCCGGGCCGCGAGCGCGGTCAGCAGGTCCCTCATCTCGACGCTCGGGTAGGTCATGGCGCCGACCTGGACGTGATGGTGGCGGATGTCGACGGTTCTCGCCGGGTCGAGGTTGGCCGTGAACGCGCCGGAGTTGAAGTCGTGCATCAGCGCGCCGACCAGGACCACGACGTCACCGTCCTCGACCAGGCGCCGGACGTCCTCGTTCATCAGCTTGCCGTCGTACATGCCGACGAACCCGGGCTGGTCCTCGTCCAGCACCCCCTTGTCGGCGACCATGGTGGCGAAGGGCAGGCCGGAGGCGTCGACCAGCCGCTGCAGGTGCCGGCCCAGGCCCGCGCGGACGGCGAGGGCGCCGGGCAGCAGGCAGGCGCTGCCCGCGTGGCGCAGCCGGTCCGCCACCGCCGCGACCGCGGCGTCGAGCTGAGCCGGGTCGCTGGCCGGGGCGGGCAGCTCGGGCGCCTCGCTCGCCACCGGCAGCTCGGCCAGGTCGGCGGGGAACGCCAGGTAGACCGGGCGGCGGTGGTAGATCGCCGCGGCGATCAGGCGTTCCGTCTCGGCGGCCACGTTCTGCGGGGTCATGATCGCGCTGGCGCAGACCACCGGGTCGGACATCCGCTGGAAGAGGTCGAACTCGCCGTTTCCGAGGGTGTGGTGCACGAGCGCGTGGCGGGCCTGTACCGGCATCTTCGGCATGCCCACCAGATGGAAGACCGGGAGATGCTCGGTGTAGGCGCCGGCGATGCCGTTGATGGCGCTCAGCTCGCCGACGCCGTAGGTGGTGCTCACCGCTCCCATTCCGTGGACCCTGGCGTAGCCGTCCGCGCAGTACGCGGCGTTCAGCTCGTTGCAGTTGCCCATCCACTGGATGTCCGGATGCGCGATCACGGCGTCGTCGACGGGGAAGGCGTAGTCACCGGGGACCCCGAACACGTGGCGGATCCCGAGATCCCGCAGCCGGTTCAGCACGTGCTGGATCACGGTCGTGACCATCGGGGGAGCCCCTCCGTCGAGTGCCGGTCCGACGCGCGGCCACCTGGGCCGCCAGGTCCGCCTGGGCCGCCAGGTCCGGCCGGTGACCCGCGCCGACGGCTGTCTCTGTCGTCTCGCGAGCGGACAACTCAGGGCTCGGTACCCGTACCGGCGGCCCTCTAACGAATCCGCGCGACAGCAGGTAACGGAACGACTACGGCGGGACCTGCGGGCCACCTCGACCGGAGCTGTATACGAGCTCGGATCCGAGGCTGTATACGTCCTTTACTGATCCGTTACACGGCGACACGCGCCCCGAAACCGGACAGCCCCAGAGTCTTCGCAAGGCAGCGGCATCCAGCCCGAGGTCCCGACCGAACCGCACCGCAAGGCTCCCAATCCGGGGTGACCGCGCGGCTCACTCCTGCCCCGGCGCCGATCCCTGTCCCCGCCCGGCAATCCGTGACGTGAGCCGACGGCCGCCCCGGCCGGTTTGGATTCTCAGGCCACCGCACACCGTCCCCGTCTCCGCCGATGACAGGACCCTGGAATGACGAGCGCTCCACTCACCGTCCCGGCCCGTCCATACGAATTCACCTTTGATCCAGCGACGACGGCCCTCGTCGTCATCGACATGCAGCGCGACTTCATGGAGCCGGGCGGTTTCGGTGAGAGCCTCGGCAACGACGTGTCCCAGCTGCGGAGCACCATCGAGCCGCTGAAGGCGGTCTTCGCCGCCGCCCGCGCCGCGGGCCTTACCGTCATCCACACCCGGGAGGGCCACCTGCCGGATCTCTCGGACCTTCCCCCGGCGAAGCTGAACCGGGGGAACGCGTCGCTGAAAATCGGCGACCTGGGCCCGAAGGGCCGCATTCTCATTCGCGGGGAATACGGCCAGGACATCATCGACGAGCTCGCGCCGATCGAGGGCGAGTTCGTCGTCGACAAGCCCGGCAAGGGTGCTTTCTACGCGACCTCGTTCGGCGACATCCTGACCGAGAAGGGCATCACGAGTCTCGTCGTCACCGGGGTCACGACCGAGGTGTGCGTGCACACCACGGTCCGCGAGGCCAACGACCGGGGCTATGAATGCCTGGTGCTGTCCGACTGCGTCGGCAGCTACTTCCCGGAGTTCCAGCGGGTGGCGCTGGAGATGATCGCGGCACAGGGCGGCATCTTCGGGTGGGTCGCGCCGTCGGCCGCCTTCATCGAGGCGCTCGCGCCCCTTCCGGCGGCCTCGGCCGCCCAGTAACACCAGCCCTCAGCACCACCCGTCGCGCTGCCGGGCCATCACCGGGCGGCGACGCGGGAATTCGGACGCCGTGCTCCCGGGGGGACCGGTCCGCGTCCGCGAACAGCACGGGGACAGCCGCGCCGCGGCCGGGCCCACATTCATTGAGGAGTCTGTCATGGTGAAGTTTCCAGGGACGGGCGGCACAGCGACCGCCGGTCCGCCGCTGTGGGTCCGGGGGGACCTCAACGCGTTCTTCGGGCTCGGTATCAACGTCCTGGTCAACGTCCTGGTCCTGACCGGGCTGTGCATCGGCGTCGTCGGTATCCCGAAGGGTGACGTTCTCGGCACGATCCTGCCGGCGCTCGGCATCGCGCTGATCATCGGGAACGTGTACTACACGTACCTGGGCCGCCGGCTCGCGGCGAAGACGGGCCGCACCGACGTCACGGCGATGCCATACGGCCCCAGCGTGCCGCACATGTTCATCGTCACGTTCGTCATCATGCTGCCGATCTACCTGAAGACGAAGGACCCGTTCAAGGCCTGGGAAGCCGGCATGGCCTGGGCCTTCATCATCGGCGTGATCGTCATGCTCGGCGCCTTCGTCGGCCCGACGATCCGCCGGTACGCCCCCCGCGCGGCGATGCTGGGCACGCTGGCCGGTATCTCGGTCGCCTTCATCTCGATGCGCCCGGCCGGGCAGATGTGGGAGGCGGCCTGGATCTCGCTGCCCGTCTTCGCCCTGCTCATCGTCGGGCTGATGACCGACATCAAGCTGCCGTTCAACCTGCCGATCGGCGCGGTCGCGCTGCTGCTGGGCACGGCGATCGGCTGGGCCGGCGGCTACATGCACCCGCCGGAGGTCACCTCGGCGGCGAAGGACATCGCGCTGGCCCTGCCCGACTTCCGGTTCGACATGCTCTTCCACGGGCTGAAGGACCTCTCGCCGCTGCTCGCGACGGCCATCCCGCTCGGCGTCTACAACTTCACCGAGGGCATGACCAACGTGGAGAGCGCCGCCTCCGCCGGTGACAGCTACAACCTGCGCGCGATCCTGCTGGCCGACGGCTTCGGCGCCGTGGTCGGCTCCTGCCTGGGCTCGCCGTTCCCGCCGGCCGTCTACATCGGCCACCCGGGCTGGAAGGGCGCCGGCGGCCGCACCGGCTACTCGCTGGCCACCGGACTGGTGATCGCGGTCCTGTGCTTCTTCAGCCTGTTCAGCCTGCTCGGCGCGATCCTGCCGCTGCCGGCGATCGTGCCGATCCTGCTCTACATCGGCCTGCTGATCGGCGCCCAGGCCTTCCAGGTCTCGCCCCGGGCGCACGCCGCGGCGGTGGTCGCTGCCCTCTTGCCCAACATCGCCTCGTGGGCGGTCGGCCTGATGGACAACGTGCTGTCCGCCGCCGGCACGAGCGCGAGCCAGGTCGGCTACGACAAGATCAACCAGGCGGGAGTCGTCTACAAGGGTTTGATGATCTTTGGTGAGGGGGCCATCCTCGCCGGCCTGGTGCTGGGCTCGATCGTCGCCTTCGTCATCGACAAACGGTTCGTGTCGGCGGCGGTGTTCTCGGCGCTGGGCTCGGTGCTGTCGTTCATCGGCCTGATCCACGGGCCCAAGGTCGAGTGGGACGCCAACGGCCAGGTCGCCCTGGGCTACCTGATCCTGGCCGCCGTCTGCGTCGCCTTCGCCCTGACGAAGCCCACGCCGCGGGTGCCGGACGCCGACGAGATCGAGCTGGAGCGCATCCACGGCGTGCCGCAGCAGGTCAAGAAGAAGGACAAGGACAGCGAGGACGCCCCGGCGACGGAGGTGCCGGCCGCCGCCACGGGCTGACCGACCTGGGACACGGCCCGGTGCCGGGGGGGCACCGGGCCCGTTCTCGCACGCGTCCCACGGTTCAGCCCGGCGAGGCGCGCGCCTGACCCGGGCGCGCCCCGCCGGCCGCACCGTGCCGGGCCCGTCCCCGGTCACGCCTCCCTGGGCTTGGCGGCGTCGAAGCGGACCACCCCGCGCAGGTTGCGGCCGGCGCGCAGGTCGGCGTAGCCCTCGTTGAGGGTCTCGAGGGTGTAGGTGCTGGTGATCAGCTCGTCGAGCTTGAGCCGGCCCTGCTGGTAGAGGGCCAGCATCGCCGGGATGTCCTTCGACGGGCTGGAGGCGCCGAACAGCGAGCCCTGGATCCGCTTCTGGAACAGCACGAGGTCGCGGATCGAGACCGGGATGCCGAGGTCCTCGTCGGCGCGGCCCAGGCCGACCAGGACGCAGGTCCCGGCCTTGCGGATCGCGGCCACGCCGGCGGCGATGTGCTCTGGCCTGGTCACGCCCACGCAGACGATGGCCGCGTCGGCGCCCTGCCCGTTGGTGAAGCCACGGGCCAGATCGGTCGCCTCGGCCATCGTGGCGACCGCGTGCGTCGCGCCGAGGGTGAGCGCCGCCGCCAGCTTCCACTCGACCGGGTCGACGGCGATGACCACCGACGCGCCCGCGTGCGCGGCCCCCTGCACCGCGTTGATGCCGATCCCGCCGACACCCATCACGATGACGACGTCACCCGGCCGCACCTCGGCCGACCGGACGGCGGCGCCCCACCCGGTGCTGACCCCGCAGCTGGTCAGGCAGGCCGCCTCCAACGAGATCCCGTCCGGGCAGCGCACCGCCGACTGCACGGAGACGGTCGTCAGCTCGCTGAACGTCGAGACGCCGGCGGCCTGGCTGACGGGCCGGCCGCCGAGCGTCATGCGGCGGGTGCCGTCGGCGCGGACCCCGGACAGCACCCGGGCGCCGTTGTCGCACAGGTTCTGCATCCCCGAGGCGCACCACCGGCACGTGCCGCACATCGGCAGGAAGGACAGCACTACCCGGTCACCGACCTGCCACCCCGGCGTGTGCGGGCCGACCTCCTCGACGATGCCGGCGCCCTCGTGGCCACCGGCCATCGGCAGCGAACCGTCCGCGACGGGCAGGTCACCGGTGACGATGTGGTCGTCCGAGTGGCACAGGCCGGCCGCCACCATCCGGACGAGCAGCTCGTCCTGGCGCGGCGGCTCCAGCTCGACCTCGGCCAGCTCCCATTTGCCGGGCTGCTCGAACAGCACGGCCGCTTTCGTCAACACCGCGGTTCCTCCGGTGGATCAGTGAACCTTTTCCATTGCCGTTTGAGTGCAGGGCTCGCCTCGACAATCGGACCCATAAATGGAAAAGGTTCAGTAGTCGTCCGTGGTCTCGAACAGGCCTTCGTATTCGAGCTTCCCGTCCCGGACCCGTCCGTAGTGCAGCCAGTCGCCCTTGAACATCTGGTGGTCGAACGGCCCGCCGGCGATGTGGGTGTTCGGTCCGCCGGTGACGGCCGGCATGAACCGGATCCGCTCCAGGCCGGTCTTGACTCCCTGCCCGGTGAGGACCGGGGCCCGGTACAGCGCCTCGACGACGGTCGCGGCCATGTCGTAGGCGAGGCCGGGGATGGCGTTCGGCCACATCCACGGGTCCTCGCCGAACCGGGTGACGAACCGCTCGTGGAACCGGTGCATCCGTGGGTTCGCCGGGCACCACTGATCGATGCCGACCCAGCCCTCGAGCTGCTCGAAGCCCCAGATGTACTGCATGAACGCGGTCGTCATGATCCTCGGCGGGTCCCAGTCGGCCCGCTCCAGCGCGGCGCGTACGGCTCCTGAGACGACCAGGCCGCCGTAGCCCAGCCAGGCCAGGGCGTCGGCGTTCGCGGCCCGCAGCCGGCCGAACGCGTCGGCCAGCTCGTCGACGGTGGTCGCGTTCGTGATCTCCTCGACCGCGGTGACCCTGATCCCGAGGCGGCGGGTCTCCTGCCGGAAGAACCGGACGTACTCCTCGGAGATCGGCGACCAGGGCGCGACGACGGCGACGCTGCGGTGGCCCTGGCGCTTGAGCCAGTTGACCATCAGGGCCGGGTCGCCGCCGACGTCGCCGTTGCCGAGCCGGAAGCAGTACTCGCCGTGGAAGCCGTCGGTGCCGCACATGCTGACCAGCGGGACGTGGGCGGCGTTCGCGTGCTCGGCGAGCGCGAGCGCCGAGTCGGTGTAGTTCGCGCCGACGACGGCCAGGCAGCCCGCGTCGACGAGGCGCTGAAACGCGTCGATGCCGCCCTTCGCCGTGCCCTGCGGCAGCCCGGCGTCCTGCTCGAACAGGAACTCGTAGCGGCGGTCGAGCAGGCCGCGCTCGGTCCCCTCGTCGAACGCCATCCGGATCTCGCGCTCGAACCGGGCCCACTCCATGCCCAGCCAGCCGATCTTGATGGGGGCCAGCCTTAACCAGCGGTCCTCGATGGAGGGCGTGGGCGGCTTCGCGGTCACCGGCAGTTTCGCGGACGACGTGGTCATCACCACTCCTTGTCGAGTTCGACGGCGGCCAGTGCGTCATGGTCGGCCGCCGCGGTGCCGAGACGGGTGAGCAGCAGGGCGGTGACGGCCGGGTCGACCCTCAGCGTGATGCCCCACAGGAAGAAGCCGTGCACGATGCCGCGCCGGACGCCGAGCCAGGCGTCGTCCCAGGCCGGCGGCTCGACGCCGCCCGCGCGCAGCCGGTCCAGGTAGTGCCGCACGAGGTCGCGCTCGGCGCCGCGGCGGTCCTCGACGGTCAGCGCCGACGCCAGGTGGTAGCCGACGTCGAGGTACCAGGGCCCGCGCTGGACGAGCTGCCAGTCGACGAACGACGGCCGGCCGGCGCCGTCGAGGTAGACGTTGCCGACGTGCGCGTCGCCGTGGATCACGGCCCAGCCGTCGGCGGCGGCCGAGCGCGCGGCCAGGGTCCGGTAGGCGGCGGCGAGCCGCTCGGCGTCGCGGGCCGGCTCGGGCACGCCCGCGCCGATCGGGCCGGCGAAGTTCTCCCTGATCTCGGTGACCCCGCGCCGGATCAGGTAGCTGTCCAACCGGGGAGCGAGCCAGCCGGCGGTGGCGAGCGCGGGCCGGTTCCAGGTCGCCGCGTGCAGGCTGGCGAGCTGGTCGAGGCTCTCGGCCGCCTGGTCCGGGGTGTAGGGGCTGCGGGCGTCGAGGAACGTGGCGCCCTCGGTGACGACGTCCTCGGTGATCACGACGGCGTTGTGCGACGCCGGGTCGACGTCGGCGTAGACGCTGCGCAGGGTCCGCAGCCCGGTGCCGGCGGCGACGTCGCGGTAGAAGAAGGCCTCCGGCTCGCCCGCCTGCCGGAACTCCCGCCCCGCCTCGGTGAAGTAGCCCTTGGCGCACAGGTTCGGCGACAGGCCGGCGGCGGGCGCGCCGTCGGCCCACTCGACGTGGAACCGGGCGTTCGTCGCCACCCGGCTGATGACCGGTCCTGGCGTGACCGTCCGGACCTCGACCCCGGGGAACCGCCGGGCCAGCGCGGCGGTGAGCCACCCCGGCGTGAGCAGCTCGTCGAGGGTGTCGGGCAGCGGCGGCGACGTCGGCGCCGCCGGAGCCGTCATAACCTCGCTCCGGCGGCGCGCAGCCGCGGCGCGAGATCGGTCAGGGCCTGTAGGACCATGTCTTCTCCTCCGTCCCGGGAGGCCGGCAGCAGCGCCAGATGGCGCGCTCCGGCCGCGATGTACTCGCCGAGGCGTGCCTCGACCTGCTCGGGGGTCCCCGCGACCGCGACGCGGTCGATCATCGCCGCGAAGTCCTGCCGGTAGGTGCCGCCGAGGAACTCGGCCGCCCGGCGGCGGGCCCGGTCGCCGTCGTCGTCGATGACGAACGGCAGATAGGCGGCCCAGGTGAACCCGTCGAGGTCCCGGCCGACCGCGGCGGCCTCGGCCCGGACCATCGCGACCGAACGGGCGTACCGCTCGGCCGAGTAGAGGTACGGCATCCAGCCGTCCCCGAGGCGGGCGGCGCGGCGCATCGCGACGGGCTGCCGGCCGGCGACGAGGACCGGCGGCCCGCCCGGCTGGCTCGGCGCCGGCGCCATCCGCACTCCTTGCATCGGGAACAGCGGTCCGTCCCAGGTCACCGGCTCGCCCGTCCACAGCTCGCGCAGCAGGCCGATCGCCTCGTCGGTGCGCCGCCCCCGGCCGGCGAGCGGCACCCCGCAGGCGTCGAACTCGGCCGGGTACTCACCGCCCACGCCGGCACCGAGGGCGATGCGCCCGCCGGTCGCCACGTCGAGGTCGGCGAGCTGCTTCGCGACGATCGCGGGCTGGTAGAGCGGCAGCAGCAGCACCGCGGTCCCGACCACCGCCCGCTCGGCCTGCGCGCTGAGCCGGGCGAGCCAGGCCAGCGCCTCCGGGCCGCCGTTCGGCGACGCGACATGGCCGCCGACCCACAGCGCCTCGGCGCCGGCGGTCTCGGCGGCGGCGACACCGGCCCGGGTCCGTGGGGCGACGCAGCCGAAGCTCACCCGGTCGGCCGCGAGAACCGTCCTCGCCTGCCGCGTCGCCTCGTCCAGCTCGGTCATGCGCCGCCCTCCCTTGTCTTCCTGCCCTGGGGGTCTTCCTGCCCTGGGGCCGGGACCGTGTCCCGACCCCAGGGTGTGGCCACGCCACTGGCCTGGGCTACTGGTTGGCCACCAGCGGGGTGCAGGAGAGCTTGACGGTCGGGAGGTACTTGCCGCCGGAGAGCTGGACCACCGCGGCGCACGGGGCGGACGCCGTGTGGTTGACCGGCCACTGGGTCTGGGCGACGGCGCCGGCGACGTTGTAGCTGTAGCCGCCGCCGTTCAGGGTCTTCAGCAGACTGGCGACGGTGAGGTCGCGGCCGGTCTTCCTGACCGCGTCGAGGAACATGTCCGCCGACCAGTAGCCGGCCATCGCGGTGAGGCCGATCGGCTCGCTGGGGGCGTACTTGGCGAAGTCGGCCCGCATCTGGTCATCAGCCGCCGAGCCGCTCTCCGCCGGTGCCCACTGGAGCAGCGTGTAGGTCCCGTCCAGGTCCTTGAACCCGGCCAGCCGCGGGTCGTAGCCGAGCGGCGTGAGGATCTTCCCCTGGTAGCCGGCCGCGCGGAGCGCATCGATGATCTTGATGGCCGGCGAGAAGTCCACGATCGTGACGACCAGATCCGGCGGCGCGCCGTGGTTGGCGTGCATCAGGGCGTTCACGATGGCCGTCGGGTCGTTGAGCCCGGAGGCCGGCACCGGGTTCTCGACATACGGGACGGCGATCCCGGATGCCTTGATCGCCTTCGCGGACAGCTTCACGCCGTTGACCGCGGAGTCGAGGTCGACGCCGACGACGGCCGCGCTCCTGCCGGACCCGTCACCGCCGAGGATGGCCCGGGCGGCCATGCCCCACGCGCTCGGGATCGTGCTGCCGCCCGGGCCGGAGACCAGGCAGCCGGTGATGCCGAAGCCGAGGGCCGTACCGCAGTAGTCCGCGCTCACTCCCCAGCCGAAGAAGGGCGTGTCGGTCTTGCAGAACACGTCCGAGAAGTTGCCCGCGCGGGCGACCGCGGGCACGGCGGCGAAGACCCCGTCGTTGGCCAGGGACTCGGCCTGCGTGATGAGCCTCGTCGGGTCGGAGCCGTCGTCGCGGGTGCCGACGTAGGTGATCGTGCGCCCGTTCACGCCGCCCTCCGCGTTGGCGCGCTCGAAGCGGATCTTCGCGCCGACGTCCATGCCCGTGTTCACCGGTCCGCTGGAGCTGGTCTGGGTGATCAGGCCGCCGACCTTGATCTCGGTGTCGGTCACGCCGCGGCTCTGCGGCCCGGTCGGGTTCGGGCAGCCAAGCTTCGCCGGGTCGACGGTGATGCCGCTGTTGCTCCAGCCCGTGTCGGGCCCCGGCGTGAACGCCGCCGGCCCTACCGTGGCCGCCCCGGTGGCCTTCGGGGACGTGGCGCCACTGCCGCCGCACGCGGCGGCGGCGGTGACTAAGAAGATTCCGGCGACGGCGAGTGACGCGAGTCTTCGGGTCGAGCCCATCAGAAGCCTCCATATTTGTCTTTGTCACCCGGAAAACGGCATGGCAGGGCCGGGCAATCGGGCGACGAGTTTCCGGTACGGAACTAGAGGACGGCGCCGGACTCCTTGAGGCGCAGGATGTCGTCCCAGGTGTAGCCGTGTTCGAGCAGGACGTCCTCGGTGTGCTCGCCATGTCCTGGCGCCGGCGAGAGCGTCGGCGGCGTGTCGTCGAACTGCGCGGGGCTCGCCACCAGCGGGTATTCGCCGGACTCCTTCTTGACGGTCGTGACGAAGCTGTTCGCCCGGGACTGCGGGTCGGTCGCCGCCTCCCGGGCGGTCTGCACCAGCGACCACGGCGTCGCGAGCCGCCCGAGCAGCTCGGCCCAGTACGCCAGCCCCTGCCCGGCGAAGATCTCGTCCAGGACGGCGATGCAGGCCGGCGCGTTCGCGGCCCGGGCCGCGGCGGTGGCGAACCTGGGGTCGGTGAGGACGTCGGCCCGGTCGACCGCCTGGAAGAACTCGACGACGTGCTTCTCGGTCTGGATGCCGGAGAGGTAGACCAGCCGGTGGTCACGGGTCTGGTAGGCGGCGACGAACGGGTTGGGCAGCGCCGTGTGGCGGTTGCGGGGAATCGCGTCGATGTCGTAGAGCTGGCTCGCGACGACCCCGGGGGAGAACATCCACAGCCCCGACGACAGCAGCGAGACATCGACCACCGCGCCCTTCCCGGTCCGTTCCCTGCGGAACAGCGCCGCCGCGATCCCGCCGGCCAGGAAGGCGCCGGACGCGAGGTCGCCGAGCGCCGGGCCGGGCTGCGGGACGAACTCGTCGCTGACCTGGCTCGCGGCCTGCGCCATGCCGGTGCGGGCCCAGAAGTCGGTGTGGTCGAAGCCGCCCGCGTCGCGCTCCGGCCCCCGCGGGCCGTGCCCGCTGGCCCGGGCGTAGACGAGGCCCGGGCGCACGGCGGCCAGGTCGTCGACGTCGATGCGGAACCGGCGCCGCGCGTCGGGCAGCAGGTTGGTGATGAACACGTCCGCCGAGCGGACCAGCGTCGCCAGGACCGCCTGGCCGTCGGGGGTGCGCTGGTCGACGCCGACGCAGCGCTTTCCCCGGTTGGTGATCTCCCACATGAACGCGACGCCGACCTCGCGGTCCGGCAGGCCGGCGATCGGGTTGCCGTTCATCGGGTCGAGCGTGCCGGGCGGCACGACCTTGATGACGTCGGCGCCCCAGTCGGCGAGCACCGCTCCGGCGGACGGCGCGAAGGCGTACATCGACGCCTCCACCACGCGTACTCCGGACAGCAGGTCGTAGGGCATGGCACTCCGTTTTCTAGGGCGCGTGTTTTCCAGGGGCGCGTGATTTCCGGGCCCGGTCGTCATCCGTGGGCTGTCCGCCGCCGGCCGGGGCGGCGTGGGGCGTCAGAGCCGCAGCAGCGCGCGCAGGTTGCCCTCGGCGATCTTCACGGCGTCCTCGGCGGGAACGTCGGCGAGGGTCTTCTCGAGGTAGGCGCGGTTGTTCGGCCACAGGCCGTCGCCGTGCGGGTAGTCGCCCTCGAACAGCAGGTTGTCGACGGGCACGTCGCCGAGGCTGCGCAGCGCGAACCGCTCGTCGACGAGGCAGGCGTACATGTGCCGGGCGAAGACCTCACGCGGCGGCCGGGAGTCCTTGATCCCCGCCTGGCCGATCGTGATGTCCGTGCTGATCCGGTTGTCGTGGAACGCCTTCTCGGCCCGCTCCAGGATGTAGGGCACCCAGCCGGCGCCGCCCTCGGAGAGAATCACCTTCAGCCGCGGGAAACGCTCCAGGATTCCGCTGAACAGCCAGTCGACGCAGGCCATCATCGAGTTCAGCCCGATCAGCGAGACGAGCACCGGCGGGGGAGCGTCCGGCGACGTCGTCAGCAGCCGCGACGACGAGCCGATGTGCATGCAGATCGGGATGCCCGCGTCGTCGGCGATGGCCCACAGCGGGTCCCAGTGGTCCGTGTGCACCGATGGCAGGCCGAGCACCGTCGGGTTCTCGGAGAACGCCACCGTCCGGGCGCCCTTCGCCAGCACCCGCTTCAGCTCGGCGACCGCCGCGTCGAGGTCGTTCAGGGGCAGGATGGCCGCCCCGTACAGCCGGTCGCGGTCGGTCGCGCACCATTCGTCGAGCAGGTAGTCGTTGTAGGTGCGCAGGCAGGCCTGGGCGAGCTCGTGGTCGGAGACGTTCAGGAAGAACCGGTGCCCGGCGAAGCGCGCGTAGTTGGGGAAGCAGAGCTGGCCCCACACCCCGTCGATGTCCATGTCGGCCAGGCGCGCGTCCGGGTCGTAGCAGCCGGGCCGGATCTCGTCGAACCGCGCCGTGCCCGGTGCCGGCGGGTAGCCGGCCTCGGAGAAGCCGGACAGCGGGCGGCACGAGCCCATCGGGATGTAGGTGAGCTCGCCCTCGTAGCGCCAGGCCTGGCGGCCGTCGACCTCGACGATCCGCGGGCAGTCGTCGCGGAACCTCGCCGGCACGCGGTCGACCCACAGGTGCGCTGGCTCGATGAGGTGGTCGTCTGCTGAGAGGATCTTGGTGGACTCGGGCAACATCGGCGTTCCTCCCTCTCTAGTCAGGCGACTATAGCCAGGTGGCTAGACGGGCGCAAGGCTCGGCCAGCGGGTAGGAAGGTCGTGCGGCGCCGGTGGCGGGACGTCGTCGTCGGAATGGCAGCGCGACGGGGGAGGGCGAATGGGCGCAGCGGCGAAGGTGCAGGTGCGGCGGGCCTACGAGGCGCCGGCGACGACCGACGGCACCCGCGTCCTGGTGGACCGGCTCTGGCCGCGCGGGCTGGCCAGGGCCGAGGCGAGCCTGGACGAGTGGTGCAAGCAGGTCGCCCCGTCCACGGAGCTGCGCACCTGGTACGCCCATGACCCGGAGCGCTTCGAGGAGTTCGGCCGCCGCTACCGCCAGGAGCTGGCGCAGCCCGAGCGGGCCGAGGCGCTGGCGCACCTGCGCGAGCTGGCCCGGAGCGCGACGTTGACGCTGCTCACCGCGACCCGCCAGCCCGAGATCAGCGAGGCGCAGGTACTGGCCGAGCTGCTCCGCGACTGAGCCGCCCGGGCGCGACCACCGGCGCCGGGCCTAGTTGAGACTGGGCGGGATGCGGGTCAGGTTGGGGCTCGCGACGGTCGTGATCGAGTTCAGCAGGCCCAGCTCGCGGCGCAGCAGGGACTGCTCGGCCCGCAGCCGGCTCAGGGCGTTCGGGGCCTCCAGCAGCTCCTGGCGCCGAGCGATGTCGGGCACGACGGCGGCAGCGACCAGATAGGACAGCGTCACCGGGTCGTCGGGCAGGTCGGGCAGCTCGATGTCGAGGGCCTTGTTCTCCGCGAGCTTCGCGGTGTAGTCGCGCAGCAGGCCCTGGACCACCGGGACCAGGGCCGTCGCGGCCGCGGCGTCGCCGCTGTCGTCGGCCAGGTAGGTGACGTCGCCGACGAGGTAGGGCCGGCTGTCGGTGTCGACGGAGCGCAGCACGAACCGGCGTTCGCCGACGGTCCGCAGGGAGTAGCGGCCGTCCGGCAGGCGCTCCGCCCGGCGCACCAGCGCGGTGCAGCCGACCCGGTACAGCTCGGGGGTCTGCGCGCCGACCTCGCGACCGAGCTTGATCGCGACCACACCGAACTGGCGGGGCACGTCGTCGGGCAGCTCCAGCAGCTCCCCGACGAGCTCCCGGTAGCGCGGCTCGAAGATCTGCAGCGGCAGCAGCAGGCCGGGCAGCAGCACGGTCCCCAGCGGGAAGAGCGCCAGCCGCTCGGTCGGCGGCTCGCTCCCGGCGCCGCGCGGCGCCGGCTCGCCGCCCGTCGCGCCGCCGTCTGTCGGGTCGTCGCCCGCCGCGCCACCCGCGCCGGTGGGATCGTCCGTCACCGTCGTCGCCTCCGTCCCTCGGTGCCCATCGTCGCACCGCGACCACCTGTGTGCCCCGGCCATGACCAGGCTCGCGGACCCGGTCGCGCGGCGGGGAGCCGGCGATGACCGCTCTGTCGTGGTGCTGCTACGATCCGCTGTCAAATATGTCGGATCTGTCATCGGGTGCCCGGCATCGGACAGTTCCGGTGGCCGGTGTGGCGCGCTACCGTGGCGTTGGGGGAGGTGGCGTCTCGTGACCGGCCAGACGACCGACGGTGCGCAGGACTCGCCCACCGGGTGCGAGCCGGTGGAGCTGCTGGTCGTCCTCGCCCCGGGCAGCGGGACACCGCCCGGCCCGGGCGCCCCGCCACCGCCGCCGGTCGCCGTCCCGCCGGTCGGCGCGCGCCCGGCGTACGCGCCGCCGCCCCCGCCGACCCGGCCGCTGACCGCCCTGGAGGCGCTCGGCGAGGTCGTCCCGGTCCACCACGAGTACGCGCCCCGGCTGGCCCTCGTCGAGCTGCCGCTCGCCGACGTGCCGCGGATCGCCGCGCTGCCCTACGTCGTCGGCGTCTACGAGGCCGCGCCGCCCCCCGAGATCCTCGCGACGCTCGGTGACCTTGAGCTGATCTTCGTGCGGGCCTGGCTCAGCCGGCTGGGCGGCGACGCCCAGCACGGCGACGACGACCGCACCGGCCAGGGCCTGCCCTGGGACGCGCCCGGCTACGAGCCTCCCGACGCCGCCACGGGCTGAGCGCGCTACTCGCCGGCCAGCGAGGCGCCCGGCAGGTGGCTCACGTCGTTGAAGGCGTGCAGGACGGCCGGTCCGTCCGCGTACCAGGCGATCGTCGTCAGCGACGCCAGATCCAGATGGAGCCGGTAGAAGACCCCGGGGCCGGCGGCCAGCGCCAGCGACGCGGCCGATTTGATCGGCCCCATGTGGGTGACGACGAGCAGCCGGCCGCCGGGGCGTTCGGCCCGGTGCCGGTCGAGCGCGACCCGGACTCGTTCGATCGTCGCCGCGAGGCTCTCCCCGCCGGGCGGCGGGACGGCCGGGTCGGCCAGCCACGCGGACAGCTCGTCCGGGTGGCGTTCCCGCGCCTCGGCGAACGTCAGCCCCTCCCACACCCCGAAGTCGGTCTCCCGCAGCTGCTCGTCGACGACGAGCTCCACCTCGTCGCGCCCGGCCGCCGGGGCCAGGCCGGGCAGCGCCGCCTCGGCGGTCTGGCGGGCCCGGCGCAGCGGTGAGGTGAGGACGGCGTCGAACGCCTCGCCGCGCAGCCGGCCCGCCGCCGCCGCGGCCTGGGCCAGACCGACCTCGGTCAGCGGCGCGTCGACCAGGCCGCCGAACCGCTTCTCGACCGACACCTTCGTCTGGCCGTGGCGCAGCAGCACCGTCCAGGTCGGCGGCGCGGGCGGCGCGACCCAGCCGGTCAGCCGCCGGGTGGCCGGGGTCTCGACCGGAGCCGGGTCGGGGGACTGCGGCGTCGACGGCTCCCAGGTGCGGCCCGCGGCCGCCGCGTCCATCGCCTCGTTGGCCAGCCGGTCGGCGTCCTTGTTGCGCTCGCGCGGAATCCACCGGTAGCGGACCGGGGACGGCCTAGCGGCGACGAGCTCGGCCGCCTCGGCCGCCAGCGGCCGCATCGCCGGGTGCTTGATCTTCCACCGGCCGCTCATCTGCTCGACGACGAGCTTCGAGTCCATCCGGACCTCGACGTCGGCGTCCGGCGCCACCTCGGCCGCGGCCCGCAGCCCCGCGATCAGCCCCTGGTACTCGGCGACGTTGTTGGTGGCGACGCCGATCGCGCCGGCCCGCTCGGCCAGCAGGGCGCCACTGTCGGCGTCCCGCACGAGAGCGCCGTACCCGGCCGGGCCGGGGTTGCCCCGCGACCCGCCGTCAGCCTCGATGACGACCTTCGCCGCCACCTAGAGCCCCGACTCGGCGGTGCGGACCAGGATCCGGCGGCACTCCTCACAGCGGACCACCTCGTCGGCGGCCGCGGCCGCGACCTCGCGCAGCTCGGCGCCCGAGAGCTCCAGGTGGCAGCCCTCGCACCGGCGGCGGACCAGCTTCGCCGCGCCGACGCCGTTCGAGCTCGCGCGGATCTTCTCGTAGAGCGTCACCAGCGGCGCGGGCAGCACCGGGGCGAGCTTGTCGCGCTCCCGGCGCTGGTCGCCGGCCTGCGCGTCGATCTGGCCGAACGCCTCGTCCCGGGCCCGGGCGGCGACGTCGAGCTCGCCCTGGACCCGGTCGCGCTCGGCGGCGAGCGTGACCAGCCGGCCGTCGAGCTCCTCCGCGGCCTCCATCTTCTCCAGTGCCTCGTCCTCCAGGACGCCCTGCCGGCGCGCCAGTGACGCCAGCTCCGCCTGCAGGTTCTCCAGCTCGCGGGCGTTCCCGACCTGGCCGGACTCCAGCCGGCGGCGGTCCCGGTCGGCCCGCGAGCGCACCAGGTCGATCTCGTCGTCGAGCCGTCGCTGCGTCCGGCTCAGGTCGCTGATCTCGGTCTCGACCCGGACGATGTCGGCCTTCAACGCCTCGACGGCCTTCGCGTGCTCGGCGATGACGGCGAGCTCCGGCAGGTCACGGCGCCGCGCCGCCAGCCGGTCCAGGCTGGAGTCGAGGACCTGCAGGTCGAGGAGGCGGAGCTGGGTGGCTGGGTCGGCCTTCATCGAATGTCAGGGACTCCTCGGCAGGCAGGGCTACTGGGCTTCGGTGGCGGGCACGCCAGCCGCCGGGCTGGCTGTGCCGTCCGGACGTGCGGTGGGCAGGTGCAGCCGCCACGGGTCGGTGACGAGCGTCGACACCGACGTGACCACGGTACGGCCGCGGGCCGCGAGGGCGGTCGTGAGCCGCTCGGCCGCATGGGTGAGCCAGGGCCACTCGCTGGCCCAGTGCGCCACGTCGACGATCGTGACCGGCAGCGCGGCGACCGCGTCGAGCACGTGGTGGTGGCGCCCGTCGGCGGTGAGGAACACGTCGGCGCCGGCCGCGGCCGCCGCGGCGGCGAGCTCCCCGCCGGAGCCGCCGCAGACGGCGACGCGGCGGACCGGCCGGTCGGGGTCGCCGGTGGCGCGGACCCCGGCGGCGGTCGCCGGCAGCGCGTCGGCGACCCGGGCGCAGAACGCCGACAGCGGCTCGACGGCCGGCAGTTCGCCGATCCGCCCGAGCCCCGGGTTGGCTGTGCCCCCGGTGAGCGGGCGGCCCTCGGTGAGCGGGCGGACGTCCAGGAGGCCGAGCGCCGCGGCGAGCGCGTCGTTGACGCCGCGGCAGGCCACATCGGCATTCGTGTGCGCGGTGAAGAGCGCGGCGCCGGCCCGGATCAGCGTCGTGACGACCCGGCCGCCGGCGGTCGTGGTGGCGACGCCGTGCACGCCACGCAGGAACAACGGGTGGTGGGTGACGAGCAGGCCGGCGCCGAGCGCGGCCGCCTCGGCGGCGACCTCCACGGTCGGGTCGACGGCGAAGTGGACCCGGCCCACCGTGGCACCCGGCTCGCCGACCGAGAGCCCGACGGCGTCCCACGACTCGGCGAACCCGGGCGGGTAGGCCTCCTCGAGGGCGGCGACGCAGTCGGCCACGGTCGCCGGCCGCCCGGCACCCCCGGCCGGCGCCGCGTTCGGAAGATCGGTCATCGACCCGACCCTACCGGCGGCGCGCGGGCCGACGGCCGCGCGGCGCGGGCCGGCCGCGACGGCCGCGCGAATTCCCACCGGGCCGTCTTCTGGCCGCCCACCGGAGAACTCCGCCGACACGCACGCGCTACGTTTCTTCGGTCACTGCCACACAGACCGCCCACATCGGGACGTGTCTGGCATCTACGACGAAGAGGAGACCACGGATGGCCGACGTGTCGGTTCGTTTCCAGGTCGCCGGCGACTCCGAGATCGTGCTCAACCTGGCAACAGGCCAAGCGGTCCGGCTCGTCGAGGCGATCATGCGTAAGGTCTCCGAGGCCATGAGCGCGCAGGCCGCGCAGGCCAGTCAGAACGGCCTGTCACCGGGCATGCCGATGCAGATGCCGGCCTGGCCCGACATGTCCGGCGGCCCGTCGACCGGTGGCGGCCCGCAGCACCGGATGCCCGGCTGAGCCAGCCGCGATTCCAGCGGCCCTGATTTGGGCCGGTACCAGACCGGACGTCCGAACGCGATAGCGAGACGCGGTAGGACGGTGTCTAGCTCTCCGGAACCATGACATCCGGCGGGTTTGGCGCGATACAAATCCCCACGGGTCTCCCCACGGCGCACCAATGAGAGGACAAAAGATCATTATGGCGGGGGATGTTCCGGCCGACGAGCGGGTGTTCATCGCGCCCGGCGCGTCCGACGCCATGGTGGCCGGACCGCGGGAGGCCGTGATCGCGGCCGGGCCAGCCGGCCAGCAGCCCACCGCCGCGTCGACCGGCGCCGATCCCGAGGCGGGCGAGCGGACACTGCACCGCTACGGCCGGGTCCACGTGTTCGGCGCCCCCGGCAGCGGCGACGGCCCGGCGGCCGCCGTCGCGAAGCCGGTCCCGGGCGCCGCGAATGGCTCCTACGGGCCGGTGGACGGCACCGTCGTCGCCACCGCGGGCCTGGCCGGGCTCGACCGCACCGAGACCCTCGGCCTGGAGGCCTTCCGGCTGCGCGCGAGCGCCGCCTACCGCCGGGCCAAGCAGGTCCGGCCCCGCGCCGGCGAGCCGTGGGACATGGACCGCCCGTGCACCGACGTCGCGCCCCCGCACGGCGCCTCCGGTCACGCCCACCCGGCCGCGCCGCCGGCGGCCGGCGCTCCCGCCGCCACGGCGACCCTCGTCGCGACGGCGACCAGCGGGGACGGGGGCGGCGCGGCCAGCGACGCCAACTCCACGGCCGGGCCACTGAGCTCCTACCTCGAAGGCTCCGTAGCCGTCGGCCTGATCATGGTCGAGGGGCCGACCGCCGACCTGCAGTTCACCGCCGCCGAGCGGACGAAGGTCGTCGCCGAGGCCCAGAACGGCCTGTCGTGGCTGGCCACCAGCAACCCGGCCGCCGGGATCACCTTCAGCTACGACATCCAGATCGTGCGGCTGACCCAGCCCGCGGACGCCTCCCAGTCGGACCTCGAGGCCTACTGGCGCGACCCGACGATGGCGAAGCTCGGCTACCAGGCCAACTTCGACGGCGTCTACGACTACGCGAACGCGATCCGCTCCCGGCTGGGCACCGCGTGGGGCTATGTCGCGTTCGTCACCAAGTACCCGGTGCAGTACTTCGCCTACGCCGCGATCGGCGGCCCGCGGATCGTGCTCACCTACGCCAACGACGGCTGGGGCCCGGACAACCTCGACCGGGTGTTCGCCCACGAGTCCAGCCACGTGTTCGGCGCCGTCGACGAGTACGGCTCGTCCGGCTGCGACTGCGGTGGCTCCTTCGGCCGCTTCGGCGCGCCCAACGGCAACTGCGACTCGTGCGCGCCGAACCCCGTCGACTGCCTGATGCGGGGCAACACCTTCGCGTTCTGCCGGTTCACCCCGGCGCACATCGGCTGGGGCCGCGGCGCGTCGGGCAACCCCGTGCTGGTCCAGTCCAAGGGCCTGGGCCACCTCGGGCAGTTCCAGCTGGTCGTGCCGTCGTCGTTCGACGGGCTGACCCACCGCTGGGAGAACTTCGACCAGCCCGGCTACCCGTGGGAGGACCCGTTCCAGACCGCGCAGGCCCTCGGCAAGCTCGACGCGGTCACGATGATCCAGTCCAACCTGTCGAACCCGGGCTCGCTGGAGTGCGTCGTGCGGGTCGGGGCCGATCTCTACCACCTGTGGCGGGACAGCACCGGAGCCTTCGTCTGGTCGACGCCCACCAAGATCGCGACGGGCGCGGCCGGGGTGCCGTCGTTCGTGCAGGGCGGCTACGGCGCCCACGGCAACTTCGAGATGCTCTACCCCGCCACCGGCACCGGCCTGATATCCATGTGGCGCAACAACGACGCCTTCCTCTACCCGTGGAGCACCCCGCGCCAGATCCTGCCCGAGCTCGGCCACATCGACGCGGTGAGCCTGATCCAGGGGGACCGGGGCACACCGCCGGGCGCGCTGGAGGCGGTGATCCGGGCCGGCACGAGGCTCGGGCACATCTGGCGTGACCAGACGCCCGCGGCGGCCTGGCACCTGACCACCTGGTTCGGCGACGGCACCGCCGGCAACCCGGTGCTGATCGAGAGCAGCTTCCCCGGCGCCCGCAACTTCGAGGTCGTCGTCCCGTCCGCGACCTCCGGGCTGATCCACTTCTACCGGAACAACCAGGCGGCCGGCACACCGTGGAGCGGCCCGCGGCCGTTCGCCACCAACCTCGGCAAGGTCGACGCGGTCGCGATGATGCAGTCCACCTTCCAGGGCCACCTGGAAGTGGTCGTCCGCATCGCCGACCGGCTCTACCAGATGTTCCGCGACGCCTCCGGCGCCTGGTTCCCCGCCAACCGCATCGCCTAGCCCGGGGCGGGGGCGCGGCCCCTGCTCGCGGTGAGCCGCGCTCGCGCGGCCTTGATCGCCGTTTTGGCCCTGGGGCGATCGTGACGAGGGCGTTTTCACAACCACCGCAGGGCCGAAACCGCGATCATGACGGTGGAGCGGCTCTCGCTACCGGGTCCGTACGCCGTGCGCCGGCTTCCTGATCACCCGGACGCCCGGATCGGGCTCCATTCCTACCTCGCGGTCGACTACGGACGAGATTCGCGACCATCACATAGGACCCACGCAGGTTGAACGTGTTCAAACCGCGCGGTAGTGTTCGGTTTGAACGAGTTCAACTCTGCCCGGGAGCCGCGTATGAGTGCAGGTGACGGTGCCGGTCAGGCCGCGCGGCTGGCCGAGCGGGTGGCGAAGGGTGTCGCGACGCGGGAGCTGATTCTCCAGACCGCTCTGGCCTCGTTCCGGGACCGTGGCTACGACCAGACGACGATGCGCGCCGTCGCCCAGTCCGCCGGAGTCTCCCTGGGTAACGCCTACTACTACTTCGGTTCGAAGGAGGAGCTGGTCCAGGAGTTCTACGCCCTGATCCAGGACGGACACCGGCTCCGGGCCGCCGACGCGTTGCGGGGCCGTGGGCTCGCGGAGCGGCTGCGCGGGGTGCTGCACGCCGGCATCGACGAGATGTCGCCGTACCACGAGTTCGCCGGGTCGTTCATCCGGGTGGCGATCGCGCCGACCTCGGCGTCGAGCCCGTTCAGCCCCGAATCGACCGCGGCCCGTTCCGCCGCCATCGGGCTGTTCCGCGAGGTGCTCGCCGGTTCCGACGCCCATCCCGGAGGCCCGCTCGCCAAGGACCTTCCCGAGCTGCTCTGGCTCGCCTACCTCGGCATCACGCTCTTCTGGGTCTACGACACCTCGCCGGGCCAGGCCCGCACCCGCCGGCTGGTCGACTCGTCCGCCCGGATGATCGCCCGAACCGTCTCGCTCACCCGGCTCCCGGTGCTGCGGGCCGCCGCCGACGACCTGCACACCCTGCTGGCCGACCTGCGCGTGAGCGCCGACCACCGATAGCGAGGGCGGGACGCCATGAAGATCGTCATGCCGGGCGGTACCGGGCACCTGGGGCGTCTGCTCACGGGCTCACTGCGGACCGCGGGACACGAGGTGGTCGTCCTCAGCCGGCGCCCGGACGCGCAGGTGCCCGGCGCCCGCGTCGTGCCCTGGGACGGGGGCACCACGGGGGAGTGGGCCGCCGAGCTCGACGGCTCCGACGCGGTGATCAACCTCGCCGGGCGCAGCGTGAACTGCCGCTACACCGACGCCAACCTGCGGGAGATGATGGCCTCGCGGGTCGACTCGGCCACCGTCGTCGGCGCCGCGATCGCCCAGGCGGCCCAGCCGCCGCGGGTGTGGCTGCAGATGAGCACGGCCACGATCTACGCGCACACCTACGAGCACGCCAACGACGAGGCGACCGGTGTCCTGGGCGGCTCCGAGGCCGGCGTCCCGGCCTACTGGGCCTACAGCGTCGACATCGCCCGGAACTGGGAACGAGCCCAGGCCGACGCCCCGACCCCGGCCACCCGCAAGGTCGCGCTCCGCACGTCGATCGTCATGGCCCCCGCCCCCGGCGGCGCCTTCGACATGCTGCTGCGCCTGACCCGGCGCGGCCTCGGCGGGCCGGTCGCCGGTGGCCGGCAGTACATGTCCTGGATTCACGGCGACGACCTGGCCCGGGCCGTCGACCTCCTCCTGGACCGGGACGACCTCGCGGGCCCGGTCAACCTCGCCACCGCCAGTCCGCTGCCGATGCGCGTCTTCATGGCGGCCCTGCGCGAGGCGGCCGGCGTCCCGATCGGGCTGCCGGCGACGCGGTGGATGGCCGAGCTCGGTGCCCTCGTTCTGCGCAGCGACACCGAGCTGCTCCTGAAGAGCCGCCGGGTGGTGCCGGGGCGGCTGCTCGACGCGGGTTTCGCCTTCGAGTTCCCCACCTGGCCCGAGGCCGCCCGCGATCTCGTGGCCCGGGCCGGTGCGACCGACGGCGTCAGGCCGCGGCGCGCACCCGGGCGGCGCAGGCGAGGATGACGTCGGCGGCGAACGCCGCGTCGTCGGGGCCGGTCTTCCAGGACGAGACGCTGACCCGCAGGGCGGGCGCGCCGTCCCACTGGGTGCCGCCGCACCAGATCCGGCCGTCGGCCTGGATCTCGGCGATCAGCGCCGACGTGGCCGCCGCGTCCGGCCCGTCCGGGCCGTCGACGCGCAGCAGGACCTGGTTGAGGACGACGTCGTTGAGCACCGTCAGCTCGGGCCGCAGCCGGTCGGCGATCAGGGTGGCCGCGTCGCAGGAGCGGGCGACGAGGTCCGCGACCCCGGCCCGGCCCAGGGTGCGCAGCGCCGCCCACACCTCGACCTGACGGGCCCGCTGCGAGGACTGCGGGGTGTGGTGCATCGCGTCGAACGTGTCGCCCATGGGCGTGTAGCCGGCCGCCGCGGTGAACGTGTGCCGCAGGTGGGCCGGGTCGCGGACGAAGGCGATGCCGCAGTCGTGGGTGACGTTGAGCCACTTGTGGCCGTCGGTGGCCCACGAGTCGGCCCGGTCGAGCCCGGCGCACAGCCGGTCCCGACGGGCCGGATCGGCCAGCGCCCACAGGCCGAACGCGCCGTCGACGTGCAGCCAGCCCTTCGCCTCGGCCGGGCGGCGGGCCAGCCAGTCGGCGATGTCGTCGAACGGGTCGAACGCGCCGGTGTTCACCTCGCCGGCCTGGGCGCAGACCAGCACCGGGCCGGGCAGGTCGGGCAGCAGGTCGGCCCGCAGCCGGCCCTGCTCGTCGGTCGGGACGATGTGCACCCGGGAACGCCCCAGCCCCACCAGGCCGAGCGACTTGCGCAGGGTCGAATGGGCGCCGGCCCCGACGACGACGTCGAACGCGGGGGCGCCGAACAGGCCGTCGGCCTGCGCGTCCCAGCCGAGCCGGCCGAGCAGCGCGTCGCGGGCGGCGGCCAGGCTCGCCGCGTTCGCCATCGTGGCGCCGGTGACGTAGGCGACGGCCGCGCCGGCCGGCAGGCCGAGGACGTCGAGCAGCCAGCCCCGGGTCACCTCGTGCAGCCGGGCCGCCGCCGGGGACATCGCGGGCAGGGCGGCGTTCTGGTCCCACGCGCTGGCCAGCCACGAGGCGCCGAGCGCCGCGGGCAGCGTCGCGCCGATCACGAAGCCGAAGTAGTGCGCGCCGGCGGAGGCCATGGTGGCGGGGCTGCCGGCGGCGTGCAGCAGCTTCAGCGTCTGCTCGGCGGGCGCGCCGGTCGCCGGCAGCGGCTCGTCGAACACGGCCAGCCCCGCGAGCGCCGCCGCGTCCGGTGCCGCCGGGCGGTCGTCGACCGTCACGGCGTACTCCAGCGCCATTCCGGCGGCGGCGCGAAGCAGGTCCTGGTCGTCGTCTCGGTCCACCGGCCCATCCTGCCGGACAATCGGCCCAGCGCGGCCCAGATCGGGCCTGGGCGGACAGCGCATGGCCTACCGTGTCGGCCATGACAGCACCTCGGCCGGGCCCGGTGGCCCGGGCTGGCCGGTTCTGTGCCCGGCACGGATGGTGGGTCGTCGCCGGCTGGGTCCTGCTGCTCGTCGCCGCGACGGTCGGCCACCGCCTCGCGGGTGGTGGCTACTCGGACGACTTCCAGCTGCCCCGCTCGTCGGCCCAGCAGGGCGCCGACCTGCTGCGGGCCCACGCGCCGAAGGCCGGGGGCCTGGGTAGCCAGGTCGTGTTCACCGTCGAGGCCGGCGCGCTGCGCTCCCACGCGTCCCAGCTGTCCGCGGCGGCGGGCAACCTCGCGAGGCTTCCGCACGTCCTGGCCGTCAGCGACCCGCTGGCCGCGGCGACCGTGTCGACGGACGGCCGGACCGCCTACGCGACGGTGCGTTTCGACGTCAAGCCGGTGACCCTGGGGCGGTCCTACCTCGCGACCGTCGACCAGGCGGTCGCCGTGGCCCGCGATGCCGGGGTGAAGGTCGACTACGGCGGCGCCCTGGGCAACGCCGCGCGGCCGAAGGCGAACGAGGCACGTTCGGAGATCATCGGCATCGCCGTCGCGATCGTCGTGCTGCTGGTCGGGTTCGGCAGCGTCTACGCGGCCGGGCTGCCGATCCTCACGGCACTGTTCGGCGTCGGCACCGGCGTCGGGGTGCTCGGCATGGTCGCGTCGGTGACCACGTTCTCATCGGTGTCCCCCACGCTCGGCATCATGATCGGGCTCGGCGTCGGGATCGACTACGCGCTGTTCCTGTCCACCCGGCACCGCCAGCTCGTCATGGACGGGGTCGAGCCGGTCGAGGCGGTCGCCCGCACGCTCGCCACCAGCGGTCGGTCCGTGCTCGTCGCGGCGGCGACGGTCGTCATCGCGATGCTCGGCCTGTTCGCCTCCGGGATCGGCTTCGTCGGCAAGCTGGGCCTGGCCGCCTCGATCACCGTAGCGGTGTCCGCGCTGGCCGCGATCACGCTCGTGCCGGCCCTGCTGGGCCTGGCCGGTCGCCGCATCGACCGGCTGTGGGTGCGCCGTCCCGTCGCCGAGGCGCCCACCGACGCGGGCGGGACCGGCTGGCACCGGTACGCGGCGGCGGTGGGCCGCCATCCGTGGCGGTTCCTGGGCGCCGGGGTCGCCGCGCTGGCCGTGCTGGCGGTCCCGCTGCTGTCGATGACCCTCGGGCACGTCGACGCGGGCGCCGACCCGACCTCCTACACCGACCGCCGCGCCTACGACGCCATCACCGACGCGTTCGGGCCGGGGGCGAACGGCCCGCTCACGGTCGTCATCCAACTGGCCGGCGGTGAGTCGGGCGCGGCCCTGGCTCCGGGCCTCGACCGCGCGCTGGCCCGCACGCCGGGCGTCGCCACGGTCATCCCGGCCCGCACCACCGGCGACGGCGCGCTGCTCGTCGCCACCGTCCTGCCGGCCACCGGCCCGCAGGACCCGGCCACCGACCACCTGCTCGCCCGGCTGCACGCCGACACGCTGCCCGCCGTGGTCGCCGGGACCGGCAGCCACGGCTACGTGACGGGGAACCTGCCGGCGAACCTCGACTTCCGCGACCAGGTCTCCGCTCGGCTGCCGGTCATCATCGCCGTCGTCATCCTCGCGGCGTTCCTGCTGCTGCTCGTCAGCTTCCGCAGCCCGTTCCTCGCGTTCAAGGCCGCGCTGCTCAACCTGTTCTCGATCGGCGCCGCCTACGGCGTCGTCGTCGCGGTCTTCCAGTGGGGCTGGGGCGGCTCGCTGCTCGGCGTCGACGAGAAGGTGCCCATCGAGTCGTACGTGCCGATGATGATGTTCGCCATCGTGTTCGGGCTGTCGATGGACTACGAGGTCTTCCTGCTGTCCCGGGTCCGCGAGCGGTGGCTCGCCACCGGCGACAACGGCCGCAGCGTCGCGGACGGGCTCGCCGCGACCGCCCGGGTCATCACCTGCGCGGCCCTCATCATGACCAGCGTCTTCCTCGCGTTCCTGCTCTCCAGCAACGTCGTCATCAAGATGATCGCGCTCGGGCTGGGCGCCAGCGTGCTCATCGACGCCTCCCTGATCCGGCTCGTCGTCGTCCCGGCGGCCATGTTCCTGCTCGGCCGGGCCAACTGGTGGCTGCCCGGCTGGCTCGACCGCGCGCTGCCCCGGCTCGAAGCCGACTCCGGGCCTCACTCGGTGCCCGCGCCCAGGCCGGAATCCGAGCCGGCGCCCGAGCCGGTGGTCTCAGACGGCGGTGGCCGCGAGGGCGGACTCGGGCAGCGAACTGGCGGGTAGCCGGCCGCCGCCGCGCAGCGCCGCGAGCCACGCCTCGGTGGTGCCGACCGCCGCCATTCCGCCGTGAAGCACCGTAAGCGCCCGCTCGTGCATCTGCCGCGCGTCCAGCGTGCCGACGCTGTTCGCGTAGGCGATCGTGCCGGTGGCGTCCGCCAGCACCTCCACGGAGAACCCGGCGTGCACGGCCTGCCGGGTGGTCGTGTCGACGCACCAGTGCGTCATGAAGCCGACGACCGTCAGCGTGTCGATCGCGTGGGCGCGCAGCCAGGCCTCCAGGCCGGTGCCGGTGAACGAGCCGGGCAGTGTCTTGCGGAACAGCGCGTCGCGCGGACGCCCGCCGACCGCGGGGTGGAGCTCCCAGCCGGAGCTGCCCACGGCGAACAGGGGAGAGTCGGCCGGCGCGTCGTGCTGGATGACGACGACGGGCACTCCTGACTCGCGTGCAGCGTCCATCGCCGCGGTCACGTTCGCCATCGCCACGGCGAACGGCGGGTGGGCTATCGGCAGCGCGCCGTCGGCGTCGTACTCGTTCTGGACGTCGATCACGACGAGTGCGCGCCGGACGGATCCGACCGCCGTCGTCTCGATCGGCCTTTCGGTCATCGGTGTCGCCCTCCTGAGCGCTGGGTACCGGCCTGTGCCGGCACACCGTCAGGTTCGCGCCTCGGCCGGCCCGATCGTGAGTGGCTTGAAAGCCACCTTCCGATAGGATCACGCCATGATCGCCGATGCTCCGCCACCCGTCGGCACGCCGGTGCCCGCAGAATCCCTGGCGCGCGCGGCGTCCCGAGCGCGGAGCACGTCCGCCGTGGCGGTCGTCTTCGGTGACGACATCCCGATGTTCGAGGCGTCGGTGCCCGCGCGCGTGTTCGGTGGCGCCGCCGGGCATCCGGACATGCCACGGTTCGACGTGCTGGCGGTCGCGGGCGAACCGGCACCCCTGCGGACCTCGGCCGGCATCACCCTCGACCCGCCGCACGGGCTCGACGCGCTGGAGTCGGCCGGCATCGTGATCGTGCCGGGCTGGCGCGAGCCCGGCCGCGGCGAACCGCCGTCCGCCGAGCTGCTCGACGGGTTGGTCACGGCGCACCGCGATGGCGCCACGGTCGTCGGGCTGTGTCTGGGCGCGTTCGTCCTCGCCGCCGCCGGGCTGTTGGACGGGCGCAGAGCGACGACACACTGGGCGCACGCCGCGACGCTCGCCCACGACCATCCTGAGGTGCGCGTCGACCCCGACGTGCTCTACGTCGACGAGGGCAGCGTGGTCACCAGCGCCGGCAGCGCGGCCGGCATCGACGCCTGTCTGCACCTGCTGCGCCGCGGGCATGGCCCGGCCGCGGCGAACGCGGTGGCCCGGGCGCTCGTCGTCGCGCCGCATCGAGCCGGTGGCCAGACGCAGTACATCGAACGCCCGGTCCCCACGCCGCGGACCGGCGACGCGCTGGCGGCGGCGGTCGAGTTCGCGCTGGCCAACCTCGCCGACGTCGACCTGGACGTCGACGCGATGGCCGGGCGCGCGCATATGAGCCGGCGGACCTTCGACCGGCGCTTTCGCGCGCACGTCGGCAGCTCGCCCCTACAGTGGCTGCTCGGCCAGCGGGTGCTGCGGGCGCGGCAGTTGCTGGAGTCGAGCGACCTCGGCGTCGAGGCAGTCGCCGGGCTCGCCGGGTTCTCGGACGGCGTGGCACTGCGGCCGCATTTCCGCCGGCTGGTCGGTGTGTCACCCCAGGCCTACCGCGCCACGTTCGCGTCCAGGTGACCGCCCAGGCCCACCCTCGCCGTCGACAGCGAAGCGAGACCTGGCGCTGATCGTGTGGGTCAGCCGTTGAGGACGGTGATGGTGCGGCCGGCCGGGCTGGTCGCGGTGGTGAGGGTGGTGCGTTCGTCGATGGTCGGGGCGTCGGGGCGTTGGTCGAAGATGGCGAGGGTGCCGGTGTCGAGGCCGAGTCGGCTGAGGTAGCGGTCGAGCTGTTTGAGTCCGGCGTTGAGGGGGTTCGGCCGGCCGGCGCGCCAGTTCTTGATCTCGATGGCTTCGCGTTGAAGGTGGTGGGTGCGGTCGGGCCCTTCGTAGGGCCAGCGGATGTGGAGGTCGATGCGTCCGGAGCCGACGGCGTACAAGGAAGGCTACGAGGCATTCAACGCCGTCACACTCGGCTACCTCGGACGCGGCGACCAGGGCGAACACCACGCCCGCAACTCACTGGCCCTGCTCGAACCCACAGGCCGGCACAACCAGCTCGCCGGATCCCACCTCGCGCTCGCCCGCGCATTCCTCCGACGGCCCCACCCCGACCCCGAACAGGCCGCCGCCGCGATCCGCGACGCCTTGACAGCCGCCCGAGGCAACGACCACGGACGGACCGCCAACGCAGCCGCCGGGATATACCGCCACCTCGCAGCCAAACCAGAATGGGGCCGCCTCCCCGCAATCCGCGAGCTAGCCGACCAACTCCCAGCCCGCCGAGCACTACCGCCAGGCGCCACCGTCTAGCCCTCCGAACAGCACAAAGCCACCGCAAAGACCACCCGAACCACCTTCAGATACCGCCTGCCTGACGCGCGAGAACTCGCGGCCTTATTGTGCGGTGGAACTAACGGTCTGCCATTGCGAGGCCAATTGTGGCTATGTCGTCAAGTCGGGCGCTGCTTCATTACCGGGGCCTGCGGCCCGCGTACCTAGGCTTGTGGAATACGGCGATCTCGGCTAACGGACGTGGCACCCTGGCTACCAACGCTCCGGTCGCCGCGCCGTTAACCGCCGCTCCTGGGCCGGCGCAGAGGGGCGACGATCGCCTCGACGTGATTAGATGGTCCGGCGCGAGCGCCGACGACTATCGGTCATTCACCCTTTTACCAAGGTCAGGATCGAGCTGACGATCTCAATTGCTGGCCCAGCAATGTCTGCCGCGCCAGACACCACATCCTTAAGTGCCTGTAGCGTACCTTTCAGCGTAATTCGACTTTTCGACTTAGTTGCAACTCCGTCCGCAATCTCATGCACCGCCTGCACGGCATCTTCTTTGTCTGATGCGGCTAGATCGTCGCTGTCGAGAATGATGCTTACCAGTGCTTCCAGTCGCTCAAGCAGTTCGCGGCTGTCGTCACCCGCCGAAGAAACGTAGGTATTCTGGAAGTCGCGAATTACGGTATCTTTGGGCCGGTTGATAAATGTCGTCTGGCCGTGAAAATTGAACTGATCAGCCATCATCATCCACCTTAAGTGGGCCTTCGCCTGGCCCGAACGACGGTCGATTAAGAAACACTGTATTGCCAAAGAAAGTGTAAGTATTCGAAGCGCCGCCACCCTCCTGCGGCTTGAGGGCAGAAACGATAGCCTGGTGTCGTCGGCTAATTTCATTCCATTGCAAATTCTTGCTCGCCGCGTCTGCGGGTAGGACAGTGCCGGTCGGTCCGTGAGCGGCATGTCGCCCACGGCCGCTCCCCTCCGGAAGAGCCCGTCCGTAACCGTAATGTGCACCACGCCGGACGTCCATAGGCTTGGTCGGGTGGTCGCCCATGACAGTTGCCAGCTGAGAAAACAGCTTCCGGAAGTAGTCGGGAGTTGGCGATGCCGGAATGGGAAATACTAGGGGAGGTTCGTTGCTCGACGGGGCCAGTAAAGCGATACATGGAAGCTGATCTGCGCGAACGTTTAAAGCCGCGGCGATCTCATAGACACGCCGCCGATCATACGGCTTGTAAAATAGCCAACGAAGCTGCGCAAACATCTGGAAGGTCTCCGGGTCCAGATGTTCTCGCCAGTACTTCTTCGCTTCCCGCCAATCGCTTGGCTTCTCGACGACCAGAAGGCGAAGGGTTCCGCCAGAGAGAATATTTAATTCAAGGAAGTACCGTCGTATATACGCTGCGATACCCGCGTCTTCGTCCGTATATAGGACGGCCCCCCAGAGGTATTCACCACCCTGGGGTGGCTCCCCACGGTCGGATCTAATCGCGTCGAACCAGAATTCCGGGTCAGGTCCCGGACCGAGCATGTAGGACGCTTCGGCCGGGTGTTCAATTCGGAGGGTGAGGATGTCTCCGTCGTCGATACCCTCTGCCGCCAGAGATCGGTTGCCTGGTAGCTCTCGTTCAGTACCGGACTCCGTCAGCCATATCCTCGGACCGACGGATCTCTCCTGAATCTTTAGTGGGTGCGGCCACCCAATTCTACGTGGTAGATTATTTGCGGTCCCCTCATCCATCGCCCTTTGCACAGCAACGTTAATCACCTTGTCTATGCGAGTCTTGGCGTCAACTTCGATCTCGAAAGTGACCCGCTCGATCTCCGCCGTCAGTTTCTCGACGTCCAGCGTGGCAGGGTCGCCCCTGCCTGAGCCTGGCTGCTCCGCTTCCTCACGCTCAAACGAATCTCGTATGTAATAGGCAAGTTTCCGCGCCAATGAAGCTTCGCCGGTGACCGCATGATCACCTTCAAGTTTGTAAATTCTGATACGCACTCGACACCCCCGCCGTCGTGTGTACTAACTCGGCCGCCGAGTGCCCATGCGGACAAGCCGGATGCTCAGCGTAGCGGATGCCAACGAGCCGCTCCAATGGACTCCGGCTCGTTACCTTGCACGTCCTGCACGTGGGAAGGCGATGTCCGCCGAGATCACCGGTACCGCCGGACCTCGCGCACCAGCACAGGCGTCCGGTCGGGGTTGCGTCGGTGCCGAGGCTGAGCCTGAGCGATGACGCACGTTCGACCAGCGGCCACGGGGTATGCCAGTGGCCAGTCGTGGCACTGAAGCTTCCGTGTTGAGCCGCGAGCCAAGGCCCAGGCTCTGGATCAACGGCGCGCGCACGGGCTGCTGGCGGCGACTCCTGCTCGCGTTCTGCGGTGCCACGACTGGGCTCGAACGACTCGACCCGAAGATCACGTCGCGAACTTTTCTGTACGGGTTTTAAGGGCGGCCTTCGGCCGCCGCGCCGTGCCCGCCGCACGCGCCACGCACGGGTGAGGCCCCGCCCCAGGGCCCCGCCTCGCTTCGCTCGGCACCCCGGACGTGTCGGGCTGCCACCCCGCCCGCGCGTGTCGGAGCGTCGGGCCCGTCGCCACGGACCAGGAAGGCCACCGCGGAATCCGTCAGCACACCCCACGATCCGATCCGCCGGACGCCCACGCGAGACCGCCCGCAGCGGCCTGCACCCGGCGCGGCAAGGGAGCCGACGTCGCACGGCGAGAATAGCCATCGCAGCGGCGCGCGGCGGGTATCTGTGGGATGCCCATTTCCCGGCGGTGCCAATGGTCTACCGGAATGCCGCCGGTATCAAGGGCGGGCTACGCCCGTCGGTAGGTCTATCACCCTACGGGCGACCCTTGACACCGACACCATTCCGCTAAGTTCGGCACCCATGGGGGATGGGAGCAAAAAATGGGAGGGCCGAAGACAGCCGCCCCAAGGAAGTTCCCACGGGCGCACCGGACCCGCGGAGAGCCGCCAGGCCCGCGCACACAGGGAAACGCCGCGCGCCCGAGAAGTGCCCACGTCGCAGTTCCGCATGCAGGAAGGCATGGAAACCGCCCAACGCACCGTCGCCGTCCTGTCCAACGCCTACCTCACTTCGGTCTTCGGTCAGGAGGAGTGGCAGACCGCTCACCGCAAGGACCCCCGCGGCTTCACCCGCAAACTGCTCCCCATCCGGATCGAGGACTGCCAGCGGCCCGGGGTCCTAGGCGGCATTGTCTCCATCGACCTGTTCGGCCACGACCCCGAACAGGCAAGCGGCCAGCTCCTACGCAACGTCCGCCACGCACTCGACGGCCGCGCCAAACCCGACAGAGCCCCAGACTTCCCCGTGCAACGCCTACACCCACCGGCCGACGAACCCACGGCTTGGGTGATCGGCAGGCGGCCCGGACGCTGTACGAGGTCACCCTCGAACGCCGCCGACGCACCCTCGGCCCCGACCACGCCAACACCCTCCACACCGCGCACAACCTCGCGAAGGCGGGCAAGCGGACCCGACAGCGCGACTGACCGTCGCACCAGCGGGCAACCGTGGCGGTCAGATTCGTGCTACGACTTTCTGGTTGCGTAGGCGATGACCCTAAGGCCCCCTCGACCACTCGATAATATGACGCAGGTCATATATGTCGCCAAGCCAATGACCGAGCCTGGTCGCAACCGTTTGAGGGCCAAACTCGGGATCATGATCAAGGCTGGCCGTCAGTCGGGCGGCTCAAGGGGCGGCTACGGCGTCGCCGGGTCGAGCAGCTCGCGGACCAGTGTGTGCGCGACCCATTCCTCGAACGCGGCGGGTGACCAGCCGGACTCGACGACGAGCTCGCCGTACACGCCGGGGGCCGCGAGCGCGCGGTAGATCGCCTGCCCCTGGGCCACGGGGACCCGCAGGGTGCCGTCGAGCGACGCGATGATCGCGTCCATCACCTGGTTGCGGCCGGCGAGCTTGGCCTGCAGGAGCGCCCGGGTCTCGGCGTCCTCGTCGGAGGCCGCCGCGAACAGGGTCACCACGTCGAAGCCGGCCTCGTACAGCGCCCGTAGCCAGTGGGCGGCCGCGTGCAGCCGCGACCTCGGGTCGGGCTCGGCGATCGTCACCTCGGCCAGGCCGCGGGCGTCGGCCTGCTCCAGCCAGCGCTCGCAGATGGCCGAGAGGATCTCCCGCTTCGCGCCGAAGGCCGAGTAGACGGTCCTCGCCGCGACGCCGGCCTCGGCCGCGATCGCCTCCATGCTCGTCGCCCGGTAGCCCCGGGCCGCGAACAGCCGGCGGGCCGCCTCGGCGATGCGGTCGCGGGTCTGCTGCGCCTGGATCTGGCGGTACGTGGGTGTGTTGACAGCCGGAGCCACGTGGGTACAGTAGCACTGCCTTCGATGCAGTGACGCTGCATCGAAAGCACTATAGGTGCAGTGAGAGCAGCTCGACTGCACTCAATTCCGCGCCTCGGCGCATGATCAGGAAAGGAACAGGTCGTGGACACCGAAGCGAACAAGCGCACCGTCCGCCGCGTCTTCGAGGAGGCCTTCACCCAGGGCGACCTCGACGTCGTCGACGCCTGCCTGGCCCCCGAGGCCGTCGACCGGCACCCCTTCGCCGACGACGAGCCGGACTTCCGCGCTCACCTGAAGGGCAACATCCGGATGCTGCGCGCTGCCCTCCCCGACCTGGCGGCCTCGGTCGAGGACCTGGTCGCCGAGGGTGACCGGGTCGCCGCCCGCGTCCACCTCACCGGCACCCACACCGGCGCACCGCTGTTCGGGATCGCGCCGACCGGCAGCCGGGTGGCCGTCGAGCAGTTCCACATCGTCCAGTGCGACGAGGGCGCCCGCGGCGTCCGGCACTGGGCCTACGTCGGCGTCGACCAGCTCGCGGCGCAGGTCGCGGTCACCGCCGCGATCTGACGCCGTCACACCTTCCGAGCCGGCGGCGGCCCCACGTCAGGGGCCGCCGCCGAGAGGAGCCACCATGATCGACCACACCGCGGCGCGCGCCCTGCCGCCCGCCGCCCCGACGGACCCGGCGACCGTCGAACGCCTGGTCCGCGAGCAGTTCGCGGTCATCGAGACCGGAGACCTGGACCTCGCCGACGGCAACGTCACCCCGGACTACGTCAACCACCGGGCCGGCCACGAGCCGCCCGCGGCCCGCGGGCGGGGCCCGGAGGCCCTGAAGGCGACCGCGCTCTGGCTGCGGCGGGCCTTCAGCGAGCCGCGTTTCGACATCCACCACATCGAGGTGACGGGGGACCGCGCCACCGTCTGGGCGACCCTGCACGCCACCCACACCGGCCCGTTCGTCGTCCACGACTCGCCCGACGGCGCCGTGACCGAGGTCTTCCCGCCGACCGGCCGCCCCTTCGCCGCCCGGCACGTGCACTGGTTCCGCGTCGCCGACGGGGCGATCGCCGAGCACGACGCCGTCCGCGACGACCTCGACATGGCCAAACAGCTCGGCTGGATCCCGCCGCGACCGGCGTACATCGCGCGGATGGTCCTCGCGCGGCGGCGGGAACGCTCCCGCGCCTCCCGTCCCGCCGACACCGCACCCAGGAGATGATCATCATGTACCGCAAGGCCCGGCCGTTCGCCCTCGCCGTCCTCGCGCTGGCGGTGGCCGCCGGCTGCCACGCCGGCGACGGCGCCACCTCGACAGCCCGGCCGGCGTCGGCGCCGGCCGCGAGCGGGTCGCCCGCGCGGACCGGCACCTCGGCCGACGCGGACACGGCGTTCTGCGCCCTGGCCCGGGCGAAGGGAGCCGCGAACCTCAACGTGTTCGACGGCGACTCGACCACCCCGGAGCAGGAGCGCCAGGTCCTGGCCAACATCGACGACCTGACCACCGCCGCCCCCGCCGTCATCCACCCGGACTTCGTCCGGTTCGATGCCTTCGAGCACGCGCTGCTCGCCGAGAACGGCACCCCCGACCCGGCGCTCTCCCAGGAGGCCGGTGGCCAGGAGCTGCGGGACTCGCTGCAGAACATCAGCGACTACCTCGGTCAGCACTGCGGCATCCACGCCTGACCCACGACGCGCGGCGGGCGTCCGCCGACCAACCCGGCAAGGAGACGGCGATGAAGGTCGCGATACTCGACGACTGGTTCGACACCCTGCGCACCCTCGACTGCTTCGACCGGCTCGCCGGCCACGACGTGACGGTCTTCCACGACCACGTCGAGGACGTCGACCTGCTGGCCGAGCGGCTGCGCGAGCACGAGGCGCTGGTGCTCATCCGGGAGCGGACCGAGGTCCGGGCGCCGCTGGTCGAGCGGCTGCCGCGGCTGCGGCTGATCAGCCAGCGCAGCGTCTACCCGCACATCGACGTCGACGCGTGCACCCGGGCCGGGGTCGTCGTGTCGTCGAACCTGCACACCGACTCGCCGTCCTACGCGACGGCCGAGCTGACCTGGGGCCTCATCCTCGCGGCGATGCGCCAGATCCCCCAGCAGACGCAGTCGCTGCGGGCCGGAACCTGGCAGGCCGGCGTCGGCCACACCCTCCGGTCGAGGACCCTCGGTATCTACGGCTACGGCCGGATCGGCGCGGTCGTCGCCGGCTACGGCCGGGCGTTCGGCATGCGGGTGCAGGTGTGGGGCCGGCCGGAGTCGCTCGCCAGGGCGGCCGCCGACGGCCACACCCCGGCGCCGACCAGGGAGGCGTTCTTCGCGACGTCGGACGTGCTGTCCCTGCACCTGCGGCTCGTCGACGCGACCCGCGGCCTGGTCACCGCGGCGGACCTCGCGGGGATGAAGCCGACCGCGGTGCTCGTCAACACCAGCCGCGCGGGCCTCGTGGAGCCGGGCGCGCTGGTGGCCGCGCTGCGCGCCGGCCGGCCGGGCGGCGCGGCGGTGGACGTGTTCGAGGACGAACCGCTGCGCGACCCCGAACACCCGCTGCTCGCCCTGCCGAACGTCGTCGCCACCCCGCACATCGGCTACGTCACCAGGGAGGAGTGGGACCTGCAGTTCGCCGACGTGTTCGACCAGATCAACGCCTACGCCGCCGGCCAGCCGATCAACGTCATCAACCCCGAGGTCCTTCGGCGCCGGCCGGGCTGAGCTGGCCGGCGGCGAGCTCGGCGGACGGCCTGGGTGCGCCTGAGGTCCGAGGCGCGCCGAGCTCCCAGGCGAACCCGTCCGGGTCGGTGAACGCACCGACCTCGCCGCCGATCACGAGCCGGTGCGACCCGGACCCGCCGGGCGAGACCCCGGCGTCCTTGGCGAGGGCCTTGTGCCGGTAAAGCCCCAGCTTGACCGGGCTGGACGGGGTGTCGAACTGGACGTACATCGGGCCGAAGCTCTTCGCCACCGCGAGCCCGTGCTCGACGTAGAACCGCTTGCTCGCGCCCACGTCGGTCACCCCGAGCAGGAGCACCAGGTCGTCGACCTCCCGGCTCGGCGGGGCGGTGTCCTTCTTCGCCGAGGTCGCGATCTTCCAGATCGTCCCGTCCGGGGCCCGCAGGACGCCGCCGTAGCCCCAGAAGGACTTCGCGGCCGGCTTCAGCGCCGTCGCTCCGGCGGCCAGGGCCGCGTCGAAGAGGCTGTCGGCGTTGGCGGGCTGGGACACCGTGAGCGAGAGGGTGAAGCCGCGGAAGCCGTCGGTAGGCGCGTCCGAGGCGCGCAGCCGGAGCTGGTCGCCCAGCCCGAAGGCGGTGTCGTAGAAGGCGGTGGCGGCGGCGGTGTCGGCCACCTCAAGGGTGACGAAGTCGATGGAAGCCATGCCGCTGACGCTAGGTGCGGACGGGCGCCCGACGCTTCTCCATTCCTGACCGATCCAACCGACTTCGCGGCCCGACCCACCCCGTCACCCGGCGTGACGTCGTGCCGCCGGTCGCGGGCGGCACATCCGCGTCACCCGGCCGGGTTCACCCGCGGGAGGTGGCCATGACGTGGGTGGTCCGGTGTTTCTCCCGAGTTTCCTTCACAGACGGTGGTCCGGTGCATTCATTGGACGATTATCGGTCCCATTTTCGCGTCGAACCACTGTGTCGAAACAAACCTGAATGGTGCCCCTTCAAATACCTGGAGGGCCGCGAATAACGTTTCCAACATCGGGTAACCCCATCGGCGGACAGGAGTCGTATCCGACAGGAGAGGTTGCTTCATCATGAGAATGCGAAAGACTGTAAGTCTTCTTGCCTCGACCGGCGCCGCCGGCGCGCTCATCCTGGGCTCCGCTCTTCCCGCCGGCGCGGATCCGAACAGTCCGAACGTGGGGATCACCGGTGCTGCCCGATGTCCGGCCAGCCTCGCGACGGGCGTGGCGATCACCACGTCGGCGGGCGAGTCGGACACGTCCGGCGTCAGCGCGGGTGGCTTCTACAGCCTGAGCCTGCAGCAGGTTCCGTCGGTCGGCACCGTCGCCACGTTCAGCGTCGAGTGCAGCAACGGCTCGGACAGCTTCAGCCGGACCCGCCTCATCACCAGGCCGATCAGCGGCAAGGTGGTCTCGGTGAACCTGTTCTCGTAACAGGTCGCAGTCGTTGAACGCCCGCTGAGAACGCGTACTCCTGGCCCGTTTGGCAGCGCCGTCGCGGCCGCCACCGGACTGTTCGGTGGCGGCCGCTTCGCGTGTCGCGTCATCCGGCGGAGAGGCGGGGTCCTAGGGCGCGGTGCCGTCGAGCGTGCCGGCGATCCGGTCCAGCAGGGCCTCCAGGTCGGCCAGCGGCGCGCAGTCGGCCCGGGGACGACCGTCGGGCAGCGCGGCGAGGACGCGCATCTCGGTGACGAGGCGGGTCAGGCCGTCGGTCTCCGCGAACGCCGGATCGCTGATGCTCGGGCGCAGCGCGGCCTCGTGGGCCCGCCAGATCACGGCCCGCCCGTCGAGGCGGATCGGCTCACCGGCGGTGCGCCGCACGTCGTCGGCCTTGCGCGGCACCCAGGAGAACAGGTCCGACAGCCGGTTGTGCGAGAAGCCGGAGAACGGCTCGATCGAGACCCGGTCCGGCCGGCCGGTCGGCCCGGCGTGGCTGGGCCTGGGGGAGACCGGCTCCGGGAACAGGTCGATCGCGTCGCGGTGCAGCTCGCCGCCCTTGCTCTTCTGGTAGGGCTCCAGGTAGACGACCCGGGCCAGGCCCGAGGCGATGATGTTGCGGGTGCACTCGTGGCAGGGCAGCGTCGTGGAGTAGAGGGTGCCGCCGCCGATGGCGATGCCGCGCCTGGCGGCCGAGGTGATCGCGACCATCTCGGCGTGGGTCGTGCGGCCGTACTCGATGACGTCGAACAGGTCGGCGTCCCGGATGTCCTCGTCGTTGATGGCCAGCTGGGTCAGCTCGGCGATCGTGCGTTTCTGCAGCTCCGGGGTGAACCAGCCGGGGCGCAGCCGGGCCAGCAGGTCGGCGAGGATCTGGGCCCGGATGCCGTCGGAGGCGTCCAGCCCGGCCATGAACTCGCGGCCGTCCGGCTGGCTCTCGGTGTGGTAGTAGCCGCCGCCGGCCTTCGGCACCTCGTTCGCGCCGACCGCGACGATCTGCTCGTCGACCATGATCGCCGTGCCGACCCGGCGCGCGAGCACCGCCGTCGTCAGCGAGCCGCGATAGGCCGCCGCCATCCCCAGCTCGTCCATGGTCAGCGTGTGGAACGGATGGCTGTGGATGCACTCGACCAGCCGGCGCACGTGCCGGCGGGTCTGGGTCGGGTCGTCGCACCGGACGAACAGGTCGCACCGCTCCAGCGCCGCCGACGACGACAGCCGCATCCCACGGCCCACCGGCGGCGCGGTCAGGCTCGTCGCGAGGCCGAAGTCCCGGTCGACGGCATGGGTGGCGGCCCGCTCGGCGTCGGTGGCGTCGAGGCCGGAGCTGCGTTCGAACAGCTGCGCGAGCAGCCGGGCCCGCTCCGGGCGGGGCGCGTCCGCGGCGATGAAGAAGGCCCGCCGGCCGTAGACCTGGCGCAGCGTCTCCACCTCGGCCTTGTGGCTCAGACCGTCCAGGACGAACGCGCGAGGCCTGGTGTGGTCGACCGACGCGTCACCGCGGATCCGGTGGATCTCCCGGACCCCGGCGAGCGCGACCCCGTCGGCCCGGCCCAGCTCGTCGCGCAGCCGGTCTCCGGCGTCCATCAGCAGCTCGCGGCGGGTCGGCTCGTCCGCCGGGGTGTCCGGGGACGAGACCAGCGGGGCGAGCAGCGTGTCCAGGTCGATCCGGAACACCAGGTAGTTCGCCGCGGCGAGGGCGGCGTGCAGCTCCTGCACCACCGGCGCGATCTCGGTGCCGACGGTCCGCACGATCCCGAACACCAGCTCGGGGGTGCGCAGATGCTCCGCGAGGCCCAGCTGGCAGCCCGCGGTGTCCCGGCGCGTCGCCGTGCGCTTCTCAGCCATGATCTTCTGGTCGGCCCTCCCCGGTCCTCACCGTTTCAGCGTGCCTGCCCTGTCTGTGTCCGCGGCCCCGGACCGGTCGAGCCCGGGGCGGCGGGGGTGTCGACCATAGGCCGCATTGGCCCGCGGGCCAACCGCGGGGCCCGCCTGGCCACCAGCCGGTGCCGCGTACGGCCGGCCGGACCGGGGAGCGGGCGCTTTCGGTTGGCGAGGACATCGCTGGGCATCCTTGGGCGGGGCCGGCGCCCTGGACCCGCTCCTGCCCGCGTCGACCCGGTCTGACCCGAGACGGGAGGCCCCGGTGGCCAGTGGTCCCGACGCCTCGCCTGCTAGGGAGTTCTTGATGGAGATCGAACAACACCCCCTCGTCGTGCGGTTCAGCTGCCGCCGCTGCGGCTGGCAGTGGCGGGAGAGCTTCGAGCTGGTCCGGTGGTCGGACTACGACGGCGACGACTTCGAGGCGTACTTCCACCGAGGCGTCCCCGTGCCCTCGCCGGCGCTGGGGCGCCGCTGCGCGGCCTGCGGGGGCCTGCGGGTCGACTGGACGGACGTGGCGTTCCTGCCGCGCCGCAGGGCCGTCACCGAGTGGCCGGCGGGACCGGCGGGCAGCGCCCAGCCGGTACGCCCCGAGCCGAAGGCACCGACCCTGCGGTGGCTGACCAGGGCCGCCCACCAGCGCCAGCCGATGACCCGCCGCTTCCCCTGACCGTGCCCTCGACCGCCGCGGGTGGTTCAGCCCAGCAGCGCGGGAGCCAGCCGGCGCCATTCGTCGGTGGGGAAGGAATTGTCGGCGTTGATGACCTGCACGCAGACATGGTCCGCGCCCGCGGCCTGGTGCTCGCGGACCCGCCGCGCGATCGCCGCCTCGTCGCCGACGGCGATCGTCGCGTCGACGATGCGGTCGCTGACCTCGGTGACGTCGTCGTCGGTGAAACCGAGCCGGCGCAGGCTGTTCGAGTAGTTCGGCAGCTGGAGGTAGCCCGCCAGGAACTTCCGCGCGATCGCGAGCCCGGCCGCCCGGTCCTCGGTGAGCACGACGGTCTGCTCCGGGGCGAGCAGCGGCCCGGCGCCCAGCGCGGCGCGCGCGGCCGCGGTGTGCTCGGGCGTGACGAGGTACGGGTGCGCGCCACCGGCCCGGGTCCTGGCCACCTCCAGCATCTTCGGGCCGAGCGCGGCGAGCACCCGGCCGGCCACCGGGACCGGCGGGACCGCCGCGTCGAGGGCGTCGAGGAAGCCCGCCATCGCCCGTAGCGGCTGCCGGTAGCGGCCCTGCTCCTGCTGGTCGATCAGCGGGGCGTGGCTCACCCCGATGCCGAGCAGCAGCCGCTCGCCGAACTTCTCGACCAGCGCCGCCCGCCCGACGGCGACATCGGCCGGCTCGTGCATCCACAGGTTCAGGATCCCGGTGGCGATCACCGCCCGCCGGGTCGCGCCCAGCAGGTTCTCCAGCGCGTCGAACAGCGGCCCGCCCATGTCCGGTATCCACAGCGCGCGGAAGCCCAGGTCGTCGAGCTCGGCGGCGGCCGCGGCAGCGGCGCCCGGGTCACCGAACCGCAGCTGCATGCTCCAGATGCCGACGCCGTCCAGCTTCATGCCGCCACGCTCCTCTGCCTGGTCGGTGCCTGGTCCGCTCCGCCGGGTTCGCCCAGGGCGGCCCGCCCGTCACGCTGACCGTATCGAGCGGGTCGCCGGCCCGGCCACCGGGACCGGTTTGATGTCATCGGGCGATGACTCGTGATTTGCTGGGAGGTCGACGGGGGTCGGCCGTGGCGCCGCCCGCCGGTGGTGGTGGGGTCAAGGTGGTGCGCCGCCAGGCGTGACGGTGGGTCAGGAGTGGCCCGGCGCGGTGGTGGCGGCACGGAAGGGGTGGCCGGTGAGCGTCCAGGAGCAGGACCCGAGCCCGCGCGGCGACGGCGGGGGCGAACGGCCGCCGGCGGCCGCGACCAGCTTCACGGCCGGCGGGCTGCGGTTCGCCGCCGACCGCTGGGACCCGCCGGCAGGCGGGCCCCGCCACGGCCTCGTGCTGCTGCTGCACGGCGGCGGCCAGACCCGGCACTCCTGGCGACGCACGGGCGAACGGCTCGCCGAGCTCGGCTGGTCGGCCGTCGCCGTCGACGCCCGCGGCCACGGCGACACCGACTGGGACCCGGGCCAGGACTACAGCCACCACGCGATGGCCGACGACCTCGGCGAGATCGTCGCCCAGCTCGGCGAGCCGCCGGTGCTGGTCGGCGCGTCGATGGGCGGCATCACGGCACTGCTCGCCCAGGCCCGCACGCCGTCGCTGGGCCGGGCCCTCGTGCTGGTCGACATCACCCCCAGGCTGGAGCCCGCCGGCATCAAGCACATCTTCGAGTTCATGACGTCCGCGCCGGACGGGTTCGCGACCCTCGAGGACGCGGCGGACGCGATCGCCGCCTACAACCCGAACCGGCCGAAGCCCACCAACCTGTCCGGCCTGAAGAAGAACCTGCGGCTGCGGGACGGCCGCTGGCACTGGCACTGGGACCCGGCGTTCATGAAGATCCGCGACGAGGCCCGCCGCGAGCTCGGCGACGAGGCGCTGCCCGACGCGCACCGGCCCGACCTGTTCTCCGGCGCCGCGGACATGACCGCGCAGGAGTTCGCCGCCGAGGCGGAGAAGACGCTGCAGACCGACGCGCTGCGCGCCGCCGCCCAGGCGATCCGCGTCCCGGCCCTGCTGGTGCGCGGCAAGCAGTCCGACATCGTCAGCGACGAGGGTGTGACCGAGCTGCTGGAGCTCATCCCGCACGCCGAGTACGTCGACGTCACCGGCGCCGGCCACATGGTCGCCGGCGACGACAACGACGTCTTCGCCGGCCGCCTCGGCGACTTCCTGACCCGCCTGCCGCCGGTCACGGACTGACCGGCGCAACGTCGGCAGGGGCGGGAGAGCCGGCGTGACGGACGTCGGTCCGTCCGGCCAGCTGGAAGCGGAGACCTTGGAACACCAGCGGTACTGGTTCGACGACGACGCGGTGCCGGCCGTCGCCGAGGCCACCCGAATCCAGGAGCATGCACGGCCGGGCGAGATTTCCGTACGTGCCCGGACTGAATGACGCTCGCGATGTGCCGAGGATTCCGCCAGCCGGAGGCGATTCGCCGCGCCGACGCGCTGTCACGAGCCGCGCTCCGGACTACTCCTGCCGACTTCGAGCCCTGACCCGACGGACCGGGGCGGTGACCTCGCCCGCGCGCCTGGATCGGTCCCCGTCCTGGCACGGCTGGCCCTGCTGGCCGCGGCTGCGATGATGCGCCCATGACGCAGGAGCCGACGGGCCGGCTGATTCCCGGGGATGACCCGGCCGCGGTCGACCTGGTGCTCGCGGTGCGCGGCGGCGATGCCGCGACCGTCAGCCGGCTGCTGGCCGACGATCCGGGTCTGGCCTCCGTTCGGATCGGCGCCCGCGCGGGTACGCGCACCGCGCTGCACGTAGTCACCGACTGGCCAGGATATTTCCCGAGCGGCCCCCACATCGCACGCCTGCTGCTGGCCGCGGGCGCCGATCCGAACGCCCGGACGACCGGCCGTGGGCCGGGGGAGACTCCGTTGCACTGGGCGGCCAGCAGCGACGACGTCGATGTCGCGGTCGCGCTGATCGACGGGGGTGCTGACCTCGATGCGGCGGACGGGTCGATCGGTACCCCTCTGGCCAACGCGGTCGGCTACGGCTGTTGGCATGTCGCTCGTCTCGTCGTGGCCCGGGGCGCGCGGGTCGCCGAGCCCTGGCAGGCCGCCGCCCTGGGCATCCTCGACCGGCTCGACGAGCTACTCGGCGACCAGCCAGACCCCGACGAGGTGTCGAAGGCGTTCTGGCACGCCTGCTCGGGCGGCCAGCGCCGCGCCGCGGACTACCTGTTGGCGCGCGGGGCCGACCTCCAGTGGGTGCCCCCATATGCCGAAGGCACGCCGCTGGACGCGGCGGGCGGGCTGGATACCCAGCGGGAGAACGTGGTCACCTGGCTGCGTGAGAAGGGTGCCCGTCCGGCCTCCTCGGGTGCCTAGTTCCGCATCCCGCGACGTCGGCTTTGCCTGGCGGCGACTTGATCGTCGTTTTGGCCCGCTGGTGGTCGTGAATCGGGCCTGGTCGCAGCCATTTCAGGGCCCAACTCGCGATCATTGCCTGGGGTCCGGCACGAGCCGACCTTGACGGGCCCGGCACCGGCGTCGCGGCCGGTCCGCGGGCCCCGGCGGTGGGCTGACGGGAGCCGTTACGCCGGGCCGTCCAGTTCCAGGTCGGCGTGGCCGATGTCCAGCTCGACGCGGGCGGCGACGAACCGGGTGATGCCGAGCTGCAACGGGGTGCCGTCCATCAGCGTGTCCAGGGACCTGGTGACGAGCACGACCGAACCGGCCGCCAGCTCGAGGTCGGCCGCCTCGGCCGCCGTGGCGTGCCGCGCGCTGACCGTGGTCGCGGCCCGGACGTAGTCGTCGACGCCGACGGCCCGCAGCGCCGCGGTGATCGACCCGTCGAGGCCGAAGCGCTCCGCGAGCCCGGGCACCCGGTCGGCCGCGAACCAGTGGGTGCCGCGTGAGGTCGGCAGACCGTCGATCGACGACGCGGTCTCCAGCCGCAGGGCGGCGCCGTCGCCGAGGGCGAGCCGCTCGGCGACCTCGGCCGGGGGTGCCGGTTCGACCACGGACGCGAGCAGCCGGCGCCCGGCGCCGCCACGGCTGCCGAGGCTGTCGCTGAAGCGGGTGCGCGCGCCGATCCGGTGGACCAGCACCGTGTGCTCGGCGACGAAGGTCCCGCTGCCGCGGCGGGCGACGACCAGGTGCTCGGCGGCGAGCGCGGCCATGGCCTGGCGCACGGTGTTGCGGTGCACGCCGAACCGCTCGGCGAGCTCGCCCTCGGCCGGCAGCTTCGCCCCCGGTGCCCGGGTGCCGCCGACGATCTCCCGGCGCAGCTCCTCGGCGATCAGGCGCCAGGCGGCGTAACCGCTGGGGGACCTGCTCTGCGTCGTCATGACGTCCGGAACTCTACCCACCTCCACGGGCCGCGTTTCCCGGCCGTTCACCCGCTGTCGTACAGATCGCTGCTTGTCCGACGTGGCGCGAATGCCCGGTTGTGCGGTAGCGTCAAGTTGTCCAGATAATTGGACAACTTACGACGACAACCTGGCGGACCACCAGTCGGACAAGGGTGACGGAGGATGCGGTGACGTCACAGACGCTCGCGGCCGACAGCACGGAGAGCGGCGAGAGCGCGGACACGGCCGTCGAGGCCCGGCGGCGATGGATGCGGACGCTCGCGATGGCCAGCCCGGCCGCCCTGGCCGCGGCCTGGCTCGGCTGGGAGCCCAAGCCGGCCGTGCAGGCGGTCCGCGGCCCTGAGGCGGGCCTCGTCATGGTGCGGGCGCGGATCGACGGCGGCGGGGCCCGGTTCAACCTGGGGGAGGCGACCGTCACCCGCGCCACCGTGCGCCTGCACGGCGAGCCGCTGGCCGCCGACGCCGTCGGCACCTGCTACGCGCTCGGCATCGACCTGGAGCACGCCCGGCTCGCGGCCGTCTTCGACGGCCTGCTGACCGACGCCGGCCAGCGCGAGCGGGTGCTCGCCGAGGTCATCGCCCCGCTCGAGGCGGCCCAGGCCGAGCGGGACGAGACCCGCCAGGCCGAGGCCCGCAGCACGCTCGTGGACTTCTTCTCAGTCGCCAGGGAGCACGCGTGAGCCCCGCCGCGGGAACCGCTCCCGCCATCCCGGCCCCCGGCTTCGCCGACCCCGCGCGGGACGCGCAGCGTGCGTTCCGCGCCGTGCTCGACGCGCTCGCCCACCCCACCCGGTCCTATCCGCTGGCCGGGCCGGCCGAGCCGCCCGCCGCGCTGGGCCGAGGGCTCGCGGCCGTCGCGCTCACCCTGCTCGACGAGGACTGCGCCGTCTGGCTCGGCGGCGCGCTCGGGCGCGACCCCGAGACGGCCGCCTGGCTCAGCTTCCACACCGGCACCCGACGCGCCGAGGACCCGGCCGCGGCCGGCTTCGTCCTGACCGGCCCGGACGCGCTGCCGCCGCTGGCCTCGCTCGCGCTCGGCACGGACGAGGCGCCGCACCTGTCCGCGACGGTCGTCCTCGACGTCCGCGCCGCCAGGGGACCGGCCCGCTTCCAGGCCCGCGGGCCCGGCATCGACGGGGCCGCGACGCTCGCGGCCCCGTGGGCGCCGGCCGGCTTCGCCGACGCGTGGCGCCAGAACACCGGGCTCTTCCCGCGGGGGGTCGACCTGCTGCTGGTCGGCGCCGACACGGTCACCGCCCTGCCCCGCACCACCCACCTGACCGCGGCCGACACCAGCTCCGTCACCGACTCCGACTCCGACGAGGAGGCCTGAACCGATGTACGTCGCGGTCAAGGGCGGGGAACGCGCCATCGCCAACGCCCACGCCCTGCTGGCCAAGCAGGGACGCGGGGACCCGGGGCTGCCACCGATCGAGCCGTCGGCCGTCGCCGGCCAGCTCGGGGTGCTGGTGTCGCGCGTGATGGCCGAGGGGTCGCTGTACGACCCGGAGCTGGCCGCGCGGGCCATCCTGCAGGCCCAGGGGGACGTGCTGGAGGCCGTCACGCTGGTGCGCTCCTACCGCACGACCCTGCCCCGGTTCGGCTACACGCTGCCGGTGGACACGGCCGCGCTGCCCCCGCAGCGCCGCGTCTCGGCGACGTTCAAGGACCTGCCCGGCGGCCAGCAGCTCGGCGCCACCTTCGACTACACCCACCGCCTGTTCACCGACCGCCCCACCGCCGGCCCGCGGGCCGGCGCGGCGGCCGGGCCGGCGCCGGCCATGCCACGGGTCACCGACCTGCTCGGCGCGAGCGCCCTGGTCGAGCCCGACCGGGCCCCCGGCGCCGGCGACCCGGAGCCGGCCGACCTCACCCGGGAGCCCAGCGTCTTCCCGCTGAGCCGGGCCGAGCGGCTGCAGGCGCTCGCCCGCGCCGACGAGGGTTTCCTGCTCGGCCTCGGCTACTCGACCCAGCGGGGCTTCGGGAGCACGCACCCGTTCGCCGGGGAGATCCGCGTCGGCGAGGTCGAGGTCGAGCTGGACGCGCCCGAGCTCGGCTTCGCCGTGCCGCTCGGCCGGGTCGAGGTCACCGAATGCCAGATGATCAATCAGTTCCAGGGCAACGGCGACACCCCCGCCCAGTTCACCCGCGGCTACGGCCTGGCCTTCGGCCGCGGCGAGCGCAAGGCGATGGCGATGTCGCTGGTCGACCGGGCGCTGCGCGCCGGCGAGTTCGGCGAGCGCGTCGTCGCCCCGGCACAGGACGAGGAGTTCGTCATCAGCCACAGCGACAACGTCCAGGCCACCGGCTTCGTGGAACACCTGAAGCTGCCGCACTACGTCGACTTCCAGGCCGAGCTCGGCCTCGTCCGCCGGCTCCAGGCCGAGTTCCACGCCCGCGCCGCCGCCGAGGCGGCCACCCCGGACCCGGCGGGCGCGGACGAGATCCGCGCTCTCGCGGAGGCGGGCACATGAGCCCGACCCCGCTCGCCGACCCCGCCACCGCCACCGATCCCGGGCGGACACCAGGCCTCGTCGGCTACAACGTCGGCTACCTCGACGAGCAGACGAAGCGGATGATCCGCCGGGCGCTGCTGAAGGCCGTCGCGGTCCCGGGCTTCCAGGTGCCGTTCGCGTCCCGCGAGGTGCCGATGCCGCGCGGCTGGGGCACCGGCGGCGTGCAGGTCACCGCCGCGATCCTCGGCCAGGACGACGTGCTGAAGGTCATCGACCAGGGCGCCGACGACACCACCAACGCCGTGTCGATCCGCTCGTTCTTCGCCGACGTCGCCGGGGTGCGCACCACGACCCGGACCCTCGACGCGACCGTCATCCAGACCCGCCACCGCATCCCCGAGACGCCGCTGGCCGACGGCCAGACGATCGTCTACCAGGTGCCGGGGCCGGAGCCGCTGCGGTTCCTGGAGCCACGCGAGACCGAGACCCGCCGCCTGCACGCGCTGGCGGACTACGGCCTCATGTACGTGAAGCTCTACGAGGACATCGCCCGGCACGGCCACGTGACGACCACCTACGACTACCCCGTCCTGGTCGCGGGCCGCTACCTCATGGCGCCGTCGCCGATCCCGAGCTTCGACAACCCGAAGCTGCACCGCAACCCGGCGCTGCAGCTGTTCGGCGCCGGGCGTGAGAAGCGCATCTACGCGGTGCCCCCGTACACCGACGTCGAGAGCCTGGGCTTCGAGGACCACCCGTTCGAGCCGCAGCGCTTCGACGCGCCCTGCGCGATCTGCGGCTCCACCGGCGTCTACCTCGACGAGGTCATCACCGACGACGCCGGTGGGTCGATGTTCGTCTGCTCCGACACCGACCACTGCGAGCAGATGGCCGCCGCCGATGCCGCGGCCGCTCCTGCCGCCGATGCCGCGGCCGCTCCTGCCGCCGAGGACACGGAGGTGACCGCGTGACCGTCCGGGACCTCAGCCCGGCCAGCGCGCAGCCGCTGCTGGAGGTCCGCGGCGCGGGCCACCGCTACGGCGACCGTTGGGGCTGCCGCGACGTCGACCTCGACCTGTGGCCCGGCGAGGTGGTCGCCGTCGTCGGCGAGTCGGGCTCGGGCAAGTCGACGCTGCTCGGCACGCTCGCCCAGCGGCTGCCGCTGACCGAGGGCACCGTGCGCTACCGGACGGCCGACGACGCGGTGGTGGACCTGGCCGAGATCGGCGAGCGCGCGGTGCGGGACCTCTGGCGCTCCGAGTGGGGCTTCGTCCACCAGAACCCCGCCGACGGTCTGCGGATGCATGTGAGCGCGGGCGGCAACGTCGGCGAGCCGCTGATGGCGACGGGCTGGCGCCACTACGGCCGCATCCGCGCCGCCGCCGGCGAGTGGCTGCGGCGGGTGGAGATCCCCGACGACCGGATCGACGACGCCCCGGTCACGTTCTCCGGCGGCATGCGCCAGCGGCTGCAGATCGCCCGCAACCTCGTGGTCTCGCCGCGCCTGGTGTATATGGACGAGCCCACCAGCGGCCTGGACGTGTCGGTGCAGGCCCGGCTGCTCGACCTGATCCGCTCGCTGGTGACCGAGCTCGGCCTGGCCGTGATCATCGTGACGCACGACCTCGCCGTCGCCCGGCTCATCTCGCACCGGACCCTCGTGATGAAGGACGGCCGCGTGATCGAGTCCGGCCTCACCGACCGGGTGCTCGACGACCCGCAGGCCGCCTACACCCAGCTCCTCGTCTCCTCGATCCTGCAGGGGTGATCAGCGCCCATGACCACACCGGTCCTCGCCGTGTCCGGCGTCGACAAGACCTTCACCATGCACCTGCAGGGCGGCCAGCTGCTGCCCGTGCTGCGCGGCCTGTCCTTCGAGGTGCACGCCGGTGAGTGCGTCGCGCTCGGCGGCTCCTCGGGCGCGGGCAAGAGCTCGATCCTCAAGATGGTCTACGGCAACTACGCCGCCGAGCGCGGCAGCATCGTCCTGCGAACCCCGGGCGGCGCCGTCGGCAGCGCGATCGACGTGGCTGCCGCCGGCCCCCGCCAGGTCCTCGTCGCCCGCCGCGACACGATGGGCTACGTCAGCCAGTTCCTGCGCTGCGTGCCCCGCGTGGGCGCCCTGCAGATCGTCGCCGAGCCGCTCGTCGAGCGCGGCGCGCCCCCGGCGCGGGCACGCGACCGGGCGGCCGAGCTGCTCACCCGGCTCGCGATCCCCGAACGGCTGTGGAGCCTGCCCCCGGCGACGTTCTCCGGCGGCGAGCAGCAACGTGTCAACATCGCCCGCGGCTTCGTGACCTCGCTGCCGCTGCTGCTGCTGGACGAGCCGACCGCCTCCCTCGACGCCCGCAACCGCGACGTCGTCACCGAGCTGATCCGGGAGAAGCGCGCCCGGGGCACCGCCCTGCTCGGCATCTTCCACGACGCAACGGTGCGCGAGGCCGTCGCCGACCGCGTCATCGAGGTCGAGCGGTTCGCCCCCGCCCTCGGAGCGGCCGCGTGACCTGGCGGTTCGCGATCTACACCGCGCCCGGTACCGGGTCGGGCGACGCCCGCGGCGTGGCACTGCGGGAACGGGCCGAGCAGTGGCTCGGCCGCGGTGTCTCGGGAGACCCGGTCACGCCCGGCACGCCCGCGGGCTGGACCCGTCCGGGCATCGACGCGATCACCGTCGACGCCCGCCGCTACGGCTTCCACGGCACGCTCAAGGCGCCGTTCCGCCTCGCGGAGGGGCGCACGGCCGCCGAGCTCGACGCCGCCCTGGCCCGCTTCGCGGCGGCCCACCACGGGGCGGTGATCCCCGCCCTGTCCCTCGTCCGCATGGGTGGCTTCTTCGCGCTGGTGCCCGGTGGGCCGGCGGCGCGGCTGTCGGCGCTCGCCGCCGACGTCACCACGAGCTTCGACGGGTTCCGCGCCCCGCCGACGGACGCCGAGCTCGCCCGGCGCAACCCCGCCGCGCTCACCCCCCGCCAGCGCGAGCTGCTGTCCGCGTGGGGCTACCCGTACGTGCTCGACGAGTTCCGCTTCCACCTCACCCTCACCGACCGCGTCCCGCCGGACCGCCAGCCCGACGTGGAACGCACCCTGACGGGCTGGTTCGCCGCCTCCCTCGGGGCGACCGTGCCCGTCGACACGCTCGCGCTGTTCACCGAGGCCGAGCCCGGCGCCCCCTTCGCGCTGCACGCGGTGTACCCGCTGCGGCCGATCCCCGTACCCGCGCAGACCGAAGCCTTGACAGAAAGCAAAGGAACGCGATGACGCGCGACACCGTCCTGTCCAACGCCCGCATCGTCCTGCCCGACGAGGTCCTGCACGGCTCGGTGCTGATCCGGGACGGCCGGATCGCGGACATCGGCTCCGACCCGGCCGCCCCCGGCGAGGACCTCGACGGCGACCACCTGCTGCCCGGCGTCGTCGAGCTGCACACCGACCATCTGGAGTACCACTTCTCGCCCCGGCCGGGCGTGCGCTGGGACGCGCTGCCGGCCGTGCTCGCCAGCGACGCCCAGCTCGCGGCGGGGGGAGCGACGACCGTGCTCGACGCCGTGCGCGTCGGCGCCGGCACCTCCGGCAGCCGCGACGTGGCCGCCCGGACGGCCCGGCAGCTGGCCGACTCGATCGAGCTGGCCGCCGAGGCCGGCCTGCTGCGCGCCGAGCACGCGCTGCACGTCCGCTGCGAGGTGTCCGCCGAGGACTGCCTCGACGCGTTCGGCGCGTTCGTCGACGACCCGTACGTGCGCCTGGTCTCCCTGATGGACCACACCCCCGGCCAGCGCCAGTACGCCGACCTCGAGGTCTTCAAGCGGTTCCACGTCGGCAAGGGCCTGATCGCGGAGTCCGAGTTCGACGCCTTCGTCGGGCCGCTGGTCGAACGGTCCGCGCGCTACTCCGACGTCCACCGCCGCGAGATCGCGCGACTGGCCGCGCAGCGCGGCATTCCCATGGCGACCCACGACGACGCCACCTCCGACCACGTCGCCGAGTCGGTCGCCCTCGGCGGGCGCATCTCGGAGTTCCCGACCACCGTGCTCGCCGCCGCCGAGGCCGCCAAGCACGGCCAGCAGATCGTCATGGGCGCCCCCAACATCGTCCGCGGCGGCAGCCAGTCCGGCAACGTCGCCGCCGCCGAGCTGCTGGAGCTCGGGCTGCTGCACATGCTGTCCTCCGACTACGTGCCGTCGAGCCCGCTGCAGGCCGTCTTCCAGCTCGCCGCCGACGGCGTGATCGGGCTGCCCGAGGGCGCCGCGCTGGTCAGCGGCAACCCGGCGCGGTCGGTCGGCCTCGACGACCGCGGCGAGATCACGGTCGGCCGGCGCGCCGACCTCGTCCGGGTGCGCTCGCACGACCTGCCGGGCGACGAGCGCCACCCCCGCGGGCTGCGCGTGCCGGTCGTGCGCGAGGTGTACCGCGAGGGGGTGCGGGTGTCGTGACCGAGCGGATCGGCCCCGGCGCGTTCGTCGCGGTCGTCGGCGCCAGCGGCGTCGGCAAGGACGCCCTGATGGCCTACGCCCGGGAGCGGTCGGAGGCCGTCGCCCACTTCCCGCGGCGTGTCATCACCCGGCCGTCGGGTCCCGGCGAGGACCACGAGCCGGTGACCGAGGAGCAGTTCACCGCGGCCCGCGAGCGCGGCGAGCTCGCCGTGTGGTGGCCCGCGCACGGCCTGCGCTACGGCATCCCGGCCTCGGCCGACGTCGCGGTGGGCGCCGGCCGGGTGGTCGTCGCCAACGTCTCGCGCGCCGTGCTCGACGAGCTCGCCGGCCGCTACCAGCGGCTGGTCGTGGTCCGGGTGACCGTGTCGGACGAGGTACGCGCCCAGCGGCTGCGGGCCCGCGGCCGCGAGCCCGAGCCCGGCATCGGGCAGCGGCTTGCCCGCCCCGACCCCGCCCCGGGCCACCAGGCCGACACGGTGATCCAGAACGACGGCACCCTCGCCGACGGCGGCGACCAGCTACTCCGCGTCATCCTCGACGCGGCAGGAGCCCCCCTCGCCACCGGCTGACCGTCGCCCCGCCTCGCCACCCCAGCAAGGCGGGGCCTTCGCCATCCTGCGACGGGTCCCCTTGATCGCCGTTTCGGCCCTCCGGTGGTCGTGACCGGGCCGGTTTAACAGCCACTTGAGGGCCAAAACGGCGATCAAGGCGGCGGGCGGACCTTGGCGACATTGTCGACGCCTGTCGCCGCGAGCGGTCTTAGGTCGACATCTCGATCGCGCCGGCGGTGGGACTGGTTCGGCCTGCGTCCGGCCGGAGCGCCCGCTCGATGTCATCGTAGGATGTCATCGGACGTGGACATGTCGAGGTGGGGGTGGGGCGGCGATGGGCCTGGGCGGCGGCAGCGGGAGTGCGGTGGGGCGGCCCCGGTTGCTGGTGGGGGCGCTGGTCTACACCGGGCTCGTGGTGTCGCTGATCGGGACGCTGGGGACGCCGTTGATCCCGCTGATCGTGCGGGACCAGCACGTGTCGTTCGTGGCGGCGCAGTGGATGCTGACGGTGACCCTGCTGGTCGGCGCGGTCGCCGGGCCGACGCTGGGCCGGCTCGGTGACGGGCCTCGGCGCAAGGGCGTGCTCATGGGCGGCCTGGGCTCGGTGCTGGCGGGCGCGGCCGTCGCGGCGACCGCGGGGAACTTCCCGCAGCTGCTGGTGGGCCGGGCGCTGATGGGCCTCGGCCTGGGCCTGATGCCGCTGACGTTCGCGATCGCCCGGGACTGCCTGCCCCGGCCGATGAACCTGCGGGTCGTCGCGATGCTGTCGGTGACCGTGGCGAGCGGCACCGGCCTCGGGTACCCGCTGACCGGCACGATCGCCGACCACGTCGACTACCACTTCGCCTTCTGGCTGGCCGCTGTGCTCGGCGCGGTCGCGATCGGCCTGATCGCCGTCGCCGTGCCCGGCGCGGCCCCGGCCGACGCGGGGGTGGACCGGCCGCGCAGGCCGTTCGACGTTCCGGGCGCCCTGCTGATCGGCCTGTCGCTGGGGACGGTGCTGCTCGGGTTCAGCGAGGCGACGAGCTGGGGCTGGGCCTCGCCGGCCGTGCTCGGGCTGTTCGCCGCCGGGATCGTGCTCGCGGCCGGCTGGTTCGCCGTCGAACGGACCAGCAGGGCCCCGCTCGTCGAGCTGCGTTACCTGACCCCGCTGCCGGTGCTGGTCAGCAACGGTGCCGCGGTCTTCATGGGCTTCGGCCTGTTCGGGATCGTCTCGCTGATCATCCGGCTGGTCGAGACGCCGCTGTCAGCCGGCTACGGGTTCGGCGGGGGAGTGTCGCTGGCCGGCCTGGTGATCATGCCGCTGTCGGTGGGGACCCTGGTGGCTACGCGGGCCGCGCGGGTGGTCGAGCGGCGGTACGGCACCGCGACCGTGCTGCTGCTCGGTGGGCTGCTGGTCGCGACGGCCGGCTTCGGGCTGGCCCTGCGGCGCGACCACCTCCTCGAGGTCGGCCTCGCGACGGCGCTGATGGGCACCGGGATCGGGACGTCGTTCGCCGCGATGCCGACGCTTATCATCACGCACGTGCCGCCGGCCGAGACCGGCAGCGCGACCAGCTTCAACCAGGCCCTGCGAGTGGTGGGAGGGTCGATGGGCAGTGCCCTGGTGGCCTCGATGCTGGCCGGTTTCACACCGGCCGGTGGCCTGCTGCCCCGCGACGGCGGCTACACGGTGGCGTTCCTGCTGCTCGGCGCCGTGAGCCTGCTCGGCGGGCTGCTGAGCCTCGTGCTGCGCCAGGGCCGTGCCTCGGCCAGCCCGGTGCCGGCGGGCGCACGGCCCGCGGTCCTGCCGGTGGGGGGCGGGGGCGCCCCGAACCCCGCGACCGGACCGGCGGCGACCGCGTGACCCCCGCCGGCCCGGCCGTGGACGCGGCGGCCCGCCGCCGTGACGCCGGGCGCAGCCGGGCCCGGCTGCTCGCCGCCGCCACCGAGCTGTTCGCCGAACGCGGCTACACCGGCACGGCGCTGCGGGCCGTCGCCGAGCGGGCCGGCGTCGACGCCGCCCTGATCGCCCGCTACTACGGCGGCAAGGACGGCCTCTACCAGGCGGTCCTCGCCGCCGACCCGGTCGTCGGCGCCGCGCGCGACACCGGCGCCGCGGCCGTCGTCGAGGCGCCCGCCCCGACGAGCGACGGCGACGAGCGCCCGCGCGAGGACCGGCCCGGCCCCGTCGTCGCCGAGAACGCGGCGCCCGACGTCGACGGCGACCAGGACGCGAACGTCGCGCTCGCCGAGCTGCTCGCCCGGATGGTCGAGCGGTGGCGCGACGGGCCGGCGAGCACGGTCGGCCAGAACGTCTTCCGCTGCGACCTGGACGACGCCGCCCGGGCCGCGACCGCCAGCCGGCTGGCCCAGCAGGTGCTCCCGGTGCTGCGGGCGGTCGGGCCCGGATCCGCCGGCGGCCCCGACGCCGAGCTGCGCGCGGAGCTCGCCGCGATGGTGCTGCTCGGCATCGGCGTCGCCAGGACCGCTGGCACCCTGCCGGCGCTCGCCGCCGCCGACCCGGACCGCCTCGCCGAGCTCCTCCGCGAGCTTCTCGACACCGCGCTCGGCTGACCCTCCGGCCGGGCACCGGAACCCGCTTTTCTGATGCACCGTCAGATTCGGCGGTGGATAGTGCAGCTGTGAACGAAGCCAAGGCCGCCCCGCCGGCCGATCGCGCCGCCGCCCTCCCGACGGGCGCCGCCGAGCCGGAGACCTCGGCGGCGCCCGCGCCGGACGTCTTCGCGCCGGCGATGCTCGGCCCGGTCCGGCTGCGCAACCGGGTGATCAAGTCGGCGACCTTCGAGGGCCGGACCCCGAAGGGGCTGGTCACCGACGAGCTGATCGACTACCACCTGGCGCCCGCGTCCGGCGGGGTCGGCCTGACGACCGTCGCCTACTGCGCCGTCGCCCCCGAGGGCCGCACCGACCGCCACCAGATCCACCTGCGCCCCGAGGCGCTGCCCGGCCTGCGGCGCCTCACCGAGGCCGTGCATGCCACCGGCGCCGCGGTCTCCGCGCAGCTCGGCCACGCCGGGCCGGTCGCCAACGGCGCGTCGAACCGGGCGCCGTCGCTCGCGCCGACCCGCCGGTTCAGCCCGTTCGGCGGGGTGACGAGGGCGACGACGCCGGCCGACATCGAACGCATCGTCGCCGCCCACGCGCAGGCGGCCCGGTACGCGGCCGACGCCGGCTTCGACGCCGTCGAGCTGCACTTCGGCCACAACTACCTGGCCAGCGCGTTCCTGTCGCCGAAGCTGAACCGGCGGACCGACGGCTACGGCGGCACCCTCGAGGGCCGGGCCCGGTTCGCCCGGGAGATCGCCGGCGCGGTCCGCGCCGAGGTCGGCGGGCAGCTGGCGGTGCTGGCGAAGCTGAACATGGACGACGGTGTCCCCGGCGGGCTGTGGCTGGACGAGTCGCTGCGGGTCGCCCGGTGGCTGGAGGAGGACGGGACGCTCGACGCGCTCGTGCTCACCTGCGGCAGCTCGCTGCTCAACCCGATGTACCTGTTCCGCGGCGAGGCGCCGGTCCGCGAGTTCGCCGACGCGTTCCACGGCGTCACCAGGGCCGGGCTGAGGCTCGTCGGCCCGCGGTTCCTCAAGGCCTATCCGTACCAGCCGCTCTACATGCTCGACTATGCCCGCCAGTTCCGGGCGGCGCTCACGATGCCGCTGGTCCTGCTCGGCGGCGTCACGGACAAGGCCGGGATGGACACGGCGATGGCCGAGGGCTTCCAGTTCGTCGCGATGGCCCGCGCGCTGCTGCGCGAGCCCGACCTGGTCAACCGGCTGCGGGCCGACGCGACCACGAGGTCATTGTGCGTGCACTGCAACAAGTGCATGCCGACGATCTACTCCAGCTCCCGCTGCGTCCTGGTCACCCCGGCGCCGGTCCGCGAGCGGTAGGCACCGGGAACGACGAAGCGGCCCGAACCCCGAAGGGTGCGGGCCGCTTCGGCTGCGCGTCGCCGAACCGTCGGCCGTGGCCGCCGGAACCTAGGCGATCTCGCGGCGGTCGCGCCCGCCGATCGGCCACAGGTCGCGGCTGGCCGACTCGTCCACGTCCTCCATGATGCCGGTGGCCAGGGCGATGACGGACCCGAGGACCACCACGGCGGCCCCGATGATCGAGATCGGCCAGGACGCCAGGCAGACCCCGAACGTGCCGACGATGGTGCCGATGGTGATGACCGCGACCATCACCCAGGACAGGGGCTTGGCGCGGTGCGCCTCGTGCGTGTCGCTCACCAGTGGACCCTCCGTGCGTGCCTGCGCGGTCTGGACGGTCATCCGCCCCAGGCCGATGCTATCGGGCCCGGCCGACTGGCAGGCCGGCGCCGTGACCGCCGCCTCGCGCGGGCGCCGGCCGCACCGGGCGGCTTACTGCGGGAGCGGCGCCAGCCCGAGACAGTCGCGCAGCGTGTTCTCCACCGCGGTCGAGCGCTCGTGGTCACCCATCGACCCGGTCAGGAACGCGTAGGCGTAACGGCCCTCCCGGCTGGCCCAGCCGAGGCTGCCGCCCAGCCCGCCCATGCCGAACCCGTCGTCGTCGACGCCGAAGCCGAGCCCCCAGGCGTTCGTCCCACCCATGACGCGGTCGACGCCTGAGCACTGCGCGCCGGACGCCTCGGCGAGCAGCCCTGGCCCGAGCAGCCGGCCGGACAGCAGCGCCGCGTACAGGCCGGCGACGGCGCGGGCCGTCCCGTGCCCGTTGACCGCCGGGATCTCGGCGGCCCGCAGTGGCGCGCTGTTGACGACCGCTCCGTCCTGGATGCCCGGCGGGTTGCCGACCGCGCGCCGGTACAGCTCGGGCCGGCCGGCCGCGATCCGCTCCCGGAAGGCGGCGTCGAGGCCGGTGAGCTCCACGCACCGGCGCTGCTCGGCCGGCCGCAGGCCGACGGAGAAGTCCAGGCCCAGCGGTCCGCACACCTGGGCCCGCAGGAACTCCCCGAACCGGCGGCCGTCGACACGGCGGACCAGCTCGCCGACCAGGTGGCCGTAGAACAGCGCGCTCTCGCCGTGCGCCGTGCCGGGTGTCCACAGCGGCGTGGTGGCGGCGAGCTCGGCGCAGATCAGCTCCCAGTCGAACAGCGCCGCCGTCGACAGCGGCTGCGCCAACGCCACCAGGCCGGCCTGGTGGGCGAGCACGTGGCGGACCGTCGCCGGCGCCGCGAAGCCGGGCCAGTAGCGGCTCACCCGCGCGTCGAGGTCGAGCTGGCCGCGTTCGACGAGCAGCAGCGCGCAGACGGCCGCGAACGGCTTCGTCACCGAGTACGGCATGACGAGGCTGTCCCGGTCCCACCCGGTCGTCCCGGCGGCGTCGGCCCGCCCGCCCCACAGGTCGGCGACCCAGGCTCCGTCGTGCCACACGGCGACGGCCGCGCCCGTGCCTGCCGCCTCGGCGAGCACCCGCTCGAACGCGGCCCGCACGGGCTCGAAGCCCGGCGCGACCGTGCCCCGCGCGACCGCGCCGTCCGTCGAGGCGGACCCGGGAGACGTCATGAGGGCGATCCAGGAGACGTCATGACGGCGATTCTGGGGGCCGAATCCGCGCGCCGGCCCCGTTTCCGCCGACCTGGCGCGTGCCGTGGCCGTCACGGGCCCACGCCGCTGGCCCGTTCAGGCGCGCAGGGCCGTCACGTCGTGGCGCAGCGGTGGCGAGGGACGGCCCGGCGGTCAGCCGGCGAGGAGCCGGGCGAGGATGTCGCCCGCCGCGCGGACGTCGGCGTCGTCCACGTCCAGGTGGGTCAGGATGCGGACCTCGCGCGGCCCGGAGGCCCCGACGAGGACGCCCTCCTCCCGGGCCCGGGCGATGAACGCGGCCGCGTCGTCCACCCGCACGAAGATCATGTTGGTGTCGACGTTCTTGGGCTCCACGCGGCCCGGCGCGGCGTCGGCGAGCACCGCGGCGAGCCCCGCGGCCCGCCGGTGGTCATCGGCGAGCCGGTCCAGGTGATGGCGCAGCGCGTACAGGCCGGCGGCGGCGAGCACCCCGGCCTGGCGCATCCCGCCGCCGAGCCGCTTGCGCCACACCTTGGCGCGGGCGACGTGCGCCGCGTCGCCGACGACGAGCGACCCGACCGGGGCGCCCAGCCCCTTCGACAGGCAGACCGACAGCGTCCCGAACAGCTGGCCCAGCTGGCTGGGCTCGACGCCGAGGCCGACCGCGGCGTTCCACAGCCGGGCACCGTCGCAGTGCAGCACCACCTCGGCGGCGTCGGTGACGGCGCGCAGCCGCTCCAGGCGCTCCACCGGGATGATCCGGCCCCCGCCGCGGGCCCAGGTGTTCTCCACCGCGACCACGCTCGTCGCCACCATCCCGTGTCCGGCCTCGGGCGCTTCCGGCCGGGTCGGCCAGGTCCTGGCGCCGGGCCGGATCTGCTCGGCGATCACCGCCAGGTCCAGGTCGACGGCCAGGCCCGCGAGCGTCCGGGTCTGCACACCGCCGAGCACGGCCAGCCCGCCCAGCTCGTAGGTGACGACGTGCGCCTCGGTGTCCGCGAGGATCTCGGTGCCGAACTCGGCGTTGGCGCGCAGCGCGCAGAAGTTGCCCATCGTCCCGCTCGGCACGAACAGCGCGGCCTCATGGCCGAGCAGGCCGGCGCCATACTCCTCCAGCGCCCGGACCGTCGGGTCCTCGCCGTAGACGTCGTCGCCGAGCTCGGCCGTCGCCATCGCCCGGCGCATCCCGTCCGTCGGCTGGGTCACCGTGTCGCTGCGCAGGTCGATGGTCATGCCTCGCCACGATACGGAGACCGGCGGCCCGGCCGGTCAGCGGAGGCGGCGCAGGGCGCCGAGGAACCCGCCCGGGGCGTCGCCCGCCGGGTCCGGCGTGGCGAAGGCCGCGTCGCGCAGGGCGCGCTGCGCGGAGCGCCGGGTCAGCCCGGTCAGCCGGTCGACGTACAGGGTGCCGGCCAGGTGGTCGGCCTCGTGCTGCAGGCAGCGCGCCAGCAGGCCCGTGCCGGCGTACTCGACCGGGTCGCCGGCCGCGTCGACGCCCCGGACCGTCGCCGCCGCGGCCCTGGCCGTCGCGTAGTGCAGCCCGGGGATCGACAGGCAGCCCTCCTGGTCGTTCTGCTCACCGGGGCCGAGCTCGAGGACCGGGTTCGCGACGACCCTCGGCGCCCGACCGCGCGCCCGCCCGGCCGCCTCGGGGACCGCGTCGTCCTCGTGCCGGTCCGGCCGGTTCGGCTGCCAGTCGGTGTCGAAGACGAACAGCCGCAGCCCGACGCCGACCTGCGGCGCGGCCAGCCCCACCCCGGGCGCCGCGTACATCGTCTCGATCATGTCGTCGACCAGCCGGCGCAGCCGGTCGTCGAAGACCGTCACCGGCCCGGCTGGCGTGCGCAGCACCGGGTCGCCGAGGACCCGGATCGGCAGGACGGTCACGCGGCCCGCCCCCGACGGCGAGCGGTGGGCGCGCCCGGCGGCACGCGGCGGGCCGGCGGCACGGGGGAGATCGTCACGCGAGCGCAGTCCTCGGCAGTCTCAGCCGGCCGCGGCCGGGGTCGGGAACCGGACCACACGGTAGCCGGCGCCGGCGAGCAGCTCCGGGATCAGGCGCACCATCTGGGCGTCCTTCTCCTTCGTCTCCGCCGACAGCTCGTCATACGGCCGGATGTCCGGATGCAGCAGCCTGTCGTTGTCCCGGACGTCGCCGAACGACCAGCCGTTCGCGACCCGGTTGCGCATCCAGCGCTCGTGCTCCCAGCGCGACAGCCGGTCGACCTCGTCGGCGGTGAACGCGAACTCCTCGGGGGCGGCGGCCATCCGCGCGCTGGCGCAGCCGATCAGGCGCAGCTTGGTCTCGATGTCGCGCGCCTGGTCGTAGTTGTTCGACCGGTACTTCTCCGGCAGGTTCTCCCACGCGACCAGGGCCTCGTTGTCGTCGCGCACCTCGCCGGACTCCAGCCGCTGCCGGCAGTAGTCGACGTGGATCGCCTCGGCCCACGCCTCCAGCCGGTCGTCGGGCGCGTCGTCCGGATCGCACGCCCGCTCCCGCTCGGGGAAGAAGTCCAGATCGTCGTAGAGCGCGGCCATCGGGCCTTGCCTTTCTGTGCTGCCTGGGCGAAGCGCCTCGCCCAGTGGGCTCATCCGGTCGACCCGGACCACCACCGACCGGCGCGTCGGTGGTCGGGATGTCGCGAGCGCCTTGCGCAACGCCAGCTCGGCGTCCGCGTAGCAGACGAAGATCTGGGTGACGAAGGCGCCGGGGTGGCTCGGGTGGACGAGCTGGTCGAGGCCGAGGGCGTCGACCTCGCTCTCCTCGCAGGCGATGTCGAGCATGTCCTCGACGACCCCGTACCGCCGGCACAGCCGGTCGACGAGGCTGGCGGCCTGCTCGTCGACGACGACCACCGCGAGCCGCCCGCCGGCTCCCCCCAGCGCCCGGTGCCGGCGGCGGGCGATCTCCACGACCAGCTCGCGGCCGAACGTGGACAGCCCGGCCACGACGACCGGTTCGGAGCCCACCGGGTCCCAGCGCGGCCGGACCTCGTCCAGCAGCAGCCGGGCCCCCAGCCGGGCCGGGTTGTAGAACTCGATGGTCACCGGGTCGCTCGCCGGGCGGCGCAGCAGCAGCATCCACATCGCGTCGAGCACGTCCGGGTCGGACTCCTCGACGAGGCAGCGCAGCGGGTCGGTGCCGGCGCGGCCCGCCGCCCTCGCGACGGTCTGGGCCGCGGTGACGACGGCGCCGTTGTGCCCGGTCGCCGGCCCGGTGACGTAGAGCCGCTGGGCCCGCCCCACGCCGGCCGCGCGCAGCAGCGCCTCGCTCGCCGGGTCGCCGACGAGCACCGTCACCCCGTCGCCGCCGACCAGGTCGACCAGGTCGGCCCGGCCGTGCTCGGCGACGAGCACCACCCGGACCCGCGCCGCGCGCAGCTTCGCCACCAGCGCGAGGGCGCCCGGCCCGGACCCGCAGACCACGACATGGCCGCTGGCCAGCCGGGCCCGCAGCCGGGCCGTCGGCAGCACCAGCACGTCCGCGAGCGCGTAGAGCGTCGCCGCCGGCGCGAGGAACCGGGCCACCTGCAGCGGCACGGAAAGGGCCGTGTCGGGCAGGGCGGGGGGCTGGAAGACGAACAGGCCGAGCGAGCCGTACAGCAGGTCCAGGAAATGGCTCCCGAAAGAGCCGGGCACGGCCGCGGCGCGGTCCATTCGCCACTGGCCGACGACGGCGAGCGCGACGGCCGCGACGGCCGCGAGCGCGCACAGCAGCCGCCAGGCCCGTGGCCCGACGAGGAGACCCCGCGCCGCGGCGCGCACGGTATTCACGCGCCGCCGACGCCCGCTGCCGTCCACCCTGCTCCTTCGAGCCGCTCCTCCGATTGGCCGCGAGTCCGAACATTATGCCGGTCGCGTCTGGATCCGCCCACGGTCGCGACATCTGATTGCCGACAGGAGCTGTCCGAACGGGCCGCACGTGGCGTCGTCCGGAATAGCGCGGCGAAGCCGAGCGGAAAGTGTGCGGACGGCGCGGTAGTCGCGCGTGTCACGCCGGCAACGGTGGACTGCGCCGACGGCGCCGGGAGACGCTACCGGCGTGCTGACGAGGATCGATCACGTCGGGATCGCGGTGGCCTCTCTCGAGGACACCATCCCGATCTACGAGCAGGCCTTCAACCTGAAGTGCGTGCACCAGGAGACCAACGACCGCCAGGGCGTGCGCGAGGCGATGCTGCTCGTCCACGACGGCGATACGGGCGGCTCCTACGTGCAGCTGCTCGAGCCGATCCGGGAGGACACCCCGGTGGGCAAGTTCCTGGCCAAGCGTGGCCCGGGCATCCACCACATCGCCTACGGCGTCCATGACATCGACGCGGCGCTGGCCTCGCTCACCGTCAGCGGGTTCGACCTGGTGAACAAGACCCCCGTGCACGGCACCTCGGACAGCCGCATCGCCTTCATCCACCCGAAGGGCCTCGGCGGTGTCCTCACCGAACTAGTCGAAGCCGCGGGCCGCCACTAGCTCACCGCGGCCACCGACGGCCGCCGGTCCGGGCGAGGTCGCATCCCCCGGGCCGGCGGCTCCCAGCGGTGGGCTAGTTGCTGGCGGTCGCGGCGCGCAGCGCGGCGGCGCGGTCGGACCGCTCCCAGGTGAAGTCCGGCAGCGGGCGGCCGAAGTGGCCGTAGGCGGCGGTCTGCTGGTAGATCGGGCGCAGCAGGTCCAGGTCGCGGATGATCGCGGCGGGGCGCAGGTCGAACACCTCGGTGACGGCGCGTTCGATGAGCGCGGGGGAGACCTGCTCGGTCCCGAACGTCTCGACGAACAGGCCGACCGGCTCGGCCTTGCCGATCGCGTACGCGACCTGCAGCTCCACCCGGCGGGCGAGGCCGGCGGCCACCACGTTGCGGGCCACCCAGCGCAGCGCGTAGGCCGCCGACCGGTCGACCTTCGACGGGTCCTTGCCCGAGAACGCCCCGCCGCCGTGACGCGCGTACCCGCCGTAGGTGTCGATGATGATCTTGCGGCCGGTGAGGCCCGCGTCGGCCCCGGGGCCGCCGAGCTCGAAGCGGCCGGTCGGGTTCACCAGCAGCCGGTAGCCGTCGACCTCCAGGCCGGCCCGGCTGCCGAGCTCCTCGGCGAGACGCTTGAGCTCCGGCTCGACGACGTGGGTCCGGATGTCCGGGGCGAGCCGTCCGTCGAGGTCGAGGCCCGGCTCGTGGTGCGCCGAGACGACGACGGTGTCCAGCCGCGCCGGCCGGTCGCCGTCGTACTCGATCGTCACCTGGGTCTTGCCGTCCGGGCGCAGGTACGGCAGGGACCGGTCGTGCCGGACGGCGGCGAGCCGGCCCGCCAGCCGGTGTGCCAGCATGATCGGCAGCGGCATCAGCGCGGGAGTCTCGTCGCTCGCGTAGCCGAACATGATTCCCTGGTCGCCGGCGCCCTGGCGGGAGAGCTCGTCGTCCCGGCCCGCGTGCCCGCGCGCGCCGCCCTGGGCCGACGCCCCCAGACCGGTCCGGGCCTCGTAGGCGTTGTCGACGCCCTGGGCGATGTCCGGCGACTGCTGGCCGATGGACACCAGCACCTCGACCTTCGCCGCGTCGAAGCCGGTCGCGGCGTCGTACCCGATGCCGGCGAGCGTGCGCCGGACGGTACCGACGACGTCCACGTCGGCGTCGCTCGTCACCTCGCCGGCGACGTGCACCTTCCCGTTCGCGACGAGCGTCTCGACCGCCACCCGCGACCGCCGGTCCGCGGCCAGATACGCGTCCAGCAGGGCGTCGCTGACCTGGTCGGCCGCTTTGTCGGGATGGCCCTCGGTAACGGATTCCGACGTGAATAGGCGCCTGGACATAACAATCCTTCCTTCGGGCGGTGAGGCAGCGCTGACAGTCGCCCATCGTCGCCCCCACCGGCCGCGTCGCCCGGCATTAGTGACGGCCCGGCCCCGGGTGCGTCCTCCCCGCGCCGGGCGTTCCACTCACCCATGCGTAAGCGGCGAGAAATACCCTGGCGGCCCTGTATCCCGGGTTGTCACACCGGAATGTCCGACCGCGGCCGAATGCCCTCCGCCGCCCGCCGCACCGAATCCCGGCGGGGTGGCGCCGGTGCCTCCTCTGACAAGGCGCCCCGTCCCCGAAACCAGCAAGATCGCTGTTCTCGCCCTCGCGTGGCTGTAGCCGCGGCGGTTTTGTGACCAGCGAGGGCCGAAACGACGATCAAGCCAGCGGGCCGACCTCGCCGGACCCGGCGCTGGGCGGTCGTGGTCGGCGCCGCCGCCGGGTCAGCCGCGCGGGCGCAGGCGGACCAGCGGGATCCTGCGGTCGCCGGCCTTCTTCTGGTAGTCGGCGAAGGTCTGCGACTGGCCGACGAAGCCGGCCCATTCGCGGTCGTAGTCGGCCCCGGTGAGCTCGCTGGCGGTCACCGCGACCGTTCCCTGCTCGGCGGTCTCGATCGTGGTGTCCGGGTGCGCGACCAGGTTGTGGTACCAGGACGGGTGCGAGGGCGCTCCGGCGAACGACGCGGCCACGACCCAGTCGTCGCCGGAACGGCGGCCGAGCACCGGGGTCACCCGTTCCGCACCGCTCTTGGCGCCGACGGTGTGCAGCAGCACCAGGCTGCGGCCGAAGCCGCCGGTCGTCACCTCGCCGTGGTTCGCGCGGAACTCGGCGATGACGGTCTCGTTCCAGCTCATCGGAACGCTCCTCGTTGTCGGGATGCCAGCAGGTCCAGACGCCCCGCGCCGCGGGCGCGAGCCCGCCCGCGCGGTTCGGTCGTCGTGGACGGTAACGCCGCCAGCGACCTGATCCGTCCCACGCCGCACCTGCGCGCGCTCCGGCGAACGGCCTGAGATCTGAGTCCCGTAGGGAGAACCGGGCATGGAGGCGGGTGCCCGGTGTCTGCTGCCCGGCGCTGGCCGGACAGCCGGTCCGGCGCCGAAAGTGGCAACTCGTGTGGCTGTCAGCCGGTCTGGTGAAAAGGTGCCTTTACCTGCCGCCTGATCGCTGACGTGGCCTGAATCAGGGACCACTCATACCTGATGGGGTCCGCGGGCGGGATTCAAACCGCACTCATGGGAAGTCTGGGACCGGGCGGGCGTTGTCGGGGCGACACCGGTTCTCGCGGGCGGTCGGGGCGCTCAGGCACAGCGTCCGGCGAGTCCGTGTCCGCTGGGCCTCCCGGCTATGCGAAGGCCCAGCGGGTGGGGGAGCCGGTGAAGTTGGAGTCGGTCAGCGCGAAGGCGGTGCTGGGACGCAGCCGGAAGGTGACGTTCGCGGCGAAGAAGGAGACCGGATAGTCGGTCCGGTATTTCGTGTTCACCGCGGCCGTGAAGTGGCCGATCGTGGTGGCCGCGCGGATCCGGTCGGTGCGGCCCTCGACGACGACCGGTTCGGCCGCGTTGTCGGTGGTCAGCGTCGCGAAGGGGCGGATCGAGAGGTTGCGGGCCTTGCGGGACTCCTCGCCGGAGCTGAACCAGAGGGCGTCACCGAGCCAGACGCCCCAGACCGGCATGACATGCGGGCGCCCGTCCGGCCGGACCGTCGCCAGCCAGTAGTCGTGCGACGCGGCCAGCCGTTCGACCGCCCAGCTCCACGGCAGCAGACCGCCGCCCTCGTCGGCCGGCAGCGTCCCGTAGCCCGGCATGTACGGCCTGCTCGCGATCGGTTCCAACTGTGTACCCATGATCGCCCCTCCCCAGCGGGATGTCGGCTCGGGACCATCATCCCGTGCCGAGGCGACTTTCGGTCGATATCCAGCTGATCTCGTGTCGCCGCGATCGAGCGCGACCGCGAGGCCTCCTGATGAGCCCGCTCGAGGCTGCTGCCAGCGTCTGCGCTGGTCGGAGCGCTGATCCGCCCAGGTCGAGTCCTGGATCTCCGGAGGGCTGACGGCGGCGATCGCGGACGGTATGGAGATGATCCGCCGGGGGCGACGCCGACGTCGTTGCCGCGGGCGGTGCGGAGGCGCCGGTCACCGGCCTGACGCTGGTTCTGCGCCGGGTTGCCCGGCCGGGCGCGGCGTCTGACCATCTACAGACTGATGGGCGCCCGCTTCGACCCAGGGCTGGTCGGCCTCGCCGATGGTTCGACCTCTCCAGAGCAACGAGGCCCTGGCCCGGATGATTCTCACCCACGATCAGGTGGAGGGGCGGGCATTCGAGGGATTCGGGCCCGTGGCGAGCTCCGCACCGCGATCCGGCCCGATGATCCGTGGCCTGAGCTGCTGAGAGGACTGCCATGCAAGCTGTCACCGTTCGAGACCGCGCTGCCGGCGTCGGTGGGCTCTCCCTGACGGAGCTGCCGTACCCCCATGCCGCCGAGAACGACGTCGTCGTGCGGGTGCACGCCGCGGGGTTCACCCCCGGAGAGCTTGACTGGCCCGGAACGTGGACGGATCGCGCCGGCCGCGATCGGACGCCGAGCGTGCCCGGGCATGATCTGTCGGGTGTCGTCGCGGCGCTGGGTTACGGAACCACCGGTCTGACCGTCGGCCAGCGGGTCTTCGGACCGACCGACTGGGCCCGCGACGGCTCGCTGGCCGAGTACACGGCGGTGGAGGCCCGCAACCTCGTCCCGCTTCCGGCGGACGTCGACCATGTCGTGGCCGCCGCGCTGCCGATCTCCGGGCTGACCGCCTGGCAGGGCCTGTTCGACCACGGCCGCCTCGCGACAGGCCAGACCGTTCTGATCCACGGCGCCGCGGGAGCCGTCGGTTCGATCGCGGTGCAGCTCGCGCGTGAGGTCGGGGCCCGGGTGATCGGCACGGGGCGGGCCTCCGCCAGGGACACCGCACTCGCTCTGGGCGCGGATGAGTTCCTGGACCTGCAGTCCGATCGGCTGGAGGATGCCGGCAAGGTCGACGTAGTGTTCGACGTGATCGGCGGCGAGGTTCTCGAGCGCTCGGCCGCCCTGGTGCGCGCTGGTGGCACGCTCGTCACCATCGCCGCGCCACCCAAGGTCCTACCCAGGGGCGGGCGGGCGGTCTTCTTCGTCGTCGAACCCGATCGGGTCCGGCTCGCGGACCTGGCCCAGCGGCTTCGGGACGGACGCCTCAAGCCGATCGTCGGGGCCGTGCGAACGCTCCCGGAAACGCCCTCCGCGTTCGCGCCCGACGGCCGCGCTCCCGGCAAGCCGATCATCAGGGTCGCGGAAAACGAAGAGCCGTCGTGATCGAAATACGGTCCGCGTCCGGCTGAGGCCCCGCCGCCCGCCGGGCGCGGGGCTTGTCCGTGCCCACCCGGCATCAGACGCCTGCCTACTGGTCCCTGTCCGCCTGGATCACGTCGGCCGGTGAGCGGACGTTCCGGCCGGCCCGTCGTGACGATCACCATGCCCCCGGCGAGCGTCGGTCCCCGCTGTGTAGCGTCGGCGCCGGGTGCCCCCGCGCCGGGCGTCAGCGCGCGCGGCCGTCGACGGCCCCGAATCAGTCGTGTCGGAACGCGGGCGGCCACGAGGCCGCCCGCGGAGGGAGCGGATGGGTACGTGACGCAAGCGGGGATCTTCGGGCTCGGCGCGCCGGAGCACAGCTACCTGGAACTGGACCTCGTCGACGGCGCGTCCGCCGTCGACCTCGTGAAGGCGGCCGCCGGTCTCGCCGGCCCGCTGTCGACCGGCGGCGGGGTCAACCTCGTCGTCGGTTTCCGGCCCGAGCTGTGGGTCGAGGTCGTCGCCGACGGGCTGCCGGCCGGTGTCACCGGCTTCCGCGCGCCGATCGTCGGCGCCGACGGCTTCCAGATGCCGGCCACCCAGCACGACGCCTGGCTGTGGATCGCCGGCAGCGACCGGACCACCGTCTACACGAACTCCCGCGAGGTGCTCGCCGCGGTCGCCGACGTCGCGACGGTCGCCACCGAGACCGGCGGCTGGGTCTACGCGCACAACCGCGACCTGACCGGCTTCGTCGACGGCACCGAGAACCCGTCGCTGCTGGACGCCCCGGGCGTCGCGATCGTCGCCGAGGGGCCCGGTGCCGGCGGAAGCGTCCTGCTCTTCCAGCGGTGGACCCACTCCACCGACGCCTGGGAGGCGCTGCCCGTCGCCGAGCAGGAGAAGGTCATCGGCCGGACCAAGGCCGACAGCGTCGAGCTGACCGAGGACGCCCAGCCGGCGACGTCGCACGTCTCCCGCAACGTGGTCGAGGAGGACGGCGCCGAGCTGAAGATCTTCCGACGTAACGTCGCCTACGGCACGGCGACCGACCACGGCACGATGTTCGTCGGCTTCGCCGCCCAGCAGCGCATCCTCGACCTGATGCTGCGGCGCATGGCCGGCGCCACCGAGGACGGCCTGCGCGACGCGCTGACCCGGTACACGACCCCGGTCAGCGGCGCGTACTACTTCATCCCGCCGGTCGCCGCTCTCGCCGGCTTCGCGCCCGAGGACGCCGACTGACCGCTGCTCACGGGCGTCGGCCGCGCGTGAGCGGCGCGACTGGGGAGACACCGTGGTCCTAGGCTGACCAGCCATGGAGCAATGGGAGCTGATCGCTCGGGAGCAGGTGCGGGACACGGTCGCCGCGTACAACCACAGCGGCGACCGGTTCCTGCTGGACGAGCTGGCGGCCTGCTTCACCGTCGACGGCGTGCTGGAGTCGAAGGGCGACTGGGCCGCGCACGGCCGGGCGGAGATCGTGCGGACGCTGTCGGGCGTCCGCGCGACCGAGCCGGTGGCCGCCGCCGGCTCGGTCGACGGGAACGACGACGCGGGCGCGCGCCGGCCGTCGTTCGTCCGGCACTTCGTGACCAACCTGCGGTTCGACGAGGTCACCCCGGAGCGGATCCGGACGTCCGCCTACTTCGCGGTCCTGACCGCCGCCGGGCTCGACCACTGGGGCCGCTACCGGGACGTCCTGGTGCCCGCCGAGGGACGGTGGCTGTTCGCGCATCGCGTCGTCCGGACCGACGCGATGATTCCCGGCTCGCCCTTCCAGCGGCGGGACTGACGCTCCGGCCGGCTCAGGTGTGGGCGCCGTCGACGTAGACGTCGACCTTCTCGTCGTAGAAGCAGACCAGGCCGGCCACCTTGATGCTCTCGGGCAGCGGGGTCCGGTAGATCCAGACGACGTCCTCGTGGACCCTGCCGTCGACCTCGACCGAGAAGTAGCCGGCGGTGCCCTTGTAGGGGCAGTGGGTCGCCGAGTCCGACGGGCGCAGCAGCTCGGTCTTCACGTCGGTCAGCGGCAGGTAGTACCGGGGCCGCAGGCCGGTCTCGAACAGGACCACGGGCCGGACCGAGTCGGCGACCGTCACCCCGCCGATCTCGACGGTCACGTGCCGCGAGCTGGCCATCACGTCGACCCGGTGGTACGGGTTGCGCGCGTGCCCGTAGACGATCTCGTCCTCCTCCAGCCAGGTGTCCATCGCGTCCCAGTCGAGCCGGACCAGGCCCTGGAACTCGGGGACCGGCGAGTCGGGATAGGTGCCGGCCGCGTCCTCGGCCCGGTGGCCGCCGATCACCACGTCATGGCGGGCGGCGTCGCCCCGGCTCGGCGAGCGCACGGTCTTCCCGTTCGGCTCCAGCGCGGCCCGGACATCCTCGGCGGGCACGTAGTACACGGGGTAGTGCGGCCCTTCCCAGACCAGGACCGGCCGGATCGTGTCGACGACGACATGACCGGCGAGCAACGCCCGCACCCGCTTGTGCGCCTGCTCGGCGTGCACCCGGCCGCGGGCGTTCGCCGCCGACGGCTTCGCGGTGCCCACCTCCGGCAGACCGGCCCTGTCGTTGGTCGCCGGGGTCGTGGTGGTAGTGGTGGTCGGGCCGGTCGTGGTCGTCATGAGTGCCTCATCTCTTCCCTCGTCCGCTCCCAGGCGCAACCGCCAGGCGGCCCGCGTCGTTCCCGGCCGGCGCGGGTTCAGCCCTTCAGCTCGGGGAACTGGTCGTCGCGCCATTCGGCAGTGCTCGCCCCGTCGACGCGGGCGTTCTCCTGTTCCCGCAGGTCGACCCGGCGGATCTTCCCGGAGATCGTCTTGGGCAGCTCCGCGAACTCCAGGCGGCGGACCCGCTGGAACGGGGCCAGATGCTCGCGGGCGTACCGCAGGATCGACAGCGCGGTGTCCCGGTCCGGCAGGTGGCCGGCGCTCAGGGTGACGTAGGCCTTCGGCACCGCGAGCCGCACCGGGTCCGGAGCGGGAACGACCGCCGCCTCGGCGACCGCCGGATGCTCGATGAGCACGCTTTCCAGCTCAAACGGGCTGATCTTGTAGTCGGAGGCCTTGAACACGTCGTCGGTGCGGCCGATGAAGGTGATGTAGCCGTCCTCGTCGCGGCTGGCGACGTCGCCGGTGTGGAAGAAGCCGCCGGCGTTGGCTTCGGCGTCGCGGGCCGGGTCGTCGGTGTAGCCCGTCATCAACGGCAGCGGCCGGCCGCCGGACCGCAGATCGAGGCAGATCTCGCCTTCGGCACCGTTCACGGCCCCGGTGAGCGGGTCGACGAGCACCACCGGGTAGCCAGGCGACGGACGGCCCATCGAACCGGGCTTCACCGCACAGCCGGGGGTGTTGCCTACGGCCAGCGTCATCTCGGTCTGGCCGAAGCCGTCGCGGATCGTCAGCCCCCAGGCGGACCGGACCTGCTCGATGACCTCGGGGTTCAGCGGCTCACCCGCGCCGAGCAGCTCGCGCAGCCCGGATGGCCGGCCCGCGGACAGGTCGGCCTGGATCAGCATCCGCCACACGGTCGGCGGGGCGCAGAACGTGGAGACGGCCTCGGCACGCAGCTGGCCGAGCAGCGCCGCCGCGTCGAACCGCGTGTAGTTGTAGACGAAGATCGTCGCCTCGGCGCTCCATGGCGCGAAGAAGGAGCTCCAGGCGTGCTTCGCCCACCCCGGCGAGCTGATGTTGAGGTGGACGTCCCCGGGCCGCAGCCCGATCCAGTACATCGTCGTGAGATGGCCGACCGGATAGGAGACCTGGGTGTGCTCGACCAGCTTCGGCCGGCTGGTCGTCCCCGAGGTGAAGTAGAGCAGCAGGGTGTCGCCCGGAGCGGTACCAGGATGGGCGACGTAGGGCGCCTCGATCGCGTAGGCGTCCTCGTAGCGCAGCCAGCCGGGCTCCGGGACGGCCTCCCCACGCACGGCGATCCGCGTCAGCCCGGCCGGCAGCTGGTCGAACTTCGCCTGGCTGGACGCGTCGACGATCACGTGGCGGGCGTCGGTGCGGGCGAGGCGCTCGGCGAGGTCGGCCGGGCCGAGCGCGGTCGTCGTCGGCATGATCACCGCGCCCAGCTTCATGATCGCGAGCATCGACTCCCAGAGCTCGACCTGGTTGCCGAGCATCAGCATCACCCGGTCGCCCCGACCGACGCCGGCCTGGGACAGCCAACGCGCCACCTGGCTCGACCGGTGGCTCAGCTCGGCGTAGGTCAGCGACGCGCGCCGGCCGTCCTCCTCGACGACGACCAGCGCCGGTGAGTCGGGCCGCTCCCGGGCCACCGCGTCGAACCAGTCGACGGCCCAATTGAAGGTGCCGCCCAGATCCGGCCAGCGGAAGGTGTCGACCGCCTGTTGGTAGTCGCGGCCCATCGAGAGCAGCTGGTCGCGGGCCTGCCGGTACGCGTCCGTCGCCGGGTTCGCCGAGCCCTCGCTCATGACCGTGCCTCCTCGGCGCTGTGACCCGCCGTGCCCGTGGCTGTGGTTGGTCGTCCGATACGCGCGCCAGACGCTACCCGTCCCGGGAACGGCGTGTGGATGGATCTCGGCGGCCGCTCCGACGGCCCATTGGGGCTGGTGATCGCGGTTTTGGCCCTCCTGTGGTCGTGAACTGGCCCTGATCGCGACCACCCGAGGGCCAGAACGGAGATCAAGGCCCGGCCACGCCTAGCCGCCGTCCGCCTCGCGCAGGCCGGCCTGGTGGTCGGTGCGGGGGGCTAGCCAGTCGGGCCAGGGGACCGGGGGATTGGGCAGCGGCTCGATGCCCCGGGAGGCGAGAAGGCCGGCGAAACCCTCCGGGTCGGCCGGGACCGCGCGGGGATCCCCGGTCATCACCTCGTAGAGGGTCGCGCCCTCGGGGCCCGCGACCAGCGGGCCGAACTCGGCGCCGTGCTCCAGCGTGAGATGCGTGCCCGCGGGGCACGGCCGGTCACCGACGAGCACCTCACCGGCGAGCACGAAGACGAAGTGGTCGGAGGCGTGGCCGTGCCGCTCGACGACCATGCCCGGGTCGTAGCGCGCGTAGATGACCATCCGTTCCGGTGACCACTCGAGGAACTTCTCCCACACCGACACGCGCCGCCCGCCCGGATGAGCCTGCGCCTTCACCTCGTGCCACGGGACCTCTCCCACCGACACGATCTTCAGCTCCGCCATGGCGCCGTACCTCCTGTCCGCGACCCGCTGACAGCGGGAGGGCCGCCGGGTAGCTTGGTGAAAAGTAGCTTTCCGGAAAGCGATCGGCAATCCAGCTCTGATCAGGGCGTCCGCGCCCGGGACCTAGGGGGCCGCCCGATGACCGTGACCGACGACAGCACCGCGCCCGGGACCGTCACCCCGGCGCCGCAGGACTTCCCGAAGATCATTTCGGTGGACGACCACATCCTGGAGCCACGCGAGTTATGGCAGCGCGAGCTGCCCGCGTCGATGCGCGACCGCGGCCCCAAGGTCGTCCGCGACCGGCTGACGCTGCACTTCTCCGGCGGCCACTACGGCTTCGAACGCGGCGCCCCCGACGGCCGCTGGTGCGACCTGTGGCTCTACGACGACCTCGTCTACCCGACCGGCCTGCTGCACGCCTCCGCCGGCGTCCCGCCGGCCGAGGTGAAGAACCTGCCGGCCGTCTACGAGGACTTCCGCCCCGGCACCTACGACCGGGACGCCCGGCTGCTCGACATGGACACCAACCACGTCGAGGCGGCGATCAACTTCCCGAACACGTTCCCCCGGTTCTGCGGCCAGGGCTTCTCCGAGCGGCCGGACAAGGAGGTCGCGCTCGCCTGCATCCAGATCTACAACGACTGGATGATCGACGAGTGGGCCGGCGGCCCCGGCCGGGGCCGGCTGATCCCGCTCACCCTCATCCCGCTGTGGGACCCCGCGCTCGCCGCCGCCGAGGTGCGCCGGTGCGCGGCCAAGGGCTCGTACGCGGTGTCGTTCTCGGAGAACCCGAGCAAGCTCGGCTTCGCCTCGATCCACTCCGGCGCCTGGGACGTGCTCTTCCAGGCCTGCGAGGAGACCGGCACGGTCGTCACGATGCACATCGGCTCGTCCTCGACGCTGCCCTCGACGTCGCCGGACGCGCCGCTGGCTGTCAGCATGTCGCTGTCGTCGCAGAACGCCGAGGGCTCGCTCTGTGACTGGATCTTCTCCGGAACGCTGGACCGGTTCCCCGGGCTGACCATCGTCTACGCCGAGAGCCAGGTCGGCTGGATGCCGTACCTGCTGGAGCGGATGGACCTGGTCTGGAAGGGCGACGTCGGCGGCGGCGCCCGGCTGCCGAACCCGCCGAGCAGCTACGTGAAGGGGCGCGTCTACGGCTGCCTGTTCGACGACCAGCACGGCCTGCTGTCCCGCGCCGAGGTCGGCCTCGACCAGATCGTCTTCGAGACCGACTACCCGCACACCGACGGCACCTGGCCGAACTCGCTGGCCGTCGCCCACCGGCTGTGCGCGGGCGCGGACATGACCGCCCCGGAGGTCTACAAGTTCGTCCGCGGCAACGCCATCCGCGCCTTCGGCCTGGAGCGTTTCGGCATCAAGGAGTGAATCCGTAGAGTCCCGAGAATGTCGAACGGGCGGGCCATGACCCGCGGTGAGCGCGCGCCGGCGCGCGCCGCCGGGGCGACGGTCAGCGAGCCCGGCTGGGTCGACGAGGTCGGCCTGACCGGGCACGCCGGCCTGCTCGCCCGGCTGGTCCGGCTCAACATGCTCGTCTCCGCGGCGCTCGACGGCCTGGTCGAGCCCTATGGCCTGACGGTCGCGGACTACCTGGTGCTCGGCGCGATCCGCCGTTCGCCGGGCGGCCGGGGCGCGCCGAGCCGGCTGTGCCGGGTGCTCGGGCGCACCAGCGGCGGCATGACCCTGACGCTCGACCGCCTCGCCACCGCCGGCCTGGTCCGCCGGGCCCCCGACCCGTCCGACCGCCGCCGGATCACCGTCGAGCTGACCGCCGCCGGCGACGCGCTCAGCCGCGAGGTCAACGACCGGCTGCACGCCTGGGAGTCCGCGCTCGACCTCCCGGAGCCGCTGCGGGCCGAGCTCAACGGCGCCCTCGACACCGTTCTCGACGCGGTCACGCCCGCCGCGGCCCGGTAGCCGGCCCGGGCGCCTGGTGGAGGTTCGCGCCGCGGTCAGTCCGTCCCGGCCGGGGCCCTGACGTACGGGACGGTGCCGCCGACGACGTGCAGGCCGAGGCGGCGCAGGATCGGGCGGCTGTCGTCGGAGGCGTCGACCTGCAGCAGCGGGTAGCCCAGCGCGACGGCCCGGGCGGCGCGGTGCGCGACGAGGGCCCGGTAGAGGCCACGCCGGCGGTAGGCCGCCAGCGTGCTGCCGCCCCACAGCCCCGCGACCCGGGTGCCGGACAGCGGGACCAGCCAGGCGGTGCTCACCATCTGGGCGCCGTCCTCGACGACGAAGATCTCGACGGGCTCGGTGGCGCCGCGCAGCCGGTTCTCCAGGTCGTCGGCGAGCCACGACCAGTCGTCGTCCCAGACCGCGCTGGCCAGCGCCGCGACGCGTTCCAGGTCGGCGCGGTCCGAGACCTGGCGCATCGTGAGCCCCGCCGGCAGGACCGGGGTTCCCGCGAGGGCCGCCGACTCGCCGAGGACGAGCGCCTCATGAGCCTCGGCGACCGCGCCGCGGGCGGTCAGCATCGGGCGCAGGTCCGCCCGGTCGTGGTCGAACGTCTTCCACTCGAAACCCAGGCCGCGCACGGCGTAGTAGGCGAAGGTCCGGTCGACCAGCGACTCCAGCGCGCCGGCGCCGAGGCTCTCGGCACCCTCGGTGAGCATGGCGAAGCCGCCGTTGATGGTCAGACACCGGGTCAGCGGGCCGTCCCGCTCGCCGAGCCACCCGGCCGGCAGACGGTTCGGGAACGACCCCCGTACCTGCGCGTCGTACACGTCCAGCAACTTCTCCGCACACACGCGCACGAGCGTCGCACAACGGACGGCACGGCCCGAAATTGTTTGCCGCGCCGGAGCCGACTGGTTCGGCGGCGCCGGGACGAGCACGGAGCGTGTCCAGGTCTCGGGCGCGGAGCGGCCCGGGCGCGGCCCCGTTCTTCCAACGGCGACCCGCGGCCGGCGGGGCGGCGCGATGATGAAACGGTGAGCATCGAACAGGGCCGTCCGGTGGAGCTGGCGAAGGCACTCGGGAGCTTCGAGCAGCTGTGGAGCCCGCGCATCGTGACCCGGGTGAACGACTACGACGTGCGCGTCGCGAAGGTCGCCGGCGAGCACATCTGGCACGTTCACGACGACACCGACGAGTTCTTCCTGGTCGTCGAGGGGGAGCTGCACATCGCGCTGCGCGGCGCGCAGGCCGCCGGGGCTGACGGCGGCGCGGAGGAGCGGACCGTCGTCCTGCCGAAGGGCGCCGTCTTCGTCGTCCCGCGCGGCGTCGAACACCGCCCGTCGTCGCCGGGCGGAGCCTCGATCCTCATGTTCGAACCCACCGGAACGCCCACCGTCGGCGACCGTCATGACCCGATCCCCGACCACGTCGACGCCACCACCGGGCACACATTGGACCTGGCCGAAACGGCCGGCTGACGGCGGCGGACACGCCGGGAATGCCGGCGCTTTGTCAGCGGTGAGTCGCTCCGCCCGCCGAGTAGGATCTCCGGTGTCGGCCGGGCGCACAGAAGTCCGGGCGAGGTGACGGGGTGCCGGAGACGGCGCGCGGTGGACATTGTGCCGCTGACAGCTGGCACACGGGGGCGTGGCGAGTGAACCTTCTGAGTGACCGTGAGCTGGCTGAGCTGGCGCGGGTCTACTACCAGCCGTTCAGCGTGTCCCAGCTGCTCCAGCGGGCTGGTCTCGACTCTTCGCGGCAGCCGGTGATCTCGGGCGCCTACAGCTCGGCCATGTACTGGCAGGCTGTGAACAACTACATCGGAGATTCCCGCGACCCTGACCTGCGGGGCCGCATTCTCAACCTCGCACGCTCCGACTACCCGGCGAACTCGGTGTTCGTCCGGGGCGTCGCGGACGCGGCGTCCGGTCGGTAACGGGACGCCGGACCGATGAGCACCCTTCCTCCCGAGCAGCTTCGCGAGCTCGCACGGGTCTACCGAGACCTGGTGCGGGCGCCGCAGCTGCTCAATCGCGCGCGCATGGATCCGACCAGGCAGCCGCAGATCGCGCATGTCTCCGACGCGGCGGCGTACTGGCAGGCGGTGAACGAATATCTCTCGGACAGCGGGGACGTCGGCCTGCGGGACCGCATTCTGGAATGTGCGCGCGCAGACTACCCGGTCAACCCCTTGTTCGGGCCGGCGACGGACGGCCAGGTCGGGCAGTCGTGGAGAACCGGCGGCCGTTTCGACTCTGACACGCCGTCCGGACTGTCCGCGTTCGGCTTCATAATAGGGCTCGACGCCGAGAGTTACGGCTCCCGCGACACGGTTTCCCAACGCGTGCTGCGGGACGGTCTGGAGAAGATCTTCCGGAAGGCTCTGCGCGACGCTGGGATCGCGGAGGGACCGCTTCAGGACCAGGACCGGGGGGACGGATTCCTGGGCGTGGTCTCGTCTTCGGCGGTTCCGGTGGAGCGAGTCGTCCAGGACTTCGTGAACCGGCTTCGTGCGGCCCTCCGGTTCCACAACCACGGGCAGGACGGCAAGGGACGGATCCGGCTGCGCCTCGCGCTCCATCAGGGATATGTCATCCCTGACCGAACCGGCTGGGCAGGGACGCCCATTGTGGAATGCGCCCGCCTTCTGGACGCGGACCAGCTGCGTGCGGCGCTGAGGCAGGACCCCGAGATCGACCTCGTGCTCATCGCGTCCGACGAGCTGTATCAGTCGGTGATCAAGCAGGGCTTCGACGGGATCGACCCGCGCGTGTACCGCAGGGTGGAGGTCGTCGAAAAGGAGTTCCGCTCCACTGCCTGGTTGTCCATCCCTGAGCGCGGGATCAGTGGAGTCAGGTCTGGCAGCGACAATCAGGCCGCCGGCCAGCCCGGAGCCTCGCCAGGTCATGGCGCAGGAGGCCCGGCCGCGGAACCGGCGGTGAAGTCGAGGCGGCCCGCACCCGAGCCTCAGATCGCGCGGAAGGCGAACAACGACAAACGAGGGGACTTCCTCATCTCGGCTGCCCCGGACGATGACGGCTGGGGTGGCTGGATTGCCTGGTACCTGAAAGGGGAGGGCTACACCGTCCGGCTGGACTCCTGGGATCTGCACGGGGGGGACAAGACGGTCGAAGCGCTGGACGTCGCGGTGAGGTCCTTCGATCGGACGATCGCCGTTCTGTCGCCGGGCTACCTCGCTTCATCCGAGGTACGGGCGGCCTGGCAACACGCGTGGATGGAAGATCCGAATGGCCTCGAACGCACACTGATCCCGGTCCGGGTCGCGTGGTGTGAGCCGGCGGGCCTGCTACGCGGTATTCGCTACATCGATCTGGTCGGTCTCGATGAAGCGGAGGCGAAAAAGCACCTCAAGGAGCAGATCCGCCGCTCGGTCACCGGCAACGGGCGCCCCACGGAACAGCCGCCGTTCCCCGGACGCCGCTAAGATCCGGCCCGGTCAGCTGACCGCCGCCGCGGCCGCCCGGCCGGCGGCGCGGCCGGAGAAGAGGCAGCCGCCTAGGAAGGTGCCTTCCAGCGCGCGGTAGCCGTGGACGCCCCCGCCGCCGAAACCCGCGACCTCGCCCGCGGCATACAGACCTGGCATGGCGTCCCGCCCGTTCGGGCGCATGACCTGGCTGTCGAGATTCGTCTCCAGGCCGCCGAGGGTCTTGCGGGTCAGCAGGTGCAGCTTCACGGCGATCAGCGGGCCGGCCTTGGGGTCGAGCATTCTGTGTGGCGTCGCGACGCGGATGAGCTTGTCTCCCCGGTAGCGCCGGGCGCCGCGCAGGGCGGCGATCTGCAGGTCCTTCGTGTACGGGTTGGCCATTTCCCGGTCGCGGGCCAGGACCTGGCGTTCGACGTCCTCATGACGCAGCAGCGGCGTCGGCGTGAGCGCGTTCATCCCGTCGACGAGGGAGCGCAGGTCGTCGCGGACGACGAAGTCGACGCCGTGCTTCTTGAACGCCTCGACCGGGCCCGGAGCGCCCTCACCGAAACGGCGCCGCAGCAGCAGGCGGATGTCCTTCCCGGTCAGGTCCGGGTTCTGCTCGGAGCCGGAGAGCGCGAACTCCTTCTCGATGATCTTCTGCGTCAGGATGAACCAGGTGTAGTCGTAGCCGGTGCGCTGGATGTGGGCGAGCGTGCCGAGCGTGTCGAAACCGGGGAACAGCGGCGGCGGAAGCAACGCGCCGGTCGCGTCGAACCAGAGCGACGACGGCCCGGGCAGGATGCGGATGCCGTGGCCCGGCCAGATCGGGTCCCAGTTGGTGATGCCCTCCGTGTAGTGCCACATCCGGTCGCGGTTCACGACGCTCGCGCCGGCGGTCTCGCTGATCGCGAGCATCCGGCCGTCGACGTGGGCCGGGACCCCGGTGAGCATGTGTTTCGGCGGCTCGCCGAGCCGCCGCGGCCAGTTGGCCCTGACCAGTTCCTGGTTGCCGCCGATCCCGCCCGAGGTGACGATCACGGCCTGCGCCCGCAGGGAGAACTCACCGACGCCGGTGCGGGATGACGCGTGGCCGCGCGCGGTGCCGGTGGTCTCCAGCACGGTGCCGTGCACGCCGTCGACCTGCCCGGCCGTCACCGCCAGCCCGTCCACCTGATGCCGGAACCGGAACGTCACCAGGCCGGCCTCGGCCGCGGCGCGCACCCGCCGGGCGAACGGCGCGACCACACCGGGTCCGGTGCCCCAGGTCAGGTGGAACCGCGGTACCGAGTTCCCCGGCCCGTCGGCGCCCCAGCCGCCGCGTTCCGCCCATCCGACGACCGGGAACCAGCGCACCCCCATCGCGTGCAGCCAGGCCCGCTTCTCCCCGGCGGCCCACTCCACATAGGCCCGCGCCCACTGACGCGGCCAGTGGTCCTCACGTTCCCGGTCGAACCCCGCCGTTCCCAGCCAGTCCTGCCAGGCGAGATCGAACGAGTCCCGAACACCCATGCGGCGCTGCTCCGGCGAGTCGACGAAGAACAGCCCGCCCAATGACCAGAACGCCTGTCCCCCCAGGTTCGCCTCGTTCTCCTGCTCGACGACGATCACTCGACGGCCCGCGTCCGCGAGCTCCGCCGTCGCCACCAGCCCTGCCAGGCCCGCCCCTACGACGATCACATCCGCGTCGTAACCGCCGTCCGCCACATCCGCTCCCATCCCTGGGCCCGAGCCACCGTCGCGGCTCCACCGCCCCACCGCACCGCCGTCGCCCGTCGACCGGTACCGGCCACCCTGCGCCCACGACGGACCAGGGTCAACCGCACAGCTGGGACAGCGGTGCGCGACGGCGCTGATCGTCAACTGCGCAGGGATAAATTCGGCAAACTGGGGCAGGGAACGACCATTTCCCGGACCCAACTGGCGATCATCGCCAACCTTTCCGGCGCAAGAGCGCGATGATCGCCAATTGCGCAGGGTAACCGCGGCCACGGGGTGCGCGGAGCAGCGACCCACGCGCAGGTCCTCGGCTACTCGGCTACTCCGCTTCGAATGGTCCGCCCCTCCGCACCTGGGCGCGGATACCCATCTCGATGCGCGTAGCGAGGGCGAGATGGTCCCGAAACCGGCCAATCCCTTGTCTGACGAGGCCCGGCGCTCGACGATCCACGTTCAGAAGGGTCATAGCGGACCGTTCGGCAGGGAGCAGGCGATGTTCGAGAGGTTCACCGACGAGGCCCGACGCTCGATCATCTGCGCTCAGGAGGAGTCCAAGGCGCTCGGCCACGACCGCATCGGCACCGAGCACCTGTTGCTCGGCCTGTTCCACGACGACGTGGGCGGCGCGGCGGTGACCCTGCAGTCCTTCGGCGTCACCCTCGACGCGGCCAGGGACGCGGTCGTGGCGCTGGTCGGTCGTGGCGACGGCCCGTCGCACGGCCATATCCCGTTCACGCCGCGGGCGAAGCGGGTCCTGGAGCGCTCGCTGCGCGCGGCCCTCAAGCTTGATCACAGCTACATCGGGTCCGAGCATCTGCTGCTGGGACTGCTGGATGAAGGGGAGGGCGCCGCCGCCGACCTGTTCGCCGGGCTCGCGATCGACCCGCGGGAGGCGCGGCGGCGGGCCAGGTCCGCGCTGGCCGCGGCGCCGCCCCCGGGCTCGCCGCCCGGGCCGACGAGCCCGCCGCCCTTTGCCGCCTACGACCAGGCCAACAGGCAGGCCCGGGATCTCGCTCGCCAGCTCGAGACCGTGCGCGCGGCGAAGGACGCGGCGCTCGACGACGGAGACGCCACCCAGGCGATCACGCTGCGCAAACGGGAACGGATGATCCTCGCGGTCCGCGCCGGCCTGCTCCGGGACATCGCGGCGGCCGAGGCGCCGCCCACGCCGCCGCCCGCCGAACAGCCGCCGGACTGACGCGAGAAGCTACGGCGCCCGGGCCCCGAAGAACAGCTGCCGTGAAAGGCCGGCGGCGATCTCCAGGGTCGAGGCGTGCGACTCAGTGACCAGGCGTGGCCGCCGGGACCTCTGCCTCGGGCGGGGCGGCCGGCTGCGCGATCTCGTCCGCGGCGCCGAGGTAGGCGTCCCGGACCGCGGAGCTGGCGCGGATCTCCTCGGGGGTGCCGTCGGCGAGGACCCCGCCCTGGTGCAGGACGACGATCCGGTCGCACGCGGACATCACCAGTGCCATGTCGTGGTCGACGACGAGCACGGCGAGGCCGTCGTCGTGGGCGAGCTCGCGCAGGCTCGCGGCCAGCGCGGTGATCTCCGTCATCGACAGGCCGGCGCCCGGCTCGTCCAGCAGCACCGCGGCGGGGTTGGCCGCCAGGGCCCGGGCGATCCCGACCAGGCGGCGCTTGGCCATCGGCAGCTCACCCGGCAGCCTGGCCAGGTCCTCGGTCAGCCCGAACCGCTCCAGCGCCGCCCGCGCCGGCGCGGTCAGCCGCCCGCCGGTGTGGCCCGCGTTCTCCGCGGCGACCCGCAGGTTCTGCGCGACGGTCAGGTCCTCGAACAGCTCGCCGGCCTGGAAGACCCGGCCGAGCCCGGCGCGGGCCCTGGCGTCCGGCGCCCGCCCGGCCAGCGCGTGCTCGCCGAGGCGTACCTGGCCCTGGCTGGTCGGGGCGAAGCCGCCGACCGCGTCGAGCAGCGTCGTCTTGCCGGCGCCGTTCGGGCCGACCAGACCCGTCACGATCCCGGGCGGCGCGGTCAGGGTCGCCGCGGCGACGGCCGTCACCCCGCCGAACCGTACGGTCACCTCGTCCGCGACGAGCGCGGCGCCGCGCCGCGAGCTGGCCGTGCCGGTGGGCAACGGCGCCGGGTCGTGCTGGAAGCGCCGGCGCCACGCGACGCCGTTCTCGTGGACCAGGACGGTCAGCACCAGGCCCGCGCCGAAGATCGTCGCGTAGTTGTCGGTGACGAAGCCGATGTGCAGGTCGGAGATGGCCAGGTAGAGCAGCCCCCCGAGCCCGAGCACGCCACCGAGCAGGCCGCCGGTCACCGACGTCACGCCCGCGATCACGGCGAGGCTGACCAGGTTGATCGAATCCATGAACGCGAACTGCTCGAACGTCACGGACGAGGTGCGCATCGCCAGCAGCGCCCCGGCGGCGCCGGCGAGGGCCGCGGAGATCACGAAGGCCGACAGCTTCGCCCGCGCGACGCTGATGCCGACCGACGCCGCGGCCCGCTCGTTGGTCCGGACCACCAGCAGGCGGCGGCCGAGCCCGGAGCGGCGGACGGCGACGACCGCCGCGCCCGCGAGCACCAGCCAGAACAGGCAGTAGTAGCCGTAGCGGTCGGGGTGGGTGGCGGCGTCCACCGGCAGGCCGAACAGCCTCGGCGGGCGTGGCTGCATCCCGGTGATGCCGCCGGTGTAGTGGGTGCTCTCGAACAGCACCCCGGACACGGCGACCGCCATCCCCATCGTCAGGATCGCCAGGTTCACGCCGCGGACCCGCAGTGCCGGCAGGCCGACCAGCAGGCCGGCGACGGCTCCGACGGCCGCGCCCGCGACCGGCGCCAGCAGGAACGGCAGGTGGACGCCGATGTCGAGGCGGACGGCCGCGTAGGCGCCGAGCCCGGCGACCGTCAGCTGGGCGAGGCTGATCTGGTTGGCGTACCCGACGAGCACGACGAGCGACAGCACGAGGATCGCGCCGATCGCCGAGGTCGTCGCCGCGTCGCGCCAACTCGCGTTGCCCGTCGCGAGCACCACCGCCGCCGCGGCCAGCGCGACCGCGACGGGCAGCGGGCGGAACAGCCCGGCGGCGACCGGGGCCGCCGGTACCGCCGGCAGCCGGTTGCTGGCCCGGTCGCGCCGGAACACCAGCACCAGCATGACCGCGACGAACGGCACCGTCTGCGGCCAGCCGAGCTGGTACTGCTGGGGAACGTACTGCCCGACCAGGTGGGTGACGACGCCCTCGCCGACCCCGAGGCCGAGGCCACCGGCCAGCGCGGTCAGGTAGCCGTCGAACCGGCCGACGAGCGCGGCGGCGAGCGCGAACGCCATGACGGTGAGCATCGCCGTGTCGAACTGCCCGACGATCGGGGCGACCAGGATGCCGGCGGCCGCCGCGAGCGCCGAGCCCAGCGCCCAGTTCAGGCTGCCGAGCAGGTGCGGCGACCCGCCGAGCGCCTGGGCGGCCGACTCGTGCTCGGCCATCGCCCTGGTCATCAGCGGCAGCCGGGCCCACGCCGACCAGGCGGCGAGCAGCGCGACGACCACGACCGCGAGGGCGAAGATCACGATCCGCTCCGCCGGGATCGTGATCCCGGCCAGGTGGACCGGCGTGGCGGGCAGTGAGCTGTCCGGGACGCGGGCGGCGTTCGGGAAGACGCTGTGCGCCAGGCCGACCAGGAAGCCGAGCAGCCCGAGCGTCGCGACCATCCGGGACAGCTGGGTGCGGTGGCGGATGGGGCGGATGACGAGCAGGTAGACCAGCGCGCCGAAGACGGCGGCGGCGATGAGCGTCAGAACGGCGGCCGCCGGGCCGGGCAGATGCGCGCTGTCCCGTAAGGAATAGAAGACCAGCGCTCCCCACAGGGCTATTCCGCCCTGTGCGAAGTTGATAGTCCGTGAGCCGCGGTGGATTGTCACGATACCGACGGCGCTCACCGCGTAAACGCCACCGACGCCGAGTCCCAACAGCGCGAACTGCAGGATGGTCCGCGGATCCATGCGCACTCCTCTTATCTCCAGACCGCGCCGGATTCCCATTGCGGACCGTTGCGGCCCGAGTGTAGGCTTGTGAGCGTTCACTCGCAAACGGCGCGACCATGGTCCGACGACCATGGTCGCGGGCCGCCGGCGGCCTGCCAGCCGACGGCGTGCCACAGCGGAGTTCGGAGGATCCGGATGGCTGACGGGGATGCGGCTGGCGGTCCCGCCTTAGCCGGTGGCGTCGGTGTCGACGAGGGCCAGGCGGCGATCGAGGCCCGCGGGCTGTCGGTCGGCTACGGCAGGGTGCCGGTGCTGCACGGGGTCGACCTGACGGTGCGGCCGGGCGAGGTCGTCGCGCTGCTCGGCCCGAACGGCGCGGGCAAGACCACGCTGCTGCGCGCGCTCGCCGGCTACCTGCGCCCAACCGCGGGCACGATCGCGCTGTTCGGACAGCCGTGCGGCCGGATGCCGGTCTACCGGCGGTGCCGGCGGGGCCTGTCGTTCATGGGGGAGGAGCGGCACATCTTCCCCGGGCTGACCGTCCGCCAGTCGCTGCGGCTGGTGCGTGCCCAGGAGGGCGCCCTCGACCTGTTCCCGGCTCTCGCCGACCGCGGCCGCCACCGTGGCGCGCTGCTGTCCGGCGGTGAGCAGCAGATGCTCGCGCTGACGCTCGCCCTCGCCCGCGGCCCCAGGCTGCTCCTCATCGACGAGCTGTCCCTGGGGCTCGCGCCGCTGGTACGTGAACGCCTACTCGATACCGTGCGCGCGACCGCCGACCGTGGCGTCGGCGTTCTTCTCGTCGAGCAGAACGCCCGCTCGGTGCTGCGGCGGGCCGACCGCGCGTATGTCCTGCGCCGCGGGGAGCTGGTCCGAGAAGGCCCCGCCGATGAATGGCTGTCCGATTTGGACGGTCTTGCGTCGCTTTACCTGTCCTAGTCGGAGCGGCTCGGACCGGTGAGTCCCCGTGGCCGGAAGCGGCCCGGCCGGACTCCGTCACCAACCAACCCACCTGATTGCCGGCGCCTTTTCGCGGGCCGGTTTCCCTCGCCAGTACAAAGGAGTTCTCATGTCCAGGAAGTTCCGGGGGGCGCCGGCCGCGGCGTTACTCGCGCTCGCCGTGCTGGCCGCCGCCTGCGGGAGCAGCGGGGGAGCGACGACCACGTCGGCCACGGCGAGCGCCCCGGCGGGCACCCCGATCAAGATCGCCGCGATCGGGGCGCTGTCCGGCGGCGTCAGCAGCAACCCGGAATACGCCTCCGGCGCGGACGCGGCCGTGAAGGCCATCAACGCGAGCGGCGGGATCAAGGGCCGCCCGCTGCAGCTGAAGCTCTGCGACAACCACCAGAACGGCTCCGACTCGGCCGCCTGCTACCGCGACATCCTCGCCGACAAGTCGATCGTCGCGATCGCCGGCGGGTCGGACAACTACCACGACGCGACAGCGGCCCAGATCGAGGCCGCCCAGATGCCGATCATCGGCCAGTTCCCGGTGTCGAAGTTCGACCTGACGAACCCGCTGTCGTTCAATGTCAACGGCGCCGTCGTCGTCGGCTTCAACGGGCTGGCCCAGCAGGTCGCGGCCAGCGGCGCCAAGAAGATCGGGCTGGTCACCCTCGACATCCCGACCGCCGACGTCATCCGCTCCACGGTCGACGGTGTGCTGTCCAAGGCCGGGGTGAAGGTCGTCAACGACGTGCGGATCGCCCCGACCACCGCCGACCTGAGCGCCCCGGCCCAGCAGGCGACGCAGGGGAGCCCGGACGCCGTCATCTGGCTGACCTTCTCCGCGCAGACCAGCGTCGCCGTGAAGGCACTGCGCTCGACCGGCTACCAGAAGGACATCGCGTTCGCCGGCAGCGCCTTCAGCCGCAAGGAGTTGGAGACGATGGGCTCGGGCGGCCCGCTGACGACCGGTCTGGTGTTCCCGCCGGCCTGGGACGTGTCGACGGCGTTCGGCAAGCAGTACAACGCGGACATGAAGGCCTATGAGCCGAACGGCAAGCTCGACGAGCTCGGCCTCGGCAGCTGGCTCGGCGTGAAGATCTTCGCCCAGCTCGCCGCGACCCTTCCGACGATCGACCGGGCGTCCGTCCTCGCCGGGCTCAAGCAGCTGTCGCAGGTCGACACGGGCGGGCTGACGCCCGCGGTGAGCTTCGCGGCCAAGAGCCCGCTGCCCTACGCCGCCGTCTACAACCCGGCCTACACGATCGTCGAGGTCAAGGGCGGCAAGGCGAGCTGGGACGGCGACCTGCACGAGTTCGGCACCGGCACGGTCCTCAAGCCCGCCGCCTGACATCGGCTCACCCACGCCCGGCCCGCTCCCAGGCGGCCGGGCGCGGGTGCGGGCCCGGTGACAGGCCGCCCGACACCGGCCACGCCGGACCCACGGACGCCGGTCGGCCTGCCGGTGGACAATGCGCGGTGTGCGCCGCGTCGACTACTACCACGTGCCCGCGGCTCCCGCGCCGAACTCGCTGGTGGTCGGTGGCTGCGCGGTCGTACCGGACCAGGACGGCCGGATCCTGCTGCAACGGCGGGCCGACAACGGCGAATGGGCGCTGCCCGGCGGCGGGATGGACCTCGGCGAGACGTTCGCCGGCTGCATCATCCGGGAGGTCCGCGAGGAGACCGGGTTCGACGTCGTCGTCGACCGGATCGTCGGGATCTACTCGGACCCGGAGCACGTCTTCGCGTACGAGAACGGCGAGGTCCGCCAGCAGTTCTCGATCTGCTGCGCCTGCACCCTCGTCGGCGGCTCGCTGGCGGTCAGCGACGAGTCGACCGCGGTGGCCTTCTTCACCCTCGACGAGATCGCGGGCCTCGGCATGCACCCGTCGCACCGCATCCGCATCCGCGACTACCTGGCGGACGAGGCACCGTTTCTCCGATAGTCGCCACGGCGGTCCGGCGCGCCCCGGCCACGGCTCGACCGGCCCGGCGGCGCGGCGCCGGCCCCGCGTGACCATCCGGAATCACCCGAGGTCTGGACAAATGGGCCGTTGGCGGCAAAGCTGTCGCTTGTTCGCGAGTCCCTTGGGGGGGACTGAGCGGAGGCACCAGTGTTCCTGACGTCCACGACATCCTCGCCATCCGCGCGCCGGAAAGGCCGGCTACGCCCGCAGCGGGCCTAGCCCATAGGTGCCAACGAGCACCGTTCCGTGAGACGCCGCGATAGGCCCGGCCCGCGACCTCCGTCGTGACTGCCGCGTAACAGGAAACCAATTCGCCCATTGTCGGGCGCCCCGACCGGCCTGCCGCGCCGGCGATGACGGCTGCGCGCGGGCCGCGCCCACGCAATGGGTATCCACGCATACGCGTGCTGAGAAGGGACATTTCTATGTCGTCCTCGGCGCAACGGCGCTCGTTGAGCGGCCGATCCGCCTGCGCATTCATGGCCACGGTGTACCGTGCGCGCACCAGTCAGGTCACCATCCCCGGGCGAGTCGTCGTCGCGCTGGCCGGGCTGTTGGCACTGGCCCTGGTCACGGCGGGCTGCCAACCCAACGGGATCCCGATCCAGTCCGGGCCCGGCGGCACGGTCCACCCCAGCGGAACGCCCGCCCCCAGCGGATCCTCGACCCCGACCAGCACCCCGAGTCCCACCCCGACCGGTACTCCCACTCCCAGCCCTCCGAGCACGAACTGCACGCTGATCGTGCCGGCGAACCCCCTGTCAGCCGCGGGCCTCTCGACGCCGTACCAGATGACGGCGACGGATCCGACCGCCGGGCCCTGCCACGAGGCGAACATCGCCCAGTCCGCCTTCGTCCAGGGCGCAATCCTCACCCCGGGCGGAAATCTGACGCTGTACGACCCGCTGGTGATCGACGCTGGCACCCAGCCCGCCGTGCCGCCGGCCATGGCCCAGGTGCCGCAGGGAGCCACGGTCGCCCTCTGGTTCGGATTCAACGGCGACAACCTGACGATCCGGTCCGCCGACGGGACGAACAGCCTCGCCCAGGGCAACTGCGTCAACGGCCTGAACGGATCCATTTTCGGACAGTTCGCGGACTGTAACGCCGCCGCCTTCTTCCAGTCCGCCAACGCCCTCATCCGTGCCGGCACGTTGCGGGTACCCGCGGTGGGGCAGGCGAAGGACGGCCTGCCATGCCCCACGGTCCGCGACTTCTCCGTCATCGACCAGGATCAAAGCGACAATGTGACGGCGCAGTACCTGGCGCTCCCCAACGGTCAGACCGCGCAGCGCAACGCCGCGGCCGTCGCCGCCATGGGAAACAACACGGTCGACCTCGCGAACGCGAGCGACAATCTGCTGCTGGACGTGTTCATCCTCCCGACGCTCGGTTGCGCACCCTGGACCCAGCCGAATGGCGCCAACGACGGCCAGGCAGAGTCGTCGCTCCCGTTGAACGAGTTGCAGGCCATGGTGTTCCAGGCCGCCCCGGTCGCACTGGTGCCGCTGAACAACCCGATGACGCTCGTCAACAACAACCAGAGCGCCGCGAAGACGAACCTCTACCGGGCGGGCGTCGACCAACCCCAGATCGGCGCTGGCGCGAGCGGCGACGGCGCCACCTACTGCACCAACCTGTTCAACGATCCGCGCGGCATCCGACGGGTCTTCGCCGGCCAGACGATCTTCGCGGCCGGCCCGTCGCCGGACCAGGCGACGGGGACCAACCTGTTCACCTTCCTCGCGGCGCGGGCGAACGAGTCCTTCGACAACCTCAGCTGCGCGTCCTACGGCCTGACCAATCCCATCACTCTGACCCTGGACGGGAACGGCGTCGTCACCGCGGCCACCATCGCGCCGGCCACCGGCGTCCCGGCCACGACACCTGCGCCCAGCACGGTGCCCGCGAGCCCAACGGCCACCCGTTCGCCCACCAGGCCGCCGACGACCAGGCCGGCCCCGCCGCGCAACGGGCGGCACCAGGTCGGCATGCGGGGCAGGTTCCGCAACTGGTAGCGCGCCGGGCGGTGAACGGTGGACGCCCCGGCCTTCGTCCGGCTCGACTGAGGAGAGGAATTCCCATGATCCGTGTGCCCGGAAAACGGGGGACCACTCGGTGCGCGGCCGAGATCCCACCGCCTCGATGTGCGGGAACACCTGACCCATCGCTCGCCGTGCACCTGGCCGAGAAGGAGCGTTCCGCCGGCCGGCGGCCCTGGAGGACGCTCGTCCTGCTCGTACCGGCGACCGCCGCCGCCCTCTCGGCCTGTCAACGACCCACGGACGCGGCGGCCGACAATCCGGCGCCGCGGCCGACGACGACAGTCACGTCCCCCTCGGCGACAGCGTTCTCCGTTGCGAGCGGCGTCGCGTCCGATCCCGCGCGGACGACCGGAATGCCGGCGGCCGCCGGCCCGCTCCTGGCCGGCGGCGACCTGCGCGCGGCGCCCTCGCCAGCTCCGGCAAGGACACCGTCCTCGACGCCGGTGACGATGCCGGTGACGATGCCGGACCCGGCGCCGGCCAGGACCACGGCGCCGGCCGTGACCTCACACCCGCCCGCGCCTGCCCCCCCGCGCACGACGCCGCCCGCGCAGGTCCCGGGCACGACGCCGTCCGGCATCCCGTTCACCGTGGCACCGCACCAGAAGTGGTGACCAGCGCTGTGACCGCGAAGGTCGGTCCGGCGGAGTGATCGCCGTTGTCGCCCTCAGATGGTTCGTGAATCGGGTCTTCTCGCGACCATTCGAGGGCGACAACGGCGATCAGGTTGAGGGTTCGGAGCGGGCAGACGTTGTCGGAGGCGGCACCGGAGGCGCTCCGCGGCGAGGGTGACGGAGAAGCCGTCATTCTCGCTGGTATACCCGCAGCCAGTCGATGTCCATGCTCGCTGGGAACGGGGTACTGGCATCCGGGCCGCCCTTCAAGGGCGGCCAGGTTCCGCCGACGCTCAGATTCGCGATGATGAAGAAGGGGACGTCCTTGAGCGCGCCAGGATCGGTGACGGTCGCGCCCATCTTCTTACCGTCGAGATACCAGGTCAGGCCGGTCGCCTGCCAGTCGAGCCCGAACGTGTGCCAGGTGGCGGAGGCGTCGGCGATGGTGGCCTTCTGCGGCGAGCACGGGTGGCCGCACGCGCCACCATCGCCGCCCCAGTGCGCGGTGAAGTGATATTCCGTCGGGCTGTTGCCGGGGATTTCGAAAACGTCGAACTCGCCGCTGTCCGGCCACCCTCCGCCGCCGACGTTGCTCGCTGGTAGCTCCCACATCGAGGGCCAGAAGCCGTCACCTCGCGGTATACGGACCCGTCCTTCGTAGTACCCGTACGTGTAGGTGAAGCCGCGGTAGCCGGCTGGCGCCGGCCCAAAGGAGGCCGGCCACGGTCCGGTGCTCACCATGCCCGAAGAGATCTGCCCGTTGGCGTCCTTGGTGGTGACGAGGTGGAGCTGGCCGCCGGAGACGTCGACGTTGGCGTTGTCGGTGGTCGCCGTGTTGAAGATCTGCAGCTCGTTGTTCCAGGGCAGGCAGTACGAGCGAAAGCTCGGATTGCACAGCTGCCACTTCGTCCGGTCGAGCGACGTACCGGAGAACTCGTCGTCGAAGGCGAGCTTCCAACGCTCGCCGGCTCCGGGCTGAGGTCCGTCCGGGGCGGCCGGAGCCGTGACCTGGAGGCCTGGAGTCGTGGCGTCGCCCGGAGCCGGTGTGGCCGACTCCGTCGTGGCCGTGTCCGGCGAGGTCGCCGGAGTGCTCGGCAGCGGGACCGCCGGGGCCGCGAAATCGACCGAGACGGATGACGACACGTCGCCCGCTCTGACGCTGATCACCAGCGGCCCCGAATACCCCGCCGGCAGCCGGAAACCCAGCCGCAGTCGGCCGTCGGCGTCGACCCTGAGATGGGCCTCGCCCCCGAAGGGACCCGCCGTCGCGCTTATGTCCGCCACCGAGCCTGGTGGAAAGCTCCGTGCCTGAACGACCAGTACATTCGAGTCAAACGCCGTCGCGAGGACCGAGGGTCCGCTCGTGCTCGGCGTCGCGCTTCCGGGGGAAGCGACTTCCCCGGCCACCGATGTCGCCTCGACAGCGGACGCGCTGGCGGCAATGGCCAACAGGATGAAGCCGGCGGCGACGGTCAGCCGCCGCACCGGCCGCCGGTGCCGAACCATTCCAGAACAATAAAAGGGCGACCCGGCGATTTACGCGAAAAATAATACTTTGTCCGCTTGTTGTCGCGGTGTCGTCGGTGGCCGCGCCCGATGGTGGCGTCCAGAGGCAGGCCCGCCGGGAACGAGCCGGTTCGCTAGTTCCACAGGGTGGCGTGCGCGGTGCCGTCCGAGGCCGCGCACTGGCCGACGACCCGACCGAGGTCGTTGATGGCCCGCGCCGCGCAGCGGGCGCCGCCCACGAGCAGCCCGAGTCTGGTCGGCGAGCTGCCCGCCCAGCGGACGGCGTAGGGCGTCCCGTCGGGTGTGCGGCTCTCGCCGGCGATGGTGCCGACGGCGTTGATGGCTACGGGGTCGCTGCTCCCACCGAGCGAGCCGAGGGGCGTCGCGTGCCCGTGCCACCACCGGAAGGCATGGGTCGTGGCGTTCACACCCGCTGGATAGGCGAAGGCAGCGATCTGGCCGGCGTCGTTGATGGCGACCGCCTCGCTCCCGGCCATCCCCAGGGTGCCGAGGTCGATGACGCGACCCGCGCGCCACAGCGCCGCGTGGTAGGCGCCGCTCGGCGTGGCGGAGTAGCCGACGATGTCACCGCTCGCGTTGATCGCCGTCGGATTGGCATCAGCGCCGCCGAGGGTGGGCAGGGCGCTCCAGTGCCCGGTCGCGTTTCCGCTCCGATTCCATTCGGCGCCGTGGATCACTCCGTCGGCCGTGGACGCCTGGCCGATGACCTGGCCCCGAAGATTGACGGCGGTCGCCGTGCTGAAGGATCCACCGAGGGTGCCGAGATCGATGGTCTGGCCGGCGTGCCAGAGCTGGGCGTGCGGTGAGCCCCCATTGACGTACCGGCTGCCGACGACATCACCGACCGCGTTCTGGTCGGTCACCGTGAAACCAAGCGGCAGGAGCTTGCCGTTCTTGAGAACGAATCCGGTGGAATCGATCCAGCTGGTGTTTCCCGCGATCTGGCCGGCAAAGTTGATCTCAGTCGGGATGTTGCCGCTGGCCGGTAGCCGGGTGCGCTGGCCGTGCGACCAGAGAATACCGTTCCCGGCGAAGGGCCCGGGCGGCGTGGAGTAGCCGACGACAGCGCCCAGATCGTTGATCGCGGCGGCCGTCGTGGGAACACCGTCAAGCTGGCCCAGATCGACCGGCGGCACGACCCGCCCCTGCTCGGCGAACGCCGGGGTACCGGCGGCCAGGAGCAGCGCGGCCAACGTCGGGCCGAGAACCATCCCACGGCGAAACCGCATCCGCCACTCCTTGGACACTGTTGTCAACAACTGTGTTCCGTGGTCCGCGGGGTGACCCTAACGCCCATCCGGAAACATGAACAGGTCTCAATCTTCCGCGAGCTCTGCCGTGGTGGATGGATGATCGGCGGCATCGACACAAAACCGCAGGTCAGATTTCTGAAACTCAACCGCTGCCAGAAAAGGCCAGCCACGCGCGGGTGGCCGACCGCGGTTCGTCTCCGCTGCTTCGCGGGCGTTCAGAGCGCGTAGGTGCGCAGCAGGGCCAGGGCGAGGGCGGCGTCGGTGCCGCGGGTGGTCAGGCCCGCCGCGGCGGGGGCGAGGCGCCGGGCGGCGACCCGGCAGAAGGCGCCGGCCGGCCCGCTGATCACCGAGCTGGCGTCGGGCGGTCCGTACGCCCAGAGGGTGACACCGTCCGGTGCGGTGAGTTCGCACCGGACCGGGGGAGCCTGCTCGCCGGCGGTCGCGAACGCATAGGGCAGCGTGCGGTGGGCGAGCCAGGCGACATGGCGAAGCCGGTCGGTGTCCGGGAACGGGATCGCGAGTGGCTCGGTGATGTCGAGCGCGTGGGCCCAGTGCTCGCTGAGCCTCGTCGTGGCGAGGACCGCCGGTCGCAGCGGGGCCGCGACCCAGGTCAGTGGCGTGTCCGGGTCGGCCTGGCGCAGGGCCGCCACGGAGGCGGTCCTGGCCGCGCGCCACCGCGCGTAGACGAGGCCGGGCTCGGCCCGCTCGCGGCGCACCCAGGCGTCCATCGCCGCGTCCACCGGGTCGTCGTCGGCCGTCGCGCCGACGGGTGGGCGGGTGCCGGCCGGGCCGGCGGCGATGGTCTCGGCGACCGACTCCTCGGTCTGCGCCAGATGGAGGACCACGTCGGCGACGCTCCAGCCGGCCGCGGCCGAGGGCGCCGTCCAGGCTGCCTGGTCAAGGCCGGCGAGGACCTGGTCAAGGCTGTCCAGCTCGGCTTCCAGATCGTCAAAGATCCCCATGGCGGAAGCGTAGGTCCTGACAGGGGCGGGGCGACGGATCGTCACCGGGCGGACAGCGCCGGGCTGAGGCGCCAGCAGCCCGGCCGCGCCGGGCACAGTCCTGGTCACGCGAACTGGCTGAAACCCTCAGCGACCCTCAGCGCTCGGCGACGCGGCTCTCGGTGTCGGCGCCGGACAGCAGGACGGCGGCGATGCCACGCGCCCGCCGGGCCGCGTCCGCGCAACCCTCGCGCACCGAGGTGACGATGGCACCGTCCATCAGCAGGATGAACTGGTCGGCGAGCGCGGCGTGACCGAGGTAGCCGGCGTCCTGGAGCAGCCTGTCGACGTACTCGACGACCTTGCGTTTGTGGTCGGCGGCGACGAGGTGGGCCGCGCTGGCGGGGTCGGCCGCCTCGACCATCGTGTTGATGAACGCGCAGCCGCGGAAGTCCTGACGGGCGAACCTGTCGGCCAGGGCGTCGAACACCGCCAGCGGCCGCTGCCGCGCGGGGAGGTCCGGAAGCTCGCCAAGCCGCGCCTCGACCGCCTCGCTCAGCCATTCCCGCCACCGGTCGTCGCGGCCCCGCAGGACCTCGACGACGAGGTCCTCCTTGGTGGCGAAGTGGCGGTAGAACGAGGCCCTGCCGACCCCGGACTCGGCGAGGATCCGGTCGAGGCCGGTGGCCTGCACGCCGTGGGCGTAGAAGAGCTCCTCGGAGGTCTCCAGCAGCCGCTGCCGTGCCCGGGTAGCCATGCCGTGATGGTACCGATCCGTACCGACTTCGGGCCAGATCGTTCACCGGGATGGTACCGTTCGATACCGTCTTAGCCGATTCGGTACCGAACGGTGCCGTCCTGGGAGGTTCGCAGTGCCGCGGATACCGCTCATCACCGCCGACCAGTCCACAGCCGAACAGCGCGACCTGCTCGAGCAGACCCGGCGGCAGCTGGGGCGCGTGCCGAACCTCTACGCCGCGTTGGCGGCCGGTCCGGCCGCGCTGCGGGGATACCTCGCCCTGCGCGACGCGCTGGCGGCGGGTGCGCTGGACGCTCGGCTGCGCGAACAGCTGGCGCTGCTCGTCGCGCACGAGAACGGGTGCGAGTACTGCCTCGCCGCGCACACCCTGCGCGGCCGCCGGATGGGGATGAGTGACGAGGAACTGGCCGGGGTGAGACAGGCCTGCGCCGCCGAGGCGCACCCCCACGCCGTGCTGCGGGTCGCCCGCCAGGTGATCCGGTCGGGTGGCCGGCTCACCGACGACCAGCTCGCCGAGGCGCGCGAGAACGGGATGACCGACGGCGAACTCGCCGAGACCGTCGCGCACGTCGCGCTCAACATCCTGTCCAACTACTACAACCACCTGGCGCGACCCGACCTCGACTTCCCCTCGGCCCCCGCGGTGCCGGACGCCGACGACCGGCCAGCCGACGCGCCCGAGCGGTCGGCTCGACATCAGCGGAACGGCTCCCTGAACTGGCGGGAGGGTGCGACCGTCGCCCTGGCCGACGGCTATCACCTCACCGACGGAACCGGCGAGGCCGTGTCCCGCCTGAGCGATGTGAGGGTCGCCTTCGAGGGCGGCTTCGCGCACGTCGCGGTTCCAGGCGTCGACGCGGTGCAGGTCGTGTCGGCCCCAGCCGTCCAGGTGGTCGTCCTTCGGGCCTGAAGCGTCCCGCGCCGCGGCTACCGGCACGCGGCCCGTCGTGCCTGGTCCAGCGGGCCGGTGGCCAGGGGGCCCAGCGCTCGCCGCGGGTTTCGTAGAGTTGGGATCAGCGTCCGTACGGAGGGTCCTGAGTGCTGTGACTCGCTGGTTCAACACGGCGGGGCCGCGCGTGCCGAGCAAGCACCACGGCCAGGCGTGGATCCGGCGCGAGGCGCTCATCGACGACGCGCCCGACGAGGACCCGTGCGGCTGAACGTCCTCGGGCCCATGGAGCTCGTCGTGGCCGGGCAGGCCGTACCGGTCGGACCGCCGAAGCAGCGAGCCCTGCTGGCCCTCCTCGCGATGCACGCCGACCGCGTGCTCCCCGCGGACCTCCTGGCCGACCGGCTGTGGTCCGGCAACCCACCGGCCAGCGCCCAGGGCGGCCTGCAGGTCCACGTCTCCAACCTGCGGCGCCGGCTGGAGCCCGACCGGCGGCCCGGCGCGGCCCCGACCGTCCTGGTCAGCGCCGCCGACGGGTACGGCCTGATGACCGGCGGCCTCGACCTGGATACCAGGGACTTCGAGAGGCTCAGGTCGGCCGGGTCCGGCCATCTGGCCGAGGGCCGGCACCAGGACGCGGCGGACGCCCTCGCCGAGGCGCTCGACCTGTGGCGGGGCGACCCGTACGCGGACGTGCGGTCCGAGGGGTGGGCACAGCCGGAGATCGGCCGGCTGGAACAGGTGCGGCTCGACGCGGTGGAGGGGCTGGCCACGGCCCTGCTGGAGCTCGGCCGCCACACGGACGTGCTCGCGCGGCTGGACTCGTTCGTCCGCGAGCATCCCCTGCGGGAGCGGGCCTGGGAACTGCTGGCGCTGGCCCACTACCGGGCGGGCCGGCAGGCGGCGGCCCTCGACTGCCTGCGACGGGCGCGGGAGGTGCTCGCCGACGAGCTGGGCATCGACCCCGGGCCGCGGCTGCGCGACCTCGAAGGCGCGGTGCTGCGCCAGGACGCCGCGCTGCTCCCGGCGGAGCGGCCCGCCACGGCGTCACGCCCGCGGCGGCCCCCGACACCGACACCGAACCAGACGACGGCGCGCGGGGCCGCCCGGCCAGCGGCGGACCAGCCGGTCTTCGTCGGCCGCGCGAGCGCGCTGGAGGTCCTGCGCGAGGCGGCGAAGACAGCGTCCGCCGTAGGGCAGGTCGTGCTGGTGGACGGCGAGCCGGGCGTCGGCAAGACCAGCCTGCTCAGGCGGTTCCGCGCGACCGCCGACGTGCCGGTCGGCTGGGGGTCGAGTCCCGACCACGAGACCGCGCCCGCCCTGTGGCCCTGGGAACGGGTCCTGCGCGACCTCGCCGCCACGACCCCGCGGGACACCCTGCCCGACGAGGTGGACAGGTTCCTGACGGGTGGGCTGGAGGCGATCCCGTCGTCCGACGCGCAGGGGGCGCGGCTGCGGTTCTTCGAGGCGGTCGGCGCGTTCCTGGCCGCCGCCGGCCCGGTGGTCGTCGTGCTCGAGGACATCCACGCGGCGGACGACGCGACGCTGCGGCTCCTGGTCCACGTGGCGTCCACCGCCCGGCCCGGCCTGCTGCTGGTGGCGACGTTCCGGCGGCACGAGGCGTCGGCGCTCACCGGCACGCTGTCGGCGCTCTCGCGGCTCGGCGCGCGCAGGCTCGGCCTCGACGGGCTCCCGGCCGAGGAGGTCCGGGTGCTCGTCCGGGAGCTGTCCGGCCGCGACCCGGGCAGCGGCAGGGCCGAGGAGCTGCGCCGGCGCACCGCCGGGAACCCGTTCTTCCTCACGGAGCTCGCCCGGGCGGGGGACGAGCTGCCACAGGGCGTGCTGGACGTCGTGCTGCACCGGGTGGCGGCCCTGGGGGAGGAGACAGCCCGCGTGCTGGAGCTCGCCGCCGTGATGGGCGACGAGTTCGAGGCGGCCGTCCTGGCCCAGATCGCCGGCACCACGGTCGGCGACCTGCTGCGGCCGCTCGACGCGACCCTCGGCGCGGGCCTGGTCCGGGAATCGTCGTACCGCCTGGGCGGGTACGAGTTCGCGCACGCCCTGGTGACGGACGCGTTGCTGTCACGCCGGTCGCGGCTGTGGCGGGCGCGCGTCCACGAGCAGGTCGCGGGCGTCCTCACCCGCGTCCACGGGGACCGGGACGACCGCGCCGCGGTGATCGCGCGGCACTGGCTGGCGGCGGCGGAGCTGGGCGCCCAGCCCGCCCGGATGGCGATGGGCTCCTGCGCCCGCGCCGCGCGGGCGGCCCTGCGGCGGCACGCGCCCGACGACGCGGCCGGGTCGTGGCAGGAGGCGCTGGCGGCGGCCGAGCTGGCGGGAGCCGGCGCGGCCGAGCGGTTCGAGCTCGCCGTCGGGCTGGCCGACAGCCGCTACGCCGCCGGGCGGTTCGACGAGGGCTACGAGGCCGTCGAGCAGGCGCTCGCCCTGGCCGGCACCGACCCGGAGCTGGCCGTGCGGGCCGCCGACATCGCGATGGGCCACGGCGTCTGGGTGCCCTTCCGGTACGGCCTGGACGTGGCCGCGGTGCGGGACGCGATGGACCGGGCCGCGCGGGAGCTGCCGCCGGCCACGCCGGCCTGGGCGACGGCCCAGGCCGTCCGGGCCGTCGTGCTCGCCCAGACCGGTCGCGAGGACGAGGTCGACCCGGTCTCGTCGCTGGCCGTGGCGGCGGCCGAGCGCCTGGGCGACCCCGCCGTGGCGCGGCGCGTGCTGCACCTGCGGCTGCTGGCCCTGCAGGGCCAGGACTTCATCGAGCAGCGCGCGGAGACCGCGCGCCGGCTGCTGGCCGAGCCGGGCCTGTCGTCCCAGCTCAGGGTGATCGCCCAGCACTACCTGCTCGATCATCTCGTCGAGCGCGGCGAGGTGGCGGCGGCCCGCGCGCTGCTGGCGGAGATCGACGCGCTGCTACGGGACCTGCACAATCCCACGCTGGCCATGCAGTCGGCGGTGGCGCACGCAGGGCTCGACCTGTTCCAGGGCGTGCCCGACCCGGCCCGCCACTTCGAGCCCGTCAGGGCGACCCTGTCGTTCGCCGATCTCGCCTACTACGAGGCGAGCCTGCTCGCCGTACGCGCCGAGACGCTCCTGCAGGCGGACCGCCTCGGCGCGCAGGTGGCGTGGCTGGAGGAGATGCACCGGCACACGGGAATGGCGGGGTTCGGCTACGCCCTGGCCTACGCGCTGGCGGACCTGGGCGAGCGGGAGCGCGCGCGGCGGCTCCTGGTGGAGACCCCCCTGCCTCCGCGTGACTACCACTGGGCGATGGCGGCCATGTGCCGGCTGCACGCGGCGATCCGGCTCGGCGAGCTGGACGTCGTGCGGGAGGTCCACGACGCGTTGCGGCCCTTCGCCGGACTGCTGCACGTGAACGGCACGTGCAGCACCGTCGACGGGGCGTACGACGGCCATCTGGGGGAGGCCCTGCTGGCGCTCGGCGATCACGAGCGGGCGCGCGCCCACCTGGAGGCGGCCGTACGCCTGCTGGAGCAGGCGGGCGCGGGCTACTGGCTGGCAAGGGCCCGACAAGCGCTCGGCAAGTGCACGTAAAGGCAGGTCACGCACCCTGTTTCCGACACGTGAGGAAACAGACTGATGATCATGCCAGAACACCTGACCGGATTCCTGCTTTTGCACGCCGGTTTCCGCGCCGAGTTCGGCCGCCTGGCCGCGGCGTGCGCCAACCCGCGTGACGACGCGCACGAGGAACTGCTGGAGGAGCAGCTCGCGCTCGTGCTGGACCTGCTGCACGCCCACCACGCGCACGAGGACGCCGGCCTGTGGCCCACGCTCGTCGGCCGCGCCCCTCAGGCGGCGGATCGGCTGGCCGAGCTGGAGTCCGAGCATTCCGGGCTGGACCCGCTCCTTGCGGCCGCCTCCGACCGCGGGGTGCCCCTGGCCGAGCGCGCGCCCACCCTGCGGCGGCTGCACGAGCTCGTCAACGAGCACCTCGACCACGAGGAGCTGGCCGCCGTTCCGCTCATGCTCCGTTGCCTCACCCTCGACGACGTCGAGGCCGACCGGCGCCAGGCGATGGACGACTTCGGCCGCCGCCGGGCCCCGGTCATCTTCGGCTGGCTCGCCTCCAGCGCGGACGCCGAGCTGCTGTCGAGGTCGTACGCCGACCTGCCCGCCGTGGCCAGGCTCCTGTTCCGCCTGTTCTGGTGGCCGGCCTACCGGCGGCGCTTCACCCGCCTGTACGGCGCCACTCTTCCCGCGAACGCTCTCCTGGAGTCGTGATGACCGCATCCGCCCTGACCACCTGGCCGCCCGAGGTTGCCGGCATCGTCGGCCGCGCGCTGGTCTGCGAGTACGCCTCGCTCACCCGCGACGGCCGGCCCGTCACCTGGCCCGTCACGCCCTACGTCGGCGCGGCCGGCACCCTCGACGTGAGCACCGGGCTCACCTACCCCGACAAGGCCGAGCGCGCCCGGCGCGACCCGCGCGTCGCGCTGCTCTGCTCCGACGCCGGCAACACCGCGCTGGATGATGGTCGTCCCCGGGCACCCGTCGTCCTCGTGCAGGGCCGGGCGACCGTACGCGACGCGGATCTGCAGGCCAACACCGACCGGTACGTCCGCGAGTCGCTGGCCAAGACCGGCGCCGGGTTCGCCCGGATGCCGTGGTTCCTGGTGAGGCGGCTGGGCTGGTACTTCGCCCGTGTCTGGGTGGAGGTGACCCCCGAGAGGATCCTCTGGTGGCCCGAGGGCGACCTGTCCAGGACGCCCGAGGTCTGGACGGCCCCCGGGGACGTCGTGGTCCCGGCCTCCGACCCCGCCCCCACGAGCCCCCGGCTGCCGAGCAGATCGGCCCCGCCAACCGACTGGCGGCCCTTCGCCGACCGGGCCGCGCGGCTGGGCGAGCCCGTCGTCACCCTGGTCGCCGACGGCCTGCCGCTGGTGGTGCCCACCCGCTCGGCCGTACGTACCGAGGCCGGCTTCGACCTGCGGCTGCCGGTGGGCGTCCAGGCGGCCGGCGGGCCGGTGTGCCTGACCTTCCACCGGCACGGCTCGGCCATGGAGTGGCAGGAGAACGTCGTGCTCGTCGGGACGGCGACCGCGGAGCGAGACCGGCTCAGCGTGCGGGTAGAGCGGGCCCTGAACGACTGGAGCCTCCCCGAGAACCGCCGTGAGCGGAACCGTTCCTTCCTCGGCCAGGGCAAGCTGCTCAGGAAGCGCCTGGCGGCCGAGGCCGCCCGCCGCGGCCAGCCCGTCCCCCGCGTCCGCCGCCCCCAGGCCTGACACCCGGGCTCGGCGCCGCGACTCGTCGGGTGGTCACACTGCCGTGCAGCGGGCGTGGACGTCCCCGAAGCCGGGCCTCGCAAGATCGATGTCGATCGGGCCGGTGATGACGGGGCGGTCGAGGATGCACTGCTGGTGCGTGACGGTGTCCAGGACGTAGAGCTGCTGACCGCCGGTGTACATCGCGCCGCTGTCCCAGTGGTCGGCGCCCGTGCTGGTGACGACCGCGAACGAGGCGATCCGGTAGCCGGTGGACGAGTGCGCCTCGCCGCCGAAGATCGTGATCCGGGCGCGGCCCGCGGCGACGGGCCGGCCGCCGTCCGTCAGCCGGCCGCCGAAGTGCGTGGTGCCCGGATCGGCGAGGGTGGCCAGGGTGATGCGGCCCACGGGCGGCGAGTACGACCAGCCGTTGGCGTAGTGGTCGAACCGGCTCACGTCGAACCGGGGATGAACGTACACGGAGTCGAGGTCCACCTGTGGGTAGAACTCGACCGACAGGGCGCTGGCCCGTGCTCCCCAGTTGGTGGTCAACATTCCGCCGTGCACCAGATCGGGCTGTGTGTTGCCCATGAAGTAGCCGTGCGGGAACAAAAGCCCGCCGCCGACGGGGAACCGGGTGTAGGTGGCATAGCTGCTCGGGGTCTGGCAGGCGTTCACGAACGTGTCGCCGGTGCCGTTGGAAGGATTGAAGTTCTGGCAGGGCAGATACTGGTTGGAGCCGGACCCGAACACCAGGTCGACGCCGACGGCACCACTGATCGGCACCGGATTTCCGTACCGGTCGGTGTATCCCTCGAACGGAATTGCCACGCCGTTCCCACGGAAGGGATTGATGGCGTACTGGGTGGTGTCGGCGGCCAGCGCCGTGCTGGGCAGCAGGACGAGAAGGGCGACCGTGGTCACCAGCAGCGGCAACGACCTGCGCAGCATCGCGGTCACCGGCGACGTCCTCCCCTTTCGCGCGTCCGAGGTCGGTGACGAGTACATGCGAAAGGCTCGGGCGCCTGGCCGCACTTCCACTGCTGGACACCGAATCATCGGCCTGACGCCATCTACGCCGTTGAAGCGGTCATGTCCGGCTCGCCCGGCCGGGAGATCGAGATCGAATTCAGCCGTCGCCACCCGCGCAGCATAGCCACCTGGGCGCACGTGCATCGCCCGTAAATCACGGCGGCCGAGCCTGCGATCAGGAGATGTTGAGGCCCGGTGCCGGCTGGTCAGATTCAGGCCCGGCACCGAATTGGCGGGCTTGGCCATTTTTGCTGGCGCGGCCCCGGTTACCTGGATATGAAGGTCGTGACCGTACCCGAATCACTGGTGTCGGTGACTGTCCGGGAATTGCCGGAGGGGCTCGGGTTCAATCCCGTGGATCGGTGAAACGGTTCGCCGCCGCCAGGCGCTGGCCGGTCCGGCGCCCGTACGGGTGACGCGGAGGGTCGGGCCGGCAGGAGCAGAAACGCCAGGACGGCGGCCAACGCGAGAAGCAGTCCGCCGACGCCCACGGCGGTCGCGTACCCGGCGGCGGCGCTGGCACGGGCGTCGCCGTGGTGATGACCGGCCACGGTGATCGCCACCGTGGCCAGGGCGGCCAGACCGATCGAGCCGCCGATCTGCCGGGAGCTGGTGATCAGCCCGGCGGCCATACCCGCCTCGGCCGGGGCGACGCCCACCGTCGCGGCCGTCCCCATGGGCACCACACACAGGCCAATGCCGATGCTCGCGACGGTCGAGGGGCCGAGGATCGAGACGACGAAGCTCCCGTGTACGCCGAGCGTCGCGGCGAACCAGCCGAGTCCGACCGCAGCCAGGGCGCCGCCGCCGGCCAGGAGCAGGCGTCCTTCCACCCAGGCGACCAGCCGGGAGGCCAGGGTCGAGCCGAACGGCATGCCGGCGCAGAACGGCAGGAACGCCAGCCCCGTGGTCGCCGCCGAGTAGCCCAGCACCTGTTGGAGATAGAGCGAGACGAAGTAGAAGGCGGTGAACTGGCCGGAGAACAGAAGCAGCACGAAGACGTTGGCGACGACGACCGAGCGATGGGTGAGCAGCCGCGGGCGCAGCAGCGGCGCCGGCGCGCGGGTCTCGACCAAGGCGAACGACGCGAGAAGAGCCAGGGCCAGGGCGAGGGTGATCAGGGTGGTCGCCGACCCCCAGGGGTGGGTGTCCGTGCGGACCACCGCGAGGACCAACACGGAGGTTCCCGCTGTGACCAGCAGCGCGCCGGGCGCGTCCAGTCGCGGAGGATGGCCGTTCGCGCGGTCGGCCGGGATCCCGCGCAGCGCCGCCACCAGCACGAACGCCACCATCGGCACGTTCAGGAACAGCACGATCCGCCAGTCCGCCCACTGTGTCAGCACGCCGCCGGCGAGAACCCCCACCGCGCCACCGACCGCGGCCGCGGCCCCCCACAGCCCGAGTGCCCGTGCTCGGGCCGGTCCGGCCGGAACATGCACGGAGATGAGGGTGAAGGCGATCGGGGCGAGAACGGCCGCACCGACGCCCTGCGCGGCGCGGGCGGCGATGAGCTCGGCCGGATTCTGGGCGAGCCCTCCGGCGAGGCTGGCGACCCCGAAGACGACCAGCCCGGCGAGTAGCGCCCGGCGCCGTCCAATCTGGTCGCCGATCCGGCCCCCCAACATGATCAGGCCACCGAACGTCAACGAATAGGCATTGATCACCCAGGTCAGGTCGCCGGGGCTGAAGTGGAGCGCCGAGCGGATGTGCGGCAGCGCCACGTTCACCACCGACGTGTCCAGGGCGACCATCGCCTGCACCGACAGCACGACCACGAGCAGCCACCTGGATGATCGGGCCCGCTCGTGCGGGGTGGTCGGCTCGGCTGAGCGGGAGTCGGTCATACCCGCTTCTCCAGCCGCGATCCGGCCCGCAGCGCGATGCTCATCAGGTCGCTCGGGGCATCCAGCTCGAAGCGGTGCCAGCAGTTCCGTGGTACGACGAACCCCGTCCCCGCCGCCAGCGTGACAGCCCGCTGCGTCTCCGGCGCCCCGTGCGTCTCCGGCGAACGCAGGTACAGGCGCGCCTGGCCGACCAGGACGCAGACGCCCTCGTCGCTGCCGGGATGGATCTCCCAGTGGTCGCTGTGCACGTCCTGGTCGGTCTCGGCGTGCGTGACCGCGACCGTCCAGCCTTCGTCGTCGGCATCCATGCGCCGCTCCTCGACGGTGATGGTCCCCTCGGGGCGCAGGCGCAGTACGGCGGTGAACAGGTCGACGGGTGTGCCATCCATCGGCGGTCTCCTGGTTGAGCACGAGGGAATGTCTGGGGCGCTGGCCGACGGGCCGGAAGCGTCTCGATCACGGCACCCCGACTTTAGGAACATGTTCGAAAAGTAGCTCGATGCTCGATCGGATGTCGAGAGCGGGGCGTCGGAACGTGACCCAGGACACTCGGTCGGGCCGCGGGCGGGCCGGGGCATGATGGGCGCGTGAAGCCCTCAGTGCCGCCGGCCCCGGCACCCGGACGGATGGGACGCCCACCCCGCACCTCCCGCGTCGAGATCATGGCCGCGGCCCGCCACCTGATCGACCGGGACGGCTGGGAGAAGCTGACGATGCGTCGGCTCGCCGCCGAGGTGGGCACCGCGCCGACGACGCTCTACCACCACGTGCGCGACAAGGACGATCTGCTCACCCAGCTACTGGACGACTACGCCGACCGGATGCCTCGCCCGGCCATGCCCCTTGACCCGCGCGAACGCGTCATCACGGCCGCGACCGTCATCCGGGACACGCTGGCCGCCTGGCCCTGGGTCGTCGAAGTGCTGACCCGGGACGACCAGGTGGGCCGCGCGGCACTGTGGATGGTCGAGACGGTGCTCGCGGGCGCGGTCGAGTGCGGATGCTCCCCCGAACAGGCCGTCGACCTGTACCGGAGCATCTGGTACTACACCGCCGGCGAGATCCTCATCCGGGCCACTCGCGGCCGTGACAGGCCGGACAGCTCCCGCCCGGGCTCGCGGGACGACCGGATCCGGGCGGTCGACGCCGCCGAGCTGCCGCACCTGGCGGCGTTGGCGGACCGTTGGGCCAGCCTGACCAGCCGGGACACCTACGCCCTGGGCCTGCGCAGCCTCGTCGACGGATTCCTCCAGGCCCTGTGAAGGCAACGGTTCGTCCACCACGGGTTCCGTAGAGTTGCGATCAGTGGCGCGGGTCCGGAAGGCGGTGGGTGGTGGTCCGCTCGTTCAACACGACGGGGCCGTGTGTGCTGAGCGATCACTACATGATCCCGGCCTCGGCGCGGCTACCCGAAGTCCCTGATCTCGTTGAGCACAGCAAGTATTTCGTCTTGCACGCTCCCCGCCAGACGGGCAAGACGACGGCGCTGCGTGCGCTGGCAGCCGAACTGACCGCGGGTGGCCGCTATGCGGCCGTGGTGCTGTCGATGGAGGCTGGCCAGCCTTGGACGGACGATATCGGTGCGGCGACTCGAGCGATCCTGACGGGCGCCGGTCGAACGGCACGAATCAACCTGCCGGCCGATCTGCGTCCACCGCCCTGGCCGAACAGCTGGGACGAAGGCCTGCTCTCGGACGCGTTCGCCGTCTGGGCGGAGGCCTGTCCGCGTCCGCTGGTCCTTTTCCTCGATGAGATCGACTCTCTGGGCGGGCGCACCCTGCTCAGTGTGCTTCGTCAACTGCGTGACGGTTTCGCCGACCGCCCCACCGGTTTTCCGGCGTCGGTGGCGCTCTGTGGGCTACGCGACGTCCGTGACTGCCACTCCCGTGAGATCGCTTCGCGATCCCTCGGGTCCCCGGAGGTGGCATCTGGTGGCGACCCGACCACCCTGACGTCGCCGAGTCCGTTCAACATTGCGGTGGCGTCCCTGCGGCTGAGTGATTTCACCCTTGATGAGGTCCAGGAACTCTACGGCCAGCACACGACGGAGACCGGTCAGCGGTTCACTCCGCAAGCGGTGGAATATGCCTATGCGTTGACGATGGGCCAGCCGTGGCTGGTCAACGCTCTTGCCTACGAGATCATTAATCGCATGGCGGTCCCGGCGGCGAGGTCGATCACTAACGACGATGTCGACGAGGCGGCCGAGCGGATCATCGTGGCGCGGGCGACCCATGTGGACTCTCTGCTCGACAAGCTCCGAGACCGTCGGGTACGGCGGATCATCGAACCCATCCTCGCCGGCACGGAGGTTCGCTTCGACCCTTTCGCCGACGACCTCGCCTACACCGTGGACCTTGGCCTGGTCCGACGGACCGCCTCGACGGTGGAGATCGCCAACCCCATCTACCGGAACGTGATCACCCGAGTTCTGGCCGACGGACTCTTCGAAGGCGTCGTCGGAGCGCCTCAGTCGCGATCGTTCGTGCTGCCCGACGGGCGACTCGACCTGGACGGGCTGCTCGCGCGTTTCGCCGAGTTCTGGCACAACAGCGAGGACCTCCTCCAGGCCGACGTGCCCTACCGAGAGGTGACCCCGCACGTCACCCTGCTCGGCTATCTTGACCGCGCGATAAATGGCAGCGGTTTCGTCGACCGGGAGTACGGCGTCGGCCGCGGCGCCCTCGACCTGCTCATCCGCTGGAACCACACCGGACCCGAGGGCAAGCCCGTCGTCCAGCGCCAAGCCCTCGAGGTCAAGACCCACCGCCCAGGCGACCCCGACCCAACCTTTGCCGGTATCAGCCAGCTGGACGGCTACCTGCTACGCCTCGGCCTCCCCGACGGCCATCTTGTGATCTTCGACCAGCGCCCCGCCGAACGGAAACGCGTCGCCACCGAGCTTGGCGCCCAAACCACAACGAGCCCCAGCGGGCGAACCATCACGACTGTGCGTATCTGACGGGCCTGCCACAGCCCGCGGAATTGAGCTCGGCCAGGAACCTTGGTCAGCCGGCGAGGCCGAGGTCGCGCAGCGCCTTGCGGTAGGCGACGCCGAGGGCCCACATGCCCCGACCAAGTCTCCGGGCGCGGGCGGCCATGGAGCGAGGCCGCTGAACCGTATCGGTCCGGCGCGGTGAGCTGCTGGTAAGTCGAGGAGCTGATCGAGGGTGTCGTCGGTCAGGACGCGGGCGGTCCATGCCGTTAGCCAGCGGGGCGATCCGCTGCTGCGCGACCAGTGAGTCACTGCGCACGGGATGTAGTCGAGTATTTCATCGTTGAGTGGTCGTAATGGTGCGTATTGTCAGGTGGCAGGCGGTAACAGGCTATGAGCGTAGGGGAGTCTGTGGAGAGCACACCACCTGGCACGTCGGCACCTGCCTGGGCCGCGGCCTTCTCTCGTCTCGACTCGCAGGACCCCCGGACGATCAGCGGGTATCTGCTCAGAGCCCGGATCGGCGCGGGCGGGATGGGCGCGGTGTATCTCTCCTACACCCCCGGCGGGAGGCCCGTCGCCGTCAAGGTCGCTCGCCCGGAGTTCGCCTCCGACCCGGAGTTCCGCCGCCGCTTCGAGAAGGAGGTGAAGATCGCCCAGCGCGTTCAGGGCCTCTACACGGTCCCGGTCGTCGACTTCGATCCGAATGCGACACTTCCCTGGCTGGCCACGGCGTACGTGCCCGCGCCCTCGCTCGCCTCAGCTGTGGCGCGGCAGGGTCCGTTGCCCAAGGAGACCGTACTCGTGATGGTCGCCGGGGTTGCCGAGGCACTGCAGTCCATCCACGCAGCCGGGGTCATCCACCGTGATCTGAAGCCCGGCAACGTCCTGCTCGCCGCGGACGGACCCCGAGTCATCGATTTCGGGATCTCGCGAGCAGTCGAGGCCACCTCAGCGGCCTTGACGGCAACCGGCGCGCGAGTCGGCACACCCGCCTTCATGGCCCCTGAGCAGGTGCGCGGAAAGGTCCTCGGGCCGGCCGGCGACCTGTTCTCTCTCGGTTCCACCGCCTACTACGCGGTGACGGGTGAGTTCCCGTTCGGCGGGGACGCGGCGGTCTTCCACCGCATCACGCAGGAACAGCCCGACTGGGAGAGCTGCCCCGACGAGCTGCGACCGCTGCTGGAACGCTGCATCGAGAAGGACCCGGAGTCCCGGCCCACCCCCGCCGAGCTGATCGAGATGTGCCGGGCGGCCTCCACCGACGAACGGCTGCGCATCGGCGACGGCTGGCTTCCCGCGACAGTGCACGCCGACCTCACCCGCTACGCGCTTACCGAGGCGGCGCCGTCCCTGGCAGTAGATCCGACGCCGGCTCCTACGCCAGTAGCGAGTCAGCCGATGGCCGGGCCCGCCCCTTGGCCGTTCCAGCCGCCCGTCCCGCCGCAGCAGGGCTACGTCCCACGACAGCAAGGCTACGTGCCGCCGCTGCAGGTCCCCCGCCCGTGGTCACCAGCCGTGCCGCCGCACCCGCGCCGCCCGTTCCGCTGGACCTCGCCGTTGGTTCTGGGCGCGGTGGGCGGCGCGTTGGTACTGGTCCTCCTGATCGTCCTGATCGCCAGCCTGGGCAACGGGGCGGGCGGCGGGGACAACGCCACCAACCGGCCCGGCGCCACGACCGTCGCCGCCCCGCCGTCGGACGGAGCCGGCGCTGACGGCGGAGCCGCCAGTCCGTCCAGCTCGGCGGTCGTCCAGAGCGTGCCGCCCGCCCCGCTCGACAGCTATCTCGCGGATCTGGATGTCGTGCAGCGTGATCTGGGATATGCCGGCAACGAAGACGCGGGGGATGCCACGATCAGTGGCGTTACCTACGTCCACAGCGTGCGGCTCACCGCCCGGTACGGCCCGTATGACGGCGACAGTAAGGTTTCCGTATACGTGGAATACGATCTCGGGCGCCACTACGCCCGGTTCCGCGCGACCGTGGGACTCGCGGACCAGGCGACGAGCGGCACGGTCTACGAGATCGCAATCGCTGGCGACGGCCGCTCGCTGTTTTCACGGACTGTCCAGCTTGGCGACTCCGTCCCCGTCGACCTCGACATCACCGGCGTCCTGCGACTACGCCTGACCTTGACCAAAGTGCAGGCCGACACCGAGGACAGATCGGTCGCCGTATTCGGCGACGCTAGGATCACCGCCGGCTAGCAGGCACGAGTAAAGGGGCGGACGTGCTGGTGACGGTACATTGCTTCGTTATCCGCCATGCGACGCGGGAACAACCGCCTGAGTATCTAGCCTGCCGGGGCGCAGAACCCAGAACCCGGACGTCACGGTCTCAGCAGACTGATAACCCGTGGCGGTGACCCTACCGGCCCCTTCCGCCGGCTGGACCGAGGACGCACTGCGGCTGAACGCCGTCTGCCCGTACTACACAATGTTTCCACTGGATTTTCCGCTCCAGCACCTTGCCGCTCGTCCCGGCATCAGTCGCGTGCTCGACCCATTCTGTGGGCGGGGAACGACGCTGTATGCGGCCCGCCTTGCCGGTGTGCCCGCCGTCGGCATCGATATCAGTCCAGTCGCGGCTGCTATCGCCCAGGCCAAGCTCATCGAGATCACACCCCGTGCGGTGGTCCGTCTTGCTCGGCAGATTCTTGATGGTGGACAACACGGTGACGCACCTGAAGGTGAGTTCTGGCGTTGGTGCTACGAGCGGGAGACGCTGGTTGAGCTGGTCGCATTGCGCGGTGCGCTTATGAAAGCTGAGACACCGACGGCCGCGATGCTGCGGGCGGTGCTGCTCGGTATTCTTCACGGCCCGCGAAACAAGAGACTGCCTTCCTACCTGTCGAATCAGATGCCACGCACGTACGCGGCCAAGCCGTCCTACGCGGTGACCTTTTGGAAGAAGCGTGGTCTGGAACCCGCGCGAGTCCCGGCTCTCGAGGTCATCGAACGGCGGGCCGGATACCTGCTGGCCGCGACGCCGCCTCCGTCTGGTGGGAAGGTTTATCTCGGCGACTGCGCCGAGACGCTGAGTGGGCTGCGCCAGCGCTTTGACCTAGTAGTCACATCCCCTCCCTACTACGGCATGCGTACGTACATGGCGGACCAGTGGCTGCGCTCCTGGTTCCTTGGCGGGCCGCCGGACGTTTCCTACGGCACCCAGGGGCAGATTGCCCGTCAGCCGAACCAGGACGCGTTCGTCCAGGCGCTCGCCGCCGTATGGGCGGCCGCGGCGCGGCGCTGCCGCCAGGGCGCCCGGCTCGCGGTTCGCTTCGGCGCTCTGCCCTCGGCCAGCGTCGACCCGGAGAAAATGCTGGTGCGATCGGTGAGAGCGGCGAAGGCAGGCTGGATCGTCAGGGAGGTCCGACCCGCCGGCACGCCGCCGAAGCGCGTTAGGCAGGCGGCGCAGTTCGGCCGGGCGGGCGCCGCCGTCGACGAGGTCGATGTGGTGGCCGAACTGATCGGGCTGCCTCGGTAGGCGGGTGGTGTGACCATTTCCCGTCGTTCGCCGCCGGAATGTCGGTGTTTCGTGCCATGCTGTGCTTACGCGGCGACAAACCGCTCGTCCGTGACGGTTCGGGTGCGCCGTTGGGGGACATATGTTCGACGCGGACCAGATTGGCCAACTCAGGCGCCTGATCGGGGAACAGGTCGAGGCCGGTCGTGCGGAGCTCGACACGCTGGTCGAACAGACGCGCGGCATGAAGGTCACGGCGATCAGGCCCAGGGTCGCGACGTCGGTGGCGTTGATGGCCTCCGACGGAGGCAACAACAAGGTCGCCTTCAACCCGTTCTACCTTCAGGTCATCCGCGTGGTCGACTCCAATGGCAAGGAACTGTGCCTGGAAGTCGTCTCCCCGTTGTCGGACATCGCGGAGCTCGGGCGGCGCCAGTTCGACGAGAGCGGCAGCCCGCGTACCGCGCTGGGCCGGATGATGAACGATCTGGGGACCCAGAGCCTGCGCGAGCTGTCTCCCATGATGTCGGGGAGATCGCCCAGCTGGGTGCTCGTGTTCCGTGACCTATGTGAGTGGGCCACGCTGTATGACCTCGTGTGCTACCGCGACTACGCGGCCGATACGCTGATTGTCCGCGACGGCCTGCTACGCAGCAAGATTTTCCATGGCGACCTGTTCGTGCGGATGGGCGAGCGGATATACGCCGCCATCGAGCGGGTTCGTCGCGAGGACCGGCGCCGGATCTGGCTCGTCGGGCTCGCCAAGAAGACCCAGGTTCTGGAGTACTATCGGCTGGCGATCTCATTGTGCGGCGTGTTCGACAACGGCGTGCCCTGCTTCTCCAGGGTTCCCGAGACGATGCTCGAGAAGGCATACGTCTGGGATGAATACACCCGCGACGTGAGCGACGACTCCCGGGGGGAGAAGCCGAAATTCAGCATCGGTTCGATGTATTTCGTGCGCTTCGGCCCGTATTCCGGAGACCCCATCTGGACTGTCGACCTGATGGCCCGCCAGGATGGGGATGCGCAGGCCATCTTCGGATACCTGCAGGCTGACGCGGTCGCCGGCTTCCCTATTCCATTCTACCCCGACTGCATCCAGCAGGCCGACGCGTTCTCGCGTGTCGCGGACCTCGACCTTGATCTCATCGAGGATCACCTGGTCGACGCCATCCGCGACCAGGTCGGCGGCGCGAAGGCCCCGGTCGTCGACGCCCTTCGGCTGGCCTCCGACGTAGCGGCCCGCCGCTACGAGTAAGCCGTCCCTGCCTGGTCCTTTGACCTGTGGAGAGCGAACCGCCATGACCCTGTTCGACCCCGCCAAGGTCATCGGTACGTTCCGCGGCTTCGCCGAGAGCGGTTTGGAGTTCCACGCCGACCTCGTCCTGCCGCACCACGACGACTTCCAGACGACGGCCATGCACGGCCAGTTCGTCCTCGTCCAGCTCGAGCACGAGCGCGAGGCAATCCTCGGACGAATCACCACCATCGCCTCCCAGGGGCGACTGGTCTCCCCGATTGGCGAGGACTACGCCACGCGCGCGGTACGTGACCGGCGGCCCATCCCGGACGAGCTGCGCGAGCGCTACCTGAAGTACAAGGTCGATATCCGCATCCTCGGCGTACTGCGTGAGGAGGGTGACAAGCACATCTTTGTACCCAGCCATCGCCGTCTGCCCCAGGTAGGCGCCCAGGTCGCGTTCCTGTCTGACGACCTTCTCGCCGAGGTCGTGAACGCGAATGACGTCTCCGACGGCTCCGTGCCCATCGGCTATCTCGCCTTCGGCGAGTTCGTCTACGCGGGAAACGACCCGAGGGCCGGCGACGATCGGGCCTGGATGCGCATCCAACACCCAGTAATCACGCCGACCTTCCAGATCGAGAAGCTCATCGCGCGGCGCAGCTTCGTCTTCGCGCGTGCCGGCTTCGGCAAGTCCAACCTCGTCAAGCTGCTGTTCTCGGCCCTCTACAAAGGGATGCCCACCGTCCCGCGAACCAGCGGAAGGGCACCGGTCGGCACGGTGATCTTCGATCCGGATGGCGAGTACTTCTGGCCCGACTTCAAGGGCCGGCCCGCGCTGTGCGACGTGCCGCACCTGCGCGACAAGATCGTCGTCTTCACGAACCGCAAAGGCCCCAGCCCGTTCTATGACTCCTTCGTCGTGAACGGGGTCAAACTGAATATCAAGGAGCTGCCCCCGGCGCGGGTCCTGGGTATCGCGCTCCCCCCGGAGCGGCAGGACAACCAGAATGTGATCAAGCTCAAGGCGCTGGATCGGCCCAGGTGGGGCCAGCTCGTCGACCTGATCCACCGCTACAAGCTCGCGGTGGACCCTGCTGAAGTCAACAGGATCCTCGACGTCGGAACCAGGGCGCTCGGAGAGGCGGAGATCGGAGCCGCGATCAGCAACATGACGCGTGTCGTAGGCGCCCTGCACGACCCCGGAAGCCAACTGCTGAGCACCCTGAAGGACTGTCTGGCCCAGGGAAAGCTGTGCGTGGTCGACATCTCGCAGATGCGCGGCGCCCAGGGACTACAGCTCGCGGGCGTGATCCTCGGCGACATTTTCGAGCACAACCAGAACCAGTTCACCGAGGCCGAGCCGCACACAGTTCCGACCATCGCGGTCATCGAGGAGGCCCAGTCGGTCCTCGGCGGTGCCAGCCAGCGCGAGGATGGCCCCTTCGTCTCCTGGGTCAAGGAGGGCCGCAAGTACGACCTCGGCGCCCTGCTCATCACGCAGCAGCCCGGCAGCCTCCCCCACGAGCTTCTCAGCCAGGGCGACAACTTCTTCGTGTTCCACCTGCTCTCCCAGGGCGATCTGAGCTCTCTGAAGAAGGCCAACGCGCACTTCTCGGACGACCTGCTGGCCACACTGCTCAACGAGCCCCTCGTCGGGAACGGGATCTACTGGTCCAGCGCACCGGGCAGCGACCAGCGATCCCGCACGTACCCGATCCCCGTACGTGTCTTGAGCTTCGAGGGAGCCTACGAAAGGGCTGATCCCGACTACAACATCCCGGCCCCCGATCACTTCGCCTCCCGGGCACGCGCGGCGGTCGAGGCACGCCGCGGCGAGGCTCAGGCAGCGGTCGCCCGTCTGCCCGCCCGCCGCGGCGGCGAGACCGCTGTCCCGGGCGACACGGCAACCCCCGGCGACGACAGCGACATCGCGATCGCGCACCTCGCCGAAGACAGCAACTTCCAGCGGCGAATCAACAGCCCGACAGGAATCAAGTGGGGTCATATGGCCCACATCCTCAAAGAGAAGGCGCCCGATCACGTGAGGCGCGCGGGCCCGGCTGCCCAGTTCCAATGGGGAAGGGAGCTGGTCAAGGTGGCGCTGGAACGGCTGTACGGGAACAGGTGGTCCAGCGACAACCGCCTGGACGAGAACGGCAGGCCGACCGTGTTCGTAAGGCTCAGCAATCACGTGCCGACGACGGACGGGGCCGGCGAGCGCGAGGCGCCGCCGGTGCCCCCGTGGGCCGACGACGAGCCCCCTTTCTAGGATCGCGTCGCTCCGGCGCTGATGGTCGGGCGGGTCGAGCGTTGCCGGGTGGCGGCGACTGCGGTCAGCCGGCGAAGCCGAGGTCGCGCAGCGCCTTGCGGTAGGCGACGCCGAGGGCGTCGAAGGCGCGGTGTGCCTCGGTCGCGGCGAACACCCGCGCGGGGCGCTGCGACTCGACGATCGCCTTGTCCGGCGCCCAGATGCGGTCTTCGACCGCCTGCAGTCCGGCCCCGTCCACCAGGACGTCCCCATGCACGGCCGGGTCGAACGCGCTCATCCAGTACAGGCGCAACGTCGTCGCCGAGGTCGGGGCGCTCACGGAGAACATGACGCTGCCCGGCCCGTTCGCGCCGCCCAGCCAGACCGCGAACGGCAGCTCGATGCGGTACTGGAAGAACGTCTCCCCGACGGGCCGGCGGCCGTCCGGGCCCGGCTCGGCGACCGGGTTGACGCTGGGGTAGCGGTAGTCGGCCTCGACGGTCCAGTCGGTGCGGTGGACCGCGTACGGCTCGACCGCCAGCACCTCGGCGTTGCCGAACGTGTCGGTGTGCAGGACCGAGAAATGGCCGATGTCGCAGAAGTTCTCGACCTGGCGGGCCGCCTGGCCGGTCCAGTCCTGGACCGTGCCGACGTAGCTGGGCCAGCCGAGGTCCTCGATCTGCGGGAAGCGGGGGCGGGGCCTGGCCTGCTGGGTCTCGTCGACCAGGCAGGCCCAGACCAGCCCGGCGGCCTCCTCGACGCGGACCGGCCGCGCGGCGATGACGTCGGGGATGTTCTGGCCTGGCTGCTGTGGGATGTCGACGCAGCGGCCCGCGCCGTCGAACGCCCACGCGTGGTAGCCGCAGCGCAGCCGCCCGGCGGGGTCGACGGCGCCGCCGGACAGCGGCACGCCACGGTGCGGGCAGCGGTCGACCAGTGCGGCCACGTCGCCGGACGGCCGGCGCCACAGCACCAGCGGGACCTCGCACAGCTCGGCGTGCGCCGGCGCGGCCCTGACATCCGTCGACCGCGCGACCGGATGCCAGTAGCGGGCGGCCGCGGCGAGAAAGGCTTCGTCCAGCACCGCCTCGGTGACCGGGCCAGACCGCTCGGACTCGAGTCCCACTCTGTTGTCCACGCCGTTGACATGCTGGCCGCGCGCTATGCGATCTTGGCCTGAACCCGCAGGCGACAAGGCGGCGCCGGAACCTTCGAGGTAGTCGTGCAACGCGGCCAACGGAGCGGGATCGACGACGGTCACACCCTGGACCGTAGGTATGCCGGATTGCGGCCGCATTGCGGTTCAGCAAACGTCGGCGAGCCTCGCGCACGTCCGGGTGGGGGTGCGGCGCGAAACTGTCGGACCCGCGTTGCATCATCGCGGTATGACCCAGGGCTCGTCCGCGATCTCCTCCGGCTCCCCGTCCTCCGGCTCGCAGTCTTCAAGCTTGCTGTCCTCCGGCCAGCCGGCTGTCGACCCGCCGCCGTCCGACGAGTCCGCGGCCGGCGTGGCCACGGAGCAGCTGAGCCGGGCGGAGCTGGAGGAACGCCTGGCCGGGTATCGCGGCGAGCTCACCGGCTACTGCTACCGGATGCTCGGCTCGCCGTTCGAGGCCGAGGACGCCGTCCAGGACACGATGGTCCGCGCCTGGCGTGCCCTCGACCGGTTCGAGGGCCGGTCGTCGCTGCGCACCTGGCTCTACCGGATCGCCACCAACGTGTGCACGGACGCGCTGGCCGGCCGGACGCGGCGGGCCAGGCCCGTCGACCTCACCGGGCCGTCCGCGCCGACGGACGCGGTCCCGGCGCCGCTGCCGGAGGCGACCTGGGTGCTGCCGGCACCGGACGCCGCCGTGCTGTCCGGCGGCGCGGCGGGCGGCCCGATCGATCCGGCGGACCAGGCCGTCGCCCGCGAGTCGGTCCGGCTCGCCCTGGTCGTGGCCCTGCAGCGGCTCGCGCCACGCCAGCGCGCTGTCCTGATCCTGCGGGAGGTGCTCGGCTGGCCGGCCGCGGAGACCGCGCAGCTGCTCGACACGACCGTCGCGTCGGTCAACAGCGCCCTGCAGCGGGCTCGGGCGACGCTCGCGGCCAGCGACGTCACCGCCAGTGACCCGCTGCGTCCCGCCGACGACCAGCAACGCGACCTGCTGGCCCGGTACGTGACCGCGTTCGAGAGCTACGACATGACAGCCCTCACCGCGCTGCTGCGCGACGACGCGACCCTGACGATGCCGCCGCTGGAGATGTGGATGCGCGGCCCGCAGGACATCGTCGGCTTCATGCTCGGGCATGGCGCGGTCTGCCGGGACTCCCGGCTGGTCCCGAGCCTGGCCAACGGGAGCCCGGCCTTCGGCCAGTACCACCGGGCGGCGCCGGGGGAGGCCGAGCTGCGAGCCGCCGTCACCGGCTCCGAGGTCCGGCCGCTGCCGGCGGAGGCGCTGGACGGCGGCTACGTCCCGTGGTCACTGATCGTTATCGACGTCACGGACGGGAAGATCGCCGGTCTGCACCACTTCCTCGACACCGACCGCCTGTTCCCGCTGTTCGGCCTGCCCCCTTATCTGCCAGCCTGATCCGTGGTCCGGCCGGACGCTCGCCGGTCCGGGCGGTCGACGCGGCGCCCAGCGGGAACGCTCTGAGCGAGCCAAACCCCGACTGATGGCGGTGAGCACGATGACGAAGACATGGAACGTAGCTGTGACGTTGACCGAGGAAGGCGGTCGCACCAGGGCCGAGGCGCATCTGCACGGCACCGGAACCAGCCAGCTGGGCCTCGGTTTGGCGGGCATGGGCGGCGGTGAGCTGCGGGCCAAGGGCCTGGCCCGGTGCCACCCGAACGACGCGGACGTCCCGGCGATCGGCGACGAGGTGGCGGTGTCCAGGGCCCTCTCGGACCTGGCCCATCAGCTGCTCGACGCCGCCGCGCGCACCATCGAGTCCCGGACCGGCGAGCGGGCCTACGTCCTGCCGTAGCCGCCGGTGCCGCGCCCGCCGGGGTCGCCGGGCTAGCGCCTTGCCGGCGGTCGGCCCGAGACCGGGGTCGCTCAGACGCGCAGTGACGCGGGCTGGCCGCGGGTCGGCAGGCCGACCTTGTCGGGGACGACGCGGTCGATGCCGTCGAGGAGCCGTTCCGACGGCTCGGGCCACCACCGGCCGGTCGGCAGGCTCTGGAGTGCGCGGCGCAGCTCACGGGCGTCGGAGCGGATCGGGACGACCCGTGCCGGCGCCGCCGCGGCGAGGACACCGAGGTACCAGTGCCGGCGGGTCTCGGGCCAGCCGTCCGGGTCGAGCAGCACCAGGCTGTCGGGCAGGTCGACCTCGCCGCGGCGGAACCGGGCGACGGCCGCCGTGACCGCGACCTCCAGGTCGCCGACGGCTCCCGCCTCGTCGTAGCGGGCGGTCCACGCGGCCGCGACCTCGGCGAGCGGGTCGGCGTCATGGACGACGTACGGCGTCGCGGCGCCGCGGCACTCCTGCCAGGCGGCGGCCGCTCGCGCGCCTGGCGGCAACGTGTCGTCGGCGAGCACGAGTGTCACGTTCGCCGCGCCGGTGAGCGAGGTCAGCACTGACCGCGCCACCTGGTCCGGTGAACCGGCCGGGTCCGGCCCGACGACACACACCACGGTTGAGGAAACCCGATGCACACCGCGACGCTACGCCTCGCCGGGCCACCGCCGGCGCCCGCGGCGGGCGCGAAAATGCGGCTGAGTGATCGTCAAAGCGCGGGTACGGTACCGCTGTGCTGGACGCAGACGGATATTTTCCCGCCGAGGTCGCGGACCGGTATGACGCCGACTCGGCGGATCGGTTCGCGCCCGCCGCGGTGGATCCAGCCGTCGACCTGCTGACGGAGCTCGCGGGTGACGGGCGGGCCCTGGAATTCGGGGTCGGCACCGGGCGGATCGCGCTGCCGCTGGTCCGCCGGGGCGTCCCCGTCCATGGCATCGACCTGTCGACGGCGATGGTGGCTCAGTTGCGCGCCAAGCCCGACGGCGCGGCGGTCGACGTCACGATCGGGGACTTCGCGACGACGGTCGTCGGTGGCACGTTCGCGGTCGCCTATCTGGTGTTCAACACGATCAACAACCTGACGACGCAGGAAGCCCAGGTGGCGTGCTTCCGCAATGCCGCCCGCCACCTCGCGCCGGGCGGGTTCTTCGTCGTGGAGGTCGGGGTTCCGGAGCTGCGGAAGCTGCCGCCGGGGCAGACCGTCGTGCCGTTCCAGGTGGGCGCCGGGGCATGGGCGTACGACGTGTATGACACGTCGACCCAGTTTCTGAGCTCGAACTATGTCGAGGTCGCCGCCGGGCGGGGTCGGTTCCGCGCGATTCCCTTCCGTTACGTCTGGCCGGCGGAGCTCGACCTGATGGCCCAGCTCGCCGGCCTGCGCCCGTACGCGCGCTGGGAGGACTGGGCCAGACGTCCGTTCACCCACGAGAGCCCCGGCCATGTCTCTGTCTGGCGTCGGCCGCAAACCGACTAGGAACGGCTCAGGCGGCGCCGGCGGCGGAGCTCGCGAGCTGGCGGCGGGCTCGGGCATCGAGCCAGTCGCCGGCGCGGATGGGGGTGAACCGGGCCGGGTTCTCGGCTGTGACGCAGGTGGGCACCGGCTCGACGAGGGTGGCCGGGTAGGCGTCGACGAAGTAGGCGACGCTGCGCCGCACGACCGGTCCGGTGGTCTGGGACGGCGGGGGCAGCACCCGGTGCAGGGTCGAGGTCCAGCGGTCGTTGGTCCACATCGCGAGCAGATCGCCGATGTTCGCGACCAGCTGGCCCGGCTCCGGGGTGACGGAACGCCATTCGTCGCCCTGGCGGATCTGGAGGCCGGGGACGCCGTCGGTCCACAGCAGGGTCAGCACCCCGAAGTCGGTGTGCGCCCCGCGGCGCAGCTGGCCGGGCAGCGGGTCGGGGGCGCCGGCGGGCCGGGCGTAGAAGTTGGCGCGGGTCGAGACGGGGGCGTCGGCGAGCAGGTCGACCAGCCAGTGCTCACCCTGGCCGAGCGCGAGGCTCATCGCGCCGAGGACCGCCTCGGCGACGCGGCCCATCGCTGCCTCATAGTCGCGGTAGGCCGCCTCCCAGCCGGAGGGTCGGGCCGGCCACACGTTCGTCGGGTACCAGGCGCGATACCGGTCGAACCGGGGTCCGGCGGCGTCGGAGCGGCTGAAGCTCATCGCCTCGAACAGGTCCGGCGGCGTGGGATTGTCGGCGGTATAGGCCGACGCCTCCTCCCCGAACGCCGTGTAGCCGATGTTGTTGCCGTCGGGCTCCTTGGGGAGCACCATCGCGAGCTTCTCCGCCGGGGGCAGCGCGAAGAACGCGTCGCAGCCGGCGACCCAGCCGTCCATCACCTGGTCCGGGAGGCCGTGGCCCTCCAGGAGCAGGAAGCCGGTCTCCCGGCAGGACCGGTCGACGGCGGTGGCGATGGCGCGCCGGGCGGCCGGGTCGCCGGACCACCAGCCGCTCAGGTCGACCGGTGTGTCGTGGATCGAGGACCTGCGCTCAGGCATCGAGGGCCGCCGAGACCGTGTGGTAGCCGAGCTCCTTGCGGGAGATGTGCTCGCCGGCGATGACCGGGCTGTAGTCGGGCCGGCCGGCGACGACGGGAAGCGCCGGCGCGACCAGCGCGTCGGGGTTCGGCTGCTGGAAGTAGGCGACGGAGGAGCGGCCCGTCGCGGCGCCGTCGGCGGAGTTGACGACCCGATGCGGGGTGGCCGGCAGCAGGCCGCCGGTCCAGCGCTCCAGCATGTCGCCGATGTTGATCACCAGGGAGCCGGGGACGAACGGCACCTGCCACCAGCGGCCCTCCGCGAAGACCTCCAGGCCGCCGGGCTCGCTCGGCCGGTACAGCAGGGTCAGCGCGCCGTGGTCGGTGTGCGGCCGGTTGCGCAGCATGGGGCTGCCGGACACGCTGCCGGCCCGGGGCGGGTAGTGATTGGCGGCGAGGTTGTTGAAGTGCCGGTCGAACTTGTCGGCGAACCAGTCCTTCGGCAGGCCGACGCCGAGCGCGACCAGTTCGAGCAGCCGGTCGCCGAGCGCGGTCATCGCCCGGTAGTAGTCCTCCCAGACGCCGCGCAGCGACGCCGGCCGGCTCGGCCAGAGGTTCGGCCAGCGCCACAGCCTCGCCTGGGCGCTGCCGTCGGGATAGTCGTCGACTGGCTCCAGCTGGTTGATCAGGAGCGATTCCATCATGTTCGGGGCGCGGACCGGCCCGGAGTCGTCGGGCACCGGCTCGTAGCCGCGGATCACCTCGGGTGCGGGGAAGCCGACCTCCAGCTTCTCCGCGAGTGGCAGCGCGAAGAACGCCGCCGACTCGGCGCAGAACCGCTCGAACAGGCCGAGGTCCACGCCGTGGCCGGTGATGACGGCGAAGCCGGTGTGCCGGAACGAGGCGACGAGCCGCTCGGCGACGGCGGCCTCGCCGGCCGCGCTCACGCCGGCGCTGCCGGTGCCGATCGCCGCCGCGACGTCGAGGACGGTGACCGTCGCGACGCCGGCGCTGGTGTCGCCGTCCGTCGACCGGTCCTCAATGAAGATCGCCGACGGAGCCGGGAGGCCACTGTCGTCCATTGCTCGCTCCTTCGCGGTTTGGTCGGGTGCGGTGCGGCGATCAAGAAGTGGGTCGGGGCTGCCCAGGCTTTCGGGCGGCCGCCGGCGACGGCTGATCGCCGGGCGGCCCGCCGCCGCGCCGCGTTGGGGTGCGGGGGCGGCGGCGGGCCGGGGCTGTCACGACTTGGCGATGCCGATCTTGGAGAAGTCGACCTCGAAGGCGCCGATGTTGTGCGCCTCGGCGATCCCTGTGATCCACTTCTGGGCCAGGATCCAGTCGTTGTTGTTCGACAGGTGGTAGTAGCAGCCGTTCTTCGTGTACTCCTGCGCGGCCTTCACGTAGAGGCTGGTGTCACCGGTGGCGACGGCCTGGTCGAGGGTCGCGTTGACCGACGGCACGTCGCACTGCAGGAAGTCGATGCCGCCGGACTTGTCCCAGAAGACGTGGCCCCACATGTAGGGGTCACCGCCGTCGGGGCCGTTGGAGGCGTCGATGAACGTGTCGGGGCCCTTGGTGGGGTCCTCGGACCAGGAGAAGACCTGGTCGGTGGTGTAGCCCTGGACCTTCGCGTCGAGGCCGTCGGCCTGCAGCGCGGCGGCGATGATGTTCGCCATCTTCTGGCCGTTGGGCTGGTTGGTCTGGAAGCCGACGGTGAGGCTCTTGTCGGTCGCGGTCTTCGCGTAGGCGGCCATCACCGACGGGTCGTAGGTGATGTCCTGCTTGTCCGTGCCGGCGGGCAGCATGCCGCGGGCGTAGCTGGTGGTGGCCGGTGTGGCGAACTTGTCGCCGAGGACCTGGGAGACCAGCTGCTTCTGGTTGATCGACTGCAGGTACGCCATCCGGGCCGGCTGGGTGGCGAAGAAGTCCTTGTTCGGGTTGGTGGTGATCTGCGCGGTCGCCATCATCGGCAGGAAGTAGTTGTCGACCGGGCGGCTCGCGTAGCGCGGGATCGCCGAGGACGGCAGCGCGTTGACGAGCAGCTGGACGTCACCCTTGTCGAACGCCAGCTCCAGCGCCGAGACGTCGGTGTAGACGGGCAGCCGGATCGTCTTGAACGGCGACGTGCCACCCCAGTACTTGGCGTACTGCGTCAGCACGTACAGCCGGCCGACCTCGGCGGTGGTCAGCTCGTACGGCCCGGCCCCCAGGTCGTGGGTCTTCAGGTAGGTCTGCGCCTGGTCGGTGCCCGCGTGGTCCTTGAGGCCGGTGGGGGAGAGCATCTTCGGGCCGAACGGCGAGGCCAGGTAGTTCAGGAACGCCGAGTTCGCCGACTTGAGGTGCACCACGGCGGTCAGGTCGTCCGGGGTGTCGACCGAGGCCACGATCGCCGCGAGGTAGGCCGGGCCCCCGTTGATCGACGCCATCCGGGCGATCGACGGCATGACGGCCGCCGAGGTGAACGGGGTGCCGTCGTGGAACGTCACGCCCGAGCGCAGGTGGAAGGTGTAGGTGAGCTTGTCGGCGCTGACGTCCCACGAGGTCGCGAGCTGCGGGGCGATCTTCACCTGGTCGGTGTTGGGGGCGTAGGTGACCAGGCCGTCGTAGACGTTCTTCATGATGGCGATGCCGTTGCCGGCGTAGAAGGTCGCCGGGTCGGGTGGCATGCCGATGTCGCCGAGCAGGCCGACGGTGAGCGTGCCGTCGGTCGGCGGCTTGCTGGCCGGGCTGGCCGAGGACGAGCTGCCGCCGCCGCAGGCGGCGAGGGTGGCCGCGAGCACGGCCGCGACCGCGGCGGCCGCGGTTTTGGCCGCGCGCCGTCCGAGGGTGCGATTCATGGGTGAAGGTCCAATCAGACGAGCGGAGGGCGGACGGGCGGGGCGGGTGTCGACGGGCGCTGTCGACCGGGGGCGTGAGGCGGGGTTCAGGGGGCGGCGGCGTTCGCAGGGCCGGCCGGGGGTCTAGAGGGCCACGCGTGGGTCGGCGAGGGTCTGGAGCACGTCGACGACGGCGTTGGCGACGATGTAGATGGCGCCGAGCAGCAACGTCACCCCGGCGATCGCGGGGAAGTCGCCGCTGGCGATGGAGTCGCCCAGGTAGGAGCCGATCCCGGGCCAGCTGAAGATCTTCTCGACGACGACGACGCCGGCGAACATGGAGCCGAGCTGCAGGCCGGACATCGACAGCGCCGGCCCGACGGCGTTGCGGGCCACGTGCCGGGCGACGACGGCGCCCTCGCGCAGGCCCTTGGCCCGCGCGGTGCGGACGTGGTCGGCGCGCAGTGTCGTCTCGACGCTGGAGCGCAGGATCCGCCCGATCGCGATGGCCGGGGCGATCGCCAGCGCCAGCGCGGGCAGCAGCAGATGGCGCAGTGCCTGGCCGAACAGCCCGGGATTGCCGTGCAGCACGCTGTCGAGCAGCAGGAACCCGGTCGGCGACGATGTGTCCGCGCCGCGCCCGGCGGCCGGCAGCCAGCCGAGGTCGGCGTAGAACACGACGATCCCGAGCACCCCGAGCAGGAACACCGGCGCCGACGCGGCGACGAGCAGCAGCCCGCGGACCGGCGCGCTGCCGCGTATCCGCAGTGCCCCGGAGAACGCGTAGCCGGCGCCGAGCAGCGCCGCGAGGACGAAGGCGGCGAAGACCAGCTCCAGCGTCGCCGGGAAGAAGTCCCCGAGGTCGGTGCCGATCGAGCGGCGGGTCCGCAGCGACGTGCCCAGGTCGCCCTGGGCGGCGTGGCCGACGTAGCTGAAGTACTGCTCGAACAGTGGCCGGTCGAGGCCGAGCCGGTGGCGGACCTCGGCGATCTGCCCGGGTGACGCCTTGGCGCCCAGGTAGGCGGCGGCCGGGTCGGAGTCGGACAGGTGCTGGAGCACGAACAGCACCAGCAGCAGCAGGAGCAGGAGGCCGACGGCGATCCCGGCGCGGTGCAGCGCGAACCGCCTCATGACCGGCCTCCCAGCAGCCGGCGCAGCGCGTCCCCGCTGAGGTTCGCGATCAGGGTCAGGGCCAGGACGGCGAGGCCCGGGATGATCGGGACCCATTTCTGGCCGAGCAGCTGGTCGAGGGTGCTCGCCGTGTCGGCGCCGAGCTCCGGTGCCGGCTGTTGCTGGCCCAGGCCGATGAACGACAGGCCGGCGAGCAGCAGGATCACGTTGCCGATGTCGAGGCTCGCGGACACCACCGCGCTCGGCACGACCCCGGGCAGCAGATGGCGCACCACGATCCGGACCGGGCCGACGCCGGCCAGCCGGGCGGCCTCGACATGGGGCCTGGCGGCGAGCGCCCGCACCTCGCCGCGGATGATCCGGGCGTAGTACGGCCACCAGACCAGCGAGATCCCGATCAGGGTGTGCAGCAGGCTCGGGCCCAGCGCGGACACGATCGCGATCGCGACGAGCGCGCCCGGCATCGCGAGGAACAGGTCGGTGGTCCGCATCAGGACGGCGTCGACCCAGCCGCCGGCCGCGCCCGCGATCAGGCCGACGGTCCCGCCGACGACCAGGCCGACGGCGACGACGAGCAGCGCGGACAGCCAGCTGGCCCGCATCCCGAGCAGCACCCGGGACAGCAGGTCACGCCCGATCGAGTCGGTGCCGAGCAGGTGGTGGGGCGAGAGCGGGGCGAGGTCGAGATCCCCGACCGGCGACACCGGGTTGTAGGGCGCGAGGACCGGCGCGAGCAGCGCGACGAGGGTGACCAGGCCGAGCAGCCCGACGAGCGCCCGGTCGACCCAGTACGAGCGGCCCCGGCGCAGCCGGCCGGCCAGGTCGACGTTGAACCGGGTGGGCAGGGTGGCGACCGTGCTCATGCGGACTCCACGGCATCAAGAGGTCGGTGGTCGAGGCGGGGCACGGCGGCCAGCAACGCCCGGGTGCGCTCGTGCGCCGGCGCGGTCAGGACGATGTCGGTGGCGCCGGTCTCGACGACCTCGCCGTCGGCGATGACGGCGATCCGGTCGCCCATCAGCCGGGCCACGGCCAGGTCGTGGGTGACGAACACGACCGCCATCCCGAACCGGGCCCGCAGGTCACGGATGAGATCGAGCACGGTCGCGGCCAGCGAGGCGTCCAGGGCGCTGGTCGGCTCGTCGCACAGCAGCACGGCCGGTGGGACGAGGACCGCGCGGGCCAGGCCGATCCGCTGGCGCTGCCCGCCGGACAGCTCCGCCGGCCGGGCGGCGAGCACCGCGTCGGGCAGGCCGAGCAGCCCGAGGGTCTCGGTGATCCTGGCCGCCGTCTGGGCCTTGCCCAGGCGCAGGGGGCGCAGCCGTTCGCGCAGCTGGCTGCCGACCGACAGCCACGGGGTCAGCGACGAGCCGGCGTCCTGGAAGACCATCTGCGCGCCGCCGTGGACCACCGCGGTCCCGTCGGTCGGCTTCGTCAGGCCGGCGATGACGCGCAGCAGCGTCGACTTGCCCGAGCCGCTCTCGCCGACGACGGCCAGCGCCTCGCCCGCGCGGACGTCCAGGTCGACGCCGCGTAGCGCGTGCACGACGTGCTTGGGGCCCCGTCCGCTCTTCGCCGTGAACCGGCAGTGCAGGCCGCGGATCTCGACGACGGGCTCGCCGGTCGGCTCCGCCGCGAGCGCGGCCTTCGCGGCGGCGTGCGGGCGGGTTGGGATGGGCAGCATGGCGGAGTGGACCGGGGTGGGCGGCGCGGCCACGACGGGCGCGACGTCGGCCGCCGGGCGCCAGCAGGCCCGCAGGTGGTGTGGCCGGTAGCGCTCGATCGGCGGCTGGTCGGTCGCGCACCGCTCGACCACCAGCGGGCAGCGGGTGTGGTACGCGCAGCCGGTGAGCCGGGCGGCGACGTCGCCGGCCTCCGGGGGCAGCGTCCGCAGCGCGCCGGTCCGCGGGGTGTCGAGGTCGAGGCGGGCGCCGAGCAGGCCGGCGGTGTAGGGGTGGGCGGCGTGGTGCAGCACGTCGCCGGTCGGGCCGACCTCGGCGAGCCGGCCCTGGTAGAGCACCGCGATCCGGTCGGTGAGCTGCGCGGCGACGGCCAGGTCGTGGGTGATGAACAGGACCGCGCAGCCGAGCTCGTCGCGCAGCTCGCCGAGCAGGGCGAGCAACTGCGCCTGGACGGTGACGTCGAGCGCGGTCGTCGGCTCGTCGGCGATCACCAGCGCCGGGGTCCCGGTCAGCGCGATCGCGGCCATCACCCGTTGGCGCAGCCCGCCGGACAGCTCGTGCGGGAACGCCCGCAGCCGCCGGCCCGGCTCGGGGACCCCGACGGCGGTGAGCAGCCGGACCGCCTCGGCCTCGTCGCGGCTGACCTCGGTGATCTGCCGGCCGACCCGCATCGTCGGGTTCAGCGACGTCATCGGGTCCTGGAAGATGACGCCCAGGTTCTGGCGGCGCAGCCGGCGCAGCTCGGCCGCCGAGCCATGCACGACGTCGGTGCCCGCGACCCGGATCTCCCCGTCGACCACCGGGCGGGACGCGGCCGGCAGCAGGCCCATCAGGGCCAGCGCCAGCACGCTCTTGCCCGAGCCGGACTCGCCGACCAGGCCGACGATCTCACCGGGCGCGATCTCCAGGTCGACGCCGCGCAGCACCGGCGACGTCACCCCGTTGCGGGTCAGCGACACCGTCAGTCCGCGGACGCTCGCCACCGGCCCGGCCGTCAGGGTCTCGGCCGCCGGGGTCCTGGCCCCCGCGACCTCGGTCACGGCCTCCTGCGTCACCGCGGGCTCAGCCATCGCGGCCTCCGGCGGTCGCGGGCGGCGGCGGGCACAGAGCGGCGAACGCGGCGTGGATGTCGCCGGGCCGGGCCAGCCAGGCCCGGTCGCGCCGGGCCGCGAGGTGCGCGAGCGCCCGGGTCACCTGGCGCAGCCGGAACGGCACCCCGGAGATGAACGAGTGCAGCACGATGCTCATCACCAGCGGCCCGTCGCCTGCCGCGAGCAGCTCGTCGAACTCGTCGACGATCATGTCGGCGAACGTCGAGGCGTCGACGTGGCGGCCGATCACCGAGCTGGAGTCGTTCAGCTCCAGCGCGTACGGGATCGACAGCAGCGGGCCGGTGGTGGTGCGCAGCCAGAACGGCCGGTCGTCGGCGCGCAGGTCGAGCAGGTAGCGGTAGCCGGTCGCCGCCAGCAGGTCGATCGTGTCCGGCGTGTGGGTGAGCCACGGGCTCGACCAGCCGCCGGGGCGGGCGCCCTCCTCCTTCTCGATCCGGCCGGCGACCGCGTCCAGGTAGTCGCGTTCCTGGCCGGCGGGCAGGTCTGCGAGCGAGTCGGAGTTCGAGATCCCGTGCCCGACCAGCTCCGCGCCGGCCGCGCGGGCCGCATCCGTCACCGCCGGTGCCGCGTCGTAGACCTGGGTGTTGAGCAGCAGCGTCGGCGGGATGCCGAGCGAGCCGAGCCGGTCGAGCAGGCGGAACACCCCGACCCGGTTGCCGTAGTCACGCCAGGCGCCGTTGACCAGGTCGGGCGCCGGCACGTCCGGCAGCAGGTCCTCGACGTGGCCCTCGCCCGCCCGGTAGTCCTCCACCCCGATCGCCACGTACACGGCCAGACGCCGGCCACCCGGCCAGCTCCCCGGTGACGGCGAGGTGATCGGGTCGTAGTCGTAGCGGCGTGTCATCGGCTGCCCACCCATCTCGTCAGGCCGACGTCGACGGCGGCCGCCTGGCGGACCATCCGCTGGTACGTCGGGTACAGCCGTCGCGCCCCCGCCTCGCGGCGGGCGAGCAGGCCGGGGCGGGTGGCGGCGAACAGCTCCCTGGCCTCGGCGAGCAGCGCCGCCTCGTCGACGCTGGTGACCGTGCCGTGCTCGGCGACGACGGCGCCGTCGACCATGGTCAGCACGACGCTGCCGCCGGACTCGCAGTAGACGAGCTGGCCGGCCAGGTCGTTCAGCGGCGTGAACGCGGGGGAGTGCAGGTCGAGCAGGGCCAGGTCGGCGAGCGCGCCGGGCACGATCCGGCCGAGCTCGCCCCGACGCAGCATCGCGGCCGCGCCGCCGGTCCACAGCGCGTCGAGCACCTCGGCCGGGGCCGGCCACCGCTCGCTGTCCAGGCCGGTGACGTTGTGGATCAGGCCGGCGAGTTTGACGACGTTCCACAGGTCGGCGGCGTCGTTGCAGATCGCCTCGTCGACGCCGAGGGCGACCGGGATGCCGCGGTCGAGCATCGCCCGCAGCGGCATCACCCCGCTGCCCAGGCGCAGGTTGCTGACCGGGTTGTGCACGACGACCGCGCCCGCCGAGGCGATCAGGTCGAGGTCCGCGTCGTCGGTCCACACCGCGTGGATCACGTTCGTCCGGGCGTTGAGCAGGCCCAGCTCGGCGGTATACCGAACCAGCGAGCGGCCTGCGAAGCGCGGCTGGGCGCTGGCGAGGACCCGCTGGGTCTTCGTCTCCAACATGTGCGCGTAGAGCGGCACGTGGTGGCGGGCGGACAGCTCGTCGAGCGCGCCGAAGTACTCGGGGCTGACCCGCTGCGGCGCGGAGATCGACACCGCGGCCGTCAGCCGGCCGCCGGCGGCGCCGTGCCAGGTGTCGAACAGGTACCCGTACAGCTCCAGCAGCTCGTCGCGCGACCGGGGGCCGGGCGCGTCGATCGCGGCCCGCAGCTCCGCCGGGGCGAGGCCGTCGAGGAACGGCAGCTTCTCGGCCTCGGTCAGCTCCGGCTGGTCGAGCGCGACGGCGGCCCGGATCCCGCAGTCGCGGTAGGCCTGGAGGACCGCGTCGATGATCTCCGGTTCGGGCCAGGGCATGAAGAACGCGTCGTCCTGGACGGACGTGGTGCCGGTGCGCAGCATCTCCAGAGCGGCCAGCATCGTGCGCAGGTAGGCCTCGCGCGGGCTCGGCGGTGCCGCGTCGGCCGGGGTCTCGAAGAGCATGAACAGCTCGAGGGGCATGCTCGGCAGGTCGCCCTTGAGATGGTTCGCCGGCGAGTGGAAATGGGCGTTGATCATGCCCGGGATCAGCAGGTGGTGGCCGTGCCCGGCCACGACGCGGCCCGGGGCCGGCCGGCCCGGCTGGGTCGCGTCGGCGCCGACGGCGGCGATCCGGTTGCCGACGACGAGCACGTCCGTCGGGCCGGTCGCGTGCCCTGGGGCGTCCCGGTCGTAGACGAGGACGTCGCGGAACAGGATCGAGGTCGTCGCGGCTCGCCGGTCTGGCGCGGCGCCAGCCGGCACAGGTACCGAGGCCGCGCTCATGCCGGCACCGGCCCGAGCCGCTCGGGCGGGGCGTAGGTCGCCACCCGGGACGTCGACAGCCGCTGCGCGAGCAGGCCCTCGACCAGGGTGACCGCCGCGGCGACCCCCTCCACGACGGGCACGCCGAGCCGCTCGGTCAGCGGCCCGACCAGGTCGGCGAGGCCCGCGCAGCCGAGCACGATCGCCTCGGCGCCGTCTGCGGCCAGCGCGGCGGCCGCCTCACCGGCGACCGCGTCCAGCAGGTGCAGCGAGCCGCCGTGCACCTCGGCGACCGGCTCCTCGATCGCGCGCACGGTCGCCCGGTGCGCGAGGCCGGTCTCGCGCAGCACCCGGTGCGACTGCTCGCGGGTCCGCGGCGGCAGCGTGACGACGCTGAACCGGGCGGCCAGCAGCGCGGCGGTGAACAGCGCCGCCTCCGTCATCCCGACGACCGGGCCGCGGGCGGTCTCCTTCGCCGCCGGCAGGCCCGTGTCGCCGAAGCAGGCGATCACATAGCCGTCGACGCCGGTCGTCTCGCCGGTCCTGACCTGCTCCAGGACGGCGAGCGCGCCCCAGACCTCGTCGGTGTTGCTCTCGACCGACTCGACACCGCGGGCCGCTGTCGACCCGACCAGCCGGGTCGACGGGCCGGCCACCGCCTCGGCGCCGGCGAGCACCGTCCGGGTCATCGAGGCGGTGGTGTTCGGATTGACGATCATGATCGTCCGCGGCGCGCTCACCGGGCCGCCACCGCCCGGGTGGCGGCTGGTCCGGCGCCTCGGCCGGGCCTCGCCCGCATCAGGTCCACGAGGCGAAACGGTATACAACTCGGTGTTTCGGTCGAGAAAAGTTTGGGCTACGTTCCCGGTAGCGCGGGGATCTAGCATTAACGATCATGAAAACGGTATTCCGTCTCACGTCCGGACCGGGCTCTGGCGGGTTAGCGTTGCGGGGCCGGGGCGTCCGGCCGCGGCCGTCGGCTGATCGTCCGCTGGCGCGGCCGGGATGCGACCATGGAGCCACCAGGCAGCCTGGGACAGCGGGAGGGGACCCCACACCGATGGCCACGCCGATCACGGCCGACGTGCCCGCGCAGGATCCGGCGGCCCAGGATCGAGTAGCCCAGGATCGCGTTTCCCAAGATCCGGCGGCGCAGGATTCAGCGGCCCAGGATCCGAAGGGCCCGGGGGAGTCGCTGTCCCGCCGGATCTACGACCAGCTGCGCGAGGGCATCATCCGGGGCCGGTACCCGCAGGGCACCCGCCTGGCCGAGCAGCGTCTCGCCGAGGAGCTCAGCGTCTCCCGGGTGCCGCTGCGCGAGGCCGTCCCGCTGCTGGCCGTCGACGGTTTCGTGCGCACGCTGCCCCGCCGGGGCGCCGTCGTGAACACCTGGACCCTGGGCATGGCCCACGAGCTGTTCGACCTGCGGCTGTGCATGGAGGTCGGCGCGGCCCGGTTCGCCGCCCGCCAGGTCGGCCTCGGCCGGTCGGCGCAGCCGCTGCGCGACGTGCTCGAACGCTCCCGCGAGGGCGTCCGGACCCGCGACGCCTACCGGATCGCCGCCGACAGCACCGAGTTCCACGAGGTGGTCGTCGACCTGACCGCGAACACCCTCATGCGCTCGGTCATGCGCTCGGTCACCGGCCGGATGATGTGGCTGTTCTACCTGACGTCCGACCTCGACGCCGACGACGCCCTCGACGGCCACGAGGAGCTGCTCAGCGCGATCGAGTCCGGCAAGGAACGCGTCGCCGAGGCCGTCGCCTACGCCCACATCGAGCGTGACCGCGACGAGTCCATGCGCGTCCTCGTAGAACGCCGCGGCATCGCCAACCTGGCGTAACGCCGCGCCCGCCACGCTGCCCGGCCCGGCCTTCCTCCGCCCGGCCTGCCCTGGTGCGGCCTGGCCCAGCGCGGCCCGGCTGGCGGCTGGCGGCAATCGCTCGGCTGGTGGGATCGCCCGACCCGGTGCGGCCCGGCCGGCGGCTGGTGGGGTCGCCTGGCCGGCGGCGATCGCCTGGCGACGATGATCGGCGGTTTGGCCCTGGCGTGGTCGTGACCGGCGCGTTCTCACAGCCACCCGAGGGCTGAAACGGCGATCATGGGCGTGCGGCTGGCGTGGTGCGGCGCGGGCCGGCCGGAATCGGCGGGCGGGCGGTGCCCAGGATCAGCGGGACGCGCCTTCGATGACGACGAGGGGGATCTCGCGCTCGACCTGGCTCTGCATGTCGCGCATCCGCTGGTTGAAGGCCGCGAGAGCCGTCAGTAGGCGCTCCCGCTCGGCGCCTTCGGCGGTCGAGGCGACGGCGGTGTAGCGGATGACGGCGCCGCCCGCGCCGGGCAGCTCGACGGTCACGACCGGGTTGGCGGTCAGGTTGAGGTACCAGTCGGGGTGTGTCGGCGCGGCGTTGTTGGCCGCCCACAGCACGATCCGGCCCGGCCCGTCCTCGAAGAACGCCAACGGTGTGGTCCGCTCCGCGCCGGTCCGCGCGCCGACGGTGGTCAGCAGGACCAGCCGCGAGCCCTTGATCATTCCCTCGGTGAGCTGGCCGCCGTTCGCTCGGAACTGTTCGATGACCTCGCGGTTGAACGCCCGCATGTCACTCGGCATCGTCATCGCGCGCTCCTGGCTCTCGTCGCTCGGACGGTAGCCAGGCTACCCGCGGCGGATCAAGGCGCGACCCGATGCGCCTTGGCGCGCACGCGACACCGGCGGCCACCCGCACCCTGGCGACCGGCGGCCCTCCCCTGCACGGCGGCCCTCCCCGCACGGCTGCGATCCGCGAGCCTGAGCCGCCTGAGCCATTCCGGCGCGCTCAGCCGATCCAGCCGCGGAGCTGCTCGACCAGCGCGACGCGGGAGCGATGGTCCGGCGCCAGTGGGGTGACGTTGAGCGTCGTCGCGCCCGCCTCGGCGTACTCGGCGAGCTTCTCGCGGACCTCGCCCTCGGAGCCCACCATCGCGGTGGCCCGCAGCAGGTCGGCCGGGACGGCGGCCTCGGCCTCCTTCTTCTTCCCATCGAGGTATAGGTCCTGGATAAGAGCTGCTTCCTTCTCGTAGCCGTACCGCTGGGCGAGGCTGTTGTAGAAGTTCTTGCCCTTGGCGCCCATGCCTCCGATGTAGAGCGCGAACATCGGGCGCATCAGGTCCAGCCAGCTCTCGGCGTCGTCGCCGATCGCCAGCGGCGCCTGCACGACGACGTCGAGGTCGCCGAGCTCCGGGTCACGCTTCGCCTTCCCGGCCGCGAGCGACGCGCCCCACACGTCGCCGGCCCGCCCCGGGTGGAAGAAGAACGGCTGCCAGCCCTCCGCCTTCTCGGCGGCCAGCTCGACGTTCTTCGGCCCGATCGCGGCGATGAAGATCGGGATATGGGTCCGGACGGGATGGTTGATCAGCTTCAGCGGCTTGCCCAGCCCTGTGCCCTGCTCGGGCGGCAGCGGCAGCGTGTAGTGCTTGCCCTGGTACTCGAGCCGGTCCCGGCGCCAGACCGCCCGGCAGATGTCGATGATCTCCCGGGTCCGGCCCAGCGGCGCGTCGTAGGGGACGCCGTGGAACCCTTCGATGACCTGCGGGCCGGACGCGCCGAGCCCGAGGGTGAACCGGCCGCCGGAGACGTAGTCCAGGCCCGCGGCCGTCATCGCGGTCAGCGTCGGGGTCCGGGTGTAGATCGGCAGGATGCCCGCGGCCAGCTCGATGCGCGCGGTCCGGGCGGCCAGGAAGCCGAGCTGGCTGACGGCGTCGAACGAGTACGCCTCGGCCACGAAGACGATGTCCAGGCCGGCCTTCTCGTAGTCCGCGAGCTCCTCGACCGCCTCGGCGAACCCACCGCCGTACGACAGCTGCATCCCGATCCGCACCTGGCCGCGCCTCCCTGCCCAGCTCGGCGCCGTGCTCCGCCACGGACGCGGCGGCACAGCGATACGAAGCGTCAGCCTAGGCTGATCACCCCCCACCACGCGAGATGATCGGCCCGTGTGTGTCCTCTGACTGCCCTGTGCGGTCGTGGCGGTGAAGACCTAGGTCACCAAGGTCACCCTTGAGGCGCCCTAGGGACTTTCCCGTTGATCTTCAGTTCGGTCTTCGCGACCGGATTCCATACCCAACTGGCGATCTTCGCCCATTTCCGGCCCCCGCGACCAGCATGATCGCGAACCACGTATGGATAAATGAGACATACAGGACCCAGGGTGCCGGTTTGCATACCAAGTCCTCGATCATCGCCTCGCGGAGGACTGCCGCCGGCCGGTGATCGCCAGTTGGGTATGGATTTCGTTCTGCCCGGCCGCCGCGAGGGACGGGCTTCGGGTGCTTCCCGTCGATCCTGGACAAGCCGTCTCTATTGACGGGCACGTCCCCAGTCCGTCCTCGCCGGGGCAGTTATGCGGGAGCGCTGACGTCGAGGCGGTAGTAGCGCAGGGCGTCGGCTTCGCGGACGAACGCGAAGCCGTTCTTGGTCAGCACCCGTTGTGAGGCGAGGTTGTCCGAGTCCGTGTCGGCGAGCATGGCGCGAACGCCCTGATGAGACCGGCACAGTTCCACGAGCCGTCCGACAGCCTCGGTGGCGTACCCATGCCCCCGCGCCGTGGGCACGAGCCCATATCCGAGCACGACCTGACCGTCGTCGTCGGGTGGTCCGAAGAATCCGATGGTCCCGACGGCGACGGAATCCAGGTCGATTCGGTAGTTGCCGAACGGTGCCGGGTCCACGCCCGATGAGGCGAGGTGCAGAAAGCCGCGGACGCCGTCGCGGTCGTCCTCTCGTGGGAAACCGTCGGCCCACCGGTCCTGGGCGTTCGGAGCCTCCTCGACGATGCGCCTGCTCTCCTCGACCGTAAGCGGATGCAGACACAACCGCGGCGTCAGAAGGTCGGGAGTGCGCTGAACCGCCGTCACCGGGCGAGCATATGGGCGATCGCCAGGCGACAGCCGATGGTCACCGAATCCGCACCTCAGCCCCGGCGGGTGCCGCCGCCGTGCGCCGGACGGCCGGCACCTGGCGCCGAGCGGCGCGGCTGAGCCACGCACCGTCGCCAGGCCGGTGAGCGGCATCGCCCAGGTGTCGTGGCCTCCCGGCGAACCTCTAGGCTCCCGACGTTCGAGGTCACGTCCCACTTGGCAGTGGCTGACCGTTTCCGGTGCGGGCGAGGACAGGACGGCATGACGGCTGGCGCGACACCGATCGACGAGACACCCGCGTCCGCGGGGATGGAGGAACCCGCCAGCGAACGGCCCGACCAGTCGCCGACCGCCGCCGTGCCCGCCGACCTGCCGGCGTCTCGTGATGGCATCGCGGCCGGTGAGACACGGGCGCCGTCCGTCGGCGACGCCCCGGCCGGCGCGCCAGCGGACGAGCACCCGTGGCCGGTGCCAGAAGGCCACCCCGCCGCGCTGCCGCCCCCCGCGGACGTGGCCTGGCCCATCCCGGAGAGCGTGCCCGCTGCCGCGGGGCAACCGTGGTCGGTGCCCGAGCCTGGACTCGGCCAGGCGGCGGCGCCGGGCCTAGCGCCGGGGGCCGAGGCGTCTGATCGAGGCCGCGGGCCGGCTGGCCGTCCGTGGCTGGTGGGGCTGGCCGTCGGCGTGGTCCTCGTGCTTGTGGCCGGGGCGGTGGTCATCGGCGTCAGCCTGCGCGCCGACGGGGGCAGCTCGTCCGCCGCGCTGGCGGCCCCGGCGCGGACGACGGCGCCGGCCCCGCCCTCGCCCAGTCCCACCCGGGCCTACGCTCCCGTGCCCGCCGGGGGCCCAGGCCCCGCCTACTCCGGCGCGACGCTTCCGCTGGACGGGATCCGGCCCGAGTACGTGTCGGTGAGCCGGGACGGCGTCCTCTACGTCTCCGGGTACACGTTCAACCGAGCCACGGTCTACCGGATCGACCCGGACGGCACCGTGACGCCGATCATCGGCGACGAGAAGGTGTCCTCGGTGGGCGGGGAATCGTCGGCCGGGATATCCGGCGCCGGGCAGGTCGACTGGGACGACGCGGGCAACCTGTACGTCCCGGACATCAACGGCTACCGCATCCGCAAGATCGACACCGCCGGCGTCGTCACCACCGTGGCGGGCGTCGGGCTGGAAGGGGACTCCGGCGACGGCGGCCCCGCCGTCGAGGCGCGGGTCGGCCGGGTGGAGGACGTCGCGGTCCTCGGCGACGGCACCATCTACTTCGGGGACCTGCAGAGCAACCGGGTCCGCAGGATCACGCCCGAAGGAATCATCACCACGGTCGCCGGAACCGGCCAGCCGGGCTTCACCCGCGGCCCGGCGAGCGCGACGTCCGCCAAGCTCGGCGGGCCGAACACGATCGAGGACGCGCCCGACGGCAGCATCTACTTCACCAACATCGCCAGCGGCACCGTCCAGCGGATCAGCCCCGACGGTCGGCTGACCACCGTCGCCGGCAGCGGCTACTGGGACATCAGCGCCAACGGCCGAGCCGGTGAGGGCCGTCGGGCCACCTCGTCGGCGGTACGGCTGACCGTCCCGAGCCTCGGGCTCGGTCCCGACGGATCCCTCTACCTGGTCAGCCCCGGCCGCGCGAACGTGCGGAAGGTCGGTCCCGACGGCGTCATCAGGACGATCGCGGGGACCGGCGGGGAGGGCGCGGCCGGCGACGGTGGCCCCGCGACGGCGGCGACCTTCCTGCAGCCCCGGGCGGTGGCCGCCGACGTGACCGGCGCGGTCTACGTCGTGGACGGCGGCAACGAGCAGGTGCGCCGGATCGCCACCGACGGGACCATCACCACCGTCGTCAGGTCCACCGGGTAGGCACCGCGACCCGGGTCCGCCCGCGCGAAGGCGGTGCCCGCTGCCCGCGCCGAGCCCGTCAGGGCGCCGCGGTGGTCGGCTGGAGGATGGAGAAGTGGGCGCCCAGAGGGTCGTTGGCGACGGCGAACCGGCCCGGCGGGATGTCGGTGGGCGGGACCGGCACGGAGCCGCCGAGACGGGCGATCTCGGCGGCGCAGGCGTCGGCGTCCTCGACCTGCAGGTAGACCATCCAGTGGGCCGGGATCTCGGGCGGCCAGACCTCGTTCATCCGCATCAGCCCGCCGAACCGTCGACCGCCGAGCGACCAGTAGACGTAGGTGACGCCGCCGCCCAGGCTCTCGCGCTCCCCGGTCCAGCCGAACACCTCCTCGTAGAAGGCCACCGCGGCGTCGGCGTCGCGGACCGCCAGCTCGGTCCAGCACAGCGCGCCCGGCTCGTCGACGAGCTCGACCCCGGGGTTGGCCCGCGGCTGCCACAGCCCGATCGGCGCGCCCTCGACGTCCGCGAGCACAGCGAGCCGGCCGGCGTCGAGGACGTCCCTCGGCTCGACGAGGACCTTGCCGCCGGCCGCCAGCGCCCGCCGCGCCGTCGCGTCGGCGTCGGCCACCCCGAGGTAGGTCATCCAGACGTTCGGATACCCGGGGAAGGCGGGACCCGCGCCGGCGACCCGCCGGCCCCGCAGCGCCAGCTCGGTGTACCCGCCGGCGGCCGGATCTGGCGACCGGCGGGCCTCCCAACCGAACAGCGCGGTGTAGAACGCGACGGCGGCGTCGACGTCCGCTGTGGTGACGTCGATCCAGGCGGGCGTGTTCGGAACGGCGGTGATGACCTCGGCCATGGCGTGCTCCCTCAGGCGGTGGGCCGTGACCCGGTCACCGTAGCCGCGGCCTGCGACAGAACGAACGCGGCGAACGTGGCAGCTACGAGCGGCTCAGGGCTCGACGGCCAAGCGGACGCCGAACGCGATCAGGATGAGGCCGGTCACCCGGTCGACCCAGCGGCGGACCGGGCCGTCGGCCATCCAGCGCATGACCGGCCCGGACAGGGCGAGCAACGCGCCGTAGTAGCCCGCCGTCAGCACGACGAAGATCCCGCCGAGCAGCAGCGAGGTCCCCGCGACCGGGGCGTCCGCCGGGATGAACCCCGGCAGGAACGTCATGAAGAAGACGCCGACCTTGGGATTCAGCAGATCCGTCAGGATTCCGGCGGTGAACCCGGTCCCCACCAGTCCGCCGCGCCGGCCGCGAGCGGGCTCGGTGCCGCCCGCGACGGCGTCGGCCTGATCCTCGTGGGGCCGGGCGCGCAGTGTCGCCAGGCCCATCCAGCCCAGGTAGAGCGCGCCCGCGACCCGCAGCCCGAGGTAGGCGTCGTGGCTCGCGGTCAGCAGTGCCGACAGGCCCAGCGCCGCCCCGACGACCCAGACGACCAGCCCGGTCATCACACCGAGCGACGCCCGTACCGCGGCCCGGCGCCCGCCAGCCATCAGGTTGCGCACCACGACGAGCGTGTCCGGCCCCGGCAGCAGCACGATGAGGACCGAGGCGACGGTGAACGTGGCGACGTCGACGAGCACCGCAGAAGCGTACGAGGCGTCGAACGGCGGAACTACCGGATTTCAGGGCCGCCCGGGCCGGTGCCAGGCACGCTCACGCCTGGGGCGAGAACGACGGATCGCGGCCGATGAACGCGACGAGGCGGGTCCGCGGGTCGGAACCGGCCGGGACCTCGACACGCGGGCCGTACTGGCCGGAGTCCCGGAGCAGGCCCTCGATCGGTTCCATCCCGGCCAGCAGCGTCGCGCACAGGTCGGGGTCGAGGCTGTCGTCCTGGCCGGTGGCGCGGGCGAGATCCCAGGTGTGCATGAAGATGTCGACCGTGTAGAACTGGTCGATCGCGGGGGCCAGCGGGTGCTCGCCGACCATCGGATGACGCAGCTTCCGGTCCGCGGTCGCCGGGTCGTCCAGCAATGCCTGGACCGCGTCGGCGTGGACCTGCCAGGCGGCGGCCGGGTCCACGTCGACCGACGGTCCGCGGGCCAGCTCGATGCCGGTCCCGTCCGCCAGGAAGCTGGGGAACCACTCGCACAGGTGGCGGACGACGTCGCGCGCCGTCCACTGCGGCACCGGCGTGGGGGCGTCCCAGTCCTTGGTGCCGAGAACCCGTTCGGTGAACCCCGCCGCGACCGCGCGGTGGCGTTCCGCCGGCCGGTCCGCCAGTGCCGTGAGCGATCCGCCGTCGCTCGCCTCCCGTGGCTGACCGGTCCGGTGCGTGTCCTGGCGCCCGTCTGGTGCGGTGGATCGTCCTTCGGCCATGTCAGGCGTCCAGGGCGCGCAGGAGGGCGTCCAGCTTCAGGTAGCCCTGTTCGACCCCGGTCTCCATGCCGCTGTTCAGGAACGCGTCCCGGCTCTCGAAACTGTCGACCAGCGACTGGGCGTGCAGGCGGGTACGGCCGTCGCCGAGGTCCTCGAACCACATCGTCTCGAGCGCCACCTGGTCCGGCGCGCCCTCGTAGGTGAAGGTCTGGACCAGGCGCGCGGGGCCGACCTCGTGGAACGACCCGTGGAAGGCGTGCTCGACGCCGTCCCGGGCGCCGACGTAACGCCAGCTTCCACCGGTGCGCGCGTCCCAGTAGTCGATCGTGGTCTCGAAGCCGTCCGGGCCGACCCACTGGGCGAACAGCGCGGGGTCCGTGTGGGCGCGCACGAGCTGCGCGGGTGTGGCGTGGAAGTCGCGGGTCATCCGGATGAGTGGCACGTTCGGGTCCGCTTCGACCGTGACCGTCTTGGTGGTGGCCATCAGGCTGTCTCCCTCTCTGGTTGTTCGTCGTCCTGGATGGGTCTGTCGTCGTCGGCCATGGCGGCGAGGACGGCGTCGAGGCGCTGGTAACGCCGTTCGGCCTCGCGGCGGTACCGCTCCAGCCAGGCCGTCGCCAGGTCGAAGACCTGGGCCTCCAGGTGCACCGGGCTGCGGTGCGCGGCTCCCGCCCGGCTGACGAGCCCGGCCTGCTCCAGCACCTTCAGATGCTTGGAGACCGCCTGCACCGACACCTCGTAGGGCGCCGCCAGCTCGCCGACCGTCGCGTCACCGTCGGTGAGCCGGGCGACGAGGTCCCGCCGGGTCGGGTCGGCCAGCGCCGCGAACACCCGGGAAAGCTGGTCCACACCCCCACCTCCTCAACCGCTCGGTTGACGAAACCCTCTCGCAGTCCGACGTCGATGTCAACCATCCGGTTGAGATCTCCCGATGCCGCCGCCCCCGCCTCACGTGGGACCGCCCGATCGGGCCAAGATCGCCGTCTTGGCCCTCGGAGGGTCGCGTTCGAGGCCGGATCGCGGCCACTCCAGGGCCAAACCGGCGATCATCCTGGCGGCTGGCGGCTGGCGGCTGGCGGCTGGCGGCGGAGTGTCCGGTCGGAACGAGTGTCGGCTACGCGGGCTGAGGATCGGCCGCGAGAGTGGTCCTCTCCGATCGTGAGAGGGGACGTGGCAGTCTTGGGGGGCGGCCGTTTCGGACACGCTGGACGTACTGGTTAGTCGCCATTAACCTGACGCGGTTGGTGGGACGAGGTGGGAGGCGGGTGAGCGGTGGACAAGGTGGTGGCGGCCGCGGCCGACGCGGTGGCGGACATCGGCGACGGGGCCTCGCTGGCGGTGGGCGGGTTCGGCCTGTGCGGCATCCCCAGCGTGCTGATCGACGCGTTGCACGAGGCCGGGGTCTCCGGGCTGAAGACGGTGAGCAACAACTGCGGCGTCGACGGCTGGGGCCTGGGCGTCCTGCTACGGGCCGGCAAGATCGCGCGGACGACGGGCTCCTACGTCGGGGAGAACAAGGAGTTCGAGCGGCAGTTCCTCGCCGGTGAGCTGGAGGTCGAGCTCGTACCGCAGGGCACCCTGGCCGAGCGGCTGCGTGCCGGCGGCGCCGGTATCCCCGCGTTCTACACGCCCGCCGGCGTCGGCACCCAGATCGCCGACGGGGGCCTGCCGCTGCGCTACGACGGCAAGGGCGGTGTCGCCCTCGCCTCCGAGCCGAAGGAGACGAGGGCCTTCGACGGCGTCGACTACGTGCTGGAGCGCGCGATCGTCACGGACTTCGCGCTGGTGCACGCCTGGAAGGGCGATCGGCACGGCAACCTCGTCTACAAGGAGAGCGCGGCGAACTTCAACCCGCTGTGCGCCGCAGCGGGGAAGGTCACCATCGCCGAGGTCGAGGAGCTCGTCGAGCCCGGCGAGCTCGATCCCGCCGAGATCCACACCCCGGGCATCTTCGTCCAGCGGGTCGTGCACGCGCCGGACGTCGTGAAGCGCATCGAGAAGAGGACGGTGTCGGCGTGAGCCTGTCCCGTACGGAGCTGGCCGCCCGGGTCGCCCAGGAGCTGGAGGACGGCCAGTACGTCAACCTCGGGATCGGCCTGCCGACCCTCGTGCCGAACTACCTGCCGGAGGGCGTCCACGTCGTCCTGCACTCGGAGAACGGTGTCCTCGGCGTCGGCCCCTACCCGACCGAGGACAACGTCGACCCGGACCTGATCAACGCGGGCAAGGAGACCGTCACGGTCCTGCCCGGGTCGTCGTTCTTCGACTCCGCGACGTCGTTCTCGATGATCCGCGGCGGACACGTCGACGTCGCCGTCCTCGGCGCGATGCAGGTCTCCGCGACCGGCGACCTGGCCAACTGGATGATCCCCGGCAAGATGGTCAAGGGCATGGGCGGCGCGATGGACCTCGTCCACGGCGCCCGCAAGGTCATCGTGATGATGGAGCACACCGCCAAGGACGGCAGCCACAAGCTGGTCGACGCCTGCTCCCTGCCGCTGACCGGCAAGGCCTGCGTGCATCGCGTCATCACCGACCTGGCCGTCCTCGACGTCGTCCCCGGCACCGGTTTCGTCCTGCGCGAGCTGGCCCCCGGCATCACCGTCGCCGAGGTCCGCAAGGCCACCGGCCCCGAACTGACGGTCGCGCTGGACTGAGACCCTGGAGAGACACCTGGGCGCAGAGCCGGCGCCGGGCCGCTGGGTTTCAGCCGGCGGCGGGTGGTGTGGGGGAGGCGTTGGCCGACTCGATCGGGACGCGGAGCTTGGGGCCGGCGCCGATCGAGTTGCGGGCCTCGATGTAGACGGTGACCCCGGCCGCGCAGTCCGCACCGTCCGCGGCCGTGGTGCAGTTCAGCAGGAAGGTCGGCGAGGTGCTGGTGGTGACGGTGGTGGCCGCACCGTTCCCGGTCACGGCGATGCGGTAGTCGACCTGGCTGTCGCCGCCGAGGTCCGCGGGCGGATCCCAGGTCAGGCGGCGGCTCCCCGGACCGGGAATGGTCTGGACGACGTTCCTGACCTGTCCTGGCGCCACGCAGCCGACGGCGTCGACCGGCGTGGACGGGGTCGAGCCGCCGGGGCCGACGGCGGTCACCGTGAACGAGCGGCTGGTGCAGTCGGGCACCTTCACGGCGACGGTGGTGCGCCCGGCGGCGACGGTCCTGGTCGCGAGGCCGGTGGCGGCGATCTGGTAGCTGGTGACCGCTCCGCCGTCGGGCTGGGTGATCGTCAGCGAGACCGCGCCCGACTGGGCCGTCGCCCGCAGGACCGGCTGGGCCGGCGCGCCAGCCGACGGCGAGGCGGTCGCGGTCGCCGACGGGGTGGCTGGCGACGTGGGCTCCGCCGAGGCGGACGGCCCGGGCCCGGTATTGCTTGACGGGTCCCCGGGCGCGCTCGCCGACGGTTCAGAGGTGAGCCCGACCGTGGGCCCGGAGTCGGCCCCGGTGTCGCTCGCGGGACTGCCATGCCCCGCCGACCGCAGCGCGACCGCGATTCCCGTGCCGGCCAGCACCAGCACGACGATGGCGGCGATCAGCAGCATGAGCCCACGGCGCGACCGGTCGGGGCGCCGGCGGCCGGCGGCACCCGGCGGCAGGACCCGATCCGGCGGCGGCGCCGAACCGGGTTCGGACCCTGGCAGGCTGGCCGGCCCCCAGGCTCGGGCGTCCGGCGAGCGGTGGGCGCGGCTGGCCGGCAGGTCGGTCCGAGTCTCGGCCACCGCGTCGTCGGCGAGGAAACGGTTGAGGACGGTGGGCTGGGCGCCGTCGTCGTCGGGCCCGCCGGGCACGTGTGTCGTGAGGTTGCGGTCCCAGTCCGGCGTCAGGCTCCACGTCGGCACGGACTCGTGGGTCCGCGGGCCCGACGTCGACGAGTCCGGGCGGCCCAGCCGGGGCAGCGCGGGCAGGCCGGAGAACGTCGGTTCCAGCGCCGCCAGGGTCGCGATGGCCTGGGACGCGGTCGGGCGGTCGTCGGGCTGCTTGGCGAGCATCGCGGCGAGCAGGTCCCAGAGCTGGTCGGCCAGGTCCGGGGGCCGCACGGGGGTCTCGTTGACGTGGCGGAGCAGCACGGCGATCGCGGGGCCGCCGACGAACGGCGGCTGGCCCGCGAGCAGCTCGTAGAACAGGCAGCCGGTCGAGTAGATGTCGACGGCGGGCGTGGTCGGCTGGGCGCTGGCCAGCTCGGGGGCCAGGTACGACGGCGTCCCCAGGATCCCGGTGCCGGTCGTCAGCGACGGGCCCTCCAGCTGGCGGGCGATGCCGAAGTCGGTGAGGACCGCGTCGTCCCCGTCGAGCAGCACGTTCTCCGGTTTGACGTCGCGGTGCACGACGCCGGCCTCGTGCGCCCGCCGCAGGGCGACCAGTACCTGGCCGGTCAGCCGGCCCGCGTCCGTCGGGGTGAGCGTGCCGCGGCGGCGCAGCAGGCCGCGCAGGTCGCCGTCGGGAAGGTAGTCCATGACGATGCCGACGCGGTCGTCCTCGGCGATGAGGTGCCGAATCCGGATGACGTGCCGGTCTGCGAGCCGGGCGACGACCGAGCACTCCCGCAGCAGCCGGGCGACCACCTGCGAGTCGTCGGCCAGTTCCTGGCGCAGCAGCTTGACGGCGACCAGCTCGCCGTTCGGGGTGACCGCGCGGCGGACCTCCCCGGTCGCCCCGCGACCGAGCACCGTGCCGATCCGCAGGTCGCCGAGCGCGAACTCGTCCTCGGCGGTCATCCCGCCCAGGCCCGCGCCCGCCCAACCGCCGTCCATCGGTTCCGCTCCCCTTGTGTCAACCCGCCAATCCTCCCATAGGCCCGATCCGGGCCTGGAGAACCGGTCGTCCGGGGCCGGGGCACCCGCCGGCCACGCCCCTGCGCTGGCGCGCGGCGGGACCGTAGTCTCCGATCAGGTGGGAGTCGTCGTGAGCGGAGGGTCCATGCAGACACGGCCGTTGGGCACGAGCGGGCCGGCGGTGTCCGTCGTTGGGCTGGGTTGTAACAACTTCGGAATGAAGATCGACGCCGTGGCGACGGCGGCGGTCGTGGGTGCCGCGCTTGACGCCGGGATCACCCATTTCGACACGGCCGAGATGTACGGCGGCGGGAAGTCGGAGGAGTACCTCGGCGCGGCCCTCGGGTCCCGGCGTGACGAGGTCGTCATCGCGACCAAGGTGCTGCCGCGCCCGGCGGACGAGCCCTACACCCCCGGCATTCTGCGTCGGCGCATCCTGGCGGGCTGTGAGGGCAGCCTGCGCCGGCTGGGCACCGACCGGATCGACGTCTACTACCAGCACTATGTCGACGCCGACGCCCCGAACGCCGAGGCCATGGACACGTTCAACGAGCTCGTCGAGGCGGGCAAGATGCGCCACCTCGCCTGCTCCAACGTCACGGGGCCGCAGATCGAGGAGCGGGCCTCCTACGCCGACGAGCACCGGGTCGCGCCGTTCACGGCGGCCCAGATCGAATGGAGCCTGCTGTCCCGGAGCGTCGAGGCGCAGATCGTGCCGGCGGCGGTGAAGGCCGGGATGGGGATCGTTCCCTACTTCCCGCTGGCCTCCGGCCTGCTCTCCGGCAAGTACCAGGCGGGTGTGCCGTTCCCGGCGGGATCGCGGCTCGCTGACCTGCCGTTCTTCGCCCGGACCGCGACCGCGGAGAACTTCGCCTACATCGACGCGCTGACGGCGTTCGCGCGGGAGCGGGGCCACACGATCCTGGAGCTGGCGATCGCCTGGCTCGCGGCCCAGACCGGCGTCTCCAGCGTCATCGCCGGGGCGACCAGGCCCGAGCAGGTCGCCGCGAACGCGGCGGCGGCCGCCTGGGAACTCACCGCCGCCGACCTGACCGCCCTCGACAGAATCCCGCCCCCGCCTGCGGCCGCCTGACGCCTGCCCGGCCCGGCGAGCGCTGCCCGGGCGGCACGTTGGTGGTTGTGATCGCCGTTTCGGCCCTGACATGGCCGTAGAAAGCCGCTGACAACAACCACGCGAGGGCCCAAACGGCGATCATGGCCCGGGAGCCGGGAGCCGGGAGCCGGGAGCCGGGAGCCGGGAGCCGGGAGCCGGGAGCCGGGAGCCGGGAGCCGGGAGCCGGGAGCCGGGAGCCGGGAGCCGGGAGCCGGCTACGGCCGGCTGGCCGGCGGTGGCTGGGCTCGGCTGGTGGGCTACTTCTCGACGCGGGCGGCGAAGACCGCGGCCTGGGTGCGGCTGGTCAGTTCCAGCTTGACCAGGATCGAGGAGACGTAGTTCTTCACCGTCTTCTCGGACAGGTGGATCCGGCTGGCGATCTGCCGGTTGGTGAGGCCCTCGGCGACCAGGTGCAGGATCTCCCGCTCGCGGGTGCCGAGCGCGGCGAGTTTCGGGTCCTGGGTCGGGCCCTCGCGCAGGCGGGTGAGGACACGCTGGGTGACGGCCGGGTCGAGCAGCGACCGGCCCGCGGCGATCGTGCGGATCGCGCCGATCAGGTCGGTGCCCTTGATCTGCTTGAGCAGGTAGCCGGCCGCCCCGGCCATGATCGCGGAGAACAGCGCGTCGTCGTCGTCATACGACGTCAGGATCAGGCAGCCGATCTCCGGATGCGCGGAGCGGATGTCCCGGCAGACGTCGATGCCGCTGCCGTCCTCCAGCCGGGCGTCGAGCACGGCGACGTTCGGCGCGGCGGCCGGCAGCCGCCGCAGGGCCTCGGCGGCCGTCGACGCCTCGCCGACCACCTGGATGTCGCCGGTGTCCTCGAGCATCTCGCGGATGCCGCGACGCACGATCTCGTGGTCATCCAGCAGGAACACCCGCACATCACTCATGATCCATACGATACCCGGTTCATCCAGCTCAGAGCGGCTCCTCGGGCCTGCCCCTGCCGTTCGGACCAGCCACTACGGGCTCCGGGACGGGCCGATCGGCCCGGTCGATGGGCCCACTCTACGGGCCAAAATGACCGCCCTGGCGGCCCGTGCGGCCCCTCGTTCCGACGGGCCGTTGGGGCGGGGCGCCTCATCGGTCGGGAATGGCGCAGGTCGAGAGGTCATGGCCGCGGCCACACCATCGGCTGGCGGCCGGGCGTGGGCCGGTGCCTGACCTTCCGACCGGCCACCGAGGTAACCGGGAAACGGACGCGCCCACCGGCCCGGCCCGGCCCGCCGGCCCGGGTGGACCGGGCTGGCGGACGAGTGCCGACGGGCGCGTCCGTGCGCGCCGGACAAGGCGCGCTCGGCGGCGTCGCTCAGGCGCCGACGCGGACCTTGACGGCGTCGGTCGCGGCGGCCCGCGAGGCGTGGAACAGCGGCTGGAACTCGGCCAGCGCCGGGTTGACGGTCGAGAGGGTCATGTGGACGTTGACGAACTCGACGTCGTCGGCGCCCAGCGACTCGACGATGTGGGTCAGGTACGGCGTCACGTGGTCCCAGCCGTCCTTCGGGGTGCCCGGCCCGTAGGACCCGCCCTGGGAGGTCACGATGGTGACCTTCTTGCCGTTGAGCAGGCCCGGGTTCGTGCCGTCGGCCATGGTCATGCCCGGGACGATGAGCTGGTCGAGCCAGGCCTTGAGGGTCGAGGCGATCGAGAAGTTGTACATCGGCGCGGTGAAGACCACCTCGTCCGCGGCGGCCACCTCGCCGATGTAGGTGCTACGGGCCTTGACGGCCTCGACCTGCTCCGGGGTCCGCTGGTCCTCGGGGGTCATCCCGGCGGAGACGGCGGTCCAGTCCAGGTGCGCCGGGGGCTGAGCCGCGAGGTCGCGGTAGGTGACGATCCCGTCAGGGTTCCGGGCCTGCCACTCGGCGACGTACTCGCGCGAGACCGCGCGGGAGACGGAGTTGTCGCCGGCGAAGCTCGACTCGATGTGGAGCAGGTGGGCCATTGGTGACTCCTCGTGAGGACGTTCGGGGCGCCCGCTGCCGTGCGGCTTGCCCCTAGATCGGCTATAGAACAGATCGTCTATCGAACAGATTAGTTGCTGCGCCGCTCATCGTAAACACTGACGAACGGAAGTCATTCCGGGGTACCCTCGTGCGATGGCGCAGCTAACGGGAGCCGGGGCCGACGAGGCCCTCAACGGCCCGTGCGCCGCGGAACCCGACTGTCCTCCCGCCAACGTCGACGCCCTGGTCACGGACGACATGGCCAGGGACCTCGGCTGGCTGGTCGGCCAGATCCAGCACGGCTACCTGGCCGCCGCGTCGGCGGCGGTCGACTCGGTGCCGGGCGGCCTGCGCGGCCTGTATGTGCTGGGAGCCTCACTCTGCGGCCGGGCGCCCAACCAGATCGAGGTCGCCCGCCGGTTCGGGATCGACCGAACGGTCATGGTCCACCTCATCGACCAGATGGAGGACGCCGGCCTCGTCGAGCGCCGGCCCGACCCGGCCGACCGGCGCGCCCGCATGATCGTCGGCACCGACCACGGCCGGGCCGCCTACGACGCGGCCCAGGACCGGCTGCGTCTCGTGGAGGACCACATCCTCGCTCCGCTGGCCGAGGATGAGCGGGGCTCGTTCGCCTCGATGGCTCGCCGTGTCGTCGAGCACCTGGTCTCCATCGATCCCACTCAGGCCGAGTCGGCCTGCCAGCGCGCCTCCGGCGAGCTGGACAAGCACGCTCCGCTCACCTGACTCCGGATCTTACGGTCGGCCGCCCGCGCCCGCGCGCCGTTTCGCGCGACGCAGACGCCCTTTCGGCGCGCGGATACTGGCTCGCGTGAGTGATCGCGACCCGCTGCCCCTGGCCGCCGACGAGGACGGTAACCTCCTGGTCGCGTTCCACCAGATCGCTGAGGACGCCGACCTCCGCGACGCCCCACTGCCCGCGTCCCTGCTCGCCCTCTGGACCGACGACGGCCGCCTCCTGCTGGTGTTCGACCGCCGTCGGCAGCGGTGGGAGCTGCCCGGCGGGCTGATCGACGCGGGCGAGACAGCGTGCGGCCCCTCGATCTGTACCTGGGACAGCTCGCCCGGCCACGTCTTGGGCGTCTGGCCTGAGTCCACGGGGGCGCCGCGAGTTGTCCACCCCCGTGGACTCAGGCCTGCTCTGGGGCCGCCTCGGGCCCGGCGCTCTCGGCGGCCTGCTCCGGCCCGTCGGACGGGGGGCTGACCGCGAGGCGGACGAGGTCCTCGAGGCTCAGCCCGTCGTCCAGGTGGTCGAAGCAGGCGACGAGCAGGGCCAGCGCCGCGGTGCCGAGCAGCGAGGTGCGCCGTTCGTGGTCGAAGACCCGGCCGTCGTCCTCGACCATCAGGCGTACCTGCATGCCCTCGGTGACGGCCGTCATGATGAAGTTGAGGTCCTCGATGGTGAGGCCGGCCCGGGGCTTCAGGCCGCGGGCGGCGGCCGCCTTCTCGTAGGAGTCCTGCCAGGCCTGGGTGCTGATCCGGTACATCTCCTGGACCGTCGAGCGGGCGATCTCGTCCCGGGCGGCCATCGCCGCGCCGATCAGCCACGTCCGCATCGCCGGGCTGTTCTGGCTGACGATCAGGTCCTGGTAGGCGGCGTCGTGGACGGCGCGGACGACGTCCTCGGCGTCGGCGAGGCGGTCGCGGGCCTCCGCGGTGCGGTCGGCGATCTCCTGCCAGTGCGCCCCGCGCAGGCTGTAGGACAGCACGTCGCGGATGAAGTCCGGCTGGTAGGGCCAGCGGTCGCGGAACGTGCCCTCCGAGCCGTGCAGCCGCTCGCCGCTGCGGGCGACCTCGTCGATCACGGCGCGCTGCGACAGCCAGCGGAACAGCGGCCGGTCCTCGGGGTCGGCCCCCTCGGCCGGGCCGAGCTGGGCGTCGATCAGCCGCCGCCCCGCCTCCAGGTACTCGCGGGTCAGCTCGTCGTTGGCGAGCAGCTTGCGTCCGGCGTCGGTCTTGCGCCGGGCGGCACGCATGAGTCCGGACAGGACGGGGGACAGGTCCTCGTCGGGCGCTTCCGTCACGACCGCTCTCCTTGGGCGAGGGCGCGGCACTATCACAGCGAGCACAGCCTAACAACGTCTCGGCGGCCGATGACGGCACATCCTCGGATATCCGAGGACGGGCATGGGAGCACGTCGCTGAAAGGACGCGACCGCGAGCTGGCTCGGCCTTTCGGACTACGCAAGGCTTAGCCCCGACGACGGGGCGTGGGGAACCCGCCACGTGGTCGTGGGCGCTGGGGGGTGTCCACGCAGGGAGGGCCGGCCGGGGCCAGCGTCTCAGACCTTCTACGGGGGGGATGGTCTGAGCCGCTGTCCCCGGTGGCTCGAAACGCTCACACTCATGATCCCCGCCGGCTCCTGGCGCCCGGCGGGGATCAGTCGTCTCCGGAGGCTTCGTCTCCGGGGGCTTCTGCCCGCCGCGCGGGCGCCCGTGGGCCTACAGGGCCGACTCGGTGACCTGGCCGGCCTCGACGTGCAGGCGGCGGGTGACGCGGACGGCGTCGAGCATCCGGCGGTCGTGGCTGACCAGCAGCAGCGTGCCCGGGTAGGTCTCGAGCGCGGACTCCAACTGCTCGATCGCCGGCAGGTCGAGGTGGTTCGTCGGCTCGTCGAGCACGAGGCAGTTGACCCCGACGGCCTGCAGCAGCGCGAGCCCGGCCCGGGTCCGTTCGCCGGGGGAGAGGGCACCCGCCGGCCGGGTCATCTGGTCGGCGGCCAGGCCGAACTTGGCGAACAGGGTGCGCACCTCGGCCATCACCCAGCCGGTGGCCTCCTCGGCGATCGTGAGCGTCGTCTTCTCGCCGCGGAACCGGTCCCGGGCCTGGTCGACCTGCCCGACGCGCACGCCCGAGCCGAGCGTCGCCGTCCCGGCGGCCAGCGGCACCCGGCCCAGCAGCGCGGCGAGCAGCGTCGACTTGCCGCCGCCGTTCGGCCCGGTGATGACGACACGGTCCGCCCAGGACAGCGTCAGGTCGACCGGCCCGAGCCGGAAGCCGCCCGCCGTGGCGGCCGGCTCCGCCGGGTACTCGACGACCGCGCCGGCCAGAGTGGCGACCACGTCGCCGGAGCGGGGCGCCGCGGCGATCGTCATCCGCAGCTGCCACTCCTTGCGCGGCTCGTCGACCTCCTCCAGCCGGTTCAGCTTCGTCTCCAGGTTGCGGACCCGGGACGCGCTCTTCGTCGCCGCCTCGATCTTGTAGCTGCGCACCGACCGGTCGTTGTCCGGGACCTTCCGCTTGGCCCGGATCGCGCCGCGCACCGACTGCTCGCGCTGGCGCTGCACCTGGGAGACCAGGCCGGCCCGGGTGTCCGCGTAGTCCTCGTAGCGTTCGCGGGCATGCCGGCGGTCGATGTCGCGCGCCTCCAGGTAGGCCTCCCAACCGCCCGCGTAGTGGGTGACGTCGCGGCGGTGCTGGTCGATCTCGGCGACGCTGTCGATCACCCGGTCGAGGAAGGCCCGGTCGTGGCTGACGACGACCAGCGCGCCGGAGATCCCGGTGACGAACCGTTCCAGCCGTTCGAGGCCGTCGAAGTCCAGGTCGTTCGTCGGCTCGTCGAGCAGGGTGATGTCGAAGCGGGACAGCAGTACCGCGGCGAGTGACCCGCGGGCGGCCTGGCCGCCGGAGAGCGCGGTCGTCGGCGCGTCCAGCGCGTCCGCGGGCAGGCCCAGCTCGGCGCAGACCTGCTCGGCACGCACATCGAGGTCGGCGCCGCCGATCGCGAGCCACCGTTCGAGGGCCACGGCGTAGGCGTCGTCGGCGCCGGCGCGGCCCTCGGTGAGCGCCTCGGTGGCCTCGTCGAGGGCGGCCTGCGCGGCGGCGACGCCGGTGCGCCGCTCCAGGAAGGCGCGCAGCGTCTCGCCGGGGCGGCGGTCCGGCTCCTGCGGCAGCAGGCCGACGTTGGCCGACGGTGGCGAGAGCTCGACCCGGCCTGCGTCCAGCACCGCCTGGCCGGCCAGGGACCGCAGCAGCGTCGACTTGCCGACCCCGTTGGGGCCGACGACGCCGACCCGGTCGCCCGGCGCGACAGTGAGGTCCACTCCGTCGAGGACCACCTGCCCTCCGCGGACGACGGACAGGCCAGAGGCGACAAGGGTGGCGGACACGCTCCTATTCTGCTCGCCGCCGAGAGCAGGCCCGCGGCCCCGGAGCAGGGCAGTGGGCCCCGCCCCGGGGCGGGATCGCGTGAGGGGGCTGTTGCCTGGCTCGGCTGGACGCTCGACGCCTCGCGAGGCGCAGTCTGGCCGCAGACCGCGGATCACCGGAAGGCCCACAAGATAGTCAACGGTGTTGACCTGCGCTCGACACCGATGTTGATCTTTAGGCGCTCAGAACCCCATAAGGCCCCTACGGGGCTCACAACAAACAGAGTCACCTTGGCCGTCACCGGCCGGGTGAACGCCTGCGCCGATGAGACCGCGGTCGCCCCGGCGAGGCCAGCCAGCCGCAGCCCGCCGGTCTCGCGTCCTGAGGGCGGCGGCTGGCTGGCGCGTTGGTCAGCCGATCCTGACGGGCGGCGGGGTGACGTCGTCCTCCTCGTCGAGGGCACCGCGCGGACGGCGGCCCTCGACGCCCGGACCGGTCTCGTCCTCCCGGTCGTCGTCGTCCTCGTCGTCGAGGCCGGTGAAAGGGTCCAGCGGGTAGTGCAGGACGGGCTGGGCGTCCCGTGGCAGGACCCAGCCGGGCTCCCAGGGCAGGTTGCCGGCGGGGTCGCACCAGATGACCTGGAGCGCGTCGACGGGCGGGCCGTCGGTGGGCTGGTAGCGGCGGTTGGCGGCGACGAGGAGGTCGCCGCTGTTGTCGGGGTCGACGTCGAGGAGCGCGAGGCGGGGCCAGCCGGGGAAGTCGGCGCACTGCTGGCGGGTACCGAGGCGCTGGCCGTCGCGGACGTGGTCGCACAGGACGTTCAGGATCCGCGCGGCGACGTGGGACCGTAGCCCCGTGATGATCAGTTCGGGATGCCGGTCGTAGGCCGTGAGGCCGACGGTGTACGCGAGGCGTGGCCGGCAGTGGAGGGCGGGGGCGGCCTGCAACGCCCAGCCGTGGGCGGCGATGGCCTCGTCGATCAGGGCGTCGTACCGGGTCTCGAACTGTTCGCACAGCTCGTCGAGGAGCCGCTCGGGGTCGACGAGCTGGGCGGGCCGAGCGGCGCCGCCGGCCGGGTAGCGGCCCGGGCTGGGGAAGGTGGCTGTCGGTCGCGGGTGGGGCCGGGGGCCAGGGTCGCGGGTGGTGGTCATGGCGTCTCCTGCTGTTGGCGGGAACGCCCCCGAGTGGTGCCGGCGGGCCGGCTGCGGTTCGTCCGGGGTGTGTCAGTGGGCCGTCTGGCCGCGGGTGGTGCCGTGGTCCTCCGATGGGTCACCGTAGTCGCTGGTGGCGGGGCCGGGAGGCTGGCTGTGGATACCGGAGCGCCGGCCACAGCGATCGCGGCCGAAGGGCCGGGACTGGGGTTCCGGTGGGCCCGCCGACCGGCGTGGGTGACCGGCCGGGGACCGGGTGTCTGGGAGCGGGCGCGGCGACCTGCGGAGCGTTGCCCCCTATGGCTTTCGGCCGCGCACCGCTCGGACGAGCCGGGCCGGATGGTGCCTGGTGCCGCCTCCGGCGAGCTTCGCCCGTTCCGGCGTCCCCATGATCGCCGATTCGGCCCTGGGATGGTCGTGTCCTGCGCTGTCGCACAGCCACCAGAGGGCGTAGTCAGCGGTCATGGCGACTCGGGCCCTGATCGAGCCAGGGCCAGAGCGGGCGCGGGTGGTTCAGCTTGCGGTGTCGGGGTTCAGGTCGAGGGCGAGGCTGTTCATGCAGTAGCGCTGCCCGGTGGGCTGGGGGCCGTCGGGGAAGACGTGGCCGAGGTGGGAGCCGCAGCGGCCGCAGCGGACCTCCGTGCGGACCATGCCGTGGGAGCTGTCGTCCACGAACTCGACGGCGTCCGGGGTGAGGGGAGCGTAGAAGCTGGGCCAGCCGGAGCCGGAGTCGTACTTGGTGTCCGAGGAGAACAGCGGGTTCCCGCAGGCGCCGCACTGGTAGGTGCCGGTCTCCTTGCTGTAGGTGTAGGCGCCGGTGAAGGGGCGCTCGGTGGCGGCCTGGCGCAGGATCTGGTAGCGGGCCGGGTCGAGGACGGAGCGCCATTCGGCGTCGGTGCGGGTCACCTTGTCGGCCGTGGCCGGCTCCGTCGTCCGGGCGGTCGCCGGGGCGGCGGGGTCGAGCTGGTCGCTCATGGTGTGTTCCTCCGTTCGGCGGGGTGGGTGGCGGCGGGGGCTGCCGGGGTCCGGAAGGCCTGGACGCTGTGTGCACTGGGTCGTGGCGAGTTTCCGGTCGCTCGGCGCATGGGGTGTAGCGGTGGCGGCGCGGGTGGCATTCCCGCGGGTCGGCTGGGTGACGGCCGGGGTGGTTGTCAGGGGGTGGCGTTGTCTGGGTCTGGGTTGGTGAGGGCGGGGAGCGCGGCGGCGGCCGCGCCGGCGCCGAGGAGGGCGGCGAGGGTGCCGGCGGCGGGGGCCAGGTCGCGGCGGGCCGTGGCGGTGGCGAGGACGGTGGCGTCGACGGCGTCGGCGATCAGGCCGGCCCAGACCCAGCTGTCGGTGGGCTGGCGGCGGCTGAGGGCGTGCAGGAGCCCGGCGCCGAGGGCGAGGTCGCGGCCGCCGAGGAGGCGGGCGGTCCAGGCGGTGCGTTCGGCGGTGACGCGGTCGACGCCGGTGGCGCGCAGGGCGGTGGCGGGGCGTGTGAGGGCGGCGACGCCGAGGCCGCAGCGGGCGAGGGCGAACAGGCCCAGGTAGGGGCGGACCCCGATACGCTGCGTGATGGCTGACATCGGCTGGACACGCGGTATGGCCACGGTCTCGTTACCGACCCTTCCGTTGTGGGAACGTCTCGGCTGGCCGGGTCGTTCAAACTGCTGAGACACGGGTAATCGACAACGCTCGGAGGGGTTTCTATGGGCGAACGCGTATTGCGGGGCAGCCGTCTCGGCGCGGTGTCCTACGAGACCGACCGCAGCACGGAGCTTGCGCCGCGGCAGACCGCGTCGTACGACTGTCCGAACGGTCACCAGTTCACCATGCCATTCGCGGCTGAGGCCGAGGTTCCCTCGGTCTGGGAGTGCCGTGTCTGCGGTGAGGCCTCGGTGATCGTGGACGGGGAACGGCCGGAGCCGAAGAAGGCCAAGCCGCCGCGTACGCACTGGGACATGCTGATGGAGCGCCGGACGACCGCGGACCTTGAGGAGGTCCTGGCGGAGCGGCTGGCCGTGCTGCGTGGCGAGGACCGTCAGGCTAGCTGAGCCTGGGCGAACCCGCCTGGGGACGAGGACGCGAAAGAGGGGCACGGCCGTGGCCGTGCCCCTCTTTCGCGTCCGGTGCTGTGCCGGCGAAGGTCGGCCCGTGGGGTGATCGCCGTCTTGGCCCTCGAGTGGTCGCGATTCGGGTCTTTTCGTCACCATTCGGGGGCCAGGACGGCGATCATGTTCGAGGTTCGGCGCGGGCGGGCGGGACCGGGAGGGCCGGCGTTAGCTGTCGCCGGTGGCGGTCTGCTGGACGGGTGCGTCGACGGTGGTGGCACCGTTGGGGCTGGCGCCGTTGGCCGTTGTGGGTACCGCGGCTCCCCCGGTTGGTGTGGCCTTGGTCACCTGTGGGGCGGGCGCCGTCGGGGTGACGAGGGCCGGCTCGGGGGTCGGTGACGGTACTTTCACCGGCGGTGGCGGCGTGGGGCGCAGCGTTCCCGGTCCGCGGCGGCCGGAGGCGACGGCCCACAGGGCGGTGCGCCAGAACGCCTCGACGATGATGGAGCGGCTCATCTTGGAGGCGCCGCGTTCGCGTTCGACGAAGGTGATGGGGACCTCGGCGACCTGGAAGCCCTGGCGCCAGGCGGTCCAGGCGAGGTCGACCTGGAAGCAGTAGCCCTGGGACTGGATCTGGTTGAGGTCGCGGGCGCGCAGCACGTCGGCGCGGTAGGCGCGGTAGCCGGCGGTGGCGTCGCGCATCGGGATGCCGAGGGCCGCGCGGACGTAGAGGTTGGCGCCGCGGGACAGGATCAGGCGGCTGCGCGGCCAGTTGCGGACCTTGCCGCCGGGGACCCAGCGGGAGCCGATGACGAGGTCGGCGGTGGCGAGCCGGGCGAGCAGCCGGGGCAGCTCCTCGGGCTGGTGGGAGCCGTCGGCGTCCATCTCGACGACGACGTCGTAGCCGTGGCGCAGCGCCCAGGAGAAGCCGGCGACGTAGGCGGAGCCCAGGCCGGACTTGCCCGCGCGGTTGAGGACGTGGATCTGGGGGTCCTCGCGGGCGAGCTCGTCGGCGATCTGGCCGGTGCCGTCGGGGCTGTTGTCGTCGATGACGAGCAGGTCGACGGTGGGGTTGGCCTCGCGGAGCCTGCGCGCCGTACGGGTGAGGTTCTCCCGTTCGTTGTACGTCGGCACGCAGACAACTACCCGGTGGGCGTCCACGCCGTTCCTTTCCTGTCCGCGGCCGTCGGGCCGGTGGCCTGTCCGCGGGTCGGCCTGGGGCCCGCGCGCGTCGTGCCGCGCGGGGGAGGCGTCTCGCGGGGTGCCGTCGTGGTCAGGGCCGGTGTGCCGCGGACCGGTGGTGGTCGCTGGCCGTGGGCGCCGGCGCCCGGTGGCGATTCCAGCAATAATGGCCGCCGCTCCCAGGGCGGTCGCGACCGCCTCCGGGATGGCGCCGACCCGGTCGGCGAGGGTGCGGGCGGTGCGTAGTGGCAGTGCGGCGGAGAGTATGCCGGGTTCGTAGAGGCCGGTCTGCGCGAGGACGGTGCCGTCGGGGTTGATGATCGCGCTCTGGCCGCTGGTGGAGACCTGGATGGTGGCGCGGCCGTGCTCGACGGCGCGGATCCGGGTCATGGCGAGTTGTTGCTGGCTTTCGCCCTTGCGGCCGAAGGAGGCGTTGTTCGTCTGGACGACGAGGAGGCGGGCGCCCTGGTCGACGGATGCGCGGACGTTGCCGTCGTAGGCGACCTCGAAGCAGATGACGTCGCCGATGACGGTGTGGGCGGCGGGCAGGACGGCGGGGCCGGTGCCGTGGACGAAGTCGTTGGGCATCTCGTCGGCGAACCGTTTGATCAGTTTCTGCAGGACCGACCGGCCGGGGAGGTACTCGGCGAACGGGACGGGCCGGTGCTTGACGTACATCTCGCCGCTGAAGCCGGTGGGGGTCCACAGGAGGCCGGCGTTGCGGACGTGGCCGCGGCCGGGGCCGTCGAGGACGGCGCCGACGAGGACGTCGGTGCCGACGGCCTGGGCGGCCTCGTTGAGGAGGTTCGCGGCGTCGGGGTTGAGGAACGGGTCGACGTCGGAGGAGTTCTCGGGCCAGACGACGAGGCCGGGGGCCGGGATGTTCCCGGCGCCGACCTGGGCGGCGAGTTTCAGGGTCTGGTCGACGTGGTTGCTGGTGACCTGGAGGCGCTGGCCGAGGGCGTCGTAGCCGCCGGGTTCGTGGACGCCGCCCTGGATCGCGGCGACCCGCAGGGTGCCGTCCTGGGCGCCGGTGGGCAGCGGGACGGCGAGGCCGGCGACGGCGAGGGCGAGGATGCCGACGACCGGCAGGAGGGCGCCGAGGGCGATCAGGCGGCCCGTCGGCCGGGCGGCGGGCGGCTGGTCGGCGGGGGCGGAGCCGGGGACGCCGAGGTGGCGGGTGAGTGCCGCGCGGCCGGTGGCGGCCAGGGTGGTGAGGGTGAGGGCGAGCAGGGCGCCGGTGGCGGCGACGGCGAAGGTGAGGGTGGGGGCGCCGGCGACGGCGGCGAGGGGCGTGTAGGGGCTGTGGGGCTGGCTGAACGCGAGGCGGCCCCAGGGGAAGCCGCCGAACGGTTCGCGGCCGCGCAGGGCTTCCTGGCCGATCCAGACGCAGCCGACGGCGGCCCAGGCGTACCGGGGCTTCAGGCGCAGGGCGAGGGTCGTCGCGGGTCCGACGATCGCGAGGATGGCGGCTTCGCCGGCGGCCAGGACGATCAGGGCGTCCAGGCCGACGTAGTCGACGAACCGCAGCAGTGGCAGGAAGAACCCGAGGCCGAACAGGACGGCGAGGCCGTAGGCGCCGCGTAGCCGGCGGCCGCGGACGAGCAGGGTGAGCCCGGCGACGGCGACGGGGGCGAGTGGCCAGGCGCCGACCGGGGGGAAGGCGAGGTAGAGCAGGAATCCGGCGGCGAGCGCGGCGGCGGCGCGCAGCGCGGTGGCCGGGTGGGGTGGCCGCGGCCGGCGGCGTCGGGTGCGTGCCGGGCCGCCGGGGTCTGGGCCGTCCGCGGGGAGGCCGGGGGCCGGCGGCGCGCCGGGCGCGGTGGCGGCGGGGGTCGGGCCGGTGGGCGCTGGGGCTGCGGACGGCGGTGTCACGGGTCCCAGTTTGCTAGAGGCGGGGCCGGCGGTGTGCCGGAGTGTCCGTCCTGTCCGCGCGGGCCGGTCGCCGGTGGGCGTGGATGTGCCTGGGGGTGTTGCTGTGGCGCCCGGTTCGCCGGGTCGGGGTGGCCTTCGTTACCCGGGCCGGGTCCCGCTGGTCAGGGGGACGGTGGCGCAGTGGACGAGCGGACGCCGGGATGATCGGCGGGCCGGTCAGGGGGTGGGGTTGTCGTGCAGGACCGTGCCGGCCAGGACGGTGCGGACGCAGCGGGGGTCCGGGCCGGTGAGGTCGGGCAGGGCGGGGTGCGCCGGCGGGCCGGTGAGGCCGGTGGGCAGGCGCCAGACGGCGAAGGTCGCGGGCTGGCCGGCGGTCAGGGAGCCGTCGGTGCTGGCGCGGGCCGCGTGCCAGCCGCCGCGGGTGGCGGCGTCGAACGCGGCCGCGAGGTCGAGGCGGGCGGTGTGGGTGTGGTGGCCGGTGGCGGCGCGGATCGCGCCCCAGGGGTCGAGCGGGGTGACGGGGGCGTCGGAGGACAGTGCGACGCCGACCCCGGCGGCGACGAGGCCGGCGAGTGGGTTCATGGCGGCGGCCCGCGCGGTGCCGAGCCGTTCGGCGTACATGCCGTGCGGGCCGCCCCAGAAGGCGTCGAACGCGGGCTGGACGGCGGCGACGGCTCCGAAGCGGGCGAGTGCGGTGATCTGGTCGGGGTGGACGAGCTCGCAGTGCTCGATCCGGGGCCGGGCGGCGATGACCTGGGCGGGCCCGGCCGTGGTGGCGGCGGCGGCCAGGCCGGCGAGGACGGTGTCGACGGCGGCGTCGCCGATCGCGTGGAAGCCGGGCTGGCGGCCGGTGGCGACCGCGGTCAGTACGACGTCGCGGACGGCCGTGGCGTCGAGCATGGGCGGGGGACGGTGGCCGGGCCGGTCGGCGTAGGCGGCGCGTAGGGCTGCGGTGTGGGAGCCGAGGGAGCCGTCGACGAACAGGTCCCCGCCGACGCCGACGGCGAGCCGCCCGTCCGGGTCGAGGTCGGCGAGGTCGGCCGGGTCGCCGGCCCAGTAGCCGGCGATCACGGGGCCGGGTTCGGCGGCGGCGTGGGCGAGCAGCGCGGCGAGGTCGTCGGCGGAGGACACCTCGGGGCCGGCCATCTCGTGCAGCGCGACGAGCCCGAGGCCGGCGGCGGTGGACCGCAGCCGCCGCCACGCGTCCTCTCGCTGGCCCGGGGTGATCGTGTCGTAGGCGTGGACGCGGGCGGCGTGGTGGGCGTCGTCGCGGACGAGGCCGTCGCCGAGCCAGCCGGGCTGGCCCGCGGCGCCGGCCGCCGCGGCGAGCGGGCCTGAGATGACGGCGGTGTGGCCGTCGACGCGGGCGAGGTAGACCAGCCGGCCGGGGGCGGCGCGGTCGAGTTCGGACGTTGTCGGCGGGCGGCGCTGGGGCCAGCGGGTCTCGTCCCAGCCGGTGCCGAGCAGGGTGGTGGCGGCGTTCGCCCTGGCGGCGGCGCTGACCGCGTCGAGCGCGGCGCCGAGGGTGGGGGCGGCGGCGAGGTCGAGGCCGCCGAGCGCGAGGCCGGTCGCGGTCGCGTGCAGGTGGGCGTCGACGAACGCCGGGGCGACCCAGGCGCCGGCCAGTTCGACGACCTCGTCCGCGTCGCCCGGGGCGACGCCTGCGTCGGTGCCGAGCCAGGTGACGCGCCGGCCGACGGTGAGCAGCGCGGTGGCGCCGGGGACGGTGGGGCTGTGGACGTGGCCGCCGCGGTAAAGCACGGCCCGTTCCCGGTCCGGGTGGATCGGCGTCGGGTGGATCGGCCGTGGTGGGCGGTGTGGTGGGCGGCTCACGGCTGCGAGTCTGCCGAACGGCCGGCCGGGATCCCCGCCCACCCGCGCTGGTCGGCGCCTCCCGGCCGGTCCGCCCGAGGCGGATCGGCCGGCGTCTCATCGTGCGCCGGAACCTGGGCGTCTGGACTGAGCACGGGTGCGGTGGTTCCGGCGAGGGTGCGGAGGCGAGGGTGCGGGCGGATGACGAACGGGCGTTCGAGGAGTTCATGGCCCGGACGGCGCGGCGGCAGCTGCTGCGCGCGGTCCTGCTGACCGGCGGCGACTGGGCGTCCGCCGAGGATCTCGTCCAGGGCGCGTTCGAACGTATCTACCTGCACTGGCGCAAGATCGAGGAGGGCCGCCAGGAGGCGTACCTGCGCCGGACGCTGGTCAACGGGGCGACGAGCCGCTGGCGACGGCTGCGGGTGCGGGTCGACGAGGTGCCGTTGCTCGTCGACGGCGAGTGGACCGTCGACGAGCCCGAGGCGGCCGTCGACGCCGCCGACCGGCTGGCCCAGCGCGACGGCCTGCTGCGGGCGTTACGGGCGCTGCCGCCGCGCCAGCGCGCCGTCATCGTCCTGCGTTACGTCGAGGACCTCTCCGAGGCCGACGTCGCCGCGGCGATGGGCTGCTCGGTCGGCTCGGTGCGCAGCCAGGCCTCCCGTGGCCTGGCGAGGCTGCGTGACAGCGAGCATCTGCGCGATCTCGACCCCTACAACCGTGGCGCCGACCCCGCGGCGGGTCTCGACGCCGGGGCGCTGGACGTCCTGACCAACGAACCGCGGTCGCGGGCCGCGGCGGCGGCGTGGGAGGAGACGCGATGAGCCTCACCGACAGCGATCTGCGGACCTGGCTGCGTGCCCTGCCCGACGAGCTGCCGCAGCGGGACTTCGGACCAGGCCCGGACGCGGTGCGGTCCGGGGCCCGGCGCCGGCGGGCGCGGGCTCGGGCCGCGGGTGTCGTCGCGCTGGTCGTGCTGGTCGCCGCCGGGGTCGGCGTCCCGGTCGGCCTGCACGCGGCGGGAGGTGACGGGAACAGCCGGGTCGTGTCCGCGCGGCCGGCGGTGTCGACGGCCGGGGGTTTCACCCTGACCTGGCTGCCCGACGGGCTGACGCACTCCGGTGACGCCGCCGCCTCCCGCGCGGGCACGTCGGGCTTCGACTGGGGTCTCGTCGACGGGGCGGGCAGGCCGCTGCCGCCGGGGCAGGCCGCGAGGACACCGTTGCGGCTGCTGAGCCTGCTCGCCGCGAGAACGGACCCGACGAAGTTCGGCGCCCTGTTCACGGCCACGGGCGGCCATGCCAATCCGTCAACGGTGACGGTGACGGTGACCTGGCAGCCGACGTACGCGATGAACATCGACGCGCTGCGCGCCAACGTCACGCCGCAATCGTTGAGCGGCTACGGGCCGGTCGGCGTCACCGCGGACACCGTCGGTGGGCGCCCGGCTCTCGTCCTGCGCCACGACACCGCGACCGACCAGGGCGACGGCCTGACGGCGCCGGCGGTTCCGGCCGCGGCGCGCTACCAGCTGGCGTTGCTGTGGGTCGACGCGACGGGCGTGGTCCTCACCGTGGACCTGGCCGGGCCGAGCCCGCCCGACGTGGCGGTGGCGCACCGGATCGCCGGCGGCATCGTCCTGGGCACGATGCCGCCGTTGGTGGGCTACACCCCGCCGGGCGTGGCGCCGGCCCCGGTCGACGCGGTGACGGCGGCCGCGGTCACCGCCGCGATCGACACGGCCTACACCGGCGGGGTGCCGGATGACCGGTGGGCGGCCGCGGTGCAGGACGGCCCGCGGCTGGTCGCGGTCCGCGCGAAGACCAGGCAGCTGTTCCCGGGGCTGATGGCCACGTTGCAGCCGGCCGTCGACACCCTCAGCCGGGTCGACGCGAACACGGTCCGGGCGTCGGTGGCGCTGGCGTTCAGCGATCCGAACGTCTCGATCGCGGCCGCCCCGGCCGGGCTGCGCTTCGCCGTGACGGTCGTCCACACGGCGGCCGGTTGGCAGGTCACCCGGGCCAGCTACTGCGCCAACGTCGACCAGCTCGGGGTCTCGGCGCTGTCGCTGGCCTGCTGACGCCCAGGCGGCCGGGGGACAGCGAGCCGGGCGGCGTACGGCTACGTCGCGGGACCGGGATGTCACGACAGAAGGGGACAACGAATGTCAGACAGGGACGCGCCTGCCTCTCACGCCGGCCTGTCCGCCGGTCGCCGCCGGCGGCGGGTCGGCGTGAGGGCTGTGGTCGCGCTTGGGTGTGTGGCGCTGGCCGGCTGCGGCACGGGTACGGGCCAGGTGGTCGCCGCCGGGACCAGCCAGCCGGCGGCGACGGCGGCGGCACCGGCGGGCCCGCCGAAGGTGATCTACGGGGCGACGGTCGGCTGGTGGCCCGACGGCTACGTCGTGGTCGACGACCAGTTCCAGAACGTCCGCATACCCGTCGGGCTGGCCACGATGAAACCCGGGGCGACGGGCGCGCCGCCGATGGTGTGGTCGGGCTACACCGAGCAGTGGGTCGGGGTAGCCGGCTCGGCGGATCTCGCGGCGGTCCGCGCCGCGGACAAGCCCTATCTCGACGGGCCGCGGTACATGGTCGACGTCAGCCGCGGCCAGGTACGCACGATCGCGGAGATCAGGGCCGACGCGGCGAGGATGAAGATCGACGAGACCTTCCAGGACGTCACCGTCGCCGGCCATCCCGCGACGCTGGAGCACATAACCGGGGGGCAGAACCCGGCCAAGTGGGCCCTGATCTGGACGAGTGGCGCGGACACCTCGGTGGTGGTGAACGGGCCGGACGAGGCGGTCGTACGGCGGATCGCCGAGAACATCACGGTCGGCGCGCCGCCGGCCGGCCCGGCCGGCCCGGCCGCCGCGACCGCGCAGGTCCGGGCCGCCGCGCACACCGCGTTCCAGGGGACGACGGGTCTGGGCATGCTCGACGCCGTCGACGACCCCGAAGGGCTCGCCCGCCGGGCGGTGACGAAGTACCTGTCCGAGGACCCGAAGACCGGGGCCACCGTGCGGCTGGACAGCGTCGGCGACATCGTCTTCCTCGGCCCGACCGAGGCCGGCACCGAGGCGACGGTCCTCATCCCGGAGAAACCCGTGGGCGAGCTGCGCAGCGCCGTCCGCCTCACCCGGACAGCGGGCGGCTGGAAGGTCAGCAGGGAGAGCTTCTGCCTGGCCATGTCCACCGTGTTCCCCGGCTGCCCGACCATTCCCTGACGGGCGTCACAGGGCCGGGGGGCGGCCCTCGTAGGGGGTGGACAGGACGACGAGGGTGCGGGTGGAGACGTTCGCGGCGGCGCGGACCTGCTGCAGCAGCGTCTCCAGGTCGGCGGGTTCGGCGACGCGGGCCTTCAGCAGGTAGGACTCCTCGCCGGCGACCGAGTGGCAGGCCTCGATCGCGTCGAGGTGCGCGAGCCGGTCGGGCGCGTCGTCGGGCTGCGACGGGTCGATCGGTTTGATCGAGATGAAGGCGGTCAGGGGCAGTCCGACCTTCGACGGGTCGACCTGGGCGCTGTAGGAGGTGATCACGCCGCGTTGCTCGAGCCGGCGGACCCTCTGATGGACCGCGGAGACGGACAGGCCGGTGGCGCGGGCCAGGTCGGTGAAACTCATCCGCCCGTCCGCGCACAGCAGCCGGACAATCTGCCGGTCGAGATCTTCGAGCACAGCCCGGAGATTATGGCCTGATCACCGACCGGTTCCGGAGTGATCGGCGTAGTTGTGCGCGGGACTGGTCACTGATCGCGTCGGTATGCCGGACCGGCGCGGGAAGGACCACAGCCGAGTGGCACGAAGGGGCCCTGTTGCCTGGCTGTGGGCCTGGGAGTGGGTAACGGTGGCCGTTTCCTGCCGGTCCGGGGGCGTGTCGGCCGCCTGTTGCCAGTCCGGGCGGCGGTGCGGCGGGCCGGGCCGGCGGCCGGGACTGTCGGTGGGCCGTGCCAGGGTGGGCGGGTGAGCGCAGGAACGAGTGAGACCGCGTCCGAAGGGCCGGCGCGGCCGGTCCGCGAGCAGCCCGGGGCGGCCGGGCCGGGCGGCGGGCTGCTGCTGGTCGACACGCCGTCGCTGTACTTCCGGGCGTTCTACGGGGTGCCGCAGTCGGTGACGGCGCCGGACGGGATGCCGGTGAACGCGGTGCGCGGGCTGCTGGACGTCCTCGCCCGCCAGATCGCCGACCTGCGCCCGGCGCACCTGGTGTGCTGCTTCGACGGGGACTGGCGCCCGGCGTTCCGCGTCGAGCTGGTGGAGTCGTACAAGGCCCACCGGGTCGCCGACGTGCTCGACCCGGCGGCCGTGCCACCGTCGGTCCCGGTCTCGGCGGCGGCCACGCCCGGGCCGGCCGGCACCACCGAGGGCGTCGCGGCGGGCGCGGTGGCCGTCGAGGAGGTCCCCGACGAGCTGACCCCGCAGCTGCCGGTGATCGACGCGGTGCTGGACGCGTTCGGGATCTGCCGGGTCGAGGCGGCCGGGTTCGAGGCCGACGACGTGATCGGCACGCTGGCGACCCGGTTCCCGCACGGCGACGCCGCCGGCTGGGCGGCCCAGGACCGCGGCGAGGCACCCGCCGGCGGCGGCCCGTTCGCCGGGCCGGTGGAGATCCTCACCGGCGACCGGGACCTCTTCCAGCTGGTCCGCGACGACGTGCCGGTCCGGGTGCGGTACTCGGTGGAGAAGTTCGCGGCGATCGACGAGGCCGCGGTCAGCGCCCGCTACGGCGTGCCCGGCCGGGCCTACGGGGACTTCGCGACGCTGCGCGGCGACCCGTCCGACGGGCTGCCCGGCGTGGCGGGCATCGGGGCGAAGACGGCGGCCGCGCTGCTGACCCGGTTCGGGTCGCTGGCCGGCGCGCTCGCGGCGCTCGACGCGGGGCAGACCGACGGTTTCCCCGCCGGGGCGCGCCGCCGGCTGGAGGCGGCCCGCGACTACCTGGACCGGGCGGAGGTCGTCGTGCGGGTCGTCCCCGACGTGCCGCTGCCGGCGCTGGCCACCCGGCTGCCGGCCACTCCGGCGCACCCGGACGAGGTGCTCGCGCTCGCGGAGCGGTTCGGCCTGGCCGGTGCCGCGACCCGGCTGACCCGCGCCCTGACGGCGGCGGCCCGCCCGGCGTGACCCGCCGGGGCGCCAGGGCCGTCCCCGGGACCGGGGCCGGGCGGCGGGGTGCCGGCGTCGCCGCGGCCGGGAGATCTGGCCCACATCGGGGCAAAGCCGGCCGGGCGGGCGCCGACGCCGTCGCCGGGCGAGGCGGGCCTCCCGGACGGCCGGGCGGCGACGGTACAGACTGCGGGTGCTGGGCTCGTCGGCGGCCGGTACCCGGGCGGTCGCCAGCGGCCGGCCGGTTCGCCCCGGCCGGGCGCTGGCCGCGCCAGATGGCCGAGCCGGTAGTTTGACCAGTCATACTCCGGCCTGGGCAGCGCGTACGCGTGAACGTTTCGGCCAGGACACCGCTGTAGGTGTCCGGCCGTCGCCTACCGTTGCCCAGCGGATGTCAGTGGTGTAGTGGTCGCGGAGGTGGACGGGTGGGGCTGCGGGAGCGGCTCGCGGGCAGGCGTGTGTTCCTGACCGGGGTGACGGGGTTCGTCGGGGAGGCGCTGCTGGAGCGCCTGCTGTCGGACTTCCCGGACACCCGGGTCGTCGCGCTGGTGCGTCCCCGCGGCGGGCAGGACGGAGCGGCGCGGTTGCGCCGCCAGCTGCGCAAGCCCGCGTTCGCGGCGCTGCGGGCGTCGCTCGGCGACGGCGCGGTGGACCAGCTCGCGGCGCGGGTGGAGGTGCTGGCCGGGGACCTGGCGTCGATGCCGGACCTGCCGTCCGACATCGACCTGGTGATCCACTGCGCGGGTGAGGTGTCGTTCGACCCGCCGATCGACGAGGGGTTCGCGACGAACCTCGGCGGTCTGCAGGAACTGCTGCGCGCGCTCCGCGCCGGTGGCGCGTCGCCGCACCTCGTGCACGTCTCCACGGCCTACGTGGCGGGCCTGCGGTCGGGCCACATCGCCGAGGGCCGTCTGGCGCACGACGTCGACTGGGCGGCCGAGCAGGCGTCCGCGGCGCGGGCCCGCCAGACCGCCGAGGACGCCTCGCGCGCCCCGGAGCAGTCGGCGGCGTTCCTCGCCGACGCGCAGGCCAAGCACCTGCGGGCCGGCGCGCAGACGGTGTCGCGGGACGCCGAGGACCGCCGCCGCGAATGGGTCCGCGAGCGGCTGGTGCGCGCCGGGGCCGAGCGGGCGCAGGTGCTGGGCTGGACCGACAGCTACACGTTCACCAAGGCCCTCGGCGAGCGGTACCTGGAGGACGAGCACGGCGACCTGCCGCTGACGATCGTCCGCCCGTCGATCATCGAGTCGGCGCTCAACCGGCCGTTCCCGGGCTGGATCGAGGGCTTCAAGATGGCGGAGCCGCTGATCCTGGCCTACGGCCGGGGGGAGTTCCCCGACTTCCCCGCGTCGCCCGACGCGGTCGTCGACATCATCCCGGTGGACCTGGTCGTCAACGCGATCCTCGCGGCCGCGGCGGCGACCCCGCCCGTCGAGACACCCGCCTACTACACGGTCTGCTCCGGGTTCCGTAACCCGCTGCTGTTCCGGGAGCTGTTCGAGCACGTCCGCGCCTACTTCCGGGCGTTCCCGCTGCCGAAGCGGGGCCGCGGCGACATCGCGGTGCCGGACTGGCCGTTCGCCGGCGCGCGGGCCGCCGAGGCGAAGCTGCGCAACGGCGAGCGGGCGGCGGCGGTCGCCGGCCGGCTGCTGGAGCACGCGCCTCGGTCGGAGAAGGTCCGCCGGTGGGCGACCGAGTTCGACCGGTTCGAGTCCCGCGTCGGGTTCCTGCGCCGCTACTCGGACATCTACCGGGCGTACACGAAGGCCGAGCTGGTCTACGTCGACGACGCGACGAAGGCGCTGCACGACGCCCTGTCGGACGCGGACAAGGAGCTGTTCGGCTTCGACCCGGCCTGCTACGACTGGACGCACTACCTCGAAGAGGTCCACTTCCCCGCGGTCACGTCGATCCTGCGCAAGCCGCGGGACCCGGCGCCGGCCCGGCGCGCCGGGGTGAACCTGGCCGCGAACCCGGCGGCGCTGGCCGTGTTCGACCTGGACGGCACGCTGGTGACCTCGACGGTCATCGAGTCCTATCTGTGGCTGCGCCTCGCCGACGAGGCGCCGGGCGGGCGGGCGCGGGAGCTGGCGGGCCTGGCCGCGAAGCTGCCGAGCTACCTGCGGGCCGAGCGCACCGACCGGGGGCATCTGATCCGCTCGGTGTACGGCCGTTACGCGGGCGCGGACCCCGAGGAGCTGGCGCGGATCATCGACGAGGTGGCGGGGGACATCCTGCTGCGGCGGGTCAAGCCGGCAGCGATCCGCCGGGTCCGCGCGCACCGCGACGCGGGGCACCGCACGGTGCTGCTGACCGGGTCGGTGGACTTCCTGGTCCGCCCGCTGGCGCCGCTGTTCGACGAGGTCGTCGCGTCGCGGCTGACCGTCGGCGCGGACGGCCGGTTCACCGGGAAGCTCGCCGCGTCGCCGCTGGTCGGCGACGCGAGGGCCGCGTTCCTGGACCACTTCGCCGGCCGCGTCGGCGCGGACCTGTCCGCGTCGTGGGCGTACGGCGACTCGCAGTCGGACATCCCGATGCTGCGCGCGGTCGGCAACCCGGTGGCGGTCAACCCGGACCTGGCGCTGTTCCGCACCGCGAAGGCGAACGGCTGGGCTGTCGAGGAGTGGCCGTCAACGCCGGGGGAGCCACGCGCGGTCGCGCCGTCGCTGCGGGAACGGGGCCTGTTCCACGCGGCCCGTACCGCGGCCGCCCAGACCCGGGCGGCCGTCACAGGTGTGGGAGGTGCGCGGTGACCCGCGGGCTGGAGCTGTACCGGTCGGTGCCGCGCTACGCGGCGGCGCGGGTGCTGTCGAGCAGGCTGCCGTCGCTGGCGGGTGCCGCGGCGACAGCCGCCGCGCCGCTGCGCCTGGTCGACCACGGCGACCCGGCGCTGCCCGGGCCCGGCTGGGTGACGGTCCGCCCGAAGCTGTCCGGGATCTGCGGGTCGGACCTCTCGACGGTCACCGGCCAGTCGTCGTTCTACTTCTCCCCCCTGGTGACGATGCCGTTCACGCCGGGCCACGAGGTCCTCGGCGTGCTGCAGTCCGACGCGGCCGCCGCCGACGGGACCCCGCTGCGCGCCGGTAGCCGGGTCGTCGTCGATCCGGTCCTCGGCTGCGCGACCCGTGGGCTCGAGCTGTGCGGGAACTGCGCGGCCGGGCACCCGTCGCGCTGCGACCGGGTGACGGTCGGGCACGTGGCGCCGGGCCTGCAGACCGGTCACTGCAAGGACGTCGGGGGTGGCTGGGCGCGGGCGATGGTCGCCCATCACAGCCAGCTGCACCCGGTGCCCGACGACCTGTCCGACGAGCGGGCGGTGCTGGTCGAGCCGCTGGCGACCGCGGTGCACACCGCGGGCCGGGCCAGGGTCGCCCCCGGTGACCGTGTGCTGGTCATCGGCTCCGGTGCCATCGGCCTGTTCACGCTGCTGGCGTTGCGGGCGTACACCCCGGCCGCGCACATCACGGTCGTCGCCAAGTACCGCCGGCAGGTCGAGCTGGCGAAGGCGTTCGGCGCCGACGAGGTGCTGTCCCCGTCGGACACGCTCGGCGGGGTGCGTCGCGCGACGCGGGCGCTGCGGGCCGAGCCGGAGTTCGGCGGGTCGTTCCTGCTCGGCGGGGTGGACGTCACGCTGGACTGCGTCGGGTCGTCGTCGTCGCTGTCGACGGCGCTGCGGGTGACCCGCGCCGGTGGGCGGGTCGTGCTGTCCGGGGTGCCGTCGGGGGCGGTCGACCTGTCGCCGCTGTGGTACCGGGAGCTGGAGCTCGTCGGCACCTACGCCTCGTCGGGGCGCGCCGTCCAGTCCGCGGGCGAGGCGGCGCGGCCCGGTCTGGAGCCCGCCGGTTCGGCGCCGACGGCGGGCCTCGACGGGCCGTCCGGCGCGCGGTCGGACTTCGGCCGGGCGTTCGAGCTGGCCGCGTCCGCGCCGCTGGACGGCGTCGTCTCGGCGGTCTACCCGTTGGGCCGGTGGCGGGAGGCGCTGGACCACGCGCTGTCCGCCGGCCGCCTCGGCGCCGTGAAGATCGCGTTCGACCCGACCCAGACGACATGATCGTTACAATGGGCGGGGGTGCCGCGATGGACATCGCGGGCGCCGCCGCGTACACCACCACCAGGCCTGCCTGTCCGCGGGTGCGCGGCGCGGCCGGGGTGGGCAGGGCAACCGCAACGGCAACAGCCCGCGACGGCGAAGCACCGTCCGGGCCCGCGACGAGGGGAACGTGGCTGTGAGACCGGGGTTCGTGCTCGAGGTCGACGAGCGGACTCCCCCGCTGCTGGTGCACCAGGGTGAGGGCCTTCTGCTGGAGCAGTTCCCGCTGGGGACGCGGGTCGTCTACCCGCCGGAGTCGCTGCCCGGGCTGCCGGACGTCGACGCGGCGATCGCCGACGCGCTGGAGCATCCGCAGAACAGCGAGCCGCTGCGGGAGCTGCTGTTCGCCGGGATGAAGCTGACGATCGCGTTCGACGACCTGTCGATCCCGCTGCCGCGGATGCGCCGCCCGGACATCCGCCAGCGGGTCATCGAGCAGGTGTTGACCCTGGCCGCCGAGAAGGGCGTCGACGACGTCGAGCTGATCGTCGCGACGGCGCTGCACCGGCGGATGACGGCCGCGGAGATCGAGTACGTCGTCGGGGAGCGGGTGTTCCGGTCGTTCTGGCCGGACCACCTGTACAACCACGACGCGGAGGACAAGGACAACCTGACCCACGTCGGGCTGACCGACCACGGCGAGGACGTCGAGGTCAACCGGCGGGCCGCCGAGTCGGACCTGCTCGTCTACGTGAACGTCAACCTCGTCGCGATGGACGGCGGCCACAAGTCGGCCGCGATCGGCTTGGCGTCGTACAACTCGCTGCGCCACCACCACAACAGCCACACGATGCTGCACTCGACGTCGTTCATGGACCACACCCGCTCTGCGATGCACTCGTCGGCGTGGCGGATGGGCCGGCTGCTCAACGAGCACGTCAAGGTGTTCAACATCGAGTCGACGCTGAACAACCAGGCGTTCCCCGAGAAGTACGGGTTCCTGACCAAGCGCGAGTGGGAGTGGACGCGCAAGGACCAGGCGATGGCGTACGGCACGACGACGGCGCTGCCGAAGCTGCCGAGCCGTCAGCGGCACAAGTTCTTCCAGGGGATCGTCGCCGACTACCAGGTCACCGGCGTCCACGCCGGCGAGACCGAGGCCGTGCACGACAGGACGCTGGAGACCGTGCACCGCCAGCAGCTCGTCGAGGTCGAGGGCCAGTCGGACGTGCTGGTCTTCGGGCTGCCGTACCTCGGGCCGTACAACTCCGACGCGGTGATGAACCCGATCCTCGCGACCTGCATGGGCCTGGGCTACTTCTTCAACATGTACCGGGGCAAGCCGCTGGTCCGGCACAAGGGCGCGCTGATCCTGTACCACCCGGTGACGCCCGAGTTCACCCAGCTTCACCACCCGTCGTACGTCGACTTCTACGAGGAGGTCCTCGCCGAGTCCACCGACCCGGCGACGATCGAGGCGAAGTTCGAGAAGCAGTACGCGACCGACCCCTGGTACATCCACCTGTACCGGACCTCGCACGCCTACCACGGGGTGCACCCGTTCTACATGTGGTACTGGGCGACGCACGGCATGGACCACGTCGGGGACGTCGTCTGGGTCGGCGGTGACCGCAAGGCCTGCGCCCGGATGGGGTTCCGGGCCGCGTCGACGCTCGCGGACGCGCTGGAGATGGTGTCGGGGTCGGTCGGGCGCGACCCGTCGATCACCTATCTGCACTCGCCGCCGCACGCCATCGCGGACGTGCGGTGAGCGGCGTCGCCGGGAAGTCCGGCCGGGCGCTGCGGGTCGGCTCGGCCGCGCCCGCGCGCCGCCACCCGGGCCTGGGCCTGGGGGAGGTCGCCCGTGGGTTCCGCTGGACCGGGCGGCCGCTGGTCCCCGCGTCGGCGCAGCCGTTCCGCCCGCCCGTGGCGGGCCGGGAGTTCCCGACGGCGTGGGCGCGGGGCCCGGTCGCGCGGGCGACCCGGGCGGCGTTCCTCGGTGGGATCATGGACCCGTTGCTGCACTCGCAGCTGACCTGGCGGGTCGAGGGCGCGCAGGTGTTCGAGGACCTCGGCGAGCCGGCGCTGATCGTCGCGAACCACGCCTCGCACCTGGACGCGACGGTGCTGCTGTGCGCGCTGCCCGCCGCGGTGCGGGAGCGCACCGTGGTGACCGCGGCGGCGGACTACTTCTTCGAGTCGACGTGGCGGGGCCTCTCGACGGCGCTGGCGTTCGGCACGGTGCCGATCGACCGCAGCGGCGGCGCGCCGTCGACGACCCCGGTCGACCTGCTGCGCGAGGGCTGGAACCTGGTCATCTTCCCGGAGGGCACCCGCTCCGCGGACGGTGCGCGCGGCCGGTTCAAGCTCGGCGCCGCGTTCCTCGCGCTCAACGCCGGGGTTCCGGTCGTGCCGGTCGGCCTGCGGGGCACGTTTGCGGCGATGCCCCGCGGCCGGTCCTGGCCGGTGCCGGGCCGCCCGGAGGTGTCGGTGCGGTTCGGCCGGCCGCTGCGCCCCGGCACCGGCGACGACGTGCGCGGGTTCACCGCGAAGCTGGTCAGCGAGGTCGACCGGCTGGTCGCCGAGGGGGAGACGTCCTGGTGGGCGTCGCTGCCGCGGCCGGACGGCCCGACGGTGTCGGCGCGGGCGGCCCGCCCCGCGGCCGGCGGCGGCGAGCCGGCCCGGTGGCGCAAGGTGTGGGCGGCGACCGAGCCGCCCGCGCCCAGCCACCCCCGCTCGCCCTGGTCGTAGCGGCGCCCGGGCCCGGCCTTTCGGGGTCGGGCGCCGGGCCTGGGGGCTGGTCATGCGTTGTGGTGGGTTCGGGGTAGCTCAGTGGGTCCGGGGTAGCTCAGGCGACCGCAGATCCACCCGATCATGAAGGTCGGGCCCGAGGTCCGGACACGGTCTGTCAGCATCGGGTGGGTGCGTGGGCGTGGCTCGGGGAGCGGCTCTGCCGCTGTCCGGCGTCCCCGGTTCACCTCGACCGCCAGTGTGAGATGGGTCACATCAAGATCAAGATGTGGATAAGCCTGTCCACGACACGGTGGGTAACCGGGCGGCGGCTGGGGACCGCGGTGGGTACGGCTGGGGATTGCCTGTGGGGCGGGCACAACCCCGCCGACAGGCCGAAAGTCAAGGCATTGAAGGACGCCCGGCGGTAGGTATCACTGGGTGCATGGCCCTCCTGCACAGGCTCCGCCGCCCCGACGAGACGTTCGCCGACGACGTGGCGGCCGGCGTGACCGTGACGGCCCGTGACCTGGCTCCGGCCGGGTTCGCGTCCGCCGCGCCCCCGCCGGCCGGACGCGCGCCGGCGGGGACCGCCGCCGGCCGACCGGTCCCGACGCGGCCGGCCGGCGGGTCGCCGGCCGCCGTCGACCGAGCGGTGATGGCGCGGCCTGCCGCCGACCGGGGGCCTGCCGCCGTGCGGCGGGACGCACCCGCGCTGCCGCCCAGCGTGGCCCGGGTCGCCGCCCGGACCCGGCTGTCGGCCGAGCTGCTCGCCGCGATCCTGGAGGTCGACGCCCGGCAGCGGGCGACCCTCGACGACATCGAACGCGCCGACGCGCTCGCGCAACGGCTGCTCGCCCGCCGCGCGGACCGCCAGCGCGCCGCCGCCTCGGGCCGACCCGGCTCCCAGCCACGCGCCCGCCACGGCGCCGAGGTCCGGCTCGCCGGCTGACAGCGGCGCCCACGTGCCCGGGTCCCCGCCCGGGCGGACCGGTGCGACCGGCCGGGGTGGGCACCCGCTTCGGGACCCCTGTGGACGGGGCCGTGCTGTCCACAGCGGCGACCAGCCGCCGGACAGGCCGGCCGGCTCGGGTGACGCTCTGTTCCGCCTGCTGGGCGCGGCCAACGCCGTCCGCGGCCAGGAGGCTCCGCCGGGCAGGCGGCGGTGACGGACCAGGGCGAGGGGACTCGGCATGACGGACTGGAAGCGGCGCGGCGCGCGCCACACCCTGGGCAGGGGTGCGCGGTGAGCGCCGCCGGACTGCCACCCGAGACGGTGGGCGGTGTGGCACGGCGCCCGGCGGCGACGGACGAGGGCCCGGCCGACGTGCTGCACCTGAAGGTCGAGCAGGACGCGACGCCGGCCGGGGTGTCGCTCGGCCAGGGCAGGGCGCTGCTCGCCGGGATGGCCCGGCTGCTGCAGGCGGCGGCGATGGCCGTGATCGGCCCGGCGCCCCGGTTCGCCGGCCGGCGGCCCGACGTCGTGAAGGCGTTCGTCGAGCAGGACGTCCGATTCGCGCACACCGACGCGGCCGGCTCCCTGCTGGCCGTGTTCGTCCGCCTCGACGACGACCCGCCGGCCGCGCCCGACGAACCGGGCCGGCGGTCCGCCGGGAGCTGGCCCGCCGGCCCCGCGGCGGTGCGGCTCGCCCCGTTCCAGCGCCGCGCCGGTGTCCTGACGGCGGGTGCCCTCGTCGCGGTCGCCGAGGCGGTCGGCGAGCATCGCGCCGGGCGGCGACCCGCCCCGCCGGCGGGTCCCACCACCCCGACCGCGCCCGCGCCGGGCGCGGAGGCCGCGGGGCGGCGCGCGGAGGCGCTGCGCCCGCTGGTCGCCCGCGGAGTCAGCGCCGACCTGTGCGACGCGCTGCTCGCGATGGTGACCGCGCCACGGGTCCGGACGCTGGAGTTCTCCTTCTACTGGGCGCAACGCGCCGGGCTCGACACCCCGGCGGTCGTCCGGGCCGCCCTGCACCGCGCCGACGCCGACGCGCTGGCGCGGCTGCGTGACGAGCTCGCCGCCCTGCCCGAGCCTCGCCACCCGACCGCCGTCTACGGCCAGGTCACCCGGCTTGACCGCGGCGACGATGGCGAGGGCGGGGTCGCGACGATCCACGGGGTCGTCGGGCGGTCGACTCCGCGCACCGTGCAGGTCGCGGTGTCCGGACCCGAGTACGACGACGCGATCCACGCCTACCGGACCCGGACTCCGGTCGTCGCGACCGGCCGGCTGCTGCGCCGCCGTGGCGGCATCCACGTCCTGACCGGCCGGTTCAGCGTCGCGACCGCGATCGTCGGCGCTGGCCCGTGACCGCTCAGCCGGGCAGGCCGACCCGTTCGAGGGAGTAGTCCCACAGCTCGCGGGCCAGCCCGGGGTCGTTGGCCTGGCGGGCGGTGAACAACCGCTCGCCCTGGTGGAACCGCATCCGGAAGGTGCCGTTGAGGGCCTGCGGGTTGGGGCGCGTCGCGAGGTCGACCAGGGGCATGGCGCCGCTGTCCGAGGACCTGGCGCCGAAGACCTTCAACGGCCGCCGGTAGAAGGTCCGCACGAACCAGCTGTCCCGGCCGAAGCTGCTCAGCACCACTCCCGGGTGCACGGCGGTCGCGGTCGGACCGTCCGGGTAGCCGCGGCGGGCAAGCTCCTTGACGAAAAGGATGTTCGCCAGCTTGCTCGTCGAGTAGGCGACGAAGGGCCGGTAACGCCGGTCCGCGCAGCCCGGGTCCGTTTCCAGGCCGGTCAGGTCGATGCGGCCCTCCAGGTTCATGAAGCTGCTCGTCACGATCACCCGGGAGCCGGGCGTCTCGCGCAGCCGGGGCAGCAGCAGGCTCGTGAGCAGGAACGGAGCGAGATGGTTCACCTGGAACGTCAGCTCGTTGCCGTCCTCGGTCACCACCCGGTGCGGGAACAGCCCGCCGGCGTTGTTGACCAGCACGTCGATCCGCGGGCACAGCGCGGCCACCTCGGCGGCGGCGTGCCGGACGTCGGAGAGCCGGGCGAAGTCGGCGACGACCGGGGTCGCGCCGGTCTCCGCGGCGACCGCGGCCGTCTTCAGCGGCGACCGGCCGAGGGCGATGATCCGGGCTCCGAGCGCCGCCAGCTGGCGGACCGCCGCGGCGCCGATGCCGGCGCTCGCGCCGGTGACGACGACCGTCCGGCCGGCGAGCGGCTGGTCGTTCCCCGCGTCCCCGACCACCGGTCCCGGTGGTATCCGGGGTGCCGGCACCAGCGCCGGCAGCTGTTCCTCGTGTACCGGCCATGGGGTCTCGTCGACCAGCTGGCCCGTTCTCTCCTGCTGTCGTGCCACGCTTCCTCCGCCGTCGTCCCGATCGCCGCGCACGGGGCCGCGCGATCATCGCACGACTCGACGCGGCGCGCGCGGGTCCATCGGGTCCCGTACCGGTTCGGGACAGCCCGTCGCGAAAGCCCGCGGTTTCCAGGCAATCTTGACGGCGATCGGGGCGGGCGGAATGTCGTTCCGACGACAGGGACGGTCACCCGACAGCGGCCCGCCCCGGCGCCGGGCGGCCCCGGCGACGGAGCCGAGCCCAGCCCGGCAGGCTCGGCCGCGCGGTTGCGGGCAGGGGGAGGGCGACGGGGGCTGCCGGTCGGCTGGCCGCGGCTGGCAGCCCCACGGCCCTACCCCGGCAGGGCGGCCGGGTCGCGGGTCGTCTGCGCCTGGGCCGCTGGCCGGGTGGGGACTACGGCCGGGTCGGCCGGTGCGGGGACGCCGCCGGTGGCGGTCGAGCCGTGTGGGCCGACGACCAGGTAGACGACGACCGCCGCGGCGGCGAGGAAGCCGGCGCCGACGAAGCTCGCGACGTTGAACCCGTGCACGACCGCGGCCTGCGCGAGCGCCCGGGGCCCGCCGGCCGCGGCATGGTGGGAGCCGAGGTAGCCGGTCGTCGCGGTGCCGGCGATCGTGCCGAGCAGCGCCAGGCCCAGCGACGCGCCGATCTGCTGGAAGGTCATCACCGCGCCGCCGGCGACGCCCGCGTCACGGCCGGCGCCCAGGGTCGCGATGCTGTTCGCCGGCATCATGACCCAGCCCATGCCGAAGCCGAGCACGACCAGCGCGGGCAGCGCCCCCGCCCAGTAGGAGCTGTCCGGCCGCAGCAGGCCGATCAGTGTGAGTGCCGCGGCCGCCGACACGAGCCCGGTGACGAGCAGGTTGCGGATCGCCACCCGCACGATCAGCCGGCCGACGATGCGCGCCCCGGTGACGAGACCCGCGGTCAGTGGCAGGAACGCCACCCCGGTGCGGGTCGGCGAGTAGCCGAGCACCTCCTGCAGGTAGTAGGTGAGGAAGAAGAACCCGGCGAAGACGGCGACGCCGATCGCGAGCGTCGCCAGGTAGGAGCCGCCGCGGCCACGGTGCAGAACCACGCGCAGTGGCAGCAGCGGGCTCGGGACCCGCGCCTCGACCAGCACGAACGCGACGAGCAGCACGGCCCCGGCGACGAGCGAGGCGACCGTCCCCACCGAGGCCCACCCGTCGGTCTGGGCCCGGGAGAACCCGAACACCAGCGCCATGAGCCCCACCGTCGCGAGCAGCGCCCCGGCGACGTCGACGCGGCCTCGGCCGGGCCCCGCCGCGGCGGCACCGGGGGCGGCGGCCGGCGTGGAGCGGGGCACCGCGCTGACGGTCACGGCGGCCGCGACGAGGGCCAGCGGGACCGCGATGTACATGCTGTAGCGCCAGGACAGGTACCCGGTGAGCACCCCGCCGAGGATCAGGCCGATCCCCGAGCTGGACCCCATCACGGTCCCGAAGATCGCGAACGCGCGGGCCCGCTCGGCCGGGACGGTGAACGTCGTGCCCAGCAGCGCCAGCGCCGCCGGGGTGAACAGCGCCCCGAACACGCCCTGCAGGCCGCGGGCGGCCAGCAGCATGCCGGTGTCGACGGCCGCGCCGCCCAGCGCCGACGCGGCCGCGAAACCGGCCAGGCCGATGAGCAGCGCGCGGCGGCGGCCGAGCAGCTCGCCGACCCGGCCACCCAGCAGCAGGAAGCCGCCGTAGCCGAGCGCGAACGTCGTCAGCACCCACTGGCGGGTCGGATCGGACATGTGCAGGTCACGCTGCGCCGACGGCAACGCGATGTTCATGATCGTGAGGTCGGCGGCGACCATCAGCTGGCCGAGCGCCGCCGCGGCCAACGCCCGCCAGCGCCGGCTCTCGGCGCCGCCGGGTACCGCCGCGCCACCGGCGGCGGTCGCGGCCGGCGCGGGCGGGCCGCTGGCGGGACCTGGGCTGTCTGTCGTCATGGGTGTGCCTCTCCCGCCTGGCGCCGCGCGGGGCGGCGCCGGGGCCACGGTGTGGCTCGGTGAAACGCCCAGGCCACACCAGATTCATTGGACCGGCCAACGTTGGTGGCGCCAACAGTAACAAGATTTGTGGGTCGTGCCAACGAAATTGTTTAGACTCCGGAGCGTGGATCGCAGGCGGAACGTGACACCGAGCCCGGACGGCGGCCCGGACGCGGTGGCCGGGGCATGCGCCGACCCCGGTGAGCCCGACTGGGCGGCGCCGGGCGTCGCGAACTACGTGGCGACGTGGCCGACCCGGCTGAGCCGGCTGGCCACCTGGCTGGTGAACAAGACGGCGGCGCACTCCCACCGGCTGACCGCCGAGGCCTTCGCGGGCACCGGCGGCCGTCGCTACCACTACGCGCTGCTGGCCTCGCTCGCCGAGTTCGGCGCGTCCAGCCAGGCGAGCCTCGGCCGGCGGTGCGGCTTCGACCGCAGCGACGTGGCCGCCATGGTCAACGAGCTCGCGACGGCCGGCTACGTCGAGCGCACCCAGGACCCGGCCGACCGCCGCCGCAACATCATCGCGATCACCGGGGCGGGCCAGGCGCGGCTGGCGGAGTTCGACGTCATCGCCGAGGCGATGCAGGACAGGCTGCTCGCCCCGCTGTCACCCGCCGAGCGGGCCGAGTTCGTCCGGCTGCTCACCCGGGTGCTGAACCACCAGGCCGCCAGCCACGGCCCCAGCGGCGAGCCGATCATCCACCAGACCTGAGCCGGCGGCGCCCCTGAGCCGGGTCCGGCGGCGGGCCGGTCAGCCGGCGGTAGAGGCGAGCCGGGCCCCGATGCTCCACAGGACGGCTGTCTTGCCGGCGCAGGCGGCGGCCAGCAGCGCCCCGTCGCGGGAGAAGGCCAGGCCGTTGACGGCGCCGTAGCCGCTGGACAGCGCGGCGAGACGGTTCGGCCGCCCGGGGGAGGTCACGTCCCACAGCGCGACCGTGCTGTCGGCGGCGCCGGTCGCGACCCTGGTCGCGTCGGCCGTGACCGCCAGCGCCGTCACGGCCTTGCGGTGGCCGGTCAGCTCGGCGACGGGCTCCGGGTGGGCGGGGCTCGTGATGTCCCACAGCCGCGCGGTCCGGTCGGCGCCCGCGGTCGCCAGCAGCGTCGGCGTCACGAACCGGACCGCGTGGACCGTGTCGCGGTGCGCGGCGATCGTCGCGGTGCGGGTCGGGTGCCCGGGGTCGGCGACGTCCCAGAGGATCACCGTCTTGTCGTCGCCGCCGGACGCCAGCCGGCGGCCGTCCGGGCTGAACGCGACCGACCGCACGCCCTTGCGGTGGTCGGTCAGCACCGCGAGCACGCTCTGGCGGCCCGAGCGGCGCGCGTTCCACAGCGCGACGGCCTTGTCCTGCCCGCCGGTGGCGACGACGGAGGCGTCGGGGCTGAGCGCCACGGCCCGGATGTAGTGCTTGTGCCCCCGCTCGCTGAACACCAGCTCGGGTGCCGCCGGGTCGGCGAGGTCCCACACCGCGACCTGCATCGCGTCACCGACGACGGCGAGCCGGGTGCCGTCGGCGCTCGTCGCGAGGTCCCGGACCCACTCCTGGCTGTACCGGGCGCCGTACTCGATCTCGACCATCGTCGTCGGCCGGGCGGGCTTCGCGAGGTCGAACAGGCGGACCTTGCCGTCCTGCGCGCCGGTGACGAGCAGCCCGCCGGTCGCCGGGAACACCACGGCCCGCACCGGAGACGGGAACCCGGCCAGCTCGGCGAGGACCTCGACGCCGTCCTCGCCGGCCTGCGCCGGCACGACCGCGGCCACGGCCGGGACAGCCGCCGGGGGCGCCTCGGCCGCCGGGGGAGTCGTGGCCGGCGGGGCCGCCGCCCCCGCGGCGGCGGGCTCGGCGCGCAGCACGGCGAGCTGGCGGCGCAGCCACTCGCGGGCGACCGGCCGCTCCAGGCCGAACAGGTCGAAGGACACGACCCGGCTGAACCGGCCGGGCCGGCGGCAGTCCGCGACCCGGACCGCGACCAGCCGTCCGGCCGCCGCGTCGTCCAGCGTGTCCGCCGCGGCGCCGACCGCGGCCAGGTAGTCGTCGGACAGCACGACCAGCACGTGCTCGGCGTGGCCGGTCGCGGCGGCCAGCGCCGGGGCGGCGTCCTCGCCCGCGGCCGGGGCCAGCGGCGGCTCGGCGATCGCCCGCACCCCGGCGTCCTGCAGCTGCCAGACGAGCCAGTCGGCCCAGCCGCGGTCGGCCTCGACGAACGACACCGTGAAATCCCACCGGACGCCGTCCGGGGATCCGCCTGCCACGCTGGGGGTTGTCACAGGTCGAGACTGCCACGTCAGGACGGGCGTGGCCCAGCCGGCCCCACCTGCGTGCCCGGCGGCTACAGGCCGACCTGGCTCGACGGGTTGTCCCGGTCGAACAGCCGGCCGGCGCGCACGTAGCTGTCCAGCGACGAGGCCGACCGCCACCGGCCCTGGCGCATGATCGCCCGGTCGGAGGCGCCGGCGCGGGCCGCGGCCGTCGCGAAGCCCGAACGCAGCGAGTGGCCGGCGAAGTCGGCCGGGTCCAGCCCGGCCGCCCGCGCCCGGCGCTGCACGATCCGGGCCACCGAGCTGGTGTGCAGCCGCCCGGCGCCGACCTGGCCGTGCCGGTTGATGCCCCGGAACGCCGGCCCGTCCTCGACGCGGGCGGCCGCCGTCCAGGCCTGCCAGGACCGCACCGGGCAGGTCGGCCGGTAGGAGCCGTACGCGACGCCGACGAGCGCGCCGGCGGCCTGCTGGTCGGTCTTCGACGAGCGGACCGACAGCACCAGCCCGTCAGCGGTCACCTCGACGTCGGCGACGTCCAGGCCGACGAGCTCGGAGCGGCGCAGGCAGCCGGCGAACCCGACCAGCAGCAGCGCCCGGTCCCGGACGGCCGCGAGCGCCGCCGCCGGGCCCGCCGGCTCGGCCCCGGTGCCGTCCGGCTCGTCGAGCGCCGCGAGGACCCGGGTGAGCAGCGTCGTCTCCAGGGCGGCCTTGCGCTCGGGGCGGACCCCGTGGACCCGGCGGATGCCGTCCCACACGGTCGCGACCTCGACGGAGGCGGCCGGGTTCACCGGCGCCTTCGCGAGCTGGTGGGCGACCGAGAGCGCGGCGAGGCGGCGGCGGATCGTCGACGGCTTGTAGCCCGCGTCGGCGAGCGCCGCGAGGTAGCCGGCGACGGTCAGCGCGCTCGCCGGCACCGCGACCGGCGTGCCCGGCTGCGCGGCGCACCAGGCGCGGAAGTGCCGCAGGTCGGCGTCGTAGGCCTTCCACGTCGACGCCGCCCTCGCCGCCCGGGCGTAGTCGGTCACCCGGCCGGTCAGCCACGCCGTGAGCTCACCGTCGTCGGGGTCGCGCTCCCGGGGCACGGGCAGCGCGGCGCCGGCCGGTGCCGCGCCGGGCTGGCGCGACCGCTCGGGGCCGGCGGGGTCGACGGGGCCGACGGCCGGGCCGGGTCCGCTGGGCATGGTCGGAGTGTTCTCCCGCCTCTCACCTGGCGGCACCGACCTGGCCGCCGCTGTGGACAGTATGATGCCTGTCAGTTCAAACTGACAGCGTGAACGTTGACGCCCTCCTGGACCGGGTCCGCGCCGGCGACCCGGCGCTGGGGCTGCGCGCGGTGGGCGCGCTGCACCGGCTGGCCGAGCAGGTCGAGTCGGTCGCCGTCGTCGCCGCCCGTGACCGCGGCTGGTCGTGGGAACAGATCGGCGACGCCCTCGGGGTGTCACGCCAGTCCGCGCACGCCAAGCACGGCCGGTCCGCCGGCTAGCGGCGGCCGGGCCGAACACGGAGGGGGGAGGGGCGGATGCGACCGCGGTTCGGCCCCGGTGCCCGCGAGGTGATCGGCTCGGCGGTCGCCGAGGCCCGGCTGCGCGGCGACCGCCGGATCGGCACCGAGCATCTGCTGCTCGGGGTGCTGCGCCACCCGGACACCGCCGCGGCCCGCGCGCTGGCGGTGGACCTCGCCGACGCCCGCGCCGCGCTGGGGGCGCTCGACCGGGAGGCGCTCGCGGTCCTCGGCATCGACGTGAGCCCCGGGCTTCCCGCCCCCGCGGGCGGGCCGTGCCTGGCCCCCGGCGACCCGTGGGGATCCCCGGACGAGGAACCCGCCGCCGGCCGGCTCTTCGGCGGGCACCGGGCCCCGCCGAGCCCCGAACAGGTCGCGCGGCTGCGGGCGGCCCTGAGTTCGGGTGCCCGCGCGGTGCTGGCCGGCTCGATCGGCGCCGCTCCGCACGACCCGGCCGGACGCGTCACCCCGGAGCTCGTCCTGGCGGCGCTGCTCGAGCGGCAGCCACCGGACCCCGCGGCCGCGCTGCTGGCCCGCCTCGGTGTCGACCCCGCGGTGGCCCGCGCCCGGCTCACCGCGCCACACCCACGCCCACCCAGCGGCTGAGCCCGGCGCCCGGCCCAGAAAACGCTTTGACCTGAAGTGGAGTTGAGCTCGTAGTGTCCTCCTACGCCGACGGCGAGACACCCGGAGACCGGCGCCGTCCGGTCCTGGCCTGTCACGGCCGTATGGCAGCCTTGCTACCGCCGTCCGCGCCGTCGCCGAGAGGGATCACCGCCGCATGCTGATCCGAGTCCTGCGGGCCCACCTCGGGCCCTACCGCGGCCAGATCGCGGCGCTCGTCGTGCTCCAGCTGGCCGCCACCTTCGTCATGCTCTACCTGCCGACACTGAACGCCGACCTGATCGACCACGGCGTCGTCGAGGGGGACACCGGCTACATCGTGTCCATCGGCGGCATCATGCTCGCGCTCACCTTCGGGCAGGTCGTGTGCGCCTGCGGCGCCGCGTTCTTCAGCGCCCGCACCGCGATGGCCTTCGGCCGCGACGTCCGCGCCTCGGTGTTCAACCGGGTCCAGTCGTTCTCCGCCCGCGAGATCGGCCACTTCGGCGCCCCGTCGCTGATCACCAGGGCGACGAACGACGTCCAGCAGGTCCAGATGCTCGCCCTGCTGTCCGGCACGATGATGATCTCGGCGCCGTTCATGTGCATCGGCGGGATCGTCCTGGCGATCAACCAGGACGCCAAGCTGTCGCTGCTGCTGGTCGCCGTCGTCCCGATCCTCGGCATCGTCATCAGCCTGATCATCCGGCGGATGCACCCGCTGGGCCGGGCGATGCAGGAACGGCTCGACACGGTCAACCGGGTGCTGCGCGAGCAGCTGCACGGCCTGCGGGTGATCCGCGCGTTCGTCCGCGACACCCACGAGCGTGACCGGTTCGCCGTCGCGAACGCCGAGCTGACCGACACCTCGGTGCGCTACGGCCGGCTGATGGCGCTGATGTTCCCGTTGGTGTTCGCCGCGGTGAACATCTCCTCGATCGCGGTGATCTGGTTCGGCGCGCACCGGATCGACTCCGGCGGCATGCAGATCGGCGCGCTGACCGCGTTCCTGTCCTACCTGATGCAGATCCTCATGTCGGTGATGATGGCGACGTTCATGTTCGCCATGATCCCGCGCGCCGCGGTGTGCGCCGAGCGGATCTGCGAGGTCCTCGACACCGAGACGACGCTGCTCGCGCCGGAGAACCCGGTCACCGAGCTGGACCGCCACGGCGAGCTGGAGCTGCGCGGCGTCGGGTTCCGCTACCCGGGCGCCGAGGCGTCCGTGCTGCGCGACATCAGCCTCGCCGCCCGGCCCGGCCAGGTCACCGCGATCATCGGCTCCACCGGCGTGGGCAAGTCGACGCTGATGTCCCTGATCCCCCGGCTGTCCGACGTCACCGAGGGAACGGTGCTCGTCGACGGCGTCGACGTCCGTGACATCGACCCGGCGCTGCTCGCGAAGACCGTCGCCCTCGTGCCACAGAAGCCGTACCTGTTCTCCGGCACGGTCGCGTCCAACCTGCGCTACGGCGACCCGGACGCCACCGACGACGAGCTGTGGCGCGCGCTGGAGACCGCGCAGGCGAAGGGGTTCGTCGAGGCGATGCCCGACGGGCTCGCGACGTCGATCTCCCAGGGCGGCACGAACGTCTCCGGCGGGCAGCGCCAGCGCCTCGCGATCGCCCGCGCGCTCGTCCGCCGCCCCGAGGTCTACCTGTTCGACGACTCGTTCTCAGCGCTGGACTACGCCACCGACGCGGCGCTGCGCGCGGCGCTGGCCCGGGAGACCGCCGCCGCGACCGTGGTGATCGTCGCCCAGCGGGTCGCGACGATCCGCGACGCCGACCAGATCATCGTCCTCGACGCCGGCCAGATCGTCGGCGTCGGCACCCACCACGAGCTGATGGCCGACAACGAGACCTACCGGGAGATCGTGCTGTCCCAGCTCACCGAACAGGAGGCGGCCGCATGACCAGCCCGAACGGCCGGCCGGGCGGCGCGCCGGCGCAGCGGGCACCGGTGGGCGGGCCGCCGATGGCCCGGATGATGATGCAGGGCGGCAACGTCGAGAAGCCCACCGACTTCAAGTCCTCGACACGCCGGCTGCTGCGCCTGCTCAGCCCGCAACGCCACCTCGTCATCCCCGCCGTGGTCCTCACCGCCCTCGGCGTCGCGCTCAACGTGTCCGGCCCCCGGCTGCTCGGCCACGCGACCGACCTCGTCCTGACCGGCCTGCTGTCCAAGCACATCCCCGCCGGGGTCAGCAAGGCGCAGGCCGTCGCGCAGCTGCGCGCCCAGGGCCACGGCACCCAGGCCGACCTGCTGTCCTCACTGAACGTCCGCCCGGGCCACGGGATGGACTTCGACGCGATCGGCCGGGTGCTGGCGATCGTCCTGGCCGTCTACCTGGTCGCCCTCGTCTGCAACATCCTGCAGGCCAGGCTCATCAACGCCGCGCTGCAGCGGATCCTGTCCGACCTGCGCACCGAGGTCCAGGCGAAGATCACCCGGCTGCCGCTGCGGTACTTCGACCGGGCCCAGCGCGGCGAGGTCCTCTCCCGCGTCACCAACGACATCGACAACCTCGGCCAGAGCGTCCAGCAGTCCCTCTCGCAGCTGATCCAGTCCGTCCTGCTGATCATCGGCGTGCTGTCGATGATGTTCTGGATCTCCTGGCTGCTCGCGCTGATCGCGCTGGTCACCGTCCCGCTGTCGATGCTCGTCGCCGCCCGGGTCGGGAAGCTGTCCCAGCCGCACTTCGTCAACCAGTGGCGCACCACCGGCCGGCTCGGCGCCCACATCGAGGAGATGTACACCGGGCACTCCCTCGTGCGGCTGTTCGGCCGCCAGGAGGAGGCCGCGGCGACGTTCGCCGAGCAGAACCAGAAGCTCTACGAGGCCAGCTGGCGCGCGCAGGCCCTCGCCGGGCTGATGCAGCCCGCGATGATGTTCATCGGGAACCTGAACTTCGTGTTCGTCGCGGTCGTCGGCGGGCTGCGGGTCGCCTCCGGGGACCTCTCGATCGGCTCGGTGCAGGCGTTCATCCAGTACTCCCGGCAGTTCTCCCAGCCGCTGACCCAGGTCGCCTCGATGGCGAACCTGGTCCAGTCCGGCGTGGCGTCCGCCGAGCGGGTGTTCGAGCTGCTCGACACCGACGAGCAGAGCCCCGACCCCGAGGTCCCGGCCCGCCCCGAGCAGCCCCGCGGCCGGGTCGCGTTCGAGCACGTCGCGTTCCGCTACGAGCCCGACAAGCCGCTGATCGAGGACCTGTCCCTGGTCGCCGACCCCGGCGACACGGTCGCGATCGTCGGCCCGACCGGCGCCGGGAAGACCACCCTGATCAACCTGCTGATGCGGTTCTACGAGCCCACCAGCGGGCGGATCACCCTCGACGGCGTCGACATCGCGACGATGACCCGCGACGAGCTGCGGGCGACGACCGGGATGGTGCTGCAGGACACCTGGCTGTTCGGCGGCACCATCGCGGACAACATCGCCTACGGCGCCCAGGGGGCGACCCGCGAGCAGGTCGTCGAGGCCGCGAAGGCCGCCCACGTCGACCGGTTCGTCCGGCTGCTGCCGCACGGCTACGACACGGTCCTGGAGGACGAGGGCACCGGAGTGTCCGGCGGTGAACGCCAGCTGATCACGATCGCGCGGGCGTTCCTCGCCGACCCGCAGATCCTGATCCTCGACGAGGCGACCAGCTCGGTCGACACCCGCACCGAGGTCCTCATCCAGCGGGCCATGGCGCAGCTGCGCTCCGGGCGGACCGCGTTCGTCATCGCCCACCGGCTCTCGACGATCCGCGACGCCGACACGATCCTCGTGATGGAGCACGGCTCGATCGTCGAGCAGGGCTCCCACCACGAACTGCTCGCCGCCGACGGCGCCTACGCGCGCCTCTACCAGGCCCAGTTCGCCCAGGCGGTCGCCGAGGTCTGACGGTCCTAGCGGGGCCCCGGCCCCGCGTGCGCTGGCCGCTGGTCGCCGTTTCGGCCCTGGCGTGGTTGTGATCTGGCTGGCTTCACGACCATCCGAGGGCCGAAACGGCGATCTCGGCACGAAGGTGCCGCCGGTCGGGCCGGGGCCGGCGTGGCGCGACGGCGGGCCGCCGGTCAGCGGTCCGGTCCAGGCCGGCCGATGGGAGGCCGTCCCGCGGCCACGGCCAGCAGCAGGCAGGGGAGCGCGGCCGCGGCGAACAGCCAGCGGGGGGACAGCCACGCCGAACCGGCCGCGTAGAGGCCGAACGTCAGGATCGCGACGGCCTCCATGGCGGCGCCGGAGATCGAGCTGACCGTGGCCCGGACCGAGTCGTCGACCCTGTCCTGCAGCCGGGCGTCCGCCTGCGCGAGCGCCCAGTAGAAGATCCCGAACGCGGCGGCGACGCCGACGATCCCCACCGGCAGCCCGGTGCCCGCTCCCACCGCGAGCAGGACCGCCGCCGCCGCGAGCGCCGGGCCGAGCCATCGGACACCCCGACCGGCGAGCAGCCCGCCGACGGTCGACCCGGCGGTCACCGCGAGCACCAGCAGCGGCACCAGGCCCTGCCCGGCGCCGGTACCGCGGGCCAGCAGCGGCAGGTACTCGTCCAGGGCAGCGACACCGGTCAGCGTGGCCGTCAGCAGCAGCACCCGCCGGACCACCGCGGACCGCCGCACGACCCCGAGGCCAGTACGCAACGTCGCGAGCTGACCCCGCTCGCCGTCACCCGCGCCCTGGTCGTCAGAGCCCTGGCCGTCCGGCGCCGGCTCGGCTGGCCCGCAGGTCCCGCGCCGGGGGGTTCCGGGCAGCGCCCGGCCGGCCGCCGCGCAGGCCAGCAGCGCCAGCACGCTGCACACGCCGACCAGCCGGTTGCCGCCGGCGGCGATCAGGGGGGCGGCCAGCGCGGTCGCGAACAGCTCGGCGGCACCACCGAACGCCTGGGCGCGCCCGGACAGCCGGGCATAGGCACCAGCCGCGCCGATCCGGTCAAGCTCGGCGTAGACAAGCGCCTGCAACGTGCCGGACCGCAGCGCGGTGCCCGCCCCGAGCAGCACGAACCCGGCGGCGAACGACCAGAACTCCGGAACGATGATCCACAGCGCGTAGCCGGCCGCCTCCAGCAGCGGGGCGAGGATGACCAGCAGCCGCCTGGACACCACGTCCGCCCACACCCCGGACGGGATCTCCACCAGGAACGACGCGGCCGACCACAGCGCGAACAGCGCCGAGATGCCCGCCGGCGACACCCCCGCGTCCGCGAACACCAACGCGTACACCGGGTAGAACGGCACACAGTCGGCGAGAAACGCATATGTATACAGCCGTCCGGCCAGGGCCCGCTCCGGGGCCGGCCGCGGCTTGCCGCCACCGCTCGATCTGCCGGTGGTGGATCAATGTCGCCAGGTCACACCGGCAGGCTACGGCCTTCCGCCCGCCTCCGCACCGGATTTCGCCCGCCCGCACGGGTCTGGGGGAGCCGGGTCGCCGGCCGGTGGCGTGAATCCGGCGACATCTGGCATTTCCGCCAGGGTCGGGGCGGCCCGCGGGTGCATAGCGTCCAGGACGCGGCCTTCGTGCTGGTCGAAGGCCCACCGACGTCCCCGGTTCTGGGCCGGGACTCGGCCCTGTCCGTCCACGGAAGCCGGAGCGACCCACTCGTGACCAAGATCCTGCTCAGCCTGCACGTGCTCGCCGCGATTCTCACGGTCGGCCCGGTCGCCGTCGCGGCGAGCATGTTCCCGCGGTATCTGCGGCTCGCCGCCGATCCGGCGGCCAGCCCGGGGGAGAGCGCCCCGCTGACGGTCGCCCGGACACTGCACCGGATCTGCCGGGTGTACGCGCTGGTCGGGCTCGCGGTGCCGTTCTTCGGGCTGGCGCTCGCCGGCCCGCTGCACGTCTTCGGCCAGGCCTGGGTCATCGTCTCGATCGTGCTCACCGCCGCCGCGGCCGCGCTGCTGGCGGCCGTCGTGCTACCCGGCCAGAGCGCCGCCCTCGCCACGCTGAGCCACCCCGTCGCCTCGCCGGCCGGGAGCGTTCCGGCCGTGCCGGACTCCGCCACCACGTCCGAGCCTGGCGTGGGCGCGCGGCTCGCTGGCCGGCTGGCGATGACGACTGGCATGTTCAACCTGCTCTGGGCCGCCGTCGTCATCATCATGATCGTCCGACCCGGGTCGACCACCGGCGTCTGAGCCCGGCGGCCGTCCTAGGCCGCCTCTCGCGGACCAGCGGCCAGTCCTTGATCACCGTTTTGGCCCTGTCGTGGTCGTGACCTGGCCGTTTCTGTAACCACCCGAGGGCCGAAACCACGATCACCAGCACCAACGGGCCGACGCGGGCCCGGGCACCCCGTTCACCGGCATGATCCGGCGCCATGGACCGACCTGAAGATCTAACGCCTACGCCGCGCGGGCGGCCTCGGGGGAGCGGAACGCGCGGCGGTAGGCCTGCGGGCTGGTCCCGACCAGCCGGCGGAACCGGTCACGGAACGCGGCGGGAGAGCGGAAACCGACCCGGGCCGCGACCCACTCGACCGGATGGTCCGTCGACTCCAGCAGCTGCTGGGCGCGCCGCAGCCGGGCCACCGCCAGCCACTGCGCCGGAGTGGTGCCGGTCTGCTCCCGGAACCGGCGCGACAGGGTCCGCGTCGACAGAGCGGCCTCCCGGGCCATCTCGACGAGGGTCAGCTCCTCGTCGAGATGGCCGGTGAGCCAGCGCAGCAGCGGCTCCAGCGACACCCCGTCCGGCGCCGGCGGCTGGTGCGTGATGAACTGCGCCTGCCCACCGGCCCGCTCCAGCGGCATCACCGACAGCCGGGCAGCGTCGGCCGCGACCGCCGACCCGAAGTCCGCCCGGACCAGGTGCAGGCACAGGTCCAGCCCGGCCGCCGCGCCCGCCGAGGTCAACACCCGCCCGCCGTTGTCGACGAACAGCACGTCCGGGTCGACGTCGACCGTCGGGTAGCGGGCGGCGAGCTGCGCCGCCCCCAACCAGTGCGTCGTGGCCCGCTGGCCGTCGAGCAGGCCCGCCGCGGCCAGGATGAACGCCCCCGAGCAGATCGACGCGACCCGCGCCCCACCCCGGCCGTCCGCCCCGGCCGCCGCCGCCCGCAACGCGTCCAGGACAGCCGGATCCACCGGGGCGCCGACGTCGCCGGTACCGGGGACGACCACCGTGTCCGCCGCGGCGAGCACGTCCAGCCCGTGGCGGGCGCGCAGCGTGAAGGTCCCCGCGTCGACGTCGGCCCCCGGCCGGGCCGCGCAGACGACAACCCGGTAGGCCGCGCTCCCGTCGGCGAGCCGCGCCCGGCCGAACACCTCCACCGGCACCGCCAGGTCGAACGGAACCACCCCGTCGACCGCCAGCACCGCCACGAGCCGCGAGGCCGCTCCGGTTGTCATGGCCGAAATCTAGGCCACCGCCGGATTCCCGCCACCAGGGACCCAGGCAGACTCCCACCCGAGCCACCACCTCCAGCGCGCCCGCCGGTGGTTCGCGCAAACCGTCCAACCCGGGCAACCCCGGACCGACGGGGCAGCGTCTGTAGGGCGGGAGGTCACATGGGACCAGCGGACGGCGACGACGGGTTCGTCGCCTACTTCCAACCGCGCACCGCGGGACTGCTGCGGTTCGCCTACCTGCTCACCGGCGACGCGGGGGAGGCCGAGGACCTGACCCAGACGACGCTGACCCACGTCTACGTCGTCTGGCGCCGGGTGTCCGGCCACGCCCGGCCCGACGCCTACGCCCGCCGGGTCATGGTCAACGCGAACGTGAGCCAGTTCCGCCGCCGCCGCGTCCACCACGTCCTCGTCGAGCGGCCACCCGAGACCGCGCAGGCCTCGGCGCAGCTCGCCGCCGTCGAGGATCGCGCCGAGCTGGCCAAGGCCCTCGCGGCGCTGCCACCCCGCCAGCGGGCGGTCGTGATCCTGCGCTACTGCGAGGACATGCCGGAAGACGAGGTCGCGGCGCTGCTGCGCTGTTCGACGGGCACGGTGAAAAGCCAGGCGTCGAAGGGCCTCGCGAAACTGCGCGCGGACCCGGCCGTCGCTGCCCTTGGCCCACCGACGCTCGCGACGACACCACCGGGCCGGGTCACCCTCAGCAGCGCCGCCCGCGGGAAGGAGACCCCGTGAACCCCACCCGTCACCCCTCGGACCACCGCGACGACGACGCCGACCGCGCCACCGCCGACTGGCTGCGCACCGCCGCGGGCCAGGTCCACGCCACCGCGCCCGACAGGCTGCTGACCCGGGCGCTGGCCGCCGCCCCGGCGGCCCGGCGCCGCCGGCGCCTCGCCGTCGCGATCCCGGTGACCGTCACCGCGTTCACTGTCGCCGCGGTCGTCGCCGCGACGGTCCTGCTGACCGGCGGTGGTTCCGCGGTCAGCCACGTCTCCCAGCCCCTCGCGGGCCGGCCCGCCGGCACCCTCCCGCCGACCCTCACTCCCGGCATACCGGCGATCGTCGCGAGCGTGGGAACGAGCCCGCCGACGGTCGCGCCGACCCAGCAGGGCCCGCACACCACCGTCCCGCCCCCGGCGACAGCACCCCCTTCGCTGACCACGGTGCCCAACGTGGTCAGCAGAAACGGCACCGACGCGACGGCCACGCTGCGGGCCCTCGGCTTCACGGTGAGCCAGACGTCGGTGTGCGGCTCCACGGACAGCCCGGCCGGCCAGGTCCTCGCCCAGCAGCCCGCCGCGGGAACCCGGGCGGCCGCGACCGCGACCATCACCCTGCGGGTGGCCGCCGCATGCGCCGACGTGCCCAACCTCGTCGGAACCACCCCGGCCACGGCGAAGACCACCCTGGAGGCCGCCGGCTTCCAGGTCTGGCTGGACGGCCCGTGGACCTGCTCCACCGGCTACGGCAGCGTCACGGCCCAGAGCCCCACCGCCGGCACCCGCGCCGCCCGGGGGAGCACGGTCAGCATCACCTACGCCTGCGTGCCCCCAGCGTCCGTCGCCGCCAGCCCCTGACCGGTCACCACCTCGCTCGCCCTGTCCTGTCATCCCGCCTCTCCGGCTGACAGGACAGGGCGAGCCCCGCCCAGCTGGCGGGACGGCCACACAGCCAGCGGGCCGGTCTTGTTACGGTGCGGGAGGCCGCTACTGGCGCGGGTGGGTCACCACCGGGGAACGGCCGCGTGACCGTCGACGCCGACCGCCTGGGCCCGCGACGCGAAGGAACCCTTTCGCGTGAGGTGGGCGATGAACCTGCGGTACGGCATGAACCCCCATCAGCGGCCGGCGACGGTCGAACCCCTCGACGGCACCGCACCCGTCCGGGTCCTGCACGGCGAGCCCTCCTACATCAACATGCTGGACGCGCTCGGTGGCTGGCAGCTCGTCCGCGAGGCGGCCGGGGCCCTCGGCCGGCCCGCCGCCGCCTCGTTCAAGCACGTCTCACCGGCCGGAGCCGCGCTGGCCGGAGCCCTCGACGCGGCCATGACCGAGTCCTACAGGCTGGGCCCAGGGCCGGCCGGGGCGCTGACCAGCGCCTATGTGCGGGCCCGCGACACCGACCCGAAGAGCTCCTACGGTGACTTCGCCGCGGTCTCCGCGCCGGTCGACGCCGAGCTGGCCGACCTGTTGCGGCGGCTGGTCTGCGACGGGATCGTCGCGCCCGGCTACGAACCGGGCACCGTGGCGACGCTGTCCGCGAAGAAGAACGGCGCGTTCGTCGTCCTCGAAGCCGACCCGGCCTACCAGCCACCCACCCAGGAGGTCCGCGACGTGTGCGGGCTGCGTTTCGTCCAGCCACGGGACGACGCCGTCCTGGACCGGACGACGCTCGCCGACGTCCAGGTGGGGACGGTGCCCGACGGCGCGCGCGACGACCTGCTCCTCGGCCTGATCGTGGTCCGCCACACCCAGTCGAACTCGGTCGCCTACGTCCGCGACGGGATGACCCTCGGAGTCGGCGCGGGCCAGCAGTCCCGCGTCGACGGTGTCCGCCTCGCCGGCGCGAAGACCGACACCTGGTGGCTGCGCCGCCACCCCCGCGTCCAGGCGCTGACCACCGGCGGCGACCGGAAGATCCAGGACCGGATCAACGACCAGATCAGCTACCTCGACGCGGACCCCGCCATGCGTGAGGACGGCACCGGCCCGGTACCGCTGACCGGCGCCGATCGCGCACGCTGGCTGCGCCAGCTCGACCAGGTCGCGCTCGCCTCCGACGGTGCCCTGCCGTTCCCGGACAACATCGACCACGCCCACCGCCACGGCGTCCGCTACATCGCCGAACCCGGCGGGTCCACCCGCTCGGCCGACGTCGCCGCCGCCTGCCAGGACCGGGGGATCGCGCTCATCCACACAGGCCTGCGCCTGTTCCGCCACTGACCTTTTCCGCCACTGACCTTGCCAACGCCGCGCGCCGCGTTCCGCCGCTCCCGGCACGCCGTGATCGGGGTAGCTCTGGCTACCCCGATCACGGACGTGATCGGCCCAGGCCGGTTGCCAGCCGGGACCAGGCTTCATGATCATCGGGCGTGTGGGGGAGCGGAAGGCTCAGCGCCGCGGCCGTCAGCGGCTCGGCGGCCCCCTTGATCCCCGTTTTCGCCCTGGGGTGGCCGCGAAACATGCTCGGCGACGACCACCAGAGGGCCGAAACGGCGATCATGGGGACGCCGAAGGCGAGCGGGGCCGGCGTCAGCCGGCGGTCTGGGCGAGCTGGGCGGCGAGCGCGTCGGCGTGGCGTTCGGCGCGTTCGGCGCGGGACCGGGCGTCGGCGCGGGCCTCGGCCAGCACCGCCATCCGCTCCTCGGCCGCCGCCCGGTCGGCCTCCCGCGCCGTCGCCGCCTCGGCCCGGATCCGGCCGACCTCGGTGTCCGCCGCGGCCCGCACCCTGGCCAGCTCCTCCCGGCCCCGGCCGAGCTCGTCGGCGGTCTCCCGGCGCAGCCGGTCGGCCTCGGCCGCCGCCTCGGCCCGGACCCGGTCGAGGGTGGCCGCGGCACCAGCCCGGTCCGCCGACGCCGCCTCCCGCAACGCGGTCAGCTCGGCGCGCAGCTCCGCCTGCGCCTCGGCCGCCGACGCGGCGTCACGGCGGGCGCCACCGAGCTCGGCGTTCGCCGCGGCGAGCTGACCGCGCAACGTCGCCATCTCCCGTTCCGCGGTCGCCCGGATCGTCGCCAGCCGGGCCGCCGCGTCCGCGCGCGCCGACTCGGCCCGCTCGTCGGCCTCGGCCCGCGCGGTCGCGACCTCGGCCCGGGCCTGGGCCCTGGCCGTTTCGACCTCCGCCGCCGCCTGGGCGCGGATCTGGGCGATCTCCTCGGCGGCCCGGCGTTCGGCCTCTCCCGCGGCCTCCCGGGCGGCGAGCGCCGCGGCGTCGGCCACAGCGAGGCGTCGTTCCAGCTCGTCGAGCGCGGCGGTCGCCTCCGCGGTGACCGCCTCCGCGTCCGCCCGCGCCACGGTCTGCTCCCGGGCCGCCGCCTCGGCGCGGACCGCGCGGGCGGTCGCCTCACCCACCCGGCGGGCCGCGTCCGCCTCGGCCGCCTCCACCTGCGTCTCCGCCGCGGCGACGTCACCCAGCCGGCCCAGCGTCGCGGTGAACGCCTCCAGCGTCCGGCCGAGATCGGCGGCCAGCGTCCCGACGTGGGCGGCGAGCTCGTCGGCGCGCAGCCGGGCCACCGCCACCGGCCGGGTCTCGGACCGCCCGGGCGCACGGCTGGCCGGCACGCCCCCTCCGGCGGTCCGGCGCGGGCCGTCACCTGCCTCCGGCCCGCCGTCGGCCGCGGTCAGCGCGGCGATCTCGCGGCGGCGGCGGTAGGCCGACAGCCGGGTGTGCGCCGGGTCGTCGCAGTACGCGGGCGGCCGGCCGGGCCCGTCCGCCGGCGCGCACGGCCGCCCACACCCCGGATAGCCACACACCGCCCCGGGCACCCCGTCCGACGCGTCCCGGAGCGCGACGAGACGGCCGGCGTCGTCAGTGACGCCGGCCGCCTGACCGAACTCTCCCCCGACCTCCGCCCCCAAATCCCCACTGTTGTCCCGTGTCGCCGCCGCTTCCACCTTCGCGCCCCCTCCACCAGTTTCGTAACGTCCAGACCGTAGCAGAGACGAAACGCTACGACGGAACGAAACGCTATTGATCGGGAGACGAAAAGTCTGACGCGCGATAAGCTTCGATTCTCGGGCGTCAGAATCTGGACCGGGGGAGCAGCTTTCAGCCGCGCTGCGGACCGCACGGCGGCCAGGGCCCGACCAGTCGAGGTCGCGGCGATCGTCGCGGTCGTCGGTCATGTGTCGGCGCTGCTGGGACTATGGCTGCGCCTACGATCACGGGCACGTCAGGCCGACGCGCACCGGCGGGTGCGGACCAGGTCGCCGAGCGCGGTGCGACCGCGGTCGATGAGGATCTGGTCCTGGTTGCGCAGGCCGGTGGTCAGGTAGGACACGGCCAGCCGGGCGGTCAGCAGGAGCAGCAGCCGCTGCTCATCGTCGGTCAGGGGGCGGCCGTAGCCGTCGAGGTACGCCTCGCGCAGGTGCGGCTGGCTGGGCCACAGGGCGCCGCGGAGCCAGATCATGTCCTGGACGGCGAGGCCGTGTTCGGCGGTCTCGAAGTCGATCAGGGCCAGGGTGGTGGTGACCTGGTCCCAGAGCCAGTTGCGCGGTGCGGCGTCGCCGTGGAGGTAGACCAGCGGGAGGCCGGCGGCCAGGGCGACCAGGTCGTGGGCGACCTCGGCGACCAGTTCCCGCTCGTCGGGGTGCAGCAGTTCCTCGGTGGCCTTCAGGCACAGTGCCGCCTCGGCCGCCTGTGCGGTCATCGAGGCGGTGACCTCCTTCCGGGCGCCCTCGGGTGCAGTCTCGGGGTGGTCGTGCCAGCCCCGCAGCAGGGTGCCGCCCAGGTGGTGGACCCGGGTCTCGATATCGGGGTCCAGCGGCAGCCCGCGCACCACGGCGCCGGGGACCGCGGTGGTCAGCAGGGCGAGGGTGCGGGTGTCGTAGGCGATCAGGCGGGGGGCCGCGGTGGGGGGCAGTGCCGCCCTGGCGTGGCGGTGGGCGTGGATCTCCCGCTCGAAGGCGCGGCGTGAGGGGCTGATCTTGGCATAGACGCTGGTGCTCTCGCCGTCCACGCGCCAGACCTGGGAGGTGCCGCGCGGCCAGGAGGTGTCGGTGGCCCGGGTGGCGCCGGGCAGGTGCTGCTCGGCCCAGCGGTGCAGGTCCTCGGGGATCGGCGCGGCGGGGGTCAACAGGGTCTCCAAGGGTGCGGTCGATCAGCTGCTCCGGAGTCCACTCCAGCCGCACGCCGGCCACCCTAACTGGACGATCACGGCAGGTTAGACGCCAATCACCCAAACGGGCCGAGCGTTCGAGATGTCACTCAGAGCTACTTTGCGGCTGGTGACACGCACCCGAATCCCGGGCCGTCAACACAGCCATCTGAGGGCCGAATCGGCGATCAAGGCAGGCGGCTGCCGCGCGCCGGGATGCAGATGGCGTGTCGTGACGTCAGGGCCTCGGGGCGGCCAGCAGCTCCAGCTCGGCCGCGGTGAGCCGCAGGCCCGCGGCGGCGACGTTCTCCTGGAGATGCCCGGGGTCTCCCGTTCCCGGGATGGCGAGCACGTGCGGTCCCTGCGCCAGCGTCCAGGCGATCCTGACCTGGGCCGTGGACACGCCGTGGGTCGCGGCGACCCGGCGCACCGCCTCGTTGTCACCGCCGGCCGCCCTGGCACCGGCCGGGCCGCGAGCGCCGGCTATCGAGAAGAACGGCACGAACGCGATGCCCAGCTGGGCGCAGCGGCGCAGGACGTCCTCGCTGTCCCGGACCTCCAGGCCGTAGAGGTTCTGGACACAGACCACCGGGGTGATCGCCCGCGCCTCGGCGAGGTGCTCGACGGTCACGTTGGAGACGCCGATGTGACGGATGAGCCCGGCGTCGCGCAGCTGCGCGAGTGCGCCGACGTGCTCGGCGATCGACTCCTGCGAGGACCGGCGGAAGTTCACCACGTCGAGGTGGTCGCGGCCGAGCTGGCGGAGGTTCTCCTCGACCAGCCCGCGCAGCTGGGCCGGGGTCGCCGTGTACCACTCGCCCCACGGGTGGCGGCCGCCGCCGACCTTCGTCGCGATGACCAGGTCGTCCTGGTAGGGCGACAGCGCCGTGTGGATCAGCTCGTTCGCCGAGCGGAGCGAGGAGAAGTAGAACGCCGCGGTGTCGATGTGGTTCACACCGAGTTCCCGGGCGAGCCGCAGGACCTTGATGGCGGTGTCCCGGTCGCTCGGTGTGCCGAGGTCGAACGGCGCGCTGCCCGTCAGGCGCATGGCCCCGAAGCCGAGGCGGTGCACGGTCAGATCGCCGAGGCGCCAGGATCCGGCCGCCGACGCGTCGACGCTGGCGGTCATCGATGGGCCTCCCAAGGGTCGCGGTAGCCGTCGTCGCACAGGATCCGAGCCGGCCTCCCCTGGGCCGCGCGCTCAGAAGGCGGTGTTGGCGAGCCAGCCGGTCCAGAGGCCGTCATCGCCGACGATCTCCAACGAGCCGTCGTCGGCGGGCAGGCGGCGCAGCAGCGCGAGCAGCAGGTCGGCCGCGGCCGCGCGGACGGCGGTGTCGCCCTTGCCGTGGCCGTGGTCCCAGGTGATCCCGCCCGGCCCGCCACGAACCGTCCATTCCCCGTCGGAGCCGAGGCCGCCGTCGGTCGCGTGCAGGTGCAGCGTGGCGCCGTCGCGCAGGGCGGTGCCGTCGGGGCGGGCGGCGAGAAGGCCGAGCCATTCGGACACCCCGTCCGCCGCGAGCGCCGGCTCGACGGTGTAGCCCGTTCCCAGCGCGAGGGCGGCGTCGACGCGGTGGACGACCGCCTCGTAGAGCCGTCGCCGGACCCACCAGTGGGCCGGCCGCGGGCCGGTGAACGTCCACACCGGCGCGTCGGGATCGACGGCGACCGCGTCGAGCAGCAGCGCCGGGCTCTCACGCAGCCAGGCCACCGCGCCGTCGGCCGGTGGCTTGCCGCCCGCGACCGTGCGTGGGTCGATGATGTCGACGGCCCGTGCCTCGACCATCGCCGCGGCCCAGCGATGACCACGCCCGACGTGGCGCATCAACTGGGTCAGGTCCCAGCCCGGGCAGGTCGGAACCGGCGTGGCCAGATCGGCGTCGCCGAGCAGATCGGCGAACAGGTCGTTCTGCTCCACCAGAGCGGCAGCGTGGTCCACGACTGGCACCGTACGCCGATCAGGCATCCGGACACGCCGCGGGCCAGCCGGACTCGACGGGCCCGACGCGAGATGTCGCAAGGCCCGGGCGGTTAGAGAAGGTCCTCAAGCCGGGTCGCGACCTGGCGGTAGCGGCTGACCGGGACGAGGTGCACACCGGCGAAGGCGCCGCTGTCGCGCAGCCGCAGCACCTGGTCGCAGGCCGCTTCGACCCCGGCCGCCCGGTCCCGTTCGACCGCCTGGACGAGGTCGTCGGGGATGTCGATGTCGGGGATGGTCGCGGCGAGGCGGCGGGCCATCCCGGCGCTCGCGAGGACCATGACGCCCGCGTAGACCGGTAGTTCGACCGGATGGGCGTCGCGCCAGCGCAGCAGGGCGTCCACCGAGTAGCTGACCTGCACGAACAGGAAGTCGGCCGCTCGTTTCCAGGTGGGCAGTGGACGCAGGCCGGCCGCGGCGCCGACCCGGAACGCCGGCGTGTCCGCGAACACCGGGTCGGCGCTGGCCGCGCGGGCCTCGTCCATCATCGCGCGCACGGTCAGGTCGCTGGTCCGGTTCCCGGCGGTGGGTTTGTCGCCGTGGACGAACAGGAACTCCTCGACGCCGTAGGCAGCGGCGGTGAGCAGGTCGCGGCGGAAGCCGAGCAGGTTGCGGTCGCGGGAGTTCACGCACGCGATGCTGCGCCCGCCCATCGTCGCCACCTCGTGGGCGACGGCGATGCTCGACACCGTCGCGCGTCCGATGTGGTTGTCGGGAATCAGGAACGCGTCGGTGACGGGGCTCAGGACGCCGATCTGGTGTCGGGCGTGGGTCAGGTCCGGCCGGGTCGGCGGCTCGATCTCGCAGATCAGCTCGAAGCCGCGCTCCGGACGTTCGTGACCCGCCGTGGATTCCTGCACCCGGACAGGATAAGGCGCCACGATCCGCCCACCGGCCACGGCCACGGCGAGCCGGGCAGCGACTGCCGGTGCAGGCGGCCCGTGGCTGTTCCCCGCGCCGGGCCCGGACGGGTTCACGGGTCCCTCAAGGCCGATCCGGCCGACATCCGCGCCACTGTCGACGAGCTGCTGGCCAAGGGACTGCTCGTCACGCAGGGCCCGCACATCCGGCCCACGGACGCGGGGCACGCGCTGATGGCCACCGTCACCGCGGAGACCGCCCCGGTGACCGCCCGCGTCTGGGGTGGGATCTCCGCCCGGGAACATCGGTGCCGCCATCGGCATGATCGCCGTCTTGGCCCTCGCATGGTTGTGGGAAGACCCGATTCACGACCACCAGAGGGCGAAAACGGCGATCACCGCGTCGGGCCGGCCTTCCGCTCCGGCCGGAGGAGTCGTTCTCAGGTCCGGGTGAGGACGCAGAAGTCGTTGCCCTCCGGATCGGCCAGGACTGTCCACGGGACGTCGCCCTGCCCGACGTCGGCGGGCGTCGCGCCGAGGGCTGTCAGTCGGGCTACGTCCGCCGTCTGGTCGTCGCCGGGGTAAGGCAGCACGTCGAGGTGAACGCGTCCCTTCCAGGTCCGCGCAGCCGGCGTGCGGAGGAACTCCAGATAGGGGCCGACGCCCTGGGCGGCGCGCAGCCGGGCGTGGGCGTCGGTGATCTCGTGCACGGTCCAGTCGACCGCCTCACCCCAGAATCGGGCCAGGGCACGCGGATCCGCGCAGTCGACCACCACCGCGGCGATCGGACCGGTGTCCCGGTAGATCTCCCGAGGTTCCAGCACGCAGAACACGTTGCCCTCGGGGTCGGTCAGGACCGTCCACGGGACGTCGCCCTGGCCTATGTCGGCGGGCGTCGCGCCGAGCTCCCGCAGGCGGGCGACCAGCTCCGTCTGATGGGTGGCGGAGGTGGTCGCGAGATCGAGGTGCACGCGGTAGTTCACCGTCTCGGGGTCCGGGACCGTGACGACATCGACGCAGACCGCCTCAGGGTTCGGCCAGGTGAACCCCAGGGGTTCGAGGTTGGTCACCCCGGGTCCTTCGCTGGACATGCCCCAGCCAAGCGCCGCTGCCCAGAACCGGCCGAGCGCCGCGTCATCGCGGGCCTTGACGTTCACCTGCACCAGCCGCAGCGCCATGCCCTCGACCCTAGTGCCGCCTCCGACCGGGTTCGCCTCGTCCCGAGGCCGGCTTGATCGCCGTTTTCGCCCTCGCATGGCTGTAGTGGGCGCTCAGGGGTGGCCGGTCTCCGGGAGGTCGACGGTGTTGCGGCGGTACTGGATCTTCCAGCCGTCCGGGGTGCGGACGTGGCGGCTGTGGTGGTGGCCGAACCAGACGACGCGGGTCAGGCCGTCGTCCTGGGTCCGGCCGACGCCGTAGAGCATCGTGGAGCTGGCGGTGTCGCCGTCGAGGGTGATCCGCGGGTTCATCTCCATGTGGACGACGGCCGGCGGGTTCTTCGCCATCACGCTGGCGAGCATGTCCTTGATCGCGGCCCGGCCCCGGGCGACCCGGCCCGTGCTCATCTCGAACTCGCCGTCCTCGGCCCACAGCTCGGCCCAGGCATCCAGGTCACGGGTGTCGAGCAGCTCGCCGTAGTCGACCAGGCTCTGCGTGATCTCCGCCCGGTCCTCCAGTAGCCGCACACGCTCGTCGAGGCTCAGCTTGCTTGTGGTCATGGCGACCAGCTTGCCGAAAAAATTTGCACTCAGTCAAGAAATCGCGCAGGTCTCGGGTTCGTTCCTCTACTCCCCCGGGCGTTCGCCTAGATGATCTACGGGAGGGACCTAGCCTTGACGGTGGAAGGCGTCCGAGCCGTGAGGGGAAGCACCTGTGCGCAAGCTGACGAGCCAGGGCGAGCAGGTGGTCGCGGATCTCTCCGCCAGATACGGAGTCAGCGCCGACGCGGTGCGCGCCATGCTGGAGGCGGTCCGGCTCGGCAACGGCACCATGGCCCAGTTCTCCCACCCGGAGTTCGGCGGGCGCGGGCAGTGGATGGCTGGCGGCATGACCATGGTCGCCGACATGTTCAACCAGCGCCTGCAGGCGCTGGTCAGCGGCCTCGCCAGTGAGCTCGCGAGCCAGCTCGCCGCGGCCCCGCTGTACGCACCGGCTCCGGAGGCGGGCCCAATCCACCAGGCCAACCTGGAGTCCTGGTGGCCTGGCGAGCTGGGCCGGCCCGGGTCCAGCGGCGGCCAGAACGACTCCCGGTACGCCGTGTTCCCCCAGGCCAGGCGGCTGGCCGTGCAGAGCGGCGGCGGGCCTGTCCGCGTCCACGACACGCTCGACCATGTCATCGGCGGCGTGCAACAGCAGCAGGGCGCGGTACCGGGCACCTTGTCGTTCACCAGCCAGCACGGCACCTTCACCGTGGAAAGCCTGCCGCTGGCAGCCCCAGCCGCGGCACGGGCCGCGGCGGCGCCCGAGCCCGCCATGCCGCCCGCCCTGGCGGCCTCCGCGCCGGTGTCCGACGCCGACGCGGTGCTCGCGACCCTCGACCGGCTCGGCGACCTGCACCAGCGTGGCGTCCTGACCGACGAGGAGTTCGCCGCGAAGAAGGCTGAGCTGCTCGCCCGCCTGTAACCGCCACCCGGCGGGCGGTCGTTCGAGACCAAGGCTTCGAGACCAAGGCCATGCGGGCGCCCCACGCGGCCGGGTTTCCAGGCACCGTGGGGGCATGAGAGACGACTCGCCGGGTCCTGACCGGCCCGTGACCAGCCCGCGGCCGGTCTCGTCGAACGGTGGGACGGCGCCCGGCGCCGCGGCCTCATGACCTCGGCGGAGTCGCCGGACCCGGAACCCACCCGCGGCGGGCTGCGCGGGCGGCTGCGCGGGCTCGCGGTCGACACCCGGCCGCTGGCGATCCCCGCGTTCCGCCGGACCTTCCTCGGGCAGGGGACCGCGATCATCGGGACGATGGTCACGGAGGTCGCCGCCCCGGTCCAGATCTACGACATCTCGGGCTCGTCGTTCGCGGTCGGCCTGACGGGGCTGGTCGGGCTGGTCCCGATGGTCGTGTTCGGCCTGTACGGCGGGGCGGTCGCCGACGCGGTCGACCGGCGGACCCTCTACCTGTCGTCGTCGCTGCTGACCTGGGCGGTGACCCTCGCGCTGCTGACGCAGAGCCTGCTGGGCGTGCGGTCCGTCGCGCTGATCCTCAGCCTCGTCGCGGTCCAGGCGGCCGGTTTCGCCGTGTCGTCGTCCACAAGGGGTGCCGTGGTCCCCGCGCTTGTCCCGGTCGAGCTGGTCCCCGCGGCCAACTCGTTGAACTACACGGCGTTCACCGCCGGGGCGGTGATCGGGCCGCTCGTCGCCGGTCTGTTGCTCGGGTTCGACCACGGGTTCAGCTACGCCTACGCCGCCGACGCGGTCCTGTTCACCGCCGCGCTCTACTCGACGTTCCGGCTGCCGTCGCTGCGCCCGACGGTGTCGGCGGGGCGGCCTGGGCTGCGGTCCGTGCTCGACGGGCTGCGGTTCATCGGCGGGAACCCGGTGCTGCTGATGTCGTTCCTGGTCGACATCGTCGCGATGGTGCTGGCGATGCCGCGGGCACTGTTCCCACAGGCGGCCGCGACCCGGTTCCACGGCGGCGTCGGCCTGCTGTACTCGGCGATCGCGCTCGGGTCGGTGCTCGCCGGGCTGAGCAGCGGGTGGATCGGCCGGGTCCGCCGCCAGGGCGTCGTCCTGACCGTCGCGGTCCTCGGCTGGGCCGCCGCGATCAGCCTCGCCGGGTTCGCCCACGTGTACTGGCTGGCGATCGTGCTGCTCGCGTGCGCGGGCGCCGCGGACCTGGTCAGCGCGGTGTGCCGGCAGACGATCCTGCAGACCTACGTGCCCGACAACATGCGGGGCCGGTTGCAGGGCGTGTTCACCGTCGTCGTCGCGGGCGGCCCGCGGCTGGGAGACCTGCGGGCGGGCGCGATGGCCGCGGCGACGACGCTCACCATCGCCTGGTCGGGTTCGGCGATCCTCTGCGTCGTCCTCGTGCTGATCGCCGCCGTCGCGGTCCGGCCGTTCTGGCGCTACGACACCGCCGCGACCCTCACGGCGGCGCAGGTGGCCGACGCCGTGCCGGCGCCGACGCGGCCGGAGGACCGGGTCGAGACCGGCCTCGGCGCCTGACCCTCACCGCCGCCCTCGGCCAGCCGGCGGTGAGGGTCAGCCGAGGATGCCGCGCTGGTAGGCGACCGCCACGGCGGCCGCGCGGTCGCGGACCCCGAGCTTGTTGTACAGGTGGATCAGGTGGGTCTTGATCGTGGCCTCGCTGACGAGCAGCGCGCGGGCGGCGGCCTGGTTCGTGGCGCCGGCCGCGACGAGGCGCAGCACGTCGAGCTCGCGGGGGCTCAGACCGCCGGGTTCGCGGGCGCCGACCCGGCCCATCAGGGTGCCCGCGACCGACGGGGCGAGCACCGGCTGGCCGGCGTCGGCGGCGCGGACCGCCCGGATCAGCTCGTCGCGCCGCGCGTCCTTGAGCAGGTAGCCGGTGGCGCCCGCCTCGATCGCGGCGACGACGTCACGGTCGGTGTCGAAGGTCGTCAGGACCAGCACCCGGGCCGGATGGTTGCGTTCGCGCAGCCGGGTGATCGCCTCGACGCCGCTGGTCCCGGGCATCCGCAGGTCCATGAGGATCACGTCGACCTCGACGGTCTCGGCGACCCGGACGGCATCAAGGCCGTCGGCGGCCTCGGCGACGACCTCGAAGTCCGGGTCGCCGGCGAACACGCCCCGCAGGCCGTCGCGCACGATCGGATGGTCGTCGACGATCAGCAGCCGGATCGGCCCCGCCTGGGCGCGGCTCACCGGGCCACCTCTACCGACGCCGTCTCGCGTGCCGCTCCCCCGGTGCCCGGTGTCGCCTCGGCCGGTGTCGGCGTCAGCGGGAACACGGCGTTGACGGTGGTGCCGTCGCCGGGCGCGGACTCGATGCTCAGCGTCCCCGCGACGGACTCGGCGCGCCGGCGCATCCCGGTCACGCCGAACCGGGCCGGCGGCGCGCCCGCGCCCGGATGGAAGCCGGCCCCGTCGTCGGCGACGTCCAGCAGAAGCGTGTCGTCAAGGTAGCTGAGCGTGACTCGGGCGCGGGTGGCGTGGGCGTGCCTGGCCACGTTCGCGAGTGCCTCCTGCGCGATGCGGAACACCGCCATCTCCGTCTCCGCGGGGGCCCGGACCGGCACGCCCGTGGTCACGGCCTCGGCGGGGACCTGGGTGCGCCGTGACCAGTCCCGGGCGAGGTCGGCGAGCGCGTCGGACAGGCTGGCCTGCTCGAGCTGCTCGGGGCGCAGCGCCCGCACCGAGCGGCGGGCCTCGGTGAGGTTCGCGCGGGCGAGCCCGTCGGCGAGCTCGATGTGGCGGGACCACTCGGCCGGGTCGGCGTGCGCGCGCCGCGCCGCCTCCAGCTGGGTGAGGATCCCGGCGAGGCCCTGGGCGAGGGTGTCGTGGATCTCGCCGGCGAGCCGGCCGCGTTCCTCGGCGACGCCGGCCTCGCGGGCCTGGGTCAGCAGCTGCGCGTGCAGGCCGGCGTTCTCGTCCATCGACGCCTGGAGCTGGCGGTTCGTCTCGGCCAGCTCGGCGATCATCCGGCCGCGTTCGGTGTTCTGTTCCATGACGCGGTTGGTCAGGTTGACCATGAGGAGCACGGCGACGACGTTGAACGCCGCCATGATCAGGTAGGTGACGGTGTGGGCGTTCGAGCCGTTCGGGTAGCCGGCGGCCTGGGAGGCTGCCGACACGAGCGCGACGGCGACGAACCCGACCCGCCGGGCGTGGCCGCCCAGCTCGTCGGCGAGGAAGTAGCCGGTGAACGCGAAGACGCCGTACCAGGGGTTCAGCCAGACCAGCGTCGCCGCCAGCGTGAGGTGCACGCCGAACACCAGCCAGCGCGACCGCGGGGGCACACCGGTCACCGGGTAGCGGATCAGCCCGGTCGACCAGAGAGCGGCGACGGCGACCACCGCGACGCCGATCTCGACCCGGGTGTGCTGGGTGCGCACGGCCGGCAGCGTGATCACGGCCAGCAGGGTCGAGATGGCGAGCATCGGCAGCATCAGCAGCCGGGCGAGGCGGTCTGAGCGTTCCTGCCAGGTCACCTCGCCGGTCTGCCCCGCGGCCCCGCACCCCAGCGCGGCCCCCGGGCCGACGGCCCGCTCGGGGAGGTGGACGCCTCTCATGACGGTCATCGTGTCACTGCCAGCGGAAGCGGCGCGCCGCGATCGCGCCACAGACGGCGGCCCAGCCGACGAGGACCAGCAGCGCGGACGCGGCCGGCCAGTGCCCGTCCAGCGAGCCCCCGACCGCGCGGACCCCGGCGCCGAGCGGGCTGTAGTCGCTGATCGTGCGCAGGACGTGGTTCATCTCGGGGCGCGGGATCCACAGCCCGGCGAAGAAGATCAGCGGGAAGAAGGCCAGCATGCCCGCCGCGTTCGCGGCCCGGCTGTTCGGGACGAGCGCGGTGATCAGCAGGCCGATCCCCAGGGTCGCGGCGGCCACGAGCAGCAGGGAGAGCGCGAAGCCGACGGGCTGGCGGGGCGCCGGCGCGCCGAAACCGATCCCGATCACGAGGATGACCACGTCGATGGCGACGCCGAGCGTCAGGTAGATCAGCGCCTGCGCGCCGAGCAGCCGCGCCGGTGGCACGGGCGTCGTCGCCAGGCGGCGCAGGATGCCCTTCTCCCGGTAGCCGGCGAGCACCTCCGGCAGGAAGTTCACCGACGCCATGACGAACACGTACATCATCAGGATCGGCAGGTACACCTCCAGCCAGCTGCGGCCGTCGAACGAGGCGCTCGGGTGACGGGTCGCGGGCACGGCGCCGAGCACGACGACCGCCGCGATCGGCAGCAGCGCGGTCCACAGGATCGAGCCGACGGACCGGGCGAACAGCAGCGCCTCGACGCGGGCCAGCCGCCAGAACGGGTGACGGCGGGCCGGGACGGTGGCGGTGAGCGACGTCATGGCCTTCTCCTCGGTGGTGGTCGCGGCGGTGGGGTTCATGGCCGGGCCGGCGGCGGGGTGCGGGCGGTGAGCGCGAGGTAGGCGTCGTCGAGGCTGGGCTGCTCGATCCGCAGCCGCCGCGCGAGAACCCCTGTCCTTGCCAGGTGCGCGGTGAGGACCGACAGCGCGTCGTCGTCGCCGACGACGAGCAGCTCCTCGCCGTGGCGGCTGACCGACTCGACGCCGGGCAGAACGGCCAGCTCGTCGGCGCCGAGCGGCCCGGACGGGATGAAGCGGATCCGCTGGCGGGTGCCGAGGCGGGCGGTCAGCGCCGACGGCGAGTCGCAGGCGACGACCTGGCCGGCGTCGATGACGGCGACCCGGTCACAGAGCCGTTCGGCCTCCGCCATGAAGTGGGTGACGAGCAGGATCGTCACGCCCCGGTCGCGGACCGCCGCGATGAGCTCCCAGGTGTCGCGGCGGGCGGCCGGGTCCAGGCCGGTCGTCAGCTCGTCGAGGATCGCGACCTTCGGCGTTCCGACCAGCGCCAACGCGATCGAGAGCCGTTGGCGCTGGCCGCCGGACAGCTTCCCGAACCGGGTGCCGGCCTGCGCGGTGAGGCCGAGGGCGTCGAGCAGCTCGCCCGGGTCGGCCGGCCGCGGGTAGAAGGAGGCGAACAGCTCCAGCGCCTCACCGACCCGTAGGTTCGGCTGCAGCTCGCTGTCCTGCAGCTGGACACCGAGGCTGGCCGTGACCGCGGCCCGGTCCCGGGCCGGGTCGTGGCCGAGTACCCGCACCGCGCCGCCGTCGGGTGTGCGCAGCCCGGCGACGCACTCGACCGTCGTCGTCTTCCCGGCGCCGTTCGGCCCGAGCAGGCCGAAGATCTCCCCTTCCGCCACGGAGAACGAGAGGTCGCGGACCGCGACCCGATCCCCGTAGGCCTTGCGTAGCCGGGTCACCTCGACAACCGTCACCGGTCCGTCCCTTCCCTGCGAGCCCTTGTGCGGACGGCTCTGACGATCTCGCGAGGGCAGGGTGTGCCACATCGCCCCGGCGGCTACATCCCGGCCGCCGTGCGGTGGACGCGGCGCATCCACCGATCGGTCGATGCGGCGCCCTCGTGGGTGGGCTGTCACGATCGGGAGGGCACGGCCGCCTTGGCGGCGCGCCGAGGCGGGGCCGGGAGAAGGGGACGTCGTGGGCGAGGCACCAGAAAACGAGGCCGGCGCGGACGGCGCCGAGGTCCGGGCGGCCGGCGGGGTGGTCTGGCGGCCGGCGGCGGGCGGGGGCGTCGAGATCGTGCTCGTGCACCGGCCCAGGTATGACGACTGGTCGCTGCCCAAGGGCAAGGTCGACGGCGACGAGACGTGGCTGGCGGCGGCGGTCCGGGAGGTCGACGAGGAGACCGGGCTCGCCGTCGAGGTCGGGGTCCTGCTCGGTGACGTGACGTACCCCGTCCGCCGGCACGGGTCGGCGGACTCGCCGCCGGCGACGAAGGTCGTGCGGTACTGGGCGCTGCGCGTCACCGGGGGTGCGTTCACGCCGAACGACGAGGTCGACGAGCTGCGCTGGCTCCCGCCGGAGCAGGCAGCGGGGCTGCTGTCCTACGACCTCGACCGCGACGTCGTGGACCGGTTCCTCGCCCGCGGGAGCGGGGCCGTCGAGGAAGGGCCGGGCGGGGGCGCGTGACCGGGCCGGGGGCGGGTGGGCCGCCGTTCGTCGACGAGCACGACGTGTTCGTCGCCGCGCCGGCCGCCGCCGTCTGGGACGTCCTGGTCGCGCCGCCGCGGCGACGGCCCGGCGGTGCCCTGCTGACCCGGGCGCTACGGCTCTCGGACCCCGAGGCGCCCCGGCCGGGGTTCGCGGTCGCCGAGTCCGACCCGCCGCGCCGGCTGCTGTTCGCCGGGCATCACCGGTTCTCCGACTACACGCTGGAGTGGCGGCTTTCGGCGCGCGACGGCGGGACGGTCCTCGCGGCCAGGACCTGCGCCGCGTTCCCCGGCTGGCGCGGTCGGGTCTACCGCGCCCTGGTCATCGGTTCCGGTGGTCACCGTGTCGTCATGCGGCGCTGGCTGCGCGCGCTGCGCGACCAGGCCGAACGCGCCCCGGCGGACCGGAACACGCCCCATGACTGACGTGATCATCGCCGGGGGCGGGCCGACCGGTCTGATGCTGGCCGCCGAGCTGCGGCTCCACGGCGTGCGCGTCGTCGTCGTGGAGCGGGACGCCGTGCCGACGAGCCGGGCCCGGTCGCTCGGCCTGCACGCCCGCGGTGTCGAGGTGCTCGACGCCCGTGGCCTGCTGGACCGGCTCCTGCCCCACGGCACGCGCCACCCGCTGCGCACCTCGTTCGCCGGCCTCGTCCGGCCGGCGCCGGGCGTCCTGGACACCGCCCACCCGTACCTTCTCGGGATCCCGCAGCCGTCCGTCGAACGGATGCTGACCGAGCACGCCACCAGCCTGGGCGCCGACCTGCGCCGGGGCAGCGCACTCGTCGCGCTCAGCCAGAACGACGAGCGGGTGACCGCCGAGCTCGCCGACGGCACCCGGCTGGCGGCCCGCTACCTGGTCGGCTGCGACGGCGGCCGCAGCACGGTCCGGAAACTGGCCGGTATCGCGTTCCCCGGCGAGCCGGCCCGCCGCGAGACGCTGCTCGGCGAGGTGGAGATCGCCGTCCCCGAGCAGACCCTGATGGCCGTCGTGACCGAGGTCTACAAGACCCACAAGAACTTCGGCGCCGTGCCCCTCGGGAACGGGCTGTACCGCCTCGGCGCGCCCGCCGCCGGCCTCGCCGAGGACCCCACGGTCCCGCCGACTCTCGACGAGCTGAAAGCACAGGTCCGGGCCCTGGCCGGCACCGACTTCGGCGCGCACTCGCCGCGGTCGCTGTCCCGGTTCGGTGACGCCACCAGGCTCGCCGAGCGGTACCGGGCCGGCCGGGTGCTGCTGGCCGGCGACGCGGCGCACATCCACCCGCCGAACGGCGGGCAGGGCCTCAGCCTCGGCCTCCAGGACGCGTTCAACCTCGGCTGGAAACTCGCCGCCGAGATCAACGGCTGGGCGCCCGAGGGGCTGCTGGACAGCTACCACGCCGAACGCCACCCGGTCGCCGCCGCCGTGCTCGACAACACCCGCGCGCAGGTCGAGCTGACCTCGCTGGAGCCGGGCCCCCAGGCGGTCCGGCGGCTGCTGGCGGAGCTGATGGACTTCGACGCCGTGAACCGCCGCCTGATCGAGAAGATCACCGGGATCGGGGTCCGTTACGACCTCGGCGCTGGTCATGAGCTGCTCGGGCGGCGGCTGCGCGACATCGCGCTGAGGAGCGGCCGTCTCTACGCGTTGACGCACGCGGGCCGGGGCCTGCTGCTCGACCAGACCGGGCGGCTGTCGGTGGCCGGCTGGGCGGATCGGGTCGACCACGTCGTCGACGTCAGCGACGAGCTGGACGTACCCGCCGTGCTGCTGCGGCCGGACGGCCACGTCGCGTGGGTCGGCGACGACCAGGACGACCTGGGCGAACGGCTGTCCACCTGGTTCGGCGCGGCCCGCTGAGCGGCAGGTCTCCCAGTGGGGCGACGGGTGGTCAAAGCGCCTTGACGTACTCGCGGCGCGTGGACGAGATGGTGTTTACCTCGTACGGGGTTGCTGTGCCGGTCGGTACGAAGCCGCCTCGATCGAGGAAGGTCTGGCCCGGCTGTCCGAATGTTTCGATCAGGCCGGTCACGGCGTGCGTGCACTGCGGTTGTCGGCTCGCGGCGAGCTTTACCGAGAATTCGAGCAAATAGGTGCCCAGGCCCTGGTGTTGGCACTCGGGATCCACGAGAACGTAACCGATGTAGCACTGGCTCTGCTCCGGAAACCTCAGGATCAGGTCGGAGTAGCCGACGAGGCGACCGTCGGCGTCGAAGGCGCCTATGGGGAGCTTGTCATCCGGTGTGGAGGACGGCGGGCGGGCGATGAGGGTGCTGTGCGCCTCGGCGGGACCTGGCGGAAATCCGATCGTCTTCTCGCAGTACGAAGGCAACAATTCGAAAAGCCGCTGGAGGTTCGTGACGTCCTCGTCCGAGGCGAGTGCCCGCGCATGCGTCACGCGGCCGTCGCCGAGACTGAACGCCCAGTTCGGCTCCTGGATTCTCACCGATTCAGGCTACAGTCGCGCGCGTGTCCAGATACGGCACTAGTCGGACGCGGTGAACGCGCCGTCGGTGAGGACCGGGACGGCCTGGTCGACGTCGAGCGCGGCGGCGGCGGCGATGTCGTCGTCCCAGCCGAGGGCCAGCAGCTCCCGGCCGGACGCCGACGCGCGCAGGTCGGCGTGCAGGTCCGGTTCGGCGGCGAGGAACGCCGCCATCGCCGCCCGGGCCTCGGCGGAGAGCCGGTCCCTGGCCAGGCCGGCGGCCCGGACGGTGCGCGCGATGACCGCGCCGGCGCCGAGCAGGTCCTCGACGGCGGGGCGCAGCGGGCCACGGTGCGGGTCGCCGTACACGTCGGGCCAGCGTTCCCCGGAGGCGATCACCACCAGGTGGCCGCCGCCCGCGAGCGCCGCCGCGGCGGCGCGGCCGACCGCGGCCGCGTTGCGCAGGCAGCCGGCCAGCAGCCGGGACACCCCAAGCTCCAGAGCGGCGGCGGACAGGGTCGCGCCGTTCGGGGACGGCAGGACCAGGCGGGTACCCGGGGGGATCGCCGCGAGGTCGGTGGGGGACAGCGACCACGGGGCGTCCGGGTCCTCGCGGCGGCCCCCGAGCAGTGCGCCCCGCTCGGCGGCGAACCGGGCCGCGGCCTGGTCCCGCCAGCGGTGCGGCAGGACGTGGGCGCCGCGGCTGACGGCGACCGACACGGCGGTGGTGAACCGCAGCACGTCGACGATCACGACGACGTCACCGCCGGGCGCGAGCGCGGCGAGGTCGTCGGGGCCCCAGCCGAACCGGACCGCGAACGGCGCCTGGTCGGTGAACGCGCCCACCCGTTCATGATGCGCGCCGCACCGGCCGTCACGCCCGGTTCGCCGGGAACGTGGGCGCCGCTACGGTCCGCACGCCGGGGCCAGGCCGTCAGCGGCCGTCCAGGAGGTGGCGCAGGTAGCGGTCGGGGGCGGCGAGGAAGTCGCGGGTCATCCGGACCGGCAGCGCGTCGTCGTAGCCGACCGGCCCTATCGCGCCGTCGGCGTCGATCTCGTAGATCGTGGCACCGGGCAGCGCGAGCAGCACCGGCGAGTGGGTGGCGACGATCAGCTGGCAGCCGGCGGCGGCCAGGTCCGCGAACCGGGCCAGCAGCGCCATCGCGCCGCGGACCGACAGGGCGGCCTCCGGCTCGTCGAGGATGTACAGCCCGTCGGGGCCGAACCGGTGGGTGGCCAGGTCGAGGAACGACTCGCCATGGGACCGCTCGTGCGGCGACACCCCGCCGTAGGAGTCCAGCAGCCGCGTCGGCCCGTCGCTGTCGAGGCGTTCGATCTCGCTGGCGACGTTGTAGTACGACTCGGCGCGCAGGAAGAACCCGGTGCGTGGCTTGCGGGCCTCCCAGCTGAGAACCAGGTGGTCGCCGAGCGGGGACTCGGTGGCGCGGGTCGCGAACCGGAAGTTCTGGCTGCCGCCCTCGGGGTTGAACCCGGCCGCGACGGCCAGCGCCTCGACGAGCGTCGACTTGCCGGTGCCGTTCTCCCCCACCAGGAACGTCACGCCGGCGCCGAGGCGCAGCCCGTCGCCGCGGGCCAGCCACGCGACCGCGGGCAGGCTGAACGGGTAGCCGCCCGCGCCGGACGGAGCCGGCAGCCGTACCTCCCGGATGAAACGCCGTTGCGTCGCCACCCCCTGATCCTCCCGGCGCGCGGTGCCGGGTGGTCACGACGACCCACCCAGACCAGATACACAGCCGCACCTGCACAGGTGGAACTGGACAGTCTGGACTGTCGGTTTTAGGGTGGCGTCCGTGGCTGAGACGCTCAGAGACGACGGCACCGGCCAGCCGGACGGCGAGGCCACGGACGCGGCGCTCGCCGCGTCCGCCGTGACGGCGGCGCGGGACGTGCGGGTCGTGATCGGCCGGCTGCGCCGCCGGCTGCGCGAGGTCGCCGACGGCACCGCGGGTGGTGACCTGTCCCCCTCCCAGGCCTCCGTGCTCGCCCAGCTGTCCAGGGTCGGCGCGGGCACCGCCAGCGGGCTCGCGGCCAGCGAGCGGATCCGGCCGCAGTCGATGGCCGCGACCCTCGCGGCGCTCGACGCGGCCGGGCTGATCCGCCGCGACCCGGACCCGACCGACGGGCGCCGCCAGCTCGTCACCCTCACCGAGGCCGGCGTGGCCCGCGCCGAGGGCAACAAGAACGCCCGCCACGAGTGGCTCAACCGGGCGCTGCACGACCACTACACCGAGGCCGAACGCCAGACCGTCATCGAGGCGATGGCCCTGCTCGACCGGCTGGCCCAGCTCTGACCGACCCGCGGCCGTCCCTACCCCCTGGAGGGTTTTCATGACCGTCACCCGCACCGCGACCCTGGAGCCGCTCGCGACGAGCCACGCCTGATGGCCGCCCCGTACACGGCTACCCCGAACAACGCAGCCTCCGCGCCGGCTCGGACCGCGCCCGATCCGTACCGGTGGGTCGCGCTGACGAACACGACCGCCGCGGTGTTCATGTCGGCGCTCGACGGGTCGATCGTGCTCATCGCCCTGCCGGCGATCTTCCGCGGCGTGCACCTGGACCCGCTGGCGCCCGGGAACATCGCCTTCCTGCTGTGGATGATCATGGGTTACCGGCTGGTGCAGGCGGTGCTCGTCGTCACCGTCGGCCGGCTCGGGGACATGTACGGCCGGGTCAAGCTCTACAACGCCGGGTTCGCCGTGTTCACCGTCGCGTCCGTGCTGCTGTCGTTCGACCCGTTCGACAAGGCCCACGGGGCGATGTGGCTGATCGTCTGGCGGCTGCTGCAGGCCGTCGGCGGGTCGATGCTGACGGCGAACTCGGCGGCGATCCTCACCGACGCGTTCCCCGCCGAACGGCGCGGGTTCGCCCTCGGCGTCAACCAGGTCGCCGCCCTGGCCGGCCAGTTCGTCGGCCTCGTCGCCGGCGGGCTGCTCACCGCCTGGGACTGGCGGGCCGTGTTCTGGATCAACGTCCCTGTCGGGATCTTCGGCACGGTCTGGGCGTACGCGAAGCTGCGCGAGACCTCGGCCCGTGGCGGCGGCCGGATCGACTGGTGGGGCAACGTCACCTTCGGGGTCGGCCTGTCCGCGGTCCTCGTCGGCGTCACCTACGGCCTGCAGCCCTACGGCGGGCACACCATGGGCTGGACCCGGCCGCTGGTCGTCGTCCTGATCGCCGGCGGCGCCGCGCTGCTCGTCGCGTTCGCCGTCGCCGAGGGCCGGGTCACGGCGCCGATGATCAACCTGGGGCTGTTCCGCAATCGGGCGTTCGCCGCCGGGAACATCGGGTCGCTGTGCGTGTCGATCGGCCGCGGCGGGATGCAGTTCATCCTGATCATCTGGCTGCAGGGTGTGTGGCTGCCGCTGCACGGCTACGACTTCGCCGACACCCCGCTGTGGGCCGGCATCTTCATGCTGCCGCTGACGTTCGGGTTCCTCGTCGCCGGGCCGGTCTCCGGGATGCTGTCCGACCGGTTCGGCTCCCGGGGGATCGCGTCGGCCGGGGCGATCCTGTTCGGCGGCAGCTTCGTCGGGCTGATGCTGCTGCCCGTCGACTTCTCCTACTGGCCGTTCGCCTCGTTGCTGCTGCTCAACGGCATCGCGTCGGGCATGTTCGCCTCGCCGAACACGTCGTCGATCATGGGTTCGGTGCCGGTCGCGCAGCGCGGGGTGGCGTCCGGGATGCGCGCGACGTTCCAGAACACCGGGACGGCGCTGTCGATCGGGGTGTTCTTCTCGCTGATGGTCGCGGGCCTGGCCGGGAGCCTGCCACGGGCGCTGTCCGGCGGTCTCGCCCGGCAGGGGGTGCCGGCGGACGTCGCCGCGCAGGTCGGGCACCTGCCGCCGGTCGCGTCGCTGTTCGCCGCCCAGCTGGGCTTCAACCCGGTCGAGCACCTGCTGCCGTCGGGGACACTCGCGCGGCTCACCCCCGAGCAGCGGGCCACGGTCACCGGCCACGAGTTCTTCCCCGACCTGATCTCCGGGCCGTTCCACCACGGCCTGGTCATCGTCTTCGCGACGGCCGCGGTCCTCGCCGCCGTCGCCGCGGTGGCGTCACTGCTGCGCGGCGGGCGTCCCGACCCGAGCCCGTCCCTGGCCGCCGGCTCCGGTGTGGCCGCGGCGCAGGAGCCCGGCGAGCCGGCGGCCACCGTCGAGGCGACCGAGGCGCCGTCCCCTTCGTAGCCATCCGAGGGCGAGAACGGGGATCGCGGCCGGCTAGCGTAGGCCGGCCGCGTCCAGGAGGGTCGTCGCGGTGGCGACGGCGAGGCCGTCGAGTGGTCGGGCGAGGACGACGGCGCGGGCGCTGGACCCGTCGTAGACGATCGTGAGCGCGGCGGCCAGGCCGTCGGGGTCGGCGGCGCCGCCGCGGCGGGCCTCGGTGGCGAAGAAGCCGGTGAGGGCCTCCTTGTGCCGGCGGGCGACGACGGCGGCGGGGTGGTCGGAGTCCTTGACCTCGACGGCGGCCGCGACGAACGGGCAGCCGCGGAACTCCGGGTCGCCGCTGGCCGCCTCCAGGGCCGCGAAGACCGCCAGGACCCGTTCGCGCGGCCCGCCCGGGTGGTCGTCGGGCGGCCACATGAGCGCGCGGATCGTGTCGGCCCACTGGTCGAGGCCGGCGGCGATCACCTCGTCCTTGCTGGCGAACAGCTGGTACATCGTGCGCTTGGAGACACCGGCCGCGCGGCACAGCGCGTCGACACCGGTCGCGACGCCCTCCCGGTAGAACAGCGGCCCGGCCGCCGCGACCAGCCGGGCGGCGGGGTCGGAGCGGGCTTCGGGCGCCGTGGCATTGCTCACCCCACGAGCGTAGCCCCAGACCTTGCCGGTGGAAACCGATCGGTTTACCGTCGGGACCGACCACGAAAACCGATCGGTTTCCGGGTGTCGGTGGCGGGAGCCGCCGCGACGGCCCGGGGCAAGGAGCTGGCCATGACCTCTCTCGAAGGCGCCGTCGTGCTCGTCACCGGCGGCAGCCGCGGGCTCGGGCGCGCGTTCGTCGACGCCGCGTTCGACCGGGGCGCCGCCAAGGTCTACGCGACCGCCCGCGACCCGCGCACCGTCACCCACCCGCGGGCGATCCCGCTGGCCCTGGAGGTGACCGACCCGGCCGCCGTCGCCGCGGCGGCGGCCGCGGCCGGTGACGTGACGATCGTGGTGAACAACGCCGGCGGCTACCTCGGCGTGCCGTTCCTCGACGGCGACCTGGCCGACGTCCGCCGCGAGTTCGAGACGAACTTCTACGGCCCGCTGCTCGTCACCCGGGCGTTCGCCCCCGTGCTTGCCGCCAACGGCGGCGGTCATCTGCTGAACGTCGCCTCGGTGCTGTCCTGGTACGCGCAGGGCGGCTCGTACGCGGCGTCGAAGGCCGCCCTGTGGTCGCTGACCCAGTCGCTGCGCGCCGAGCTGCGGCCCCGCGGGATCGCGGTGACCGCCCTGCACGTCGGCTACATCGACACCGACATGGCCGCGAACGTCGACGCCCCGAAGGCCGACCCGCGCGTCGTCGCGGACCTGGCCCTCGACGGCGTCGAGGCCGGCGCGTTCGAGGTCCTCGCCGACGACACGACCCGCCACGTCAAGGCCGCCCTCTCGGCGGACCCGTCGGTCCTCTACCCGGAGCTCGCCGCGTAGCCCGCACCCGGGTCTGGTCGGAGCTCAGCGGACCGTAGCCAGGGTGCTCAGCGTTTGACGCGGTTGCGGACGGCGAGCAGGGAGAAGCCGAGAAACAGCGGTCCCAACAGCCGGGCGGAGATGTCGATGTACCGGCCCGCCGTGGTGAGCTGGTCGTCGGAGTCGCGGAAGATGGCCGCGTTCAGAGCGATCTCGACGGCCATCCCGATCCGGTCGCCGAACTGCGTGGTGGGGTCACGCTGGTGGATCGTCACCGCGATCGGCCGCGGGCCGGACTGGGTGGTCAGCGTGCCGTCGACCTTCAGGTCGACGGCCTGGGCCGGGAATCCCCACACGACGAGCGCGACGATCGTGGCGGCGATGACGAGGGCCAGGCAGCCGAGCGCGCGGCTGGCGCGCAGCGCATAGCCGGAGGTCGCCCAGTAGGCGTTCAACAGCCACCGCTCCAGGCGCCGTCCCCGCCGGGCGGCGGCGCGCCGCATCTCCATCTCGCCGTAGTAGAAGTCGGCCGCCCCGGGCTCGTTCCTGGTCTCCTCGAACGCCTTGCGCAGCTGCCGGTAGAGGACCTGCAGCCGTTCGGGTCCCACGACCTCGACACCTGGCGGCGCGGAGGCCCAGCGTGCGGCGCGCCGGCCCGGCTGGGCGTTTCGCCAGTGGTGTTCCTCGGCGAGGACCTGCCTGTTCCCGGCCGGGTCGGCGGCGAACACGCACTCACCGTCCAGCTTGATCAGGTCCAGCCGCTGGATCCCGGCGAACTGGCATTCGGACAGATCCACATCGGTCATCACCAGCCGCTCGGCGTCCACGCCACGCAGCGCCGTCACCTTCACGCCGTGGGCCTGGCCCGGTCGCCGGCGGCCCTGGATGGCGATCGGCCCGGTGAACACCGACTCCGAAAGATCCACCCGCGCTTCTTCAAGGTTCAGCGCCATCCGGCCCGGTACGCGCATCCCCGTGCCAGCGAGAGCGCCGACGGCGCCCTCGACCAGAAGCTCCCCCTGCACCTCACACCTGGTGAAGTCCAGCGACCCGGCAGCGCCCGACAGGCGTAAGACCCTGTTGACTTTCGTGTCCTCGAAGACGGCTCCCTGCTGGAAGGCCGTGTCCTGGAAGAAGGCGTTCTCGCGGAAGGCCGTGCGACGAAAGATCGCGTCCTGGGCGAACGTCGCGCCGCCGAACCAGGCTTCGCCGCCGAAGTCCACGGCGGCGAAGTAGGCGCCCTCGACGAAGGTCGCGCCAGCGAAACGCGCCTGGCCGTCGAAGGTGGCCGTGGTGAACACCGCCGGCTCTACGAAAGCCGCGTCGCTGAAGTCGACGTTGCGGAAACGTGGTCCCAGCTGGGTTCCTGGCGAACAGGCCCGCAGGAAACGCTCCAGAAGCCCGCCGGTGAAGGTCACTCCGCCGGCGTTGACGTCGGAACCCGGGCCGAGCGTGGCGAGGTAGGCGTCCAGGTCGGCGGGCGCCAGATGGGCCCAGCAACGGTCGAACGGCGGGTACACCGTGGCGCCGCACGCCCGCCCCGCCTCGGCCGCCGGGTTGAGCGAGGGATGGGAACACGGCGGGAGGCGGGTCTGGATGGGGAAGCCGACCATGTGGCCCACCTTCGGTCCTCATGCGCACGCCGCCGTCCGCCGTCCGCCCGCCCCTCGGGGAAACTACCCGGCGCCCTGATGGCACGGACCCGAACTCGAGACCGCGGCTACCGATCCTTACCGGAACTTATCGTCCGTTGGGGGGCCGGCCCGGGCCGGCGGACGGGTGGGGTCCTGCCCGATTCCGGGCAGGATCCTGGACTTCACCCGGGCCGGGAGGCCATCGTGGGCCGGGTGCCCGCGCCGCTGCCCGCCGACCTCGTCGACCATCTGGTCCGCACGACGGACCTGACGCCCGCCGAGGCGGCCCGGGTGGTCGCCGACGTGCTCGCGTACTACGACGAGTCGCCGCGGGCGTGGGTGCGCCGGCGGCACGGCGAGCTGCGCCGCCAGGGCCTGACCAACGACGCGATCTTCGAGCGGATCGGCCGGGAGCTGCCCGAGCACCGTTTCCGCGCGGAACCGCGCACGCCGCGCCAGCTGCGCCGTGTCGTCTACGGCTGACCGTCCGGAAGGACCGTCCGGCCAGAACGGAGCTGTCCATGTGCGGCATCGTCGCCTACGTCGGTCGCCGGCCGGCCGTCCCGCTCGTCGTCGACGGGCTGCGCCGGCTGGAGTACCGCGGCTACGACTCGGCGGGCCTCGCGATCCCGTCCAAGGACGGCGGGCTGACCGTCCACCGGGCCGCCGGCCGGGTCGACGAGCTGGCCGCCCGGCTGCCGAAACGCCTCGCCGCGACGACCGCGATCGCGCACACCCGGTGGGCGACGCACGGCGCGCCGAGTGACCGCAACGCCCACCCGCACCTGGACGCGGCGGGCCGGGTCGCGCTCGTCCACAACGGCATCATCGAGAACGCCGACCAGCTGCGGGCGAAGCTCGCCGCCGACGGCGTCGTCATGGCCTCCGACACGGACACCGAGGTGCTCGCGCACCTGATCGGCCGGGAGCTCGCGGCCGGCGAGACCGACCTGGCGAACGCGGTCCGGGTCGCGCTCGACCAGATCGCCGGCACCTACGGGATCGCCGTCCTCGACGCGGCGAACCCCGGCGAGGTCGTCGTCGCCCGCAACGGCAGCCCGCTGCTGCTCGGCGTCGGCGAACGCGAGGTGCTGGCCGCCTCCGACCTCTCCGCGCTGGTCGCGCACACCCGCCAGGTCGTGCACCTGGAGGACGGCGACCTCGCGACGCTGCGGGCCGGCGGCTACGAGGTCAGCCGCGACGGGGCGCTGACCAGCCGGGCGGCCGAGGTCGTCGACGTCGCGCCGATGGCCTACGAGCTCGGCGGCTACCGGCACTGGATGCACAAGGAGATCCACGAGCAGCCCGCCGCCGTCGAACGGGCGATCAGCGGCCGGATCGAGGACCGGTTCGCCACCGCGCACCTCGGCGGCCTGGACCTCTCACCCCGGGACGCCCGCGCGGTCCGGCGCGTCGTCGTCCTCGGCGCCGGGTCGGCCTACCTCGCCGGCCGGCTCGGGGCGCAGCTGATCGAGGAGGTCGCCCGCATCCCGGCCGTCGCGGAACCGGCGGCGGAGTTCCGCTACCGCAACCCGGTGATCGAGCCCGACACGCTCTACGTCGCGGTCAGCCAGTCCGGCGAGACCTACGACACCCTCGCCGCCGTCCAGGAGGTCCAGCGCAAGGGCGGCCGCGTCGTCGGGATCGTCGGGGTCGTCGGCAGCGCGATCGCCCGCGCCGCCGGCAGCGGGATCTACCTGCACGCGGGGCCGGAGGTGTCGGTCACCTCGACGAAGACCTACACCGCGACGGCGGTCTCGTTCGCGCTGCTCGCGCTGCACCTGGGCCGCGTGCGCGACCTGTCCCCCGCCGACGGGCGGCGCCTGCTCGGCGGGCTGCGCGCGCTGCCCGGGCAGATCGCCGAGATCCTCGCGGCCGAGGACGACGTCGCCGCGGTCGCCGCCCGCTGGTCCGCGTACAGCGGGATGCTCTACGTGGGCCGGGTCCGCGGCGCGGTCGTCGCCGCGGAGGGGGCGCTGAAGCTCAAGGAGGTCGCCTACATCCACGCCGAGGCCTACCCCGCGTCCGAGCTCAAGCACGGCCCGCTCGCGCTGGTGTCACCGGAGCGGCCGGTCGTCGTGGTCGTGCCCGACGACGAGCTGCGCGAGAAGAACCTCGGGACGATCGCGGAGATCAAGGCCCGCGACGGCCGGGTCCTCGTCGTCGGCCACGACCGGGCGCTGGCGGCGGTCGCCGACGAGGTGCTGGTGGTGCCGCGCAACGAGCCGGAGCTCGACCCGATCCTGCTCGGCATCCCGCTGCAGCTGTTCGCCTACCACGCCGCCGTCACGCTCGGCCACGACGTCGACCGCCCGCGCAACCTCGCCAAGTCGGTCACCGTCGAGTAGCGGGTCACGGGCCGCCCACGCCGGGGGCCCGCACTGGCGGGCCCCCGGCGTGGAGACAGGCTCAGCGGACGGAGAGCTTCGCGCCCTGGCGGGCCAGCTGCGCGCCGAGCGCCGCCTTCGGCTTCGAACCCTGGCGGAACGTGACCGTGACGGCGTTGCCCGCGGCCGTCGAGCCGTTCGGTCCGACGACGACCCGCACGGTGCCCAGGTTCGCGGGCCGGTTCGCGTTGGCCGCCCTCAGCGCCGAGATGTCCAGCGTCGTCCCGACCGGGACGGTGACGGTCAGGTGGGTGACCGCCCGGGACCGGACCGGGAACACCCCGACCACGGCGCCGGTCGTCGCGTTGCGGACCAGCACCGCCGTGACCGCCGCCGGGACGGGCTCGACGGTGATGTCGACGCGGACCTCCCGCTGGGCGGGCGCGCCGTGGACCGCGCTGGCCGGCCGCGTCGGCGCGGAGGTGGCCGCGCTCGCCGGCAGCGCCGCGGCACCCACGACGGTCACGCCGGCCAACGTCACGGCAAGGGAACGACGCAGATTCCTGGAAACGCGCACGGGATTTCTCCTCGATATTGTCGGGCTCGTTGGAAGCCGGTTCTCCGGACCCCTTTCCGCGGCCGCGACCGGGATTTGTCGTAAGGCGTTTTCCCAGGTCAGCCGCGTGGCCGTAACGCTAGTGAGTGTTTCTTGGGATGGGCCGTGGGAATCCTGTGCGCGGATAGGGGAACGCTGTGCGCCCGCTGTGCCGGCCGGCGCCACCCCCGCCACCGGCGGCGATCCCGGGGCCGGGCGGGGCGCGTCGCTACGATGGGGGTGTGAGCAGCCGCACGTACCGGGTGACCGTCCGGGGCATGTTCGACCAGCTGACCGAGCCCCAGCGGGCCGAGCTCCTCGCGGCCGCCGCCGAGCACGACGTGTTCCGCGCCGAGTTCACCGAGGCCGGCAACCTCACCTACGACCTCGCGGCCCGCCCGTTCTTCACGTTCCGCTACCTGGTCACCGCGACCGGCGGCGCCGACACGGACCTGGCGGCCGAGCCGGTGTCGGCCGCCGCCGACGGTGCCAGCGCCGCCGCGGCGTGGCTGGCCGAGCGCGGCTACGGCCACAAGAACCTGCGCGCCTCCGCCGACGGCGTCCCCGAGGCCCCGCTGGGCGCCCGCGCCCGCCGCCAGGCCCGCCGCGGCTGATCCCCGTCAGGACACGGTCTTACCGGCGATCACCGAGCCGCACAGCGGGTCGGCCCCCTGGACCAGGTGGAACGAACTGCCCTCGAACCTGGTGAACCACAGGCAGTTGTCCGAGCCGACTCCGCCCTTGCCCCGGTCGGCCATCGCGAAGGACATGGTGTGGCTGCCGAACAGCCCGGCGCCGTCGTAGTCGGAGATGCCGAGCATGGCCGTGATCAGTGAGGCCTGGGTCGGCCTGTCGCCCGCCTTCTTCAGACCGGCCACGAGGGCGTCGACGGAGAGGTACGCGATGTACTCGTTGAGGCCGCCCGGCTCGGTGAACCCGGCGTACTGCCTGAGTGCCGCCTGGAACTTCTCCGTGGCCGGCGTCCCCATCTCGGCGGGCTCGAAGGGCAGCTGGAAGTAGGCGCCCTGGGCGTCGCGCTGGGCGCCGGGACCGGCGTCGAGCAGGTCGGCGCCGTAGCCGCCGGTCAGCAGCGGAGCCTTCAGCGCCGCGCCCTGCTGGCCGAGGCCCTCGATGACGGCGAACGCGGTGTTCTGCTGCAGCAGGAAGATCGCTCCGTCGACCTTCGCGGACTTCATCGCGAGGACCATCGGGCCGACGTCGGTGCTCCCGAGCGGGACCTGCGCGTTGAGATAGCCCGTCTTCAGGCCGGCGGCGGTCGAGGACACCGCGGTCGCCTGGGCGGAGAGCGCGGCGCTGGGGACGACGCCGTAGGCGATCGCCCCGATGGTGGTCGCGCCGACGAGCTTGAAGAACTGGCCCGTGGTGGTCTCGACCTTGGTGTAGTCGGGGTAGCCGAAGACCGAGAACATGTTGCGGCTCGTCAGCCACTCCGGGCCGTCGATGTCGCCGCCGAAGACGGGCACGCCCTTGGCCGTGAGGAACGGCGCGGCGCCGTACCCGAGGTTGGAGATCAGGATGACCGCGAACACGTGGTCCTGGTTGACCAGCTTCTGGGCCGCCGTCCCGGCGCCGGCGGCCGTGGACTGGGTGTCACCGGTGACATACTGGATCTTGTAGCCCTCGGTGCCGGCGACGCCGATGCCGGCCCGGACCGCGGCCAGCACCTTCTTGCCCAGCGCCGACGACGGGCCGGTGATGTCCGTGAGGACACCGATCTTGTAGGTCTTCGTCGTGGTGGCGGTGGCGGCCTTGTCCGAGGAGCCTCCGCAGGCCGTCGCGACCAGTAACAAGGCCGCCAGGAGCACCGTGGCGCGCAGTCTCAGCCGGGTCGGTCCGCGCCTGACGGCGTCGGCGAGGGAGCCAGTGGGCATCTTCTTCTCCTTGTGTCGGATCCGCCGCTGCTGGTCGAACGGCTACGGATGGGCGATCTCGGGCCGAGGCAGCCCGAACTGACCGAGGACCTCGTCGGTGTGCGCGCCGAACCGCGGCGCCGGCCCCCGCGGGTCGACCAGGGGCGGCTCGCTGTGCAGCGGCGAACCGGGCAGGGTGTCGCCGGGCCGGGCCGTCACGAAGAAGCCGCGAGCGCGCAGGTGGTCGTCGGCGAGCAGCTCCGCGGGGCCGAGCACGGCGAACGCCTCCAGCCCGGCGTCCTGCAGCAACGCCGCCGTCCGGTGCTTGTCGCGGGTCGCCGTGTAGCCGGCGATCAGAGCCTCGGCGGCGGCGTCGTCGCGCGGCCCGGTCCTCGCCGCGCGGGCGAGCCCGTCGAGGCCGGTGACCTCCGCCAGGCGTTCCAGGTCCCGCCGGCCGGCCAGCCGGACGGCGATCCACGCGTCGTCCCCGGCGCACCGGAACACACCCTGCACGCCGCCGTGCCTGGAACGGTTGCCGATCCGCGGCGGGTCCTGCCCGGTGAGCGAGGCGGCGAGGATCTCCTCGCCGCACAGGGCGGCGTAGACCTCCAGCTGGGAGACGTCGAACCAGCCGCCCCGCCCGCTCGCGTCGCGGTCACGCAGTCCGCGCAGCGCCGCCAGCGCGCCGGCGAGGCCGCCGGTCGCGTCGGGAAGGGTGTGGCCCAGGCGCAGCGGCTCGCCGCCCGGATAGCCGGTCCGGCCCTCGACCGAGGACGCCGCCTCGATCGTGGGGCCGTAGGAACGCCGCGCCGCCCACGGGCCGCTGGCCCCGAACCCGGACAGTGACACGTAGACCAGTTCGGGATTCAGGGCGCACATCTCGGCCGGGCCGAGGCCGAACGCGGCCATCACCCCGGGCCGGAAGTTCTCGACCAGGAGGTCGGCCTCGGCGGCCAGCCTCCGCGCGGCCGCGCGGCCGGCGGCGGTCTTCAGGTCGAGCAGGACGCTGCGCTTGTTGCGGTTCATCTTGCGGTGGAAGACCCGCATGACCTCCGCGGTGAGATCCTGCGTGGTCCCGCCAGGCTCGGCGCGCGAGCCGGGCCGCTCCACCCAGACGACGTCCGCGCCGAGGTCGGCGAGCCACCGGGTCGCCAGCGGACCGGCCCAGAACGCCGTGAAGTCCAGCACGGTCAGGCCAGACAGGGGAAGCGCCCCGCGGTGGCGCGCACGACCGGCGCGGCGCCGGTCGGACCGGGGCGAGGAGCCGAGGGTCACGCCCGCCGGGACCGGGTCTCCCGGCATCCGCCCGCTGCCGCCCCGACCGGCCGGCTGGCGCCAGAAACCGCGGTGGGCGAGCTGCGGGTTGCGCAGGACCTCGTACGGGCCGACGACCTTCGCCGCGGCCACGCCGTGCTCGACCAGCACGGCCACGGCCTGCTCGGCGGTTCGGGCGCCGAGGAACGTGTCGAGCTCGGTGTCGAGCGCGTCGCGGTGCGCCCACCGGGCGGCCGCGTCGGCGAACCGCTCGTCGGCCGCGAGCTCCGCGCGCCCGACGGCGATGGCCAGCCGGTCGAACTCGGCGTCGGTCACGACGCCGAGCGAGACGTACCCGTCCAGGCACGGTCGGACCACCAGCGGATACACCTCCGTGTACCGGCCGGTGCGCTCCCGGACGATGCCGACGGCCAGCCGCGAGAACGTCGACTGGTGCACGCTCAGCATCGATTCCATCGTGCTGAGGTCGACCCGCTGGGGCTCGCCGGTGCGGGCGCGGTGGCGCAGCGCGGCCTCCGCCGCGATCGCCGCCGTGTAACCGGCGACGTAGCCGCACAGATGCTCCGGACCGATCAGCGGGGGCCGGTCCGGGTCACCGGTGATCCCGAGGTAGCCGCCGGCCGCCCAGTCCGCCAGCGGCCCCCCGCGCCAGGTCCGGTACGGCCCGGTCGTCCCGAAGCTGCTGGTCGTCACCCGCACGCAGCCCGCGGGCAGGTCCTCCACGGTCCAGCCGGCCGGCAGGCCGATGTAGGCGCCCCGGTCGAAGGTCAGGAACACGAGGTCCTCCGCGTCGACGAGCCCGGACGGCGACGCCGGGCACGGTAGGTGCTCCTTCCCGGCGTCGAGGTAGACCCGGAGAAGGTCGTCGCCCGTCGGGACCGGGGGGCCGCCGCCGCGTGGCCTGACGACGCGCAGCCCCGACCCGCCCATCAGCCTCGCCGCGAAGCCGCCGGCGACGTCGACGCTCAGATCCACGACCTTCACGCGACACGACCGGTGAGCGCGCGGCGAGGGCCGCGGGCGGGCCCGTCGGCGCCCGGCCGACCGGACCTCACGGCGCCGACCCGGCCGCACGGTCGCCGAGCGGCCCGTTCAGCTGCTGGAGGACCGCCAGGATCCCGGCCCTGGGCACGGTCGCCAGGTCGGTCGCGATCTGGACCGCCGTCGCCAGCTCCGCGCCGTCGGGCACCGCCCGGTTGGCGAGCCCGATCCGCACGGCCTCCTCGGCGCCGACCCGTCGGCCGGTCAGGAGGAGCTCCTTCGCGACGAGGCGGGACGTCAGCTCGGGCCAGACCAGGCGCAGCGCCGGCGAGGGCGCGAGGCCGTACCGCGCGTGCGGCTCGCTGACATAGGCGGACGCGGCCATCACGACGATGTCGCACATCGCCAACAGGGCGGCCCCGAAGCCGATCGCCGGCCCGTTCACCGCGGCGACCACGGGCAGCTCGCGGCGCAGCATCAACGTCAGCAGGTCCTCGTTGATGGTCGCCAGCTCGTCGGCGAGCCGGTCGTTGCCGGCGGCGAGCTCGCGGACGACGGCGAGGTCGCCGCCGGCGCAGAACGCCGTGCCGGCACCGGTCAGGACGGCGGCGGCGGCGGAGCCGTCCGCGAGGATCGCCCGCAGCGTCTCGAGCAGCCCGCGCTGCATCGCCGGGTCGGCGGCGTTCAGCTTGTCGGGACGGTTCAGCCGCACGACGCGGACCCGGCCGCGGGTCTCGGTCGTGACGCGGTCAGGCGCCATGGGACGGCCCGCCGGCCACGGGGACGGCGCACGGGCCGGCTACTCGGATGAGGGCCGAGGGCGGCACCCACGGGTCGTGATCGCCGCCGTCCGCCGCGTCTGAGCTGTCCTCGCGCTGGGTCACAGATCCTCCCGCTGCTCCTGGCAGCGGGACTGTAATGACGACCAGAACACCCGTCAAGCAGGAACACGAGCATGTACGGGCTACCAAGACACATGTTCGGTCCAGCCGCGCTGATAGCCTGCTGGCGTCCACGGGGTCTCGGCCCGTCGGGCACCGTGCCGTCCGCACCAGCCGAGGGTCTGGAGATGGGACATCGTGACGGCTTCCGCGAAACGCCAGGAGGGCGCGGTCCGCCGACCGCGGCTCGACGGTGTCGAGTTCGACGACCTGTCGACAGGCGCCCAGTTGCGTGAGATCGCGCTGGGCCTCTTCGCCGACCACGGCATTCAGGCCACGTCGATCCGGATGGTGGCCGCGGCCGCCGGCGTGTCCCCCGGCGCGATCCTGCATTACTACCCGTCGAAGAAGGCGCTGGAGTCGGCCGTCCGGGAGGAGGTCCTGCGCCGCGTCTTCCACCGGGCGCAGGCGGTGAGCCCGTCCGACGCCCCGCTCGAGGCGTTGGCGAACCGCTTCCGGGCATACGCCGAGGTGGTGCAGAGCCAGCCCGCGCTCGCCCGCTACATGCGCCGGGTGTTCATCGAGGGCGGCGAGGAGAGCGTCGAGCTGTTCCGGACGCTGGTCGAGGCACTGGGCGCCGAGCACTCGGCCCGGGTCGCCGCCGGCAGGGCCCGGGAGTTCGAGGACCCAGAGGTCGGCATCGCCCTGTACTTCCACCTGGTCAGCGCCCAGGTGCTCATCGGGCCCCTGCTCGAAGCGGTGGTCGGCCTCAACCTCGAAGATCCCGAGGATGTCGCCCGGCTGAACCGTGCGCTGATGGACCTGCTCAGCAGGGCGCTCTTCTCGCAGTAGGCCGGTCCTCGGCCCGACGGCCGTCCGGTCCCGCGCGGTACTTCGCGGCCCCCTGTCAGCTCAGCGGGTGAGGGCGCCGAGGTCGACCGACCGCAGCCGGTCCGGGCCCGACCAGGCGTCGATCGCGACGATCTGGCCCGCGAGGACGGTGAACGCCATGACCGCCGCCGGCTCGCCGCCGACCGTGACGACGACCCCGGTGGTGCCGTTGACCAGCACCGGGTGCAGCGTCGAGCGCGGGTTCGCGAACCGCAGCGCCTGGCGGGCGATCGCGTCGGCGCCGTGGCGGACCCCGCCCGCGGCCGCGGGCGCGCCGGTCGCGGCGCCGACGTCGGCGCGCAGCACGGCGTCCGGCGCGAGCAGCGCCAGCAGCCCGTCGAGGTCACCGCCGCGGGCGGCGGCGAAGAACGCCTCGACGACCGCCCGGCGCCGGGCGTCGTCACCGGCCACCACCCCGTCGCCCCCGTCGCCCCGGGCGTCCCCGGCGGCGCCGCGGACCCGGCGCCGGGCCCGGCTGGCGAGCTGGCGGGCCGCCTGCGGGGACCGGCCGACCATCGGCGCGATCTCGTCGAACGGCACGGCGAACAGGTCGTGCAGCACGAACGCGAGCCGTTCCGGCGGGTCCAGCGTGTCGAGGACGACCAGCAGCGCGACCCCGACCGCGTCGGCCAGCAGCGCCTGCTCCTCGGGGCCGGGCGCCTCGTCGGGCCGGGACACGACCGGATCCGCCAGCGTCAGCTCGGCCGGCTCCTCCCGGCGCGCCGCCCGGGCCCGCAGCGCGTTGAGGCACACCCGGCCGACGACGGTCGTCAGCCAGGCCCGCAGGTTCTCGATCGCGCCGGCGTCCGAGCGGGCCAGCCGCAGCCAGGCCTCCTGCACGGCGTCGTCGGCCTCGGCGCGCGAGCCGAGCATCCGGTAGGCCACCGACCGCAGGTAGGCCCGGTGCTCCTCGAACCGCCCCGCCAGCCACTCCCCGCCGCCGGCCTCCCCCCGGCCGGGCTCTCCAGGACCGGGCTCGGGCGGCAGGGGGCTGGTGGGACTGGTGTGAGGGCGGTCATGGTCGGGCATCGGTCACGTTCCTCCGTCCGGTCGGGTCACCGGACTGACCGTCCACGCCAGGCAGATGTGACCGTGCCTGGCCGGTGCCAGGAGGAGACCCATGCAATCGCGGATGAAGCACCCGGTGTACGTCGTTCCCGCCGCGCTGTCGGCGCTCACCGCCCTCGGTGACGCGGTGAAGGCGACGGGCCTCTCGGAGACGACGATCGAGCTGGTCAACCTGCGGGCCAGCCAGCTCAACGGCTGCGCCTGGTGCCTGAACATGCACGCCGGCGCGCTGCGCAAGGCCGGGCAGAGCGACGAGCGGATCGACACGGTGGCCGGCTGGCGGGACGCGCCGTACTTCACCGACGCCGAGCGGGCCGCGCTGGCCCTCGCCGAGGCGGAGACCCGGCTCGCCGACAGCCCGGACCCGGTCCCCGACGCCGTGTTCGCCGAGGCGGCCCGCCACTTCGACGAGACCCAGCTCGCGGCGCTGATCCTGACCGTCGCCCAGATCAACCTGTGGAACCGGCTCAACGTCACCACCCACCACGTCGCCGGCGCCTACTAGGCCGACGCCGGGCCCTCCGGACCGTCAGGGTCGCGGGTTCGACCCGTCTTCGCGAGATCGAAACGACCAGACGTCTAGCTAAGCCGAGTACTTGACACTGCCAAGTACTCGGCTTAGTTTTTGCCCATGGCACCGGCGCACGATCCGCAGCTCCTCAAGGGCGTCCTGTCGTTGCTGCTGCTCCGGCTGCTCGCCGAGCGCGAGTCCTACGGCTACGAGATCGTCCAGCGGCTGCGCGAACTCGGGCTCTCGGACATCAGCGAGGGCAGCGTGTACCCGGCACTGGCACGCCTGGAACGCGAGGGCCGGGTCCAGACGCGCCTCGTCGCCTCCCGATCCGGCCCGGCCCGCAAGTACTACCGGCCGACCGCGGCCGGTAGTCAGGCCCTGGCGGAAGGCACCGCGAGCTGGCTGTCGTTGGCCGCGGTGGTCCATCCCGTGCTTGTCCGAGGCCTCCCCGACCCATCCCCCGCAACGGAGGACACCTGAGATGGCCCTGCCACGGATGACTCTCGACCGGCTCCGTATCGAACGCGCCGTGTGGGCGGTGGACGCCCGGTTGCAGGACCTGCCGCGCAGGTCTCGGATCGCCAGGCGGCGGGAACTGCGCGCCAACCTGCTGGACTCGGCCGAGGACGTCGGGGCCCGTCAGGCCGTGCGTCAGCTCGGTGACCTGCGCGTCCTCGCGGCCGGCTTTCTCGCCGCCGAGTACGGCGAGCTGACGCCACGACCGTCCTGGACGGCCACCGTCGCCACACTCTTCCTCGTCGAGGCTGTCATGACGCTGCTCGAGCACACCGGCAGGGCCGCGTTCGACGCCGGGATCACCACGACCACCCCGCGTGCCACCGGCACCTTCCACTGGACCGGCGTCCCCTATCTGATCAGCGACGAGACCTTCGCCTACGTCAACGGAACCCACACCTCCGTTGGCGGAGCCTGGACCCCGCTCGTCTACGTCCTCATGTTCGCCGGGGCGTTCGTCACCGGCCGGATGTGGCGGCTGATACCGGCCCGGCGGCGGCACCAGCTGTCTTCGGCCGTCACCGAAGAGGGAGCAAGCGGTGGTCGGTCATGACCACACGACCCGGAAACCCTCGCGAACGAAAAACCGGCACCGCTCTCCCGGTCGCGGCGTTTCTCGTGACCGCGATGCTGGTCCCGTCCCTGCTGGCGGGGGCCGCGCCAGCCCTGGCCGGCCCGGCGACGCCCCGGGTCACCGAGTGGGACCCTGCGGCCAGGATCGACCCCGAGCTGCGCACCCTGCTGGACGGCGTCATCGCCGCCGGCGTCCCCGGCGCCCTGGTCCGGGTGGGGGACCACGGCCGGATCCACCAGGCCGCCGCGGGGGTCACGGACCTGGCCACGGGCGCGCCGTTGCGACCGCGGGCCCGGGTACGCGTGGGCAGCGTGACGAAGACGTTCGTGGCCACCGTGGTGCTCCAGCTCGTCGGGGAGGGCCGCCTCGCCCTCGACCGGCCGGTGGGACGGTGGCTGCCAGGCCTGCTGCGCGACGGCGACACGATCACCGTCCGGCAGCTGCTCAACCACACCAGCGGGCTGTTCGACTACACCGCCGACCCCGCGCTCCTGGCGGGCATCGTCCAGAACCGGGTCTTCGACCCGGCGGAGCTCGTGGCCCTCGCCGAGACCCACCCTCGCTCGTTCCCACCCGGGACCGGCTGGGAGTACTCCAACACCAACTACATCGTCGCCGGCCTGCTCATCGAGGCGGTGACCCGCCATCCGCTGGGCGAGGAGCTCCAACACCGGATCCTGCGGCCACTGGGCCTGGCCGACACGTCCTTCCCCGCCACCACCGGGGACCTGCCCGGCTACCACGCGCACGGCTACGTCCCGCCCGACCTCGTCCCCACGGCCGGCGGCAGGCCGTATGACGTGACCGGGCTCAATCCCTCGCATGCCTGGGCGGCCGGCGCCCTCGTCTCCAGCGCCAGGGACGTGTCCCGCTTCTACCAGTCCCTGATGGGCGGCGAGCTGCTGCGCGCCCCGCTGCTCGCGCAGCTGAGGACCACCGTCGCGGAGAATCCCGCCGCGCCGGGCTTCCGCTACGGCCTCGGCATCGAACGGGTCCAGGACCGCTGCGGCGTGAACTGGGGCCACAGCGGCGCCATCTTCGGCTACCAGACCATGGCGTTCTGGAACGAGGACACCGGCCGGATGGTCGTCATGGCCAGCACCCTCGACCCCGCGCCCGCCGCCGCCGAGGCCGCGCTCGCGAAGACGGCCGACGAGGTTCTGTGCGGGCCGTCCTCTCCCTGACGCCCACCGGCCGGCGACGCACCCGGCGCCAGGCCGGTCAGGTGGCGCAGAACTCGTTGCCCTCGGGGTCGCGCAGGACCCACCAGTGGCCGGCGGGGCCCTGGTCGTGCTCCCGGACCCGGGTCGCGCCGAGCGCCTCCAGCCGGGCGACGAGGGCGTCCCGGCCACCCGCCTGCGCGTGGACGTCCAGGTGCAGCCGGTTCTTGACCGTCTTCGGTTCGGGGACGTCCTGGAACAGCAGCCGCCGGCCGGCCCCGACACCACTGACCTCGTCGAACGGGTCGTCGGGATGGCGGACGGCGGCGAAGCCGCGGAACGTCCGCCGCCCGGCCCGCTCGGTGACGGCGTCCGGGGGTAGCTGCCCGGCGGCCAGCAGCCGCTCGACAAGGCGGCTCGGGTCCTCGACCACATAGCCGAGCGCCGCCGCCCAGAACTCGGCGAGCGTGGCCGCGTCCCGGCTGTCGACGACAAGCTTCCAGTGCAGAGGCGTCATACGGCCAGTGATACCGCCCGCCTGTGACAGTCCGCCGCCGCGCGGCCCGGGCGCCGCCGACCTCAGAGCCCGGCGAGGGCGGTGCGGGCCATCGCGACGAGGGGGTCGCGCGCGGCGGACGGGGTCTTCGCGGCCGAGGTGACCGACAGGTCGAGGACCTGGGTGCCACGGACCTCGACGACCCAGATCGTCGCGAACGTGATCCCGGCGAGGCTGGGCGTCGTGCCGTACCGGGCCGCGTCCCCGAGGCCGGTCACGTCCTGGGAGGCGCCGCGGCCGTACTCGCTGGCGCTGACGCTGTCGTCGAGCTCCTCGCGGGCCGACACCCCGGTGCGGCCGGCGTCGCGGACCCCGACGGTCAGCGCGCCGACCGGCACGAACCCGGCGGTGAACGCGCAGCTCAGGAACGTCTGCCCCTGCTTGGGCGCGGACATCGCGACCGAGCGCGGCGCGACCGGAGACCGGCCGGTGAGCCGCTCGACCGCGGCCATGTCAGCCAGGTCACACGCCGAGCGCGGCAGCCGGAACGTGGCCGGCCGCGCCGCGCCCGACGGGCCGGTGCCCGCAGTCCCGGCGCTCCCGATGGCGGTGGGTGTGCTCGCCGCCGCGGACGGGGCGCGGGTCGGCTGGTCGCTGGTGGAGACCGCGGAGCAGGCCGCCACGGCCAGCGCGCCGGCCAGCCCGGCCGCGACAGGCAGCGTCCGCGTCCTCAGGGTCTGTGTTCTCACGGTCCGCGTCCTGGCCGTCCGCGTCCACACAGTGGCACCTTAGCCGGGCCTGATCAGCCCGCGGGAAAACGAGTCGGCCGCCCGACAGGACCGTCCCCGATGTGCCGGTGTGTGCTGCGAGAGCCGTGTGCTCCCAGGCCGCTGCCCGCGGCCGCGTCGCGCCCGGTCACCCGGACACCCGGTCCAGGATCGCGGCCTCGACGGCCGGGTCGATGCCGACCGGCGGCCGGTCCGGCCGCCGCGGCGCCGGCCCGCCGAGGCCGCGCAGCCACGCCCAGGTGTCCGCGGCGGTGTCGGCGACCGGGCGGACCCGCAGGCCGGCGCCCAGCGCCCGGGTGACGTCGATGCCGTTGACGTAGTCGTACATCTCCCCGGGCGGCAGCCACATCGGCAGACCGGTCCAGGGACGCACCCCGGCGGCGAGAATCGGCTCCGGGTCGCTCCACACCAGCTCGGCCTCCGACCCGGTCACCGACAGGCAGGCCGCCAGCAGGCCGGCCATCGTGACGTGCCCGGGCGGGCAGACCACGTCGTACGCCCCGCCGGCCCCCGCCCCGGCGACGCCGGCCGCCGCGGTGTCCAGCAGCCAGGCGGCGAGGTCACGGACGTCGATGAACCGGGTCTCCAGGTCCGCCGGGCCGGGCGCCAGGACCCGCCCGCCGCGGGCGACCCGGTGCAGCCACCAGGGCAGCCGGCCGATGTTCTCCCCCGGGCCGAGGATCAGCCCGGGCCGGGCCAGCAGCGTCCGACCCTCCCCGAACGCCCGCAGCGCGGCGAGCTCGCCGCCGCGCTTCATCCGGTTGTACCCGGCGAGCCCGCCGTCCTCGGTGTCGTCCGGGTCGCCGTCCAGCAGCGGCCCGTCCTCGGCCGCGCCGGGCACCCCCGGGTAGGCGTAGACCGACCGGCTGGAGACGTAGGCGAACCACCCGGCCCGGTCGGCGAGCAGCGCCGCGGCGTCGCGGACCGCGACGGGCGCCCACGACCACGTGTCCACGGCGATGTCCCAGTCGCCCGCCGCGCCCGCGAGCGCGTCGAGCCCACCGGGCGCGGTCCGGTCGCCGCGCAGCACACCGACCCCGGGCGGCGCCGGGTGGCTGCCCCGGTTGAGGACCGTCACGTCCCAGCCGCGGGCCAGCGCGTCCTCGACGACCGCCGTGCCGACGAACTCCGTCCCACCCAGCACCAGAAGCCGCATACCGCGACTATCCCCGCCCGCCGCCACCCCGGGAAAGCTCCGCCTGCTGACGGCAGAACCCCGCGACCGGCCCCACCGCCTGGCGGGGGCCGGTCGCCCTCAGGCCGGCGGGCAGGTCAGGTCAGGCGCGCCCAGCGCGGAGATGCTCGAGCAGTAGCTGTCCCTGCTGACCTTCCAGCCGGTCGCCGTACGGACCGCCGACGCGGACGTCGAGTAGTCGTAGCGGGAGGTGGTGCCGATCAGGGCCGGGATCGTCGGGTCGGTGAACGACATCGTCAGGTTGGCGATCACGTGGTCGGGGCTCATCGGGATGAGGCTCCCGACGGTGACCTCGATCGTGTCGGCGAGCCGCGGGAAACGGGCGAGCACCTTCGCGCGGGTGGCCGTCAGCGCCGGGCCGTCCTCGGTGGCCGCGGCGAACGCGGCCGCGGTCGTGCCGTGGGTGAACACGGTGTGGAACACGGCCCGCACCGCCGCCGCGGTCGCCTCGTCCGGCGGGGCCAGGGTGTTCGCGACCGGTCCCGCCGACCAGGGGACACCCGGCGGCTGCGCGCCGACGGTCGTCCCGTCGGCCCAGGGCCCTGACCGCGCCGCGACCGCCGGCGCCGCGCCGCCCCGACCGGTCGCGAGGCTCACCGGCAGGCCGACGCCGAGCGCGACGGCGACGACGAGGGCCGCGCCACCGGCGATCCTGATCCGGGCCCGGCGCCGCCGGGCCCGGGCGCGGACGATCTCGGGGAACACGGTGCCGACGCCGCGGCGCGGCATCTCGGCGCGCAGCGCCCGCAGCTGCGCCCGCAGGTCCTGCTCGGCGCCGCTGCTCAGTTCGTCGGCCCACCGCGGCGCCGCCGCGGCGCCCGAGAAGGGGGAGCTCGGCACGTGGCCGTCCCCGCCGGGGGTACCCGGGCCGGTGGCACCGGCCAGGACGCCCGGCCTGGACAGTCCGCGTCGCCTGCGTGGCCCTGCGCTCACAGCGACCTCTCCCTCACCGGACGCGCCGCGTCGAAGGCCGGTGCCGCCAGCGGCGCCAGCGGGGACGGGACGCGGTCCTCGTCCCCGGTCTCGTTGGTCAGGACGTCGAGCCCGCCGGCGGGGGCCGGGCCGCGGGCCCGGGGCCGGCCGAGCCCGCGGATGTGCTCGCTCTCGCGCAGCCGCGCGAGGCCCCGCGACGCCTGGGAACGCACCGAGCCGACCGAGCAGCCCAGCGCGGCCGCGACGTCGGCCTCCGGCAGGTCGTCGAAGTAGCGCAGCACCAGCACGGCGCGCTGCCGCGGCGGCAACGTCCGCAGGGCGCGGACCAGGCCGTCGCGCTGGGACATCCGGTCGGCGTGGTCGAGGCCGTCCGCGGCGAGGTCGACGGTCCACTGGCCGTCCACGACCAGCGGCACCTCGCTGACCCGCGCCCGCAGCCGCCGCCAGCGGCTCGTCGCCGCGTTGACCAGCGCCCGGCGCACATACGCCTCGGGCTGGCCGTCGGCGATCCGCGCCCAGTGCCGGTAGGTCCGTTCGAACGCCCCCTGCAGCAGGTCCTCACCCGCGGCCCAGTCCCCGCCGACGAGCAGCACCGCGCTCAGCAGCAGCCGGTCGGCGGCCCCGGCGACGAACGCCTCGAACGCCAGCTCCTCATCGGCGCGCACCCTCGCCCCTTCCATGTCTGGCCTGTCCCAGTCGAAACGCAAGCGCCCCCCGCCACGATGAGCGGCCACCCCGGGCGGCCCCCGCGCGGGGCCGATTGACACCGCGCCGGGCACGAGTTAGAACCAGTTCCAGTTCTGTGGCGTGGCTCACGACCGGGACGGCCGGCCGCCCCGCGGCCGGCCCCCGAGGCGGACACAGCGGAAAGGGCTCGGCGTGCAGGCACAGGAACGCGACCCTGAGTTAACCCGGACCCGGCTCGCCGGCTGGCTCGCCCCCCGGCTCGCCGCCGGGGCCGGCGGCGTCGACGTCGGCCCACTGACCAGCCCCGAAGGGCTCGGCTTCTCCAACGAGACCCACCTGTTCGACGCCACCTGGGGCGACGGCACGGCCCGCACGACCCGCCGCCTCGTGCTGCGGATCGCCCCGACCGTCTACCAGGTGTTCCTGGAGGCCCGGTTCGCCGAGCAGTACCAGGTGATGGCCGCCCTCACCGGCGCCGACCCCGGGCTGCCCGTGCCCGAGCTGTTCGGCTACGAACCCGACCCCGCCCTGCTCGGCGCCCCGTTCTTCGTCATGGGCGCCGTCGACGGCCGCGCACCCAACGACAACCCGCCCTACCACGTCGGCGGCTGGCTACACGACGTCACCCCGGCCGACCGGGCCGCGATGTGGTGGGCCGGCGTCGACGTCCTCGCCCGCATCCACCGCCTCGACCCGCACGCCCTCGGCCTGGGCTTCCTCGACAGCCCCGAACGGGGCCGCACCGGGATCGACCAGCAGCTCGCCTACTACGAGCAGATGCTCACCTGGGCCGGCGCGACGGTGTTCGACACACCCCCCGAGCCCCTCGCCTCCGCCCGCGACTGGCTGCGCGCCCACCAGCCCGACGAACCCGACCCGCCCGTGCTCCTGTGGGGCGACGCCCGCATCGGCAACATCCTGTTCGACGGCGAGTTCCGCGCCGCCGCGGTCCTCGACTGGGAGATGGCCGAGCTCGGCGCCCCCGAGGCCGACCTCGCCTGGTTCCTGTTCCTCGACCGCCACCACTGCGACGGCTGCGACGCCCCCCGCCTCGACGGCTTCCCGTCCCGCGCCGACACCGTCGCCCGCTACGAGCAGCTGCTCGGCCGGCCGCTCCGCCACCTCGACTACTACGAGGTGTTCGCCGCCTACCGGTTCGCCGTGATCATGCTGCGGATCCTGGTGATGTTCGTCGAACTCGGGATGATGGACCCCGCCACCGACATGATCACCAACAACACGGTCAGCCGGATGCTCGCGACGCTGCTCGACCTGCCCGCCCCCGGCGCCCCACCCGACCGCGACACCCCACGGACCGCGCCCGCCGGCGCCCCACCCGCCGCCGGCTGAGACCTCCGCCCGGCCAGCCGCACCCGCGTCGCCGACGAACCCCAGGAGCACCCCGTGCTGTCGCCGCTCGACGACTACCCCGTCCACCAGACCGCCGCGCCGATCCGCGAGGTCGCCACATCGGACCGCAACTTCTACGACCGCTACTACTTCAACTGCGGCTCCCACAGCGGCGAGGAGTTCCTCGTCTTCGGCCTCGGCCAGTACCCGAACCTCGGCACCGCCGACGCGTTCGCGCTGCTGCGCCGCGGCAGCGAGCACCGCGTCGTGCGCGCCTCCGCCGAACTCGGCACCGACCGGCTCGACACCACCGTCGGCCCGCTGCGCGTCGAGGTCCTCGAAGGCCTCAAGAAGCTCCGGTTCGTCCTGGAGCCCAACGACTGGGGCCTGTCCGCCGACCTGACGTTCGACGCCGCCATGCCCGCGACCCTCGAACCCCGCCAGATCATCCGCGGCGCCGCGAACCGGATCATCATCGACGCCTGCCGGCTCGCGCAGACCGGCCGCTGGACCGGCAGCTTCACCGTCGACGGCCAGACCACCCAGGTCACCCCAGACACCTGGTGGGGCACCCGCGACCGCTCCTGGGGCATCCGCCCCGTCGGCGAACCCGAACCCCCCGGCCGGCCAGGAGAGTTCCACACCCTGTTCTGGCTCTACCTGCCGATCCAGTTCCCCGACCACTCGGTCATCGTCATCCTCCAGGAGGACGAGGCCGGTAACCGCGCCCTGGAGGAGGCACTCCTCGTCTGGCCCGAAGCGACCGGCCGGCCCGCCGAACAGCTCGGCCGCCCCGACGTCACGATCACCTTCCAACCCGGCACCCGCGTCCCGACGAGCGCGACGATCCGGTTCACCCGCCGCGACGACAAGATCCCCGAGATCACCGCCGAGGTCCAGCTCGCCGCCCACCTCGGCGTCGGCACCGGCTACGGCTTCGACCCCGGCTGGAAACACGGCATGTACCAGGGGCCGCTGACCGTCGACGGCGAGACCGTCGACCTCACCGACCCCGCCGTCGCCAGCCGCCTCGTCGGGATCACCGACAGCCTCGCCCGCTTCACCCGCGACGGCCAGGTCGGCTACGGCCTCTTCGAGCTCCTCGCGATCGGCCCCCACCGGCCCACCGGCCTCACCGGCTTCCTGTAGGATCACCCGGCGGGGGACCACACCACCGCTGGGTAGCGTCAGGGCCGAAGGCCACCCGACCGGGCGGCCCGCCGAGGAAGCCGCCTGCCTGCCGTGGACGTCGCCCGCTCCGCCGCCCTGTTCGCCCTCGCCGCCGTCTTCGAGATCGGCGGCGCCTGGCTGATCTGGCAGACCGTCCGCGAACACCGCGGCTGGGGCTACGCCGCCGCCGGCGTCGCCTCGCTCGCGCTCTACGGCTTCGTCGCGACCCTGCAGCCCGACGGCCACTTCGGCCGCATCCTCGCCGCCTACGGCGGCATCTTCGTCGCCGGGTCGATCCTGTGGGGCGCGCTCGCCGACGGCTACCGGCCCGACCGGTTCGACCTCGCCGGCGCCGCCGTCTGCCTCGCCGGCATGGCGATCATCATGTTCGCCCCCCGCGGCTAGAACCTCACCGGCGCTCTCATCGCACACCGCCCCGGCCGCGTCAGAACAGGAGCATTTCTGACATTCCGAGGAGGCGAGGGGTGCACGCAGATGAGGAACAGACCTTCGAGAAGTTCGTCGCCGCCGTTGCCGACCGGCTGCTGATGAGCGCGATCCTCCTCGTCGGCGGCGACCGGGCCGCCGCCGAGGACCTCGTCCAGGGCGCGTTCGAACGGACCTACCTGCGCTGGTCCCGGATCACCGACGGCCACCAGGAGGCCTACCTGCGCCGCGCCCTCGTCAACGGCGCGACCAGCCGCTGGCGACGGCTACGCGCCCGCGTCATCGAGGTACCACTCCAGGACGACGGCCCCTGGACCCTCGACGTCGCCGCACCGGCCGTCGACCACGCCGACCAGCTCACCCAACGCGCCAGCCTCATCCAGGCACTCGCCACCCTGCCACCGCGCCAACGCGCCGTCGTCGTCCTGCGCTACGTCGACGACCTGCCCGAAGGCGACGTCGCCGCCGCGCTCGGCTGCTCCGTCGGCTCGGTGCGCTCCCAGGCCTCCCGCGGCCTGGCCCGGCTGCGCGACAGCGAACACCTGCGCGCCCTCGGCCGCCCACCCCGCGGCCCGGACATCCTGACCAACGGCATCCGCCGCCACCAGCCCACCCCGTCGTACGCGGCGGCCCCCCAGCCCGAGGGAGAGCAGCGGTGACCCTCCGACGACCAGCCACGACCCTCACCGAACCCGAACTGCGCTCCCATCTGCGCGCCCTCGGCGACGGGCGGCCCACCCCGGGTTTCGGCCCTTCCTTCCCCGACCGGATCCGCGACGGCGCCCACCGCCGCCGCACCAACAGCCGGCTCGCCACCGCGTTCCTGCTCGTCCTGCTCGTCGTCGGCATCCCCGTCGGCCTGCTCGCCACCACCCGCGGCGGCCTCAACGCCAGCCCCGCGGCAGCGACCGCGACCCCCACCGCCGCACCCTCCGCCGTGGCCTCCTACGGCGGGGTCAGCGCCACCTGGCTGCCCGACGGCCTGGCCCACACGGTCGACAACGCCGTCGTCCCCGACACGTCCCCGCAGCAGGGCCCCCTCGGCCCGATCCGGCTCTACCGCCGCGACGTCGCCACACCGGGCCTCACCATCCACGGCGTGACCCTCGCCCCCGGCATGTTCCTCAGCCAGTTCACCGCGACCCACACCCCCGCCACCACGCCACCCACGACCGCGACGCCCAGCCCACCGCCCCTCGGCGCGGCCGCCGAGCCAGGACCCGACCTGCTCTGGATCACCGTCTCGTGGGCGCCCCCCGCCGGCGGCCTGAACACGCTGACCGACGCGCTGAAGAACTCGACGCCGCCGCACAACTACCTCGACAAGATCACCACCACCGCGCGGACCGTCAACGGCCGGCCCGCGGTCCTCGCCACCGACGACGCCCCGGGCCTGCCCGGCTGGATCTCCGGCCAGGGCTACAACCACGACGCGCTGCTCGGCTGGACCACACCGTCCGGCGCCATGCTCACCGTCGAGTCCATCACCGCCGGCCCGACCGACCTGGCCGCACTGCAACGCGTCGCCGACGGCCTCGTGCTCGGCACCCGCCCGCCGAACCCGACAGCCCCACCAGCGCCCGACGCCGCCACCACGACCACGGTCCTCGGCGTACTCCACGACGCGTTCACCGACAACGTCAGCGCCGACCGGTTCGCCGCGGCCGTACAGGGCGGCGACGCGCTCACCGCCACCCACACGGCCCTGCTCACCGACAACCCCCAGTTCGGCGGCCAGATCGAACCCCCGACCGACGCCGAGGCCGGGCGGGTCGAGCTCGTCGACCCGAACACGATCACCGCGATCTTCAACCTGGACTACGGCATCCAGATGCCCCTCTCGACCGCCCCGGGGGCCCCCACCCGCACCGAACGGGCCCACTACTACGGCAACGCGACCATCATCCATACCCCCACCGGCTGGCAGGTCAGCAGAGACACCTTCTGCGACGCGGCCAGCTCGATGGACGTCGAACCGGCCTGCCCACCGGCCTGACCGAACCCGCCCACCAGCCCGCCTGCCGGCTACGCCCACCCGCGTACCCGGCCGGCGGGCCTTTCCCGAACAAGACCCACCACGCCGGCCCCGTCAGCGGCGCCGGGACCCCCGGCCGAGCTGCGCCTGCCGGGCCGCGAAACGCGCCCGCGACACCTCCTGCCGAGCCTCCCGGCAGGACCGGCACTGCGTGTCCTCGGCCGGCACCGCACCGCACGTCACACACAGCACCACCCCGTCGCCGCCCGCCAGCGCCTCCGCGCGGAACTCCTCGACGCCACGCCGGCAGTAGCAGCCCAACGCCGGACCAGCCAGACCGGCCACCACCGGCAGCGCCGCCCCATCTACCGAACCAGACGACAGCCCGGCCGCCTCGCCGGCCCCCTCGGGCACCGCACAGCAGGTCACCCACACCGCCGTCGGCCCACCACCGAAATGCGCCGACCAGGCATGGCCACACAGCGAACAGCACGCCCGCTCACCACGGGACCCCACCTCCGGCTCGGCCACCCGCCCAGTCGACCACGCCGACCGGCCCACGCGCACCACCCCGCGCCAACCGCCAGCCCACCAGCCGTCACCCCCCCTTCCGCAGGGTGAACGTGCCGCACCGCTCGCCCCGGACCCGGCCAGTCAGCTGCTGGACCCCACCCTGCGACGTCGCGTAGGTGCCCGTCAGACCGACCATCAGATAACCGAACGGCCGCGACAGCCACACCTCCCCGTCGAGCACCACCTGGTCACCCACGAACGACCCCGACATCGTGTACGCCCCCGCCTGCACCCCCGGGTTGTCCGGCGGCGCGCTGAACGTGAACACCGCCGTCACCAGGCCCGGCGCCCCCACCACCGACAGCACGTCCAGCTGCAGCGCGGTGGCACCCTGCCCACAGCGATACGTACCGGCCCACCGGCCGGCCAGCCGGTCCACGACACCGGGACTCGCCGGCAACGACACCCCCGCCGGCGCACCGGACGTCGCGGCGAGCGACGCCACCACCGGCGTCGGCGACCCGCCCACCCCCGCCGCCGGCCCGCCGCCACCCCGGGTCGCCACCGCCGTGACCCCGGCACCCGCCAGCCCGGCGGCCAGCAACGCCACAACCGCCACCGCCACCCACCAGGACCGCCGCCGGCCCGGCGCCACCGCCGGCCCCGCCCGACCCCCGGCACCAGAGCCACCACCCACCGGCCAGGGCCCGGCCGGGATGGCCACCGGCGTCTCCCACCCGACACCACCACCCGGCCCGGACACCGCCCACGGCGACGGCCCCGGCCCGGCGACCGCACCGTGCACCACCCCCGGACTCCACAACCGGTCCAACACCCCGACCGTCGCCGACACCGGATCCACCACGTCCCCGACCAGGCCCGCCAACAACGCCCCCGCCGCCGGCCGCCGCCCCGGATCCCGCTCCAACGCCGCCCACAGCACCGGCAGCAACCGCTCCGGCACCCCCGCCAGATCCGGCGCCGCGTACATCGACCGGTAGACCAAAGCCTCCGCCGTCCCCGACCCGAACGGCGCCCGCCCCGTCGCCGCGAACCCCACCGTCAACGCCCACGCCCACACATCCGCCGCCGGCCCGACCCGGCCCCCGAGATCCGCCTGCTCCGGCGCCAGGAAACCAGGGGAGCCGACCATCGCCCCCGCCCGCGTCACCTCCGCCGCCGTCACCTCCCCCGCCCCCGGCAACGGCCGCGCCATCCCGAAATCGATCACCTTCGGCCCCGCCGCCGTGACCAGCACGTTCGCCGGCTTCAGATCCCGGTGCACCACCCCGGCCGCGTGCATCGCGACCAACGCCTCCGCCAGCCCCACCGCCAACGCCTCCACCGACGCCGCCGGCAACGGCCCACCCAGCTCCACGACCTCCGCCAGGCTCGGCCCGGCCACGTACTCCATCGCCAGCCACGGCCGCGCCGCCTCCGGATCCGCCGCCAGCACCCGGGCCGTACACGTCCCCGCCACCGCCCGCGCCGCGGCGACCTCCCGGCGAAACCGAGCCCGGTAATCCGGCAACGCCGCGATCCGCGCGTGCACCAGCTTCACCGCCACCAGCCGGCCAGCCTCACCCGACAAGCCCGGCCCCAGCTCCACCACCGCCGGGTCCTCCGCCACGCCGAGGAACACCACCCCCATCGCCCCGGCCCCCAGACGCGCGGTCAGCCGAAAGCCACCCACCCGCGTCGGATCACCCGCCTGCAACGGTCCCAGCGGCACAGGGCGCTCCCTCCGGCCATCGACCCAGCCCCCCGGCCACGACAGGGGCAGTATGTCCGGTCCCGACCCATACGCCGGCAACCACACACTTCATACCGCCACCCACCGACAAGCCCAGGCACCCCGACAACCACTGGCAGGATGGGGCACGCGTCCGACCAGCCCGGTCGCCGACCGCCAGCACCGACCACAACCGGCCGCACCGACAGCCCGGGAGGCGCCGCGATGCGCGACGGAGCGCTACAGATCGACGGCCTGTCCAAACGCTACGGCCACGTCACCGCGCTACGGGACATGACCTTCGAGGTCCGCGCCGGCGAACTGTTCGGCTTCGTCGGCTCCAACGGCGCCGGCAAGACCACCACCATGCGCATCGTCCTCGGCGTCCTGACCGCCGACGCCGGCCACGTCCGCTACGACGGCCAGCCCCTCACCATCGACACCCGCCGCCGGATCGGCTACATGCCCGAGGAACGCGGCCTCTACCCGAAGATGCGCGTCGGCGAACAGCTCGAATACCTCGCCCAGCTCCACGGCCTGACCGCCAGGGCCGCCCGCGCCGCCACCCACGCCTGGGCCGAGCGGCTCGCGATCGCCCACCGCCTCGGCGACGACGTCCAGGCCCTCTCCCTCGGCAACCAGCAACGCGCCCAGCTCGCCGCAGCCCTCGTCCACGACCCGGCCGTCCTCGTCCTCGACGAACCCTTCTCCGGCCTCGACCCGATCGCCGTCGACGTCATGAGCGACGTCCTGCGCGAACGCGCCGCCGCGGGCGTCCCCACCGTCTTCTCCTCCCACCAGCTCGACCTCGTCGAACGGCTCTGCGACCGCGTCGGCATCGTCTCCGCCGGCACCATGGTCGCCATCGGCTCCGTCGACGAGCTGCGCGCCGGCGGCGAGTCCGTCCTCGTCGTCGACGCCCCCGACGCCCCCACCGGCTGGGCCGACACCCTGCCCGGCGTCCAGGCCACCCGCCGCGACGACCGCGGCCGCACCGAGCTGCGCCTCGCCACCGGCACCGACGACCAGGCCATCCTGCGCGCCGCCCTCGCCACCGGGCCCGTCCGCGAGTTCGCCCACCGCCGCCCCACCCTCGCCCAGCGCTTCCGCGAGGTCGTCACCCACCAGCCCCCCGAAGCCGAACCCCCCGCCCGCACCCGCGGCCGGCGACGAGCCATCCCCACGCAGCTGGCCCGCGGCACGCGCCGACCGGCAGCCGCCGAGGACGGTCACGCATGAGCGACACCCTCGAACCCGACGACGACCAGCCCACCACCGACCCCGTCATCCCACCCGGCTCCGCCCGCGTGCTGTGGCTCATCGTCCGCCGCGAGATCACCACCCGGTTCCGCTCCCGCGTCTTCCGGATCATGACCCCGCTGTTCGTCGTCGCCCTCCTGCTCGGCATCGGCGCCGACGCCCTGTTCAGCGCGACCGGACCGACCCGCGTCACCGTCGGCCTCCTCGCCACCGACGGCCCCACCGCCACGGCCCTCACCGCCACCGGCAAGACCGGCGGCCTCGACGTCCACACCGTCACCATCACCGACCCCGCCGACGGCGAACGCCAGGTCCGCGCCGGCACCCTCGACGCCGCCGTCACCGCCACCGGACCCACCGGCCTGCGCGTCGTCGTCCGCCACAGCCTCGACGACCTGTCCACCGCCGTGTTCACCGCCGTCGCCCGCCAACAGGCCCTGCGCGCCCAGATCACCACCCTCGGCGGCGACCCCACCCAGATCGACACCACCGTCGCCGCCGCCGGCATCCACCTCGACGTCCTCGAACCCACCGACCCGCACGCGAACTCCCGCATCGGCCTCGGCGTCATCACCGGCATCCTCATCTACATCTCACTGCTGATCTTCGGACCGGCCGTCGCCCAGGGCGTCATCGAGGAGAAGTCCAGCCGCGTCGTCGAGCTCCTGCTCGCCACCGTCAAACCCTGGCAGCTCATGGCCGGCAAGGTCCTCGGCATCGGCACCGTCGCCCTGTTCCAGCTCGCCCTCTACGCCGCCATCGGCGTCCCGTTCGGCCTGCGGACCGGCGTCCTCAACCTGCCCGCCGCGATCGCCGCCAGCTCCGCGCTGTGGTCGCTGCTGTGGTTCCTGCTCGGCTTCGGCCTCTACGCCCTGCTGTTCGCCGCCACCGGCGCGCTCGTCTCCCGCCAGGAGGACGCCGCCGGCGTCACCACCCCACTCGTCATGATGATCATCATCCCGTACGTCATCGGGATCTCGATCCTGCCCGGCAACCCCCACTCCGGCCTGCTCGCCGTCCTGTCCGTCGTCCCGTTCACAGCCCCACTGATCATGCCGATGCTCATCGCCGCCGGCACCGCCGCGGGCTGGCTCATCGCCCTGGCCGTCACCGTCAACGTCGCCAGCATCGTCGTGCTCGTCCGCGTCGCCGGCCGCGTCTACGCCGGCGCCGTCCGCCGCACCGGCAGCCGCGTCCGCCTGACCGAAGCGCTACGCGCCCGCTGACGGGCCGCACCGCCTCACGACGAGTCCAAGCCCCGGTTTGTGGGGGCTGTCTTCAGTCCTTATGTTCGTGTTGTGATCTGCAAGATCAAAAAGAGAGTCTTGGCGCGTCAACATCGTTGACTATCTTGTGGTCGGCGCGGCGGGCTTTCACCTGACCGTCACGTTGGAGTCCGCCGCGGACCGGTCCGCGGCGGACTCCAACGGTCAGCCGGCCACCAGGCAGAACGGGTGACCGGCCGGATCCAGTAGCACCCGCCACCGGTCGCCGCCCGGCTGGTGGTCCGGCCTGACCGCGCCGAGCCCCAGTGCCGCCTTCTCCGCCGCGTCGAGGTCCTCGACTTTGAGATCCAGGTGGAACTGCTGCGGCATGTCCTGACCGGGCCACCGCGGCGCCCGGTATCCGTCGACCCGTTGGAAGCCCAGGTCGCAACCCGAACCATCGGTCAGGGCGACGAACCCGTCGGTGTCATAGCCGAGCTGCCTGCCTGTCAGCTCCTGGTAGAACCGGGCCAGAGCCCGGGGATCGGCGCAGTCCAGGGTCACGCCGCGCAGCGTGGCGATCGGCATCGTCCGCTCCTTAGTCATCCATGTTCAGTCATCCGTTTCGCGGGCCGGGCCAGGCAGGAGCAGCCGCCGGGCGGTCACGCCCCGGAGTCCGCCGCGGTCGACATGGGGAGTCCAGGCAGGCCGAGAGATCATGAAGCATCGTTCAGGTGCCGGGCGAAGAACCGGGTCCCCTCCTCCCCCTCGAACCGAGGGACGCCGGTGTGGCCACCCAGATTGGCGTGCAGGGTCTTCTCCCGGGAGCCGAAGGCGTCGAACAGGTCCAGGGCGGCCTGCCGGTCGTTCCCCTCGTCGTCCCACTGCAGCAGGACCTGCAGCGGGATGGTGACCCGCCGGGCCTCCTCGAAGATGACGCGCGGCACGAAGCTCCCGGCGAACAGCAGGGCCGCCGAGATCCGCGGCTCGACCACCGCCAGGCGGACGCCGATGGAGATCACCCCTCCCGAGAACCCGACCGGGCCGCCGATCTCGGGCAGCGCGAGCAGGGCGTCCAGGGCGGCCCGCCATTCCGGGACCGCCCTTTCGACGAGCGGGAGGACAAGGCGGTCGACGATCTCGGCGCCGACCGGCTCGCCGGCCTGCACCGCCCGGCGCAGATCGGCGCGGGCCTCCTCGGCGGCGGCGGACCGAGGCCGGTCACCGCTGCCGGGGAGTTCGATGGTGGCCGCGGCGAAGCCCGCGGCCACGGAGTCCCGGGCCCGGGACACCAGCCGGGGGTACATCATGCCCAGTCCGCCGGGGTGGCCGACCAGAACCAGCGGCACCGGCGCCGACGCGGCGGTGGGCGTCCACAGGATTCCGGGGATCTCGCCGAGGGTGAACGCACGTTCGAGGACGCCGTCGTCGAGACGCTGTTCGGAGGTGAATCGCATGGTCGTGCCTTCCGGGAGCGCTCAGGAACGGCGCTCCCGGACGACCTGTCGCCCGACCGTGACCCCGAAGAGGAGCACCCACGTCGATACTGCGATCACGGGTACCACCTCCTCGTCTCTCGCACGGCCACCGGCAAGCTAGCAGCGGCCGCCGCGATCCACCAACAGGTTTTCCTCTCCCCCGGTCAGGCCCGGTGCGCGCCTCGGCGGCGACGCCGCTGACGCCCTCGGCGGGTCACCAGGACGAACCCGGTCAGCACCACCACGGCCCCGCCACTCGCCGACAGGACGACGAGCAGCACCGACGGGCCCAGACGCAGCCCGGGGTGCTCGCCGGGACTCGCCGGGAACAGCAGCCTGACCGTCGCCGAGTGGTGCACCAGGCCACTGGACAGCTCCAGGTGCGCGGTCCAGGGGCCGAGCGGCAGGCTCGCGGTCACCGGGATCACCAGCCGGGCCGAGGCGCCCTTGCCGATCGTCCGGCCGCTCGGAACCGCGACCACCGGGGTCGTGAGGCCGGCGGGACCGTCGGCCAGGCGCAGGGTGCCGAGCATGTCCAGGGCCCGCTCGGCGGTGTTGCGGACGGTCGCGGCGACGTACAGCCCGCCGTCCACGCCGCGGCCGGCGGCGACGTCCGAGATCGCGAAGTCGGTCGGTGGTTCGCCGCCGGGGCCGATGTCCAGGTAGAGGCGCACCCCGACCCGGTTCACGACGGTCACCTGGCCGGGCAGCGCCGGCGGAGCGGGCTCGGCCCACACCACGCCGAACCGCTCCCCCGCCGTCGCCCGCCTCGGCACGCGCACGGTGACCGTGACCGTCGCCGCGGTCCGCGCCGGCACCTCGACCGCGCCGGGCGCGACCGTCACCCACGACGTCAGCTCGTCGCCGGTCCGCCCGGGGTCGACGTCGAACCCGTCGCCGTCGACCCGCGCGCCCGCCGCGTACATCGACACCCGCTGCGGGGCGGTCGTCGTGTTGGAGACCTCGACGTGGCGGACGATGGTCGCGCCGGGAGCGAGGTGGTCGACGATGTAGACGTGCGCCCGCGGGTCGTCGGCCCGGTCGGTGGGCGCGTCCAGCAGCCGGACCCCGATGCCGCCCGGCCCCCGCGTCGGCGGGGCCACCGGCCGGATGGGCACAGGCGGCGCGGACGTCACGGCCGCCGGCACCGGCGTGTCGACGGGCCCCGGGGCGCTCCCGGGCCGCGGCACGCCGACGGCGGCGGCCGGGCTGGCGGCCAGGACCGCGGGCAACGCCAGCACGATCACGAGGGCGCGACCGGGGCGCCGCGGCCGGCGGGCCGGCCGGGCGGGCGGCCTGCGCGCGCAGGCCGGCACCGGCCCGCGCACGGCGCCACGGCGCTCGGCCGGACCGCCCGCGGCGGACCGGCCGGCGGTCGTCGACGGCCGGAGCACGGTGGTCATGGACAGGTCGCCCGCCTACCTGTCAGGCGACCGAGTGGGTGACGGTGCCGGTGTAGGTACCCGCGACGGCGGCGGAGGGGATGTTCACGACCAGCGTCGGGTTCCACGTCGCCGTGTTGTTACCGACGATCGCGGTCGCCGAGAACGCCGTCAGGCCGGGCGCCGTCGTGCCCAGCGGGGCCGCGAGCCCCACCGTCGCCTGCCCGGGCGTGAACACCGCGGTACCCGTCGTCGACGTCGCGGTCAGCGACGCGTAGTTCACCGCCGTCGCCGCGATCGTCTCGCTCGGCGTCCCACCACCGGTGGTGAAGTTCGTGGAGAACACCGAAGCGGTCCAGGTGCCGAGCAGCGCGCCACGCGCGTCGGTCACCGTCACCGCGCCCAGCGAGCCCGACAGCGTCGCCGTGCCCACCGCCGCCGTCCCCAGGTTCGCGGTGGCCGGCGCGCTGATCGTGAGCGCCCCGCCGGTCAGGGTGAACGTCACCGTCGTCGTCGCCGCGTCCGCGGGCACCGCCGTCAGCAACGCCAGCCCAGCCGCCGTCAACACCGCCGGAACGATTCTCGGATTTCGTACCGTCCGTACCCGCACCGTCGTTTTCCTCTCACTGTGCGGCAGTATTTCGCCGCAGCCGTCCACTCGACCGCCATCCGTTTTTTCGGCGAGAACGCCGGGCGACGAACGCAACCTTAACCACGGGTAGTGGCGCCGCACTTGTGGTGACACGCCGCGGGCCGGGCGGCATAGGTCCCTTCGCGGGACACCGGGCCAGGCGCTTTCCGCGACATCGTCACCCGACCGGCGCCAGCCGCGGGAAAGCCGGCCAGCACGGTCACCCGGGAGAACATTCCGATCGGAACCCGAACCTGACAGGTGAGCCGCGACCGGAGAATTCCCCCGGCCTCCCGAACCGGCAACGGGCGACTCAGGAGACCGAGTGGGTGACGGTGCCGGTGTAGGTGCCCGCGACGGCGGCGGAGGGGATGTTCACGACCAGCGTCGGGTTCCACGTCGCCGTGTTGTTACCGACGATCGCGGTCGCCGAGTAGGCCGTCAGGCCGGGGGCCGTCGTGCCCAGCGGCGCGGCGGCAGCCAGCGTCGCCTGCCCGGGGGTGAACACGGCGGTACCGGTCGTCGACGTCGCGGTCAGCGAGGCGTAGTTCACCGCCGAGGCGGCGATCGTCTCGTTCGCCGTCCCACCGCCGGTGGTGAAGTTCGTCGAGAAGACCTTCGCCGTCCAGGTGCCGAGCAGCGCGCCACGCGCGTCGGTCACCGTCACCGCGCCCAGCGAGCCCGACAGCGTCGCCGTGCCCACCGCCGCCGTCCCCAGGTTCGCGGACGCCGGAGCGGTGATCGTGAGCGCCCCACCCGTGAGGGTGAACGTCACCGTCGTCGTCGCCGCGTCGGCCGGCACCGCCGTCAGCAACGCCAGCCCAGCCGCGGCCAACAACGCCAGGCCGACCTTTGGATTTCGTACCGTCCGTACCCGCACCGTCGTTTTCCTCTCGGTGTGCCGCGTCATTCGCCGTAGCCGTCGCGCCAACCGTCATCCGTTTTTCCGGATGCGCGTCGGGCACCCCGCCCCGCGTCAGCAAAAATGCAGGGACTGGGGACGCCACGGCCTTTCGACGAGCACGCCGGGCGACGAACGCAACCTTAGCCGCAGGTGCCGCGGGTAGGGCCGCCACCGGTGCCGTGACACGCCGTAGGCCCCGGGCCACAGGTCCTACTGGTCACGAGCGGCAGTCTGCGCCGGAATTTGCGACATCGCGGCGGAGAGGGCGCCACCGGCGAGGAAGCCGGGCGGCACGGACAATCGCGGAATCGGCGGAAAACCGCCGGCGCGGACGGCAGTTCCCCTGAGTATCGAGCGCAACCGGACGGTTCTCTGGAAATGTGTGCCGCATTCGCCGAGGTGGGCCTCGCCCCGCGTCCCGCGACAAAGCAAGATCGCCGAGTCCGCCCTCGCATGGCTGTAACCGCGCCAGTTTCGCGACCACGCGAGGGCCGAAACCGCGATCAAGCCGGCGGGCCGATCTCGCCAGGCCCCGGCATTGGCCGGCCTTCTCGCCGGCGGGACGCCGTGGGAGTCGGCACTCGCGGGCTCACGCGATCGGCAGAGATCAAGATCCTTAGCGGCGCCGAGTGGACGTCAACAGCGTGGACAACGGCGTAAGCGCGAGAGACGTGGAACCGGTCAGGACCGCGGCGGCGGGACGGTCCAGCCGGTGCCGGCCGCCCACGGCCGGGCCCGGGCGGTGATCTCCGCGATGATGGTCGACTTGGCCGCCGAGTAGTGCTGCGTGCTGGGCCAGTCGACGACCGCCAGGGCGCGTTTGGCCGCCTCGTAGGCGGCACGGTCGGCCGGGTCATGGCGCAGCCAGTCACGGAACAGCAGGTGGCGGTGCTCCCAGTCACCGCCGGCGGCGCACAGATGGACGTGCACGTCCTTCTCCGGCGTGCGGAACATCCAGTGCTCACCGCGCTCGCGCACCCGCACGACATAGCCGGCGGCGACCAGCCGCGGCACGAATCCCTCGTCGTCCGCGATGTCCGGCACGGCAACCAGAATGTCCACGATCGGCTTCGCCCCGAGGCCCGGCACCGACGTCGACCCGACGTGTTCGACCCGCACCGCCGTCGAACCGAGTGCCGCGACGATCCGGTCACGTTCGAACGCGAACCGCTCCACCCACTCGGGCCGGTACGCGGCGATCACGATCCGCCGTTTCTCCGGCCCGCCGATGAACACTTCCTCCTCGGTCAGAACCTCGCCGCCAGCCATCGGCCTCGTCTCCGCCACAGCTCCGGCCACCATAGGCCGGCGCGAACCCGTTGACCCCGGAGCATTCCGGGCCATCTCCCCCGTCACCTGCCCATTCTGCGCCGTGAGAAGACCACGGGCTGTCGCGAACATGCCTTTCCCGGTGCGCGACGACGACCAGTCCGGGCCCGCCGGACCGGTCCGGACCGGTGATTCCCCACGTCCGTCGGCGAATCCCACCGGCGGAAGGGGGCGTAGCCCCACCCCCGGTTCGGGGCCCAGCGCCCGTGTCCACCTGACGACAGGCCGCGACGATCGATCCCGACGCCAGTGCGACGCGACCCCGGGAGGTCCCCCGTCATGCCCACCACCACCGCCGCCCAGCCGGCGCCCAGCCGGCCACCCGCCCGGTCGCCCGCCACCAGCGGTGACCCGGCGATCCGGGCGCGCGGCCTGCGCAGGTCGTTCGGCGACGTCACCGTGCTCGACGGCGTCGACCTCGACATCGCCGCCGGCAGCGTCCACGCGCTGCTCGGCGCCAACGGCGCCGGCAAGACGACACTGGTCCGGATCCTCGCCACGCTGCTGCCCGCCGACGCCGGCACGGTGACCGTCGCCGGCCGGGACGTGCGCCGCGAGCCCCGCCGGGTCCGGGAGGTCATCTCGCTGACCGGACAGCATGCCGCCGTCGACGAGCTGCTCACCGGGGTGGAGAACCTGCGGCTGGCCGCGCGGCTGTTCCGGCTGCCCCGCGCCGACGCCCGCCGCCGGGTCGACGCGCTCATCGAGGCGTTCGACCTGGCCGGCTTCGGCGGCCGGCTGGTACGGACCTACTCCGGTGGCCAGCGCCGCCGCCTCGACCTCGCCGTGGGCCTGGTGGCCGACCCCGCGGTCATCTTCCTCGACGAGCCGACGACCGGCCTGGACCCACGCAGCCGCCAGGGCGTCTGGGACGTCGTCGCCCGCCTCGCCGACAGCGGGGCGACGGTCCTGCTGACCACCCAGTACCTCCAGGAGGCCGACGAGCTCGCCGACAGGATCTCGGTGCTGCACGGCGGCCAGATCGTCGCCGAGGGCAGCGCCTCCGACCTGAAGGCTAGCCTCGGCACCGAACGCGCCGAGCTGACCTTCCCCGACGACGACGCCTACACCCGCGCCCTCGACCGCCTACACGGCCCGCTGCAGCGCCCGACCACATCCGGCGCGGCGGCGCCTGCCGGGCTCGACGTGGACCGGGCCGCCCGCCGGGTCGGCGTCCCTACCGACGGCAGCGCGGGCGCGCTGCGCCGGCTGCTCACCGACCTCGCGGACGCCGGCATCGAGGTCACCCGCGTCGAGCTGCGCACCCCGACCCTCGACGACGTCTTCCTCACTCTCACCAGCGGAAAGGACCTGGCATGACGACCGCGGCCCCCGCCCTGCCCCACCCGCGGCCCGTCGCCCGCGGCCGCTTCGGCGCGGACTCGCGGGCGCTGATCGGGCGCAGCCTGCGCCGGCTGCCCCGCCAGCCCGACACCCTGATCATCTCGGTCGCGCTCCCGGTGATGCTGCTGCTGCTGTTCGTCTACGTGTTCGGTGGTGCCCTCAACACCGGCGGGCGCCACGCCTACCTGACCTACGTGGTCCCCGGCATCGTCGTGCTGGCCTCCGGCTGGGGGGCCGCGTCGACCGCGGTCGCCGTGGCGAGCGACCTGACGACCGGGATCGTCGACCGGTTCCGCTCGATGCCGGTCCGCGGCCCGGCGGTGCTCACCGGCCACGTCGTCGCGAGCCTGGCCGCGAACGCGGTCGCGACCGCCCTGGTCATCGGGATCGGGATCGGGATCGGGTTCCGGCCGCACGCCGGGGTCGCGGGCTGGCTCGGCGCCGTCGGCGTCCTCGCGTTCTACGTGCTGGCGATCACCTGGCTGTCGGTCACGCTCGGCCTGCTCGCCGGCGGGCCCGAGGCCGCGAACGGCATGACGTTCTTCATCCTGTTCCTGCCGTACGTGAGCAGCGGGTTCGTCCCGACGAGCACGATGCCCGGCGCGCTGCGGGCGTTCGCCAACCACCAGCCGCTGACCCCGGTGATCGACACCGTCCGCGGGCTGCTCGTGCACGGCAGCGCGTCGCGCGGCACGGCGGCGGTCGCGCTCGTCTGGTGCGCCGGCATCCTGGTGGTCAGCTACGTCGCCGCGGCGGCGCTGTTCCGCCGCCACACGGCCCGCTAGGCGCCCCCGCGGCCCGGCTCAGTCCATCGAGTAGGCGACGACGCCGCGGCGGACCGCGTCCATCGCCTCGCGGGCGGTGGCGCGCAGCCGCGAGCCGGGGGCGGCGACCTGGGCGAGCTGGTCCAGCAGGTCGAGCAGCTGGCGCATCCAGCGGACGAAGTCCCCCGCGGTCAGCTCGGTCGCGTCCTCCCCGAGGATGCGTTCGAGCGACCGGCCGTTGGCCCACCCGTACGCCGCTGTGACGAATCCCAGCTCCGGTGCCCGGACGAACCCGAGCCCGTGGCGGTCCTCGAGCGCGGACAGCGTCAGGTAGGCCTGCTGGGTGGCGGTCAGCGCCGTGCGCAGCGCCTCGTCGCCGGGCAGCGACGGCAGCGCCGAGTCGTCCCCGCGCGGCTCGAACACGAGCGCGGAGACGGCGGCGGCCAGCGCCGGGGCGCTCAGCGGCTCCCAGACCTCCTCGTCGACGCACACCGCGACGAGGAGGTCCTGCTCGGTGTAGATCCGGGCCAGCCGGCGGCCCTTCGCGGTCACCTCGTCGCCGTCGAGATAGTCGAGCTCGGCGAGGACCCCGCGGACCCGGTCGAACGTGCGGGCGACGGTGTTCGTCCGGCTCTCGACCTTGCGGGTCAGCTGCTCGGTCTCGCGGCCGAGCCGGGCGGCCCGCTCGGCTTTGCGCAGGTGCTCCTCGCGGCGCGGGCAGTCGTGCACCGGGTGGGCGCGCAGCGCGCGGCGCAGCCGGGCGAGCTCCACGTCGTCGGCCGCGGCCGAGCGGGCCCGGTCCCGGCGGCCGGGCTCGGCGCGCAGCTCCGCCGCGTGCAGCGACGACGCCAGGTCCCGGCGGGACCGGGCGTCGCGCGGGTTGAACGTCCGGGGCACCCGCACCCGCCCGAGCGGTTCGACGGCGACCGGAAAGTCGATCATCGACAGCCGCTTGACCTGATGGTCGGCGGTGAGCACCACCGGGCGCGGCTCGTCGCGGGCGTGCGGGTCGAGGTCCACGTTCAGCACGACCGCGAGGCCCATCCGCCGGCCAGCCGGAACCCGGACCACGTCGCCGGTGCGCAGCCGGGCCAGCGCCGCGGCCGCGTCGGCGCGGGTCTGGGCCGCGCCCTCCCGGGACAGCCGCTTCTCCCGGTCCCGGATCTGGCGGCGCAGCTGGTCGTACTCGAGGGCCGAGCCGCGGTCGCACTCGACCTCGGCGGTCAGCTCGTCGAGCGCCGCCTGGTTGCGCCGTACCTGCCGGGCCAGCCCGACGACGTTGCGGTCGGCCTGGAACTGGGCGAACGACGATTCCAGGACCGTGCGGGCCCGGTCGCCGCCGAGCCGGCCGACGAGGTTGACGGCCATGTTGTAGGACGGCCGGAACGACGACTTCAGCGGGTAGGTCCGCGCCGACGCCAGGCCGGCGACGGCCAGCGGGTCCAGGCCCGGCTGCCAGATCACCACCGCGTGGCCCTCGATGTCGATGCCCCGGCGCCCCGCCCGGCCGGTCAGCTGGGTGTACTCCCCCGGGGTGATCTCGGCCCGCTCGACGCCGTTGAACTTCGAGAGCCGTTCCAGGACGACGGTCCGCGCCGGCATGTTGATCCCGAGAGCCAGCGTCTCGGTCGCGAACACGGCCCGGACCAGGCCGCGGACGAACAGCTCCTCGACGACCTCCTTGAACGCGGGCAGCATCCCGGCGTGGTGCGCGGCGATGCCCCGCTCCAGCCCGTCGAGCCACTCCCAGTAGCCCAGCACCCGCAGGTCGGCGTCGGGCAGCTCGGCGGTCCTGGCCCGCACGTGCGCGCGGATCTCCAGGGCCTGCTCCGACGTCGTCAGCCGCAGCCCGGCCGCGACGCACGCCGCGACCGCCGCGTCACAGCCGGCCCGGCTGAACACGAACGTGATCGCGGGCAGCAGGCCCTCACGGTCCAGGCGCTCGATGACCTGCGGCCGGCTCGGCACCCACATCCGCCGCGGCCGGCCACCGGGGCGCCCGCCGGCCCGGCGCGGGCCCGACCAGTCCCCGCCGGAGCTCTCCAGCCGCGCGAGGCGCACCAGCTCCGGGTTGACCGGACGGCCGTTGGCGGAAGCCGGGCCAGCGGCGGCCTCGCCACCGCCGTCCCTCCCGCCGTCCTTCGCGGCGAACCGGTTGTCCCGCCCCGGCCGGCTGGAGGCCGGGCCGCGTCCCGGCCGGGCCGACCGGTCGGCGCCCGGCCAGCCGGGCGGCGCGTACCGCCCGCCGCCCGCGCGCCGGTCGTCGGCCGGCTCCAGCGCCCGCCCGACGCCCAGCGGGCCGCCGGGCAGCGCCGCCGCGTCCTCGACGAACAGGTCGTAGAGCGTCCGGTCGGCCAGGACGTGCTGCCACAGCGGGACGGGCCGGTCCTCCGACACGATGACCCTGGTGTGGCCGCGGACGGTGACCAGCCACTGGGCGAACTCCTCGGCGTTGCTCACCGTCGCCGAGAGCGACACCACCTGCACGTGCGCCGGCAGGTGGATGATCACCTCTTCCCAGACGGCGCCGCGCTGCCGGTCGGCGAGGTAGTGCACCTCGTCCATGACGACGTAGGCGAGGTCGTCGAGGCGCCGGCTGTTCTCCGGGGTCGCGTAGAGCATGTTGCGCAGCACCTCGGTGGTCATCACGACCACCGGCGCATCACCGTTGCGGGACGTGTCGCCGGTCAGCAGGCCGACGTTCGCGGCGCCGTGGGCGGCGGCCAGGTCGGCGTACTTCTGGTTCGACAGTGCCTTGATCGGCGTGGTGTAGAAGCAGCGTCGCCCGGCGCGCAGCGCGAGGAACGCGGCGAACTCCCCGACGATCGTCTTGCCGGCCCCGGTCGGCGCCGCCACCAGAACGCTCGCGCCTCCGGCGAGCGCCTCGCACGCCCCGACCTGGAACGGGTCCATCCCGAAGCCGTACCGGCCCGAGAACGCCGCGAGCGCCTCGGCCGGGTCCGGGACGACCAGCCCGGCCGGGCCCTCGTCCTCGGGCTCCAGTACCTCGGCCAGGTCGTCCGCGCCCGGCTCGGCCGCGCCGACGTCGGCCAGCTCGCCGGAGAAGGCGAACTCGTCGGGATCGCTCAGCTCGTCCGCGGCCGGGTCACGGTCGGGCGCCGTCATCTGTCAACCTCGTTCGTAGGCCGCGTTCGGAGGCCGTAGCCAGGCTCGTGAGCCAGCGGGACGGTCGGGCCTGCCCGGACTGTCACCCGTTCAGGTTACGGCGCTGGTCCGACAGTCCGCCGGGCTCACCACGGCCGCCGCGCCCAGGGCCCGGGCCGGGCCGGAGGCCCGCGGCGCTCAGGTGATGTCCGCCGACGAGCCGCCGGTGCCGCCCGCGTCGTCGCCGGACTGGGCCTGGGCCATCGCGGCGAGCTGGGCGCGGGCCTTGCGGCCGGCCCGGTCGTCCTGCTGGGCGCGGGCCGCGAGCGCGGCGCGCCGCGCGGTCTCACCGGAGTCGTCGAAGTCCAGCGGCGAGGCCTCGTCGTCGGCCAGGTCGCTGTACGCGGACGAGTCACCGCGGTTCTTCTTGCGCCGGTCGTTCAGCCAGCCCACGAACAGCGCCACCTCGTACAGGATGATCATCGGCAGGCCGAGGGCGAGCATCGTGAACGGGTCCTGGCTGGGTGTCACGATCGCGGCGAACAGGAACGTCAGGAAGATCTCCGAGCGCCGCCAGGCCCGCAGCTTCGCCGTCGGAACGACGCCGGCGAGGTTGAGCAGACAGACCAGCAGCGGTATCTCGAACGACGCCCCGAAGATCAGCACCATCGCGATGACGTAGCTGAGGTACTTGTTCGCGTCCAGGACGGAGACGATCCCGTCGCCGCTGAAGCCGAGCAGCAGGTTCAGCCCGGTCCGCAGCGTGATGTAGGCGAAGCAGGCGCCGACCGCGAACAGGCCCAGCGAGAGCGCCACGAACGTCAGCGACCAGCGCCGCTCGTGGCGGTGCAGGCCCGGGGTGATGAACGACCACAGCTGGTAGAGCCAGACCGGCGACGAGGCGATCGCGCCGGCGATCGCCGAGATCTTCAGCCGGATCATGAACGGGTCCAGGATGCCGAACACGTACAGCTGGCAGGTCTGGCCCTGGAAGCTGGCCCGTTTGTGCGCCGGCAGCGAGCAGTACGGGTGCATCAGGAAGTTCAGGATGTGCTGTTCGAAGAAGAAGCACACGATCGTCGCGAGGACGAACGCGATGAGCGCTTTCGCTACCCGGTTACGCAGCTCCCGCAGATGCTCGGTGAGCGGCATCCTGCTGTCTTCCACCGTGCGGGTGCGCCGTTGGTTGACATTGTCGGCGACCCGCCGCGGCGAGGGAATGCGTGGCACGGGGCTACGGCTCCTGGTCAGGGTCGGAAAGGTCTCCGGCGGGCGCGGCAGGCGGCCGCCGGAGGACCATGGGAGGCCCGGTTACGCGCGTTGGGGCTAGAGGGTCTTCTCGGCGTTGACGGGGGCGACGCCGTTCGAGGTCTGGGCCGGGGGGGCGGGGGCGATCGCCGGGGGCGCCGCGGCGGGGGCCGGGGACGCCTCGTCGTCGCGCAGGCCCTTGGTCTCCGACTTGAGGATCCGCAGCGAGCGGCCAACGGAACGCGCCGCCTCGGGCAGCTTCTTCGACCCGAACAGCACCAGCACGACGACCGCGATGATGATCAGCTCTGGCGTACCCAGGTTCGGCATGGCAGACGTCCTCCGGTGGTCGATGACCGGTACCACGACCGGTGCGAGCCTGATGCTACGTCGCGAGCATAGGTCGGAACAGACGTCGGTCATGTATCGCGCAGATGACGTCATCGCGCGTCATCGGATTCCACCAGGCGAATTGTCGGACGGGCACCGGCCCGGACCTGGAGGAACGGCTCAGCTCGCCCGGTCGGCGACCCGGGTCATGACCTCCGCGGAGTCGAGCCGGGCCGACAGCGCGGCCGTCTCCGCGGACAGGCCGGAGACCCGCGCGGACAGCTCCTTGGCGGTCGCCCGCACCGTCTTGACCTTGCGCCACAGCCCGACGGCCAGCGCCGCGAACACCAGCAGCGCCACGACGATCACGGCGGTGTCGACCAGTCCCCAGTGCATGGCCGCTCAGCCTACCGGCGGAGGCGCGGCGTCGTAGCCGGCCAGCGCCTTGCCCGCCGCCGCGTGGATCTCGGTGACCAGCGCCGGCGGGCCGACGACCCGGGCGTCGCCGCCGAGGCCCAGCAGCAGCCGGCGCAGCCACGCCGTCCCCGTCGCGTACAGCGTCACCCGCAGCCCGCCGCCGGGCAGCTCGTCGGCGGTCTCGACCGGGTAGTGGTCGGCGGCCCAGCGGGCGGCGGCGGCCAGGTCGACGATGGCGAGCAGGTCACCGGGGCCGGGGGTGAACACCCCGGCGCTGAGGTCGCGGACGGCCGCGGTCGGCGGCGGGGAGGCCGCGGCGGCGAGCACCGTGACGCCCGCGGCGCCCCCGACGATCGAGTCGAGCCGGAACATCCTGGTCGCCTCGGCCCGGTGGCACCAGCCCTCCAGGTACCAGTGGCCGTCCAGCGACAGCAGCCGCATCGGGTCGACGTCGCGTTCGGTGAGCTCGTCCCGCGACCAGACCAGATAGCGCAGGTGGACCCGCCGCCCGTCCCGCAGGGCCCGCTGCAGCAGGGTCAGCACCTCGTTCGGCGGGTCCAGCTGCACGCCGACCTGGTCGGCGGGGCGGCTGCCGATCGCCCGCTCGATCCGGGTCACCGCCTGCTCCAGCGCCTCCCGGCCGGCGAGGCCCGGCAGGTCCGCGAGCGCGCGGGCGGCGACGACCAGCGCGGTCGCCTCGTCCACGGTCAGCCGCAGCGGCCGGTCGAGGGTCTGCGGGTCGACGACGGTGATCTGCCCGCCCTCGTAGCTGATGTCGATCAGGTCGCCGGGCGCGCCACCGGGCAGGCCGCACAGGAACAGCAGCTCCAGGTCGTCGCGCAGCTGCCGGGCGGTGATCCCGAACGCGGCGGCCGCCGCGTCGACGGACACACCCGGCCGGGCCCGCAGCCACGGGACCAGCGCCAGCAGCCGGGACAGCCGGTCGTCCGACGGCGAGTCCTGGCGGGCCCGGCCGACCGCGGACCGGTCCGGCCCGGTCCCGTCAGGGCGGCGGCGACCGGCCGGGTCGCGCCCGGTGAGGTCACCGGCGGTCGACGGGACCGGGCCGTCTCCCGCCGGCCCGCCCAGGGTGTCCGGGGCCACGCCGGCCGACGGCCCCTCGCCGGCGACGGCGGACAGCCTGCGGACCACCTCGGCGCGCAGGTCCGGCGGGCCGAGCACGACGACGTCGGCGCCGTAGCCGGCGACCCAGCGGGCCATCCGCTCCGGGTCGACGAAGCCGATCCGGAGCACGTCCATGTCCGAGCCGGCCCCCGGCTGACCGTCGCCCGCGGCGGGGGTGACGGGACCCCGCGTGGCCGCGTCCGACCCGTCGGCCGGGAGCGGGCGGCCGCGGCGGCGCAGCGCGTGGCCGGCGCCGACCCGGACCGCCAGCGTCGCCGTACGGACCCGGTCGGGACTCGACGAGGTCGACATCGTGACCATCGACCGCAGGTCCACGCCGGCCGGCACCGTCACCGCGCCGGCCGGGCCGACCGGCCGCACCGGGCCGGCGACCCGCGACAGCCGGAACACCCGCGGCGCGCCCCGGCGGCGGTCGTGGCCGGCCAGATACCAGCGGCCGCGCCAGGACAGCACGCCCCATGGCTCGACCAGCCGGTCGGCCGCCTCCGGCTCGCCCGGCTTGCGGTACGGGAACCGAATGGCCCGGCGCTCCTGCAACGCCGCCAGGCAGGGCTCGAACGCCGGCTCGGCCGCGTCGACCCTCGGCTCCAGGCCGTCCAGGCCGAACAGCTCCGCGGGCCCGGGGCCCGGCGCCGTCCCGTCGCCGGTGGCGCGGGTTCCCAGGCCCGGGCTGGTCGCCGCGCCGCCCGCCGAGAGCTTGCGCAACGCGCTCGCCGCCGGCGCCGCGAGCGAGGCCGTCGACCAGAGCCGGGCCGCCAGCGCGAGGGCCGCCGCCTCGTCGGGGCTCAGCCGGATCTCCGGCAGCGCGTAGTCGTCACGGCGGATCCGGTAGCCGACCTCGTCGCCGTACCCGTCCTGGCCGGTCTCGAGCGGGATGCCCAGGTCCCGCAGGTACTGCTTGTCGCGCTCGAACATCCGGCGGAACGCCTCGTGGGCGTCGTCGTCGTGCCCGGGCTCGTAGCCCTCGACCATGTCCCCGATCTCGGACACGGTGAGGAAGCGCGATGTCGCCATGAGGCACATCGTCAGATTGAGCAGCCGCTCCAGCCGTCGCCGGGACACACCCAGTGAGGGTATCGGTTGGGCGGGCGAAGGGCGCTGGCGCGCCCTCTTCCGCCCAACTGGGCCGGGCCCCCAGGGGGCCCGGCCCGGCGCTGGACCGAGGTGGACGCGGATATCGGGGGCTGGCGCCGGTCCAGGGTCAGGACCCGTGGTTGGGTACAGGACCTCGGCTGGGCTCCGTACGCCGGCCGCGGACCGTGAGACGCCCGCCGGCCGCATCCGCCGGGAGCTTCGCCCGTTCTCGCCGTCCCCATGATCGCCGGTTCAGCCCTCAGGTGCTCGTTGCCGCCGCCTGTTCACGACCACCCGAGGGCGAAAACAGCGATCAAGACGACGGGCGGGCTCCGGCGGGCGGGACTAGCCGTTGGCCGCGGCCGTGCTGGTGGGGGTGGCGCCGGTGGGAGCTGTTCCGGTGGCCGCGGCGGTCACGTCCAGCAGGTCGACGACGAAGACGATCGTGTCGTCGGCCTTGATCGAGCCCTGGCCGCCCTGCGGGCCGTAGCCGAGCGCCGGCGGGATGACGATCTCGCGGCGGCCGCCGACCCGCATGCCAGCCACGGCGTCACTCACGCTGCCCGCGATGCCCTGGGCGAACCCGGGGATGACCTGGTCGAGCGGGAACGTCGCCGGCTGGCCGCCCGTCCAGGAGGCGTCGAACGTCTTCCCGGTGTTCCACAGCACGCCGACATAGTTGACCGTCACGGTCGCCGACGAGGTCGCCGGGGTGCCGGTCCCCGTGACCAGGTCCTTCACGACGAGCTTGGTCGGCGGCAGGCCCTGGCCCGCGCCGACGGCCGGCTGGACGGTCAGGTTCGTCGGGTTGCCGACCACCGGCAGCACGGTCGCCGGCACGGCGGCCACCGTCGGCGAGGGCACCGGAGCCGCGGCCGTGCCGTCGGGAGCGGTGCTCGAGCTGCATCCCGCGGCCGCGGCGACGAGCAGCACCACGGCCGCCGCCGGCACGGCGAAGGCCATCCGCGCGTGCGCACCACGGCCGCCGGTGGGCACGGACGCAAGCAGGGACACGGGACGAAGACTCCTGGTCACGGGCACGGAGGTCCTTTGGGGGAAGGCGACAGGACGGGGCGTCCGGGCCGCGCCGGACCGGCGACGGGGTTGCGGCTGGCTCGACGAGGTCGACCCGGCCGGGCCGCGAGCGGACCCGGGACGCGCTGCGACGATCAGCACGCATCCTCGCAGAACGACCGGCCGCCGCATGTCACCGTCCGCACCGCCCCGCGCCACCCCCGGACAACATTCGCCCGCCTCACCCACAAGCCCCCGCCCACCCGCGTGGTGGGCCCGCTGCTTGATCGCCGTCTTGGCCCTCGGACGGTCCTGTTCCCGCCCCGTCGACAACCACCCGAGGGCCAAAACAGTGATCAAGCGACCGCCAACGCACCGGAAGACGGGCGCTCTGCGCCCGTCAGACGGTGGCCGGCAGGGCTCGCGCCAAACCCGCGCACCAACGCGACCCATGGTCCCGACCATCGACCGCGGCCAGCCACCGTCATCCACACCAACCACGATCCAGCGTGAGACGGGCGCTCAGCGCCCGTCAGACGAATGCCGGGGAGGGCGCTCCGCGCCCTTTCCCCGGCATTCGTCACATGGAGGCGATCAGCTTGTCGACGCGGTCGTCGACGGAGCGGAACGGGTCCTTGCACAGGACGGTCCGCTGGGCCTGGTCGTTCAGCTTCAGGTGCACCCAGTCGACGGTGAAGTCGCGGCGCTTCTCCTGCGCCCGCTTGATGAACTCGCCGCGCAGCCGGGCCCGCGTCGTCTGCGGCGGCTTCGACTTCGCCTCGAAGATGTCCAGGTCACGGGTCACCCGCTCGACCAGGCCGGCCTTCTCCATCCGGTAGTACAGGCCGCGGTCGCGGTGGATGTCGTGGTATTTCAGGTCCAGCTCGGCGATCCGCGGCGACGCCAGCGACTCGTTGTGCCGCGCCCGGAACCGCTCGATGAGGACGTACTTCGTCACCCAGTCGATCTCCCGGGCGACCAGCTCCAGGTCGTCGGTCTCGATCGCCAGCAGGGTGCGGCCCCACAGGTCGAGCACCCGCTTCGCGACCGCGTCGCCGCCGCGGCGGTCGACGAACTCGACGGCCTTCGAGTAGTACTCCCGTTGGATGTCCAGCGCGGAGACCTCGCGGCCGTTCGCGAGGCGGATCTTGCGCTGGCAGGTCATGTCGTGGGAGACCTCGCGGATCGCCCGGATCGGGTTCTCCAGCGTCATGTCCCGCAGCACGACCCCGGCCTCGATCATCCGCAGCACCAGGTCCGTCGAGCCGAGCTTGAGCAGCATCGTCGTCTCGGACATGTTCGAGTCGCCCACGATGACGTGCAGCCGGCGGAACCGCTCGGCGTCCGCGTGCGGCTCGTCCCGGGTGTTGATGATCGGCCGCGACCGGGTCGTCGCGCTCGACACGGACTCCCAGATGTGCTCGGCCCGCTGCGAGATGCAGTAGACGGCGCCGCGCGGGGTCTGCAGGACCTTCCCCGCGCCGCACAGGATCTGGCGGCTCACCAGGAACGGCACCAGCACGTCCGCCAGCCGGGAGAACTCCCCGTGCCGGCCGACCAGGTAGTTCTCGTGGCAGCCGTAGCTGTTCCCGGCCGAGTCGGTGTTGTTCTTGAACAGGTGGATGTCGCCGGCGATGCCCTCCTCGCGCAGCCGCCGCTCGGCCTCCACCAGCAGGCCTTCGAGGATGCGCTCGCCGGCCTTGTCATGAGTGACCAGGTCGGGCACCGAGTCGCATTCCGGCGTGGCGTACTCGGGATGGCTGCCCACGTCCAGGTAGAGACGAGCCCCGTTCTTCAGGAACACGTTGGAGCTGCGGCCCCAGGACACGACGCGGCGGAACAGGTACCGCGCCACCTCGTCCGGGCTCAGCCGCCGCTGGCCGCGGAACACACAGGTGACGCCGTACTCGTTCTCGAGCCCGAAGATGCGGCGATCCACTCCTTGACCCTATGCGCGTCGGCGCTCTCGCGCGGCCGGACGCACGCGCCGCCCCGGGTAATTCGCCGCCGCCGGCCCCTCCACGTCACCTACGGCCAGAAGCAGGGCCAATCCGGCTACACCCGGCGACCATCCGGCAGGAACCGGTCCTGCGCCCCGGCCGCCGAGCCCGGTGCGACGCCGGGGGCCGCCGGGAACGTCGGCTCAACCGGCAGCGGGATGCCCGGGAAGCCGGCCGAGCTGGTCGGGGCCTCGCTCACCGGAACCTCACCGCGCCGGCCCCGCGGCCAGGGCCGACCATGCCAGCCCCGGGTGTCGCCGACCATGATCAGTGCCACCCCGAGCGCCGCCCACACGGTCAGCACCGCGGCCGCGTCCCCGCCGCCGGAACCGCGGAAGTAGGCCGCCGACCGCAGCAGCGTCACCCCGGCCCCCGGCGGGGCCAGCTGGCCGAGGGCCCCCCACGGCCGCGGCATCAGCTCGGGGGCCGACGACCACGCCGACAGCGCCGCCGCCACCACGAAGAACACGAACCCGCCGGTCAGGCCCACGGTCCCGGCCCGCGCGCCCAGGCCCAGCACGGTGCCCGCGACCGCCACCCCCAGCAGGGTCAGCACCCCCATCGCCGCCCAGTAGGAACCGGGCAGCACGACCAGGACGTAGCGCAGCGCCGCCGCGCCCGCCGCGCCCGCCGTCAGCGCCAGCCCCGCGAGACCGGCCAGCCGCGCGCCCCGGCGCGCCGTGGTGCGCGACAGCAGCACGCCCCCCACCGCGACCACCAGCACCAGCGGCAGGTAGCCCGCCGACAGGCCACCGCCGACATGGTCGGCCGGCGCGTTCGGGACCACGTCGACGACCGGGATGTCCGCCGTCGGCATCACCTGCGCGATGCCGCGCTGCATCGCCTCCGACACCGCCGGGCTCGCCGCCGACGCCACGTGCAGCGACAGCCCGCTGGGCCCGATCACGAACGCCGCGTAGGCCTCCCGCGCCCGCAGCGCCCGGTCGGCCGCGTCCCCGTCGGCGACCACCCGGACCCGCAGCGTCCCCGGCTCCGTCGTCGTCAGCTGCTCGGCCAGGGCCCGCGCCGGGCCCGACGGACCGGCGGCGAGCACCGGCAGGCCGTACGGGCGCAGGCTCGTCACGGTCCACCCGTACAGGCAGGTCAGCACCCCCACCAGCAGCGCCACCCCGACGACGACCACCAGCAGCCGGCGGGTCTCCCCCGCCGGCCGGCGGTCTCCGGCGCTGATCTCGTCCGTCTCGCCCGAGTCCGCCGACCGGGCCGCCGTCGGCGCCGAGCGCGGGCCGGTGATCCGGATCCGCGGGCCCGTGCCCCGGCCGACCGCCCGATGCCGGGCCCCGCCGCTCCCGGACGTCACCGCGTCCCCGTCCTCGCCGCCGTCGGAGACACGCCGCTCGCTTGTCAGCACCGGTGCTCCCGCTCCGCGGTGCGCGACCACCCCACCCAGGCGCCCGCTGCCACCACTATCCGTGACCGTCCGGGCCGATCCTGTGGCAGCCGGCCGGCGACTGCACGCCTGGCCCGGCGTGTCGCCGACAACCCGCGGCAGAGTCCCGGCAGAGGCCCGGATAGCGAACCGAGCCGCGCGTAGCCCGCCTACGCCGGCCTTCGCCGGGCAGCCCGGACGACCCGCGACACCGCAGCGCCAGGACGGCGAGGATGAGGGGCATGTCCCAGGTCCCCACCTCAGCCGTCGACCTCACGGCGGCGGACGGCACGCCGCTCACGGCCTGCCCCCCGGCCGGCGAGCGCCACGGCGGCGTCATCGTGATCCACGACGCCCGCGGCATCACCCCGTACCTGCGCTCGGTCTGCGAGCGGCTGGCCGCCGAGGGCTGGCTCGCCGTCGCGCCGCACCTCTACCACCGGCAGGGCTTCGCCGAGACCACTCGGGACGACAGCTGGGCGAGCGCGGCGACCGACATGCTCAGCCTCGACGGCACCGAGATCAGCGCCGACGTCGACTCCGCCCGCGGCTATCTGGCGACCAGCGAGGTCGGCGGGGCCAACACCGCGATCATCGGCTTCTGCATGGGCGGCACCGTCGCGCTCGCCACCGCCGCCCGCGCCTCGCTCGCCGCCGCGGTGTCGTTCTACGGCGGTGCCGTCAGCACGCCGTACTGGGCGGGCGTCGCGCCCCTCGTCGAGCTGGCCCCGGCGCTGCGCGGGCCGTGGCTCGGCCTCTACGGCGACGAGGACGCGCTGATCACCCCGGCCGAGATCAGCGCCCTGCGCGCCGCGGCCGCCACCTCCGCCGGCCCGACCGAGCTGATCTCCTACCCCGGCGCCGGCCACGCCTTCCACAGCGACGACCGCCCGGCCGTCTACCGCCCCGAGGCCGCGGCCGACGCCTGGGCCCGCGCCCTCGCGTTCCTTCGCCAGCACGCGGGCATCCAGGCTTGATCATCCCGCCGGCGCCGGCGGGTCAACACCGTAGACAACGCCGCGTTCCCATGACCGGGGCCAATGTCGTTCGTAGGTCGCCGCCCGCTGGTGGTCGTGGCCTTCCACGACCACCAGCGGGGCGCGACGGCGGCCGTCAGCGTCGGCACGGCCGCCGGGAGGCGGACTAGGCGCTCGCCGCCGTCTCGGCCAGCAGGCCCTCCAGCTGCGGGCCGGTGACCCGCTTGAACTGGCGGCGCGGGCGGTTGCGGTCCAGAACCGCCACCTCGAGGTTCCCCGCCGACAGCACCCGCTCACCGTTCTGCGCCGCGGCGCCCGGCGCCCCCGGCTGCGTGCCGGCACCCAGCGCCCGCACCGCGACCCGCAGCGCCTGAGCCAACGGCTCCCCCGCCGTGTGGTGCTCCCGCAGCGAGGCGTTCACCTGCTCGGACTGGCCACCGATCGCGACGAAACCCCGCTCGTCCGCGATCGAACCGTCATAGGTCAGCCGGTAGATCTGGTCCGACTCGGGCGTCGAGCCGACCTCGGCCACCACGATCTCGACCTCGTACGGCTTGATCGACTCGGTGAAGATCGTGCCGAGGGTCTGCGCGTAGGCGTTCGCCAACGCCCGGCCGGTCACGTCCCGCCGGTCGTAGGTGTAGCCCTTCATGTCCGTCAGCCGGATCCCGGCCGTGCGCAGGTTCTCGAACTCGTTGTACTTCCCGACCGCGGCGAACGCGATCCGGTCGTACACCTCGCTGATCTTGTGCAGGGTCACGGACGGGTTCTCGGCCACGAACAGGATGCCGTCCGAGTACGTCACGATCACGACGCTGCGGCCCCGCGCGATGCCCTTGCGGGCGTACTCCGACTTGTCCCGGACCCACTGCTCCGGACTTGCGTAGCCGCCGAACGGCATGGTCACGTCATCCTCCTGGGTTCGTCAGCCGGTCGGCGACAAGGGCGTCCACCACGGCCCCCACCTCGTCGTCCGCGTACCGCCGGAACCCGTCGGTGGTGACGGCAGCGACGACCGGGAAGATCCGGCGGGCCATGTCCGGGCCGCCGGTCGCCGAGTCGTCGTCCGCGGCATCGTAGAGCGCGTCCAGGCTGATCCGGACCGCGTGTTCCTCGGACAGGTCCGCCCGCCACGTCTTCTTCAACGCGCTCTTGGCGAACACCGAACCCGAGCCGATCGAGTGGAAGCCCTGCTCCTCCGAGCGGGCCGCGGCGATGTCATACGAGAAGATCCGCCCGACCCCCCGGTCGAGGTCATAGCCCGCGAACAACGGCACCACCGCCAGGCCCTGCAGCGCCATCGGCAGGTTGCTCTTGACCATGAAACCCAGCCGGTTCGCCTTCGCGTCCAGCGAGAGGGTGTCACCCTCGATCTTCTCGTAGTGCTCGAGCTCGACCTGGAACAGCTTGATCAGGTCGGCGCCGACGCCCGCCGTGCCGGCATAGCCGACCGCCGAGTACTCGTCGGCGTGGTGGACCTTGTCCACGTCCCTCGTCGCGATCAGGTTCCCCTGCGTCGCCCGCCGGTCACCGGCCATGATCACGCCGCCGGGGAAGGTCACCGCCACGATCGTCGTCCCGTGCGCCACCTCGATCGCCGGGCCGGGCAGCTGCTGGCGGTTGCCCGGCAGCAGGTCCGGCGCCGCGAGCGACAGGAACTCGGTGAACGACGACGTTCCCGGCCTCATGAACACAGACGGTAGACGTCCGGCCACGCTAGATGGATCTGGCACGCATCCCCCTTCAAGGTCACGCGGCGAGCAGCTGATCCCACGCCAACAGATAGTTCAAAGCCCCGTACACCCGGTCCAAGTCGTCGCCGAAGCTTCCCAGCCCGGTGTTGCAGCCGGAACACAAGATGCCACGAACCGCACCGGTCAGGTGGTCATGGTCGACGTGTTCCGCCGGGCCCGTCAGGCAGATCACGCACACCCCGCGCTGCACCTCCAGCATCTCGGCCAGCCTCCGCTCAGACAGGCCGTATTTGCGTTCGACATGCCTGAGAGCGTGCGCGCTGCGCCCGGTCGGAGCCGAACGCGGCTCGCCGCTCGGCAGCGTCGGCCGTTCCGGCAGAGGACCTGTCGGCAAGGGCTCTAGCGTGCGAAGCAGGTACAACGCAGCGTTGCAGATGACGGCCAGGTCGTCCCGGAGCTGACCAAGTCCGACATTGCAGGTGAAGCAGAGGAGCCCGCGGACCTCACCGGTCGCGTGGTCGTGGTCGACGTGCTCAGCGGGCTTCTCCCGACAGATCGCGCACCGGCCACCCTGATCCGCGATCAGGGCATCGACTTGCTCGGACCTCAGGCCATAGCGCACAAGCATGTTGCGGTTCCGCATCGAACCGTGAAGACGATCGACGCTTGCGTACGCGCGGACGTTGTTGCAGGGGCGGCAATAGGTGTGCAAACCGTCGGACGCCCGCCGCCTCGCGGCAAACTCCGAGGCCGGCTTGCGCTGCCCGCAGTCCGGGCAGGTCCGGTAGCCGTCAGGCTCCAACGGACGAGTCCGCCGGTTGTCCCGCAGGTCGCCTCCCTTCCTCCGGTGGTACCGCTCGCGGTTACGCCGCCGATAGCACTCGATGCAGTAGTTGTGCCGCCCGTCGGCCATCTGCGGGTGCGGGTGGAACTGGTCGAGCAGCTTCTCGACGCCGCAGTCGCGGCAGACCTTCCGACTCATGCACCCTGTCTACTCCGACAGCCCAGGCGTCTCGGTCAGAGACCCAGCCCGGTCGTTTGACAGAAGCGCACAACGCGTGGTACGCTAGAAGGTTATTCCCCTCCCTTCTGTATGTAGCCCTTGACAAACTCCTCGGCGTTTTCCTCGAGAACGTCGTCGATCTCGTCGAGGAGGGAGTCGACGTCCTCGGAGAGCTTCTCGTGGCGCTCCTTGAGGTCGGAGCCGGTGCTCTCCTCGACCTCGGCCTCTTCGGTCTCGTTGTCGCGGCGGCTGCCGTGGGTCTGGCCGCCACTGTCCCTGCTCGGCATGTGCCCTCCTGTCGTCTCGGGCGGCGTCGCTGGACCCCGCCCGGCCAGGCAACCGCCACGCCGGGTGCGGGCCGGGAAGCCGTGGAACACGGCCCCTCTGGCCTGCGCCTCAGGACGCTGCCTTTGATCACACTATCCCGGCCCACCGACAGCTTCTGGCAGTTCGGGACAGCATTACTCCACCACGACTCCATCACGAACGCCCGGCCACGTCGCCCCGTCCGCCGTCAGCGGAACGCGGATCACCAGGCCAAGGCGGCCGCGACCAGGCCCGCACTCACGCGGGATCCCCCGCGGCCATGGCTCCGCTACTCGCAGGAGGAGGCCAGTGTGGCCTGGCTCGGAAGCAGGCCAGTGTGGCCCGGCGCGGGCTCCGCGCTCGTCGGGAGTCGCCCTCGGGGTGCGCGCCCTCGGGCTTCCCCCGGTCAGGCACACCCGTCCGGGCCAGCGGACGCCAAGGTGGCGGCGCGGGCTCCGCGGTCGCCGAGGGTCCCCCAACGGCGCGCCACCCCGGGGCTCCTTGTCTGGGTCAGCCACACCGGTCTGGGTTCCCGCACGCCGGGGAACCGCATCCCGGCGCCACACTCGAGGCCTTGATCATCCCAGCAGCACCGTCAGGCCTTGATCGACGTCTTGGCCGTGCCGTGGTCGCATCTCGGCTCGAAACGCAGCCACCCGAGGGACCAAACCGGCGATCAACGACACCCCAAGGCCGACGCCGATCCCGAATCAGCGGGCGATGCAGCCAGCCGCAACGCCACCAAGCCCGGCCCGAGGGCCCGCCCTCACCAGCGCGACGCAACCAGGCACGACACCCCAGACCCGCCGAGGCGACCACGAACCCAGCCGCCAACGAGCCCACCCCCGGGTATCCACCCCAGCCCCGATACAGCGCAGGGAGGGCGCTCAGCGCCCGAGGCGGCCGGGGTCCCTGCCGGATCGGCGAAGCCGATCTGGGAGATCAGCAGAGGCGCGGAGCGCCGTCTCTGGCCCGCGCCTTACTTGCCGGAGAGGGCGTCTACGAGCTCGGCGGCGGTGCGGCACCGGTCGAGCAGAGTGCCGACGTGGTTCTTGGTGCCGCGCAGCGGTTCGAGGGTCGGGACGCGCTGCAGGGAGTCGCGGCCGATGTCGAAGATGACCGAGTCCCAGCTCGCCGCGGCGACCTGCTGCGGGTACTTGGCGAGGCAGCGGCCGCGGAAGTAGGCCCTGGTGTCCTCGGGTGGCTCCGTCATGGCCCGGGTGACGTCGTCCTCGGTGAGGAGCCGTTCCATCCGGCCGCGGGCGACGAGGCGGTTGTAGAGGCCCTTGTCGAGGCGGACGTCGTGGTACTGGAGGTCGACGAGCTGGAGCCGGGGGTCGTTCCAGGGCAGGTTGTCCCTGGTCCGGTAGCCCTCGGCGATGGAGAGCTTGGCGACCCAGTCGAGCTCGCGGGCGCAGCTCATCGGGTCCTGCTCGAGGCGGGTCAGGACCGACTCCCAGCGGGTGAGGATGTCGGTGGTCTGGGCGTCCGCGTCGGCGCCGAACCGGTCCTCGACGTACTTGCGGGCCTGCTCCAGGTACTCCATCTGCAGCTGGATGGCGGTCATCTTGCGGCCGTCGCGCAGGGTTACCTGGTGGCGCAGCGTTGGGTCGTGGGAGATCGCGCGCAGCGAGGCGACCGGCATGTCGACCGAGAGGTCGACGGTGAACCAGCTGTCCTCGATCATCGACAGGACGAGGGCGGTGGTGCCGACCTTGAGGTAGGTGGCGATCTCGCTCATGTTGGCGTCGCCGATGATGACGTGCAGCCGGCGGTACTTCTCGGGGTCGGCGTGCGGCTCGTCGCGGGTGTTGATGATGGGCCGCTTGAGCGTCGTCTCGAGGCCGACCTCGACCTCGAAGAAGTCGGCGCGCTGGGAGATCTGGTAGCCGGCGGTGCGCCCGTCGACGCCGACGCCGACGCGGCCGGCACCGCAGTAGACCTGGCGGGTCACGAAGAACGGCGTCAGGTGGCGGACGATCTCCCCGAACGGGGTGGAGCGGGCCATCAGGTAGTTCTCGTGGCAGCCGTACGAGACGCCCTTGTTGTCGGTGTTGTTCTTGTACAGGTTGACCGGGTGGCTGCCGGGGACCTGCAGGGCGCGCCGGGCCGCCTCGGCCATGACCCGCTCGCCGGCCTTGTCCCACAGCACGACGTCCCGGGGGTTGGTGACCTCGGGGGCGGAGAACTCGGGGTGGGCGTGGTCGACGTAGAACCGGGCGCCGTTGGTCAGGATGAGGTTCGCGAGGCCGAGGTCGTCCTCGTTCGCGGGGGCGCTGGGGTCGACGATGGGTTCCCGGGGCGTCTCGAAGCCCCGGGCGTCCCGCAGCGGCGACTCCTCCTCGAAGTCCCATCTGGCCCGGCTGCCGCCGCTGGCCGTGCGATTGGCGTAGGAGTTCACCACCAACGACGAGGCCAGCATCTGGTTGGTGTTGGGCTGGCCAGGCACCGAGACCCCGTACTCGGTCTCGACTCCCATGATCCGGCGAACGCTCACTCCCTCAGCGTAGGCGGTCAGGCGCCACTTGGACGCCCGGACGGGACCGTTGTTCCTCTGTCGCTGGTTCGCTCTGTTTCTGGTTCGCTCCGTCCGGGCGCGGCGCTCCGCGGCCGTCCTCGCCTGGCGCCGACCTCCCAGATCGACTTCGTCGATCCGGCAGGGACCCTGCGGACGACCACTCCGCGCCGCATCCTCCTCCGCTGTGACATCGGTTCGCTCCGTCCGGGCGCGGCGCTACGGCCCCTCACTCGCTTCGCTCCCGAGGGACCTCCGCGCCGCGTCCTCCTCCGCTCACGTGCCCTCCGGCGACCTCCGCTGCGGCTCGCCCACGTCGCTTCGCTCGTGGGCGTGCCTCCGCGCAGGCACGCCTCCGGGCCGCACGGTCGCCCGCCGCTGCACGTCACCCACCCGCCGGAACCTCCTCCGGGGGTGTCCCTCGCTCCGCTCGGAGACAGCGATCTGGCCCCTAGCACCTGGCGAGCGAGCAACTGGCCGCAACGGCCGAAAAGCCGGCCTCCCCGGTGGGGAGAGGCCGGCTTCGCGGTCTTGGCTGTCTTACAGGTACTGGCCGGTGTTGGCGATGGTGTCGATGGAGCGGCCGGCCTCGGTGCCCTTGGTGCCGGTGACGAGCGTGCGGATGTAGACGATCCGCTCGCCCTTCTTGCCCGAGATGCGGGCCCAGTCGTCAGGGTTGGTCGTGTTCGGGAGGTCCTCGTTCTCCTTGAACTCGTCCAGGCAGGCCTGCATGAGGTGCTGCATCCGGATTCCCTTGGCGCCGCCCTCGATGAACTCCTTGACGGCCATCTTCTTGGCCCGGGCCACGATGTTCTCGATCATGGCCCCGGAGTTGAAGTCCTTGAAGTACAGGACTTCCTTGTCGCCGTTGGCGTAGGTGACCTCGAGGAAGCGGTTGTCCTCGCTCTCGGAGTACATCCGCTCGACGGTCCGCTGGATCATCGCCTGGACGGTGGCCTCGCGGTTCTGGCCGTTCTCGGCGAGGTCGTCCGGGTGCAGCGGGAGCTCGGCGAGGACGTACTTGGCGAAGATGTCCTTCGCCGCCTCGGCGTCGGGCCGCTCGACCTTGATCTTCACGTCGAGCCTGCCGGGTCGCAGGATCGCCGGGTCGATCATGTCCTCGCGGTTGGAGGCGCCGATGACGATGACGTTCTCCAGGAGCTCCACGCCGTCGATCTCGGCGAGCAGCTGCGGGACGATCGTGTTCTCGACGTCGGAGGACACGCCCGAACCGCGGGTGCGGAAGATCGAGTCCATCTCGTCGAAGAACACGATGACCGGCATGCCCTCGGACGCCTTCTCGCGCGCCCGCTGGAAGACCAGCCTGATCTGCCGCTCGGTCTCGCCGACGTACTTGTTGAGCAGCTCGGGGCCCTTGATGTTGAGGAAGAACGCCCGGCCCGAGCTGCCGCCCTGCAACGCCTCGACCTTCTTGGCGAGGGAGTTGGCGACGGCCTTGGCGATGAGCGTCTTGCCGCAGCCGGGCGGGCCGTAGAGCAGCACGCCCTTCGGGGGCTTGAGCTGGTGCTCGACGAAGAGGTCCTTGTGCAGGAACGGCAGCTCGACGGCGTCCCTGATCATTTCGATCTGGCCCTTGAGGCCGCCGATCTGCTCGTACCCGATGTCGGGGACCTCTTCGAGGACGAGCTCCTCGACCTCGGACTTGGGGATCCGCTCGAACGCGTAGCCGGATCGCGGCTCGATGAGCAGCGAGTCGCCCGCGCGCACCGGCCCGTCGAGCAGCGGCTGGGCCAGCATGACCACGCGCTCCTCGTCGGTGTGCCCGATGACGAGGGCCCGGTCTCCGCTCTCGAGTACCTCCTTGAGCAGCACGATCTCGCCGTGCCGTTCGTAGGCGCGTATCTCGACGACGTTGAGGGCCTCGTTGAGCATGACCTCCTGGCCTGGCCGCAGTCCGTCGACGTCGACGTTCGGCGACACGGTCACCCGGAGCTTTCGGCCCTGGGTGAACACGTCGACCGTGCCGTCGTCGTACGGGTGCAGGAAGATCCCGTACCCGCTCGGCGGCTGGGCCAGCCGGTCGACCTCCTCCTTGAGCGTGACGATCTGGTCACGCGCCTCGCGGAGGGTGGCTACCAGCTTCTCGTTGTGCGCCGAGGCGCTCGCCAGGTCGGACTGGAGCTCCGCCAGACGTTCCTCGAGTACCCGAACCTGTCGGGGCGACTCGGACAGCCGCCGTCGCAACATGGCCACTTCCTCCTCGAGGAAGGCGACCTGGGTCGTGAGTTCGTGGACTTCTTTCTGGTACGCCGACGTTCGTGCCGTTTCGGCGTCTCCAGGACGACCCGAGCTCTCATCGGAGCCAGAGCCCGAAAGGGGACCGGACACCGCGCCTCCACCTCCCCCGTGCTGACCGGGACGCACCCAACACTACCGTTGTGACCGCTGCTTTCAGGCAAGGTCCGCAAGGACGGCCCGGCTTGGCCGTAAACAGCGGGTTACGGTGCCATGGTGACAGACGATCGGAGCGGCGTGGCAACTCCAGCGAACTCCAGTGTTTCGGGTGGACTCCGGGTCCGGGTCGACCAGGCCGCGTGCACCGGTGACGGTCTGTGCGTGACGCGTGCGCCGTCCGTGTTCGAGCACGACATCGACGGCCTGGCGTATGTGAAGACCGACACGGGTGAGCTGCTGACGCAGCCCGGCGCCAGGGTGATCGTGCCGCTGCCGCTGCTGGACGCGGTGATCGACGCCGCCGACGAGTGCCCCGGTGACTGCATCTACGTCGAGCGCCCCGACGGCACGCTGGAGGCCGGCCCTGGGTCGTGACCCGAGGGTCTCCCGGCCCCGGGCGGCGGCCGGCCGCCCCGGGCCGCTGGGCCCGGGCAGGGGACGTCCGCGTGTCGGGGTGGCCGGCATGAGTCTCTACTCTGCCGTGGCAGGTGTTCCGCCGCCATCCGAGTCCGCGGCGGCCTGGATGACCGCCGGGGCGGACGCGGCCAGGGTGTCGAGCGGTTCGGCGCCGGCGGGTCGCGGCGCGGCGGTCGGCGTGTCCACGGCGTCCGTGGCGGGCTGGCCGGAGGCCTCGGGGCCGACGGCGTCAGCGCTGGGGGTGTCGGTCTCGCCGTGGGCGCCCTTGGCGGGACGCCGCCGCCGCGGCGGCGCGGTGACGCCGTCGGCGAGCCTGCGGGCGGTGACCAGGAAGCCGGTGTGGCCGACCATCCGGTGCTCCGGGCGGACCGCGAGCCCGTCGAGGTGCCAGTCGCGCAGCATCGTCTCGAAGGCGTGGGGCTCCGCGAACGCGCCGTGCTCGCGCAGCGCCTCGCAGGTGCGTGACAGCTGGGTCGCGGTGGCGACGTAGGCGCACAGCACGCCGCCGGCGACGAGCGCCGCCGCGGCCGTGGGCAGCACCTCCCACGGGGCGAGCATGTCGAGCACGACCCGGTCCATGTCGGTCTCGGTCGACTCGGCGAGGTCGCCGACGTACAGCCGGTGGGCGGGGTGCGGGCCGCCGAAGAAGGTCTCGATGTTGCGCTGGGCGACGGCGGCGAAGTCGTCCCGCCGTTCGTAGGAGACCAGCAGGCCGCGCTCGCCGACGGCGCGCAGCAGCGAGCAGGCGAGCGCCCCGGAGCCGACCCCCGCCTCGAGCACCCGCGCCCCGGGGAAGATGTCGGCATAGCCGACGATCATCGCCGCGTCCTTCGGATAGACGACGGCGGCGCCGCGCGGCATCGCCAGCACGAAGTCGGCGAGCAGCGGCCGCAGCGCGAGGTACGGGGTCTTCCCGGTGGAGCTGACGACGATGCCCTCGGGCTGGCCGAGGAGCTCGTCGTGGGCGACGGCGCCGCGGTGGGTGTGGAACTGCTTGCCGGGCTCCAGCACGACGGTGTGCTTGCGGCCTTTGGGGTCGGTGAGCTGTACCCGGTCCCCCTTGGTGAACGGCCCCCGCCGTCGCGCCGCCTCCCCCGTCGCGGGCGGGATGGCCGGCTCGGCCGCCCCCTCCGGGTGCTCGTCGAGGGCGCGGTCGATCTCGTCGGGGGTCACGCTTTCCGGGGTCCTTCCAGGCAGGTGGGAGTCCCGGGTGGCCACCGGCCGGTCCGGGCGAAGGGCGAACGGCGCGACAGTTCGGGCGTTCGCCGTCTCGGCAGGTTACCGGCTCGCGACGCGCCGCCGTCGCCGCGGAGCAGCCAGCGGGCCGTCGAGCCGTCGGCACGGCCGCGCTACCGGCAGGCGGGACGTCCGGCGGGCCGCCGGGGCGCGGGTTCCGCTACTTGCGGGCCATCCGCGTCGCGGCGCTGCGGTTGAGGCGCGCGACGAGGTCGACCAGCACGAGCACCCCGACGGGACGGCCGTCCTGGACGACGAGGTACTCGGGGGCCTGGTGGCGCCGGACGTGCTCAAGCAGCTCCTCGCCGGCGAGGTCGGCGTCGAGGATCATCGTGGGCTCGATGGTCCGGCTGACGTCGGCGATCCCGACCCAGGGCCGGCGGTGCTCGGGCAGCGCGTCGACGGACGCGCCGTTCATGACCATCTGCGGGTTGCCGGTGGCGTCGACGACCGCGATGGCGGTCGCGCCGGCCTCCTGGGCGGCCCGCAGCGCCTCCGCGAGCGGCACCGAGCTCTCCACCGGCAGCGTCTTGCGGATCAGCCGGCCGGCGCGCAGCTCGGGCAGCTTCTCCCGCAGGTCGGCGGCGCGCAGCGACTGGTAGGCGCCGAAACCGACGAACGCGGCCAGCGCCAGCATGTACAGGTTGCTGAAGCTGTTGGCCGGCCGCAGGACCGTGTAGCCGACGATCGCGGCGGCGACGACGAAGCCGCCGTAGGCGCCGGCCCGCAGCCCGCGCACTCGGTTGCGGGTGACGCCCCAGACGGCGGCGACGACCACCCCTCCGCCGTCGAGCGGCAGCCCTGGCGCGAGGTTGAGGACGAACAGGCCCAGGTTGAGCAGGCCCAGGTAGAGCAGCACCGCGCCGAGGGAGGTGTGCGCCGAGACTCCCTGCAGCACGCCGAAGCACACGCCGGCGAGCAGCCCGTTGACGAGCGGCCCGGAGAACGACACGACGAACTGCCGGCTCGCGGTCTGCGGCTCCTTCTCGTGCTCGGTGAAGCCTGCGAAGCCGTGCACGGTGACCGAGCGGACCCGCAGGCCGAACCGGTCGGCTGTCACCGCGTGCCCGATCTCGTGCAGGATGATCGAGCCGACGTAGCCGACGGCGGTGATCACCGCCAGCAGCAGGATGTGCGAGTCGCTGGCGTCGGGCAGCTGGTTGCGCTGCCAGTTCTGGGCCAGCGAGGCGATCAGGATGCCGAAGACGAGGGCGAGCGGCGAGAGGTAGATCGGGACGCCGCGGACCCGCCCGATCCGCAGCCCCGGCGCGCGCGTCGCCGGTGTGTTCGGGCCCGAAGGGTCCGACTGGTCAACCATGACCCCGATGCTACGGACAGTTTCGAACACAATCCCGCCGCTGCGACGGATCCTTAGCATCCACTCAGCCCCTGGCGGCCCGTTTGTCGGACCTGGCCCCTAGGGTCCGTGACATGACGACCACAGCCACCGGCGCCGTACCCCGGGCCGACGGTCAGCCGGCCGACGGTCAGCCGGCGTCACCCGACGCGGTCGAGGACGCGGCCCTGGGCGCCTCGCCCACCGGCGAGGGGGCCTCGGGCGAGGGTGCCGTGGGCAGCGGGCCGGCCGCGCCCGGTGACGCGTCGGTGCCGGGCCAGCGGTTCGTCGGGTCGTTGTCGCCGTCCCGGGCGGCCGACTTCGTCAGCTGCCCGCTGAAGTACCGGTTCCGGGTGGTGGACCGGCTGCCGGAGCCGCCGAGCCCCGCGGCGACCCGGGGGACGATGGTGCACTCGGTGCTGGAGCGGCTGTTCGACCTGCCGCCGGCCGGCCGGACCCCGGAGGCCGCGGTGGAGCTGCTCCCGGCGGCGTGGGCGGACCTGCTGGCGCGGGAGCCGGAGCTGGCCGCGATGTTCCCCGACGGCGAGGCGCTGGAGGCGTGGCTGGCGTCGGCCCGGGAGCTGCTGGCCGGCTACTTCGCGCTGGAGGACCCGCGCCGGCTGGCGCCGGCGGCCCGGGAGCTCTACGTCGAGCACGTGCTCGGTTCGGGGCTGCGGCTGCGCGGCTACGTCGACCGGCTGGACGAGGCGACGACGCCGGACGGCCTGGCGCTGCGGGTCGTCGACTACAAGACGGGCCGGTCCCCCGGGCCGGCGTTCGAGGGGACAGCGCTGTTCCAGATGCGGTTCTACGCGCTGCTGCTGTGGCGGATCCGGGGCGTGGTCCCCCGGGAGCTGCGGCTGTACTACCTCGGGGACCGCACGTGGCTGCGGGTGACGCCCGACGAGTCGGACCTCCTGGCGACCGAGCGGCGGGTGCAGGCGCTGTGGGCGGCGATCGACCGGGCGCACCGGACCGGTGACTGGCGGGCCACCCCGAGCAAGCTGTGCGGCTGGTGTGACCACCAGTCGCGCTGCCCCGCGTTCGGCGGCACGCCGCCGCCGCTGCCGGTGGCCGTGGGTGCCGGCGGCCCGCTGGTCGACGACGCCGACCCGGCCGTGTGCGAGGCGGCGGGCTGACCGCGAGCGCCGGCAGCTCTTGGGTTGGGTCAGGCACGATACGTAGGTGTCGTGTGCCCTGGACCTGCTCGTCGGAACTGTCCGACGAGCTGCGTTGACTCACGGCTATCACCCTGAGGGGCGCTTCGCGACCGTCGGTGGCGTCGCGCCGACGCGTGCTGGATCATGCGGGTTGCCCGCTACGGCCGCGCGCGCCCAGAGCCGGGCGGGTGTGGAGCTTTTGGCGGAATCGGGCACGATGCGTAGATATGGCAGCGTCTCGTCGCACCGGCGCCGGCCGCCGACGGTGACCGTCCAGGCGGCGACCGGCGGCGGCCGTGGCATCCGTAGGCCAACCAATCGGGAGAGCGGCGCGTCCGACAACCTGGCGGTTCTCGTGTCGGTGGGAAAGGAAGATCGATGAGCCCCTTGCGCGGACGGGCCGCCGACGACCGGGGCGGCGGTCGCTCCGGTCAGTCGGACCTGGCCGCGCGAGCGGAGCGGGTCACGAAGATGTACGGCGCCGGCGACACCGAGGTCGCGGCGCTGCGTGGCATCGACCTGGACTTCCCGCGCGGCCGGTTCACCGCGATCATGGGCCCGTCCGGGTCGGGCAAGTCGACGCTGATGCACTGCCTGGCCGGGCTGGACACGATCTCCGGCGGCCGGGTGCTGATCGGCGAGGTGGACCTCTCGCGGCTGTCCGACCGGCAGCTCACCCAGCTGCGCCGCGACCGGATCGGCTTCATCTTCCAGCAGTACAACCTGCTGCCGACGCTGACCGCGGCGGAGAACATCACACTGCCGTTGGACATCGCGGGGCGGCGGCCGGACAAGAAGTGGATGAAGGTCGTCGTCGACGCGGTGGGCCTGGCCCCGCGGCTGAACCACCGGCCGACGGAGCTGTCGGGCGGCCAGCAGCAGCGGGTCGCCTGCGCCCGGGCGCTGATCACCCGGCCGGACATCATCTTCGGCGACGAGCCGACCGGCAACCTGGACAGCACGTCGGGCGCCGAGGTGCTGTCGTTCCTGCAGGACTCGGTCCGCGAGCTCGGCCAGACGGTGGTCATGGTCACCCATGACGCGAAGGCCGCCTCCTACGCCGACGAGGTGATCTTCCTCGCGGACGGCCGGATCGTCGACACGATGCTGCGCCCGACGGCGGACGCGGTGTTCGACCGGATGAAGAACCTCGACCGGCCGGCCGGTCGAGGCGCCCGGCGGCCCACGATGCCGCCGCCGCGCGGCGCCGACCGGGAGCCCGGCCGGGACCGGGGCGGCTGGGACGACCCGGACGGTGGCCGGCGGCGGGTGCCGACCGGGCCGGGTGGGCGGCGCGCGACGGCCCCCGGCGCGACGCGGGTGCCCACCGGCGGCCAGCCGGCGCGGCGGCGCGGCACCGACGGCGAGGCCATCGGGGGTCGGGGCGCCTACGGGGCGGACGGCGCGGCCGCGACAGGCGGCCGGGGCGCGCCGGGGCGGCGCGACACCGGCGGCACCCGCGGCCAGCGGCCGGTGCCGGCCCGCGACGGCGGCTACCCGGCGGACGAGACCGGTGAGCTCCCGCCGGCGCGGCGCGACACCGGCGGCTACCCGCCCCGCCGCGACACCGGCGGGGCGGCACCGCGCCGAGGGACCACCGGCGGCACCGCGGCGCGGCGCGGCACCACGGGAGGCGTGCCGGCCCGCGGCGCCCAGCCTGTCGCCCCCTATCCGGCGGCCGACGAGACCGGGGAGTACACCGCCGTCCCCGGCGGCTACCCTGCCGCGCGCGACGACCCGGGCGATGCCCCGCGCGGCTACCGGCGCGCCGCCGACGGCTACGACCCCCCGGCCGCCGCCCGCCGGTACGCCGACGGCGGGTACGCCGACGACGGCCGGTACGCGGACGGCGGGTACGGCGGCACGCCGGCGGGCGCCGGGGGCTACCCGGCGGACGGCTACGCCCAGGAGCCCGACCGGTACGGCCCGGCCGTCGAGGTGACCGGCGGCTACGACCAGCCGAACGGCTACCACTCGCCCGAGGGCTACGACCAGCCGAACGGCTACGACGCGCCGAACGGCCACGGCGGCGCCCGGCGGGGACGCGGGGCCGGCGGGTGGCGCGACGACGAGCCCGACGGCGACTACGAGGCCGGCGGCTACCCGACCGGCAGCTGGAGGTAGCCGATGCTGCGCGCCACGCTGCGCAGCCTGTTCGCGCGCAAGCTGCGGCTGCTGCTGTCCGCCCTGGCCGTCGTGCTGGGCGTCAGCTTCGTCGCCGGCACGCTGGTCCTCACGGACACGCTCAACGCGACGTTCAACTCGTCGTTCGCCGCGCAGACCAAGAACGTCGCCGTCGCCGTCCGCGGGATCAACCACGTCTCCACCGCCGACACGGACGACCGGGCCCTGCTGCCGGCCGCCCTGGAGACCACGCTGAAGACGAAGGTGGACGGCGTGGCCGACGCCGTCGGCCAGGTCAGCGGGTCGGCGCGGCTGATCGGCCCGAACGGCAAGCTCATCGAGGCCGGCACGGCGGCCCCGCAGGGGATCAACTGGACCGGTGACCGGCCGACCTCGGCAGAGACGATCGCCGACGGCCGCGCGCCGAAGGCGACCGACGAGATCGCCGTCGACAAGGGCACCGCCGACCGGGCGAAGCTGCGGGTCGGCGACCACCTCTACGTGATCACGACGGGGCAGCAGACCAAGGACCCGAGCGAGCGGTTCACCCTCGTCGGCACGTTCCGCACCGGCGGGCAGGACAGCCCGTCGGGAGCGATGGTCACCGCGTTCTGGACGCCCGACGCGCAGCGGCTGCTGCTGACCCAGCCGGACACGTTCACCGCGATCTACCTGGCCGCGAAGCCGGGGGTGACGCAGCAGGCGCTCGCCGCGAAGGTCCAGGCGTCGGGGGTGCTGCCGCAGGGCGTCGAGGCGATCACCGGCACGGCGCTCGCCGCCAGCCACGAGGACACGGTCAAGCAGTCCCTGTCGTTCCTGTCGACGATGCTGCTGATCTTCGCGGGGATCTCGCTGTTCGTCGGCGCGTTCATCATCTTCAACACGTTCACGATGCTGGTGGCGCAGCGGGTCCGGGAGCTCGCGCTGCTGCGGGCGCTCGGCGCGAGCCGGGCCCAGGTGCGGGTCTCGGTGCAGGCGGAGGCCCTGCTGGTCGGCATCGTCGGCTCGACGATCGGCCTGGTCGCGGGGGTGTCGCTCGCGCATCTGCTGCACGCGGCGATGGGGGCGTTCGGGGTGGTCCTGCCGCCTGGCGGGACGGTGTTCCGGGCCCGGACGGCCGTCGTCGCGTACGCGGTCGGGGTGCTGGTCACGTCGGCCGCGGCGGTCGTCCCGGCGTACAAGGCGGCGACGGTCCCGCCGATCGCGGCGCTGCGGGACACGTACACGATCCCGTCCCGGTCGCTGCGGACCCGCGCCGCGGCGGGGGTGACGGGCGCGGCGCTGGGCGCGGCGCTGGTCGTCTACGGCCTGTCGAAGTCGGGCGGGGCCGGGCTGGTCGGCGGCGGCGCTGTGGCGATCTTCCTGGGGATCGCGGCGCTGTCGCCGGTGGTGGCCCGGCCGGTGACCCGGGTGATCGGGGCGGGCCTGCCCCGGTTGTTCGGGGTGACCGGCCGGATCGGCCTGCAGAACGCGATGCGCAACCCGCGGCGCACCTCGGCGACCGCGTCCGCGCTGATGGTCGGCCTGGCCCTGGTCAGCGCCTTCGCGATCTTCGGGCAGTCGATCAAGGAGTCGGTGCGCGTCACCGTCTCGGACAGCCTGCGCGCCGACTACTTCCTCAACCCCACCAGCACCACCGACCAGATCAACGACTCGGTGGCCCAGACGATCGCCGGCCTGCCCGGGGTGGCGAAGAACGGGGTCGTGCCGATCCGGGGCGGCCTGATCACGATCGACGGGATCAAGGGCCCGGTGAGCGTGCTGGCCGCGGACCCCCAGGCCGTCGCGTCGGTGTTCGAGCTGCGGACGACCGGCGGGAAGCTCGCGCTCGGCGACGGGCAGATCGCGATGGACGAGGCCCAGGCGTCCAGGCTGCACCTGGCCGTCGGGCAGCCGGTGCACGTCACCTTCGGCACGACGGGGGCGGCGACGCTGACGCTGGCCGCGACGTTCACCGGCAGCAGCGCGCTGGTGAAGTTCCTGGTGTCGACGTCGGAGTGGGCCAAGCACACCCCGTCGACCGCGGACGCGATGGTGCTGGTGAAACGGGCGCCCGGCGCCGACCCGGCGACCGTCCTCGCGGCGTTGCAGAAGGTCGTCGAGCCCTTTCCGAACCTGCTGCTGACCGACCAGACCGGGTTCGTCGCCCAGCAGGAGAAGACCGTCGACCAGCTCATCGGCCTGGTGTACGTGCTGCTCGCCCTGGCTGTGATCATCGCACTGTTCGGCATCGTGAACACGCTGGCCCTCTCGGTGATCGAGCGGACCAGGGAGATCGGGCTGCTGCGCGCGGTCGGGCTGCGCCGCGGCCAGATGTGGCTGGTGATCGTGCTGGAGTCGGTGGTGATCGCGCTGTTCGGGGCGACGCTCGGCGTCGGCGTCGGCAGCTTCCTCGGCTGGGCCCTGGTCTCCGCGCTGAAGAGCCAGGGCATCACGACGTTCGCCTACCCGGTGACCACGATCGCCGGCGTTCTGATCATGGGCGGCATCCTGGGGGTCGTCGCGGCGCTCGCCCCCGCCCTGCGGGCAGCAAGGATGAACGTCCTGCACGCCATCTCGACCACCTAGGCGGGTCGGCCTCAGCTGCCGGCGGAGCCTCGGCGGCGGAGGTAGCGCTCGAACTCGCGGGCTATCGCGTCGCCGGAGGCCTCGGGCAGCGCGGTCTCGGGCTCGCGGGACTCCAGCGAGCGGACGTACTCCGCGACCTCGGTGTCCCCCGCGGCGAGCTCGTCGACCTGGCGCTCCCACTGGCGGGCCCGCTCGGGCAGGTCCCCGAGCGGGATCTCCAGGTCGAGCAGGTCCTCGACCCGGCGCAGCAGCGCGAGCGTCGCCTTCGGGCAGGGCGGGTTCGCGACGTAGTGCGGGACGGCCGCCCAGAACGACACGCTCGCGAGCTCCGCGCGGGCGCAGGCGTCCGAGAAGACCCCGACGATGCCAGTTGGGCCTTCGTATCGGGACGCCTCCAGGCCGAGACGGGCCGCGGTCGCCGGGTCGCCGGCGGTGCCACTGATCGGCACCGGGCGGGTGTGCGGCGAGTCGGCCAGCAGCGCCCCCAGGGTGACGACCATGTCGGCACCGAGCGCGTGCACCGCCTCGATCAGCTCGTCGGTGAAGCCCCGCCACCGCATGTTCGGCTCCAGGCCCCGGATGAGCACCAGGTCGGTGTCCGACTTCGGCGGGCGGGCCACCGACAGCCGGGTCGTCGGCCAGGAGATCTTCCGGGCCATGCCCTCGACGCCGCTCACGGTCGGGCGGTTGACCTGGAAGTCGTAGTAGTCGTCCGGGTCGATGGCGCCGATGACCCTGGCGCCGAAGATCGTCTCCAGATGCTCCACCGCCGCGGAACTCGCGTCGGCCGCGTCGTTCCACCCTTCAAAGGCGGCGACCACGACCGGCGACCGGAGCTGCCCGACCCCGGAGAACTCGATCACCTACCACCTCCCGCCGCCAGGCCGGCGGCTCTCGTGACAGAGCCACCGTACGTCTTCCCGGCTGATCTGCCCGAGGAGAGGTCAGTATCCCCCCGGATCGGACGAATGCACCCGCTGGCGGGCGTTTCTGGCCGCGGCGCGCCGCGGTGTGGCCGGCGCCCCGGTCAAGTCTGCCGCGCCGGGCGCGGTCGCGCCGCACCGACAGCCCGGTATGGCTGGCTCCTCCCCCCAACCCGCCCGAGAAGTCCCGGATGTCCGTCCGCCGGGCCGCGAGCCCGGGTGCCGTCGATAGGCTCGCGAGGTGCGCCCCACCCTGGCTGACGCCCAGTGACCGCTGCCGAGACGCCTGCCACCGAGACGCCTGCCTGGCCGGCGGCCGTGCTGCTGGACATGGACGGCCTGCTGGTCGACACCGAGCACCTGTGGACGATCTCCGAGGAGGAGCTGGCCGCCCGGTACGGCCGGGAGTTCACACCGCGGATGAAGCAGGCGATGGTCGGCCACGGCATCGACACCGCGGTGCCGCTGATGCTGTCGATGCTGGGCGTCGACGCGGACCCGGCCGACGCGGGCCGGTTCCTGGTGGAGCGCACCGTCGAGCTCTTCCGTACCCCGGGCCTGGTCGAGCGGCGGCCGGGGGCGCCCGAGCTGCTGGCCAGGCTGGCCGAGGCCGGGGTGGCGACCGCGCTGGTGTCCTCGTCGTTCCGGTCGCTGATGGACCCGGTGCTCGACACGCTCGGCCGGGAGTTCTTCACCGTCACCGTCGCCGGTGACGAGGTGGCGCGGCGCAAGCCGTACCCCGACCCCTATCTGATCGCCGCGGCCGCGCTCGGCGTCGACCCGGCCCGCTGCGTGGTGCTGGAGGACAGCACCACGGGGGCGCTCGCCGGTCTGCGGGCCGGCTGCGTGACGGTCCTGGTGCCGTCGATGCCGAACCTGCCGACCCTCGCCGAGGTCGCCGCCAACACCGAGGCCGCGCTGGCCGCCACGGCCGCGCCTGGGCCCGGGTACGCCGACACCGTCGAGCTGGCGGACCGGCTGCTGCGCGCCGAGACGCTGCACGACGTGACGCCGGGCTTCCTCGCCGGCCTGGTCCCGGCCGCGACCTAGCGCCGCCACCGGCAGGTTCTCCCGTTCCGCCCGTTCCATGATCGCCGTTTCGGCCCTCTGACGGTCGTCACCGGGCCTGTTTCGTAGCCATCAGAGGGCGACAGCGGTGATCAAGGGACGCGCGGATCTTGGTGGTGGCGGCACGAGGCAGCCCGCCGCTAGCTAGGCGGGCCCTGGGCGACGGGCGACGGTCAGGGAGCTGGATCGCCGTCGGCGACGATCTCGACGTCGATGATCTCCTGGTCCGCGGCGCGGGGCGGTCCCGCCGGCGGGCTGACCGGGGTGGCCTCGACCGGGTACAGCTCGCCGTCCAGGACGTCAGCGCCGGCCGGGAACGTGCCGTGCGGCGCGCGCCGGCGGCCACCGGATAACGGGCTGCCGCCGGCGGCGGCGCGGCGCGTCGACCCGGCGCCGGGCGGCCCGGACGGCGCCGATCGCGGCGGCGGGGCGCCGGCGGGTCCCGGGCCGGCAGGCGCCTCGCCGGCCGCGCGCGAGCCGGCGGCGCCGTTCGGGCTGGCGCCGTTCGGGCCAGCCGCGTTCGGGCCGGCGGTGGCGTGTGAGCCGGCCGCGGGGCGCGACCCGCCGGCCGCCGCGTCGGCGGCCCGCGGGTCGGCGCCGGAGCTGGCCAGCTGCGCGACCGTGCGCTCGAAGTCGCCGGAGCCGACCATGCCGCGCAGCCGCAGCAGCGCGCCGAGCAGCTCGCCCTGCTGGCGGCGCACCGCCTCCAGCGTCGCCGCCGCCTCGACGATCTTCGCCTCGAGGTCCTCGTGCCGTTCCTGGGCCAGCCGGCGGGACTCCGCGGCGGCCTCGGCGAGCAGCTTGTCGGCCTGCTTGCGGGCCTCCTGGACGATCGGATGCGTCGCGCCGGCGTCGCGGACCGCGTCGTAGAGGGTCTGCTCGGCGGTCAGCCGGGCACCGCCGACGATCTCGTCGGACATCTGCTGGGCGATCGCGAGCATCCGCCCGATCCGGACGCCGGCCTGCGCCGGGTCGGTCAGGTCGCCCGCGGAACGCCGGTCACGCTCGTGGCGCAGCGCGGCCTCCGCGGCGGCGACCCGCGCGGTCAGGTCCGCGCAGTAACGCCACAGCGCCTTGATGTACCCGTCGACCTGTGCGGGGTCGTACCCACGGGCGACCAGGTCGAATTCGGCGCGCGGCGCGGCCGGCCCGTCCCCGGGCGGGTCGCGGTGACCCTGCGCCATCGTCAGCTCCCGTTCGTCTCCACTTTTCCAAGGTCTACACCGAGCAGCGCATCGACGAGCAGGCGGGTCAGCTCAGGCGCGGCCGTGTCGCCACCACCGGTGCCCGCGAGTGCCGTGGCGGCCCAGCGGTCGACGGCGCCGAGCGCCGTCGGCGTGTCCAGGTCGGAGGCCACGGCGGCCCGCACCTCGGCGAGCAGGCCGGTCGCGTCCGGGCCGGCGGGCAGCGCGACGGCCGCGCGCCAGCGGCCCAGCCTGGCCTCGGCGGCGGCCAGCTCGCCCTCCGTCCACTCCCAGTCGTCGCGGTGGGAGTGGGCCAGCAGCGCCAGCCGGATCGCCGCCGGGGCGACGCCGCGGGCGCGCAGCCGGGAGACGAGCTCCAGGTTGCCGCGCGACTTCGACATCTTGTGCCCGTCCAGACCGACCATGCCGGTATGGACGTACCGGCGGGCGAAAGGGTTGTGGCCGGTGGCGACCTCGGCGTGCGCCGAGGAGCACTCGTGGTGCGGGAACACCAGGTCCTCGCCGCCGCCCTGGACGTCGATGACGTCGCCCAGGTAGCGCCGGGCGATCGCCGAGCACTCGATGTGCCAGCCGGGCCGGCCCGGGCCGAACGGCGACGGCCAGCTCGGTTCACCGGGCTGCTCGGCCCGCCACAGCGGCGGGTCGAGCGGGTCCTTCTTGCCGCGCCGGTCCGGGTCGCCGCCGCGCTCGGCGGACAGCGCGCGCATCGCGGCCGCGTCCAGGCCGGAGACGTAGCCGAACCGGGGGGCGGCGGCGACCGAGAAGTAGACGTCGCCGTCGAGGGTGTAGGTCGCGCCGGCCGCGACGAGCTCGGTGACCATCTCGACGATCAGCGGGATGGCCTCCACGACGCCGACGTAGTGGTCCGGCGGCAGTACCCGCAGCGCGGTCATATCGGTGCGGAACAGCTCGGTCTCGCGTTCGGCGACCTCGGTCCAGTCGACGCCGTCGCGGGCGGCCCGCTCCAGCAGCGGGTCGTCGACGTCGGTGACGTTCTCGACGAACCGGACCTGGTAGCCGGCGTCACGCAGCGCGCGGTTCAGCAGGTCGTAGGTGACGTAGGTGAACGCGTGACCCAGGTGGGTCGCGTCGTACGGGGTGATCCCGCACACGTACAGCGACACCGACGGCCCGGCGGTGCCTGCCGCGGCGGGCAGCTCGGGGCCGACCGGCTCCAGCCGGCCGCGCGAGGTGTCGAAAAGGCGTGGCCGCTGACCCCGTCCGGGGAGGGTGGGAAGGGGACAGGCTGGCCAGGACCGCATGTCAGCCAGCGTAACCGGGGCCAGGAGCTGCCCGGGGCACTCCGGACAGGCACGATCAAGCCGGCGTTCGGGTGGATTCCCACCGGTCCCGGACTGGCGGGCCGCCGTGGTGCCCGGCCGGGCCGGGCACGGTCGGAACCGCCCCGGCCCGCGGACCCGGTCGGTACGGTGAGGGCCCCGGGCGGCCCGCGGCCGGGGCGGACCGGACTCGGGAGGCACGCGGTGACGACAGTGCTGCTGGTACGGCATGGGCTCACCGCGCTGACGGGCAAGCTGCTGCTCGGCTGGACCCCCGGCGTGGGGCTGGACGAGCGCGGCCTGGCGCAGGCGAAGGCGGTCGCCGGCCGGCTGGCGAAGGTGCCACTGGACGCGGTCGTCTCCAGCCCGCTGGACCGCTGCGCGCAGACCGCCGCCGAGATCGCCGCCGTCGGCCCCGACGGCGCTGCCCGCCCCGCCGTCGCGCTGGACGACCGGATCGGCGAGTGCCACTACGGCGACTGGACCGGCCAGGAGCTGGCGACGCTGGCGAAGGACCCGCTCTGGAAGGTCGTGCAGGCCCATCCGAGCGCGGTGACGTTCCCCGGCCCGCAGGGCGAGGCGCTGCGCGACACCCAGGCGCGCGGTGTCGCCGCCGTGCGCGACTGGAACGCCCGGCTCGGCCCGGACGCCACCTGGCTGCTGTGCTCGCACGGGGACGTGATCCGGGCGATCGTCACCGACGCGCTGGGCATGCACCTGGACATGTACCACCGGGTCAACGTCGACCCCTGCTCGCTGACGGTGATCCGGTACACCGAGACCCGGCCCTTCGTGCTGCGGGTCAACGACCTCGGCGGGACCGTCGACGACCTGCTCCCGAAGCCCAAGGAGGCGGCGGCCGAGGACGAGGCCGGCACCGAGGCGGCCGACGGCGCGGCGAGCGAGTCGGTCGTCGGCGGCGGCGCGGGCGTCTTCACCCCGGCCTGAGCCGTGACCGGCGGTGGCGGCGCGCGGAGTGCGTCTCGTCACAGCTGTGAAGATCCCCAGGCGGGGGCGGGAGACTAGGACGGTGGACCCAGCTGTGAGCGGCCCCACCTCCGCGGCCCACGGTGGCGGCGGAGGCCGCGCTCCTGACGTGACGGCCGCCCCGGGCCCGGCCCTGCCGGCCGCGCGGGGCGGGCCCGCCGGCCGGTCGTGCCTGGAGCCCAGCGACGCCGGCGGGCTGGACGCGGCCGGCGCGCTCGCGCTGCTGCGGACCGGGGAGCTCTCGATCGAGGGCCGCCTGGTCGAGGCGAGCAACGCCACCCTGTTTTGCGCGATCAGCGGCGGCGGCGTCGAGGCTCGCTGCGTGTACAAGCCGGTGCGCGGCGAACGGCCGCTGTGGGACTTCCCGGACGGGACGCTCGCCGCCCGCGAGGTCGCCGCCTACGCGCTGTCCGAGCAGCTCGGCGCCGGCCTGGTCCCGCCGACGGTGCTGCGCGACGGGCCGTTCGGCACCGGCATGGCCCAGCTGTGGATCGACGTCGACGAGACGGTCGACGTCGTCCGGCTGGTCCAGGGCGGCGACCGGCGGCTGCGCCGGATCGCGCTGTTCGACGCGGTCATCAACAACGCCGACCGCAAGGGCTGCCACCTGCTGCCCGCCCCGTCCGGCCGGGTCTACGCGATCGACCACGGCGTGACGTTCCACGGCGAGGACAAGCTGCGGACCGTGCTGTGGAACTGGCGGGGCAAGCGGTTCGACGCCGCCGAGCGGGCGCTGCTCGACGAACTGGCGGCGGCGCTGGCCGGCCCGTTCGGCGACCAGCTCGACGACCTGCTCACCCGCGCGGAGGTCGCCGCCCTGCGCGCCCGGATCGACCGGCTGCGCGCCGGCGACCGCTTCCCGCAGCCGTCCGACGACTGGCCGCCGATCCCCTGGCCGCCGTTCTAGCGGTCCTCCGGTGGGCCGCGTCGCCTCGCGGTCGTGGCTCAGATCGCCGCACAGTGTCGCTGGATGCACAGTGCCGCTGGTTACGCTTCGGGCATGCCGGAGGCGTCCTCACCTGTCCCTGACCCGCTGTTCGCCGCGTTCTGCGCGGCGGGGCTGTGGCCGGGGCTCGGGCGGACCAGCGCCGAGCGGCTGCCCGCTGCGGGAATCCGCTCCCCCGCCGACGTCGACCTGGCCAGGCTGTCGGCCGTCGAGGGGATGACGGGGCCGCGGGCCCGCCGGCTGCTGGATTCGTTCCGCGCGTCGACGGGCCGTTACGAGGTCGCCGGCCTGCTCGCCGACGCCAGCCTGCCGGTGCGGCTCGCCCGGGGGGTCAGCGACGAGCTCGGCGCCTCGGCGGCCGACGAGCTGCGCGCCGACCCGTGGGCGCTGCTCGCCGGCGGCGAGGCGGACCTCACCCACGCCGACCGGCTGGCCCGCTCGATGGGCCTCGGCCGCGACGACCCGCGGCGCGGGCCGGGGGTGCTCGTCCACCTGCTCACCCAGGCGGCGTCGCGCGCCGGTGACACGGCCGGGCCGGTCGAGGCCCTGCTGACGGGCGCGGGCCGCGAGGGCGTGCCCGACCCGGCGGCGGCGCTGGAGAGCGCGGTCGAGGACGGGCGGCTGCTGCCCGTCGGCGACCGGGTCGGGCTGGAGCGCTACGCGATGGCCGAGCAGGCGGTCGCCGACGGCGTGGAGCGGCTGCTGGCCACGGCCGAGCCGCTGCGCCCCGGCGAGCCACGGCGCCGCCGGGCGAAGCCTCCGGGCGTGGCCGCCCAGGCCGGCACCGACGCGGCGGCCGACGACGACGAGAGCCACCAGGCCGCCGAGCTCGATTTCGGGCTGGGCGACGACTCCGCGGACGAGGCCGACCACGAGAGCGACGAGGAGCTGGCCGGCGGCGCGCAGGGCGCGGATGGCGGCCCGGCGGCGCTGGCCGACCCGTCACCCGCGCCAGGCGGTGACGACGGGGTGGACGAGGCCGTCGCGGGCCTCGACGAGGTGCAGCTGGCGGCGGCGCGGCTCGCGCTGGAGTCCGGCGTCAGCGTGCTCACCGGCGGACCGGGCACCGGGAAGAGCCGGACCGTCGCCGCCGTCGTCCGGCTCGCCCAGGCGGCCGGCGCCGAGGTCGCGCTGGCCGCGCCGACCGGCCGGGCCGCCAAGCGCCTCGAGGAGCTGTGCGACACCCCGGCCAGCACGCTGCACCGGCTGCTGGGCGCCCAGGGCAAGGGCGGCGGGTTCGCCCGCGGCGAGCACTACCCGCTCGACGCCGAGCTGGTCGTCGTCGACGAGGCGTCGATGGTCGACGCGGAGCTCGCCGCCGCGCTGATCGAGGCGCTCGCCGACGGCACCCACCTGCTCGTCGTCGGCGACCCGGCGCAGCTGCCGAGCATCGGCCCCGGCCAGCTGCTCGCCGACCTGATCGAGTCCGGGGTCGTGCCGGTCACCGAGTTGAGCCGGCTCTACCGGCAGTCGGCCGGCGGGGCGATCGCGCAGCTCGCGACGGCGGTGCGCGGCGGCGAGCTGCCACCGCCGGCCGGCGGGGAGGACCGGGAGGTGGTCGTCGTCGCCGCGCGCTCGGCCGCCGAGGCCGCGCACCGGGTCGTGCAGCTGGTCACCGACTCGATCCCGCGGGTGCTGGGGATCGTGCCGGCCGACGTGCAGGTCGTCACCCCGGTGCACGCGGGCCCGGCCGGCACGGTCGCGCTGAACGCCGCCCTGAAGGACCGGCTGAACCCGGGCCCCGGCAAGGTCAGCGGCTTCGACGTCGGCGACCGGGTCGTGGCGACCGCCAACCACCTCGACGTCGGGTTCGCCAACGGCGAGATCGGCGTCGTCACGAAGCTCGCGGACCGGGGCGGTTTGCTCGTGACGTTCCCGGGAGGGACGCTGGAGGTGCCGGCGACCGCGCTCGGCGACCTGCGCCACGGCTGGGCCGTCACGGTGCACCGGGCGCAGGGCAGCGAGTGGCCGGCGGTCATCGCCGTTTTCCCACCGGAGGCCGGCCGGATGCTCAACCGCCCGTTGGTCTACACCGCGATCACTCGCGCCCGCGGGCACCTGTCGGTCGTCTGCGTGAACGGCCCCGCGCTGCGCCAGGCGGTGCGCTCGGCGGGCGGGCGACGGCGGGTGACGTTGCTCGCGCCGCTGCTGGCCGGCGCCGAGCTGGGCGAGCCCGACGGCGACGACGACGAGCGGGACGCGGCGGGGGCGCCCCTGCGCGAGACCGAGCCGGTCGGGTGAGCGGCGACGCGAAGGCCGCGTCCCGGCCAACTGGACGCGGGCAGGGATGGCGGGAACGTTGGGGCCGGTGGGGCCTGGGTAGCGTGCCTGGGGTGACCATCGACCCTTCCACCCCCCCGGCCCTGTTCTCGTCGGGTGACGAGCCGACGCTCGACCCGGACGCGCCACGCGCGGCGACCGCCACGGTGCCCCGCCAGGCGGCGCCCGTCGACCCCGACCCGGGCACGGCGCTGCCGCTGGTTCCGGCGCTGCCCGACGACCTCGGCCTCGGCGATCCGGCGCCCGACGCCCGCGTCGAACCACCGAGCGCGGACGCGGCCCCCGGCGGGTGGCCGTGGGCGGTCCCCCGCCCGCTGGCGCCGGTGGAACGGCTCGCCCGGCGGGTCGCGGCCAGCCCGCTGGCCGCGCGGGCCTGGCGGCACGCGCCGGTCGTGCTCATCGCCCTCGCGGTCGCGGTGGGCGGGGTGCTGCGGTTCGCGACCCCGAGCCACCTGTGGCTCGACGAGGCGCTCACGGTCGAGATCGCGCGGCGGCCCGTCGGCGGGCTGCTCACCGCGCTGCGCCACGACGGCTCACCGCCGCTGTACTACCTGCTGCTGCACGTCTGGATCAAGATCTTCGGTGACGGGGACGTCGCCGTGCGGGCGCTGTCCGGGGTGCTGTCGCTGGCGACGCTGCCGCTGGCCTGGCTCGCGGGCCTCCGGGCGGGGGCGCTCGCGACCGCGCACGGCAACGGCGACGCCGGCACGCCACGGCGGGTGGCCCGGGCGACGCTGCTGCTGTTCGCCAGCTCCCCGTACGCGATCCGGTACGGCAGCGAGACCCGGATGTACTCGATGGTCGTCCTGCTGGCGCTGGCGTTCGGGCTGGCGGTGGTGCGGGCGCTCGAGAAGTCGTCGGTGCGGCGCCTCGCGCTGGTGACGCTGGCGACCGCGGCGCTCGTCTACACCCACTACTGGACGTTCCTGCTGGTCTTCACCGTCGCGGCGTTCCTGCTGCTGCAGTCCCGGCGGCGGGCGGCCTACCGGCGCCCGACCCTGCGGGCGTTCGCCGCGATGGCCGCGTCCGCGATCCTGTTCGCGCCGTGGATGCCGTCGTTCCTGTTCCAGATGCTGCACACCGGCACCCCGTGGGCGCCGCGGGTGCAGGCCCAGGTCCTGCTGGACACCGTGTTCGACTGGGCCGGCCCGCAGTCGACCGGGGCGCTGCTCGGGCTGCTCCTGCTCGGCGGGGCGCTGCTGGGCCTGACCGCGCGGCCGAACGGCCGGGAGCTGGCCGTCAAGATCTCCGGGCGGATGCCGGGGCGCTACCTCGCGGCCGTGTGGCTGGTGCCGCTGACCCTGGCCTGGTTCGTCAACATGTTCGGCGGCAGCGCCTACACCGAGCGCTATACCGGCATCTCGCTGCCGGCCTGCCTGATGCTCGCCGCGCTGGGGCTCTCGCTGCTGACGTCACGGCGCTGGCGCAGCGGGGTCCTGGTCGTGGCGACGGCGTCGGGCCTGATCGGCGGGTTCCAGCTGTCCCGCGTCGAGCGGACCCAGGCCGGCGAGATCGCCGCGGCGATCGCCGCCCAGGCCCGGCCGGGTGACGTCGTCGCGTTCTGCCCGGACCAGCTCGGGCCGGCCGTGTTCCGGGCGCTGAACCGGCTCGGGGAGACCGACCTGCGGGAGTACTCCTACGCCGACACGAGCGGCCCGGCGCTGGTCGACTGGGTCGACTACGCCGCCCGGATGCAGCGGGCCAACGGCGCCGACTTCGCCCGGCAGATGAACACCGTCGCCGGCCCCGACCACGCCATCTTCCTCGTGAAGGCCGACGGCTACCGGTTCCTGGAGAGCTCGTGCAGCCTGGTCTCCGAGCAGCTCGGCGTCGTCCGGGACGGCAGCGTCCTGGTGAACAAGCTCCCCCTGTTCGAGGGCGCCGGCCTGGAACGCTTCTCCACGCTCCGTTAGAGAAGGTCGGTGGGCCCTAGTCCTGCGTTGTGGTTGATTCTGCCGTGTGGGCTGCGCCATGGCGCAGGACTGAAGGAGCCTGCCCGGCCGGGCTGTCGCCGCGGCCCAGCGTTGTCGCGGTGGCGAGGATGAGCAGGGCCATGGGCAGGGTGTAGTGGTTGAAGAAGGACTGCTTGTTCAGCTCGACGACCGTCAGCAGGACCAGCGCGCCGCCGGCCGCGAAGCCGGTGGCGTCGCCGCGGGCCCGCCAGGCCAGCAGGTAGGCGACGGCCAGGGCCACGGCGGTCACCCCGAAGCCGACGTGGATGCCGTAGTGGTCCGCCCAGCCGGGGACCGACAGCGAATGGTCGAGCACCGGGTAGTCGAGGTTCGCGCGGACCGCGTCGTGGAAGAACGCGGCCGGGTCGTCGAGCACCCAGGGCGCGACGATCGCGAAGCCCAGGCCGCAGGCCGCCGCCGTCCGGCGCGGCCCGAACGCGGGCCACAGCGCGGCCACGGGGACGAGCAGGGCCACGTGCTGCTTGGTCGCCAGGGCGACCGCGAACGCGACGACGGCGAGCGCGCCCCGGCCCGAGCAGGCCGCCCACATCATCACCGCGAGGCAGCCGACGAGCAGCGGCTCGGTCCAGGACTGCTCCAGCGCGTAGCAGTACGACGGGAAGATCAGCACGAGCAGTGGCAGCACCGGCATCCAGGGCGCCGAGGCCGCGCGCGGGGCCAGCGCCCGGGCCGCGCAGACGGCGACGACGAGCGCGGCGAGCAGGCCGTAGCGGACGTCGCCGACCAGCAGCCGGAAGGGCGCCAGGAGGATCGACGTCGCCGGCAGGTACGGGTAGACGTCGGTCAGCCCGCCGTGCAGGTCGCCGGGCCGGCCCGTGGCCCAGACCTGGTGGTACATGTTGACGCCGTCGCCGAGGCCGGCCGAGGACTCCTGCAGCAGGTGGAAGACGTCGATCCGCGGATCGGGCGCGGCGAGCACGGTCGCGACGCCCGCGCCCGTGGCCAGCAGCAGCACCGCCGTGAACGCCCGCCGGCCGCGCAGCGCCGCCCACACCCAGGCCGCCGCCGGGCTCGCCGGGCGGGACGGCCGGGCCAGCGCCGCCAGGACGCCCGCGGCGGCGAGCAGGCCGGCGGTGATCTGCAGCCACTTCGCGACGCCGACGAACTCACCGTGGCCGTAGTAGTGCGGGTGGCGCAGCGGCGGGCCCAGGCCGACGAGCAGGGCGACGGCGACCCAGGTGACCCGCCACGACAGCCACGGGGTCGGACGGCCCAGCCGCCGGGCCGCCAGCCGCACCGGCCGGCCGAGGACGCTCGCGGCCGAGCCGTTGCCCGCGAGCAGCGCGACGGTGGCCGCGACGACGGCCCACCCGACGAGCACGGCCGTCATCGCGTAGCCGCCGTAACGACCGTCCTTCGCCGCGATCCCGACCGAGAGCGCGGCCCAGCCGGCCAGCAGCCCGGCGACCCGCGCCGCCACCGGCGCGGCCAGTTCGCCCCCAGGCTCCCTCTTCGGCCCGGTCGGCTCGCTCACCGGCGCACGCGGCTCGGCGCCCTGCTGGGCCCCGTGCTCGGCCAGCGGCTCGGCCGGCTCAGGTGGCTCGGCCGCCGGGCGCAGCGGCACGCTGCGCGCCTCGGGGACGGGAGTGGCCATGACGGCACCATGCCAGACCCGGGCGGAACCGGCCGCGACCGGGCGTCTCGCCACTCCGCCGCCGAGACCACCACCGACCCCGTCACGGACACCGCGACCGACACCCCGGCCGACACCGGCCGCCGGCCCGGTCGCGGTCGGCCCAGCCCCCGGACGCACCCGAGGCGACGGGGCGATCACGACTGGTACGGAAGGACTGCGTACCGCCCCGACCAGGCAGGGCCCGGCCGTGTCGCGTTGGCGACGCATGCGAGACTGGGCGCGCACACCGGCCATCGCCGGTCGCGCCACCGCGCCCTGCCGCTCGGGCCCCGACGTCGGCAGACGCGGCGGCGCGTCAGGGGGGACGCGGGCCGCGGTGAGACGCCGTCGGCACCAGCGACTCTGCGGGACTCAGTGACTCGGCGGGACCAGTGACTCGGCAGGACCAGCGGGTGGCGCACGCCCCCGACGGACAGGGACGGAGAGGACTGACCGTGACGGACGTCGCGGTCCGGCCGGCGGAGCGCATCCCCGAGCCGGTCGACACGCCGAACAGGCGCCCCACCCGGGCGGACCGGATCTTCCAGGCCGTGATGCTCGTCATCCTGGCCGCCGCCGTGCTCGTGCGGTTCTCCGCCAGCCAGGACCTGTGGCTCGACGAGGCGCAGAGCGTCGCGATCGCGAAGCTGCCGCTGACCGGCCACGGGCCGACGATGTTCACCGGCCTGCGCGAGGACGGCTCCCCGCCGCTCTACTACCTGTTCCTGCATTTCTGGGTCAGCGCGTTCGGGACCGGCAACGTGGCGGTGCGGACGCTGTCCGCGCTGTTCAACCTGGCCGCCGCCGGGCCGCTGTTCCTGCTCGGCCGCCGCCTCGTCGGGACCAGGGCGGCGCAGGTCTCGGTCGTGCTGTACATCACCTCGCCGTTCGCGCTGCGGTTCGCGACCGAGACCCGGATGTACAGCCTGATCGTGCTGCTGACCGCGCTCGGCGGCCTCGCCGTCGAGCGGGCGCTGCGCAGGCCGTCGCTGCTCTCCGCCGTGTACGTCTCGCTGTGTGCCGGTGGGCTGGCGCTCACCCACTACTGGTGTCTGTACCTGCTGCTCACGGTCGGCGGCTGGCTGGTGCTGCTGTGGTGGCGCCCGCCGTTCCTGTTCCGCGCGGACCGGGCCAACGCGGCGCGCGCCGCCGCGGGCGGGCCAGGCGTCGACGAGGCGACCGAGGACGCCGTCGCCGACGCGCTGGAGCTCACCGGGCTGCCCACCGACCCGAGCCTGCTCACCGCCGTCGGCCCGCCCGACGCGGCGGCCCGCGCCGCTCGGCACTCGGCGATCGCCAGCGCCTCCCGCGACGCGGCCGCCGGTCTTCGGCCACGGTTCCCGGCCGGGGGCCGCCGTGGGGCGTTCACCGCGCTGGCCGGCATCGTCGGCGGCGCGATCGTCTTCTCGCCGTGGCTCTCCGAGTTCCGCTTCCAGTCGAAGCACACCGGCACCCCGTGGGGCGAGCCGGCGAGCTACGCGGCGATCTCGCACGCCTACGGGCAGTGGGCCGGCGGCCCGTCGACCGTCGGGCGGATCCTGCTGCTGTTCGTCACCTGCCTGGTGGCGCTCGGCATCGCGGGGCGCGGGCTCGGCGGGCGGTTCGTGCTGTTCGACCTGAAGGGCTCCGAGCCGGCCCGGACGCTGTTCTTCCTCTCGACGGGCACCCTGTTCGTCGCCGTCACCGCCGGGCAGGTCGTCGGCAACGCCTGGGCCGACCGGTACACCGCGACGGCGTTCGTGCCGTTCCTGCTGGTGATCGGCCTGGGCGCCACGGTCGTGCGCAGCGAGCGGTTCTTCCGGGTCACCGTGGTGATCTGCGCGTTGGCCGGCGTCGTCGGCGGCTTCAGCGACGTGAGGATGCAGCGCACCCAGGCGAACGAGGCCGCGGCGCACCTGCGGATCGACGCCAAGCCCGGTGACGTGCTGCTGATCTGCCCCGACCAGCTCGGTCCCGGCCTGGCCCGCACGATCCCGGCCGGGCTGAAGGCCCACCTGATCCCGACGTGGGCGCCGCCGGACCGGGTCAACTGGGTCGACTACGAGCAGCGCAACAAGGCCGCCGACCCGGTCGCCCTCGCGCAGCGGGCCGTCGCCGAGGCGGGCCCGGACCACCAGATCTTCCTCGCGGACTCGAACAGCTACCGGACCTACGAGACGCTGTGCGTGGACATCCAGGACAAGCTGCGCGCCCTGCGGCCGAAGGCGACGCTGGAGATGGGGCAGGGCGAGCCGGCGAAGGTCTACGAGAACTACCAGCTCGTGCGGTACCAGCCGTAATGCCCGCGCTGCGGACCGGGCAGCCGGGCGCGCACCGGGCGGCCCGCCGGCCCGCTGACGACGCCGACACCACCGTCGGCGCCGTCAGCGCACCCGCCGACCCGCCGGACGGCTCCGGGCCGCCACGGCGCCAGGGCCTGACCGGTCCCGGGCCGGAGGGCAGCCTCGCGGACCGCTGGTACCTGCGGGAGGCGGCTGCGGCGTGGGTCGGCGGCCGGATCGTCGTCGCCGCCGCGCTCGGGCTGGTGCACTTCCTGGTCGGCTCGGTCGCCGACAACCACGGGGTGCTCAAGCACACCGGCCTGCTGGGCTGGGACGCCGGCTGGTACCAGGAGATCGCCACCCACGGCTATGGCGGCGCCGGCGAGGAGAGCCGCCGGTTCTTCCCGCTGCTGCCGATGATCGGGCGGGTGCTCGGAGCCGTCGTCGGGCACCAGGGCGCGATCCTGCTGGTCGTGGTGAACGCGCTCGCGTTCGCGTTCACCGTGCTGCTCGCGCGCCTCGCCAGCCAGGAGGGCTTCGACGACGCGACGGTCCGCCGGGTGATCTGGCTGTCGGCGCTGGCCCCGCCCGCGTTCGTCCTGGCGATGGGCTACGCCGAGGCGCTGGCGCTGACGCTGTCCGTCGGGGCGTTCCTTGCCGCCCGTAACGGGCGGTTCGGGCTCGCCGCCGTGGCCGGCCTGCTGAGCGGGCTGTGCCGGCCGCTGGGCCTGCTGCTGGTCGCGCCGATGGCGATCGAGGCCGCCCGCGGGGCCCGTGGCGCCGGGCCGCGCGGCTGGCTGACCCGCCTGGCCGCCGCGGTCGGGCCGGCGGCCGGCGCCGGGATCTACCTGGCCTGGTCGGCCGCCACCTACCATGACGGGCTCGCGCCGCTGACCATGCAGCGCGACGCGGCCCGCCACGGCGCGACCGGCAACCCGGTCTCCGTCGTCTGGCACGCCGCGACCGGTGCCCTGCACGGCAACGTCGGCACCTCGCTGCACGTGCCGTGGCTGCTGCTGGCGATCGCCGGCCTGGTGGTGATGGCCCAGCGGCTGCCGGTCAGCTACACGGCGTGGTGCGGGCTGATCCTGCTGACCGTGCTGACCGGCTCGAACCTGGACTCGACCGAGCGCTACCTGCTCGGCGCGTTCCCGTTCCTGTTCGTCGCGGCCCTCATGACCGGTCACCGCACCGTATGGCCGCTCGTCCTGACCGCGTCGACCGCGATGATGACCGTGTACGCGACGCTCGCCTTCACCCTGGCGTACGTGCCGTAGCCGACCACCCTGGCGTACGGGCAGTAGCGACGGGCCGTGACGGGGCCGCCAGCCTGGGCGGACACCACACCGTGGGACGCGTCACCGGTTCGTCGAGTGCACCCGAAACACGCCCCGGCGGGCTACCCGGCCGTTACCGTGTCGACACCGACTACCCCGCCGGTCCCGGTCAGCCCCCGTTGGGCCCGGCGGCCGGCAAGGACGCGGCCTCACCTGGAGGCGTCCGTTCCCCTCGGAGGATGCGGATGGATTTGGAGTACCAGCGGCTGTACATGCCGGCGGGCACCGACCGCCGGACCGCGCAGCAGGTCCTGACCATGCACGCCGAGTTCGGTGACTGGGAGCTGCACCGGCTGCGGCTGTTCCCCGACGGCTCCCGGCGCGTGGTGCTGCGCCGCCGTCGGCGCCCGGGCAGCCTCCCCGGTTACCTGCCGACCTAGGGGGCCACGGCCGGGTCAGGCCGAGATGCGGGTCGCCACGTACTCCAGGGCGTCGCCCGCATGGCCACAGGCCGCGGCGATCTCGTCCAGGGAGATGCCGAGGACGGCGCCCAGGGCGGCGACCGTGAAGAACGCCGGGGTCGGGATCCGGCCCGACTCGATCTTGCGGATCGTCTCGGCCGACACGCCGGCCAGCTCGGCGACGCGCACCATGCTGCGGTCGCCTCTCGCCGCCCGCAGCAGAGCCCCGAGCCGCTCCCCGCGCGCCCGTTCGTGGCTGGTCAGCGGTGTCCGCACCATGCGACGCATCCTAGTCCCGTGATAGTTATCCCGCTTCGCGCGCCGGCCCCGTTAACACGACCGTTGCATGACCCCGACGGGCACCCTCGCGGCGCCGACCGGCGGCGGCCGGACTCTGGGCCCGTATACATGGCGCGTATACATGCTATGTATAGTCCGTCGCATGTCGATCGGACACACGCTGCTAGGTCTGTTGGAGAGCGGGCCCCGGCACGGCTACGACCTGAAGCGCGGCTATGACGAACGGTTCGGCCACGACCGGCCGCTGCACTACGGCCAGGTCTACGCGACCCTGTCGCGGCTGCTGAAGAGCGGCCTCGTCGAGGTCGACGGCGTCACCCCCGGCGACGGGCCGGACCGCAAGCGGTACGCGATCACCGCCGCCGGCGTCACCGACGTCGAGCAGTGGCTCGCCCAGCCCGAGCGTCCGGAGCTCTACCTGCAGAGCGGGCTCTACACGAAGCTCGTCATCGCGCTGCTCACCGGCCGGCCGGCCGCCGACATCCTCGACCGGCAGCGCGCCGAGCACCTGACGGCGATGCGGGCCCTGACCCGGCGCAAGCTCGACGGCGACCTGGCCGACCAGCTGGTCTGCGACCACGCGCTGTTCCACCTGGAGGCCGACCTGCGCTTCCTGGAGACCGCCGCCGCCCGGCTGGACGCCCTCGCGGCCGAGATCAAGGAGGCGCGGCCATGACCGCCCCCGAGCACGCTCCGGCCGTGACGCTCGCCGAGGCGCCCCTAGCCGGCCCTGGCGCGCTGCTGGCCGCCGTCGAGGTGCGCAAGGCGTTCGGCGCGACGACGGCCCTGGCCGGGGCGAGCCTGCGCGTCGACGCCGGCGAGGTCGTCGCGCTGATGGGGCCGAGTGGCTCCGGCAAGTCGACGCTGCTGCACTGCCTGGCCGGGATCGTCCGTCCGGACGCCGGCGAGGTCCACTACGGCCCGCACCGCCTCTCGGCGCTGTCCGAGTCGGCCCGCAGCGCCCTGCGCCGCGGCGACTTCGGCTTCGTCTTCCAGTTCGGACAGCTCGTCCCCGAGCTGACCTGCGCCGAGAACGTGGCCCTGCCGCTGCGCCTGGCCGGGGTGGGCCGGCGGGATGCCCGTGCCCGGGCGCTGGCGGCCCTGGGCCGGCTCGGCGTCGAGGACGTCGCCGCGAAGCGGCCCGGCGAGGTCTCCGGTGGCCAGGGGCAGCGTGTCGCGGTCGCCCGGGCGCTGGTGACCGAGCCGAAGGTCGTCTTCGCCGACGAGCCGACCGGGGCGCTGGACTCGCTCAACGGCGAGCAGGTGATGCGGCTGCTCACCGAGGCCGCGCGGGAGACGTCCGCCGCGGTCGTGCTGGTCACCCACGAGTCCCGGGTCGCGGCCTACTCCGACCGGGAGGTCGTGCTGCGCGACGGCCGGACCACGGACGCCGCCTCATGAGCACGGCGACCGCCCCCACCCGGCCCGTAGGCGACCTCACCGGTCCGGGCCCGCGCGGCTGGCTGACCGAGCTGCTGCTCGGCGCGCGGCTGTCCCTCGGCGGCGGGCGAACCGCGTGGCTGCGCACCGCGATGACCGGCCTGGGAGTCGGGCTCGGCGTCGCGCTGCTGCTCGTCGCCGCGGCGGCGCCGTCGATCCTCGCCGACCGGGACCACCGCCGCGACGCCCGTACCTGGATCTCGAACGCCACCGCCGCGCGCACCGACGCCACCGTGCTGATCCGCGCGTACGAGACGCGGACCCACGGGAAGATCATCGACGGCGCCGTCGTCGCCGCGGACGGGGCGCACCCGCCGGTACCGCCCGGCCTCGCCGCGCTGCCCGGGCCGGGGCAGATGGCCGTGTCCCCCGCGCTGGCCCGGCTGCTGGACTCGCCGCGCGGTTCGCTGCTCGCCGAGCGGCTGCCCTACCAGCGGGTCGCCGAGATCGGCCGGGCCGGGCTCGCCGGGCCCAACGAGCTCTACGTCTACCTCGGCGCGGCCCCTGGCGCCCTGCCCGACCCCGGCCCGGCCGGCGAGACCGCCCGGATCGACCACTTCGGCACCCCGCCGGCCTCACAGCCCGTGCCGCAGGCGCTGACGGTGCTCATCGTCGTGATCGCGGTGGCGCTGCTGATGCCGATCGGGGCGTTCACCGCGACCGCCGTCCGGTTCGGCTCGGACGCCCGCGACCGCCAGCTCGCCGCCGTCCGCCTGGTCGGCGCCGATCCGTGGATGGCGCGGCGGATCGCGACCGGCGGCGCCCTCACCGGGGCGTTCGCGGGCCTGCTGGCCGGCGCGGCGCTGTTCGCGGCCAGCAGGCCGCTGGCCGAGCACGTCATCCCGTTCAGCACCGGGGTCTACGCCGGCGACATCCGGCCGAGCCTGACGCTGGCGGTGATCGCCGTCGCCGCGGTGCCGCTGGCCGCCGTGGCGGTCACGTTGTTCTCGCTGCGCCGGGTCGTCATCGAGCCACTCGGCGTGGTGCGCCGGGGCCGTCCGGCCCGCCGCCGGGTCGCCTGGCGGGTGCTGCTGCCCCTGCTGGGCCTGGCGCTGCTGTGGCCGGTGCACGCCACCGGCACGAGGGCGATGTCCGGGACGACGACGGCGCAGCTGGCGGCGGGCGTCGTGCTCGTCCTCGCCGGGGTGGCGGTGCTGCTGCCGTGGGTCGTCGAGGCGGCGCTGCGCCGGCTCGGCGGCGGGCCGCCGGCCTGGCAGCTGGCCGTCCGGCGGCTGCAGCTCGACAACGCGACGACGGTCCGGGCGGTCGCCGCGATCTCGGTCGCCGTCTCCGGGGCGATCGCCCTGCAGATGGTCTTCACCGCGGCCGAGCACCGCTTCACCACCCGCGCCGACACCACGATTCCGACCGGCGCCGAGCCCGGCACCACGCGGCTGCTCATCCAGACGGACACCCCCGGCTCGACCGCCACCCGGCTGGGCCAGCGGCTGGCCGGCGTGGCCGGGATGAGCCGGGTTTGGTCCTTCGCGTCGGGGACCGTCAGCGGCGCCGACGGCGACGCGGACAGCGGGCCGAGCGGGGGCCTGGCCGTCGCCGGCTGCGCGACCCTGCGGACGCTGGCGACGCTGCCCTCCTGCGCCGACGGCGACGTCTTCCTCGCGGCCGAGCCGGTCACCGGACCGCGCGGCGCGATGCCCGGCGCTCCCCCGCTGAGCGCCGGCCCGGCCGCCGCGGGCTGGATCCCGGCGCCCGGCGGGATGCTGCCCGGCCCGGGCACCCGGGTGACCGTGGGGACGCCCGGCGCCGAGTCGCTCGGCGCCTGGACGATCCCGGCCGGCGCGCGGACCGTGCCGGCACTGCGCGAGACCCCGAGCTACACCGCGGTGCTCGCGACCCCGGGCGCGCTCCCAGCGGGGGTGCTCGACGCGCTGACGGTGACCGCCTACGCGGACCTGCCGGACGACCTGCCGGACGGCCTCGACCGGGTCGAGAACGCCGTCGCCGCCGTCGACCCGTTCGCCACCGTGTACGGGCGGGACGCCGACCTGGTCCTCCCGCTGTTCGGGCAGGTCCGCATGGTGATGTACGTCGGGATCGTCGCCGTCCTGGCGCTGATCGGCGCGAGCCTGCTGGTGGGCATCGTCGAGCAGCTGCGCGAGCGGCGCCGGGTGCTCGCCGTGCTCGTCGCGTTCGGTGCCCGCGGCCGGACGCTGGCGGCGTCGGTGCTGTGGCAGACGGCGGTGCCGATGGCGCTCGGGGTCACCGTCGCCGTCGGCGTCGGGATGGGGCTCGGGTCGGCGCTGCTGCGCCTGGTCGGGCTGCCGACCAGCTTCGACTGGGCGAACATCGCGACGGTCGCGGCGACCGCCGCCGGCGCCGTGCTGGTCACGACGGCGGCGAGCCTGCCGGTCCTGCGCCGGCTGATGCGCCCGGACGGCCTGCGCACCGAGTAACGGCGAAGCCGGCCCCGGGCACCGCGGCGGCCAGGAAAGGGCCTGAAGGTCACGTGGCTTGGCGGCCGGCGGGCGGGTATCACCCAGGCGGCCCGCCGGCACCAGGCGACGGCGCCAGGGACGCGGCCCGGACCGTCCGCGCCGCCGCGCCCGCCGCCGACCATCGCACCGGCCGCCGCCAGCCACCGCCCGCGACCCGGCCACTGGCGTCCGGCCGGAGCCGTCCAGCAGAGGAGCCACATGACCACCGCACGCGACATCATGCACCGGGACGCCACCTGCATCGGATCGACCCAGACGCTGCTCGACGCCGCCCGCAAGATGCGGGACCTCGGCGTCGGCGCGCTGCCGATCTGCGGCGAGGACGACCGGCTCCAGGGCATCATCACCGACCGCGACATCGTCATCCGGTGCCTGGCCTCCGGGGGCGACCCGGGGACGACGCCGGCGAGCGCGCTCGCCCAGGGGACCCCGCTCTACGTCGACGCCGACGCCAACCTCGACCAGGTGCTGGCCCGGATGAGCGAGAAGCGGGTCAAGCGGGTGCCGGTGATCGACAACCACCGGCTCGTCGGCATGATCAGCGAGGCGGACCTCGCCTCCTGCGGCCGGCTGTCCGAGTCGCAGCTCGGCCAGCTCGTCGAGGCCGTCAAGTCCGGCCCGGCCGACCGCCCCCTCTGACCAGCGCGGCGAGGCCCGCCGTGACGGCCGCCCGTCCCCCGGGCGGCCTCGCCGTCCGGGACCACCCCGCCGTCGAGGGCCATCAGGGCGAAATGTCGGCGAGGTAGGGTCCGGCGCGTCATGGCCGATCTCCTGCTGCACTCCGCCGCCGCCGTGGTCACCATGGACGGCCCCGCCGGGACCGGCCGCGGCGTGCTCGACGGTGGCTGGGTCGCCGTCGACGGCGGCCGGATCGCCGCCGTCGGCGGCCCCGGCGACCCTCGGCCCGACGCGCGCGAGGCCGTCGACCTGACCGGGCACGTCGTGCTGCCGGGGCTGGTCAGCGCGCACCAGCACTCGATGGACTACCTGCTGCGGGCAAGCACCGCCCAGCCGGCCGACTTCCCGGGCTGGCTGTTCGGCGTCTACTACCGCGGCGTCGCCGCGATGACGCCGGACGACGCCCGGCTGGCCGCGGCCCTGTCGGCGCTCGCCAGCCAGCGGGCCGGCGTCACCACTGTCTGTGACAACTGGGGGGTGGCCGGCGGGGCCGCGCCCGGCCACGTCCTGGACTGCGCCGACGCGACACTCGACGCCTACCGCCAGGCCGGCGGCCGGGTCGTCCTCACCCGGATGCTCGGCGACGTCGTCCCGTCCGCGCTCGCCGAGGCCGCCGCCGCCCACGGCGTCGACCCGTCGGTCCTGGTCGCCCCCGCCGGCCGGGTGCTCGGCGAGCTGCGCGCGCTGATGGACCGGTTCCCGGCCGGCGGGCGGGTCGTCGTCTGCCCGGCCCCCGAGCTGCCGGAGATGGCTTCTCCCGGGCTGCGCACGGCCGTCGTCGAGCTGGCCCGGAGCCGGCGGGTGCCGTTGTGCACCCATCTGGCCGCGTCGCCGCCGAGCGCGGCCGCGGCGCCGCTGGCCGAGCTGGACGCCGCCGGCGTGCTGGGGCCCTGGCTGCTCGGCGCGCACGCGGCCGCCGTCGACGCCGAGGACGTCGCGCTGCTGGCCCGCCGCGACGTGCGGGTCGCGCACTGCCCGACGGCGTCGGCCGCGCTCGGCGGGCCGGTGACCCCTGTCGCCACGCTGCGCCGCGCCGGCGTCACCGTGGGCCTCGGGGTCGACAACCCGAGCCTCAACCCTGACGCCGACCTGATCGCCGAGGCGCGCTGGGCGGCCCGGCTCGCCCGCCTGCGTGCCGGCGACCCGCGGGCCGGCGGGAAGCTCGACGAGACGGCGCTGCTGCGGATGATGACCGTCGACGGCGCCCGCTGCCTGGGCCTCGATGACGAGATCGGCCGGCTGCGCCCCGGGCTGCGGGCCGATGTCGCCGTCCTCGACGCGTCCGGCTCGCACTGGTGGCCCCGGGTCGCCGACTGGCCGGCGGCCGTCGTGCGCCACGCCCGCGCGTCCGACGTCCGCCACGTGCTGGTCGACGGCCGCTGGGTGCTGCGCGACGGCGCCCCGACCTGGCTCGGCGGCGCCGCGCTGGGCGCGCTGCGGGCCGACGCCGACCGGGCGGCCACCGGCCTGCTCGCGCGCGCGGGACTGACATGACGGCACGGCCGTGGCGAACCGACGAACAAGTGATGAGGGAGCAGCCGAGATGGCGGACGAGCGGGCGACCTACCGCGCGACGGTCGGGTCGCAGGAGATCGAGCTGCCGCTCACCCGGATCTCCGAAGACCTGACCGTCGCGCTGCTGATGACGATCGACGTCGGCGTGGCGTTCCTCCAGCGGGCGGGCACCGACCTCGCGGCGCTGCTGGCCCCGAGCCGGCCCCAGGTCGTCGTCTCGGCGGCCACCCTGGGCATCCCGGTCGCGATCGAGGTCAGCCGGGCGCTCGGGCTCGACGACTACGTGATCCTGCAGAAGACGCCGAAGGCGCACCTCGCCGACGCCCTCGCCGAGCCGCTCCAGTCGATCACGACCGGGGTGCCGCAGCGGCTGCTGCTGGACCGGGCCCGGGTGCCGGCCGTCGCCGGGCGGCGGGTGGCGCTGGTCGACGACGTCATCGCGACGGGCGGCTCGATCGCGGCGTCGCTGCGCCTGCTGCGCGCCGCCGGCGCCGACGTCGTCACGATCGGCGCGCTGCTCGTCGAGGGCGCCGCGTGGGGGCCCGCGCTGGGCGCGGACGCGGCGCTGGTCACCGCCCTCGGCCGGATCCCGGTCTTCCGCCCGACGGCCACCGGCGGGCTCGCCGAGGACTGGGACTGAGCCCCGTGCGCCAACGCCGGTGGCGTCCGACGGTCAGCGCCGGACGACGAGCAGGGTCTTGCCGACGGTGGCGCGGGCGGCGATCGCGACGTGGGCCGCGGCGGCCTCCTCCAGCGGGAAACGCTGCCCGATCAGGGGGCGCAGGCCACCCGCCGCGGCCGCCGCGAGCGCCGCCCGCAGGTACCGGCGGTTGTCGGCCGGACTCGGCCGCCCCCGCACGACCGTGACCCCCCGCTCCGCCGCCTCCTCGTCGGTCACCGCGGCCCAGCTGCCGCTGGTCAGCCCGTAGCAGAGCAGCCGCCCGCCGGGGGCGAGCAGGTCGAACGCGGCCCGGCCGACCGCCCCGCCCACGCCGTCGAGGGCGACGTCGACGGCGCCCACCGCGTCGCGCACCTCGTCCGGCCAGGCCTCGCGCAGGTAGTCGACGCCCACCTGGGCACCGAGATCCGCGGCCAGCGCCACCTTCGCGGCACCGCCGGCCGCGGCGACGACCGTCGCTCCGGCCGCCCGGGCCAGCTGCACCAGCATCGAGCCGACCCCGCCCGCCGCGCCGTCGACCAGCACCCGCTCGCCGGGGGCGACCTTCGTCGCGTCCAGCAGCCAGCTGGCGGTCCGGCCGTCGGCGAGCACCGCGGTCGCCACGTCGACGCCGAGACCGTCGGGCACCTCGACCAGGCTGTCGACGTCGGCCGCCACCCGTTCGGCGTAGCCACCGGAACCACCCAGGCTGGCGACGACCGGGCGGCCCAGCAGCCCCGGGTCCACGCCCGCGCCGACCTCGGCCACGACACCGCCGACCCCGTTGCCCGGGATGACCGGCGCCGTGACCTGGAACGGACCAGGGGCACCCGAGCGGATCAGCGTGTCGAGGAACGTCACGTTCACCACCTCGACCTGGACGACGACCTGGCCCGGCCCGGCGACCGGGTCCGGCGCCGTCCCGGCCACGAGCATCTCGGGGCCACCGAACTCCCGCAACCACACCGCGCGCATGCGTCTCCCTCAGGTCGGCCGGCCCTACCGGCCCAGTCGACAACCTCAAGCCCGGATGAGGTCAACGGGCCGCGCGCAGAAGTTGTCGGTGGCCTTGGTGACAATGTCGGCGGCGGAGCACCGGCGGGCCGGCGACGCGGGCCGGCGACGGCTCGCGGCCATGGCGCCGGGTACGCGGCGCACGGCGAGGGAGGTCTGGCGATGGCGTTCGACGCGGAGCTGGCGGAGCGGGTCCGGGACGTGCTCGGGCCGCGAGCCGGGCTGGCCGAGAAGCGCATGTTCAGCGGGCTCGCGTTCCTGCTCGACGGGAACATGGTGTGCGCCGTGATGTCCAGGGGCCTGATGCTGCGCGTCGGCCCCGACGCCTACCCGACCGCGATCATCCAGGACGGGGTGAGCCCGTTCGAGATGCGGGGCCGCGCGATGAACGGCTGGGTGCTCGTCGACCCCGCGGCCGTCGCCGGCACCGACGCGCTGATCGACTGGCTCGACCAGGGCGTGCGGTTCGCCGGCGGCCTCCCGCCCGGGGGCACCGCCAAGAAGAAGGCGAGCAGGCGGACGGCCCGCGGCGCGGCCTCGTAGGTCCGGACGCCACCGCGCGCCGGCACCGCTCAGACGCGGGCAATTCAGCCCTTCGCGACATAGCGCAGTAATATGCGCGCCACAGTTCTTGCACCTCCCGCGAGGTCCGGCAGGCCGGGCGACGTCACCGTGACGCGCGCCCGCGGCCCGGCCGGGCTGACGCGCGGCCCAGCCGTGGCGACAGACAGGTGGACCGGGAAACACCCCACCGGCCGCGGGGACGGCGCCGACCGGCACCAGCCGGATGAACCAGGACATCCGGGGCGCTACCGTCCCGGCGCCCGACCGGGGCGCCGCGCCCCGGGCCGACGAAGGGGGAGCCGTGACAGACGACGTGGCCGAGGACCCTGACGCACCGGGCGAACCGCGGCCGGGCCGCGCCCGGCGCGCCAGGAAGGGCCAGGACGACGACCCGTTCGCCGACCTGGTGCTGGACGAGTCGTTCGTCAAGGGCGCGTCGGTCTACGAGGCCCCGGCCCGCACCCGCGCGGCGGTCCGCCGCTACTCCGCCGACGGGCCGGCCACGTCCGGGACCCGCCGCCGGACCCGGCGGACGAAGACGCCGGCGCCGGCGACGTCTCCCCGTGACTGGAGCCCGGCCGAGGAGCCCCGCTCCAGGCGGCGCGGCCGGCTGCTGATCGGTGTCGGCACGGTCCTGGTCCTCGTGCTGGGCGCCGGATACCTGCTGTTCGGCGACGTCCTGCACCACTCGCCGCGTTCGGCGCCCGCGGCCGCCGCCACCCCGGCCGGCACGCTGACCGCGAGCCCCACGGCCGCGACGGACCCGCCGGCCGAGCTGGCCGACCGCGCCTACCAGCGCGGGCACTGCTACCTGTGGGACCAGACGGCCGACCTCGCCCGCGTCGACGAGGTGACCTGCGACAGTCCACACCTGTTCGAGGCGGCGGCCGACGGGACCGTCAGCATCGCCGACGAGTTCCCCCTGCGCGCCGGCTACCCGACTGAGGACCAGTGGCAGGACATCGAGAAGCGCTACTGCCTGGCGACCGTGGAGAAGTTCCTCGGCTACCCGCTGGACCCCCACGGCCGGTTCCACAACGGGGCGATCCGCCCCGCCGAGGACAGCTGGCAGGCCGGGCGCCGGGTCCTGCACTGCGGCCTGAACGGCTCCGTCCCGGGTCAGGTGGTGACGAACGGCGACCAGCAGCTGTTCTCCGGGAAGATCGAGGGCGCCGACCAGGCCTGGGTCTACCCCGTCGGCACCTGCGTGTCCGCGCCGGACGCCAGCCAGACCACCCATGTGGTCCCCTGCGCCGAGCCGCACCGGTCGGTCGCGATCGGGACCGGCCGCCTGCCCGACACCCCGGACGGCGCGCCGCCGTCGCTGGCCTCCTTCGTCCAGCAGGCCGCGGCGCGGTGCGCGGCCGTCGCGCGCGGCGCTCTCGGCCAGTCGTTCCGCGAGACGACGACCGAGCGGATCGGTTTCTACCCGATCGACCCCGAAAGCTGGCGGGCCGGAACCCGGGAGTTCACCTGCACCATCGACTACACAACTGCGGCAAACCAGCCACGGACGGTGACAGGCGACCAACTTCACCCCGCGCAGGGCGTCCTCGCCTGACGAATCTGGCAAGACTAGGACCGGTGGCCGCGTCCCGGCCGCTCCCCCGTTCACCGCCGAACAGAGGTTGAGAACCAGGTGACTGACTGGAAGCCCTGGCGACGGTCGTTCTGGTGGGGGCGGGGCGCGGTCGGGCTGGACGTGGTGCTCGTGCTCGCCGCGGTCACGGTCGGCGTGCTGGCGTTCGGCCCGACCGGGCGGCACGACGCGACCACGGCCGGCGACGACGGAGCGGCCACCGCGACGACGGCGCCCGAGCCGACCGCCACCGGCGACGTCACCCTCGACCACCTCGACTTCCGGCGCGGCGACTGCTACCGCTGGGCCCAGGGCACGGCTCGCGACGGCGCCGCCGAGCACGTGCCGTGCGCCGAGCCGCACCTGTTCGAGGCGGTGTCGACCGCGACGCTCGACCCCGGCCTGTACCCGGCGGGCGGCGCCTACCCGACGGAGACCGGCTGGGCCACGATCACCGACAGGCTGTGCGCCCCGGCGGCGTCGGAGTTCCTCGGCTACCCGCTGGACCCGGACGGCCTGTTCGCGACCGGCGCGGTCCGGCCGTCGACGAGCAGCTGGGACGAGGGTGACCGCGGCCTGGTCTGCGGGCTGCGCAAGCGCTCGCTGGTCGCCGACCCGGCGGCGGGCGAGCTGCCGGCGTTCACCGGGATCGTCGAGGGCGCCGACCAGTCGCTGGTCTACCCGGCGGGCTCGTGCCTGGCCGAGACCGCCGACGGGGTCCGGGGCACGGTGCCCTGCGACGCCCCGCACCAGGGCCTGGCCGTCGGCGCGATCACGCTGCCCGCGCGGCCCGGCGAGGTCGCCCCCGACACCAGCCAGTTCCAGCTGCTCGCCGAGCCACGCTGCATGGCCATCGCCAAGACCTACCTGGGCCAGGACTTCCACGACTCGCCGACCGCGCAGACCGGCTGGGTCTGGATCTCGGCGGCCAGCTGGAAGGCGGGCTCCCGGTCGTTCACCTGCACCGTCGACTACCGGACCGCGACCGGCTCCCCGCGGACGGTCACCGGCGCGCCGACGGGGCCGGCCCTGCCGGCGAACCCGGCGGCGCCGCCGGGCGCGCTCACCGGCACCCTGGCGGCCTAGAACCGCCTGCCGGCGCGCGCCCGGATCGCGCAGGTGGCACGATCACGGCGTCCGGCGCGCCGAGTCCGGCGAGCCGGCCGACCACGCCCGCCCGTCGGTGTCGGCCGACAGCCGGGCCGCTCGGTGGCAGGCACGGATCTCACGGTGGAGGGGCGATGGACTTCGCGCGGTACCGGTCGCTGGACGCGACGGCGATGGCCGAGCTGGTGGCCGGCGGCGAGGTGAAGCCGGCCGAGCTGCTCGCCGCGGCCCGCGACCGCGCCGCCGCCGTCAACCCACGGCTCAACGCGATCATCCGGCCGATGGACGACCTCGCCGACGCCCGCCTGGACGAGGAGCTGTCCGGCCCGTTCGCCGGGGTGCCGTTCCTACTGAAGGATCTCGGCCAGGACTACGCCGGTGTGCCGACGTCGGCGGGGTGCCGGGCCCTGAAGAACTACATACCGACCGAGCACGCGACGGTCGTCCAGCGCTGGCTCGACGCCGGCCTGGTGATCTTCGGCAAGACCAACACCCCCGAGTTCGGCTCCAAGGGCATCACCGAGCCCGCGCTGTGGGGACCGACCCGCAACCCGTGGAACCTGGCGCACACACCCGGCGGGTCCTCCGGCGGCTCCGCGGCCGCGGTCGCCGCCGGGATCGTGCCGGTGGCGGGCGCGAACGACGGCGGTGGGTCCATCCGCATCCCGGCCGCCTGCTGCGGCCTGTTCGGCCTGAAGGCCGGCCGTGGCGTCGTCCCGCACGGCCCCGCCGAGGGCGACGGCAACGCGATGTCGGCGCAGGGCGTGGTCTCCCGCTCGGTCCGCGACACCGCCGCGATGCTCGACGTCCTCGCCGGCGCCGACCCGTACGCCCCGTCGCTGCCGGCCACCCTGCCGCCCGGCAGCTACCTGGCCGAGGTGGGCCGCGAACCGGGCCGGCTGCGGATCGGGGTGCGCACGACGTCCGCGCTCAACCCGACGCCGTCCCCCGAGGCCGTCGCCGCGCTGGACGACGCGACCGCGCTGCTGCGCGAGCTGGGCCACGACGTCGAGGCCGTCGAGCAGGTCGTCGACGAGAAGGCCCTGGCGACGGACTTCCTGACCGCCTGGTACGTGAAGACCGCGCATCTGGTCGCCCAGGCGCGGGCCGCCGGCGGTGACGGCTTCGAGACGGACACGTTGATCATCGCGGAGCTCGGCCGGACCACCGACGCGCTGTCCCTGGAGCTGGCCCGGTCGCGCTGGCACGGCTACACCCGGGCGCTGGTGGACTTCCACCGCCGCTACGACCTGCTGCTCACCCCGACGCTCGCCCGCGAGCCATTGAAGGTCGCCGAGGTCACCACGTCGGCGCTGGAGACGGCCGCCGGCATGGCCCTGGTCCGGCTGCGGGCCGGCACGCTGCTGCGCCGGCTCGGGGTGATCGAGAAGGCGGTGCTGGCGAACCTGAGCTGGGTGCCGTTCACCCAGCTGGCGAACCTGACCGGGCGGCCCGCGATGAGCGTTCCGCTGTACTGGACCGCCGGCGGCCTGCCGCTCGGTGTGCAGTTCGTCGCCCCGCTCGGCGGCGAGGGCACGCTGCTGCGCGTCGCCGCCCAGTTGGAGGCCGCCCGTCCCTGGTTCGACCGGGTACCCGACCTGGCCTGATCATCCGGGCAAGATCATCGAGCCGGTCGGCCGTGGCTCGTCAACGGCGTGGACAACGACGTTAGAACAGAAAAATGAGATGCGACGGACGCCGGGGCCGGGCGATCCTTGTTCTCATGCACACCGAGACCGAAAGAGCTGGGTCGCGCGGGCCCTGGCGAAAACGAGCCAGGGCCCGCGGCCGCCGGGCACGCGCGCGGCGTCCGGTAACGGCGGACGGCCTGGCCGGTGCTCTCGCGTCCACGCCCGGTCCGCAACCAGCCGGTCCACAATCAGCCGGTCCACAATCAGCCGGAAATGCCCGCACACCCGGCCAGCCGGCCGTGGACGGTAAGCCCGTCCAGTCGGGCGGGCACGCGGGCCTTCGTTCCTATCTCCGCTTCATGTGGACGTTCCGCCGGTCGGTGCTCGCCGTCGTCGCCGTCTTCGTCGTCGCCGACATCGCGCTCGCGGTCATTCCGCTGTTCATCGGCCGGTTCGTCGCCGCGCTGGCGAGCACCCCGCACGGCCATGTAGTCGCCTTCACCACGGCGCTGATCGCCTGCAGCGTCTGCCACGACCTGTTCTGGCGGTCCGCCGAGCTGATGTACATGAAGTGGCTCAACCCGCGGGGCTACGACTACCAGAACCTGCTGTTCCGCCGGGTGATCGACCAGGAGTACCCGTACTTCGCCGGCCGGGCCACCGGCAAGGTGAGCGGCTACGCGCGCACGCTGGGGCAGGAGTTCCGGGACTTCCTGGACAATGTCTGCTTCAACTACGTGGAACTGGCCGTCAAGCTGCCGTCGATCGTGCTGATCATGTTCACGGTGAACCTGCCGACCGGCCTGCTGTTCAGCGCGGCCATTCTGGTGATGCTTCTGGTCGGGCGGCGGACGGCGGCCCGTTCGGCCCGGGAGGAGAAGCGTTCGACCGACGTCAACGCGGAGATGGAAAGCTACATCATCGACGTCGTCGCGAACTTCGTCAGCGTGAAGTCCTTCCGCCGGGAGAATGACGAGCACCAGCTGGTCGTCGAACGCCGCCGGGACGTGGTCAGCGCGTCCAACCGGTCGATGTTCTGGGCCATCATGTTCTGGGGCTCGATGAGCCTGGTCGTGCGTTACCTGGTCTGGCCCGGCGCGCTTCTGCTGAACCTCTACCTCTATCTGCACCACGAGCTGACGATCGGCCAGCTGACCACCTTCCTGTCGGCGCTGCTCATCTTCTCGGACTTCATCTGGGGCGCGATCTGGGAGACCTCCCAGCTCAACCTGCGGCTGGCCCGGGTGGAAGAGGCGTACGCCTACCTGTTCGGCGACCGGGACGTGCTGGACGACGACGCGTTCCCCGACCCGGACGCTCCGGGCCCGGAGGAGATTCCGGCCCAGGTGGCGGCGGACGTCCCCCGCCCGCCGGTCGCCGCGGTCCCGGCCCCGGCCGGGGGCGGCTCGCGGCCGCTGGGCCGCCTCGAACTGCGCGACATCACGTTCGCCTATCCGGACAACCCGGCGATCCGGGTGCTGGACGGGGTGACGCTGACGATCGAGCCCCGGGAGAAGGTCGGCGTCGTCGGGCGGTCGGGCAGCGGCAAGACGACGCTGCTCAAGCTGCTGCTCGGCTACTACCGGCTGCCGCTCGGGACGGTCGCGCTGGACGGCCGGACGATCCCGAACCGGCGGCTGGCCGCGGCGATCTCCTATGTGCCGCAGGACATCTCGCTGTTCCACCGGTCGATCCGCGACAACATCACGTACGGGGCGCCCGGGGACCTCGAGGACGCCGACGTGCACGAGGCGGCCCGCCGGGCGCACGCGCACGAGTTCATCGTCCGCGCCGCGCAGGGCTACGACACGCTGGTCGGCGAGCGGGGGATCAAGCTGTCCACCGGCCAGCGCCAGCGGATCGCGATCGCCCGCGCGCTGCTCGACCAGAAGCCGCTGCTGGTGCTGGACGAGGCGACGAGCGCCCTGGACAGCGAGAGCGAGCGGCTGGTCCAGCACGCCCTGGAGGGTCTCTGGGCGGACCGGACCGTGATCGCCGTCGCGCACCGGCTGTCCACGCTGCTGCGGATGGACCGCATCGTCGTCGTCGACAACGGCCGCATCGTCGAGCAGGGCAGCCACCAGCAGCTGCTGGACGCCCGGGGCGACTACCACCGTCTCTGGCAGCAGCAGTCCGGCGAAATGCTGGTCAGCGACTGACCGAGTCAGCTTCCCGGCCCCGGCTATTCATCGTTAAACTGCGGTGTTTCCAATAGCCGGGGTATCGGGGGGCCGAAATGACCGGGTCAGGAACTGGCGGGACGGCGTCATCGAGCCAGCCGGGTGGCAGCGCGCCTGCCCAGGACGTCAACGCGGACGGCGCGGTCTCGGCCATCGAGATGATGAGCGGCTGGATCAACAACGCCGACGGCAAGATCGGCATCCTCGCCGCGGCGCTCGCGGTCCTCGGCGGCGCGGTGGCGAAGGACAAGGACACCATCTTCCGGATGTTCGGCGATCTGACCGGGCATGGGCACGGCGCCTTCGCCGTCCGCAACGGCCTGGCCGTGGCCTTCTTCTGCCTCGGCGTGATCGCGCTCGCGGTGGCCGCCTACAGCCTCTACCGCGGGATCCGGCCGCGCACGCCGAACGACGGCCCGAGCCGCTTCTCCTATCCCCACCTGTCGACCATCACCGTCCAGGACGCGCTGGCGCTGTCCCCGGCGACCCAGCGCGAGGAGGCGTGGCGGCAGGCCCACACGCTCGCGGTCATCGCCATGGCGAAGTTCGGCAACTTCCGGCGCGCCCTCACCTTCGCCGGAATCGCCGCCCTGCTCTTCCTGGTCTGGATGTTCGTCCTGCCCAGCTGATGCCCCGGTGACCGCGACCGGGCCGGTCGTGCGCGCCGGTCCGGCGGTCAGTGGCCCCGGTCGAGCCAGCTCTGCCTCGCGGGAGCCTCCGCGCCGATGGTGGTCGCGCGGCCGTGGCCGGTGCGGACCGTCGTCGTCGCGGGCAGGCCCAGCAGCTGGCTCGTGATCGAGTCGATGATGGTCGGGAAGTCGGAGAACGACCGGCCGGTCGCGCCCGGGCCGCCCTGGAACAGCGTGTCGCCGGTGAACACCGTGTTCAGGTCGGGCGCGTGGAGGGACACGCTGCCCCAGGTGTGGCCGGGCGTGTGCAGGGCGGTCAGGGTGACCGCGTCCGCGCCGGTGCCGACGGTGAACGCCTGGCCGGCCTCGATCTCGTGGTCGGGGGCGCGGCCGGGGTGGGTGCGGTCCCACAGCTCGCGGTCGGCCGGGTGCAGCCAGATCTGGGCGCCGGTCGCGGCGGCGACCGCCAGGGCCGCGTCGACGTGGTCGTCGTGGGCGTGGGTGCACAGGATCGCCGCGAGGTGGCGGTCGCCGACCGCGGCCACGATCGCCTTCGCGTCGTGCGGGGCGTCGAGGACGACGCACTCCTCGTCATCGCCGATCAGGTAGACGTTGTTGTCCACGTTCCACCGGCCGCCGTCGAGCGAGAAGACCCCCGAGGTGATCAGGTGGTCGATCCGGACCCGCCCGCCCGGCTGCGCGCCGTGCGCCGTACGGGCCCAGGCGACCGTGCGCGCCGAGTCGCCCGCCTCCGGCGCGGCCTCGGCCCCGTTCGAGGCGGCATCGCGGGCGTCGGGGCTCCCGTCGGCCGACACGGCGGCGGACCCGTCGGCGCCGCGCTCCCCCGGGGCGCACATCAGAGCATCACCACCGAGCGCAGGACGTCGCCGCGCTTCATCGCGTCGAAGGCGGCCTCGACGTCGGTGAGGGCGATCTTCTCGGAGACGAACGTGTCCAGCGGCAGCCGGCCCTGCAGGTAGAGGTCGATGAGCATCGGGAAGTCGCGGTCGGGCAGGCAGTCGCCGTACCAGGAGGACTTCAGCCGGCCGCCGCGGCCGAAGACGTCGAGCAGCGGGAGCTCCAGCGTCATGTCCGGCGTCGGGACGCCCACGAGGACGACCGTGCCGGCGAGGTCGCGGGCGTAGAACGCCTGCTTCCAGGTCTCCGGGCGCCCGACCGCGTCGATGACGACGTCGGCGCCGAAGCCACCGGTCAGCGCCTGGATGGCGGCCACCGGGTCGCCGCTGCGTGAGTTGACCGTGTGGGTCGCGCCCAGCGTCGTCGCGAGGGCCAGCTTCCGGTCGTCCACGTCCACCGCGATGATCTTCGCGGCGCCGGCGAGACGCGCGCCGGCGATCGCGGCGCCGCCGACGCCGCCGCAGCCGATCACGGCCACGCTGTCGCCCCGGCCGACCTCGCCGGTGTTCATCGCCGCCCCGAGGCCGGCCATGACCCCGCAGCCGAGCAGGCCGGCGACCTCCGGCGGGGCGGCCGGGTCGACCTTGGTGCACTGGCCGGCGGCGACCAGCGTCGTCTCCAGGAACGCGCCGATCCCGAGCGCCGGCGACAGCGCGGTGCCGTCCTCGAGGGTCATCTTCTGGGTGGCGTTCGCGGTGTCGAAGCAGTACCAGGGCCGGCCCCGCTGGCAGGCGCGGCACTGCCCGCAGACGGCGCGCCAGTTCAGCACCACGTAGTCCCCGGGCACGACGTTCGTGACGCCAGGGCCGACCTCGCTGACGACCCCGGCGGCCTCGTGGCCGAGCAGGAACGGGTAGTCGTCGGAGATCCCGCCCTCGCGGTAGTGGAAGTCGGTGTGGCAGACCCCGCAGGCCTTGACGTCGACACTCACCTCACCGGGGCCGGGATCCGGCACGACGACGGTGCGCAGCTCGACCGGCGCGCCCTTGCGCATCGACACGACGCCCTTGACCTGACGGCTCACCGCTCGTCCTCCGCTCGCCTCGACCGCGTGATGGCGTTCACCCGGTCCTTGGTCATCGTCACGTGCTGGCCACGCCGAAGCAACGTCCGCGTGTCCCGCGGCGCGAAGTCGGCCGTGCCCCGAGGGCCCCAGTGCCGGGAGTGGACGGTGCTCGGCGCGGACGGGCGCCGAGGCGGCCGGTCCGCGCGTGGCCCGGCGTCGACGGGCCCGGCCGGCCGGGCCCAGATTACGCAAGATCGGCCTGAAACAATAGAGCAGTATTCCCATCAAGTATGTTGACAAACAACTGACTTAACTGCTTCAGTGGGCACGTCAAAGCGCCGGCCGATCCGTCGGGCGCATTCCCCCAGCCGCGCCGGGGCGCCGCGCGGTATTCCACCCCTCCCAAGGAGTCCCGTGGTCACGCCTGCCCTCCGGGCCGGCCGAGGCCGGTTCGCGCCGGCCGTTTTCCGGCCTCGGCACCCAGCCAGGCCGGCGGCGGCCCGGCCGCGCCGCGCCGTCGTCCTGGCCGCCCTCGGCGCCTTCCTCGCCGTCACCGCACTGGCCGCCTGCGGCTCCAGCTCCGGCTCCAGCGGCTCGGGCGGCGCCTCGGCGGCCGCGACCAGCTACCCGACGGCCATCCCGGCCGGGACCAGGCTGCGCGTCGGCGACCAGAGCCAGCTGAAGCCGGCGCTCGACCTGTCCGGCCAGAGCGCCGGCACGCCGTACGCGCTCAGCTGGTCGACGTTCGCGTCCGGCCCGCTGCTGCTGGAGGCCTTCCGCGCCGGCGCCGTCGACGTCGGCTACGTCGCGGACACCCCGCCGGTGCTCGCGGCGGCCTCCGGCCAGGACCTCGCGGTGATCGCCACCTGGCACAACCCGCCGGGCCAGCTGGTCCTCGCCACGAAGCCGGGCAGCGACATCCACTCGGTGGCGGACCTGAAGGGCAGGAAGGTCGCGATCACCACCGGCACCATCCTGCAGGCCTACCTGCTGCGCTCGCTCGACGCGGCGCACCTGGCCCAGAAGGACGTCAGCCCGGTCAACCTGGCGATCACCGACATCTCCAGCGCCCTGGCCCGCGGCGACGTCGACGCCGGCGTCGTGCCCGAGCCGCTGGCCAGCACGTACCTGAGCGCCAACCCGACCGCCCACAAGGTCACCGGCGCCGACGCGTCGCCGGTCACCCAGTACCTGATCACGACCCACAAGGTGCTGTCCGACCCGGCGAAGGCGGCCGCGCTCGGCGACTTCGTGGCGCGCTGGGTGAAGGCCGCGGGCTGGCGCGACGGCCACACGTCCGAGTTCATCCAGAAGTACTACGTCGACCAGCAGAAGGTGCCCGCGGCCACCGCGAAGGTCCTCGTCGGCACCGGTGTGCCGTCGGCGTTCGTCCCGATCGACGCGACGAGCGTCGGCGCCGCCCAGAAACTCGCCGACCTTTTCTTCTCCAGCGGGGTTCTCCCCAGGAAGGTCGACATCTCCAAGGTTTTCGACGCCCGTTACAACGCCGCGGTCAAGGAGGCCCAGCAATGACGCTCACCCAGGAATCCGCCACGTCGGTCAGCCTCGACGTGCGGCCGTTGTCCGGGTACATCGGCGCCGAGATCCACGGCGTGGACCTCACCCGGCCGCTGGCGCCCGAGGTCGTCGCCGAGATCCGGGCCACCCTGCTGAAGTGGAAGGTCGTCTTCTTCCGCGACCAGCACGTCACCCCGGCCCAGCAGATCGCGTTCGGCCGCCAGTTCGGCCAGGTCACGCCGGGCCACCCGACGCTGCCGACGCTGGAGGGCCACCCGGAGATCTTCCCGCTGGACAGCAAGAGCTACGACGCCGCCGAGGGGATCAGCGTCAAGAGCCTCTGGCACACCGACGTGACGTTCGTGCACAACCCGCCGATGGGCTCGATCCTGCGCGGCGTCGTCATCCCGCCGTACGGCGGCGACACCCAGTGGACGAACCTGGTCACCGCCTACGAGACGCTGTCCGAGCCGCTGCGCGCGTTCATCGACGGCCTGCACGCCGTGCACGTCAACCAGCTGCACCTGGAGCACGGTGATGGCGCGAAGCTGCTCGCGATGTTCTCGAAGAAGTCCTTCGAAAGCATTCACCCGGTGGTGCGGGTGCACCCGGAGACCGGCGAGCGGGCACTGTTCGTCAATCCGAACTTCACCCAGCGGATCGTCGAGCTGAGCAACACCGAGAGCGCGCAGATCCTGAGCCTGCTGTACCAGCACCTGGCCACGCCGGCCTTCACGGTCCGGTTCCGCTGGGAGCCGGACAGCGTCGCGTTCTGGGACAACCGGGCCACCGCCCACCTCGTCCCGACCGACTACGGCCACCTCGGCCACGAGCGGGTCATGCACCGGATCACCCTGGCCGGCGACATCCCGGTCGGCGTGCACGGCGAGCAGTCCGAGACCCGCGAGGGCGGGTCGTTCGCGTGACGTCGCTCGCCCTCGACGGCTCCGGCCGCGCGGCGCCGGCCGGGCCGGCCGGCGCCGCGGCAGGGGATCCGGCGGCGGCCGGCCCGGCGGCGGGGCTGGTCGAGATCGCGCTGGCGGACCCGCTGCGGCCGGCCCGCCGGCCGGTGCCGAAGTCGCTGCGCCGGCTGCTCGGGCCGGTGCTGCTGGTCGCGTTCTGGCAGCTCGGCTCGTCGACCGGGCTGATCCAGCCGGACATCCTCGCCGGGCCGTGGACCGTCCTGCACACCGGCTACTCGCTGGCCGCCGACGGCACGCTGGGGCACAACCTGGCGATCTCGCTGCGGCGGGTCGCGCTCGGCCTGCTGTTCGGGGTCGCCGCCGCGGTGGTGCTGGCAGTCGTGGCCGGGCTGTTCCAGCTCGGCGAGGACCTCGTCGACGCGCCGGTGCAGATCCTGCGGGCCGTGCCGATCCTCGGCCTGGTGCCGCTGGCGATCCTCTGGTTCGGCATCGGCGAGCACGTGAAGGTCTTCCTGGTCGCGCTCGGCACCGCGTTCCCCGTCTACATCAACACGTTCGCGGCCATCCGCGGCGTCGACGGGCGGTTCGTCGAGCTGGCCCGCACCGTCCGGCTCGGCCGGCTCGCGCTGATCCGCCGCGTCGTGCTGCCGGGCGCGCTGCCCGGGTTCCTGGTCGGCCTGCGGTTCGCGTTGACCATCTCGTGGCTGATCCTCGTGGTCAGCGAGCAGATCAACGCCTCCAGCGGCATCGGCTACCTGATGGACCAGGCCCGCACGTTCGGCCAGACCGACGTGATCGTCGTCGGCCTCGCCGTCTACGGCGTGCTCGGCCTGCTCTCCGACGCGCTCGTCCGCCTGCTCGAACGCCGCGCGCTGGCCTGGCGCCGAGGCCTGGAGGCAACATGACCACGCAGACGACGTCCCGCGCGCCCGCCCTCGCCGTCGTCCCGGCGCCCGCTCCCGCACCAGCCGCCGCGGCCGGTGACCCGGAGGGGCCCGCGGTGCGGGTCCGGGACGTCCGCCGCGAGTTCGGCGGGCGGGTCGTACTCGACGGGATCGACCTCGACATCGCGGCGGGCGAGTTCGTCGCGCTGCTCGGCCGGTCCGGCTCGGGCAAGAGCACCCTGCTGCGGATCCTCGCCGGCCTCGACGCCGGGGCGACCGGGCGCGCGACCGTGCCCGAGCGCAACGCGGTCGTCTTCCAGGACCCACGGCTGCTGCCCTGGGCGCGGGTGGCCGACAACGTGACCCTCGGTCTGAAGGGCCGCGAGGCCCGCGGCCAGGCCCGGGACGCGCTCGCCGAGGTCGGCCTCGCCGGCCGGGAGCGGGACTGGCCGGCGACGCTGTCCGGCGGCGAGGCGCAGCGCGCCGCGCTCGCCCGCGCGCTGGTCCGCTCCCCCGGCCTGCTGCTGCTCGACGAGCCGTTCGGCGCGCTGGACGCGCTGACCCGGATCCGGATGCACCGGCTGCTGCGTGACCTGTGCCGGCGGCACCGCCCGGCGGTGCTGCTCGTGACCCACGACGTCGACGAGGCGATCCTGCTCGCCGACCGGGTCGCCGTCCTCACCGACGGGCGACTCTCCTACGACGAGCGGGTCAGGCTCTCACATGACGAGCAGGGGCGGCTCTCACACGACGAGCAGGGGCGGCTCTCCGGACCGCGCCACCGGTCCGACCCGGAGTTCGCCGCGCTGCGGGCCCGGCTGCTCGCCGAGCTCGGCGTCACCGACGACGAGGCCGAGAGCCGCCCGGGCGCCGCACCCGGCGCCGCGGCGGAGATCGGGGACGCCTAGGCTGCGGGACGGGTTAGCGACAGGCGCGCCCGCCGGCGATCCGGAGCGGACCGTGACCGACACGTCGAGGGCGACGCCGCGCGCCGAGGGCCGCCCGCGCGCCGGGCGCCCGCCGGCCGCCACGGCCGCGGACGACCCGGCGGCCGCCGGGCAGCGGTCGCGGGAGGCCAGAGAGCGGCTGCTGCTGACCGCGGAACAGCTCTACGCCGAGCAGGGCATCGCCGCGGTGTCGCTGCGCCAGATCTGCCGGGCCGCCGGCAACGGCAACAACAACGCGGTGCAGTACCACTTCGGCGACGAGCGCGGGCTGTTCGAGGCGATCATCGCGCACCGGGTCCCGCGCCTGGACCGGCGCCGCGCCGAGCTGCTGGCCGCGGCCCGCGCGGCCGGCCTCGACCAGTCCGTGCGCGGGCTGGTGGACGTGCTGTTCCGGCCGCTCGCCGAGGAGGCGCGCCGGCTGGACAGCAGCTACGTCGGGTTCCTCGGCCGGTTCGTCTCGGCGCCGCCTGACCGCCACCCGTGGTTCGCCGGCGGCGAGCCGGCCGGGCCGGTGGGCCACGAGGTGTCCCTGGCGATCCTGGACCGCCTCCCGCAGGCCCCGGCGGCGCTGCGCGGCCTGCGGCTGCGGCACGTCGTCGAGCTGTGCCTCGCCGCCCTCGCCGGGTTCGGCCAGCTGCCCGCCACCAGCGGCAGCGAGGCCGTCGCGTACGACCTCTTCGTCACCGACCTTTTCGACATGGCGGCGGCCGCCCTGACCGCCGCGTCCTCGGCCGTCGATTCCCCCTCTCACGGGGTCGCCGAAAACAGTTGACTTAACAGTGGTCGGCGCCATGCTGGGGTGACCAGGGAGGCGCAGCCGTGACAACTGTGAACGAGAACTCCGACGCGACCGAGGCCCGGCCGGGGCCGACGGCCACGCTGGACGTCCGGCCGATGTCCGGGCACATCGGTGCCGAGATCTTCGGCGTCGACCTTTCCGAGCCGCTCGCCCCGGCGGTCACCGCCGAGATCCGGGCCGCACTGCTCGCCTGGAAGGTCATCTTCTTCCGCGACCAGCGGCTGACGCCGGACCAGCACATCGCCTTCGGGCGGCTGTTCGGCGAGGTCGGCCCCGGCCATCCGACGCTCCCCACCCTGGAGGGCCACCCGGAGATCCTGGCGCTGGACACCCGCGCGTACGCCGGCCTGGACTCCTCGGGCGACCGGCGCGGCGACGGCGGCATCCGGATCAAGAGCCTCTGGCACACCGACGTGACGTTCCTGCGCACCCCGCCGATGGGCTCGATCCTGCGCGGCGTGCTCGTCCCGCCGTATGGCGGCGACACGAACTTCCTGAACCTCGTCACCGCCTACGAGACGCTCTCGGCGCCGCTGCGTGACCTCGTCGACGGGCTGCACGCCGTCCACGTCAACCAGCTTCACCTCGACCGGGGTGACAGCAGCAAGCTGTCCGCCCTGTTCGCCAGCTCGCCGCTGGAGGCGGTCCACCCCGTGGTCCGGGTCCACCCGGAGACCGGTGAGCGGGCGCTGTTCGTGAATCCGACCTTCACGACCCGGATCGTCGAGCTGACGAACACCGAGAGCGCCCACGTGCTGAATCTGCTCTACCAGCACATGACGAACCTGGAGTTCACCTGCCGGTTCCGCTGGCAGCCCGGCGACCTGGCCTTCTGGGACAACCGGGCGACAGCGCACCTGGTGCCCACCGACCACGGGACCGCCGGGTTCGACCGGGTGATGCACCGCATCACGATCACCGGCGACGTCCCCGTCGGCGTCGACGGCGTCGAGTCGACCGTGCGGGACGCCAGCGCCCTGACCTGAGGCTCAGCGCCCTGACCTGAGGCTCAGCGCCCTGACCTGAGGCTCAGGCTTCCGGGCGGCCGATGCGGACGTCGACGCCCGGGGAGTAGTGGACCAGCGGCTCGCCGGCCGGCGCCGGCAGGCCGGCGGCGGTCAGCAGCGCGTCGTCGAGGTCGAGCAGCTCGGCGCTGTGCAGCGGCCACGGCAGGTGCCAGGCACGGGCGGTGCGCGGGGCACCCGACCGGACCGGGCTGAACAGCCGGAACCGCGCGGTGAGGAAGTGGTCGCGGTCGTCCAGCCGCGCCGGGGCGATCGGCTCCCCCGGCCGGACCACCACCCGGCTCGTCGCGTCCGCGCGGCTGGCGGCGCCGCCGGGCCCGGGCCAGCGGCGCCGGCAGGTGTAGGTCGTCGTGCCCGCCACGGCGTCCCCGTCGGGACGGTCCTCGTCGAGGCGCATCGCGGACCAGAAGTACGGCAGCCGGTAGGTCGTCCTCGCGGTGGCGACCGCGCCGAACCGGGCCGCGTCCAGCGAGAAGAACCAGATCCCCGGCCGGCCCTGCTCGTCGCGCACGTACGTCCGGACGTTGGTCTCCGGGAAGTACGACGCCCACGGCACCCCGAGGCCGCGCCGCCCGGTCGTCACCCGCATGAAGAACGGCACCAGGCTCACCCACGCCGCCCCGGCACAGGTCTCGGCCTCCAGGCCGGCCGGCAGCAGCGCCTGGACCGCGGCCGGCTCGTAGGCCCAGTGCAGGAACGTCAGCCGCTCCCAGCGCTGGCGCATCACCGGCCGCTCGACCGTGAACGGGCACTCGCCAGGGCCGGCCCCCGCGGGCACGCTCTCGACCGTCATGGGGCCATCCTCCGCCGTGACGGTCGGCCGACCAGCGCCGGGACCGGGACCGCCGGCACCGGCCGGGCGGCTGGTCGGTCCCGGACCACAACGAGGGTCACCCCGGCCCCCGGATATGCCGACAAGAACCGAGTGCTGCCGTTACGGTCGGTAAGGACGCGCCGGGGCTGACGACCGGCGCGCCACCACCGCGCGTACCCGGGGGGAACGTGACCGTCGCAGTCGTCCCCGAGGCGCGGGCCTGGTGGGCCATCGCGGCGGCGAGCGCCCGGTCCCACGTCGCCTACCGGGTGACCGTCGCCGCCTCGGTGCTGTCGAACGTGACGCTGACGGTGCTGCGCGGCTACATCGCGCAGGCCGTGTGGACGGCCCGGCCGGGGCTCGCCGGCTACGACGTGACGCGGGCCGTGACCTTCGTCGTCCTCGGGCAGGCCCTGACCTCGACGTTCGCCGTCTTCGGCGGCATGATCGACGTCCCGTGGCGGGTCGAGAACGGCGCGATCGCCGTCGACCTCGCCCGGCCGTTCGGGTTCCTGCGCTGGTGGCTGGCCCGGGAGATCGGCCGGGCCGGCGTCTTCCTGGTCAGCCGGGCGGTGCCGGCGGGGCTCGTCGGGCTCGCGGTCTTCGGCGCCCGGCCACCGGCGTCGACGGCGGCGGCCCTGGGGTTCGCCGCGAGCCTGCCGCTCGCGCTGCTCGTCGCGTTCGCCCTGCGTTACCTGGTGGCGCTGACGGCGTTCTGGATCACCGACGTGCGCGGCGCGCTCGCGGTCTCGTCGCTGGCCCTGATGTTCTTCTCGGGCGCGGTGCTGCCGTTGACCATCTTCCCCGGCGCCTTCGGGGCCGTCGCCCGGGCACTGCCGTTCGGCGCGGTCGTCCAGGTGCCGATGGACATCTACCTGCGCCCGACCGGCGGTCCCGGGATCGGCCACGAGCTGGGGTTCCAGGCGGTGTGGGCCGTCGCCCTGCTGCTGGGCGCGCGGCTGGCCACGGGGCGGGCGCTGCGCCGCCTGGTCGTGCAGGGCGGCTGAGCGATGCCTCCCGGGAACCCCGGCCCGCCCACGTCCGGTCTGGATTCGCCCGGTGGCGTCGACCATGACGTGCGGACCGACTGGCTGGTCGGGCGCGGTCGCCTCCTGCGGGACGAGACCAGGGCCTACCTGCTGCTGGTCCGGGTCGCGTTCCGGGAGGCGGGCCAGTACCGGGCGTCGCTCGCGCTGCGCTCGCTGACCGAGGCGGCCGCGACCGTGCTCGACCTGGCCACGATCGGGATCATCTTCGCCCAGCTGCCGAGGCTCGCGGGCTTCTCGCTCGCCGAGGTCGCGTTCCTGTACGGCACGTCGGCGCTGGCGTTCGCGCTGGCGGAGGCGTTCGTCGGCCCGCTGGACCGGCTGGGCTGGCACATCAGCGACGGCCGGTTCGACATCGTGCTGATCCGGCCGGTCAGCGTCCTCGTCCAGACCGCGACCATGGCCTTCGCCCCGGCGCGGGTGGCCCGGGTCGTGCAGCCGCTCGTCATCGTCGTCGTCAGCTGCGTCGCCCTGCCGGTCCACTGGACCGCGGACCGCGTGCTGCTGGTCCCGGGGATGATCGCCTGCGGGGCGGTCATCGCGACCGGCGCGTTCGTCGCCACGGCCGCGGTCCTGTTCGTCGCCCCGGACGCGACCGTCGCCGTGTCGGCCAGCACGCAGGGCTCGGCGCTGGCCGCCCGCTACCCGCTGACGATCTACGGCCACCACCTGGCGCTGCTGCTGACCGTCGTGCTGCCGATCGGCTTCGTCAGCTGGCTGCCGGCGCTGCACGTGCTCGGCCGGCCCGACCCGCTCGGCCTGCCCACCGCCCTGCGCTTCGCCTCCCCGGCGGTCGCCGCCGCGACCAGCGTGGTCGCGGCGCTCGCCTGGCGGGCCGGGGTCCGCCGCTACCGCAGCACCGGGAGCTGAGCCGCCGCATGACAGCCGACGAGGACGGTGACCGGCCGGTCGTCATCGAGGTCGAGGGGGCGACGAAGACCTTCGTCCAGCGCCGGCGGGTGACGCGGCGGGGCCTGCGGCGCGAGCGCCTCGACGTCCACGCGGTCCGCGACGTGTCGTTCACCGTGCGGGCCGGCGAGATGGTCGGCTACCTCGGGCCGAACGGCGCCGGGAAGAGCACCACGATCAAGATGCCGATCGGCATCCTGACGCCGACGACGGGCCGGCTGCGGGTCGCCGGCCTCGACCCCGCGCGCCAGCGGCTCGCGCTGGCGCGCCGGATCGGCGTGGTGTTCGGGCAGCGGTCCACGCTGTGGTGGGACCTGCCACTGCGGGACAGCTTCGAGCTGGTCCGTCACCTCTACCGGGTCCCGGCCGACCGGTACCGCGCCAACCTCGACCGGTTCGTCGACCTGCTGGACCTCGGCCCGTTCCTGGCGACCCCGGTGCGGCAGCTGTCCCTCGGGCAGCGGATGCGCGGCGACCTGACCGCGGCCTTCCTGCACGACCCGGCCATCGTCTACCTGGACGAGCCGACGATCGGCCTCGACGTCGTCTCGAAGGCGGCGGTGCGTTCGTTCCTCGCCGAGACGAACCGGGAGCACGGGACGACCATCATGCTCACGACCCACGACACCGCGGACATCGAGCAGCTGTGCCGACGGGTGCTCGTGATCGACCACGGCCGCCTCGGCTTCGACGGCGACCTCGCGACGCTGCGCGACCGCCTCGGCGGCGACCGCATGCTGATCGTCGACCTGCCCGGCCCCGTTCCCCCGGTCTCCGTCACCACGCCGGGCGCCCGGGTGGTCCGCGTCGACGGCCCCCGCCAGTGGCTGTCGTTCCCGGCCACCGCGAGCGCCGCCCCGCTCATCGCCGAGGTCGCCGCCCGCTACCCGGTCGTCGACCTCTCGATCCGCGAGCCCGCCATCGAGGACGTCATCACCCGCCTCTACACCAGCGGCCCCATCCCCACGGCCCGCCAGCCCACGACCCCGACCGACCATTCCAACGCCTCAGCGGTCGGCGAACCGTGACCGCGCGAGCGCCCTCTATTGGCGCCGGTTCCGGCGACGCCGGTCCGCCGGCTTGATCGCCGTTTCCGCCCTCCCCTGCTCACAAAACCGCCGCAGTTACAGCCACCCGAGGGCGAAAACAGCGATCTTGCCAGTCGGTGGCCCGGTCGCCACCTGATCGCCACCCGGGTGTAAACCGTGCGTCGCCGGTCGGCGCGACAATGTCTCTTCTTCGACAGCGCAGTGGGAATTCACTGCTACACGCCAGTGGAAATGACGCCGGTATCGCCCGGGTGGCGCGTTGATTTGTCGCCCGTCTGACATTCAGGGCGCGACCGGTCGCCACGGCACGGAGCCACCACCTAAAGTGCGATACCGGCTCACTGCGCATTGGCCGGCTTCCTGGAGGTTCGCTGTGAGATGGGTCGCGCCACGAGCGGCCAGGCCGTGAACGACGCCTCCAAGCCAACGGCGCCCAAGCCGACGGGGCCCGAGCCCACCGCGCCCAGGCCGACGCCGACCATGGGCGCCGGTCGCGTCGTCGTCATCACGGGCAGTGTCGGCGCGGGCCATGACGGTGCCGCCCGGGAATGGGCCCGGCTGCTGCGCGACCGCGGCTACGAGGTCGAGGTCCACGACTTCCTGGACATCCTGGGCCGGGTGCTCGGGACCGGGATGCGCTCGGCCTACGAGACGATGCTGTTCCGCGCGCCCTGGCTCTACAGTCTGATCTTCTGGGTCGCGGCGGTCCCACGCGGGGTCTCGCTGCTGAGCCGGACGGTGCTCGCGCCCTTCCGGCCCCGGCTGCTCGCCCTGTTGCCCGCCGACACCGTCGCGGTGCTGGCGACCTACCCGCTGGCCGGCCAGCTGATCGGCCGGCTGCGCCGCAAGCGCCTGCTGCCCGTGCCGGCGTTCACCTTCCTGACCGACTTCTCGGTGCACCGCCTGCTGGTCGCGCCGGGCATCGACGCGCACTACGTGCTGCACGACGTCAGCGCCGCCCAGGCCCGGGCGCTCGGCGCCGCCGGGATCGTGGTGACCGGCCCGGTGGTCTCGCCGCGGTTCGGCCCGGCCTCCGCGGCGGGCCGCGCCGAGGCCCGGGAACGCTTCGGGCTGCCGGCGGGGGGCCGGCTCGCCCTGCTGGTCGCGGGGTCGTGGGGTGTCGGCGACGTGGAGCGCACCGCCGCCGAGATAGTCGCGACCGGCGCCGCCACCCCGGTGATCGTCTGCGGGCGCAACGAGGCGCTGCGGGCCAGGCTGTCGCAGGCGGGGCTCGGCCACCCGCTCGGCTGGGTGTCCGACATGCCGGGGCTGATGCGGGCCGTGGACGTGCTGGTGGAGAACGCCGGCGGGCTCACGTCGCTGGAGGCGATGGCCAGTGGCCTGCCGGTCGCCAGCTACCGGTCGATCCCCGGCCATGGCCGGGCCAACGCCGCCGCGCTGCACGCCGCCGGCGTCTCGTACTGGATCCGCCGCCGGCGCGAGCTGGGGCCGGCCCTCGCCGAGCTGGTCGACGGTCCGCGCGGGCGCCGGCAACGGACCGCCGGGCTCGCGTTGTTCCAGGACGACCCGTCCGACCTGGTCGGGCGCGCGATCGAGGACGCCGCCGCGGACCGGCCGGCCTCGCTGGACCGGGCCAGGGTGTCCCGGGCGCTCGCCGCCGAGGGGCGGCGCCGCTGGCCCAGGCGGGCGGCGTTCGCCGCGGCGACGGTCGGCTTCCTCGGCTGGAACGCGACGTTCGGGACGTCGATCGCGGTCGCGCACGGCCTCGACTCGGCCCGCCCGGCGCGGCCGGAGGCGATCTACCTGGTCGTCCACCCGAACGAGCACACCGACGTCACACCGGCGACACTGGCTCTGCTGCGCGACGCGCACGCCGCCGTCGCGATCGACGCCGAGCTCATCCGCCACGACCCGGCCCTGGCCCGGCTGCTCGCCACCTCCGGTCTGCAGGTGGTGAACGCCGGCGGGGGGACGCCGTACCGGACCGGGCTCGTCGGCGGGCGCACGGCGATCGGGCACACCGCGTTCGCGATCCACCGCCTGGGCGGGCCCCGGCCGGTGTCGTTCCTGAGCAGCGGCGACCTGGACGCCGTCGACCTGGCGACCGTGTCGTACCTCGACGAGACGATCGTCGTGCCCAACGCACGGGTCCGGGGCGGGGCGCCGATACCGCCGCTGGGCCGAGGGGGGACCGTGCTCATCGAATGCCCGGCCGCGCCGGACTGCGGCCTGACCGTCACGCTGGCCCAGCGAGACGGCCTGATCGTCGGCCAGAAGCTGCGGGCTGGCACGCTGAGCAGGCACGAATGAGCGGCCGCAGGCCCGGCACCGTGATCGTCACCCGGAGCCGGGGCCGCCGGGCCGCGACCGCGGGCGGGATCGCCGCCGCCGCGGCGGTGGCCGCGGTCGCGGCGGGCTACGCGAGCCCGGCCGTGACGTCCTGGCCGCTGCTGCGGGCCCGGCTGCTGCCCGGGCTCGCCGGCCTCGGCGAGCCCGACCACGTGGCGCTGACGTTCGACGACGGGCCGGACCCGGCGTCGACCCCGGCCTTCATCGCGGCCCTCGCGGAATCTGGGACGAAGGCGACGTTCTTCCTGCTCGGCTCGATGCTCATACACGCCCCGGAGGTCGGCCGCGAGCTGGTCGACGCCGGCCACGAGGTCGCGGTGCACGGCTGGGAGCACCGGTACACCACGTTCCGGACCCCGGCAGCGCTCTACGACGACCTGGCGCGCGCCCGCGACCTGATCGCCGACGTGACCGGGCGGCAGCCGGTGTACTTCCGCCCGCCCTACGGCGTGCTCAGCGCCGGCTCGCTGTCGGCCGCGCGGCGCCTGGGGCTGCGGCCCGTGCTGTGGACCGCCTGGGGCCGGGACTGGGAGGCGCGGGCGACGCCGGAGTCGGTGCTGGCGACGATCCGCAAGGACCTGGCCGGCGGTGGCACCGTCCTGCTGCACGACTCGGACTGCACGTCGGCGCCGCTGTCCTGGCACGCGGCGCTCGGCACCGTACCGCTGCTGCTGGCGGAGTGCGCGGGCCGCGGGCTGAGGGTCGGGCCACTCGGCGAGCATTTCGCCCCGGCCGGGGCCGGCTCGGGCCGCGGGTGAACTGGCCGGCGATCCTGCTGGCGCTGCTGGCGGCGGCCACCTTCGGCGCCACCTCGGCCCTGCAGCATCACGCCGCCAGCCAGGAGGAGCGGCACGGGGCGCTGGACCCCCGGCTGGTGGCCCGGCTGGCCCGCCGGCCGCTGTGGCTGGCCGGGGTGATCTGCGACGGCGGGGCCGTGCTGCTGCAGACGGCGGCGCTGGCGCTGGGCCCGCTGTCGCTGGTCGAGCCGCTGCTGACGGGCGGGCTGTTCCTCGCGGTCCCGTTCGAGGCAGCGCTGGACCGGCGCCGGCCCCACCCCCGGGACCTCGCGGCGGCGGCGGTCGCGACGGTCGGGCTCGTCGGGTTCCTGCTGGCGGCGAACCCGCGCGGCGGCGCGTTCACGCCGTCCGCGCGGACCTGGCTGCCACCGGCGGCGGTCCTCGGCCTGCTCGTCGCCGCCGCGCTGGCCGCCGGCCGGGGCGCGCCGCCGACCCGGCGGGCGACCTGCCTCGGCCTCGCCAACGGGCTGATCTTCGGCCTGACCGCCGGGCTGCTCAAGGCCTGTACCGACCTGCTGGCGAGCGACCCCTGGCGGCTGCTGACCAGCTGGCCGCTCTACGCGCTGGCCGTGCTCGGCGCCGTCGGGTTCGTCCTGAGCCAGGCGTCGTTCCAGGACACGCTGACCGCCCCGCTGATCGCGATGACGCTCACGGAGCCGGTCGTCGGCCTGGCCCTGGGTGTCGCGGTGTTCCATGAGCACCTCGCCGCCACCGGCCCGCGCGCCGTCGGGCTGGCCCTGGCCGGCGTCCTCATGGCCGTCGGGACCTGGCTCGCCGTCACCTCGCCCGCCCGCGCCGCCGAGCCTGGGCAGACCCTCCCGGGAGGGCCCGCCCAGGCCGCGGAGGTCTGATCCGCGGCAGGCACGAGGGTCAGGCGGCGGCGCGCTCCAGGATGTGGACGCCGCAGGCGTTGCCGAGGCCGATCACGTGGGCGAGGCCGACCTTGGCGTTCGGCAGCTGGCGGTCGCCGGCCTCGCCCCGCAGGTGGGTCGCGATCTCCCAGACGTTGGCGATCCCGGTGGCCGCGATCGGGTGGCCCTTCGACTCCAGGCCGCCGGAGACGTTGACGGGGGTCTTGCCGTCCCGCCAGGTCGCGCCCGAGTTGAAGAAGTCGACCGCGCCGCCCTCCTCGCACAGCCGCAGGTTGTCGTAGTGCACCAGCTCGGCGGTGGCGAAGCAGTCGTGCAGCTCGACGAGGTCCAGGTCCGCCGGGCCGATGCCGGCCTTCTCGTAGGCCTGGTTCGCGGCCTGGCGGGTCAGCGTGTTGACGTTCGGCAGGACCTGGCAGGCCTCCTCGTACGGGTCGGTGGTCAGGATCGACGCGGAGATCTTCACCGCGCGCCGCTGCTGCTCCAGCGAGAGGGTCTTCAGCTTGGCGCCGGAGACGAGGACGGCGGCCGCCGCGCCGTCGCAGTTCGCCGAGCACATCGGCCGGGTGTTCGGGTAGGCGATCATGACATCGTTCATGATCTGGTCGAGGGTGAACCGCTTCTGGTAGGAGGCCAGCGGGTTCAGCGTCGAGTGCGCGTGGTTCTTCTCGGAGATCTTCGCGAACAGCTCGAAGGACGTGCCGCCGTACTTGTGCCCGTACTCCAGGCCGATCTGGGCGAACACGCCCGGCATCGTCTCGGTGCCGATCCGGCCGTCGATCGGGCCGACGGCGCCGAACCGGCCGGAGGGCTGCCAGGTGTTCGCGTCCCCGCCACGGCTGCCACCGGCGAGCAGGCCCGCGCCGGCCAGCTTCTCGACGCCGACCGCGATGCCGTAGTCGACCTCGCCGGCCTTGATCGCCATGTTGACGACCCGGATCGCGGTGGCGCCGGTCGCGCAGGCGTTGGAGACGTTGTAGACCGGAATCCCGGTCTGGCCGATCTGCTTCTGCAGGCTCTGGCCGGCGACCCGGCCGAGCAGCGAGCCGAACGCCATCACGCCCATCTCGCGCATGGTGACGCCGGCGTCGGCGAGCGCCCCCATCGTCGCCTCGGCCGCGAGGTCGATCACGTCCTTGTCGGGGTGCTTGCCGAACTTGGTCATGCTGATGCCGAGGATCCAGACGTCGTCGCTGGCCATCTCCGCCGCTCCGCTTCTCGTGTCGGGGTGAAAGTCGTTGAGGGGCGCCACCCGCTCCTGGGCTGGCGCCGCGTCGTGGCCGCCGGGCGGCCTGGGCTCAGCGCTGGGGCTCGAAGCCGAAGTTGACGGCCTCGGTGCCGGCCTCGTCGGTGCCGACGGACTGCAGCGCGAAGCGGACCTTCATGCCGACGTGCACGGCGTCGGGGGTCGCCTCGACGTTGATCAGGTTCGCGCGGACGCTGGTGCCACCGCAGTCGACGGTCGCGGAGACGAACGGGACCGGGATGCCGGGCGCGGCCAGCGAGACGATCGTGAACGCGCGGACCTCACCCTCGGTGGCGACGTCGACCTTGCGGAACTCGGTGCCGAAGCAGCCCGCGCAGGCGTTGCGGCGGTCGAAGAACCGGGCCCCGCAGGTGACGCACTCGTTCGCGACGAGATGCGGGCTGTCGCCGAGAACGAGGTAATCGACGAACGGAATCGACTGCGACACTTCGCGCGCTCCTAGACGGTGAGGCCCCGGTGGCCCGGCTCCGGGCTCGGGGCCGGTCGGGACTCGGGGAGAACAGCAGGGTCAGCGGGACGGTGGATGCCGGCTCGACGGGGTGGCCTCGCCGAAAGCCACCCGATGGTCGGCCCAGCCGGGCCTTGCGGAAACCTGCTTCTAGTCCCGCCCCCGACACGGTCCGCCCGGTTCCGGCGCCCCCTTGATCGCCGTCTCGGCCCCGCGGTGGTCGTAACCAGGCCTGTTTCGTAGCCACCAGAAGGCGACAACAGCGATCAAGGGGCGGTCAGAGATTGACGGTCACGGCTTCTAGTCCGGCGTATCACTCCGCTCAGCCCGAAGGCAACCGTTCGAGGGCCGGTACGACCACCCCATATGAGTTCATATCTCGAACTCAGATCGTGGCACAAGCGGCGGGCCTGTGAGATCCGCCGCCGGCTCCGGGCCGGGCCGACGGCGCGCGGTGGTACCGGTTCAGCGGTCGGCGCGGCAGGCGGCGATCAGCCTCGCGCGGGCGGCGGCGGCCTCGGGGATGGGCGCCAGCGGGTAACAGTGCGGGAGGCCGGGCGCCTCGTGATAGTCGATCACCAGGCCGGCCTCGGCGGCGAGGCGTCGGCTGTCGGGCAGCAGGACGTCGTGGGTGCCGCACAGCACGGTGAGCGGCGCGAGGCCGGCGAGCGGGCCGTTCAGCGGGCTGACGAGCGGATCGGCCGGATCGAGCGGGCCGGCGTAGCAACGCCCCGCCTCGGCCAGGCCGTCGATCCGCAGCATGTGGTCGTGGCGGGCGATGGCCGGCTGGTCGGGGTGGGTCATCGTCACGTCGAGCCACGGGGAGATCAGCGAGATCCGGTCGGGCTGGGGACGGCCGCGGGCACGGGCCGCCTGCGCCGAGGCGAGCGCCAGCCCGCCGCCGGCCGAGTCGCCCATCAGCACCAGCCGGCCGCCGGCCGCGCGGGCCTTGCCGAGAAGCTCGTCGAGAAGATCGGCCACGCCGGACACGACGTCCGCCGGGAGCCCCCACCCCGCCAGGGGGTAAAGCGGCATGACCACCCGGGCCGGAACATCCCGGGCCAGCCGCGCGACCAGCAGCCAGTGCCACGCCACCGGCTCGGCGATGTAGCCGCCGCCATGCAGGTAGAGCACGGTGACCGGCCCTGAAACGGCGCCGGCCGGCCCGGCGAGCGGGGTCAGCTCGTGGACCGGCCAACCGGCATGCTCGGCGACGGTGTGCCGGGCGAACCGGCCCAGCCACCCCGGCGCCCGGACCACCGCCGGGCGCGCCGCCTGGGCCGCGACCCGGGCGCGCACGTCCTGGGCCGTCCACGACCGCCCCCGCAGGATCGGGAGGGCGACCGTGTCAAGAAGCCGTGCCCGCAGGCTCGGCATGCGATCAGAACGCGATGAAGAGGATCTCGTCGCGGCCGTAGTCGAGATCGGGGTGCTTCTCGCGCAGGTGCGCCTGGGTCTTCTCGACGAGCTCGTCCTCGTCCTTGCCGACGACTCGGGTCCCGCACGGGCAGTCGAGGGTCGTCTTCATGCCGCCTCCTGTGCCAGCTGTGGCCATCCGCGGCCCGGGGCCTCGGGGTGGGCCGTGTCCTCTCGGCCAGACGCGGGCGTTATTCCCACCGGCCAGATCGTTACTGGCCGGTGCCCGCTGGCCGCCGAAGCCGGCCAGGAGCCCGGCCACCCGGTGGGCCGCGCCTGTCACGGTCATCCTAGTGCGGGGCGATGTCGCCAGGCAGCAATCGTTTGCGGTAGAAAACGCGCTCGAGCCCGTCTTCGCCCCGGCGTTCGGTCTCGACGTAGCCGCGCGCTTCGTAGATCCGCTGGTTCTCGGTCATCGAGACGTGGGTGAACAGCCAGACCGACGTCGCGCCGAGGGCCACCGCCCGTTGTTCGGCCAGGTCCAGCAGCAGCCGGCCGAGGCCGCGTCCCTGCTCGGACGGGTCCACGGCGATGTTCTCCAGCAGCAGCTCGCCGTCGCCCGGGACCAGCACGACGAAGGCCAGCACCGCGCCACCCGGTCCGTCGATCACCCAGACCTCGTCGTGGCGGACGGCGTGGGCGTAGTCGGCATCCATCGGCCCCGGCCGCCTGCCCGCCATCCTGGCCAGATACGGCCGATAGGCGCGGTCCGCCAGCCGAGCCAGCTCGGGAACGTCACCCGGCCGCGCCCGGCGTGGCTTCTGTTCGGTCACCCGGTCAGTGTCACCCGGTGCGGGGCAGTGGGCTCAGGCCGAGGTGGTCGCGCAGGGTGGTGCCGGTGTACTCGGCGCGGAAGACGCCGCGTTCCTGGAGCAGGGGGACGACGGTGTCGGCGAACTCGTCGAGGCCGCCGGGGACGAGGTGCGGGACCAGGATGAAGCCGTCCGAGGCCTCGTCCTGGACGAACCGGTCGATGGTCTCGGCGACGGTCGCCGGAGAGCCGACGAACGACTGCCGGCCGCTGACCGCGATGACGAACTCGCGAATGGAGAGGTTCTCGGCCTCGGCCCGCTCCCGCCACTCCTTCGCCGTCTTCAGTCGGTCGCCGAACATCCGGGTCTGCGCGCGGCCCTTGACGACGGTGTTCTCGCCCTCGACCGGGTCGACGCCGGGCAGCGGGCCGTCGGGGTCGTAGCCGGACAGGTCCCGGTTCCAGACCTGTTCGAGGAACCGCAGCGCGGTCTGGCCGCTGGTCTGCTGGCGGCGCACGACGTGGGCCCGCTCCTGGGCGTCCGCGTCGGTGTCGCCGAGGACGTAGGTGGCGGCCGGGAGCACCTTGAGCGAGTCCCGGGACCGGCCGTACTTCGCCAGCCGGCCCTTGACGTCGGCGAGGAAGGCGCGGCCGGCGTCGTAGGTGGCGTGGCGGCTGAAGATGGCGTCGGCGGTGGCGGCGGCGAACTCCCGGCCGGCCTCGGAGTCGCCGGCCTGGAAGATGACCGGCCGGCCCTGCGGGCTGCGCGGCACGTTGAACCGGCCGGAGATGTCGAAGTGGTCGTCGCGATGGGCGAACGTGCCCGCGGCCGGGTCCTTGAGGAAGACACCGGCTGCCTTGTCGGCGGCGATCTCGTCACCGTTCCAGGAGTCGAACAGCTCCCAGGTGGTGCGCATGAACTGCTCGGCCCGGGAGTAGCGGTCGGCCTCGGCGAGGAAGCCGCCGCGGCGGAAGTTCTCCCCGGTGAACGCGTCCCACGAGGTGACGACGTTCCAGGCCGCGCGGCCGGCCGACAGGTGGTCGAGGCTCGCGAACTGGCGGGCCACCTCGTAGGGCTCGTTGAACGTCGAGTTGATCGTGCCGGCGAGGCCGAGACGGTCGGTGACGGCGGCGAGCGCGGCCAGCACGGCGAACGTGTCCGGGCGCCCGACGACGTCGAGGTCGTAGATCCGCCCGGCGGACTCGCGCAGCCGCAGGCCCTCGGCGAGGAAGAAGAAGTCGAACTTGGCCCGTTCGGCGGTGCGGGCGAGATGGGCGAACGACGAGAACGCGATCTGGCTGCCGGACTCCGGCTCGCTCCAGACGGTGGTGTTGTTGACGCCGGGGAAGTGCACCGCCAGGTGCACCTGCCGCCGGCCGGTCGGGTCGCTCATCGGGAACCTCCGGAGACGGGAAACCGCCGAGGACGGCGTCAGGCGGCCTGGGCCCAGGCCTTGGCGAGCAGCTCGTAGGACCGCACCCGGTCGGCGTGGTCGTGGGTGATCGTGGTGATCAGCAGCTCGTCCGCGCCGGTCGCGGCGACCAGGGCCCGCAGGCAGCGCACGACGGTCTCCGGGCCGCCTACGAACTGGCTGTCGACCCGGTCTGCGACCAGGGCGCGCTCGGCGTCGGTCCACACCTTGGCCGCCGCCTCGGCCGGTGACGGATAGGGCATCGCGCCCTCGCCCGCGCGGATCGACAGCACCCAGGCGCCGTAGCCGCGGGCCAGCTCGGCGCCGTGCGCGTCGTCGTCGCCGACGACGACGTCCGCGGAGACGAGCACGTAGGGCCGGTCCAGCTCGGCGGACGGGCGGAAGGCGGCGCGGTAGGCGGCCACCGTGTCCAGGACGCCCCAGGGGGCGACGTGGTAGTTCGCGCCGAGCGGCAGGCCCAGCTCGCCCGCGGTCCGCGCGCTGTCGCCCGGGGACGAGGCGAGCACCCAGATCCGCGCGTCCGCGCCCTCGGTGGCCGGGGAACGCAGCAGCTGGCCGTCGGAGCCCCGGGCGTCGCCGCGGAACAGCGCCTGGATCGCGCCGATCCAGGCCGGGTAGTCCTCGCCCTCGTCCTCCCGGTGCCCGACGAGCTTCGCCTGCTCCAGGATCCGCGGCAGGCGCTCCGGGGTGAACATCCCCTTCGGCTGGGTCGGGATGAGCAGGCCGTCGACGATCCGGCCCTTCCCGTCCGGCGCCGGCACGCCCGGCGGCTCGGCGGCGGGGGTGGACGGAGCCGGGCCGGCGGGGGCCGAGCCGGCGGCCCAGCGGCTTGCCAGCTCGGCGAGGCGGTTGAGGTTCGAGCGCCCGATGCCCAGGTCGATCCGGCCGGGATGCAGGTGGGCCAGCAGGCCGAACTGCTCGGCGACGCCGACCGGGGTGTGGTGTCCGGTGAGCACGGCACCGGAACCGACCCGGATCCGGGCGGTGGCGGTGGCCACCGCGCCGATCAGGACCGACGGCACGGCCGACGTCACGCCAGGCGTCAGATGGTGCTCGGCCAGCCAGAACCTGGTGTAGCCGAGCCGCTCGACCTCGCGGGCCAGATCCAGGCAGTTGCGCAGGGCCTCGGCTGGAGTCGAGCCGGAGACCAGCGGAGCCAGGTCGAGGACAGAGAGCGGGACAGAGACGTCGGGAACGGCAGAGACGTCGGGAGTGGCAGAGACATCGGGAGTGGCAGAGACATCGGGAACGGCAGGGGCGTCGGGAGTGGGCACGGTGGCGCCACCTTTCGCGGTGGTCACGGGCAGCGGCCGGTGGGGCGCTGGCGAACCAGGCCGACGCTCACCGACAGCGGCTGGCCGCCAGGTGCCCGAAGTCGAGGTAACGCCGACGCGTCAGCCACGAGTACGACCGCATGTCACCGACTTTGCGCAGGCGGCCTTGTCCAGTCAAGCAGTGAACAAAGGGTCTGGCTCACAAGTCGGCCTTTTCGGCCAGCGCCGGCCAGCGGGCCGGGCGGCACGGCCCGCCAGGGCATCGGCCACCGGAGCTACGGGCCCCCGGGCCGGCGGCCGACCGAGATGGCTGGTCCCAGCCCTGCCCGAGGCTCGGCCGGATGTCGCACAGACGACCGCGCGGGCCCGGAACCAGGCCGTCCGGCCGGCCGTTGGGCGAAGTGCGAGCTGCCCGACCCCCTGTCCCGGGCCGGTCCCCCGGGTCCTCCCTCCCGGAGAAAGACCCTCGGCCCGCCGCCGCGACTCCCCCACCGTGGCGGCGGGCCGGGCTTTCGGGGCCGAACGCTCGCCGCGCCCGTCAGGTCGCGCGGTACCCGTCGGCGGTGCCGACCCGGTCGCGCGGGAGCCGCGGGCTCAGCGTCCCTGGTCCGGCCGGGCCGCGCGGGTGATCGTCGCCACCGTGTACGGCTTGCCGGCGGGCCCATGGGACGTGACCCGGTAGACGGACAGGGCGCGGCCGCGGTGGACCACGCTCGCCGTGAAGATCACCGGAGCGGTCAGCACCGCCGGGCGCAGCAGGTTCATCCGCACCGATGTGGAGTAGTCCGCCGCCGGCGAAGACGTCAGCGCACCGGCCAGCGCCGCCGCGGCGAGATCCGAGCAGGTCAGCAGCAGGCCACCGTGCATCGTGCCGCTCGCGTTGCCGAAGGCCTCGACCGGCGGCACCGCCAGACTGGCCACCGACGCCTGGAGCACGGCGACGGCGGCCCCCGCCGAACCGTTGGGCCGGGCGGCGAGCGGCGGGGCCTCGGCGCTCGGCCTGGGCGCCGGGATCGGGGAGACCGCGTGCTGGCGAGCGATCTCCGCGTCGGCCGTCAGATCGGGGTCGAAGGTGAGCGCCCCCGCCAGGTCGGCGACCCCGAGGACCTCCAGCAGGTCGCGGTGGTCGGCGGGCGTCACCCGTGGCGGCGGGTCCAGCTCGAGCGCGGCGGCGGCGGCGTGCATGCCCTCGGCCGGGACGAACCGGCTGCGCCCGGTGCCGATGGCCACCAGCTGCCCGTCGCCCGCCCGGATCTCGGCCCGGGACACCCCGTCGGCCGGGCCGACCCCGGCCACCCGCGAGGTCGCCAGCAGCTCGGGACCCGACCAGGGCGGTGGGACGATGATGTCCAGGGCCAGCTCGGTGGTGACCGAGTGGGTGCCGGCGGGGCGGTGGTTGTGCACCTCGACGCCGACCGCGTCGTCGAGGATCACTCCGAGCGACCCGGCGGTCGGCACGCCGTCCGGCCCGTTCATCCAGGGGCCGACGAGCATCGACACCCGCAGGCCGTCGCCCCGGATCGTGGGGCCCACCCGCATCCTGGTCTCCGGGAACTCCCTCGCTTCCGGGTGCTCCCTGGCCGCCGCGCGCGCCACGCCGTGCCTCCCCGCCCACCCCGGCCCGCGCCGATCGCCCGGGACTCCCAGTCGATCATGCCCCGAGTTCCGCCGAACCGGCCGGCCTTGTGCCCAACGACTCACCTGACCAGCCCGAATCTCCCCACGGCTGGCCTCGGCCGACGGGTGGCCTCGGCGGGCCGGCCGGGCGCGCCCCACCCGGCCGGTGGCGCTCAGCCGTGGTGCGTGGCGCAGTAGCGGTCCCGGGACGCGGCCAGGCCGGCGTTCAGCAGTGGCGGGTAGCCGAAGGTCGTCTGGACGGAGCGGGCCAGGACCACGGACTCGGTCTCGATGCTCGCCGCGACCGCGGACCGGGCGGCCGGGGTCCGCGCGTCGACGAGGCGCTGCGCATTGAGCCAGGCGTTCTCCCGCCAGCCGACGATGATGGCCATGAACGCGTCATAGGTGATGCCGAACGGGCTCTTCAGGTCGTTGACCGTGGGGTCGAACCTGGCCGCCTCCTCGTCGAGCAGCGAGGTGACGATCATGTTCAGGAAGACGTTGACCTTCTCGTGGTCGGAATGGCGGCTGGTGCCGTCCGGGGCGACCAGGCCGAGCCCGGCGAGGATGTAGGGCAGGTCCCTGTTGATGTGGGCGTTCATCCCCAGCAGGATGTCGCCGAGGCCCGACATGGTCCTGTCCCGCGCGGCACCGAAGGCGATCTGCCAGGCCTGTGGCACGGCCGCCGGGTCGCCGGCATTCCAGTGGTCATACGCGCTGAAGAAGTACGCGGCGAAGAACGCGTCCTCGACGTTGACGAAACGCGGGTCCTGGAAGAAGCCCGGCTCGGCGGCGACGGTCTGGTACTCCTGGGTGGTCCGCAGGTAGGCGAGCGCGAACGGCGCCAGGTGGTCGCAGGCGGCGGCCCGCGCGTCGAGGATCGCGCTCATCCGGCCGATGGTGACCGGGACGCAGTCGTCGCTGCCCGCCAGGCAGTCCTCGACCTGGTCGGGCGTGTACCAGGGTGCCAGGGACGGCTGGTAGTCCGCCAGGCCGGTGAGCGGCACCGGGCCGTCCGCCCGGGCCGGCGAGGCGGCGAACGTCACCGTCGCCGCCACGGTGACGCCGAGAACGAAAGCCATCGACGTGGCGGCGGGCCGCCGCGCCGGTGCCCGGTGCCTGCCCACACTGCGTATTTGCCTGTTCGAATCCCCCATTGCGCCACCCTAGGACCGCGCCGGGCCGATTCACGCCTACGGCGCGGAAGGACAACGCGAGGCCACGTCCGCGCAGGTCGGCCGGCTTTCCCGCGACCGGGAGACCCGGCCCTCCCATTCCTCGCGGACCGTCCGTCGAATACCCTCGGCCGGCCCTCGGTGTGAGGCCTTGGCCGCGCGTGGCGAACCCGGGAGGCGCCGTGAACGCGTCACGTCACCGGCGACGGCACGCCGGGAATGACGCGGCCGCGGAATTGTCCGCGTTACCCATGACCAACTGGCAGGTTTTCGACGCGGGATATCGCGGGACCTGCGCGCCAAGGCGGGCCGCGCCCGGGACAAGCCTTCCCAGACGCGGCCCCAAGGTGCGAACCGGGTACGCGCGGGCACGGATCCGTCCAGCGTCGTGACGACGCACACGGCGAGCGCGTACGGTGTCGAAACGGTATCGAGCCGCGCACCGTTCTGCGCAGGCGTTCCGGGCGGGTCCGCGCGCGGTCTCGCCGGCGCCGGTCGATGCCAGAGGAGGCGGGGACGGCGTGGGCATGACGGACGCGGTGGGACCCGGTTCCGGGCGGGCGGACCCAGGCGCCGCTCACCGGGGCGACGGGACGGACGCGAACGGCCACCCGCCCGCGCGCGACGCCGCCGGGCCTGGCCACCCGACCGGCCCCGGTCCGGACCAGGACGGCACCGGCCCCCTCCCGACCGCCGGGTTCGGCGCCTGGCGCGCCGCGTTCGCCGAGCGCAGCGACGGCCCGGCGAGCCCCGACGACCACCCGGGCGCCGGCTCGCCCGCCGCGCCGTCCGGCCCGGTCCCGCTCGGCTACACCCCGCCCGCCGCCCTCCCGCCCGCGCCCCGGCCCGCGGCCGGTTTCGCCCCGCTCGGCTACACCCCGCCCGCCCAGGGCCCGGTGAGCAACGGTCTCGCCGGCCAGCTGGTCGGCGCCCCGCTCACCCGGCCACCCCAGAACGGCACCGGGCGCTCTCCGAGCCCGCCGGACGACGACGCCACGCGAGCGGACTTCCCGCCGCCGCGCCAGCTTCCGGCCGCGCCGGCCAGCCCCGGCGTGCCGCCCGTGGCGTCGACCTCGCTGGCGACGGCGGCACTGAGCCCGGTGCGCCTGGCGCCCCCCGCCTCGCGCCCGCCGGCCAACCAGCCGGACCCGCCCGTCGACCCCACCGGGCCGCTGTCCGTCGGGCTCGCCGCGCTCGACCTGCTCGACACGCTCGCCGAGGTCGTCTTCCGCACCGACGCCGAGGGCCGCTGGACGTACCTGAACCCGGCCTGGACCCGGCTCACCGGGTTCGACATCGACGCCAGCCTCGGGAACCGGTTCATCGACTACGTCCACCCCGAGGAGCTCGAGCACACCATCGCCCTGTTCATGGCGGTAGTCGTCGGCGGCGCGGACCACTGCCACCACGAGACCCGGTACCGCACCGCCGACGGCTACCGGCGGGTCCAGATCCGGGCCAAGGTGCTGCGCGACGACGCGGGCGAGGTCGTCGGCAACATCGGCACGATCATCGACGTCACCGAGTCCCGGTTCGGCGCGGAGATGGCCACCGAGCAGGGCGCGCTGCTGGAGCTGATCCCGACCGGCGGCCGGATCGACGACCTCCCGGTCGGGATCGTCATCTACGACCCCGACGACACGGTGCGCCGTGCCTCCCGGGTGGTCGACCGGCTCGCCGGTGCCCGCACGCAGGTCGGCGACGCGCTGGACGCGCTCACCGCCCACGTCCGCCCCGCGGTGGTCGGCGGCCCCGCGCTGGACGGCCCGTGGGGCCTGGTCGCCACCGCCCGGCGCACCCAGACCGCCCAGATCGGCGACTTCGACGTGCTGTCCGGCGCCGGCGCGGCCGCCGTCGCCGAGACCGGGGCCGCCGGCCGGCCCGAGGAGGCGCGCGCCGCGCTCGGGCCGCGCCGCTCGCTGCGGGCCACCGTCATCCCGATCGAGGAGAACGGCGAGACCCGGGTCGCCGTCATGCTCTCCGACGTCACCGACCTGCGCCGCGCCGAGCGCCAGCAGGCGGCGCTCGCCTACCTAGGCCAGCGGGCGCTGACGACCCTGGACGTGCCGGCGCTGCTGCGCGAGGCCGTCGAGCTGGTCGCGACCACTCTCGGGGTCGAGCGCTGCGACCTGATCGAGTGCGTCGAGATGGCGTCGGCCCGCGGCCAGACCCGCCGGCCCACGTTCGACGGCGCGGGCGGCGTCGTGGTCGCCCGCCCCGGCCCGGACGGCGGCGACGTCGAGGAGGGCAAGTCCAGCGGCGGCGTCTACGCGCACGTGCGGACCTGCTACGGCCGTCACGGTGGCGCCTGGGCCGCCGGCGCGGTCTCGGCGGCGGCCGACTCGTTCGTGTCGCAGGTGCTGTCGTCCTGCCAGCCGCTCGTCATCGACGACCTGCCGGGCCGCGCCGACCTCAGGCTGGAGGGCTGGCTGCAGGGCGACGGCGCGGTGGCGACCGTGGGCGCGCCGATCGGCGTCGGCAGCCGGGCGTTCGGCGTCCTGACCGCGCACAGCCACACCCACCGCCGGTTCACCCGCGACGAGGCGCACTTCGTCCAGTCGGTCGCCAACGTCGTCGCCGCGGCCGTCGAGCTCGCGCAGATGCAGGAGGACCGGGCCCGCCTCGCCGTCTTCGAGGACCGCGACCGGATCGCGTGCGAGCTGCACGACCTGGTCATCCAGCGGCTGTTCTCGGTCGGCCTGCGGCTGCAGTCGCTGGTGCGGCAGGTGCCCGAGCCGGGCGCGGTCCGGATGTCGACCGCGATCTCCGATCTCGACGAGACCATCGACGAGGTCCGCCGCACCATCTTCGACCTCCGCCCGCCGCACGCGTAGCCGTCGGGGTGGCCCGGCCCGAGCCGGGCCGTACGGCGGTCAGCCGAGTCGAACGGACACCCGGAACCAGGTGGTCGAGCATCGGATGTCCGTTGTGGCGCTACCGGGGCCGGACGAGGATGATGCACGCTGTGACAATCTGGGCGAGCCAGGAGCTGCGTGAGTCCTCGCGGCGATTCGGGCGGGCGACGCCCGGACGCGGCCATCGACCTGCGGCTGTCGGGCTGATCGCGGCGCTCGTCGCGCTCGCCGTCGCTGGCTGCCAGCCCACGACGCTGGTCGGATTCAACGGCTCACGGGTGGCGCTGTACGAGGACCGGGACGTGGCGTATGCGTCGGTTTCGCCCGCGCAGCGGCTGGACCTCTACCGGCCGCTACACCCGGACGGCAAGCTGCCGGTCGTCGTCCTCATCCACGGCGGCGGCTTCATCGGCGGCGACAAGTCGGACCTCGACGACACGGCGGCGTCGCTCGTCACGCACGGATATGCGGTCGCCAACGTGAACTACCGACTCGTGCCCGAGGGAGTCTTCCCGGCGCCCGTCGTCGACGTCAAGGCGGCGATCCGCTGGCTGCGCGCCAACGCTGCCGGCTACGACCTCGACCCTGCCAGGTTCGGCGCGCTCGGCGAGTCCGCCGGCGCCTACCTCGCCGAGATGGTCGGTACCTGGGGCCACGTGGCGTCGCCCGACGACGCGGCATTGGGGAACATCAACGTCCCGAGCACGGTCAGGGCCGTCGTCGACCTCTTTGGCCCGGTCGACTTCACGGCGATCGATGGTCAGCTGCGAGCGGACGGATGTCCGGCCAGCGCCCTGACCCACGACAGCCCGAGCGGCTACGAGTCGAGGCTGCTGGGCCACCAGATCACCACGGTTCCCGGTCTCGTGTGGCTGGCCAACCCGCTGACCTATGTCGGTTCCGGTCAAGTGCCTCCGCCGTTCGACATCGAACACGGCCAGGCCGACTGCACGGTCCCGTATCAGCAGTCCGAGGAGCTTGCGAACGGGCTGCGCGCCGCCGGCGGCCAGGTCGACCTGACCGTCGTGCCGGGCGCTGGGCACGGCGCGAGCTACCCGCGGGGTGACCGATTCCCGGCCATCGTCGCCTTCCTCGACAGGTACGTACGCTGACCGACCTGGCCCAGGGCCTCCACCGGCCCGGCTGTTCCGTCTGGTAGCCCAAGATCAATACTGGCCCGCGCGGGATGTCCTGTCGGGGAGTCGTACCGAATCTGGTCCGCGAGCCTCGATAGCGACAACCCGCCGGCCAGGTCGCCATGACGCAACCATGCGCGACGAGACGGACACCGGCCGCGGCCCCCGCTTCCGCCGGGGCCCAAAGTGGTTGACAACGATTAGTCAGGACTGGATAGTTACTACTGACGGATCGTGGCGCGGGCGCCGACAAGGCAGGATGGGAGGTGACAAGGGTGTCGGAGGGAGAACGGGTTGGCCGCGCGGCGCAAGGTCGGCAACCTGCTGGGGCTGGCGGTCCTGGCCTACCTGAGCCGCGCCCCGATGCACCCGTACGAGCTCAGCCGGACCCTGCGCGACCACGGCGACGACCGCAGCATCAAGTTCAACCACGGCTCGCTGTACATGGTCGTTCAGCAGCTGGCCAAGGCCGGCTTCATCACCGAGCTGGCGACGACGCGCGAGGGCCAGCGTCCCGAGCGGACCGTCTACGCCATCACGCCCGCCGGGCGCGACGAGCTGCACGACTGGCTGCGGGAGCTGGTCGCCCGGCCGGAGCACGAGTACCCGAGCTTCGTCTCCGCGCTGTCGCTGGTCGGCGCGCTGCACCCGGACGACGTTGTCGAGCAGCTGCGCGCGCGGCTGACCGGCCTCGCCGCGCGGCGGGCCGAGATCCAGAAGATGATCGACGACTCGCTCGCCGAAGGGGTTCCCGAGCTCTTCCTGATCGAGGAGGAGTTCCGGGCCGCCCAGCTCGACACCGAGGCCGCCTTCGTCGAGCGCCTGATCACCCGGATCGCCGACCCGGACGTCGGCTGGGGCCCGGCCTGGGCCGCGTTCCACACGGCCCTCGCGGCGGAGACGCCGGCCCAGCCGAACGCCTGACAACCATTCCGTGCTCTAGAACCCTTCGCTTGCTCTAGAACCCCCCGGCGTCAGAACCCTCTGCCAGCCTGAGAATCCTCAGCCGGCCTGAGGCCGCTGCGCCGTCGCGCCGCGAAGTTGACGCCCACCTCGGACTGCCGGGTACCCCGCGATCGGCCAGGCTTTCGCCTGCCGCCGACCCGGCGTAGCCGCCACGAGCCGGTCACCCGGCTGACCACCATCACCCACTTTCAGGGACGGCGACTCCCTGGGCCGTGCCTTGCCCTGCTCACAACCGGGCGACGGTGCCCGCCGAGAGGGGTCCGCCGGCCTGCCCCCGCTCGCTCTGCTGCTGTGAAAGGCGGATTCACCATGTCCACAATCAGGAGCGCCATCGTCGTCGGCGGTGGGATCGCCGGGCCGGTGGCCGCGCTCGCCCTCGGCCAGGCCGGCATCGAGGCCACCGTCTACGAGGCGTACGACACGACCGCCGACGGCGTCGGCGGCACGCTGAGCATCGCGCCGAACGGCCTGGACGCCCTGGCCGCGGTCGGCCTGGGCGGCATCGTCGAGGAGCTCGGCTCCCCGATCACCTCGATGGTGATGCGCAACGGCAAGGGCCGCCGGCTGGCCACCCTCGGCTCGCCCGCCGGCCTGCCTGCCCAGCGGCTGCTGTGGCGCCCCGACCTCTACCGGGCGCTGCGGGACGCGACCGCCAGCCGCGGTGTCCGCGTCGAGTACGGCCGGCGGCTGACCGCCGTCGACCAGGACGCGGACGGTGTCACGGCCGTGTTCGCCGACGGCACCACGGCCCGCGCCGACGTCCTCGTCGGCGCGGACGGCATCCGGTCCCGGGTTCGGTCACTGCTCGACCCGGCGGCGCCCGCGCCCCGGTACGTCGGCCTGCTCGGCTTCGGCGCGCGGCTCGGTCCCGGCCCGGTCGACGCCAGCCGGATCGGGACGACCGGGTCCGAGATGCACTTCGTCTTCGGCCGGCGGGCCTTCTTCGGCTATGTGCTCGACGAGGACGGCTCGGGCGGCTGGTTCGCCAACCTGCCGCGGGCGGCGTCGACGACGGCGGCCGAGGCGCGCGCCACCGAACCCGCCGGCTGGCTGAGGCTGCTGCGCGAGACGTTCGCCGGCGACGGGCTGCGGATGGACGACCTGATCGCCCGGACCGACCCGGCGGACCTGATCTGCGTCGGCGGCATGGAGGACCTGCCGACCGTCCCGGTGTGGCACCGCGGCCGGGCGGTCCTCGTCGGCGACGCCGCGCACGCCACGTCGCCCAGCTCCGGGCAGGGCGCGTCGCTCGCCCTGGAGAGCGCCGTCGAGCTCGCCCGCTGCCTGCGCGACCTGCCCTACCAGGAGGCGTTCGCGGGCTACGAGAACCTGCGCCGCGCCCGCGTCGAGAAGATCATCAAGATGGGTGAGCGCACCAACAGCGACAAGGCCGCGGGGCCGGTGGCCCGGGTGCTGCGCGACCTGATGATGCCGGTCGCGATGAGGCTCATGAACCCCGAGTCGTTCTCGTGGCCGATGCGCCACCACATCGACTGGGACGCCCCGGTCGACGGCGCCGCGGTGACCGTCCAGGCCCCGGCCAGGGCCGGGTGACCCGGCCGGCGCGGCTACGACAGCGTCGCGATCTCGAGGTGGCTCACCCCGCCGGTCAGGGCGAACTCGTAGCCGGCCGAGTCCTGGCCGATGGTCTGGGTCAGGGAGCCGATCGGACCCTGCCGGTGGCCGTCGACGACGACGTCGCTCGCGCCGCCGCGAATCCGCAGGCTGACGGACACGCCGGCGGGACGTTCGAGGCGCAGCGACTTCGCGCCGCCGGTCAGCGAGACCCGGGCGCCGCGGGCGGGCGGGCCGAGGCGCAGCCTCAGGTCGTTGGCGCCACCGGTCAGCGAGAACGACCGCGTGGTGGCGCCGGCGAGGTCGACGGCGAGGTGCTGGGCGCCGCCGCGGACGTCGACGGCCCAGGCGACCCGTGGGTTGAGGGTGAGCGTCGAGGCTCCCGCGCCGGCCCGCCAGAGCGTCCGGCCGCGCCGGCCGAACTGGACGCGTACCTCGGTCTCGTCCGGGCGCACGAGGACCTCGCTCGTCGGGGCCGCGCCGGCGAAGTCGCCCTGGTAGAGGCTGTCGGCGGGGAAGTCCTTACCGCCGGCCACGACTCGCAGCTGCCTCAGCCCGCCGGCGAGATGCAGCCGGGCCTGGGTGGCCGTGCCCAGCGGCGCCCCCAGGGTCACCGGGGTGGCGCCGACCCCCGGATCGTCGCGCAGGGTGTCGGTCTGGTCGCGCAGCATCTCGGTGGTCGCGACCAGGAACCGGGCGACGGTCGCCTGCTCGGCGGGGCTGAACTTCGCCTGGATGGCGGCCGCGGCCTCGGTCATCGGCCCGAACATGACGTCGAGCGCGGCGAGGCGCTCGGCGACGGCCGTCACGACGACCCGGCGCCGGTCGCCGGGATCGGGCAGCCGGGTGACGTAGCCACGCCGCTCCAGGCCGTCGAGCACCCGGGTGATCGCGCCGGTCGTCAGGTGGGTCGCCACGGCGAGCTGCCCGGCCACCCGGGGGTTGGAGCGCACGATCGCCAGCACCGCGAGCTCGGTCGGCGTGAGCCGCGCCCGCAGCCCGGCCGCCGACTGGAACAGCTGCGCGGCGGACACCAGCTCCCGCAGCAGCGCCTCCAGGTCGACGTCGGCGTCCCGCGTCTGCCGCTCCATCACCGTTACCTCCCTGCCGGACCGGGTGCCGACGCCGTCCGGTCCCACCCGGTCGGGCCAGTGCGATCCGGGCACGCCGCGCGGACGCGGCGAAACCGGGCCTTGACACCGTGACCAACGCTATCTCACTATCGCATTGCCTTACTCACTCAGACAAGTTCCATGCAGGAAAACGATCCGAAACGGACGCCACATGATCACAACCCAGGCGCTGCGCCGGGAGTTCCGCCGGTCCCGGCGCGCCGACCCGGTCGTCGCCGTCGACGGCATCGACCTGGTCGTCGACCGTGGCGAGGTCTTCGGCCTGCTCGGCCCGAACGGCGCCGGGAAGTCGACCACCATGCGGATGCTGACCACCCTGCTGCCGCCGACCTCGGGCACGGCCCTCGTCGCCGGCCACGACGTGGCGAAGGAACGGGCCGCGGTGCGCCGCCGGATCGGGTTCGTCGCGCAGGGCGGCGGCACCGACTCGGCCGAGACCGCCCGCGCGGAGCTGGTCATGCAGGGCCGGGTGTTCGGCATGTCCAAGACCGACGCACTGACCAGGGCCGACGACCTGCTCGCCCGGTTCAGCCTCACAGACGCGGCCGACCGGCGCCTCGGCACCTGGTCGGGCGGCATGCGCCGCCGCCTCGACATCGCCGTCGGGCTGGTCAACTCACCCGAGCTGCTGCTGCTCGACGAGCCCACGACCGGGCTGGACCCGGCGAGCCGAGCCGAGGTGTGGGCCGAGCTGCGGGCCGTCCGCGAGGCCGGGACCACGATCCTGCTCACGACCCACTACCTGGAGGAGGCCGACGAGCTCTGCGACCGGGTCGCGATCATCCACCAGGGCAAGGTCGCGCGGACCGGGCCACCGGACGAGCTGAAGAGCCAGGTCGCCGGCGACGGCATCGTCGTCACGCTGCCCCCCGGCGGCCCCGAGGCGGTCAGCCCGACCGTCCGCGAGCAGCCCTGGTGCCGCGACGTCGAGGCCGTCGACGACAGGACCCTGCGGGTGTACGTCGAGGACGGCTCCCGCGCCGTCACCGACCTGCTGCGCCTGCTCGACGGCCTGTCGACCCCGGTCCTCACGCTCACGCTGACCCGGCCGAGCCTCGACGACGTCTTCCTGACCGCCACCGGCCACCCGCTCGCCGCCGCCGGCGTCTGACCAGCGCGGACCGGTCTCACCGCCGGGTCACGGCCGCCCACCCGGGTGGCCACCCCGGCCCGCCCACGTTCGCTCGACTTCCTGACTCCTCGACTGGGAGCCCCTCCATGCGTTTCTTCTCCGACGTCCGGCTCACCTACGCCCGCGCCGTGCGCGCGGTGCTGCGGGAACCGAGCTGGATCATCATCGGGCTCGCGCAGCCGCTGTTCTACCTCTACCTGTTCGGCCCGCTGCTGAAGAACGGCGGCGTCACGCGCGGCCTGCCGGCCGGGACCAGCAGCTGGGACGTGTTCGTGCCCGGCCTGCTGGTCCAGCTCGTCCTGTTCAACTGCGCGTTCAACGGGTTCGCCCTGCTGTCCGAGATGCGGGCCGGGGTGCTGGAACGGCTCTCGGTGACGCCGATCAGCCGGCTGGCGCTGCTGCTCGGCCGCGCGCTGCGCGACGCCACCCTGGTCGTCATCCAGGGCGCGATCCTCGTCGGCCTGGCCGTGCCGCTCGGGCTGCACCTGCACGCGGGCCTCGTCGTCGCCGCCGTCGTGCTGATGGCGCTCGGCGTCGGCCTGTCCTGCCTGGGTTACGGCCTCGCGCTGGTGCTGCGCAGCGAGGACGCGCTGGCCCCGGTCATCCAGGGCTTCTCGCTGCCGCTGCTGCTGCTGTCCGGGATCTTCCTGCCGCTGTCGTTCGCCCCGACCTGGCTGGACGACACGGCCGACGCCAACCCGCTGCGCCACACCACCGACGCGGTCCGGGCCCTGATGCTCGGCCACGGCCGGTCCTGGGTCGGGATCGTGGTCACCTGCGCGTTCGCCGTGCTCCTCGTGATCTTCGGGACCCGCCGCTTCCACAACACCGAGGACCTGCGCATCACCTGATCTGGGCGGATTTCGCGGCCACCCCGCCGGACCGGTCCCCCGACCGGCCCGGCGCCGGCAGAATGCGACCCATGAGCGAGGCGGCACCGGTGAGCCAGTTCCACTTCGACCCCGAGACCTACCTGGCGATGGTGCTCAGCGAGGTGCCCGACTACGAACGGCTCCAGGACGAGGTCGCGGCGGCCAGCGCCGGCCGGGCCGTGGCGCGCGCGCTCGACCTGGGCGCGGGCACCGGCGAGACGAGCCGGCGCGTCCTCGCCGCCCACCCGGCCGCGGCCCTGGTCGCCCTCGACGAGAGCGACGGCATGCTGGCCGCCGCCCGCGAGCACCTGCCGGCCGACCGGGTCGACTTCGTCGTCGGCCGCCTGGAGGACCCCCTGCCCACCGGCCCGTTCGACCTGGTCGTGTCCGCGCTGGCCGTCCACCACCTCGACGGCCCCGGCAAGCAGGAGCTGTTCGCCCGGGTCGCCGGCGTGCTCGCCCCCGGCGGCCGCTTCGTCCTCGCGGACGTGGTCGTCCCCGACGACCCGGCCGACGTCGTCACTCCCGTCGACGACGAGTACGACCAGCCCAGCCGCCTCCCCGACCAGCTCGCCTGGCTCCGCCAGGCCGGCCTCTCCCCCACCGTGACCTGGCACCACCTGGACCTGGCCGTCCTCACCGCCGACCACCCGGCCTGAGACAGCGGACGGCCACCTCCGAAGACTCCTTGATCGCCGTTTCGGCCCTCCGGTGGTCGTACGCGGGCCTGATTCGCAGCCACCAGAGGGCTGAAACGGGGATCAAGGCGACGGGGCCGGCCGTGGCGGTCACGGGTAGTGGCGCGGTTGGGGGGTGTTCGACGGTGGGAGGGCGGCGCCGGGGTTGAGGATGTTCAACGGGTCCAGGGCGTTCTTGACGCGCCAGCTCAGGTCCAGGACGTCGGGGCCGAGCTGGTCGGACAGCCAGGGCAGCTTGAGGCGCCCGACGCCGTGTTCACCGGTGATCGTGCCGTCGAGGCGCAGCGCGAGGGCCATGATCTCTCCGAACGCCAGGTCCGCGCGCCGCGCCATCTCCGCGTCGGTCGGGTCGACGACGATCAGCGGGTGGGTGTTGCCGTCACCCGCGTGCGCGACCATGGCGATCGTGACGTCACGAGCGGCCGCGATCGCCTCGACTCCGGCGACGAGCTCGGGGAGGCGAGGGAGCGCGACCCCTACGTCCTCGAGCAGGAGCGTGCCCAAGGGCTCCAGCGCGGTGATCACCGCGCGCCTGGCGGCGACGAAGGCCTCGCCCTCGTCCGGGTCGTCGGTCGCGACGACCTCGGTGGCTCCGGCCTTCTCGCAGGCCTCGACCATGACGCGCAGCTCGTCCGCGCCGGACTGATGCTGGGCGTCGGTCCGGGCGACGACCAGCGCGGCCGCGGACCGGTCCAGTCCCATCCGGAACAGGTCCTCGACCGCGTTGATCGAGGTCCGGTCCATGAGCTCCAGCATCGCGGGCCGCAGCTGGGCGGTGATCGCGAGGATGGCGGCGGTCGCGGCGGCCATCGTGGGGAAGGTCGCGACCAGGGTGCAGGTCGGCGGTTGCGCGGGAAGCAGCCGCAAGGTCGCCTCGGTGACGATCCCGAGGCTTCCCTCGCTGCCGACGAACAGCTTCGTCAGCGACAGCCCGGCGACATCCTTCAGCCGGGCGCCGCCGAGCCGGACCGCCGCGCCATCGGCCAGGACGACCTCGAGGCCCAGGACGTAGTCCGTCGTCACCCCGTACTTCACGCAGCACAGACCACCGGCGTTCGTCGCCACGTTGCCGCCGATCGAGCAGATCTCGAACGACGACGGGTCGGGCGGGTACCACAGCCCGTGCGTCGCCGCCGCGGCCTTGACCTCGACGTTCAGCGCCCCTGGCTGGGCTACCGCGACCCTCGTCACCGGGTCGACGTGAACGGACCGCATCCGCTCCAGCGACAGCACGATCCCACCGTCGACAGCGGTCGCCCCGCCGGACAGGCCGGTGCCGGCGCCGCGCGCGACCACCGGCACCCGGTGCCGCGCGGCCCAGCGGACCGCGGCCTGGACCTGCTCGGTCGTCTCGGCGCGCACCGCCGCGAGCGGGGTTCCCGCGTTCGGGTCGGCCGCCCGGTCGCGCCGGTACTTCTCCAGCAGCTCCGGCTCGGTCGCGACGACCCCCGCCGGCAGCGCCCCCACCAGTTCCGCCAGCATCTCGTGCACGCCGCCTCCACCGCCCGCCTCGCCACATTCCACCCGGCGACCCACCGTAGGCCGAGTTCGACGGCCTATGCAGACGATCCGCCGCCCGGTAGCCCGGGGTTGGGCGACGGAGCTGGCTCCGGGACACTCTTGCCGGGGGGCCTGATCAGTGTGGAGAGGGCATGGGATGAGCGGCGAGACGAGGTCCGGTCCGGGAAGTCCGGTCGGCTACCTGTGGATTCCGGCGACCGACCTGGCCGCGGCGGCCGCGTTCTACCGGGACGTGTTCGGCTGGAGGGTCGACGAGCCGGGCCCGGGCGCCGGCGCGGTCGGCTTCCAGGCACCGGGCCTGATTGGCCAGCTCACCACCGATCTGCCGGTCGGACCGGGCGGGCCGCTGCCGTGGCTGATGGCCGACGGCCTCTACCGGACGCTGGGTCTGGTCGAGGCGCGCGGCGGCCGGGTGCTCGGCCGGCCACGGCTGCAGGGAGGCGTCCGCTACCTCGTCCAGGTCACCGACCCGGCCGGCAACCGGCTGGGCATCGCGGTGCCGGCCGGCCCGGCTCGGCCGCAGCCGCTGGTCGTCGCGGGGGACGTCGAGGCGTCCAGCCGGTGGTACCAGGAGCTGCTCGGGCTGCGTTCCGACCACGGCGGCCCCGACTACGAGCGGCTCGTCACGGCCGATGGCGCTCTCGTCCTGCAGCTGCACCGCCGGGAGGTCGAGCACGGCCACGGCCAGCTCGCCGATCCGGACGTGCCGGTCGGCAACGGCGCCGTGGTGTGGTTCGGCGAGTACGCCGACTTCGACGGCGCGGTCGAACGGGCCGGCCGGCTCGGCGCGACCGTCGTCCACCCGCCGATGCGCAACCCACCCAGTGGCCAGGGCAACGGGCCCGGGCACCGGGAGATCTGGCTGAAGGACCCCGACGGCTACACGGTCGTGATCGCCAGCCCCGACGGCGAGGACTTCGAGCCGAGCTAGGGCCGGGCCAGCGCCCACGCGGACCCCGAACGGAACGCCGACGCCCCCGGCCGCTGGGCCGGGGGCGTCGGGACGCAGGAGCGGTCAGTGCGCGGCGACCGCGCCCAGGACCTCGTCCATGCAGGCGTGCCGGTGGTGCAGACCGGGCTCGTTGCGGCCGAACGTGAGGTTCGGCCGCGCGCCGGACTCCATGTTGGCCTGGACCTTGGCGGCCAGGGGGTAGTCCTCGTCACGGACGCTGGAGTGCGCGTACTCGAAGATGTCGTCCGCGCCCTTGCGCCCGGCCTCGTCCGAGACGTCCAGCGTCGTCGCGTTCTGGTGCACGGTGATCGAGTGGCCGGCCTTCTCGCCCGGGTAGACGCGGAAGATCTCACCGTTGATGAAGGTCACCGACATCACGATGTTCGGGAAGATCGCGTAGATCACCACGAAGTTGTGCAGCGGCTCCCACTCGCTCTCCGGCTTGTCCGCGAGCTCGGTGATGTTCTGCAGCGGGAAGATCAGCCGGTGGTGCGGGCCGTAGGTGTCGAACAGCGCGCAGTTGCTGCGGGCCAGCAGCGCGAAGGTGTTCTGGTGCACCGAGGCGAAGTGGTAGTTCTCGCCGAACGTGTCGAGCGCGAGCTTCCAGTTGGCCGGCGCGTCGAGCACCTTCTCGCCGACCGAGTTCCAGTCGCCGATGCCCCAGGACGCGAGCTCGGGGCCGAGGTCGCCGAGGTGGGACGCGATGTCCAGCGGCCCGCCGTCCGGGTCGAGGCCGACCCAGAGGAAGCCGGCGTGCTCGGCGGCGGGCAGCTCGGTCAGCCCGGCACCCTTCATGGCGGTCGGGAAGCCGTCGCGGCCCGGGGCGCTGACCAGCGCGCCCACCTTGTTGTAGCTCCAGGCGTGGTACGGGCAGGTGAACCGCTCGGCGACACCGCAGCCCTCGGCGACCTTGGCCTGCCGGTGCGCGCAGACGTTCTGGAAGGCGCGGACGGCGCCGTCGTCGTCGCGGGTCAGCAGCACCGCGACGTCCATCACCTGCTTCGTGGTGTAACTGCCGGGCTCGGGCAGCTCGGAGCGGTAGCCGACGAGCTGCGGGGCGCGGCGGACATACTCGCGCTCGCGCTCGAACAGCTCCTGGCTGGTGTAGATAGCCGCCGGCACGATGCGCTCGCTGGGCATCATGTCGGTCGTCTTGTCCATCGAGATCTTGAGCGCTCGCCGCGTGATGTCGATGAGCTCGTTGCGGTCGATCGGAGGCCTCCCTGGCGCGGCGGTGCTGGCGTTCTGTCAGCAAGCGAGCGGACAAGGCCGCCGGCGCCGCCGGCGAGCCTGACTGGGCCTTGGCTGGCGTGTACCCGGCGTCAGCACGCTTGACTCGGCAACGCCCTTGTGTCGGCGGCGTCCCGCGGCGGCCTCTTTGCCCCCCTACGACCTACCTTAACGTGCTGCCAGAAGCCCCGATTGACCCCATTGGGGTCCGCTCGCCGACACCTTCGGCCATGTCCGTTAGGTCCGATGGCCCAGGTCGGCGCGAACCCCAGCGGCCGCAGGCCTCCAGGCCCCGGAGGCCGGGCACGGGCGGCCGGGTGGACGGGAGCGGCGGCCGCCGCCGTGACGTGCGCCGCACGACCGCGGGCCGCCGCGACTTCAGCGCGACGGGGCTGGCCGCCGGCGCCCGTCGGGCAACGAAAAACCGGCTGTCCGGCGCGGTACGGGGGGAGCCGCGCCGGCGCAGCCGGCATTGGGTTCTATGATGGCCGATCGCCCGCGAAATGTCGATTGGTTGGCCAGTTTTTGTCCACTTGACCTACTCGCCGGTAGCGCCCCCGGGTCCTGGGCCGGTGTCGTCGCCGGGCCGGGCCGGGGCGGCGACGGGGGTGAGGTAAGTCCACGGCGTGACCGCCGGGTCCAGCGGCATCGGGACGTGGACGACCGTCGGGCGGCCGGTGGCCAGCGCCCCCGCGACCGCGTCGCGCAGGCCGTCGGGGCTCTCAGCCCGCACGCCGTCGGCGCCGAACGCCTGGGCCAGCGCGACGAAGTCCGGGTTGCGCAGCACGGAGCCGACCTCCCGGCCGAACAGCCGGTCCTGGTCGGCCTTGACGTTGCCGTAGGCGCCGTTGTCGAAGACGACGGTGACGACGCCCAGCCCGTGCTGGACGGCGGTGGCGAGCTCCGCCGCCCCGAACAGGAAGCCGCCGTCGCCGGTCACCGAGACCACCGCCCGGTCCCGGTGCGCGGCCTTCACCCCGAGCGCGGTCGGGAAGCCGAAGCCCAGCGTGCCCTGGTGACCGGCCGTGACGAAGTGGCGCGGCGCGTAGACCGGGAAGGCGAACAGCGAGGCGAAGCCGACCTGGGAGATCTCCTCGACGAAGTAGCCGTCCTCGGGCAGCGCGGCCCGGATCGCGGCCAGGTAGTCGGCGTGCGGGCGCAGCCGGCTCGCGACGTCGGCACGGAACCCTTCCTTGACCGCCGCGAACCGCCTCGCCCGGGAGGCCCGTGGCGCGGGCGGCGCCGGCTCCCCGGCCGCCCGCTCCCCCGGGTCGGCCCCGCGCGGGGCCTGGCCTCCCGCGTTCCGGTCCCGCAGGAGGCCCACGAGGGCGGCCGCCGCGTCGCGGGCGTCGGCGGTGACGGCCACCGCCGGGGCGCGCCAGACGTGCTGGCGCGGGTCGATGTCGATACTCACCAGGCGCGGGCCCGGGGTCCGCTCGGGCCAGCGGAACCAGGTCAGCTCGCCACGGGTGCCGAGCATCAGCAGCACGTCGGTGTCGGCCCACCGCGCGAAACCGGCGGCGCCGGTGAAGGCGTACGGGTCGTCGTCGCGCAGCACCCCGCGGCCGCCGCGCTGCGCCACCACCGGCGCCCCGAGCAGCTCGGCGAGCGCCCGGACCTCGGCGCCGGCGTGCCGGGCGCCGCCCCCGATCATGATCATCGGGTCGCGTGCCGCGGCCAGCAGGTCCGCTGCGGCGCGCACGGCGGGCTCGTCGACGGGTGGCGGCGGGTCCGGCGGCCGGACCCGCGGCGCGGGAACCTCGGCCGCCATGCCGAGGACGTCCCAGGGGGCCTGCAGCACCACCGGGCCGGGCCGCCCCGACACCGCCCGGGCGAACGCCTCGGCGAGCAGGGCCGGTGCCTGCGCCGGGTGGCGGATCGCCTCGGCCCATTTCACGAACGAGCGCACGGTCGCCAGCTGGTCGGGCATCTCGTGCAGATGGCCCATGCCTCTGCCTGCGTAGGCGGTCGGCACGTCCGAGGTCAGGCAGACGACGGGGGTCCCGGTGCCGGCCGCGGTCAGCAGGCCGGCGGCGGCGTTGAGGATGCCCGGGCCCGGGACGACGGTGCACACGCCCGTCCGCCCGCTGGACTGCGCGTAGCCGAGGGCCATGTACGCGCAGGCCTGCTCGTGGCGGGCGCCGACCAGCGCGATCTCGGCCGACCGCTCGCCCAGCGCGTCGAACAGCGCATAGGTCTGCACCCCTGGCAGCCCGAACACGGTGTCCACGCCATGGGCGAGCAGCCCGTCGACCAGCGCCTGCCCGGTCGTGCGCCGCTCGCCCATGCCGTCACCGTAACCGTCAGGTCACCAGAACCGCCTGGCGCGAACCGGTCTGGGCCCGGCCCTCGCGGTGGCGGGGCGAGCCACGATCAGGCCGTCACTCGGCCGCCGCGGCGACGGCGTCACCGGTGCCGGGCTCCAGGCGCAGCGCACGGGCGGGCGGGGCCGCAGGGAACGGCCGGCGCGGCTCCCGGACGCCGGCGGAACCGCCGCCGGCGCGGACCCACAGGCGGACCGTCGCTCCGGCGTCGACGCGGGCGCCGGCCTCCGGGGCCTGGCTGGAGACCACCGCGCCCGGCTCCGGCGTGATCGCGACCAGCGGCGCACCGGGCCCGTCGCCGAGGCCGACCGCGACGCCCACGAACCCTGACTCCGCGAGCTTCCGGCGGGCCTCGTCGATCGGCAGGGTGACGACGTTCGGCACGATCGACGTCCGGTACCGCCGGCCTCGGCGCTTCGTGCCGGACCCGGGCGGGTCCTCGCCGGCAGCGTCGGACGGCAGCGGTCGCGGGCCGCCGAACGCCTCGGCCGCGTCGTCCCGCAGGGACCGCTCGGCGAGTTCGCGGGCCCGCCTGGCGATCTCGGCCCTGGCCGCGTCGTTCAGCACGGCCGTCTCGACGTCGTCGCCCGGCGCCGGTGTCCGCTCCGGCAGGTCCTCGTCCAGGTCGCGCCATCGTTCCCAGGCGGACTGGCGGGTGACGCCGAGCCGGGTCGCGATCTCGGCCCAGGAGCGTCGGTGGCCGCGGGCGGTCCGCACCGCCGTCAGCTCCGCCTGGTCCAGCAGCCGGCGCAGCGTCCCGACGTCGCTGAGCGCGTCCAGCGCCGCGTTCCCGAGGTCGGCGTCCCCGGCGCGACCGCGCCGGTCGCGCCAGCGCTCCAGCCGCTCCCAGGCCCGGCGGCCCTCGGGCCACGGCCCGTCCTTGTCCCCCGCGGCGTCCCCCGCGGCCCAGCCCCTGGCCATCCAGACCACCCCTGTCCGAGCGCCCCGCGTCCCGAACGCTCCCGCCGGAACGCTTCCTTCTGTCAGGATAGCCTGACGGCGCCCGAACTGCGACATACGCGGATACCAGGGGCGCAGACAGGTGGCTGACCTCGTCACGCCGACGGGCGCCCACTGCCGATGACCTGCCGGACATCCGGGCGACATCTACTCGGAAATGGCCGTGGTGCGGTCACCGTTCCGCCGCATGGTCAACGCCGCCGGTTCACCGAGCGTTCAGGCGTGCCCGCGATGGTCTTGGTTCGTGAACGAACGCCGGTCCGGGTGGGGGGCCGCCGCAGCGGGTGACCGGGCGACACGGCCGGCGGGGCTCCCGCCGACGAACGCCGCCGTGAGGACGCCCGGCCGCGTGCCGCCCGGCGCGAACTGGGGGCCTTAGAGCCCACGGCCCGGGCCGTGGCGACGCCGCCCGGCTCTCCGCCCCGTACCGCTTCGTCCCAGCACTGCCTGCTCGCCCTGCCCGGCCGACCAGCCCGGCCACCTTGACCAGCCCGCCACCAGCGGGCCGGCGCCACCTGACCCAAAACCCACTAAACCGGTTCCTGAGGGGGAAATCGAAGTGATCAGAAGGCTCCGTACCTCGGCGATGATCGCCGGTGTCGCCGCGCTGTCGCTCGCGGCTGTCGCCGCCTGTGGCTCGTCCGACGGCGGCAGCACCACGGCCGCCAGCTCCTCCAGCCCCGCCGAGACGGGCACCTTCGCCGACAGCCCGGGGACGATCGTCTTCGCGACCGTGCCCGACCAGGCCGGTTCGGACTCGAACTGGAAGCCGCTCGAGGAGTACATCGCCAAGCAGACCGGCTACAAGGTCAAGTTCTTCCCGACCAGCGACTACACCGCGCTCATCGCCGCCGCGGTCGCCGGCAAGGTCGACGTCGCCGCGTTCTCGGGCCTGACCTACGTCAACGCCACCAACAAGGGCGCGAAGCAGCAGGTCGTCTCGGCCGTCATCGCCTCGGCCGGCCTGACCGACCCGGGCTACTACTCGGAGGCCATCGTCCCCAAGGGCTCGGACATCACCTCGGTGGCCGGCTTCAAGGGCAAGACGGTCTGCTTCGTCTCGAAGAGCTCGACCTCGGGCTTCCTGTTCCCGATGCTCGCGCTCAACAAGGCCGGCATCAACATCGAGGCCTCGGGCGCGGACGCCAGCGGCAACCCGACCTTCGCCGACTTCAAGGCGTCCTTCGCCGGTGCTCACGACAAGTCGGTCCAAGCCGTCGCGTCGAAGCAGTGTGACGCGGGCTTCGCCGAGGACTCCGAGGCCGAGGCCGCCGCGAAGGACGGCTCCGTCACCGTCCTGGACAAGCAGTACGTCCCCGGTGGGCCGATCACCATCTCGACCGCGCTGCCCAAGAGCGTCCAGGCCAAGCTCACCTCCGCCCTGAGCAGCGTCACGCTTGACCAGATCTCGGCCGCGGGCATCACCGTCACCGACGGCTTCAAGAGCAGCTTCCAGGCCGCGAAGCCCGAGACCGACGCCTACTACGACACGATCCGCAGCATCTGCACCAAGGTCACCGCCGCGAAGTGCGCCAAGTAGCCGAAACCAGCCCCGAGAAAAGTAGGTAGCGGGACATGAACAGCGCGGCGGCCTCCCCGGTCATCTCTGTCAGTGGCGTCACCAAGAAGTTCGGCGCCACGCAAGCACTCCACGACGTCAACCTGACCGTGGAACCCGGGGAGGTCGTCGTGCTGCTCGGGCTTTCCGGCTCGGGCAAGTCGACCCTGCTCCGGCATCTCGACGGCCTGGAGTTCCCCACCTCGGGCACGGTCGAGGTCCTGGGCAGCAACGTTCCCAAGCTGCGGCCCAAGGCCCTGCGCGCGCTGCGCGGGCGGGTCGGCATGATCTTCCAGCAGTTCGAGCTGGTGCCGTCCCTGACGGTGCTGGAGAACGTGCTGACCGGCGCGCTCTCACGCCTGACCGGCCCACGCCTCGGGATCTGGGCGTACCCCAAGAGCTTCCGGCTCGCCGCGCTGAACCACCTGGACCGCGTCGGCCTGCTGGAGAAGGCCTATCAGCGGGCCGACCAGCTCTCCGGCGGCCAGCAGCAGCGCGTGGCGATCGCCCGGGCGCTGATGCAGAATCCCGAGGTCCTCCTCGCGGACGAGCCCGTCGCGAGCCTCGACCCCGAGTCCAGCGGCCAGATCATGCGGCTGATCCGCGAGATCGCCGCCGACGACGGCCTGACCGTCGTGTGCAGCCTGCACCAGGTCGACCTCGCGCTGGACTGGGGCGACCGGATCGTCGGGCTGCGCCGGGGTGAGGTCGTCCTGGACACCCCGACCGAGGGCCTCGGCAAGGCCCAGGTGATGGAGATCTACGGCCGGGTGACCACGTCGACCGCCGAGCTGAACGCGATAGAGCGCGAGCTGACCGGGGTGCCGATCGAGGTGCCCACGCAGGAGGACGGCACCGCCGAGGCCGCGGACACCTCCGTGCCCGTTCAGGACGGCACGGTATGACCACGATCGAGGCGCCGCGGGCGGCGGGCCCAGGGCCTGGGCCGGGGTCCGGCGTCACGGAGCGGGCGCCCCGCCGTCCGGTCCCGGTCGCCAAGATCTCCGGTGGCGTCCTCATCGTCGCGATGCTCGGCTTCTCGGTCTACTCCCTGACCACGCTCGACTTCTCGTGGCACAACATCGTGTCGAGCGCCCGGAACGCCACGAAGGTGTTCCACCAGATGGACCCGCTCAGCATCCCGGGCCCGAAGGACCTGTTCTACCTGATCGGGCTCACGCTGGGCATCGTTCTGCTCGGGACGCTGATCGCCGCTCTCATCTCCGTCCCGGTGGCGTGGATCGCGGCCGAGAACACGACTCCGGCCCCCTGGCTGCGCCCGGTCGGCCGGGCGATCGGCGTCGTGACCCGCGCGATCCCCGACGTCGTCATCGCGCTCGCGCTCTCGCTGATCTTCGTCCTCGGCAGCCCGCTGCCCGGCATCGTCGCGATCGGCATCCACTCGATCGGCATGATCTCCAAGCTGTTCGCCGACGCGATCGAGCAGAGCGACGACGGCCCGCGTCTCGCCATCCGCGCGGCCGGCGGGTCGCGGGCGCAGGAGTTCTGGTCCGGCGTCTTCCCGCAGGTGCTGCCGTCGTGGATCGCGACCGTTCTGCATCGTTTCGACATCAACCTTCGCGGCTCGGCCATCCTCGGGTACGCCGGGGTGGGCGGCCTCGGCTACGCGATGAGCATCGCCTTCGAGGACTTCCCGCAGGGATACGGCCGCGGCCTCGGCATCGCGCTCGTCATCTTCGTGCTCTGCGTCGTCCTGGAGATCATCTCGTCGACGATCCGCCGCAGCCTGCTTGGCATCCAGCCCGTCGGCAACAGCCTCGGTGACCGCATCGGGCGGGCCCGGGCCAGGAACCGCCCCGCGCCCGAGCCGACGGCCAGCAGTCAGGTCATCGCCGCCAGCGTCGAGTCGATGACGAAGCGACCGTGGACCCGGGACCGGGTCCGCAACACGAGCTGGCTGCTCGCGGCGCTCGCGCTCGCCGTCGGCAGCTACTTCATGGCGCACGTCAACTTCGGCGACATCACCTGGAGCTACGTCCGCCCGACGCTCAAGAGCTTCTGGCCGCCGAACTTCGGCAACCACGACTTCAGCGAGTTCGCGAACGCGCTGCTCATCACCATCGAGGTGGCGTTCAGCGCCGCCGTCCTCTCGCTCGTCTTCGCGCTGGTCTTCGGCTCCCTCGCCGCCCGCAACGTCGCTCCGAACGGGCACGTGCGCAGCGCCTTCCGGGTGCTTCTCGTGATCTTCCGCGGGGTGCCCGAACTGGTGCTCGCGATCTTCCTGATCATGGTCACCGGCCTCGGCAACCAGGCGGGGGTCGTCGCGCTGGCGTTCGGCGGGGTCGGCCTGCTCGGCAAGCTCATCGCCGACTCGTTCGAGGAGGTGCCGGCCGGGCCGGAGCGCGCGCTCACCGCGGCGGGCGCGACCAGGGGCCAGCGCTACCTCGCGGCGACCTGGACGCAGGGTCTGCCGTCGTTGATCAGCAACTCGCTGTACCTGGTCGACACCAACATCCGGGCGGCGACGATTCTCGGCATCGTCGGCGGCAGCGGCGTCGGCTTCTACCTGACGAACGCCTCGCCCGTGCTGAAGCTGCACGGCCAGGTGACGACCCTCGTGATCATGGTGTTCGTCACCGTGCTCGTCGTCGAGGGCATCGCCACCTGGCTGCGGCGGGTCTTCCGCTGACCGGCGGCGCGGCCGGGCGAGACGCCCGACCGCGCCTAGCGACCACTCCCGATCCGCCCGGCGGCTCGCCCCAGCCGCCGGGCACTGCCGTCTGTCCGGCCGCCGCCGCCACCGCCCAGCCCGGCCGGCGCGCGGCGCCGGATGGACGCCCCCACCGGCCGATGCGCCGGGAATTTACGTACGCGCAGGTCTGGCGACTGGAAGTTAACGCCGCCGATCCGGGAATGCGACACGTCCGCTCCATGATCCTTCCAATACCTGTCATCTGACAGGTATCCTTGATCATGGGAGGTGACGTGGTGAGCACGTCGGAGGTCGTCGCACCCGGCGACATCATCGGCCAGCTCGGCTACAAGCAGGAGCTCCATCGCGGTGTCGGGACCTTCGCGTCCTTCGCCGCGGGCTTCTCCTTCGTCTCGATTCTCACCACCGTCGTCCAGCTGTTCGGGCTGGGCTTCGGCATCGGCGGGGCGTCGTTCTTCTGGACCTGGCCGATGGTGTTCGCCGGCCAGCTGCTCGTCGCGCTGTGCTTCTCCGAGCTCGCGGCCCGCTGGCCGATCTCGGGCGCCATCTTCCAGTGGTCCAGCCGCCTCGGCGGCACGACGGCCGGCTGGTTCATCGGCTGGACGATGATCATCGGCCAGATCCTCACGGTCGCCGCGGCGGCGATCGCCCTGCAGGCGGCGCTGCCGGAGATCTGGTCGGGCTTCCAGATCGTCGGCGGCTCGCACGCCGACCCGACGCTCGTCTCGACCACCGGCGCGCAGAACGCCGTCCTGCTCGGCTGCCTGCTGCTCGTCGTCACCACGATCGTCAACATCCTGGGCATCCGGGAGACCGCGCGGGCGTCGAGCATCGGCGTGATCTGCGAGATCATCGGCGTCGCCGTCCTCGTCATTGCGCTGTTCTGCCTGCCCAAGCGCGGGCCGGAGATCCTCGTCCACAACACCGGCTGGCCGGGTGGCGGGCACTACCTGCCGGCCTTCCTCGCCTCGTCGCTGATGGCCGCGTACGTCATGGTCGGCTTCGACTCGGCCGGTGAGCTGTCCGAGGAGACGCTCAGCCCGCGCAAGACCACCCCGAAGACGATCCTGCGGGCACTGGTCACCTCCGGCATCGGCGGCGCGCTGCTGATCATCTCGGCCCTGATGGCGGCGGCCAGCGTGGACGACGGCAAGCTCGCCTCCGGCGGCCTGGCCTACGTGCTGACCGACCGGCTGGGCAGCGTGCTCGGCCGGCTGCTGCTGTGCTTCATCGCCGTCGCCGTGTTCGCCTGCACGCTGGCCTGCCAGACCTCCGGGGCCCGGATGATGTACTCCATGGCCAGGGAGGGCGCGCTGCCGTTCCACAAGTACCTCGGCAAGGTCTCGCCGCGCACCGGCACGCCGATCATCACCTCGATCGTCGTCGGCGTGCTGGCCGCCGCGGCGCTGCTGGTCAACATCAACCAGTCGGCCATCTTCCTGGCGCTGTCCAGCCTCTGCATCGGGATGCTCTACCTGGCGTACCTGGGCGTGACCCTGCCGCTGCTGGTCGTGCGGATCAGGCACCGCAAGACCGACGGCTTCCCTGGCGGCGTGGACGAGGACGGCAAGCCGCTGTTCTCGATGGGCCGCTGGGGCATCCCGCTGAACGCGATCGCGGTGCTCTACCAGGCCGGGATGGCGGTCAACCTGATCTGGCCGCGCGCGGAGATCTACGACCTCGGCGGCAAGGGCTGGTGGCTGCGCTGGAGCGCGCTGCTGTTCATCGGCATCGTGCTGGCGATCGGCGGGGCCTACTTCGCCGCCCGCCGCCTGCACACCAAGATCGACCTTCCGCACGTGCCGCACACCGCCACCCCGGAGGCCCTGCCAGAGGCCGCCTAGGACCCGCACCTGACCACGCGGGGGACGCGAGGAGGAAGGAACCACCCATGACGATGGCCGGCGAGACCCGCGGCGCGCCGCCGCGAGACGAGCACCTGACCGACAGCGTCCGCAACGCCCGGGCCGACGCCCGGGCGCAGGGCGGGCAGACGAGCGCGTGGATGCCGTACCTCCCGGCGTCCAGCAGCCCGTTCTGCCCAGCAGACGTCGATCCGGCCACGTTGGTCTGGGCGGAGACGGTCGCGCCCGGCGGCTACACCCACAAGGTGCTCGCCGCCGGCTCGCGGCTGCGCTTCGACGACCCGACCGGGGACGCCTGCGCCCACGTGATCGTCTACAACGCGGCCGAGCCGGTCGAGCGCCTCAACGTCGCCGACACCCAGAAGATCCCCTGGCAGGCCTACCTGGGCGCGGGCCACCCGCTGCTGTCCGGAGACGGCCGGGTGCTGGCCACGATCGTGGCGGACAGCTCCGGCCACCATGACGCGTTCTGTGGCACCAGCACCGACGCGTTCAACGAGCGCAAGTACGGCGACGCCCGGCCGGAGGGCCCAGCGCCCTCGGGCCGGGCGCTGTTCGTGAAGGCCGCGGCGAAGCACGGCCTGGCCCGGCGCGACCTGCCGCCGAGCGTGTCGTTCTTCCAGGGGGTACGGGTCGCCGCCGACGGCGCGCTGGTCTGGCGGGGGTCGGCCGGCGCCGGGACCCACGTCGAGCTGGTCGCCGAGCTGCCGCTGCTGGTCCTCGTCGCGAACGTCGCCCATCCGCTGGACCCGCGCGCCGACTACGTCGTCGGCCCGTTGCGGGTGCATGCCTGGCGCGGCGCGCCGACCGGGCCCGCCGACCCGCGGTTCGCCGCGACGCCCGAGCTGCACCGGGCCTACCTGAACACCGTCGACTACCGGGAAGCGCGAGGGCTGTGATGACGGCGAGCTCAGAGGTCCGCCCCTACCCGACTGTCGCGGGCGGGACCGTCGGGTCGACCGTCCCCGTCGGCGCGACCTACGCGCCGGGGTCGGTCCTCGACTGGTCCGAGAGCCTCGTCGCCGGGACCGTCGTGCTCGACGAGCGGGTCGCGCCCAACGCGCCCTGGTCTGGCGTCGTGCGGACCGGCCAGGTGCTGACGATCGTCGACGTGGGCGGCAACCAGTCGGCCGACTGCCTGCTCTACAGCGCCGCCGACCCCGAGGAGCGCTACAGCGTCCCGGACACGCTGGCCTGGCAGGGCAACGCCTACGTCCGGACCGGCACCGTGCTGCGCAGCAGCGAGGGCCGGGCGATGGCCACCGTCGTCGCCAACGAGATCGACCGGCAGGACACGATCGGCGGGGCGTGCTCCAAGGAGTCGAACACCCTGCGCTATGGCCATCATGTGATGTTCCACCACGGCTGCCGGGAGAACTTCCTCGCCGAGGCGTCCCGGCACGGCCTCGGGGTGCGGGACCTGGTCTCCAACCTCAACTGGTTCATGAACGTGCCGGTCGAGGCGGACGGGGCGCTCGGCATCGTCGACGGCCTGTCTGCGCCGGGCCGCCGCGTCGCGTTCCGGGCCGACCTGGACGTGCTGGTCGTCGTCTCGAACTGCCCGCAGATGAACAACCCGTGCAACGACTTCAACCCGACTCCGCTGCGCATGATCGTCGTGGAGCCCGCATGAGCGCGGTGGTGCTGGTAGCCAATCGTGGGGAGATCGCGCGGCGGGTGATCCGGACGGCGCGGCGGATGGGGCTGGGCACGGTGGCGGTGTTCTCCGACGCCGACCGCGCCGCGCCGCACGTCCGCGAGGCCGACCACGCCGTGCGGCTGGGCCCTGCCCCCGCCCGCGAGTCCTACCTGCGCGCCGACGCCGTCCTCGAGGCGGCGCTGCGCCACGGTGCCGGGATCATCCACCCCGGCTACGGCTTCCTGTCGGAGAACGCGGCGTTCGCCCGTGCCGTCGAGGCCGCTGGGCTGCGGTTCGCCGGGCCGACCGCCGACCAGATCGTCGCGTTCGGCGAGAAGCACACGGCGAAGGCGCTCGCGAAGGCCGCCGGGGTCCCGCTGCTCGCCGGCACCGAGCTGCTCGCCAGCGCCGCCGAGGCGGTCGCCGCGGCCGAGACGATCGGGCTGCCGGTGATGGTGAAGGCCACCGGCGGCGGGGGCGGCATCGGCATGCGGGCCTGCTTCACCGCCGGCGAGGTCCGGGACGCGTTCGCCGCGGTCGAGGCGCTCGCGGCGCAGAACTTCGGCTCGGCCGGGGTGTTCCTGGAGCGGCTGGTCCGCCCGGCGCGCCACGTCGAGGTGCAGGTCTTCGGCGACGGCGCGGGCCGGGTCGCGGTGCTGGCCGACCGGGACTGCTCGCTGCAGCGGCGCAACCAGAAGGTCATCGAGGAGGCCCCGGCGCCGGCGCTGCCCGGCCACGTCCGCCACCTGCTGCACCAGTCGTCCCGGGAGCTGCTGGCCTCGGTCGGCTACCGGGGCGCTGGCACGGTCGAGTTCGTCTACGACCCGGTGCGCGAGGAGGCCTCGTTCCTGGAGGTCAACACCCGGCTGCAGGTCGAGCACCCGGTCACCGAGGCGGTGCTCGGCGTCGACCTGGTCGAGCTGATGCTCACCCTGGCCCGGGATGGCCGCGTCGAGGACGACGTGTTCACCCGGGCCTGGGAGCCCGCCGGCCACGCCGTCGAGGCCCGGGTCTACGCCGAGGACCCGGCGAAGGACGCGCTGCCGTCCTCCGGGCTCGTGACGAGGGCGTTCTTCCCCGGCCAGGACACACCGGCGATCCCCGGGGTCCGGGTCGACGGGTTCGTCGAGACCGGGCTGGAGGTCTCCCCGTTCTACGACCCGCTGCTGGCCAAGGTCATCGCGGCCGGGCCGACCCGGGACGAGGCGCTCGACCTGCTCGGGGTGGCGCTGGACGCGAGCCGGGTCGACGGCATCGTCACCAACCTCGGGCTGCTGCGCGCGCTGACCGACTCCCCCGAGCTGCGCGCCGCCACGCACGCGACCACGACGCTGACCGTGCTGTCCGACCCGGCGCCCCGGATCGACGTGCTGGCGGCCGGCCCGCTGACGACCGTGCAGGACCTGCCCGGCCGGCTCGGCTACTGGCACGTCGGGGTGCCGCCGAGTGGCCCGTTCGACCCGGTGTCGTTCGCCGAGGCGAACCTGGCGGTCGGCAACCCGCCCGGGACACCCGCCCTGGAGGTCACGGCCGGTGGGCTGCGCCTGCGGTTCTCCACCGCGTCGACGGTCTGCGTGACCGGCGCGCCCGCGCCGATCACCGTCACCGGCCCGCTCCTGGCCGCTGGAGACCCCGGCGTCGACGTTCCGCTGTGGGAGCCGGTCGAGGTGCCGGCGGGTGGGACGCTGACCCTCGGCGCGGCCACCGGGCCGGGGCTGCGCGGCTACCTGGCCGTGCGCGGCGGGCTCGACGTGCCCGCCTACCTGGGCAGCGCGTCGACGTTCACCCTCGGCGGGTTCGGCGGTCACGCGGGCCGGGCCCTGCTCGCGGGCGACGTGCTGCGCCCGGGCGGCACCGTGGCCGCCGGCCCGGCCAGGCCCACCCCGGACGACCGGCGGCCGGCCCTGACCGGGCGCTGGGAGATCGGCGTCACCGAGGGCCCGCACGCTGCGCCGGAGTTCTTCACCCGCGCCGACATCGACACCCTCTACGCCACCGACTACGAGGTGCACCACAACTCGGCCCGCACCGGCATCCGGCTGATCGGCCCGAAGCCGGCCTGGGCCAGGGCCGACGGCGGCGAGGCCGGGCTGCACCCGTCCAACATCCACGACACCGCCTACGCCGTCGGCGCGCTCGACTTCACCGGCGACACGCCGATCATCCTCGGCCCGGACGGGCCGTCGCTGGGTGGCTTCGTCTGCCCGGCGGTCGTCGCGTCCGGCGAGCTGTGGAAGCTCGGCCAGCTGCGGCCCGGCGACACCGTCCGGTTCGTGGCCGTCCGGGAGTCCGAGGCGGCGGCGCTCGATGACCACCGGGCGTCGCGCACGGTCGCGAGCACCGGCGGGGACGGCGACGACGGCGTCCTCGGCCGGCTGGAGGCCACCGACGCCCGCCCGAGTGTCACCTACCGGCGCGACGGCGACGACAACGTGCTCGTCGAGTACGGCCCGATGACGCTGGACATCGCGCTGCGGATGCGGGTCCACGCGCTGCGGGAGACGCTCGCCGCCCACGCCCCGGCCGGGATCGTCGACATCACCCCGGGTATCCGGTCGCTGCAGATCCACACCGACGCGACCGTGCTGCGGGCCCGCGACCTGACCGCGCTGCTGCGCGAGCTGGAGGACGAGGTGCCGGCGACCGAGGCGCTCGTCGTCCCGTCCCGGCGGGTCCGGCTGCCGCTGTCCTGGGACGACCCGGCGACGCGGCTGGCGATCGAGCGGTACATGGCCGGCGTGCGCGCCGACGCGCCCTGGTGCCCGTGGAACATCGAGTTCATCCGCCGGATCAACGGGCTGGACTCGGTCGACGACGTGTACCGGACCGTGTTCGACGCCCGCTACCTGGTCCTCGGCCTCGGCGACGTCTACCTCGGCGCCCCGGTCGCGACCCCGCTGGACCCGCGCCACCGGCTGGTCACGACGAAGTACAACCCGGCCAGGACCTGGACCGCGGAGAACTCGGTCGGCATCGGCGGCGCCTACCTGTGCATCTACGGGATGGAGGGACCGGGCGGCTACCAGTTCGTCGGCCGTACCGTCCAGGTGTGGAACCGCTTCCGCCGCCGCGGGATGTTCGCCGAGCACCCGTGGTCGCTGCGGTTCTTCGACAGAATCGAGTGGTACCCGGTCAGCGCGGACGAGCTGCTGGAGCTGCGGGCCGAGACCGACGCGGGCCGCGGCACCTGCGAGACCGAGGACGGCACCTTCTCGATCGCCGAGTACGACGCCTTCCTGGCCGCGAACGCGGACTCGATCGCCGCGTTCCGGGCCACCCAGGCGGCCGCGTTCGAGGCCGAGAAGGAACGCTGGCGGGCGTCCGGAGAGTTTGATCGCAGGGACGAGCCCGTCGTCGCCACGGGTGTTGAGGTTGAGGTGCCGGCGGGCGCCGTCGCGGTGACGGCCCCGTTCACCGCGACCGTCTGGCAGCTGGCCGCCGCGCCGGGCGCCGTCGTCGCGGCGGACGAGCCGGTGCTGTCCCTGGAGGCGATGAAGATGGAGACGAAGGTGACCGCGCCGGTGGGCGGAACGCTGTTGGAGATCTACGTCCGGCCTGGTGAGCAGGTCGCCCCGGGTCAGGTCCTCGCGGCGGTCCGCCCGTGAGCGACTCGGGGGTCAAGCCCGTCGAGCGGGTGGAGGCTGCGTTCGCGCGGCTCGCCGAGGTCGACCGACCGGAGGTGTGGATCACGCTGCGGGACCGGGACGAGGTGCTCGCGGAGGCGGCGGGGATCGACCCGGAGCTGCCCCTGGCCGGGATCGTCGTCGCGGTCAAGGACAACATCGACGTCGCCGGACTGCCGACGACCGCGGCGGCCGCGTCGTACGCCTACGAGCCGGCCGCGGACGCGACCTCGGTCGCCCGGCTGCGGGCCGCCGGCGCGCTCGTGCTCGGCAAGACGAACCTGGACCAGTTCGCCACCGGCCTGGTCGGCACCCGCTCCCCCTACGGCGCGGTGCGCAACGCCTGGGACCCGGCGCGGATCTCCGGCGGGTCGTCGTCCGGGTCAGCGGTCGCGGTGGCGCTCGGGATCGTCGACGCGGCGCTCGGCACCGACACGGCCGGCTCGGGCCGGGTGCCGGCCGCGCTCAACGGCCTCGTCGGGGTGAAGCCGACGAAGGGCCTCGTGCCGGTGACCGGCCTCGTCCCGGCCTGCTACAGCCTGGACTGCGTCTCCGTCTTCGCCCGGGACCTGGGCCTCGCCCGGGCCATCGCCGAGATCATGGAGGGGCCGGACCCGGCGGACCCGTGGTCACGGACCGGGCAGCCCGCGCCGCCGGCACCGGCCCGGCCTCGGGTGGCCGTGCCGACGCCCGAGCATCTCGACGGGCTCGCCCCCGGCTGGGGTGAGGCGTTCGCCGCCGCGGTCGCCCGGTTCGCGGCGACCGGCGTCGAGATCATCGAGGTCGACATCGCCCGGCTGCTCGACGCGGCCACGCTGCTCTACGGCGGCGCGTTCGTCGCCGAGCGCTATGCCGCCGTCGGCGCCCATCTGGAGGCGCATCCCGAGCTCGTCGGCACCGACCTCGACCCGACCGTCGCCACGATCATCCTGGGCGGCAAGGCCCGGACGGCCGCGGACTGGGCCGCCGACAGCGCCCGGCTCGCGGCGCTCGGCGCGGCCGGCCGCGCCGCGCTCGACGGCTGCGCGGCGCTGCTCACCCCGACGACGACCTGGCACCCGACGTTCGCCCAGGTCACGGCCGACCCGGTCGGCGCCAACTCGCGGATGGGCCGGTTCACGAACTTCGCCAACCTGCTCGACTACGCCTCGTTGGCGGTCCCGGCCGGGTTCGTCGACGGGCTGCCCTTCGGCGTGATGCTCACCGGCCCGGCCTTCTCCGACCGGACGCTCGCCGGTCTCGCCGAGCGGTTCGCGAACCCCGGCCTGGAGCTGTTCGTCGTCGGCGCGCATCTGACCGGCCAGCCGCTCAACGCCCAGCTCGTCGCCGCCGGCGGCACCCTGGTCGGCCCGGCCCGCACCGCGGCGGCCTACCGGCTGCACGCGCTGGAGACGGTGCCGACGAAGCCCGGCCTGGTGCGGGTCACGCCGGGCACCGACGGTGCGAGCATCGAGGGCGAGCTGTGGCGGCTGCCGGCGGCCGGGCTGGGGACGTTCCTCGCGGCCGTGCCCGGGCCGATGGCGCTGGGCAGGGTCGGCCTGGTCGACGGCCGCGAGGTCACCGGGTTCCTGGTCGAGCCGTTCGCCGTCGCGGGCGCGCCGGACATCAGCGCGCACGGCGGCTGGCGCGCCTACCTGGCGTCGCGGCCGGACCGGCAGGGCGGCTGATGGGAGCAGGGGCGGTGGACCAGGCAGCGGCGGTGGACCAGGCAGGGCCGGTGTCGCGGGCGGGCCGGCCGCGGCACCGGCCGCAGGCGGCCAGCGGCGTCCCGGCGCGGGCGCAGATCCTCGACGCGGCGGCCGCGCTGTTCACCGAGCACGGCTTCGCGGCGACGAGCACCCGGATGATCGCCGAGAAGGTCGGCATCCGCCAGGCGTCGCTGTATTACCACTTCGCCACCAAGGACGAGCTGCTCGTCGAGCTGCTCTCCACGTCCGTGCGGCCCAGCCTGGACGTGGTCGAGCAGGTCGGCGCACGCGGCCCCCAGGTCAGCGCCGCGGCCGCCCTGTACGCGGTCGCGGTCGCCGACGTGCGGACGCTGGTCACGGCCCCGCACAACATCGGCACGCTCTACCTGCTGCCCGAGGCGCAGGGCGACGTGTTCGCCCCGTTCCGCGCCGAACGCCAGGAGCTGCAGGACGCCTACGGCCGTCTCGGGGCGGCGGCCGCGGCACCGTCGGTCGCGGCCGAGCTGCCAGCGGGCCAGCTCGGCGAGCTGCTCATCCAGCTCGTCGAGGTCGTCATCCAGATCCGGCGGGCCCGCCAGCCCACCGCCGAGGACGCCACCGCGATCGCGGCGTCCTGCCTGCGGCTGTGCGGCCTGGACGCGGGCGCCGTCGCCACCGCCGCGACCGAGGCCCGCGCCCTGCTCGCGAGCCTGGGCTGAGCGCCCGACGACCGTGACCGACCGACGACCGTGACCGCCTGACGACGACAGGAAGGTTCCGCCGGCATGTCCCCCGACCCGATCGGTCCGCCCGAGGCCACCCAGGTGCCGCGCTACGCCGGACCAGCCACGTTCGCCCGGCTGCCCCGGATCGACCAGGTCACCCGCGCGGACGTCGCCGTCCTCGGCGTGCCGTTCGACGGCGGGGTCAGCTACCGGCCCGGCGCGCGGTTCGGCCCCGGCCACGTCCGCGAGAGCTCCCGGCTGCTGCGCCAGTACAACCCGGCGCAGGACGTGACGCCGTTCGCCACGCAGCAGGTCGTCGACGCCGGCGACGTCACCTGCAACCCGTTCGACATCCCGGAGGCCCTCGACGCGGTCGAGCGCCAGGCCCGCGAGCTGCTCGACGGGGGCGCCCGGCTGCTGACGATCGGCGGCGACCACACGGTCGCGCTGCCGCTGCTGCGGGCGGTCACGGCCCGGCACGGCCCGGTCGCCGTGGTGCACTTCGACGCGCACCTGGACACCTGGGACACCTACTTCGGCGCCGCCTACACCCACGGCACCCCGTTCCGGCGGGCCGCCGAGGAGGGGCTGATCGACCCGGAGGCCAGCATGCACCTGGGCATCCGCGGCCCGGTGTACGCGCGGTCGGACTTCGACGACGACACCCGGCTGGGCTTCTCCGTGGTGACCGCGCCGTTCGTCGAGCTGGAGGGCGTGGCCGCCGCGGTCGAGCGGCTGCGGGCCCGGGTCGGCGACCGGCCGGTGTACGTCTCGGTCGACGTCGACGTGCTCGACCCGGCGTTCGCCCCCGGCACCGGCACCCCGGAGGCGGGTGGGCTGACCACCCGGGAGCTGCTGGTCATGCTGCGGGCGTTCGCCGACCTGAACCTGGTCTCCGCCGACGTGGTCGAGGTCGCCCCGGCCTACGACCACGCGCAGATCACCGGCATCGCCGCGGCCCACCTCGGCTACGAGCTGATCTGCGCCATGACGCCACGCCCGCCGGCCCCACTCGACGGGGCCCGACCTGACGAGGCCTGATCTGACGGCCTACACCCATGATCGCCATCTCGGCCCGCTAGCGTGCCGGCAGGTTCCTTCAGCCCGCGAAGAGCGCACGTGTCAGCGGGCTGACCTTGGTGGGTCGTCCTGGGTCGGAGTGGCCTCCGCACGGGATGTCGGCAGCGGCAGGCGGGGCGCCCGGGACGGCTGACCGAGCAGGCCGGCGGGCAGTGGTCCGCTCAGGACGCTCCGCACGGCCAGGCCCGCGGCCAGCGCCCAGAAGGCGGCGCCGACGCTCAGGATCGTCACCCCGCTGCCGGCCACGACGAAGGTGACGACGGCGGGGATCCGGTCGGCCGGCTCGGCCAGGGCGCCGGTCAGCGACGAGGCGAGGGTGGCCAGCAGCGCGAGCCCGGCGAACGCGGAGGTGACACCCGCCGGAGCCGCCGCCACGACGGTGACCAGCACGGTGGAGCCCGCCGCCAGGACGAGGCCGGTGCACCCGGTGGCCTGGGCGACCAGCCAGCGCCGTCGCGGGTCCGGGTGGGCGTCGGGACTGGCCGCCATCGCCGCCGTGATCGCCGCCAGGTTGATCGCGTGGCCGCCGGCGCCCGCCCCGGCGAGGGTACCGAGGCCCGTGACCGTCATCGCCTCCCGCCACGGCGCGGTGTACCCGTAGGACGACAGCACCGCGACGCCGGGGACGTTCTGCGACGCCATCGTGACGACGAACAGGGGGACCGCCAGCGACAGCACCGACGCCCAGGTCCAGGCCGGGGCCGTCAGCTCGGCCCGGGGTAGCAGCGGCCCGGACAGGCCGCCGTGCAGGCCGAGCCAGATCCCGATGGCGGCCACGGTGACGACGAACGCCCCGGGGACCGCCCAGCGCGGCGCGAACCGCAGCAGCAGGAGCCAGGCGACGACCACGGGCGCGACGAGCGCCGGCTGCGTGGCCAGGCCGTGCACCGGGGCGAGGCACAGCTCCAGCAGCACCCCGGCGAGCATCGCCTGGGCGATCGGCGTCGGGATCGCCGCGATGAGGTCGCCGAGCCGCGGCCAGGCCGCGGTGAGCAGGATGAGCCCGCCGACGATGAGGAAGGCGCCCACGGCGGCCGGCCAGCCGCCGTGCACGGCGCCGGTCGAGGCGAGCAGCGCGGCGCCGGGCGTCGACCAGGCGAGCACCACCGGGATCCGGTGGCGGCGCGACAGCCAGATCGTGCCGAGCGACTGGGTCACGGTGAGGGCGAGCAGGCCCGACGCCGCCTGGCCGGTGCTAGCGCCGACACCGCGCAGCCCGGTCAGCACCACCACCGAGGCGCCGAGGAACCCCACCAGCGCGGTCACGACGCCGGCGCTGACGGTATGCCGCATCCGCTGTTCCATATACAGAACCTACGTGACCGTTCCACGGACAGAACGCTCGTTAGGGTGTCGTTCATGGACTCCGAGGTCGCGGCCGCCGTCGGCGCCCGGCTGCGGGCGACCAGGCAGGCCCGCGACCTGTCCGTCGGCGCTCTCGCGGCCCGGGCCGGCGTCGGCAAGGGATCGCTCTCGGAGATCGAGAACGGCGTGCGCAACCCGACGCTGGGGACGCTGTACGCGCTCGCCGGGGCGCTCGAGGTCCCGCTCGCGACGCTGCTCGCGGACCGCCCCGGCGTCGAGGTCGCCTCGCCGGGCATCGGCGCCCGGCTGCTCGACGCGACCCGCCACCCGGACGGCACCACGGTCGAGGTGTACCTGCTGCACCTCGACGTCGGCGCCCGGCACCGCTCCCCCGCCCACGGCGCGGGCGTCGTCGAGCACCTGCTGGTCACCCACGGCCAGGCGCTCGCCGGGCTCCCCGGCCGGGAGACCGCCGTCGGCCCCGGCCAGACCGCCGTCTGGGAGAGCAGCGCCGAGCACGGCTACACGGTCCTCGGCGACGCCCCGGTCGAGGCGGTCCTCACCATCCGCTCCCCGGCCTGACCGGCCCTCCTGCCCAGGGCACTGGCGGCGGTCGCCCGCCTGCCGAGGTCCCGGGCATCCCGCCCAAAGGCGTCGACGCCGCCGTCGGCGCGGTTATCGTCCCTGGCATGGAGAGCGACGCGGCCCGGTGGGAGCTGGCGCAGGTCAACATCGCGAGGCTCCTCGAACCCCTGGACAGCCCACGGCTCGCCGGCTTCGTCGCCGAGCTCGAACCGCTCAACGCGCTCGCGGACGCCGCGCCCGGCTTCCGGTGGCGGCTGCAGGACGAGGACGGCGACGCCACCGCGATCCGGGCCTTCGACTGGGATGCGGGAACGAGCGCCGGAGTCATCGTCAACCTCACGGTCTGGGCCTCGGTCGAGGCCCTCGCCGCGTTCGCGTTCTCCGGGCACCACCGCGCGGTGATGCGCCGGCGCCGCGAGTGGTTCGAGCCGATGCGCGAGGCCTACCTGGCCCTGTGGTGGGTCCCGGCGGGCCACCGGCCGACCACCGCCGAGGCGGAGGAGCGCGTCCAGCACCTGCGCGCCCACGGCCCGACGCCACGAGCCTTCACACTGCGCGACCAGTTCCCGCAGCCCGGCCTGCCGGACGCCCTTCCCACGGTCAGCGACGACTGGAAGTGCCCGGCCTGACGCCGGTCGGCCGCCGTCTTGGACGACAGGTCGGGCGGCGGCCGGCGCGGTGGCGGGGGTCAGCCGGTATACGGGCGTTCGGCGCGTAGCTCGCGGCGGGCGATGGTGCGGCGGTGGACGGCGTCGGGGCCGTCGACGATGCGCAGCGCGCGGGCCCAGGCGTAGAAGGCGGCCAGCGGGGTGTCGTCGCTGACGCCGGCCGCGCCGAAGACCTCGATGGCCCGGTCGATCACCGCGGTGGCGACGGCCGGCGCGGCGACCTTGATGCCGGCGATCTCGGTGGCCGCGCCGCGGGCACCGTGGTTGTCGATCAGCCAGGCGGTCTTCAGGACGTAGAGGCGCGCCTGGTCGATCTCGATGCGGGACCGGGCGATCAGCTCCTGGACGACGCCCTGGTCGGCGAGCGTCGACCCGAACGCGGTCCTGCTCTTGGCCCGCTCGACCATCAGCGCCAGCGCCCGCTCGGACATGCCGATCGCCCGCATCGCGTGGTGGATGCGCCCCGGGCCCAGCCGGGCCTGGGAGATCGCGAAGCCGTCGCCCTCGCCGGCCAGCAGGTTCGCGGCGGGCACCCGGACGTCCTCGAACAGCAGCTCGGAATGCCCGTGCTGGTCCTGGTAGCCGAACACGGGCAGGTGCCGCAGGATCGTCAGGCCCGGGGTGTCGCGCGGGACGAGGATCATCGACTGCTGCCGGTGCGGGGCCGCCTCCGGGTTGGTGCGGCCCATCACGATGAAGATCTCGCAGCGCTCGTCGGCGACGCCGGTGATCCACCACTTGCGGCCGTTGATGACGTAGTCGTCACCGTCGCGGACGATCGAGGTCTGGATGTTCGTCGCGTCCGAGGAGGCCACGGCCGGCTCCGTCATCGCGAACGCGGACCGGATGCGGCCGTCCTTCAGCGGCTCCAGCCAGCGCAGCTTCTGCTCGGCGGTGCCGAACAGCTCGAAGGTCTCCATGTTGCCGGTGTCCGGGGCCTGGCAGTTGATCGCCTCGGGGGCGATGACCGGGGACCAGCCGGTGATCTCCGCGACCGACGCGTACTCGACGTTCGAGAGCCCGGACCAGGACTTCATGAACAGGTTCCACAGGCCGCGCTTCTGCGCCGAGGCCTTCAGCTCCTCCATGACCGGCGGGTAGGCGTGGTCGCCGTGCTCGCGCAGGTAGCCGTGCCACACCGGCTCGGCGGGGAACACCTCCTCGCGCATGAAGTCCCACATCCGCGCACAGGTGTCCGCGGCCTGCGCCGACAGTTCGAAGTCCACGCTCATCCCTTCCAGTGGTCGAGGCCCTCGGCGGCGAGCCGCTCGGCCTCGCCGGACAGATCACCGAAATCCTGCCCGGCCATCACCCCGGCGGTCGCCCGCGCGTAGACACCCTGCACGATCGCGGCGAACTTGAAGTGCGCGTAGGCCACGTACGCGGCCAGGTCGGCGAGGTCGGCGCCGCTGCGCTGGGCGTACCGCTCGGTGAGGTGCGCCCGGCCCGGGAAGCCGTCCTGCGCCGTCACGGCCGGAATCAGCAGCGGGGACCGCTCGCCGGCCTCGGTCCAGTAGAACAGCAGCGTTCCGACGTCGGCGAGCGGATCGCCGAGCGTGGAGAGCTCCCAGTCGAGCACCGCGCCCACCCGGCTCGGGTCGGCCGGGTCCATGAGCACGTTGTCGAGCCGGTAGTCGCCGTGCACGATCGACGGCCGGGCCGGCTCGGCGAACGGGTACGCCGCGAGCCGGCGGCCGAGCTCGTCCATCGACGGCGCGGGCCTGGTCCTGGTGGCCTCGAACTGGCGGGACCAGGTGCGGACCTGGCGGCCCATGAAGCCGGTCGGGCGGCCGTAGCCGTCCAGGCCGATCGCGTACGGGTCGACGGCGTGCAGGTCGGCAAGCGTGTCGATCAGCGCGTTCGTCAGCGCCGTCCGGCCGACGGCGTCCTCGGCGTACCCGTCCGGCAGGACGTCACGGATCGCGTAGCCGTCGATCTTCGCCATGACGTAGAACGGCACGCCGAGCGGGCCCGTCTCGTCCGCGGAGTAGAGCACCCTGGCGACCGGGACGTCGGTCCCGGCGAGCGCCGCCTGCACCCGAGCCTCCCGGCCCATGTCGTGGGCGCCGCGCAGGATGTGCCCGGACGGCGGACGGCGCAGCACGACCGACCCCGCGGCGCAGGCCAGCTCGAAGGTCAGGTTCGACTTCCCGCCCGAGATCAGCCGGACCTCGGGGTCCCGCCACGCCTCGTCGCCGAGGATGCCGGCCAGCAACGGGCCGACCAGGTCAGGCCGCGTCAGGTCGTCGAACTCGCCCACCATCCACCTCACTACCGCACACTGGGCCGCACCGCCGCAGGTCGAGCCGGCCCCACCATCCACCGCGGGCCACGCGACCGGCCACCGCGGGCCACGCGACCGGCTCGGTCAGCAGGATCGTGCCCGCTTCCGCCGCGATCGGCCAGCGATGTGCCGAGAGGCCAGCGTCTCACCCGAGACCCGCCCATCATCGGGGCCGCACGGGGTAGGAAGTCCCGCGTGCCGGACGAGTCCGCCCTCGGCCCAGAGGTTTCGCCCTGCCCGCCGCCCCCGGGTGGCTCTACCAGCTAGACCTACTCTCGTGGCAGATCAGCTCTGCGTGTCAGCTCTGCGCGGCGGCGGCGAAGGCGGCCAGCTCCCGCCGGACGTCGGGCCCGGTCGGGTTGTAGATCACTTCCCGGTAGCCGGTGGACGCCAGGTTCCCCAGGTTGCGCGCGATGCGGGCCGGGTCGCCGACCATGGTCCTGGTGTCGATGTGGCCCAGCAGGAGCCGGTCGCGGTCGGTCAGGTGCGTCACGTGGCCCTCGAAGGTAGCCAGGTGGCGTTCGCCCTCCGGGGCCGCCGCCTCGAGGGCCTCGCGCCAGGCCCGCCCGCCGGGCAGGGCGTCGACCCGCTCGGCCCCGCCGTGGGCGTAGGCGTTGTGCCAGTCGAGGACCCGCCACGGCCCGATCGCCTCGCGGACCCGGGCCGAGCCCGGCTCCTCCCCCGGGTCGAGCACTGTCCCGGAGATGATCGTCGCGGTCGGCAGGGCTGGGTGCGGCGCGCCGATGATGCCGTCCGCCAGCTTCTCGGCCAGCGCGACGCCGCGCGGGCCGAAGACGCTCAGCCACAGCGCGACGGCGATCGGCCGTGGGGCGGCCAGGTCCGGGCCGTGCAGCATGCGGACCGGCTTGCCGTCGACGACGGCCGTGTCACCGGCGAGCAGCTGACGCAGCGCCGTCAGGTACGCGGCGAGCGCGTCGATCGTCATCGGTCGTTGCCCGATGGTGAGCCGCGCGGTGTAGCCCGTGCCGAACGCGGCCCGGAAGCGGCCGCCGGAGATCCGGGCGACGGTCGCGATCCCGCTCGCCATCGCCATCACCGAACGCTGCTGCGGGATCAGCACCGACGCCGCGAGGCCGATCCTGCTGGTCCGCGTCGCGGCGAGCGCCAGGTGGACGAACGGGTCCTCGTACAGCGCCGCCGAGTCGAAGACCCAGACCCGGGCATAGCCGAGCTCCTCGGCGAGCGCGGCGAGGCCGGCGAAGTCCGGCCCGGGCGCCAGGCCACAGGACAGTTCGAGCCCAACGGACGCGTCACCCATGGCGGGCTGCTCCTTCACGGCGGTTCGAGGGTCACGGCTTGATCGAGGGTCACGGCTTGATCGAGGGTCACGGCCGGATCGGGGGTCACGGCTGATCGGGTGTCGCGGGTGGATCGTGGCGCCGGCCGGGCCCGCGACCGCCTGGACCGCCGGTCCGGCCCGGCGGTTACGGTACGGACCGGCCGTTGGACCAGCAAGATATCCACGCCCGGAGGCGCCCGGGCCCCGGGCGGCCCGACCGTCTGGAGGCGGTTCGCCGTGATCAAAGTCGTGGTGCTGCTCAAGCGCAGGCCGGGGCTGAGCCTGGCCGAGTTCATCGACCACTACGAGACGGTCCACGTCCCGCTCGCGACGAGGCTCTCGACCCGGGCGCTGCGCTACGAGCGCCACTTCCTGCACCCGATCCCGAACATGGTCGAGGCCGGCCCGTCGGTGGAACCGGAGTACGACGTCGTCACCGAGATCTGGTACGACGACCTGGCCGCCTTCGACGCCGACCAGCGGGACGCCCGCGCCCGCCCGGAGCAGGTCGCCGCCGTGATCGCCGACGAGAAGGTCCTGTTCGACCGGGCGAAGACCCGGATCGCCCTCGCCGAGGACCGCGTCTCCGACCTCACCGCGGGCTGATCCGTCCGGTTACGCTCGTCGTGTGATCGAGATCGGGAGCCGGCGGCGCAGCCAGCCCGCTCCACCGCACGTCATCTTCGAGGCGCTCACCGAGCCCGACCGCGACCCGACCCGGCCCTGGCTGATCCTGCTGGCCGACGAGCAGCGCCCGCGCGTCCTCGCCTCGACCTGGCCGCGGGAGCTGACCTGGTCGTCGCTGTGGACCAAGCGCCCCGACGCCACGATCCACTTCGAGCTGCCACCCTGCGCCACGGACGGCGGCACCGACCTGCGCTGGACCCTGCGGGTCGACGAGCCGCTGCCCGACCCCGGCCTGACCGGCCACCTGCGCTATCGGATGAACCAGTTGATCAACGCGAACCTCAGATACACCTTCGGGTAACACCGTCGCGGGTCGGGCGCCGGCTTGGCCGGCGGGACGGCCGTAGGCTGGCGCCCGTCATGGCGTGGGAGGCGTACCGGCGGGTGCTCGCCCGGCCAGGAGCGGGACGGGTCCTGGCGGTCGGGGCGCTGGTCCGGGTGGCGACGACGTCGACCTGGCTCGTGCTGACGCTGCGGGTCGTGCTGCCGGGCCGCTCCGGCGGGCTCGGGCTCGGCTACACCGAGGCCGGGCTGGTGGCCGGGCTCGTCGCGGTCGGGACGGCCATCGGGTCGCCGTTCGTCGGCCGCGGCGTCGACCGGTTCGGCGCGCGGGCGGTCCTTGTGGCGACGGCCGGCTTCCAGGCGGTCTTCTGGGCGGCCGCGACCGTGCTGCCGTTCGCGGCGCTCGCGCCCTGCGCGTTCGCCGCCGGGCTGGTGTACCTGCCGATCGTGCCGGTCGGCCGGCAGGCGCTCGCGGCGCTCGTCCCCGAGGCCGAGCGGCAGGCCGCGTTCGCGATGGACATGATGTCGTTCGACGTGGCGTACGCGCTCGGGCCGCTGCTCGGGGTCACGGTCGCCACTCAGGCAGGCTGCCGAGTCGCGCTCGGCCTGGTGGCCGTCCTGCTGGCGGCGGGCGGGGCTGTGCTCGGCGCCGTCGTCGGGCCGTCGCTGCCGCCGGCCCGGTTCCAGACCGCCGCCGTCGACGGCGTCGCGACACCGGCCGGGCCGGAGGCGGCCGGCGCGGTCACCGCCGACCCTGGCGGCGTCGCCAAGGCCGGCAGGCGGCGGGCGACCGGCTGGCTGCGGCCGAGACCGGTCGCGATGCTGCTGGTCGGGGCCGGGTCGACGGCGACCCTGGCCGGCACCGACGTGACGCTGACAGCCAGCATGCGATCGTTCGGCGTGCTGCCGCTGCTCGGCCTCGTCGCCTTCCTGTGGACGGTCGGCTCGATCATCGGCGGGCTCGTCTACGGCGCGCTGCACCGGCCCGTGCCTCCCGTGCTGCTGCTGGCGGGGCTGGCCGTGCTCACCGCGCCCGTCGCGTTCGCGCCGTCCTGGGGCTGGTTGGCGGTGCTGCTCGTCGTCGCCGGCCTGTTCTGCGCGCCGGTGCTGTCCGCGGCCGCGGACCGGCTGATCCAGGTCACCCCGCGGGACGTCCGCGGCACGGTCCTCGGCGCCCACGCCTCCGCGCTGTCGGTCGGCAACTTTCTCGGCGCGGACGCCGCCGGGCTCGTCATCGACCACGCCGGTCCCAGCCGGGGCTTCCTGGCCGTCAGCACGCTGGGCGCCGCCCTCGCCCTGGCCGCCGTCGCGACCGACCCCGCGGCCCTGTTCACCGGCAGGCGTGGCGGGCCGCGTCGCGGCCCGGCCGCCCAGCCCCCGCCCCTGCCGGAGCCCCAGCCGCAGCCGCTTGACCTGCCAGGCCCGGAACCCGTCCCCCCGGCCTGACCGCCGCACCCTTCCAGCGATCGCCGTTTCGGCCCTCAACTGGTTACGTTCCAGCCCCTTCTACGACCACCCGAGGGCCGAACCACCGATCATCGAGCGGCCCGAGCGGCCGCAGTGGCGCTGGCAGCGCCGGAGGCGCGGGCGGTCTCGGTCGGCGGGGCGGCCGGTGGCGGGAAAGGTGGTGGGTGTGTCCGTTCCCGCCGTTGTGCCGGTGGGTGCCCGGCGGCGAGCATGGAGCCATGACGACGACGCCCGCGCCGATGGCCGACCGGCCGCGCACGGTCGTGATCGTCATGTTCGACGAGGTGCAGAGCCTCGACGTGACCGGGCCGCTGGAGGTCCTGACCGCCGCCGGACGGGCCGCCCGGCCCGACCCGGGGTACCGGGTGCTGACGGCGAGCCTCGACGGCCGGCCGGTCCGGTCGTCGTCGGGCCTGGTCCTGACCCCGCACGCGGACCTGCGGGCGCTGCCCCGCCTGGACCGCGACCGGCCGGACGTGCCGGCGCTCGACCTGCTGCTGGTCTCCGGCGGCAGCGGGGGCCGGGCGCCGGGGGCGGACCTGGTCGCCTGGGTGCGCAAGCTCGCGCCGCGGGCCCGGCGGGTCGCGTCGGTGTGCACCGGGGCCTTCCTGCTGGCCGAGGCGGGGCTGCTCGCCGGCCGGGCCGCGACCACGCACTGGGCGCACTGTGCCGAGTTCGCCCGGCGCTTCCCCGAGGTGGAGCTGCGGCCCGACGCGCTGTTCGTCCGGGACGGCAACGTGCTGACGTCCGGGGGCGTCACCGCCGGCGTCGACCTGACGCTGGCGCTGGTCGCTGAGGACCTCGGCCGGGAGGTCGCCCTCACGGTCGCCCGCCACCTGCTGGTCGACCTGCGCCGGCCGGGCGGGCAGGCGCCGTTCGGGACCGGCCCGGCACCCGGCCGTTCCCAGCCGGCGACACACGCCGGGCCGCTGGCGGAGCTGCGCCAGTGGATCGACGAGCATCCGGTCGCGGACCTGTCGGTGGCGGCGCTCGCGAAGCGGGTGAGCCTGTCCGAACGGCAGCTCACCCGCGCCTTCCAGGCCGAGGCCGGAGTGCCGCCCGGCCGGTACGTCGACGAGGCCCGGCTGCGCGCCGCCTGCCGGCTGCTGGAGGAGACCTCCGACGGCGTCGAGAGCGTCGCGCGGCGCAGCGGGTACGGCTCCGCGGAGGCGATGCGCCGCGCCTTCGCCCGTTCGGTCGGCATCCCACCGTCCGAGTACCGCCGCCGGTTCTGACACCGGTTCCGCTCCGCCGGGCCCGATTCCGGACGTCTCGTCCGGGCGCGCGCCGCCCGGCTCATCCTGTCGTGCCGTCGGTCGACGGCTCCCTGGGAAGGACGCACCATGCAGATCGCCATCCTGCTGTTCGAGGGGATCACCCCGCTCGACGCCGTCGGGCCCTACGAGGTGCTGCGCAGCCTGCCCGGCGCCGAGGTCGTCTTCGCCGGCCACCGGGTCGGCCCGGTCCGCTCCGAGGGCGGCCGGCTGGGGCTGATCGTCGACGCGGAGCTGGCCGACGTCCCGGCGCCCGACGTCGTGCTGGTACCCGGCGGGCCGGGCCAGGTCGCGCTGATGGACGACGAGCCGGTGCACGCGTGGCTGCGCGCCGTGGACGCGACCAGCGTGTGGACGACCTCGGTGTGCACCGGGTCGCTGGTGCTGGCCGCCGCCGGCCTGCTCACCGGACGGCGGGCGACGTCCTACTGGCTGGCCCTCGACCAGCTCGCCGAGCTCGGCGCCGTGCCCACGGCCGAGCGGGTCGTCGTCGACGGCAAGTACATGACGGCGGCCGGGGTCTCGGCCGGCATCGACATGGCGCTCACCCTCGCCGCCCGGCTCGCCGGCGACTCCGTCGCCCAGGCGCTCCAGCTCGGCGTCGAGTACGACCCGCACCCGCCGTTCGACGCGGGCTCGCCGCGCACCGCGCCACCCGAGATCGTCGCCGCGCTGCGCGCCCGGAGCCGTTTCATCCTGCAGGGAACGGCCTGACGGGCCCGCCTGTCCGGGGCGTCAGAAGCGGTCGGGCAGGTCGGAGCCGTACACGACGAGCCTGCCGGCTCGCTCCCGTTTCGCCGCGTACATCGCGAGATCGGCCTGATGAAGCAGGGTGTCGGGATCCGGCGGGCGGGCGGCGCCGTCCAGGGTGACCAGCCCGAGGCTGGCCCGTGGGACATACGTCCGCCCGGCCAGCCGGCAGGGCGCCTGCACCTCGGTGGCGAGGCGCTCGGCGACGTGGCGCGGGTTGTCGTCGCCGCGGCTGTCGAGGATGACGCCGAACTCGTCGCCCCCGAGGCGGGCGACGGTGTCGACGGCGCGGGTCGCGCCTCGCAGCCGCGCGGCGCTGATCCTCAGCAGCTCGTCGCCGGCGGCGTGCCCGAAGGCGTCGTTGACCCGCTTGAAGTGGTCGAGATCCACGAACAGGACCGACAGCGGCCCGTCCCGGCAGCCCGACGCCCCGTCGCGGCCGGGCTCGGCGCCGACCGCGCGCTGCAGCCGCCGGGTGAACAGGGCCCGGTTCGCCAGACCGGTCAGCGGGTCGTGAAACGCCTGGTAGTGCAGCTGGCTCTCACGCTCCCGCAGCGCGGCGAGCAGGTGGGTGTTCTCCGCGATGGTGATCATCTGCCGGGCCAGTGCCAGCACCAGCAGGCTCACCATGCCGTAGGCCTCGACCCTGTCGAGCGGCGCGCCCGTCGCCAGCTTGCCGAGGGTGAGCAGGCCCGCGGCGCAGAGCACCGCGTAGGGCAGCGCCGCGTGCAGCCACATCGCGCGCGGCCGCGGTGGGGCCAGGCTGTCGAGGTCCGCGGGGGCCGGCGAAGGCACCAACGCCGCGAGGGCAACGAGCAGCAGGGAGACCGTGTAGGCGATCAGACTCCAGGGCGGAAGATCGTGATGTCCGGCGGCGACACGGTAGACGAAGAGGCTGTCCGTCAGTGCGTAGAGCATCAGACCGCAGCCGAGCAGGGCCAGGGTCCCCGGCGACCGCGGCCGGCGGAAGCTCGCGATCAGGAGCACCGCCGCCGCGAGGCTCAACGTGGCCACCTGCTGCAGCAGGGTGGAACCGAACTCCGCCGCGTTGGGCGCCCGCGCCCGCAGGATCTCGTCGACCCCCGTCCGCCACTCCAGCAGCACGAGCGAACCGACGATCAGCAGGCAGTCCAGCAGGATGACCGCGTGCCAGCGACGCGGGCCACGCCCGCTGCCCACCCTCCCCGCCACGGGGTAGGTCGGCACGGCGAGCAGGCCCGCCAGGCCCAGCCCATAGAAGAAGACCAGGCCCGCGTAGACCGACGGGGTGCGGGCGACCAGCGAGCCGCCCATGAACAGCGTGATCAGGGTGATGACATTGGCGCTGGCCAGCCCGCCCGCGAGCACGGCGATGAGCACCCGCCATCGCCGATCGTCGACGCCGGCGCGGCGGGCACTCCACAGGCAGGCCACCGCGGCGGCGACCTCGGCGGCGAGGGCCGCGAACAGCGCCGCGTACAGGCCATCCCGCAGGCTCAGCAGCGCCGTGCAGGCGACCGCCAGGCCTACGAGCAGCACACACGCGAGCGCGGCGCGCTGGAGAAGCCGCGCGGGCGGCCCCGAACGGGCCGGCCGCGGAAGGCCTGGCGCATCGCCCCCGAACCCGCGCAGCCCAGCCATCACCCCTCCCAGGCCAGCTTACCGTAGCAAGTTGAATTCGGAACGTGACGTCACCCGCCATACCCGGTCGAGGACGCCTCCACGCGGCGCCGCCCGCCAGCGTTCGGGCGCGGCGGTCGGTTGACCGTGCCCGGGGCCGCCGTCAAGGCTGGCCGGCATGCCCAGCACCGAACCGACCCGGCTGCCCGACCTGATGTCCCGTGACCGCGCCGAGCTCGACGCCCTGCTGGCCTCGGCCGTCCTGGGACATGTCGGGCTGGTCGACGAGGAAGGGCACCCGGTGGTGATCCCGACCGCGGTCGTGCGCTGGGAGGACCAGCTGGTCATCCACGGGTCGACCGGGTCGCACTGGATGCGGCGGGTCGGCGCGGGAGCACCCGTGTCGGTGTCGATCGCCGCGATCGACGGGGTGATCGTGGCGCGCTCCGCGTTCGAGTCCGCGGTGATCTACCGCAGCGCCGTGTTCTTCGGCCGGTTCGCCCCGCTGGACGGCGCCCGCAAGGAGCGGGCGCTCGACGTCGTGACCGACCGGCTGCTGCCCGGGCGGGTCGCGGAGCTGCGCCGCCCCACGGCCCGGGAGCTGGCCGCGACCTCCCTGCTGGCCATGCCGATCGTCGACTGGTCGCTGCGGATCCTCGACGAGTTCGCCGCGGACCCGGCCGACGACGTCGCCGGCCCCGCCTGGGCCGGCCAGCTTCGGTTCGGCCCGGCGGCGGCGACGGTCGTCCCCGCGCCGGACCTGCGCCCGGGCGTGCCGGTGCCACCGTCGGTCACGTCGGTGTTCGGCCTGCGCTGACGGGGCCGCGCGGCCGGCTGGGGCTCAGAGCGCGGCGGCCCACGCGTCGGCCGTGGTGACCTGCGCCTGGCGCGGGAACACCTTCTCGGTCAGCACGCGGTGCACCTCCGCGTCGGCGTCGGCACAGGCGTCGGCGAGGACGGTCAGCCGGAAGTCGAGGTCGGCGGCCGCCCGCAGCGTGGAGAGCACGACGCCGCTGGTCGCGATGCCGGCCAGCACGAGGGTGTCGGCGCCGGCGCCGCGCAGCAGCACGTCGAGGTCGCTGCCGCTGAACGCGCTGACCCGCCGCTTGGTGACCACGGGCTCGTCGGGCCGCGGGGCGAGGTCGGCGTGGATCTGGGTCGCCGGGTGGTCCTGCGTCAGGGCGTCGCCGGACTGGGCGAGCCGGGCGAACGTGGAGTTGGCCGCGGCGGCCTCGGGGTAGCCGGGGCGGAAGGCCACCCGGACGAACATCACGGGGATCTTGTGGGAGCGGGCGGCCTCGATCGCGCGGCCGGCGGCCGCCAGCACGGACGGGTCACCGAGCCGCTCGACGATGCCGTGCTGGAAGTCCATGACGAGCAGGACGGGGTGGGAGTCGGACATCGGCGCGGTTCCTCTCGGTGGTGGGTCAATCCGGTCCGTCCACGGTCCCGGCGAGCGGCGCGGGCGCCCGGGAAGGGCGCTTCGTGGGCGCCGCGACCGGCGGCGTAGGGTGCCTCAACCGGGCTCTGGTGTTCCCGTACGAGTGGGGGTGACCCGTGGCCTTCCGTCCGAGCCAGCGGCTGCGCCGGCCGCCGGCCTTCCCCGCCGGCTACCAGTCGCGCCGGCGCCGCCCGTCGTGGTGGTCCCCGGTCGCCGCGTGGGCGGGCACCCACCGGGTTCTCACCGGCGTCGGCCTGACCGGCCTCGTCTGCATCGCCGTGGCGCTGGTCGCCGGCGGCCTCATCGGCCACCCGTCGACGCCGTCAGCGTCGGCGACGATCACCTCCGCGCCGCCGGCCGACACGCCGACGGTCGAGAACAGTATCCTGCCGCCGATCGAGCCGCCCCTGGCGCTCGCCGCCACGGCGGACGTCGCGCCGCCGGCCACCACCGGCCCGGTGCGCGCCTCGGCCACCCCCACCCGGCCGCGGGTCGCGCCCACCACCGCCTCGCCGCGGCCCACCGTCCGGCCGGCGACGACCACGCCCGTCCCGGCGACCACGCGGCCCGTGGTGCCGACGCTGACCGCGACCCCCTCGGCCACCGTGTTCGTCCACGCCGGTGACCCCTGCTCGCCGGTGGGAGCGACCGGAGTCACGGAGCTCGGCACGCAGCTGGTCTGCGGCACCACCGTCACCAGCCCGACCCGCGCCCGCTGGCACAGCGCCTGACGGGCAGCCACCCGCAGGAGGCGCCGGCCGCCGGCCGGCCCGCGGTCACAGCCTGCCGGCGGCCTCCGTGGCGGCCTGGCTGATCGTGGCCAGGGCCGCGGTCGTGTAGGACTCGACCGTCTCCTTGACCACCCCGAGCCCGGTCAGGACTCCGGGGCCGTTCTCGAGGCTCTCCTGCTCCAGCAGCGCGAGCAGGAGGTGCTCGGTGCCGACGTAGTTGTGGCCCAGGCGCAGCGCCTCGCGGAAGGTCAGCGTCAGGGCCTTCTTCGCGCGGGCGTCGAACGGGAGCAGGGCCGCCGACGGCGCCGGCCCGGCCGCGGCCGGCAGCGCGGCCGTGGCGGCGACGCGCGCCTCGTCGAGGGTCACCCCGGCCGCGACGATCGCCTTCGCCGCGATCGCGTCCGGGTCGACGAGCAGGCCGAGGACCAGGTGCTCGGAGGTGATCTGGGCGCTGCCGGCCGCGGTCGCCGCGTTCTGCGCGGCCACCACGGAGTTGCGGGCCCGCGCGGTGAACCGGTTGAAGCCCTGGCTGGGGTCGAGGTCGCCCGGCTCGCCCGGGTCCTTGGGCACGAAGCGCTTCTGCGCGGCCTGCTTGCTGACCCCCATGCTGCGGCCGATGTCCGTCCAGGAGGCGCCGGAGCGGCGCGCCTGGTCGACGAAGTGGCCGATCAGGTGGTCGGCGATGTCGCCCAGGTGGTCGGCGGCGAGAACCGCGTCGGCGAGCTGGTCGAGGGGGTCCGGATGCACCTTCTTGATGGCGTCGATCAGGTCGTCGAGCCGCACCGGTGCCGTCATGGGAGTGGGTTCGCTCATGCGTCAACCTTAGGTTGACGCAGCCGGATCGTCAACCTTTGGTTGACGCCGCTTCGCGCCGGCGGGCGGATCCCGGGCGCCCCGGCGGGGAATCCCCCGCCGGGGCGCGCACGGATGTTCGCGGCCGGCCGCCGCGCGGGCTCAGCCCTCCTTCGGGCCCAGCGCCGCCAGCTCCTGCCGCACGCGCTCCTCGTGCTCGGCCAGGTCCTCACGCGCCTTGCGGGGGCTCCAGCGACCGGCCATCAGGAAGATGAACGGCAGGAAGAGGATCTGGCCGGCGAAGCACAGCCACCACCAGGTCCGCCACTGGTTCGGCGAGTCCTTCTGGGCCTGCAGCACCTTGGGCCCGTTCTCCTGGATGTACGCGAGGTCCGCCTTCGGCACCGCCTTCAGCGCGAGCAGGCGCTTGATCGCCTCCTGGAGGTCGACGTTCGCGCCCTTCTGCACCTCACCGGCCGCCTTCAGCCCGGCCGCGGTGTCGTTCGGGTTCTTGCTCAGCGCGGCCGACGTCGCCGGGTCGATCAGCTGCGCGGTCGCGATCTGCTGCGGGTACTTGGCGAGGATCGACTGGGTGGCCGGGCCCTTGTCGACCAGGACGGAGGTCGCCGTCTGCGTCACCGCGAGGATCGTCAGGACGATGGCGACGACCGTGCGCAGCACGCCGCCCCAGACCGCGAGGCCGGTCGCGGTCGCGGCGGGGTTGTGCCGCTCGACGGTCTCGGTGAACGACGCCATCCAGGTGGCGTAGGCGATGCCGCCGCCGGCCGAGATGATGACGAAGATGAGCGCGAACGTGTAGTAGCTGGTCGAGGCGTCATGCGCCTTGATCGCGAACAGCGCGATACCGACGGCGCCGACTATTCCACCGAAGACCATGAACGGTTTGCGGACCTTCAGCCAGTCCGAGACGATGCCCGCGATGATCAGCGCCAGCGCGTTCGTGATCCAGTACCAGTTGGCCAGGCTGTTGCCGCGGTTCAGCGAGTAGCCGAAGTTCGTCGCGAAGTAGGTGACGATGAACCCGACGGCCGTGTAGTAGAAGATCAGCATCAGGCTGACCGCCAGCGCCGACCCGATGACGTCGAGCTTGAGCATCTGGCGCCAGCTGCCCTGCAGGGCCTGCTCCGGGTCGACGCCGCGGGCCTTGGCCTCGATGAGCACCCGGTCGCGCAGCGTGACCATGAGCTGGTCGCGCAGCCGGGGCGACAGCTCCCGCAGCCCGATGAACGCGATCACCCCGACGGCCAGCGCGGCGTACCCGGAGTACCGGATCTGCTGCTCCCAGTGGTTGCCGTGGAAGGTGTGGCTGGAGACCTCGGTGACGACGAGGCTGCCGACGACCGGCCCCAGCGTCCAGAACCCCATCGCCGACGCCCGGCCGAGCTGCGGCGAGTAGTCCCGGACCAGCGCGGGCGTCGCGACGAGGATGACGCCCTCCACCGCGCTGAGCGCCGCGAACAGGATCAGGTAGACGAGCTTGCTGTTCGCGTTCGGCAGGCCGACGACCATCAGCACGCCGGTCAGCAGGACGCCGTAGGTGACCAGGTTGGCCCGGCCCCAGCGGTCGGCGAGCCCGGCGGCGAGCGAGGCGAGCGCGCCGGTCACCCCGCCGGCCACCGAGATGTACACGAAGTACGTGAACGACATGTCGAAGCGGGTGATGATCGACGTCGCGACCGCGCCCTGGATGTACAGCTCGTAGTACAGGACGATCGTGGTGAGGACGACGATCGCCAGGTAGAACGCGCGCGGCGCCGTGGCGGGGTAGTGCGCGAGCTGCCGGCCCCAGATACCGCCCTTGACCCTGGGTAAGCCGTCGTCGGCGGTCGGCTGATCGCTCCTGACCGAGGTGTCGCTGGACAACTGATGCTCCCTCTTCTCGCGCGCGGCGGCGGCGTCGCCTGCCGCGCGCAGGCCGGCTCAGGTCTGGCAGCTCAAGAATGTGACGAACCGTACATTCATGCGCCGCTCGCAGGATCTACAATGCGCCGGCACCAGTCAAGAGATCGGCCGCTATTTACCGCTTCTTGGCCGCGCGACATCCGCCAGCCCCGCCACAGCGGTCCGAGCGCCTGGCAAACCAGACAAAAGCCGCCACCGGCACCCCGGGAGGCCACCAGGCGCCCACAGTCGGGCACGGCCCGCAGCGGTCTCCCGGGACGGGCGCATGCCGGAACCCGCGTCAGCGAGAGCCGGACGCGGGTCAGCGAGGGGCAGACGTCGGTCAGCGAGGGGCGAGGTCGCGACAGGCCTGGAGGGGGTCTACGCCCGGCGCGGGCAGGACGAAGATCACGGGAACGGTCACGCCGTGGGCGACGTACTGGGCGAGGTGCTCCCGGCAGGCCTCCGGCGGCCCGTGCACGATCAGCTCGTCGACGACGTGGTCCGGGATCGCGGCCAGCGCGCCGGCCCGGTCACCCGCGGCCCACAGCTTCCACATCGGCTCCAGCGCGTCGCGGCCGAGGTCCTGGTGGAAGGCCTTGTAGACGCCGACGTTCAGGTAGGCGGCGATAGCCCGGCGCCCGATCCGGCGGGCGGCTTCGGCGTCGGCCGTGGGCACGACCATCAGCCGGGCGACGATCTCGCGTCGCGCCGCCGGGGTCACTCCGGCCTGGCCGAGGACCGCCGGGGCGATCCGGGCGACGTCGGGCGCGGACAGCCAGTTGAGGATCGCGCCGTCCGCCTCCGCGCCGGCGAGCGCGAGCATCTTCGGCCGCAGCGCCGCGACCAGGAGCCCGGGCGCCGGGTCGGGGATGATCGCCGACCGGAAGCCGCGCACGGCGAACGTGTCGAACTGCTCGTCGATCCGCTCGCCGGCCAGCGCCCGGCGCAGGAACCGCAGAAGGTCCCGGGTCCGGGCCAGCGGCCGGGTGAACGGGACGGCGTTCCAGCGTTCCACGATCACGTCGGACGAGGACCCGAGCCCGAGCGAGAACCGCCCGGGGGCGGTCGCCGCCAGGGTCGCCGCGGTCTGGGCGAGCAGGGCCGGGCCGCGGGTGAACACCGGGGCGATCGCGATGCCGAGGTGCACGTGCTGGGTGACGGCCGCGGCGACCGCCAGCGGGGTGAACCCGTCCGTCGAGGTGCCCTCGCCCGTCCACAGATCGGTGTAGCCGAGGCCCTCCAGCTCCCGGGCCACCTCCGCCTGGCGGTGCAGTGGCACCCCGTCGACGGGAATCGTCATCCCCCAGCGCGCACTGCCAGTCACGAGCCCTCCGACCGTCCGGGAACAACCAACCCCAAGCCAGGCAGCCGCATTAAAGCAGCCGGCCGCACGGACCGTCAGATTTGATCGGACGCGCGCGGCTCCGCTCCCGATCAGGCTTCCGACGTCGCCGCCGTTGAGGCCCGCGAGGCGCGAGCGCGCAGCGGCGCCGCGATCACGAGCGCCGCGGCCACGGCGGCGAGCGCCAGGATGGCGATCGTCACGGCGTTCTGGAACTGCGAGACCTGGGCGTTCGTCCAGTGCGGGCTGGCGATGTCGCCCACGAAGATCGCGGCGAGGACCGTCCCGCTGACGGCGACCCCGATGGCGTTGCTGACCTCCTGCGCGGTGTCGCTGAGAGCGGCGCCGAGCGACGTCCGTTCCGGCGGCAGTCCGCGCAGCACGTTCACGGCCGAGGTGATCATGACGACCCGCATGCCCGCGGAGACGAGCACCAGGGCGACGGCGATCCACCCGTAGCCGGATCGGCCCAGCAGCCCGTAGATGGCGAGTCCCGCGACCACGGCGGTCGCGCCGAGCGTCGTCGAGCGACCCGCGCCGAGCCCGTCCACGATCCGGTCGACGAACGGGCCGATCACGATCATCGTGATGACCAGCGGGAACATGCCCACCGCGGCCAGGGCCGGCGACCATCCCCAGGCCAGCTGCAGCTGCAGGGTGACGGTGTAGGTGAGTCCAGCCGTCGCGAGGCCGAGGGCCGACTGGTAGGCGAGCCCGCTCGCGACCAGCGGGCGGGCGACGAGGCGCAGGTCGACGAGGGGATGGCGGGCCGCGCGCTCGCGCAGCACGAAGCACCCGGCGCTGACGACCGCGCCGGCGGCGCAGGCCCACGCCAGCCGGGAGCCCGCGCCGATCTGCACGAACAGGGTCGGGGCGACCAGCGCGAGCGCGATCGTCAGCGTGCCGAGCACCGCGCCCGGAACGTCGATCGGGTCTCGGTGCAGGTCCTCGGCCGTGTCGGCCGGAATACCCGCGCGGATGCCGATGGCCGCGAGAACGGCGACCGGCGCGTTGACCACCAGCAGGACCTGCCACGGCGTGACCGCGAGCAGCAGGCCCGCGACGGTCGGGCCGACGGCGACGCCGACCAGGCCGACCGAGGAGATGACGGCGCTCGCCCGCATGCGCAGCGCGTCCTGGTCGAACAGCCGGAAGGAGAGCGCCATCGAACCGGGCGCGGTCATGGCTGCCGCGGTTCCCATCACCAGGCGGACGACGATCAGCTCGTCGGCGGTCCGCACGAACAAGGTGCCGAAGCTCGCCACGGCCAGCAGGCCCAGGCCGACGAACATCACCCTGCGCCGCCCGAACCGGTCCGCGACGGCGCCGAAGAACAGCATCAGACCGCCGAAGACGACCGTGTACGAACCGGTCACCCATTGCAGCTGCGTGGTGGACGCCCGCAGGTCCCGCCCGATCGTCGGCAGCGCGACGTTCAGGAGGGTGTTGTCCAGCATCTCCACCAGGAAGACCGCCGAGAGGCCCACCATCGCGGGCCACACCGCGCGCAGGGACCGCGGCGCGCCAACGGCATCGGACGTCAGAGCCTGCGTCATTCCCACTCCTTTTCTTCGCCAGGGCGGGGCCGCGCAGACCCGCCTGCACGACCGGGGCCGGCGTCGTCGCCGGGTTCCTCGCGCGGCCCTCTGGAACAGCGTTCCATCGCGACACTCTGGAACAACGTTCCAGCCATGTCAAGATGGTGCCCATGGCGACCAGGGCGCAGCGGACCGACCGGCGCGCGGACGCGCTGTCGAAGGAGCGCATCGTCGAGACCGCGATCGAGATCCTCGACACCGAGGGCGAGAGCGCGCTGACCTTCCGGGCGCTCTCGGCCCGCCTGGCGACCGGGAGCGGGGCGATCTACTGGCACGTCGCCAACAAGGAGGACCTGCTCGCGGCGACCACCGACGACGTCCTCGCCCGGGTCGTGACCGGCGAGGTCACCGGCGCCCCGCCGCAGGAGGCGATCCGGGCGATCGCCCTCGGGATCTTCGACGCGATCGACGCGCACCCGTGGGTGGGCGCCCAGCTCTCCCGCGCGCCGTGGCCGTCCGCGATGCTGCGGATCTTCGAGAGCGTCGGCCGGCAGCTACAGGCGCTCGGCGTCCCCGAACGCGCGCAGTTCGACGCCGCGACCGCGCTCGTCAGCTACATGGTCGGCGTGGCCGGCCAGAACGCCGCGAACGCCCGCCGCGTCGCGCCAGGCACCGACCGATCGGCCTTCCTGGGGACGGTCGCCGCCCAGTGGGCGCGGCTCGACCCCGCGCGGTACCCGTTCGTGCGCCAGGTGGCGACGCAGCTGGCCGAGCACGACGACCGTGCGCAGTTCCTCGCCGGGGTCGACCTCTTCCTCGCCGGCGTCGCCACCCTCTGACAGCCGGTCACGGCGGCTCGCGCACCGCGCATCGCACTCGCAATGCTGTTGTTGCTTCGCCCTGTTTGTCATGACACGCTGCTCGCCAGGTTCGTCACGCGATCGGCGCGGGTGGTGCGGCAAGGCCCCGGGTGGGCCGGGCCCGCCCGAGCCGGTCGCCGGCGGTGGCGAACGTGGCTCGGAGAGATCCGCAGCCGGATTCTCGCGGCGTAATCCGACGCCGTCGTGTCGACCTCCCTCTCGCGCGGAGCTGTAGCCATGTCCATTGCGCCACCGCAGACCTCGTCCGTCATCGTCAAGGACCGCCTGTTCGTCGGCGGAGAATGGGTCGCGCCGGCGGGAACCGGCACGATCGACGTCATCTCGCCGCACACGGAGCAGGTCATCGCGACCGTCGCCGACGCGAACGGCGCCGACATCGACCGGGCGGTCGCGGCCGCCCGCACGGCCTTCGACGACGGCCCGTGGCCGCGGACCTCCCCCGCCGAGCGGGCCGCGATGATCCGGGCGATCGGCGCGGCGATCCAGGCCCGCGCGCAGGAGTTCGCCGACACGGTGACCGCCGAGATGGGCGCGCCGTCGACCTTCGCCCTGTTCGGCAACACCCTGGCCGCGGCCATGGTCCTGGACGGCTACGCCAGCGTCCTGGACACGTTCCCGTTCGAGGAGGAGCGCCCGGGCCTGCTCGCGCCGGTCACCGTCATCAAGGCCCCGGTCGGCGTCTGCGCGGGCATCGTCCCGTGGAACGTGCCGCTCTTCCTGATCGCGACGAAGATCGGCGCGAGCCTCGCCTCCGGCTCGACGATGGTCATCAAGTCGGCGCCAGAGACCCCGCTGACCGGCTACCTGCTCGCCGAGGTGCTCCAGTCCGTCGGGCTCCCGCCCGGCGTCATCAACATCATCACCTCCGGCCGGGAGAACAGCGAGCTGCTGGTCCGCCACCCGGGGGTCGACAAGGTCTCCTTCACCGGCAGCTCCGCGGTCGGCCGCCGGATCGGCGGGATCTGCGGCGAGCAGCTCAAGCGCTGCACCCTGGAGCTCGGGGGCAAGTCGGCGGCGATCATCCTCGACGACGCCGACGTCTCGACCGCGCTGCCCGCGCTGATGCCGGCCGTGTTCATGAACACCGGCCAGGTCTGCGCCGCCCAGACCCGCGTCCTGGCCCCGCGTTCCCGCTATGCCGAGATCGTCGACGGACTGGCGGACCTCGTGGCCGAGACCAGGGTCGGCGATCCCGCCAACCCGGAGACGGTCGTCGGGCCGCTCGTCGCCGAACGCCAGCGGGACCGGGTCGAGGGCTACATCCACGCCGGCGTCGACGAGGGCGCCAGGCTGATCCGCGGCGGCGGGCGGCCCGCGCTCGACCGGGGCTGGTACGTCGAGCCGACCCTGTTCGCCGACGTCGACAACGGCATGCGGATCGCCCAGGAGGAGATCTTCGGCCCGGTCCTGTCGGTGATCCCGTACGACACCGAGGACGACGCCGTCCGCATCGCCAACGACTCGAACTACGGCCTGTCCGGCTCGGTGTGGACCGGCGACCCCGAGCACGGGGCCGCCGTCGGCAGGCGGGTCCGGACGGGCGTCATGGCGATCAACTCGGGCACGGTCGTCGAGCTGAAGAACCCGTTCGGCGGGTTCAAGCAGTCCGGCATCGGCCGCGAGATGGGCGCCGAGGGCATCGCCGCCTACCTGGAGACGCAGACCCTCGTCCACCCGCACGGCTAGGGCCGCGTCTGCCGAGGTCCGCCTCGTCCCGGACCGGCAAGATCGCCGTTTCCGCGCTCGTGTGGCTGTGACCGCGGCGGTTTTGTGACCAGGTGACCCCCCCGGGCCGGCCGGCGTGGGGGCCGCGACGCGCCGCGGCGGCCCGGCACCGAGCCTTGGTTACTCTGTGTAACACTCGGGCCCGTGGTGCGGATGGCGGGGGGTCGCCGGCTGCCGCGCGGGGTCCTCGCCCGGCGCCTCGGGCTGCTGGCGGTGGCGGTCGGGCTGGCGGCGGCTGGCCTGCTGACGTCGTTGCCGGCCGGGGCCGTGGGCACTCTGGGTCCCGGCCAGGACACCGGCTCGACCGGAACAAGCTTCACGCTCACGCGGGCCGACGCGGCGAGCATCGGCCTAGCGGCGTTTCCCCAGCTGGCGTCGTCGTTCGCCTCGGCCGGCGTCGTCCTGCAGTTCCGGTACACCGTGACCAACACCGGTGCCGTGCCGCTGACCGGCGTCACGCTGCTCAGCTCGCTGGCCCGCGCCTCCGTCCGCTGCGAGGGGACGACCCTCGCGCCCGGCGCGTCGACGGTGTGCGTGGCGACCTATACGACGACCCAGGCTGATGTCGCGGCCGGCGGCGTCACGAACGTCGCCACCGCCACCGGCCAGCCGCCGACCGGCCCGGCCGTCGACTCGGCGCCGGTGTCGGTCACGATCCCGGCTCGCGCCGTCCCCGGGCCGTCGTTCGTGTTCATCCCGGTGCCGTTCCCGGTGGGCGGGCAGCCCGGCACTGCCGCGGGCGTTCCGGGCGCCGGCGTCATCGGGGGCGCGGGGGCCTGGGCAGTCGCCGTCGCGCCGGCCGGGACCAGCCCGCTCGGCAGCCAGCCGGTCGCGGTCACCGGCTGACCCGGCGCTCGTCTTTCGGCTCGACCGGCGCCGAAATCGGTGGCCGGCCGTTGTCCCGGCATTTCCGGCTCCGCGTCCCGCGTCCCTGGCGGCGGGCTTCCCGCAAACGGCTATTCCGCAGCTCGCCGGAGGTCCGCGCCGATCGGTTTCGGCGGGACGGTTCCGTCACCTTTCAGTGATCGCCGTCCTGGCCCTGAAGTGGTCGGGGTCGGCGACTTTCCGCGACCACTACCGGGCCAAACTCGCGATCACATGCGCTGAACTTTTGCGGACCGGACCGCGCGGACGGAAGCTGTCGTGAAGGAAACCATCAGCTGACCGTCGGCGAGCTCCGGGCCGAAACCGGTTCTCGGGCCGCCGGAAAGCTCGGCGCGCAGGTCGGCGACAACGGCGTCCCGGTCGGCGGCGGGCGTCAGGATACGGTCGAGCGGAAGTGTTCCGCGCTGGCCCAGCGCGCTGGCCGCGAGCGGGCCGAGCCGCGAGCGCAACTGCTCCTCGAGTTCCGGGTAGAGCAGCGCGCGGGCGTGCGAGGGGTCGAGCTTGCGATGCAGCGCGTCGAACGGTTCGCGCAGGTCAGGGCTCGGCGCGACCATGTCGGAGATGGCCACGGACCCGCCCGGCCGGCACACCCGGACCATTTCCGCGACCGGCTCCCCCGGCCGCGGGAAATGATGCAGCGCCGACCGGGAGAACACCAGGTCAAAGGATCCCTCGACGAACGGCAGCCGCGCGGCATTGCCCTCCTGCAGCAGGACATTGGTGATACCGGCCGCGCCGAGCCGGTCCGCGGCCAGCCCCAACAGGGTGCCCGTGAGATCCAGCCCGATGACCTGGCGAACATGCGGGGCCACCTGTTCGGCGAGATGACCGGCGCCGCACGCGACGTCGAGCACAATCATGTCCGGGCGCAATGCCCCGAGCCACGATGGTGCCGGTGCCAGCGGGGCGGCGAAGACGGCGTCATTCCCGGTGAACAGCTTCGTCTGCTGGTCGAAGGAACGGCGCACCGTCACGTCGTGGTCGTCTCCGGCGGGCTCGACTGATGGGCCGCCCCGATCGGCGCGCCGCGTTTCGCTCATGACCTGATGTGTACAGGCAGAAAGTCGCCCGCGTCTCCGCCCGTTCGGCCACAGATCGCGCTCAACTGGCCAGGACCCGAGAGTCGAGCCGACGCTGCGCGAAGCACCCAGGCTCGCTGGCGGGCCCAGGCGGTGCCGGAAGTCGCCGGCCCGGTCGAGGCTGCCCGTCGGTGCCCAACCCGCGTACGCCGCTGTTGGTCGTGGTAAGCAGCAGGACGGGCGCGGTCAGGACGCACGCTGCGGCTCGGGCCACCACGCGCCACGACGTTCGCGCGGCGGCGAACGGGCGCCCACCCAAAGATAGGTGAGGATATCCTCACGTTTTAGAACACTGACCTCGATCAGGAGACCGTAGATGCCGCGTGACGTCGGAGTGCGGGTACACGCGCGGCAGGCGCGCAGTGCCGCCACGCTCGAGCGGATCCTCGAGGCGGCCGGCGGGCTGTTCGACGAGGTGGGCGTGGACGCCACGACCATGGACGCGATCGCCGACCGGGCCGGCGTCTCGATCGGCTCGGTCTACCGGTTCTTCGAGAACAAGACCGCGCTGAAGACGACGCTGTCCGCCCGGTGGGCTGACCACCTCCGGCAGGCCGTCGAGCCGCACCCGATCGGGGACACGACCCCGGCCGCGGGACTGCGCGCCGGCCGGCACGCGCCGCCGCCGGCCGGGGCGGACGGCGCCGACGACGCCGACCCTATGGCCGGCATCGACAAGTCGGTCGCACGGTTCGTCACCGCCCTGCGCCAGGTGCTCGACGAGCTGCCCGGCGCGAAGGGCCTGCTGGCGACCACCCTGCGCGAGCCTCCCGGCGAGACGGGCCCCTGGATCACCTACCTCGACGGCTACATCGCCCACTACGCCCCGAACCTGCCGGCCGAGCGCCGGGCCACGGCCACCCACGCCTACCTGACGATCACCGCGGCGCTCATCCTGTCCGCCGTCAGTGCCGGTCCGGCGCTCGACCGGCACCTCGACGAGGTCCGGACGGTGCTCGCCGGCTACACCCGCGAGCTCGCCCGGGAGTCCGCCGCGGCCCGGGCCGGCTAGCCCGCGCCGCCCGAGGCCGAGGCCGTGCCCGGGACCAGTCGCTGGCCGCACCACTGCGCCGACCCGTCGGGCTTCTTGATGACGTCGAAGCCCGTCGCCGCCGCGTTGACGCGCACGAAGGCGTAGCAGGTGTTGGCCCTGCCGCGGTTGTCGGAGAGGTCGATCGCGCCGGGGACGAGGCCGCCGGCGTCGTAGTCGCGCACGGCCCGCAGGTTCTTGATGAAGGCCGCGCGGGTCGGGCACGGGCCGGCCGCCTCCAGGCCCCGCACGAACAGGTCCGTGCTGATGTAGGACGCGACGGCGACCTCCTGGTCGGGCTCCGCCAGCTCAGGGGCGAACTGCGCCATCGCGCTCTCGTAGTTGGCGATCGCCGGCGACTTCGCCTCGAACGGCGTGTAGTTGAGCCAGATCGTCAGTCCGGCGATCGAGGGGCCCTGCTGGCGCACGAGCTGCGGGTCGTAACCGGTCGGGCTCAGTACGACCTTCGGGTTGCCGCCACGGGCCCGCACGGCGGCGAGCGTCTCGGCGATGCTGCTCATCGCGACGGTGCCGACGATGACGTCCGCCTTGCTGGCCAGGATCTCGTCGGCGGCGCGGGCGGCGCTGCTCTGCCCGGTCGTGTACCCGACCCGCTTGACGGTCGTGATTCCCTGGCTGGCCAGGCTCGCCACCAGCTGGTCGGCGATCCCCGCCGAGGCGCCGGCGCCGTCCTGGAGTACCGCGGCCTTTGTCCCGCCCTGGGCCTTCGCGTATTCGCCGAAGGTGCTGACCAGGGAGCCGGAGACGAACAGGTAGGAGAACGAGAACATATTGGCGTGGTCGTTCCAGAGTGACTCAGCCGTCAGGCCGGTCACCGGAATTCCGTGCTGGTCCAGATATCCCGCGGACCCGGAGACGGCCGTGCTCAGCTCGATGAGCCCGAGAACTCCCTGGTTCTCGACCAGGTCCTCGGCAGCCGAGGCGTTGACGCTCGAGGTTCCCGCGTCGTCGCGCCATTCGAGCTGAATCTGGCGCCCGTCGACGCCCCCATTGGCGTTGGCGAGACCGATGCGGCCTTCCACGGCGCTGCGCGCCGATTTGAACGCCTCAGTCAGGGAGCCGGTGTCCGGATAGATCAGCCCCACCTTGATCGTGTCACCGCTGACGCCCGGAGTTGTGCAGTCCGCGGCCCGGGCGTGGGTCGCGCTCCCCGGCCCCGCCGCACACCCCGCGGCGACCACCGCCGCGAGGGAGGCACCGAGGACGACGGCGCGCCGTCCCGGGCGCGTGGCCGGTAAGGCCGGGACGGAGTCACCGCCCGCCTGGGACCGGACCGGTTCCGACCGGCGACGCGGGCCTCGGCCACCACGCGCTTTCCCCACAGGCCTACCTCCAACTGTTGAGCCATTGTTGATTCGCCGCCCAACGGCCGCGCCGGGGTCCACCGCGCGATCACAGCGCGACTGACACCACCGTTAGACAATCTGAAACATGAGTTCATCCTCAGCTATCGTAGGGATGTCGCCGAAGCCCGTCCAGCCGTGCCGATTGAGTGAAGATGGGGTGAGCGGTCACTATCTTTGACGCGAGAATATGATTCTCATCTCGCGTGATTCGCGCGCGGCTTAGGACGCGTCCCACACGGCGCGATCAGCACGATTAGCGCCGGCCCAGGCTCTATCCGCAGCGCCCGCGGCGAACCTGGCCGCGTGTGCGAGCCGTTCGGCCCGAACTCAGGCCAAGACAGAGGGGCCGCCACCGATCCCGGCGACGACCCCTCGTTTCTTGATCACTATTTGCGCGCCCGGACGGCCGCCTTCGAGGCTGAGCGCGACCGTCTCAGCCCCGACGCCGCGACCATGGCCAGCGCACGCCAGCCGTCCGGCGGTTCGCTCAGGCGAACGCGGGCAGGACCTCGCGCTCGAACAGCCGCAGGCTCGACCAGGCAAGGTCGATCGGCATCCCGCCACAGAACGGGTGGAAATGCGCGAACGGCACCGGCGCCGCCGCCAGCTCGCCGATGTACTGCTCCGGCGTCAGCACCCGCAGCCGCCCCGCCGCCCGCAGGGCCTCAAGGTCGGACACCGTCCGGTACGGGCTCGCGAGGTCGTCCTGCGCCTGCCACGCCCCGTAGGCGTTCGTGTGATGCAGAAAGTACGGCCCCATCCGCTCCCAGCCCCGGTCGGCGTCCTGCGCGAGCGCCACGGTCTGGGACGAGCCGGTCGGGCTCGGCCCCGGGTCCGGCCGCCCCAGCAGCCGCACCTCGTCCCGGTAGAACTCCCAGACCCCCGGATCGGTCGGCACGAACCCGTCGGCGATCCGCGCCGCCCGCCGCGCCGCCGGCTCACTGCTCCCGCCAAGCTTGATCGAAGGCCCACCAGCCCGGAACGGCGCCGGGGTCACCTGCACCTGACGACCGCGGTACTCGAACGGCTCCCCGGTGAACGCCGCCTTCAACGTCGTGACCAGCTCGGTGACCCGCCGAGGCCGCTCCTTCATCGAGACGCCGTACATCGCGAACTCCTCGCGCACATACCCGCCCGCGACGATGAGGTCGACCCGGCCCCGGCTCAGGTTGTCCAGGACGACCAGGTCCTCGGCCAGCCGCAGCGGGTCGTAGAACGGCGCGATCAGCGCGGTGATCGCGAAGCGCACGTTCGTCGTCCGGGCCGCCATCGCGGCGAGCATCGGGACCGGGCTTGGTAAGTACCCGTCCGCCGAGCCGTGGTGCTCCGCGACCGTGATGTTCACGCAGCCCAGCTCGTCCGCCCACTGCACCATGTCCAGCGCCGCGGCGTACCGGTCCGCCATCGCGGTCCGAGCGAAGTCCGGGTTGCGGAAGTCAAAGTGCAGGCCAAACAGCATGCCGGCATGCTACGAGAGCTGCGGTTCCGTGGCCATAGTTTGACTTCGCCTAATTTCTGTGTCGTGGACTGGGCGTGTCGGCAGCCCCGCATCGGGGGCCGCGTCGCTCGCCCGCGGACCCTGACCTCCACGACGCCACCATCCACCACGGCGCCGGTTCGGTCGCGCAGCACCGGGCACAGTCGGAAACGCCGACCTCACCGCCACGACGCCGACGGCGATCCCGGCCCGCGCTGACCGCCGTGGAGCCAGCCTCCCGGAGAGCCGACGGATGCAGCGCGGAATCTCCTCTATCAAGCCTCCGCGACGTCCGCCGTACCGTTAGGTGGTGGATCTCGACGACGCCATAGATGCGCTGGCGATGCTCCGGATGGCGTCTCGCCAGGGCGCACAGCTGCCGTATCAACCGCTAGTGCTGCTGTGGGCGGCAGAGCGCGCCGCGACAGAGGACACTCGACTGACCCGGTGGTCACACGCCCGGGCCGACCTGGCCGCGATGCTCGCGACGAACAGCGACGAGGACCGAAGGCGGGCAGCGCCGGAGTATCCCGTCGTCGCGCTACGTGGCTCGCCTCTGTGGGAGATCGAAGCCAGCTCGCCACCGCCTCCTGCGCATAGTTCGCAGCCGCGCCGCTGGCTGGACCGCGAGGATCCCGCGTTTGGTCTCTCCGCACCTGCCTTCGAGCTCCTGCGCGACGCACAGTCGCGCGAACGGTTTGTCACGGCGCTCCACGAAGTCGTAGAGCAGTCCCGGCCTCCGACCGCAGATCTCGCGCAACGGAACGACGCGTCTGCGCCTGTCGTCGCGGACGCTGAGGGCCGTGCCTGGAGCCTGCTCACAATCGACGAGTCCGAGCGACAGTTTTCCGGCAACCTCGGTTACTCCGACGTGCTTGGCAGCACCTACGTCTGGGACAGCACTGTAGCCAATCACCGGGCCGTCCAAGCCGGGAGCTTGGCGGTTTTGCGCGATAACCGCATGGTACTCGGTACCGGTTGGATTGACGAGGTGGGCACGACGACATCGGTCAAGATCCGCCGGCGCTGCCCCTCCTGCGGTGCTACCTCCTTCAAGACGCGGCGCACCGTCGCGCCCAGATACAAGTGTTCACCTTGCGGAACCGTATTCGATAATCCCAGTGAGGAGCAAATCGACGTCACGGTCTACGTAGCGGACTACGCACGGACATGGCGGCCGGCCGAGAGCCTGACAGTAGCGTCTCTTGAACCTGTCTACATGAACCAGAGCAAGCAGCAGTCAATCCGCCCGCTCAACTTCGCGAGGCTTAAACCGATCATCTCCATGTCCGCCGGTTTGGGCGCGCGCTGGTGGACAGACGCGACTCCGGCCCACGTGCCTGGTGGCCACGGCTTGGCCATCGGCAAGGTGCGCATCGGTCAGACAAAGTTTCGTGCGGCTCTGCGTCAGCGTTTCGGCGACGCGTGTGCAATCACAGGCGTTCAGCCGCCGGACGCTATCGAGGCCGCCCACCTCTATCGATTTAGCGACACGCCAGTCCACGATCTGAGCGGCGGGTTGTTGCTCCGACGGGACCTGCACGCCCTCTTCGATCACTTCCAGGTGACTATCGACGCTGAGACCTGGACGGTGCGCGTCGCACCGTCCCTGGCGGCGGACTTTCCCGATCTAGCCAAGCTCGATGGCGCGCCGCTGGCCATCCCTCCCCACCTGCGACCGCGAGGTGACTATCTCCGCGTTCACATGGCCTGGGCACTCGACCAGTGGGCAGCGCATCCAGACTGAGGCTCTGGACAGCCCTGGGTAGTCAACAATGCGCTGGACGTCCAGCCGACGCCCGCAGACATCACCGGAGGTTGGGGACCACGTGATCGGGCGGTTCGGCCTAGGGTCCAAGAGGCCCCGATGGGGAACCAATGTCGGCGCGAGCCGCCTCGATCATTTCTTGAAGAGATCGCCGCAGGTCATTCCAGACCTGCGAGGTGCGGATAAATGCGTCTGCCTCCTCGCTTACGGTTGCCTCACTCATGTGGCGCAGCAGGCCGGTCACCGCATCGAGAGAGTCGCTGCCGGCCTTTGCTGCCGCCGCGGCCTCGTCTGAGCCGACGACCTGAATCTCAATCACCTGCCGGGCGACCTCACGAGAGACGACAGCCAGGTCCTCCAGGAGCGCTCTTTGCTCCCGAGTTGGATCGTTCGTTCTCGTATAGCTGTCGGCAAGCAGACTATCCAATAGTCTACTGTACTGGTCCGCCGCCTTTTCCAGGCTTAGCACTATTGCGGAGTACAGTAGGCGGCGCTCCTGGCGCAGCCACTTATGGTGGTCCTGCCGGTACTGCCGCTCGGCACGCTGCTCCTCGACCACAGTTCTTCGGCGTTCCCTGTACTCCGCCAGTATCCCGGCAATAGAAACGCCGGACAGCGTTGCGGCTGACGAGATTATCAAGGGTGCGATCGCCGTTCCCACAGGACAGAAGTCTGTCAGATTCATCCACCGCCGTGACCGGATCGAGGCGATCGGGACGGCCCACTGGCCAGTACCCACAGCAGAGTCCGGACCGCGCCACGGCAGGCATCGGCGACGCCTCCTGGAGGTTGGCCGACGGCGCACGCACTGCTCGTCGACCGCGGTGGGCCTGCCCCAACTGTGACGGCGGCCCGCACTCCGACAGACGACAAAAGCTGCCACGGGCTGACAGGTGTGCATCCCTGCGAACCGCGCGTCCGGTCGACGGACGTCCGTCCGCAGCCCGCGATCGGAGGATCCCCGCATTTCTGAGGCGCCGAGATCAGACTGTCCTACGCTGTGCTGGTCCTCACCAAAGGCGCGGAGACCCCGGATGGCCACGTCCTGCGACGAGGAGGGAGTGGCGGCCCGTTCCAGTGGGGCCACGTCCGGGAAGCGCTCCGTCGATCGCCGCCCTCGTCGTGTCAACGCTCATCGCAAATCGTCATGCAAACGCGGCCGACGGCGCCGATCGTATTCCGTTCATCCTGGAGGTCTTCGGCAAGTTCAGCTCCGGGAAGTCCATCGACGACCTTCTCCTGATGTCGGCAAGATCGCTTTTCCGCCCTCGCATAGTTGTGTCCGCGGCGTGTTGTGACCACGCGAGGGCCGAAACGGCGATCAAGCCAGCGGGCGGACCTAGCCGGACACGGCAATAGATGGCGACGTCCAACATGCTCGTCAGCTACGCGTGTGGCCGGCAGCAGGATTGGCCGGCCGCGTCACGGCTTGGCCGACACCGAGACCGACACCGACCTCGATGCAAGCCATCGCTCGACGTTTGTGGACCTGCCGACGAAGCCTACGGAACAGAAGGTTGAGACAGCCTGGACCCGGCCGGCAGCCTCAGGTCGCCGTCTGGTAGGTCGCGAGGTCAGAGCTGCCGACCTCGGCCGGCAGTGCGTGCAGCGCGGTGAAGTCGCCCTTGAGGTAGGCGTCGAGGAACGCGGTTTCGGAATGGACGAGGGCCTGGCCGGCCGGGCCGTAGAAGATTGTCACGTGGTTGGCGCCGTGCAGGGTCAGGAAGTAGCGCGGTCCGCGCAGCGTCGTGAAGATGTCGGTGCTCTTGGCGACGGGAACGGTCTGGTCCTGGTCGCCGTGCAGGAGGAGCAGCGGTATGGGCGGGTTGCCGTCGAAGGTTCCCTTGAACGCGGCGAGGGTTCCCGCCATCGATACGACGGCCTTGACTCGGGGGTCACGGCAACAGGAGAGGTAAGCCGTCGCTAGCGTGGTGGCGGCGCCGAGTGAGTGGCCGGCGATTGCCAGGCAGTTCGCCTGGACATGGCCGGCCAATGGCGTGCCCGCTGTCGCGCTCCACGTCGTCAGCGATGTGATGACGAAGCTGACGTCGGCTGGCTGGTTGGGCAGATCGAAGATGGTCCCACCCGGGCCGCTGGAAAGCGGGAACGTCGGCGAGGCGACGACATAGCCCTGGCGGACCAGCGGCGCCGCGATGACGGCTGCCACGTTGGCGCCGGTCGCGGTGACCCCGTGCGACAGCACGACCAGGGGGAACCGGCCCGGGGCTGGACCGGCGCCCGCGACGGCCGGCGCGTCCGTTGCCGCGCCGGGCACCGCGGTGGTCGGGTAGGTCACGACTACCGGGATCGTGCGGTCGGGCTTGCGGGGCAGGTTGCGGTCCGGGGCAGCGTCCGTCGGCCGGCTGTGGTCGACGAAGGTGACCTCGGTCTGGCCGACGCCGTAACCGCCCCGCACCGAGGCAGCCGGATCGCCGGCTGGCAGGCATCCCTGTTGGGCGACCGAAGTCGTCGCCGCTGGCCGCGCCGGCGCACCGGAAGCCGACGTACTGGAGCACGAGGCGACCAGCAGGAGCCCGAGGGTGGCTATCCCGCCGACTACCGGTCTCCGCGAAACCCGTCGGTGTAGTCCGACCATCCCGATGCTCCTCGCCGCGTCACAGCAGCCCGTGCCCGACCGAGTCCGATCAACGACCGCCTCGGTGACGATAGCGGGGGCCGGCGCCACGCGTCCGCCAGTCCGTCAGGCCGCCACGTGCCCGCTGCAAGCCTGTGCCGAAAAACCGTTCACGCCGGAGCGACCCCGGGTGGCTGGAAACTACCGGCCCTGCACCTCCGCGGGATCGACCGAGCTCCGGCCCGCGAATAGTCGGCCTGGCGACTTCTTCGCCGCAGCGCCGTCTCGCCTCATGGGCAGTAGACATTGCCGCCGACCGGTGGGGTCGACACGTATCGTGCAAGCTCGCCATCGGCGCAGTACTGCGGGTGTCTTTCCGCATAGACGAGAACGAGCGCACTCTGGGTTGATCAGCAGCGTGAATCGAACGGTAGGTCGACGGTTACTCAACGGCAGTAGAAGAAACCGCCAGTCGGCGAGGTCACGATGTATTGTTCGCGGCTCACATCGGAACAAGACTGCGGATGCCGACCCGCATAGACGAGGAGCAGAAGCACTCCCACGATCAGCATCAACAGCGAGAGCGCGCCGAGTATCCGATCCCGGCGCGGCCGAGATAGCGAACCGACCTTGGCCGTGGCGCTCCCGTTGACTTCTTCAGTCGACTCGGTGGGTCTTTCCCTCACACCTTTGGGCTTGAGTTCCACCTGTGAAGCACCTCCGGGCGCGGCCTCCGGATACGGCTCCGATCGCCGAACTGGCAGCATAACTCTGCTGGAAGGCAAGGTCCAGCGTGCTGGTCAGCCGCGCCGACCATCAGCGGCAGCGCCCGCCGGGCGCCCAGTCCAGCGCGGTTTCTGCGGGGTCCAGGGCGGATTCCATACCCAACTGGCGATCAACGTGGCCTTGCACCGTAGGGTGTGAGGGATGATCGCGGGTCGGGTATGGAAACGGTCGCCCGGCGCCCCATTTTGCCGGATTTATGCATACCAAGCTGGCGATCATGACCGGAGATTCGGCTGAGACTGGCCGGAGATCTCCAGCTGGGTATGCGATTTGGCCCAGGCGAGCTGAATCGAAGTCCGAAAGGGACGTCGGCTTACTCGCGGGCGGCTGCGGCCAGGAAGGCGCTCGCCTGCGCGACGGCCGCGACGGCGGGGGTGGTGTCGTGCAGGGCGTTGAGCATGACGAAGTCGTGGATGACGCCGCCGTAGCGGGCCGCGGTGGTCGGGACGCCCGCGGCGCGTAGTCGAGCGGCGTAGGCCTCGCCCTCATCCCGCAGCACGTCGGCTTCGGCCGTGATGACGAGTGCGGGCGGCAGGCCAGCGAGTTGCTCCAGGCTCGCCCGCAGCGGGGATGCGGTGATCTGCGCGCGTTCGGCCTCGTCGGCGGTGTACTGGTCCCAGAACCATTTCATGCCGTCACGGGTCAGGAAATAGCCCTCGGCGAACCGCTCGTACGAACCGGTGTCGAACGCCGCGTTGGTGACCGGGTAGAAGAGCACCTGCCGGACGAAGCGGACGTCCCCGCGTTCCTTCGCCAGCAGGGTGAGCGCGGCGGCCATGTTGCCGCCGACCGAGTCGCCGGCCACCGAGAGATGCGAGGCGTCGAGCTTGTTCGCCGCGCCCTCCCGGACGATCCAGGCGGCGGTCGCGTAGCACTGCTCGACGGCGGTGGGATATCGCGCCTCGGGCGAGCGGTCGTACTCGGGAAAGACGACGGCCGACTGTGCCCCGAGGCAGAGGTCGCGCACCAGGCGGTCGTGGGTGTGCGCGTCGCCGAAGACCCAGCCAGCCCCGTGCACGTAGAGGATCACCGGCAGGATTCCCTGCGACCGCGGCGGCCGGACGATCCGGACCCGCAGCGGCCCGGCCGGGCTGTCGATCTCGGTCCACTCCTCGTCGACCAGCGGTTTGAAGATCTCGCTGCTCTGAACGTCGTCCACGGCACGGCGCCCCTCGGCGGGCGGCAGCTGGTAGAGGAACGGCGGGTTCCCGGTGGCCTCCGCGAAGGCCTGCGCCGCGGGCTCGAGGGTGAGGCCGTGCGGGTTGGCGGGCATACGGCGCCTTTCGCGAGTCGGACGGCGGGAGCGCGCGCCCGGGGCACGCCCGACCGGCTGTGCCATCGTCACGCCACCGGGCCAGGACCGCCACGCGGCGGACTCGCCGGCCCGACCGGCCTGGGCGCCGTGACCGGGCTCTGGACAGGTGGTGTTCGGGACGCAGCGGCGACGGTCCGCCCCGGTGGGGGTCGTTCGAACGGAACTCATATGTTCATCGGATGAGGTGGCCGGGACGCTGACACGGCGGCCAGAGACACGGTGACCAGAGACACCGTGGCCAGAAGCGAGGTCGGGGGCGGCATGGCGGGGGACGGGCCACGGCTGCTGGTCGTCGACGACGAGCCGAACATCCTCGACATGCTGCGGATGGCGCTGCGGTTCCACGGCTTCGACGTGGTCACCGCGCGGTCGGGCCACGAGGCCACGGCCGAGGTGACCGCTCGGCGCCCCGACCTGCTGGTCCTGGACATCATGCTGCCCGACGGCGACGGGCTGGAGCTGTGCCGGCGGTGGCGGGAGCAGGGCGTCGAGGTGCCCGTCGTGTTCCTGACCGCGCGCGACCGGCACGCCGACAAGATCGCCGGGCTGACGTACGGCGGCGACGACTACGTCACGAAGCCGTTCTCGATCGACGAGCTGGTCGCCCGGATCCGGGCCGTGCTGCGCCGGACCCGTCGGGAGCAGGCCGCCGACACCGGGACGGCGCCGCTGACCTTCGCCGACCTCACCCTGGACGAGACGACCCACAGCGTCACCCGGGCCGGCCAGCACGTCGAGCTGGCCCCGACCGAGTACCGGCTGCTGCGCTACCTGCTGGTCAACCCGAACCGGGTGCTGTCGCGCGAGCAGATCCTCGACGCCGTGTGGGACACGGACTACCGGGGCGGAGCCACCGTGGTCGACCAGTACGTCAGCTACCTGCGGCGCAAGCTCGCGCCCTACGGGCCGCCGCTCATCCACACCCAGCGGGGCTTCGGGTACGCGCTGCGCGACGGGCAGCCCGGCCCCGGTCCGGCGTGACCGGGCAGGCGCCGTGACACTGCGGGTCCGCCTCATGCTCGGGCTGCTGGTCCTGCTGGCGATCTGTCTGGGGACGGCCGGGACGGCGAGCGCGCTGGCATTGCGGTCCCACCTGACCCAGGAGACCGACGACCGGCTGGAAGGGGCGCAGAACCTGATCGACACCCGGGGCGTCGCGCTGCTGACCCGGGTCGTGCCGCTGCTCAGCGGCGTCGCCGCGCAACGGGTGATCACACCGACCGAGTTCGTGGTCGAGCTGCGCCAGGCGAACGGAACGACGGTCACGCTCGCGGGAGACACCGCCCAGCCCGCGACCGGCGGCCGGCTGCTGGCCGCCGTCCCCGACCTGGACCGCCGGATCGCGGCGGGCGCGCCGTTCACCCTCGTGGCGGCCGGTACGCGGTACCGGGTGGTGGTCGGCGCGCTGCCGGGTGGCATCACGGATCTGGTCGCGCTGCCGCTGCGGCCCGTCGAGGCGACGACCAGCCGGCTGGTCGCGGTCGAGGCGGTGGCCGCCGCGGTCGTGCTCGCGGTGGGCGGGGTGGCGGCCTGGTTCCTGCTCGGCCGGGGCCTGCGCCCGTTGCGCGACATCACCGGCACCGCGGCGGCGATCGCGGCCGGCGACCTGGAACGGCGCGTCCCGCACGGCCGGTCGCGCACCGAGACCGACCGCCTCGCCGCCGCCCTCAACATCATGCTGGCCCAGATCGAGACCGCGTTCGAGGGTCGGCGTCGCTCCGAGGAACGCCTGCGCCAGTTCGTCGCCGACGCGTCCCACGAGCTGCGGACTCCCCTGACCTCGGTGCGCGGCTACGTCGACATGCTGCGCCAGGGCATCGTGCCGCCGTCGGGCACGAACGACGCGCTGCGCCGGGTCCAGGACGAGACCCGCCGGATGAGCACCCTCGTCGACGACCTGCTGTACCTGGCACACCTCGACGAGGCCCGGCCGCTAAAGCTGTCCGCCGTCGACCTGGCCGCGATCGTCCGGGACGCCGCCGCCGACGCCGCGGCCGTCGAGCCGGACCGTCCCCTGTCGGTCCAGGTGCCGCCGGAGTGCCAGGTCGTCGGCGACCCGGACGCGCTGCGGCAGGTGATCGGCAACCTGCTGGCCAACGTCCGGGTCCACACCCCGCCGGGCACCCCCGCGACAGTCAGCCTCGGCACGGCCGCCGATGGCGACATCCACCTGGAGGTCCTCGACGAGGGTCCGGGCCTGGCCGCAGCGGACCTCGAACGGATCTTCGACCGGTTCTACCGTTCGGCGGACGGCCGCGACCGAGGCCGCGGGCGCGGCGGGAGCGGCCTCGGGATGTCCATCGTCGCGGCCGTGGTGGCGGCGCACGGCGGCGGTGTCACGGCCACCAGCCCGCCCGGACAGGGCCTGACGGTGCGGATCTCGCTTCCGGCGCCGTAGCCGGGGCCGGGCCGGACTGCCGCCGAATCCCTCACGTCGTTGCTGGGCGGCTCACATCGAACCCGCATGAACCGGTGGTCTGCTCGACGTCATGGGGCATCCCGGCACCGACACCGCGCAACGCGACGACCCGGCACTCCCCGACGGCAGCGACGACCGGGACGACCGCGAACACCAGGACGGCCGGGCACGCCGCCTCGGCGGACGGGGCACCCGGCTACTCCAGCTCGGCGGGGCGCTGGTGGTGCTGCGGGCGGTCCAGGCAGTCGTCGCGGTACTCGCGGTCACGGCCGTCGGGGTGTCGCGGCTCGTCCGGCCCGCTCCGGGGCTGCACGTCAGCGGACTGGCCGAGGTCGCGCCGACTCCGCTGACCACCGGCACAGCGCTGGCCATGGTGGTCGTCGCCGCCGGCCTCGCCCTCATGCTGCTCCCCCGGCGCCAGGTGTTCGCCGCGTTCGCGGGCGTGAAGGCCCTCGCGCTGGTGGTGGCCTCCGCGTTGACCGGGGCGTTCGCGCCCGGCTCCGCCGCGCTCCGGGTCGCCGTCGCGGCGCTCGGCATCGGCGTCGCCGTCGGGCTGTGGCCACTCGCCAGGCGGGCGGCGCTGCGCGTCCTCGTCGCGGCCGGGCTGCCACACCCGCCCGGCCGCGCGGGCGACCTCGCCCTGGCGCTGAAGATCGCTCTGCTCGTGGCCCTCGTGGCGGTCCCACGTTGACCGCGCGCGCTCGCCCGTCCCACGGCGGCGACCCATGGACCGGCCCCGCCGTCCCCCGCTGCACCGATGCCCCGACCAGGACAGACCAGTTTCCGATCATGGAGGACAGCACGCGATGACGCCACCCGCTGCCACCGCTCCCCCCACCTCGCGGCCACGGGCCGTCGGCGAGGTTCCCGGCCAGTCCGGCGGCCCGCTGGCCGCCGTCCGGAGGCTGCGCGCGGACCCGCTGACCAGGCTCACCCAGCTGCGCGACGAGCACGGGCCGATCGTGCGGCTCTCCACCTGGCCGGTGTCGGCTTTCCTGGTGTCCGATCCGGCGGCGGCCGCTGACGCGCTGGTCAGCGGGCATCGCGCGTACGCCAAGGGCGCCGTCGTGCGCGGCGCCGGCTCCCGAACGAACGTCACCCAGCCGTTGACCTATCTTCTCGGCGACGGCCTGCTGACGAGCGCCGGTGACGTGCACCGCCGGCAACGGCGGCTGATCCAGCCGCTGTTCCACAAGCACCGCATCGCCGAGTACGGCGAGCGGTTCGTCTCCGTCACGGACGACACCGCGGCGACCTGGCGGGACGGCCAGCGGCTCGACCTGCACGCCGAGATGACCGAGATGACGTTGGCGATCGTCGCGCGGACCCTGTTCGACGTGCCGCTCGACGACGAGGTCGTCAACGTGGTCCGCGACGCGGTGGCCCGTAACCTGCCGGCCGCCCGGCGCGCGGCCATGCCCGGCTTCACCCGCGTCGAACAGCTCCCGGTGGGCGGGCCGGCGCGCCGTCGCGACAGCCGGGAGGCACTCGACCGCGCGGTCTACGAGATGATCGCCGATCGACGCGCCACCGGGGCCACCGGCTCCGACCTGCTGTCGCTGCTGCTGGACACCCAGGACGCCGACACCGGTGAGCGGATGGGTGACAGCCAGATCCGCGACGAGGCGATGACGCTCCTGCTCGCCGGCCACGAGACGACCGCGAACGCGCTGGCCTGGACGTTCCACCTGCTCGGCCAGGCCCCGGACGTGGCCGCGCGGCTGCACGCGGAGCTGGACACGGTCCTCGACGGCCGGTCCCCCACGTTCGAGGACCTCCCCCGGCTGGCCTACACCAACGCGGTCTTCTCCGAGTCGATGCGGCTGTTCCCGCCGGTCTGGGCGATGGGCCGCCATCTCGTCGAGGACCGGGAGGTGGCCGGGTACCTGCTGCCCGCCGGGTCGACCCTGGTCTTCAGCCAGTGGGTGATCCACCGCGACGAGCGCTGGTGGCCGGACCCGACCCGCTTCGACCCGAACCGCTGGCTGGACGGGGACGAGCCCGGCGACACCGGTCAGTCGGGCCTGGCCGGCGGTCCGCACGCCCCTGGCCGGCCGCGGTTCGCCTACTTCCCCTTCGGCGGCGGGCCCCGCCAGTGCATCGGGAACACCTTCGCGGTGGCCGAGGGCGTCCTGGCGCTGGCGACGATCGCCCGGCGCTGGTCCTTCACGGCCGCGACCGGCGATCCGGTCGTGCCCGAGCCGCTGGTCACCCTGCGCCCCAAGGGCGGGCTGCCGATGATCGCCCACCTGTGGCGGTGAGCGCTGACTTCTCCTCGCACTCGCTCGCGGCTCACACGGCCCTCACATGTGGCTCGCAGTCACCGCGCATCCGGCACTGGTGTGGTGATCGCACTGGTCGCCCCATCAGGCCGGCGGCCAGCCATCCTTCGCCATCCACGTTCGGGAGAGATGCGTGAACAGTCGGAACCGGGTCCTTGGCCGTTCGATCCTGCTCGCGGGCGGGCTTCTGCTGCTGGTGCCCGGATGCCGGGCCGGCGCCACCGCGGTGTCGACGGCCGGCTCCGCCCCGGCCAACGTCCCGGCCTCGGCAGCCGGGTCCAGCGCTCCCGTCGGGGCCGGGACCGGCGGCGCCGGCTCGTTGACGCTCGGCATCACGAGCCCGATCGCCGTCGCGGGCCACGTCGACACCGCCGTGAGCTGTCAGATCGCCGGGCGACGGTACGCCGAGTCCGCGACCGGCTCCGTCGGCGGGTCGACCGTGGCCGAGAGCGTCCGCGTCGCCAGCTACACCGGCCCCGGCTCCTACTCGGCGCTGGTCACCGTCTCCCTGGTCGGACCCGACGCCGCCCGGTACGCCGTCGACGCGGTACCGGCGACCGTCACGATCACCTCGGCCGGGGGCTCGGTCTCGTTCAGCGCCAGCACCAGCGCCGGTCGCACGCTGGCGGGGTCGATCAGCTGGGCCTGCTCCTGACGTCACGGCCTCCACCGGCCACGGTCAGGTGGCGGCCGCGCGGCCGGCCGCCAGGCTGCCCGCCGCTGTCAGGGGACCGGCTGGGCCCAGTCCAGGAGGCGGGCGCCGAGGACCGCGGTCTGCAGGACGTAGCGGTCCGTCGGCGCGGTCGGGTCGTGGCCGGTGAGCTCGTGGACGCGGGCGAGCCGGTAGGTGAGGGCCCGGGCCGACAGGTGCAGCCGGCGCGCGGCGGCGAGCGTGACGCCGCCCGTCGCGAAGTAGGCGTCCAACGTGTCCAGCAGCGGGCCCGCGCCGCCACGGGCGGACCGCAGCGGGCCCAGCACGCTGTCGACCAGCTCGATCAGGGGCTCACGGTCGCGCAGCAGCACCTTGAAGATCAGCAGGTCGTCGGTGTGGGTCGGCTGGCGCACGAGTCCGAGGCGGCCGGCGAGCTCCACGACCGAGGACGCCTCGGCGAACCCGATCCTCGTGCCGGTGACGCCGATGCGCGGCCGGCTGACACCGACCCGCCACGGCGGTGAGCCGGCCGCCGCCGACAGCGCGGCGGTCAGCGCCCCGAGCGCCCGAGGCGCTCCGCTGGAGGCGGTGGCCGCGTCCCGCAGCGGGCTGAAGAACGAGGAACCGCCGACCGCCCCCGTCCGGCCGTCCCCATCCGGGCTCCGCGGACGGGCGCCGCGCGGTCCAACCTTGCCGGTCCCGGTCCCGGTCCCGGTAGCGGTAGCGGTAGCGGTAGCGGTGCCGGTGGCGGTGCGGGTCGCGGCCTCGGCACCGATCCCGGTCCCCGTTCCGGTCCCGGCGCCAGCGAGCGAGCCTGCGCTGGCCGTGCCCGGCGGGCCGGGATCCGCCGTCGCGTCGTCAGGCGTCTCCTGCGGCACCACGCAGACGAGCAGGCCATCCTTGACCGCGACGAGCGGCTCGGTGGCGCAGGTCGAGCGCAACGCCGCGTCCACCGCGCGGCTGGTCCCCCGGCCGTCGACGAACCGGCGCTCGCCGGCCGCGACGAACACGACGTGCGGGGCCTCCAGGTGCAGCCCGAAGGCGGCGGACCGTTCGAGCACCAGGCCCGGCTCGGTCGACGTCCCGGTCAGCAGGTCGTCGATCAGCTCGCGGCGCAGCGCCTCCTCGGCCCTGGCCCGCGCCGACCGGGCGGCCTCGTAGCCCTCGCACACGGCGGCGACCGCGTCGTCGCTCGCCCGCAGCACGGCGGCGGCCGCCGCCCGCGTCCGGTCGGCCTCGTTGCGGGTGCCCGCGGCGCGCACGGCGGGCAGCGACGGCCAGGCCCGCCAGGTCGCGGACAGGTAGAGGTCGACGAGCGCCCGCAGCGACGCGCCGGACTCGGCCGCCGCCTGGCCGAGGGCGTGGAAACGGGCCAGCTCCGCCGCGGCGAGTCGGCGGCCGGTCTGCGCCGCCGACGCGAGCGTCGGCAGGTAGTCGCCGAGCAGGCTGGCCGGCAGCCGGGCGTCCTGCGCGGCCAGGACCGCCGCGCGGGGAAGCCTGGTCAGGCTGGTGCCGGGCAGGCCCGGCGAGCCCTCGGGCTCGTCCTCGACCGGCATCGTCACCTCCGTTCCGCTGTCTCCGCACCGCCACGCGGCCCGGATGACCATCGCTTCCTGCCGAGTCTCGGCAACCAGATCCTAGGCAACGTCGCGCACATCGCGCCCTTGCTGCCGTGAGTCCGCAAGGCCGTCGCCCGTTGAATGGGACGTGGGCCAGTTGGCCCGCCACCGACTACCCGGACTCACCGACTACCCGGACTCACTGGAGGAACGGTCATGCACGTCCCCATCTGGGCCTGGGCAGCCTTCGTCGCCGCCCTTGTCGCCCTGCTCGCCATCGATCTGCTCGCGCACCGGCGGGCCCACGTGATCAGGTTCCGCGAGGCGGCGCTGTGGAGCGCGCTGTGGGTGAGCCTCGGCCTGGGCTTCGCCCTCGTCATCTGGGCCTGGCAGGGGCCGACGGCGGCCGGGCAGTACACGGCGGCCTGGCTGCTGGAGAAGAGCCTGTCGGTCGACAACCTGTTCGTGTTCGCCCTGATCTTCGGGTACTTCAAGGTGCCCCGCCAGTACCAGCACCGGGTGCTGTTCTACGGGGTGCTGGGCGCGCTGGTCCTGCGGTTCGCGTTCATCGCCGGCGGCATGGCGCTGCTCAACGCCTTCCACGTCGTGATCTACCTGTTCGGCGCGTTCCTGGTCTACACGGCGATCAAGATGGTGCGCGGGTCCGGCGAGGTCGACATGGACCCGGGCCAGAGCAGGGCGGTCCGGCTGTTGCGCCGGGTCATCCCGGTGACGGACCAGTACGAGGGCCAGCGGTTCCTGCTGCGCCGCCGGGGCGTCCTCGTCGCGACGCCGCTGCTGGCCGTCCTGGTCGCGGTCGAGACGGCCGACGTGCTGTTCGCCTTCGACTCGGTCCCGGCCGCGCTGGGCGTCACCGACCAGACGTTCCTGGTGTACACGGCGAACGCGCTGGCCATCCTGGGGCTGCGGTCGCTGTTCTTCCTGCTGTCCGGGGCGCTCGACCGGTTCCACCACCTGGGCACCGGGCTCGCCGTCATCCTCGCGTTCATCGGCACGAAGATGCTGCTCACCGACGTCGTGCACATCCCGATCGCCGTCTCGCTCGGCGCGATCGGGGTCGTGCTCACCGCGTCGATCATCTGGTCGCTGCTCACCCCGGCGCCGGAGAAGCCGGCCGGGCCGGAGTCCTCGGACGAGCCCGGTGACCCGCCCGCCGCACTGCGGGACGGGACCGAGCCGGCACTCGACGGGGAACTCGCGGGCTCCCCCGCCGGCGACCCGCAGCCGGTCGGGCACGGCGCGGGCGGCCTCGTCCAGCGGTAGCCCCAGTGCACGGGCCGGGTGGTCGCCGGAGCAGCCGACCACCCGGCCCGCATTCACGCCCATGATCACCGTTTTGGCCCTCCGGTGGCCGTGGAAGGACCCTCAGCACGACCACCAGAGGGCCCACTCGGCGATCTGCGGCTCTCGTCACCCTTGCGTCGAATAAATAGAGCGCAATATGGTTGTGCACGATCGATCGACTCGCGATCGACCACCGGCGATCGGAGGAACCATGGAAGCGATCTACACCGCCACGGCCACCGCCTCGGGCGACGGGCGCAACGGTCACACCGAGAGCGACGACGGCCTGCTCTCGGTCGACGTCCGGATTCCCAAGGAGATGGGCGGGCCTGGCGGGGCCACCAACCCCGAGCAGCTGTTCGCCGCCGGGTACGCCGCCTGCTTCCACTCCGCGCTCAAGCTCGTGGGCGGGTCGGAGAAGGCCGACCTGGAGGGCTCGCAGGTCTCGGTCAGCGTGTCCATCGGCGCCCGGCCCGACGGTGGCTTCGGCCTGGCCGTCGAGATCGACGTGCACGCCCCCCGGCTCGACCGCGAGACCACCACGACGCTTGTCCAGAAGGCGCACGAGGTCTGCCCCTACTCGAACGCCACCCGGGGCAACGTCGAGGTCGCGCTCACCGTCGTCTGACCACGCCCGGCCGCCGCCGGCTAGCCGATCTTGAAGCCGGTGTAGCCGGCGGCGGCTATCTCGTCGCAGCGCTGGCGGAACGACGGGAGGCCGGCGACGTAGGTGGTGTACATGCGCTTCTTGCCGGGGACGTTGGCGCCGTTGTACCAGGAGTTGCAGTCCGGGTGCATCAGGACGCTGCCGTTGACCAGCGCGAGGATCTCGTCGATCCATTCGGCCTGCGCGGACGGCAGTGCCTCGATGGTCCGGTGGCCGCCGGCGCGCAGGTGGGCGACGCAGTCCGTGATCCACTCGATGTGGTGCTCCATGGCGGCCAGGAAGTTCGACGCCGCCGACGGGCTGCCCGGGCCCTGGACCAGGAACAGGTTCGGGAAGTCGGAGACCTGCAGGCCGAGGTAGGCGACCGGGCCCTCGGTGGCCCAGACGTCGCGCAGCAGCGCGCCACCGCGACCGCGCACGTCGATGCGGGTCAGCGCGCCGGTCAGGGCGTCGAAGCCGGTCGCGAACAGGATCGCGTCGAGCTCGTGGTGCGCCCGCTCGGTCCGGATGCCGGTCGGGGTGATCTCCTGGATGGCGTCCTTGCGCAGGTCGACCAGGGTCACGTTGGGGCGGTTGAAGGTCTCGTAGTAGCCCTGGTCGATGATCGGCCGCTTGCAGCCGAAGGGGTAGGTCGGGACCAGTGACGCGGCCGTCTCCGGGTCGCGCACGATGCGGGCGACCGCTTCGCCGTAGAGCGCGGTGGCCATCCGGATGGCCTCGGGGTCGAACATGACGTCGCTCCAGTAGAGCGCGCCGACGACACCCTTCTCCTCGACGGCGCGCAGCTGCGCCTCGCGTGACGCGGTCCGCAGCGCCGGCAGGCCGCCGAGGTTCGTCAGCACCGAGAACGCGCTGGTCCGGGCCGCGCCGACGTGCGCGAGCAACTGGGCCGCGCGGATCTCGTCGTACCGGGACCGCAGCTCCTCGAACTCGCCCGGCTCGTACCGCCGGGCCGGCGACGGCAGCGTGTACGCGGCCGAGCGCTGGTAGACGTACAGGTGCTCGGCCTGCTCGGCGACGACCGGGATCGCCTGGACGCCGGTCGAGCCGGTACCGATGACGGCGACCCGCTGGCCGGTGAAGTCGTGGCCCTCGCGCGGGAACCGGTTGCTGTAGAGGGTCGTGCCGCGGAACGTCGCCAGGCCGGGAATGCCGGGGTCCAACGGCGCGGACAGGATGCCGGTCGCGGCGACGACGAACGGCGCGACGAACCGCTCGCCGGCCTCGGTCGTCACCAGCCAGGTCTGGTCGGCCTCGTCGAAGGTCATCGCGGCGACCCTCGTGTCGAACTGGATGTCGCGGCGCAGGTCGAGCCGGTCGGCGGCGAAGTTCAGGTAGGCCTCGATCTCGGCCTGGCCCGGCAGCAGCTCGCTCCAGGTCCATTCCTGCTGGAGCTCGGTCGAGAAGCTGTACGAGTACTCGATGCTCTCGATGTCGCAGCGGGCCCCGGGGTAGCGGTTGAACAGCCACGTCCCGCCGACCCGGTCCGCCGCCTCCAGGACCCGGACCCGCAGGCCGAGCTCCCGCAGCCGGTGCAGCGCGTAGAGCCCGGAGAACCCGGCGCCCACGACGACAGCGTCGAGCCTCCGGACCTCGTCGCCGCCCGCGCGGGACGCTAACGCCCGCGCCGTGCCCGCCGCCGCGTCGACCAAAGCTCGCTCCTCACCAGACTCCCACCGACCCCGATAAATCTATATATTTCAAGCTGGCGGCAGCGGCGTCAAGGCCAGCGACAGGGGCCTGCGGCGCCCGGCCGCCGTGGTCAGGCCTGTGCCACCTCGGCGACGAGGTCGGCACGGGCGGGCCGCCCGCAGGACCAGCCGAGCGCGCCGAGAGGGACGGGACATGAACGTCGAGGAAGCCGCCCAGGTGTTCACCGACCCGCGGGCCTACGCGGACGAGGACCGGTTCCACGCCGCCTGCGCCCTGCTGCGCCGCGAGTCGCCCGTGCACTGGGTCGAGTCCGACAGCCTGGCGCCGTTCTGGGCGATCACCCGGTACGACGACGTCATGGAGATCTCCCGCGACTCCGAGACCTGGCACAACGCCCCGCGGACGGCGGTCAACCAGGACCCGGCCGCGCCCCCGCCGCCGGTGCGGACGCTGGTGCAGATGGACCCGCCGGACCACCTGGTCTACCGGCACGTCAGCGCCGACTGGTTCAAGCCGGCCGGTGTCCGCCGGCTGTCCGGGCGCATCGAGGAGCTCGCGAAGCGGTTCGTCGACCACATGGCGGCGCTCGGCGGCGAGTGCGACTTCGTCGCCGACGTCGCCGCGCACTACCCGCTGTACGTCATCCTGTCGCTGCTCGGGCTGCCGGAGGACGACTTCCCCCGGATGCTCAAGCTCACCCAGGAGCTGTTCGGCGCGAACGACGCGGACCTCGCCCGCAACGCCAGCGACTCCGCGGCCGCGGAGACCCTGCTGGAGTTCTTCGAGTACTTCCAGGGCGTGACCGAGGAACGGCGCAAGAGCCCGGGCGACGACCTGGCGTCCGTGATCGCCAACGCGTCGATCCACGGGGAGAGCATTGGCATGCTGGAGGCGGTCGGCTACTACGTGCTGATCGCCACCGCCGGGCACGACACGACGAGCGCGGCGATCTCCGGCGGGCTGCACGCCCTGCTGACCCACCCGGACCAGCAGCGCCGCCTCGCCGCCGACCCGGGCCTGGTCACCACGGCGGTCGACGAGATGATCCGCTGGGTGTCGCCGGTGAAGCACTTCATGCGGACCGCGACCAGGGACACCGAGGTCCACGGCGTCCCGATCGCCGCCGGCCAGGCCGTCCTGCTCTCGTACCCGTCGGCGAACCGCGACGAGGACGTCTTCGAGCACCCGGACACCTTCGACGTCGGGCGCACCCCGAACAAGCACGTCGGCTTCGGCTTCGGCGCGCACTACTGCCTCGGCACCCACCTCGCCCGGCTGGAGGGCCGCGCCCTCTACGCCGAGCTGGTCCCGCGGCTGCGCTCGGTCGAGCTGGCCGGTGAGCCCGAGTACATGCGGACCCTCTTCGTCGGCGGCCCCAAGCGCCTCCCCATCCGCTACACGCTGACCTGACGGCGCGGCGCTCGGCCAGGCCGACGGCCGGTCCGCCGGTCGCCTTGATCGCCGTTTCGGCCCTGTGGTGGTCGCAAAATGGCTGCAGCCACGGCCACCGGAGGGCCGAAACGGCGATCATGAGCCCTCCGGGTGATCTACCCGGCCAGGACAGGCGTCAGGACGTGAGCAGGTCCAGGGTGCCGAGGTCGCGGATGGCGGCGCAGGCGTTGGCGGCCATGGACAGGAACATCTGGTCGGAGCGCTCGGTCGGGGCGCTGGCGCTGTACATGCAGCCCAGGACGGTGATGAGCGGGCCCTGCGGCATGCCCAGCCGGTAGTCCGTGAAGCAGTCGTCCAGCGAGTAGTCCGCGACGCCGTACCCGACCAGGGCCTCGTGGTAGGCCCCGACGAGCGCCTTCTGGTCGGTCCGGCGCAGCGCCGGCGGGAGCGCGGTCGACAGGAAGTAGGCCAGGTCGCGCCCGGGGAAACCGACCTCCAGCGACTGCCAGTCGACGGCCGTGACGTCGTCGGCGCCGGCGAACAGGAGGTTGTCGAGCCGGTAGTCGCCGTGGATCAGGGAGTGGCGCCCCTCGATGCGCCGGCCCCAGCCGGACATCGCGGCGGCGGTCTGGCGCAGCGTGTCCGCGTCCTCGGGGGCCAGCCTCGCGGCGAACCGCTCGACGAAGCCCGCGGTCGCGGTCACCAGCAGGCGCCCGAAGTTGGTCAGGGCTCGTTCGTCGCCTCGGCGCAGCCAGGGCAGCCCGTCGCCGGTCAGCCGGTCGTCGTTCCAGAACGACGCGTGCAGGCCGGCGAGGTTGCGGACCGCGGCGGCGGCCTGCTCGACGGTGCACCCCTCGACCTGGCTGCCGGGTAAGGCGGGGTGGGCGTCCTGGAGCACGAGGGTGAACTGGCGGGCGTCGGCCGTGATGTCGGCGCTCCAGCAGCGCGGGACCCGGATCTGGGCCGCCGGGGCGAACAGGCGGTAGAAGTTGACCTCAGTGCGGTAGCCGAGGCCGATCAGGTCCCTGACCTCGGTCGGGCCGGTCGCCATCTTGAGCACCACGGTCCGCGGCGCGTAGTCGTCGGCGCCGGCATCGAGGACGAACCGGTAGCTGGCGCCGAGCTGGCCGGTGCCGATCGGCTCGTACGACAGTCCGGTCACCTCGAGGTCGGTGCCGCCGGCGCGCAGCACGCTGGTCATCCACTCGGGGGTGACCTCGGCCGGGTCGTCGACCACCCAGACGCCGGGCGCCGCCTCCGGCTCGTCCAGGGGGGTGTCCGACAGGTTGCCGCTCTTCATAGGTCCCTCACCTGGGTGTTCAGCGCCGATGGGTCACGACATTCGGCCGGGGTTCAGGGCGTCAGACCGGGCCCGGCTGTTCCCGGCGCGGCGACACCGGTGGCAGCCGGGCCCGGTCGCCCTGGACCGCGTCCATCCGGGCCTCGCACAGCCGGACGTCGCCGGCCAGCAGCTCACCGGTCGAGCGGATGCGCCCGCCGTCGAGCGACCTGGTCAGCACGAAACGCAGGTCGGTGAGCACCGGGGTGGGGCGGCGGTAGCGCAGCTCCAGCCCGGCCGTCTTGCCGGCCACGCCGGCGTCGCAGTTGTGGTGCTGGATCGCCGCGTCGAAGAAGAGCGCCAGGAAGCCGCCGTGCACCAGGCCCGGCGGGCCCTCGTAGGCGACGGGAAAGTTGACGGTGCCCGTCGCCTGGTCGCCGTCGACGACGATCTCGTACTCCGGGAAACCCGGGTTGAACGCGCCGATGTGACGCGAGTGGTCCAGGTAGACCCGGCCGTCGCCGTCCACCGCGGCGCCCACACGGGGCGCCGGGTCGGCCGAGGCGAGCGGCGCCAGCCGCCGCTCCGCCTCGGCCAACGCGTCGAGGAGCGCGTCCAGCTCGGGGGCCGCGTGTTCCAGCGACAGCGCGAGGCCCGTGACCCGCCGTAGCCGGGCGGCGAGCTCGACCGTCTGCGCGAGGGGCGCGACGCCGAACGTCCAGCGGTCGACGCCCGGCGTCGGCACGTCGTCCTACTTCGGGGCGAAGCGCTGGCCGCCGTCAAGCCGGATGGTGGAGCCGTTGAGCATCGGGTTCTCGATGATCCCCACGGCGAGGCGGGCGTACTCCTCGGGCCGGCCCATCCGCTTCGGGAACGCCGCGTCCTTGGTCAGGACCTTCTCGAACTCCTCCGGGATCCCGGCGGTCAGCCCGGTGTGGAACAGGCTCGGCGCGATGGCGTTCACCCGGATGCCGAGGGAGCCGAGGTCGCGGGCCATGGTCAGGCACATGGCCGCGACCCCGCCCTTGGCGGCCGTGTAGGCGATCTGCCCGATCTGGCCCTCGAACGCGGCGATCGACGCGGTGTTGATGATCACGCCGCGCTCGCCGTCCTCGTTCGGCTCCTGCTTGCTCATCTGCCAGGCGGCGAGCCGGGCCACGTTGAACGTGCCCGTGAGGTTCAGGTCGATGACCTTCTGGAACTCCTTGAGGGGCAGCGGCCCGTCCTTGCTGATCGTCCGGATCGACCGGGAGCCGCCGGCGGTGTTCACCACCGCGTCGATCCCGCCCAGCGCGCCGGTGGCCGCCGCCAGGACGCCTTCGACGCCCTCGAAGTCCGTGACGTCGCAGACGTGGAAACTGCCGCCGAGGTCATCGGCGACGGCCTGTCCGGCGCTGGTCGGCAGGTCCAGGATCGCGACCTTGCCGCCACGCGCGACGACCAGTTCCGCCGTCGCCTTGGCCATGCCCGAGGCACCGCCTACGACGACCGCCCGCAGGCCCTTGAGCTCCACGCGTCGTTCCTCCCTGTTCGGGTCCCGGCAGGCACGAGCGCGGGGTATCCGACCGCTCGTGGCTGACCTGCCGGAACAACTGGATCTTTCCTGCCGGCCGGGCGCCGTCCTACGTCCTGGCGCCCGCCGCCTCTTGGTACGACGGATAAAGTATGCGTTTGTGCCCGCTGGCGCCCGAGCCGCGTCGCCCGCCGGTCCGCGCGGCCGGCGGCCCGCCTCGGCCCGGTCAGGCGGGGTCGGTCAGGCGCACGGTCGCGACGGTGCTCAGCTTGCCGACTCCGACGTCGGTGATGCGCACGACGGAGAACCGGCCGTCGCCCTCGGCCACCGCCCGCGCCGGGCCGGTCGAGATCGGCCGGAAGTACCGCACGTTCATCGCCTCCACCACGACCGGGCCCGCCACCAGCGAGGACGCGGCCTCCTCCGCGGCGAAGGAGACGAGGCCGCCCTGAATCGCGCCCGTGGCGTTCAGCCCGTCGGGACGGCGCGCCATCTCGAACGTGCCGGGCACGACGATCCGGCCGCCGACCCGGTCGGCGAGCGGCTGGGCCAGGAGCGGTGGGTTGCCCCAGGCCCTCGGGAACCCCTCGGGAAACACGTCCCGCGGGTTCGGCGACGCGATGAACGAGATGAGCGCGACCGCCAGCGGCGCGCCCGACGCCTCGTCGTGGAACCGCGTCTCGCTGACGACCACCGTGCGGCCGACCTTCAGCAGCCGGGCGGCGACGCCGATCCGGGCGCCGCTGCGCGCCTGGGCGTACAGCTGGATCTCCAGGTCGAGCGTGAGCGGGATCCGGGGGCTGAGCGCCTCGCCCACGACGGTGCCGGCGATGACGTCCGCCCAGGTCGCCAGCACGGAGGTGCGCAGCGTCGACGTCCCCGGCACGCACAGGTGCGGTGTGACCTGTGCGTGCCCGTGCAGGGCGCCCTCGCCGTCGGTCAGCCGCAGGCCGAGCTCGGTGACGATGTGGCTGGTCGGCGGGGCCTCGTCGCGGGCAGCCTCATCGTGGGCGGCCGCCCGCGCCGCCGGAACCTCGCCACTCCCGCCGCTGGCGGGAACGGCTGAGGCCGGCGCCGGGTGCGCCCCGGGCCCGGACCGTGCTGCGACGTCCATGGGCCAATCCTCGCATAAAGGGTTAGATATTTTCAGGCCGCCTCCGGCCGGCGCGGGCACGGTTGGGCCGCCGCCGGGTCCCGGATCGGAATTCCTCACGTGGCGCGCACGAGCGCCTACTTTACGTTTACCTTCGGGTGACACACAGTGACTTCATGCGCTACAGCAGAATGTCGGCCGTCACGACCGGCCTGATCATCGCCCTCGTCCCGCTGGCCCTCGCCGGCTGCGGCTCCACGACGGACCCGTCGGCCGCCGCCGCCACACCCTCGGCCTCGGCCTCGCCCTCGACCAGTTCGACGCCGTCGCCGCCGCCGGTCCTGACGGTCCCGCCCACGGTCGTGCTCACCCGGTTCGCCCGGTACAGCCCGGACGCCAAGGCCGTCACCTACGACCCGGCGCGGGTCCCGGTCGACGCGGACGTCGCCGTCGTGTCGGCGCAGGCCGCCGGCCACACCGTCACCGTGCTCGCGGTCCGCGGCCTGCCGCCGAACCAGCATTTCGGCGCGCACGTGCACCAGAACGCGTGCGGCCAGAGCCCCGAGGACGCCGGCTCGCACTACCAGCACCAGGTCGACCCGAAGCAGCCGTCGGTGGACCCGGCCTACGCCAACTCCCAGAACGAGATCTGGCTCGACTTCACCACGGACTCGACCGGGTCCGCCCATTCCGACTCCACCGTCAACTGGGTCTTCGACTCCCGCCCGCACAAGTCGATCATCATCCACGCCATGCCCACCGACACCGCCCCCGGGCACGCGGGCCAGGCCGGCGACCGGCTCGCCTGCGTCGATCTCTGACCGGGCCCGCCGTGTCCGGTGTGGTGACCTCGGGCCGGCCCTCCCCGGTCCGTGACCAGGGCCGCGTCAGCGCGTGGATCGAGCCCGCGCGGTGGCACGGCTGGGCGTCAGGCCGAAAGACGGACGTCACCTCGTGACCGCCGCGGCGCCGGCGACCCCCTCGGGCCGCCGGCGCCGCTCACCCGCGGCCCGGCCACCAGGTCGCGGGACGGATCACGCGATTCGCCCACCGGCCCGCGAATCCGGGCTGATCGTCGGAGCCCGGCTGCCAGAATCGCCTCGTGCTGCACGGGGTTTTCTTCGATCTTGACGACACGCTCGTCGACCAGCGGACGGCGGCCGACGCGGCCGTCATCGGGTGGGCGGCCGGGCACGGCATCACCGACCCGCAGGCCTGCGAGCGCTGGGCCAGCATCTCCGAGGTCCACTACGCGCGTTACCAGCAGCGGGAGATCACCTTCACCGAGCAACGGCGCGCCCGGGTGCGCGAGTTCCTCGCGCGCGCGGTGACCGACGGCGAGGCGGACAGCCTGTTCGCCGGCTACCTGTCCCGCTACCGGGCCGGCTGGGCGCTGTTCGACGACGCCGTCCCGGCGCTGCGCCGGGCCCGCACGGCGGGGCTCACGGTCGCGGTCCTCACCAACGGGGACGAGGAGCACCAGCGGCTCAAGCTGCGCGAGGTCGGCCTGATCGAGGAGATCGACGTCCTGGTCGCCTCCTCGATGCTCCCGGTCGGGAAGCCGGACCCACGCGCCTTCGCGGGCGCGCTCGCGATCGTCGGCCTGAGCGCCGGGGAGGTGCTGATGGTCGGCGACTCCCTGCACAAGGACGTGCGGGCCGCCCTCGACGTGGGCATCAGCGCGATCCTGCTCGACCGCTACGGCGCCCACCCTGGCGTCGACGTCCCCCGGATCCGCAGCCTGCACGAGCTGTCGTTCGCCGACCGGCGCTGGGCCGTGGCGGGCCGTCCACGGTGACGGACGGCCGCGCCCGCCGCGGTGAGGCTCCCCGCGTCCCACGGGGTCAGGCGCGCGGGCCGATCACGTCGTAGCGGGCGCAGGTGAAGGACCGGTTGCGCGCGACCTCGACGAGGCGCAGGTCCAGCCGGCGCGGGAGCAGCGGGCGGCCGGCGCCGAGGGTCACCGGGGCGATCGAGACGATCACCGCGTCGAGCAGGCCCGCGTCGGCGAACTGGCCGGCGAGGTCGCCGCCGCCGACGACCCAGACGTCCTTCCCGCCGGCGGCCGCCGTCGCCTCGGCGTGGACCGGCCGGATGCCGCCGCGGGCGAAGCGAATGTCGGCCCCGCTGATCGCCCGCAGGTCGCGGCTGGTCATGACCCAGGTCGGCTGCCGGTAGTCCCAGGTCCCGCCGGTGGCGATGTGGTTGTCCAGCAGCCACTGGTACGTGGACGAGCCCATGACCAGGGCGCCGACCTCGCCGAGGAACTCGTCGTGGTTCATCGGGCCGGCCGGGTCGACGTCCTGGGTGAGCAGCCAGTCGAGCGAGTGGTGCTCGTCGGCGATGAAACCGTCGAGGGTCGTCGCGGTGTAGTAGGTCGTGCGGCTCATCGGTCGGCTGCTCCTGTCGTCTCGGCGGACCGCGTGCGGGTGCGCGGGCGGCCCGGGGCGTGCGGCCAGTCTGTCGGGCGCGGACGGCTCGACGCCCGACCGATCTTGCTGCGCGGCGGGCCGGCCGCCGGTGCCGATCCGGGCCCAGCGACTCGCCGATACATCTAGATGTCTTGGCGCGGTTGCAGTAGAAACGAGGTCTGAGGGGACCGCTGTGCCGCCCCGGCCAGCCGTCCGGTGCGGAGGTGCCGATGGTCCACGACGACGGTGCGGGCGCGGTGTCACGACCGGTCGACGCCGACAACCACTACTACGAGCCTCTCGACGCGTTCACCCGCCATCTGGACCGCAAGCTGCGCCACCGCGCGGTGCGAGTGGTCCAGGACGGGTCGCACGCCGAGATGGTCATCGCCGGCAAGGTCAACAACTTCATCCCCAACCCGACCTTCGACCCGGTGATCGTCCCGGGCTGCCTCGACCTGCAGTTCCGCGGCCAGATCCCGGCCGGTGTGGACCCGCGCAGCCTGACGAAGGTCGAGCCCATCTCCCCCGCCTACCGGGACCGGGACGTCCGGATCGCGACGATGGACACCCAGGGCCTCGACGCGGTGCTGCTGTTCCCGACGCTGGGCTGCGGCGTCGAGCAGGCGCTGACCCACGACGTGCCGGCGACGATGGCGAGCCTCACCGCGTTCAACCGCTGGCTCGAGGACGACTGGGGCTACGCCTACCAGGACCGGATCTTCGCCGCTCCGATGATCTCGCTGGCCGACCCGGCCGCCGCCGTCGCGGAGATCGACCGGGTCCTCGGGCTCGGGGCCCGGGTCGTGCACGTCCGCCCGGCACCGGTGCCGACCGGTGGCGACCGGGGCCGGTCCCTGGGCGACCGGGCGCACGACCCGGTCTGGGCCCGGCTCGCCGAGGCGGACATCCCGGTGGCGTTCCACCTCGGCGACAGCGGCTACAACCGGATGGTCGGCGCCGCCTGGGGCGGGCCCGAGGACTTCGCGCCGTTCCGCGCGCCGGACCCGCTCGGCAGCGTCCTCATCGCCGACCGGGCCATCCACGACACGATGGCCAGCCTGATCGTCGGCGGCGTGTTCACCCGGCATCCGACGCTGCGGGTGGCGAGCATCGAGAACGGCTCCGACTGGGTGTATCCCCTGGTCAAGGGCGTGCGCAAGCTCGCCAACCGGGCGCCGCGCCTCGTTCCCGAGGACCCGCTGGACACGCTGCGCCAGCACGTCTGGGTGACGCCGTACTACGAGGAGGACCTGCGCAAGCTGGCCGACACGATCGGGGTCGAGCGGGTGCTCTTCGGCTCCGACTGGCCGCATGGCGAGGGCCTCGCCGAGCCGGCGTCGTTCGTCGACGAACTCGGCGCCTTCACCCCCGACGAGGTGCACCGGATCATGCGGGCCAACTGCGCCGAGCTCATCGGCCTGCCCGGCTGACGGCCCCACACCGGCGGCCGGGTACTCGGTGGACACCACGAGCGGCCTCGTGGTTAAGTGGCGAAACTCACTGAATGTGACGTCAGTCTCGTGGCGGGGGGCCGTCCGGATCGCAGTACCAGCGCATCGCACGACCTGACTGACGAGTTTCGGCACGGAGCGTCACCGCGACGTCGGCGCTTCCTGGTAGACGGCAAGGCCGCTCCCCTCGACGGCAGGGCCGCGGACGCACTCAGAACCCACTTCGAACGGGCGGGAGCTGGATCCTTCGCCGCCCGGCATACGCGCAGATTCTTGGTCGTCCATGCCGACCCACCACGAAGAAAGGGAACCGATGATCCGCAAACGACGGACCATGTTAGGCGTAGCCGCAACCGCATCGGCGTTACTCTTAGCCGCCGGCTGCGGCTCGTCGAGCTCCGGCGGGGGTAACGCCTCCGCCTCCGGCAAGCCGGCGAACAAGACCATCACGATCGGTGTGCTCACCGACGTCACCGGGCCGGCCTCCTCCGGCAACAAGACGTTCGTCGACGGCGTGAAGGCCGGCGTCGTCTACGCCGCCCGCAACGGCTACAACATCAAGCTGGAGATCGCCGACACCGCGACCAACCCGACGACCGCCCTGGCCGCGGCCCAGAAGCTCGTCACCCAGGACCACGTCTCGGCCGTGTTCGGCCAGTCCGCCATCTTCTTCACCGCGTCGAACTATCTGACGGCGCACAACGTCCCCGTGATCGGCATGAGCGAGGACGGCCCTGAGTGGATCACCGCGAAGAACATGTTCTCGGTGGCCGGACCGCTGCAGCAGACCAAGGTCGCGGAGACCACAGGGAAGCTGTTCAAGCTGCTCGGCGTCACCAACGTCGCCGCGCTCGGGTACGGGGTCTCACCGGTCTCGGCCGAGGGTGCCGCCTCCGGCGCGGCGTCGGCCGAGGTGGCGGGTCTCAAGGTCGGCTACATGAACGGCAAGTTCCCCTTCGGCAGCACTGACGTCGGACCCGAGGTCCTGGCCATGAAGTCGGCCGGAATCGACGGCCTGTACCCGACGGTCGACCCGAACACCGCCTTCGCGCTGATCACGGGCCTGCGCAACCAGGGCGTCACCCTCAAGGCCGCGCTGCTGCCCACCGGCTACGGCGGCGACCTGCTCCAGGCCGGCCCCGGCGCGCTCAACCAGGCCCAGGGCGTCTACTTCACGCTCGGCTATGAGCCCGTCGAGATGCAGACCGCCGCGACCAAGCAGCTGCAGGCCGACTTCAAGAGCGCCGGCATCACCGAGGCGCCGACCTACGCCGCCTACAACGGCTACGTCTCCACCGGCCTGCTGGTCCGTGCGCTGAAGGCCAACGGCAGCAACACCGCCGCGGCGTCGATCATCGGTGCCCTGTCGAACATCCACGACTGGGACGCGATGGGCCTGTTCGGCAGCCACAAGGCCGACATCAACGACCGCGTGAACATCGTCGGCGGAGCGGACAACTGCACCTGGGTGACCAAGCTGGAGGGCGACAAGTTCACCCTCGTCAAGGGCGCGACACCCATCTGCGGCAAGCTCGTCCCCGGCAAGACGGTGGCCGCGGCCTCCTGACCGTGCCGCTCGGGCCCGCCGGCCAGCTGGCCGGCGGGCCCGAGCTCGTCATCCGTCCGCCGGCGGGCCGTCCGCGGGGCGGGGCCAGGGGCGGCCGCTGCGCCGTTCGATGCCGGCGTTGAACCTCTTCAGGAAGGCCGCGAAGGCGGCGACCTCCTCGGCTGTCCAGTCCTCGACCACCCGGTCGATGCCGGCGATGATGTCGGCCCGCTGCCGGTCCAGGCGGCGCGCCCCCTCGGCCGTGATCCGGAACTTGCGCGCCATCCCCCCGTCGGGGTCCGCGATCCGCTCGACCAGGCCCTCCCGGCGCATGGCCGCCGTCTGGCGATGCAGCGTCGAGACGTCGAGACCGAACGCCTCGCTGAGCTGCCCCAGGGACATCGGGCCCTGCATCCGGATCCGGCTCAGCAGGATGTAGGCGCTGCGTTCCAGCCCGCCCGGCCGCTGGCCGCCCCGCGCGGACAGATGCGCGTACCGGCCGAGCAGCATCCCCTCGTACTCGATCAGGTGCGTGGGCCGGTCCATCTCGTTCCTCCCCGCGCCACCCCGCCGTGTGTCCAGGATGCTCCGTTTCTCCGGCATCACGGTTTCTACGGCATCACGTGCACCCCGTCGAGTTTGCATCATACAAACTGCTTGTAGTGTGCAAACTCGTCGACGGCGGCGTGCCGCGGGAAGAGCGAGGTACCTGTGAGCAGCAGCTCCGCACCGACCAGCCGACCAGGACCGATCGTGGCCGTGCTGGCCGCGGGCGGCATCGTCGCCACGCTCATGCAGACCCTGGTCGTGCCGCTCATCGGCGAGCTGCCCAGGCTGCTGGGGACCAGCGCCGGCGACGCCTCGTGGGTGATCACCGCGACGCTGCTCGCCGGATCGGCGGCCATCGCGGCGATCGGCCGGCTCAGCGACCTGCTCGGCAACCGGCGGATGCTGCTGGCCTGCGTGGGCTCGCTGCTCGTCGGCTCGGTGGTCTGCGCGCTGTCCGGCTCACTGGCCCCGATGGTCGTCGGGCGAGCCCTGGAGGGCGTCGGCCTGGGCGTGGTCCCGGTCGGCATCAGCGCGCTGCGGGAGCTGGTCCCGCCGGAGCGGCTCGGCTCGTCCATCGCGCTGATCAGCTCGTCGCTCGGCATCGGCGGCGCGCTGGGGCTGCCGTTCGCCGCGGTGATGGCCGAGCACGCCGGGTGGCACGCGGTTTTCTGGGTCGCGGCCGGCCTGAGCGCGGTGGTCGCCGCGCTGATCTGGCTGCTGGTCCCCGTCCTGCCGCCGCGCGCCACAGGCCGGTTCGACGGCGTCGGCGCGGTCGGGCTCGGCTTCGGGCTGGTGTGCCTGCTGCTCGCCGTCTCCAAGGGCGCCGACTGGGGCTGGACCAGCGGCACGACGGTCGGCCTGATCGGGGGCTCGCTCGCGGTGTTCGCCGCGTGGGGCTGGTGGGAACTGCGCACCACGGACCCGCTGGTGAACCTGCGGATCGCGGCACGGCGCCAGGTCCTGATGACCAACCTGGCGTCGGTCGTGCTGGGTTTCGCCCTCTACGCCTCGCAGCTGATCCTGCCCCAGCTGCTGCAGCTGCCGAAGGCGACCGGCTATGGCCTCGGCCAGTCGATGCTGGCCATGGGGCTGTGGATGGCGCCGTCGGGGCTGCTGATGCTGCTGGTCGCGCCGATCGGCGGCCGGCTGTCGCAGGCGCGCGGCCCCAGGGTCACGCTCATCGCCGGCAGCCTGATCATCGCGGCCGGCTACGGATCGTCCCTGATCCTGCTGTCGACGGCGTGGGGCCTGCTGATCGTCTCCTGCGTCTGCATGGTCGGCGTCGCGTTCGCCTACGGCGCGATGCCCGCCCTCATCGTCAGCGCCGTGCCCTCCTCGGAGACCGGGTCGGCCACGAGCTTCAACACCCTGTCGCGCTCGATCGGCATCACGATGGCCTCGGCGGTCGTCGGGGTCGTCCTCACCCAGCGGACCACCCTGCTGGGGACGCGGACCGTGCCGTCGGAGGGTGGCTTCCGGCTGGGGCTGCTGATCGGCTGCGGGGTCGCGGTGGCCGCCGCCACGGTCGCGCTGGCCATCCCGTCCCGTCCGGGTCAGAACCGGACCAGCGCCGCCTCCGTCGTCAGGCCAGGGCCGAACGCGATCAGGATGGCGTTGTCGCCCGCCGACGGCGGTTCCCCGGCCTCGCCCGACATCAGCCGGCGCAGCGCGAGCAGGACCGTGACCGACGAGCAGTTGCCGTAGTCGCGCAACGTCTCCCGCGACGGGCGCAGCTGGGCGTCGGTGAGCCCGAACGCGTCGCCGACCGCGTCGATGATCCGGGGACCGCCGGGATGCAGCACCCAGTGGCGGATGTCCCCGGGACTCAGCCCGGTCCCGGCGAGCAGGCGGTCCACGAAGCCTGGCGTGCCGGCCCGGATCAGCGACGGGATGGCCGGCGACAGCCGTAGGCGGAAGCCCTCCTCGTGGATCCGGATCGACATGTGCTCGGCCGTGTCGGGCACGACCTCGGTCCGGGTCGCCAGCACCCGGGCACCGATCGCGACCGCGACAGCGCCCGAATCCGGGCCGTCGACCGGCCCGCCCGGCGTGATCGGCCCCGCCGGCACAGCCGCCGCGATCGGCGCCGGGGTGGGCCCCGCCTCCGGGCCGGTGTGGCCCGGGACCGCGCCGAGCAGCACGCTCGCGCAGGCGTCGCCGAACAGGCCGTGGACGACGGCCTGTTCGCGGGTCGCCTCCCCGCGCAGGTGGGCCGAGGTCACCTCGACGCAGGTCAGCAGCACCAGTTCGTCAGGCCGGGCCGCGAGCGCGTCGAGGGCGGCCCGCAGCCCGACCAGCGCCGCGTAGCAGCCCATGTGGCCGACGAACACCCGCCGCACGTCGGGGCGCAGCCCCAGCTCGGCGACCAGCTGGGAGTCCGGGCCGGGGCAGACGTAGCCGGTGCTGCTCACCATGACGAACGTGCCGACCTTCGAGCGGTCCCGGCCGGCCAGCACCGCGGGCAGCGTGCGCCGGCCGAGGTCGAGGGCGCACTGTTCCCAGGCCTCGACGCGGGGGCCGACCGGCGGGAAGCCGTCCCGGAACGCGGTGCGCGGATCCCAGTTCAAATGCCGGCGCTCGACGGTGTTCGCCTCGACGAACAATCGGCGCGCGTTCGGGACGCCGGCGAAGACCGCGGCGTAGAACTCGTCCCAGATGTCGGTCTGGGCGATAGGCGCGCCGGGCGCGGCGGTACTCACGGCAAGCAGCGTGGGAAACATTTCTGCGGGCATCTCGGCTCCGGATGGACGTGACCTGACGGGTGCCGTGGTGAACAAGAAGGAAACACGCGCGAGATGCGCCGGCGGTCGCCATCGGGCCTGCGGCGTCGCAGGTCCCGGCGTCCTCTTGGCGCCAGAACCGGGCGGCGGCAAGCACGGCCACCCACGGGTCACGGGCCACGGCGGAAAGGAGAAAGAGAATGCGTGGGAAGAACGAGCTCATCGCCGCGCCGCGGCGCGTAAAGCCGTCACCGGGCGTCCGGTGACGGCGTGCCGAAATTACCCCCTGTTTTCGCAGGCCAGATCGTAGGACGCCCGGCGAGGCCGTCGCGGGTGTTCCGAACACATTGGCCCATCAATGTGACCCAGCTCTCAGGGGCTGGCTCGCCTGCGTCCGTTCCGCCATTGGCGTGGGCGCGTGCCAGGATGGCTGGCGTACGGCGGCGCCGGCCAGAACGCTCCGTCGCGGGTCGGCGTGGCGCACGTCGTACGCGATGTCCCTGTCGTCCGGTCGGAGGTACCAGCCAGATGAGCACGACCTGCACCCACCTGGACACCGTCGAGGTCACCCAGCTGCCCGCGGCCGTCGCCGGCTGCGCGGACTGCCTGGAGATCGGCGGGAGGTGGGTCCACCTGCGCATGTGCCAGGCCTGCGGCCGGATCGGCTGTTGCGACAGCTCCCCGAACCGCCACGCCTCGGCGCACGCCCGCCGGGAGCAGCACCCGATCGCGCGCTCCGCCGAGCCCGGCGAGGACTGGAGCTGGTGCTACGTGGACGACGTCGCCTTCGTGCTCACCGAGTCCTGACCGGCCCGGCTCCGGCTGGCCCGGCTCAGCCCTGACCGGACGGGCACGGGGTGGGCGGGGCCGCCTTGGGCAGCACCACGTCCGCCGCGGTCGCCGTCAGCGAGAGGCCGGACGCGTCGGTCGACGCCTGGTTGACGGTGAGCCGGAACGGCAGCTCGCCGACCGGCAGCGCGATCGACGGGAGCAGCTGGCCCAGGCCGCCGAGGGGGATGCTCAGGTTGAGCGCCCCGCGCAGGGTGATCTCCGTGGGCACCAGGGTGAGCTGGTTGTCGTGGATCTCGAACGTCGTGATGCCGCCGACCTGCTGCGGCCCGATGATCGGCACGTCCGCGGTGCCGGTGATCTCCAGGCGCCGGCCGCCGTCCGCCGGGTTGACCCGCACGTCGCCCGGCTGGCCGGCGAGGTAGGTGTTCAGGTCGTCGTAGCGGACCCGGACCGTGGCCTGAACCTTGTCGACGCGCACCTCGCCGACGCTGTTGGTCAGGATCTGGTGCAGCGGGACGTGCACTCCCTTGAGGTTGGCCTGCACGAACGCGATCCGCGGCCCGGGCGTGGGAACGTTCTCGACCGTCACGCCGATGTTCGTGAACTTCCCGAACAGGATCTGGGTGAGGAACGGGAAGCCGCCGATACTGACGTTCTTCACCGTCGGCGGGGCGGTCCCGCAGGCCAGGCCCTGGGTGACGCTGGTCCGCAGCTGCTTGGCCATCTCGGTCTCGGCGACCGACACCGCGATCCGGTCGACGATCACGAACAGCAGGACGAGCACCATCGCGATCGCGGCGATGATCGTCGCGAGCCGCGGGGGCCGGCGGCGCCACCACGGCGACGGTTCCGGGGCCGACGTCCCGCTGTAACCGCCGGGCGGTGGCTGCCCGTCGTCGTCCTGGCCCAGCGCGGCGCCGAAGCCGCCGGACCCGCCGGTCGGGTAGCCCGTTCCGGGGTCGTCATAGGGCCGGGTCGGGCGGACCGGCCTGCCCGGCTCGTCGAACGATCCGGTGGCGGTGGGTCGCGCCACCTGGCCGGGGCGGGTGGCACTCGCGTCGGCCGGGCGCCGCCAGCCCCAGGACGAGTCGGGAGTCGCGCCGTCGGTGCCGTCTCCGGGGCGCTGCCCGTCCGCGCCGCGCTCCTGGTTCACCGGATCGTCTCCCGATCTCCCCGCCACCGGGGCCTGCGACCTCGCGCGCCGTCGCGGGGGCCCGACCGCCGCGCCCCCGCGCCGTCCGCCGTGGCCGCCGTTCGTCGCGTTCGTCCGGCCGGCGATGCCGGCGCACAGCGACCACTCTCGCACCCAGCGTCGGGAGCCCGACGGTGCAGTCGGCTTTACGTCCGCAACGGGCCCGATGTCGGCCCGCGCGGCCGGCCGGCCGCCCGGATCGCTCAGACGGTGGCGACCTCCTGGAGCGCGTCGGCGACGGCCCGGGGCTCGGTGATCATCAGGTCGTGGCCGGTGTCGATGTCCCACAGCCGGCCGGCCGCGCGTGCCTTCCCCATCAGCTCCGGGTCCCGGGTGGCCAGGGTCGAGGTGCAGACGATGTGGTACTGCGGGATCGCCCAGAGCGCGGTCTCGTTGGTCAGCGCCAGCGGCTGCTCGAAGCACCGCCACGGGTGCGGGGTGAGCCGTTCGTCCATCCAGGCGAGGTCGCCGGGGTCGGTGACGCCGTAGAAGGCGCCCGCCTCGGGGAACGGGATGAGGACGAGCTCGACGCCGTCGACGACCTTGCCCGTCGGGCGGGTCGCCTGGATGATCGGCCCGGCGACGTCGACCAGCGACTGGCCGTTGACGGGGTTGGCCGCGTCCAGGTAGACGAGGCGCCCGACCCGGTCCGCGGCGCGGTCGGCGATGCCGGTGATGACCATCCCGCCGTAGCTGTGCCCGACGAGGATCACGTCGCGCAGGTTCTCGTGGTGCAGCAGCGCGACGACGTCCTGGATGTGCAGGTCGAGGTCGACGTGCGGGCCGACCAGGTGGGCCCGCTCCCCTAAGCCGGTCAGCGTCGGCGCGTACACCTCGTGCCCGGCCGCCCGCAGCAGCCGCGCGACGGGCTGGTAGCACCAGCCGCCATGTCCGCCCCCGTGCACCAGGACGTAGGTCGCCATGATCCCGCCTCCTCGCGGTCGGCGCGCCGGTCGGCCGGGAACCGGAGGAATCATCCGGAAGCGGGACCAGACGCGAGTAACACGGTTACCGAAGTAACCACGTTACTGTAGAGGTGTCAAGAGAACCTCGGCCCGCGTGGAGCGCGCGGCGGTGGGTGCCCGTCGGAGACGTGAAGGCAGGCCAGGTGGCGGAGTCCGAGACGTCCGACCTCATCGTCGACGTCGTCCTCGCGCTGCTCGAGTCCGAGGGCTACGACGCCGTCCAGCTGCGCACGGTGGCCCGCGACGCCCATGTCTCGCTGGCCACGATCTACAAGCTGTTCCGGACCCGCGACGAGCTCGTCGTCACCGCGGTCGGACGGTGGCTCACGACCAACGGCTGCGCGCCCGTCCCGCCGCCCCCGCCCGGCGAGAGCCTCTACGACGGGCTGATGCGGGTGTTCCGCCATGTCTTCGAGCCCTGGGAACGCAGCCCCCGGATGCTGGAGGCCTACCACCGGGCCCGGTCGACGCCGGGCGGGGAACGGCTCGAACAGCAGACCATGGCCGTGATCGAGCCGGCCGGCCGGGCGGTGCTGGCGGACGGCGAGCCCGGCTACATGCAGGACATCGCCCTCGTCCTGACCAACGTCGCCTACGCCGTCGTGGCCCGCTTCGCCGCCGGCGAGCTCGACATCACCGCCATCCTGCCGACGCTCGAACGCGCCGCCTACCGGCTGACGGCGAACAACGAGCGCGAGGCCCGAGCGGCCGGCGGGCCCTCCCCCGAGCCCCGGCGACGCCGGCCAGAACAGCGACACGACGCGACCTAGTGCTGATCCGGCCCGGGCCCAGGCCGGGCCGGATCGCGCGGGGTGGGTCAGGCGCCGAGGGCGGCCAGGGCCTTGTCTGCGTGGGTGTTCATGTTCAGCTCGCTGTTGATGACCTCGATGATGGCCCGGTCCGTGCCGATCACGAAGGTGGCGCGCTTGACGCGCAGCAGGTCGAGCGACCGCTTCACGCCGAACTCCTTCGACACGGTCCCGTCAGCGTCCGACAGCAGCGGGTAGTCGAAGGAGTGCTTGTCGGAGAACTCCTTCTGCTTGGCGACCGTGTCGGTGCTGATCCCGATCCGCTGGGCTCCGGCCTTGGCGAACTCGGCCGCGAGGTCGCGGAAATGGCAGCTCTCCGCCGTGCAGCCCTTCGTCATCGCGGCCGGGTAGAAGAAGAGCACGACCGGCCCGTCCGCCAGCAGTGTGGACAGCTTGCGGGGGGTGTTGGTCTCGTCCGGCAGCTCGAAATCCGGCGCGGTGTCGCCGACGCGCAGCATCGTTCGCGTTCCTCTCGCTGAGGCCGGGCCTCGGGCGGGGTCCGGCGCCCCTGGCCACCGGGTTCGGCAGCCGCTTGTGCACGATGTTCTTTTGCACAATAGTCCGATTCGGTCGCGGCCTGCCACGGGCCGCGGGCCGCGCTGGGCGCACAGACTTTGTTCAGGTGCTGCTCAGGTATCACCCCTACTGTCGCGTTTATGGCCCGCGCGTCCAGCACCCGAGCCCTGCTCGGGCTGCGCGGCGGGCTGCGCGGCACCCGGGTGCTGCTGGGCGTCTGCGCCGTTCTCGTCGTCGCCGTGGCCGTTCTGGCCGGCGTGCTGGTCGGCCGGTCCGGCGGGAGCGCGCGGGCGCAGGACGCCCCGGCCGCGACGCCGAGCCCGACCGCGAGCGGCTCCCCCAGTGTCGCGGACATCTACCAGAAGATCGGGCCCTCGGTCGTGGTCGTCGAGACCGCCGACGGCTCGCTCGGCTCCGGGGTGATCGCCGCCGACGACGGCACGGTCCTCACCGCCGACCACGTCATCGCCGACGGCGGCGCCATCACCGTCATCTTCTCCGACGGCACCCGGTCGACCGCCACGGTGGCCTCGGCGGACGCGAAGACCGACATCGCGACGCTCACCCCGGCGACGCTGCCGCAGACGCTCATCCCCGCGACCCTCGGCGGCGGCGCCCAGGTCGGCGGCCCGGTCGTCGCGATCGGCAACCCGCTCGGGCTGACCTTCAGCGTCTCCTCGGGCGTCGTCTCGGGCCTGAACCGAACCGCGACCACCGCCAACGGCAAGTTCTCCGGGCTGATCCAGTTCGACGCCGCGGTGAACCCCGGCAGTTCCGGCGGCCCGCTGCTCGACGCGAAGGGCCTGGTCATCGGGGTCGTCGTCTCGATCGCCGACCCGAGCGACGACGACTCGTTCGCCGGCATCGGCTTCGCCGTGCCGATCGCCGGCGCGCTCGGCGGCGGTGGCGGGGCCGGCGGCGGCCGCGGGCCGCAGATATGACCGCCACACACGACGCCGAGCCCCCGCGGGCCGAGCGCCCTGACGGCCCGAGAACCCCGGCGGAAGGAGCCAGATGACCGCGGTTGCCCCACCGTCGGCGAACCCTCTTGAGCAGGTGCTGTTCGAGGTCAAGCGCACGATCGTCGGCCAGGACCTGCTGCTGGAGCGGATGGCGGTCGGGCTGCTCTCCGGCGGCCACCTGCTCGTCGAGGGCGTCCCCGGCCTGGCCAAGACGCTGGCGGTGAAGTCGTTCGCCGCGACGATCGGCGGCCAGTTCCAGCGCATCCAGTTCACGCCCGACCTGCTGCCGGCCGACCTGGTCGGCACCCGGGTCTACCGGGCGCACACCGGCGAGTTCGAGACGTCCCTCGGCCCGGTCTTCACCAACCTGCTGCTGGCCGACGAGATCAACCGGGCCCCGGCGAAGGTGCAGAGCGCGCTGCTGGAGGTCATGCAGGAGCGCCAGGTGACGATCGGGCGGGAGACCTTCCACGTCCCCGACCCGTTCCTGGTCATGGCGACGCAGAACCCGATCGAGTCCGAGGGCACCTATCCGCTGCCCGAGGCCCAGGTCGACCGCTTCATGATGAAGGTCGTCGTCCACTACCCGACCCCGCCCGAAGAGCACACGATCGTCGACCGGGCGCTGCGGCCACCGGCCCCGCCGCAGGCGGTCATCACCCCCGAGGACCTCGTGCGGATGCGCGAGCGGGTGGCCCAGGTCTACGTCGACCCGGCGATCGTCAACTACGCCGTCCGGCTGGTCGCCGCGACCCGCGCGCCGGGGTCGGTCGGCCAGACCAGGCTGGACCGCTACGTCACCTACGGCGCGAGCCCGCGCGCGACGATCGCGCTCGTCCTGGGCGCGCGGGCGCTGGCGTTCCTGCGCGGGCGGGAGTACGCGCTGCCGCACGACCTGCGCGAGCTCGCGTTCGACGTGCTGCGCCACCGCATCGTGCTGTCGTACGAGGCGCTCGCCGACGACGTCGACCCCGACAAGGTCATCGGCAGCGTGCTGGCGGCCGTGCCGATGCCCGAGGTCCCGCTGCGGGACCGGTGAGCCGTGCGCCAGCGCAGCCGCGACGGCCGCACCCAGGACCCGGCGACCAGGAACCGGGCGCGATGACGACCGCGCCCGACCGGCTGCTGCTGCGGCTGGAATGGAAGGTCATCCGCCGCCTCGACGGGCGGGTGCTCGGCGGCTACCGGACGGCCTACCGCGGCGCCGGCCTGGACTTCGCCGGCCTGCGCGGCTACGTGGAGGAGGACGACGCCCGCCACATCGACTGGAACGCGACCGCCCGGCTGGACGAGCCGCAGGTCCGCCAGTTCACCGAGGACCGTGAGCTGACGCTGTGGCTGGTGCTCGACCGGTCCGCGTCGATGACGGTCGGGCGGCCGGGCCAGGGCAAGCACGACGTGCTGGCCGAGCTCGCGCTGACCCTGGCGCGGCTGTTCGGCCGCGGCGGCAACCGGGTCGGCGCGCTGCTCTACGACGGCGCCACGACCCGGGTGGTGCCGCCGGGCATCGGGCGTGGCCACGTGCTGCGGATCGGCCACGAGCTCGACCGCACCGCGCAGGCGCCGCCGGCCGGCGGCACGACCGACGTCGCCGCGATGCTCGGCGCCGTGGCGTCGCTGGCCCGGCGCAGGTCGTTGGTCATCGTGGTGTCCGACTTCCTCGCCGCCGGCGCGTGGGACCGGCCGCTGCTGCGGCTGGCGCACCGGCACGACGTGGTGGCGCTGCGCGTCGTGGACCCGGCCGACGACGACCTGCCCGAGGTGGGCCTGGTCCTCGTCGAGGACACCGAGACCGGGGAGCAGCTGCTCGTCGACTCCGGCGACCCGCTGTTCCGGGCCCGGCTGCGGGCCGGGGTCGACGAGCGGGAGGCCGCCCTGGCCGCGGGCATGCGGCGCGCGGGCGTCCCGCTGCACCGGGTCGAGACCGGCCGTGACCCGGTCGAGTCGCTGGTCGACGTCGTCGCGAGCACCCGCTGGAGGCGTGGATGAGGCTCGCGTCCCCCTGGCTGCTGGTCCTCGGCCTGCTCGTCGTGGTCGCCCTGGCGGCCGGGGCCCGGGCGGCGGCGCGCCGGCGCCAGGCGGCGCTCGCCGCGGCGGGCGTCGACGCGGCGCTGGGCCGGCGCGTGCCCCAGCTCGGCACCTGGCTGAGCCTCGCGGGCATCGCGGTGCTCGCGCTCGCCTGGGCGCAGCCGGCGGCGCGCGTGCCCGTCACCCGCGCCGCGGGCACCGTGATCGTCGCCGTGGACGTCTCGAACAGCATGGCCGCGACCGACGTCGCGCCGACCCGGCTGGGCGCGGCGCAGAAGGCCGCGACCGCGTTCGTCGACGCCCAGCCCTCCAGCGTCAACGTCGGGGTCGTCGCCTTCGAGAACGGGGCGCTCACCACCGACCTGCCCAGCGCCGACCACGCGGCGGCCGACGCGGCGATCGCGCGGCTGAAGGTCTCCGGCGGCACCTCGCTGTCGGCGGCGATCCTGACCTCGCTGTCCGCGATCACCGGGAAGACGGTCGCGCTGGGCCGGGACGGCGCGGTGCCGAACATCGGCTACTGGGGCTCGGCGACGATCGTGCTGTTCTCCGACGGCGAGGACGGCGGCGCGGAAGGCGCGTCCGGCGGCGGTGGGGGTGGCGGCACCGGCGCGACCGAGGCCGCGGCCGACACCGCCGAGGCCGCCGGGGTGCACGTCGAGACGATCGGCGTCGGCACCACGGCCGGAGCGACCGTCGACGTCGGCGGCTACCGGCTGCACACCGCGCTGGACGAGGACACGCTGAAGGCCATCGCCCAGACGACTGGCGGCTCCTACCACCCGGCGTCGAGCACCGCCTCGCTGGACGGGATCGCCTCGACGATCAAGCTGCGGCTGACGACGCACCGCGAGGACCTGCCGCTGGCCGGGGCCTTCATCATGGTCGCGGTCCTGCTGCTGGCGGCCGGCGGGCTGGTCACCGTGATGCGCACGGGAAGGCTCGTCTGATGTCCCTGACCTGGCCGTGGGCGCTCTGCACCCTGCTCGCCCTGCCGCTGCTCGCGGCCGTTGCCTGGTGGTCCCGGCGACGGCGGCGGCGGGCGGCGGTCCGGGTCACGTCGATCGCGCTGGTCCGGGGCGCGCTGCCGGGCCGGCCGCGGTGGTACCGGCGCGTCCCGGCGGCGCTGCTCGCGCTCGGGCTGGTCGCGCTCAGCATCGGCGCGGCCCGCCCGCAGGCGACCGTGCCGATCACGTCCAACTCTACGACGATCATGCTCGCGCTCGACGTGTCCGGCTCGATGTGCTCCACCGACGTGCCGCCCAACCGGATCACCGCCGCGGAGAAGGCCGCGACGGCCTTCATCAAGGCCCAGCCAGCCGGCTCCCGGATCGGGCTGGTCACGTTCTCCGGCATCGCGGGGCTGCTCGTGCCGCCGACGACCGACAGCCAGAAGCTGCTGGACGCGCTACAGAACCTGACGACGTCACGCGGGACCGCGATCGGCCAGGGCATCCTCACCTCGATCGACGCGATCGCGGACGCCGACCCGTCGGTCGCGCCGACCGGCTCGGCCGTCAGCGGGAACGGGACGGGCCCGTACGCGGCCGACGTCATCGTCGTGCTCACCGACGGCGCCAACACCCAGGGCGTGGACCCGCAGACCGCAGCGAAGCAGGCCGCCGCCCGTCGCCTGCGCGTCTACACGATCGGGTTCGGCACGACGACGCCGGCGCCGATGGTCTGTGGCAGCTCGCAGGTCGGGGGGTTCGGCGGGTTTGGTGGCTTCGGCGGGTTCGGTGGGGGTGGCCGGCTCGGCGACCGCAGCCCGCTGGTCATCGACGAGCAGGCGCTGCGCGACGTCGCGGCCACCACCGGCGGCACGTACTACCGCGCGCAGAACGCGGGCCAGCTCCAGGACGCGCTCGGCACCCTGCCGCGGAACATCACCGTGACGCACAAGCACAAGGACATCGCCGCCTGGTTCGCCGGCCTCGGTGGGCTGCTCGTCGCCGCCGCGGTCGGCCTCTCGCTGTGGTGGAACCGGGTCCGACGCCCACCGGGTGCCGCCGGGTCACCTGGGCTGCCGGCCAGGGACGAGGGACGAGCGCTCCAGGTGGGCCGCTGATCAGCCGCGCCGGCCAGCGTTAGCGGCGGCGGGACTCCGGGAGGCGGCTGGGGCCGACGTGATCGTCCAGCCAGGAGGTCAGGCGGCGCATGTCCCGCCACGCGGTGGCCACCTGCTCCACACAGCTCGGTTCGGCCAGCCACGGCGGCTCGCCGAACTCGCGGTGAGCGGTCAGCGTCTTGTGCCGGAGCAGCTCGATCCGCGGGTGGTCGGCGTCGTAGCCGCGCGGCCGGGTCTTGAGCACGGTGCCCGACACGTCGTACCCCGCCGCGCGTAGCTGCCCGACGAGTGCTTCCAACCCCGGTCCGAGGAGGTCGTCGGCGATGGCCGCCCGCAGCCGTTCGACCTGGTCGGGGGCGGTCCGCCAGTAGCCGGAGGCGGCCATCAGCCCGTTCGCCGAGACCTGGACATAGCCGCCCCGGTCGCAGTGCGCGCCGATCGCCGTCTTGTACGGCGACTTGTCCTTGGAGAACCGCACGTCCCGGTACGGCCGGAACACGTGCGGCTCGCCGAACTCCGGCTCCAGGGCGTCGAGCAGGGCGAGCATCGGGCCCCGCACCGCCGTCTCGTAGACCTCCCGGTGATCGGTCCAGTAGGCCTTGCTGTTGTCCGCCTCGAGCCCGTCGAAGAAGATCAGCGCCTCGGCGGGAAACCCGCTGAACTCCGACACCAGGCCTCCTAGACGAGCGACCGCCACCGACAGCAATCCTAGGACCGCCCACCGACAGCCCACGGCCCACGGCCCGGCCCCGGCATTGGCCCCGGCCCGGCCCGGCCCGGCATTGATCATGATCGCCGTTTGAGCCCTGGGATGGTCGCGAAGACGTCCCCGCTACGACCATCCCAGGGCCAAGACAGCGATCAAGCCCACGCGAGAGCACCCAGGGTCGCGATCAAGCCGGCGCCGGACTGGCGAACCCGCGAGGCACGGCGCCATCACCGCCTCGACCGCCGCACTGTCGACTTGGACACTGTCGGGTAAGTCAGATACCGTCGGCCCAACAGCGATCAGCACTGGCGCACAGGAGGCGAAGAATGGTCAGCGGTAAGACGACGACCGTGGACCTGCCCGACGCGCTCGTGCGCGAGGCGCAGGACGTCGCACGCGCCGAGGGCACGACGCTGCGGGCTCTCCTCGAGGATGGCTTGCGCGCCGTGCTCGCTCGGCGCCGATCGGCGACCCGGTTCGAGCTCCCCGACGCATCGATGGAAGGCAACGGCCTACGACCCGTGTTCCGCGACGCCGACTGGGAGGATCTGCGAGCCGCGAGCTACGGCGGCCCTATGTGATCGCGGTCGACACGGACATCCTCGTGTGCTGACCGCACCGCCGCGCGCCCCCGTGGTGGTTGTCGGGGGATCGGCGACCGGTCAGGGGTGCTCCGCTCTTGGACACTCGTCGTCGGCGCGGTCCCAGGCCGGGGAGGGGGTCGGGGTGTAGCGGACCGGCGGGGCGGCGTGGGCGATCAGCGCGCGGCTGGCGCCTAGGGAGTCCTCGACGGCGCCCAGCGCGCGCGCCTGGGTCAGGACGGTCCCCCAGGACGCGGCCTCGGTCGGGCCGGCCAGGACGGGCAGCTCGCAGGCGTCCGCGACGAGCTGGCAGAACAGCGTGTTCGCGACCCCGCCGCCGACGAGATGCAGGACGCGGACCGGCCGGCCCGACAGCTCGGCCGCGGTGCGCACCGCGCGGCGGACGGCCAGAGCCAGGCTGTCGAGGATGCAGCGCGCGACCTCGGCCCGGCTGTCGAGCGTGACCCCGCTGACCCGCGCCGCCGCCGCGCGCACCCGGGCCGGCATGTCCCCGGGCGGGGTGAGCTCCGGGTCCTGGACGTCGATCACCGCTCGAAGACCGCGGACGTCCGCCGCCGCCGCGACCAGGCCCGGCAGATCCACGTCGCCGCCGGCCTCCCGCCAGTGCCGCACGCACTCCTGCAACAGCCAGAACCCGGTGACGTTGCGCAGGAAGCGGGTGGTCCCGTCGACGCCGAGCTCGTTGGTGAAGTTCGCCGCCCGGCTCTCCGGCGTGATCACGGGCTTCGGCAGCTCGACCCCGACGAGCGCCCAGGTCCCCGTGCAGACGAAGGCGAAGTCGTCTCCGTCCGCCGGAATCCCCGCGACGGCGGCGGCGGTGTCATGGGACGGCGCGAGCACGACCTGGGGCCGCTGGGCCAGGCCGAGGTCGGCACGCACGAGGCCGAGCGGCGTCCCGGGCGCCGCCAGCGGCGGGAACAGCCCGACCGGGACGCCGAGCCGGCCGGCCAGGTCCGTCGACCACTCGGCCGTGCGCGGGTCGAGCAACTGGGTCGTGGAGGCGTTCGTCAGCTCGGTGCGCAGCTCGCCGGTCAGCCAGTACGTCATCAGGTCCGGGATGAGCAGGGCGTGGCGGGCGGCGGCGCTCTGCGCGGTGTCGCGGCGGGCGAGCAGCTGGAACAGGGTATTGAACGGCTGCAGCTGGGTGCCCGTCGCGGCGTAGAGCTCGTCGGGGCTCAGCTCGCCCAGCACGGCGGCGACCGCCGACGAGGTGCCGGCGTCGCGGTAGCTGACCGGGTTGCCGAGCAGGTCGCCGTCCGCGTCGAGCAGGCCGTAGTCGACGGCCCAGCTGGCCACGCCGACGCTGTCGAGGCCGGCGCCCGCGAGGTCGGCGGTCAGGCCGATGCCCCGGCGCAGGCCCTCGACCACGCCGCCGAACAGGGCGAGGACGTCCCAGCGCAGCCGGCCGCCGGCGCGGACCGGCGTGTTCGGGAAGCGGTGCACCTCCCGCAGGTCCACGCCCGCCGCGCCGATCCGGGCGACGGCGACCCGGCCGCTGGACGCGCCCAGGTCGACCGCCGCGATCGCCGCCTGCCTCATCGCGCGGCCGTGGTCATCGCAGGAAGGCAGCTCATCGTAGGAAGGCCGCGGCCACGCCCGAGTCGACCGGGAGGTGGACCCCCGTCGTGCGGGTCAGGTCGCCGCCGACGAGGGCGAAGACCGCCGCGGCGACGTGCTCGGGCAGCACCTCGCGGCCCAGCAGCGTGCGCTTGGCGTAGAACGCCCCGAGCTCCGACTCGTCGACGCCGTACACCGCCGCCCGCTTCGCGCCCCAGCCGCCGGCGAAGATGCCCGACCCACGGACCACGCCGTCGGGGTTGATCCCGTTGACGCGGATCCCGTGCTTGCCGAGCTCCGCGGCCAGCAGCCGGACCTGGTGGGCCTGGTCGGCCTTGGCCGAGCCGTAGGCGACGTTGTCGGGGCCGGCGAAGACGCTGTTCTTGCTGGCGATGTAGACGAGGTCGCCGCCGAGGCCCTGCTCGACCATCAGCCGGGCCGCCTCGCGGGCGACGAGGAAGCTGCCCTTGGCCATGACGTCGTGCTGCAGGTCCCAGTCGCGTTCGGACGTCTCCAGCAGCGGCTTCGAGATCGACAGGCCGGCGTTGTTGACGACGAGGTCGACGCCGCCGAAGGCCAGCGCGGCCTCCGCGAACGCGGCCGCGACCGCGCCGGGCACGGAGACGTCCGCGCTGACCCCGACGGCCCGGTCGGGGCCGCCGATCTCGGCGGCGACGGCCGCCGCCTTATCGAGGTCCAGGTCGGCGACGACGACGCAGGCGCCCTCGGCCGCCAGCCGCAGCGCGATCGCGCGCCCGATGCCGCTCGCGGCGCCGGTGACCAGCGCGACCCGGGTGGCCAGCGGCTTCGGCGCCGGCATCCGGCGCAGCTTGGCCTCCTCCAGCGCCCAGTACTCGATGCGGAACTTCTCCGCCTCGTCGATCGGGGCGTACGTCGAGACGGCCTCGGCGCCGCGCATCACGTTGATGGCGTTGACGTAGAACTCGCCGGCGACCCGGGCGGTCTGCTTGTCGCGGCCGAAGCTGAACATGCCGACGCCGGGCACGAGGACGATCGCCGGGTCGGCGCCGCGCATCGCCGGCGAGTCCGGGGCCGCGTGACGCTCGTAGTAGGCCCGGTACTCGTCCCGGTAGGCGGCGTGCAGCTCGCGCAGCCGGGCGGTGACCTCGTCCAGCGGCGCGGCCGGCGGCAGATCCAGGACCAGCGGCCGGACCTTGGTGCGCAGGAAGTGGTCCGGGCAGGACGTGCCCAGCGCGGCGAGGCGCGGGTGCTCGGTCCCGGCGAGGAAGTCCAGGACGACGTCCGCGTCGGTGAAGTGGCCGACCTGCGGGTTGTCCGTCGAGGCCAGGCCGCGCACCAGCGGCGCGAGCGCGGCGGCGCGGGCGCGGCGCTCGTCCGTCGGCAGCGGCGCGAAGGCGGGCAGCGCCGGCCCGAACGGCTCGGCCTTGCCGCGCTCGGCCAGGAACGCCTCGGCCGTGCGGATGATCTCCAGCGAGTGGGCCTCGCAGGACTCGCTGGTGTCGCCCCAGGCGGTGATGCCGTGGCCGCCCAGGATGCAGCCGATCGCCTGCGGGTTGGCCTCCTTGACCGCCGCGATGTCCAGGCCGAGCTGGAAGCCGGGCCGGCGCCAGGGCACCCAGACGACGCGGTTGCCGAAGCACTCCTTGGTCAGCGCCTCGCCGTCGGCCGCGGTCGCCAGCGCGATCCCGGAGTCCGGGTGCAGGTGGTCGACGTGGCTGGCCTCGACCAGGCCGTGCATCGCGGTGTCGATCGACGGCGCGGCTCCGCCGAGGCCGTGGCGGCAGAAGTCGAACGCGGCCACCATCTCGTCCTCGTGCTCGACGCCCCGGTAGACCCCGGGCAGGGCCCGCAGCCGGTCGAGGCGCAGGACGGCGAGGCCTGCCTCGGTGAGGGTGCCGAGGTCGCCGCCGGAGCCCTTGACCCACAGCACGTCGATCGGCTGGTCGGTCACCGGGTCGGTCAGCGCGCCCTTGGCGGAGGTGTTGCCGCCGGCGTAGTTGGTGTTGCGGGGGTCGGAGCCGAGCCGGTGCGACCGCGCGACGAGCTCGGCTGGCGTGTCGGCGGCTGGCGTCTCGGCGGCTGGCGTGTTGGCGGTCATGCGCCCCACCCGGCCTGCTGGCCGCCGGTCCGGTCGGCGACGATCCGCTCGGCGTAGCCGGAACGGGCGTACGCGCCCATCGGATCGGGATCGAGCCCTTGTGACTGCCGCAGCTCGGCGAGCAGCGGCCGGACGTCGGTGTTGTAGGCGTCCATCAGGACGGCGTTCGCGCCGAGGATGTCACCGGCGCGCTGCGCGGCCCCCAGCGCGTCGACGTCGACGAGCAGGGCCTTCGCCGTCGCCTCCTGGACGTTCATCACCGAGCGGATCTGCCCGGGGATCTTGGGCTCGATGTTGTGGCACTGGTCGAGCATGAAGGTGATCTCCGAGCTTGCGGCCAGGCCGCCGGCGGCGGTCACCTCGAACAGGATGCGGAACAGCTGGAACGGGTCGGCGGCACCGACGATGAGGTCGTCGTCGGCGTAGAACCGCGAGTTGAAGTCGAAAGCGCCGAGCTTCCCGGCCCGCTGCAGCACCGCGACGATGAACTCGATGTTCGTGCCCGGCGCGTGGTGGCCGGTGTCGACGCAGACCTTGGCCTTCTCACCGAGGGTGAGGCAGTGGGCGTAGGCGGTGCCCCAGTCCGGCACGTCCATCGTGTAGAAGGCCGGCTCGAACAGCTTGTACTCCAGGATCAGCCGCTGCGACGCGCCGAGCCGGGCGTAGACGGCGGCCAGCGCCTCGGCCAGCCGGTCCTGCCGGGCCCGGATGTCGTCCTGGCCGGGGTAGTTGGTGCCGTCGGAGAACCAGAGCTTCAGGTCGCGCGAGCCGGTCTGGTCCATCACGTCGACGCAGGCCAGCAGGTGGTCGAGGGCCTTGCGGCGTACCCGGGGGTCCGGGTTGGTGACGCTGCCGAGCTTGTAGTCGTCGTCCTGGAAGACGTTGGCGTTGACGGTCCCGAGGGAGATCCCCGCGTCGCTGGCGGCCTGGCCGAGCTTGGCCCAGTCCTCGACGGAGTCCCACGGGATGTGCAGGGCGATGCTCGGCGCGACGCCGGTGAAGGCGTGCACCTGGCCGGCGTCGGCGACCTTCTCGAACGGGTCGCGCGGAACGCCCGGCTGGGTGAAGACCTTGAACCTCGTCCCCGAGTTGCCGAAGGCCCAGGACGGCAGCTCGATCCGCTGCTGCGCCAGGGCCGTCGTGACGGCCTGTCGATCGACCATTACGGACCTGCTCTCCAAACTTTGACGTGACGTGTGACGCGCGGGGGTCGTGGGTGGGGACTAGCCCGGCCCCACCTCCACGACGCCGATCCCGAGCAGGTCCGCGGCCGCCCGCACCCTGGCGCCGAGATGGCCGACGCACAGCGCCCAGTGGTGCGAGATCCCGGTGGCGCTCCAGGCGTCGGTCCACCCCCCCGGGTCCCGGCCGAAGTCGACCCGGGAGGTCGTGTTGCCGATCTGGAGCAGCGGGCCGGGCACGGTGCGGCCCTCGGAGATGACGAACCGCAGCTCGCCGCCCGGCAGCTGCGCGAGGCCGAGCAGGGTGACCGGGCCGTGCCGGACGTCGAACTCGACGGAGACGCCCCAGCCGCGCTTGCCGTGGAACGTGCCGAGGCCGCGCAGCATGGGCCTGCTCTCGCTGACCGCCAGGTGGGCCGGGCCGTCGTGGCCCATCTCGACGACGCCGGCCTCGAAGTCGAGCGCCTGCAGCTCGGTGAACGAGCCGCCGCCGCCGAGCCGGTCGGCGACGAGCATCGCGATCGAGGTCCGCAGCTCGTACTCACCGGTCGCCGGGACGCCCCGGGCGGTCAGCAGCGACGCACCGAGGATCATCCCGGCGCCGAGCCGCTCGTGCTGCTCGCCGTCGAGGCCTCGGTGGTAGTAGGCGAGGCTGTCGAGCCCGAAGTCCTCGACGAGCCGGTCGAGCCCGACGGAGACGCGGGCGGCCCACTCGAAGTCGTCGTCCACCACGCTCCGGTCGATCTCGAAGATCTCCCGGGCCAGGGCCATCCGCGCGCCGGCCTCGGCGTCCGTCACGCTGGCGACCCTGACCCGCAGGTCGTCGAACTCCAGGACCTCGATGTGGCCGCCGAGCTTGCCGGACAGCAGCGCGAGGTCGGCGGAGACGTCGAGCATCCCCGGGTAGAGGTGGCCCATCAGTCCGTGGCGGCCGTGGCGCAGCGCCCCGCGCACGCCGGCGGCCTCGACCCAGCGGCCGATCTTCGCCCAGGCCCGCTCGTCGTCCAGGTAGCCGGAGACCGAGCGGAACGGGACCCCGGCGCGGGCGAAGGCGTTCGCCATCTCGGGCAGCGGGCAGGCGCCGCAGTAGGCCAGCCACTGTCCGGTGTCGAAGCTGGCGTGGTCCATCTTCGCCGTCGGCTGCAGGTTGATCAGCAGCATCGGGGCGCCGGCCCGCTGCGCGATCGGCACCAGCATCGAGGCCGTCATGTAGGTGGTGAGGAAGCCGACGATCAGGTCGCAGCCCGCGGCGCGCAGCTGCTCGGCGGCGCGCGCGCCGTCGGTGGCGTCGGAGATGAAGCCGACGTCGACGACCTCGCAGTCCATTCCGCGCATCCGGGCGCTGACCCGGTCGGCGGACCGGCGCCGCGTCGGCAGCAGGTCCGGGAACTGCGGCCAGTAGGCCCCGAGGCCACCCGCGACGAGACCGACCAGAGGACGCCGGCCCCGAACCCGGTCCAGCTCGGGCATCGACGTGAGAAACGCGCCCGCTGTCGTCATCGAAGTCTCCGTTCCGCTAGGCCTTGATCGCCGTTTTGGCCTGAGACCGCCCGGGCCCGACGCCGCCCGGCCCGACGCAGCTGAGGCCTGAGACCGCGCGGGCCCGACGCCGCCCGGGCCTGAGGCCGCCGGACCCTCTCCCGTGGATCTTGGTGTCCCCATGGCGGCCCACCACCTCCGTGCCTTGATCGCCGTTTTGGCCCTCGGGTGGTCGCGAGGCAGTTCCGATCACAGCCACGCGAGGGCCGAAACGGCGATCACTGGCACCGGGGTGGTGGTGGTTCGCCGCGGGGGCGCCGGGATTCATGGGATGCGCCTTTTAGTGCGCAGCGTTTGTGGCCGCGAGCTGGCCGTCGAGGTTGAAGATCTCGTCGAGCAGCTCGAAGCCCTCGTCCGGACGCTGGCCGTCCAGCCCGACGAAGAACCGGCCCATCTCGGCCTGCCACCGGGCGTTGACGGCCGTGGTGGCCATCGCGGCCTGCGCGGCCGCGAGGTCTTCGGCCTCGACGTAGCCGACGACCAGCCCGTCCGGCCGGGCGAACAGCGAGTAGTTGTGCCAGCCGGCGTCGGCGAGGGCGCGCAGCATCTCGGGCCAGACGGCCGCATGGCGGGCCCGGTACTCGTCGAGCAGTTCCGGGCGGACGGTCAGCAGAAAGCAGTAGCGGTTCATGGCTGGACCTGCTCCATTTACGCCTCTCCCTGTTCGGGCCAGTCCCAGGCCGGGGCGGCAGGGGGAAAAGGTTCGCCCGCCGCCCGCTGGATGGTCCGGTGGGTGCCCGTCTTCCCGGGACAGGCACCCACCGGAGGTCAGGCGGGATTTCCGCGATCGCGACCGGCTGAGTTCAGGGCCGGGCCACACTCAAAATCCGGCCACGCTCAGAATCCGGCCCGGCCAGAATCCGGCCGCGATCAGAATTCGACCGGGCTCAGAACTTGAACTGGTCGATGTTGGTCGAGTCGAACACCGTGGGCGGGCCGAGCACGACCGACGGGCCGTTGCTCCCGCTGCCGGCGAGCACCTTGTACGAGCCGAGCGTGCCGGCCGTGAAGGACGAGCCCGCGTCGAGCGTGGCAGTGCCCGAGGCCAGCGAGGCGGCGGCGTAGCCGGCCAGGTAGCCGAGGTTCGACGGGTTCCACAGCTCGAACTGCTTGACCGTGCCGTCCTTGACATAGGAGCGCATCTCCGACGGCAGCCCGAGACCGGTCAGGGTGACCTTGGACGCCACGTCCTTGTGGGTCGAGAGGTACTGGGCCGCGGTCGAGATGCCGACGGTGGTCGGCGAGATGATGCCCTTGAGGTCCGGGTAGGCCGAGAGCAGGCCCTGCAGCACCGTCAGCGAGGTGGCCGGGTCGTCGTTGCCGTAGACCGTGGAGACCAGCTTCATGTTCGGGTACTTGGCGAGCTGCTGCTTCATGTAGCCGATCCAGGCGTTCTGGTTCGTCGCGCTGGCGGCGGCCGAGAGGATCGCGATCTGGCCGGTGCTGTTGATCTCCTTGGCGAGCAGGTCGACCTCGGACGTGCCGATGGTCTGGGTGTCCGCCTGGTTGATGAACAGGTGCGCCGGGCTGTTGCCGCAGCTGATGTCCGAGTCGAACGCGATGATCTTGATCTTGGCGGCCGCGGCCTGGTTCAGCGACGGGCACAGCGCGGACGGGTCGTTGCCGGCGATGACGATCGCGTCGGCGTGCGCCTGGATCGCCGCCTGGATCGACGGGATCTGCGCGGCCGCGGTGTCGGAGGTGCCGCTGCTGACGACGACCTTCCCGCCGAGCTCGGACAGCGCCTTCTGGCCGCCCTGGTCGGCGAGCACCTCGTACGGGTTCTGGGTGTCCTTCGGGATGAAGTAGACCGTGAGGCCCTTCTTGATCCCACCGGAGGACGAGCCGCCCGAGGAGGCAGCGGTACCGCCCGAGGACGACCCACAGGCCGCTAACACCGTTCCGAGCGTCGCCACCGTGATGGCGACGGTCGTTCTCCTTCGTGCTGACGAGATTCCGAGCATGGTGAACGTCCCTTTCAGTGATGAGCTACCGGCGCAGGCCCGCGCCGTGAGGAAAGGAGGAAGGACTGGGGAGTCGGGTGCGCCTACGCCCGGGGTCTTGTGCGGCTGACGAGGCGGCCGGCGATCCGGGACAGGTTCGGCACGACGACGCTGGCCAGCAGCAGGAGGCCGACGACGATCTTCTGGACCTCGGGCTGCACGCCCATCTGGGTGAGGGCCTGCAGCAGCGCGCCGAAGGTGACGGCCGACAGCGCGACGCCGAGCACGGTGCCCTTGCCCCCGAAGATCGACACCCCGCCGAACAGGACGACCGCGACGACGTCCAGCTCGAGGCCGGTGCCGGCGTCGTAGCTGGCCGAGGAGTTCTTCAGCGTGAAGAGGATGCCGGCCAGCGCGCACACCAGCCCGGACAGGACGTAGAGGCCGAACGTGATCTGGTTGACCCGGACGCCGGAGAACCGGGCGGCCTCGGGCTGGGTGCCGATCGCGACGATGCGCCGGCCCAGCGGGGTCGCGTGCAGCACGACGCCCGTGATGATGGCGAGCCCCAGGAAGATCGCCGCCGAGTAGGAGATCTCGGTCCCCGGGATCGGGACGACGCCGATCTTCGTCAGCGAGATCGGGAACCCGGTGATGATCCTTGGCGCCAGGACGATCTCGGCGATGCCGCGGAACAGGGTCAGCGTCCCGATCGTGACCGCGATCGACGGCAGCCCGACGACCGCGATGAGGAAGCCGTTCAGGGCCCCGCCGAGCGCGCCCACCAGCAGCGCGATCGCCATGGCGAGCCAGATCGACAGGCCGGCGTGGAACAGGTCACCGGTCACCGTCCCGGCCAGGCCGAGCATCGACGCGACCGACAGGTCGATGTTGCCGGTCATGATGATGAGCAGGAGCGGGAGCGCCATGATGGCGACCTCGCCCTCGTTCGTCCCGATGAAGAAGAAGTTCGAGCCGTTCAGGAAGCTCGACGAGTGCGCCGTCCCCATCGCGAAGACGCCGATCAGCAGGACGACGAGCGCGCTCTCCCACCGCAGCGCCCCGCGCCACAGCGGGCGGGACCCGTTGTCGCCGGCCGGGCGGGTCGGCGTGGCCTCGGGCCGGATGGCGATGTCAGACGTCACGTCGAGCTCCCTCGGCCGAGCGCAGGCTTCGCGCGACCCGCAGGCTCAGCCAGCGGTCGAAGGCGATCGCGGCCAGCAGCAGGGCGCCGGCGATCGCCTGGTTCCAGAACGGCGAGACCTTCGTGGCGACCAGCGCCTGGTTGATGGTGTTGAGCAGCAGCGCCCCGAGCGCCGCGCCGACGACCGTCCCGCTGCCGCCGAAGATCGCGACCCCGCCGACGACGACCGCGGCGACGACGGTCAGCTCGTAGCCGTTGCCGCCGGTCACGTCGATCTGGGCGTGCTGGGCCAGGAACAGGGCCCCGCCGAGACCGGCCAGCGCCCCGCTGACCAGGAACGCGGTGAACACCCGCTTCCCGGCCGGGATGCCGGCGAGCGCCGCCGCCTCCGGGTTCGAGCCGATCGCGTAGAGGTCGCGGCTGGCCCGGAACGACCGCATCAGGTAGCCGGCGACCGCCACGACGACGATCACGATGATCGCGAGCCACGGGATGCCGAGGACGGACTCGTAGCCGACCTTCTGGTACGCCTTCGGGATCGCGGCCGGGTTGATGGTCTTGCCGTTGACGATCACGCCGTCGACGCCGCGGACGATGTAGAGCATCGCCAGGGTGACCACCAGGCTCGGTACCCGCGTCGTCGTCGTGACCAGCCCGTTGACGGCGCCGACCAGCGCTCCGACGGCGATGCCGAGCACGAACCCCAGCACCACCGGGAACCCCGGATGGTGCTTGAAGACCGACCCGACGATGTACGCCGACAGGCCGACGACGGAGCCGACCGACAGGTCGACGTTCCGGGTGATGATCACGAGCGTCTCGCCGACGCCGAGCAGGGCGATCAGGGCGGCGCCGGTCAGCAGCTGCTGGACGCTGTTGCCGCTGGCGAAGTGGTGGTTCTTGATCGTGGTCCCGACGAACACCAGCACGATGACCAGGGCGATGCCCAGCTCGCGGGCCCGCAGCAGCGAGGAGCCCCGGGCGAAGGTGGGCCTGGGTGGGGTCGGCGCCGATGTCTCGGGCGCGGCGAGGGCGGTCATGCGGCGGCCCCCGTGGCGACGTTGCCGGTGGCCGCGCGCATGACCGACGCCTCGTCGGCCTCGGCCCGGCTCAGCTCGGCGGTCAGCCGGCCCTCGTGCAGGACCAGCACCCGGTCGGCCATCCCGAGCACCTCGGGCAGGTCCGAGGAGATCATCAGCACGGCCATCCCGCCCGCGACCAGCTCGTCGAGGATGCGGTGCACCTCGGCCTTCGTGCCGACGTCGATGCCCCGGGTCGGCTCGTCGATGATCAGCAGCTTGGGCTGTCGGGCCAGCCACTTGCCCAGCACGACCTTCTGCTGGTTGCCGCCGGACAGCGTCGACACGGGGTCGCGCAGGTCGCCGGACTTCAGCCGCAGCCGGTCGCCCCAGGTACGGGCCAGCGCCCGTTCGTCCGAGCGCCGCACCAGCCCGAACCGGCGCAGCCCCGCGAGCGAGGCGAGGGCGACGTTGTGGTCGATGCCGAGTTCCATCACGAGGCCCTGCTGGCGGCGGTCCTCCGGCACCAGCGCGACCCCGGCGGCCATCGCGGCCTGCGGGGAGCCGTTCGGTAACACGCGGCCGTCGACGCGCACGGTGCCGCCGGTGCGCCGGTCGATCCCGAAGATCGCCCGGGCGACCTCGGTGCGACCGGCCCCGACCAGGCCGGCGAGCGCGACGATCTCACCGCGGCGCACCGTCAGGGAGATGTCGTCGAACACCCCGACGCTGCTGAGGTGCTCGACCTCCAGCACGACGTCGCCCGGGGCGGTGTCGGACTTCGGGAAGAGGCTGTCGAGGTCGCGGCCGACCATCGAGCGGATGATGTCGTCGACCGTCAGGTCCTCGATCGGGTCGGTCCGCACGAACGCGCCGTCCCGCATGACGGTGACGCGCTGGCAGCTCGCGAAGACCTCCTGCAGGCGGTGCGAGACGAACAGCACCGCCGCGCCCTGCGAGCGCAGGGTCCGCATGACCTCGAACAGCCGCTCGACCTCGACGTTGGTCAGAGCTGCGGTCGGCTCGTCCATCACCAGGACGGTCGCGTTGCGCGACAGCGCCTTGGCGATCTCGACGATCTGCTGGTCGGCGACGGACAGGCCGCGGGCGAGGCGCTGCGGGTCGAGGCGGACCCCTAGCCGGGCGAAGACCTCGGCAGCCGCCCGGTTCATCGCGCCCCGGTCGATCACGCGGCCCCGGCCGAGCTGCTGGCGGCCCATGAAGATGTTCTCCGCGACCGACAGGTCGGGGAACAGCGTCGGCTCCTGGTAGATGATCGAGATGCCGGCGGCGCGGGAGGCGTTCGGGCCGTTGAAGGTGACGGGCTCACCGCCGACGACGAGCGTTCCGCCGTCCGCCTGGTGCACGCCGGCGAGGATCTTGATGAGGGTCGACTTGCCCGCCCCGTTCTCGCCGAGCAGCGCGTGCGCCTCGCCCGGGTACAGGGTGATCGAGCCGTCGACCAGGGCCTTCACCGGACCGAAGTGCTTGGTCGCTCCCTGCAGCGACAGGGCCGGGGTCGCCCCCTTAGGCGACAGCGCCGGGGCTTCCGCCGCGTCCCCCGCGGTCTTTTCCATTCGATCAGGCATCGACGGCTGGCCCCTCCTCGTCGACTCAGTGAAACCTTTCACGTTCGGAGTGCCCAGAAGCTAACCGGACGGCCGCAACAGGGTCAAGGGGCAAGTTGCCGGATCGTTACGACATGCCGCCCGCGGCACAACTACCGAGATCTGGGGGCGTTGGCCCAGCTCGGTGGCGTAACGTCGCGGTCGGTCGGGCGCTTCCGACGACGGCAACCGGACGCTAGCGGTTGATACGGTTCAAATCGGTCTTCGCGGAGGGAGGGACATGGCCGACTCGGTCAGCGTCGTCGATGTCGCCCGGCGCGCCGGGGTGTCCGTCGGCACCGTCTCGAACGTCCTCAACCGCCCGGACCGGGTCTCCCCGGCGACCCGCGACCGCGTGCTCGCCGCCATCGAGGAGCTCGGGTTCGTCCGCAACGAGGCGGCCCGTCAGCTGCGGGCCGGCCGGAGCCGGACGATCGGGCTGATCGTGCTGGACGTACGCAACCCCTTCTTCACGGACCTCGCCGCCGGCGTCGAGGCGGCCGCGGCGGGCGAGGGCCTGTCGGTGATCCTCTGCGACTCCGGCGACGACCCACGCCGCGAGGAACGCTACCTGAGCCTGCTCCAGGAGCAGCGCGCCTACGGGATCATGATCACGCCGGTCTCCGAGGACCGCGGCCGCATCGAGGAGATCCGCCAGCACGGCACGCCCGTCGTGCTGGTCGACCGCGCCTCCCACGGCGGCCAGTGCTCGGTGTCCGTCAACGACCTGGTCGGCGGCGAGCTGGCGGCGGCGCACCTGCTGGGCCTCGGGCACCGCCGGATCGCCTTCATCGGCGGCCCGCCCACCATCCGGCAGGTGGCCGACCGGCTCGCCGGGGCGCGCCTCGCGGTGACGAAGGCTGGCCTGGTCGGCGAGACGCTGACGCTGGTCGAGACCGCAGCGCTCAACGTCGACGCCGGCCGCCAGGCGGGCGTGCGGGTCGCGGAGATGCCGGCGTCCGTGCGGCCGACCGCGGTGTTCTGCGCCAACGACCTGATCGCCCTGGGCGTCCTGCAGGAGATGACCCGCCGGCGGCTCAAGGTCCCCGAGGACCTCGCCATCGTCGGGTACGACAACATCGACTTCGCCGCCGCCGCGGCCGTCCCGCTGACGTCGGTGGCGCAGCCGCGGGCCCAGCTGGGCCAGACCGCGGCCGAGCTGCTCATCGACGAGGTGTCGGCGCACCGCACCCACCGCCACCGCCAGGTCGTCTTCGAACCGGACCTGGTCGTACGAGAATCCACCCAGCCCTGACCCGGCCGGGCACCCGGATCGTTGTCGCTGACGCGGGAGGGCCCGTGAAGATCGCGCTGTTCGTGAGCTGCCTGGTCGACGGGCTGTATCCCCAGGTCGGCCAGGCCACCGTGCGGCTGCTGCGCCGCCTCGGCCATGACGTCGAGGTGCCGTCGTCGCAGACCTGCTGCGGGCAGATGCACGTCAACACCGGCTACCCCCGCGAGGCGCTGCCGCTGGTGCGCAACCACGTCGACACCTTCGCCGGGTACGACGCGATCGTCGTGCCGAGCGGTTCGTGCACCGGCGCGATCCGCCACCAGCACGCCGACGTCGCCCGCCAGTTCGGCGACGAGGCGCTCGCCGAGCGGGCCGAGCAGGTCGCGGAACACACCTACGAGCTGTCCGAGCTGCTGGTCGACGTGCTCGGGGTGACCGACGTCGGCGCGTCGTTCCCGCACCGGGTCACCTACCACCCGACCTGCCACTCGCTGCGCCTGCTCGGCGTCGGCGACCGGCCGCTGCGGCTGCTGCGGGCGGTGCGCGGCCTCGACCTGGTCGAGCTGCCGGCGGCCGAGCAGTGCTGCGGCTTCGGCGGGACGTTCGCGCTGAAGAACCCGGACGTCTCGACGGCGATGCTCGCCGACAAGATGGCCGGCATCCTGACGACCCGGGCCGAGGTCGCCACGGCCGGCGACGCGTCCTGCCTGATGCACATCGGCGGCGGCCTGTCCCGGCTGCGCAGCGGGGTGCGCACGCTGCACCTCGCGGAGATCCTCGCCTCGACCGAGCAGGACGCGCCGGCCACGACGGCGGGCGCGGCGGCGGCCACGACGGGAGCCCGGTCATGACGTTTCTCGGGCTGCCGACCGCGCCGGCCGGCGTCGGGCACCTCACGGGCACCCAGACCTTCCCCGCGGCGGCGCGGACGGCGGTCGCGGACACCCAGCTGCGCCGCAACCTCGGCAACGCCACCTCCACGATCCGGGCCAAGCGGGCGTCGGTGGTCGCCGAGCTGCCCGACTGGGGCGAGCTGCGCGCCGCCGGTGCCGCGATCAAGGACGACGTGCTCGCCCACCTGGACCGCTACCTGCTCCAGCTGGAGGAGCGGGTCACCGCGGCCGGCGGGCAGGTGCACTGGGCCCGCGACGCCGTCGAGGCGAACCGCATCGTCACCGAGCTGGTCGTGGCCACCGGCGTGGACGAGGTCGTCAAGGTCAAGTCGATGGCGACCCAGGAGATCGGCCTGAACGAGGCGCTCGCCGCGGCCGGGATCGCCGCGATCGAGACCGACCTCGCCGAGCTGATCGTCCAGCTCAGCGACGACCGGCCCAGCCACATCCTGGTGCCGGCGATCCACCGCAACCGGGCCGAGATCCGCGAGATCTTCCTGCGCGACATGCCGGGCGTCGACCGGGACCTGACCGACGACCCGGCGGCGCTGGCCGCGGCGGCCCGCACGCACCTGCGGCACAAGCTGCTCACGGCGAGCGTCGCGGTCAGCGGCGCGAACTTCGCCGTCGCCGAGACCGGGACCCTCGCCGTGGTCGAGTCCGAGGGCAACGGCCGGATGTGCCTGACCGTCCCGCGCACGCTCATCACCGTCATGGGCCTCGAGAAGGTCGTCCCGACCTGGCGTGACCTGGAGGTCTTCCTCCAGCTGCTCCCCCGCTCCTCGACCGGCGAGCGGATGAACCCGTACACGTCGATGTGGACCGGGGCGACCGAGGGGCAGACGTTCCACCTCGTGCTGCTCGACAACGGCCGGACCGCGACGCTGGCCGACCCGCGCGGCCGGGCCGCGCTGCGCTGCATCCGCTGCTCGGCGTGCCTGAACGTCTGCCCGGTCTACGAGCGGGCCGGCGGCCACGCCTACGGGTCGGTGTACCCGGGGCCGATCGGCGCGGTGCTGTCGCCGCAGCTCACCGGCCTGGGCGGCGACGGCGCGTCCGGCGGGATCAACGCCAGCCTGCCCTATGCCTCGACGCTGTGTGGCGCCTGCCTCGACGCGTGCCCGGTCGCGATCGACATCCCGTCGATGCTGGTGCACCTGCGGTCCCGGGCCGTCGACGCCAAGCGGGAGGTCCACCGGCTCCCGTCGGCGGAACGCGCGGCGATGACGGCCGCAGCCTGGGTCATGAGCGACCCGGCGCGCTGGACCCGGGCGCTGCGCGCCGGCCGGCTCGGCCGCCTGCTGCGCGGCCGCCGCGCGCTGCCGCCGCCGCTGTCGGCCTGGGCCGGCGCCCGCGACGTCCCCCAGCCCCCGGCGGAGACGTTCCGCGACTGGTGGGCCCGCGAGGGGAACACGACCCCATGAGCGCCACCGCCCGCGCGGGCGCCGGCCGCCCCGCGCCGAAACGAACGGGAGAACCCGTGACGTCTGCCCGAGACGAGGTGCTGGCGCGCATCCGGTCGGCCCTGTCCGACGACACCCCGGACCAGTCGGTCCCGCGCGGCTACCGGCAGGGCCGGGCCGACTCGGCCGGCGACCTCGACCTGTTCGCCCGTCGGGTGATCGACTACCACGCGACGGTGACCTTCATGGCGCCCGACCAGCTGCCCGAGGGGATCGCCGCGCGGCTGGACGAGAACCGCGTCGGCCGGCTGGTCGCGCCGGACGGCCTCCCGGCCGGCTGGACGGCCGACCTGCGCGCGACGGTGCTCACCGACACGCCTCCGCTGTCCGTCACCGAGCTCGACGCCGCCGACGGCACCCTGACGACCTGCGCGGTCGCGGTCGCCGAGACCGGCACGATCGTCCTGGACGCCGGGGCAGGCCAGGGCCGACGGGCGTTGACGCTGATCCCGGACTACCACCTGGTCGTGGTGCGAGCCGACCAGGTCGTCGCGACGGTCCCGGACGCCGTGGCGCTGCTCGCCGTGGCCGGGCCGGCCCGGCCGCTCACCTGGATCAGCGGTCCCAGCGCCACCAGCGACATCGAGCTGAACCGAGTCGAGGGAGTCCACGGCCCGCGAACGCTCGACGTACTCGTCGTCCGCGCCGACGCGTAGCTCACGCGGGCGACGGACAAGATCGCTGTTTGGGCCCTCGGGTGGCTGTAACCGCGGCGTTTTCGCGACCAGCTGAGGGCCGAAACGGCGATCAAGCCAGCAGGCTGACCTCGCCGGACCCCGGCGCTAGCCGGCGGTACGTGTGCGGGCGGTCGGGCCCGGCGCCGGGGTGGCCGCGCGGGTGTCGCGCCGCGGTGACGAGTCGTGCGGGCGACCGGAGGCGGGCTGTCGCGGTGGCCGGACGGCCGCGCGCGACGCGATCGCTTCCTAGGCGCGGCGAGGCCGGGGGCGACGGCGAACGGGGGCCGGCCTGGCGGGGTTGTCCGCGACGGGCCGGCGGAAGGTGGTGGGCTCGGTCTCCGCGACGTCGCCGCCCTCAGGGTCAGGCCCGAAGTCGGGCGCCTGGAAGAGGTCGACCGACGGACGCGGCGCCTCCCGCCGGGGCGAGGAGCGCGCCGGTTCCGACGCGGAGAACAGTGGGTTGGGCGTTGTGGCGATGAGAGGTCTCGCTTCTGGGGTGGGAGGTCGCCTGGATCGACGGCGCGGCACACCGGCGGCGGAGCCAGGCTCCGCCGCGGACCCGGCGCTCGGTGCCGTCAGAGGTGCGACATCTTGCTGAACGGGCTCGGGATGCGTTCCTGCTGCGACCCGAAATCGACCAGCACGGCGATGTCCTGCTCGACCCCGATGACCTGGCCGAGACCGTACGTGTCGTGGATGACGCGGTCACCGATGGCGAAGCGATCGCACGGCGGAATGACCGGATCCTTGAAGGGGCTGGTGGGCAGACGGCGCTTGGGTACCGCTGACTTGGTCATTGGCTCCAGTATGCGCCTACCGGGGGTGACGCCGCGCCGGTAGCCGCCGAAGTGCGGCCGATCCGAGGCCCCTCGCCGGAGGTTCCGCGTCCGGGCGGGCCTTTCGTGGGTAGGCCACGCGATGCGGTCGCCGCCGCCGGACGGCCGGTGGACCCGCCGGCCGGGCCAGCCGGCGGGCACCGACGCGGGCCGCCATCGATGCCTTAGTAAACGCTCACTTGTCACCTCGGGTTTCGCGGGCTACCGTCGCCCAGGTCCCCCGGCGTCGGTGCGAGGAGCGGGATGAGCGAGCGTCGAGGCAGGGTCGAGGGCAAGGTCGCGATCGTCACCGGTGCCGGTTCGACACCCGGGCCCGGGATGGCCACCGGCCGGGCCTGCGCCATCGTCCTGGCCCGCGAGGGCGCCCAGGTCCTGCTCGCCGACGTCGACGGCGCGCGGGCCGAGGAGACCCGGGAGATCATCGAGGGCGAGGGCGGCCAGGCGGCCGTCTTCGCCGGGGACATGACGAAGGCCGCGGACTGCGCGGCCATGGTCGCCGCCGCCGTCGACGCCTTCGGGACGCTGGACATCCTGGTCAACAACATCGGCGTCTCGATCGCGGGCAACGTCGTCGACACCGACGAGGCCGACTGGGACCGGGTGCTCGACCTCAGCCTGAAGACGATGTTCCTGGCCAGCAAGAACGCCGTGCCGGTGATGGCGGCCAAGGGCGCCGGGGCGATCGTGAACATCGGGTCGATCGCGGGCTCGCGCGGCGGGAACTACGTCGGCTACGCGGCGGCCAAGGGCGGGGTGAACGCGCTCACCGTCGACATGGCCTTCTCGCACGGCCGCCAGGGAATTCGGGTCAACGCCGTCGCCCCCGGCCATATCACCACTCCCCTGCTGTTCTCCGTCCTCGGCGTCACCCCGGAGGCCGACTACCGCCAGCGGCTCGCCGCCGCGGCCAACCTGCTGGGCACCGCCGGTGACGGCTGGGACGTCGGGTGGGCCGCGACCTTCCTGGCCAGCGACGAGGCCCGCTGGATCACCGGCGCGATCCTCCCGGTCGACGGCGGGGTGATGGCCGTGACGCCGCTGATGATGGCCGCCGGCCTGCGGGCCGAACCGCCGCCCGCCTGAACTTTTCTGCCCGCGCACCCACGTTCAGCCGAAAGCGAGCACGCCCATGAGCACCGGACCGGAATCGCCCGACGCGGAGTTACTGGCGGCCACCGACGAACAGATCGACGACGCCGTCCAGTACGCCGACCCGATGGCACTGCGCGGCCTGCTCTACCAGCTCACCGGCGACGAGTCCGTCGCGGCCACGAAGGTCGGGCCGGTCCCAGGCTATGTCGGGGGAAACCTCTCGTTCGGGCTGACGGACCCGGCGGACATCGCGTTCCTGCGGGCCCGGGCCGCGCGTTTCCTGAAGGAACGCCGGGACGGCGGCGCGCCGCCCATCGGGCCCGGGCCGGTGGAGCGGCTTGCGCGCAGCCTGGCCCTCGCGGGAGGCATGGCCGAGCTACCCGCCGAGGACGTCGAGCTGTGGGTGGAGGAGCTTTCCCTCGACCCCTGGGCTCGTGGCCTGACCTGGGAGCGGCCGCCGGAGCCTGACCGGCTCGCGGAGTTCTCGGTCGTCATCATCGGCGGCGGGATGGGCGGCCTGAACGTCGCGGCCCAGCTCAAACACGCCGGCCTCACGTTCACCCTGCTGGAGAAGAACTCCGGCGTGGGCGGAACGTGGTACGAGAACCGCTATCCCGGCGCGCGGGTCGACTCGCCGAGCCGCGCCTACACCCACATCCTCGGCGTCGAGTTCGACACGCCGTCGCCGTGGTGCTCCCAGGGCGAGAACGAGACGTACTTCAACTGGTTCACCGACCGGTTCGGCCTGCGTGAGCACATCGAGTTCGACACCGAGGTCACGACGGTGACCTGGGACGAGAGCGGCGCGTTCTGGGAGGTCGTGGCCGACGGTCCGGGTGGGCGCCGGGTGCTGCGGGCCAACGTGGTCATCAGCGCCGTCGGCCTGCTGTCGCGCCCGAGCCTGCCGCGGATCACCGGGATGGACACCTTCGCCGGCCGGTCCTTCCACACCGCGCGCTGGCCGCAGGACTTCGACCCGGACGGCCGGCGGGTCGCCGTGATCGGCACCGGGTGCTCCGGGGTCCAGCTGGTTCCGGAACTGGCGAACCTCGCCGGGCACGTGACCGTCTTCCAGCGGACCCCGCAGTGGCTCTTCGAGCACGACGGCTACCGGTCGCCGTTCCCGGACCAGGTCCGCTGGCTGGACCGGAACTTTCCCTACCACCCGCACTTCATGCGGTTTCGGACCAACTGGCTGCTCGGCCCCTACCTGTCCGGGCCGCTGCGGGAGATCGACCCGGACTTCGTCGACCCGTTCGCGCGCAGCGCCGTCAACAAGCAGATCCGTGACGAGCGCATCGCGTTCATCGGCAAGAAGCTGGCGAGCCGGCCGGAGCTGGTCGAGAAGATGATCCCGCCGCACCCACCGTTCTCGACCCGGCCCGTCCAGGTCGACTCCCGGTACAACATGTACGACGCGATCATGCGCGACGACGTCACCCTGGTGACCGAGGGAATCGACCGGATAACGCCGGCCGGGGTCCGCACCGTGGACGGGGCCGAGCACGAGGTCGACGCGATCGTCTACGCGACGGGATTCAGGGCGAACGAGTGCCTGTGGCCCATGGAGGTGCTCGGCCGGGACGGACGGTCCGTCCACGACCTGTGGGCGAAGGACGGCCCGCGCGCCTACCTCGGCGCGATGCTGCCCGGCTTCCCCAACTTCTTCCTCATCTACGGGCCGAACATGAACCCGTACGGCGGCCTCGGCGTCGTCAACCACCAGGAGATGGTCACCCGTTTCCTGCTGGACTGCGTCAAGGAGGTGCTCGTCACCGGGAAACGCTCCGTCGAGGTCACCGAGGCGGCGTACTGGGACTACAACGACCAACTCGACGCGCGCGAGAAGTACAAGATCTACAAGGACGAGCGGGCGAACAGCTACTACCGCAACGAGCACGGCCGGTCCGTGACGAACTGCCCGTTCCCCGGCAACGAGATGTGGCACCGCCTACGCCACCCGAACTTCGACGAGGTCCTCGTCCGCTGACGGCGGTGCAGGTGAGCTTCATTTCCACCACCGCACCCTGGATTTCCCGATCGTCCTGCTGCCCGGGTACTGTCGATAGACCGCGTATGACCGCAGTTGCCCCAGGATGATACCGAAGGTCTCCGTCAGCCAGACGAAAATAAATCCAAGGTAGAGACCCGACACGAATGAGGAAGAAAGATATCTTTCGGCCAGAAGAAAGGCAGGGATCCCGAGGAACACACGTCCGAGCGCCGGCAACAGGCCCCAGTGGTCGCCTCGGGGCCAGACCAGGAGAATGGATACCAGCAACCCCGCCGTCTTCTCGGCAGGGTTGATGGACACGGCCTGCAGGAAGAGGCAGGCGCACGCGTAGAGTCCGAGCACGATGGCGGACGTCCGCTTCATGGTCCGCGAGCGGACGGCGGTCGCGAGATGCATCGCGACGACCAGCGTGATCGGATGGCCGCTGCCGACGACCTCCCGGCTTCGCGCGAGGGTGGCCTCCCCCAGCCGCCGCGCCGCCGCATAGTGGCCCGTCGACCACAGCGTGACCGCCAGGTTCCCCGCGGCGCGCAGGGTGTGCGGGTGGTTCTCGCCGAGAATCTCCCGGCGGCGGGCCAGCACGCCCTCCTCCAGCTCCCGCGCCGCCGCATAGCCGCCCATCGCCCACAGAATGACGGCCAGGTTCCCCGCGGCGTACAACGTGTCCGGGTGGTTCTCACCGAGAATCTCCCGGCGGCGCGCCAGCACGACCTCGGCCAACCTGCGGGCGGCCGACCAGTCACCCAGCTCCCCGAGCGTCGCGGCGAGGTTGCCGGCGGCTGTCAGCACCTCCGGGTGATCCTCACCGAGGACCTCCCGGCGGCGCGCCAACACATTCTCCTCCAGCGCCCTGGCCGCCGAATAGTCCCTCAGCTCGCGCAAGGTCGCGGCGAGCCCGGCTCCCGCCGTCAGCGTGTCCGGATGATCCTCACCGAGGACCTCCCGGCGGCGCGCCAACACGTCCTGCGCCAGCCCTCGCGCCGCCGCATAGTCACCCAGGGACCGCAGGGTGACGGCGAGGTCCGCCATCGCGGTCAGCGTGTCCGGATGATCCTCTCCGAGGACCTGACGGCGGCGCGCCAGCACGTCCTCGGCCAACTCCCGTGCCGCCGCGTAGTCCCCCTGCCCCAGCTCCCCAAGGGTCGAGGCGAGGTTGGCGGCGGACGTCAGCGTATCTGGATGATCCTCACCGAGAATCTCCCGGTTACGGGAGAGGGCCCGTTCTGCCAGTGCGCGACTACTCGGCAGGTCGCCCCGGCTCAGGAGATACCGCGTGAGCCTGCTGATCATGGCGCGGCTGTCCGGGTCGTCGTCGTCCACCAGCTCGACGGCCGACGCGTGCGCGTACAGCAGCGCGAACCGGGGCCAGGCGTCCGGTCGGTCCCACGCGTCCGGGCGGCCGTGCGCCAGCAGCCGGCGGGCCGCCGTGCGCAGCACCGGCCGCAGGTCGGCGGGCGTGTCCTCGCGCAGCACCGCACCGGCGAGACGATGCATCACCACCGCGTCGTTGTCGTCGGTGCGGCGGACCAGGGCGAGAGCCAGCAGGCGGCCGACGGTTTCCGCCCACCCGATCCGATCCGCCGAGGCGCGATCCAGCGGGGCGGGAAGCAGCACCGCGACCTGCGGGCGCACCAGATCCAGCGGGATCGGCTCCGGCCCGAAGTGCGCCCACAGCCGAGCGAGCATCACCGCGGTCGGGTCTTCAAGCTGGTGCAACGTCACGGTCCAGGTGGCGGCGACCGGCCGAACGCCCTCCGGCGCACCTCGGCTCATCAGCTGCTGAAGCTCGGTGGACAACAGCCCGGCGTACTCGCCGGGCCTCATCGACGTTTCCGCGAGAAAGGCCCCCGCCTGCTCGACCGCCAGCGGAAGGTTCCCGAGCGACTCCGCGATCCGCGCCGCGTCCCGGTCGCCGATTCCCGGGACGCGGGCGCGCAGCAGCGCCACGGCGTCCATCGACGGCAGCACGTCGACCCGCACCGACTGGGCCACCCCCGACCAGCGATGGTCCCGCGATGTCACCAGCACATGCCCACCCGAGGCCGACGCCGCCCGCAACAACCCGAACAAGTCACCCGGCGCGCCCGCGTTGTCCAGCACCAGCAACCAGCGCGCGAACCGCGTTCCCGACCCCAGCAACGCCACCAGCGCCCGCACCGACTCCTCGGCGGCGCCCGCCACCGCCACCCCGATCCGCTCCGCCAGCCACACCAGACCAGCCAGCGTCGTCGCGGGTTCCTCGGCCGCCACCCACCACACGAGGTCGTACTCCCGGCCGAACCGGTAGCAGTACTCCGCCGCCATCTGCGTTTTCCCCACCCCGCCCAGACCATGCAGCGCGACCGGCAGTACCGCGGCCGCGCCGGACCCGACCAGCTCGGCGCGCAGGACCGCCAGCTCCGCGTCCCGCCCGGTGAAAAGCGGGTTGCGCGGCCAGCCCACCTCCCACACGGCTCCCGTCCCCGCGCGGCCCGACGACTGGCCGGTCGTGCCGGCGAAGACGGGGTGAGCCGGGTATTGCTCGCGGGCGAGGGTCAGCAGCCGCTCCGGCCCACCCGCGACAATGCCGTCGGCGAGCAGCGTCGCGACCGCGGTCCAGAACACCCGCGGGCTCGCGGTCGTCCACGGAAGGTCACCCGCCGGAATCCCGGCTTCCCGCACCACCTGCCGCGCTGAACCGGGGTCGGTGAACACATCGGCAAGCGCCGCTATCTGCTCACCGGTCAGACCTGCTTTCACGCCACCCCCGGCAGCCCTGTCGGCCCGAACGGCAACCCCGCCGTTCCCGCCCCGCAGCATCCCACCCACATTCCCTCCAGCCATCGACGGCCGCTCCGGCGCCGAACGCCTCCGGTTTCTCCGAACGGGCGCGAGGCCGAGAAGGAGTGGGCGATACTGAAGATCGTCATGGTTTGCCACTTTTCTCCGGGGGCTGGGTGAACGGGTCGACAGGCCGGTCGGGATTGACGTTTCGCGCACCCCCTACCGGTCCGGAGTCGGCCCGAGCAGGGTCCGCCCCACCGGGCGGCCGGCCGCCGCGGCGGCGGCGCAACGACCCCGCCCAGTACGACGACCTCGCCGACCAGTGGTGGCCCACGCACGGCCGGTTCGCGGCCCTGCACTGGCTGGCCGAGGCGCGGGCGCGGCTCATCCCGCCGCCCCCGAGCAAGGGCGCTCCGTTGCTCGACCTGGCCTGCGGCGCCGGCCTGCTCGCCCCGGTGCTGACCGGCGAGCTGGCGGGCTGGCGGCATGTCGGCGTCGATCTCTCGTCGGCCGCGCTGCGCCAGGCCCGCGAGCACGGCGTCACCACGGTCCGGGCGGACGTCACCCAGCTGCCCTTTCGGGACGGGCAGTTCTCCTGTGTCGTGGCCGGCGAGCTCTTCGAGCACCTGGAGGACCTCGACGCGGCCTGCGCGGCGATCGCGCGGGTCCTCGCGCCCGGCGGAACCGTCGTGATCGACACGCTCGCGGACACGCTGTTCTGCCGGATCGCCCTGGTCCGCATCGCCGAGCGGCTGCCGGGCGGTCCGCCGCCGCGCCTGCACGACCCCCGGCTGCTGGTCTCGCCCGACCGGCTGGGCGCGGCGCTGAAGCGGTCCGGCATCGACCTGCGCGTCGTCGGCGGGCTTCGTCCCTCGTTTCGTGACTACCCCCGTTGGCTGGCGCGTCGCGCCGACTCGGTCCGGATGGTCCCCATCCGGTCGACCGCGGGCGTCTACCAGGCCGTCGGCACCCGGTCGTGACGAGAGGACGACGGCGATGAGCGTGGAACTGGACGGCCTGGTCGACGGCGCGCGGGTCGACGGCGCGGGGCTCGCCCGCGGGGTCGTCGCGGCGATCGCCGCGCGAGCGGGCGAGGCGGATCGCCTCGGCGAGCTGCCGGCGGCCGACCTCGACGACCTGCGCGCGGCGGGCCTGCTGGGCCTCCTCGTACCCCGGCGTCTCGGTGGCCTGGGCGGCACGTTCGCCGACTGGGCCGACGCCGCCCGCGTCCTCGCCGAGGGCAGCGGCTCGACCGCCCTCGCCCTGAACATGCACACCTCCGTCGTCGGCGCCCTGGCCGGGACCCCGGACGAGCTGGCCCGGGCGATGGGCGCGCCGGAGTCCTACTTCGCCGCGCGCGACCGGGTGCTGGCCCAGGCCGCCGCCGGGTCGTTCGTCGCCGTCGCGATGAGCGAACGGGGCGCGGGCTCCCGGCTGTCCGCGCTGCGGACCTCCTACCGCCCCGAGGGCGACGGCTACCGGATCACCGGCCTGAAGTCGTTCTGCTCGGGCGCCTCGCACGCGGACCTCTACTTCGTCGCGGCCCGCGCGGCCGACGAAGCCACGGCCGGCGACGCCACGGGCGAGAGCGACGGCCAGCCGGCGGGAAAGGTCAGCCATTTCCTCGTCCCCGCCGGGGCGGGGGTGACCGTCGAGCCCAACTGGGACACCCTCGGGATGCGCGGCACCGGCAGCCATGACCTGCGCCTCGACGTCCGCGTCCCGGCGGACGCGCTGATCGGCGGCCTGGAGGGCCTGAGCCTGCTGATCGCGCAGATCATGCCGCAGTGGCTGGTCGCGTCCTACGCGGCCGTCTACGCCGGGGTCGGGCGCGCCGCCTTCAACGCGGGGGTCGAGCACGCCCGCGGCCGCGCCGCGCCCGGACTGCCGAACGGCCTGGTCGGTCTGCCCGCGGTGCGGGCCAGGTTCGGCCGGGCCGACGCCGCGCTCGCCGCGCTCGACCTGGTGGTCGACGAGTGCGCCCGACGGGTCGACGCCGATCCCGGCTCCCCGGCGGCGAACAGCTGGGTGTGGCGGGCGAAGCTGCTGGCCGGGCAGACCGCCCAGGACGTCGCGACCTCCGTCGTCGAGGCCTGCGGGACGGCGGTCACCCGGCGTGGGCATCCGCTGGAACGGCTGTACCGCGACGCCCGGTGCGGGTCGCTGCAGCCGGCCACCTCCGATGTGTGCGCCGACTGGCTGGGCCTCGCGGCGCTGGGCGGCGACCCGGACGCGGACGCCGACGTGCCCCGGTGGTGACGACGCGGCTTCGGGGCGCGGCGCGGCCCGCGGGCACCGGCCCGGCCGCCGTCATCGCCGGGATCGGGACCGCCTTCCCCGGGCTCCTCGACCAGCAGAACCTCTGGGACGAGTACTTCGACCGCCGGTGCGGCGGTGACCGGGTCGCCCGCCGGATCTTCCTCGGGTGCGGGGTCCGGACCCGGCACGCGGTCGTTGACCCGCGCGACGAGGACGTCAGCGGCTGGTCGACGGGCGCGCGGATGCGCCGCTACGTCCGGGACGCCCAGCCGCTCGGCCTGCGGGCGGCCACCGCGGCGCTCGCCGACGCCGGCCTGAGCGCCGCCGACGTGGGACTGTTCGTCGTCGTCTCGTGCACCGGCTACAGCACTCCCGGCCTGGACATCCAGCTCGCCCGTGAGCTGGGCATGTCGGAGCGGGCCCGACGCCTGGTGATCGGCCATATGGGCTGCTACGCGGCCATTCCGGGGATGGGAACGGCCGCCGACTTCGTCCGGGCCCGCGGTCTGCCCGCGCTGGTGCTGTGCGTGGAACTCACCTCCCTGCATGTCCAGCCGGTGCCCGAGGGGGGCGGGCGTGACCTGGAGCAGGTCGTCGCGCACGCCCTGTTCGGCGACGCGGCCGCCGCGATCGTCCTGATGCCCGACGCCGCCGGCCTCGAGGTCCTCGACACCACGGCCGCGACCGCCCCGGCCAGCGAGGACCTGATGACCTGGGAGGTCACCGACCACGGGTTCCGGATGGGCCTGTCCTCGAAGGTCCCCGACGTGCTGGCGTCCCACGTCGAGGCGGCGACGACGGCGTTGCTGGACCCGTTCGCGCTCGGGCTCGCCGACGTCCAGGGCTGGGCGGTGCATCCGGGCGGGCCGCGCATCGTCGACGTCGTCGAGGAGCGGCTCGGGCTGGACCGGGCGCGGACCGACCCGAGCCGCCAGATCCTCGACACCCGCGGCAACTGCTCGTCGGCGACCGTGCTGCTCGTCCTCGAACGGCTGCGCGGCACGCTCGACGTCGGCGCCCCCGCCGTCGGGATGGCGTTCGGCCCGGGCCTGACGTTGTGCCTGGCCCTGCTGCGCCGCAGGTGACCGCCGGTCTCAGCCGTTGCGGGCCGACTCGGGACCGGTGAGGCGGGTCAGCAGCGGCAGCGTCGACGCGATGATCCCGAGCGACAGGGCGAGGCCGGCGACGACGAACGCGTAGTAGGTGACGCCCGGCGGGACCAGGCCGTAGCCCAGCTGCGATCTCAGGAACATCGCCGACGCGGCGAAGCCCGCGCCGGTCGCGAGCAGCGCCGCCGAGAGCAGCGGCAGCACGCTCTCCATGCCGACGACGCGGCGCAGCACGGCCAGCGGCGCCCCCGCGAGGCGCAGCATCGCGAACGGGCGGCGACGGTCCGACAGGCCGGCGACCACGCTCACCGCGAGGCTGCAGCCGGCGATCGGCAGCGTCGTCGCCAGCACCACGTTCGCCAGCTGCCGCCAGCCGGCCAGCACCCGCTGCTGCTCGGAAGCCCAGTCGTTGACCATCCGGACCTCCTGCTGGGGGTATGCGACCGTCAGCAGTGTCCGGGTCCGCTCCATCGCCGCGGTCGACCCGTCGGTGGTGACGTAGAGCATCTGCACGGGCAGGCTGGTGATCGCGGCGCTGCTGATCGGGGCCGTCGGCCACACCTGGTTCGGCGCGGACTCGAGGTTCAGGAAGGCGTCCAGCGCGACGGCCGCGACGCTCGCCCCGGCCGAGCAGTGGCCGATGACGACGAGGCGGGCCAGGTCCGAGCACGCCACCAGGCCATCCGGCACCGTGGGAACCTCCGCGAGCAGCGGGTCGCCAGGAGCGGCCCGGGTCACCGGGGTCCCGGGATCGCTCGGCGGGCCCGAACGGACCTCCAGCACCTTCCCGATCTTGTCGGGATCGGCGTGCACGACCGCGAGGCCGGCAAGACCGGGGACGGCACGAAGCTGGGCGACGAGCCGGTCCGGCGTCGCGCCGGTCAGCGGCGCGTCGGACAGCGAGCCGTCCTGCACCGCGGTCCTCGTCTGCGCGTCACCGGCCAGCGAGCCGCGATCGGCGTTGATGGTGCCGATGATGCTCACCGTCGCGGTGGTCACGAACAGGGCGAGGACCAGGCCGCTGACCGAGCGGAAGCCGGCCTTCGGGTCGTCGGCGAGCCGGCGCGCGGCGATCAGCGTCGCCGGCCGGCGGGCCCGGCGGGCACCCGCCCGCGCGGCGGCCATCGTGAGCCATGGCCCCGCCACCACCAGCCCCAGCATCACCAGCAGGAAGCCGGTGAGATACGCCGCCGCCTGGCCGTTCGTGCTCGCCGGCCGCCGGCCGAGGAAGAACGCGAGCTCACCGAGCCCGGCCACGAGAACGAACAGCCGCCAGACCTGGGGCGGACGTGGCGTCACCCGGCGGGTCACGCCGAGCGGGGAGATGGTCACCCGCCGCAGCGCGACCCGCGCCGCCACCGCCGCCGCCACCGGGACGCCCAGGGCGACCACCACGGCCTGAAGCGCCGTCAGGGTCAGGTCCGCGGTGAAGAACCGGTCACCGGTGAAGGGAACGGTGGCCACGGCCGGGCGCAGGAGGAAGAAGAGGCCGAAGCCGACGACGAGACCAGCCCCGGCGGCCACCGTCGACTCGACCGTCGAGATCACCGCGACCTGGCGCGGCGTGGCGCCGACCAGGCGCATCGCGGCGTACCGCTGCTCGCGGGTCGCGGCGGACAGCCGCGTCGCGGAGCCGATGAACATCAGGACCGGGAACACCAGCGCGGCCGCCACCACCGAGAAGATCAGCGTCAGCGCGTCGCCTCGCACACCGGACGCCGGGCAGTCGTCGCCGCAGACGGGTGGGAACGTACGGGCGAGCGTGGTCACGGACCGCGCGTCGGGCCCGGCCTTCACCTCGGCCTGGGTGCGGCCCAGCACGGCGACCAGCGCGTCCGGCGAGGCCAGCGCGTCGTCGCCGACCAGCCCGGCGAGGCGGCCGGGGAACCGGTCGCCGAGCTGGTCGGCGGGCGTCGCGCGCAGCAGCCGGGCCAACGCCGGTGAGGCGTAGTACTGACCGGCCGCGGGCACCCTGGCCAGGCCGGGCGGTACCGGCGCGGTCGGTCCGGTCGCGGCGACGTCGACCTCGACGATCGACCGGCCGTCGTAGTAGTCGGTGTGCGCCCGCCACAGGAGCGGGTCGACCGGGGCCGTCTCGGTCCGGCTCGCGGCGCCGCTGTCGAGCCAGATCTGGCGGTCGTTCTGGTGCCCGACGGCGTTGCTGGCGGCGAGTGTGGACAGCAGCAGCCCGACGCCGACGGCGACAGCCGCGGCGATCATGACGAGGCGCCCGACCGCGGACCGCCCGCCGCTGACCGCGAGGCGCAGCGCGAAGGCGATCACGAGCCGACCCGTTCGACCGTCAGCGGGCTGGTCCGGCCGTCGCGGACGATCACCTGGCGGTCGGCGTAGGCGGCGACCCGCGGCTCGTGGGTGACCAGGACGACCGTGCTGCCCTGTTCCCGTGCCGCGTCGACCAGCAGGTCCATCACCTGCTCGCCGGTCAGCGAGTCGAGGGCGCCGGTCGGCTCGTCGGCGAAGAGCACCCTGGGCCCGGTCACCAGGCCGCGGGCCAGCGCGACGCGCTGTGCCTCGCCACCCGAGAGCTCGCCGGAACGGCGCCGGTGCAGGCCGTCGAGGCCCAGCCGGGCGAACCACGGCCTCGCCTCGGCGAGGGCCGCCGCCCGCCTGCGCCCGCCCAGCAGCAGCGGGAGCGCGACGTTCTCCTCGGCGGTCAGCTCCGGGACGAGCTGGCCGAACTGGAAGACGAAGCCGAACGTGTCGCGCCGCAGGGTGCTGCGCCGCTGCTCGTCGAGGGAGTCGATCCGCTGCCCGTCGACCCACACCTCCCCCGCGTCGGGCACGAGGATGCCGCCCAGGCAGTGCAACAGGGTGGACTTGCCGGAGCCGCTCGGCCCCATGATCGCCACGACGTCGCCGGTCTCGACGGTCAGGCTCGCGCCGCGCAGGGCCGGGGTCCCACCGAAGGAGACCTCCAGGTCGCGGGCCTCGATCAGGGCGGTCATGCGCGCACCTTCGCGGCGAGCTGGTCCAGGCGGCCCGTCGTCGCGTCGATCCAGCGCAGGTCCGCCTCCAGGTGGAAGAGGCCGTGGTCGGCGAGCAGCACGTCGACGATCTCGCCGGTCCGGCGCAGGTCGGTCAGCTCACGCATGCGCCGCAGGTGGGCCAGGCGCTGGGTGTCGAGGTAGCCGTGCGCGTCGCGGCCGAGCATCAGGGCCAGCACGACCTTGGTGAACAGCAGCGACTGCAGGTTGGGCTCGGGCGTCACCGCCTCGGTGAGCCACGCCTCGAACTCGGTGGCGCCCGTCTCGGTGATGACGTAGCGGCGGCGTTCCGGCCCGTCGCCGGGCTCGGCGTCGCCGGCGAGGACCTTGCCGTCGCGGGCCAGCCGGCCCAGCGTCGAGTAGACCTGGCCGTACGGCAGGGGCTTGCCGCGGCCGAAGAATGTGTCGTAGTCCCGCTTGAGGTCGTAGCCATGGCTCGGCTCGCGCTCCAACAGGCCCAGCAGCGTCAGGGGAACACTCACAAGGTCACTATACACCGGGTATCTATCCCGGGTGTAGGTCCCTGGTGAGTACGGGCGGCGAGCGCGGCCGTTGTACACGGGCCCGCTGCCCGTCCCGGCGGCCCCTGTCGGCTGCCTGACCCCATCCCGCCAGACCGTCGCCACGAATCACGGGTGACGGCGGGCTGGGGCCGAGGCGTCGCTGGGGCGCCCCGGAGTCGCTCGCCACCCGAGATACGCGTGCTCGCACGCGACTGACACACGCGACTGACAAGGTGGCCCCGGATGGCATTCGACGTTGACAGCTTCGCGCGCACCGCCGCGCCCGTGCGTACCGACGACCTGGGTGACCTGGCGGAGCGGTTCGCCCGCCGGCCGCTGTCCGACGAGGGCCTGCGCTGCCTGCGCTACATGCACGACGTCGAGAGCCACACGGTCTGCTACCTGCGCGACCTGCTTCTGACGCCGTCGCACCGGGACCCGCGGATCACGACGTTCCTCACCGTGTGGAACTACGAGGAGCACTCTCACGGCGTGGCGCTCGGCTCGGTGCTCGCCGCGCACGGCGAGCCGCACGGCGACGAGCGCAACGCCGCGGTCCGCGCGCGCCAGGGACGCTTCGAGGGGCTGAAGGCGATGCTCACCGCGGCCGCGGCCGCCGCCGTCGGCGAGGACTTCGTCGCCGTGCACATGAGCGTGGGCGCCGTGAACGAATGGACCACCCGGTCCGGCTACGCCCGGCTGATCGAGCGTGAGCAGCACCCGGCGCTGACCGCGCTGCTGACCCGGATCATGGCCCAGGAGAGCAGGCACATCGCCTTCTACGCGAGCGAGGCCAGGACCAGGCTGGCGGCGAGCGCACGGGCCCGCCGGGTCACCCGCTGGGCGCTGCGCCGGAAGTGGGCCCCGGTCGGCTCCGGGGTCATGCCCGCCGAGGAGACGGCGTTCGTGCTCGGGCATCTGCTGGACGGGGAGTCCGGGCGGCGCGAGGCGAGCCGCATCGACGCCCTGATCGACCGGCTCCCCGGCCAGGCCGGGCTCGGCCTGATGACCGGCACCGCCGACCGCTACGCGACCGCGGTCCGGTAGTCCCTCCTACGCGGAGCGCGCGACCCGGAACCCGACATCGTCGATCCGGAAGGTCGGGTGACTTCGGCGGCGTACCGAGGCCCGGCAGCTCCAGTGCTCGTCAAACCAGCCGCCACCGCGGAGCACCCGGTAGGCACCGTAGACCTCGGCGTCGTACACGTCCCAGCACCACTCCCAGACGTTGCCCAGCAGGTCGAAGAGGCCCCACGGGTTGGGCTGTTTGCCTCCCACCTCGTGGATCCGCTCGCGCGAGTTTCCTCGATACCAAGCGATCTCGTCGAGCTGTCCATACCGTGGACCGGCCGTGCCCGCGCGGCAGGCGTGCTCCCACTCGGCCTCCGTCGGCAGCCGGTATCCATCGGCGGACGCGTCCCATTCGACGCTCTCGAGATCGGCGTCGAGGCGGTACGCGGGCGCCAGCCCCGCACGCTGGGACAGCAGGTTGCAGAACCGGACCGCGTCCCACCAGGAGACGTTCTCGACCGGCAGCTGATCGCCTCGCGTGGTGCTCGGCCGCTGGCCGGTGACCTGGGCGTATCGGGCCTGCGTGACCGGCACGGCGCCAAGCTGGTACGGCGCGAGCTGGACCGGCCAACTGCGCCGGGATCGCCGGTCCGACAGGGTCACCTGGCCCGGCAGGACGGCCAGCATCTCGTCTCCGGCCCACGCGTCCACAGGTGGATGATCCCACCGGCACCTGTCCTGGATGGCCGCGAAGGTCGACCGCGTCGGTTTCTTCGCTCCCAGTGCTGCCAGTGCCGTGGCCGCCTAGGTCAGCCCAGCGGAATGATCGCCGTCTTCGCCCTGAGGTGGTCGCGAATCGGGCCTTGTCACAGCCGCCTGAGGGCCTAAACGGTGATCATGTCGGGGGCTCGGAGCGAGCTGACCGCGCGTGGGCGCCGCTGGCCGAGACGCTGCTAGCCGAAGGTGAAGGAATAGGCGGTCAGGCCTGGCGACAGGGTGACCGTCAGGGTGTCGCGTCCGGGGGACGGCCGGTCGGCCAGCGTGTAGATGTTGGGAGCGCCCGAGACCTGGTACGTGGTGGTCTTCCCGTCCAGGGTCGCGGTGATCGTGCCGGTCCCGCCGACGTCGAGATAGGCCGCCGAGGCGAAGAAGCTCAGCTCGATGCCGGCGTTCTCCTCGGCGGTGAGGGCTTCCTCGCCGACGGTCCAGGTTCCCGTGAGCGCGAACGCGTCCTCCGGGAGGGCCTGCGGATAGCTGAAGGTTCGCCGGCCCGAACCCAGTGGTTCCTGGACGCCGTTCGTCACCCGCTCCGCGCCGAGATAGGTCTCCGGCGTCTGGTCCGGGTCGTCGGGCGTGGTGTCGGCGACGTCGGTGCTCGCGGGCAGCGTGACGGCTGGGTGCGCGGCGGTCAGGAGCTGGCGGATCAGCGACTCGGTGGTGGAGTAGTCCCCCTCGCCGATGGCGACATGCCGCACCTGGCCGGTCGCGTCGATGAGGTATTCGGCGGGCCAGGAGTCGTTACCGAAGTTGTTCCAGGTCGTGTACCCGTTGTCCACGGCGACCGGGTAGGTGATGTGCAGCCTTCTCGCTCCGGCCGCCACGTTCGCGGGGACGTGTTCGAAGGCGTACTCCGGGGTGTGCACGCCGATCACGACCAGGCCGGCGGCCTTGTACGCGGAATACCACGCCTGCACGTGCGGAATGGCGCGCTGGCAGTTGATGCAGGAGTAGGCCCAGAAGTCGACCAGCACGACCTTTCCGGCGAGGTCGGCCGCGGTCACCGGGGCGCCGTCCGGGGTGTTCAGCCATTGTTGGATTCCCGAGATGGCCGGTGCCTTGCCGCAGTTCTGCGGGACCGGCCGGGGCTCCTGCGCACAGGCCGTGAGCCCCGCGGCCTGGTCGGACCCGAGCGCCGCCGAGACGCCGGCGCTGTCGAGATCCTTGTTCAGGCTGGCGGTGTAGTCCGGAACGGTGCGCTGCAACGCGTCGGTGACATTGAACGTGAGCGCCACGGCCAGCGCGATCATCACCGCGCCGGCGACGAGGCGCACGCCGCGTTCGCGGTCCCGGAAGGCGCGAACCCGCTCGGCGACCCCGCGACCGGCCAGCGCGAAGCCGAGCAGCGGCAGCGCGGTCCCGCAGGCGAAGGCCACGGTGAGCGCGACCGTGCCCAGCCCGATCCGGCCCGTCGCGCCGGCGACGGTGATCGCCGCGAGCACCGGGCCGGCGCACGGCACGTAGACGGCCCCGAGCGCCAGGCCGAGGACGAATCCGCCGTGCTCGCCGCTGACCTGACGTTGGCCGATGCGGGCGAAGGGCCGTTCCAACAGGTGCTGGACCGAAGGGAACATCATCGCGACCCCGAGCAGCACGAGCGCGACCAGACCGGCCCAGCGCACGATGTCCGTCGGCAGCGGCAGAACGCTGAGCACCAGCGTGCCCAGGAGGGTGAAGGCACTGAAGCTCACCGCGAGCCCCGCGACCACGAGGTACGGACGACGACTCGCCCGCCGCTCCACCCGGCCCCGCCGACCCGGTCCAGGCACAGCCTCACCAGGTGCGGATACAGCCTGGCTGGGCGCGGCCGCTGCCTGATCGGCTCGGGGTACAGCCTCGCCCGCCGCGGGCGCGGCGTGACCGGACGCGGGCGCGGCCCGGCGGGATCGGGTGTCCTGGACCCCGCCGGCGAGGAAGACGACCGGCAGCACCGGCAGGACACAGGGCGAGATGCCGGTGATGATCCCGCCGACGATCCCGATCAGCACGAGCGTGATCAGCGCAGACCTCCCACCGCCGGCCGGCCCGCGGGTTCCGCGCCGACATCCTCGTCGTGCCGCGATCTTAGGTCCCGACCCTGTGCGTCGCGTTACGCCAAATCTTTCCATTCGCGGATCCCCGCCGACCCGCCTCGGTGGCCGGCCCCGTGGAGCCACGCCCCTTCGCCCCGCGGCGACCGGACCGTACCGAACCGCGGTCGGGTCCCCGCCCGGCCGGCCCCGCCGCCCTGGCCGCTACCAGCCAAAGACGCGCCGGGCTCCCGCGCCCTGGCTTTCGCCCCGGCGGCTCAAGGTCGACGTGCGCGCAATTCCTCCCCGCATAAGGATAGCCTTACCTCACCGGTGTTCAGGGATTTTCCGCCGGCGGTGCCCGCCCCAATCTGTGGAAATATCTCGGCTATGCGGCGGCATTCGGGATTCCAGCACAGGGCCTTCGCCTTGACGGCGCGCCCGGCAGCTTCTAGGAAATGCTGGCGGGGCGGACCCGCGATGCTTTCTGGAACGCGACGCCGACCGAGGGAGATCCCATGCAGCTACCGATGATTACGAAATGCGCCGTCGACGCCTGCGCCTACAACCGCGAGAAGGCCTGCCACGCCCCGGCGATCACCGTCGGCGACACGGGCGCCATGGTGGCGCATTGCGACACGTTTCACGTGGCCCCGATGAAGGGCGGCAATCCGGCCGAGACCGGCCGGGTCGGCGCCTGTAAGGTCTCCGACTGTTCGCACAACGAGAATCTGACCTGTCACGCGCAGGGAATCACTGTCGGGTTCCAGAGCAACGGCGTCGACTGCCTCACCTACAAGGCCCGCCGCTAGCAACGTCCCCGGAGGGCGACCGGCGGCCGGACGTGGCCGCCGGCGGCGCGGCCCGCGAAACCTGCCCGAGCTCGGGGGCGACGGCGGTCGCGGGTCGCGTCGGCGGACCGAGTGGGCGGCCGGGATCGGCGAGCGGGAGCGGACGGGCCCGGGAGCGGACAAACGACGGCGAAAGCCCGATCCGTCCCGAAATCGTCAACAGGCCGCGACCCGCGCCAATGCCATTTCTCGCCCGGCCTCTGGCCGTCCCGTAACAATTCCGGCCACCCGCCGCAAAGGACACGCCGCCACGGGGCCGACCCGTACGCCAACGGCACCGTTTCCGAGAACCGGCAGCTTAAGGCCGTGGACTGATGATATCCTCCGGAACCGGTGGGCAGGGCTGGCGACGTAAAGTCCGGGTGAGAGCATGTCCAATCAGGAGAACTGGGCTGACGTTTTTATCAGTCAGCTCATGTACCCAGCCCTCGAAGTCCTCGTCAACACGGTGCTCCTCGGGCTCTCCACGTACTACGTGGTGCACGCGTTCAACGACAACGTCTCGCTGGGTGCCCGGACGGCCGCCGTGACCCTGATCCCGCTGATCGTCGTCACGTACCTCGTGAAGAACCTTCGCCAGCCGCTGGCCAGGGCCGCGTCGGCGGGCTCGCCCCGGGTGACGTTCGCGCTGACGACGGTCGTCGGGTTCTCCGCGTTCCTGGTCCTTCGGCAGTCCACCTCGCTCGCGCTCGACGGGTTCGTGCTGAGCCTCGTCTTCTCCGCGCTGATCGGGGTGCGGGCGAGCCTCCAGGAGGACCGGAGGATCTCCTACCTGTTCGGCGCCGCTCTCGGCGGCCTGCTCGCCGTCGCGACCATCGGCCTGCCGGGCACGTGACCGCCCGCCAGGCCACGCCAGGCCAGAGCGGGTCACGGCAGGCCAGGCCGGTTCCGCGGTGCTCCCCCGCCGCCGCGCCGGCGGCTCCGGCTGACGGCGGCCCGCCGCCGCGACCGTCGGCGGCTGGCCGCCACCTTGATCGCCGACCACGCCCTCGGGTGGCTACGAAACAGGCCCGGCGACGACCACCGGCGGGCCGAAACCGCGATCGTGGGGACGCGGACGGCGAGCGGACCGTGGGAGCTCGTGGGAACCAGCCCTAGTCGCCGGCTCGGGTCGCGGTGACGAGGAGGCCGGTCGACTCGGTGCCGTCGGGCTGGCGCCAGACGGCCTGGACGTGGCCGGCCCGTTCGTCCACGACGGCGGGGCGGGCCGGGAGGGCGCGGGCGATCCGCACGACGAGGGCCGCCCCCGCCCCGCCGGCCCCGGAGGTCGAGATCCGCATCCTCGTCCCGTCCGGTCCGTTGCTGGCCAGCGTGCACGCGGACACGACGAGGTCCGCGCCGGGGAGGACCGGTGTGCTGCGCACCGACGGGTCCGGGGTGTCGGAGAGGCTCTGCGCCTGCGGTACGGCCTGGCCCTGCAGCAGGGCGATGAGCTGGGTGGTGAAGACCCAGTCGTGCGTCGCGTCGTAGACGTACCTGGTTCCGAGCACCCCGTGCTCGGTGGTCCCGATGAGGCCGGCCTCCGAGCCTGTGGGCGGGGTCCCGCGGTAGGTCATGGGCACGTGGTAGGTCACCGGTCTGCCGCCGGCCAGGTCCGTGGCGAGCATGAACTCGATCCCGACCTCGCCGGCCGGGTCGTCGAGCCGGAAGCCGCCCACCTTGGTCAGGCGCGGGGCCTGGCCGGCGTCGAGATACCACGGCTGGCTGGGAAGCCAGGCCGTCAGCAGGTCCAGCTTGGACGGAACCAGCGTCGTGTTGTGAATCGTCGCCATGGTCGGATTGTCCTCCCGGTACCTGGTCCGTCGCGCCACCGGCCGGCCCGCGGCGGGCCCGGACCGGCCGCCGCCCCAGGACCGCGGCCCGCCGCCGGCCGAGCACCGCGCGGGAGGCCGGTCAGTCCGGCAGCGCGTAGGCCCCGGCGGCGATGTCCTCGAACAGCGTCGGGCCGGTGGGCGTCCAGCCGAGCAGCTCGCGGGTGCGGTCGTTCGACGCGGCCACGTCCAGGCCGAAGAAGCGCGCGATCCAGCCGAAGTGGGCGTCGGCGTCCGCCGGTGCGACCGAGCCGGTCGGCAGGCCCAGGTAGTCGCCGAGGGCGGCGGCGATGTCGCGGGAGGGCAGTCCGGTCTCGGCCACCGCGTGCACCCGCGCACCCGCCGGCGCCTTCTCCAGCGCGAGGCGGACCAGGCGGGCCGCGTCGGAGCGGTGCACGGCCGCCCAGCGGGTCGAGCCGTCACCGATGTAGCCGGCGACGCCGTGCTCCTTGGCGATCTTCGCCAGGACCGAGGTGAACCCGTGGTCACCCATGCCGTGCACGGTCGGCGAGAAACGCAGCGCCACCGGGCGGACACCGCGGCCGGCTGCTTCGAGGGCGAGGTTCTCGCTGCCGCCTCGCAGCGAGTCGGCGCCGTGGAACGGCGACGGGTCCTCCTCGGTCAGCGGCCGGCCCATACCTGGCGAGGCCACCCCGGAGGCGAGCAGGAACGGCCGGTCGCTGCCGGCGAGCGCGTCGAGCATCCGCGCGACGGCGGCGTGTTCGGTCCGGCCGGCGCCGGCGTAGTCGGAGAAGTCGTGGTTGAAGGCGAGATGGACGACGCCGTCGCTGGCCGCGGCCGCCGCGGCCAGGCCGTCGGGGTCGGTGAGGCTCCCGCGGTGCACGTGAGCCCCCTTCGCCTCCAACGCGGCGGCCGCGTCGTCGGAGCGGGCGAGGCCGACGACCTTGTAGCCGTTGGCGAGGAGCTCGTCGGTGACGGCGGAGCCGATCCAGCCGGAGGCACCGGTGACGAAGACACGCATGGCTGACTTCCTTCGACGAGTATGTCAGTGACTGACATCGACACTAGCACGCCATGTCAGACACTGTCATCACTACACTCGGCGTGTGGGTCGTTGGGAACCGGACGCGCGCGGGCGGATGATCCGCGCCGCGGTGGAGCTCTTCGCCGAGCGCGGCTTCGAGCAGACCACCGCCGGCGACATCGCCGAGCGCGCCGGCGTCACCGAACGCACCTTCTTCCGGCACTTCGCCGACAAGCGCGAGGTCCTCTTCGACGGTTCGAAGACCATGGTGCAGACCGCGTACGAGGCGATCCTGGCCGCGCCGGCCGAGCTCTCACCCCTCGACGCGGCCCTGGCGGGGATCGTGGCGGGCGGCAGCCTGCTGGGCGAGATCCGCGATCACTCGGTGCGCCGCTCCCAGATCATCGCGGCGAACCCGAGCCTGCAGGAACGCGAACTGCTCAAGCTCGCGGCGATGACCGAGACGATCGCCGAGGCGCTGCGGGCCCGCGGGATCGGCGAGCCGACCGCCAGCCTGGCCGCCCACAGCGCGGTGACCGTCTTCCACGTGGCCTTCGCCCGCTGGATCTCGGCCACCGAACCGCCCAGCTTCGCCGGCTGCGTCGCGGAGGCGGCGGACGCCCTGCGCGCCCTGATCTGACCGGACGTACGCGCCGGCCGGACGGGTGGGGCGCCGGTTCAGAGGTCCTTGATCAGCACGGCCCGGGTGTAGAGCAGGTCGAAGCCGAGGCGCTGCACGTTCTGCTGGGATCTGGAGCCCGGCTGGGTCGTGACGACCGCGATGTCGCAGCCCGGTGCGTCGGCGAGCCGCGCCGCCAGGAGCGCCGACTGCACGCCGCGGCGGCGGTGCGCGGGCGCGGTCGCCGCGCCGGTAAGCTGCGCGACGCCCTGGGCCGTGCGCATGCTCGCGCCGCCGGCGACCACGCCGTCGCACCGCGCGAGGTAACGGCGGACGCCGGCAGCCGCCATGTCGAGCACGGCGCGCCGCAGGATCTCGCGGGGGAACTCCTCGTGGGACGGGACCCCCTGGGTGTCGGGGTGGGCGAAACCGTCGACGACGACGTCGAGCCACGGCTCGAACTCGTCGTCCCCGCTCGGCCGGATCTCGACGCCCGGCGGGCTCACCGGCCGCGGGCCGCCGTCCAGGGACCGGCCGAGAACGTTCTCGAACGACACCAGCCGGTACCCGCGGCCGGTCAGCAGCGCGCCGACCCCCGGGTCGGCCAGCTGGGAAAGCTCCACCTGAACCGGTGCGCCGCAGGCGGCGAACGCCTTCTCCACCTGCTCGAGGTCGGCCACGTCGGGTACGCCCGCGAAACCCAGCCCGACGATCTTGTTCAGCGGCGAGCCCTCCTCGGCGAAGCTCGCCACGCCGCCGGCAACGGGCCTGACGAAGCCCGGCGTGCCGGTCTGGCGGAGCCCGGCGGCCTCGCTGCCGCGGGCGATGAGCTGCGCCTCGGCCCGTTCGATCCGCTCGGCCAGGGCGACGTCACAGAAAAGGGAGGAGTGGACGATCATCGGGCGTCCAGGTCGTATCGGAAGACGATCATGTCCCGCATGACGATGCCGTGGTCACGTATCGGGGGTCGCACGTAGGCGAAGTAGTCGGGTTTCACGGCATGCATGCGGAACCCGCATTTCTGGTAGAAGGCGATGTTGTCGAGCGCCGAGTTCGCCGTGCCGACGAGGAGCGACCTGCCGTGCGCGGGCAGCTCGGCCTGGATCGCGGCGACGATCTCCCGGCCGTACCCCTTCCCGCGCTCGTCTGCGGAGACCGCGAGGTAGAGAATCTCGGCCTCGGCGCCCGGTTCTCCCCAGCGCACGACCGCGGCGCCCACGTCCGCTGCGTCGAGGGTCGCCGCGTAGGTGGCGCAGGCCGGGTCGCCCAGCGCCGCCCGGACAAGCTCGTCGTCCTCTTCGGCGTCACGCAGGATCGGCATCAGCCGCGCCGCGGCGGCGCCGTACACCCGCGCGCAGCGCAGCGTCATGGTTCGCCTTTCGCCTGTTCCGCGCACACCGCGCGGTCGCCCCGAGAGTCGCCCACAGCGGGTCCGCGGGCGTGGCCGTCTGGCACGGCGTTCGGCGCGCGGCCGGCAGACAGATCGGTACCAGCGATCTGTCTGCCGGCCGCGCGCCAGGCCGCAACACTCGCACTCTGGATCCGGGTGGGCAACCGGTTATCGCGGGCGCCGGCCGAGCCCCGCGCCGCGAACCGTTCCTTGGGAATGGCGCCTTGGCCGCCCGCGGGTCGTCCCTGGATCCCGCGACCTTCCGGGCTGGGTCAGTCCGACAGGCGGCGCCCCAGTGCCGGTGGCTCCTTCCCGGCCAGCAGCCAGCCCGCCGCCGCGGCGACCAGCGGGATCCCCACGAGCAGGACCAGCGGGTAGCCCGGCGGTATCCGCCCGAAGACCGCGAGATCATGCCGGTACACCGCGACCAGGCCGAGCCCCGCGCCCGCGGTGCCGAGGATCCCGCCGAGCAGCGCGAGCCCGCCGGCGGTGGCCGCGGTGAGCGTGCGCCTGATGCCGGCGCTGGCCCCGGTCGCGGTCAGCGTGCGCAGGTCGGCGGCGGCCTCACCGCGGATCAGGCCGACGGTCATGGCCAGGACCGCGAGCGCGAGCAGCAGCCCACCGGCCGTGGCGCCGGCCCGGACCGTCCGCACGCCCGGATGACCGTCGCGGAACTCGACGGTCAGCCCGGCCGCGGCGGCGATCCGCCGCGCGTCGGCCCGCTGCGCGTCGGTCAGCGGCTGCGCGGACTCGACCAGCCAGCCGGCCCGGACCGGGGTCAGGTGGCGGCGGGTGAGCGCGCCCGACGTCAGCAGCGTGTCGGGCAGCGACGTGAAGCGGGGGCCGCTGACGTGCGTGCTGGGCGGCTGCCGCGCGTCGCGCCCGGCGTCGAAGATGACCAGGGGCCCGGCCCTGGCGGTGACCACGTCCGTGGCCGGAGGGATCCGCACCCCGTCGGCGCCGACGAGCCGCAGCAGGTCGGGCGTGGCGACGTACGCCGGGATCCCTTCGTACTCGCCGCCGCCGCGCGGCCGGTCGACCTCCAGGGCGCGCCGGACGGGCTCGTTGCCCTGCAGGCCCAGCTCCGGGCTGGCCGCCGGATCGTAGGCCAGGTCAAGCGGGATCACGGTCGGACGTGGGAGCAGCGCCGCGAGCTCGTCGACCTGCGCGGCCAGGCCCCGTAGCTGGGCGTCGGTTCGGATCGGCACGAGGCCGGGCGGGTCGCCGGGCCGGGCTATCCCGACGAGCAGCTGGTGATCGCCCAGGTTCCCGCCCGTCGGGCTGCCCTGGATGCCCGTCGTCACCACGACGATGGCGGCGGCGATGCCCACCGCGAGGCTGATCGCGGCCAGCGCGGCCCCGGACCGGGCCTGGTGGCGGCCCAGGTCGCGCAGCGCCAGCCGGACGGCGACCGGGGCCCGCCCACCCGCCGCGGCGAGCAGCCTGATCGCCGGCGGGCCCGCGAACAGCATCGCGAGCGCCATCGCCACCGTGCCGGCGACGATCAGCGCCGGGCTCTTCTTCTCACCGGCCGCCAACAGTCCCAGCCCAACCGCGAGGAAGAAGACGCTGACCAGCGCCGGGCGGTGCGACGGCCTGGGCGCGGGCGGCCGGCCGGACAGCGCGAGCGTGACCGGCAGGCGCGACACCGCACGGGCGGGCCACCAGGCCGCGGCCGTCGCCATCAGCACCGCGAGCAGCCCGACGCCGGCGACCAGCGGCCAGGGGATGTCCAGCCGGTCGACCCGGTGCCCGACCGCCGGCTCCAGCCAGGCGGCCACCGCCGGCCACAGCGCCAGCCCGAGGGCGGCTCCGGCCCCTGCCGCCAGCCCGCCGACCAGCAGGCCGGTGACGGCCATCATCAGCCGGATGTGACGCGCGGTGGCACCGATCGCCGCGAGCATCCCGAGCTGGCGCAGCCTGCGGTGGGCGAGCACGGCGAACCCCGCGGCCGCCACGAACGCGACGAGCAGCAGCAGGACCGTCGCCCCGCCGAGGACAAGGGTCGTGATCACCAGGTGGTCCGTATTGGGCCCCTGCCCCATCACCTGGCCGACGGTCGCCAGGCCCAGTCCGCCACGGTTGGAACCCGTCGTCCGGACGAACACCGACGCGGTCTGCGGCGGCGAGTCCGCCGAGGGCGCGATCAGGACGAAGTCGTCGGTCAGGTCGCTCGGGTCCTCGGCGATGCCGACGATCACCCGCGAGTGGCCGTCGAGCGCGACGGTGCCACCGAGCCGCAGCCCGAGCAGCTTCGCCACCCCGGTGGTGACGGCCGCCTCGTTCGGCCCGGCCGGGTACCGCCCACGGTGGATGGCGAGCAGCTGCCCGGTGAAGGTGCCGTGCGGCGCCTGCTCCCGGTAGTCGACCGCCTTGGCCAGGCCCGCGACGCCGTACCCGGAGTGGCCGATCACGTCGATCGTTCCGAACGCCCGGCGCAGGGTGGCGACGTCGGCCGCCAGGTCCGCCGCACGGCCGTTCTGCCCGTTGAGCACGTACACGGCCCCGGCCGTGCCGAGCTTCGGATCGGCCTGCCGCGGCACGTTGTACAGCGTGGTCCCGCCGCAGACCGCCACGGCCACCGTCAGCAGCAGCAGGAGGGTCACGAGGACCTGGGAGCGCCACTCGCGGCGCAGCATCCGCCAGGCCCATCGCGTCATCGCTCGCCGGGCCGCGAGGCCGCCGTCCGCGGGGGCCCCCGACGGCCGGGTCCGCGACCGGGGCGGCGTCTGGACGGTCACCGCGGCACGTCCGCCGTGAGCAGCGACTCGGGGCCGGCGGCCGGGCCGGCCTGGTCCACGGCCACGCCGTCCCGGACGAACACGACCCGGTCGGCCCACGCGGCGAGCTGGGCGTCGTGGGTCGCCAGCACGGCCGCCGCGCCCTCCTTGCAGGCGCTGCGCAGCAGCCGCATGACGTTCTCGCCGGCCTGGGAGTCCAGCGAACCGCTCGGCTCGTCGGCCAGCAGCAGCCGGCGCTGGCCGACCAGTGCACGGGCGATGGCGACCCGCTGGCGCTGCCCACCGGACAGCTCGTCGGGGAAGCTGTCCGCCCGGTCCGCCAGGCCGAGCCCGTCGAGGGCCCGGCGCGCCGACTCGGCGGCCTTCCTGGCCTTCAGGCCGTCGAGCTCCAGCGGCAGCGAGATGTTCTCGGCGGCGGTGAGCCCGGGCAGCAGGTTGAAGTCCTGGAAGACGTAGCCGATGTGGCGTCGTCGCATCCGGGCCCGGTCGGCGGCCGACATGCCGGCCAGCGAGGTGCCCTCGACCAGGACGTCGCCGCTGGTCGGCTGCTCCAGACTGCCCGCGATGGTCAGCAGGGTGGACTTGCCGGAGCCGCTGGGGCCCATGATCGCGACCATCTCGCCGGCCCGGACCGACAGGTCGACGCCCGCCAGCGCGTGGACCTCGGTCGGCCCCGAGCCGTACACCTTGGTCACGGCGCGCAGCTCGAGGACGGGCGCGGTCGGGACGGCATCCGCCGGGACGGCGTCCATCGAGGTCGTGGTCACCGGGCCGCCCTCGCGGTGCGCCGAGCCGGGGCCGGGGCCGGCGCCGCGGGGGACGCCACGGGTGGGCGGTGCCGCAGCCGGCCTTCCGCCGCGTCCAGCCACCGGACGACCGCCTCCAGCCGGAAGATCTCGGCGTCGGCGACCAGCAGCAGCCCGAGGTCGTCCTCGGCGGCGTCCTGCTTCAGCCGGGTGTAGCGGCTCATCGTCTCGATCAGGTGCCGCCGGTGGCTCTGGAGGATTCCGGCGACGTCGGCCTCGGGCAGCCGCGCGGCCACCAGCACCTTGATGACCAGCTCGTCGCGGGGCGGCGCGTCGGCGGTGGGTGGCGTCGTGAGCCAGCGGGCCAGCTCGGCGCCGCCCTCCGGCGTGATCCGGAACGTCTTCTGCGGCCCCGGCTCGTCGCCGTCGTCCGAGGCGACCAGCCCGTCGCGTTCGAGCCTGGCCACGGTCGTGTAGACCTGCCCGACGTTGAGCGGCCAGACCTCGCCGGTCCGCGCCTCGAACTCCTGGCGCAGTTGCAGGCCGTACTTCGGGCCCTCGCTCAGCAGGGCCAACAGGGCATGTCGCACGCTCACGGGCGCCCGTCCTTTCGGAGAATACTCGGTATCATACCCGGTATACACCGAGCCTGACGAGAGCCCCGTGTCAGCGCGTCAGACTCATTCCTCGACGGAGCCGTCGGGACGGGCCGCGCTCGCCCGTCCGGCCGCGAAGACCGCATAGGCGGGACGCAGCTCGTCCCGCAGGTCGCCGAGCGGCTCCACCACCAGCGGCCCGCACAGGTCCAGCAGAACGTCGGGACGGGCCGGCGCCTCGGACCGGACGTCCGAGCCGCCATCCGGGGCCGGCGCGGTCCAGAACGCCGCCGGGGAGCTGGGCAGCGGTTCCAGGGTGTCGCCCGCGGTCCCGTCGCCTGGCTGGGCGGGCGATCCCCACGGCCATCCCCCGGACCGGGCGTGGGTGCCGCCGCCGGGGCGGGACGCCGACGCCGGCCGCAGGCGCCGGATGCCGGCGAGGACCGCGTCGCGTTCCCGGCCGCGCAGCGCGAGCAGCGCGAACGCGTCGAGGTCGATCGACTCGCCGAGCCGGTGGCAGGCCGCGACGAGGTGCGCGCACGGCCGCTGCCAGTCGGCGCAGGTGCAGTCCATCGCCAGGTCGTCGGCCCGGGTCGGCAGCAGCGAGAGCCCGAGCACGGCGAAGGCGTCCTCGACGTCTGCGGGCATCGAGCCGGCCAGCAGCGCGGCGGCGTAGCGGGCCTGCGACGCGAGCGCCCGCTCGATCCGCCCCCAGTCCATGTCCCCGAACGTCCGGACCGCCAGCCGGGTCTTGTGCAGGTCCTCGTTCTGGTCGCGGACCATCGCGACGACGAGGTTGCCGGACCGCCGGACGCTGAGCACCGCCTCGGTGCGGGCCAGGGCGCGGCCGGCTCGCAGTGGCTCGGGCGGGCTCATGCCCTCGATGAGCGCGAGGAACCGGGACGACCACCAGGCCTGGTCAGCCATCGACGGCCTCGGGGGCGAGCGCGACGAGGTCGCGCAGCTCGTCGGTGTTCAGCGCCGCGAGCCAGCTCTCCCCGCCGCCGACGACGGTCCGGGCCAGCGCCGCCTTGTCCACCAGGATCCGGTCGATCCGCTCCTCCAGCGTGCCCATGCACAGCAGGGTCCGCACCCACACGTCCCGGCGCTGCCCGATCCGGTGCGCGCGGTCGGTCGCCTGCGCCTCGACCGCCGGGTTCCACCAGCGGTCGACGTGGACGACGTGGTTCGCCGCCGTCAGGTTGACGCCGGTGCCACCGGCCTTGAGCGACAGCAGGAACACCCCGGGACCGGTCCCGGTCTGGAACCGTTCGATGAGCGCGTCGCGCTCGGCCGCGCGCAGGCCGCCGTGCAGGAACGACACCTCCACCCCGAGCCGGGTGGACAGGTAGGGCGCGAGCATGGCGCCGAAGCGGGCGAACTGGGTGAAGCACAGCGCCCGCTCGCCGCCGGCGACGACCTGCGTGAGCAGCTCCTCCAGCCGGGCCAGCTTGCCGGAGCGCCCGGCCAGCGCCGAGCCGTCCCCGAGCAGGTGCGCCGGATGGTTGCAGACCTGCTTGAGCCTCGTCATCGCCGCGAGCACCACGCCGTTGCGCCGGACCGGGGACGAGGCGTCGCGCAGCCGTTCCATCATGTCGTCGACGACGGCCCGGTACAGCGCCGCCTGCTCCGCTGTCAGCGTGCACAGCTGGCGCAGCTCCACCTTGGCCGGCAGGTCCCGCAGCACGGCCGGGTCGGTCTTCACCCGGCGCAGCACGACCGGGCGGATCCGTCGGCGCAGCCGGGCGGTCGCGTCGGGATCGCCGTACCGCTCGATCGGCACCGCGTAGCGGGCGTGGAACGAGCTGGCCGAGCCGAGCAGGCCCGGATTGACCGCCCGCATGATCGACCAGAGGTCGCCGAGCCGGTTCTCGACCGGGGTGCCGGTCAGCGCGACCCGGTGGCGCGCGGTGAGCCGGCGGACGGCCCTGGCCTGCGCGGTCGCGGCGTTCTTGATCTGCTGTGCCTCGTCGAGGACGAGCCGGTCCCAGCCGACCTGGCGGAACGTCTCGACGTCGCGGGCGAGCTGCGTGTAGGTCGTGAGGACGAGGTCATGGCGGCCGGCGGCCTCGGCCAGCGGACTGCCGTCGCCGCTCGCGTGGTGGGTGTGGACCGTGAGGCCGGGCGCGACCTGCTCGGCCTCACGCCGCCAGTTGCCGAGCACGGAGGTCGGGCAGACCACGAGGGTCGGCTCCCGCCGGGCACCGGCCCGGGCGAGCAGCTCCAGCGCCAGGACCTGGATGGTCTTGCCCAGCCCCATGTCGTCGGCGAGGACCGCGCCGACGCCGAGCCGGTCGAGCAGCGCGAGCCAGGCCAGGCCGTGTTCCTGGTAGGGCCGCAGCCGCACGCCCAGCCCGGCGGGCGGCTCTACCCGCGTCAGCCCGGCGCGGTCCGGGCCGGGCTCGCCGACGGCTCCCGCGAGCAGGGCGCCCAGCCAGCCGTCCGCGACGACCTCCACGTCGCCGGAAGCCTCGGCGGGGCCAGGCTGGAGACCCGTGTGCGCGAGGACGTCGCGGACGGTCAGCCGGCCGCCGGCGGACTGCCGGGCCAGGTCGAGGCCGGCCAACTCGCGCGGGCTCACCCGGGTCCAGCGGCCCCTGAGCCTGACCAGCTCCGTCTTGGCCGCGGCGAGGGCGTCAAGCTCGACGTCGGTGAGCTCGACGTCGCCCAGGCTGACGGCCCAGCGGAAGTCCACGATCCGGTCAAGGTCCGTCGTGATGTCCCGCAGCACCGGCGCCACCGGGTGCACCGCGCGCACGGTGAGCCGCGACGCGGAGCGGGGCGGCCGGGTCCACCACGACGGGACGAGTACCCCGAACCCCTCCTGTTCCAGGGCACCGGTGAGACGCAGGAACTCCTGGGCCTGGTCGAGGTCGAGGTCCAGTCCGGTCGGCCTGGCCTCGCGCAGGGCCCGGCCCAGGCCCGGCCAGACGGCGACGGCTCGCCCCAGGCCGGCGAGCAGCGACTCCTGCGCGTCGGTGGCCCAGCTCGTCGGCCCGGCGGGGCGGCGGGTCCAGACCTCGCCGGCCAGCACCTGGACGCCGGGGTCGGCGACCGCCTGCAGCAGGAAGTCGACCCGCCAGGCGTCGACGTCGCCGGGCGCCGTCCGCGACAGCGCGCCCGGTTCCCCCAGCCGGAAGCACAGCCGCGTCGGCCAGGACCGCCCGCCGCCCGCCCGCCACGCACCAACCTTGGTGGCCAGCTCGCGGACCGGGGTCCCGGCGGCGGTGAGCCCCGGGTCGCCGTCAAGGGCACGCAGCCAGTCGGCCGCCGCACCCGCCAGGCCCGACCGCTTGGCCTTCGGGACCCGGGTCTTCGGGGCCGGGGCCGCCGAGTCTCCGGCCCTCGGGTCACGGCCGGCCCGTCGGAGCCGGTCACGGGCGTGGGCGTCCACCAGGTCGTCGAGTGCCGCGCTCAACGCGTCGGCCGGGCCTGTCTCGGGCGTGTCCCCGTCCACGGCGGCCCGGAACGCCGGTGGCATCGCGACGCCCAGGGCGCCGAACCGGTCGGCATCCGGCCCGGTACGGACAGGCAGCCACCGCGCCACCGCCCCGGCGCCGTCGCCTCCGACAGCGGGCAGGACGCGGCCCCGGTCGACCAGATCGGCGGCGAACCCGTCAACCGCCAGCAGGAACAGCGCGGACGCGCCAAGCCGGAACGCCTCGCCAGCGCCGAACCTGAGCGGGACGCCTGGTCGGACCATGTCGACCAGCCAGCGTCGCAGCGCCGGGCTGTTTCCCACCGCCGCCGGACCACCCGACGCCGGCCCGGCTTCGGCCAGGGCGGCCGTCAGCTCCGGCGACGCGACTGGTCCCGTGGCCGTGGTCGGCAGCAGGACCGTGCGCTGCCCCGCCCCCGCCGAGCTGTCACCGGCTGATCTGGTGGCAGGGCCGACTCCGGCCCGCTGGCCGGTTACGAGGGCCGCCAGGTCCGGGCCCGCGGCCGCGAAGGGATGGCGGGCGCCGCCTTCCGGGGGTGCCTCGTCCCGGCGCCGCGTGTCCTCGGCCCACAGCCGGACGCCGTCGGCGGCCGTGCAGACAGCGTGCACGACCAGCATCGACACCCCCAGGGCCGGACCGGAGCCCCGGCCTCTGGCCTCTCCAGGGCTCTCGGCCCCGAGCTTACGGAAGGCCTCCGACCCGTTTCCGGATCCGGTCGAACCGGCCGGCGGCCCACCGGGCAGGACTCGCGGGCCGCCCGCCGATGAGTCCTGGCGTCCAGGCCGGTCGTAGCAGTCATGGAGACCACCAACCTCGCCACCCTGTACGACTCGCCACTGCTCGACTGGTCCGGGATCGAGGCCCGGCTCGGGCGGGGCCTGCCCCAGGCGCCCCACGCCGGCGGCCCGGACCGTCATACCTGCTGGCTGGCCACGATCAACCCGGACGGCAGCCCTCACGTCACCGGCATCGGCGCGCTGTGGACCGGCGGCACCTTCTGGTTCGAGACCGGGCGGGGCACCCGCAAGGGTCGCAACCTCGCCCGTGACCCGCGCTGCACCCTGAGCGTCGCCACCCACGAGTTCGACCTGACCGTCGAGGGCACAGCCGATCTGGTCACCGATCCGGCCACGGTCTCCGAGCTCGCGGCGCTCTGGGCCGCCCAGGGCTGGCCGGCCCTGGTCGACGACACCGGCCTCGCGCTCACCGCCGAGTTCAGCGCCCCGTCGGCGGGCCCGCCGCCCTGGCACGTGTACCGCCTGACGGTCCGCGCCGCGACGGCCCTGGCCACCGTCGACCCCGGCGGCGCCACAAGGTGGCGCTTCTAGTGCCGCGCGGCACGAGACCCGACCCCCACAGGTCTGGATGGACGATCGAGGTGCACCCCGGCCACCGCCAGGCGCCCCAAGATCGCCGCTTCGGCCCTCCAGTGGTCGTGACCCGGCCTGTCTCGTAGCCACCAGAGGACGCAAACAGCGATCAAGGTGACGGGGCGCGCGTCGACGGGGCGAGCGCGGCGAGCCTCGGGCCTCGGGTCAACAGGCCGCCGGTTCCGAGGTGGCCGCCGCGGGCCGGGGTGTCTCGATCGGGTAATGCCAGGACCGCGCCGGCTCTCGCAGCGCTTCCGGCACCTCGTCGCCGGCTGGCAGCGGGCGGTGCGGCTGGATCCGGCCGGACCGGATGTTGTCACTCCAGTCGCCGATGCCGCGGGTGAAGGGGCCGTGCCCGAACCGGCCGTACTCCGTCATCGTCGGTTCCCATGGCACGTCCAGGAAGGCGCACAGGCGCCGCGCGACGTCCGCCGGGTTCGTGGTGAGCTCCTCATAGCGGACGGTCAGGCCGGGGAGCTCGGCGCGGGCCTCGTTCATCGACCGCACGAACCCGACCGTCCGGCCCACCGGATCCATGTCGACCCGCCCTTCCCAGGCGCGGGCCAGCGACGCCGCGATGCTGGCCGGATGCCGGACGAGGTAGATGTAACGCGCGCCCGGCCAGCATTCGGCGACGCGGCGCCACGTCAGCACCTCGTTCGTCGTCTTGTTCACGATCAGGCGTTTGCCGCTGCGCGCCAGCTGGCGGTGCAGGAGGCGGTCCCACAGAAGGTGCTCGAGGTCCCGCAGCGTGAGACCTAGCGCGTCGATCGCGATCTCGGCGTAGCGCTCGGCGTGGCGGCCCGCATTCCATTCCCTGGTCTGCACCGCCAGCAGTGACAGGTGCAGCTCGTGCGGAGCGTGAATCTCCGAATGACTGTCGAGAACGGTCCGCAGGAGTGTTGAACCGGAGCGCGGCGGCGAGAAGATGAAGATTGGCGACGCTACCAGCCGTTCCATGTCCCGCCCCTCGGTCCTGCGTGGTCGCTTTCTGGTCAGGGAATGTTTCCCCGCCGTTCGCGTGACGTCACGCCGAATCGGCGGAATTCGCGCCGCCGGCTCGACCAGCAGGCCGACACGTTATCGACGGTCCTCGGCCGGGTCCATGGCCAGAGTCTTATCGATCCATCGCACATTGGTGCAGCGCGAACTTTCGCGGCGCCGGAAAATGAGACCGCCGTCCGGACCGGCGCCACGAAGGAAGCGGACCTCATGACCTCTGGCCAGCTCGGGAACGTCGTGCCCGACGCGCTCGACCTGTTCGACAGCGCTCATCGCCTCGACCCGTACCCGGGCTACGGCCGGCTGCGGGACACCCCCGGCCGGGCCGCCGTCCGGCTCGGGGACACCGAGGTCACGCTGCTGTCCCGGTACGCCGACTGCGCCGCCGTGTTGCAGAGCCCGGCGTGGGGGCACGGGAACGCCGACCGGCTCAGCCCGTTCTGGGACCAGGAGACGAGCCTGCCGGGCTCGTTCATCCGGATGGACCCCCCGGACCACCGGCGGCTGCGCGCCCTGGTCAACAAGGCGTTCAGCGCCCGGATGGTCGCCGACCTCGCCCCGATGATCACACGCCTGGTGGACAGCCTCGTCGACCACGCCATCGCGGCCGGAGGGCTCGACGTCGTCCGGGACCTGTCCGCGCCGCTCGCCCTGGCGATGGTGGGCCAGCGGCTGCTCGGCGTGCCGGCGCGGGACGCGGACCTGCTGCGCGCGTGGGAGCTGGCGATCGCCCGCGGCACCGACCCGGAGCCGCTGCTGTCCGCCGAGGAGATCGCCGGGCGCGACGAGGCCGGCGCGGGCGTCGTCGGGTACCTGGCGGACCTCGTCCGGCGCCGCCGCGCCGAGCCCCGGGATGACCTGCTGAGCCGGCTCATCGCCGTCGAGGAGGCCGGGGACGCGCTCAGCGCGCCGGAGGTCATCGGCATCTGCGTGCTGCTGCTCATCGCCGGGATGGAGACGAGCATCAACCTGGTCGGCAACGGCGTCCGGGCGCTGCTGGCCCACCCCGACCAGCTGGAGTTGCTGCGCCGCCGGCCCGAGCTCACCGGCTCGGCCGTCGAGGAGATCCTGCGCTACGACACCCCGACCCAGTTCACGATGCGGGTCGCCCTGACCGACACGACGGTCGGCGGCCGCGCCTTCCGCCGGGGTGACGGCGTCATCGTGCTGATGGCCTCGGCCGGCCGGGACGCCGCGGTCTTCGCCGAGCCCGACCGGCTCGACCTCACCCGCTACGCCGAGCCCGGTCGCTCGCCCCGCCACCTCGGCTTCAGCCTCGGGGCGCACTACTGCCTCGGGGCGCCGCTGGCCCGCCTGGAGGCCTCGACCGCGATCGGGACCCTGGTGCGGCGGGCCCCGGGGCTGCGCCTGGCCACCGACGAGCCGGTGTCCTACCAGCCGAGCATCATCCATCGGGGCCCGCGTTCGCTGCCCGTCGAGCTGACCACCACCGCGGCCTGACGGCGCCGACGCCCGTCGGGGCGCTCGGGGCCCCAGCAGGTCGCGTGTGGGTGGCCGTTCCGGCCAGAATCGGAGCAACGCTGACGGTCAGCGCCGATCCGCGCCCGCGAGGAGCAGCTCATCACCGGCACCGAAGTCCCCGAAGCGGACGGGTCCGTGACGCCCGAAGGCGGTCGCGCCGAAGGCGGCGGCGCGCGGCCACCGCTGGTGGTCCTCGTGCACGGCGCCCGCGACCAGGGATCGAGCTTCGCGCGCGTCACCGCGCTCCTGGACGACCTGGAGGTGCTGTCCTACGACCGCCGCGGCTGGGACGACGACCCGGCCTGGGACGGCGTCCCCGCCGGCGTCGACGGCCACACCGACGACCTGCTCGCCCTGCTCGGCGAGCGGCCCGCGACGGTCGTCGGGCACAGCTGGGGCGGCCACGTCGCCGTCGCCGCGGCCATCCGGCGGCCCGACCTCATCGCGTCCGTCGGCCTCTGGGAGACGGCGCTGCAGTGGGAGCCCTGGTGGCCGGCGGACCACCGGCAGCTCATCAGCAACGCGGTCGCGCGGCTGCGGGAGAAGCCACCGGGCACGCCGCGGCAGAACCGCGAGCGCCTGCTGTTCGTCGCCGAGGCGACGGAGATGTTCACCGCGCCCTACGACCTGGGCCGGCTGAAGGCCCGCTGCATCGTCGGGTACGGCGACGCGCCCTTCCCCATCTTCGAGCCAGGGGTGCGCGCCTTCGCCAAGCTCATGGACGCCGAGCAGTTCACGCTGCCCGGCGCCACCCACATGGCGCACCGCGAGAACCCGGCCGACTTCGCCCGTTTCGTCCGCCGCGCGGTCGCGCTGGGCCGGCCCGGCGAAGCCGCCTGACCGGAACGGCCTGACCGGCCCTGCCAAACCTGTCCGGCCGGGCCAGGCTGCCTGACCGGCCCAGCCCGACCGGCTCAGCTCGTCGAGCAGGTGACGACGGCGTCGCGCAGCTCGTAGCTCATCAACCCGTCGCACCAGGTCATGTCCGGGACGCGGGCGAGGCGCACGTCGGGCAGGCGCATCAGGGCGTCGAGGAACACCCGGGTCTCGGTGATCGCGACCTGGGCGCCGGGGCACCGGTGGCTGCCGTCGCCGAAGCTCATGTACGAGCCGACGGCCTTCTCGCGCCTGGCCCGGTCGGGGTCGACCGCGTGCGGGCACTGTCCGACCGTCGCCGGGTCGACGTTCGCGGCCCGGATGTTGACGGCGAGCAGCTCGCCCGCCTTGACCGAGTCGAGCCCGAGGTCGGCGTCCTCGGTGGAGCGCCGGTGGAGCATCGCGGCGACCGGTTCCAGGCGCAGGATCTCCTCCAGGATCGCGGTCTGGTCGGCCTCGTCGCCGGCGGTGAAGCGGGCGCGCAGGGCGTCGTCGTCGAACAGGTGCCAGGCGGCCATCACGATGAACTCACGGGTCGTCACCATCCCGGCGACGGCGTAGGTCATGCACTCGATGAGGATCGCCTTGTCCGGGTAGCCCTCGTCGAGCAGGTGCGAGATGACGTCGTCCTGCCGCCGCTCGCGCCGGGACCTGATCGCGGGGCGCACGTCCCGGACGAAGAACCGCATCGCGTGCACGGCGGTCAGGGCCTGCAGGCCGAAGCGCACGACGGGGTGCGCCCCGCGCAGCCGGGTGCCGAGCAGGGTCGCCTGGATGCGCTTGGCCATCCCGGCCTGGTCGCTGTCCGTCAGACCGACGATCTCCGCGGCGACCGCGACCGCGAGCTTGTAGCTGAGCTTGTCGAGCTGCCCCGTGCCGGTGGCCCGGACTCCCCGCAGCAGCTCCTCGGTCGTGCGTTCCATGACCAGGCGGTGGCGGGCGCTGATGGCCTTCGGGGTGAAGAACCGGGCGATCGCCGTGCGCCGGCGGCGGTGGCTGTCGCCGTCGAGGAAGAAGACCGGGCAGAACTCGTCCTCGGGGTCCATCTGGTCGGAGCTCGCGCCGGCCTGCCGCATCTGCGCGCTGCGCAGGATCGCGCGGCCCAGCTCGAAGCTGCCGACGACGCGCGCCCCGGCGTCGGCGTGCACCCGCTGCGCCGCCAGGGCCGCCGACTTGCGGTCGTCGCGGGTCGGATCCAGCGCACGCGCGGGGAGCTCCGTAGTGGTCACAGCCGCCTCCAGGCCTTGGCCGATCTGGTGGGCCGATCCGGTGGGCCGAACCGGTGGATCTCAGGCAACCCAGGCACAGCGTAGGGCATCTCGTGCAAGCAGTCTTGCACGAGTTACGGTGCCGCCAAGAGTCGCCCGGAGCGCGGAGGGCCGCGTCTCCCGGGGCGGCGATCTCGACCTGCGAGGATCGGGCGACTAGGTTCGGGCGACCAGGTTCGACCCCGGACGCGCATGGAGGAGAAGACCCGATGGTGGCCGGCGGCTCAGGCAGCGGTTCGGCCCCCGACGGGACGCGCGGCGCCGCCCGGCAGGCCCCGAAGGCGCGCTCGTACGAGAACTCGCAGCGCTCCCGGCAGGCCGCGGCGACCCGGGAGCGCATCGTCGCCACCGCCACCGACCTGGTGCACGAGCTGCCGAACTGGGACTGGCGCAACCTGACGGTCCGCGCGGTGGCCCGGCGGGCCGGGGTGAACGAGAGCACGGTCTACCGGCACTTCGCCACCGAGCGCAACCTGCGCGACGCCGTCCTGCGCCAGCTGGAGACCGAGGCGGGCGTCGAGCTGGAGAACCTGACCCTCGACAACTTCGGCCAGACGATCGCGCAGACGTTCGCCTATCTGGCGACGTTCCCCATCGGCAGCCGGCCGATCGAGGACCCGACCTTCGCGGCGCTCGACGAACGCCGCCGCCACGCGCTGCGGGCCGCGCTCACCGCGTCGGCGGCCGACTGGACCGACGAGGAACGCGAGATGACCGCCGCGGCGCTGGACGCCTTCTGGAGCGTCGGGACCTTCGAGCGCATGGTCACCACCTGGGACCTCGACCCCGAGAAGGCGACGAGCGCCGCCACCTGGGTCATCGGCCTCATCGAGGCCGCGGTCCGCGACGGGCGCGGCCCCGGCCAGGCCGCCGGGGCCTAGAAACGCCGGCGCCGACCTCACGGTCGGCGCCGGCGCCGCTCGCACGAACTGGGCCGCGCCCCTGGGGCACGACGAGTGGGGACCTACCGCACCTCGATGACCATCGCGGCGCCCATGCCGCCGCCGGCGCACATCGACACGACGCCGAGCGAGTTCCCGCGCCGGCGCAGCTCGGCGACCATCGTCACGACCATCCGGGCGCCGGTGGCGGCGATCGGGTGGCCGAGGCTCGCGCCGCTGCCGTTGACGTTCACGATCTCGGGCCTGATGCCGAGCTTGCGGATCGTCGCGACCGGCACCGAGCAGAACGCCTCGTTGACCTCGAACAGGTCGATGTCCGCCAGTGTCAGGCCGGCCCGGTCGAGTGCCTTCGGGATCGCCAGCGACGGGCCGAGCCCGGTCAGCGCCGGGGCGAGGCCGACCGAGGCCCACGAGCGGATCCGGGCCAGCGGCGCCAGGCCGTGCGCCGCCGCGTACTCGCCGCTGGCGACGGTGACGGCGGCCGCGGCGTCGTTCAGGCCTGCGGCGTTGCCGGCGGTCACCGTCGCGTCCGGCAGCTCGGGGTGCAGCAGGCGCAGCTGGGCGAGCGTCTCCACGGTCGTGCCGCGGCGCGGGAACTCGTCGGTGTCGAACACCTTCGTCGTCCCGTCCGGCTGCGGCACGTTGACGGGCACGATCTGGTCGACGAAGTAGCCGCCGTCGATCGACGCGATCGCCTGGCCGTGGCTGTAGGCGGCCCACTCGTCGACGTCGAGGCGGGTCAGGCCCAGCTCGCGGGCGGTGTTCTCACCGACGGTGATCGACATGTCGAAGGCGGGGGCGTCCGGCGTCTCCGGGTGCGACGCCGACACGAAGGTCATCGGGTTCCCGTCCGGGCCCCGCTTCGTCGTGGTCATCGCGCTGTTGGTCAGGCTCTCGGTGCCGCCGGCGATGACCACCTGGTCCATGCCGGCCCGCACGCTGCCCGCCGCGATCGCGACGGCCGCGAGGCCCCCGGCACAGTGCTGGTTCGTCGCGATCCCGGCGACGTCGGCCAGGCCCAGGCGCACCGCGACGTTGCGCGACAGGACACCGCCGCCCTGGTAGGCCTCGGCCAGCACCAGGCCGTCGACGTCGCGGGCCGGCACCCCGGAACGCTCCAGCACGGCGGGCACGACGACCTCGGCGAGCTGGAACGCGTCCAGGCTGACCAGCGACCCCTTGCGGGCCCGCGCGATGGGCGTACGCGCGGTCGAGACGATGACTGCGTCGGTCACGGTGAACTCCTCGGAGACGAACGCGCCCCGGACGCCGGGACGCTGTCAGACTGCTGCTGGTCGAGACCCACCGCCGGAGAAGGTCATCGTCGGCGGCGGACGCAGCACACCCCGCCTGGCACCGCCGCCGTGATACATCTACATATAACAGGCCCCCGGTGGGGTGCGTACATCGATCGGCCCGCGACCGCCGACACACCCTGCCCGGCCTCGCGATAGAACCGATCCGTTCCGGGGGCGGCCACGCCCTCGCCCGCCGACTCCCGAGGAGCGACCACCGTGCGGCTTCTTCCGCAGCTGACACCGGCGAACACCTCGTTCTGGACGTCCGGTGCCGACGGCCGGCTGCGGATCCAGGGCTGTTCCGACTGCGGGACGCTCGTCCACCCGCCCGTGCCGATCTGCCCGAAGTGCCGTAGCCGCGCGCACGCGCCGACCGAGGTCTCCGGGCGCGGCACGGTCATCGGCTTCACCGTGAACGCCCACCAGTGGCTGCCGGGCTTCGAGCCGCCCTACGTCATCGCGGTCGTCGCGCTCGCCGAGCAGGCCGACGTGCGACTGACGACGAACATCGTGGGCTGCGCGCCGGACGAGGTGCACATCGGCCAGGAGGTCGCGGTCCGGTTCGAGCAGCACGAGGACGTGTGGCTGCCGCTGTTCGAGCCGACCGGCGGCACCGACCCGGTCGACCGCGTCCCCGAGCCGAGCCGGCCGGTCCCCCGCCCGCCGGTCAGCGACGAGCGGTTCGAGCACCGGTCCGTGCTCTCCGGCATCGGGCGCTCGGCGATCGGCCGGCGCCTCATGGTCGACCCGCTGTCGCTGACCGTCGACGCCTGCCTGGAGGCGGTCGCCGACGCGGGCCTCACGCTCGCCGACATCGACGGCCTGTCGACCTACCCGGGCGGCGACGGCGCCCTGGGCGGGATGAGCGAGGGCGGGGTCACCGCGGTCGAGGAGGCGCTGCGGCTGAACCCGACCTGGATCAACGGCGGCATGGACATTCCCGGCCCGGGCGGCGCGGTGATCGCCGCGATGATGGCCGTGGCGAGCGGGCTGTGCCGCCACGTGCTGTGCTTCCGGACGGTCTGGGCGTCCACCTCCGCCGCCCTGGGCATCCACGCGGGCGGCGGTGGCCGGGTCTCCGGGATGTTCGAGTACCGGGGGCCGTTCGGGGCGATGTCGGCGGCGAACTGGATCGGCATGAACGCCAACCAGTACCTGCACCGCTACGGCGCGACCCGGGAGCTGCTCGGCGCCATCGCGGTCAACGCCCGGGCGAACGCGGCCCGCAACCCGGCCGCGATCTACCGCACCCCGATGACGATGGACGACTACTTCGCGGCCCGGCCGATCAGCTCGCCGTTCGGCCTGTACGACTGCGACGTGCCCTGCGACGGCTCGATCGCGATCATCGTCTCGGCCGCCGAGACCGCGGGCGACCGGCCCCGCCCGGCGATCCGGGTCGAGGCCGTCGGCACCCAGATCAACGAGCGGGTCTCCTGGGACCAGGGCACCCTCACCCACGAGCCGCAGGTCCTCGGCCAGGCAGCGCACCTGTGGACCAGGACCAGCCTGCGCCCGGCCGACGTCGACCTCGCGCTGCTCTACGACGGCTTCACCTTCAACGCCGTCTCCTGGCTGGAGGCGCTCGGGTTCTGCGGGCTCGGCGAGGCGCAGGACTGGATCGACAAGGGCCGCCGGATCGCGCTGGACGGCGAGCTGCCGGTGAACCCGCACGGCGGCCAGCTCTCCGAGGGCCGCACGCACGGCTTCGGGTTCCTCTACGAGGCGGTGGCCCAGCTGCGTCACGAGGCCGGCGCCCGCCAGGTCGCCGACGCCCGCACCGCCGTCGTGACGACCGGCGGCGGCACCCCGTCCGGCGTCCTCCTGCTGCAGCGCGACGGCCACTGACCCGCGACGGCCACTGACCCTCGACGGCTACTGACTCGCGACGCCTACTGACCGCGACGCCTACTGACCATGGCCCTCGGGCCTGTCTCTGATCGGGGAGAACGACGATGGACGAATCGGCACCGGCGCCGGTAGCGGTGGTCACCGGAGCGGCGAAGGGCATCGGCCGGGCGGTCACCCACCGGTTCATCGCCGACGGCGGGCGGGTCGTCGCCGGCGACGTCGACGAGGCCGGCCTAGCGGCGCTCGCCGACGAGCTCGGCACCGACGCGCTCGCGACGATCCGCTGCGACGTCACCGTCGAGGACGACATCGCCGCGCTCGTCGAGCTCGCGACGGCGCGGTTCGGCCGGCTGGACACCGCGGTCGCCAACGCCGGCGGCGGGACGCTCAGCGAGATCGCCGACCACGACTTCGCCGAGTGGCGCCGCGTCGTCGACCTCTGCCTGCACGGGGTGTTCCTGACCGTCAAGCACGCCGGCCGGGTGCTGCGCGACGCCGGCCACGGCGGCTCGATCATCGCGCTCGCCAGCCTCAACGCCATCCAGGCCGGCCGCGGCATGGGCGCGTACTGCGCCGCCAAGGCCGGCGTCGTCGCGCTGACCGAGGTCGCCGCGCTGGAGCTCGGCAGCCACGGCATCCGGGTCAACGCGCTCGCTCCCGGGCTGGTCCGGACGGCCCAGACCGGCGGCGTGTGGGCGCTGCCGGGCGTCCTGGACGAGTTCGTCGAGAACACCCCGCTCGGCCGGTTCGCCGAGCCGGAGGAGATCGCCAACCTCGTCGCGTTCCTCGCCTCCGACCAGGCGTCGTTCATCACCGGCGCGCTTTACAGCATCGACGGCGGCGCGCGGACCAGGCGGTACCCGGACATGGTCGCCGGGGTCGAGCGGCTGCTCACCGCGGGAGCTCCCGCCACCGGCTGACCGTCGCCGTTCTATCGCCTCACCTCGATGACCTCGATATCTTTCAAGTGAGCGTTCAATCCGTCGGGGCGCGCCGGCTATCCGCGCCGCCGTCGTACCGACAACCGAAGGGGTTTCTCCATGGGCAAGCTTGAGGGCAAGGTCGCCTTCATCACCGGCGCAGCGCGCGGCCAGGGCCGCAGCCACGCGATCCGCCTCGCCAGCGAAGGCGCGGACATCATCGCCATCGACCTCTGCGAGCAGATCGCCAGCGTCCCCTACCCGCTCGGCACCCCCGAGGACCTCGCCCAGACCGTCAAGGAAGTCGAGGCCCTCGGCCGCGGCATCGTCGCGGTGAAGGCGGACGTCCGGGAGCGGTCCCAGCTGAAGGCCGCCGTCGACGAGGGCATCGCCCGGTTCGGCCGCCTCGACATCGTCCTGGGCAACGCGGGCGTCTGCCCCTGGGACGACTTCACCCTCGCCAGCGGCTTCGTCGACTGCACCGACGTCGACCTCATCGGCGTCATGAACACCGTCGCCGTCAGCCTCCCCCACCTCACCGCCGGCGCCTCGATCATCCTGACCGGCTCCACCGCCGGCATGATGAAGGGCACCACCGAGGTCATGGGCAACACCGGCGGGGTCGGCTACTCCTGGGCCAAGCAGACCGTGGCGCGTTACACCGAAGTCCTCGCGTTGCAGCTCGCGCCCCACAACGTGCGGCTCAACGCGATCCACCCGACGAACGTCAACACCAACCTGCTGCAGAACGAGCGCATCTACAAGACGTTCCGCCCCGACCTGGAGAACCCCACCCGCGAGGACGCGGAGCTCGCGTTCCCCGTGCTCCAGTCGATGCCGATCCCCTACATCGAGCCGAACGACGTGAGCTCGCTGGTGCTGTTCCTCGCGTCCGACGACTCGAAGTACATCACCGGCCTCAACCTGCGCCTCGACGCGGGCGGCATGCTCAAGGGCGAGCCGGCCTTCTGACGGTTCACCGAACCGCCGCCGGCCCTGGGCCGGCGGCGGTTCGTCGTTTCCGGTGGCCGGGCTCCCGGTCAGACCTTGGGCTGGGTGGCCCAGTCGTCGCGGTTGGCCCGGACCGCGTCCAGGACGCGTCCCCAGCCGGGGAGGGTCTCGGTGATCCGCATGTCGAACGGGCTGGTCGTGCGGAACTCCAGGATCTCCACGCCGTCGGGGCCGGCGGTGTAGGTGTACGGGCGGTCGGCCGGCTGGAAGAAGCCGTCGCCCTCGCCCAGCACGGTGGCGCCCATCCGCAGCTCGCCGCGGGTCACGTAGTACAGGCAGTCGGCGCTGTGCGAGTGACGCGGCAGCACGTAGCCCGGGCTGAACCGCGACCACACCAGGCTGGTGCCCCCCGACTCCGGGTCACCGAACAGCACCTTGACGACCTGGCCACCGCCCGAGACCCATTCCAGGAACTGCTCGGGGGCCTCCGGCGACATCACCGGCATCGACATCATGCCGGACTCGTGCAGCGGCAGCGCCTCGGCGAACCGGAAGGTCTCCCGCCGGTGTGCGCCTCGCGCCGTCTCCTGCGCCACCGTCTCCTGGGTCGTCGTCTCACTCATGTCGGTACCCGCCTCCTGCCGGCTCGGGGCGACCGCCCGGCCAGCGGCTCCAGTTATGGATACAGTATGCGTCTTGAGGTCCCCGCGTTGATAGGTCTACATCTTTCCACTTAAGCTGCGCACGTGGACAGCACCTGGGCCTCTGTGGGCCATCGACGTTCCCCGCTCGCGCGCCACCCGGCCGGAGGCTGAGGTGGACCTCGGCATCCGTGACAGCGGGTTCGTCGTCGTCGGCGGCACGGCGGGGATGGGCCTCGCGACCGCGCAGGTCCTGGTCGCCGACGGCGCGCGGGTCGTGCTCGTCGGCCGGGACGCCGACCGGGCCAAGGCCGCCGTCGAGCGGGTCGGCGACCGGCGGGCGTCGGCGGTGGTCGGCGACGTCAGCCGCCCCGGCGAGGCCGAGCGGATCCTCGCCGAGGCGGTCGAGGCGCTCGGGGGGCTCGCCGGCCTCGCCGTGACCACCGGGACCTCGACGGCCGGGCACCGCAACCTGGAGACGGCGTCGGACGACGTCTGGGCCGAGGCCGTCGACGACGTGCTGATGGGGACGGTGCGCACGGTCCGGGCGGCCGTCCCGCACCTGGTCGCGGCCGGCGGCGGGACCATCGTGACGACCGGGGCGTACGGCATGCGCGCCTACCATCCGGACCGGCTGCCGTACCTGACACTGAAAAGCGGCGTCGCCGCGTTCACCAAGACCATCGCCCGGGCGTACGGCGGCTCGGGGGTACGGGCGAACTGCGTCTGCCCCGGCGCGATCGAGACGGGCTCGCTCGCGGCGATGCGCCAGGCGCTGGCGCAGCAGCGCGGCGTGCCGCCGGAGGGCCTCCTGGAGCAGGTCATGGTCGACGAGTGGCATATGGACGTCGCCCTGCGCCGCCCGGGCACGCCCACCGAGGTCGGCGAACTGTTCGCCTTCCTCCTCTCGCCCCGCGCCGGCTACCTCACCGGCGCCGTCATCAACATCGACGGAGGCACCCAGTTCTGACCGGCCCTGGTCGGCGGCGGTGACCATTGGCGAATCGGTTCTCGGACGCAACGCGGCCGAAACCGGCTCGCGATGTCTCCGGTGTTCGCTCAGTACGCGGCCGAGTGGGTAGCCGGCGGTTCCGCACCGCCTCCGCGCGGCCATCGGAGGACAGTCCCTGCCATGAGGGCCGCCCTACAGAACTCCACCACCGGAGAGAACCCGGACCGCGTGACGCGGCATGACGGGCCCGACCATCTCGTGGTCTCCGAGCATCCGGTCCTTCGCCGCTTCTGGTACGCGGCCTGCTTCGCGCACAACGTAAACGCGGAACCGGTCGCGGTCACGATCCTGAGCACTCCCCTGGTGCTGTGGCGGCCGTCGCCGGACGCCCCGGTCAGCGCGGCGCTGGACCGGTGCGCGCACCGGGACGCGCCGCTGTCACGCGGCTGGGTCGCGAACTGCCATCTCGTCTGCCCGTACCACGGCTGGGAATGGGACCGGGCCGGGCGCACCCAGCGGATTCCGCAGTTCCCCGACGCTCCGCACCCGACGCGAAGCGGCCTGACCATGGTCTCGGCCCGCGAACGGTACGGGATGGTGTGGATCTGCCTGTCCGACGATCCGGTCACCGACATCCCGCCGGTTCCCGAATACGACGACCCCGCCTGGCGACGGGTGCCGGAATACGAGTTCGACTTCGACTGCACCGCCATGCACCTGCTGGAGAACAACTTCGACCCGGGCCACGTCGCCTTCGTCCACCGCAACACGTTCGGCAATCCGGACCGCGCCGAGCTCACCGACACCGAGGTGACCCGCGAACCCTACGGCCTGCGCACCTTCGGCCAGGTGAACGTCGATTCCAGGCCCGGCGAGCTCGGCACCACCACCCGCACCACGGTCTCCACGCTCTACGCGCCGTTCTTCGGGCACATCCACATCACCTATCCGGACGGCCTGCGGCATCTGATGGTCAAGGCCATCACGCCGGTCGACGACGAGAGCTGCCGCCTGGTGCAGCTGGTCCTGCGGACCGACACCGAACAGGACCGGCCGGCGGCCGACATCCTCGCGTTCGACGTCGCGGTGGAAAGCGAGGACCGTGCCCTGCTCGACCTGCTGCCGACGCCGTTCCCGCTCGCTCCGCACCTGAACGTCCACGCCCGCGCCGACCGCAACAGCCTCGCGATCCGGCGCCTGTGGACCGACCTGGTCACCGGCCGCTGGCTTCCTTCCTGGTAGCGACCTGGCGGCCTGGCAGCCTGGCGCGGCCGGGATCGCTGGCTCAGCCCGCGCGGTCCAGCCTGGTGCCGGCGTCGTGGGCCTCGCGGGCGTCGAGGAGCTGGTCCCAGTGCTCCGCCGTCCAGGCGCAGGCGGCAGCCATCGGCTCCAGCAGGCTACGGCCGAGGCCGGTCAGCTCGTACTCGACGTGACGGGCCGCCTCGGGGCGGACTGTGCGAATGACCAGGCCGTCGCGTTCCAGGGCCCGCAGCGACTGGGTGAGCACCTTGGGAGTGACCCGGCTCAGCGGTACGCGCAGCTCGGAGAAGCGGCGCGGGCCGTCTTCGAGGCAGCGGATGACGAGCGCCGTCCATTTGTCACCGAAACGGATCGGGTTGAGCGACGACGGGCAGAGCTCGTCGAACAGGTCGGCGGGCAGCGGGTCCCTCATAGACTCACCGTAGCCGGTATCCGGTTGGTAACCATCGTCCCGCATAACGTCCGCCTGCCGGCCGGCGCAGGAAGCGCAGGCCCTGGAGATGGGCGGTTTCCAGCATGAACATCGTGGTGTTCGGCGCGGGTGGACGGGCGGGGCGGCGGGCTGTTTCCGAGGCGCTTCGGCGTGGCCACCAGGTCACCGCGGTCGTCCGTGACCCGGCGAGACACAGCCAGGTTCGGGACGCCTCGGTGATCGCGGGTGATGTCACCAGCGCCGCGGACGTCGAACGGGCGGCCGCCGGTCAGGAGGTCGCCATCAGCGCCGCCGCGGACCTGTCCGTACCCGCGCACGAGTTCTTCACCGCGTCATCCCGAGCGCTGGCGGCCGGACTGGCGAAAGCCGGCGTCGGCCGACTGGTCGTCGTCGGTTTGGCTTCCGTCCTGCCCGGAGCGTCCGGTTCCGCGTTGATGGACGAGCCCGGTTACCCGAACGAGTATCGGTCCTTCTCGCTCGGGCACGCGGCGGGTCTCGACGAGCTTCGGACCTGCGGCCTCGACTGGGTCTACATGGCGCCCGCGGGGGATTTCGACCACGAGGGCCCACGCACCGGCCGCTACCGGATCGCCGAGCACGGCGACGCGAACAGCCGGATCACCTATCCGGACTTCGCGGTCGCGCTGCTCGACGAGATCGAGAAACCGCGCCACCACCGCAGCACGGTCAGCGTCCGCTAGCGCCCGCGCGCCCGCTTGCGCATGATCGCCGTCTGGGCCCTGAAATGGTCGCAATCGCAGCCCGACAACAACCAGTCAAGGGCCAAGACGGCAATCATGCGCGAGCGTGAAGCCGGCAGGGACGCGGCGGACACCGCAACGGCGCGAACGCGGTCACTGCTCGAAGAGCACGCGCTTCATGTAGGACGTGTCGCAGTACTCGCGGACGGAGACGATCAGGCCGTCGCGTACCTGGAACAGCACCGCGTAGTCATTGTCGTAGGCCGCGCCCGAGCGGGCCCGGGCGTGACTCGTCCACTCGGCGACGGCGTACTCGCCATCGGCGACGATCCGGTGCAGGGTCTGCGTCACCGCGACCTCGGGGTCCAGGGTGGCGACGACCTGGGCGAGGAATCCGTCCAGGATCTCGTCGGCGCCGGTCCAGGTGCCGGCCACCGGAAGATCGCCGCGGATCGTCCAGGTCGCCTTCGGCGCGAAGCTCGCCCGCAACGCGGTCAGGTCACCCCGCCCCAGCGCGGCCACATAGGCGGCGACGACAGCACGGGTGGTCTCGGTGGCGCTCATGGGAGAACGACCTTTCACGGGAGCGGTACGTGAATGCGTGGCTGACGATCTGTTGGCCGTGAGGTGACGTCACGGGAACAGTGGACCCGCATCCTGCGCCCGCTTCAACGGCCAAACCTCCGCCGCTCTCATCACTGTCAATGATGAGTCGACTCGGTGAACCACCCTCCGACGACCTGGGCCTACTCCCGGCCAGACACGCTGGCCCCTCTCGAGCCCGACCGCGGGACAGTGCGACGACGTGGACGTTGTGCGGTATTTCTTTCTGTATGTAGGCCTGGCGGCCCTCTGCGGGTTCGGTGCCGCCCGGGCCAACTCCTGGGAGTGACTGTCTTCGGCTCTCCCATTTGTCGTCCCATCCCCCCATGTGCGCCGAACTTGGCGCATTAGTAGGCGCGCTTGATTCCGGCCGAATTCCGTTAGACCATTGGAATCGCCGGGGAATGGGCCGTCAATGTTACCCGCCGTGCGACGCTGCCCGTCTGCTCGCGCCTGACGGTCGCGGTCACGCCGGGTTCGCGTCCGCTGCGCCGACCGGGTCGCAGGGCGTACTGACGGACTCCGCGGGCGTTGGTCGGCTGATCGCGCGTGCGGCGAGATACTGGACCACGGCAGGCAGCAGGTCGTGCTCAGCCGCGAGGACTCGGCTGGCGAGGCTCTCGACGGTGTCATCCGGGTGTACCGGGAGTTCGTGGCGGGCGATGACAGGCCCTGTGTCGTACTCGGCCGTGACGAGATGGACCGAGGGGCCGGTCATGGGATCGCCGGACGCGAGGACGGCTTCATGCACAGCGCGGCCATACATGCCTTGGCCGCCGTGTCGCGGCAGCAGGGACGGGTGAACGTTGATGATCTGGCCGGCGTAGGACGCAAGTGTCAGCGGACCGATCTTCTTCAGGTAGCCGGCCGTAACGATCAGGTCGACCAGTTGCTCGCGCAGGAGAGCGCAGATGGCTGCATCCAGCTCGACGGGATCGGGATGGGTCAATCCTGACAGGTGCGCGGCCGGTATGGCATGGGTTCGGGCATAGGAGAGCGCGCCGGAGTCCCTGTTGTTACTCAGGATCAGAGCCACGCTGTATGCCATGCCCGGTTCGAGGGAGGCTCGGTGCAAAGCCCGCAGGTTGGTCCCCTCATGTGACGCGAACACGGCAACGCGAAACTCAGTCACGACCTGGCACCTCGGTGCCCCGGACCCGTCGTCGTGACCATGGAAGGTCCGAACTGGAACGAAAGAGCGACCATGCACAGAGTTTATGCGTGGTCTCAGACCGTTACTCTGTGCGGACCCGCGTCGGTCGGACCAGCGAGACGGCGTGGCGCGCTCCCAGCCGCAGATTCTTGACGACGCGCCGACGCATCGTGGCAGACGACACGTCCGGGGCGCCGAGCGGGGCGAGGCGGGGCCTTGGCGCGTGGCGGGCCGACGGTCCCAGCCGAGCACGGCGCGCGCCCCGGACGGGCGCCTTGAATCCCGCACAGGAGGTACAGGTATTGGTAACAATCTTGAGTCGGGTCTCGTCGGCCGGTGTGTTGGTCAGTCTGATCGCGGTGTGAGGGATGGTGTCGGGGCGTCAGGAATGTCGGAGATCAGGTCGTTCGGGTGGGCCCGGGTCGTCCGGGGTGGCACGTGAGCGAGGCGCGCTTTCCCGAGGGGGGTCGAGGCGTTCTCGGCTCCGGTGGCTGCCAGCAGGTGCTGACGGGCCCGCCTCGGGTTGTCCAGCTCAGTGTGTCAACGCCATGATCGGACCGGAGGTGGAGACCGTGTTCATCGTCGGTGATCGCGTCTTCACCGTGCGAGAGTGTCGAGTCGACGCTCCGCGCAGCCTGGTCGTTACCGTCACGATGGACGGCGGGTTCGAGTGGTCGTTCGAGGAATCGGGCTGGCGCCCGCTGTCCTTCGGGGCCGTCGACGGTGCGCTGTGGGTCTGGTCTGCGCGGGGGCTGCTCGCGTTTCCGGGTTCAGGCATCGGCAGGCCGGACGTAATCAGGGTCGACGAGGACCTGCTCTATTCCTTCCGGTGTGACGCCGGCTGGCTGCTGGTCTGCGAGACCTCCGTCCGCCGGCATGTAGGCGGAAGCGAGACGGATCGCTTCGATCTCGGCGAGGTCGTGGAACGTGCCCGATGGGATGGTGGCCGATTGTGGCTCCTCGACGCTGCCGGTAGGGAGTACCGACTCCAGGTCGCCGGGACCAGGCTGACTACCTGAGCGAGAGTCGGCACCGCCCGAACAGCCTCGCCCTGGTCACCAACTCCGTTGCCTACCGCTGGAGACTCGCCGGGAGGACCATCCGTCCAGGTTGACCGTCGCCGCGAGCCTCGCAAAGCGCGTGAAAATCTCGCGACTTCTCGCACGCCATGAGGGCGTGAGATGAGCCAGGAAGGTGCTGGCTGTCCCCTGGTCCGTCGCTGTCTGAACTCCCGGTCGCCTCGTCGACCTCGACCTCGCCGGCCTCGACCTCGCCGGGCTCGACCTCTTTGACCTCGGCGCCGGCCGGGGCTGGTGTCTCAGGCTTGAAGCCGCGGCATTGGACCATACGACGGCGCGCCATCTTTTCGGTCAGCGATTCCGGCAACCGGTCCATGGAATTTCATTTTCATCGCGAATAGGCGGTTTCGGGCATCGACATTCCGTAGGCACACGCCACCATTCCCGCCGCTTGCACATTTCTGGCCCGGCGGTATCATGAATTCATGTTCGAATCGGTCGCGGCCTGCACCCCGTCGTCCGCTATTTCCTGTCCTGTTTCCCAGCCATCCACACCTCCGCTTCTCGGTCGCCCGCCCGAGGCCATTCCCCGAAGTGGTGTCGGGCCCGGCGCCGACCTGACGGAACAGCTGGATGCGGTCGACGCGGTCTTCGACGAGGTGCTAGGCGGCTTGGCCTTCTTTGACGCGTCGGCGACGTTGGCGGCGGCGCGCCGGTTGGCGCGGTTGACCGCTCGGTTGGAAGGGCTGACGATTCATGCCCAGGTGCAGTTGGCCAGACTCCGCCCGCCCAGTCCCGACAGCGGCCATGACGAGGAGGGCGACCCGTATTCGGGTTTCGCTGCCGACGAACTTGCCGCCGAGATTGGCCAGTCACCGCGCACGATGTCCTCCCGGCTCGCCACCGCCTGGGAGATCGCCCATCAACTGCCTGACTCGCTCGCCGAACTGACCGCCGGCCTGCTCGACCGCACCCGGCTCATGGCGTTGCACCGGCTCACCGCCTGCCTCACCGCCGGGCAACGTGCCAAGGTCGAGGCGACGATGCTCGCCGGCAGCAGACTCGCCTCTCCGCCCCAGTGGCGCCGCAAGATCCACCGACTCGTCGCCCGGATCGACCCGGACGCCGCCGCGAAACGACGCCGGCAGGCCAAGTCCGAGCGCAGGATCGATATCCAGTCCCTCGACGACGGCCTGGCGCTCCTGACCGCGGTCCTCACGGCCGAGGACGCCCAAGCGATCTACGACCGGATCCATCGGATCGCCGGCACCGACGCCCACGCTGACGGCGACACCCGCCCGATCGACGCCCGCCGCGCCGACGTCCTCACCGCCCTGCTCCTGGGAAACCGCCGGGAGTTCGTCAGCGTCGAACTCCAGGTCATCGCCCCTGTCGGCACGCTGGCCGGCTTGGACGAGGATCCCACGGAACTCCTCGGATACGGCCCGATCCCGGCCGAGGTCGGCCGCGCACTGGCCGCCGACGCCCATTGGCGCCGCGTCCTGACCGACCCGGCGACCGGGACCGTTCTCGATCTCGGCCACCGCAGAGTTCCCACCCCAGCGCTCGCCCGCCTGATCCGCCACCAGCAGACACGATGTCTCTTCCCGGGCTGCGGCATGCCCGCGGTTCACACCGACATTGACCACACCATCGCCCACTCCGACGGCGGCCGCACCGCCCTGAACAATCTGGGCCTCCTCTGCAGGCGCCATCACCGTGCAAAACACATCGGCGGCTGGACTCTCGATCAGCCCAAACCTGGCGTCTTCGTCTGGACCAGCCCGGCCCACCACACCTTCACCACGGACACGACAACGAACGAGGAAGAAGCGGCCGCCTTCATTGACTCACCCGACAACGACCACACCGGCCTGCGACGACCCCGACCAGAAGTCCCTGCCCAGGGAGCCCCCTCCGAGGTCCGCTGCCCATTCTGATCGCCATATCTGTCGGCCCGACTCCTCGTTCAACCAGCCCATCGGCCGGTAGGACGCGTCCCGTTAACGCGCCGCCACCGGTGTGCCGTATCGCCAGGAAACGACTCACGGAAAGGACGGTCCTGGTACATGGACGACTCCGCGTCGCTGCTGGCCGCGCTGCTGGCGGAGATTGGCGAGGAAGGCGAGGCGGCACGCTCGCCGGTCCGGGGCTGGGCGATGTCCGGCGTGGAACGGGTCCGGCTCCCGTCCGGCGGCCAGGTCATCTTCAAATACGTGCGGGAGCCATTCACCGGCGAAGCGGGCGTTCTGCGGGCACTCGCGCGGCAGGACGTACCGGTTGCCGGTCTACTGGCCAGCGTGCAGCGCGACGCGCATCTCGGGATGTTGCTCCAAGACCTCGGCGACCCGGAACGCGAGGCCACGGACGCCGAGGGTGCGGTCGGCGCGGTGGTCACCCACGGCGCGAGGCCGCCGGCCGGCCTGCCGGTCCTCGACGTCGCGGCCTTGGCGGACCTGCCCGGGCGGGCGTTGACAAGCTTGATGGAACTGCGGTCGCGGGGCCGCTGGCTGGACACCGACGATCTCGGCGTGCTGCTGGGCGTTCTCGCCGCGGTCGCCGACCAACGGGCAACGGGCGCGGCCGTGCCGCCGTTCGGCCTGTGCCATTCGGAGTTCCACCCGTCCAGCCTGCACATCGGCCAGGCGGGGTGGCGGCTGCTCGACTGGGCGCGGGCCTTCGTCGGTCCTGGGCTCCTCGACCTGGCGTCCTGGCAGGGGACGACCGGGCCGCCGGACGTCGACGCGCTCGACCGGCTGATCAGTGCGTATGTGGCCGCCGGCGGCGCGCCGGAGGCGACGCTGCCTCGGGGCCGCGTGCCGGCGGCGGCCTGGGCGCTTGGCTGGCATCGTCTGTGGGTCATTGAGTGGTATCTCGAACAGGCAACCACCTGGATCGACGACCCATCCCAGGACGGCATCGTGGAGCCGGTGGTCCGGCGGCACCTGAAGGAGGCAGCGGAGTACCTGGCGCTGACGTAGCTCGCGCGGTCCGGCCGGCGGCCCTGGACATGCAGGCACGAGGCCGGATCAGACGCACGGGCTCGGCGATCGGCCGGCGCCCCGCGAATTCCCGCTGGTCCCGGAACGACGCGGCGCCGGTTCGCCATCGGCGGCGCGATGCCCGACAGTCGGGCATGCTCGGGCGTGTGTGCGTTTTCGTGGTCCGGGAAGCTCGGCCCGACGACTATGACGCCATCGCCGCGGTCACGGACGACTGGTGGGGACGGCCCGTCCGCGGAGCTCTCTCGCGCCTCTTCCTCGACCACTTCCATCGTTCGAGCCGCGTCGTTGAGGATGACAGCGGGCTGGCAGCCTTCCTCGTCGCCTTCCACTCGCCGTCGCGGCCGCGCGTCGCCTACATCCATTTCGTCGGCGTACGGCCCGATCGTCGCGGCACCGGACTCGCCCGCTCGCTCTACGAGGACTTCTTCCGAAGCGCGACGGCCCACGGCTGTCGCGAGGTCGAGGCGATCACCGCGCCCAGCAACGCCGGATCCATCGCCTTCCACCGCGCCCTCGGCTTCACCGTGGACGGCCCGATCCCGGATTACGACGGCCCCGGCAAACCCATGATGAAGTTTCGACGCGCCTTGGTGGATTCTGGCTGACGCCGACGCCGGGCCCGACCGGACGGTGATGGAGCGACGACGATGCCTCCAGCGCGCCTGGGGAGGATCGGGCGACACGCGGTTTTTCGATGGACGCCACCGGTACGTAACGCCGGCGGCAGAGAGTCGGGAGCCACGCGACAGGACGGAGGTGTGCCGGATGACCCAGGATCGGATGACGCAGGATCGCAGCGTCGACATGCGCCGCCATGTTCACCGGCACGCCTGGACTCGCGGACGGATCGCGCACGGCGCCTGAGGGGCTCTGACCGGCCTGGCTCAGCGGCCCCCTCGGCCTCGGCCCTCGTGCCGACCGGGCCCTCCGGACGACCGGGCCCTCGGGACGACCGGGCCCTCGGGACGACCGGGCCCTCGGGACGACCGAGGCCTCAGGCGGACCTGGGCTCGGGCCGACCCGGGCTCAGGCCGGCCGGGCACTCATGCCGGCCGCATCTCGTGCCGTGGCCGGCACCAGCCGATCCTTCCGTCCCGCGTTGCTCACCGCGCGGCTCACATCCTGCGAGGCATTCCGATGGCCGACGTTCTCACCGCGCCCGCCGCGCCGGTGACGCTGCCGACCGACTGTTCCTTCGAGCCCGACGACTGGGCGATCCTCGCTCAGCACTGGTATCCCGTCGCCCTGTCCCGGGAGGTGGGCGACCAGCCGGTCGCGGCCCGGCTTCTCGACGAGCGACTGGTCATCTACCGGTCCGGCGCCGAGGTGGTGGTCGCCCGGGACATCTGCCCACACCGCGGGGTCCCGCTGTCGATGGCCACCGGTGACGGGCAGAGCATCGCCTGCGCCTACCACGGCCTGCGGTTCGGGGCCGCGGGTGCCTGCGTGGCGATCCCGGCGCATCCTCAGGCGAAGATCCCGGCCCGGATGGCGTTGACGACGTTTCCCGCCGTCGAGCGCTACGGACTGGTCTGGACCTGTCTACGCCCCGGCTGGGCCGAGGGCGGCGACGACGGCACGGCCGATGCGACGGCCGACGGCACGGCGATTCCGCGGATGCCGCACTGGGACGAGCCCGCGTTCCAGCGGGTGACCTGCCCGCCGTTCGACGTCGCCGCGTTCGCCGGGCGCCAGGTGGAGGGCTTCCTCGACGTCGCGCACTTCGCCTTCGTGCACACCGCCACCTTCGGCGACCCGAACGACACCGAGGTTCCCGAGTACTCCCCCACGCCGACCGAGAACGGCTTCGCCGCCGACTACTGGAGCACTGTCGGCAACTACCCGCACGGCGGCCGTCGGGGCGAGCCGGGGTTCCGCTGGCTGCGGCACTTCGAGGCGCACCTGCCGTTCACGGCCACGCTGGTCGTGCACTTCCCGGGCGAGGGCCGCCTGTCGATCATGAATGCCGCCTCGCCGGTGTCCGCCCGGCGGACCAGGATGTTCGCGCCGATCGCGAAGAACTTCGACACCGGCCAGCCCGACCAGGAGATCTTCGACTTCAACCTGCGGATCTTCGAGGAGGACCGGGCGATCGTCGAGGCCCAGCGGCCCGAGAACCTGCCGCTGGACCCTCGCATCGAGGTCAACATCCCCGCCGACCGCAGTTCCGTCGCCTACCGCCGCGGTCTGCGCGCGCTGGGCCTGAGTCATTTCTTCACCGCCTGACAGGGAGAGCCACCCCGCGTGAACGCCAACACCAGCAGCACCGGTCCCGTCACCACCACGCTTACCGTCACCCTGCCGGCCTGGGTGGACGAGGAGGTGCGGGCCGCCGGCTCCGTGCTGCCCGACGTCGAGGACCGGATGCGCCTCGTGCACCGGCTGGCGGACCGGAACCACCGCGAGGGCCACGGTGGGCCGTTCGCCGCGGTCGTCGCGAGCCCCGACACCGGCGAGATCCACGCGGCCGGCGTCAACCTCGTCCTCGACACCGGGCTGTCGTCGATGCACGCCGAGGTCGTCGCCCTGTCCTTCGCCCAGGCCCGCCTCGGGCGCTGGGACCTCAGCGCCGCTGGCACCCCCGTCGAGCTCGTCGTCAACTGGCGGCCCTGCGTCATGTGCTACGGAGCGACCATGTGGTCCGGCGTCCAGCTGCTCACGATCGCCGGGTCGGGTGACGAGATCGAGACGCTGACCGGCTTCGACGAGGGCCCGATGCGCGAGGACTGGGCCGAGCAGTTCGCCGGCCGCGGCATCACCGTGCGGACCGACATCCTGCGCGACGAGGCCCTGAAGGTCTTCGCCGACTACGGCCGCCGCCCGGACGTCGTCGTCTACAACGCCCGACGCGGCGGCGCCTAGCGCCCGGTTCCGGCGCCTCAGAAGCGCGGTACCGCAGAAGCTCCGCGCCGCAGAAGCACGGTTCCGCGTTCCATGATCGCCGTTCGGCCCTCCAATGGTCGTAACCAGGTCCGTTTCGCAACCACCCGAGGGCCAAGACGGCGATCAAGGCGACGCGTGGACGTTGACCGTGAGTGCGCTATGCCGCCGGCTGTCCGTCGCGGGTGGCGACGGCGAGGAAGCGGTGCGGCGGGTCGTCGTAGCCGTCCAGCCGCCACCCGGCCGCGGCGAGCAGGGGTCCGAGCCGGGCGGCCGAGAGTGGCTCGTCGGGCCGCAGGGTCCGGCCGTGCCGGGCGGCGAGCGCGGCCCGGCCGGACGGGTGGAAGATCGCCAGCCGGGCGCCGGGGCGGCTGACCCGCGCGAGCTCGGCTACACCCGCGGCCATGTCCGGCAGGTGATGGACCAGCCCGGCGGCGAACACGGCGTCGAGGGACTGGTCGGCGAGCGGCAGCCGGCGGGCGTCGGCGAGGACGAGGCTGGCCGCGTCGCCGCGCCCGGCCTGGCGGGTCGCGGCGAGCATCTCCGGGGTCACGTCCAGGGCGAGAACCCGGCCGGCCGGCCCGACGGCCTCCCGTAGGGCGGGCAGGGCCCGTCCGGTCCCGCAGCCGGCGTCGAGCACGGCCGCCCCGGGCCGCACCCCGAGCTCGCGGACCGCCGCGGCGTAGGCCGGGAGGTCGTCGCCGAACTTCGTGTCCCAGCCGGCGGCCCGGATGCCGAAGAACGCCTGGCTCTCCCGGACGTGCCAGCGCCCGTCGCCGCCGAGACCGGCCGCGACCCGGCGGATCACCGGCCAGTCCGGATCGTCGACGTCGATGACGATGTCCGCCGCGCGCCCGTCGTGCGCGCGGCGGCTGTACCGGCTGCGCAGCCGGATGACGACGTCCCAGCCGGCCGCGGGGTCCTCGGCTGACACGGCGGAGCCCACGGCCGACATGGCGGGGTCTGCGGCCGACACCGCGGGGTCTGCGGCCGACGCCGCGGGGTCTGCGGCCGACGCGGCGGGGTCCACGATCAGCGCGGCCGGCCCGGCGCAGGCACGCTCGTCACCCGCCAGGCGGTGGCTGTCCCGGCCGGCCTGGCGCAGGCCCTCGGCGAGCCCGTCGGCGACGGCGCCGGTCAGGCCGCCGTCCTCGACGCCGTCCACGAGCACCCCGACGCCACCGGCCGGCAGCAGGCCGACGAGCGTGCTCAGCATCGTCTCCCACCGCCTGGTCTGTTCACCCGTCAGCGCCGGCCGCACCGATGCGCCTGCTTCCTCCCCAGCCACCACCAGGCCATGATGGCGCGGGCCGCGACCCAGGCGAATGCCAGTCCGCCATCTCCGGTCGCGGCCCGGCCACGTCAGCGTTGGGCGAGCAGGTCCGGCGGCGGCGGTCCGTAGCGGCCGCGCAGGAAGTCCGCGAGCGCCCGCAGCCGGGCCCTGACGTTCCAGTACGGTCCGCGCCGGGCCGGCAGGACCGCGCCCGTGGCGAGGTCGAGCAGCGCGATGCAGAAGCGGATGAACACGTGGTAGCGCCCGGAGTGCTCTCGCACCATCAGCAGGGTGTTGCGCAGCTGCAGGTAGTCGATCACCGCGGCGGTCGAGCCGACGTAGGCGTTCTTGACCATCGCGCCCCGGACGAGGCCGGACTCCCAGCCGGCGTCCCGCGCCCGCAGCGCCAGGTCGGCCTCCTCGCAGTACGCGAAGTAGCGCTCGTCGAAGATCCCGATCTCGTCGAGGCAGGCCCGCCGCGCGAGCATCAGCGTGCCGTGCGGGTGGCCGACCTTCTCCCAGCCCGCGTCGACGCTCGCGGGCACGAGGATCCCGCCGAAGTAGGGGTCCACGACGGGCGTCGTCCCGTCGCCGACGTCGGCGCAGGCCAGCCCGGCCCGCGGCTGGTCGGCGAGCACCCTCAGCATGTGGCTCAGGCAGGTGGGCTCGGGCAGCGCGTCGTGCGGCGCGAGCACCACCCATTCGCCCGCGTCCGGGTCGGCGAGGAACTTGCGGTAGCCGATGTTGGCCCCCGGCCCGAACCCGAGGTTGCCCCCGGTCAGCACGACGGCCACGTCGGCGGCCTCGACCGGCGGCACGACGGTGGATCCGTTGTCGACGATCGTGATCGCGACAGGGAGGTCCTGCGCGCGGAACGCGTCGACCGTGTCGACGAGTCGCTCCGGCTGGTTGCGGTGAACGATGACGACCGAGAGAGGCTGCACCAACCAAGTGCTACCTCAACGGGCGGGCCGGGCGGAAACAGGGGGCCGTCCGCGAGGCGACGCGAGCCCGGCAGGTCGCGTTTCCACGACCCACCGGGCTCGCCTGGGTTGCCTGAGTCACCGGGCGTCTGAGGGACGGTCAGGAGGCCGGTGACGGTGTGGCCACGGCCGCCGGGCGGGCCGCAGCCGGAACCCGCACCTTGCCCGCGAGCCGTTCGGCCAGCGCGCCGAACGCGAGGCCGAGCGTCGCCCACATGATCATCTGGGCGATGATCGAGTACAGCCGGAACTTGAACAGGACGTCCGCCGGGAAGCCCGGATAGACGATCTTCCCGTCCGGTGCGAGCAGCGGCTGGGGGGTCTCGGTCGCGTGCTTGCCGTACTGGGCCTCGTTCAGCGGGAAATGCCCCAGTGCCGGCAGCAGTGCCATCGCCACCGAGATGACGACGACGAACCCGAGCGCCGCGAGCAGACTGGCGTTCCAGGTGCCGAAACGCCCGGCCAACCGGTGCCCGGCCACCATCGCGAGAATGAGCGCGACGACCGAGATGCCGACCATCGCCAGATAGACCGCGCTGCGGTCACTGATGGTCTCCGAATGGCCGATCGCCGGCGGGTTCGCCGGGTACTTCACGAACGGCACCAGGTACACGCCGACGAAACCGCCGGCCGCGACGAGAGCGGCGAGCACCCGCGGCCGAAGCCCCGGGAAACGGCGCGACAGCATCAGGTAGGCGACGACGAAAAGGCCACCCATCGCCAGCCCGAACAGGACCATCCCGGTGGCGATACCGAGGTTGCGCTGCACTCCCCGGCTGAAGATCTCCGGGTCCGCGGTTCCGACCGTCACGCCCGCGGCCTTGTCGAGCGCCTCCTGCGCGGCATCCCGGCCCGACTCGTAGTCGATGGCGTCCTGGATGAACGGTTCGGCGAAGATCCGCGCGAACACGAACGCCAGCAGCCCGCCGAGGGCGCCGACGCCGAGAGCACGGTAAATGAAACGTGACTCCATGTCGGCTCCCCCGCTCAGTGGCAGGGGAAGCCGAGGAAGTGCCGCGAGTCGTGGACGAACTCGTGGATGTGGTGGTCGGCGCCAAACAGCGACGTCGCGCCCTGGTCGACGCCAATGAAGTAGTACAACGCCAGCGAGAGAATCAGGACTCCCCCCAGCCACAGCGCTCGCGCCGTGATCGGTGAGGAAATCGACTGGCCATACGCCTCGGTGCCGGGCGCAGCAGTGCTCACGGTAGCCCCCTTCGGGATCACGCGTCCCTGAACAATCGGACTCGACCGGCAGGTGGGTCTGACTCCCGAGCCACCACCCCGACGGGCGGGAGGCTCGGTCACAGTGGCGCGACCGCGCCGGACTTGCACCGGCTTCCACCCACAGATCGCGTTCGCAGTGTGCGGGGCGTACCAGAAACTGTCAACGTTCTGCCGATCAGCTCACACCAGCGCCAACCCACCCCAAACTGGCGGAGGGCTGCGCGCCGGCCGTCCCGCGGCTCAGGCGGGCAGCGGAGCGGCGAGTGCCGCGGCCACCGCGTAGGGCAGGTGACGGGGCCAGACCAGCAGGCCGCGCGCCAGCGATCGGACGCCCGGCCGCAACGGCGTCAGCCGGTCCACGCAGTGCCGCCAGGCGCCCACCTCGTCACCGGCGAACCGGGTCCCGACCAGACCAGCCCGGAACCGTCGCGCGTCGCCCCCGTCGTCGCGCCACGACGCGAGGAACGCCCGGACCTCGGCGTCGGACGACGGCAGCGTCCAGCGTCGCAGGCGCTCCGCGACCTGTCCCCCGGCGGCGATCACGAACCCGTCCGGGCCGCCGCCGGCGATCGAGTGCACCCGCCCGTAGCTGCGCGCGCCGGCCCGGATCGACGCCGAGCTGAACCGCGCGGCGACGGCGAGCGCCGCGACCGCGTGGCCGGCCTCGTGCCAGGCCGTCGTCACCGCCTCGGCGCGGGCCGGCGCGTAGGTCCCGGCGAACCCGCCCTCGTACCGCTGCCGGATCCAGGTCTCGTGGACCAGCGACTCGTCGTCGTAACGGACCAGCCGCGCGAGCTCGGCCCGCACGGCCTCCAGCGTCCGCCGCTCCCCCGGAGTCACCCGGCCACGATAGGCGTGCCCGCGCCTCGGAGGTCAGGGAGAGCCTCACAGGTCATGGAGCAGGGTCATGGCGGGACGCCTGGCGAGGTGGCTCGCCCCGGCGGCGACGCCGACGAGGGCGACGACGGCGGTGGCGGCCGTGGCGAGCAGGTAGGCCCAGGGGACGGCGAGCGATGACGGCGGCGGGTCGAAGACCCCGGTGAGCACCTTGACCAGCATGAACGACAGGCCGGTGCCGGCGGCGGCCCCGGCGAGGACCCCGACGAGGGACACGGCGGCGGCCTCGCTGAGGATCAGCGCGCGCAGGTGCCGGGGCCGGGCCCCGAGCGCGGTGATGACGGCGAACGTACGGCGTCGTTCGCTCAGCCCGAGCCCGAAGGCCAGGCCGCCGGCGGCCGCGGCGAGGACGAGGGCGAAGGCCAGCTCGACGCGGGTGAGCCCGGCGAGGTCGACGGACGTGAGGCTGGAGCCGACGCTGTGGCGGACGGTCGTGATGTCGGTGACGGTCGCGGACGGGCCGGCCAGCGACGCGACAGCCCTGGCGACCGTGCCGGTGTTCCGGCCCCCGGTGTCGATCAGGAACGCGCCGACCGCGGCGTCGCCGGTCTGGTGGGCGACGTAGTCGGCGTTGGCGACGAAGAAGCTGTCCTTCGGCGCCATCGGGAACTCGCTGACGACGCCGGCGAAGCGGAACCGGACCGGGACCCGCTGGCCGGAGCCGCCCGAGAGCAGCCGCAGGGTCAGCGTGTCTCCCGGTGTGAGCTGGTAGTCCCGGACGGTCTCGGCCGAGACGAGGATCGCGTCCGGCTGGGCGGCCAGCAGGTGGGTCAGGCCGGCGGCCGTACCCCCGCTGAAGTAGGAGTCCCGCAGCGCGGTCGCGTGCCGGATGGTGTCCGGCCGCACGCCGTAGAGGTCCTGGAGGTCCGGCCCGACGTAGGCGAACCGGTGCTGGACGGGTTCCACCGCGCGCACCCCGGGGATGGCCGCGATTCGGCCGGCGAGACCCGCTGGCGGCGTGGTGCCGGGCGCCGGGACGGCGGTCACGTCGGCGCCGTTGGTCAGCTGGGCGTCCGCCTCGGCCTGCTGGCGGTAGGTGGCGTTGAAGACCGCGGTCGATCCCGCGAAGGAGAGCGCCAACGTCAGCAGGACGATCGCCAGCGCCAGCGGCCGGCGCTGGCGGGCCATCCCGCTGGCGATGGTCGTGTGGAGACGGCCGGTGAACGGTCCCAGCCCGGCGGCGACGAGGCGCCGGCCGCGGCCGAGCAGCAGGTCACCGGCGCGCCACACCAGCAGGCCCGCGCCGAGCCAGAGCAGCGCGGGGCCGGCGAACGCCCAGTAGGAGACCGACAGCATCGGGACGCCCTCGGGGGCGACGACCAGCTGGTACCCGTTGCGCCCGCTCGCCGAGAACACCAGCCCGGCGACGACCAGCGCCACCGCGTCGAGGCCGTACCGCGCCCAGAGCGGATAGCGCGGCGTCGTCACGCTCCGGCGGGCCGACGCGACGGTCACGGCGCGCAGGTCGCGCCAGGCCGGCACCAGAACGGTCAGGATCGCGATGAGCAGGCCCGCGACGGCCGCGGCGGCGCCCCAGGCGACGGCGGTGCCCGTCGTCGTGCCGAACCGGGCCGTGCCGAACGCGCCCGCTCCGACCGCGGCGGCGGTGGCGAGGCCGACGACCGCGCCCAGGCCCGCGACCACCGCGGCCTCGACCGCGGCGAGGCGGGTCAGCTGGCTGGTCGTCGCGCCGCGGGCGCGCAGCAGTGCCTGTTCGAGGCGGCGGCGGTCCCGGCCGGCCGTCGCGAGGACGGCGGTGAGCAGCGCCGCGAGAATCGCGCCGGGCAGCCCGAGGAAGAGGAACAGCACCTGCGCGTAGGCGGCGTCCTGGCGGGCCGCGTCGAGGGTGGCAGCGAGGTTGTCGCCGACGGCGGCCGTGCCGGCGGCGTGGGCGAGGACGTTGTTCGCCGCGCCCGTCGCGGCGGTGTAGGCCGCGGCCGGGTCGGTGGGCAGCGCCCGTGTGGTGGCGACGTGGAACTGCGTCGTCACCAGGTCCGGGCGGGCCGCCGCCAGCGGCTCGAAGCTGGACTGCCACAGCCCGCTCGGGAGCAGCAGGACGTTGTCCGGCGGGGCGGTCCGCTGCGCCGTCGCCGGGGCGCCGACCACCTGGAACAGCGAGTCGGCCAGCGGGAGCTCGACCACGCCCGCGATCCGCGCCTGGACCGGGGGCAGCCCGGCCCGCCCGACGGTCACGACGTCACCGGGCCCGGCATGCAGGTTCGCCGCGGTCTGCTGGGCCAGCAGCGGCCCGTTCAGCGTGCCCGTCAGCAGGCGCAGCTCGCCCGGGAAGGTCCGCGGGTAGGCCGGGTCGAGGCCGAGCACGACCCCGGGGCCCGTCGTCTGGGTGCTGCCCGCGGTCTCGGCCGACAGGCCGCTCGTCGCGGCGATCCCGACCCGCACGGAGGCGGCGACGGCCGGGGTGTCCCGCAGGAGCTGCCCGACCTTGGCGGGATCGGCGCCGGGCTGTACCTGGACCTGCCAGTCGACGGCGACGCCGTGGATCGCGCGGGAGGTCATCGTCGCCTTGGCGTGCGCGAGGAAGGCGCCGAGCGAGGCCAGCAGCGCGACCGCGATCGCGACGCCGAGCCCGGCGGCGGTGAGCCGGCCGGCTCGGCGGCGCAGGGAGCCGAGCAGCCAGAGCCGGATCATCGGGCCACCCGCTCGGCCGGGCTCGACGTGCCGGTGACCGCGCCGTCCCGCATGACCCACCGCCCGGACAGCCGATCGGCGATCAGCGGGTCGTGGGTCGAGACGACCAGCGCCGCGCCGAGCCGGGCCCGGGCGTCCAGCAGGCTGGTCATGACGACGTCGGCGGCGGCGTGGTCCAGCTGCCCGGTCGGCTCGTCGGCGAGCAGGAGCCGGGGCTGGCAGACCAGCGCGCGGGCGACCGCGACGCGCTGCGCCTGTCCGCCCGACAGCTCGTCCGGCACCCGCGCGGCCAGAGTCCCGATGCCGACGGCGTCCAGAGCGGCGCGGGCCCGGCGGATCGCCTCGGCGGGGTCGGCGTCGGCCATCAGCAGCGGCAGCGTCACGTTCTCCACGACGTCGAGCGACGGCACCAGGCTCGGCCCCTGGAAGATGAAGCCGATCCGCCCGGGTACGCCGAGCGGGTGGCCGCCGAGGCCGGGCCAGCCGACCGTTCCCGCGGTGGCGGGCCGCAGGCCGCCCAGCAGGTGCAGGAGCGTGGACTTGCCGGAGCCCGACGGCCCCATCACGCCGATCTGGTCGCCGGGCCAGACCTGGAGGCTCACGCCGTGCACGGCCACGACGGCGGCCTCGCCCGTCCCGAAGGTGCAGGCCAGGTCGCGGCACTCCACGAGCGGAGGCTGTTCGGCCCAGGCCTCGGCCTCGTCGGGCTCTCGCTCGCTACCCGCTCCGGTCTGGGCGGGCAGGTGGCGTCGTCTCACGGGGCAAGCCTTCCGTCGGTGAGGGTGAGGACCCGGTCGGCCGCGGCGGCGACGGCCGGGCTGTGGCTGGCGATGACGACGGCGATCCCGCCGCGGGCGCGAGCCCGCAGCAGCGCGAGCACGTCCCGTTCGGTGGCCAGGTCGAGCTCGCCCGTCGGCTCGTCGGCGAGCAGCACGACCGGGTCGTTCGCGAGCGCGACCGCGAGCCCCGCCCGGGCCAGCTCGCCGCCGGACAGCTGCGCCGGGTACGCGCGGGCCCGCCGGCCGAGACCGAGCTGGCCGAGCAGGTCCTCGGTCCGCGTGCTCACCGGGCCGCGGGCGAGCCGGCGGACGAGTTGGACGTTCTGCGCGACCGTGAGGTGGGCCAGCAGGTTCGAGCTCTGGAACAGCAGCCCGATCAGCCGCGCGCGCAGCCGGGTGCGCTCGGCCTCGAGGCGGTGGCTCAGGCGCTGGCCGGCGACGAGGACCGTGCCGCCGTCGGGTTCGTCGGTGCCCGCCAGGCACGCGAGCAGGGTCGACTTCCCGGACCCGGACGGCCCGGCGACGGCCAGGATCTCCCCGGGCGCCACGGCGAGGGACACGCCCCGCAGGGCCAGCGTCTCCTCGTCGCCGGCTCGGAAGAAGCGGTAGAGCGAGCGGGCCGCGAGCGCGGGCTGGTCCGGTTCGACGCCCACGGCGGAGGTGTCCACGGCGGCTGAGGTGTCCACGGCGCGGCCGGCCTCAGCGCCAGCGGAACGAGTCGGTGACGCGGCGCCAGGGATCGACGTTGTCCGACCCGACCGGCGCCGCGAGGGTCAGGGCCACCTCGGTCCCGCCGCGGAAGAACTCGTAGCGTTCGACGTCCTCGACCGCGACCTTGCCTGTCACCGGGTTCGGCGGCGAGACGGCACGGTAGGTGATCAGTACGGCCTCGCCGGCGGAGCGCCTGACCGAGCTGACCTTGTCCTGCGCGAAGCCGTTGGTCGCGGCGCGCACGGCGGCCAGCTCGGTCGAGCGGGCGTAGGCGACCGGGTCGGTCGGCGACGCCTTGCTGACGGCGATGACGATCCGGTTGTACTTGTCGGAGAACGTCACGCCGCCCGCCGAGGCGGTGCGGGCCCAGCCTTCGGGGACCTCGACGCCGTACGGCCCGCCTGGCGGGGCGTAGGTGACGAACGCCTGGGAGTCGGGGATGTCGCCGGCCGGGTTCGACTCGGTCGCCGGGCCGGTCGGCGTCGAGGCCACGGTCGCGGAGGCTGCTCCCGTCGCCGCCGGGGCAGCCGCGCCGCCCGACGCGGCTGGCGTGGACCCGCAGGCCGCGGCCGCCACCGCTATGAGCGCCAGTCCCGCCGCGGTCCTTGCCCGAACTGAAGGCGCCATCGCCATCCGGAGCCCCTTTCCCTGGTCGCCCGTGGTGTGGTCGCTGACGCTAGGCAGGGCTGGGACAGGGGACTGCTCGCCGAAGGCAAGCGGATGGCAAACGATCCGGGCCTCGGCGCCGCGGACGCCAGGCTGGCCGTAGCGTCGACAGCGCTGGTCGAGCTGCCCCCAGGGAGGTGCGGATGCGCGCACGCGTCGTCGCGCTGGCCGTGCAGTCGGCGGCCGTGGCCATCGCCCTGTTCGCGATCCCGCTGGCCATCGCGGTCGCCCGGTACTTCGTCGACGCCGAGCACACCGAGCTGTTGCGGGCCGCGGAGACGGCGGCCGTCGCCGTCTCCGGAGACCTGACCGCGCGTCCCGCGCCCGCCTTCGCGGTCGATCCCGATCTGCGGATCGTCGTCTACGACGCCGGCGGGGCCCGGGTGCGTGGCGTCGGACCGGCCCGGCCGCCGTCGATCGCGCACGCGGCGCTCGGCGGGCGGGTCGCCGCAGCGACGCTGGACGGGCGCTACGGCGTCGCCGTGCCGGTCAGCGACGGAGACTCCGTCGCCGGGGCCCTCGTCGCGACCGCCGACCGGACCGAGACCTACCAGCACATCGGGCTGGCCTGGGCCGCGATGGCCGGTCTCGCGGCGGCGGCGCTCGGCGCGGCCTGGTTCCTGGCGCGTCGCCTGTCGCGACGCCTCGCCGCGCCGGTGGAGACGCTGCGCACCGCGGCCGACCGTCTCGGGGACGGCGACTTCAGCATCCACGCGGCGGGCAGCGAGATCGCCGAGATCGACTCGCTCGCCGCGTCACTGAACAAGACCGCGCGGCGCCTCGGCACCCTGCTCGACCGGGAGCGGGCCTTCGCCGCCGACCTGTCACACCAGCTGCGCACCCCGCTGACTGGGCTACGCCTGGCCCTGGAGACCGCGAGCACGGACCCGGTTGCCCGGGACCGCGCCCTCGCGACCGCGCTGGCCGCCGCGGACCGGCTGGACGCCACCATCGGCGACCTGGTCACGCTCGCGCGCGACACCGGGCAGGGCGGCGATCCCGTCGACCTGGCCCGCCTCATGGCCGAGATCCGGGAGCGCTGGCACGGCCCGCTCGCCGCGCGCGGCCGGCGGCTTCGGCTGCTCGCGCCGCCGGAGGCGGCCCGGCCGCGGATGTCGCACGCCTGCGCCCGCCAGATCGCCGAGGTCCTGCTCGACAACGCCAGCGCCCATGGCCGCGGCACGGTCACCGTCCGGCTGCGCGAGATCGCGGACACCGTGGCGCTGGAGGTGAGCGACGAGGGCCTGGAGCTGACCGGCGACTCCGCCGACCTGTTCCGCCGGCGCTCGACGGGGGCGGCGGGGACCGGCATCGGGCTCGCCCTGGCCCGCAGCCTCGCGCTCGCCGAAGGCTCGCGGCTGGCCGTCACCCGGCGCGCCCCGCCGACCTTCACGCTGTTCATGGCCGGGGACGACGCCGACGGCTGAGCGGGCCGACTCTCACCCGGCGCGGCCCGCCGACTTCACGCTGTCATGGCCGAGGACGACGCTGGCGGCAGGGCGGGCCGACTAGGCCGAACCGAGACGGTAGCCCCGGCCGCGTACCGTCACGATCTCCGGGGCGACGGCCAGGGCCTGGTCCGCCGCGGCGGCGAGCTTGGCCCGCAGCGCGGACACGTGGACGTCGAGCGTCTTCGTCGAGCCGAACCAGTGCTCGTCCCACACGTCGCGCATCAGCACGTCGCGGGTCAGCACCCGGCCCGGCTCGGACGCCAGCCGGGCCAGCAGGTCGAACTCCCGCGCGCGCAGCACGATCTCCACCTCCGCGAGCCAGGCACGCCGAGCCGGGCCGTCGACCCGCAGCCCGCCGACGACGAGCTGTCCCACGGCCTCGGCCGACGCGTCGCCGCGCCGCAGGTGGGCCCGGATGCGCGCCGCGAGCTCGGCGGACCGGAACGGCTTCACCAGGTAGTCGTCGGCGCCAGCCTCCAGGCCGACGACGACGTCGATCTCCTCGTCGCGGGCGGTGAGGATCACGATCACCGTGCCGGGGAGCCGGGACCGCAGGTCGCGGCAGACCTCGAACCCGTCCCGGTCCGGAAGGCCGAGGTCCAGCAACACCAGGTCGAACGAGGCCCGCTCGCCGACGGCGACCGCGTCGGCGCCCGTCGTCGCCAGCGTGACCGCGTGGCGGTGGGACCGCAGCGACGCCTCCAGCGCGTGGCCGATGGTCTCGTCGTCCTCGACCACCAACAGCTCCGCCACCGCGCCGCCTCTCCCGCTCCGCGCTGCTCACACGATCCTCACATCGAACGCTCCTTAGGTTCCGGTCTATCCCGCCGGGGCCACCCGGCCGCGGCGGGCTGACGTCCGGATCACGGGAGGAACCGACCAGGTGAGCGCGATCAGTGCCGGACAGGCAGTCGTCCTCGGCGTCGTAGAGGGGCTGACGGAGTTTCTGCCGGTGTCCTCGACGGGCCACCTGAAGATCACCGAGGGCCTGCTGGGGATTCCCGTCGACGACACCGCGGTGGTCGGCTTCACGGCGGTGATCCAGGCCGGGGCGATCCTCGCGGTGCTCGTGTACTTCTTCCGCGACATCCGGCGGTTCGCGCTCGCCTGGGGGCGCGGCCTGCGCCACGCCGACGCCCGGCGCGACCCCGACTACTCGTTCACCTGGTGGGTCATCCTCGCGACGATCCCGGTCGTCATCGTCGGCCTCGCGGCCAAGTCGCTGATCAAGGGACCGCTCGGGTCGCTGTGGGTCGTGGCCGGCTCGCTGCTGGTCGGAAGCGCCTACATGTGGGCGGCGGACCGGTTCGGGCGGCACAAGCGCGGCGAAGACGACATCACGCTGCCCGACGCGATGATCGTCGGATCGTCGCAGATCCTCGCGCTGCTGTTCCCAGGCTTCTCACGGTCCGGCGCCACGATCTCGACCGCGCTGTTCCGTGACCTCGACCGGGTCGCGGCCACCCGGCTGTCGTTCTTCCTCTCGATCCCGGCGCTGACCGGCGCCGGGCTGTACGAGCTCAAGGACGCCGCGAGCGGCGCCGTCTCCCTGCCCGCGCTGGCGATCGGCACGATCGTCTCATTCGGGGTCGCCTACGCCTCGATCGCCTGGCTGCTCAGGTTCGTCGCCGGCCACACGTTCGGCGCGTTCGTGGCCTACCGCGTCGTCGTCGGCCTGCTCCTGTTCGGCCTGCTCGCCACCGGAGCGCTCAACGCCTGACAGCCGCGTTCGGACCCGGGGCCGGCCGGCCCCGGGTTCCGGACCTGGCACGCGTCCTGCCGCCGTCCCGTCCGAAAGGAACCAGTATGTCCGCGTCGCTCGCGGTCAACGTCCTCGATCCCGCCTCGCTCACCGCCACCTTCGGCCTGACCGGGCTGATCCTGGTGGTCTTCGCCGAGACCGGCCTGCTGATCGGCTTCTTCCTGCCCGGCGACTCGCTGCTGTTCCTCGCCGGCGCCTACAGCGCGACGGCCGCGACCGGGGACCAGCCGCACTTCCACATCGGCGCCGTCCTCGTCGGCGTCGCGGTCGCGGCGATCCTCGGCGCCCAGGTCGGCTACCTCATCGGCCGGCGGACCGGCCCACGGCTGTTCAACCGGCCGAACTCCCGGCTGTTCAAGCAGGAGAACGTCCTGCGGGCCCAGGAGTTCCTCGAGCGCTACGGCTACGGCAAGTCGATCATCCTGGCCCGGTTCGTCCCGATCGTGCGCACCTTCATGAACCCGGTGGCCGGCGTCGTCGGCGTGCCGGCGCGCACCTTCCTGGTCTACAACGTCATCGGTGGTCTGGTGTGGTCGCTGGGCGTCACGCTGCTCGGCTACGCCCTCGGCCGGGCCATCCCGATCGACCGGTACATCATTCCGGTCACGCTAGTCATCGTGCTGCTCTCCGCGATCCCGGTGCTGCGCGAGTTCGCGAAGCGGCGCGGCGCAGGCGGCCGGCACAGCGCGGTCGGGCGGGCCGGGGACGCGGAAGGCTCCTAAGGTGCGAGCCAGGCGGGTGACGGACGGGCCCAGCCGCGGGATGGACTGAGAGCCGGTGGGGATGTCGCTTCGGATCCGGCTGACGGCGCTGTTCGGCCTCGGCACGGCGCTCGTCCTGGTCGGGGTCGGCGTCCTTTTCTACCTGCAGCTGCGGGCGAGCCTGTCGCACTCCCTGGACGCGATCCTCGCGACGCGGGCCGAGGCGCTGCGCTCCCGGGTCGTCGGGAGCACGTCGCCCGACGACGCGTTGGCGGCGGCCAGCCCGCTGGCCCAGCTCGTCGACGCGAACGGGCACGTGCTCGCCGCGTCGCCCGCCACCGCGGCCCAGCCGCTCGCGGGCGCGGGCGTCGTCGAGGCGGCGCGGACCAGGCGGGTGCTGGTCACGGTCGAGGTCCAGGGGGCGAGGACGCGGGTCCTCGCCGAGCCCGTCGACGCGGCGCACGGCAGCGGGCTGGTGCTCGTCGTCGGCGCCTCGCCCGAGAGCCTCGATGACGCGGAGGACCGCATCCGTGACGTGATGTTCTTCGCCTGCCTGCCGCTGGTCGCGCTGTCGGCGCTGGCCGCGTGGTGGCTCGCGGGCGCGGCGCTGCGGCCCGTCGAGCGGATGCGCGGGCAGGCCGCAGCGATGGGCGTCGCCGACCTCGGTGGGCGCCTGGAGATCCCGCCCACCCGCGACGAGCTGGCCGCGCTCGCCACCACGATGAACGACCTGCTCGACCGCCTGCACGTCGCGAGGGCCCACGACCGGGCCTTCGTCGCGGACGCCGGGCACGAGCTGCGCACCCCGCTGACGAACCTCAAGGCGGAGCTGGAGCTCGCCTCGCGGCCCGGGCGCAGCCGTGACGACCTCGCGGAGGCGCTGACCTGCGCCGCCGTCGAGACCGACCGGCTGATCCGGCTGTCCGAGGCCCTGCTGGTGCTCGCCCGCTTCGACGCCGATCCCGGCCAGCTCGTTCACCGCGAGCGGATGTCGCTCGCCCCGCTGCTCGAACGGGCGGTCGCCGCCGCGCTGCCCGCCGCGCGGGCGGCCGGCGCCGAGATCCGGCTGGACGTCGCGAGCTCCGTCGTCCTCGACGCCGACCCGGACCGCCTCCGCCAGGCCGTCGACAACCTGCTCAGCAACGCCGTGCGGTTCACGAAACCCGGCGGCCTGATCGAGGTCACCGCCAAGCGCGTCCCGGGCGACCCGGCCGGCGGTCTCGACCGGCCCGCCGTGACGATCACGGTCCGCGACCGCGGGCCCGGGTTCCCCCAGGAGTTCCTGCCCCAGGCGTTCGAGCGGTTCGCCCGCGCCGACCCGGCCCGTGGCCGTGCCGACGGCGGCGCGGGCCTCGGGCTCGCCATCGTGGCCGCGGTCGCGGCGGCCCACGACGGCCGGGCCACCGTAGCGAACCATCCGGAGGGCGGCGCGGTGGTCACCCTGGTGCTGCCCGCGGTCAGTCCTCCGCCGCGTCGGCGTTGACCCGCAGCCGGTAGCCGGCACCGCGCACGGTCTCCAGCTGCGCGACCCCGAACGGCTTGTCGATCTTGCGGCGCAGGTAGGCGACGTACTGGTCGACCACGTTGGAGTTCCGGTCGTACGCCAGGTCCCACACGTGGTCGAGGATGGTCGTGCGGCTGAGGACCTGGCCGGGATGACGCATCAGGTACTCCAGGAGGGCGAACTCCTTCGGGGACAGGTCCAGCTCGACGCCGTCGCGGCTCGCGGCCCGGACCGTCGGGTCCAGGCGCAGCCCGTCGATGTCCAGCACGACCGGCCGTTCCTGCGCGCCGCGGCGGATCAGCGCCCGCAGCCGGGCCGACAGCTCGTCGAAGCTGAACGGTTTGCCCAGGTAGTCGTCGGCTCCGACGTCGAGGCCCCGCACCCGGTCGACGACCTCGCCCCGGGCCGAGAGCATGAGCACCGGCGCCCAGCGCTCGGCCGCCCGCAGGCGCCGGCAGACCTCGAACCCGTCGAGCACCGGCAGCATCAGGTCCAGAACGATCACGTCGTAGGTGATCTCGCTGGCCTGCCACACCGCGTCGCCGCCGTCCGCCACGACGTCGACGGCGAAACCCTCCTCGGCCAGCCCGCGCCGCAGCAGCGCGGCCGTGCGCGGCTCGTCCTCGACCACCAGCACCCGCATGACGTCACGATAGGGCTCGCCGCCTGAGACGCAGGCGGCGAGCCGGTCGGGTGGGGTCAGCCCATCCAGACCGTCTTCTGGTTGCAGAACTCCCGGATGCCGACGGCGCCCAGCTCGCGCCCGTAGCCGGAGCGCCGCACCCCGCCGAACGGCAGCTCCGGGTACGAGGTCGTCATGCCGTTGATGAAGACGGCGCCCGCCACCAGCTCGTTCGCGAACAGCTCCTGCTCGGCCGGGTTGGTGGTCCACGCGTTCGAGCTGAGCCCGAACGAGGTGGCGTTGGCGATCTCGACGGCCGCGTCGAGATCGGGCGCCCGGTAGAGGGTCGCGACGGGCCCGAACGTCTCCTCCAGGTACAGCCGCATGGCGGGGGTGACGTCGGCGACGACCGTCGGGGGGAAGAACCAGCCCGGCCCGTCCGGAGCCGTGCCGCCGCAGAGCACGGTCGCGCCCTTCGCGACCGCGTCGGCGATCAGCTCCTCCAGGTCGGTCCGGCCCTGCTCGGTGGCGATCGGCCCGATGTCGGTGCCGTCCGCCAGCGGGTCGCCGACCGTCAGCGCGGCCATCTTCGCGGCGAACAGGCCGGCGAACTCGTCGTAGACGGCGTCGTGGACGATGAACCGCTTGGCGGCGATGCAGGACTGGCCGTTGTTCTGGCAGCGGGCCGTCACGGCGACCGAGGCAGCCTTCTCCAGGTCAGCGGACGGCATGACGACGAACGCGTCGCTGCCGCCGAGCTCCAGCACGGTCTTCTTGATCTCGTCGCCACAGATCGCCGCGACCGACTGGCCGGCGGGCTCGCTGCCGGTGACGGTGGCCGCGGCGACCCGCGGGTCACGCAGCACCGCCTCGACCTGTCGCGCGCTGATCAGCAGGGTCTGGAAGGCGCCCACCGGGAAGCCGGCCCGGGTGAACAGGTCCTCCAGGTAGAGCGCGCACTGCGGCACGTTGGACGAGTGCTTGAGCAGGCCGACGTTGCCGGCCATCAGCGCTGGCGCGGCGAACCGGGTCACCTGCCAGAGCGGGAAGTTCCACGGCATCACGGCGAGCACCGGGCCGATCGGCTGGTAGCGGGCGAACGCCCGGCGCGCGCCGACGACGGACGGGTCGTCAAGCGGCTCGTCGGCGAGGAACCCCTCGGCGTGCTCGGCGTAGAAGCGCATCGCCTTGGCGCACTTGGCGGCCTCGGCCGCCGCGGAGGCGACCGTCTTGCCCATCTCGTTCGTCATCGTGACGGCGATGTCGCTCCGCTCGGCGTCGAGCAGGTCGGCCGCCGCGCGCAACTTGGCGGCGCGCTCGGCGAACGTCGTACGCCGGTAGCTCGCGAACGTCGAGGCCGCCCGGGCCAGCTTGGTCTCGATCTCGTCGGCGCCGAGCGGGTCGAAGGTCTTCAGGACGGCGCCGGTCGCTGGGTTGATGCTTTGGATCGCCATGCCACTCACTCCTTGACGGCCTAGATGCGGCGTCCACTACCCGGGGGGTTCACGACAAAGCTAGGTGGAGCGGGCCGTTCGGGGCGCGACCGCGGCCTAGGCGTCCGCGAGCAGGGCGGGCGGCAGGCCGATGCTGCGGATCTCCAGGAAGTTCGCCAGCCCCTCCGGGCCCAGCTCACGGCCCAGCCCAGACTGCTTGAAGCCGCCGAACGGCACCAGCGGGAACGGCGGGTAGGCGCCGTTGATCGCGATGCTGCCGGTGCGGACCCGCTTCGCCACGGCGAGGCCGCGGGCCGGGTCGCCGGTCCAGACGCCGCCGGACAGGCCGTACTGCGAGTCGTTCGCGATCCGCACCGCCTCGTCGACGTCGCCGTAGGCGATGAAGCTCAGCACCGGGCCGAAGATCTCCTCACGGGCGACCCGCATCCCGTTGTCGACGTCGCCGAGGATCGTCGGCGCCACGTACCAGCCCCTGGGCAGGTCGGCGGGACGCCCGCCGCCGGCCACCACCCGGGCGCCGTCGGCGGCCGCGCCCTGGATGTAGCCCTCGACCCGGGTCCGCTGCCGCTCGGCGACCAGCGGCCCGACGACGACCGCCGGGTCGTGCGGGTCGCCCACCGGGATGGTCTCGGCCGTCGCGCCGGCCGCGGCCAGCGCCTCGGCGTAGCGCGACCGGGGCACCAGCACCCGGGTGTGGGCGCCGCAGACCTGGCCGGACAGGTGCATGCCACCCTTCACGACCGCCGGGATGACCGTGGCCAGGTCGGCGTCGTCCAGCAGGATCGAGGCCGACTTGCCGCCGAGCTCCAGCGAGACCCGCTTCACCTGCTCGCCACACAGGCTCATGATCCGCATGCCGGCGCCGGTCGAGCCGGTGAAGGCGACCTTGTCGACGCCCGGGTGCGTGACGAGGTGCTCGCCGACCTCCCGGCCGCCCGGCACGACGTTGACCACGCCGGGCGGCACGCCCGCCTCGGCGCAGGCCTCGGCGAGGACGTAGTTGGACAGCGGCGCCTCGGGCGGTGGCTTGAGGACGACCGTGCAGCCGGCGGCGAGCGCCGGGGCGACCTTCCACGCGGCCAGGGTGACCGGCGCGTTCCACGGCACGATCGCGGCGACCACGCCGACGGGCTCGGACGTGACCAGGCCGCCCCTGGCGTCGACGCGGACGAGGCGCTCGAACTCGTAGCCCCTGATCAGCTCGGCGTAGTACTCGAAGACGGGGGCGACGAGGCCGGTCTGGGCCTGCGGCGCCTGGCTGATCGCGCAGCCCATCTCGTCGACGGTGATCCGGGCGATGTCGTCGGAGTGCTTGCGCAGCGCGGCGGCCACCCGGTCGAGCACGTCGGCCCGCTCGGCCGGGCTCAGCCGGGGCCACGGCCCGTCCTCGAACGCGGTCCGGGCAGCGGCGACCGCGCGGTCCAGGTCGGCCGTCGTGGCCAGCGGCACCGCGCCGACGGGCTCCTCGGTCGACGGCGAGATGACCGTGAACGACTCCCGGCTTGCCGGCTCCGTCCAGGCGCCGTCGATGTAGAACGTCCGCCGGTACATCAGCTGGTCCGACACGTCGCCTCCCTGGCAGGTACTCCCCCGGCGGACCGTAGCATCCGGAGCGAACGCTCGCTACCAACCCAGGCGTCGCGACCAAGCCTTTCAGCGTGTATTGCGCTTCAAGCCCTGCAGGTTGGCCGTCACAAATGAGCATCTGCTCACTTAAGGACGGCGGACGCCTCAACCCTGGACGGGGAGTCGTCGCGCGGCGGCGTCAGTGCTGGGCGAACTGGGTGCTGGTGGTCTGGACGGCGCCGGGCGTCAGGTTCACGGTGCTGACGATCTGCTGGCCGTACAGGTCGGTGACCCGCACCGTGAAGGGGCCGGGGCCGAAGCCCTCGGACTCGAAGTAGTTGTACATCTGGCGCGCCACCGCGACCCACTGCCCGCCCCGCTGGATCTCCAGGGACACCACCGGGTTGCGGTGGTTACGGACCTGGAGGGACACCCACCACTGGGAGGACTCCTTCTTGACCTGGAACTGGAGCGGGCCGATGTCGCCCGGGCTCACCAGCCGCCAGGTCACCTTGTCGAGGCCGCCCTGGGCCCCGCCCGCGATCCGGTCGAACGCCTGCTGGCTGAGGTCGAGGGCGCCGACGGGGCACTCCGGGCAGCGGTCGACGACCTTCACGACCGTGGTCCCGCCCGGGCCCGTCACCTGGAGGTAGGCACCGCAGGAGCGGGCGTTGTCGTAATCCACCTCGTTCATCGCGACCACCTGCATGGCGGAGTCGCTGTCGCCGAGCAGGCAGTTGCCGTCGCCGCTGCCCGCGTCGTGCTCGGTGGCCCGGCCGGAGTAGACGACGCCGGGCCGGATCCGGCCCGCGGTCACCGGCACGCGAGGCGCCGCGGGGCTGTTGGTGGTCGGTGCCGCGGTGGGCGGGGCCGGCGACGGGGTCGGAGACGGAGCGGTCGGGCTCGCCGTCGGGGTCGGCGTCACGGTCGGGCTCGCCGCCGGCGGGGTGGTGGCGGCCAGCGCGTCCACGACCGCGAACCGGGTCGGGATGGCGGCCGCGGCGACGCTCGGGGCCGGATCGACCGTGCCGTCACCGGCCGGCGCACCGCAGCCCGCGAGGGCCAGGATGGCGACCAGGAAGCCGGCGAGGGCGAGCGTCACCCGGCCCTTCGCGGCACGGCGGGGCCAGGTCGGGGACACAGAGCACCCTCCTGGCCGGTACGACGCGGGATTACCACTCGTCATCCGACGCTAACCGGTGTCGATCGCCGGCTGTCCGGCAGGGCGCAAACCTGGCAATCCATGGCGAACCGTTGTGCTCGGATCGGCCTGTCGGTGACTGTCGCCGGGCCGCCGGGGCAGCGCCGCCACGCTCGCCACGCGGACAAATCACCCTTTACCACCCGGCCGCGCACGCAGCACGATTTAGTGGCGGGACACACGATGACCAGGCATGATCTGGATGGCCTTCAGGGTGGCACCCGATCTCGGGAGCGGGTCCGCCGCGGGCACCCAGCGATGCCCGGCGACGCGGATCCGAGTCATGACCCTCGGACGGATCTTCCCTCTGGAGGCGGCACATGAGGATCTCAGGCGGTTCCACCCTTCGCACCACCGCGATCATCGCGGCCATGGCGGTCGGATTACCCGCGGCACTGACCGGCTGCGGGGTGTTACCCGGCTCGGCCTCGACCCAGACGAGCGCCTGCCCCACCCGGACGCCAGGGGTGACCGCGAACTCCGTAGAGCTCGGGTTCATCTTCCCCGACACCGGGCCGGCCGAGATCGCCAACGTCTTCAAGGCGGCCCGCAGCGGCGCCACGGCCCGCATCGACGCCCAGAACCGCGCGGGCGGCGTGTACGGCCGCCAGCTCCACCTGGACTGGGGCGACGACCGGTCCGACACGCAGACCTTCTCCCTGGTCGCGCACGACCTCGTCGACAACAAGAAGGTCTTCGGCCTGATCGCCAACACGATCGTGCTCGACGGCTCGGCCGGCTGGCTCGCCGACCAGGGCGTGCCGGTCACCGGGACCGCCACCAGCGCGGCCTGGAGCGACTACCCCAACCTCTTTCACTCCGGCAGCCTGTTCAACAAGGGTGGGACCACGGTCTTCGGGGACTTCGTGAAGGCGCAGGGCGGCAAGCGGGCCCTGCTCGTCATCGACCCGAACGTGCCGACGTCCAGCAGCCTCGCGGCGCAGCTGGTGCCCAGTCTGGAAAGCCGGGGAATTCAGGTCGTCGGCGCGGTCACCTTCACCGAAGGGGTCACCAACGCCGCCCGCGTCGCCGACCAGCTGAAGAAGTCCGGCGCGGACACGCTGGTCGGGGCCGCCCAGTCCGGCCCGTTCATCGACATCTACGCGGAGGCGAAGAAGCTCGGGGTCAAGCTGAACGTGGCCCTGAACTCCAGCGGGATCAGCACGGCCCTGGTCGCCCAGCGCGGCGCCGACATGGCCGGGATGTCGGTGACGTCGCCGGTCGCCGCGAAGGGCTCCCCGGCGAGGACCGCCTACGAGAGCGACATGAACACCTACGCCCCCGAGGTGGAGGACCCGTCGGACGAGCTCGCCATCGGCGGCTACGTGGGCGCCGACGAGATGATCGAGGGGCTGCGGCTCGCCGGGGCCTGCCCCACCCGCGAGTCCTTCATCACCAGCCTGCGCAAGGTGACCGCCTACTCGGCCAACGGGATGATCTCACCCGTCGACCTCGCCCAGCCGAAGCAGCCGGAGCTGTGCCAGAACTTCATCAGCGTCGACCCCAGCGGCCACACCTTCGTCCCGGTGCCGCCGCCGGCCGCTGTCGCCCGCGACGGCTACTGGTGCGGCAGCGTCCTGCAGTAGCGGCGCGCCCGGCCGGCGGGTCGGGTTCGCCGCCTGGCCAGGCGGGTAGCAGCGTCCCGTGACGATCGTTTCGCCAGCCACCCCGACAGGCCCGGTCGCGTTCGTGATCGGCGGTGGCGGGGTGCTCGGCGCCGCCGAGGTCGGCATGCTCGGCGCGCTGCTGGAAGCCGGCCACCGGCCCGACCTGATCGTCGGGACCTCGGTCGGGGCCATCAACGGCGCGGCGGTCGCCGCCGACCCCACGCCCGCGGCCATCGGGCGGCTGACCGAGCTGTGGTCCGACCTGGGCAGCTCCGACGTGTTCGCGGGCGGCCCGGCGAAGCGCCTCGCGACGGTCGTCCAGCACGGCTACCTGCACTCGAACGCGCCGCTGCGCCGGCTGCTGCAGGACCATCTCGCCGCCACGTTCGAGGAGCTGCCGGTCCGCTTCCAGTGCGTCGCCGCCAGCATCGAGCGCGCCGCCGCACGCTGGTTCGGCGCGCGGACGGGTGACGAGCCGGTGCCGCTGGTCGACGCGGTGCTGGCCTCCTGCGCCGTGCCGGCCCTGCTCCCGGCCGTGAAGATCGGCGACGAGCACTTCGTGGACGGCGGCCTGGTCGAGAGCACCCCGGTCGGGCGGGCGGTGGCTCTCGGCGCGCGGACGGTCTACGTGCTGCACGTCGGCCGGATCGAGCGGCCTCTGCGGCCGGGCCGCTGGCCGTGGGAGGCGGGGCTGGTCGCCTTCGAGATCGCCCGTCGCCGCGGGTTCACCGACGCGATGGCCGCCCTGCCGGCGGGCGTGACGGTGCACGTCCTGCCGGTCGGCGACGGGAACGCGGCGCCGCTGCTCGGCCTGCGCTACCGGTCCGCCTCCGGCGTACGCCGCAGGATCGAGCGGGCGCACCAGGCCACCGCCGCGTACCTCGAACAGGTCGCGGCCGGCGACCCCATCACCTCGGCCGACCCGACCGACCGGACGGAACGTTCCGGCCTGGACGGCCCGGCCCGCGAGACCGCGCGGCCGGCCGACGCCGACGCGACCACCGGATCCACGGGATCCGGCCGGTCGGGCGGCGCGCGGTGAAGGTGCCGCCCCGCGCCGTCCGCCGTCTCGTCATCGACCCGTTGTTCATCCCGGTCGCCGTCGCGGGGGCCGCGCTCGGCGCCGGGGTGACGCTGCTGGGGCTGGCCGGCGCGCCGGTGGACCGGCGGCTGCGGCTGAGCCGGGTCGCCGCCCTCGCCGCGACCTACCTCGCCGCCGAGGCCGTCGTGATCGTGGCCGGTTTCGGGCTCTGGCTGGTCCAGCCGCTGGTGCGGTCACGGTGGGACCGGGCACATCTCGCGCTGCTGCGGGCGATGCTGGGGCTGCTGCGCTCGGCGGCCGGGCGGCTGACGCGGTTCCGGATGGTCGTCCACGAGCCGCCGGCGGGGACGTTCGCGTGCGGCGGCGGCCCTGTCCTCGTGGCCAGCCGGCATGCCGGCGCCGGCGACTCGTTCGCGCTCGTCGACCTCGTGCTCAACCGCTACCGGCGCGCCCCCCGGGTCGTCGGGCTGGCGAGCCTCCAGCTCGACCCGGGGATCGACATCCTGCTCGGCCGGCTCGGCGCCTGCTTCGTGCGGACGGACGGCGCCGACCTCACGGCGACCGCCCGGGTGCACGCGCTCGCGGCCGGGTTGACCGGCCAGGACGCCCTGGTCATCTTCCCGGAGGGCGCGAACTTCACCGCCCGGCGCCGCCGCCGCGTCATCGTGGGCCTGCGCCGCCGCGGGCACAACGCGCGGGCGCGGGTCGCCGAGGACCTCACCCACGTGCTCCCGCCGCGGCCCGCCGGGGTGCTGGCCGTGCTGGACGCGGGCACCGTCGCCGGGACGGCCGTGGTCGCCCACACCGGGCTGGACCAGTTGGTCACCCCGGGCCAGATCTGGCGGGCGCTGCCGCTGGCCGAACCGATGCGGGTCCGCTGGTGGTGGTTCCCGGCCGACGAGCTGCCCGCGCCGGGCACCGACCGCTCGGACTGGCTGACCATGCAGTGGGCCGTCGTGGACGCCTGGATCGACGCGCACCGCCCCGGCGCGGCCCAGCCCGGCGAGCCGGCCCACCAGGCCTGACGCCCGGGGCCGTCAGCCGGCGTGGCAGCAGACCTCCAGCTCCATGCCGTCCGGGTCGCGGAAGAACAGCGACCATTCCGACCCGAGCCGCTGGATCTCGCCGATGTCCGCGCCGAGGTCGCGCAGCCGGTCGCGGGTGGCCTCCAGCGTGGCCAGCGAGTCGACCGCCAGGCCGAAGTGGTCGACCGGGCCTCGCCCGCCCTGGCGGCGCCGGTCCCCGATGATCTCCTCCGCCGGCACCTCGAAGACGTTGAGGGCGGCGCCTCCGCCGAGGTCGAGGATCACCATCCGGGGATGACCCTCCTTCGCGGCCATCTCGAACGTCGTCTCGGCCCCGAACGCGTCGGTATAGAACTTCACGATTCTGTCGACGTCGGCGGTGAGCGTGGCGACGTGGTTGAACCCCGTGGTGAACGGCACCTGTGTCCTCGATTCGGATGACGCGACTGCTGCAGTTCCTGACGGTAAGACCTCGAGTCGCCCTGAGGTCAACCTTCCGGACCGTGCACCGGTTCACGGGAATGCGCCCGGCGGCGGTTGACGGTGAACCTGGCGGCGAGCGCCAGAGCGGCCGCCACCGCGAGCAGGGCGGGGACGAGCGACGCCACCGCCGAACCGACCGGCTCGGAGCGCGTCCGTTCGACGGAGTCGGCACCGGCCACGCCGGCCGGCCGGGGCAGCCCGTCCCGTGCCGCGAAACCGGCCGCCGGCACGTACACGTACATCCGGACCCCGGCCCGGTTGACCGTCCGGATGCCGCCGGGTATCGACCCGCCAGGCGCCGGGTCGGCTCCCGTCGACTCGGCCCAGACGACGCCGTAGCGCTCGCCGGGCCGGGCGTCCGCCGGCACCGCGATGGTCACCTGGACCGTGACCGGGGACCCTCGCGACGGGGCCACGGCGGCCCGGTCGAGCGTCGTCCAGCTGGACAGGTCGTTCGCGGTCCGCCCCGGCGCGAACTCGAAGTCCCCGTCGGCCACGGCGGCGCCGGCCGGGTACACGGACAGCGGCAGGCGCTCGGCGTCGTCGGCGAACACCTGGACGGCGCGGGTCAGGACGGTCCCTGGCCGGACGTCCTCGACGATGTACTGCGCCGACCGCGGGTCGTCGGCCCCGGCGCCGGCCCTCGTGGGCGCGGGCAGCGGCTCGATCCCGAACGACGGCGGCCGACCGGCCGCCCGCGCGCCCGCGGTCGGGACGCCCGTCCTGGCCTCCGGCGTGGCGGCTGTCGCCGGGCCGGCCACCGCGCCGGCGAGCACGGCGCCCACGGCCAGGGCAAGCAGGCGGCGGCGAGCGGTGCGACGCTCCCGCGACACCTGACGGGCCGTTGTCCAGGGTCCTTGTGCCATGCCCACCACCTCCAGTAACAATCTGAAGTCATCGGTAGACGAAGCGTGAACACGGCGCGCCGCCAGGTCCCAGACTTTCCCGGGGCGACCGGACTTTCCCGGGGCGAGAAGCGCGGTCGCGACCGGAGCGGAGGCTGGACGACAGTGCGGACGGTCAGCGCGCCGACCCGGCAGGGCGGCGCCGGCAGCCGGCGCGGTTCGCTGGGAGCGTTCGCCCTGGCCGGGGCGCTGCTCGCCCTCGCGCTGTCGGCGAGCCTGCCGGCGCGGGCCGCGGTCAGCATCACCGCCCCGGCGACCGCGTCGCTGGGCTCCCGGCCGACCGGCGGCGGCACCCTGAGCGTGCAGCTCGGGACGGTGACGGTGACGAACAACGCCCTGATCGGGTCCTGGACGGCGACCGTCTCCTCGACCAACTGCACCACCGGGGGCGCCACCGCGAACGAGACCATCTCCAACGCCGCGCTGAGCTACTGGTCGGGCCCCGCGACCGCGACGACCGGGTCCATCGCGCTCTCGACCCCCGGCCAGGCGACCGCCGCCCAGGCGCAGTCACTGAGCACCTCACGCACGGCCTTCTCCGCGACGACCATCTCACTGGGGGTCGGGACGCTGTCCTGGGCGCCGACGCTGTCGGTGACGGTCCCCGCGGCGGCCGTCGCCGGGGCCTATACCTGCACCCTGACCCACTCGGTCGCCTGAATCTCAGCCTCGCGCCGCCGGACGTGAAAGCGCGAAACCGCAGGTAGCCGCCCCCGGCCGAAGAAATGGCGAGGCACCTTGGCGCGCCGGTTCTTTTCTCGGGCGGTGCCGGTCGAATAGCGCCGAACTCCTCGGGTATGCAGGACGTGATCGTCTCCAGCCCGGAGGCACGGCCGAAGGGAGCACACGATGGGTATCGGTGCCGGCATCTTCCTCATCGCGGTCGGCGCGATCCTCACGTTCGCCGTCAATGTCTCGATTTCCGGTCTCGACATCGCCGTGATCGGCGTCGTCCTGATGCTGGCGGGCGCCGCCGGCATCATTCTCGACATCTTCCTGTTCGCCCCGCGCCGGCGGCAGCGCGTCGTCTACCAGGACAACGCGCCGGTCACCTACCCGGACCAGGAGCCCGACGTCCAGGTCTACGACAACGTCCCGGTGAACCGCGCCGCGCGGATCCGCCGCCGGGTGACCACCACGAACTACCGCCCGATGCCCTGAGCCGGCCGGCGCCGCCGCGAGGCGGCCGGCGGCGCCGGCGCCGGCCGGTCGGGGCGCCCTCCACCGGGTCTCCGGCCGTGTCCGGTCGACCGGCGGCGGCCGCCGCCGACGGGCCCCGCCTGGGCCGGCTCACCCCGTCCGACCGGGCTCAACGTCCTTGAATCGGTGTACGGTCGGATACCAGGTGATCGACAGGCACGCACGTGATCGACAGCCCTGGGAGCGCCAACCCGGGGGACGCACAGTGACCGCCCGAGCGAAAAGCTGCGCCGGCGGTCCCCGCACGGGGGCGAGCGAGGTCTAGGGGACGGTGGGGAGCTCGGCGGCCGCGGACGGGGAGATCCTCGTCGATGTCTCCATCGACGCGGACAGCGACGCGAGAGCCGTGTCGCGCTCGCGGCGACTGGTCGCGGCGACGCTGTCCGGCGCCGAGCCGTCGCTGCGCGCACTGCAGATGGACGTGGCCCTGGTCGCCGGCGAGCTGCTGACGAACGCGCTGCTGCACGGCGCGGCGCCGGTCACCCTGCGGCTGCTGAGCACCCGCCTCGGGCTGCGGCTGGAGGTCGCGGACGCGAGCCCGGTGGCCCCGCTGCGCGGGCGGGCGGGCGCCGAGTCTCTGACCGGGCGCGGAATCCTGATCCTGGACGAGGTGGCGACCCGCTGGGGCACCACGGCCGACGGCGGCGGGAAGGTCATCTGGGCCGAGTTCGCCGCCGGCGCGGCCGCGGTGGCGCCCAGGCGGGGCTACCGAAACGACGGCGCGGCCGAACTGGGCCCGACGCCGATTGACCAGGTGCCAGGCCCGGCCGGCGCCGAGGCCGACGCCGCCGACCGGGCGGCGGCGCGGACCGAGGTGCGCCCGCAGCAACGCTTCCGGGTCCGGCTCGGCGACGTCCCGACCGACCTGCTGCTGGCCGCCAAGGGCCACGTCGACAATCTCGTCCGCGAGTTCACCCTCGCCTCCCGTGGCGCGGCCAGCGGCGAGACCGCGGCCGTCTCGCCGCGGCTGACGGAGCTGATCTCCGTGGTCGCCACGACGTTCGTCGAGCCGCGCCAGGCGATCCGCCGCCAGGCGCTGACCGCCGCCGCGTCGGGCCGGCCGCGTACCTCCCTGGAGCTGGTGCTGCCGGTGTCCGCGGCGGACGCGGCCGAGGAGTACCTGGCCGCGATCGACCGGGCGGACGAGTACGCCCGGGCCGCCCGGCTGCTGACCGTGGAGACCCCGCCGACCCACCGGGCCTTCCGCCACTGGTACATCTCCTCACTCGTCGCCCAGCTGCGCGCCGCCGGCCGAGGCGAGCAGCCCCCTGTGACACCGACCTTCGAGGAGTTCCTGCTCGGCGCCCTGACGGAGGCCTCCGCCGCCAGGAGAGCCGCCGAGCGGGGCTCCAGCCTGCAGGTGGTCACCGCCGCGCTCGCGTCCACGACGCGGCCGGAGCAGGTCGCCGAGGTGGTCCTGACCGAGGGGGTCGCCGCGCTCGGCGCGAGCGGCGGCAGCCTGCTGGTGCCGCAGGGCCCCGAGCTGCTCGCCGTGCCGGGCGCCGTCGGGTACCCGCAGGAGCTGGTGGCCCAGCTGCGCGCCGAGCGGCGTGACGCCGCGCTGCCGGCCGCCGAGGCGATCCGCGAGGGCGAGGCCGTCTGGCTGGAGTCCGTCCACGAGACGCGGGACCGCTACCCGCTGCTGCGCGAGCTGGAGCCGGGCACCGTGTCGCTGTGCGCGCTGCCGATGGCCGCCGGCGGCGAGGTGCTCGGCGCCTTGCGGTTCTCCTTCGACTACCCGCGCCTGTTCGGCCCGCAGGACCGGCTGTTCGCCGAGACGCTCGCCGCGCAGTGCGCGCTGGCGCTGGAACGGGCCAGGCTGTTCGCGGCCGAGCGGGCGGCCCGGGCCAGGATGAGCTTCCTCGCGACGGCGACCAAGCGGCTGACCGCCCGGCTCGACGAGGGCGAGACCCTGCGCCAGCTGGTCCGGCTCGTCGTCCCTGACCTCGCCGACTACGCCGCGGTGTACCTGCACGAACTGGACAAGGAGCCGTGGCTGGCCGCCGAGACGGGCGCTGGCGCCGAGGGCGGCCAGGCCCGGCCGCTGGATCCGCGCCAAAACCCGGCGATGCGCCTCGCGGCCCGGCGCGGCACGTCCGTCAGCGCGCCGGCCACCACCGTTTCCCCGTCGGCCCAGCCGTCCGCACCCGCCGGCGAGCCCGGCGCCGCGCCCTCGGGTGAGTCGCCCGGGGTGCTCGCCGTCCCGCTGCGGATCGGCGGCGTGACGGTCGCCGTGCTCGGGCTGCGCCGCTCGGCCGGGTTCCCGGCGGACGACGTCAGCCTGCTGGGCGACGTCGCCGACCGGGCCTCGGTGGCGCTCGCGCACGCCCGCCAGTACCAGCAGGAGCGCCAGACCGCGCTGACGTTGCAGCGCATCCTGCTGCCCCAGCGGCTGCCGCGGGTCGACGGCGTGGAGTTCGCCTGGCGCTACCTGCCGGCCGGCGCCGGCTCGCTCGTCGGCGGCGACTGGTACGACGTCCTGACCCTGGAGGACGGCACGATCGCCCTGGTGATCGGCGACGTGATGGGCCGTGGCATCCAGGCGGCGGCGACGATGGGCCAGCTGCGGGCGTTCGCCCGGGCGAACGCGGCCGCCGGCCTGCCGGCCGAGACGGTCCTCGTGCAGCTGGACGCGGCGGTGAGCCGGCTCGAACAGGAACAGATCACCACCGTGGCGATGGCGGTCCTCGACCCCGCGGCCCGCGAGCTGCGGGTCGCCTCGGCCGGCCATCTGCCACCCCTGGTGGTGCCCCCGCACGGCGAGCCGCGGTTCGTGACCGTCGAACCAGGGCCGCCGCTGGGCGCCGGGGAGCCTGGCACGAGCTACTCCGAGACGCTGGTGCCGTTCGCCGCCGGCAGCATCCTGCTGCTGTACACCGACGGCCTGGTCGAGGACCGGGACCGGTCGGTCGACGACGGGATGGCCCTGCTGCGTAGCGCCGCCGCGGGAGCCACCGGGCCCGAGGACCTGTGCGAACGGGCGCTGGCCGCCCTGACCCGGGGCAGCCACGACGACGACACCGCCCTGCTCGCGGTCTCCCTCACCGCCTGACGCCCGGGCGGGCACCCGTCATCGGGCCGGCCTGCTCGGGCGCGAGGGTGCCGGCGTACAGGGCGAGCAGGCCCGCCACGGTCTCGCCCGGCAGCGGCCGACCCGTGCGGACGTCCTGGTGGCGGGGGAATCCGTCGACCAGCAGGGCCCGGAACGCGTCCCGGGTGGTGCGCATCGCCCGGACCAGGGTGGCCGGCAGCTCCTGCCCCGCGTCGGCCGCGACCATCTCCCCGAGCACGTCGCGGGCGCCCGCGTCCCTGACGGCGCGGACCTGTTCCGGCAGGAGATGGCGCACGGCGTCCGACCACGACCCCGCTGGTTTCCGGTACCGGTGGGTTCTCGACCTCGCTGCGCACCCGCCACAGTCCCGAGTCCGCGTGATAGGGCTCGCCCTGCGCCGAACAGAACCTGATGTGGGGCAGCATTCCGTTGGGCCACTGCCCGGCGAACAGGGACATCACCTCGTCGGCGGCGCGTTCGACGTCCACCTGACGCAGGCCAATGGCGACGAAACAGCTGTCCCAGAGCCACTGATGCGGGTAAAGCCGCGCGGACGGCCTGGTGAATCCCCCGCCGTCGTTGGCACGCAGCACCTCGAGCGCGCGCGACCGCGCGGCGTCGACCTGGGGAGGGCTCGTGGTCGGTGCGGGCGTCCCGCCCGGTGAGGACGAGTCCCGCGTCGTTGTCACGTGCCGCCCCTTCGCAGATTCACCTCGCCTGAGGGGTTCGTCCCCGAAAGGGCGTGGCGCACACCCACCCAGACCAGAACCACCCGCGCACCGTGCCCGACCTGGCCGCCCGCGCGTCGGGACGGTCACCCCTCGGGGTGGAGTCCCCCGGACCTGATTTCACGCGGGGGAGATTCCGGCGTTTGCCCCCCAAAGTCCCGGGTACCGGTGCGGACGTAACGGGCGAACGTGACAGGCAGGCAGCGATCGTACGGAGGAAACGCCGTGTCGGCATTGGGATGGATTATTCTGGCGCTCTGTGTGATTGCGCTGGCGGTTCTCGCCGTCGTATTCGCGCACCGGCTCGTCCAGCGCGGCGGCGGTACGCATGCGCTGCGCCGCAGGTTCGGCCCGGAATACGACCGCGCCGTTGAACAGACCGGCGACCGGCAAAAGGCCGAGCGCCGGCTCGCCGAAATCGCGCGCCGCCGTGACGGTCTCGAAATCCGCCCGCTGGACGAGAGCGAGCGCGCGGACTACACCGCCCGCTGGGACGAGCTGCAGGCCTTCTTCGTCGACGACCCGACGGCGGCCACCCGACAGGCGGACCAGCTCATCACCGAGGTCATGCGGACCCGGGGCTACCCGGTCGAGAGCTTCGACGAGCGTGCCGAACTGCTGGCCGCCGACCGGCCCGCCGTCGTCGGGCCGTATCGGCAGGCCAACGCCGAGGCGACCAGCGAGGGCGTCGGCGAGGGCACCGAGCACCTGCGGGCCGCCTTCGTCCACTACCGGGAGCCGTTCAGCTGGCTCGTGGACGGTGCCGCCAAGCCGGCGACAACCGAGAGCTCGAACCGCCCGGCGGCCCTGGCCTGACCGGACCGCCGAGCCGCCTGACGGCCGGGCCACCAAGGCCTCGGCCACGGTCCGGCCGACCACCTTTTCCTAACCCGAGCACAAGGAGAACACGTCATGAGCCTGTCGGACCGCCTGCACACGACGGACGAAACAGAGTCGCCGCTCCCGCCCACGGGCGAGGACGCCGTCGCGGAGCCGCCGTTCGCCTACCCGGCCCGGACGGCGGAGCAGCAGCCGGCGTCGCGGACCGCGGCCGTCGACACCGTCGAGACCCCCGGCAGCCGGGTGGACGAGCCGGAGGCCGGGGCTCGGAACGACGAGCCCCTGGACGAGACCCCGGCCGACAAGAATGCGGGTGCCACGCCGTTCGGTGAGCCCGTGGCCGTCGCCCCCGCCGCGCCCTTCGACGAGCCCGTGATCGTCAACTCGTCGGACCACGAGGCGCCGCCGGCGGATGAGCCGGTTGCCGCCGCGGCGCCGGTGGACGAGGCCGTCGTCCCGAGCGACAGCTATGGCGACGAGCACGTCGTCGCACCGGTCGAGACCGACCCCGTCGACGGGACGGACCCGATCGACGCGCGGGCTTCGGCGCCGCCGGTCGGTCTCGGCACCACCGCCGGGGACAGCCGGGTGGACGAGCCCGTCGCGGACGACTTCGTCGCCGGCCCGCCGGATGGCCCGGCCGTCGCCGTCGCCGCGGCCACCGGCACCGGCACCGGCACCGGCACCGGCGGACCCGAGCAGCCCGCGGCCGGCGGCAAGGAGGCGCCCGGCGACTGGCGGCAGGTGCTGATGGAGTTCGTCGACCACCCGCGTGAGGCGGTCGAGAAGGCCGACCAGCTGGTCGAGGACGCGGTGCGGGCGCTGACCGAGCAGATCAACCGCGAGCACACCGGGCTGCGCGACGCGTGGCGCACCCACGGCGAGCCCTCCACCGAGGACCTCCGCAAGGCGCTGCGCGGCTACCGCGACTTCTTCGAGAAGGTCCTCAGCAACCGCTGACATCCCGCCGAACGAACCATCCCTGTCGCCCCGCATCGCGGCCAGGACCCGACCACCGGGTCCCCTTGGCCGGGGTGCGGGGCGACAGGCTGTCTGGGCCGCCGTCGTGCTCCGCCGGTTGCTGTCAGCTCCGCGCGAGCTGCCGGGCGAGGGCGGCCCGGTCGAGCTTGTGGACGGCGGTCAGGGGCAGCGACGCGACGACCCGGACGTCCTCGGGAAGCTTGTAGCGGGCCAGCACCGGGGCCAGGTGGGCGCGCAGCTCAGCCAGCGTCGGGGCCGCGGCGCCGTCGCGCAGGACGACGACGGCGACACCGATCTCGCCCATCACCGGATCGGCGCGCGGGATGACGGCGCACTGCGCGACGGCCGGGTGGGTGCCGAGCGCGGCCTCGACCTCGGCCGGGTAGACGTTGTAGCCGCCGCGGATGAACATCTCCTTGCGCCGCCCGACCAGGCGGACGAGGCCGCGCTCGTCGAGCCGGCCGAGGTCGCCGGTACGGACCCAGCCGTCGACCAGCGTGGCCGCCGTCGCCGCCGGGTCCCGCCAATAGCCCTCGAAGGCGCTCGGGGTGCGCAGCCACAGCTCACCGACCTCGCCGTCGGGCGCCGCCCGGCCGTCGTCGTCCCGGATCTCGCACGCGATGCCGGGCCGCGGCCGGCCGATCGTGAACAGCGCCTCGTCGTCGTCGGCGTCCGGCGCGGTGCCCAGCCCGCAGCCACCGGACTCGGTGGACGAGTAGCGCACGCTGTACGGGGCCCGCAGCCGGCGACGGGCCTCCTCCACGAGCGCCGGCGGGGACGCGGCGGCCCCGGCGACGATCAGTGTCACAGCGCTGAGGTCGAACGTGTCGAAGTCGGGCACCCGCAGCAGCAGCGCCAGCTGCGGGGCGACGGCGTTGACGGTCGTCATCCGGTGCTCGGCCAGCAGGGCGAGGGTGTCCCGGGCCCGCCAGCGGCCCTGGATGAGCATCCGCAGGCCACGGCGCAGGTACCAGGGCAGCTTGGTCATGAACCCGACGTGGGCGAACTGGGTGGCGGCCAGCGCCGGCTCACCCGGCCGGTCCGCCCAGGCGCCGCCTGTGTCGATCTCGGTGACGGCCCGCAGTTGGCGGTTGGTGAAGACCGCGGCCTTCGGCGTCCCGGTCGTGCCCGAGGTGAACACGATCGCGACCGGCCGGCCGGCGTCCGCGGGCAGCGGGACCGGTGGCGTCGCGGTGCCCGCGGCCAGCAGCCTGGCACCGACCGCGGCCAGCTCGTCGACCTCGGCCGGGTCGCTGAGGACCAGGCGCGGGTCCGCGAGCTCGGTGAGCCGGTCCTGCTCGGGCGCGGCGAGCACCGGGTTGACCCCGGCCGTCACGGCGGCGAGCTTGGCCGCGGCGGCGTAGGCGAGGACGTACCGGCTGGTCGACGGGAGCCGCAACACCAACCGGTCCCCCGGGCCGAGGCCGCGGGCGGCGAGCCCCGCCGCGACCGCGTCGGACCCTTCGTCCAGGCCGGCGAACGACAGTGGCGTCCCGTCCGGGTCGACGAACGCCGTCGCCGCGCCGAACCGTAGCGCCGCCGCCCGTACCGTCTCCGCGAGCATGAACCGAAATGTATCCAATATGCCGTCATGGCACCCGAACCCTGGTAACGATCTTGAAGATCCACCCAGGTCCAGCGGGTTCGTCCGGCCGGCGACGCTCCTTCTCCCCCCACCCGGGCATATGCGGTTTGATAAGGCGACGCCACGCGAGGAGCACCCTGAAGGAGGCAGATCATGAAGGTCGTCGTCGACTTCGACGTCTGTGAGAGCAACGCGATCTGTGTCGGACTCGTCCCGTCCGTTTTCGAGCTGGACGACAACGAGTACCTCTCCGTCGAGGAGGAGCCCGACGAGTCGCTGCGGCCCGACATCGAGAAGGCCGTGCGGGCCTGCCCGAAGCAGGCCATCAAGATCGTCGACTAGCTCTTCCCTCGCCGCCGCCTCCGGGCGGCGGCGGTCTCGGACGTTCGGCGCGGCCGGGCTGATGCCGGTAACCCACACCGGCACCGGCCCGGCCGCGTCGCGTGTGACCCGACTCCGAACACTGGCAGGAGGCTCCATGACCGACCATGTGCTGACCGAGACAGCCGGCGGGGTGCTGACCGTCCGGATCAACCGGCCGGACAAGCGCAACGCGATCACCCAGGACATGTACCAGGCGCTCGGCGACGCCCTCGTCGGCGCCGAGGCCGACCCGGCCGTCCGCGTCGTCGTCTTCACCGGCAGCGGGGGCGCCTTCACCGCCGGCAACGAGCTGGCGGACATCGCCGAGCGGGACGTGCTGGAGCCTTCGGGACCGACGGCCCGTTTCATCCGGGCGCTCATCGACACCTCGAAGGTCCTGGTCGCCGAGATCGACGGCGCGGCGATCGGCATCGGCACGACCATGCTGCTGCACTGCGACCTCGTCTACGCGACGGCCCGGTCGAAGTTCGGGATGCCGTTCGTCAACCTCGGGGTGGTGCCGGAGGCCGCGTCGTCGGTGCTGCTGCCGCGGGTGGCGGGGCCGGGCCGGGCCGCGGGGCTGCTGCTGTTCGGGGACACGTTCGGCGCGGCGGCGGCCGCCGAGGCGGGGATCGTCACCGAGGTGCTCCCGGACGCCGAGGCGCTGCGCGCGCGGGTGGCCGACCGGGTCGAGGCGCTGCTGGCCCGCCCCGCCGGGGCTCTCGCGGCCGTGCGCCGGCTGCTGCACCCCGAGGCGCTGGTCGCCGAGCTGCACACCGCCGCCGCGCTGGAGGGCGTGGTCTTCACGGCGACCTCCAAGACCCCCGATGCCCAGGCCGCGATCGCCCGCATCACCAAGCGTTAAGCCGGTGGACCCGAACCAGAAGTAGTACCCGAGTACTCCCCCTGGTACAGTTCGGCCCGTCCGGGCTCCGGCCCCGATCGGTCAGGCCACGGGTCAGGCGTTGTGGCGCAGGCGGTTCGCCGTGAGGCGAGACCGTCCACGACGCGGCCAGGCCGGCCGACCGGGCAGCGCGCCCGGCACCCGCTGTACCAGGGAGGGGTCGCCGTGCCGGTCGAGCGTCTGTTGCCGTCGGACGAGGCGCGTGAGCTGGTCGAGCTCGCCGCCGAGATCTGCGCCAAGGAGCTGGAGCCCCGCACGGCGCAGGACGAGGCCGAGGCCCGCTTCCCCCGCGAGGTGTTCCGGACGCTCGGGCAGGCCGGGCTGCTGAGCCTGCCCTACCCGGAACGCTTCGGCGGCGGGGAGCAGCCCTACGAGGTGTACCTGCAGGTCCTCGAGGAGATCGCCTACCGGTCGGCGTCGGTCGCCGTCGGGGTGAGCGTCCACTCGTTGTCCTGCTACCCGCTGGCGACCTTCGGCACCCCGAAGCAGCAGGCCGAGCACCTGCCGCGGATGCTGGCCGGTGACCTGCTCGGCGCCTACTGCCTGTCCGAGCCGCATGCCGGTTCCGATCCGGCGGCCCTGCGCACCACCGCCACTCCCCCGACCACGACCGGCGGCGACTACGTCCTGTCCGGCACCAAGGCCTGGGTGACCCACGGCGGCGCGGCCGACTTCTACACCGTGTTCGCCCGCACCGGCGAGGGCCGGGGCGGCATCTCCTGCTTCCTCGTGGACGCCAGCACTCCCGGCCTGATCGTCTACCCGCCCGAGCGCAAGATGGGCCTGACCGCCTCGCCCACCACCCAGATCGGGTTCGAGGACGCGCCGGTCGCCGACTCCCGCCTGGTCGGGGTCCCCGGGCAGGGCCTGCCGATCGCGCTGTCGGCGCTGGACTCCGGCCGTCTCGGGATCGCCGCCGCCGCGACCGGCCTGGCCCAACGGGCCCTCGACGACGCCATCGCCTACGCCCGCGAGCGCGAGGCGTTCGGCCGCCCGATCATCGACCACCAGGGGCTCGGCTTCCTGCTCGCCGACATGGCCGCCGCCGTCGAGTCCTCACGGGCGACGATGCTGACCGCGGCCCGGCTGCGCGACGCCGGCCGCCCGTTCTCGAAGGCCGCCAGCATCGCCAAGCTGGTCGCCACCGACGCCGCCATGAAGGTCACCGAGGACGCCGTCCAGGTCTTCGGCGGCGCCGGCTACACCAAGGACTATCCGGTCGAGCGCTACATGCGCGAGGCCAAGGTCATGCAGATCTTCGAAGGCACCAACCAGATCCAGCGGCTGGTGATCAGCCGGCACCTCGCGCGGGCCTGATCTGCCTGCGTATTCGCAGGTCACAGTCCCCCGCCGGGCTCCGGAAGGTCGACGTCCGGTCGCGGGACGCTGTTCTCGGGTGTCTGGTTCGGTCCGGTTGTAGCCGGCGGCGTCCGGCTCTCTGTGACCACAGTGTGGACGCGATCTTGGTCCGAGCAGCACGCGGACGCTGTGCCCGGCCCACTCGGGGACCTGCCTGGGTCGGGCTCCGGGCAGGCCCACCGAGGCGTCGTAGTAGAGACAGCCCTCCGGCTGGTCACTGGGTGAGTCGGCGTTCGGACTATGTCGGCGATGTGCAGACGTGACGGCGGCTGGTGCTGCCTGTGGCAGGCTGTCCGCATGGTCACGGGGGGAGGCTGGCCGGATGCGGTCCGGACCGGTGATGTTGCCGATTTCTTCGTGTCGTACGCGTCCGCGGACGAGGCGTGGGCGCAGTGGGTCGGCTGGCAGCTGGAGGCCGGCGGCTGCGGCTGTCGGACGTCCGCGACCGAACCGCGCCCCGCCCGCTCGGCGCCACACCCACCGATGCCGACAGCCGGGTCAGCTCGGTGGCGTTCGGCCCGGACGGCCTGCTCGCCTCCGGCAGCGACGACGGCGCCGTCCGGCTGTGGGACACCAGCGTGCTCCAATACCTGCGGAACTCGGCAGTCCAGGTGGCCTGCCAACGCGCCGGCCGGGGCCTGAACGAGCAGGAATGGACCCGCTACCTGGCCACCGAGCCATACCGGAACACCTGCCCCGACCAGCCGTCATCCTGACCCACCGGCCGATGCCGTCAACACCGTGGACAACGGCGGCTCGTGAGGACGTCAGCCTCCTGGCCACGGTCGAGGGATCTCTGCCCGGCGTGCCTTCACAGCTGACCCACGCGACGGCGTGACGTCAGGTGGGGCGGCGCGTCCTGCCGGCGGAGGGGGCGGGGTTTCCTCGGCGGTTGGCGCCGGGTCGCGCGCCGGAGTCCCGGCCGGGCCGTTCGGGGCGCAGGTTGAGGGGCTGGCCGGCGATGCGGGTGCGGGTCAACGCCCGCTGGGCATCCTTGCTCAGGTCGGCGGGGAGTTCGACAAGGCTGTAATCAGCCCGGATGTCGATACGGCCGAAGTCCGCGCGGTCCAGGCCGCCCTCGTTGGCGAGCGCCCCGACGATCTGGCCCGGGGTGACCCGCTGGTAATGCCCGACCCCGATCCGGTAGGAGGCATAGACCGGCCGTGGTCTGCCCGCGCCGCGGGCGGGCTTCTCACGGGCAGGCGGGGCGGTGTCCGGTGGGAGGAGGAACTCCCCCGGTTCCTGGCGGGTCATCACGGCCAACGCCGCGGCGATGTCGGCGAGCGGCACGTCATGCTCGCCGACGTAGCCAAGGACCAGGTCCCTGAACACGGCGTGGGCTGGCGCGTCGAGCGCGGCGGTGATCGCGTCGTGGAACTTCGCGACCCGCCGGGCGTTCACATCCGCCGGGGTGGGCAGTTCCATCTCGGTGAGCGGCTGACGGGTCGCCTTCTCGATCGCGGCGAGCAGACCCTTTTCCCTGGGGGTGACGAGCAGCAGCGCCTCACCGCTGCGCCCGGCGCGGCCGGTACGGCCGATGCGGTGGACGTACGACTCCGGGTCGGTGGGGATGTCGTAGTTGACGACGTGGGTGATCCGTTCGACGTCGAGGCCGCGGGCGGCGACGTCCGTGGCGACGAGCAGGTCGAGAGTGCCGTCGCGGAGCTGGGCGATGAGCTTCTCACGCTGCGGCTGGCTGAGGTCGCCGTTGATCGCCTCGGTGGCGAACCCGCGGCTGCGCAGCCGCTCGGCGACGTCCTCCGTCGCCGACTTCGTCCGCACAAAAATGATCATCGCTTCGAACGGCTCGACTTCGAGGACCCGCGTGAGCGCGTCCATCTTGCGCGGCCCGGCGACGGTCAGGAACCGTTGCCGGGTGTTCGCGGCGGTGACGGTCCGGGCCCTGACGGTGATCTCGACCGGGTCACGCAGATACTGCCGGGAGATGCGGCGGATCGGCGCGGGCATCGTCGCGGAGAACAGCGCGACCTGCTTGGCATCTGGGGTGTCGGCGAGGATCCGGTCGACCTCCTCCTGGAAGCCCATCCGGAGCATCTCGTCGGCCTCATCGAGGACCAGCATGCGCAGGCCGCCCAGGTCGAGTGTCCCGCGTTCCAGGTGGTCGATAACCCGCCCGGGAGTGCCGACGACGACCTGCGCGCCGCGGCGGAACCCGGCCAGCTGGGGCGCATAGGCCTGCCCTCCGTAGACGGGCAGCACATGCAGGCCGGTGAGGTGGTGGGCGTACCGGCCGAACGCCTCGGCGACCTGCAGGACCAGTTCCCGGGTCGGCGCGAGCACCAGCGCCTGGGTGGCGGTGCTGCGCGCGTCGATCCTGGACAGGATCGGGAGAGCGAACGCAGCGGTCTTGCCGGTCCCGGTCTGGGCGAGCCCGACGACGTCGCGGCCGTCGAGCAGGGCGGGGATCGTGCCGGCCTGGATCGGCGACGGCACCTCGTAGCCGAGTTCGGTGAGGGCCCGCAGGACTGGGGAACCAAGCCCTAGATCATGGAACGTCGGCTGGTCTTCGGACTCGGTCACACCTGAGAATACGGTTCCGGCACGGCAGCCTGGTGAAACCGGGGCTCAGGCGCCCGGGCCGCCCTCCGGCGCACCACCCAGCCCGCAAGGCACATTGAGGGTGGGCGGATGGATGGCGAGGGCGGACCGCGGCTCGAACTGCTGGCCGACGATGACCGTCCCGCTGGCTGGCTGATGCTGATGGACCAGGTCCGGCAGTCCTACGTCGATCCGCGCTGACACCGCCTTTGACTTTGACGGTATTCCCGGTGGCGAATGTCGCGAGCGCGACCGAACGAGCTGGCGTCCGAGACGCGACTGCGGCGGGACGCTTCGCGCGCCGCGACCTGCACTGGTTACATGACGGTTTCCACGCCCTCGCCTATGCATGCGCACGCACAGGCCGGCGCCCGCACCGGTCGTCAGCCACGGCAGCGTGGCGACGGCCGGCGGGCCGCCTCCCCATGCTCGCGCCGAGCCATCCGGCGGGCCGCCCCGGTGATCCGCGAGCTGAGGCCCGACGACGGGACGATCCTCGACGAGGTGTTCGCCGGCCTGTCCGAACGCAGCCGCTACCTGCGGTTCCACTCGCCGCTGCACCGGCTCTCCGACCGGTTCCGCGCGACGCTGCTGGACGTCGACGGCCGCGACCGGCTGGCGCTCGTCGCTCTTGTCTGCACCCCGGACGGCCCTCGCCCGGTCGGCATCGTCCGTCTCTCGCGCACCGGCCCCGGCGACGCGGACATCGCCATCGCCGTCGCTGACGCGATGCACCGCCAAGGCGTCGGCCGCCAGCTGCTGACCGCGCTCGGCGACCGGGCCGCCGAGCTCGGCCTGACGCGGCTGACCGCCGAGATCCTCCCCGAGAACACCGCCGCCGCGGCGCTCTTCCGCGCCGTCTTCCCGCACGGCCCCACCCGCCGGGGTGGCGGCATCCTCACCCTCACCTGCCACCCGGCCGAAGGTGCCCACCACTCGTCGTGAACGACCGAAACGACACCGCCGCGCGGACAAACACCGCCCCCATCGGCGCGGCCTTCCGGACCGCGCCCACGTGGCCTACGCCGGGCTGAACCGCTTCGCCAGCGCGCTGAGCGTGGCCGAGATCCCGTCGCCGTTCCTCGCCGGGTAGCCGAAGACCTCGAGGGCCCTCGCGCCGCGCGCACGGGTGTAGTCGAACGTCTCGGTCACCCGCGTCGCGCCCGCACCGACCTCCTCAAGTTCCCACCGCCAGCGGTGACCGAGCGGGTGACGCCACTCGATCACACGGCCCTCCCCGAACTCCGTCACGGTCGACGTGATCCGATACGGAAAGCCGAACTGCCTCATCCCCACGCTGAAGCGAGCCCCTTCGCTGAGACGGTCAGGACCAGTGACCCGCGAGTCCCGCACGGTCCCCGAACCATCCAGCTCCGGGTGACGCCGCGGATCAGCGACCAGATCGAAGATCAGGACAGCGGGCGCCGACACCACCGTCCGTCGAGCAACCTTGCGTTCCCCGACCGAGACAGCCGTCACCACAGCGTCCGACATGGATCTACTGTAGGCACGGGCCCCAGGGCGGCGTCAGGTCGCCCACGGGCACGATCAGCCCGTTCCTCGATGGGTCGTCCGTCGATGTCCGTCATCAGCGCGACGATCCGCGGGCAGGCGACCGTGGCGTTCCTACGCTTCTGGCGGAGCAACGATGCACGGTCCGTGGGACGCCCCGCAGGCCGAACGCCCAGATCAGCTCCGCGTTGGGTTGCGAGTGTCCCGCCCCCGCCCGGCTGGAGGAGTTCGTGGTGGTCCCCTTCTCGTCGTTCGCGTGCCGCCTGGTCCCGGTGGCAGCGGCTGTCGCCGCGGTCGTCGCTGTCGCGAGCTGTTCTGGCGATGTCGACGCGCCAGCCACAGCTGGAACGGCCTCATCGCGGCCAGCCTCGTCGGACCCGACAACGGCCGAACCCGGAAAAGGTGCGACGGGCGCGCCAGCGGCCAGCGGGGCGGCATCGACGCCACTCGGGGCGCCGCCAGCCGGGGCGCACCCGGCGGTCGATGGCGATGTCGATGGTGACGGCCGGCCCGACGTGCTGAGCGTCAGCGGTACCCAGCTGCTCGTCCACTACTCCGGCGGCGGGACGGACAGCGTCGCCTTCCAGGCCGGCGACCCCACCAGCGCGCGCCTCCTCGGCGCCTCTGACGCCGACTCCGACGGACACGCCGAGGTGTTCGTCCAGGTTGACCAGGGGGCCGCGCAGCAGGTCTCGACGCTCTTCCGGTACGTCGGCGGCCACCTGCGCCTGGTCACCCTCGACGGCAAGCAGGCCACCCTGGCGTACGGGGGCTCGACCGGGTACGTCGCTTCCTGGTCCTGCCGGCCGTCGTCGTCACCGAACGCCGCGCTGGCCACCGCGACGGGGCCGAGCACCGGCCCGAACGTCTACAAGCTCACGGTGACCAACTACCAGTTCGACGGCACACGGCTGGTGACCCTGTCGACCAGGACCCTCGCGCCAGCCGGCCTTGACACGCTGCCGATCGACCATGACGCGGTGTCGGGCAAGGCTGGCTGCGGCCCCGTCCTGCTAGGCCAATGAGCCTGCCTGCTCTCACACCGCGCGCGTAGAACCGGCGCACCGGCCGTCGCGGCGCATGTCGGCGAGGCGCATAAGCTGCTGATCGCCAACGGATACCCGTCGGCGCCGCTCCCGGGCAGGAGACGACTTGTCCGCCACGCCGTCGCGGTCGCCGGTCAGCGGACCCTACGACGACGCGTTCGCCACGCTGCTGGCGGAGAGCTACCAGCGTGTTGTCGGCACTGCGCCGCCGTTCAGCGAGAACAGGCTGGCTACCGCCCGCTGGCTGTACGCCGACGCGCCGTTCGGGGTCCTGGCACACGACGGCGCGGCCGACCCACGCTTCGTCTACGCGAACGCCACCGCGCTGCGGATCTTCGGGTACAGCTGGGACGAGATGGTCGGAATGCCGTCACGGCTGTCCGCTCCCCCGGCCGACCGCGGCGAGCGCGAGACGCTGATGAAAGGCGTCCTGCGTGGCGGGTACACGAACGACTACCGCGGCCGGCGGGTCACCCGGTCCGGGCGCCACTTCTGGATCGAGGACGCGACGGTCTGGAACATCGTGGATCACGAGGGCACGCTGCGGGGGCAGGCCGCCCTCATCCGCGCGTGGACCGACGCCTGACCAAACCTCAGGTGGATGCGCGGCGACCAGTCCGGGAGTGCGTGAGGACGTGCTGACCGAGGACTTGTGGAGCGGCTCGCGCCGCCGTTGCCCGAGCGGCCGCCACGCGCACGGCCGTCAGGGCCCGCCAAGCTGGTCCTGGTGGATCGCCTGGCGCGCGACCGCGGTGCCGGGCATGGTGGGCTTTGGGGGCTTGCTGTTCGGCCGGTCGACCTTCCGCACCCAGGAGCGCGCGCTGGCGCCCAGGCGCTGCTCGATCTCGGGCTCGCTGAGGCCGACGAGATCCAGGCCGGGAATCTCGGTCAGGATCTCGGCTGGCTCACAGTCCCGGATGCGGACCGTCGCGATGGTGCTCCAGAAACGGTCCGGGTCATGCTCCCATTCACGCTTCCACACCTCGCCGAACGGGTTCGACTTCAGATAGTCCGGCGAGAGGATGACCAGCCACCGCCGCGAGAGCCTCATAATCCCGGTCATCTCGGCGGTGTCGGCGTAGCTCAGGTCGCCGAGGTAGACCCGATAGCCTTCGTCGGTCAGCAGGGAGGCGATCCATTCGGCCCAGTTCGACTCGGCACGCACCGCGGAGATGAAGAAGTCATAGCGCGCCAGCTCCAGGATCCTGCGCCGGCCCTGGGCGAGCGCTCCGTTCCGGAGGCTGAGGTTGACCTCACGCCAGAACGCGGCCGGGGACGACTGCCGCGCGGCCGGGTTCGCCTGGTCCGGCGACAGGAGCCGCATGTTCAGCCCGGCCTCCCGGAGGACATTCAGCGCGCTGGTCCGCCCGTCATAGATTTCCGCCAGCCCCGCCAGCTCAGCGTCGGTCAGGAAGTCGACGGGTGACGTCGCGGCGGCGCCTCCCGTGTTCAGGAGCCAGGCCTGGCTCCTGAAGTTCCGCACCTCCACGTCGACCTTCCGGTAGTCCCCCGGCCGGAGTCCCTGCTCGCCGTTGAGCACCGCGCCCTTGAACATCTCGGGTGACATGATCAGAGCAAGGTCGACGGACGGCTGGTCCCTGACCACGTTCTTGAGCGGGGCGGCTTCGAGGAGCCGGGCGCACTCGTCTACCGGGTCCCCGCTCCAGCTGTCGTCGAAGTCCACGTCCCCGCAGTGCAGGGCGACGCGCAGGCGGATACGGCCGTCGCCGTGGCGGTAGCGGTTGTAGTATTCGAGCTGGACAGCGATCTTCGCCACGACGTCGGCGGCGACGACATCCTTGTGGATCCTGGAGCCGAGGAACGCGACGAAACCACCGTCACCGCGCTCCTGCCCGCCCGGGTCGGTGTGGTTGTCCGCGCCGATACGCGCCTTCTCGCAGGCCTTGCCGAGAATACTCGGCCAGGCCTGCTGAATTTCTTTCTTCTCGTGCGGGTCGCGGTCTGTGTACCCGACCACATCGAGGCCAAGGATGGTCACCGGCAGCCGCCGGTCGGCTCCCGGCGTGAACCATCCGGCCGGTGCGCCGCCCCCGTTTGACAACTATGCCACCCCCGGCGGTGCTGCCTGTCGGCCCTCGGTCCTCATCTGCTAAGCCCGGCCCGGGAACGGCGGTTTGATCTGCGGCCGGTAGGAGCTGTCGTCCACCGCGCGGCGGACCGCCAGCTGGAGATACGTTTTCGCGTCGTCCTCGTCTCGACCGACCAGGTCGATATACCGCACGCCTCCCAGCATTCCGTCCGGGTAGCACGGTGCGACCCGCACCGGGATCAGCTTTTGTCGGGCACCGGTCGCAGCCAACCCCATGGTGATCTGCCAGCTCGTGCGGAGGCGCTCGGAGCTGAGATAGGCCGGCGACAGAACCACGATTGTCCAGGTAGCGGAGTCGACCGCGTCCTTCAGGACGCCGACCGAGCTGTTGCCCGCGACAAGGTCCCAGGACTCGAGTCGCACCGTGTAGCCGTCCTCGGCCAGCTGCCAGGAGATCCAGTCGGCCCAGTTCGCGTCCTCCTCGGCGGCCGACACGAAGAAGTCCCACTTCTCGCCGGCCGCCGCGCGTCTCGGTGCCGTCCGCTCCGGGTCGGGCGCCGAGCCATCGGTCTGTTGCACCGCCGGATCGCCTGGCGCGGCGAAAGGCCCGGAGACAGCCCGGCCGAGTTGGACTACCTGGTCAGGGATCATGAGCCAGGCGCGGGCCCGGAACGCCTTCGCCTCCACCTCGACCTCGACCTCGCGATACAGCGTCGGGTCAAGCCCGCGCCTGCCGTGCGCAACGGCGGACCGGTACAGCTCGTCGGACAAGATTAGGCCGAGGTCCGCGTCCGGTCTCGTCTCCATCGCGGTTCGAAACGGGGCGGAATCGAGAAGTCTGACGGCAAGCACGATCGGTGCGCCGGACCAGCCGTACGCGCTCGGCACGACGTGCCCTTCATGAAGCGCCAGGCGGAGCCGGAGGCGGTCCTGGGAGCCGCGCGTCCCGTTGTGTTTCCGAAGGGCGGCCCGCAGCTCGTCCACGAGGCCCGACACGACACGCGAGACCGGCACCACCGACGGAATGAAGACGAGGAAGCCATCACCATGGTCCTGCGACTGGATCTGCCCTGACGGAATCCCAGCGGCCACGGCGGAGGTTGCGAGAAGCTCGGCCAGCGCCCTGTTCGTCGTGAGCCGGGCGATCAGGCCGTGCGCGCTGAAGCGGACGATGTCGATGGCCAGCACAGTGCCGTGAACGGATTCCGGATAGGCGTCGGTGGACTCGCCGCCCGACACCACTCGGGAATTGCCGAGCCGCAGGCCGTCAGGAGCGATGGAAGAAGTGGTCGGCGCCGTGTCATTCGTGGCGGCGGTGCTCCGGAGGTCGGCTAGCTGTCGAACGAACACCGGGTTCGCTGGGTAGTCTGCTGCGGCCCGAGCAAGAATTTTACGGCGTCCACCCGGGAACGCGCCCTGGTCGAGCAGCGCCGCGACCTGCTGCCAGTACCTCAGCGAGTAGTCGAAACCCGTCGGAAGTTGATACTGGTCGATACCGGCGGCCGCGAGCAGCTGGCTGGCCGCGACCGGGTTCCAGTAAACCCTCGCGAGCTCTTCGACCTCCTCGTCGCTAAGCCGCTCCGACATCCTCGCCCCCGTCCCGATGCGCCGGGTGTTTATGCTACCGCGTTGCGTGTCCCATCTTGATCGGCTCGCGGGACTCGTCCAAGGCGCCCAGCTCACCCTCAGCTCTTTGGTGGCGGCCAAGGCCGGCGGGCTTGGCCCGAACGGCTTTGGCCGCAATCCGCGGGGAGACCGGCCAGAATCGCACCAGCCGGGACCTCGCGCGTGGGGAGCGCTGAGCTGTGCTCGCTGGACGCCGCCGCGCACTCCCAGCGCCCCCCACGACGGTCGTCGTGCCGCGGCGGCGGCTGTTGGCGCTGGCACTGGCAGCCCAGGTCTTCCTGGTGGTGCCACCGCTCCCATGGCCTCACGGCATCCACGCCGGCCTGCAGATCGCACCAGGATGCCATGGCCCAGGCGTACCGGCTCTGGTCCACGATCGGCACGCCCAGGGCCTGGGTCCGCGTGACCGCCAGTCGGGCCTATGCCCGCCGGCTCCTGACCATCCGCGAGGTCCCAGTGAGCCCTCTCGACCTGACGGGCCCACCACCTCTGGTGAGCTCGATGCGGGCCTTGAGGAAGACACAGTCCTTGCCCTGCTTAGCCAACTGCCTCCCCGCCAGCGGCAGGTCATGGCCTTTGCCTTCGACGGTTACACCCCGAAAGAGACTGCCATCAGCCTCGGTATTCCCGCCGGGACGGTCCGGCTCTCCCTACACAAGGCCCGCGCAACGCTGGCCGCGCAACTAACCACACGTGATCTGTCTCGAGTGCCTACCGGCCGCAGTCATGATTGGCCAGTAACGGTGGCCGCCTCGCTGCGGTCACCGCGTCGCGAGGAAGCGCAGCAGCCGGTCGTAGGTGTTGGCGGAGGCGACGGCGTCGGCGGCGATCGTTCCGCCGAGGTTGGTGGTGAGGCCGGTCGAGGTCGTCGCGTTGGTGGACGTGACGCTGATGTATGGAACAGCGCCTCCGACGCTTGAACAGGCCACCCTCGGAGCCGCCGACGAGGACGACCCCTGCTCTGCGGGTGGTCGTATGTGCCGGAAGGAAGACGTCGCCGTGGATCCCGGTCGCGGCCGAGCGTTCGTCATGTTCGGTGACGCCTGTGGCGGAAGGGGTCTGCCTGCTCAGGGTCGTCGTGGCGACGGTCGTCCCGTCGACGGTTGCGCGGGGCGACGGTGAAGCCGGCCGTAGGCGGATGGAACAGCGACGCCGAGGTCGAGTGAGTTGGGATCATCAGTGCGAGCAGGCCCATCGGGTTGATCCCCGTGTAGCTGCCGCCGTGGAAGCCGCGGACAGCGACAGTGTTCCGCTGGGCGTCCCTGCCGACCTCTTCGTGATCCACATCGGCAACATCGACGCTCCGCGACCCCTCCCAACGGGGTCGCCAGGATCGGGCCCTTCGATCAGCCCTCCGGAGGCGCATCAACCGAGACGCCCGTGGGTGCGCCGGAGTTCACGGCGCCAACGAGCGACGCTCCGGCCCCGAACCACCACACCAACGCGATGACAACCGATACGGCTACCCCGACTGCCAGCCGCCGCGGCGTGAGACTCGCCGCCGTCACCGGCCCGGCCGCGCTGTTGGCCTCCGGCAGTTCGATCGCTCGGCCGGGTGCCCCTTCCAGGTTCGCACCGCCGGAGGAACGCCGCCGCGTGACCCACGGTAGCCCGGCAGCCCGGCCGGGAAGCCGTCGTAGGAACAGGCGCCCGAACGGGCTCACAATGAGACCCGGTCCGGAAAAGGCACCGATCCCGGCCAGGCCGGCCGACCAGCACACGCCTATCGAGAGCATGCCGAAGGAGACCAAGCCCAGCGCCAACTGGCCCACCACGACTCCACCGCGGGCCAGCTGGCCGATGGCCACGACGCCGGTGGCGACCTGCCCGATGGCAACCACGCCCGTCGCCAGCTGACCGACGGCCACCACACCGGTGGCGCTCTGGCCGACGGCGACGATCCCGGTCGCCTGGACGCCGATGGCGATCAGGCCGCCTGCCTGCGGTCCTACCGCCATGATCTGCACGCCGGAAGCATACGGAGGCCGCGGAGGCGGCGGCGGCGGGCGTAGAGCGGCCAAAGCAGGGCGGACCTATTCCGGCAGGTCACTCGGCTGTCGGGCGACGTGACCGAAGCCGGCTACGGTGACCGGGGTGGACATTCCTGCCGGTTCGGCTGCGTTGGAGTGGCAGCGTGGGCTGCCGCGTAAGCGGATGGCCGCCGCGGTCATCCTCGTGGACGACGCCGACCGGGTCCTGATCGTGCGGCCGACCTACCGGCCAGGCTGGGACCTCCCGGGCGGTGTCGTCGAACAGGATGAATCGCCTCATGCGGCGGCGCGCCGGGAGTTGTTCGAGGAACTGGGCCTCGACCGGCCAGTCGGTGGCCTTCTCGCGGTCGACTGGGTGCCAGCGACGGCCGAACGCACCGAGGGACTGATCCTCGTGTTCGACGGCGGGCCGCTGACCGCGATCGACACCGCGGCGATCCAGCTGCAGGCCGACGAACTCGCCGCCTGGAGGTTCGCAGCGATCGACCAACTGCCCGGATTGATGGTGCCGCTGCTGGCCCGACGGGTCACCGTCTGCCTCGCGGCCCGCACGACTGGTGTGACCGCCTACCTAGAAGACGGCACACCGCTGCGCTGACCCCGGCACCCACTGAGGGGTCATCCCCGCCGGCCGGCGCCGAGACCTACTGGTGCACACCGCCGGAAACACCGATCACGACCCAGCCCCCTGCGGCAGCCTGCATCGTGATCTTGAAACAGTCCCCGGTAGCGAGTGAACCTACGAGCCCAGTCGTGGTACCTGCGGCACGATAAGAGGTGAAGATGTGGCCGTGACCTCCTCGCAGCGGGCTCGCAACTTTGACCCCGAGCCGGACCCGGCGGCCATCGCGAGTCCGCCCGCCGAGGCCGCTGGCTCTCTGGGCGCGCCGGGGTCCGCCCCTGATCACCGCTACCTCCTGGACAACGCCCAGGCCGAGGCGGGCGAGCGGTTCGTCGCGCTGGGCGAGCTGTTCGACGCCGTGACGCGCGGGCACTTCGACCGCCTGGGGGTGGGGCCGGGCTGGCGGTGCTGGGAGGTGGGGGCCGGAGGCCGCAGCATCCCCGAGGCGCTCGCCGAGGCCGTAGGACCGACGGGGTACGTCCTGGCGACGGACATCAATCCAGCGTGGCTGGACCCGCACGGGGCCTACGAGGTTCGCCGGCACGACATCGTCGCGGATCCGCCGCCGGGGATGTTTGACCTGGTGCACGCCCGGCTCGTCCTCGTCCATGTGCCCGACCGCGCTCGGGCTCTGGCAACGATGGTGGCGGCGCTGCGGCCCGGCGGCTGGCTCCTGGTGGAGGACGCGGACACCGAGCTGCAGCCGTTGGTGTGCCTCGACGAAAGCGGCCCGGCGCAGCGGCGCGCGAATCGGCTGCGGCGCGCCTTCCGGGAGTTGATGACACGCCGCGGCGCCGATCTGCGCTACGGCCGTACGCTGCCGAGGACATTGCGCGAGGCCGGCCTGGTCGACGTCGCGGCGGCGGGCAGTTTTCCGGTCGGCGGCGCGGTCTGTGACCGCCTGGAGATCGCGACGATGCGGCAGGTCCGCGCCGAGTTGGTCGCCTCCCGGCTGGCCGATGAAGCCGAGATCGACGCGCACGTCGCGGCCGTCGGCGCCGGCGAGCTCGATCTCACCCTCGCACCGCTGATCTCGGCGTGGGGCCGTCGCCCCAACTAAGGCGATCTTGACGTGGGTTGAGGTCCTTCGGGAATCCGTGGTCGGGATTCTGGACCCATCCGGACTACGTCTGGCACCAGCTGGGTCGCTGACCGACTTCGCCGCGACGCCCTGCGACTTGGCTGCTTCTTCCACGAATACCGACGAGCACCCTCGGCACGCCCGCGACCAATCGGATCATTCACCTTGCACCATGCAGGGTGCCGTGCGGCATTTTTCGCGGACACGCCGGCCTGCTCGACACAAAGCGGATCAACAGAATACTTGGGCCGCTCCTGACTACGATCTCAGTCGATCACTGCCGATCAAGGTCTGCCGAATGCCGGCCGCGCCGAGATCCGTGCAGGTCGCTTCTGAATCGGAGGCCCGATGTCCTCGGACCTGGGACATTCATCCCCGTTTCTCCACGAGAAGGGCGGGCAGCGCAGGACGCGGGCGCGCGCGCTCCGGGCCGTTCCGGCCGCCGCGCTGGTGTTCACGGTCCTTGCCGTGCCCGGCCAGGCGGAAGCTCTCGGGGACCCCAAGATCTACGTGGCCAACAGCTCGGGAAACTCGGTTTCCGTGGTGGACGCCGGCAGCAACACGGTGGTCGCCACCATTCCCGTCACCGAGCCATACGACGTCGCCACCACCAGCTCTCCCACTCCCCGGGCCTATGTCACCAGCTCCGCGGGCACCGTGACGGTCATCGACACGACTCGCGACGTCATCGTCGGAACCATTCCGGTCGGCGGTCAGCCCACCGGGGTGGCGATCTCCAACGACCTCAGGCGTGCCTACGTCACCAACTACGCGGCGCCCTTCGTGACCGTGATCGACACGACGACGAACTCCGTGGTCGGCACCATCCCGCTCGGGGCGACCTCGATGGACATCGCCATCCTGGACGCCAGGACCTACCACGTCGCTTACGTCACGAACTACGAGGAGGGCACCCTCTCGGTCATCGACCTCACCCACAACACCGTCGCCGGAGCGATCCCGGTCGGCCTTTTCCCCGATGGCGTGGCCGCGAGCGACGATCTGTCCAGTCCGCGGGTGTACGTCGCCAACTCCGGCGAGACAACCCTGACGGTCCTCGACGCCAGGCTCGGCATCACGACCGTCAACCTCGGCACTCACGCCCTCCCCAGGAGCCTGGCCATTGACACCGACGCGTTCGACCCGCGGGTGTATGTCGCCGGTCCCGCCCTCCAGCAGACCGCCTTTCCCACCGTCACCTTCTATCAGGACGCCGTCGCCGTCATCGACGCCGACACCAACACCGTGGTCCGCCGATTCGACAGCCCTTCGGCGACGGCCGTCGCGATCTCCGAAGGCCTCGCCAGCCCGCGCCTCTATGTCCTGACCAGCGATCCGGACGTCATGAGAGTGCTCGATCCGGCGACCGGCTCTACCGTCGCCACCGTCCCCGTCGGCGCCGGGCCCACCGCGCTGGCGATCCAGCCCTGACGCGGTGGGTTCACCCACCACGTCGAGCACAGCACCCGACGTATTTCCGCGCCGTGGCCGATGAACCGGACGAAGCCCGCGGCGGCCACCCAGCCCTCGTCGACTTTCCTACAGGTACGGGCCCTCAGGGCACGTCAATCGGGAGGCAGCCGGCGATGTGCTTCCACGGGATCGCCATCCCGTACCTGTCGCCGAGGTGGCCTCGGTACAGGCCGACGACCCGGCCGACGTCGTCGACGAGGACCGCCCCGGAATCGCCTCCCGCACCGATGGTCGGCTTCGGGCAGGCCGGATCGAGCCGCACGAGCAGGTAGGCGGGGGTGCGGCGTCCGGACGAGTCCCACGTCACGATCCGGTTGTACCCGATGATGTGTCCCCAGGTAAGTCCGGTGGTCCGCCCGCGCTTGGAGACCTTGACCAGGTTGTAGGGATCTATCTCCGGGATGTCCAGAACGGAGCCGGCGACCGGTCCTATCTCAAGAATCTCCAGCTCCGGAGTGATCGACTCGCGGAGCTCGAAGATTGCACAGTCGTAGTCCAGATTCCAGTCGGTCAGGCCCCCGATGACATTGGCCGGCTCAGGACTGCCCCCGGCGACGCGCGCGGGTTGGCAGACCGCGTCACCGATTCCATAGCCGGCGAAGCACAGCACATGCGCGCAGGTAAGCCCGCAGAGCACATCCCGTTCCGTGTGCCGGACCACCATGCCGAGCGTGCCACTGGAGCCGACGTCCAGGTCGCCGTTCTCAATCTCGCATCCGGCGATCAGTGGATCGTAACGCGCGAGATCGGGTAGAGCGTCGAGTTCGAGCCGACCCTCGAGAATATTGGTCGGATAGCCGTCGAAGTCGGTGGGCAGCTGGCCGTCCTCGACGCTCGAAAGATCATTGACATAGATCCGGATCGCATAGTCGGTGCTTAGCTCGTCCCCGTACTCCGCGAGGCCAACATCCCAGCCCGTGACGTCGGGTAACGCCAGAATCTCCTCGCTGTGGGCCTCGGCGACCTCAAACATCTCTTCCGGAACATCCACGTGAGACCTCATGTCAGGCGTACGTCGGGCATGCGACGCGACCGCTCGGCCGTCGCCGCTATACTGACGTAGTTGGTCCGGTTACGCTAGCCTTGGCGCCGGTCCGTGCGCGCGAACCGGCCGCCGGACGTCGGCGAACCCAGCCAATGAACGCCGGATGGCGCGGAGGCCAACAGATGACGATCATCCCGCAGGTCCGGCGGATCATTTTCAATGACGAAGAGATCGGTATGGGTTTCAACAGCCAGACAGGACTGGCTGTCGGCACCGCTCTCGAGGGTTTCACCGTCGGCACCCCGCCAGAGGCCAGCGGGCAGGAGGTCACCGCGTCGATCGACATGGTCAACTCCTACGAGCAGATGATGGAATCGCTCGGCATGTCGTTCGAGGCTCAGGGCCGTTACGGCTTCGTCTCCGGCTCGGCGAAGGCAACGTTCGCGGAGAACTCGAACTACAACTCCACGTCGACCTTTGTCGTTGCCCGGGTGATCGTGCAAAATCCACTCACGCGCGGGAAGAACTTCGCCGTGACACAGGCCGCGAAGGATCTGCTCACGGCGCTGCGGTTTGACGAGTTCCAGCGAGCCTTCGGCGACAGCTTCGTTCGCGGCATCCAGACAGGCGGCGAGTTCTTCGCCATCGTACGCATCACCTCGGTGTCAGAGAGTACTCAGACCGAACTGGCCGCCAGCCTCGCGGCCGAGGCGAACGGCCTGCTGGCCAGCGGCAGTTTCAAGGCATCCTTCACCAAGGCGTCGAGCGACGCGTCCACCCGCTCTGAATACATCGCGACGATGTACCAGAACGCCGGCTCGGGCATCACCATCGCTCCGACCGTCGAGATCGGCGAAGTCATCAGCCGACTGAAGGCGTTTCCCGAGATAGCGAAGAACAACCCGGCGGCCTATGAGACCGAGGTCGTCACGTACGACACCATCCCGTTGCCGCTCCCGACGGCGGAGGAGCGGGAGGACTTCGTCTTCGCACTCGCCGACGCGCGCGAGCGGAAGCTTCGCTATATCCAGACCCGCAACGATCTCGAATTCGCGCTGCGCAACTCCGCGTTCTTCGTGGACCTTCCGCCCACGAACGTTCTCCAGGCCGCCGTGGGCACCTACACCCAGCTCATCAACGCCGTCATGGGCCACGCGGTCAGACTCACGCGAGGCGAGATCACGCCGCCAAGGATCTTCGACCCGGCCGCCGTCACACCGCCGATCGTCGAGCCGGCCCCGATCACGCTCCGCCGGGCACCAGGCTCCCCCGCCGATCTTGTCGAAATACCCAACATGATCGGCCAGTACACGGGCGACGTGATAACAGATCCCTACTTCGACCAGCTCCGAAACGATCTGCAGCTGGTCTACACGAGGGGTCGGCCGGCGGTCGGCCCGGTGGACGGTGGCGGCATCATCTACGAGCAGCATCCTTCAGCTGGCCAGAAGGTAGCCAAAGGCTCACAGTTCGAGCTCGTGTTCACCACCGGCCCGTATGCCCCTGGTGGCGCGTAGAACGCCTGACGACGGGCCTGCGCCGCGCCCCCACCAGTTCGACATCGACGGGCCGCCATCGGGAAAGCCGGCGACCCCCGCGTCGTGGGACAGGTGCTCACGAGGCCCGGATCAGCCCCTAGAGCAGTGCGCCGGCGAGCTCGCGCCACTCGTCGCGGGTGGGCCGACCGGTGCGGGTCGCGGCGCTCGCTCCCGGCACGAGGACCTGGACGACGACGTGATCCGCACCGGCGTCGAGATGCTCTTGCACGCGCCTGGCAACCTGGTCGGCGCGGCCGCGGGCGACGACTGCGTCGACGAGCCGGTCGCTGCCGTCAGCGGACACGTCGGACTCGGTGAAACCGAGGGCGAGCAGGTTGTTCACGTAGTTCGGAAGCCGCAGGTAGTAGGCCACGGTCGCGCGCGCCAGCGCTCTGGCCTCGGTCGGGTCCGCGGTGAGCACGACCTTCTGCTCCGGCGCGAGCAGCGGCCCGGCCCCCAGGATCTCCCGCGCGGAACGGGTGTGGTCGGGGGTGGTGAGGTACGGGTGTGCCCCCGCCGATCGCCGCCCGGCCAGCCGGAGTGCCTTCGGCCGGAGCGCGGCCAGCACCCGGCGGTCGGCCGGGACCGGTCGCGGCGCGGCGTCGAGCGCGTCGAGGTAGTCGGTGAGGAACCCCAGCGGCCGGGAGTAGGTTCGGCCCAGCGCCTGCACGACCGGTGCGTGGCTCGCGCCGAGCCCGAGCACGAAGCGGCCTGGATGGGCGTCGTCCAGGCGGTGATACCGGGCCGCGAGCTCCTCGGCCTCGACCGTCCACACGTTGACGATGCCGGTGGCGACCACGATCCGGCCGGTCGCGGCGAGCAGGCGTTCGGCAAGCCCCAGCCCCGGGTCGGCGGACCCGAGCCACAGCGCGCCGAAACCGAGCGAGTCCAGCTCGGCCACCGCCTCCCGCGCGCCGTCGACCAGGGCGCCGGCTCCATCGGTCCAGCCGTAGGACGAGCTCCAGATACCGATCCGGCCGAGGTCCAGCGTCACGAGGCGCTCCTTTGCCACTTGCTCGGGTTCGGCTGACCGCCAGCGGTCCAGCCCGCAGTGTTCGATCGGAACCGAACACTGCGGACTGTACGATACGGATCGAACACCTGCCAAGCGTCGGAAGGAACCGTGATGACGCCCGCGGCGCGACGCGCACAGAACCTGCGGCACACCGACCCCGACGACGTGGCGCTGCAGGACGCGCTCGACGCCCTGGCCGACCCGGTCCGCCGGTCGATTCTGCGGACCCTCGCCGGGGAGCCGGAGTTCTCGCGCGCCTGCGGAACCTTCGATCTCCCGGTCTCCAAGGCGACGGCGAGCCATCACTTCGCCGTGCTGCGCGCCGCGGGCCTGCTGGAGCAGGTCGACCAGGGCTCCCGGCGACTCAACCGCCTCAGGCAGGCCGAATTCGACGCCCGTTTCCCCGGCCTGTTGGCCCTCGTACTCGCCGAGCCCGCCACCCGCCAGGCCGGCCCGGCGGAGTGATCGCCGGTTCCGCCCCCAGGTGGTCGTGAATCGGGTCTTCTCACAACCCTTCGAGGGCCAAAACGGCGATCACGTTGAGGTTGCGGAGCGGCCGGACGTCGGCGTCGGCGGCGGCGGCACTGTTCAGTTGGCGGCTCGGCGGGTCCGACGGCGGCGGCCGAGCGCGAGGCCCGCGGTGGTGAGTCCGAGGCCGGCGGCGAGGGTGGCGGCGTTGAGAAGCCAGTAGGTCGCGTTGATGTCGCTCGGGGTGTCCGCGTGCACGACGACGGTCTGCACCGCGAGGACGACCGCGAAAAGGATGACGGTGGCGAGGTAGGCGGTTCGGCGGCTGACGAGGTAGACGCCGATGGGAACGGTGAGCAGCAGCATCGCGATCTGGGCCATGACGGTCTCCTTTGTTACGGGTCGGGTGGCTGGCCGGCGCGGCCCCGACAGGCGGTGGGCGTGCCTCGCTGGCCGGAATCCCTTGAGCGGCAGCGTTGATCACGTCGCCACAGGAGCAGGTTACTACACTTGTAGTCGAAAATACTATGGGTGTAGTGTGCGTTCATGGCCAGTCGACGGGATGACCTTCTCGACGCGGCGATCGACCTGCTCGGGGAGCAGGGAGTTCGCGCGTTGACCCACCGGGCCGTGGACGCCGCGGCGGGGCTCAGCGCGGGGTCGACGTCCAACTACTTCCGGACCAGGGAGGCGCTGTTCGACGCCATCGTGGAGCGGTTCGCGGCGCGCGAGCGGGCGAACTGGGAGGAGCTGGCCGCGCACCTGGAACCCCGAACGACAACAGACCTGGCCAGGGCCCTGGCCGTCTTCGCCCGCGACAGCGCGGGCCGCGACCGGGCGCTGACCTTGTCCCGGTACGCGATCCTCGTCGAGGCCTCCCGCCGGCCCGAGCTACGGGCGCAGCTCGGGGCCACCGGCGCGCGGGTGAACACCTGGTTCGTCACCTGGCTGCGCCTCGTGGGCTCGACGGACCCCGATCACCATGTCCACGTCGTCGGCAACTACCTGACCGGACTCGTCCTGCACCAGTTGGCGATCCCCGATCCGGACTTCGACCCGACGGCGCATCTCGACGCCCTGCTGACGTCGCTGGTCCAGACCCAACGCGAGCGGGAATCGCGGGACAGCGGCTCCTGAGGCGCCTGGACACCAGGCGCCCCGACGCGGTGGACCGATCACGGTGACGAGCACGACCTGCGCGCCTTGTCTCACCGTGCCGCCCGGACGGTCGCGGCACGGACACTCCGCAAGGTAGGGAGAACGCCCATGCACGCCGACGAGGTCTGGCAGGCCATCGACACCCAGCGGCTACGAGTCGCCGACATGCTGGAGCAGCTGACCGACGACGAGTGGCGCGCGCCCTCGCTCTGCGGTGGCTGGACCGTGCGGGAGGTCGCGGCTCACCTGACCCTGCAACAGACAGGGCTGGGCGGGGCGCTTCGGATGGCCGCGCGGTCGCCCGGCGGGATGAAACGAGTCATCCACCGTTCGGCGTGCCTGCACGCGGCGACACCGACCGCGCAGATGATCGCCGAGATCCGCGGGATGGTCGGCTCACGGAGACACAACGCCGGCGTCACCTGTCAGGAGACCCTCATCGACATCCTGGTGCACGGCCTGGACGTCGCCATTCCCCTCCAGCGGCCGCTCGCGCTACCCACCGACGCCGCGGCCGTCGCCGCCGACCGGGTCTGGTCCGTCGCCTTCCCGTTCTTCGGCTACCCGTTCTTCCCCCGGAGACGGCTCAGGGGGCTGCGGCTCACCGCGTCCGACACGGAATGGGCCGTGGGCGAGGGAGCACCCGTCGACGGCCCGATCGACGCGATCCTGCTGCTGCTCACCGGCCGCCTCGCCGCCTTGCCGCGACTGTCCGGCGAAGGGGCATACGCCCTGCACGCCAGACTCACGTCCGCCCAGGAGCCCCGATGACGGCACGGTCCGCCCCGTGCGCACGCGCGCGCGATGCCGGGATCGGCTGACGTCAGCGACGCTGACGGATCACGCGGTCGCGTCAGTTCGGGTCCCCGCCGGCCTCGTGCGCCCCATCCGCGCCGTCATCGCCGGCGGTCACGGCGGGGATGCGGACCTCGAACCGGGCGCCGGGCAGTTCGGGAGCCGCCGTCGTGACGCGGACTGTTCCGTCGTGGGCGGTGAGGACCTCGCGGACGATGGCGAGGCCGAGTCCTGAGCCACCGTCGGATGGGACTTCCCCGCCGAGGCGGGTGAACCGGTCGAAGATTCTCTCCCTGTCGGCGGTGGGGATGCCGGGTCCGTCGTCGGCGACGGTGAGGACGACCACGGCACCGGTGGTACGCAGGGTCACCTCGACTCGGCTGCGGGCGTGGCGTGTGGCGTTGTCGAGCAGGTTGTGGACCACCCTGGCCAGCGCGGCCGGCTCGCCGAGCACCTGCCCGGCGGAGACGCCGCCGGTGGCGACGGCGATCGGTCGCGCGAGGCGGACGCGGCGGGCTTCGTCGAGTACGACGTCGTCGAGGTCGACGGGGCGCAGGCTCAGCCGGGGACGGTCGTCCAGGCGGGCCAGGTGCAGCAGATCGTTGACGAGATCGCTCAGGCGCCCGGCGTCCGCGAGCGGTCCCCGCAGGTCGTGCGCTGGGATCGTCGCCGGCGGCTGGGTCGCCGCCGCCACCTCAAGCTGGGCCTGGAGGGAGGCGATCGGGCTACGCAGCTCATGCGCGGCGTTGGCGACGAACTCGCGCTGGCGGCGAGTGGCGGCCTCCAGCCGGCCGAGGAGGTCGTTGAATGTGGCCGCGAGGTTGTAGACCTCGTCGCGTGAGAGCGGCAGGTCCAGCCGCCGGTGCAGGTCGGTCGCGGTGATCTCGGCCGCCTGCCGGCGCAGCTCGTCGACGGGACGCAGCGCGCGGCCGACGAGCCGCCAGGTGATCGTCGCGAGAACGGCCAGGACGATGGGCAGGCCGACGGCCAGCGCTCCGCCGAGCGCGGCGACGGTGTCCGCGGCGTCGTCCGCGGGCACCGCCACATAGACGACGATCGGGCTTCCGCCGATCGTGATCTCCTGCGCGGCCACCCGGTAGGAGTCAGCGCTGTCGTGCAGAGGCAGCCGAGAGGTCGCTCGCAGCACTCGCGCGCCGGGCGACGGTACGAAACCGAACATCGGCCGCGCCGGATCGGCCGTCGGTGAGCTCGACAGGACTTCGCCGTCGGCGCCGATCACCTGCACGATGACGTCGCTGTCACGGCTCGGCGGCAGCGGGCCGGTCGCGTCGGCGGCCCGCAGCACCCCGACCGTCTGGTCGAGCCGCTGGGTGGCGTTGCTGTTCGCGACGCGGATCAGTCCCGCGTGGAGGCGTTGGGCGAGGAACGCCGCGGCGACGCACAGGGCGGCGGCGATGACCACGGTCGCGGCCGCGGTCAGCCGGGTCCGCAGGGAGCGGCGTCCCCACCACCGGTGGACGCGCGAGGCTTCAGTCATCCGCGGGGACCAGGTAGCCCGATCCTCGGATGGTCAGGATCGACCGCGCCTGAAACGGTCTATCGATCTTTCGGCGGAGGTAGCCGATGTAGACCTCGACGATGTTGGGGTCGCCGTCAAAGTGTTCGTCCCAGACATGGTCAAGCAGTTCGGACTTGCTGATCACGCGGCCTTGGTGGCGGACCAGGTACTCCAGGACGGCGAACTCGCGGGAGGTGAGCGCGATGTCGTCCTCGCCGCGCCGGCAGCGTCGGGCCGCCGGATCCAGCGTCAGCCCGGCCGCGTGGAGAAGCGGGGGCCGTTCGGTGGCACCTCGTCGCAGCAGCGCACGCAGGCGGGCGAGAAGCACGACGAGGGAGAAGGGCTTCACCAGGTAGTCGTCCGCTCCGAGGTCCAGCGCGTCGGCGATGTCGTACTCCCCGTCCTTGGCCGTCAGCATCAGTACCGGCAGCCAGATCTCGGCTTGCCGCAGCCGGCGCACGACCTCGTACCCGGACAGGCCCGGGAGCAGGATGTCGAGCACCATCGCGTCGTAGCTGCCGTGCTCCGCGCGCCACAGGCCTTCGGCTCCGTCGTGGGCCAGGTCGACCGCGAAACCGTCCCGGGTCAGCCAGCGCCCGAGCGCGACCGCCAGTCGTCGCTCGTCCTCGACCACGAGCACCCGCACACTCGCCACCCCCACCGTCCGGACGGCCTCCGTGACCAGTGTCGTGCCGGTTCGGGCACGGCGGTACAGGCCGCCATAGCTGATCTTTCAGCCCGCATTCAGCCGCCGAGGCCCAGGCTGCGATCCACCGCCGATGGGCTTTCGAAAGGGTGCGATGCGGATCTTTCATGGACACCGTCCTGCGCCAGCGCGCGGTCCTTCCCGCATGCCTGCCCGGGCCGGACGGGCGCGGGCCGGGATGCGGTCCTCGCCTTCCGGCGGCCGGCGGGGCCTCCTACCGGCGCTGGTAGCGCTGGGCGCCCGCGGGTGCCGATGAGCGCCGCCGCGCTGGAAGCGGTGGAGCTCGCCCGGTCCTACGGCGCTCGCACGGCCCTGGCCGGCCTCACCTTCAGCGTGGATTCCGGGGAGATCCTCGGCCTGCTCGGGCCGAACGGCGCGGGCAAGACCACTACCATCCGGCTGCTGACGACGATGCTCAGGCCATCGAGCGGGACGTTCTCGGTCGCCGGGGTGCCGTCGACGAGGCCGGTCGATATCCGCCGTGTGGTCGGCGCCCTCCCAGAAAGCGCCGGCTACCCCGAGCACATGACGGGCCTGGAGTACCTGCGTTACCACGGGCGGCTGTTCGGGCTGTCCCGTGGGGACGCGTCTCGGACCAGCGAGCGGCTGCTGAACGAGGTCGGCCTGGCGGAACGCGGGCTGTCCCGGATAGCGACGTACAGCCGGGGCATGCGTCAGCGTCTCGGAATCGCGCGCGCACTGGTGAACAACCCCGCGGTCGTCTTTCTCGACGAACCGACCCTGGGCCTCGATCCGGCCGGACAACGCCAGGTGCTCGGTATCGTCCGCGACATCGCCCAGCGCCGCGGCGCGACGGTCGTCCTCAGCACCCATACCCTCCCGGACGTCGAGGAGGTCTGCACGAAGGTGTTGATCCTCGCGCGCGGCCGGGTGCTGAGCGCCGGCACCGTCGACGAGGTGACCAGAGTTGCCGCCGCGCCAGGGACCGCGCTGCTACGCGTGCCCACCGACGGGATCCATCGAGCCATGGGCGCTCTGACCGCGGTGCCCCACCTGACGGTGGAGGCCACCGAGGGACATCCCGACGTCCTGCGGCTATCCCTGCGGGAACGACCGGATGATCACCCGGATTCGGCCAGCACCGCGCTGAACGCGGCGTTGCGGGCCGTGCTGCTGGCGGACGTGCCGGTTCGTTCGTTCGAGATCGAAGGCAGCCGGCTCAGCGACGCCTTTCTGAGCATGACCCGACGGAGCGAGCGATGAAAACCGATGTTGACGGCGAGCCGTCGAGCGTGACGCCCCACGAGCGGACCGCATCCGGCCAGAGCTCCGCGTCGGCTCCCGGTCCGCGTGGCTGGCGCGTCGTCGCCGAACAGGAGTTCATCGATCTGTGGGCGACGGGCCGCGGCCCGGTCCTCGTCTTCGCCTTCAGTGTGCTGCTGAGCGTCATCACCTACCTGGCCGGAACCAACCAGGCCCTCAACTTCCTCGAACAACGCGAAGCGGTGAACCTGACTCTCCAGCTGGCCGTCGCGGTCGGCACCCTGGTGACGATGGTGGTGAGCGCCGACGCGATCAGCGGAGAACGCGAACGGGGAACGCTGGAGAACCTTCTTCTCGCTCCCGTCTCCCGTCGCACCGTCGCGGTGGGTAAATTTCTGGCGGCTCTGTCGCTGTGGCTCGCCTCATGCGTGGTGAGCATTCCTTACATCTGGGTACTCGGTCGAGGCTCGTCGATCGTCTGGCGCGCGCTTCTGCTCGACCTCGCCGTCGGAACGCTGCTCGCCGCCGCGCTCGCCGCACTCGCCCTCCTCGTCAGCGCCCTGTCCCAGTCGAACAAGGTCAGCCTTTCGGTCAGCCTCTTTCTGCTCCTCTCGCTTTTCGCGCCGACGCAGCTACCCGCGGGAGCCACCCGCGGCTGGTTCGGGACCTACCTGGACCGGCTCAATCCCATCGCGGCCGGAACCCACTACATGACGGCTCTCCTCGTCAACGGGCACGGCTGGGCTCGCGACCTCTCCTATCTCGCGTCGCCGCTGGTCACCATCGTCCTGGCGGGCGGTGCCCTGCTGGTCGCCGGGCCCCGCATCATCAGCCTTCACGCAGGAACGAGCAGAGGATGAATCGCCCGCGCACGCTGGCCGGACTACTGCTCGCGCTGATCACCCTCGTCGTGTTCGCCGCACCGAGCTCGGCCGCCCCGTCGACACCGCCACCGGCCGTCACCGTGGCCTTCGACCACGGGGAGGTCCGCGCGGCCGTGGGTGAGCGGTTCACCCTCCGAGCTCGCATCAGCGACATCTCCGCGGCGCCAGTCGGGCCCTCGATCGCCCACCTGAACGTGGCGAGCCTGACGAGCGATGTCTATGTCGACCCCGAGGACTGGTCGTCGGACCGCAGCCGCCCGGTCGCCGCGATGGCCGCCGGCGACGGCACCTGGCTCGACTGGGAGATCCAAGCCGTCACCGCCGGCAGGTTCGACGTGTACGTGGTCGTGCTGCCGACTGGCCCGGACCGGGCCGGCAGCGGCGGGCCCGGACCTGCGCCTCTCGTCGCGAGCGCACCCGTCCACGTCACGGTGACGCCTCGACGCACGCTGACCGCGGGCGGTTCCCTGCCGACCGCGATCACGGTGCCGCTGCTGCTCGGCGCCGGCGCGCTCGCGACGCGCCGGCGCGCTCGCCGCGCCTCCAACCTGGCGCAGACCGGCGGGCCGAAGACCTAGCGTCTCGCGTGCGCCGACACGGGGTGGGGCCCGGAGGCCCACGGCAACGGTCAAACCGGCCCTGAGCCGCCGGGACGACCACGCCCCTACGCCGCACCCCACCTCGCTCGACGCAGCCTGCTCCGGGCCAATCCGGTCCACCGAATTCTCAACGAGCCGGACGGCGGCCCGATCGCGATGCGAAGAGGGCGGCAGTTCTCAGCGCGCCGCAGCCATGAGTCTCATGCGGCGGCGGCGTTGCGCGCCCGGTTCATACTTCGGGGCCGCTTACTATTCGGCCGGCCGGACGCCTGCCGCGGACCGCGGGTCGTTCTTGCCTCAGTACCGTTCGCACCCGCATTTCGGGAACGTACGGTCCGTCCGAACCGTGCGCGGAGGCAGGATGACGAAGGTGGCGGCAGTCGACCAATCTGGCGTCCTCGACGCCAGGTGCGCGGTGAAGAAGCTTCCGGAGATCACGGCGATCTTCTGGATCATGAAGATCGCGGCGACGACGCTCGGCGAGACCGCCGGCGACCTGCTGGCGCAGACCCTCCGGCTCGGATATTTCCTGACGACGGGGGTGCTGTTTCTCGTCTTCCTGGTGACCCTTGCCGTCCAGCTGAGGTCGAGGTCCTACAATCCGTTCTTCTACTGGACCGTCATCCTGTCCACCAGTACGGCCGGTACCACCATCTCCGACTTCATGAATCGCGACGCGAGCGAGAAGTATCTGGCTGAGGGAACCAGCTCGCTGGGCTGGGGGCCGCAGGGGCTCGGCCTGGGCTACCCCGTCGGCGCGGCGATTCTGATCTCGCTGCTGATCGCCATCTTCGCCGCGTGGAAGCTCACTGGGCTGACGTTCGTGATCCGAGACATCGACTCGCTGCGCGGCGAGAGCTTCTTCTGGTCGGCCATCCTCGTGTCGAACACCCTCGGAACCTCCATGGGCGATTTTCTGTCGGACAGCTCCGGACTCGGCTACGCGGGAAGCGCACTGCTCATACTGACGCTTCTCGGGCTGCTGCTGGCCCTCAAGTACGCCCCCGTGCCGCCGAATGTGCTGCTTTTCTGGCTCGCCTTCGTACTCACCCGCCCACTCGGTGCGACCGTCGGCGACTTCCTGACGAAACCAGCCGCCAAAGGAGGCCTCGCCCTCGGCACCGCGGGGTCGTCGACGGTCCTGCTCGCGCTCCTGCTCGGCCTGGTGAGCGTCGCCCACGCCCAGGAGAAGCGCCGGGTCGGCACTGCCGCGGCCGACGTGGCGCCGGTCCGCGTGTCCTAGGACGGACGTACGCGATTCGTGTGACCCGGGCTGGACGGGCGTCGTGGCTGGCGCGCACGGTTCGGTGCCGGGTGATCAGGCATCGTTTGATCGTCGGGTTGGTCGCCCGCACCGCACCTGCGCGGTGCCGAGGTTGGGAGACCAGGCCTAGCGCACGAGGGGTCGATGAACCCGGTCCCCGGCCCGACGGCCGATTTCCACGCGGGAGTCGCTGTGGAAATCGGCCGCCGGGACTCGCGGTCGCTCAGGCCGCGAGGTTCGCCGTGGCGTGCACGACCTGAACGATCCAGGCGTGGCCGACGACGACCTGAGCGAACTCGGTGACGTCGTGGCCGCCGTGGAGAAAACGCGCCGGCCGAGGAAAGACGACCGTTCCGTCCGGCGCCGTCTTCGCCCGGGCACGGTAACCCGCCCGCAGGGCCGCGTTGACCTCGCGGTGCCTACCGACCCGGAGGATCGTTTCGGCGTCGCGAACAACCTGGTTCCGGAGCGCGAGGAACTCGGCTTCCGCTCGGGCGGTTGTCCTTTGCCGCCACTCCGCCTGACGCGCCCGATATTCCAGGTCGGCCTCGATGTGCTGGAGCGCATGCCGACCGATCAGGTTGTCGGGAACGAGCCTCGCGAAATGCGCCACCTGCTCGGACTGCGGCGCCTCACGCAGCCTGGCGTCCCGGTCCACCTGCGCGCCAGCCCACCGGGTGAGCGGACCGGTCTTGTCGGCAGCCCGGCGATTCCAGACGAGCCGCGTGATGTCCCGAGCCCGGCGCCGCTCCTCGAAATCCGCCTCGAAACCCGTTTCCACGACGTCAGCCAATGCCGATGCGGGGGCACCGTCAAAGGCCGTACGGCGGGCGATGACGAGCAGATCCCGCTGGCGGGTGCGCTGACGCCGGTGAACCCGACGCCGCTGTTCCCGGGCGGACGTGCGCGCGGTCGAGGGCAGCACCGACTCGGCCATGTCCTTGACCTTCTCGCCATGGTTCCGCATCGCGTGAGCACCTCCCTGCCGCACTATTCCGGGACGACGTGTCCCGGCGCCTTCCTTCTTCCCCGGCGCGGCACAGAATGCCCGAAAAGTCAGCATCCGTGCAAGGCATTTTGCGCCCTCGCAGTCGGCCTGGCCGGCAGCGAACTGCCAGGCGTTCTGGCATGCCTGCGCCGCCGGGCAGCGACGGACCGCCGAACGTCTTCCTCGCCGCCGGCGCCCGGCTCGACTGGGTACCCGACTATGCCGAAGGCACACCGCTGGACGCCGCCCGCGGCCGCGGCACCCGCCGCGACAACGTCATCAGCTGGCTAGAGGAACAGGGCGCCCGCTCCGAGGCTGCGGGACCGAGCTGAACCCTTCGCTGAGCCGGAGGCGCATCTGGCAATGCTGGCCTCGGCCCGAGACCAACAAGATCGTTGATTTCGCCCTCGCGTGGCTGTGACCGCAGCGGTTCGGTGACCGGGCGAGGGCCAAAACGACGATCAGGTCAGCGGGCCGACCTCGCGGGACCCGGCACCGGCCCCTGGTCGCGGGCCGGGTCGCCGGTCCGGTCGCGGCAGCGGGGCCTGTGCCCCGCTGCCGCTCTAGCTGGTTGGGCCCTGTTCTTAGCGTCCGGCCGTGGCGATCTGCCTGTTGAGCTTGATGGGCGGTGTGTTGAAGTCGAACGGTGGCTTGGGTACCCAGCTTCGGATGACGCCGCGCTGGAAGATCAGGCAGTGGGTGGAGCCGCCGTACTGGAAGTAGCCGATCTCGTCGCCCTTTTGCACCTTCTGCTTCTCGCTGACCTTGATCACGCAAGAGGAGATCTCGGCCATGCCTACGAAGACGCAGGCCACGGTGCCCACCCGCTGGTCGCCGGTGTCGATCACGATGACCGCGCGGGCGGCGACCTGGCTGATGTAGCCCTGGGAGTCGTCGGGACCGCCGGGGTCGAGGCCTTCGGCTTCGAGGTCGGAGTAGTAGGTGCCGTCCAGCGGGTAGGCGGCGACGATGGTGCCGGCTACGGGTGCGTGCCAGCGGTGGTAGTTGTAGGCGCTGAGGAACGCCTGGTAGACGTCGCCGCCGACGAACTGCTCGGCGAGTGCCTGGCGTGAGCTCGTGAAGATGTCGGCAAGGGAGTAGGGCTGGGCCTTCATCCAGAAGCGGTCCGTGAGCTGCACGTTGTTCTGGATGTTGTAGGGGGTGGCCTCGCAGGCGCTCACGACGACCGTGTTGTCGGTCGGCCCGTCCACGGGCCGGGCGCCGGCCTTGAACTTGCGGGTGAAGAAGTCGTTCCACGACTTGAAGTCGTAGTACGGCTTGGTGGGGTCGCAGACGAATTCTGACATGCGGAGGTAGGAGAGGGCCTCCGGAGAGAACCATCCCGGCGGTTCGGGGATGAGGTAATACCGCGAGTCGGGCCCGCTCAGGAAGTCGCACCAGTACTGCAGCACGGCCTTGAGCTTCGCGTTGAGCGCCGGCGAGCGGAACAGCGGGAAACCGGCGGGCATGCACATGGGCCAGTCGAGCAGCGCGTTGAGCGGACAGCCGACCAGCTCGGTGGTGTCGAACGGCGGCGCGTAGGTCATGATCACGTTGATCAGGGCCATCAGTTCGTCGATGTTGCGGTAGCCGAGGTCGTAGCCGGCCGCGATCGCCTGCTCGATCGCCTGGGTGAAGTACATGCGCAGAACAGGATCGGTGTTCACGAGATTCGCGAGGTCCTGCACGGGCGGCGTGAGCGGCGCGCCGGGGCCCCGCTTCCTGGCCTCCTGTGCGAATTTGTGCCGGAAGGCGACGAGCACTTCTTCGCGGACGGGCAGCCAGTGCCCACGCCGGCTGGCCCGGACCGCGATGGTATCGGCATCAATGTTCATGCGGTGTGTCCCTCACTTCCCGATGGAAAGCGGAATGACTTATAACGCCCGCGACCGGCCGTGCCCTCTGTCCCACCTGTCACAATGTCGACGACCGTTTTTGCTCGATCGTCTGCGACCTCGCCGCGCGGCGCCTGACGCTAACACGGGAACGCTGGGCGGCGATTCCGGGAAGGCGTTACCCACATAGGCGCCTTTCAGCTGTCGTGCTCCGGTGATACGGATGTCGTCGTCACGGGCGACGCCGTCCGGGCGAGGCGTGGGAGTGTTTGTGGTGGCCCGAGCAGGTCGCCCTGGCCGAGCTCGCAGCCGGCGGTGCGAAGCGCGGCGAGCTGGGGTTCGGTCACGATTCCGTCCGCGGCGACCGTCATCCCGGTGGCCGTGGCGATGCCGATGAGCGCCGAGCGCACCGCTCTCAGTCGGCGTTCAGCTGGTTGATCGGCCGCGAGCAGGTCAGCGGACAGCTCCGGGGTGAGTTTGATGAGGGTGAGGGGCCATTTGTGCAGTGCGCCAAGCGAGCTGTCGTCGGCCCCGACGTCGTCGAGCGCGATACGCACACCCATCCTCGCGAGCTGTTCGAGGTAGGGCCTGGCGGTGGCGAGGTCCGGAACGCGAGCCGCGCTGGCGATTTCCAGGACGAGTGCGTGGGCATTGAGGTGATGGCGGCGCAGGGATTCCCGGACCAGATCGGCGAGCGCCTCGTCGTCAACGCGCTCCGGCGGCACGTTGACGTGCAGGCGGACGGGGGCGCGCAGTCGCTGCCGGACGACGCGCAGGTCATGGCAGGCACGGTCGAGCAGGCGGTTGTGGAGCTCGTCGGTCGAACCGTCGCGTTCCGCCGCGGTGAGGAGGTCGGGGGCGGGTGGCGCAAGGTCGCAGGAACCAGCCCTGCACAGCGATGCCTCGACGGCGACGATCCGGCCGTCTTCCAGGCACCGGATTGGCTGATAGCAGACGGCGAGGCTCCCCATGGTGGCGCCGCTGGCGAGCGTCGCGACGGCGGAATCGCTGACCTCGCGGATCCTGACCGCGGCGGGCCGGTGGAGATGGTCGCGGACGAGACCGCCTTTGGCACCGCGTTTGGCGGCGTACATCGCGCTGTCGGCCCGATGCAGCAGCTGTTCGGCGACCTCGACCGGCGCCTCGCTGTCGGCCATCGCCAGACCGACGCTCGCATGCACGTTCCTGCGGTGCCCATGAAGGGAGAACGCCGGACCCATCGCGGCAAGCACTTTCTGACCGACGCGGTCGGCGGTGATCGCCGGATCACAGGCCTGATCCGCCTCGGCGAGCAGAACAGCGAACTCGTCACCCCCGAGGCGGGCCACGAGATCGTTGCCTCGCACGGCTCCCCGCAGCCGATCAGCCACGCCCGCCAGCAGGTCGTCGCCCGCGGCGTGGCCAAGGGTGTCGTTCACCGACTTGAAGTCGTCCAGATCGACGAACATCACCGTCACCGGCCGGCCAACCGACCGATGCTCGCCGACAGCCCGTTCGAGCTCGCCGGTGAAGTACGCACGGTTCGGCAGCCCGGTGAGCAGGTCATGGAAGGCCTGGTAGCGAAGCCGGACCTGCGCGGCCTGGACCTCGACGAGAAGGCGGACGTTCTGCGCCACCGTGACCAGCTGGCGGAACGCGACGAGCATGGCCAGGATCAACGCCAGGTAGAGCAGGACGCCGCCGAGGGCGGCGCCGCTGGCAGCGAGTCCCAGGATGATCGCGACGGTCACCGTCAGCGGCAGGTACGGCACGTACACATGGATCCACGGCCACGACGGACGCCCTAACCACGAAGGCGTGATCAGGGCCTGGTCTCGGGTGCGCTGGGGCGAACGTCGACGCTCGGGCACGACGAGCCCCAGGGCGATCAGCAGCGGCGCGATGGCCAGGCCCGCCCAGTACGGCGCCGTGGTCTCGACCGATTGCGCACGATGGAGTGTGAGGATCACGACGGCTGAATCAGGAAGTATCTGTATGGCCAGGCCAAGACCGATCAGCAGCAGCGCCCTGCCGTTGCGCGGCGGCCGGAAGGCCCCCAGCAGCACCACCTCGGTCACCGCGAGCATCCCCCACAACGGGAACGCCATCGCGGTCACGAACGGCCACCCGTGCACCCCGCTGCCGACGATCCGCCCCAGGGCGGCGATCCAGACGATCAACAGCATCGACGCGACGACCACCAGGCCGTCGAGCACGACAAGAGCATCCGAATACCGCGGCCGCCCCTCGCGACCCGGCGAGAGGGCAGGATCGTCGCGGCGGCCGGACTCGACCGGCAGCCACAGCAGCCCGGCCAGCGCGAGCGCGGCCGGCACCAGGAACAACGCCTCGGCGGGACCCAGCGGCATGGTCTGATGCTGGCGCGGATATCGATATGTCCAGTCCGCGGCGCCGAAAACGACAAAAATGAGGAACAGTTCCAGCAACGCCCGCCAAAGACGCTCACGTCCCCGGGTACGCGCCACCCCCACGGCACCGACCACCGCCGCGGCCGCCGCCGCGCACGACAACACCGCGCTCTGGGCAATCAACATCGACTGGCCGCCGAAGAGTACCGGGACAAGGACGGCAGTCAGGGCCAGCAGCACGGCACCAGCCCCAAGCCGCCTAAATGTGCGCTCGGAAACCGGCTGAACCCCATCAATGCTCGAATTCTGGGGCACACCAGCCCTACGCCGTCGCATGGGTCACGCCTCCTCCGACAAAGATGTCGCCCCCACGCCGACCGTCACACGTGGACGCACAGATCGGCTGGCAGGAAGCGGCGAGAAGCGACCGGGCCGCAGCCGGCGTCGGCGCCCGCGGCCCGCGGACGACCATGACCATCACCTATGACGAGCTGACACGCCGAATCACCAGGATCCGCACCGTCCGAGCCGGACCTGACGCGGCGGACCCCGTCCAGGACCTGCGCTCAGCTACGACACCGTCTACTCGGTGGCGTTCTCGCCGGACGGGCGTGTTCTGGCCGCTGGCAGCTCCGATCACACCGCACGGCTATGGGAAGCAACATGACCCTCGGCTTGGCCCGGTGATGCTGGGTCGCCATTTCCAGACTCGGCACCAGGAAGCCGCTGGCCCGCCGCCCGACGGGTGCTCCGGCGAGTGAGGTGTATGGCTCAACCGCGGAGCTTCAAGGCAGGCAGCGTTGTATGCGTAGCAGCGTCGCGGTGATGGCCGTGCCCGCGGACACGTCGTCGATGAGGCCGAGGGCCAGGACATCGAGGATGACCGTGACGACGGCGGCTCTGCTGGACAGCGCGGCCGAGTCCAGAGCCTGTGCGAGGACGTGGCGGCGCTCCCCGGCGGGCAGGTGAGAGGTGAGCTGGACCAGGGCCGCCGCTCGCTGGTCCGGCTCGTCGATCGACGACGCCGCGGCCAGCGCGCGGGTGAGAAGCGGACCCCGCTGCTCGGTGTTGAGTATGGGGATCAACGCCGTCAGCCCAGCGGCACGGATGGCTGGCTGTTCGATGGCCATCGCCGCGGCGAGCGCGTCGTCAAGGAGCGGTCCACGTTCTCCGGCGGGTATGTAGGGCACGAGGCCGGTCAGTGCCGCTGCCCGTGCGTCCGGCGGGCCTATGGCTGTCGCGGCGCGTCGTGCACCGCGGACCAGGTCGGCAGGCAGGTGCGGGGCCAGTGTCCGCAGCGCCGTCGCCCTGTCGTGCGGCTGGTCAAGGGTGACGGCTGCGGCCAAGGCCTGAGCGAGTAGGTCGGGAGGCAGGTGCGGGGCCAGCAACTCCAGGGCCTCGACCTGGCCCCGCGGCCAGGTGAGGTCCATACCGGCCTTCAATGCCTCCGCGAGCATCCGACCACGCTGCTCAGCGGGCACGAGCGGCGCGAGCGTGAGCAGCACCACCAGGCGGTCGGCCGGCCAGGGGATTGCCGCGGCAGCCCCGGCGGCGTCACCGAGGACCCATCGGCGTTCGCTGGCCGGTAGGCGGGCGGCGAGCGCGCTGAGAGCAGCGGTGCGGCGGTGGGCCGGGACGATGGTCGCGGCGAGGTCGCGGGCCGCGCTGATCAGCCTGTCGGGAAGGTGCGGCGCGATCCCTGCCAGAACGGCCGCCCGGTCGGTCGGGTCCTCCAGGCGGGACGCCGCGTCGAGTGTGCGGGCGAGCAGTTCGGCAGGCAGGTGCGGAGCCAGCCAGCGGAGCGCCGCCGCCCGCTGGTCGGACCGGTCGATGGTGACAGCGGCGTCGAAGGCGTTGCCGAGGAGGACGGGGGGTAGATGCGGTGCCAACGCCTGAAGCGAGTCCGCGCGCATCCGCGGCTGGTCAATCAGGGTGGCGGCGGCGAGCGCCTCGGCCAGCAGCGGGCCGCGTTGTTCCTCGGGCAGGTGCGGGGCGAGGCCGCCGAGCGCTGCCACCCGGTCATGTGCCTGGTCGATGGCGACGGCGGAGCTGAGTGCCTGTGCGAGCAGGTCGGCGGGAAGAAACGGAGCCACCCCGGCCAGCGCGGCGGCGCGCAGCGCCGGCTGGTCGATGGAAGTGGCGGTAGCCAACGCCACGGCGAGCAGTCCTCGACGGGAGCGCAGGTAGGGAGCGATGTGAACGAGCGCCGCCACGCGGTCGGTCGGCCAGGCGAGAGCGACGGCTTCCAGCGCCTCGGCGAGCAGCGGTTCCTGCTGGTCAGCGGGCTGCAACGGAACCAGCGCCGTCAGCGCTGTCGCTCGGGAGGCCGGCGCCGTGATCGAAGCGGCGCTGTCGTGAGCAAGCAGGAGCGCCTGGCCTCGCCGCGGGTCGGCGAGATGCGGCCCGAGGGCCGTCAGCGCCGCGGCGCGGCTGTGCGGCGACGAGATGGCTGTGACAGCGTCGAGCGCTTCGGTGAGCACCGGCCCGCGCTGGGCGGCCGTGAGGCTCGGAAGTAGCCCGATCAGCGTCGCGATGCGGTCGGACGGTCGGTCGCCCGCGCTGGCGGAGGCGAGCGCCGACACCAGGACGGCAGTAGGCAGATGCGCCGCGAGAGACGCGAGCGCGGTGGTCCTTTCGGCCGGTAGGTCGATCTTCGTCGTGCTGACGAGCGCCTCGGCGACGGCTACGTCGCGAGTATCCGCCGGGAGATATGCGGCCAGTCCAGCCAGCGCTGAGACGCGTGCGGTAGGCCTGGAAATGGCCTTGGCGACGCCGAGCGCGCGGCGGAGCAGGTTCGGTGGCAGCAAGGGGGCAAGCCTCGACAACGCCCTCGCGTTGCCGGTCGAGGTGTCAATCGCCTTGGTGGCGTCACGGACCGCGTCATCCGAGGGCCCGGCTGCCGCGGACCGGTCGGCCATGGCCGCCAACGCGTCCGCGAGCGCTGCTGTGCGCTGCCAGGTGGGCAGATGGGGGGCCAGCGCGGTCAACGCCGTGAGACGGGCCGCCGGCCTGTTGATCGACCGCGCCACCGCCGCGGCTTCGACGAGCTGCGTCGGCGGCAGATGCGGGGCCAGCTCGGCGAGCGCGGTCGCGCGCCGTTCAGGCGGCTCGAGGCCGGCCGCTGCGCCCAGCGTCGTGCGCAGCAGAGCGTCGCGCTGGTCGACCGGTAGCCGCGGGATCAGCGCGGTGAGCGCGGACACGCGGGCGGCCCGCGGGCCTATCGCGCGTGCTGCCGCGACTGCCTCGGGGAGCTGATCGGCAGCCAGATACGGAGCCAGGTGGATCAGCGTGGCGGCGAGGTCGACGGGCTCATCGACGGCCAGCGCCAGCGCCAGCGCGTCACCGAGCAGATCTGGCGGGAGGTGCGGTGCCAAGATGCCCATGGCGACGGCCCGACGGTCGGGCTGGTCGATCGCGCTCGCGGTCGCAAGCGCGCGCCGCACGAGGCGGCCGCGGTGGTCAGAGGGCAGGCTCGGCAGCAGGGCGGTCAGCGTCGCTATTTGCTCGTCTGGGTTCTCGAGACTATCGACGGTGGTGAGACCGTCGGCGAGCACCGGTGCACGTTGCTCGGCGGGCAAATAGGGCGCCAAGGTGGCGAGTTCCGCCACTCTGGCGCCGGCCGGGCCGATCACGGCGACCGCCGCGAGCGCCTGCTGGACTACGGGCGCGCGGTAATCGGGCGGCAGGTGACCCAGCAACTCGGTGAGGGTCACGGCTCGGGCGTCGGGTCCGGTGCCCGCGGCCGCCGTGAGCACCGGGCCGATCAGCTCGCCGGGCAGGTGCGGAACCAGGCTGGCGAGCGCGCGGTGTCTCTCGTTGAGCCGGTCGATGGCGAGGACGGCGGCCAAGGCTTCGGCGAGCACCGGCCCGCGGCCATCCTCGGTCACTTGCTGCGCAAGGTCCGTCAGCGCACTCGCGCGCGCTGCTGGCGTGGTGATCTCTCTGGCAAGGACCGTTGCCTCGCGGAGGAGATCAGTCGACAGGTACGGGGCGATCGCCGCCAGCGCAGCCGCCTGGTCGTTCGGCCAGGTGACAGATCCGACCGCGGCGAGCACGGCGGCGAGCAGCGGGCCCCGCCGCTCGACCGCCACTCGCGGGGCCAACGCCGTCAGCGCCGCTACACGAGACAGCGGCCTCTCGATGGCCCCAGCGATCACCAACGCCTGATCAAGCAGTCCGCCGGACAGGTAGGGCGCCAGGCCGACCAGAGCGGTTTCCCGGTAGTCCGACCGCACGGAAGCAGTAGCCGTCTCCAGCGCCTCGCGCAGCAGGTCGGCGGGCAGACAGGGCGCGAGCCCTACAAGCGCTGCTACTCGATGGTCCGGACGGTCGACGGCGCTAGCGAGCGCAACGGCTCTCGCCTGGAGCGTGCCCGCCGGACTGGCGGTCAGATGCGGGACCAGCTCGGTCAGCGCCGTGACTTGCTGATCCGGACGGCCGATGGCCGCCACGGCGGCCAAGGCGGCACCGAGCAGCGAGGCACGTTGTTTCGGCGCCAGATCGTCGGCCAGGCCGGTCAGGGCGGCGGCCCGGGCAGCCGGGTCGGGAATCGCCTGGGCGTAGGCGAGCGCCCTGGGCGGCGGCCAGAGCCCGGCCTTCACGGCGTGGATCAGCAGCGGAGGGGGAATGTTCGCGGCCATGCTGGTGACCGACCCGATGAGCAGCGCATAGCCAGCCAGACGGACGAAGACCTCGGCGTCCGGGTGCGGCCTGGTCTGCGCGTCGTTCCAGGCCGCGCGGATCGTCGCCAGGTAGGCGGCCGTACTGCCCAGTCCCTCGTGGACGGTGTACCAGACGTTCTCGGCCCGTCCGCCGGCTGTCGACCGCTCGGCGGCCAGGAGCCGGTCGACCGACGCGGCATCGTCGGCGGCCAGCAGATGGGTGACGGTCGCGGCGAGGGCATAGTGATCTACCTCGTCGAACGCCGCGGCCTCGGGTATCTGGCGAAGCCCGGTCGAGAGACCACCCCACCGTTGCATCAGCCACTGGCTGAGCAGCCTGTGGGCTGCACGTCGTTGACGGTCGGGCAGGGTGATCCGGGCATAGTCGATCAGTAGGTCATGCAGCTGGACCGTCTGCGAGACCGGGTCGATGCGCACCAGGGAGTGTCGGGCGAACAGGTCGAGGAGATCCTCGGCGTCGAGCTCGTCGAGCCCACCCGTTTCCCGCCACAACGCTGCAACGGCCGCCGCCGGAAGATAGCCCCGGGCCTCGACCACCGCCAGTTCGCGAAACCGCAGCGCGTCGGCCTCGGGAAAGGCATTGACCGACGCCTCCAGCGCGGCCAGTAGCGTCGGATGCGGGTAGCCGGGGAATCGGCTTTTGATCGCGGCGAGGTCGGCACGGCTCAGCCGCTCCGCGACGGTCCGCCAGCGCCGCCCGGTGCCCACCATCGCGCCGACCAGCGCCAGCGCCAGCACGAGCCCGCCGCACCGGCGCACGATTCCGTCCGACTCGGCCGGCAGGTCGGCGACCTCGCAGCGAGCGTAGGAGGCCAGCACCCGCCGCGACGTCTCCGTGTCCGCCATCGTCAGCTCATGAAGCGCCGCATCGCCGAACAGAGCGTCCTTCGAACGCGTCGTCACCAGGAGCCGCACCCCCGGAGGGACCCTGAAAGCCTCCAGTACGACGACGTCCCACACGTCGTCGAGCACGATCAGCGCGCGGGCACCGTCCAGGACGCCACGCAGGCGCCGGGTGCCCTCGGCGACGGCCGGGACCGGCGCATGGTCCGCGAAAGCCGCGAGCACATCGGCGATCTTCTCGGCGAGGATCGGCTCGCGTCCGATGGCGACCCAGGCGATGCCGTCGGGGAACTTCTCGACGACGTTCGCGTCCTGGACGAGCGCGGCGGCCAGCGTCGACTTCCCGACGCCGCCCATGCCGACGATGGCCACGACCTGCCCGGGCGGCCGCGCGCACAGCAGATCGCGCACGGCGGCGGCGTCCGCGGTTCTGGCGACGAAATGTGCGGGCACCACGGGTAGGAGATCGCGCGAGGGCACTGCCCGGAAAGGACGCGTCGCCTCCCAGCCAGCAGCAAACACGCTGCTATCCGGACAACGGGCCGCCGCAGCCGTCAACAGCCGACGCCGGCCATCCCGGACCGCGCCGTGCTCCAGCTCGGCGGCCACCTCCTGCCAGAACTCGAGCGCGTTCCTGGCCCGCCACGACGGGACCAGCTCGGCAGACCAGCCGGTGGCCGCCAACAGGTGCGTGGCCGATCCGGCATCCGCGAAACGCCTGGCGAGCTCCCGAATCTCGATCTCCGAGAGGCGTTCCACCCCCGCGGCCTCCCCCGCAACGATTCCCGGCGACCACGTACCGGACGAGAAACCCATCATCGCACTGGAAGGTTTCGGATCGGTCCGCCCCGGCTGGCGGGGCCACGATGCCCCGCTGAGACGGTTGGTCTGCGGGTCCGTCGCCCACGCGGCACCGGCCCGATTCAGCCTGACGATCGTCGAACATCCGACCGTCCGGTTCGGGCTCTACCGCGATGACGGTGCGTCACGACCGCCGGCAGAGGCTCCATGGTCGATCCCGCCACCCGATGAAAGGAAGTTAGGAAACGCACCGCAGTATAGTCACTTCGCGACCGGCGGCGCAGCACAGGAATTCGTCGTTCCATGTCAGGCGGCTGATCGGACCGTTGATTCTGAGCGAAGAGACCGCGACACCTCCGGCGACGTCCCAGATCCGGATTGTTCCGTCGTGACCGCCACTCGCCAGCAACTCGCCGTGCGGCGAGAACGCCACCCCGGCTACGGCGCCTCTATGGCCGGTAAGAACCCGGCCCGCGACACCTGTCATCGCGTCCCACAGTCTCACCGTCCCGTCGGCGCTACTCGTGGCGAATAGTCCGCCTACAGGCGAAAACAGTCCCCCGGTCACCGGCCCGCTGTGGCCGGCGAGGACGGTTTTTTCGGCACCGGTCACCACATTCCAGAGCTGTACGGTGCAATCGGGGCCACTGACAGCGAGAAATCGACCATCCGGGGAGAAGGCCGGCCTGGATTTCATCCTGTCGGCGCCGTGGAGGACAGCGCGGTCGGCGCCTGTGGCGACATCCCACAAGCGCACTGTTCCGTGCGCGCCGCCGGTGGCGATTGTCTGGCCGTCTGGCGAGAAGAGAACAGTCAGGATACGACCGCTGTGACCGACGAGAGCCCGACGTTCGACTCCAGCCTCCGGATCCCACACTCGCGCTGTACGGTCGTGGCTGCAGGTTGCGAGCAGACTTCCGTCCGGCGAAAATGCCGCACCGGAGATGGGCCGGGTATGCCCGACAAGAACGGCGCGCTGGGCTCCGGAGGCTGGATCCCACAGCCGCACTGTGTTGTCGAAGCAATCGGTGGCGAGCAGGCGCCCGTTGGGCGAGAACGCGACGACGTTACCCCAGCCGGCGTAGCCATCGAGGGCCGGGTGTTCCGCGCCAGTTTCGACGTCCCACAGCCGCACCGTCTTGTCGTCGCTACCGGTGGCGATCAAGCGGCCGTCCCGTGAGAATACGGTTTCTGTCACCTGGTGGGTGTGGCCGCCGCGGGCCTGATGGTCGGCTCCGTCCGCCACATCCCAGATCAGCGCGTAGGTGTCATCGCTGCCCGTGGCGAGGACCTGGCCATCGGGCGAGAACGCCAGCCCGTTGACGGGCCGCCCGTGGCCAGAAAGGATGGCGTTCGCGGTGCCCGTCGCGGAGTTCCATAAGCGGACCGTCCAATCCTCGCTACTCGTGGCGATCACCCTGCCGTCAGGCGAGAAAACGGCGCCCGACACTCCACCCGTGTGGCCAGCGAGAATCGCGTGTTCGACCCCGGTCGCGAGGTCGAACAGCAGCACGGAGCGCGCGTGGCCTACGACCGCGAGCAGCCGCCCGTCGGGCGAAAACGTCACACCGGTTACCCGGCCTTTATAGTCGGTGATGACGGTCAGTTCATCACCGGTCGCCGCATCCCAGAGCCGTACTGTGCGGTCATATCCTCCGGTGACGACCATACGCCCATCCGGGGAAAACCGGACCACCTTGATCGAGCCGGCGTGACCCGTGAGGACAACCGGTTCCGCGGTCGCGCCGGGCCTCCAGATGCGTGCCGTTCTGTCGGCGCCTCCGGTAACCAGGAGGCGACCATCCGGCGAGAACGCCATCGTGGTCACCGCACCGACGTGGCCGGTAAAGGCCGCTCGCTCGGCGCCGGTGACGACGTCCCACAGTCGTGCTGTTCCGTCCTGCCCGCCGGTCGCTACCAGGATTTCTTCCGGCGAGAAGACGAGCGCGTTCACCGCCCGATCATGCCCAGCAAGGCATGCGCGCTCGGTTCCTGTTCCCGCGTCCCAGAGGCGCGCTGTCCCCTCAGCACCATAGGTCGCGAGCGTGCTGCCGTCAGGTGAAAATGCCACGGTGGTAGCGGTGCCGCCATACCCGGGGAGAACCGCGCGCACAACTCCGGTGGCGACATCCCACAGTCGCGCTGTGCCGTCACTGGCGCCTGTCGCCAACAGACGACCGTCAGGTGAGAAGACGACCATCCCGACCGGCGCGGTGTGCCCGGCAAACGCCCGGAGCTGCGTGGGATTCTTTCTGTCTGTGGACCAGCCGAAACCGAGATAGGGGCGGGCCAGGGTTTGTGTGTACGCCCGCGCGCTCGTGGCAAGTCCTGGGACCGCGGCGGCGCAGGCGGCCAGGGTGGGGCCGAGGCCACCGGGCGGGGGCGGGCCGGTCAGCAGATGGGCGTTCTGAGCAAGGGCGCGCGCGAGCAGCGGAGCCTCGTCCCCGCCGACCGTGGCCAGGTCATTCTCGGCCGTCAAGGTCGAACTGGTACGGCGGATAGACGCCGCGATCCAGCGCAGATCCCGGGCAACCGCGGCGGCCTCATCGACCTGGCCGGCGGCGAGAAGGTGCCCGGCCAGGCGCCGGGTCAGGTAGTCGCTCGCCCGACCGTCGGGCAACGCCCACCAGGCGCCTGGGGCTTCCTGTGCAGTGAGGCGCGCACGGATGCCTGTCAGCAACGCCTGATGGGTGAGGCGTAGCCCGTCCACGCCGAGCTCGCGGCGCAGGTGGGCGCGAACGACGTCGTGCAGGGCGATCACAGCTCCGGAGCCGGTCCACCGCCGTCGGATCAGCCGTAGGTCAAACAGCCGGTCGCAGAGCTCGTCGGCCTCGAACGCGTCGAGCCCGCCTGACCCCTGCCAAAGGAGGCCGACGACCTCGACGGGCACATCGTCGTCCTCGGGAAAGACACTCAGCTCCAGATAGCGGCGCTGGTTCTCAGGGTGAAGGAGCGACAGGCTGGCCCCGACCGACTGGCGGACGCTGACGCTGCGGCTGCGCTCGTCTCCGATATCGAGAGTCGCCGGTCCGGCGCCCTGCAGGCGCAGGACCAGTTGTTCAGCGGCCAGGGCAGGAGCGGCATGCTCGGCCACATCCTTGGCGAGCTTGCTCGCTGCCAGGCTCAGGAGCAGCGGCCAGTTGCCGGACACCGCTCGCAGCCGAGCCACGACCTCGTCGGGGAGCTCACCGATTCCGGCGCACAGCACGTCGCGCGCTTCCTCATCGGTCATCTGTTCGACGATTACCGATCTGGCGGTGGGCGGCAGTGTGGATGCACGGCGGGTCGTGATCAACAGCTGGCAGGCTCGGCCTATCTCCAGGAACGGCGCCAGCTGAGACCGCCGCCAGATGTCGTCGACGACCAGGAGCGTGCGCGGCCGGCCCATGAGCAGCTCCGCGAGCGCACCCGCGGCCTTGCCCGGGTCTGACAGACCCGTTCCGGAGCCGGTGAGGGTGATCACCAGGTCATCGATGAGAGCGGTCAACGCGGCGCCGTCGCGTTCTTGGCCGACTTCCGTCCATAACAGGCCGCCCCGGAACGCCTCGCGGACCTCCGGCCGGCTACACACCATTTGGGCCAGTGTGGTTTTCCCGAAGCCGCCCTCCCCCTGGATCCCGGTCGTCATTCCGACGACGGGCGCCGCGGGGTCCAGCAGGGCTTCGAGGAGGTCGGCCTCGGCCAAGGGTCTCGGCACTATGGGCGCCGCAGGCGGTGGAAGCATCCACAACCGGCCTGGGAAGCCCGCTGGACCCGAGGATGTCCGTGTTCCGGCCGGCATCGCGGGACCGGCCGCCGGTTTCGCCCGGCCGCCGGACAACGCGAGCCGCGCCGCCGCGACCAGCCGCTTGCGCGCGTCAGGCTCCGCGATGTCGAACAGGTCCACGCCTGCGACCTGGGCGAGCAGGCCCTCCCGTGGGCAGTCCTCAAGGCGCACGGGAAGCAGCTTCCGTCCCCGCCCGCCAGGAACCTCGACGAACGCCGCCTGCCACTCGACGGCGACAATCATTGAGGTGCAATAGGCCGCGGAGACCATCGCGATGGTCCGGCGGGCCCGCCGGACAGCTTGGTCCAGCAGGGAGGGCCAGCTCGTGCCCGGCGTCATGTCCCAGGCCTGCAGGAGCACCGCGTAACCAACGTCTTCGAGCTGCCAGGCGGCCCACTCCGCCCAGGCCCGATCCGACTGCACATAGGACACAAAGAAGTCCCAGCCATCGGCCTCGCCGTCAGAGCGGCCGACAGTCCCCCCGTCGCGCATGTCCCGATCGTCTCACCGCGGTCCGAACTGGATCGTTCGGCTCGTTCCTGCGGGGTCCGCCACAGGGACGCGGGGGCGGTGCGAGCCGCGTGGCTCTGCCGTGGGCGTCTGGCTGTGGCGGACCTCGGGCCGCGGTTAACCTAACCTCGATATTTCATGGCCGAACGGGAACAGTGACCCGCGCCCGCCAAACACCGAGGGACGGGCGCTAGGCCGGCGGCGGGTCGAGGCTGTGCTCCGGGTCGGCGGGCCAGGGGCCCGCCTTGCCGTGGGAACTGACGTTGACCTGCGCCCCGGCCTCGCCGACGCGTGGGCGCGGAACGAGCGGGGCCCGCGGCTCGGCCGCGACTTCCAGATCGTCGCTGGGACGAGGTCGGGCGCGGTCGTCTCTGCCATCCGTGGTCGAGTCCGGGTTGTCCGGCTCCAGGTATCCCCAGGCGCGGGCAACGGCACGCAGTTTGGGTGGAATCGACGGGGGCGGCTGGGCCGGTGGCTGAATCCGGCCTGATCGGATCTTGTCGCGCCAGTCGCCGATGCCGGGAACGAACTGGTCGCGGCCGGCGCCGTAGTCGAGCATGGCCGGCTCGAAGTCGACGCCGATGAACGCGCAGAGGTCGGTCATGACCTCCGCCGGCCGGGTCGCGAGATCCTCGTAACGCACCGTGCGGCCGGGCAGCGCCTGCCGGGCCGCCTCCAGCTTTGTCATGAACGGTTCGATGCCGATCTTCAGGTCCCGCGCGTGGCCTCCGATCACCAGGCGGACGGCGTCCTGGGTGATGTCGCGGGCATACTTCAGGCGATCTCTCGCGCCAAAGCTCTTCACCGCCGCGACCGCGGACTCGGCCACGGCCGCCGGATGGCGGATGAGGAAGATGAAACGGGCGTCTGGCCAGCACTCGACGATTCGCTCCCACATGTACACGTTGGTGGGCGTCTTCTCGACGATGATGTCCTTGCCGCTGGCGACCAGACTTCGGTGCAGGAGGCGGTCCCAGAGGAGGTGCTCCGCGCCTCGGAGGGTGAGCCCGGAGACCTTCAAGGACGTCTCGCCGAACGAGGAGAAACATTTCACCCGTTGCATGTCCAGGTATAGCTCGTGCGGCGAGTGGATACGGCTGTGGCTGTCCAGAATGCATCGCAGAAGGGTCGACCCCGACCGTGGCGGCGACAGCAGGAAGATCGGAAATTGCACCAGTCTGTCGCGCATGCGCTGGTCCTTCCGGCAGCCGATCCCGATGCCAAGGCTGGGGCCTGAGCTTGCCTGAAAGGTACCAAGGAGTACGGGCGGCATTTCCGCGGGCGCGCTCACGCCACGCGAACGAGCATTTGATTCGCGACCTTGAGGACCACTGAACCTCGCCCGGCCGGAATGGTATCGACATCCGAGGCCTACTGCCCTCGTCAGGGAATACCAAGGCTTTCCCGGGAAAAGGCGGAGGCTGGGAGATCAGCTCCGCGCCCGAGGTCCTCATCGCGCACGCAGCGGCGCGAACGGCGGACGCAAGGAGCTGACCTCGCCGGGCCCCCTTAACTTGATCGACCAACGCACGTGTCCCTCGACCCCTACCGCACGTCCTCCGTCAGCGCGGGCTCGGACGGGCTGGCCTGGCTTGGCACCGCGGGGGCCGTCGGTGGCGGGGTATGGCCGGGCAGGATCGCGAGGGCCAGCGCGGCTCCGGCGAGGCTGATGCCACCACAAAGCCAGAGCGTCAGGTCCATGCCGTGGACGAAGGCCGTCTGGACCGAGGTGAGCAGCGCGGGGTCGTGCAGCCGGTGTGCCACGGCGACGCCAGAGGTCACGCTGTCGCGGGCGGCGGTGTCGCCCGCGGCGCCCGGGAGGTCGAGGCCGCCTCGGTAGCGGGCCAGCGCGAGGGTGCCGAGGATCGCGACGCCGACCGTGCTGCCGAGCTGGCGCGTCGCGAAGACGAGGGCGGACCCAGCGCCTGCGCGGGCCTTCTCCAGGGAGCCGACGGCCGCGAGGGTCGCGGTCGGGATCGAGAGGCCGACGCCGAGGCCGAACAGCGCGAACCACACCGCCGCTTCGCCGTAGCTGGTGGCGGTCGTCGTGAACGCACCGAGGAACAGCCCGGCGGACGTGACCAGGAGGCCCACCGTCACGATCGCCTTCGGCCCGATCCGCTGGACGACTCGGGTCGCGGTCTGGACGCCGACCATCATCGCCCCGAGCATGGGCAGCAGCCGCAGGCCCGTGCCCAGAGAGTCGGCCCCGAGCACCCCGCGCAGGTACTGCGGAGTGTTGAACAGGACGCCGAACAGCGCGAAAGCCATGATCGTTACGAGGATGGTGCCGGCGGTGTAGGCGCGGGCCCGGAACAGCGCCAGGTCGATCAGCGCGTCCCGGGTCCTCGCCACGCGGCGCTCCACCACGATGAACAGACCGAGGATCACCACGCCGCCGATCAGTGGCCCGAGCGACCGGACGTCGGTCCAGCCACGATCACCGGCCTCGATCACGCCGTAGGTCACGCCGACCATGCCGGCGGCGGACAGCGCGATGCCGAACGGGTCGAGCCCGGAGGCGTCCGGGTTACGCGACTCCGGCAGCAACGTCGCCACCGCGATCAGGCCGACGACCGCCACCGGCGCGTTGATCAGAAACACCGAGCCCCACCAGAAGCCGTGCAGCAGCAGGCCACCCGCGATCGGCCCGAGCGGGATGCCCACCATGCTGCCCAGCGTCACGACCGCGATGGCCCGCGGCCGCTCCGCCGGCTCGAAGAGGACCAGAACCCCGGCGACCACGAGCGGGATCAGGAAGGCCGCGCCAACGCCGAGGACGGCACGAGCCGCCGCCAGTTCCCCAGGCGACGTCGAATAGGCGCTCCAGACGGAGCCTGCGCCGAAGACGGCCAGCGCGCCCATGATGAGCCTCTTACGCCCGTAGCGGTCACCCAACAGGCCGGCCGGCAGCAGCAGGGCGGCCAGTACGAGGTTGTACGAGTCGGTGATCCATTGGAGCTCGCTCGTCGACGCTCCGAGTGTCGTGCTCAGTGTGGGCAGCGCCGTGTTGAGCACGGTGGTGTCCAGACCGACAGCAAGCAGGCACAGGGCGACGCGCCGAGCGCCCACCACCGTCCCGCGCTTCCCACAGACATGCGGCTCCCAAGTAAGAGACAGTGTGTATCTCATCCGGGAGGTACCGTACCTCGATAAGAGCCACAGTGAACCCTAAGGGAAAGAGATGAGCAGCACCGTCGGCCCAGTCGGCGCGGACGCCGCCACACCGGCCGACGACGCGGGCTCCTCCAGCGCTCAGCGGACCGGCACGCGCCGGCGGGGCGCCGCGCTCGAGCGGGCGATCATCGCCGCCGTGTGGGAGGAGCTGGCCGCGGTCGGCTACTCGGGCCTCACGATCGAAGGCGTCGCGGAACGCGCCCGCACCAGCAGAACCGTTCTGTACCGCCGCTGGTCCACCCGGGCGCAGCTCGTCGTCGCGGCCATGACGCAGTCGATCCCGGAGCCGGCGGACCTGCCCGACACCGGCGACCTGCGCACCGACGTGATCACACTGTTGACGCGACTCGAAAGCCGGTTCGAGGGGCTGCCCGCCGACGCCGTACGCGGGTTGCTGTTCGAGGTTCTTCAGGATCCGGAGGCGATCGCGATCCGCGATCAGGTCGTCCAGCCGCAGTGCACCGACCTGGTCATGATCCTTCTTGGCCGCGCGGCCTCCCGCGGGGAGATCGACCCGTCGGTGATCAGGCGTCGTGTCGCCAGCCTGCCCAAGGACCTCGTCCGCGCCGAGTACCTGACCAGGAAGGACGGCCGCGTCCCCGAGGACGTCATCGCCGAGATCGTCGACGACGTGTTCCTCCCGCTCGTGAGATACCGGCCGTCGGGCGGCGGCTGAGACGGGCGGCCCGACGACCGATCGCCGCGAACACCGAGGTGATCTGGGCGGTACGGCCGCGGGCGCGACGCTGACCAGGGTGTAAAGAAGGAGAGTGGCCGGCCGGGTGATCGCTGCGACGATGCGCGGCTACCGGGTGGGATGGCTGCGGCGTGACGTCGTGGCCGGGCTGATGCTCGTCGCGATCGCCGTGCCGGAGCAGATGGCGACCGCGGGCCTGGCCGGCGCGCCGGCGGTCGCGGGACTTTACGCGTTCGTGGCCGGGTCGGTGTTGTTCGCGCTGCTGGGCCGTCATCCCCAGTTGTCCGTCGGGGCGGACTCCACGATCGCGCCGGTGATGGCCATCGGTGTCGGCGGCGTCGCGACGGTCGGAACGCCTGGCTACGCGCACCTGCTGGCAGTCCTCGCCCTGCTGGTGGGCGGACTGGTCGTCGCCGTCGGCCTGCTGCGCCTCGGGTGGATCTCGCAGTTCCTGTCCACCCCGGTGGTCACGGGTGTGCTGGCGGGGATCGCGGCGCAGATCCTGGTCCATCAGCTCCCCGCCGTCCTCGGGGTGCCCGGCGGTGGCACGACGACGATCGGGCGGGTGCGGGCCATCGCCGCGCAGCTCGGGCACGTCACCGGCTGGGCGGTGGGAATCGCCCTCGGCGTGCTCGCGATCATTGTTCTCACCGAACGCGTCGACCGCCGGATTCCGGGCGCGTTGATCGGCGTGGTCGGCTCCATTCTGGTCGTCTTCGGCTTCGGCCTCGCCTCGCACGGCGTGGCGGTCGTCGGCGCGATCGACACCGGCATGCCGAGCTTCGGCCTGGCCTCGGCGTCGCTCGCCGACGTGCGCGCCCTGGTCGGACCGGCGTTGACCGTCGCGTTCATCTGCGTCGTCCAGTCCGCGGCGACCGAGCGAGGGTCCGGAACCGCAGCTCGCGGCTCCGAGAGCTTCAACCGCGATCTCGTCGCTGTGGGAGCCGGAAGCCTCGCGTCCGGCCTCACCGGCTCGTTCGCGGTCAACGCGAGCCCGCCGCGGACGGAGGTCGTCGTCTCGTCGGGTGGGCGGTCGCAGGCCGGGTCACTCGTCGCCGCCGGTCTCGTCGTCGTGCTGCTCGCGACCGCCACGCAGTCGCTCGAATACCTGCCGCGGGCCGCGCTGGGCGCCATTCTGGTCTTCGTCGCGTCTCGGCTGCTGCGGGTGGGCGAGTTCCGGTCGATCCTGCGCTTCGACCGGCTCGAGTTCGTCCTCGCCATCATCACCGCGCTCGCCGTCGCGCTGGTGGGAATCGAACAGGGCGTCCTCGTGGCGATGCTGCTGTCGCTCGCCGATCGGACCTGGCGAGCCGCCCGTCCCCGCGACGCCGTCCTCGGCCGCGAACCCGGCACGGAACACTGGATCCCGTCCGACGTCGGCCAGCCGGTCGAGCAGGTGCCCGGCGTCCTCGTCTACCTTCCCTACGCGCCACTGTGGTACGGCAACGCCGAGTTCATCGCGGTCCGCCTGCGGGCCGTCCTCGACGCGACGACACCGCCGGTCCACGCCTTCGTCCTCGACGCCAACGGAATCTCGGACATCGACTACACCGGAGCCCGGATGCTCGGCGAACTGGCGACGGAGCTCCGGCACCGGGGCGTGACGATGGGGGTCGCCCGCTCCTCCCACCTGGTCCACCATGACCTCAAGCACGCGGGCCTGGTCGACGCCATCGGACCGGAGCGCATCTACGCGACCGTCGACCAGGCCGTCGACGACCTGACCGGGCCGCCGTCGCGCCCAGCCGACGACGATCGCCCCGAGAGGCCCGCCACCGGTCGGTAGTGGTACGTCAGCGCTGGTCGGTCAGCGGCTGGCCAGATCGCGACGACCGAACAGCGTTGTCGCGGCGGCCGCGGCCGCCACGCCGACGGCCGCCAGGATGACCGCGGCGACGGGCCGGAACGGTTGGGCCGGGACCAGTCCGACATGGGCGAACGGGCTCAGGTCGACCACCCACTGGGGTGGGCCGAGCAGCGAGGCGACGAGCTGCCACCCGAAGGCCACCACGAGACCGCCGTAGGCGAGACCGCTGCCGGCCCGCGGGGCAAGGGCGTAGGCGAGGGCGGCGAGGCCAAGGAACAGCACCGCCGTCGGAAGGCTGTTCGCTCCCGCCTCCAGCATCCTGGGCAGGGAGATCCGCACGCCCCCGACGATCGCTCCGGTCCAGGCGAAGAACCCGGCGGTGAGCGCCAGCACGGCAAGGACCGCTACGGCGAGAGCGAGGCGGCCGGCCAGCCACCGGGACCGACGGACCGGCTGTGCGAGCAGCGTCTCCAGACGCTGGTCGAGTTCCTCCTCCCGCGCGGCGCCCACCTGCGCGCACGCGCACGCGCTGACCGCGACGACCACGAAGAGGAACAGAAAGGCCAGATAGCCGGCCGGGGTCGCGATCGATCCGGTGCCCAGCTTGGCGATCTCGTCCTGGGTGCCCTGGGGAATGTCCGACGGCGAGATGCTCCGGGAGACGACGCCCAGAATGAACATCAGCACCGCCATCGCCGCGACCCAGGTGGCGACGGCGCCGAGCTGGGTGCGCAACGCCTGCGCCGTCGGCGAGGCCAGCAGGAACCGGCGCGCCGGAGCACTGTCGCGCCGCGGCAGCAGCCCGGTGCCGAGGTCGCGCCGTGACGCCAGCCGCGCGCTCGCCCAGAGCAGGGCGGCGGTCGCCGCGAGGGGCAGCAGGAGCACCAGCGGGCGCGGCGCCGCGAAAGGTCTGAGCAGTTCGGCCCACCCCAGTGGCGTCGCCCAGCGCAGCCCAGCCAGGCCCGGCACGGTGTCGGCGAGGACGCGGACGGCGAACAGGAGGGCCAACACCGCGAAGCCCAGCCCGAGGGCACCCCGTCCGGTGGGCGCGAGCTGGCTGGCCAGGGCGCCGACACCGGCGAACACCGCGGCGACCGACACGGTGGCCAGCGCCAGGTAGGCCGCGCCCGTCACCGGCACGCCACCCGCGACCAGGCCGAGGAACTCCGCCGCCCAGAGCAGCCCAGCTCCCACCGCGACGGCGGCTACCGACCCCCAGTAGGCACCGCCGCGCGCGACCGGGCCCGCGAGGATGACCTCCAGCCGCCCGGACTCCTCCTGAGCGCGCAGTGCGCGCACGGCCGCCAGCACGCCGAACGCGGCGGCGGCCAGGGCCAGCACACCGCCGACCCGCCAGGCCGCGTAGCCCGGGACCGTGCTGACGTCGTGGGGCTGCCCGTAGAGCAGCCGCAGCCCCTTGTTGACCGCGAAGCTGTCGGCGAAGCGCAGCCGGGAGGCCCGGTCGGGAAAGCTGTGCCGGTAGCCGACCGGCTGCACGAAGGAGTACACCGCGAACAGGTAGACGAACACGGCCGTGCGAATCCTGCTGTCCCGCAGCTCCCGCCTCGCCAGCAGCCGCATCATGCCTGGGGGTCCCGGTAGTGGTGCAGGAAGATCTCCTCCAGCGACGGGCCGCGGCTGGACATCGTCGCGACGTCATGCCCGGCGAGGGCGTCGACGAGCGGGGCGATGCTGCCGGCGACCTCGAAGTGCAGCGCGTTCGCGCCGGCTGGTCGCGTGCGCACCCCGGGCAGGGTGTCCAGTCCGGGCGGTGGCGGTCCGGTGAAGGTGACCTCGACGGTCTGGGTGTGCAGATGGCGCAGCTGCGCCAGGCTGCCCTGATCGACCAGCCGGCCCTGGCGCAGGATGCCGATCCGGTCGCACAGCGCCTCCACCTCGCTGAGGATGTGCGAGGACAGCAGAATGGCCTGGCCACGGCCCTTCGCCTCCAGCGCGCACTGGCGGAACGTGACCTCCATCAGCGGGTCCAGGCCACTGGTCGGCTCGTCGAAGATCAGCAGGTCCGCGCGGGTGGCCAGCGCCGCGATGAGCTGCACCTTCTGCCGGTTGCCCTTCGAGAGGGCCCGCACCTTCTTGCTCGGATCCAGCTCGAACCGATCGACCAGCTCGGCGCGGTAGCCCGCGTCGGCACCCCCTCGCAGGCGGGCGAGGAACTCCAGGGTCTCGGCGCCCGTCAGCGAGGGCCACAACAGCGGCTCCCCCGCGACGTAGCCGACCCGCCGATGGGCGGCTGGCGCGTCGGCCCACGCGTCGAGGCCGAACAGCAGTGCCCGGCCGGCGCTCGGGCGGTGCAGGCCGAGCAGGAGGCGGATCGTGGTCGTCTTGCCGGCGCCGTTCGGCCCCAGGTACCCGTACACCTCGCCCGGCGCCACCGTGAGATCCAGCCGGTCCAGGGCGACTGTGTCCCCGTACCGCTTGGTCAGGCCCTCGGCGTAGATTGCCTCCATGGTCGTCACACCCTACAGAACTTTCAGGAAACTGTGAACACTCAGACCGATGACCGTGACCCAGCCGAGGTCCGCGACTTCGTCGAGCGCTTCGCCGCCGCCCTCGTCGACGCAGGCATGCCCCGGATGCCGTCCCTGGTCTTCGTGGCACTGCTCGCGACCGACGACGCCCGGCTCAACGCGGACGAGCTGGCCGCCAGGCTGGGGATCAGCCGAGCCGCGGTCTCCGGCGCGGTGCAGTACCTGACCCACGTCGGCATGATCCGCCGCGAGCGCCAGCCGGGCTCACGCCGCGACTACTACGTCCTGCACGACGAGAACTGGTTCGAGATCGTCGCGCGCCGCGAACAGATCCTGCGCCACTGGGCCACGGCCGCCGACCACGGCGTCGCCGTGCTGGGCGCCGACACCCCGGCCGGACGGCGCGTGGCCGAGTCCCGGTCCTTCTTCGAGTTCCTCCTCGCCGAGCTTCCCGCCCTGCTCCAGCGGTGGCGGGCGACCCGCTCTCAGGTCACCGGCCAGGCCCCGGGTTCCTAGCCGGCCGCGAGACCGGCGCCTGTCATCGCGGCGGCCGGCTCGGCGGCCGGCACCGCGTCGCCGTCGGTGTGGACGACGGCCGTGTCGCAGGCCGCGTACAGCACGCACTGATGGCTGACGGAGCCGATCAGGAGACGGGCGAAACCACCCAGACCGCGGCTGCCGACGACCAGCAGCTGCGCGTCGCGCGACTCGCGCAGCAGCGCCCGCACGGCCGGGTCGGGTGCCAGGACAGTGTCCACGGCCAGATCGGCGGCACCGTCGAGGCCGAGCGTCACGGCGTGGTCGAGGATGCCCTCGGCCTGACGGAGCAGAGCGCCCTGCGCGGTGACGAGCGCCTCGGCGTACATCTGGTCCAGGCCGCCCCAGGCATGCACCACCCGCAGCGGCGCCCCGCGCAGGGCCGCCTCGTGCGCCGCCCAGCGCAGGGCACCCAACGACAGGTCCGAGCCGTCGACCCCGACGACGACCGGGCGATCGGCCCGCCGCGCCGACGCCGCCGGCGCGCTGTCGCGGCGAGCGACCACGACCGGAATCGACGAGTGGTGCACGACGCCCTGGCTGACCGAGCCGGCGGTCCGCCGGTACAGGGGCGTGTGCCCGTGCTCGCCGACGACCAGCAGGTCGTAGTTCCTGGCCGCCCCGGTCAGGGCCTGCGTCGCCTTGCCCCGCACGACCAGCCGACGCAGCTCAACCGCCCCGTCCGGCTCACCGACCCGCTTGATCGCGCGTTCGAGCATCTCCGCCGCGGCAGCACCGAGCGTCCCCTCGTCGGTCTGCTCCGCGGCGCGGAGCACCCCAGCGGGCAGGCCCTCGCCCGTCCAGGCGAGCAGCGCCGTCACGGTGCACGCCGGGCCACCGGCGTCCGGCCTCCCGGCCCGCAGGGCCGCTTCCGCCAGCGCCCACCGCAGGGCGGCCTCGGAACCCGGGGAGCCGTCCACACCAACCAGAATTCGCAGCGAGTTGCTCATGTCCCACGCTCCAGGTCCGATGATCGGGTTGATGGGACTGTTCCATCGGCACGGTCGGGCGACCCTCGGCCATCTGGCGGCCGTGGCCAGTCCGTTGGGCCGGGACCGGCGGGCCTGTCGGCCGGAAGGCAGCCGGTGTCCGATGGGGCGACGACGGGTAGGCCCTACGGGTGGCCAACCTGGCGCCGCCGCGCCGAACCTCCTGTCTGGGGCCTCGCTCGGAGGTTCCAGAGGTTCCGGAGCCCTGGACGGTCCTCGCCCAGTTGCTCGAGGTGCTGCGGCTCCGTCTCGGGATGGATTTCGCCTGGCTTGGGCGGCTTGACGGGGATCTGCTCACTCTTCAGGTTGTCAGCGGTGACAGCACTGGCTTCGGGCTGGCGCCGGGCACCGGCATCCGCCGCGCCGATTCGCTGTACGCACGGGTCCTGGCGGGGGACCTGCCGGCGTTGCTCCCCGACGTCCGGGCGGATCCGAGCACCCGCGACGTGACGGTGGTCCGTGAGCTGGGCATCGGCTCGTACGCGGCGACTCCGGTGACGGACCTCGACGGGCAGGTGTACGGCATGCTCGGCTGCCTCGGCAGGCGGCCCAACCCCGCGCTACACCAGAGCGATGACGGGTTCCTCCGGTTGCTCGCCTCGTTCCTCACCGAGTTCGTCATCGATCTGCGCCGGCTGTGGGACAACCGAAGCGCGGTCTGGCGGCAGATCCGCGACCTGCTCGACCAGGGCGGCCCGAGGATGGTCTTCCAGCCAGTCGTCGACCTGGCCAGCGGGCGAACCGTGGCGGTCGAGGGATTGTCGCGGTTCCGGGTCGGCCTGCCGGGAGCGGAGGACCTCTTCGCCGCCGCGGCCGGCGTCGGACTGGGCGCCGAGCTGGAGCTGGCCGCCGTTCGCAACGCTCTGCGGGTGCTCCCGACCTGCCGCCCGGTGTGATCCTGGCGGTGAACGCGTCGCCGAGCACGGTGACGGGCGACCTGACCGACCTGATCGTCGGAACGGGAGCCGCGCAGCGCGTGGCGGTCGAGATCACCGAGCACGAGTACATCCACGACGAGGCCGACCTGATGCTGGCCGTCGAGGTACTGCGGGGGCACGGCACGCACATCGCGGTCGACGATGTTGGAAGCTGCTACTCGGGGCTGGAGCAGCTTCTGCACCTGCGGCCCGAAGTGATCAAGATGGACCGCTTCATCACGCAGGACATCCATCTCGACCCGGCGCGCCGCGCCGTGGCCGCCGGGCTGACCAAGGTGGCGGCGGAGATCGGCGGTCGGGTCGTCGCCGAGGGCATCGAGACCAGCGAGGAGTTCGACGCCGTCGTCGAGGCTGGCATCCACTACGGTCAGGGGCACCTGCTCGGTCAACCGGTCGCCGAGATACGCGATGCCTGCTCCAGCAGACCGGTGCCCGCCGGTCATGGCCGAGCGCAGGAGCCTCAGCCCCCGCGGCCGTGATCGGTGACGTGGTCCGCCACGGTCTCGTCGCCGCGGTTCACGATTCCCGGTCTGCTCATAGGGTCCTCCCAGCCAACTCCCAGCTTGCGCCGCCACTGTTCGTGGCATGAGCGCCAGACCCCGCCCGTCGGACCCGACGAGGACGCCCCCAGGCAGCACAGCACCGCTCGGGATCACCCGTGTCCCCACCTCCGGTGGATTGCCGGCGACGCCCGGCCGGCGCGCGGGCGCCGGCGTGGACACGCTGGTCCGGCAGGCGGACACCCGGCGCTCGGCAGGCGGAGACGGCTCCGGCGCGGCGTCGGGGGGATGGGTTCCACGGCGGTCGCCGGGCTGGCGGGGGCGACTCGCCGTTCGGGCGGGTCTCACGGGCTGGAGCCTCCTGGTCGTGGCCCTGTGGTGGACGAGCACGACCGCGCGCAGCGTGCACGGCGGCGCCGCCGTGATGACCGATCTCGGGCGGGTCAGTGGGCTGCTCGCGGCCTATCTGATGCTGGTCGAGGTGCTGCTCATGGCGCGTGTGCCGGTGCTGGAACGCGCCGTCGGGCTGGATCGGCTGGCGGCCTGGCATCGCGGCCTGGGGACCAACATCGTCGTGTTGATGGTCACGCACGTGTTGCTGGTCGTCTGGGGATATGGACTGAGCGACCATCATCAGCCGGTCTCCGAGCTGTTCACCGTCGTGACCACGTACCCGGACATGTGGAAGGCGACGATAGGCACCGTCCTCTTCGTCGCTGTCGGAGTGGCCAGTGCCCGTCGTCTCCGGCCGCGGATCTCGTATGAGCTCTGGTATCTGCTTCACCTGACCGTGTACGGCGCGGTTCTCCTGGTCTACGGCCATCAGGCGGCGAACGGTGCCGAGTTCGTTGGCCATCCGATAAATCGTGTGCTGTGGCAGCTCATGTACGTGGCTGTCGCGGTCTGCCTGGTGGTCTGGCGTCTCGTTCTCCCGCTGGCCAGGATTGCCTGGCATCGGATGCGGGTGGAGCGGGTGGTCGAGGAAGCTCCGGGGATCGTGTCGATCTGGATACGAGGCCAGCATCTCGACCGTCTGGGCGTCCGCTCCGGCCAGTTCCTGCTGTGGCGGTTCCTCGCTCCGGGGCATTGGTTGACCGCCCATCCGTACTCGCTGTCGGCCGGGCCGCAGCCCGACCGACTGCGCATCACCGTCAAGGCGGCCGGCGACCACTCGGCCGCGATCGCCCGTCTTCGCCCCGGCACCTTCGTCGTCGCCGAGGGCCCGTTCGGCCACTTCACCGCGGCGCGGGCGACTCTCGGCAAGGCGCTTCTCGTCGCCGGCGGCAGCGGCATCGGACCGGTGCGGGCGCTCGCCGAGGACCTGGTCGCGCGAGGTGACGACGTCGTGGTCGTCCACCGGGTCCGCACCTCCAAGGACCTCGCCCTGTGGCGGGAGCTTCGCCGAATGGCCCAGCAACCGCGACTGCTGGTGCACGGCGTCGTCGGCTCCCGCGCGGAGCTCGGCTATGACCCACTGGCCGCCGACCTCATCGCGGCGTCCGTGCCGGACGTCGTCGAACGGGACGTCTTCATCTGCGGCCCGCCCGGCCTGACCCACGGTCTCGTCCGGTCGCTGCGGCTCCTTGGCCTGTCGGACGAGCAGATCCACACCGAGGAGTTCTCGCTCCGGTAGTGCCCTCCCCCGCCGATGGGTCCGTGGCGCGATGGGCCACCGCTTGTAGGGCGGCCTTACTTCATTTCTCTGCTGGAAGGAGGCAAGCGGCGTCTGGCACCAGTTCCAGTGTGCTGGGCGTCGTGACCTCAGATGAATCTCAATGCCGGTAAGACGTACCGGGCTCGGCTTGGTTTCGCCGGGCTGCTCGGCGCGGTTGTCGTGGTCGTCGCGGGCAGGGCAGCGACGGGACAGGGCGGGCAGCTCGCCGCGGCGACCTCCATGCCCGGGGCGACGACAGCGGCGCCTCAGCAGACCGCGAGCGGAGTACCCAGTCCCACCGCGGCGGCCGCCGCCACCGCGTCGCCCGCGGCCACGGGCACGCCCACCGCCGGCGCGGCGAGTGGCTCGGCGGGCGCGGCCTCGTCCACCCCCAGGACCGTGATCGGAGACGTGGAGGGCACCCACTACGGACCCGTGCAGGTTGAGATCGTCATCACCGGCAACACGATCACGAACGTGATCACGCTGCAGGTGCCGAACCGGGAACGGCGCGACGTCGAGATCAATGACCAGGCCGTGTCGATCCTGCGCCAGGAGGTCCTCGCGGCGCAGAGCGCCAAGATCGACGCCGTGTCCGGTGCCTCGTTCACCAGCAGCGGCTACGCCTGGTCGGTGCAGTCCGCGATCGACAAGGCTGGGCTCTAGCGGTGGCCGACGTTCCGACAGGCACCATCCGAGGTGACGAGCGGACGCGCCGCGTGCATGCCGAACCGGTGATGGGCACCGTCGTCAGCATCGACGTGCGCGTCCCGGCCGACCCGATCGCCAAGGCAGGGTCCGGGCCCGTGAACCCTCACCCGGATCTCACCAGCGCGGCCGTCGACGCGGCGATCGCGTCCGCGGTCCGCGTGCTGCACCGGGCCGACGACGACTTCAGTACGTTCAAACCCACGTCGTGGGTGTCTCGGCTCCGCCGGGCCGACATCGGTGTCGACGACTGCCCCGAGCACGTGCGGGAGGTGCACCGGCTCGCCATCGCCTGCCGGGAGCGCACCAGCGGCTATTTCGATCCCGGCTGGCGGGGCGACGGCACCCTCGACCCAACCGGCCTGGTCAAGGGCTGGGCCGCGGACGCGGCGTCCGCCGCGTTGACCGCGGCAGGATTCGCGACTCACTGCGTGAACGCCGCTGGAGACCTCCGCGCCAGCGGACAGGCGGCGCCCGGGCGGCCGTGGCGAGTCGGGATCGCCGACCCCATCCGGCGCGGCCGGTTCGTGGCCGTCCTCGAGTGCACGGATCTCGCCGTCGCGACGTCCGGTGTCGCCGAGCGGGGCGATCACGTCGTCAACCCGAGGACGGGCGCGCCTGCCTCGGGACTCGCCTCCGTCACGGTGGTCGGGCCTGACCTGACCTTGGCCGACGCGTATGCCACCGCTGGCCTCGCCGCCGGCCTGGAAGCGTGGGACCTGCTCACGGACCTCGGCCACGACGGATGGGAGTGGCTGACCGTCGAGGCCGCCGGCCGGTTGCGATGCTCACCCGGTCTTCGCCGGCACCTGGCGCGCCACGCGTGACCCGGAGCTGGCGCTGCCCCGGGCGCCTCTCACCGACGCGCGGGCAGTGGGCGGCGCTCTCGCCCGCGGCCGAGCGCCCGGCGCCGGAGCCCGCGGTCGGCGGGCTGGGCCAGGTCAACGAGTCGCTCACCTGGACAGGTAACACTGGGTGGGTGATGGCGCGAGTGAACCCGTCGACGGGTGATCTGCCGGTGACCCCGGATTCGACCGTGGACGTGGGGAAATCGCGGGTCCGGGTCCTGGTGGTGGACGACGAGGAGGCCATTACCGACCTCGTCGCGATGGCGCTGCGCTATGAGGGTTTCGAGGTCGAGACGGTGCGCTCCGGGCAGGCGGCGCTGACCAGGGTCGCGCTCGACCCGCCAGACCTCCTGGTCCTGGACGTGATGCTCGGTGACATCGACGGGTTCGCGGTGTGCGAGCGGCTGCGCGGCGCCGGTCACGGCGTCCCGACGCTGTTCCTGACCGCGCGGGACACGACCCAGGACAAGGTGCGCGGCCTGACCCTCGGCGGCGACGACTACGTGACCAAGCCGTTCTCCGTCTCCGAGCTGGTCGCACGGGTCCGCGCCATCCTGCGGCGCGCCGGTTCACCGGTGACCGGTGACGGCCATCCGGCCCCGCTGCGGTTCGCCGACCTGGAACTCGATCCGAGGACCCGGGAGGTCCGCCGCGCGGGCCGTCTTGTCGAGCTCACGGCCACCGAGTACCGGCTGCTCCAGTTCCTGCTGGCCAACGCCCGCGCCGTCCTGACGAGGGCCCAGCTCCTCGACCACGTCTGGGGACACGACTTCAGCGGGGAAGGAGGGGTGCTGGAGACCTACATCAGCTATCTCCGCCGGAAGGTCGACAACGTCGAGCCGCCGCTGATCCACACCGTCCGTGGAGTCGGCTACGTCCTGCGCCTGCCCCGCTGAGCAGGACCTTCGCCATGTCGCTGCGCGCCCGCCTGCTGCTGGCCCTGGTCGGGCTCCTCGCGGTCGGCCTGTCCCTGGGCGCCGTCGGCACCCATCTCGCGTTGCGGTCCTACCTGATGGGCCGCCTCGATCAGCAGGTCCGCGACGCGCATCCGGTGATGGAACAGACCCTGCTGCGGGGCACGCCCTACGGGGACAACGACCCCTACAGCTCGGCGGCGGGCGCGCGCGGGCAGGGCGACCCCGACGACCGCAACCCGCGGTTCGGCAGCTCGTACCTCGTCGGCACCTACGGCGCGCTGTATGACCGGACCGGACGCCGGTTGCTGGAGTCCAGCCCCGGGCCCGGGGGCGCCCGGACGCCGACCGAGCGTCCGACCGTCACCGTGAGCCAGCTGGCCACCGCCGAAGTGCGGCCCGATCTGGCGACGGTCCCGCTGTGGACGGTGCCGGCCGCGGACGGCCACGACGACCAGTTCCGGGTGCTGGCCGAACGCTACGACAGCGGGGACGTCCTCATCGTCGCCGTTCCGTTCACGGAGCTGGACGCGACACTCGACCGCGTCACCCGCATCGAGATCGTCGCGAGCTCCGTCGTGATGGCGGCCCTGGCCGCACTGGCCTATCTCCTCATCCGGGTCGGGCTACGCCCGCTGACCCGCATCGAACACACGGCGGACGAGATCGCCTGGGGCGACCTGACGAGACGGGTCACCGACACCAACCGCCGCACCGAGGTCGGCCGGCTCGGCAGCGCCTTCAACGCGATGCTCACCCAGATCGAGGCGGGCTTCCGAGCACGCGAGGCATCGGAGCAGCGGCTGCGCCGCTTCGTCGCCGACGCGAGCCACGAACTGCGCACCCCGCTCACCTCGATTCGCGGCTACGCCGAGATGTTCCACCGCGGCGCCGACAGCAGGCCGCAGGACCTCGCCATGGCGATGCGACGCATCGAGGAGGAATCCGCGCGCATGTCAGGGCTGGTCGACGACCTCCTGCTGCTCGCGCAGCTCGACCAGGGACCACCCAGCGAACGCGAACCACTCGACCTCGCCGCGATGGTCCGAGACATCGGCACGGACGCCCGAGCCGTCGCGCCCAACCGCCGCATCGACGTCGACACGCCGCCCTTCCTCGAGATCACCGGCGATCAGGGCCGGCTACGTCAGGCGGTCGGCAACCTCGTGCGCAACGCCCTCGTCCACACCCCGGCCGGCACCCCGCTGTCCCTCACCCTCACCACCACGGTCGGATCCACCTCACCGCTACCGAACGCAGAGCCAGACCTCTCGGGAGCGGCGACACCAAAGCCCACGTCCTCCGAGGTGGTGATCTCGGTGATCGACCACGGTCCCGGAATCCCGGCGGAAGCCGCGGACCACGTGTTCGAGCGGTTCTTCCGTGCGGATGCGGGGCGGTCCCGGGACGTCGGTGGCGCCGGTCTGGGCCTCTCCATCGTCGCCGCGGTCGCCGCCGCCCACGGCGGCCGCGCCGACTTCGAGCCGACGCCGGGCGGCGGCGCGACCTTCCGCCTCACCCTCCCCCGGTCCGCGGCGCCGCTCTGACGCACCGGCCATGTCGGTATTCCTCGTGCTCAGGTCGGCCGCGGTCCGCGGGGCGACGGGTGGGCGGCCCGGGCGGGCTCGCCGTCGGGACCGCTCGCGGGGTCGCGGGCCAGCGCGTAGGAGGCCAGCAGCGCGAGCTTCTCCGCGGCCGGCGAGCCGGCGGGGGCGTGCCACAGCGCCAGGACCTGCCCCGCGGTCCCGGGGAGCGGCAGCTTCTCCCGGTAGAGCGTGAGCGCGCCGGCCTCCGGGTGGTGCACGGTCATGGTGGTGCCCTCGCGGCGGACGACGTCCTGGCGTGCCCAGAGGGTGCGGAAGAGGTCGCTGGCCAGGGACAGCTCGCCGACGATCTCGACGAACCGCGGGTCGTCGAGATCGCTGCCCACCGACGCGCGGAACCCGGCGATGATGCCCCGCGCCGAGTTCTCCCAGTCGGGGTAGAAGTCCCGTTCGGCGGGTTCGAGGAAGAAGTCGCGCACCCGGTTGCGCCCGACGACGAAACGCGGTGAGAGGACAGCCGCCAGCGGGTTCGCGGCCAGGATGTCGAAGTACCGGCTCTCCACGAAGGCGGGGAACGTGACGGCGTCCAGCAGGGCGTGGATGTTCTCCGGCACGGCCTCGCGGCGGCGCTCGCGGCGCCGTGGCCGGCGGGGCCGGCCGTGCGCGAGGCCGAGCAGGTACTCCAGCCCGGCCGCGTCGAGCCGCAGCACCCGCGCCAGCGACTCCAGGACCTGCGTCGACGGGCCGCGGTCGCGCCCCTGCTCCAGCCGCAGGTAGTAGTCGGCGCTGATCCCGGCGAGCATCGCGACCTCCTCGCGCCGCAGCCCTGGCACCCGGCGCGCCCCGAGCTGCGGGATGCCGGCCTGCTCGGGGGTCACCAGCGCGCGCCGGGCCCGCAGGTACTCGCCCAGCGCGTTCGGTCCGTCGCCCACCCGTCGACCATAGGTCGGCCGGTGCCGGCCAGGGGTGGTCCTGCCACTCCCAGGAACGCCCGGGCACTCCCCGGCCCGCGCCGCCGCCCGCAGGCTCGGCTGGAGCAGCAACACGACGGAAGGAACACCATGACAACCGATCTGGCCCTGGTCACCGGTGGGTCCGGGTATGTGGGCACCCAGCTGATCGCCGCGATGTTGCGTGCCGGAACTCCCGTGCGCGCCACGGTGCGCTCGCTGGAACGCGCGGACGGGCTGCGCGCGGCCGTGCGCCGCGGCGGCGCGGACGACGGCGGCCTGGAGCTGGTGGCCACGGACCTGACCGCGGACGACGGGTGGGCCAGGGCGATGACCGGCAGCGTCGAGATCTACCACGTCGCCAGCCCGCTGCCCTACGTCCAGCCGGAGAACCCGGACGACCTGATCGTGCCCGCCCGCGATGGCGTGCTGCGGGTCCTGCGGGCCGCGCGCGACGCGGGCGCCCGCCGCGTCGTGCTGACGTCGTCGTTCGCCGCGGTCGGCTACACGCCCAAGCCCGGCGCCGAGTTCACCGAGGACGACTGGACCGACCCCGACACGCCCGGCCTCGCGCCCTACCCACGGTCCAAGACGATCGCCGAACGGGCCGCCTGGGACTTCATGGCACGTGAGGGTGGCGACACGGAGCTGGTCACCATCAACCCGACGTTCATCCTGGGCCCGACCCTCACCTCGGACCTGCGCTCGTCCACGCAGCTGATCAAGGCGATGATCGACGGCACGATGCCGGTCGCGCCCCGCGCCCGGTTCGGCCTCGCCGACGTCCGGGACGTCGCCGACCTGCACCTGCGGGCGATGGCCGCGCCGAACGCCGCCGGCCGGCGCTTCCTGGCCGTCGCCGACGGGCCGACGATCAGCTATCTGACGGTGGCACAGACCCTGCGCGCACGCCTCGGGTCGCTGGCCGAAGCCGTGCCGACCGAGGAGGCACCCGGCGCCGAGCTGCCTCAGCCGATCATCCACAACGACCGCGCGCGCACCGAGCTCGGCTGGCGGCCGCGCCCCGTCGAGGCGACGATCGTCGACACGGCCGAGAGCCTGCGCGAGCTCGGCCTCCTGGCCCAGACCGGCTGACCGAGCCGCGGTCCGGGGAGGCGAGCCGCTCCCCCGTCAGCCGGCCAGGCCACCGGCCAGTCCGTCCGACCTGCAGGTCAGCCGAGATGAACGCGCAGTGCACTCCTTGCACCTGCGCTCAGCGCGAGGCCAATATGTAACAGTGGCGTCAGCTGATCGGCTGGCTGCATGGCGGGCGGCCCTCGCGCTGGACCACGTGTCAGCTGTGGATCATCTGTCCACGAGCGAAGGTCGCCGCAGACGCGTTGGACGGGCTCGGGCTCCTGATCTTCAGGCGGCCCGCGCCGCGATGATCCACTCTACGAGGAGGGCAGCTTCCCATTCCTACATACTTGAGCTACCCGGTATTTGACGCCGACAACCACATGTACGAGACGACGGACGCGTTCACGAAGTATCTCCCGGCGGAGTACGAGAACCTGGTCAAGTACGTTCAGGTCAACGGCCGGACGAAGATCGCGCTGCGGAACGTCATCAGCGAGTACATCCCCAACCCGACCTTCAACAAGGTCGCCCCGCCCGGTGCGCAGGAAATCGAGTTCCGCCTCAAGAACCCGTCTTCCAAGCACACGATCGGGACCGGCTTCACGCTCGGCAAGTCGAAGAACGAGCAGATCGCCGAGCGGGTGGCAGGAATGCCGCCGCGCTACATCGAGTCACCGTCGTCGTTCTTCGACCCCGCCGCCCGGCTGCAGCTGATGGACGAGCAGAAGGTCGACCGGGCCATGATGTGGCCGACGCTGGCCAGCCTGCTCGAGGAACGCCTGGCCGACGACCCGAAGGCGACCGCGGTCGTGGTCCACGCCCTGAACGAGTGGATGCACGAGCACTGGACCTACAACTTCGAGAACCGGATCTTCGCCACGCCGGTCATCAACCTGTCGATCGTCGACGAGGCGATCAGGGAGCTCGACTACGTCGTGGAGCGCGGCGCCCGGGCGGTACTGATCCGGCCGGCGACCGTGCCCGACTTCGGAGCGCGGCGCCGGTCCTTCGCGCTGCCGGAGTTCGACCCGTTCTGGGCCCGGGTGCAGGAGTCCGGCATCCTGGTCGGGATGCACTCCTCCGACGACGGCTACACCCGTCACACGAACGAGTGGAACGGCATCACCGACGAGATGAAGCCCTTCGCCGGGCGGAACAAGTTCACCGAGCTTGTCAGCAGCGAGTACCGCAGCATTCGTGACGCCATCTACTCGATCATCGGTCATGGTCTGGCGACCCGGTTCCCGGACATCCGGTTCATGCCGGTCGAGAACGGCAGCCAGTGGGTGCCGACGGCCATCAAGCAGTTCAAGAAGGTCTACGCGGTCGACCCGGGGAGCTGGGACGAGGACCCGATCGTCGCGCTGCACCGTTCGATCGTCGTCCACCCGTTCTTCGAGGAGGACGTGATGGCGATCGTCAACGCGATCGGTGTCGACAACGTCGTCTTCGGTTCGGACTACCCGCATCCCGAGGGCATGGCCGACCCGACCTCCTTCGTCGAGGAGCTCGACGACTCCCTTTCCGAGGGCGACAAGGCCAAGATCATGGGCGGGAACCTGTCCAAGCTCATGAAGTGCGACCCCACCGAGAAGGTCATCGCCGCCTGACTCGACGGGCCCGCTCATAAGGCGGGTTCTGGGTCGGTGCTCGGCTGGGCGTGCGGCAGCGCGCCCGGCCGGGCCAGGCTCAGGGGCTACCGACGAGTTGGCCAGGGCGTGCGGGTGCCGGAGTTCTGGACGGTCGGGGTAGGGAAAGCCGCAGAATCCTCCGCCATACCTCGGCGGTCTGGCGTGAGAGTGACCCCGTGGTGTAGGGGATGCCGAATCGTTCACACAGGGCGCGCACCTGTGGGGCTATCTGGGCGTACCTGTTGCTGGGGAGGTCGGGGAACAGGTGGTGCTCGATCTGGTGGCTCAGGTTGCCGCTGAGGATGTGAAAGAGCGGGGAGCCCTCGATGTTCGCGGAGCCCCGTAGCTGACGCAGGTACCACTGCCCGCGGGTCTCGCCGTCGAGGTCCTCCGCCGTGAACGTCTCGGTGCCGTCCGGAAAGTGCCCGCAGAAGATGATGGTGTGGGCCCAGAGATTGCGTGCCAGGTTCGCCGTGAGGTTGGCGGCCAGCACGGGCAGGAACACGGGCCCGGCGAGCGCCGGGAACAGCACGTAGTCCTTGAGTACCTGCCGCCTGACCTTGCGGAGTGTCGCACCGAGATCGGCCCGGGTTTCCCGCCAGCTCCTGTCCCCTGACCAGAACCGATCGAGCTCCAGATCGAAGATCGCGATTCCCCATTCGAACGTGATCGCGAGTCCGAGGTTGTACAGCGGCTGGGCGAGGTGTATCGGGCGCCACCGCTGGGCCGGCGTCATCCGCAGGATGCCGAAACCGAGATCCCGGTCCTCGCCCTCGACGTTGGTGAACGTGTGGTGGCGATAGTTGTGGGCCCGCCGCCACTGGTCCGACGGCGACACGGAATCCGACTCCCAGGCGGTGGAGCGGATCGCCGGATCGCCCATCCAGTCCCACTGGCCGTGCAGCACGTTGTGGCCGATCTCCATGTTCTCCAGGATCTTGGCCGTCGCGAGCATCATCGTGCCCGCGAGCCAGGCGGGTGGCAGGGCGGAGGCGAACAACGTCGCCCGGCCGCAGGCCTCCAGGAGACGCTGAACGCCGATCACCCGCCGGATGTAACGGGAGTCGTCCTCCCCGAGGCTGGCCAGCACCCGGGTCCTTATCTGGTCGAGCTCGCGGCCGAGTTCCTCGACGTCCGCCGCGGTCATCCCGAGCGCACCCCGGCCAGCGTGGGACCCGGCGCCGTTGAAGGCGCCCAGCCGGCCGCGGCGCGGGACAGGTCGTTGCGGATCAGTCACCATGTCTACTACACGCTACTACAAACCGGGGGATGGGCCGGCCGCCAGAGGTCACGCGAGAGGTGGGCCGACTCCAGGCGGGGTGTCGCCAGCGGTGGCGGGCCGGCGCGGCAGGTGGCGGCGCGCCGCGGCGGCGAGTCTGGTCAGTGGGTGTCGCCAGCTGGGCCAGACCAGGAACGCCTCGGCTTCGAGCATGGCCAGCGCGATGCGGGGCAGGTCGGTGCTCGCGGGGTAGCAGATGTAGCGGGGCTGCCAGACTGGCTGGAACTTGGCGTTGAACCGGTAGAGGCTGTCGATCTGGAACCAGCGGGACAGGAAGAGGAGCAGCCCCCGCCAGCCGCGGATGAACGGCCCCGCGCCGAGCCGTTCGCCGTGTTCGAGCGCCGACCGCAGGAACGCGAAGTTCAGCGAGACCTTGGTGACACCCAGGTCGGCGGCGTGGCAGAGCGTGTGGACGATGAGGAACTCGTTCAGGCCGTTGTCCGCAGACCGGTCTCGGAGCATGGCGTCCAGCGACAGGCCCGTGTGGCCCCAGGGCACGAAGTGCAGCAGCGCGCGTGGCTGAGGTTCCCCACCGTCCGGGTCGGCGCGCAACGCCGTCACGGCCACGCAGTCGCCGTCGGCGGTGTCGCCGAGCCGCCCGAGGGCCATCGAGAAGCCTCGTTCCGTCTCGGCCCCCCGCCACGCCGCGGCCTTCCGCGTGAGCTGCTCGGCCTCGTCCGGCGGTATGTCGCGCATCCGGCGGGCCAGCGCGGTGTAGCCGGCACGTTCCACCCGGCCTGTCGCCTGGCGGACGTTGCGCATCGACCGGCCCTGCAGGGTGAAGCTGGCGGTGTCGATGACCGCCTCGTCGCCGAGTTCCAGGACGGACAGGCCGGTGCGTTTCCAGACGACGGCACCAGCCTGCGAGCAGCCGATCACCGCCGGCGTCCAGGCATGGTCAGCCGCCTCGCGAAGGAACTCCTTGATCGCCGCCGGCCAGGCCTCCGAGTCCCCCAGTGGGTCGCCGCTGGCCAGCATGACGCCGGAGACCACCCGGAACGCGACACCGGCCTTACCGGTGGGCGACCAGATCACCGACTTGTCGCGGCGCAGCGCGAAGTACCCCAGCGAATCGGCGTCGCCGTGCCGATCGAGCAGATCACGTACCCGCATCTCGTCCTCGTCGGTCAGGCGAGGACGCGGCTGGGGTGGCCGTAGCGCCAGGTAGCCGGTCGTCACGACGGTGAGCCCACCCATGGCCAGGAGCACCCGGGTCGCGAGGTCGCCGAACCAGTCCGAGGTGTAACGCAGCGGTCCCGGGATCCCGACGAGACCCCCGAGGATCTGTTCGAGCTCGGCGGACAGGGGGTGCGGACCGGCGATGTGATTCGACCGGGCGTGCAGGAGCAGCAACCCGATACCGACGGAGATGACGGTGAGCGTCACGCCGACGCCGAGCGCGCGCCAACGCGTCGTCGGGTCGCCCTTGGCCTGGAACTCCCGTCGGGTCACCAGCAGAACTCCGAACAGCGCGGCCGATCCGGCAGCCTCCTCGTAGTCCAGTCCGTCCACGAGGTGCAGCACGACGCTCGCGCCCAGCAGGATCGCGACCGCCCGCCAGGCCCGCTGTTTGCGGCGACGCAGACCGCGCGCGAGCAGCACCAGCAGCATCCCGACCAGGACGGTGAACGCCGCCGCCTGCCGCGACACCGACCCGGGCAGCACCTCCCGGAGATCCGCCAGCTGGGAGCGCCACTCCGGGGTGACCGCGAAGACGATGTCGATCACGCCGATGGTCAACGTCAACAACGCGACGACCCGCGGAACCCAGGGCAGGCGCCAGGCGGGCAGCCGAGGCAGCACCCCGCCGCCGGCAGGCCCAGGCCCCGCCACGCCGCCCTTCGGGCCTCGCGGCAGGCGTCCGCCGGTCGTCGGCTCCGCCGCTCGCCGCGGCGGACCGCCCGCCGCGGCGCGGGCAGGCCTGTCGGACGGGCGCCGGTCCCGCCGCGCCTGGCCGGGACGAGTCACCTGCTGGGGCCCGCCCGCGGCCTCGTTGTCGTTGGACGCATCCATCGTGCAGTCTCCGGTGGGCTCGTGGCTTGCGCCCTAGGTCGTCACGACCATAGACCCGGCCACGAAGGGCGCGGCCCGAGCCGCCTCCTGGGGAGCAGCCATGTCCGGGGGCTGAGGTGTCCGGCCGGCGGGCGGGGAGCGGCGACGCCGGAGAGGTCTGATCCCGACTCGCAGCCTGACGCCGGGTGCCCCGCCGGCCGGTGCCAGGCCGACATCCCCGGCCCTTTCGGCGGCGCACTCCATCCCCGCGATATACACATTGTTAACGAGACGACACTGTCCGAAATAGTCCCGTGACGGCTGGTTTACATCCACTTGCCCCGGGGAATCGCGGTGCCGTCACCGGTCGTCCGGCCGGTGGACGCACACCTCGAGGCGACGTGGCCTGGATGGAGGTGGCGGGCTGGTCATCGCCCGGCCGTCACCGTCTCGTGCCCACGTGTCGTCCTTGGCAGCGCGACATGGGGTGGTGAGGCACGGCCCATGAGAGTCCGACAGTTCGGCCCGCCCGGGGGATTTCGCGGACGCCGTCGACATCTCGGTCCACGCTCGGGGGCAGCCGGATCCGGCAGGGGCGGCAGGCCGCCGAGAAGAAACAGCCTGTCCACGGCGAGCCTTCTGGGAGCGCTGGTATTCGCCGCGGGAGCGGCCCTGGCCGGTTGCGGCTCCGGCCACGGAGGCGGTGGCCACGGCCCGGCCGCGCTGACCTGGTACGTCTACAACGAGTCGTCCGGGTCGTTCGCGAAGGCCGCGGCGGACTGCTCGGCCGCGTCGCACGGTCAGTACACGATCGGCATCAACGTCCTGCCGAACGATTCCGACGGTCAGCGCCAGCAACTGGTGCGCCGGCTCGCCGCCGGGGACTCCTCGATGGACATCCTCGCGTTGGACGTGACCTGGACCGCCGAGTTCGCCGAGGCCCGCTGGATCGAGCCCGTCCCGGCGACGGACGCGAAGCGGATGACCGCCGGAATGCTGCCGGTCTCGGTGCAGACCGGCACCTGGGACAACCAGCTCTATGCCGTGCCGCTGAACACCAATGCCCAGCTCCTCTGGTACCGCAAGGACCTGGTCCCGCGGCCGCCGAAGACCTGGGACGAGATGCTGGCCGACGCCCGCCAACTCGCCACGGAGAACAAGCCGCATTACGTCGAGGTGCAGGGCGCCCAGTACGAGGGCTACACCGTTCTGTTCAACTCGCTGGTGGCCTCGGCCGGCGGCCAGATCCTCACCAAGGACGGGACCGAGGTGGTGCTCGGGCCGCCGGCGGACAAGGCCGTCGAAGCGATCCGGGCGCTGGCGCACTCGCCGGCCGCCGACCCGTCCTGGTCCAACCAGCGGGAGGACGACAACCGGCTGGCGTTCGAGACCGGCTCGGCCGCCTTCCAGCTCAACTACCCGTTCATCTATCCGTCGGCCAAGCAGAACAACCCGCGGCTGGCCGAGCAGATCGGCTGGACCCAGTGGCCGACGCTGGTCCCCGGGCAGCATTCGCACAGCACGATCGGCGGCTACAACCTCGCGATCAGCGCGTACAGCCGGCACAAGACCGCGGCCGCCGCGGCGATCACCTGCCTGACCAACCGGGACAACCAGATCCGTGACGCCATCGACGGTGGGCTCCCGCCGACCATCGGGGCGCTCTACACCGACCAGAAGTTCATCGCCGCGGGCTACCCGTTCGCCCCGGCCATCTACGAGGCGCTGCAGAACGCCAGCGTGCGGCCGCGGACACCGGCCTACCAGAGCGTGTCGCTGCAGATCGCCCACACCTTGTCGCCGCCGTCCTCGGCGAGCCTCGGGCGGCTCGCGGCGCTGCGCGGGGCGATCTCCGACGCGATCGAGTCGAAGGGGCTGGTGCCGTGAGCGCGAGCGGAGCGGAACACGACGCGCGGCCCCCGTCCGACCCGAAGCCGGAGCCATCCAGCGGGCCAGCGACACCAGACAGGCCGGCGACGCCAAGGGCGCCAGAGACGTCAAGCAGGCCAGAGACGCCAGCCGGGCGCCGGAAGGCGCCGCTCTCGGCGGGGGCCCGGGCCGAGCGCCGGCTCGGTTGGGCCCTGTGCGCGCCGGCGTTCCTCGTCATCCTGGCGGTGACCGGCTACCCGGTCGGGTACGCGGTCTACCTGTCGCTGCACCGCTATGACCTGCGGTTCCCCCAGGATTCCAGGTTCATCGGGCTGGCCAACTACGGGACGGTGCTGGGGTCGTCGCTGTGGTGGCAGGCACTCGCGGTCACCGCGATCATCACGGTGATCGCAGTGGCGATCCAGTTCGTGCTGGGGATGGCGCTCGCGCTGGTGATGCACCGGGCGCTGATCGGCCGCGGGCTGGTGCGGACGGTGATCCTCATCCCGTACGGGATCGTGACCGTGGTAGCCGCGTTCGGCTGGCGGTACGCCTGGACACCGGACACCGGCTACCTGTCCGGCCTGTTCGGCGACTCGGCCCCGCTGACCTCGCAGGTCTGGGGCATCGGCGTCATCATCCTGGCCGAGGTGTGGAAGACGACGCCGTTCATGGCGCTGCTCCTGCTGGCCGGGCTGGCGCTGGTCCCGGAGGAGCTGCTGCGGGCGGCGAAGGTCGACGGGGCGACGGCCTGGCAGCGCCTCACCCGGGTGATGCTGCCGCTGATGAAGCCGGCGATCCTGGTCGCGGTGCTGTTCCGGGTGCTGGACTCGTTCCGCATCTTCGACAGCATCTACGTGCTGACCGCCGGCGCGTACGACACCCGTTCCGTGTCGATTCTGGGCTACGACAACCTGTTCACCGCGCTGAATCTCGGCGTCGGTTCGTCGTTGTCGGTCCTGATCTTCCTCGTCGTGGCTCTCGTCGCGTTCGTCTTCATCAAGGGCTTCGGCGCGGCCGCGCCCGGGACGGAGGGCCGCCGCTGATGGCCACCATCGCCACCGCCCCCGGGGCAGGTTCCGCCGCCGTCCGTTACCGGCGGCCGTCGCGGAACGGCACCGCGCTGCTCGGCTGGTCCGTCGCGAACCTCGTCATCATCGCGATCTCGCTGGTGCCGATGCTCTGGCTGGTCTCGCTGTCGTTCAAGGCTCCGTCCACGATCACGGACGGCCATTTCATACCGCGCACCTGGACCCTCGAGAACTATCGAGGGATCTTCACCGAGTCGCTGTTCACGAGGGCGCTGCTGAACAGCCTCGGGATCGCGCTCATCTCGACCGTGCTCGCGGTGGCACTCGGCTCGATGGCCGCCTACGCGATCGCCCGGCTCGAGTTTCCCGGTAAACGGCTGCTCGTCGGGCTGGCCCTGCTGATCGCCATGTTCCCCCAGGTCTCGCTCGTCAGCCCGCTGTTCAACGTCTGGCGGCAGATCGGCATCTTCGACACGTGGGTCGGGCTCATCATCCCGTACCTGACGTTCTCGCTGCCGCTCGCCATCTACACGTTGTCGGCGTTCTTCCGGGAGATCCCCTGGGACCTGGAGAAGGCCGCGCAGGTCGACGGCGCCACCCCGCTTCAGGCGTTTCTGCGGGTCATCGCCCCGCTGGCCGCGCCCGGCATGGTGACCACCGCCATCCTGGTGTTCATCTTCTGCTGGAACGACTTCCTCTTCTCGATCTCCCTGACGTCGACGGAGCGCTCCAGGACCGTCCCGGCGGCCATCGCGTTCTTCACCGGGGCGTCGCAGTTCGCCCAGCCGATCGGCTCGATCGCGGCGGCGGCCGTCGTCATCACGATCCCGATCATCATCTTCGTGCTGTTGTTCCAACGTCGGATAGTCGCCGGGCTGACCTCCGGCGCGGTGAAGGGATAGGGCCGGCGCCATGGCGGACATCGTTCTCGACCACGTCACCAAGCGGTATCCGGACGGCCAGCTCGCCGTGGACGACGCGAGCCTCTCCATCGCGGACGGCGAGTTCGTCATCTTCGTCGGACCGTCGGGCTGCGGGAAGTCCACCACCCTGAACATGATCGCCGGCCTGGAGGACATCACCTCCGGCGAGCTGCGGATCGGCGGGAAGGTCGTCAACGACCTGGCGCCGAAGGACCGCGACATCGCGATGGTGTTCCAGAGCTACGCGCTGTACCCGCACATGTCGGTGCGGAAGAACATGGGCTTCGCGCTGGCACTGGCGAAACGTCCGAAGGACGAGATCAACCGGAGGGTCGAGGAGGCCGCCCAGGTGCTCGACCTCACCGAGCACCTCGACCGCAAGCCGGCCCAGCTGTCCGGTGGTCAGCGGCAGCGCGTCGCGATGGGCCGGGCGATCGTCCGTTCCCCGAAGGCGTTCCTGATGGACGAGCCGCTGTCCAACCTGGACGCCAAGCTGCGGGTCCAGATGCGCATCGAGGTGTCCCGGCTCCAGAACCGGCTCGGCACCACGACGGTCTACGTCACCCACGACCAGACCGAGGCGATGACGCTCGGCGACCGGGTGGCGGTGATGCGGTCCGGGCGGATCCAGCAGGCCGGGACGCCGGCCGAGTTGTACGGCCGGCCGGCGACCGTCTTCGTGGCCGGTTTCATCGGCTCGCCGGCGATGAACTTCGTGCCGGCCACCGTCGAGTCGGGCGAGCTGCGCACCCCGTTCGGGACGATCGCCCCGGACGACCGGCAGCGGCGGCTGCTGGAGAGCTGGGCCGGGGGCGGCGCCGGCGGCCGGTCGCTGATCGTCGGCCTGCGGCCCGAGCACTTCGAGGACGCCGCGCTGGAGTCGGTGCGGGACCGGCCTGGACTGCGGACCACGGTCACGGTGGACGTGCTGGAGCGGCTCGGCTCGGACATCTACGCCTACTTCACGCTGGCGGGTGGCCGCGCCCAGGTCGCCGACCTCGACGAGCTGGCCCATGACGCCGGCACCGTCGACCTGTCCAGCAGGGCCGAACAGGTCGTCGCCCGGCTCGACGCGGACAGCCGGATCCGGGAGGGCGAGAACGTGGAGCTGTGGCTGGACACGGCCCGGCTGCACCTGTTCGACCCGGAGACCGGCCGCAACCTGGACGCCCCGGCCACCGGCTGACCCGACCGGGTCCGTGCCTCACGGGTGCAGGTGGCTGCCTTTGAGGATCTTGTCGACGGCGTTCTTGGGCCCGTGCAGCGCGAGGCCGACGAGGTCCAGGGCCTCGCCGGCGACGGTGGCCACGGTCGCGCGGTTGGCGGCGTCATGGCCGGTGCCGAACATGTCCCGGGTGTAGATGGCCAACGGGAGGTCACGCAGGAGCGCGCGGCTTCGGGCGGCCCGGAGGGTGGCGGCGCTGCCTTCGAACACGAGGATCGGCACGCCGAGCAGGCTCAGGTACTTGCGGCCGTCCGCGTCCTGGTAGGCGTCGCCGACGAGTTCGGGATGGGCGGCGGTGAGGCCGCTGACGAGGAACGCGGTGACGTTGAGTCGCTGCCAGGACGCGAGGTCGTCGCGCACGAGAACAGCGATCTTGGTCGAGAACGGCGGGGTCAGTGGATCGTCTGGCACCCTGCCATGGTCGGGCCCGGGTCGGTCGCCTGGCTTGTACGTGGTTGATCCCGCTCGGGCCGCGATCCCGGTCAGGCCGCGGTCGGGCGGCCGCGCTGGTAGGCACCGGGGGTCGTGGCGAGCAGGCGCCTGAAGTGGCGGGTGAGGTGCGCCTGGTCGTAGAAGCCGGTCGCGGTCGCCACCGTCGCGGCGGCCTCGCCGGCGAGCAGCCGGTGGCGGGCGAGATCGAGTCGCCTGCCGATCAGGTAGCGATGCGGCGGGATGCCGTAGCAGCGGGTGAACGAGCGCACCAGATGGGCGGTGCTGACGCCGATCCGGTCGGCGGCGGCCCCGATGCCGGGCGCGGCGACCGGATCGGCGTCGAGAAGCTCCCGGGCCCGCCGCGCGACCAGGGCGACCGGCGGCAGCGGCTTCCCGGGTGGCCGGCCGGTGAGGTGCCAGGCGAGCCGGTCGGTCACCAGCGCGAGGCGGGACTCCGCCTCGACGTCGTCACCACGGGTCAGCGCCTGGTCCAACCGTGACACCTGGCGACGCAGCCCAGGGTCGTCGATCAGCGGTCCGTCCACCGCCACGCCGATCAGACGGGGGTCGAGCACCTGCTCGTCGAGGTAGATCACGCGCTTGCGGAATCCATGAGCGGTGATCGGACGCCCGTCGTGCGGCACGTGCGGGGGCAGCAGGGTGACGCCGGTCCGCGGCGCGGCATGACCGTTGCGCTCCAGCTCGTAGCCGATCAGCCCGTCGTCGACGATCAGCAGCGTCCAGGTGTCGTGCGTATGGGCCGGGTACGCGTGGTCGCGCCACTCGGCGTGCAGAACCTCGGCCACCCCGGCCACCCCGGGCCGCCACGCGTGCACTCGCCCTGGGTCCGCCACGGCTCCAGTCTGCCGCGCCGGTCCCACGCCGTGGCTCGCCAGACCACGCCTCGATCTCCCCTGGCTAGGCCTTGGGCGCGAGGAGACGGGCCAACCGGCCGAAGCTGGGGCCCGTGGTCGCCGTCGCGAGGTCGCCGGCGGCGAGGGCGGCCGCTGCCTGCTGGAGGGCGCCCATGGTGTGCGCGTACAGGGAGACGCCCAGGCTGATTCGCCGCACACCGGCTTGCTGGAGCTCGGCCACCGACAGGGTCCTGTCGACCGGAGAGACGACGACGTTGACGGGTTTGGGCGCGACGGCCTGGACGATGGCGGTGACGGCGGCCAGATCGGGCGGGAAGGGCGCGTAGAGGACGTCCGCGCCGGCTTCCGCGAACGCGGTCAGCCGACGCAGCGTGTCGTCCAAGTCGGGCCGGCTCTGGAGGAAGTTGTCGGTCCGGCCGGTGACCACGATCCGGCCCCGGGCGGCGGCGACGGCGTGGCGCACCCGGTCGACGGCCTCGTCGAAGGGGCGAAGGGGCCGCCGCGGGTCGCCGGACGTGTCCTCGATGCCGATGCCGGCGAGCCCGGCGTCGACGGCGGCCTCGACGGTCGCGGCGACGTCCTGGGCCGTCTCGCCGTAGCCGTCCTCGAAGTCGCCGTTGATCGGCAGACCGGTGAGCCGGGCGAGCAGGGCGGCGTGGTCGAGGTGCTCCTGGCGGCTGACGGCGTGCCGCCCATCGAGGCGGCCGAGGGTGGCGGCCAGCGCGGCCGACGACGTCCCGATGGCCTCGAATCCCGCGTCGGCCAGCATCAGGGCGGACAGCCCGTCCCAGGCGTTGGGCATGACGAGCCCGCCGGTGCGGGTGTGCAGGGCCAGGAAGTGCTCGTAGATCTCGGAACCGGGCATGGTCACGTCCTTACTCGTCGGGACGGGAGAAGTGGTGGCATCTACGCGGCGACGCGCCGGATCAGGTGGTCACGGTGAACGACTCGACGTAGGCGAGCGCCATGTCCAGGGCGACGGCCATCGGTGTGGAGTCGTGGGCGTTCTGGGCCAGCAGGTAGCCGCCTTGCACGGCGGCGAAGACACCCGTGGCGAGCTTCCCGGGATCGGCGGTCTCGGACAGGACGCCCAGGTCGCGCAGCCGCGTGAGAGCGCCGGCGATCAGCGCTTCCCAGGCCGCGAAGGTGCTGAAGAGCGCCGCGCGCGACAGTTCGTCGGTGTCGGAGAGCTCGATGGACATACACCCGAGCGCGCAGCCGTGGGAACCGTTCTGCAGGGAGTTGGCCTGCACCAGGGCGTCGCGCCAGCGGCGCAGGCCGGCCAGGCTGCGCACGCCGCGCAGGCGCTGCTCCTCGCGGTCGAGCACGAACGCGGACTGAACCTCGATCACCGCGTGGATCAGCGCCCGCTTGTCGGGAAAGTACTTGTACAGCTGCGACTTGCTGGTGCTGCTGGCAAGCCGGACGTCGTCCAGCGTCGTCGCGTTGACCCCTCGCAGGTAGAACAGCTCCGCCGCCGACTGCACGATCCGGGCACGCGTCCGCAGGCCACGGGTGGTGAGCCGCGGCGAGGAGCCCGGGGCCTCGACGGCGATCGTCGGGCTGGCCTCGTTCGCCGCGGCTGTCATGTTGGTCCTCCGGTCTGGTGCGGTGGCATGGGCGATGCTCAGCCGTCGAGCCGGGCCTGGTCGCGGCTGGTGAAGTTGACGCTGATCCGGGGACCGGCGGGCCGGGCCTGCTTGGGCACCATGTGCAGCCAGTCCTGCTGCGCTCGGCCGCCCATGACGATCAGGTCGCCGGAACCGGGGGTAAACCGGGCGCTCGCGCCCCCCGCCCGCGGGCGGATCAGGAACCGGCGCGGCGCACCCAGGCTGAGGACCGGCACGACGCAGGTCTCCCGCTTGCAGGACGGCCAGTCCGCGTGCCAGCTGGTGCTGTCCCGGTGGTCGCGGTACTGGTTGATCCACAGCCCGTCGTAGGTGACGCCGTACCGCCGCGCGAGCGCGGCCGCGATCTCACGCAGCGCCGCCGGCGCGGCGGAGACCTCGGGGTACTGCGCGGTCAGCCGCGGCTCGGTGACCCGCCGGTTGATCATCCAGCGTTCGCGCTGTTCCCAGGCGGCCTCCCGGCGCAGCAGGCCGAACAGCTCCTCGCCGCCGGTCAGCCAGCCGGGCACGAACTCCACCCAGGACGACCCGTCGAGCGCCACCCGCCGCGCCGTCGGGAACCGATCGTCCCAGCCGAACGGCGCGGCGTCGAAGGCGTCCAGCTGCGTCGCGCCCAGGTCGGTCAGCACGCTCATCCCGATCAGCCCCTCCCCCTCGACCATCAACTTAGTGGACCATCTAGTCCGCATTGAGTCAAGGGAGCCGACCGAGTAGCGAGCATGATGCGCGTCAAAACTCGCACAATAGACGACAACCTGGCGGCGCGACCCCAGCGACTCCAGTCGGAGAGTGGACTAGAAGGTCCACAACTGGACGGCGGTCCTGGCATCCGGGCGCGTCCTCGCGTCCGCGGCCATCTCTGCCGCGGCGATCTGCTCCGGTGCCGGGCGCCAGCGTCGTCGGAGCCGAGGGATGAGATGATCCGAACGTGGCCAGCGGGGGCCGACTCAACGAGGCGCCGGGGTGCGGCCGATTTCCGGAGATCCGCGGACCCGTTCGATCGGCGCCGCGACCCGCGGGACACATTGGCTGGAGCGCGTCGTCGGCGCAGCAGCGGGGTTCCGAATCCTCACGACGGGGAACGGGAGCCACGGCTGCTCCGAGGGCATTATGTCTTCTTCGGGGAATCTCCCCATGATCCACATCCTGGCACCAAGAAGGGACACGCACTTCACTTGGACGCGGCGCGGAGCTCCGGTGGAATGGCGCTGCGAGGTTCGTTGCCCGACGATCCCGAGCTGACATTCGCACACCATGAAGCCATCGTGGCTCTCGAGGAGATGATGCAGGGAAGCCATCTCAGTCCAGCTGGACTTTCACCAACCGGACAGCCACTCACCCTGCGCTACCGCCGCTCACCGCGACCGACCGAGGGGCTGAATCCGGCTCTCATCAGCCCAGAATACGCAGACCTGTACCTGCGCGAGGGAGTGCTCAGCCTGAACGTGATCGCGGTTAGCCACGTCGCCGTCGCGCTTGCGCCCTCGGTCGAGACCGGTCCACGCCTCTGGTTTCGGGAAGCCCAACACGAAGACTGGTATGGCGAATTGGTCGCGGGCGCTACCGCCCTTCGCGACCAGGTGCGCGCGTGGGTCGTGCGCGCGAATCCCGATCCCGAACTCGGGAGACTGCTCGACTCGTTCGTTCACCGACTGGACAAGGACCTCGTCATTCAGCTGGCGGCGACGATGGAAACGACTGTCCGCCCGGAGGAGCGCCCAGCAGTATGGTCCTATTTTGACCGGCAGAGATCTCTTGAGGAGAAACGGCTTCTCCTGAGCCTGTCGAGTTCGCAGCTCGTAGACCTCGCGAACGGACCGGCGGAATCCTAGGCCAGACAGACAGCCGGCGGGACGCTTCTGTGCGGCTCCATCGTGTACAAGTCCCCTCGATCGCCCTCGGTCGAGCTGACAGGCAGAACCGGCGGACAACTCCCGAGGCTTACCTGGTGAGGCTGGGAGTCGTCCGCCGGAAGCTGCGTCGCTCAGTTGTGTGAGACCCCGGCGGGCCCGACCCACCACGTCTGGCCCGACCGGGTCGGATGGATCGTCTGCGACGACGCGGGCCCCCAGTAGCTCTGAGTCCCCTTGTAACACAGGCCCTCGGCGACGACCGTCTGGTTCTGGCCGATAACGACCTTGGCATAGACGAGGTCGTCGCCCGCGTCACCGCCGGACCAGGTATCTCCCACCATCACCTGGAGATACTGAACGGATCCCCCTCCCGGGCAGTTGCCCAGCCACGTCGGCAGTGAGATGTAGTCCCAACCGGACGAGGCCGCACTGGCAGGAGCGGCCGTCACGGCGCCCGCCGCAGCGAGAACGCCGAACAGGGCCGACACGAAAGCGGCCTTCACGCGCATAGATTTCAAGCCGGGTTCCTTTCTCAGGTGCCGAAACGGAGTGAACACACAGGCCGGTCCGAGCCCGGCCGCACATGTCCGGCAGGTAATCGGCACGCATGCCGCTCGGAACGCCGTTCAGTTCTTCTCGTCGTGCCGGCCATGGGCGGAACCTGTATCCGCCCCTCGCAGCCAGTGTTACCAGTCTTGACCGTCGATTCGTGGCGGCGACGGTCTATGGAGCGTGGCGACGGACATCGGCGGCTTGTGGGTGCTCCTCGCCAGAGTCGTGGCAGAACGAGGCGACGGCTGTCCTCGGCCGAGCGCCGGGGTGGCCGCGTGCCGGGGTTCTACTCGCCCGCCCGGCGGGCCGGTCGAGGGCGCACAGGACGCGGCCGGTCAGCGCGGCCGCACTCCGCGACCCAACCGCGTGAGGCGCCAGATCGGCCAGGACACATCGCCTGACCCTCCCGTGGACGATGGTCACTCTGTGCAACCATTCGGTCGGCTCTCTGCCTGGCGCGCCAGGGGCGACGGGAACAGTCCGTCGGCACAGGGGCTGGATCTGTCCGTCCCGGCGGGAGCGCTCGCCGACGAGCGCGAGGAGCGCGCCACGATGTCAACCCGCAGTCCTTCGGATCGTCCTGGCCACGGGACCTCGCCCGGCGGTCGGTCGCTCGCGGCGAGAAGACGGGGAGCCGCCGTGCTGCTCGCCGCGGCGGCCTGCGCCGGCGCGCTGGGTGCCGGGTCTCCCAGCGCTGCCGCGGCGGCCCCGCCCGCCCCGCCCGCCGCACCGGGGCCGTCGATCTCGCTGACGATGAGCCCCCTCGCGGTGTCGTTCGCCTCCGCCGGGATCCGGGTGTTCTTCCATTACACGATCACCAACACGGGCGGTCAGACCCTGACCGAGGTCACCGTGCGCAACTCCGTGTCGAGCCAGGGCGTCAACTGCGTCCAGCGCACCCTCGGCCCCGGCCAGGCGACCGACTGCTTCGACGCGCACACCACCACCGCGGCGGACGTGGCGGCCGGCGGGGTGACGAACACGGCGACCGCGACCGGACTGCCGCCCACGGGCACGGTGGTGACCTCGGCGCCGGTGTCCGCGACCGTCCCGGCCCGCGCCGCGCCGGCACTGGCGCTGATCAAGAACAACTACCTGGTGGGGACCTACGAGGCGGGCAGGGCCATCCCCTACCTCTACGGGGTCGAGAACACCGGCAACGTGACGCTCACCGGCATCGCGGTGCACGACCCACAGCCGGGGCTCACCGGGCTGCGCTGCCAGGGGACGACGGTCGCGCCCGGCGAGCTGATCCCCTGCTTCGCCGCCTACACGCCCACCGCCGCGGACGTCGCCGCCGGTCACATCACGGACACCGCCACCGCGTCGGCAGTCGCGCCGGACACGGCGACGATCACGTCCAACACGGCGACGTGGACGATCTACGGACCGCAGCCGTGGCTCAGCATCACGAAGACCGTCAGCCCGGCCACCTACACCGCCGGCACCAGGCTGCGCTTCACCTACACCTACGCGAACGCCGGCAACACCCCTCTGGCCAAGGTCACGGTGACCGACACCCTGCCCGGGCTCGCACCGAACGACTGCCCGGTCCTCGACATCTACATCTCCGACTCGTGGACCTGCTCCGCGACCTACATCGCCACCGCGGCGGACGTCAGGGCCGGCTCGATCACCAACAGCGCCACCGTCTCCGGCACCACGCTCACGGGGCCGCCCACGCCGGTGACCGCCGGGCCCGCGACGGCGACCGCGTTCGCCGGCGGATCCGTGACGCCGCCCAACCAGGGCCGGCCCATCTTCCTGCCCCTGCCCTACCCGTTCCCGCTAGGACGCTGACCTGGCGGGAGGAGCAGACGACCGCGGGGCCGCGCCGTCAGCAGGCGCGACCCCGAGGTCGGGGTGACGCGTCCGGCCTCGATCGCGGTCTTCACCCCTAGGTGGACCTATCGCCGACCACCACACCGGCTCTGCCGAATGGGCCAGCAGGGTCAGGAGATAGTGTTCGGCCGGTTGGGCTGGTGGTCAGTCCTGCCAGGCCGGTTGGTGGGGGCATCGGGTTCGTGACGGTTCAGCGGGCCCAACGGGTCGGCCCAGCACGGGATCGTGTGCTGGCGGTCGCGTTGGAGCTGTTCGCGCGGCACGGCGTGAGCGGTACCTCGATCCAGATGATCGCCGACGAGCTGGGCGTGACCAAGGCGGCGGTGTACTTCCAGTTCAACGCCAAGGAGGGCCTGCTCCGGGCGCTCGTCGCTCCGGCGATCGAGGAGCTGCGCCTGCTGGTCGAGGCGGCGGAGGCCCAGCCGCGCCGGTCCGGCCAGGTGGCGACGGCGCTGTCGGGCATCGTGGAGCTGGTCATCAAGAACAGCCGGCTGAACGCCGTCGTCCTGGCTGACCCCGCGGTGAGCCGTCTTGCCCACGAGGATCCGATCCTGCGTGACCTGACGGGCAGGCTTGACCGGCTGCTGGCGGGACCGGACCCGGATGCCAGGGCGACGGTCGCCGCGGTCATGGTGGGCGGCGGCCTGATGGCGGCGACGACCGATCCGCGGCTGGCCGAGCTCGACAAGGACGAGCTTCGCGAATATCTGCTGGAGCTTGCGCGCCGCCTGCTGGGACTACGGGCTCCACGCACCCGAGCCTGACCCGCGCGGAGCACAGCGGCCCGGCCGGCGTCCGGCGGTTGACGCCTGGCAGGGCCGGACGCAGCCCTTCCTGATCGATTGCCTCGTCGGCTTCGTTTGACATCGCCGTCGTACCTAGACGATCGTCAAGGTCCGGCCGTGACGATCGTCAAGGCGCCACCGGACCGGCCGAGGTTCGCGATCGGAGGCAGCCATGGACGACACCGCGGCCAGCGGCACTCGCACGATTCGTAGCTTCTGCCGGATCTGCACCTCGGTGTGCGGAATTCTCGTCGAGACGGACGGGGACGAGGTGGTCAAGGTCCGGGGCGACCGCGACCATCCACTGTCGCGGGGCTACACCTGCCCGAAGGGCCGCTCTCTGCCGCAGATGCACCACCACCCGAACCGGATCGAGCGCCCGTTGCTGAAGGTCGACGGCGAGTTACGCCCGACCAGCTGGGACGCCTGCCTGGACGACCTGGGGACCCGGTTACGGGACATCATCGACCGCCACGGCCCGCAGGCGGTCGGGGTCTTCTTCGGCAGCGGCATCGGCATGGACGCCGCCGGCTACCGGATGGCCCAGCGGCTGCACGCCGCGATCGGCACCCCGGCGAAGTTCAGCCCGTTGACGATCGACGGCACGGCCAAGGCACTGATCTCGGACCTCGTGGGCGGATCCCCCGCCCTCAGCGGCCGGCCCGACTACGACAACGCCACCTTCGTCCTGTTCGTCGGCAGCAACCCGGTCGTGTCCCACGGGCACACCGTCGCGATGCCGAACCCCACCGGCACCCTGCGGGCGTTGCGCGAACGGGCCGAGGTGTGGGTCATCGACCCTCGCCACACCGAGACCGCCCGCCTGGCCAGCCGGCATCTGGCCGCTCGGCCGGGCGCGGACTACGCGATCCTCGCCTACCTGGTCCGCGAGATCCTGCGTGACGGCGCGGACCGCGAGGTGATCGCCCGCAGCACCCAGGACAGCACCGTACTGGCCGCCGCCGTCGAGCCGTTCACCCTGGAACGCGCCGCCCAGACCGCCGACGTCTCCCCCGACGATCTGCGGGATCTTCTCGACGCCGTGCGCCGGGCCGGCCGCATCGCGGTCGAGACCGGCACGGGCGTCACGATGGCCTCAAGCGCCAACGTCACCCAGTGGCTCGCCTGGGCCCTCATGGCCATCACCGGTTCCATGAACCAACCCGGCGGCGCCTGGTTCCATCCCGGGTTCGGCCACCAGCTGGAAAAGGCCGTGCTCCCCATCTCGCCGGCCGAAGGATCGTTCGGGCCCGGACCGCGCAGCCGCCCGGAGACCCAGTCCTTCCTCGGCGAGTGGCCCTGCGCGGTGCTCGCCGACGAGATCAACGCGGGGAACATCCGCGCGGTGCTCAACCTCGGCGGTCACCTCGTCACGGCCTTCCCCGACACCGAACGGCTCGTCCCGGCGCTGCGCGACCTGGAGCTGTTCGCCACGATCGAGATCATCGACAACGAGACGACCGCGCTGTCCACCCATGTCCTGCCGACGAAGGACCAGCTGGAGCGCGCGGACATCACCCTCTGGGACGCGCTGCTGCCGCGCGTCGCGGCGCAGCACACCCCGGCGGCCGTCGAACCGGTCGGGGACCGCCGATCGGTCTGGTGGGTGCTCGCGGAGATCGGCCGTCGGCTGGGCCACCAGCTGGCCGACACCACGTCGGCCGAGGTCACCGACGAGACCATGCTCGCCCGCATCACGGCCCGGGCCCGCCGCCCGTTCGCGGACATCGCCGTCGAGCACTGGATCGAGGTTCCCCACGAGGTGCCCGCGCCGTGGGTCGACGCGCACGTCGAGCGGATGGGTGGCTGGCGGCTCGCGCCCCGGCTGCTGGTCGACCAGCTGGCGGCCCTCGAGCCGGTCGAGTCGCTCGTCTTCACGCCACGGCGGCAGAAGCGCCGGCTGAACTCGCAGCTCGACCATCTCGGCGCCGTCCCGGAGATCCTGCTGCACCCGGACGACGCGGCGGGCGCCGGGGTGGCCGACAGCCAGCCGGTCACCGTCCGCTCCGCCAGCGGCGCCATCACCGGGACCGCCCGGCTCGACGCCACCCTGCGGCGCGGCGTCGTGTCGGTGCCGCACGGCCACCAGTCGGCGAACGTCAACCGCCTGACCTGCAAGGACGACCTCGACCTCGTGACCGGCATGGTCCGCTACGGCGGCATACCCGTCACCATCCACCCGGCCTGACCGGACGGCCCGCTCAGAGCTGGCTGTAGACGGACTTGGTCTCCAGGTACATCTCGATGCCGTCTCTGGCGTACTCGCGGCCCCAGCCGGACTGCTTGTAGCCGCCGAAGGGCATCTGGTGGTCGTAGACGAGCTGGCAGTTCAGGGTGATGGTGCCCGCCTCGATGCGCCGGGCGACGCGGTGGGCGCGGCGGACGTTCTGGGTGTAGACGGCGCCGGCGAGGCCGTAGGTGGTGTCGTTGGCCAGGGCGACGGCCTCGTCCTCGTCCTCGAACGGCAGGACGGTGACGACCGGGCCGAAGATCTCCTCGCGGTAGAGCCGCGCGTCGGTGGAGACGTTGGTCAGCACGGTCGGGTGGACGAAGTAGCCCTTGCGGTCCAGCCGGTTGCCACCGGTGACGACCTGGACGCCTTCCTGCTTGCCCTCATCCACGTAGCCCATCACCCGGGTGAGCTGCTTCTTGCTGATGAGCGGGCCGAGCTGGGCGCCGTCGTCGGTGGGGCCGCCGAGGCGCAGCTTGTCCGCGACGGCGGCGATGCCCTCGACGACCTGGTCGAAGACGCCGCGCTGGACGAAGATCCGCGAGCCGCAGACGCAGCCCTGGCCGGAGCCCGAGAAGATTCCCATCGCGGCCGAGACGGTGGCCGACCTCATCGCCGCGTCGTCGAAGATCAGAACGGGTGACTTGCCGCCGAGCTCCAGGCTGACCTTCTTCAGGTTGCCCGAGGCCGCCTGCACGATCAGCTTCCCGACCTCGGTGGAGCCGGTGAACGCGACCTTGTCGACGTCGGGGTGCGCGGCCAGGGCGGCGCCCGCGGTGTGGCCGTAGCCGAACACCAGGTTGACCACGCCCTCGGGGACGCCGGCGTCACGCAGGATCTGGTCGAGCACGAAGGCCGTCAGCGGCGTCTCCTCCGCCGGCTTGATCACGCAGCTGCACCCGGCCGCCAGCGCGGGCGCGAGCTTGATGCACGCGTTGAACAGCGGCCCGTTCCACGGGAAGATCATCCCGACGACGCCGATGGGCTCCTTGAGGGTGTAGCCGTGCAGGTCAGCCTGCCGCCCGGTGATTCCGGCGGTCATCTGGATGTCGAACGAGGTGCCTTCGACCTTGGTGCACCAGCCGGCGTAGTAGCGGAACAGCTCGGCGGCGCTGGGCAGGATGCCCTCGCCCGACCGGAACGGCATCCCGTTGTTCAGCGAGTCCAGCTGAACAAGCTCCGAGCCGCGCGCCTCGATCAGGTCCGCGACCTTCCAGAGAATCCGCGCCCGCTCCCGGCCGGGCAGGTTCCGCCACACACCCGACCGGAACGACGCCCGCGCGCGAGCCACGGCCTCGTCGACCGCGGCCGCCCCGCCGTCGCGGAACTCGGTGATCTGCTCCTCGGTCGCCGGGTTGATGACCGGAATCAGCTCACCGGCCCCGGGAACCTCACTGACCTTGTCGAGCACCGATTGCAGGGACATCCGTCACCATTCCTTCAGGCTTTACGCGTCGGTCAGCCCCGCGCGAGGTATTCGCCCGCCTGCCTACATGCTGCCGGTCAGGCGAATCGGGGCGTCATTGTTGATCGGTCAGGTCGAGAGAATCGCGACGCCGGCGGTGCCGGGGGCGCCGTAGAGCTGGGCGTAGCCGACGTGGGGGCTGCCGGGGACCTGGCGGTCGCCGGCGGTGCCGCGCAGCTGCTGGGTCAGCTCGTAGACCTGGCGCAGGCCCGAGGCGCCGATCGGCTCGCCGTTGGCGATGAGGCCGCCGTCGGTGTTGACCGGGAGGCTGCCGCCGATCTCGGTCGCGCCCTCGGCGACGAGCCGTTCCTGCTCGCCGTCCTCGCACAGCCCGTTCTCGGCCAGGTGAATGACCTCGGCCCCGGCATCGGTGTCCTGCAGCTGCGCGACATCGACGTCGCGCGGGCCGATCCCGGCCAGCTCGTAGGCGGCGTTCGACGCCGTGACCGTCGGCGCGTCGGCCCGGTCCAGCGGCAGCCACGGGCTGTGCACCTCGAACGCGCCGAACTGGCGGGTCCGCACCACCGAGGCGCGCAGGTGAACCGGGCTGTTCGCGGTGTACCTGCGCACGGCGGAGGCCCTGCACAGGATCACTGCCGCGGCTCCTTCGTCGGGCGAGCAGAACATGTACTGCGTCAGGGGATCGTTGACCATCCGCGAGGTGAGGATCTTCTCCTCGCTCATCGGTGTCCGCCGGAACGCCTTGGGCGTGATCGATCCGTTGCGGTAGTTCTTCGCCGCGACCTTCGCCAACGTCCGCGGCGAGATTCCGTGGTCGTGCATATACCGTTGGATCTTCATCGCGAAGAACTTGGGCGTCAGGAACAGTCCGGTTTCCCCGTACCAGGCGGGGAGGCCCATTCCTTCCGAGTAGGAGGCGAACGCCCCGGTGGGATGTTTGTCCATCCCGATCGCGATGCCCAGCTCGTATTCACCCAGCCGGATCGTGTTCGCCGCCTGGGTCAGCGCGCTCGCCGCGGTCGCGCACCCGTTGTACACGCCCGTGATCGGGATCCCGGTGAGCCCGAGGAAGTTGATGACCGAGTCGGGGTTGTCGACCTCGAAACTGCCCGCGAACCCGAACTGGATCTGCTTCCACTCCAGGCCGGCGTCCGCGAGCGCGGCCCGCACCGCCTGGGCGCCGAGCTGGATGGCGGTCTGGCCCGGGAACCGGCCGAACGAGGTCCGACCAACACCGATGATCGCCACATCGTCCATGCCAAGACTCACTTCCCACTGTCGAGGCCCACCAGCACATCGGGGCGACGCCCGCGGAACGGCCCAGCCAGCACATCGGCCGACCGCGCGCCCCGGGGACGACTCGCGGAACCACCACGGGGCCTTGTGCCGGACGGCCCCTCGACCAGGTTCACACGCCTGCTGAACACATGTTTAGCATTCGGGCTCGGCAGCGTCAACCGGGGACGAGCGGGACCAGTGTCGGTCGCAGAACGCGCGGATCTCCCGGGTGCGCTCGCGCTCCTCGGGCGCGGTCCCGAAGAACATCGCGTGGCCGGCGGCCTCGAAGACGTGCAGGTCGGCGGGTATGCCGGCGGCGCGCAGCGCGCGGTGCATGCGGACGGTGTCGGACAGCAGGAGGTCGCGGGTGCCGGTGAGCAGGATGGTCGGGGGGAAGCCCTTGGACAGGTCACCGAACAGGGGCGAGAGGTAGGGGTCGCGCAGGTCGTGGCCGCCCGCGTAGAGCGCGAAGGGGGGCTCGAAGCTGCCGGTGAGCGTGTTGTCGATGCCGAGGTTCGTCCGCCAGGAGTCGCCCGCGCCGGTGAGGTCGACCGCCGGGGTCGCCAGCACCGCGGCGGCCGGCAGCGGCAGCCCCTCGTCGCGGGCCCGCAGGATCAGCGCGGCCGCCAGGTTCCCGCCAGCCGACGGACCCCCGATGATGACCTGGCCGGGACGGCGGTCGGCCAGCAGCGTCCGGTAGACGGCCAGGCAGTCGTCCAGCGCCGCCGGGTACGGGTGGCCGGGCGGCATCCGGTAGTCGACCGACCACACCGTCGCGCGCACCTGCTTCGCCGTGTCGACGGCCATCGAGCGGCACATCGCCCCGCCGCCCGCGATGAACCCGCTGCCGTGGATCTCCAGATAGACGCGCTCGTCGTCGGCGGCGACGCCGTCCGGGGTCACCGCGTAGACACGGACGCCATCAACGTCGAGGTCCTCGACCTGGGCGCCGTCCGCCGGCTTGGTGAAGTCGAACAGGCCGAGCGCCTGCTTCTCCTGCTCGGCGACGTACGTCCGCCACCCGTCGGGGTCGTCCAGCGCCGGCCACACGGGCGGCGGGCCGACCAGGCCCAGGGCGAGCACCGCCTGCGCCTCGGGGCTCACGGACGTCGGGACAGGAATGTCGCGGGCCGGAACGTGTAAGGCCGGTCCGGTCGTGCTGGGTGTCATCGCTCGCTCCGGTGTCGGTCGACGTAGAGGCGGCTATCGGGCCGAGTTCGCGCCGTCCATGGAGGCCGACCCATGTTGAACAGCCGGTCAGGGATGTTGACCGACTGTTTAGCACAGCGACGAGCGGGCCGGCTACACCGAAAGGAGGCTCAGGCGCCGGCGTCGCCGGCGGGCGGGTCGCCGCCAAGTCTGCTCAGCAGGCGGTCGACGAGAGCGATGGTCTCGGCGTGGCCTTCGGAGAGCCCGAGCAGGTCCTCCGAGACCAGCCCGGCCGAGACGGCACCGACGAGGAACAGGAGCGCGGCGGGCGGGACATCGTCGAGGTCGAGCCCGAGGTCGGGCAGCCGGTCCGCGAGCAGCTGCGCCTGCTGGCGGCGGAACTTCCGCGAGTAGTCGGCGATCTCGTGCCGGATGGTCTTGCGGTGGTTCGCCAGGGCCATGAACTCGGTCAGCAGGGCCGTCGCGCCGGCATCGATGCTGAACTCCCACAGGTCGCGCAGCGGGTGTGGTGACGCGAGCAGCCGGGTCTGTCGTTCCAGGTTCTTCTCGGCCCCGCGCCGGAAGACGGCGAGGAACAGGTCGTCCAGCGTCGGGAAGTAGTAGTGGATCAGCGCCGGCGTGACGCCCGCGATCCTCGCGACGCTGCGCGAGCTCACGGCCGCGTAGCCGTCCTCGCGCATCAGTCGTTCGGTGACGTCGAGCAGCAGTGCGCGGGTCTGCGAGCTCTCGGTGCCGGTGCGGCGTGGGCTGGACATGCCCCCATTCTGGTTGACGCGGCCCGGCCGCCGTGCTGAACTACCGTTCAACCAACGTGGCTTCAGTCTCACCGCCGGGCAGCGCGGCGGCCGGGCCGGCGCCGCCGGGCGCCCGAGCGGCGCCAAGGCGGGTTCAGTGGCTCGACCCTTCGGAGGACATGGATGCGGATAGGTCTGGGCGGCGGCGGCTCGACGCCGGACAAACTGGTCGACCAGGCGCGGAAGGCGCAGGCCGACGGCTTCCACTCGCTGTGGTACGCGAGCGTCGTCCAGGGGGACCCGCTGGTCTCGATGGCGCTGGCCGGCCGGGAGACGACCGCGGTCGAGCTGGGTACCGCCGTGCTGCAGACCTACCCCTGCCACCCGCTGCTGCAGGCGCAGCGCATCGCCGGGGCCGCGGCGGCGATGGGACGCGCCGGCCTGACGATCGGCCTGGGCCCGTCGCACCAGGCGAACATCGAGGGCATGTACGGCCTGTCCTACGACCACCCGGGCCGCAACACGGAGGAGTACCTGCGGATCCTCACCGCCCTGCTGCGCGGCGAGGCCGTCGACTTCACCGGCCAGGAGTGGACCACCCGAGTGCCGGCCGCGACGGTTCGGCTCGCCCACCCGGTCCAGGTACTGCTCGCGGCGCTCTCGCCGCGGATGTTGCGGGTCGCCGGCGAGTACGCGGACGGCGCGATCCTCTGGATGGCTCCGGCGGCCGCGATCGAGAAGCACGTCGAGCCGCGGCTCGCCGCGGCCGCGCGGGACGCGGGCCGGCCCGCGCCGCGCATCGTCGCGGGCCTGCCGATCTGTGTGCACGACGACGAGCAGGAGGCCCGCGCGGCCGTCGCGGCACAGTCGGTCGTCTACGCCAGCTCGCCCGCCTACCAGCGGATCATGGCCATCGGTGGTGCCGACAGCGCGGCCGAGGCGGCGATCGTCGGCGACGAGGCGTCCGTCGAGGCGCAGCTGCGCGGGCTTCTCGATGCCGGCGCGACCGACATCCACGCGCACATCGTCCCGGCCGGAAGCGACGCGCGGTCATCCTTGAAGCGTGGCCGGGACCTTCTCAGCTCTCTGGCCAGGGAATCGGCCAGCTGACCGCGCGGCCGCAACCGGGTTGGCTTCGGCCACTTCTCAGGGGAGCGTCTGATGACTGAGCTTTCTCGTCCTGTCCGGGTCATCCAGTGGTGCACCGGCAAGATCGGCCAGATCGCGATCCGGCATCTCGTGGCGAACCCGAGATTCGAGCTGGTCGGCGTCTACACGACGTCCGCGGCGAAGGAGGGCGTCGACGCGGGATTACTCGCCGGCATCGGCCCGGTCGGCGTCCCGGCGACGACCGACAAGGAGGCGCTCTTCGCGCTGGAGGCCGACTGCGTGAACTACCTGCCGCTGGCGGTCGACGTCGAGGACCTGGAGCGGCTGCTGCGGTCGGGGAAGAACGTCGTCACGGCCGTCGGCCTCACCTTCCCGCCGCCCGAGGACGAGCGGACGCAGCGGCTGGAGGCGGCCTGTCAGGCCGGTGGGACCACGCTGCACGGCGGCGGTGTGCACCCGGGCTTCGCCGGCGACATCCTGCCGCTGGTCACCTCGCGGCTGATCAGCCGCATCGACCAGGTGGTCGTGACCGAGGTCTGCGACTTCAGCGAGCATCCGCAGGCCGAGCTGCTCTTCGGCCTGTTCGGCTTCGGGCTCTCGCCTGAGGAGGCCCACAAGCACGCCACCGCCGTCACGGGCGAGGTCGACGCCCCGTACGAGGAGTCCATCGCCCTGCTGGCCGCGGCGCTGGGCCTGCGCGTCGAGCGCAACACCCACGAGCTGACCATGGCCGTCGCCGACCGGGACATCACCATCGCCGCCGGCGCGATCCCCGCCGGGAAGGTGGCCGGCATCCGCCGCCGCTGGGAGGCGATCGTCGACGGCCGGCCCGCCATCGTCTTCGTCTCGGAGTGGAAGATGGCCGACGGGCTGACGCCCGCCATCCGGGAGGGCTCGAACCGCTACATCGTCGAGTTCCTCGGCGAGCCGGCCACCCGGATCACCCTGGAGCCGCTCGAGCCCAGCGCGACCGGCGATCCGGGGTACCCGGGCCGGATCTGGACCGGCATGTCCGTCGTGAACCTGATCCATGACGTCGTCGCCGCGGCGCCCGGGATCCGTACGCACCTGGACCTCCCGCTGGGACGGCCCCAGGGCCTGTTCCACGAGGGCACCACCTGGCGCGGCCCGCTGCCGGTCGCCCGGTGACCACCACCGGGCGCGAGCCAGGCTCGGGCCGGCGCCCCCTGGAGGGGCTGCTCGTCGTCGGCCTGGAGCAGGCGGTGGCGGCCCCGATGGCGACGCGCCACCTGGCGGACATGGGCGCCCGGGTCATCAAGATCGAGAATCCGCGCGGCGGCGACATGACCCGCCACTACGACGACGCGCAGGCCGGCATGGCCGCGCACTTCGTCTGGTGCAACCGGGGCAAGGAGTCGGTCGGCCTCAACATCGCCGACCCGCGCGGCGCCGCGGCGCTGGAGCGCCTGCTCGCCCGCGCCGACGTGCTCATCCAGAACCTCGCCCCCGGCGCGGCGGCCCGCCGTGGGCTCGACGCGGCCCAGGCGGTCGCCCGCCACCCCCGGCTCGTCGCCGTCGACATCTCCGGCTACGGCGAGGGCGGCCCGCTGTCGCACAAGCGGGCCTACGACATGCTGGTCCAGTCCGAGGGCGGCTCCTGCGCGGTCACCGGCGGCCCGGGACAGCCGGCCAAGCCGGGGATCGCGATGATCGACCTCGCCACCGGCATGTACGCGCTGAGCTGGATCCTCGGCGCGCTGCACGGCCGGGCCGCGACCGGCCGGGGCGAGGCCCTCACGATCGGCATGTTCGACGTCGTCGCCGAGTGGATGGGCTACCAGGTCAACTACACGATGGGCACCGGGGTCGAGCAGGAGCCGGCCTGGGTCGGCTCTCCGGCCGTCGCGCCCTATGGCACCTACCGGACGTCCGACGACCAGACGGTCGTGTTGGGAACGACCAACGACGGCGAGTGGCAGCGGCTGGCCCGGACCGTGCTCGAACGCGCCGATCTCGCCGACGACCCGGCCCTGGCCACCAACTCCGGACGGGTGGCCGACCGCGCCCGGGTCGACGCGGCCATCAGCACGTGGACCGGCGGCGTCACGTTGAAGGAGGCCCAGGAGACGCTCGACGCCGCCGCGCTCGGGAACGCCCGGCTCAACGGCGTCCAGGACCTGATCGATCACCCCCAGCTGGCCGCCCGCGATCGGTGGCGACCCGTGGCGACCCCGCACGGGGAGTTCCGCGCGGTGCTGCCCCCACCGATCGCCGCGACCTGGACGCCGTCGATGGGAGAGGTCCCGGGCCTGGGCGAGCACACCGACGCGGTGCTGGCCGAGTTCGGCTACTCCCCCGCCGAGCTCGCGAGCTGGCGCCGCGACGGCGTGATCTGACCGGGCCGCGCCTGACCTGAGCCAGCGCCCGGGTCAGGCGTCCCGCAGGATGCGCAGCGCGCGGGCGGACATCATGCCGACCCCGGCTCCGCGTTCGGCCATCCGTTCGTCGGTCGTCTCACCGCGGGCATAGCGGGCGTAGAGCTGCTGACGGATGATCGCGATCCGCCAGCAGGCGAACGACTCGTACCAGGAGATCGCCGCGGGGTCGGCGACCCCGCGGCGGGCGTAGTGGTCGACGACCTCGGCGCGGGTCGGCAGGCCCAGCGTCTCCAGCCCGGGGTCGGAGGCGGCGTGGTCGTCGTCGGTGTCGGCCGGGTCGGGCCAGTAGTTGAGCAGGGTCCCGAGGTCGACGAGAGGGTCGGCGAGCGTGGCCATGTCCCAGTCGAAGACGGAGGCGACCCGGTCGGGGCGGCCCGCGGCGAACTGGCAGTTGTTGATTTTGAAGTCGTTGTGGACGAGCGTCGCGGTGGCGCTCGCGGGCAGGCGCGCGGCGAGCAGGTCCGCGGCCGCGACCATCGCGTCGTCGTGGGCGGGCTCGGCCCAGGGGGCGACGCGCTGCCAGCGGTCGCGCCAGCCGGACAGCTGGCGTTCGAGGAACCCGTCGGGGCGCCCGAGCCGGTCGAGGTCGCAGTCGGCCGGGTCGACGGCGTGCAGGTCCGCGAGGGCGTCGACGGTGGCGAAACCGAGCTCACGGCCGTCGGCGGGGCCGCCGAGCTCGGCGGGGATCGTTCCCCAGACGACGATGCCCGGCCGGTACTCGCTCACCAGGAAGTGGCTGCCGGCGACGTCGGTGTCCTCGCAGAACAGGAACGCGCGCGGCGCCCGGTCGTACACCCGCCACAGCCGGGACAGCACCCGGTGCTCGCGGCGCATGTCGTGCGCACCGGGCGCCAGCACCCCGAACGGCGGCCGGCGCAGCACGAACCGGCGGTCCCCGAACCGGACGAGGTAGGTCAGGTTCGCCGAGCCGTTCGGGAACTGCAGGACCTCCATCGGCCCCTCGACGTCGAGCCGCGGCGTGAGGTACTCCCTGACCTGGTCCCAGGGCAGCTCCTGGCCGGGCCGGACGGGCGCCACCTCGGGCGGGACGCCGGCCACGGACGGTTCGGTCATCGCCGGGCCGCCGGCGTCGAGTCAGGGCCGGCCACCGCGCTAGCCGGCATGAACGGCCCGCTCGATCCGCGCGGCGAAGCGCTCCCGGGCGGCGGCACGCCGCGCCGGCAGGTGCCCGGACGGGAACAGGCCGTCGGCCGGCGCGTAGCCGGCGAGCAGGGTGCGGGCGAGGTTCGTCTTGTGGACCTCGGTGGCGCCGTCGGCCAGGCCCATCTGGAAGCTTTCCAGCACCCACGCGCCGAACGGCATCTCGTTGGAGATTCCGAGCGAGCCGTGGATCTGCACGGCCCGGGCGGCCACGTCGTGCAGCACCTTGGGCATCGTGGCCTTGACCGCGGCGATGTCGGCGCGGACCCGGCTGTAGTCGTTGTACTGGTCGATCCGCCACGCGGTCCGCAGCACCAGCAGGCGGAACTGCTCGATCTCGATCCAGGAGTCGGCGATCATCGCCTGGACCAGCTGCTTGCGGGCCAGCTGCTCGCCCTTCGTGACCCGGGACAGCGCGCGCTCGCACATCATGTCGAACGCCTCGCGGACCAGCCCGACGGTGCGCATCGCGTGGTGGATCCGGCCGCCACCCAGGCGGGTCTGCGCGACGGCGAAACCCTGGCCACGTTCGCCGAGCAGGTGGTCGGCGGGGATGCGGACGTCGTCGTAACGCAGGTAGGCATGCGCGCCGTCCGCGTCGGCCTGGCCGGCGACGGCGACATTGCGCACGTTCGTGATGCCCGGGGTGTCCGCCGGGACGACGAACATCGACTGACGGCGGTGCGGAGCGGCGTCGGGATCGGTGACCGCGAGCACGATGAGGAACGACGCGAACCGCGCGTGGCTGGAGAACCACTTCTCCCCGTTGATCACCCACTCGTCGCCGTCGAGCGCGGCGCGGGTGGTGAACCCGGTCGGGTCGCTGCCGCCCTGCGGCTCGGTCATCGAGAACGCCGACACGATCCGGCCGTCGACCAGAGGCTCCAGATAGCGCTTCTTCAGGTCGTCGGTGCCGAACCGAGCGAGCACCTCCGCGTTCCCGGAGTCGGGCGACTGGCAGCCGAACACCACCGGCGCGGCGGGCGAACGGCCGAGGATCTCGTGCATCAACGCGAGCTTGAGCTGCCCGTACCCCGGGCCGCCCAGTTCCGGGCCGAGATGACAGGCCCACAGGCCGCGCTCCCGGACCTTCTGCTGCAGCGGCGGGATCAGCTCCGCGCGCAGCGGGTCGCGCAGGTCGCGCGCGTTGCCGATGAGCAGGTCGACCGGCTGGACCTCGTCGCGCACGAAGGCGTCGACCCAGTCCAGCTCGGCCTGAAACTCTGGATCGGTCTCGAAACCCCAGGCCATGCCCGCTCCCTCACCCTCACCAGTACCAGCGCGCCCGTGCCGCTGCGACGCGCTCTCGACCGTCGCGGCCTCAGCCGCCCGCCAGCAGCTCCGGGATGCGGGGGTCGGGCTCAAGGTCCAGCGAGGTCATGAACGAGGCCATCGTCGCGTAACAGCCAACCGTGACAATGACATCGAGGAGCTGCCGCACGTCAAGCCCGGCGGCGAGCGACTCCCAGGTGGAGTCCGACACGGCGCCGTCGTCGACGAGGTCGTCGACCGCGCACAGCAGCGCGCGTTCCAGCGGCACGAGGAAGGGCGCCTTCGGCCCGAACGCGACGCGCGCGATCTCCTCGTCGGTGAGCCCCGCCTCCCGGCCCGCGAACAGGTGCTGCGCCCACAGGTACGGCGACGCGCGGCGCGCCGCGACCCGCAGGGCGAGGATCTCCACCTGACGGGTGCTGAGTGTGCTGTCCAGCAGGACGTAGCCGTTGAGAACCATGATGGCGCGGGCCAGGTCCGGGTGGTGCGCCAGCGAGGCGAGCACGTCGCGCCCGCTCGGCCGTCGGGTCAGGTCCGGCGCCGGCAGCCCCCGGGTGACCGGGTCGATCGCGGCCAGCGCCTGGCGCATCTCGGCGGGCCATTCCCGCGGCGGCAGGGGTGGAATTCGAGCCATGGGCCGTTCCCTTCGCGCAGCTGGTTGCCGCTCGCCGCGGCCTACTTGAGCAGGGCGCCGGCGTCGACGGGGAGGGTCACGCCGGTCAGGAAGCGGCCTTCCTCGGAGGCGAGGAACAGGGCGGCGTTGGCGATGTCCTCCGGCTCCACCCAGGGGGTGGGCAGCAGGTGCATGTTCTGGGAGACGACCGCGAAGTCGTCGATCGTCGGGTTCTCCAGGTCGGGGCGGAACATCTTGAACGTGCCCTCGTGGATCGTCATCGGGGTGTTGACCTGGGTCGGGTGCAGCGAGTTGACCCGGATGTTGCGGGAGCCGAGCTCCAGGGCGAGGGTGCGCATGATGCCGACGACGCCGTGCTTCGCGGCGATGTAGTGGCCGATGTGGGGGTGGGCCATCAGCCCGCCGGCCGAGCTGGTCAGGATGATCGACCCGCCGCGCTTGCCGGCGAGGATGTGCGGGATCGAGACCTTGGTGGTCAGCCACACGCCGGTGAGGTTGATGTCGATCGTGTCGTGCCAGGTCTTCTCGTCCATCTTGTGCAGCAGGGCCCCGGTCGCGCCGATGCCGGCGTTCGCGATGACGATGTCGAGGCGGCCGAACTCGGCGACGCCCTCGTCGACGACGGCCTTCATCGTGTCGTGGTCGCGGACGTCGGCCTGCGCGGCGTGGATCCGGCGGCCGGTCTTCTCCACGAGGCGGACCGTCTCCGCGAGGTCCGCGGGGGTCGACATCTGGAAGTCGACGCCGTCGAGCGGCTTGCAGATGTCGATCGCGATGATGTCGGCGCCCTCCTGCGCGAGACGCACCGCGTGCGCACGGCCCTGGCCTCGCGCCGCCCCCGTGATGAACGCGACCTTGCCCTCAACCCGTCCAGACATTGCTACCCCACTCTTCCGGCAGACACGTGCTGAACGACCGTACAGTGGGCGGGGTCGATCAGCAAGATCTGCACGTGCCCGGGCCTGGTTTTGCCCGCGCCAACGTCGCTTGACCATTGGGATACGCCGATGTTAAACACGTGCTCAACATGCGTGGACGGCTGTCCAGACAATCTTTGCCCGAGCGGTCACGAGATCCCGGCCGTCTCGGCAGCAGCAGTGACCAGGGAGCAGCATGAGCACCGACACCGAGATCGAGGAGCTGCGGCGCGAGGTCCGCTTCCTGCGGGACCGGCAGGACATCCTCGACACTGTGAACAAGCAGTCGCGTGGCCATGACCGTCACGACGTCGAGCTGATGACGAGCGTGCTGCACGAGGACGGGATCGACGAGCACGGCTCGGTCTCGAACGTGGGCGCCGCCTACGGTCCGTGGTCGAACAAGCAGCACTCGATGGTGTTCGCCGACCACCTGCACAACATCACGACGCATACCTGTGAGATCGACGGCGACGTCGCGCACGCCGAGAGCTATGTCATCGGCACCATGGTCGGCCGCGACGAGAAGACGCTGGCCTTCATGGGCGGCCGCTACCTCGACCGGCTGGAACGCCGCGACGGCGTCTGGAAGATCGCGCTGCGGCGCTGCACGATCGAGTGGGCCTTCACCGCCGACGCCTCCTTCCTGCACTCCGGCGCGTTCCAGGGCTTCCTCAAGGGCACCTGGGACACCGAAGACCTGTCCTACGCCCGCCCGCTGCTACCGGACACCGGGCCCGCCGTCCGCTGGTAATCGCGTCCGGCCGGCCGGCCACCCGGGACCGGCCACGGTTCGATGATCGCTGATTTGGCCCTCAGGTGGTTGTGAATCGCGCCGATTTCACATCCACCTGAGGGCCACACTCGCGATCAAACATCGCCTTTCAGGAGCAGCTCCGGGACTATCGTTTCCAGCTCGTCCACGGTCCAGGGCGCTTCGCGTTTCTCGATCTCGGAGACGATCGTGAATCCGTCGTACTGGGCGACACGGCCACCCGCCGTCACCGAGAAGACCTCGCCGTTGATCCCGGCGGCCGCGTCGGAGGCGAGATACGCGAGAAACGGGCCGAGGTTCTCCGGCGCCTGGTGGTCCCTGTCCTCTCTTTCGAGACGGTGCCGGAGGGCCTCCATCTCGGGGCCGCCCTTCGCCAACTGCCGGCGCATCGAGGCCCGCCAGTTGACGTGGTTGCGGGAGATCGACCGGGGACAGAACACGTTGCAGGTGATGCCGCTCCCCCGCACCTCCTGGGCAACCGCCCTGGTCAGGCCGACCACGCCGGCGTTCGCGGCGCTGTAGGCCGCGAGCATCGGCAGGCCGACCCAGGCGTCCGAGGACGCGTTCAGCACCCGGCCAAAACCCTGACGCCTCATGAGCGGCAGGGCATGGTGCATCGTGTTGTAGGTCCCGGTGAGCTTCGCGTGAGTCTGCAGGAACCAGTCCTCCGGCGTCAGCTTCAGAAAAGGACCAAAACCCGAGCCCGCGGCACCGTTGACCAGGATGTCGACCCTGCCCCACGTCTCCACCGCGGTCTGGACGAGCGCACCGGCCACCTCGACGTCGCCCGGGTCACCGAAGAACGGGACCGCCTCACCACCTTCGGCCACGATCTGGTCCGCGGTCGTCCGGGCGTCACCACTCAGCGACTCGATCAGCCGCCTGTCGTCGTCGGTCAGCAGACTCTCGGTGTCGTCGCTGTTCGCCCACGCTGACAGACCGACCGAGCCGGGCTTGCGGTTGTTGGTGACCACTCTGGCGCCTTCTCGAGCCAGGCCGACGGCAATGCCTTTCGCCGCTCCCATGCCGGACCCCGTCACCACCGCCACCTTGCCCGCGAGCCTTCCAGCCATGCGTCTACCTCATCTCCCTGCTGGTGGTCGTTGGTGGGCTCAGCTCGTCGCTCGTCATCGTCCGCGCAGCCGTTCGACCAGCGGCGCGAACGTGTCGATGGCGTTCTGCGGGACGGTGACGTAGCTGGTACCGAAGGCATCCCGGTTCGCCAGCAGCTTGTTCGCCATCTCGTCGGGCGTGCCCACCAGGACATTCGGGTGGTGCGGGAGCACCTTCTCGTCGACGGAGATCCAGCCGGCGATGTCCGCGTACGCCGACTCGGGCCGGTCGGTGACGATCGTGAAGTAGGGCGAACCCTCGATCTCCAGCCCACCGAGGCGCTCCCCCGCAGCCTCCCTGACGATCGCGTAGCGGTGCGCGGCCTCCTGCATCGGGGTTCGGCCCGCCGCGTTGACCGGGTCGAACGGCACGCTGGAGATGCTGACGATCTCGGCCTCCCGCGCCGCCAGCGACAGAACGCGCCTGCGGTTCCCGCCGATCATCAACGGCGGCCGCGGCCTCTGTACCGGCAGTGGCAGGCCGCGGTAGCCGCTGACCCTCACGTGCTCGCCGTGCGCCTCGATCGGTTCGCCGGACCAGTGCGCCTTCAGCAGGGCGACCATCTCCTCCAACCGATCGACGCGGATCCTTCCGGGATCGAAGGGGATGTTCAGCGCCTTGTACTCGTTGACCTGCACCCCGGCGCCGATGCCCATCTCCAGCCGGCCATCCGAGAGCAGGTCGAGGGTCGCGGCCTCCTTCGCCAGCGCCGCCGGCACGTGGTAGTCGACGCAGAACACCCGGCAGCCGATCCGCAGCGTCTCGGTCACCGCCGCGGCCCCGGCCATCGCCGCGATCGGCGCGAGATGCTGCGGCGGCATGCTGCACGCGCGCGCCGCCGGCCCTGGCCCGACATAGTGGTCGGCCACGAACAGTGTCGAGTACCCGAGAGCCTCGGCCCTGCGCGCCAGGTCGTACCACTCGCGCGCCGACGTCGCCCGCGTCCCCTGCACCGCGAAGCGGAAAGGCTTGACGTCCATCGGCGGCCTACCGGGCCGGGCCGGCCGGACCGCGCGGCACGCCCCGGAGGACTTCTTGCTCAGGGTCCGGCTGAACCAGCATGGCGTACCTCCGTTCACACGACGATCGGCGGCTTCGAATAACCGCGAGCTGTTCTGGTCCGCACCCGGACCGCATTCGCATCCACTTACTGTGGCGATCACTTAGACAGTCGCCGAGAATCTATTAAACACGTGTTTAACACCGGACCCGTCGCCTGGTCAAGCGAGGGAGGTGCCCACAGGCCGAGCGCCGTACGCGCCGCGCTCCAGAGCGGACCTACGACGGGGACGCTGATTCCTTCCGCCGGATCGTTCGACGGCCGGCTGGTCAGGGCTCGAGAACGACACGGATGGCGCCGAGTGACCTGTCACCAGCGACCCGAAACGCCTCGGCCGCGTCCTCGATCGGGAACCGGTGCGTGATCAGTGCGGCGGCGATGGTCGGGTCGGCGGCCAGCATGGCCGCCGCGTCCGCCAGGTCACTGCCATCCCGGTGGGCGCAGTAGCCCAGCGACGGCACGAGCCGAGCCTCACGGATGAAAAGTGTCTGGAGGTCGATCCGGATCTCGGAGAACTGCGCGCCGAGGACGACGACCGACCCGCCCGGGGCGACGAGCTCGATGGCACGAGCGAGGCTCGCGTCGGATCCGGCGGCCTCGACGACGACGTCATAGCGGCCGCCGGTGCCCAGGGATGCTCCGAGCAGGTCACCCGCCTCCCGCTGGTGGGGATGCCGCGCCTCCAGCGCGACGTGCCGCGCACCCATCCGGCGAGCGCCGGCGACGGCCAGGAGCCCGAGCGCGCCGGCGCCGACGACAGCGACCCGGCTGCCGGGGCCGGTGCCGCCCAGCCGCAGGCCATGCCAGGACACCGCGGCCGGCTCGGCCAGCGAGGCGTCCCGGACCGCGAGCCCGGCCGGCAGCGCCACCAGGCGCTCGGCCGGCGCACGGAACTGCTCAGCCATTCCCCCGTCGATCGCGACGCCCAGCGAACGCCGCAGCCAGGTCGGGCACAGGTTGTACCGGCCCTGCAGGCATCGCGCGCAGGTCATGCATCCGTACACCGCCTCGACGACGACGGCCGTGCCGTCCTCGCGCACCCCGGCCAGCTCGTGGCCGATGATCGGGCGCCCGGGGCCGACGTGACGCAGGTCGCCGCCGCAGATGCTCGCCGACCGGATCCGCACGAGCTCACCCGAGCCCGGCGGATCGTCGACTTCTACGACGGCGACCCCGTCATCGGTCCTGCGCACTGCCTTCATATGGTTCTCACGCCCTTCGCCGCGGTCGTCGGATGTGACTGCCCCGGACACGCGGGAAGCAGAGCGCGCCCGCCGGGGTGCCTGTCAGGCCAGCGGTGCGGTGTGGATGGCCGTTACCGCTGCCGCAGTAGGTAGCGCTGCACCTTCCCGCTCGGGGTTTTCGGCAGCGCGTCGATGAAATGGACCGCCCGCGGGTACGCGTGCCGGGAGTACTGGTCGCGGACGAGCGCCGTCAGCTCGGCGGCGAGCGCGTCGCTCGGGGGGATCTCCGGCGCCAGGACGACGAACGCCTCGACCTGCTCACCGCGGACGCCCGCCGGGTCCGGCCGGCCGACGACCGCCACGTCCAGCACCGCCGGATGAGTGATCAGCACGCTCTCCACGTCGAACGGGCCGATCCGGTAGCCAGCGGCGAGGATGACGTCGTCGTCACGGGCGGTGAAGAAGAAATAGCCGTCCTCGTCGACGCGCCCGGTGTCCGCGGTCAGGTACCACCGCTTGTCGGCGGTGAACCGCTCGGCCGTCCGCCCGGCGTCCTCGTGGTAGCCGGCGAACCAGAACAGCGAGCTGGCCGCCTCGATGGCGATCTGGCCGTCGACGATCCCGGCCGCGTACCCGGGCAGTGGCTGGCCCATCGAGGAGTCCTTCAGCGGCGCGGCGATCTCGTCGTTCCAGTGGTTGCCGATCAGCATGCCGAGCTCGGTCTGCCCGTAGTGGTCGCGGACCTCGATGCCGAACGCCTCCCGGGCCCAGCTCACGACGTCCGGCGTCAACGGCTCGCCGGCCGACGAGGCCCGCCGCAGCGCGATACCGCCGTCGACCAGCCCGCTCTTGCTCAGCGCCCGGTACACCGTCGGGGCGGCGGCGAAGTTGGTCACGCCGAACCGGCGCAGCAGGCCCACCGTCGACTCCGCCGAGAAGCCGGCGTTCAGCAGCAGGTTGCGCCGGCCGGCGGCGAGCGGACCGACGATCCCGTAGTAGATGCCGTACGCCCAGCCCGGGTCGGCGGCGTTCCAGAACACGTCGTCGGCCCGCACGTCGAGGTCGTAGTGCAGGTAGCAGTGAAAGGCCGCGAGCGCCCGGACCGGGACCACCACGCCCTTCGGCTTGCCCGTGGTTCCGCTCGTGTAGAGCTGCAGCATGGCGCCGTCGCCGCCGACCGCGACGGACTCGGCCAGCGGTGGGCTGTTCGTGACCAGATCGTCGAACTCGGGCCCCGTCTGGAGCACGTCGATGCCGGCCAGCGTGTCCAGCTTGGCGCGCTGCGACGGCTCGGTGAGGACGAGGCGCGCCTTCGCCCCGTCGACCCGCGTCTGGATCGCGCCGACCTGGAAGGCCGTGAACAACGGGACCTGCACGGCGCCCAACCGCCACAGCGCCAGCATCGTCACGACCAGCTCCGGCCGTTTGCCCATGAGCACCGGAACCCGGTCACCGCGCCGGACCCCCAGCCCGGCGAGCCCCGTGGCGAGCCGCCGGGACGCCTCGGCGAGCTCGCCGTACGTCAGGTCGCGACTCGACAGGTCCGGCTCGACGAACGTGAAGGCGACGGCCCGCGGATCATGCCGGTCACAGAGCAGCCACGCGACGTTCGCGTCCGCGGCGGCGTACGTCGCGAGCCATCCCGCGACCGCCTCGTCAGTGGTCGTCGCCATCGCCGTCCCGCTACCGCTGGATGATCGGCAGGACGAGGCGGCTGGGCCGGGACGGGCCGTGGAACACCTGGTTGTCCGCGACGACCGGCGTGGCGGTGTCGTAGGCGATCTCGTTGCCGGTGTTCGTGTTGCGGTCATAGCGCGGGAAGTTGCTGCTGGAGACCTCCAGCCGGATGCGGTGGCCCGGCAGGAAGACGTTCGACGTCGGGCCGAGGTCGAGGGTCAGTTCGTAGACCTCGCCGGGTTCGAGCAGCTTCGCCTCGGCCAGCGACTCCCGGTAGCGGGCCCGCAGGATGCCGTCGGCCAGGTAGATGGCTCTGCCGTCGGGGAAGACGTCGACGAGCTTGCCGGTGAAGTCGGTGTCGAGCGCCGACGACGACGCGTGCAGCACGAGGCGGATATCGCCGGTGACCTCGACGGGCTCGGTGAGGACCGGTGTGCTGAAGCAGAGCACATCGGCCCGTTGTTCGACCGGGCGCTGGTCGGCCGGCCCCGATCGCAGGGCGGCCACACCGAAGCCCATCTCGTTGAGCCGTCCACCCAGCGTCGGCACCGGGTCGTGGGGGTCGAACCGGTAGCCGTCCGAGGTCTCGGTGGTTGGGACGTCCGTCGTCAGCAGGCCGTCGCCGTCGGCGGTGTTCGCCTGGCCCGCGCCGTCGAGGTAGTAGTCGACGTACCGGGTGTCCGGCAGCGGCCAGTCCTGCTCGTCGCGCCACTGGTCGATGCCCATCACGAAGATCCGCACCGGGCTGGCGCCGACGTCCGAATCCTGGTTGCCACGCAGGTGACGGTCGAAGAACCGCAGGTGCGCGCCGGTGAGGTCGGCGTAGGGAGCGCCGGACATCAGGCCGAACTCGCGGTCGCGGTACATCGCGTCCTGATAGGTGTGGTCCCAGGGGCCGACGATGAGCCGCTGGCCTTCCCGTGCCTCCGGCGTGGCCGCGCCGGCCCGCATCCGGGTGAACGCGCGGGTCGTCTCGGGCGCGAAGAAGTCGAACCAGCCGACGATGTGCAGCGCCGGGGTGGTCATCTCGCCCAGGTGCTCGCCGGGTGCGATGCCCTTCCAGAAGTCGTCGTGGCTGGGGTGCTTCCACCACTGCTTCCACCAGGGGGCATGCTTGTCGAGCACCGGCTGGTCGGTGATCGGAAACCTGCGCAGATGCGGCTCCAGGTCGAACATCACCGACCCGGCCTCGACCAGTGGGTCAAGGTCGCCCTTGCCGTGCTCGAAGGCGTACTGGCCCTGGGTGACGATCTGCGCGGCCACCCAGCCCAGCGCCATCCCCCAGGAGACGGCTCCGCCCGGGCTGTACCAGGGCGCGAGGTAGAAGTCCGTGGTGGCCGCCGTCGGGGCGATGGCCTTGAGCGCCGGTGGGCGCCGCGAGGCCGCGGCCCACTGGGTGATCCCGTGGTACGACATCCCGTAGCCGCCGACGGTTCCATCACACCACGGCTGCGCGGCGGTCCACTCCACCGCGTCGAAGCCGTCGTCGGCGTCGTCCATGAACGGCCGGAAACCGCCGTTCGAGCCATACGTGCCGCGGCATTCCTGGTACACCACGGCATAGCCGGCCTCGACCATCGACAGCACGTTCGGGATGAGCGAGAGGGGCAGCTTCTCGAACATCTCCTTGCTGTAGCCCATCCGGATCACCAGGGCCGGTCCCGGCGGGCCGTCCGGCAGGAACAGGTCCGTGCATAGCGTCACGCCGTCGCGCATCGGCACCATGACGTTCTTCTCGACTCGGTATCCCACGGTCTCTCCCGCGTCCTCGCTCGGCTGTTCTTTCGGGTACGGCTCCGACAGTGGCTGTGCCGTCAGGCGACGGCCGACGCCCAGTGGTTCTCGCAGAACAGGCGGATCTGCGCCGCGCGCTCGTTGTCCTCCGGGGACATTCCGAGGAAGCCCGCGTGTCCCATGGCCTCCCACACGTGCAGTTCGGCCTCGACACCCGCCCGCAGCAGGGCCCGGTGAAAACGGACCGTGTCCGACAGGAGCTTGTCCCGCGTTCCGGTGGTCAGGATGGTGGGCGGGAAACCCTGGGTCAGGTCGGCGTACACCACCGAGATGTAGGGGATCTTCAGGTCGTGGCCGCCCGCGTACAGCTCGAAGGCCGGCGCGAAGACGCCGCGCAGCACCGTGTCGACGCCCTCATTCGTCCACCAGCTGTCGCTGCTTTCCGTGAGGTCGGTGCAGGGCGTGTTCAGCACCGCCGCTGCCGGCAGCGGCAGGCCTTCGTCGCGGCCTTTCAGGACGCAGGCCGCCGCGAGGTTCCCGCCCGCCGACGAACCGCCGATGACGACTTCCTCTGGCCGTCGTTCGTCGAGCAGCCGTCGGTAACCGGCCACGCAGTCGTCGACCGTGGTCGGGAACGGGTGGTCGGGCGGCATCCGGTAGTCGACCGACCAGACCGTCGCGCCCAGGCCCTTGGCGAAGTCGACCGCCCGCGAGCAGGCGATCTGGCCGCCGTCCTGGATGAAGCCGCCGCCGTGGAAGTCGAGGAAGACCCGGCGGTCGTCCGCGGGCACCCCATCGGGCCGGATCTTGTAGACGACGAAACCGCCGAGATCCTCCTCCTCGACCGTCGCACCGACGAACTCGCCACCCGCCCCCGTCATGGCGATCACGGCCGCCTCGCGCTCGGCGACCAGCTTCTTCCAGCCCTCGGCGTCGAGCTCGACGCCGAGCCACTCCGGCTCCGGCCCCACCATGCCCAGCGCCAGCATCGCCCGCGCCTCGGGGCTCACCGTCGGGGGAACCGGTACCTCGCGCTCCGGCACCCGCAGCGCCGGGAGCGAACCTTCGTCCGTCATCGCCCTCACCTCTCGTGTCACAGCGGGCAGCGTCCGCTCAGCCGGTAATAGTCGACAGCGGTGCGAGAACAGCCGTCCGCCCGGCGCGCTCAGGCGTCACCACGTGGCGGCCTGGATGTCGGAGCGCATCGCGTCCGCGTCCTGGGGCAGCAGCCAGCCAGCACGGACAATCTCGTCAAGCCGCCGCCCGAACCGCTCGGCGTAGCCGGCGGAGTCGCCGTACTCCTGCTTCATGGTCGCGGCGTCAAAGGGAATCTCGAAGCCGATCGTGCTGAAGGTGGGATTTCCGGCCGCGCCCAGCGGGGTGGAGTAGTACCTCGCACGAGGGACGTCGAGTTGGACGCAGCGGACGCCACCCACGGAGTTGCCATGGGAGTCCTGGGCGAAGGTGCCGTCAGCGGTCACCTCGATGCGATCGGCCTTCGGCGGGGTCGTGCCTTCGACCACCCACCGCACCAGGTGGTCCAGCGTGACGTCGAACAGCTCGTTGTGGGGCAGGCTGTTCATCACGTGATCAGGGGTGAGGCTGGCGGCGTCACCGAACTCGATCCAGAACGCCGTGTTGTTGTGCGGCGGGTATCTGGTTCCCATGTGCGGGACGCCGGCCAGTTCGTACAGCCGGTACCGGTCACCGGGATCGTCGCTGTCGGGCCTGCGGTAGTGACGCGGCTCCCCGCCGTCGTGGAACCAGGTACCCGGGTCCGCGACGTCACCCTCGCTGATCACCTGGATGATCGGGACTTCCCGTGGCCCGAACCGTTCGGTCGGGCAGCCGGTCGGGAGGTATCCGTCGAACACGGATGAACCGTCGGCGAGCCGATGGGACCGGTGGCCGTTCACGATGTAGTTGGTGACGACGCTGCCGGTCTGTGAGTGCCCGGCGAGCAGGACATGCCGCACGCCGGTGAACGGGCCGTTCGAACCGCGGATGGCCGCGCCGACCTGGGCGAGAATTGCGTCGGACGCGTGGTTGTACCGCAGAAGCTCCTGCAGAAACGCGCCGAGGTTGCCGGACGCGTTGCGGTCGCGCCGATCCGGGCCAGGCCTGGCCATCGTCGGCGCCGGGGCAGCCGAGGCGATGTGCAGTGCCGCATAGCGCTCAGGCGACACCGGCTTGACGTGCGTGTCGAGCGCCGATTTCTGCGAGGCGACGCATACCCAGCCGTGGCCGGAGCGCAGGACGTAGGGCGAGCTGTACATGAAGATCGGCGCGATACCGCTCGCGTGCAGCGGCTCGACGAGCACGGTGCCGCTGAACAGTGCGGGGTCGCGGGGCAGCCGGACATAGACCTGCGTGGTGTAGGAGTGCCCGTCGTCGTCTGTGCCGGACGCGAGCCATTCCGTTTCGACGTAGTCGACCCCGGCTGGCCGCCGGTGGTACTCACCGCCGGGCACGAAGGCTCGGTGGGAGTCTCCGGGGTCGAGCCGGCGTAACTCGGCGGGCGCCACTTCCGTCACTGCTGCGCACCTCCGTTGCCTGAGATGACGAAACTCGACGCGGCGCGAGGATCGCCGCCGGTGTAGACCGCCCTGGCCGGATAGGGCCCGATGGGATGCGTGATCGAGGTCGGATTCGCCACCGGCGAGGTGATCGTCACGTTGCCCGGCTCGACGCCGTTCTCGACCCAGTCGACGAGCAGCCCGTACAGCTGGCTCCCCCCGAAGATCGGCGGATTCGCCTGCTCGTTCGAGGTGCCGTGCGGGGACATGTGGCCGCCACCGGGAACGATGTAGAGCCTGAAGAAGCTCTGGACGTTCTGGAGGCCACCCATGGTCTCGACGACCCGGTCGTAGTAGCGCATCGTCGTCTGTATCGGGATCGACTCGTCGTTCCAGCCATGCCAGCTCAGGAACTTCCCGCCGCGCGCCTGGAACGCGGTGAGGTCCGGGTTGTCGCTGGCGATGTGCGCGAACGCCGGCTCCATCTCGGCCGCGCGGTCGAAAAGGTCGGCGAGCCGCGCGTAGGAGAAGTCGCGCCAGCGTCCCTCGCCCTTGCCACTCGCGTTCTCGAAGGACGGGCCGGCGATCGACGGGTCCTGCAGGATGAGCGCCGCCTGGTCCGCGCCGGGCACGTCCCCACTGGCGGCGCGTTCCCGCAGGATCTCGCGCATCCGCGGGTCGTGCTTCGTGAAGTAGGCGACGTAGAGCGAGGTGCCTCGCGCCATGCCGTACCAGCGGCGCCCGCCCAGCGCGACGTCGACGCCGCTGTCCGCCGCGGCGTCCGGCACCGAGCCGTCGTCGGTCACCCCGTACCAGATCTTGTTGACGGCCCGTGCCTGCGCCGTCGTCAGGGCGTCGGGCGACGTGTTGGTCCCACCGTCGCTCACGGACAGCACGGCCGGGTCCCGGGACGGGTCGTACCTGCAGGCCTCGTTGTCGAAGATGTAGCCGAGGTGCTCGCCCCCGACCAGGTCACCGGCGTGGATCGCGGCGTTGGAGGCCAGGTCCATCTGCTCCTCGGTGAGCGCGACGCCGTCGAGGTCGCGCTCGATCACCAGGTGCCGATAGAGACCGGCGAGAGCCCATTCGCTGAAGTTGATCGTCGGCAGGTTCGCGATGATGCCGTCGTAGTCGTCCGGGTACTGCTGCGCGAGCCGGTACCCGTGGCGCCCCCCGGTCGATGAGCCCTCGTAGTAGCACCGCCGGGGCGCGGCACCGTAGAACACCTCAGCCAGCGCCTTCGACCGGACCGCCATCTCGTGCATGGCCCGATGCGCGAAGTCGATCCACAACTGCGTGGCCGGCGTCCCGTCGGGGTTCATCCCCCAGGCACCGTTCGTCAACGCGTGGCCGGAATCCGTGCTCGCCGAGACCGCTCCCTCGCCACCCGCGGTCAGGGCGGCATAGAACCACCCGATCTCGGTCGGCGACGCGTGACGGCCACCGTCGTAACCGCCAAGGCCGCCGATGTTGTGGACCCGCCCGTTCCACCGGTTCTTCGGCGGCAGCCACACCTCGATGCCGATGCCCGGCGACGTCGACGGGGCATCGGCGGGACCGGGGTTCCCCGGCCCGACCAGCAGTTTCACCAGGAAGAGATCGGCCGGCGCGTTCGGCGTGTACGCCGCCGGCGTCTCCGAAAGGACGAGCGGCTCGCCGGCCCGGAAGCTCGTGACGAGCAGAACCCGCACCAGCTCGTCGGTTCCGAACGCCCGCTCGGCGCACTCCGCCAAGAATGTCGTGTCCATGGTTTTCCCCTACCGCGCGAGCCGCGGGATGACCGGCAGGATCAGCCGCGACGGGTGACGGCCGTCGTGGTGCACCTGCTGGGTCGCGGGCACCGTCTTGCCGGACGTGTCCTCGGTGATGCGCTGGCCGGTGTTCGGGTTGAGCTCGTATTCCGGGAACGCGCTCGACGAGACGTCGAGCCGGATCCGGTGGCCGGTCCTGAAGACGTTGCTCGTCGCCCACAGGTCGAGGCGGTAACGGCGCGGGGTGTCGGGCGCCGGTGGCCGCGTGAACGCGACGCCGGTACGCACCACGCCCTCGGCGAGCGGCATGGTCGTGCCGTCCGGGAAGACGTCCACGAGCTTGGCGGTGAAGTCCGTGTCGGACACCGACGAGGACGCCCAGAGCTCGAGCGTCACCGGACCGGTGACCTCCACGTCCTGCTCCAGCGGCGGCGTCGTGTAGACGAGCACGTCGTCACGGGCCTCGTTGCGGGCTGTCTCGGCGCCGTGGTCGGGGGCGTAGCACTCCAGCCGGCCCTGGGAGACGACCGGGTTCCGCGGGTCGTAGACGAACACGTCGGCCGGTTGGTCTTCGGGACGCAGTGTCGAGAGCACTCCGTCGCCGCCGGCCGTGTTGGCCGCGCCCGCGCTGTGCAGGTAGTAAGGCGTCCACTGCGTGCGGGCCAGCGGCCACTCCTGCTCATCGCGCCAGGTGTTCTCGCCCATCACGAAAAGGCGGACCGGGGCCACGTCCGGCACCTGCTCGCCCTTCAGGTGACGCCGGAAGAACTCCATGCACGCGGAGCCCTCGGAGAGGTCCCACAGCCCATGCGGCCCGGAGTTCGCCGGAGCGTCCGGGCGCGGCGGGCACATGCCGCCGTGGTTCCACGGGCCGACGACCAGTTCCTGGCCGTCCCGGACGCGCTGGTTCGCCCCCGAGCGGTGCAGCGTCTGGAAGGCCTCGATCGTCCCGTTCAGGAACAGGTCGTACCAGCCGCTCGCGTGGAAGACCGGCAGGTCGAGGTCGACGGCGTGCTCCGAGGCGTTGATCGCCAGCCAGTACGGGTCGGCGGGGTCGCCGTGGTCGCACCAGTCCTTCCACCACGACACCAGCTCGAGCTGCGGAATGTCACGCAGCGGCCGGTAGTCGTACATCTCCATCATCGCCACGGCTCGCTTCGCGATGGCCTCCGCGACGTCGCCGGGCTCGTTGCCCTCCTCGCCGTGGTGAATCGCGCCCTCCGGCGCCGGGACACCCCGCCGCTCGGCCTCACCGAGCACAGCGCCCCACGCCCACGCGAACGCGCTGCCCAGGGAGAGGACACCCGGCGCGGCGTACCAGATCTCGTTGCCGAAGGAGTTCCACGTCGAGGTCAGCGGCGCGATGCACACCAGATGCGGCGGCCGGGCGATCGCGGCCGCCCACTGCGTGATGCCCTGGTACGACCCGCCGAACATGCCGACCTTGCCCGTAGACCAGGGCTGGACGGCCGCCCACTCCACCACGTCGTAGCCGTCGTCGATGTCGCACAGCCCCGGGTGGAACTCGCCCTCGGAGGCGAACCTGCCACGGCTCTGCTGGAACACGGCCACATACCCCTGGCGGGCGATCAGCTTGGCGAACTCGGCGAGCCCGGCGGTGACACCGCCCTCAAGCCAGTAGGCCGTGCGACTCACGAGCACCGGGAACGGCCCCTCCCCCGGCGGCCGGTAGATCTGGGTGTAAAGGCGCACGCCGTCCCGCATCGGAACCATGACGCCCTTGTCCACGATCAGTTCCTCTTCGGCGATCAACTCGCCCCTCCTCTCACGGCCGCCGGACGACGGCCGCGTGGGATGTCTGGCTGGATCAGGCGCGACGAATACCGCGGAGAACGTTCGGTAGTGGCGGCCCGCCGTCCCGCCAGGTCTCGATTCCTCGCGCGTGCTGGGAGCAGCGCATGCTCGACTAGCCGATGCCCCGCACCCGAGCTTTACGGACGTTCAGCGCATGTTTATCACCCGATCAGGACGTTGTCACCCCACGAGAACCGCAGCGTCCTCGCTACGCTCCGCGATCGTTGACGGTCCCCCGACCGGCCCGTCTAGACTCCGACCCGCTCGCCCGCCGGCACGCCCCCGAACGCCGGGGCGCCGGGATGTGCGGCGGCACCGGGGTGCGCGACGAGGCCAGGGAGCGATGAGCCGAAGGAAGCAGGCTGCGCCGTCGGGGGGTGGGCCGCCGGGGGGTGGGCAGGCCGACTCGGCCTCCCGGCTCGCGATCGTCGAAGCCGCCGCGCGGCTTCTGGCCGAGGAGGGCTACGCCGCGGTGACCACCCGGCGCATCGCCGCCAGGGCCTCCGTCACGAGCCCCCTCATCTACTACTACTTCGGCACGCTGGACGACCTGCTGGTCGAGGTCTTCCGCCGGCGTGTCGACCAGGCCCTCGTCGAGCAGGCACGGCTGCTCGACGTGGAGCAGCCGTTGTGGGCGCTCTGGGACATGACCAGGTCCCACGACTACGCCGCGATCGGCGCCGAGTTCGTCGCCCTGGCCCACCATCGGCCGACGGTGCGCGACGCGGTCGTTCACTACGTGCAGGCGTTCCGCGCCATGCAGGCCGACGCCGTCTCCACGGCGCTGCGTCGTCGCGGGGCCGACCCGGACCGGTTCCCCGCGGCCGCCGTCGTGCTCCTGTTGCAGGGCGTCGCGAACGTGCTTGCCACCGAGCACGCGATAGGGCTCGAGCTTGGCCACCAGGAACTGGCGGCCTTGGTCGAGCGACAGCTCCGGGAGATCGAGGGTCCACGCCAACGGCCGGTCCCCCGGCTCTCGGCGTGAGGCGTTAGCACCTCCTTGCCCCTCGCAGATTCTGCTATCGCTTGACGCCGAGGCGGAGGCTCGCCGACGCGGCGGGGCCGCCTTGACCTGCGGGCGACCGCATGCTAAACACGCGTTCAGGCGATTGTGTTGGTTATCTCTTTGGTTGCGCAACCATTGTCGGAAGCAGCCTGCGACCAGGCACGTCGCCAGATCGAGACGGCGTGCTCGGAACCCTCGAAACAGCTGACAGTTGGGTTTCTGGCGCACTGGTATGCGCCATCGGCGCATATGTCCCGTTGCCAGGATTTCATACACGACGGTACGCCGCCGCCCGCGCCACCACCTCGCCCAACCGCATCCCGGACTGTCGCAAAGGGCATGCGGCGATGCGCCACGCCTCGGTGGATCGGCGACCGCGGCCTGGGCGGCTTCGACAGGAGACAGACAGATGAGAAAGCGCACCACCAAGCGACCGAGGCGCCCGCGCGCGGCGACGGCGATAGCCGCCGTCATCGTCGGCCTGCCCGCCGCCTTAGCCGGCTGCGCCACCGGCTCGTCCGCTTCCGGTGGCACCAGCAACGGCCCTTGCGCGTCACCAGGTGTGACCGCTGACTCGATCACCATCGGCCTGATCTATCCCGACAGCGGCGCGGTCTCCGCCGGATTCCGAGACGCGCGCAGCGGCGTCGACGCCCGGGTCGGGCTGCAGAACGCCAGCGGCGGGGTCAACGGCCGCAAGCTCGTCATCGAATGGCGCGACGACAGGTCAGAGCCCGCCGGGTTCGCCAACGCGGCCCACGACCTCGTCGACCGGCAGAACGTCTTCGGCCTGATCGCCGTCTCGATCGGTTTACCTCCCTCCGCGGACTGGCTGCAGAAGACCGGGGTGCCCGTGACCGGCATCGCGACCAGCGCCGACTGGAGCCAGCACCCCAACCTGTTCCACTTCGGTTCGATCTTCAACGAGGGCGCCGCCGTCGACACCTTCGGCAAGTACGTCCGATCGCAGAACGGCACCAGGGCACTCGTCCTGTTCGACCCGACCTCCTCGACCTCCAAGGACCTCGCGGGCCAGTTCACGCCGAGCCTGCAAAGCCAGGGCATCCAGGTCGTCAGCACCTATCCGTACACCGAGAACATCTCCAGCCCGGCCCAGGTGGTCGAACGGCTGCGCGCGACCGGGGCGGACACCCTCGTCGGCGCCGCGCAGATAGACAGCTTCATCGACATCTACGCGGCCGCGCGTCAGGCCGGCCTCAAGCTCAACGTCGCGCTCAGCAGCGCCGGCTACAGCCCGAGCCTGCTGCGGACGCACGGCAGCGCCATCGCCGGGATGTCGGTCATGGTCGACTACGTGCCCTTCGAACAGCCCGCGCCCGCCATGCAGACCTATCAGAAGGCCATGGCCGACTACGCGCCGGAACTCGCCGACCCGGACGACGAGATCGCGCTCGGCTCCTATGTCGCCACCGACGAGATGATCCAGGGCCTCAAGCTCGCCGGCACCTGCCCGACCCGGCCCGCGTTCATCAGGAACCTGCGCCAGGTGCACGACTTCACCGGCGGCGGCCTGTTCGCGCCTACGGATCTCTCGCAGCCCGCCGCGCCGCCGCCGTGCTTCGACTTCCTCAAGGTCAACCCGGCCGGAACGGCCTTCACGGTCGTGCCCGGCAACCGACCGGACGGATTCTGGTGCGGCGAGACTCTCGAAGCGCCACCGACCAAGGGCTAGACCCCGGACCAGAACCGTCAACCGGCGGCAACGGCAGCCCGAACCGAGCCCGCGGTGACCAGAGGAAGGTCGGCCATGGTGACGATGCCGGGGCGGGCGGCCACCACGGCGGGGATCGCGTTCACCGCGGGGTTCGCGGTGTTCGCGTCCTTGTCGAGGGCGTTCGACGGATAGTCCAGCTCGTACCGGAGCCGGACGTTGGGAATGCCGCGCACCTCGATCTGGTAGCCCTCGTTGATCTCCCAGTCCGGTTCCATGGCCTGCCCGAGCCGCCACAGCAGGCCCACCGCGATCAGCGGCCTGCCGGCGACGATTCCCTCCCAGGTCCCGTTCAGGCCACAGACGGCGCCCTTCGGGATGTCCATGTAGCCCAGGTGCAGGTCCTTCGTCGCGACGCCGAACTCGGCGGTGTAGCGCACCTCGTCGAGCCGCACCCGCAGGGTCTCGGCCATGACCTCGACGACGTCGCGGAAGACCAGCTGGCGTTCCCGCGCGGTCTCGACCAGCCCGGGAGTGTCCGGCGGCGACCCGAAGCCGAGGGACCGCCAGGTCTCGGCCGACTCGTAGGAGGTCGCGTCGGACTGCTCGAAGATCGAGATCCGTTCGATCTCCCGGCAGGCCGCCGCCGCGGTGAGCGCCACCGCGCTCGCGAGCCCCGGGTTGATGCCGCTCCCGTAGAGCGACACGCCGCCCTTCTTCGCCGCCTCGTCGAGCCGGAGCCGGTCCGGCTCGCCGTACGAATGCCCGGTGATGAAGTTGGCCGTCGAGACGACGTTGATGCCAGCCTCCAGCAGCCGGACCAGCTCGTCGACGTTCCAGACCAGCGGCATGTAGGCGACGACGTCCGGCCGCAGCGCCACGATCTCGTCGACGTCGTTGGTCGTGGTGATGCCGAGCGGGGGTAAGCCGACCAGCTCGCCGACGTCCTGACCGGCCTTGGCCGCGCTCCAGACGTAGCAGCCCACCAGCTCCAGCTCGGGATGCGCGACCACCCCCCGCACCGCGGCGCGCGCCACGCCACCCATCGTCCACTGCGCCACCCGAAGAGCCATGGCTGATTCGCCTTTCTGTACCAGCGGAATTGTGCGGACCGGGACCGACCGCATCCCCCGACCGCGGTACCGTACCAGGATGCTGAGCGAGCGTTAAGCACTTCGGACGGCCCACCACGACCGTCCGCGGCGCACAGCCGGTCACCGACGGTCTCCAGGAGCCGCGATCTTTTGAACGATCGCTTAGTACCAATACACGCGAGTCGCGTGAGGTGCGATCGTGACCGGTCCTCCGGTCCGGGGGGCATGGCGGGTGAGCCGGCCCGCGGGCCAGAATGGGCGGATGTCATCTCCCGCGGTCATGGTCGTCGAGGACGACGTGAACGTCTCGTATGTGGTCGCGACGGCGCTACGGCTGGCGGCCTTCGAGGTGGTGGAGGTCTCGACGGGGCGTGAGGCGCTGCGCGTCGCGGGCGGTGACGCTCCGCCAAGTCTTGTCGTGATGGACGTGATGTTGCCCGACCTCGACGGGTTCGAGGTCTGCCACAGGCTGCAGGCCTGCGGCTCGGACGTGCCGGTCCTGTTCCTGTCCGCTCGGGGCAACCTCGACGACCGGTTGCGGGGCCTGTCCGCGGGCGCGGATGACTACCTGGCCAAACCGTTCAGCGTTGAGGAACTGGTGGCGCGGATCAGGGTCATCCTGCGGCGCCGCGGGGTGCTGACGGAGGCCTCCGCGTTGACCTGCGGTGCCCTGCGCCTCGACGAGGATGCCCGCCGCGTGACCGTCGGGGGCCGCACCATCGCGCTGTCACCCACTGAGTACAAGCTTCTGCGATTCCTGTTACGCAACGCGGGCCGGGCGGTAAGCCGTGCGCAGATCCTCGACCACGTGTGGGACTACGGCTTCGATGGTGAGTCGACGGTCGTGGAGACGTTTATCTCCTCCCTGCGGAAGAAGGTCGACACGGCCCCGCCGACGCTTATCCACACCGTCCGGGGCGTTGGCTACCGCCTCAGCGAGGAATGAAATCAACGTGACGCTGAGGCTGCGCCTCGGGGTGACCGGAGTGCTGCTGCTGGGCGTTCTCGGGTTGGCCGGGTATCTGCTGATCCGGTCGGTGTGGGCAGTCCAGGTCGCCCAGATCGATCGGCAGCTCACCGGGTCGGCACCAGTGGTGCTCTACTCGTTGGGCAACGCGGGGCCGGGGCGCGGCCTCTCCGATCTCGCGAGTGCCTCTGGCGCTCCGGCCGGCCCGGACATCCCCGCTTCGGGCGGTGTCGCCGTCCAAGCCCGTTTGAACGACTTCTACGTCGCCGTGGTGTCAGGTGACCGCCGTAGGGTGCTTCTCGCGCCGAGCGTCGACCCGGGCCAGGCCCCGCGGGCGCCCGCTGGCGCACCACGCGTCCTGACCGCCCTGCGCCCGGCGACCGTGTCCTCGTTCTCGGGTGCGGGCCGGTGGCGGGCCGTGCTCGTCGCGGGTACCGGCGGCGAGGGTGTTCTGCTGGCCCAGTCGTTGTCGCGGGTGGAGGCGACAACCGGGCGGGTGCGTCTCGTGGCGTCGGGGGCGGGCATGCTGGTGCTGATCGTGATGTTCGCCGCTGGCTATTGGGTGGAACGGCTCGGCTTGCGGCCGATCACCCGGGTGACCCGGGTCGCCGACGCGATCTCCGCGGGGAAGAGGTCCCGCCGGGTGGACGTGCGAGGATCGCCCCGCTCCGAAGCCAGCCATCTCGCGCGGGCCTTCAACATCATGTTGGATGAGGAGCAGGCGAGCCAGGACCGGCTGCGCCGGTTCGTTGGCGATGCCTCGCACGAGTTGCGCACCCCTGTCTCGGTGATTCAGGGGCTGGCTGAGATCTGGAGCCAGGGATCCCCGCTGAACGGTGCCGACCTTGACGAGATGATGCGGCGGATCGGCCAGGAGAGCCGGCGCATGGCGGATCTCGTCGAGAACCTGCTGCTACTGGCACGACTGGACGAACGTAAGCCGGTGCGACGCGGAGAGATCGACCTCGCCGCCCTGGTGCGGGATGTTGCCTTCGATGCCTCATTGCTGCATCCGTCCCGCGACCTCACCTGCGACGCGAAGGACTCGGCCATTGTCCTCGGCGACGAGTCGGGGCTACGCCAGGTCGTTTCCAACCTGTGCCAGAACGCGCTCATCCATACGCCACCGACCGCGTCGGTGGCGCTGAGCGTGGCCGTAGATGATGCTGGCGGTAGAGCGGTTCTCGAAGTGCGTGACACCGGCCCGGGCATGACAGCCCAGGATGCCGAACGGGCGTTTGACCGCTTCTGGCGAGCCGACGCGAGCCGCGTCCGTCCCGGTTCGGGTCTCGGCCTGCCGATTGTCGCGGCGATCGTCACCGCCCACGGCGGATCGGTCACCATCGAGTCCTCACCGGACCTCGGCACGCTCGTCCGGGCCGTCCTGCCCGCGGCGGGCCCATCCAGCAAACCCGCAACTGGCGTTCAAGAGGCCGCAAGGTTGGGCGGCAAGGCTACCGGGGATGCCGAACAATCCCCAGGACGCGCCGTCTCCGCGTCACGAGTCGCCCCCGTCCCACCTGGGGACAGGCGCCCTGTCCCCAGAGACGCCGGCTCCTGAGCGGTCCAGGTACCTGGCTGGCCGTCGTGGCGCCCCTCGCGGGTGGATCCCGGTCGCCCTGGCCGCCGGCCTGCTGCTCGGCGCCGGGAGCATGATGGCTCTCGGGCAGCACATCCAGCGCCCGCGGCCCACGCGGGCCGCGGCGACCGGGCATGGGCGCATCGTCCTGTGGGGCGACTCGCTCGCGTGGGAAGCACGCGGACCGTTCACCCACGTCGCGACTCTCGACGGCGATGAGGTTCTCGACCGCACCTGGCCCGGCACCGCGATCTGCGACTACGTCGCCGACATGCGCACCCAGATCCGCGACTGGCACCCGACTGTCGCTGTGCTGTCCTTCTCCGGGAACGGTTTCACCCCCTGCATGCGAGGGCGCGACCCGCTCACCGCCTACCGCGAGGATGCGAGCACCGCGGTCGCACTGCTGCGCGCCGCCGGTGTGCAGGTCCGGCTCGTCGTCTCACCCCCGAGACGAGGCCAGCCGGTCGACTCCGACGGCCTCACTGATCTGGGTCGCGTCTACCGCGATGTCGCGGCAGCCAACCCCGGCACCCAGGTCAGCTACGCCGGCTTCGCCGTCACCGTCGACGGCCAGTGGTCAGCGACCCTGCCCTGCTCCGCGCCCGAGCCCTGTAACACGGCTGGCACCGTCACGGTTCGCGCGCCAGACGGCACCCATTTCTGCCCGGACCCCGACACGCCGCCGGTTCCGACGGCGAACCTGGTCGACTGCCCGGTCTACAGCCCCGGCGCCGAACGGTTCGGACTCGCGATCGCGGTCTCCCTTGGTCTCTCGCTCGACGGATTGCTCCCGGCACGTGAATAGGCAGCGCCCGATGGCAGCCGCGTGAATCGCGGCCACCCGCCGTCAGGTAAGCGTTCCAGCCCGGCGTCCCCGCAGTCGCGGGTGACGCAGTGTCCGGCACAAGGTTGAGGAGATCAGTGACAAGAGTTCCTAAGGTGACGCTTCTCGCGGTCGCCGTTTCCGCTGTGGTCACACTGGCTGTCGGATGCGGCGGATCCAGCGGCACGAGCTCCGGGGGCCCGCAGGCGACACCCCGGCCCAGCGCCAGCCGCGCGCCACTCGACGTTCGATACGACGGCATCGTCGCGCCCAGCACGACGCTCGCGCAGCACACCGTCTACCAGCCAGCGGATCTGGGCGCGGTCAAGGATCTCCTGCCGATCGTCGTGTGGGGCAACGGCGGCTGCCAGGCCAACGGAACGCAGGTGAAGATGTTCCTCCAGCGTCTCGCCAGCTACGGGATCCTGGCTGTTGCCAGCGGCGACGCCGACGGTAAGGGAGCGTCCCAGGCGTCGTGGCTCCTCGACGCCGTGACGTGGGCGACGGCGGAGAACGCCCGTCCGGGGTCGCCCTACCAGGGCAAGCTCGACACGCACGCGATCTCCGCGCAGGGACTCTCCTGCGGCGGGTTGGAAGCTCTGGACGTGAGTGCCGACCCGAGAATCAGCTCGACGATTCTCTGGAGCAGCGGAAGCTTCCCGAACGGCCAGCTGATCGTCGGAAAGGAGGCGCTCACCAAGCTGCACGCCCCCATCGCCTGGATCGACGGTGGCCCCTCGGACATCGCCTATCCGAACGCGGTGGACGACTACAACCGCGTCCCCTCAACGATCCCCGCCGTGCTCGCGCAGTACGGCGATGTCGGGCACGGCCAGCAGCTGGCCCCGGCGCACCTCAACGAGATGGCCGGCGTCGCCGCGAGCTGGATCGATGCCGTGGACTACAAGAACGCGGCAGCGAAGGCCAGGTTCGTCGGGCCCGCCTGCGGTCTCTGCGACCAGCAGCCCTGGAAGATCCAAGCCAAGAACTGGGCATAGCCCGGGCCGGCTCGGAGCCATCACCCGGTCGCATCGGCCGTTGAACGCGATGTTTCAGGGCTTCTCGACGGCCGGCTCGGCGGGAGCGGCCTGCGCGAGCAGCCGCTCCACGAGGGCCCGCACCTCGGCGTGGCCGTCGGAGATGCCGAGGGCGTCCTCCGCGACGAACGCACGGCTGACCGCGCCCATAAGGAAGATCAGCGCCGGTGCCGGGATCTCGGCGAGGCCGGGACCGTACTGCGCCATCCCGCTCGCGAGCAGTTCGGTCTGCTGACGCCGGGACCGCTTCGAGTACTCGGCGATCTCGTCACGGATGCTCTTGCGGTGGTTCGCCAGCGCCATGAACTCCGTCAGCAGCGCGGAGCGGGTGGGCTCGGTCATCAGCTCCCACAGCTCACGCAGCGGCTGCGGCGAGGACAGCACGCGCTCGTGCCGTTCGAGGTTGCGCTCGGCACCCCGCCGGAACAGGGCCAGGAACAGATCGTCCAACGTCGGGAAGTAGTAGTGGATCAGCGCGGGGGTGACACCGGCTCGCTTGGCGACACTGCGTGAGCTCACACCGGCGTAGCCCTCCTCGCGCATGATGCGCTCGGTGATGTCCAGCAGGAACGCGCGGGTCGTCGAGCTCTCGGTGCCGGTACGGCGCGGTGCGGTCATGTTTCGATTCTCCTTGACGCCGTGAAGCCACCCGTGCTGAACTGGCGTTTAATTTGACGGGCGACGCCCGACGACCGCGCGACCGACCCCTCAAGACCGGGCCAGCGGACGGTCCGCCCTGCCACGACGGCGGCGGCGCGACCCATGGACATCTGTCGACCGTACCCAGCGCCGCGGGGCCCGAGCCGCGCGACACCCGTGGAACCTTGATTCAGGAAAGCGCAGATCCGTTGATCATCCGTACCGTTGCTGCCGCACCACACGTCCTGTACGGTCGTTCAGCATGAGTTCGTTTCCGGCATGGGCCGAGCCCAGAACCGCGATCGTGACCGGCGGTGGCCGTGGCATCGGCGCGGCCATCAGCAGTCGGCTGGCCGCCGAGGGCGCGGCCGTCGCCGTCTGGGATCTCGACGGCGACACCGCGAAGGCCACCGCCGCCGCGATCGAGGAGGCCGGCGGCCGGGCCGTCGGGCTGGCCGTCGACGTCGCCGACCGGGCCCGGATCGACGCGGCGGTGGCCGAGGTCGACGCCCTGTTCGGGCCGGCGACCATCCTGGTGAACAACGCGGGGATCTCACCGTTCAAACGGTTCCTCGACATCACCCGCGACGATTACGACCGGGTGTTCGCGGTGAACCTGCGCGGCACGTTCGACTGCTGCCAGGCCGTCGCCCCCGGCATGATCGCGGCCCGCTGGGGCCGCATCGTGAACATCGCGTCCTCCGCCGGCCAGACCGGGAACGCGCTGCAGACCCACTACGCCGCGACCAAGGCCGGCGTCATCGGCCTCACGATGTCCCTGGCCAAGGAACTCGGGCCCAAGGGCATCACGGTGAACGCGATCCCACCGAGCTTCGTCGACACGCCGACCCTGCAGACCAGCCAGGCCGCGGGCTTCCTCGGCCAGGGCGTCGAGACACACGTGAAGACGACTCCGGTGCGCAGGGTCGGCCGGCCCGAGGACATCGCGGCCGCGTGTGCCTACCTCGTGCGGGACGAGGCCAGCTTCATCACCGGCCAGGTCGTCGGCGTCAACGGCGGCCGGACCATCGGCTGACCGCCCGACTGCCGGCCAGGAAATCCGTGACGCGGCCCGGGCCGCGAAAGAGGAGCATGCGATGACATCGGACCACGAGCCGGCCGCGACACCCGGCCAGGAGCGGGCCGGCGCGGCCAAGGACCTTGGCGGTCTGTTGGGCCGCATCGGGCCCAGCTTCTTCCAGACGGCGTGGGTGGTGGCCGACCTCGACGCGGCCAAGAAGGCCATGCAGGACACGCTCGGCTGCGGCGAGTTCGCCGAGTTCCGCATGGAACAGAAATGGACCCTGCGCGGCGAACGCGTCGCCGGCGGGCTCGCCCTCGGCTACGCCCGCACGGGCAACATGCAGGTCGAGCTCATGCAGCCGCTCACGGGCACCACCATCCAGCACGAGTTCCTCACCGAACGCGGGCCAGGGCCGCACCACTACGGCTACCTCGTCACGAACCTCGCCGAGTCCGTCGCCGCGGCGGCGGACTTCGGATTCACCGAGACGATGTCCGGACGCTTCGGCACCGTGAAGGTCTCCTTCATCGACACCTACACCGAGCTCGGCGTCTACCTCGAACTCATCGAGGACCCCGACGACCTCTACTGGGCCACCAAGCCCTGGCGGGACAGCCGCGACCAGGTCCGCCTCACCTGACAGACGTCCGCGGCGCCCGAAGACGAAGATCGCGCGGGCTAGATCTCGATGGCTTCGGGAAACTGCGGCACCTGCGGGACGGTGGTCACGACATGAAGGGTCGCCGTAGGGCTCAGACATTCGACTCCATGGCCCGGGTCACCGGGGAAGCGCACGAAGTCCCCGGGGCCGAGGGTGACGGTGTCGCCTCGGGGGCCGGCTCGGACCTCGCCCTCGATCACGTAGACGTGGTGCAGCGTGCCCGGCGAGCCGGTTCCGAACGTTCCCTTGACCTGCGGTTCGGCGTCGGACCTGCCGAGCCGCACGATCAGCGTGCGCACGTAGCCCGAGCCGTATACCTGGTCCATCATTCGGACCGACCAGTCGTCGTGCTGGCCGTCCCAGGCCGCGCCCTGGGCACGCTGGACGTAGAGGGGCGAGCCCCATTCGGTGACCAGGCGCCGCATGGTCAGGTGCAGGGCGTCGGCGATCGCTTCGATGGAGTCGATCGTCGGGTTACCGGTGCCCTGTTCGATCTTGGACAGCGTCTGCTTCGACAGCCCGGACCTGCGCGCGAGCTCTCCCAGCGACAGCTTTCGTTCCTCCCGGAAACGTCGCACGTTGCGGGCGACCAGCTTGTTGGCGTCACTCATCACGCCTCCCTCAGGTGTCAACTTTAATTGACGATTCGTCAATCTTGACAGACAGTGGGGTGGTCGTCAAGGATTGTGATCCAGCGAAAGTCGACACATCACACGCGTTGCGGCGGGAGGCATCATGGCCGGTGCGAGCGCCCCCGAGGCGGCGGAGCGGACCGCCGTCGACAAGGCGCTGAGCCTGCTCGCCGCACTCGGAGGTGAGTCCCCGGCGGGGTTGGGCGTCACGGAACTCGGCCGACGCACCGGCCTGACCAAGTCGACCGCGTTCCGCCTTCTCGGCGTCCTACTGCGCAACGGCGTCATCGAACGGGTTGGTAGCAACTATCGCCTAAGTCCCGCACTTGGCGAATTAGGCGGGCACGCCGACGATCCCCGGCATGAATGGCTGTGCACGGTCCTGACGCCGTTTCTTGCGGACCTTTACGAGTTAACCCATGAGACCGTTCATCTCGCGGTGCTGGACGGCCTCGACGTGCTCTACATCAACAAGCTGTACGGACATCGCCCAGTCCGGTCACCGTCGCGGATCGGCGGCCGGGTGCCCGCCCACTGCACGGCGGTCGGCAAGTCGCTGCTCGCCTACGACGCGCAGGCGATCGACGCCGTGGCCGCACGGAGCCTCGCCGGCCTGACGGCTCACACCATCACCGACCGGAACCTCCTCGAACGGCATCTGTGCGAGGTCCAGCGAGATGGCATCGCCTTCGACCACGAAGAGGCGCTCCTCGGGCTTACCTGTGTCGCCGCTCCTGTGTTCGGTCCGGCCGGCCGGCCGGTGGCCGCGGTCTCGGTGGCAGGCGCGACAGGCCGGTTCGACCCGCGGCAGCACGCCGCGGCCCTGCGACGGATCTGCTACGCGGCCGGCCGGGCCCTCGTCGCCGCACAGGGTCCGCCCCGCTCCCCCGGCGCGCTGGCGCGGATGGCCGCTTCCTGAGCACGCGAGCGCGGGACTGGCCGTCTACCAGCGGCAGGTCGACCGGCGCGCTGGCGAGGTCGTCAGCGGCCCTGCGCCGTGGCGACCGCGAATCCAGCGATCCAGGCGGGAACCGGTTCGTAGAACCGTGACTCCAGTGTGTACGGGCCGGTGGCCGCGAGCGCGGCGAAGGCCGCGATCCAGGTCCGGACCTCGTGGGCCGAGCCGCCGCCCTCGGCAGCCATCCAGTCGACCGTCCAGGAATCGACGGTCGCGAGGTCACCAACCTCGATCAGGTCGAGCAGGTGGTTGTCCCAGGCCGGGTTGATCGGGAGCCTAGTCGAGGTCCCGGCCGCGTAGTCCCGGCCGGCCTGCACCACCCGCTGCTCGCTCCTGGCCCGCTGCTCCGCCGTCGGCGCGGCGCCGTCGATGAGCGCGTCGGCGACCCGCGGCGGCGCGCCGTCGAGCACGGGCACCGGCGGGTCGTGCGACAGACCGCCCGAGGCGACGAACAGTACCCGCTTGTCGAGGTCGGCGGCGGCCGCGCCGATCGCGGCACCCAAGGCACGGATGCGGCGGACCGGGCCGAGCGGGGTCGCCACGCCGTTGATGAAGACCGGGACGACAGGAACGCGGTCGATGCCGCCGAAAAGAACGTCCAACGGCTGAGCGAAGCCGTGGTCGACGGTCATCCGGGCCGAGATCGTGAGATCGACGCCTCGGTCGAGCACTCCCTCGGCAAGCGATCTGGCGGACCTCCCGTCGACGGACAGCGGCCCTTCACCGGAGCCGAAGTCGCCGATCGCGTGGGCGGCGGTCGCCAGGCAGAACGGCGGCATCTCCTTGTAGAAGAAGCCGTTGTAATGGTCGGGCGCGAACAGCACGACGAGCTCGGGGCCGAAGCCTCGAACGAAGGCCCGGGCACGAGCGACGGCCTGGTCGACGCGCTGGACCGTGTCTGGTGCCGGGTCCACCTTGCCGATGAGCGGCGAGTGGGACAGCCCGACGGCCGCGGCGGTCACGACAGATCCTTCGGGTCGGGCAGAGTGATGACGACCTTCCCGGTCAGCTCTCCGTCGATCATGAGCTGGAATCCTTTATGGATCTCCTCAAGCGGCAGGGTCCGGTCGATGACGGGACGGACGCCAGTCGCCTCGAGCAGGCGCAGCAGGCCGAGGAGCTCGCCGCGGGTGCCCCCCGTGGAGCCCAGGATGCGCTGCTGGAGGTAGAAGATCCGGCTCAGCTCGGCGGGCGGGTTCGTCCCGCTGGTCGCGCCGGCGATCACCAGCGTGCCTCCCGGACGAAGCGAGCGCAGTGAGTGCGACCAGGTCGCCTCCCCGACGGTCTCGATCACCACGTCGACCCGTTCCGGCAGCCGCTCGCCCGTGGGCAGCACCGCGCGGGCTCCCCAGGTGAGGGCCTCGGCGCGCTTCCGCTCGCTGCGGCTGGTGGCATACACGACGGCACCGGCGGCCGCGGCGAGGCTGATCGCCGCGGAGGCGACGCCGCCGCCCGCGCCCTGAACGAGCACGCGGTCGCCCGGCCGGATGACGGCCTGGGTGAACAGCATCCGGTACGCGGTGGTCCAGGCGACCGGCAGGCAGGCGGCCTGCTCGAACGACAGCCAGGCCGGCTTGGGCACGACGTTGCGGGTCGGGACGCTCAGGTACTCGGCGAACGCGCCGTTGTGCTGTTCGGACAGCAGCGCCCGGTTCGGGTCCAGCGTCTCGTCGCCGTGGCCGGCATCCGGGTCGGCGATCACCGGATGGATGATCACCTCGTTGCCTGCCTCGTCGTAGCCCGCCGCGTCGCAGCCCAGAATGATCGGGATCCGCTCCGGCGGGTGGCCGACACCGCGCAACGTCCACAGGTCGTGCATGTTCAGCGACGACGCCACGACACGTACCGTCGACCACCCGGGTCGGGGGCTCGGCTTCGGGACTTCACGGAGGACCAGGCCGGAGAGCGGGTCGGTGTCGCTCTGGGAGTCGGCGAATGCGGCGCGCATGCTGTCACCGTCGCGCGACGGCCAGGCCGCGCCATAGCCCTTGTGCCGTGGTGCGGAACATCGGTCAGGAGGGCACGGGCAGGTCCAGCCGGGAGGTCGCGAGTGCGATCGTGTGTCGATTGGTGAGTCGCGTCCTGGCCGTCATCGGGTTCTCGCCGGTGCCGGGGTTGCGGGCATACCGCGGGAAGGAGCCACCGGCGACAAGGAGTCGGATGCGATGGCCGGCCTTGAACCGGTGGGCGACCGGAGACAGGTCCAGGCGGATCGGACCGGTGGCGTCGCGGACGCGTAGGTATCCGTCGGCGACGTTTCGCGACGTGCCCCGCGAGTCGACGTCACTGATGCGGACACAAAGGTCGGCGTCGGGGTGCTCGGTCCGGTCGTCAAGGGTGACAACCGGAGTTCCCATCACCTCCAGGTCGACGTCGAGGGGTTCGGTGGTGAAGGCCAGCACATCATTCCGCCTCGCGAGCGCGCCGTCCTTGACATATCCACCCTTGGTGAACGTCGCGCCGCCGAGAGTCGGCGTCGGGTCAGCGGGATCGTAGGTGAAGGTCATCTCCTCGCCGCCGTCCGCCTGTGTCTCGTCGAGGCGGCCGTCGGCGTGCGGGCGAAGTGTGCGCGTGCTGGACTTCGGCGGCCACGTGTCGAGGTGACGCCACTCCCCCGCACCGGTGACATGAAGGTGCACCGGGGCTGGGCGCGGCGTTACCGGCAGACCGCCCACCTTGGCGTCGAGCCAGTCCAGGATCTCCTTGAAGGGAGCCCTGGCGAGGGCGGAGCCCCCGTGCGTCCAAGGTCCGACGGTCAACGCGACATCGACGCCGCGGGCGCTCAGCCGGCGGTACTGCTCGTGACTCTGCCGCGTGAAGATGTCCATCCAGCCGCTGACGATCAGTACCGGAACGTCCACCGTCTCCAGGGCCGAACCGAAGCGCGCGGGACCCCAGTGCGGATCGGCCAGATCCGGATGGGTCAGCCACTCCCGCAGCCAGGGGACACGGCCTTGGAACTCCGCGTCGACCGCTTCCAGGATCGAGGTCGCCGCCATCACCTGACGCACCCGCGGGGTGCCCCGCACGCCGTCGACAATGACCGAGAGCATGTTCGACGTCTCCTGCCGGCTGATGATGTGAGCCCAGCCGATGATGTCGAGATTGTAGGTGCCCGTGCTCAGTGAATGCTCGGCGAAGTCGTGCGGGCCGACGAAAACCGCGGCCGCTTTCAGGTCCCGAGGGGGATCGGCGAAAAGCGCCCATTCGGTGAACCCCAGATAGGACACGCCGACGGTGCCGAACGTCCCCGTGTACCACGGTTGGGCGCGCATCCAGACCACGACGTCCTGGCCGTCCGCCGCCTCGACCCGCATCGCGTCGAAGTAGCCCTCCGAGTCAAACGTGCCACGGCTGCTGACGAACACGACCTGATAGCCGCGGGCAGCGAGTTGCCGGGCCAGCGTCGAGTAGGCCACACCACGCCCGTACGGGCCTCGCATGAGCAGCGTCCCGAGAGGCGCGGAGACCGGCTGGTAGACGTCCGCGGCAAGACGGACCCCGTCGCGCATCGGAATACGCGCGGCCTCGACCGAGAAATGGGTTGTCGGCGCTCGAAGACCCGCGAATCGCGCCTGGAGCCGATCGGCGATCGTAAGCCGCGCTCGTGCCTGTGATGGAACCTCAGCAACTGATGTCACCGGACCGGGCCCTCCGTTGGTCTCGCACCCACTGCGTGTTCGGCGAGGTTGAGCATGCGGTCACCGTGGCGTGGCAGCCGGCCGGGTCGTACCCGTCGTGCCGGTGGGCGGAACACCAAGTGGAACGTGGCGGCGCCGCGAGCTTCCCTCATGCCATGACCGCCACCGCCGGACCCGCCGCGGACCGGGTCACCGCGACACCCCGTGGGGCGCTGCGCCGGCCCGCCGAGCTGGCCCGTGACCTTGATGTCTCGGGGCTCGTCGACGCCGAGGGCGGCCTGCTGGACCGAGCGGTCTTCACCGACGGGTCGCTCTACCGGCAGGAACTGCGCCGGGTGTTCGCCCCGAGTTGGCTCTTCCTGGCCCACACCGACCAGTTCCACAAGCCGGGTGACTTCTTCACCACCTACATGGGCGAGGACCCGGTCATCGTCACGATGGACCGCGGCCGGACCGTGCGGGCGTACCTCAACTCGTGCCGGCATCGGGGTGCGCGGGTGTGCCGGGCCGACTCCGGCGCGACGAGGAACTTCACGTGCACCTATCACGGCTGGTCCTACGACCTGGCCGGCGAGCTGGTGAGCGTCCCGAACCGGGATGGCTACCCGGGCTCCTTTCGGACCGGGGACTGGGGCCTGGTGGAGGTGCCGCAGGTCGCCAGCTACCGCGGTCTGATCTTCGGGACCTGGAACCCCGAGCCCGTGCCGCTCACGGAGTACCTGGGTGACATGGCCTGGTACCTCGACGCGATGCTCGACCACGACCCGGACGGCACCGTCGTGGTCGGCGGCGTCCACAAATGGACGCTCGACGGCAACTGGAAACTCGCCGCCGAGCAGTTCGCCACGGACTGGTACCACGTGAACATGAGCCACGCCTCCGCGCTCATGCTGTTGACACCCGAGGGGCGCAGACCGCGCGACGAGATCGTGCACCGGACCGGCCGGCAGTACGTCGGAGACAACGGCCACGGCGCTGGTTTCCCGGTGCACCCCAAGAACCGCTTCGACGAGCGGGCGGTGCACGACTGGACGGACTACGCCGCGCTGCGCGCACGGCTGGGCGATGCCCGCGTCGAGGGACCACTGACCAACGGCCACGCGACGGTCTTCCCGAACTTCTCCTACCTTCCCGTGAACGGCTCTATCCGGGTGTGGCATCCGAAAGGACCTGACCGGATGGAGGTCTGGGCCTGGACGCTGGTCGACCGGTCCATGCCGCCGGAGGTTCGTGAGGCCCAGCGCCTGTACAACCTGCGCACCTTCGGGCCCAGCGGCATCTTCGAGCAGGACGACGGCGAGAACTGGAGCGAGGTGCAGGCGATCTCGCACGGCTTCATCACCAACCAGGTCCCGCTCAACTACCAGATGGGCCTGGGCTCGGAACGTCACGACGGCACGTATCCAGGCCGGACCAGCGAGCTCTACAGCGACGCGGCCGGCCGCGGTTTCTACGCCCACTGGCGCGAGCTGATGAACACTCCGGCCTGGCACGAACAGGAGCCGACACGATGACCGAAGGCATCCGCGTCGCCTCGCTCGACGACATTCCCAAGGGCGAAGGAGTCGCCATCGCCAGGGAGCTCACCGGGACCGCGGACGACATCGCCCTGCTGCGCGACGACGACGGCACGGTGTGGGCGCTCGACAACACCTGTACGCACGAGGACGCCGCGCTCGCCGACGGCTGGGTCGAAGGCGGTTTCGTCGAGTGCCCGTTGCACTCGAGCAGGTTCTGCCTCAAGGACGGCGAGGTCCAGGGACTGCCGGCGACCAGGGGCGTGTGCCCGCACCGGGTCGAGATCCGTGACGGCGGCGTCTACCTGTTCCCGAACGAGACACCGTAGTTCGCCGCGCGCTGCTCGACGCGCGGCCGCGCGGCCGCGCGCGGAAAGGAAAGGACACCGTGAGCATCAGCACGGACGCGGTCCCGGTGGCCCTCGCGGGAAGACGCGCGGACCGTGACCTTCATTTCGAGGTCGAGCAGTTCTACTACGAGGAGGCCGAACTACTCGACGAGGGCCGGTACACCGAGTGGCTCGACCTGCTCGACGACGACCTGGACTACTGGATGCCGACCCGCACCAACCGGCTTCGCCGCCAGCAGGCGCTGTCGGTGGCGGCCCGCGGCGAGGCCGCGTTCTACGACGAGACCAAGCAGAGCCTGGCCTGGCGGATCCGCCGGTTCGACTCCGGCACCGCCTGGGCGGAGGACCCGCCATCGCGCACCCGCCACCTGGTGACCAACGTCGTGGCGCACCACGTCGACCCGGCCGACCATCCCGGATTCACCGAGAACGACCTCGCCGTGCGCGCGGCGTTTCTCGTCTACCGCAACAGGCTGGAACGCGAGGAGAACGTGTTCGCCGGCCGCCGCACCGACATCCTGCGGCGCGGCGGCGGGGCGCTGCGCGTGGCGCGCCGCGTCATCCTGCTGGACCAGAACGTCCTGCAGGCAAAGAACATCTCGACCTTCTTCTAAAGGACCCGGGCGTGACTGACGTTTCCCTGAAACAGCACGTGGTGAACACCTCGCTCGGCGAGATCGCGGTCGCCGACGTGGGTGAGGGCCCGGTTCTGGTGATGTTGCACGGCGGCGGCCCTGGCGCCTCCGGGGTCGCCAACTTCCACCAGAACCTCGCGGCGCTGGCGGCCGGCTTCCGGGTGCTGCTGCCCGACCAGCCGGGCTTCGGCGGCAGCTACCGGCCGACGGAGGCCGACCTGCGGGCCCGCTCCGTCACCGAGATCGCCGTCGACGCGCTGTTCCAGACCCTCGACGCCCTGGGCGTCGAGCGGTTCCACCTGCTGGGCAACAGCCTCGGCGGCGCCGCGGCGATCGCGATGGCCCAGACCCGGCCGGACCGCGTGGCCGGCCTCGTGCTGATGGCGCCCGGCGGTGGCTGGCTGCCGTTCGGGCCGACTCCGACCGAGGGCCAGAAGGAGATGTTCCGCTACTACAACGGCGGCGGACCGTCGCCCCGGAAGATGGCGAACTTCATCCGCACCATGGTCTTCGACCACAGGCAGTTCGGCGACGACGCCGTGCTGGCGAGGTACGAGGCGTCCCTCGACGAGAGCCACATCGAGTTCTACCACCGCTACAACGCCTCGTTCGCCCAGCGGAACGGCATGGACCCGCTGTGGCGAGACCTCCACAAGATCAAGGCGCCGACGCTGCTGCTGTGGGGACGCGACGACCGCACCATCACCCTCGATGGCGCCCAGCTCATGCTCAAGCAGATCCGCGATGTCCAGCTGCACGTCTTCGGCAACTGCGGCCACTGGGTCCAGATCGAACGCCAACGCGACTTCGACCGCCTCGTGACCGACTTCCTCGCGGCGCTGGCATGACCGACGCGGAGCAGAGCGGCGGACATCCGGCCGGCTGGCTGGAAGGCTACGTCGCGCTCGTGACCGGCGGCGGCTCGGGAATCGGTCGCGCCGTCGCGCACCGGTTCGTCGCCGAAGGCGCGTCCGTCACCATTCTCGGCCGCGACGCCGACCAGCTCACCGAGGCCGTCAAAGCAGCACCGGACCCGTCCCGGATGCACGCCGTCGAGGCGGACACCCGCGACAGCGCGCAGCTGCACCAGGCGGTCGACGACACCGTCTCGAGGTTCGGCAAGCTCGACACCCTCGTTCCGAACGCCGGTATCTGGGACTACCAGCGCCAGCTCACCCGGCTGTCCGGCGAGGATCTCGCCGCGACGTTCGACGAGGTCTTCGCCGTCAACGTCAAGGGCTACCTCCTCGCGGTCGAGGCGGCCTGGCGCGAACTGGTCCGGTCCCGCGGCAGCGTCGTGATGACGCTGTCGAACGCCTCCTTCTACGTCAACGGCGGCGGCCCCATCTACACGGCCAGCAAACACGCCTGCCTCGGGCTGATGCGCGAGCTCGCCTACGAGCTCGCGCCCAAGGTCCGGGTCAACGGCGTCGCCTGCGGGGGCATGAACACCGACCTGCGCGGGCCCGAGGCACTGTCGATGCGGGAGCGCTCGATCGCGGCCTCCTTCGCGAAGAAGGGTCCGAACGCTCCACCCCCCTCGATTCCACTGCACGACTCCAGCACGGACCCGCGCGACTTCACCGCCGCCTACGTACTGCTCGCCTCCCGGGAACAGAGCGGTCCCATGACCGGCCAGGCGATCTCCGTAGATGGCGGCATAGGCGTGCGTGGCTTCGCCACGCCGGCCGGCGGCGACCACCTCTGAAGGAGTTCCTTCCGCCATGAGCCCAGGGCACCCCGCCAACTCCGGGACCCACGTCGACGTCAGTCCGGCCGCGGCGATCCACCGCCACGCCCGGACCCAGCCGGACAGCCTCGCCATCCGCTACGCCGGCGGCGATCTCACCTTCGCCCAGCTCGACGACCGTGCGGCCCGTCTCGCCACGGTGCTGGCCGACGGCGGCGTCAACGCCGGCGACCGAGTCGCCTATCTCGGCCTCAACAGCCCGTCGTTCCTCATCACCCTGCTCGCCGCGCACCGCCTCGGCGCCATCTTCGTCCCGATCAACTTCCGGCTCACCGGACCCGAGCTACACGGCGTCCTGCGGCCCAGCGGCGCCGCGACCATCGTGTGCGAGGAAGGCCACCGGACTGTGCTGGAAGCCGTCCGGGACGGGACGGCGCTGAAACGATTCCTGCTCGTCGACGACGATCCCGAGGTCCCCGCCGCCCCCGTGCCTCCCGAAGGATGGGAAACCTGGAGCGGCTTACTGGCGCGGGCCTTACCCACCGCGCGGATCGCCCTCCGCCGGTTCGACGACCCGGCCGTCATCATGTTCACCTCCGGCACCACCGGCCTGCCAAAAGGCGTCGTTCTCACCCACGGCAACATCTGGTGGAACGCCATCAACGTCGACACCCAGCTCGACACCCGCCGCGGCGACGTCACCCACGCGGTCGCACCGATCTTCCACGTCGGCGCGCTCAACAGCTTCCTCGTCCGCACGCTGGTGCGCGGCGGCACCGTCGTGCTGCGCCGCGCTTTCGACCCGGCTGGGTTCCTCGACGACCTCGTCACCTACCGGGTCAACTCGTTCTTCGCGGTCCCCACGATGCTGGCCGCCCTCGCCCAGCTCCCCGGCGTCTTCGAGACCGACCTGTCCGACCTGCGCGCGATCGTCGTCGCCGGCGCCCCGGTCCCGCCCTCGCTGATCCAGCAGTACGCCGACCACGGCATCTGGCTGCAACAGGCGTGGGGACTCACCGAGACCGCCCCGTTCGCCACCCACCTGCCCGTCGAACGCACGCTCGCCAAACTCGGCTCGGCCGGCATCCCCATGCCTCACACCGAGGTACGGATCGTCGACCCGGCGGCCAACACACCGGTCACGGCGGGGGTCGCGGGCGAGATCGTGGTCCGCGGGCCGAACGTCACGCCCGGGTACTGGAACAACCCGGAGGCCACCAGCGCGGCGTTCGACGACGACGGCTGGTTCCACTCCGGCGACGTCGGCTACCTGGACGACGACGGCTGCCTGTTCATCGTCGACCGGCTCAAAGACATGATCATCAGCGGCGGCGAGAACGTGTACCCGGCGGAGGTCGAACGCGCCCTCGCGGACCTGCCGGGGCTGGTCGACGTCGCGATCGTGGGCGCCGTGGACGAGCGGTGGGGCGAGACCGTCGTCGCCGTCGTCGCCGTCACCCAGGGCTCGGCGATCAGCCTGGCGACCCTTCGCGAGCACGCCGCCACCAGGCTGGCCCGCTACAAGCTGCCACGCCAGCTGAAGGTGGTCGACACCGTGCCCCGCAACGCCACCGGCAAGCTCGACAAGGTCGCTGTGCGACGCCTCCTCGACGCGGGCCCGTGAGGCGACCGCACTGTCTGCGTAAGGTGCGTCCTCCCGCCCTACGCCGCCGGGCGGTGTCACCTCATGCGTCCGTCCCTTCAGCCAACGAGATTCGGCGCGACCGCCGCATGAGAAAGGGAAGATATGAATCCATATTCACCAGGGCGACGGAAGAGATATGGAGCGGTCGCGATCGGCATCACCGCGGTGCTGCTTGGAGTCGCTGCCTGCGGGGGTTCGTCCAAAGCGGGCAGCGGCGGGGCGAACGCCTCCGGCGGGGCGTCGGCCAAGACGACCATCACGGTCGGCGTCTTAGCCGATGTGACCGGAGCGGCCGCCTCTGGGAACAAGTCCAGCATCGATGGCTTCAAGGCGGGCACGTACTACGCCTCGCGTGAGGGCTACACCATCAAGTACATCGTCGCTGACACGGCGACGAACCCGGCCACCACGCTGTCCATGGCGCAGAAGCTGGTCACGCAGGATCACGTGATGGCTGTGCTGGCGCATTCGGGGCTGTTCTTCGCGGCCGCGCCCTATCTTACTGCTCACAACGTCCCGGTGATCGGGTTCGCCGAGGACGGCCGAGAGTGGTTCAGCTCGCCGAACATGTTCTCGATCACCGGGCCGTCGTTGAACGACGAGGTCACGACGACGCTCGGCCAGGTCGCCAAGAAGGTCGGCGTCACGAGCCTCGGGGTGCTCGCCTACGCGGGTGCTCCGGGCTCGCAGGCCGCGGCGAACGAGGCCGCCGCATCGGCGAGGGTCGCGGGCATCAAGGTCGGCTACCAGAACGTGCAGCTGCCGATCGGCACCACCGACGTCGGCCCGCCCACGCTCGCGATGAAGGCCGCCGGTATCGACGGTTTCCTGGCCGCCGTCGACGCGAACACGGCCTTCGTGCTGCTCAAGTCACTGCAGGCTCAGGGCGTGAAGCTCAAGGGCGTGCTACTGCCGACCGGCTATGGCGGTGATCTGGTGCAGGCGGGCCCGGGAGCGTCGCAGATCGCGCAGGGTGCCTACTTCTCCCTGGGTTACGAGCCGGTGGAGATGCAGACGGCTGCCACCAAGCAGTTCGAAAGCGACCTCAAGGCCGCGGGCGTCACCGGTGAACCGACGTTCGCCCAGTACGACGGCTACCTCACCATGGGCCTGCTCGTCCGGACGTTGAAGGCCGCCGGCAGCAGCCCGACGTCGGCGTCGTTGCTGACCGCGCTGCGGGGCATTCACGACTGGGATGGCCTGGGTCTGTTCGGTCCGGGCAAGACCTACGACATCAACCAGAAGAAGATCACCACGGGCGAATGCCTGTTCGTGACCAGGTACGAGGGCAATGCGTTCAAGCCCGTCCAGGGCGCGCTCCCCATCTGCGGCACGCTGACAGACCAGAAGATCAAGCCAGCGGGCTGACACTCGCCGGAGGTCGATCCGACAGCGGCCCGGCCGCCCCGAGAAGGGTGGCCGGGCCGCCGCGGTCCACGGGCCAAGCAGATCGCGCGAGCGACCGTGATCGCCGCCTCCCGGCAAGAGATTTCGTCGCGCAGCGCGGATGGAGGTCTGTACAGGCATCAGCGTAACCAGTCGGCGGGTGCGTCCAGTCTTGCGACGCACCCGCCGGCTGTCCGTTCTGGGCAGCTAGAGCGGCGCCGATTCAGCTTCTTCCATCTTCAACTGGTCGCCGTCCGCGGGCAGGATCGAGCCAGCTTTGATCGCTTCGTCGATACTCTGGTTGAAGCGCGTCAGATAGCCTGCACGCGACCCGTAGAGCTCCCCGAGTTCCCCGGCCCCGAACGGCAGTTCGACGCCGATCAGGTTACGCAGGTAACGCGCGGGGATATAGCGCGCGGTCGGTACGTCAACGTAAGGCGAACGTATTCCGCCCTTGGCGTTGCCAAACTCGTCCGACACGACCGCGTTTTTCGCGATCTCGATCGGTGCCGCGCGCGGCGGGACCACGCCTTTCGTCACCCAGTTCACGAGGTGGACGAAGGCGGCGTGGTTGAAGGGCGCGGACGGAAACTGATTCAGCCGCTCACCGGGCTCCAGGGTGAGGCCGAGCTGAGGAATTCCGTCGACATCGCGCAGACCCCGGGTGGGCAGGTGTGGGCAGGCGGGGACCTGGTAGGAGCGATACCGGTCGTTCGGTGCGTCGCCGTCCGGCCTCGCGGCCACGGCCCCATCCGGGCCGATGACGCCAAACAGAAAGAGGTCGCCCTCGGTGAAGGTATGAACCACCGCGGCGTCGCCACCGGCAACTGGCGTCCAGCCCGGTGCGGCCATCGGCAGGAAACCGTCATAGACCGGCTTGCCATCGGACAGGCGGGCGTTGGGATGGCTGGCCTCGATATAGTTGAGGGTCGCCATGCCCGTCTGCGAGGCGCCGCCCATGATGAGGTGCTCGACCGCGAAGCCGGGAAGTGGGCCGTCCTCCGAGCCCGCCTTCAGCAGCACGCCGACCTGGGTCATGATCTCGTTCGAGATCGCGTCGATCGCGAACAGGGTGCGTGGCGGGTTGGCGTCATCGCCCTGCTGCCAGGCCATCAGCGCGGCGAAGCTCTCCTCGCTCGCCGCCGCGGAGGGAACGTGCAGGCTCGCGTATCGGCTCGGATTGGAGAGTCTGATCGGTCCCTCGACGGCGGCGAGCTGCGAGCCCACCGTGACCCAGGCGTGGCCGTCCGCCAGGATCGTGGGATGGCAGGTCTGCCACAGCCCGAGTGCCCCCTGCACGTGGACGGGTTCGAGCGCGACCAGGCCGGAGAAATCCGCCACTGTGGCCGGCCGACGGATCAACAATGAGGTGGTATAGGGCTGGCCGCCGACCGTGCCCGAGACGAAGAACTCCTCTTCGACGAAGTCGTGGTCCCGTAATAGATCGGACAGCGGCGTCTCGGTCAACCCCACCGGAGACTCCGCGCCGCCGAAAGGCTCGCCGGACTCGGCCGTCACGGGAACTGGTCCCGCCACCTTCACGGCCCCAGACGCATCTTTCGTTGGATTCATCCTCATCCCTTCTGACTTCCCACGCCTGTTGTCAGGCGGGCTCGGTATCGCGGACAGTCGGCGCCGTCACGCGGCACGGTCAGGTATCCGCAGCGCCTGCAGTGACAGTCGGGCGAGCTGCTCGACGGCGACGTCGAGGTCGCAGGTAATGGCCCCGTCGACCAGCCATCGATCGGCGAACCGCTCCACCATGCCGATGAGCGCGAACACGATGACCTGCGGGCTGACTCTGGTCTCGATCAGGCCGCGCACCTGCAGCTGGCGGATCGCCTCGACGTGCCGCACAACGTCAGGGCGCCACGGATCGCGCCACAGCCCGCAGAGCTGGTCGTTCTTGGGCCCGGTCTCGCGGATCACACCGAGAATCCGGGCCCCGTCCTGATAGGACCTCAGGTACCGGCGAATACTCGCGCGCATCCGGTCGGGCAGGTCCTCCAGCGGGTCGGAGTCGAAAGCGACGCCATCCAACGGGGTGCCGAGGCGATCGACCGCAGCCTCGGCGACCTCCAGGAAAACGGTCTCCTTGGAGTCGAAGTAACGATAGAACCCGCCGTGCGCCAGGCCTCCGAGATGCGCGATGTCAGTGACGCGGGAACGCCTGAAGCCGTCGCGCTCGAAGATGATGCGAGCGGCCCTCAGCAGCCGCGTCCGCGTCCGCTGGCGCTCCGCCGACTGCGCGGCGTCCACGCCGCCAGGACCTGGGGGCAGGTCCACTGCCATCGCCATCCCTCTTTGTTCCTTCCAGGTACCAGGCGACCCTGATGATCTTTCCGCACCCCGGACCGCCGCTGGCGCGGCTGGGCCAGCCGTGGTGGCGCCCCGACGACGGCCGCAGCCGTCCCTGGCGACGATCAGGCGGATGACGTGAGGTTCGCGCGAACCATCGGTGGACCGACGGATCATGATCCCCAGAGGGCCCACTGGAGATCATGCTTTTCTTCTTCATGCGTGGAGGCAGGCCGGCCACGGTTCCGGGCCGGCGGCAAACAATGGCCCTGGGGCCCGGCACGCCTTCTGTTAAACGAGAGTTCAGCACGGAGGGTGTGCCAGCGTCAATGGGCAGGTCGTGCGGGACTCCCACGCCATCGCGGCCGCGCCGGGACGATCTTCACCGGGTGCCGGCCTCGGCGAGCACCGGCGACGAGAGGGTTCGCCAGGTTCGTCTCGGGGTGCACGCCCACGACGCCGAGGTGCGGCCCGTCGTTCCGTCAGGTGGAACAACGCATGGCCCCCGCCGCGGACCGCGCCTATACCAGTCACGCCAGGCTTCCGCCTCGCATGCGGCCACCGGCTTGGACCTCCCGGTGCTCGCAGAACCGCGACAGACGGGCCCGCGATGACCACCTCCCCCACCGTCGACGAGTCCGTGATCAGCGCCGCGGCCAGCCGGCTGGCCGTGGCCGAGCGCACCGGCGTGCCGTGTGGCCCGGTCCGAGACCTGCTCGCACCGACGGACGTCGCCGCCGCCTACGCCGTCCAGCGGGTGAACGTCGAGCGCGGCGCGGCCGCCGGACGCCGGATCGTGGGCCGCAAGACCGGGCTGACCTCGAAGGCGGTGCAGCGCCAGCTCGGCGTCGGCCAGCCGGACTTCGGCGCCCTGTTCGCCGACATGTGCGTGGCCGACGGCGACGAGATCCCGGCCGGCCGGCTGCTGCAGCCCAAGGTCGAGGCCGAGGTCGCGCTGGTGCTCGGGGCCGACCTGCCCGACCCCCGCGTCACCGTCGTCGACGTCCTGCGCGCCGTCGAGTTCGCGCTGCCGGCGCTGGAGATCGTCGACAGCCGGGTCGCGGGCTGGGACATCACGATCGTGGACACGATCGCCGACAACGCCTCCTGCGGCCTGTTCGTCCTCGGCGCGACTCCGGCACCGCTCGACCGGGTGGACCTGCGAGCGGTCGAGATGCGGCTGCTGAAGGGCGAGCACCTGGTCTCCCGCGGCACGGGCTCCGACTGTCTCGGCGGTCCGCTCAATGCGGCGGTCTGGCTCGCCGCCACCCTCGCGGCGGCCGGAGACCCGTTGCGGGCGGGCGACGTCGTGTTGACCGGAGCACTCGGCCCAATGATCGCGGCCGGGCCCGGCGACGCCTTCGAGACCGAGATCAGCGGACTGGGCTCGGTGCGGACCCGATTCGCCTCCGAGGCAGCGGAAGGAGAGCAGCGGTGAGCACGGTCAAGGTGGCCGTCATCGGGTCGGGCAACATCGGGACCGACCTGATGATCAAAGTTCTCCGGCTGTCGGAACGCCTGGAGATCACCGCGATGGTCGGCATCGACCCGGACTCCGACGGCCTCGCCCGAGCCCGCCGCCTGAAGGTCTCGACGACGCACGAGGGCATCCACGGCCTGGCGCGGATGGACGAGTTCGCCGACCTGGAGATCGTCTTCGATGCCACCTCGGCGGGTGCGCACCGGCGCAACAACGAGGTCCTGCAGGCCCACGGCAAGCACGTCGTCGACCTCACCCCGGCGGCGATCGGCCCCTATGTCGTCCCGTCGGTGAACCTCGACGCCCACCTGGACGCGCCGAACGTCAACATGGTGACCTGCGGCGGCCAGGCGACGATCCCGATCGTCGCGGCGGTCAACGCCACCAGCCCGGTCCACTATGGCGAGATCGTCGCCTCGATCGCGTCGAGGTCGGCCGGACCCGGCACCCGAGCCAACATCGACGAGTTCACCGAGACGACGTCGGCGGCGATCGAGAAGGTCGGCGGTGCGTCCCGCGGTAAGGCGATCATCGTCCTGAACCCGGCCGAGCCTCCACTGATCATGCGCGACACCGTCTACTGCGTCGTCGGTGACTGTGACGACGCCGCCGTCACCAGGTCCGTCGAGGACATGGTCGCCCGGGTGCAGGCCTACGTTCCCGGCTACGGGCTCAAGCAGAAGGTCCAGTTCGAACGGGTCGCTGACGACGACCCCGTCCGGACGCTCGCGCCGGCCGGCACCGGCACGGTGACCAAGGTGTCGGTGTTCCTCGAGGTCGAGGGCGCCGCCCACTACCTGCCGGCTTACGCCGGCAACCTGGACATCATGACCTCGGCCGCGCTGCGCACCGCGGAACGGATCGCTGAGCGGGCCACGACAGGGATACGCGCCCGATGAACGCCGAGAACGCCGGCGCGGCCGAGGCCACGACGAACGCGCCTGGGACAGCGGCCCCGATCGCACCCTGCGGACCGGAAACAGGCGCCAGTGTCGCCGACGTCCCCGTGACCGCACCGCTCTACATCCAGGACGTGACCCTGCGGGACGGCATGCACGCCATCCGGCATCGCTACACCGTCGCGCAGGCCGCCACGATCGCCCGGCTCCTCGACGAGGCCGGGGTGTCCGCCATCGAGGTCGCGCACGGCGACGGCCTCGCCGGCTCGTCGGTCAACTACGGCGTCGGCGCGCATACCGACTGGGAGTGGATCGAGGCCGTCGTCGGGTCGATGTCCCGCGCCATCCCCACCACTTTGCTGCTGCCGGGCATCGGCACCCTGCACGACCTGCGGCGCGCCCACGAACTGGGCATCCGTTCGGTCCGGATCGCCACCCACTGCACCGAGGCCGACATCTCCGCGCAGCACATCACGGCCGCCCGCGAGCTGGGCCTGGACGTCGCCGGGTTCCTGATGATGTCCCACCTGGCCCCACCGGCCGAACTCGCCCGGCAGGCGAAGCTCATGGAGTCCTACGGCGCGCACTGCGTCTACGTCACCGACTCCGGCGGACGCCTGAGCATGGACGACGTCCGGGCTCGCTTCCGCGCCTATCGCGACCTGCTCGACCCGGCGACGGAGCTGGGCATCCACGCCCACCACAACCTGGGCCTCGGCGTCGCGAACTCGGTCGTCGCGGCCGAGTCCGGCGCCATCCGGATCGACGCGTCTCTCGCCGGCCAGGGCGCGGGCGCCGGCAACTGCCCGCTGGAGGCGTTCATCGCCGTCGCGGACGTGATGGGCTGGAAGCACGGCTGCGACCTGTTCGGCCTGATGGACGGCGCCGACGACGTCGTCCGCCCGCTGCAGGACCGGGCCGTCCGCGTCGACCGGGAGACCCTCACCCTCGGCTACGCCGGCGTCTATTCGTCGTTCCTGCGGCACGCAGAAACCGCCGCCCGCCGCTACGGCCTGGACACCCGGTCGATCCTCGTCGAGGTCGGCCGACGCGGCATGGTCGGCGGCCAGGAAGACATGATCACCGACGTCGCCCTCGACCTCGTCGCCGCACGCCCGCCGCAAGCACCGAGAGGCTGACCGTCATGACCACGAAGACCGACCTTGGTCCGACACCGCGGAACCGCTCTCGGCGTGACCGGCTCGTCGACAGGGGGCTGCGGCGCCTCCTGGGACTGCCGCGCGCGACATCGGACTACACAGTGACCCACGCTGTGCGAATTCCCATGCGAGACGGCGTCGAGCTGGTCGCTGACCACTACGCGCCGAAGGGGACACCAGTAGGAACGCTGTTGGTGCGCGGGCCCTATGGCCGCGGGTTTCCCTCCTCGGCGCTCAGCGGGCGGATCTACGCCGAGCGCGGCTACCACGTGCTCCTGCAGAGCTGCCGGGGCACATTCGGCTCCGGCGGGCGTTTCGACCCCATGGTCCAGGAGATCGACGACGGCGCGGACACGGTCGGCTGGCTCCGCACGCAGCCGTGGTTCACCGGACGGTTCGCGACCGTCGGCCAGTCGTACGTGGGGTTCACCCAGTGGGCGCTGCTCATGGACCCACCACCGGAGCTGGCCGCCGCGGTCATCGACGTGGCCCCGCACGACTTCAGCCTGGCCGCCTATGGCACGGGCGCCTTCGCGCTTCATGACTTCCTCACGTGGAGCGACGTCGTGGCCCACCAGGAGGAGACCAGTCTGCTGTCCATGCTGCTGCACGGCCGCCGCGCCCAGAAACGGATGGCAGCAGCACTGGGCGAGCTGCCCCTGTGCCAGGCAAGCGACGGGATCCTCGAAGGCCGGGCGCCGTGGTACGAGCAATGGCTGTCACGGCCGGATATCAGCGACCCGTACTGGCAACGCATGCGGCTGGGCGACGCCCTCGAACGCTGCCCGGTCCCGGTTCTCCTGCACGGCGGCTGGCAGGACCTGTTCCTGGAACAGACCCTGCACCAGTACGAGGTCCTTCACAGCCGGGGCATCGACGTCGCCCTCACCGTCGGCCCATGGACCCACCTCAGTTCCGCCAAAGCCACCAAGATGATCGCCGCGGACAGCCTGGAATGGCTCGGCGAACACCTCGCCGGCACCCGAAAGCGGACCCGAGACGCACCCGTCCGCATCTTCACCACCGGCGCGGAGACCTGGCGTGATCTCCCCGCATGGCCACCCCCGACGACCGACGTGGCCCTCTACCTAGACTCCGACCGGGCGCTGGTCGACAGCCCACCAGACAAGGAGACCGCACCGTCCAGGTTTACCTACGACCCGAAGGACCCCACCCCGACGATCGGTGGTCGGATCATGGCGCGGGACGCCGGGTATCGCGACGACACCGGGTTGGCGGACCGGACCGACATCCTGACGTTCACGGGTCCGCCACTGACCGATGACCTCGAGGTACTCGGCACGCCCCGGGTCGAGCTGGCGCACAGCACCGACAACCCGCACGCCGACGTGTTCGTCCGGCTGTCCGAGGTCGACCCGAAGGGCCGGTCGCACAACATCAGCGACGGCTACCTGCGCCTCGACCCGGCCAGTCCGGCGACCACCGTGAACCTGGCGCTGGACGCCACGGCGCACCGCTTCCGCGCCGGCAACCGGATCAGGTTGACGATCGGGGGAGGCTCACACCCGCGCTTCAACCGCAATCCAGGGACCGGCGAACCTCCCGCGACCGCGACCCGCCTCGCTACTTCGACACACACCATCGCGCACGACGCGGAACGCAGGTCCGTGCTGTATCTGCCGACGTCGGCCTGAGCCGATGTCTCGCCGCCGGGCGGGCCTCCCAATCCCGCACGGGTCGCTCTTCGTCGCCACGGCGGCTCGGGAGGATCGCGTTGTTCGGGACAAGGATCGACGTGTCCGCGGGTGGCGCCCGAATCCGCGGCGTCCGCATCGGCTCGGGTCCGCCCGTGCTCCTGTTGCACGGCTTCCCTCAGTCGCACCACGCGTGGCACCGGGTATGGCCGGTCCTGGCCGAGACGTACACCGTCGTCGCGTCGGACCTGCGCGGCTATGGCGACTCCCTCGCGTTCGACGACGATTTCAGCTTCCGCGCGATGGCTGACGACCAGCTGACGGTGATGCGCTCGCTCGGCTTTGAGTCGTTCCCCGTCGTCGGTCACGACCGGGGGGCCAGGGTCGCGCAGCGGATGGCGCTGGACCATCCCCACGCGGTCGAATCGGTCGTGCTGCTGGACATCGTGCCCACCGCGGCGGTGTGGTCCGGGATGGACGCCGAGCTCGCGCGGGGCTACTGGCACTGGAGCTTCCTGGCTCAGCCAGGGGGTCTACCGGAGCGGGCGCTCGCCGCGGATCCGATCGGTTTCCTGCACGGCTTTCTCGGCATCGGTGCGTCGATTGGCGTTTTCGCGCCGGAAGCACTCGCGGAATATGAGCGGGCCGCCCTACGGCCGTCCGTCCAGCGCGCGTTCTGCGGCGACTACCGCGCGGCGGCGGGAATCGATCTTGAGCACGACGCGAACAGCCGCCAGGCGCGCCAGCCCGCCCTCGTCCTGTGGGGCGCGCGCGGAATGGTCGGCCGCGGCCCCGACCCGGTCGACGTGTGGCGCGAGGTCTTCCCGAACGTTCACGGACGGCCGCTGGACGCGGGGCATTTCCTGCCGGAGGAGGTGCCCGTTGAGATCGCCCGTGAGATCACGACCTTCCTCAAGGCACGATGACCGCCGCGCGTCCTCGCCGCCGCGGCATTTGAGCGATTGCCAGGCTCCGAAAGGATCTGACATGGGACACGCTGTCGTCTCCTGGCTTGAGCACCATGCCCGGCGAAGCCCCGGCCAGCCGGCGCTGTTGGACCTCCATCGCGGACAGGCACTCGCCTATGGCGAGCTCGCCGGCCGCGTCCGCTCGGTGGCGTGGGCGCTGGCCATGCGGCACGGGATCCGCCAAGGAGACCGGGTGGCGGTGCTGTCCCGCAACGACACGCGCGTCTTCGAGGTCGTGTACGCCTGCGCCCTGCTCGGCGCGATCGTCGTCCCGCTGAACTGGCGGCTCACGCCGGGCGAACTCATCGCCGTCATTCACGACGCCGAGCCCGCGATGCTGCTGCACGAGAGCGCGTCTGCCGAGGCGGCCAGCGAGGTGGCCGCGGCCGGCCGCGTCCCGGCGACCATCGCCTGGGCCAGTGAGCCAGCCGAGGCGGACGGCTACGAGGTCCTCGCGACCGCCACCGTCCCCTCCACCTGGGCGCCGGCGCCCGTCGATGAGGACGCCACCTGGATGATCATCTACACGTCGGGGACGACCGGCCTGCCGAAGGGGGTCCAGGCCACGCACCGCGGCGTCATGGCCAGCATGCAGGGCATCCTGGTCGCCCACCGGGTAGGGGCGGACTCCCGCTGCCTCACTGTGCTTCCGACCTTCCACGTCGCCGGCCTGAACCTGTTCGCCAACCCCGTCCTGTACATGGGCGGCACCGTGCTGGTCGCGCGCACCTTCGACCCGGCGCAGACGCTCGGCCTGCTCACGAACACCGCCACGCCCGTCACCCACTTCTGCGGCGTGCCCGCCAACTACCAGTTCATGGAGCAGTTACCCGGATTCGCCGACGCGGCGCTGCGGCCGTTCGTCGCCGTCGTCGGCGGCTCCCCGGTTCCGTCGGCGCTGGTCGAGAGCTGGGGCAGGCGCGGCGTCGCTCTCACCACCGTCTTCGGGATCACCGAGGCCGGCGCCTGCGTGACGGCGATGCCGCCCGGCCAGGAACTCAGCCACAACGGCACGGTCGGGACACCTCTGCTCTACGCCCGATGCCGCGTACGCACCGCCGACGACCGGCCGTCCGCGCCGGGAGAGACCGGTGAGCTACAGGTATCCGGGCCGCTCGTGACGCCGGGCTACTGGCGGAACCCGGCCGCCACCGCCGAGGCGTTGACCGCCGACGGCTGGCTTCGCACCGGAGACGCGGCTGCCGGGACAGACGACGGCCATTTCGTCCTGGTCGACCGGTGGAAGGACATGTACATCTCCGGCGGCGAGAACGTCTACCCCGCCGAGGTGGAGAACGCCCTGCACGCCCATGCGGCGGTCAGCCAGGCCGCGGTCGTCGGTGCCCCGCACCCACGCTGGGGCGAGGCCGGGGTCGCCTTCGTCGTCCTGGCCCGGGGCGCGGCCGCCACGCCTGACGGGTTGCGTGACTGGTGCCGGGAGCGCCTGGCCGCCTACAAGGTCCCCGCACGGGTGCTGCTGGTCGAGGAGCTTCCGCGCAACGCGACCGGCAAGGTGCTGAAGGGCCCGCTGCGGGAGTTCGCCGGGGACGGTGAGTGATGCCCGTCGACATGGCTGCCCTGATCGCGGACCTCGGCGCGGTGCCCGGCGACCGCGCGCCGTCGCGCTACCGGACGCTGCCGCCGGATCAGACGCCGGCCTGGTTCCGCTCAGCAGCCCAGACAGTGGACCACCGCCAGGCCGGGTCCGCCCGCCGCGAGGACGGACGGACCCGGCGAGGCTCACAGCCCTGGCCTCAGGACGCGCGCTGGATCGTCTCGGCCGTCAGGGTGCCGCAGATCGGGAGAGCGCCCTGAACGGGCGTGAAGGCGCTGCCCTCGTACTTGGACACGAACAGGCACTCGCCCGTCGTGATCTTCTTCTGGTTGATGTCGTACGTCTTCCCCGGACCGAACAGACCCAGCCCGTCCCAGTCGTGAATGCCCCGCAGCGCCGTCAGCAGCGACGCCGACGTCGGGCCCGCGCCGGCAGCCTTCAACGCGCGGACCAGCAGACCCATGGTGATGTAGCCGTCGTACTGGGCGAACGTCGGTTCACCCGTGACTCCCGCGGCTTTCAGGTCACTCTCAAACTGCTTGGTGGCCGCCGTCTGCATCTCCACCGGCTCGTAGGCCAGCGAGAAGTAGGAGCCCTGCGCGGTCTGCGTCGCGCCTGGGCCAGCCTGTGTCAGGTCACCGCCGTACCCGGTGGGCAGGAGCGAGGCCTTGAGCTTCACGCCCTGGTCCTGGAGCGCCTTGAGGAGCACGAAGGCGGTGTTCGGGTCGACGGTCGCGAAGAACCCGTCGACGCCGGCGTTCTTCATCGCCAGCACCACCGGGCCGATGTCCGTGGTACCGAACGGGAGCTGGATGTTCTCGTAGCCCACCTTGACCCCGGCCAGCTTCGCCGACGCGGCCGCCTCGCTCGCGGCGGCCTGCGACTGCGGCGACACCGAGTAGGCCAGCGTCGCCAGGTTGGTCACGCCCAGCTTCTTCATCGTCTGGCCCAGAGTCGTGGTGACCTCGTCATTCAGCGTCGGCCCGGTGATGGAGAACATGTTCGGCGAGGTGAACCACTCCCGGCCGTCCTGGGCGAACCCGATCACCGGAACGTTGTGCGCGGTGAGGTACTGCGCGGCCGCGAAGAACAACGCCGAGTGGGCCAACACGGCGGTGACATGGTTCTGGGTGACGAGCTTCTGCGCCGCCGACAGCACGGTCGCCGGGTTCGTCGCCGTGTCCGCGACGACATACTTGATCGTGTATCCCTGTCGGGCGGCGTAGTACGTCCCGGCCTTGAACCCGTCGAGACTCGACTTGTTCCCGGACGCGGCCGCACCGGTCACATCGGCTAACACGCCGACCGTGATCGTCGCCTTCGACGCGGTTCCCCCGGCGGCACTCGCGCCGCCGCCGGACGAGCCGCCGCAGGCCGCCACCCCGAGCAGCATGGCGGCCGTACCGACGGCCGCCAGGCCAAACCGTTTCCGCCGCAGGTGCACGGATAGATTCATCTTTCCCCTTGTCCTGTCCACGGCGATGCCGCCGAAACTGCGATGGCTGGCCGTGTACCGACCGCGAGGCGTCGCGACCCGGAGCTCACTGCTGGGCCGGAAGCACTGTCGGCCATCGCCAATCATTGAATTCGGGCCAGGATTCGGCAAAAGGGCACACCGAAAGCCCGGGCCTCGAGGCGCCGGAGGATGGCGCGGCGGACGTTCCGCCCCGCCCCAGAGACACCGGTTTACTCGATGTCGCCGCCCCGCCCGAATGTCGTATGGTGCACTCCATCGTCCTGCTGAACGGATGTATAGCAGGACCAAACGCGCGTGTCAACGCGGTCGGAGCGCCCGCCGCGGGTGATCGTCTCGAATGCCTGGAGCCGCTTTGTCAGACGCAGGAACCGACGTCAAGGTCATCGACATCCGTGTGGCGGTTCCCGGCGCACCCGTCGGCGAGGCGGCCTGGGAGATCGCGGCGACCGTCCACGTCGACGAGGCGCGCAGCGCGCGATCTCCGGTCCTCGTCCTTCTTCCCGGCGGCGGCTACGGCCGGCGCTACTTCGACCTGCCCGACCTCGGATACAGCCAGGCCGACCACCACGCCCGCCGCGGGGCCATCGTCGTCGCGCTCGACCACCTCGGGGCCGGGGACAGCACCAGCCCCGCCCCGGACGTCACCACGCTGCCGACCGTGGCCGCGGCGAACCACGCCGCCGTCACGGCCGTGCTGGACCGGCTGCGGGACGGCACCCTCGCGCCCGGCGCCGTGCCCCGCGTCGAGGTCTCGGCGGTCGTCGGCGCCGGCCAGTCGATGGGCGGCCACATCGCCGCCGCGATGCAGGCCCAGCACCGCACGTTCGACGCCATCGCGCTGATGGGCAGCAGCGTGATCGACACGACGATTCCGCGCCGCCAGCCGGCGGCCTCGAGTCTCCTCCCGGGCCAACCGGCGGCCGACGCTCTCGCCGACCTCGACTGGCCCTGGGCGTTCCACTGGGTGGAGGAACTCACCCCGCTCACGGCGGCCGACATCGAGGCCGGTATCCCGGTCAAGACGACGGCCCTGCCCTGGTCGAGCAGGACCGTGCCCAGTCTCGCGGTCGCGCTTCTCGAACCTGGCGCGATCGCCGCCGAGGTCGCCACGATCGACGTGCCCGTTCTGCTGGCCGCCGGTGAACGAGATGTCGTGCGCCCACTTCTCACCGAGGCGGCCGCTTTCACCTCGGCCCGCGACCTCGCCGTGTTCCGGCTCCGACGGATGGCGCACATGCACAACTTCGCACCCACCCGCCACCTGCTGTGGGAGCGTCTCGACGCCTTCATCGCCCAGGCAGTGAGCCTCGCCTCCAGAGCGAAAACGCTTCCCACACTCATGGCCGCTGGGCCGCGGTAGGAACCAAAGCTGTTCCAGCAGACGGCAGGTCGTCGGGTGCGCCGTGACCGGCGCACCCGACGACTGCCGCCGCCGGCCCAGATCAGACGTCGTCTGTCCGGTCAGGCTCCGCTGGCGGGCTGGGTGTAGGTGCGTCCATCGAGGACGGTCGTCATCGTCCCGGTCGGCAGGAACTTGTTCTGCAGGAGCAGGTCCGGGCCGAGGGTGAAGCCGCCCGGGCTGGTCGACTTGCTTCCGGTGTGCTGGCCGGAGAGTGTGATGTTCGCGTTCCAGGTCACGACCTCGTTGAGAGGCGTCGTGCCGACAATGCTCACCTTCTCCGTCCCGTTTAGCACGTAGCCCGGCTTGTCGACGACGTCGCGGAAGGTGACGTCGATGCTCGCGATCGCCGTGTCGGCCGCGTTGTGGGTGATCACCACGCTGGCGCTTCCCGACACCTTCCCGTCCACCGTGTAGGTACCGGCTGGCAGCGGCGTCGGCGGCGGGAGTTGCTGGCCCTGGGTCGCCGGCAGCCCCCAGGTCCGGTCGGACGTGACGGGCGGCGCCACGGCCTTGCTCGCCGGGAGCGTGGGGAACCGGGCGATCATCGTTCTGCTGTTGCGGCCGCCCGGCTCGGTCGAGTCGGGGCACTTGTGCGGGGTCGGGTTGGCGCCGCAGGCGAGGTTCTCGGTGTAGACCACCGCGGTGCTGTCAGCCAGCCAGGCGGGGTCCGCGGCCGTGTTCCAGGCGGCGTCGGCGCCCTTGTTGATCTGTTGGTGGACCTTTCCGTCGGTGCCTACCAGCCAGGGCAGGAAGAACCGGCGGTTACCGTTGTTGCGGATTCCTGAGACGTAGCCGATGGTCGAGAGCTGGTCGGTGATCGGCGGAATGCCCTCCATACCCGAGATGAAGTCCAGCCTGCCGGAACCGATCACCTCCTCGGCGAGGAGCCACCTGCCGTCCGGCGACATGGACATCGGGTCCGTGTACTCGGCATGGTCGGTCAGCGCCCGGGACTTCCCCGTCGCGAGCGAGGTCTCCCAGGCGTCGACGCTGTCCGACTCATAGGCCTGGATCCCGAGCGTCGCGGTGCCGTCGTTGTTCCAGCCCCGGAGCTCGCCGACCATGCCGGCGCTGTTGAAGGTGAGCTTGTTCCCAGGGCCGACGACGTACGGCGCATATCTGGTGTCCGACGGGTTGTAGAGCGCCGAGACGTTGACGAGGTCGTAGCGCTTGTTCGCCTTGTCGTAGGTGAGGCGGCCGGCGAACGGGACCTCGCTGAACGTGGCCAGGTCCAGGGTGTCCCAGGCGAGGTGGACGCCGTCAGGACTGAGCCGCCATTCCCGGCCGGTCAGGCCGCGCAGCGGCTTCGTGCCCCAGTAGATCGGGGCGATGCGGGTGTTGGCGGGCGTGCACCGCGGGTCCGTCACGGCGTAGTCGGCGCCGTTCTGGCCGCATTCGAGTATCCCGTTTCCGACGAGCACGTGCCTGCCGTCGGGCAGTTCGTGCGCGGGCGGGTAGGGGAACTGGGTCGGGTCGATGTCGGCGCCGAAGGCGACCCCGCAGGTGATGCACTTCCAGGCGTTACCGTCGGCGAACGTCGTGCCGTCGGTCCTGACGACGATGACCTGTGGGCCGTTGTAGACACTGGCCGGGCTCGGCGCGGCGGGCGCGCCGGCATACGTGATGCCCAGCAGCACGTAGTGGGGGTCCCAGTAGAAGCCCGGCGAGCCGAGGCCACCCCAGTTCGCGGAGACACAGCCCGTCGGGCTAGCGCATATGCCGTCCGCCGGGACGGTCGGCGGGACCGGAAGCTCCGAGAACTTGACCGGAATGTTGGTCGATGCCGGCGACGCGGGGGTGGACTGGGGCGACGACGAGGTACACCCCTGCACGGCTAATGCGGCGGCTACCGCGACCGTCAGCACGCCTAAGAGACCGCGCCACCTTCTTCCCTGAAGTTTTCGGCGCGGCGAACTGCTTTTCACCATCTGCATTCCTCTCTTGCCGTTCCGCGCGGGCCCTGCACCCAGCGCGGATATCGGATGATGCTCGACGGGTGCAGGCGCGAGAATCTGATGCGGGCATACCGATATCGCCGACGGCGCCCGATTCGCCGGCCGCGTCACCGGATTTCGGGCTCACTCCCGTCCGAGCGATCCCGCCTGGTGGTCGAACCGCGCCGCCAGGTCCGGGTGGTAGACGACCAGCCTGCCCGCGTGCTCGCGTTTTGCCGCGTACATCGCCAGGTCTGCCTGGTGGAGCAAAGCGTCCGGGCTGGCCGGTCGCGCGGTGGGATCGAGCGTGACGAGGCCCAGGCTGGCGCGCGGGATGTAGGTCTGGCCCGCCAGCCGGCAGGGCGTCTGGACCGCGGTCGCGAGCCGCTCGGCGACGCGGACCGGTCCGTCGGGGCCGCCACCGTCCAGGATCACGGCGAACTCGTCGCCACCGATACGCGCGACCGTGTCGCTGGCACGAGCGCCCGCCCGCAGCCGCGCCGCGCTGATCCTGAGGAGCTCGTCGCCGGCGGCGTGCCCGAACGTGTCGTTGACCGCCTTGAAGTGGTCGAGGTCGAGGAACAGGACGGACACGCCGGTCTGTCGCTCGGTCGGTGCACCGTCCGCAGCCGGCTCACTGTCGGGGTCCACGACTCCCCGCAGGCGCCGGGTGAACAGCGCCCGGTTCGCCAGACCGGTCAGCGGGTCATGAAACGCCAGGCGCTGCAGCTGGGTCCCGCGTTCCCTCACCTCGGCGAGCAGGCCGGTGTTCTCGGCGATGGTGAGCATCTGCCGGGCGAGCGCCAGCACGAGCAAGGACACGAGGCCGTATGACTCAAGTCGGTCGACCGTTGCTCCGGTCGCCCTCCTGCCAAGGACCAGCAGACCGGCGACAACGAGCACGGCGTAGGGCAGCGCGGCGTGCGCCCACATCGTCCGTGGACCGGGTGGAGCCCGGTCATCCAGATCCACCGAGGCCGGCATCGGCGCCAATGCGGCAAGAGCGATCAGCAGTAGCGAGGCGATGAACGGGATGAGGCTCCACGCGGGAAGGTCGTAGCGGCCGTGGGCGGTCCGGTAGACGAAGACGCTGTTCGTCAGGCCGTAGACCAGCAGGCCGCCGCCCAGCAACGCCGAGGTCAAGGGGGACCGCGGCCGCCGGAAGGTCGCGATCAGGAGGACGGCCGCCGCGAGGGCCAGCACGGTCACCTGCTGAACCAGGGAGGCCGTCAACACCACGGGGTCGAGCCCGGCGGACCGGGCGACCGCCTGAAGCACCGTCCCCCATTCGAGGAGGAGAAGCGAACCGACGATCAGCACGCTGTCCATCACCACGATGGCATGCCAGCGACCCGCCCCGCCTCGCCGCCCTCGCCCGGTCCTGCCCTCCACCCGACAGGTGGGCAGGGACAGCAGTCCGGCGAGCGCCAGCCCGTAGAACGCGACCAGGACCAGATATCCCGAAGTCGACTGGGCGGCGACCGAGCCGCCGGTCAGCAGCGTCACCAACGTCAACAGCCCGCCCCAGGCAAGTCCGACCGCGAACAGGCCGATGAGGACCCGCCATCGCCGGTCACCGACGGCGGCCCGCCGAGCAGTCCAGAAGCAGGCCGACGCGGCGCCGACCTCGGCGACGAGGTCTCCGGCCGTCGTCGCGATCCGGGCCGGGCGCGGGTCCAGCGACGCGGTAGCCAGGACCGCGAGCACGAGGAAAAGCAGACAGCCCACCACCGCGCGCCGGAAGGCCCTCGGCCCGGCGGGCCGACCAGCCGACGGCAGAGAGCCCGGCTCGCCGCTCCCGACAACGCGCAGCCTCGCCATCACTCCTCCCGCCGGCAGCCCGCCGTCACCCTCGATGCGCAGACGGCGACAGCCCGCGGCCTGGACACCTGGTCGAGGCACTACGCCGCTCCCGATGGGCTTGCCCCACTCCGGTTCACCGAACCGGCGGGAGGCCCCTGCCCACGGCCGGCGGATGTCCGCGCCCACGCCCGCAGGGGGCACGGGCGGCCCACCCGCGCCATCCGCGCTCACACCTCGTCAGTCGCCTCGGCGGACCGGCAGGATGACCGCCGAGGGATGGGTCTCGTCGTGGAAGACGGTCTGGCTGGCGGCCCGCAGAGTGGTCGCGCTGCCGCGGGGCTCGCCGGTACCGGGGTTGCGGTTGTACCGGGGGAAGGCGCCGCTGGAGATCTGGACGCGGATGCGGTGCCCCTGCTTGAACCGGTGGGCGGTGGCGAACAGTCGCACCCGCGCGCAGGTGTCCCGGTCGGCGTCGGTCAGGCTCGTGAGGCCGTCAGTGACGTTGAAGGAGCGGCCGTCGGTTCTGACGTCGCAGACCCGGACGAACACGTCGGCGAACGGCAGGCTGGACCGGAACCAGATCTCGGCGTCGACGTCGCCGATGATCTCGACGTCGTGGTCCAGTGGCGGCGTGGTGTACGTGAGAACGTCAGGCCGCGCCTCAAGCCGGGTGTTGTCGACCGACCCGGTGTTGGTCTGGAAGCGGGACCCGCCGACGGCCGGGGTCGGATCCGCCGGGTCGTACCGGTAGCCGTCGGGGGCCGACGCCGCCGGATCGTCCGTGGACAGACCGCCGCCCGGTTGCAGCTGGAACCGCTGGGGCGAGTAGCCCTCGGGCGGCCACGAGGCGAAGTCGCGCCACTCCTCGAGCCCCTGGACGAACAGCCGGACGGGCGCGCGGTCGCCGGGTTGCTCCCCACGGGCGTGAGCCAGGCCGAAGTCGAGCAGCTCCTGCATGCCGAGCTTGATCGGCTCGGCGGTCATGCTGTGCGCCCAGGGCCCGACCGTGAGCCGGGCCGGGCGGCCGGCCGCCTGCAGAGCGGTGAAGTCGCGGAGCTGGCCGGGCAGGAAGAAGTCGTGCCAGCCGGCGATCGAGCTGACCGGGATCGTCACGTCGGCGACTCGGGCGCTGTGATCGGCGCGCGCCCAGTACGGGGAGGCGGCGTCGTGGGCCAGCATGTCCTGGATGTAGTCGATGCGATGGCCGACGCCACGCTGGTCGGCCGTGTTCAGCGGCAGGCTCGCGATCAGGCGGTTCATCTTGCGCCGGCCGGCCAGGCCGGGGTGCCGCAGCAGCGCCAGCGGGCGTTCCTGCCCGTCGACCACGAAGCCCCAGATGAACGGGATCTCCAGCGCGAAGCCGTCGGAGCGCAGGAATTCCAGCAGCGTCGCCGACTCGCTCTGGATCGGGATCATGGCCTTGACCTGCGGTGGCACCTGATCGGCGACGGCCCACTGGGTGTAGCCGAGATAGCTGGGCCCGTAGAGCAGGATGGAATCGCCGAACCAGGGCTGTTTGAGGATCCAGTCCAACGTGTCCAGACCGTCGTCGCGTTCGGGACGAAGCGGGTCGAAGGTGCCGCCGGAGCCGAAGGTGCCACGGGCGTTGGTGATGAACACCTGGAATCCACGCTCGGCGATGGGCCTCGCGAGCGGATAGGTGGCCGAGGTGTGGCTGCCGTAGGTGGTGCGGATCAGTACGGTCGGAAGACCCTCGGCGCCCGACTTCGGGAACCAGTGGTCGGCGACCAGTTCGACGCCGTCGCGCATCGGTACCCGCAGGTTGCGATGCACGGTCACGTCACGGGTCAGCGGCGGTGGTAACTGCTGGGTCTTCTGCAGCAGGCGGCTCATCAGGTTGAGCTTCATCGGGCGGCCGCCCACTGCCGCTCGCAGAACTGACGCACCTGCGCCTGGCGCTGATGGTCCTCGGGGGCCAGGCCGAGGAACATGAAGTGCGGCGCGCCTTCCCAGACGTGCAGTTCCGCTTCCACCCCCGCCGCCAGCAGCGTCCGGTGCAGCCGCACGGTGTCCGAGAGCAGGAAGTCGCGGGTGCCGGTGGTCAGGATGGTCGGCGGGAAGCCCTTGCCGAAGTCGCCGAACAGCGGGGAGACATACGGGTCACGGCGATCATGCCCGTCTGTGTAGAGCTTGAAGACGGTTTCCAGCTCTGCCTCGTCGTAGGAGATGTCCACGCCCTGACTGGCCTGGTAGGAGTCACCGACCTTGGTGAGGTCGATGGGAGGCGTGTTCACCACGGCGGCGGCCGGCAGCGGCAGGCCCTCGTCGCGGGCCCGCAGGATCGTCGCCACCGTGAGGTTCGCCCCGCCGGACATGCCGCCGATGATGATGTCCTCGGGCCGATGCGCGTCGAGCAACGCGCGGTAGGCGGTGAGGCAGTCGTCGAGCGGGGTCGGGAACGGGTGGAACGGCGGCATCCGGTAGTCCACCGCCCACGTCTTCGCGCCGAGGCCGCCGGCGGTCATCGCGGCGCCCAGCCGGGCCAGCTCGCCGCCCCCATAGATCCAGGCTCCGTGAATGACCAGGTAGACCCGGCGGTCGTCAGCGGCAAGGCTGTCCGGAATCGCCTGCCAGACGCCGACGCCGTCGAGCTCGATGCGGGCGGTCGCGCAGGGCACGCCGGTGTCGGCGGCGCCGTAGCAGGACGCGACCATCGGCCCTTCCGCGCCTGGCGGCGCCGCCGCGTTCCGCTCGTCGATGAACGCCTGCACCGCCTCGCGGTCGTCCAGCGGCGGCCACGGCTTGAAAGGCAGCGGATTGCCCATCGCGATGATGGCCTGCGCGGGCTCGCTCAGCGTCGTGGGGACCGGGACCAGTCGTTCGGGAATCCGCGTCGGGGGGTGGGAGCTCGTCACAGCTGGCATTCCTCTCGGCAGCAGGTGCGGGGTTAGCGAATGGACGAGCCGATACCGAGCCCGCCGTCGACGTCGAGGACGACGCCGGTGATGTAGCCGGCCGCCGGCGAGGTGAGGAACGCGGCGGCCTCGGCGATGTCGGTGGGCTGGCCGGTCGCGCGCTGGGGCACCTTGCCGACGAGCTTCGCCCGGGCCGGCGCGTTCATCGAGGCGAGCATCGGGGTCTCGATCAGCCCGGGGGCGATGGCGTTGACGGTGATGCCGTCGCGGGCCGTTTCCAGCGCGATGGCGCGGGTCAGGCCGACGATCCCGGCCTTGGCGGCGACGTAGTTCGCCTGCCCGAAGTTGCCGCGCCAGCTCATCGAGCTGAATGACACGATGCGCCCATAGCCGCGGGCCCGCATGTGCGGGATCACCGCGCGAGCGCAGTGGAAGCTTCCCGTCAGGGAGACGTCGACAACCGCGTGCCAGTCCGCGTCGCTGATGGCGGTGACCCGGTTGTCCCGGATGATGCCGGCGTTGTTGATGAGAACGTCGATCCGCCCACGCCGCGCCGCCACGTCGTCGATCCACTCGGTGATCGCGGCCGAGTCCGTCACGTCGACGCCGACGGCCTCGGCGGGCTGACCGAACTGGGCGCGCAACGCCTCGGCCTGGGCGGCCGCGGTGTCCTTGTCGAGGTCGCCGATGACCACGGTGGCGCCCTCGGCGGCGAACCGGTGGGCCATCGCCGCGCCGAGGCCCTGGCCACCGCCGGTGACGAGGACGACCTGGTCGGTGAAGCGGTTCACGCTGGCTGCTCCGTTCGGGTCGTGGCGGGGCGGTTGACGAAGTCCCGCAGCGCGGCGGCGACGTCGTGGGCAGCCCAGTGCGCGTCGAAGGCGTCCAGTTCCAAGGCCAGCGCGGCGGGAGTCTCCATCGCCGGCGTCTGGGCGAGCAGCCGCTTGTAGCCGCTCTGGGCCGGCCCGTGTGTCCGGGCCAGGGTCTCGGCGATCCGCAGCGCGGCCGGCCCGACCTCGTCCGGCGCGACGACCTCGTGGGGCCAGCCGGTGGCGGCGAGCCGCTCGGCCGGCATCAGCTCGCCGGTCAGCGCGAGCCGCCGCGCGGTCGCCTGGCCCAGCATCCGCGGCATCCGCACCGCGGCGCCGCCGGCGGGCAGCAGGTTGTTCAGGACGTGCCCGTCGCCGATCAGTGTGCCGGCCGCGGCGACGACGACGTCGCAGGCCAGGGCCAGCTCGATGCCGCCCGCGACGGCGTGGCCGTGCAGCCCCGCCACGATCGGCAACGGGCTGACCTCCAATCGGGTGGCCAACGCGGACACGGTCCGCAGAAACGCCAGGGGGGTCTCACCGCGCTCGCCGAGGGCGAGGAAGTACCGCAGGTCGGCGCCGGCGCAGAAACTCCGGCCCGCGCCGAGCAGCACGACTGCGTGCGTCTCCTGGTCCGCCTCCGCCTCGGACAGCGCCTGGTCGAGGGCGTCGACCAGTGCCGCGTCCAGCGCGTTGCGCCGATGTGGCCGGTTCATCGTCAGGACCCGCACCGCGCCCGACCGTTCGACGCGAAGGATCTCCAGATCGTTCATCGGGACCCGCGCCCGCCGAGGACCTCCGCGCGCCGCTGCCGGCGCAGCTCGGCCCGCTGGATCTTGCCGCTCGGCGTCTTCGGCAGGCTGGCCACGAAGTGGACCCGGCGCGGGTAGGCGTGCGCGGAGTACCGGTCCTTGACCCACCGCCGCAGCTCGTCCTCGGTGACAGCACTGCCGGGGGCGGCCACCACGTAGGCCTCGACGACCTCGCCGCGGGTCTCGTCCGGCGCGGCGATCACGGCGCATTCGGCGACCGCGGGGTGCTGGGCGAGCACCGACTCCACGTCGAACGGGCCGATGCGGTACCCGGCCATGATGATCACATCGTCGTCGCGGGAGGAGAAGCGGACGATCCCGGCGACGTCGATGCTCGCCGTGTCACCCGTGACGTAGTACCGGCCGTCGCCGACGAACCGGCCGTGGTCATCGCCGTCGGCGTACGCCGTGAAGGTCATGAACGGGCTGTCCGCGACGACGAGCGCGAGCCGGCCGACGGTTCCAGGTTCGGCGGGCTCGTCGCGGTCCGGGGCCAGCACCGTCGCCGACCAGCCAGGCAGCGCGACCCCCATCGCGCCGTCGACGACCGGCACCGCCACGGCCTCGTGGTGGGGGAAACCGATCGGCATGCCGACCTCGGTCTGCCCGTAGTGGTCATGCACCCGCGCGCCCAGAGCCTCGGGCGCCCAGACGTTCACATCCGGCGTCAGCGGCTCCCCCGCGCTGGACAGATACGGCACGTCGAGCGTTCCCGGCTGGAGCTGACCGGAGTTACGCAGGCCGCGATAGGCGGTCGGGGCGGCGGCGAAGTTGGTCACCTTCAGCTCCGCGAGCACCCACTGTGTCGCCTCCGCGGAGAAGCCGCCGCGTAGCAGAACCGTTGGTATTCCGGCCGCCAGCGGGGCGACGATCGCCGTGTAGAGACCGTAGGCCCAGCCAGGATCCGCCGCGGACCAGAACACACTGCCGGCGCCGACTCCGAGCCCGAACTCCTGGTAGCTGTGCCAGCCGCCGATATAGGCGGCCGGATGCACGACGCCCTTCGGGGACCCAGTCGTACCCGAGGTGAACATGTGCACCAACGCGCCGGCTCCCCCGACCGCGACCGAGCGCGGTTCCCAGGGCTGAGCACGTGCCACCTCGGACGCCACCTCGTCGGCCGGGAGCACCACCCAGGCACCGTCGCCGATCTTGTGGCGCTGATCGGGGTCGACGATCACCAGACGGGTCTGCGAGCGACGCAGCCGGTCGGTCACGGCGGCCTCGGCGAAGGCGGTGAACAGCGGGACGTACACCGCACCCACGCGCCAGATCCCGACCAGCACGGTGAGCAGGTCGACGCTCTTGCCCATCAGCGTCGCCACCCGGTCACCACGCCCGATGCCGCGCTCGCTCAGCACGGCGGCGAACCGCCGCGATGACTCGGACAACTCCGCGTAGGTGACCGTCGTCTCGGCCAGGTCCTCCCCGATCACCCGCGCCGCGACCGCGTGACCCGGGTGGCGATCGCACAGTAACTGGGCGACGTCGAGCGATGGCGCCGAGTAGCTCGCCACCAACTGTTCGGCGCGCGTTGCCGGGTCGACCATCACGACTCCTCGCATGGGTACTTTAGTGCGGCCGAACGTACCGTCTTACGTACCCGATCGGCAAGTCCAGGCGCCTCCCCACTCGGTGCTGCGCCAGACTTGGGCACATGACGCGTCCAGTCGGCTCGACGCCCGCCACCCCGCTGCGGACACCGCGGCGGCGCCGCGTCGATACCGCGCGGCGCGGGGAGCTCCTGGCGCAGATCACCGAGATCTTCCTGGCCGAGGGCTTCACCTCGGTGTCCGTCGACGACCTCGCCCGCCGCATGCACTGTTCGAAGTCGACGCTCTACGGAGTCGGCGGCACGAAGGAACAGCTGGTGATCGCGGCTACCAAGCACTTCTTCGGCACCGAGGCCGATCGCATCGAGCACGCCGTCGCCGAACAGGACGACCCGCAGGTGAAGATCACGACCTATCTGCAGGGCGTGGCCCAGGCGATGCGCCGCAACTCGCCGGACTTCTACGCCGACATGGTCACCTACGCCCCCACCGCGGAGATCTACCGGCGCAACACCGCCAAGGCCGCCGAGCGCATCCAGGAGATGATCGACGACGGCGTCCGGGCGGGCGTCTTCCGGGCGACCAACGGTACGTTCGCGGCCCAGATCGTCGGCCTCGCCCTCGAAGCCGTCCAGTCCGGTGCACTGCTCGAGCGGACCGGACTGTCCGCCGCCGAATCCTTCGCCGAACTCGCCGACCTGCTCTTCAACGGACTCCGGCAGGCGAGCTGAGGACCTCACCGGGCACCGCTCTCGCGCGGCCGGCCACGCGAAAAGGCCACAGGGAAGCCCTCGGCCGGGCCGAGGGCTTCCCTGCTCACCGGGCTGTCAGGACGCGCGCTGGATCTTCTGATCCGTCAGGGTGCCGCACAGCGGGAGAGCACCCTGCACAGGCTTGAAGGCGCTGCCCTCGTACTTGACCACGAACAGGCACTCGCCGGTCGTGATCTTCTTCTGGTTGATGTCGTACGTCTTCCCCGGACCGAACAGACCCAGGCCATCCCAGTCGTGAATGCCTCGCAGCGCGGTCAGCAGCGACGCCGACGTCGGGTTGGCGCCGGCCGCCTTCAGTGCCCGGACCAGCAGGCCCATCGTGATGTAGCCGTCGTACTGCGCGAACGTCGGCTCACCCGTGACGCCGGCGGACTTCAGGTCGCTCTCGAACTGCTTCGTCGCGGCCGTCTGCATCTCCACCGGCTCGAAACCGAGCGAGAAATACGCGCCCTGGGCGATCTGCGACGCACCGGGACCCGCCTGGGCCAGGTCGCCTCCGTAGCCCGTCGCCAGCAGGGCACCCTTCAGCGCGACGCCCTGGTCCTTCAGGGACTTCAACATGACGAATGACGTGTTGGCGTCCACCGCACCGAAGAACCCGTCGATACCAGCGTTCTTCATCGCCAGCACGGGCGGCCCCACGTCGGTCGTACCGAACGGCAGCTGCACGTTCTGGTAGCCGACCTTGATCCCGGCGAGCCGTCCCGAAGCGGCGGCCTCGTTCGCGGCGGCCTGCGATCCCGGCGCGACGGAGTAGGCCAGCGCGGCCAGATTGGTGACCCCGACCTTCTTGAATATCTGGCCGATGGTGGTCGTGACCTCGTCGTCCAGGCTGGGCCCGGTGATCGAGAACATGTTCGGCGAGGTGAACCACTCCCGGCCGTCCTCGGCGAACCCGATCACCGGAACGTTGTGCGCGGTGAGGTACTGCGCGGCCGCGAAGAACAACGCCGAGTGGGCCAACACGGCGGTGACATGGTCCTGGGTGACCAGCTTCTGCGCCATGGACAGCACGGTCGCCGGGTTGGTCGCCGTGTCCGCGACGATGTATTTGATCGTGTAACCCTCGCGGGACGCGTAGAACGTGCCCGCCTTGAACCCGTCGAGACTCGACTTGTTCCCGGAGGCGGCGGCACCGGTGACGTCGGCCAGGACGCCGACCGTGACGGTCGCCTTCGGCGCCGACCCGGCGGACGCACTCCCACCGCCGCCCTTGGCAGCCGACGACCCGCCGCACGCCGCCGCGCCGATCAGGGTGGCGACCACGCAGGCCGCCATCAGACCGAGCCGCTTGCGACTCCCCGTCCTATATAAACCCATCTCTTCTCCGATTCCTCATTCGCGGCGTTGTCGCCGAATGTGCGATGGCTGGACGAATGGACGCGCGAGGCAACGGCTCCCGGCGCTCGCGGGCGAGCTGGAGGTCGTTGTCAGCCAGCGACCGGCTTCAACTCGAGGCAGGGTTCGGGAAAGTCAAGCCGGTCCGCCCGCCTCGATGGCAGGGGACACACGGCAGATGTTCGCGTCGCCCATCTCCGGGGAGACAACGGCTCGCTCAGACACGTCGGCGGCACCAAAGGTCTCGTAGTGCGGCCGCGGTTCCGCTGAACGCATGTATAACGAGGACGGACAGGCATGTCAACCGGCTCGCCGGACCGTTCGCGCGGGCCGCCCGCGACCCGCCAAGGGTCACGCCGGGCCAGCCACCAGGCCCCGCCTCCCGCCATCCGGCCGGGACGGCGGGGCCGACGACCACTGGGCGCGCCAGGCAGGCAGGCAGGACGGCCCACCAGGACGCGGCGACGGCCAGGCCGATGGCGCCCAGCCAATCGGGATCTTGCTCGCCAGCCCCAGATGCTATACGGTTGTTCAGCGCCCCCTTGACCCCTGCGACACCACCGTCCACCGCGCCGACGACGGCCGCCGCGCGACCGGCAGGTCCACGCGACCTGACAGGAGGGACGCACCGATGGTCCTGGCCAGTAATTCCCGCGTCAGGGCCAGCCCGGTGCGCTCGCATGCGGCGAGCGACAAGGCGCGGCTCCTCGACGCGACGCGGAGTCTCATCGTCGAAAAGGGCGTCACCGATTTCACCGTGCGGGACGTCCTCGACGCTTCGAGGCTGTCCTTCCGCTGCTTCTACCAGCATTTCTCCGGCAGAGATGAACTGCTCATCACCCTGATGGACGAGACGGTGCGGGCCTGCGCGCAGCAGATCCTGGCGAGCGTTCCAAACAGCTCCGGTCCGCTGGAACGGCTCAGGTCCGCCGTTCACGTTCTGTTCGAGCAGTCGGCGCCGGACGAGCGTGGACGGCCCGGGCTCCTCAGCCATTTCGCCCCACTGACGGTGTCGTCCCACCCGGCCAGCGGCCGGGTGGCGCTCCAGCCGCTTCTTCAGGTGTTCACCGAGATGATGGCCGACGCGGAACAGGCCGGGCAGGTGCGCCCGCGCCTTCGGTCAGGCGCGGCCGCCACCGCCGTGGTGCACACCGCCCTGTTCCTCGCCGGCGTCGCCAGCGCGGGGTACGGTCACCCGCTGACGGCGGCCGAGGTCTGGGACTTCTGTACGGGCGGACTTATTCGCGGCTGGTCCCCGCGCGAGGGTTCCGTGCGCGCTTCCGAAGACGCCGACCAGAAGCCCTCTCGCGACTGAAGGTCTGCCCGTGCGGAGGCGGTCGCCGTCTCGCCGTGGCCGGCGGCACGCACCCTGTGCTAAACAGGTGGTCAGCACAACCGGCCACCGTTGAACCGACGGCCGAGACGATCTGGAACGGCAGGCGCACCCGCACACGCGGCGGCCCGACTGCCGGCCCAGATCTCGGCCCGCTGGGGAGGATGTCATGAGCGAGAACGACTCGCCGCCCGCCTTACGGGTCCCGGCGCGCGAGATCCCGGTTCCCACCTCGATCAGCCCGCAGGCGCAGGCGGTGCTGGCCCAGGGCGTGATCGGCGGTACGCCGCAGCCACCGCCCGACGACCTCGACGCCTGGCGGGTGATGATCGCCCAGACCAGCGAGCTGGTGCGCGGCATGCTCACCCAGGGCCCACCCCCGAACGCCGACGTCGAGGACACCGAGATCGCCGGCGTCCGCACCTTCACCATCACCCCGCACAGCACCGGAGCGGCGGACAGGCGGATCTACCTCGACATCCACGGCGGCGCGCTCGTCGGCGGCGGGGACGAGCTGTGCCGCGTCACCGGCATCGCGGCGGCCAACCGGTTCGGCATCCGGGTGTGGGCACCGGACTACCGGATGCCCCCCGACCATCCCTACCCCACGCCACTCGACGACTGCCTCGCCGTCTACCGACAGGTACTCGCGTCCTACGGCCCGGAGAACGTCGTCGTCGGCGGCGGCTCGGCCGGAGGCAACCTCGCCGCCGCGCTCATCCTGCGGGCCCGTGACGAAGGTCTGCCACTGCCCGCCGCCGCGGTGCTCATCAGCCCCGAGGTCGACCTCACCGAGTCCGGCGACACCTTCCACACGATGCTCGGCGTCGACACCGTCGGCGGCGGCCAGAGCCTGATGAACGCCAACCTGCTCTACGCGGGCGGCCACGACCTGACCCATCCCTATCTGTCGCCCCTGTTCGGCGACTTCGCCAAGGGCTTCCCCCCGACCCTGCTCACCAGCGGCACGCGGGACTTCTTCCTGTCCAACACCGTCCGCATGCACCGCGCGCTGCGGGCGGCCGGCGTCGACGCCCAGCTCCATGTCCTGGAGGCGTGCCCCCACGGCGGCTTCATGGTCGACACACCCGAACAAAGCGAGCTCGACGCGGACATCCGCCAGTTCATCGACCAGCGGCTGAGCGGCTGAGCGGAGCGCCGGCTCGCCCCCGGCGCCAGCGGCGACACACCGGCCGGCTGGAACACCAGCCGGGCCGGCCGGATTGAACGCCATGTGACTGTGTCTTCGAGTGCCGCGCCGACGAGTGCCGCCACCACCGCGCCCGCCCTGAGCAACACGCACCTGCTGGACGGGGCGGACGTGACCCCGCTGTTCGCGCCGTTCTCGCTGTCCGGTGTCGAGCTGGCCAACCGGTTCGTGATGGCCCCGATGACCCGCCAGTTCTCCCCGGACGGGGTGCCGGGCGACGACGTCGCCGGCTACTACGCGCGGCGGGCGGCCCACGTCGGCCTGGTCGTCACCGAGGGCACCTACGTCGACCACGTGTCCGCCGGCTCCAGCGACCGGGTGCCGCGGTTCTACGGCGAGGACTCGCTGGCCGGCTGGCGCCGGGTCGCCGACGCGGTGCACGCGGCCGGCGGGCGGATCGTCCCCCAGCTGTGGCATCTCGGCGCCGGCCGCGCGGCGGGGGCCCCGCCCCATCCGCAGGCGCCCGTGTTCTCGCCGTCGGGGCTGCGTCCCGATGGCACGGTGATCGGCGAACCCGCGACCACGGCCCAGATCGACGAGGTGGTCGCCTCCTTCGCGCGCGCCGCGGGCGACGCGCGCCGCGCCGGGTTCGACGGCGTCGAGCTGCACGGAGCCCACGGCTACCTGCTCGACCAGTTCTTCTGGACGCGGACCAACCACCGCGCCGACGGCTACGGCGGAAGCCTCGCCAACCGCGCCCGGATCGGCGCCGAGGTCGTCGCAGCGGTCCGCGCCGAGGTCGGACCGGACTTCCCGGTGATCTACCGGTTCTCCCAGTGGAAGGGCGCCGACTTCCACGCGCGGATCGCGCAGACGCCCGACGAGCTCGCGGAGCTGCTCACGCCGCTCGCGGCGGCCGGGGCCACCGCGCTGCACGTCTCGACCCGCCGTTACTGGCTACCGGCGTTCGACGGCTCGCCGCGCACGCTGGCCGGCTGGGCGAAGAATCTCACCGGCCTGCCCACCATCGCGATCGGCTCGGTCGGCGTGCCGGTCGCCTTCCACGGCGACGACGAGAGCCTGGCGCCGACGCTGAGCCTCGCCCCGCTGCTGGAGCTGTTCCACCGAGGCGAGTTCGACCTCGTCGCGCTCGCCCGCGTCCTGCTCTCCGACCCCGCCTGGACCACCAAGCTGCGCGAACGCCGCCTCGCCGAGATCCGGGCCTACGACGCCGCCGACACCGCGCGCCTGACCTGACAACCGACCGCCCCGACCGGCCATGATCGCCGTTTGAGCCCTGAGGTGGTCGCAGAAACCGTCTCGGTTACGACCATCTCAGGGCCAATCCAGCGATCAAGGCCACGCGAAGTGCCGACCTCGGCACTTCGCCGCGCGCAGGCCGGTGGGCGGCGGCGCCTAGCGCTGGTCGGGTGTCGCCTGCGCGGCGTAGTTGCGCGCCATTTTCTCGAAGTGGTCCATGAGGCGCTGCAGAGCGTCGGCCGGGTTGAGTTCGAGGGCCTCGGTCTCCTCCTCGTAGATGAGGACGTGGCCGGCCGGGAAGAAGTAGGCCTCGCCGGTCTGGGCGACCTCGTCCGGCATGTCGCTGCCCGGGAAGTGGGCGCGCAGGCGGCCCTTGAAGATGTAGCCATAGTGCGGGCAGGGGCAGACACCGCCGGGTAACCCCTGGTAGCCCGCCGTGTGGTCGCCGGCGACCGTGGTGGTGTAGCCGACCTCGAGATCTCCCCACTGGACCGAGCGGAACCCGACCCCGCACAACGGCCAGCGGCCACCGCCGCCGACGGGCAGATCACTGAGCTTGCTTACCGGCATGAATCCACTCTCCTTTGTTGTCCGCCACCGCTGGCCGATGGCGTCTGTCGCACGACTTGCCGATTAGTTGGCCGTGGCCACGGCGGCGATCCGCCGGCGGAGCTCGGCCTTGATGATCTTCGCCGTGGAGGTGCGCGGGAAGTCGTCGACCGCGTCGAGGCGTTCGGGAAGCTTCTGGCGGCCGAGCCCGGCCGTGGTGAGCCACCCGCGCACGTCCTCGAGGCTGGGCGCGGGCGTCCCGGGCGCCATCCGCAGCACGGCGCCGACCTTCTCGCCGAGCCGGGCGTCCGGGATCGAGATGACCGCGACCTCCAGGAGGCCGGGGACCACCTGCATCAGCAGTTCCTCGACCTCGGCCGCGCTGACGTTCTCGCCGCCGCGGATGATGATGTCCTTCTTGCGGTCGGTGATCGTCAGGCAGCCCTGGGCGTCCAGCACGCCGACGTCCTCGGTGCGGTACCAGCCGTCGGCGTCGAAGGCGCGCGCGGTGAGCTCCGGGTCGGTGTAGCCGATGCAGCAGTCCGGGCCGCGCGACCAGATCTCCCCGGGCACACCCACGGGGACGGGCTGGCCGTCGTCGTCGAGCAGCCTGATCTCGACAGCGGCCATCGGCCGGCCGTCGGTGCGCAGCCTGGACTGAGCGTCGTGCTCGTGCTTCGAGCCGGTGATCGACGGGTGTTCGGTCGCGCCGTAGCTGCGCAGCACCGAGATGCCGGCCGCGGTGGCCCGCTCCGCGACCGCCGCCGGCACGGCAGACCCGCCAAGGCCGACGCTGCGGATGAGGCGCAGGTGGTCGGCGGTGAAGTCGGGGTGGTCGAGCAGGCTCGTGAGGAAGAACGTCGAGCCTGATCCGGCCGACAGTCCCCAGGTCAGCATCGTGGAGAGCACCCGCGCGGGGTCCCAGACGTCGATGAGGTGCACGGGCATGTCGTGCACGGCTGGGAGCAGGAGCCCGCCGAGCATCCCCATGAAGTGGCCCACCGGAGCGCCGATCAGCGAGGGCCGACCACTGCCCGCGTCCATGTCGTGGAGCTGGATGAGCTCGGCGGTGAGCGTGTTGTGAGAGTGCACGACCCCCTTCGGGTCGGCGGTCGTGCCCGAGGTGAAGGCGACGACGGCCGGCCCGTCGGGGTCGGTGTCGACCGGGCCGGTCAGCGCGGGGCCGGAGGTCAGCGCGTCGAACGGAACGGCGCCCGCGGGCAGCGTGCCGTCAGCCGCGCCGACGACGGCGACGACCTTCAGGGCCGCGGCGCCGTCGATGAACTTCGGCAGATCCGCGAGGAAGTCACGCCGGCCGAACCGAGCGGCGGTGACGAACGCGACCGCGTCCGTGCGACGCAGGATGTAGGAGACCTCCTTGACGCCGTAGAAGTGCACGATCGGCACGACGACGGTGCCCAGGAACGAGGCGGCGTAGAAGACTACGGCGGCCTCGGCCCAGTTGGGCAGCTGGAAGGCGACCGCGTCGCCCGGCCGGACGCCGCGGGCGGACAGGTCTCCGGCCACCGCGAGCGCCCGCTCCCGCAGCTCGCCGTAGGTCCCCTTCCAGGGCCGTTCGAGCGAGTGGACGTGGAACTCCTGCTCGGCGTGGTCGCGCAGCGCCTTGTCGATCTTCACGCCGAGCGTCGTGTCGTCCCAGAGGCCGGCCGCCCGCCACTCGGCGGTGAGCTCGCTCGGCACGGGCCGGACCGGCCATCGGTGTGCTGACATGGGGTCTCCTTGGGGACCGGTGGCGTCGCGGACGACGGCCTGGCAGAAGCTCTGTGGGACGCGACGGAGCCGCGCGCATCCAACGGGAAGCGCCCCGTGAAGCGGGAACGAGCGGCCGAGGGACCGGGTGGCTAGTGGGTCGGGCTGTGTCGTTCGTCGGCCGCGTCTCCGGGTGTGCCGGTCGCGCCGTGGAGCATGGCGTTCAGCCGCGGGATGTCCGAGCGGCTGATGCCGCCCAGGCAGAACTCCCAGAGGTATTCGCCGAGGTCCTCGGGTGACCAGCCGCCGGGCGCGAACGCGTAGTGATGGAAGACCGACATCGCGACCCGGGCCACCATTCCGGCGTCGCGCGCGGTGTCGGTCGGTGGGAGCAGCCCGGCGTCCTGGGCTGCCCGCAGCTCACGTTCGATCAGGTCGACGAAGGGCTGGTCGGCGGTGACGATCTCGTCGGGGAAGCGCTCGCGCAGCCGCCAGTGCTCGGAGGTGACGAAACGGGCGCCGGACAGGTCGCCGGACAGCCCGGACACGATCGCGCCGAGGTAGTAGCGCAGCCGCGACAACGGGTCGGGCAGCTCGCTGGCGGCCTGCTCGTAACGCTCGGCGTTCTCCGCGACCATGTCCTCGATGACGGCGAGCAGCAGCTGGTCCTTCCCCGCGAAGTGCCGGTAGAAGGTCTGCATCGCCACGCCGGCTTCCTTGACGAGCTCCTGGGTCGTGAACGAGGAGCCCTTGGCGACGATCAGGCGGCGGGCGGCGTCCACCATGTCGCGCGTCTGCTGGATGCTGCGCGAGCGGCTGCGATGCACGACCGGGGAGCGGTCGGCGGCGCGTTCAGCCCAGGCCATGGCAGGAACGTTACCCGTGCTCAGACCGGCGACAGCACTACCACCGGGATGGGCCGCCGCGTTCGGGACTGGTAGGTGTCGTAGTTCGGCCAGACCTTGGTCACGATCTCCCATAGCCGTGGCTTCTCCGCCTCGGTCGCCGTCGTCGCGCGGACGGTCAGCCGCTCGGCCCGGACCTGGATTTCGGCCTCGGGCGTCGCGAGCAGGTTGTGGTACCAGTTGGGGTGCTGGGGTGCGCCGCCCTGAGAGGCCACGACCAGGTAGTCGTCGCCGTCCTGGGCGAAGATGAGCGCCGAGGTGCGGGGCTCGCCGGTCCTGCGCCCGGTGGTCGTCAGCAGCAGGATCCGGACGCCGTTCCATTCGTAGCCGACCTCGCCGTCGGTCTCCCGGTAGCGCCGCACGTGCTCCGGGCCGACGAGGACGAGATCAGGGGCCTGGTAGCCCGGTGTGCTCATGGCTGGTGCCTCTCTGGTGGTCCGTGGCCGGGTCAGCCGAACAGCCGGGTCAGCCGAACAGCCGGGTCAGCCAAACAGCTGGGTCAGCCGAACAGCTTCGCCTAGCCGAACAGCACGGGAATCTCGGTCGCGCCCCGCTCGTACATCCCGATCAGCCGCGGCGCCGCGGCGTCCGGGTCGAGCCGCAGGTTCGGCAGCCGGTCGAGAATGGCCCCGATGCCGACCGTCATCTCCGCGCGCGCGACATGCATGCCCAGGCAGATGTGCATGCCGCCGCCGAAGCCGAGCGACCGCTGCATCGGCCGGTGGAGGTCGAACTCGTCCGGGCGCTCCCAGCGGGCCGGATCCCGGTTCGCCGCGGCGACGCACAGGTGCAGCACCGAGCCCTTCGGCAGGTGGGTGCCGTAGAAGTCGGTGTCCCTGACGACGAACCGGGAGAACATCGGGTCCGTCGGCGTCCACCGGATCGCCTCCTCGATCGCCGGTCGCAGCAGCCGGCGGTCAGCGCGCACGGCCGCGAGAAGCTCCGGGCGCTCCAGCAGCGCGGTCAGCACGATGCCCATCTGTTTCCAGGTGGTCCCGGAGCCCGCGAGCAGCAGCAGAATGGCGAACGAGTAGATCTCGACATCCGAGAGCCGGTGCGTGACGCCGTTCTCATCGGGCAGCTCGGCCTGGACCAGCACGCTGATCAGGTCGTCCTGCGGGGACTCGCGCCGGGCCGCGACGATGGGGGCGAGCATTCCGACGATCTTCGCCGGCTGCGACAGCCACTCCCGGATGATGAGCGCCTGCTCGACCGGGATGCCGAAGCTGCTGGTGATCGTCAGGATGGGGATCGCCGCGCAGAAGTCGACGTTCAGCTCGGCCCGGCCGTCGGCGGCGAAACCGTCGATGAGCAGGTGGACCGTCTCCTCGATCCACCTGTCGATCCACCAGCCGCTTTTCGCGGGCAGGAACGACGGCTGGACGAGCGCGCGATAACGCCGGTGCTGCGCCCCGTTCATCGAGATGAGGCTGTTCTCGACGCCCGCGGACTGGCCGGTGGGGTCGACGGCCACGGGCGAGGAGGCGAAGGTCTCCTCGTCGCGGAAGGCGGCGTCGCACGCGGCGAAACCGAACGCGGAGAAGTGCGGCCGGTCCGGGAACGGAAGTCCCTGGAAGAACGCCTCGCCGGGATAGCCGGTCAGCTTGTGGACGGTGCCCTCGTGCACCGGCGCCTGCGCCCGCAGCCGTTCCCAGACGGGGTACGGGTCAGCCTCGAAATCGCCGCCCATTCCCGCGTTGTAGCTGCTGCGCAGGTCGAACAGCTCCTTGAGCCGGCCGCGGTCCAGGCTCTGTGTCTCGGTCATCCGCCCGCCTCGCCGGCCGTTACGAGGGTCAGCGCGCCGGTCGGGCACGCCTCGACCGCGCTTTCGACCACCTCGGCCGGATCGCCGAGCGGATCGAGCACGACGACCTTGGCCTCCTCGTCATGGGTGAAGGTGTCGGGGGCGTAGACGACGCACATCCCGCTGCCGACGCAGCGCGCCCGGTCGACCGCGATCGTCGCGGCACCGCCGGCCATTCAGGTCCCCGCCAGCACGGGCGGGGCGGCCGGGGTGAAGCGGTAAAGCTTCTCGGCGTTGCCGCGCAGCAGCTTGTACTGGGTCTCGGCCGGCAGGTGGCTGATGATGCTCTTTACGGTCTGGATGCAGTTCGGCCAGGTCGAGTCCGAATGCGGGTAGTCGGTCTCGCACATGATGTTGTCCTCACCGATCTCGGCGAGGCTGGCGATGCCGTGGTGGTCCTCGATGAAGCAGCCGAAGATGTGCTCGCGGAACGTGGCCCGGACGTCGAGGGTGTCCAGGTCGACGCCGGTGGAGCCGCCGTGGTCCATGAACGTCGCGCCGCGCTGGACCCAGTAGCGCTGCTTGTCCAGGACCTGCTCCGCGCGCTCCAGGTAGTACGGCATCCAGCCGATCTCACCCTCGGAAAGGGCGATCTTCAGCTTCGGGTAGCGCTGGAACATGCCGGAGAACAGCCAGGACAGCATCGCGCCGGAGGTGCGCATCGCGCCCCAGGTCAGGTTCGCCAGGAACGGGGCGTTCGACGCGATCTTCGGGACCTGCGACGACGAGCCGACGTGCATCGAGGCCACCATTTCCAGATCGTTGGCCGCGGCCATGACCGGGTCCCAGTAACCGGACGGGTCGTGAATGGTCGGCAGGCCCAGCGGCTCCGGGTTCTCCGAGAACGCGAACGTCGTCGCGCCCTTGGCCGCGCAGCGCTCCAGCTCGGCGACGGCGAGCTTCGGGTCCCACAGCGGGATCAGCACCAGCGGGATGTAGCGGCCGGGCGCGACCCCGCACCATTCCTCGATCATCCAGTCGTTGTAGGCCTTCAGGCAGACGAGGCCGAAGTCGCGGTCGGAGGCCTCCATGAACAGCTGCCCGCAGAACCGGGTGACGGTCGGGAAGCACAGGGACGCGAGAATCCCGGCCTGGTTCATGTCCTCCAGCCGGGCCAGCGAGTCGTAGCAGCCGGGCCGCATCTCGCTGTAGGGCAGGGGCTCCGGGGAGAACTCCTCCTTGGACTTGCCCGCGACGGCGGACAGTCCAGAGCTCGGGAACCGCTTGCCGTCATAGACCCAGTAGTCCATGCCCTTGTCGTCGAGCTCCATGTGCGGCGCCCGGTCGCGGTCCTTGGACGCGACCCGGTCGGTCCACAGGTTCGGCGGCTCCAGGACGTGGTCGTCGACCGAGATCAGCCAGTCGAGGTTCAGGTCCGCGGTCATGCTTCCTCCTTCTTCGGTGCGGGTCGGCGGGCGCGCGGGTGTCAGCGCAGCTCGCCGATGGCGAGGTGCTTGACCTCCTGGAAGGCCCGGATGCCGTCGGGCCCGCGCTCGCGCCCGAGGCCGCTCTGCTTGTAGCCGCCGCTCGGGGCGTAGGCGCTGAACAGGCCGGTGTTGACGTTGACGGCACCGGTGCGCAGCCGGCGGGCGACCGCAGTCGCCGCGGCGGTATCGGCGCCGTAGACCTGGCCGGACAGGCCGTAGGGGCTGTCGTTGGCGATCCGGACCGCGTCGTCGAGGTCGCGGTAGCCGAGCACGCTGACGACCGGGCCGAAGATCTCCTCCTGGGCCGCCGGATTGCTGTTGTCCGGCAGGTCGAGCACGGTCGGCTCGACGTAGTAGCCACGGTCCAGCCCGGCCGGGCGGCCGCCGCCGAGGGCGACCTTTCCGCCGTGCCGCTCGGCGGCGGCGACGAAGTGGGCGCAGCGCGCGCGGGCGGCGTCGTTGATGAGCGGGCCCATGGTGGCCTTCGGGTCGGTCGGCGGGCCGACCACCAGGGCCGCGTAGGCACGGGAGACCGCCTCGACCACCTCGTCCTTGCGGTCGGCGGGCACGACGATGCGGGTCGCGGCGACACAGGCCTGGCCCGACGTCATCGCCACCACCGCGGCGGCACCGGCGGCGACCCGGTCCACCGCGTCGGGCAGGTAGATCTGCGCCGACTTCCCGCCGAGCTCCAGCGCGACCCGTTTCACGGTCGGTGCGGCCTGGGCGAGGATGCGCCGGCCGACGGCGGTGGAGCCGGTGAACGACACCATGTCGACGCCGGGATGGCTGGTGAGCAGCTCCGCGCCGGCCGAGCCCTCCTCGACGACGACGCTGAGCACGCCGGGCGGCAGGTCGGCGGCCTGCGCGGCGGCGCCGAAGACCAGCGAGGAGATCGGCGTCAGCGGGCTGGGCCGCAGCACGACCGAGTTGCCGGCCAGCAGCGCCGGGATCACCTTCTGGAACGCCATGATGATCGCGCCGTTGTACGGAGTGATCGCCGAGACCACGCCGACCGGTTCGTGGCGGCGCACGCTGGCCTTGAGCCCGCCGCGGACCAGGTCGTCGAGCGGGACGGGGCTGGCCTGCTCGTGCGGCATCGACAGGTAGAGGTCGATGGTGGCCCGAGCGAGCGCGATCCCGGCCTGGTACTGGGCGAACTCGGCGAAGAAGGTCGGCTGGCCGGCCTCGGCGACCATCGTGGCGACCAGCGGCGCGTGGCGGCTCTCGATGTGGTCGATCAGCGCGTGCAGGACCCGGGCACGCTGCGCCGCCGGGGTGTCGGCCCACGTTCCGGCGTCGAAGCTGCTGCGCGCCGCGAGGATCGCCCGTTCGACGTCCGCCGGTGACGCCGCGGCGAGGCTCGCCACGGTCGTCTCGTCGGCGGGGTTCTCGACGTCGAACGTCTCGTCGGCGTCGACCCAGCCGCCCGCGACGTACGAGCGCCGCTCGGTGAGGATCTCCGTCATCGGGCCCGGCTCCTTTCCCTGGTCGGCTCGGTGGTGTAGACGACCGCGCCGCCGAAGTGGGGCGAGGACTGGCAGGCGACACCGACCGTCGCCCGCTCCCGTTGGCGCTCCCCCGCGCGGCCGGACAGCTGCAGGTAGCACTCGATCATCTGCGGGAGGCCGTGCATCCGGCCGTTCCCCAGTGCCCCGCCGCCGGAGAGCACGGGCAGGCCGCCCGGCCGGTCGCTGTCGATCCGGCCGTCCTGGACGAAGCGGTGCGCCTCGCCGACCGGGCACAGCCCCAGCGCCTCGAGCCAGAAGTAGACGAACGGCGAGAAGCCGTCGTAAAGCTGGGGCAGGTCGACCTCGTCCGGCCCGACCCCGGCCGACGCCCACAGCCGGCCGGCCAGCCCGGTGCCGGCCGCCATGATGTCGTCGAGCGGCCAGTGCAGCGGCAGCCGCGGGCGGGGCGGCGCGGCGAACGCCAGCCCGGCGACGTGGACGGGCCGGTGCGGCAGGTCGCGGGCCCGCTCGGCGGACGTCAGGACGAACGCGGCCACGCCGTCGACCGGCAGGTCGCAGTCGTAGCGGCAGACCGGGTCGTTGATCACCGGCGCGGACAGGTACTCGTCCCGGCTGAGCGGCTTCCCGTGCCAGTAGGACCACGGGATGCGCGCGCCGTTCTTGCGGGCCTCCGCGACGACGGTCGCCATCGCCTCCCGGCTGGCGCGATAGCGCTGGAGGTACTCGTTGTACGGCAGCGCGATCATCGCGAGCGGCCCGAAGAAGCCCTGCGGGGCGGTCCACTGCTGGGCGCCGGCGGCGGTCCGCATCGGGTTGGCGTGGTAGCGGCCCGGCGGGTTGTGCAGCGCCCGGTGCAACAGGACGTAGTCGGCGGCGCCGCTGGTGATGGCGCCGACCGCCAGTGCCACGGCGCCGGGCAGCTGCCCGATGCCCTGGAACCCGGCCGCGTACCGAGGCGTGACGCCGAGATGGTCGGCGAGCCACTGCGCCGTGACCGTGCTGACCCCGTCCTCGACGGTGTGCGCCCCGGCGGTCGGGAACAGCGCGGCGGTGGCGAACCCGTCGATGTCGTCGGGCTTGAGACCCGCGTCGGTGATCGCCGCGCGGGCCGTGTCGACGGCGACGGCGCCCAGCGGGCGGGGCGCGTGCCGCCACACCTGGCTGTGCGCGTAGCCGACGATCGCGACCTGGCCGCCGCCGGACGGGCGGCTCACGAGGCCTCCACGAGCCGGAAGGCCGGGATGGCGACGCCGGGAGCGACGTCCTCGAACGCCGCCGCCACCCCGGCGCCGAGCCGGAGCCCGGCCCCGGGCCCGTCGAGAAGGCGGCCGATCAGGCGCAGCTCGGCCTGTTCGGCGAGCTCGACGTCGACGAGGACGAACGGCACGTCGCCCGCGAACCCGGGCAGGAACGACTGGCGGACCACCGTCCAGGACCGCACGACGCCGCTGCCGCTGACGGCCTCGAAGGCGAAGCCGGGGTCGGAGCTCCCGCAGGCCGGGCAGACCGGGTCGGGCGGGATCACGAACGTCCGGCAGCGCGCGCAGCGGGCCACGGTGAGCACGTGCCGGCCCGCCGCCTCCCAGTAGGCGGACGACAGCGCGTCCGGCACCGGAAGCGGCCGGCCCGGGAGCCCTTCGGCCGGGCTGGTCACGGGATCGCTCCGGCGTCCTTGAGCTCGGCGATCTGCTCCCAGGTATAGCCCAGGTCCAGCAGGACCGTCTCGGTATCCTCGCCGTGCTCCGGGGCGCGCCGCAGGTCCGCGGGCCGGCCGTTGAACTGCACGGGCACGTTCGGCAGCGAGTAGGTCGGCCCGCCGTCCACCTCGACCTGGCCCAGGTAGTCGTTGGCGAGCACCTGCGGGTCGGTGAGCAGCTCCTCGACGGCCTGCATCGGGGCCCACGGCGCGTCGATCCGGCCGAGCAGCTCCTTCCACTCGGCGAAGGTCCGGGTGGCGAACTCGGCCTCCAACGCGTCGACGCAGGCGTCGCGGTTCTCGGCGCGGGCGCGCAGGTCGGCGAAGCGCGGGTCGGCGGCCAGGTCGTCGCGGCCGACCAGGCGGCAGAAGCCGGCCCAGTAGCGGTCGGACTCCAGGAAGACGAGCTGGATGTGCCGCCCGTCGCTGGTCCGGTACGCCCCGACCAGCGGGTTGACGTAGGCCTCCCGCCCGGTCGCCGCCCGCGGCCGCCCGCCGGCCAGCGCCGACAGCACGTCCGAGGACAGCGTCCACATCGCGGTGGCGAGCAGCGAGACGTCGACGACGGAGCCCTCGCCGGTTCGCTCCCGCTGCAGCAGCGCGGTGGCGATCCCGAAGGCCAGGGCCATCGCGCCGTTGCGGTCGCCGATCGCGCCGCGCTGGCCGATCGGCGCGTCCCGGTCCGGCGGGGTCAGGACGTGCGCCATCCCGCCCTGCGCCCAGAAGGCCGACGAGTCGTAGCCGGGCCGGTCGGCGCCGGGCCCGCGGACGCCGAAGCCGTGCCCGCGGGCGTAGACGAGGCGGGGGTAGCGCGCGGCGAGCGTGTCCGCGTCGAGGCCGAGGCGCTCCAGGGCGCCGGGCCGGAAGCTGGTCAGGAAGACGTCGGCCGTGTCGAGCAGCCGGTCGAGGGCCGCGCGGCCGGCCTCGCTGCGCAGGTCCAGCGCGACGGAGCGCTTGCCCCGGTTGGCCAGCGCGACCGAGAGGTTCACCCCGCCGCCGTCGGTGCCGATGCCCTGGGTGGCGAGCGCGCGGTACGGGTCGCCCTCGGGCCGCTCGACCCGGATCACGTCGGCTCCCCAGTCGGCCAGCAGCGCGCCGGCGACGGGCACGAACACCCACTGGGCGAGCTCGACGACGCGTAACCCGTCGAATGCACCCTTCGCCACGCGAGCACCTCCTCTTCTTGATCAATTCAGCCTCGACCCAGCGGCCGGCACCCGAGACCCGGGCGTCGTGTCGGCCGGTGGAGGCGGACCGCGGTCGGCGTCGCGACACGACGGGCCGACTGTAGGACGCCAGCATCTGTTTTGGGAAGACCCAATTTCGTTTTAGGTAGAACGTTGACTTCTCACGAAGGTGTTGCGATCCTCCTCACAGCCAGCCAGGCAGCCTGCGTCCCAGGTCCCGGCACCGCCAGCCCGCCAGCCCGGGCGGCGGGAGCAGACGACTCACGCGTGATCACCGTGATTTTTCGATCTTGATTTCGTGACGAACGAACCAGCGAAGCGAGGTACTCGCCCATGTGGCATGACGGTTCCTGTCCTGGCTCAGGACGGCGCAGGCGCGCGGCGGCACGCCCGGGCGCGGTCCGCTTAGGCGCCCTGGCCGGCGGGCTGGCCGCGAGCCTGCTGGTGGTGTCCGCCTGTGGCAGTGGCGGTTCCACCGGCTCGGCTGCGGGCGGCGCGGCCACCAGCGCGGCCCCCGCGGCGAACGTGCTGGGCCCGGTGGCGAAGGCGGCCGGCGCCCCGGTCCGGATCGGGGTCATCTCGGACGGGAAGTCGCCGATCATCGACCAGTCCGTCGAGTTCGACGTCGCCAAGGCCACCGTCGGCTACCTCAACGAGCACCGCTCCGGCATCGCCGGCCGGCCGATCGAGCTGGTGACCTGCGAGGCGCTCTCCGATCCGGCGAAGACCGCCGACTGCGCCAACCAGATGATCGAGCAGAACGCCGTCGCCGTGGTCGTCGGCGGCGTCGCCGCGCAGGAGAGCGCCTGGACCCCGCTGCACGACGCGGGCGTGCCGGTGGTCCTCTACTCGGCCAGCACCCCCGCGCTGCTGGGCGACGCCAAGAGCACGTACGTGCTCGCCGACCCGAACTTCGGGGTCATCGGGCTCCCGCTGGAGCTCGCCAAGAAGACGGGCTCCAAGAAGGTGACCGCGGTGGTGATCGACGTGCCGGCCGCGAAGGGCGTCCTGGAGGCCAGCGCGCCCGCGGCCTTCAAGAAGGCGGGCATCGACTTCAAGATGGTCGCCGTCGCGCCGGGTACGGCCGACATGACGCCCCAGATGCAGCCGATCGCGGCCGGCGGTGGCGAGGTCTTCATCCTGGGCAACGACGCGTTCTGCATCAGCGCGCTCAACGGCCTGAAGGCGGTCGGGTTCACCGGCCCGATCTCCGCCATCGTGCAGTGCATCACCGACGCGACGCGTACCGCCGTCTCCGGCAGCGTGCTCAAGGGCATCAACATCGCCGCCACGGCCCCGCTCGGCACGGACAACCCGTCGACCACCCTGTTCAACACCGTCGCCGCCACGTACGGCAAGGGCATCGACACCAGCAAGATCGCCGGGCTCAACACCTTCATGGCGGTGGCCGGGCTGCAGGCAGCCCTCACCGGCCTCACCGGCGACGTCACGCCCGCGACGGTCAACGCCGCGATCAAGGCGATGAAGAAGACGGAGCTTCCCGGCTCGGGCGGCCAGCAGTTCCAGTGCGGTGGCACGGCGGTCCCGGCCTCGCCCGCGTCCTGCGTCAGCGGTGGCCTGATCACCACCCTCGATGGCAAGGGCCAGCCGACGGCGTACGCGGTCGCCGGCGCCTGACCGGCCAGGGACCGACCTTGGCCCGGCCGTCGGTCCGGCACCCGCCGGACCGACGGCCCTCGGGGCGCGCCCAGCGCGGCAGGCCCCGGTCGCGCTGGGCCCGCCACCGCGTCGACCCTCCGGGGCGCGGTGTTGACCTGGACCACGGGAGATCGTCATGGCTCATGTCGGTGCGCTCCTGCTGGGGCTCGGTAACGGGGGTGTGTACGCGGCGCTCGCGCTGGCGCTCGTCCTGACCTACCGCAGCTCCGGCGTCATCAACTTCGCGACCGGAGCGGTCGCCCTGTACGTCGCCTACGCCTACGCCTTCCTCCGCCAGGGCGAGCTACTGATCATCATCCCCGGGCCGCCGACCTCGGTCGGCATCGGCGGGGATCCCGGGCTCGTCCCGGCGGTCCTGATCGCGCTCGTCTTCGGCGCGCTGTTGGGCGTCCTGCTGTATCTGCTGGTCTTCCGACCGCTGCGGGAGGCCCCGCCGCTGGCCCGAGCGGTGGCCTCGCTCGGCGTGCTGGTCGTCATCCAGTCGGCGATGGCGATCCGGCTCGGGACCGCCCCGGTCTCCGTCGACGCGATCTTCCCGGCCAGCCGGTGGCGGCTCGGCTCGGTGACGCTGCTGTCCGACCGGTTCTACCTGGCGGTGACGGTCGTCGCGCTCACGCTGGCGCTGACCGCCGTGTTCCGGTTCACCCGCTTCGGGCTCACCACCCGCGCCGCGGCCGAGTCCGCCACCGGCGCCTACGTCAGCGGCGCCTCACCGGACCGGATCGCCCTGCTCAACTGGATGATCAGCGGCGTCGTCGCCGGTGCCGCCGGCATCCTCATCGCGCCGCTGAGCCCGCTCGCGCCGACCACCTACACCCTGTTCGTCGTCCCGGCCCTGGCCGCGGCCGTCGTCGGGGGCTTCCAGCACCTCGTCCCGACCGTCGGGGCGGGCCTCGCCATCGGCATGCTGCAGTCCGAGGCGCTCTCGCAGGCCGCCCAGCATTCCTGGCTGCCGTCGACCGGCTCGTCGGAGCTCGTCCCCCTGCTCGTCATCCTCGTGGCGCTGCTGGCCTCCGGCCGCTCGATCCCGGTGCGCGGTGGCCTCGTGCGCCAGCCGCTCGGGCACGCGCCCCGGCCCCGCTCGCTGACCGTCCCGACGCTCGTCGGCACGGCCGTCGGCGTCCTCGCCCTCGTCGGCACGCACGGCACCTGGCGCGCCGCCGTCATCAGCACCTTCATCGCCGCCGTCATCGGGCTGTCCCTCGTCGTGGTCACCGGCTACGCGGGCCAGGTCTCGCTGGCCCAGCTCGCGCTGGCCGGTGCCGCCGCGTTCTCGCTGAGCGGCCTGACCCAGAGCTGGCACGTCCCGTTCCCGATCGCGCCGCTGCTCGCCGCCCTGGTCGCCACCGTCCTGGGCGTCCTGGTCGGGCTGCCGGCCCTGCGCCTGCGCGGGCTGACCCTCGGTGTCGTCACCCTCGCCCTGGCCTACGCGATCGAGGCGCTCTGGTTCCGCAACACCGACTTCGTCAGCAGCGCGGGGAACAAGGTCCGCCCGCCCAGGCTGTTCGGGCTCGACCTCGGGATCGGCACCGGTCACGCCTTCCCCCGAATCCAGTTCGGCCTGGTGTGCCTCGTCGTGCTGGTCGCCGTCGCGTGGGGCGTGGCCAGGCTGCGGACCAGCCGGCTCGGCTCCGCGATGCTGGCGGTCCGGGCCAACGAGCGCTCGGCCGCCGGGATCGGGATCAACGTCGTCCGCGTCAAGGTCGTCAGCTTCGCGCTGGCCTCGTTCATCGCCGGGCTGGGCGGCAGCCTGCTGGCCTACCGGCGCGGGGTCGTCACCTACGACTCGTTCACCGCGATCGGCGGCCTGAGCCTGCTGTCGACCGCCTACCTCGCCGGGGTCACCTCGGTCTTCGGCGGGGTCAACGCCGGCATCCTCGCGGGCTCCGGGATCGTCTTCGTCGCCACCGACCGCTGGATCCACCTCGGGGACTGGTTCCCGGTGCTCTCGGGCCTGGCCGTGATCGCGGTCCTCATCGGGCACCCCGAAGGAGTCGCCAGCGGCGGCCACGAGCTCGCCGACAAGATCGCCGCCCGCCGGGCCGGCTGGAGACGGCGCCGGGGCCTGGTGCCCGCGCCGGCAACGGACGTGTCGGCACCCGTGGGCCTGGCCGAGCCGGCCGCCGAGTCCCCGTCCGGGGTCGCCGTGGCTCCCCCACGCTCGGGCAAGCTCCTGGAGGTCAGCGGGCTGACCGTGCGCTACGGCGGCGTCCTCGCGGTGTCGGACGTGTCGCTGCGGGTGTCCCCGGGAACGGTCGTCGGGCTCATCGGCCCCAACGGAGCCGGGAAGACCAGCGTGATCGACGCGATCACCGGCTTCGCCCGCGCGGCCGGGACGGTGGCGCTCGACGGCACGCCGATCGACGGGCTGGCGTCGCACGCCCGGGTCCATCGCGGCCTGGCCCGCACCTTCCAGTCGCTCGACCTCTATGACGACCTCACCGTCGCCGAGAACGTCGACGCCGCGATGGTCGGGCGCCACCGCGACCGGGGCCACGAGGCGCTCACCGGCGCGCTGGGGCTGCTCGGCATCGCGGACCGCGCCGAGCGGCCCGCCGGGGAGCTCAGCCACGGGGAACGCCAGCTCGTCTCGATCGCCCGCGGCTGCGCGACCGACCCGGCGGTGCTCCTGCTCGACGAGCCGGCCGCGGGCCTCGACACCCGGGAGTCCCGCTGGCTCGGCGCGCGCATCCGCGCCATCGCTGACACCGGCGTCGGGGTGCTCCTCGTCGACCACGACGTCGCCCTGGTGCTGGAGATCTGCGACTACATCTACGTGCTCGACTTCGGCCAGATCATCGCCGCGGGTACGCCTTCCGAGATCCGCGGGAGCCGGGCCGTGGCCGACGCCTACCTCGGCGCCGTGCACGCCGCCGACGCCGCCGGCCCGCCGGCCACGGCCACCGCGCCGGCCGGGACCGGGGACGCGGACGGGACCTCTCAGCTTTCGGATGCCTCGGTGGTGACGTCATGACCAGCCCGACCACGACGACCGACCTGGCCGACGCGGCCACACCCGCCGCCGGGCCGAGGCTCGCCTGCCGTGGTCTGGCCGGTGGGCGCGGTTCGAGCGCGGTCTTCCGCGACGTCGACCTGACCGTCGGCGCCGGGGAGGTCCTGGCTCTGCTCGGGCCCAACGGCGCGGGCAAGAGCACCCTGCTGCTCACCCTCGCCGGACTGCTGCGCGCGCACTCAGGAGACATCGCCGTCGACGGCGAGCCACTGCGTCCCGGGCGCGCGACCGCCGCCAACCGGGCCGGGATCGTCCTGGTCCCCGACAACCGGGCCCTGTTCACCAGCCTGACCGTCGAGGAGAACCTCCGGGTGGCGGCCGCCCGGAGCGGCCCGAAACCCCGGTCGATGCTGGAGACCTTCCCCGACCTGGAGAAACGCTGGCGGGTACCGGCCGGCGCGCTGTCCGGCGGCGAGCAGCAGATGCTCGCCCTGGCCCGCGCGCTGGTCCAGCGGCCGCGGGTGCTGCTCGTCGACGAGCTCAGCATGGGCCTGGCCCCGCTCATCGTCGAGTCGCTGTTCGCCGCGATCAGCCGGATCGCCTCCGGCCACGGGTGCGCCGTCGTCATCGTCGAGCAGCATGTCGGCCTCGCCCTGAAGGCCGCCGACCACGCCGCGGTGCTCAACCGGGGCCGGATCGTCCTGCGCGACCGGGCCGCGGAGCTGGCCGCCCACCCCGACCGGCTGGAGGGCGCCTACCTCGGCACTCCCCCGCAGCCGGACCACACCCCCGAGCAGGCCTGACATGGGAGGACCGACCATGCCCGACTTAGGCGTCCCCACCGAAGCGACCAGCAGCGGCGTCGCATTGCCCGACGATCTCTCCGAGGTGCTTTCCCCGCGCTGGCTGAGCGAGGCGCTGGGTACCCGCTTCCCGGGGATCGAGGTCACCGCCGTCGTACCCGGCCCGGTGGTCAGCCGGGTCTCCACCAACGCCCGGTTCCGGGTCGAATGCGCCGGCGGGACGCCGGACGGCCTGTCGCCGTACCTGTGCGCCAAGGGCTACTTCGGCGACGTCGGGCGGCCCGCCCGCCCGGCGGGCGTGCCCGAGACCAGCTTCTACCGGGACCTGGCCGGCCGGACCGGCGTGCGCACCCTGCGCAGCGTCTTCGCGGACGTCGACACCCGGACCGGCCAGAACATCGTCATCACCGAGGACGTCGTCGCCGAGGGCGCGACCTTCCTCGACGGGCTGACCGACTGCACACCCGACCAGGTCGCCGACAGCCTCGACCAGCTCGCCACCCTGCACGCCGCGACCTGGGCTGATCCGTCCCTCGCCGACGCCGGCTGGCTGCGCAGCCGCCTGGAGACGTACCTGCTCGGCCGGGGCCTGCCCGAGATCGCCGGCAACTTCGGCTGCGCCATCGGCGCCCGGGTGCCCGACGAGACGCGTGACGCCGAGCGGCTCGTGGCCTCCTACCGCGCCCTGGCCGCGCAGACGCCCGGTGCCGCGCCGTGGACGGTCATCCACGGCGACCCGCACATCGGGAACGTCTACCGCGACGACGCCGGCCGGCCCGCCTTCCTGGACTGGCAGCTGGTGCAGCGCGGGCCCTGGTACATCGACGTCGGCTATCACCTCGCGTCGGCGCTCACCGTGGCCGACCGCAGGCGCTGCGAGCGGGACCTGCTGGCGCACTATCTCGACCGTCTGAAGGCCGGAGGCGTCGACGCTCCGCACCCGGACCAGGCCTGGAACGACATCCGGCGCGGCATTCTGCACGGTTTCTACCTCTGGGCCATCACGCTCAAGGTCGACCCGGCCATCACCACCGCGCTGCTGGAACGGCTCGGCACGGCCGCCGCCGACCACGACGTGTTCGCCTCGGTCGGCCAGTGACCACCGCGAGGCCGCAACTCCGCCACTGATCGCCCGACCCGTCTGGAGCGAGCCATGCCCAAGGGAATTCTGCTGGTGCAGTCCACCCCCGCCAGCCCCGAACGCGAGGCCGAGTACAACCGCTGGTACGACGAGGAACACATCCCCGACGTCTGCGCCATCCCCGGATTCGTCGCCGCGCGCCGTTACCACGTCCGTGAGGCCGGATCGATGAAGGGCACGCCGGGGATTCCGCCGTACGTCATCCTGTACGAGGTCGAGGCCGACGACTTCGCCGTGCCCATGGAAGAGCTGCGCATCAGGACCGAGGCGGGCAGCATCCGGCTGAGCGACGCGATCCGGCTTCCCTCGATCGTCGGCTTCTACGAGCTCCTCGAATAACCGAGGCCCCGGGCTGGCCGGTCAGCGTGACAGCCCTTTCTCTTTCTCTTTCGGCTTTTGGCTCCGATTTCCAGACCGGTCGGCGACGGCCGTCGCTCGACCTCGCGCAGAAAGGCACATCATGACGCCGAGAAGCGGTCGCCTCCAGGGCAAGGTGGCGTTCATCACCGGCGCCGCCCGTGGCCAGGGACGCTCGCACGCCCTGGCACTCGCCCGGGAGGGCGCCGACATCGCGGCGCTCGACATCGCGGAGCAGATCGAGACCGTGCCCTATCCGATGTCCACCCGCGCCGACCTGGACGAGACGGTCGCGCTGGTCCAGGAGGCGGGCGGCCGCTGCCTGCCGATCGTCGCCGACGTGCGCGACATCCACGCCATGGACGGCGCCGTCAAGGAGACGCTCGCCGAGCTCGGCCGCATCGACATCGTGCTCGCGAACGCCGGCATCCTCCACATCGCCCAGCAGGGCGAGGACCTCGACGGCGCGGCCCGCACCTGGGCCGACGCGGTCGGCGTGATGATGACCGGCGTCTTCAACACGATCCGCGTGACCGCGCAGCCGATGATCGACCAGGGTGACGGCGGTTCGATCGTCATCACCAGTTCGACCGCCGGCCTGTCCGGCATGCTCGACGGCACCGGCGGCATCGCCGGCTACACCGCGTCCAAGCACGGCGTGATCGGGCTGATGCGCGGCTACGCCAAGCTGCTCGGGCGCCACAGCATCCGGGTCAACTCCGTCCACCCGATGGGCGTCGCCACCCCGATGGTGATGAACGACCAGTTCGCCCAGCTCTACGCCGACCCCGAGAACGCCAAGATCCTCGACGTCGCGCCGCGGCTGTTGCCCATCAACATCCTCGACGCCGCCGACGTCAGCAACGCGATCGTCTGGCTCGTCTCCGACGACGCCCGCGCGATCACCGGCATCACCCTGCCCGTCGACGCCGGCGTCACCAGCCCCTGATTCGACTGATCGCGATTTCGGCCCTCCAGTGGTTGTCCCGAGTACCGAAAGACAACCACCAGAGGGCCGAAACGGCGATCAAGGCATCAGCGAACGCCGGAACTCAGCGGCCGCGCGGCTAATGCTCGCGGTCGGTCGGAGTGAACTCCAGGTGCAGTTCGGTGAGGCCTCGCAGCAGCCAGGTTGGTTCGTACTTGAAGCGGCGGTTGTCCGCCGGACCGTGGTGTTCCTCGGAGAGCCGGATGTCGCGGGTGCGGGCGAGGATGCGCTCGAGGCTGATGCGGCCCTCGACGCGGGCGAGCGGGCCGCCGGGGCAGGAGTGGACGCCGCGGCCGAACGCGATGTGCTGGCGGACGTTGTCGCGGTCGGGGTGGAACTCGGCCGGGCACTCGAACCGGCGCGGGTCGCGGTTGGCGGCGCCGTTCAGCAGCATGACCGGAGTTCCGGCGGCCACCTCGACGCCGCCGATGGTCGTGGTGCGCCTCGCCAGCCGGAAGTCGGCCTTGACGGGGCTCTCGATGCGCAGTGTCTCCTCGATCAGGTCGGGAATGCCGTCGGGATGGGCTCGAAGCTCGTCCTGCACACCCGGATTCTCGGCGAGGTACTTCAACGCTGACGCGAGCAGCCGGGCGGTCGTCTCCTGGCCGGCGGCGAACAGGAAGGTCGCGGCCCGGACGACCGACACGACGTCCGGGACGGCGCCGTCGGGATAGGTCGCCAGCGCCATCTTGGTCAGCGCGTCGTCGCGTGGCGAGCGGCGGCGGTCCTCGATGTACTGGGTGAACCAGGCGTCCAGCCAGCCGAGGGCGTCGTCCCGGCCCTTCTTGCCGTGCTTCTCGTTGCCGATCTGGGCCGGCTTGGGACTGAGGCCGAAACCCTCACGGAACCGCTGGTGGTCGGCCTCGGGCACCCCGAGCACGTCGGCGACGGCGAGCATCGCGAACGGCTGGGAGTACTCCCGGACGAACTCGCACCGGCCGCGGGCGAGGATCTCGTCGAACTGCCGATCCGCCAGGCCCAGGATGAACGCCTCGTTCTCCTTGAGCCGCGCCGGCGTGAGCAGCCGCATCAGCAGCGCTCGCTCCCGGGTGTGGTCGGGCGGGTCCATCGTGACCATGTGCTCGTTCAGCGGAAGCTGGTCGCGGTAGCGGTCGACGAGGTCGCTGACGTCGTCGCCTTCGAGCGGGACCGGGAACGCCGCGAACGGGCCCGCGAAGGAGTTGCACGACGAGAAGGTCTCGACGTTGCGGTACACCTCGGTGGCCTCGTCGTAGCCGGACACCGCCACCACTCCGAGGTGCGGCAGCGGCAGCACCGGGCACTCCGCCCGCAGCGACTCGAAGTACGGGTACGGGTCCTCGACGAGCGACGCGTCGTTGAAGAAGTCGATCGTCTTCCAGTCAGGCATCACGCTTTCCTTCCAGCATGCGGTGTGCACAGGATCCGGGCGTTCCTACATCTGGGTGCTCCCTTTGCCGGCGAGGATCATGCCGGCAAAGGGACGTGTCATGCTGGCTGGGCGGTACTCAGAGCCGGTAGAGCTTCCTGGCGTTCTCGCCGAGGATCTTCGCGCGCGCGTCCTGGGACAGGGTCGCCATCTTCGCCTCGACGCTCTGCAGCGGTCCCGGGTAGAGGCAGGTCGGGTGCGGGAAGTCGGTCTCGAACAGGATCCGGTCCTCGCCGACCGCCTCGATGAGGTCGGGCAGCTTGTTGCGGTTGTTCTCGAACCAGAACGTCGCGTAGATGTTGCTGCGGAAGTAGTCCGACGGCATCTTCCTCAGCTGGGCGAGCTCCTCCGGGGCGTTCTCCGCCATCTCGTAGTCGAGCGTCTCGAGGATGAACGGGATCCAGCCGATGCCACTTTCCACCGACACCGTCTGCAGGTCGGGGTGGCGGTCGAAGATGCCGGACAGGATCAGGTTCGTCACCACCCGAGCGTTGCCGATGAACAGCAGTGTGCCGCCGATCGCGAGCTTGGTGTTGGCGCCGTGGGACTCCCACGGGTACTTGCCGTAGAAGGTCATGCCGGTGACGCTGGCGCCGATGTGGAAGTGCACCGGCAGCCGCAGCTCGCTGCAGGCCTCCCAGAACGGGTCCCAGGCCCGGTTCGCCAGGTCGGGCGAGCCCAGGTCCTGCGGGTCCGACGTCATGTTGATACCGCGCGCGCCCAGCGCCGCGACCCGCCGCGCCTCGCTGACGCACAGGTCGATGTCCCACGCCGGCATCAGCGGCAGCGGCAGCAGCCGGTTGCCCGACTCGCTCTGGATCTCGGCCATCGCGTCGTTGTAGATCTCGATCGACAGCCGCGTCAGGGCCGGATCATCCGAGAGCCCGAGGTCCTGGCCGCCGAGTCCGATGGTGCTCGGAAAGATGATCTGGGCGTCGATGCCGCACTCGTCGAGAACCTGGAGCCGGACCTTCGGGTCGTAGGCGCCGACGTGGATCTCGTCGATCGTCCACTCGAATAACGCCTTGTTGGCGCTCTCCTTCTTGCCGTCACGGCCGATGACGCCGCCGGCGCTGTAGGCTCCGACCGGTTTTCCGTCGAACACCCACATCTGCTGTCCGTCGATGGTCTCCACCCGGGGAACCCGGTCGCGGAACTGGGCCGGCGCGCGCTTCGTGAAAAGATCGGCTGGTTCTGACCAGTGAGAGTCGGAGTCGACGATGAAGAGGCCGTTATCCGTCATGGTGGCCGATGCTAATCTCCCACCGAGTCACGCGCAATAGTCGCAAAGGCCTCGCGCACAATGAGTCTGCCGCCGCCGGACTTAGCCACAACCGATAAGTAAATGGCCGCTATTCGGGCGCGCGAACACCGTGCGCAGCCGCATCGCGCGCCGGGCAAACAAACCACGAGCGGTTCGCTCGACGTGTCATTTCTCGTCGAAGAACTCCAGCAGGACGGGCGCGGCCAGCACCCAGGGGTCGAAAAGCGCGCCAGTACCCGCCTGCGCCGCGGCGACCGCGCGCTCCCAGGCGTCCTCGGGCCACGGAGGCTCGACCAGGCGGGATCCCTCGATGAGCGCGTGCACCTCCAGCGAGGTCCGCTTCGGGTGGTCGTAGTCCTTCTCGCCGCCCCGGATGATCAGCGTCGGTACCTTGATCTGCTCGAACTCCCAGTCGCTGACCCCGGGGATGGGCTCGTTGGGCTTCGGCACGAAGGCGTCCAGCCAGCGGTTCATGACCCGTTCGAACCGCTCGGCGCCCAGGGCGAGCAGCCGGTCCTTGTTGCGCGGGTTCGCCGCGATGGCGTCGGCCCAGCCGCCCGCGGCGCCCGACATCTCGAGGACGCCCTCGATGCCCTTGGCCCGGACCACCCGCAGCTCGTCGATGACGTACACCTGCGCGAGCGACATCGTGCTGAAGGTGCCGCCGACGATCGACCAGACGGCCAGCTTCCGGACCAGCTCGGGCCACATCATGGCGAAGATGATCGAGTCCCGGGCGCCGCCGGAACCGCCGGCCACGAGGACCTGCCTCACTCCGAGCGCCTGCAGCATCAGCCCGAGCGTCTCGGCGCGCAGGTGGGACTCCGACCGCCCGTAGAGCTGCACGTCGGACTTCCCGCAGTTCGGCCGGTCCCACAGCAGGACCCGCTTGCCACCCGCGGCCAGCGCGTCGGCGAACTCGTGCAGGCCGCCGACGTCCTTGCCGAACCGGCCACCCGGGGTGAGGACGACGGTCTCACCGTCAGGTGGACCGACGAACTCGTAGACGACGACACCGCCGTTGATCTCGATCTCCTGATCCGGCATACCCCTCCTCCGACCCCGCCCGAACCGCCACCGGACGCGCCGCCCGGGTGGGCGACCATAACAGCCTAATCATATATATTGATCAACTGGCGTCGTCAACATCTCTATGATTCGGATGAAGCGGTCGGGCGCTGCTACAGTCGGGGGTCTATGGGCCACGCCGAGCAGCAGCTAGCCGGTGATCCGCGCGCGCCGCAGGTCCACGTGCCGAAGGTGGCGGAGCTCGTCGCCGCCGAGTTCCGGCGGCGGATCGTCGGGGGCGAGCTCGGTGAGGGCGACGAGCTCCCGCGCGAGTCGGACATGCAGGAAGAGTTCCGCGTGAGCAGGCCCAGCCTCCGCGAAGCCCTGCGGATCCTGGAGACCGAGGGCCTCGTGCGGATCCGCCGCGGCAAGGTCGGCGGCGGCGTCGTGCGGCGGCCGACCGTCACCACCGCCGCGTATCACCTGGCCCTCACGCTGAAGGCCAACGAGGTCACCCACCAGGACCTGGCCACCGCTCGGCTGGCGATCGAGCCGAGCTGCGCCTCGCTGGCGGCCGAGCTTCCGGACCGACGCGCCGTCGTCGACGAGCTCACCCGCCTCGTCGACGAGAGCGAGGAATGCGCCACGACCGCGGCGTTCACCGAGGCCGCGCACGCGTTCCACCTGCGGCTCACCGAACTGTGCGGCAACACGACGATGACGCTGCTCGCGGGCACGCTCGAGGCCGTCTGGAGTTTCCAGGAGTCACGGGTCGCCCGCGTCGTCCTCGACGCCGAGGACCATCCCGACAACCTGAAGACCAGACAGCGCTCGATCGCGTCCCATCGGCGTCTCGTCGCGGCGATCGCCGACGGCAACAGTGATCGAGCAAGCCGCGAGATGCGCAGACATATCGTCGACATGCAGCAGGAAGTGATCGGAACCTACGGGTCCACCGTCATCGACCTCGCGACGACGCCGACAGCGGGCGCACAGCGTCCTCCGGGCCGATCGACCGCTCCCACTCCGTCCTCGTAGCGAGCCCGTCGCCCAGCGGCCAGGCCGCCGAACCTCAGAGCCGGGCCCGCGGGACCGGCTGTCCGACGGCGACGCCCACGTCGGCCCCGGGCCCGGCGCGCCGAACGGAACGGCTGACGGCGACCGCGAGCACGATGGCCGCGGCCACGGCGTAGGCACCGACCCGCAGTGTCCAGGCGTCGCCGGGCAGGTTGACGAACAGGGAGATGTAGAGCGGGTAGGCCGCCGCGGTCACGGCGAGCCACTCCAGCCGGCCAGCGAGAACGGCGAGAGCGGCCAGCAGGATGCCGTACCAGGGCTGCGCCGGGGTGGCCGTCAGGAAGGCCGCGCCGACGAGCCACAGCGCGGCCCGCTCGACGGGCACCCGGTCGGGATCGCGGCACAGCACCGCGGCCGTGACCGCCGCGAGCACGGCGACCGCGACGGCCTTGGCCGCGGTGCCGCGCAGGCCGAGGCCGGCCAGCAGCAGGAACCGGCTGCCCTGGTCGTAGCCCTCGACGTTCAGGTACTGCGGGAGGAAGCCCAGCACGCCGGTGCCCACCGCCAGAACATGCGGCAGGTACGACAGCCCGATCACCGCGCCGGTCCCGCACAGCACGCTGACGGGCCGGGACCGCCGTCCCCGCCAGGCCAGCGCCGGGATGAGCAACGCCGGGTACAGCTTGACCGCGACGGCGGCTCCGAGGAGCGCGCCGGCCAGCCACCGCCGTCCACGGGACGGGACAGCGCCGGTCGGCGGCGGCAGGCCGCCGGCCCGGGAGACGGGTGGCGCCAGCACGGCGATGGCCCCGAGCGCCAGGAGCACGCCGACGACGTCCACGTGCGCGTCGGAGCCGGCGTCGATACCGGCGAGCGGCGTCAGCGCGTAGAACGCGGCGTGACGCGGGTCCCGGCCACGGACCGCCAGCAGGCGCATGAGCATGCCGACCAGGGCGAGCGAGGCGAGCGAGGCGTAGAGCTGCGGCTTGTGCTCGCGGGGCGGCCCGGGCAGGACGTGCACCGCCGTGAAGTAGGCCTGGGCGACCGGCGGGTAGATGGTGTGCGCCCGCGGATAGTTCAGCCGGGTGCAGTGTGGCCGCGGGTGGTCCGCGGTGCAGCCGGCCGAGTCGGGGAACAGCCAGGCGTCGCGCTCCCCCGCGAGCTCGGGCGCGAGCGGGCCGTAGCGGTAGGGGTCGATGCCGGCGGCCTGCACCCGGCCGTCCCAGGCGTACCGGTAGAGGTCATCGGACAGCCGAGGCCCGTGGGTCAGTGCCAGGGCGGGGATCGCGACCGTCCCGGCGAGCATCAGCGCGAGGGCCAGCCGGCGGGGAGCCGCGAGGACGAGCAGCGCCGCCGTGAGCAGCCCGAGCGCCCACCAGGCCATGGTCAGGTACAGCAGGGCGGCTCGGCTGACGAGATAGCCCGGCTGCTGGAGCACCGCCACCTGGATGGCGAGCACCCCGGCGAGCCCGAGGCCGGCGCCGATGAGCGCCGCCAGGCGGCCCCCGCCTGGCCGGTCCGCCCGCCCGGTCGCCGGCATGGTCGTACCCTGGCCGCCGGCGTCGGCCTCGGCGCCGCCCAGGACGCTCGGCAGGTTCACGCCCGGCTCAGGGCCGCGAAGTGCCGCCCCGCGCTCGACCAGGTCTCCGCGACGCGGAGCCCGGCGGCCGAGGCGTGGTGGTGGATCTCCCCAGGTCCGACGAACGCCCAGGGGAAGGACCGTGACACGCGGCCATCCGGCCCTTCGAGGCGGACGAGCAGTCGACCGGACGGCACCGCCGGCGGCTGGAGCTCGACGAGCGCCTGACCGGTCGCGCTGAGGATCTCGGCGGCCCGGGCGAGCAGGCGGCCGGGGTCGCCGCCGATGCCGATGTTGCCGTCGGCGAGCAGCAGCCTCGACCAGCGTCCCTGCCCGGGCAGCCGGTCGAACACGTCGCGGCACAGTGCGGGCGCGCCCGCCCGTCGGGCCAGGCGCACGGCGTACGGCGCCACGTCGATGCCCAGCGTGAGGACGCCACGGGTGGCCAGGGCGGCGACCAGCCGGCCCGGGCCGCAGCCGACGTCCAGGGTCGGCGCGGCGCAGCGCCGCAGCAGGGACGCGTCGCCGGGGACGAGCCCACCACGCCAGGACGGCACGGGCAGCAGGTCGCGCTGGCCGTCGGAGTGGCTCACCCACAGCCGGCCGTCCGCCGAACGCAGCGCCTCCTCGTACAGCGCGGTCGGCGAGGCGTCGAGCGCGACCGCGGTGCCTGCGCCGACGGGCCGGCCGCGCATGGCGGCGGCCGCCCGGCGCCCGGTCGTGACGGCCGTCATCGGGTGACCAGGGCCTGGGTCGCGGCCGTCGCGCCGCCGGTCACGCCGCGCACGGCGGCGGCGAAACGGCCGTGCGGGACGAGCCGGGCGACCGCGTCGGCGTCGGCGCAGGTGTCGACGTCGCGCAGAACCGGCAGCGTCGCCACGCGTAGGCCGGCCCGGGTCAGCCGGTCTCGCTGGCGGGCCCCGGTGTCCGGCCGGGAGGTCGCGACCCCGCGCAGCAGGCCGCCGTCGGGGCGGCGCAGGCCGAGCGCCCACCAGCCACCGTCGGCGGCCGGTCCGAACACCGCGTCTGCGCGGCCCAGCGCCCGGCAGGCGTCGGCGAGCAGTGCGGGCGTCACCTGCGGGGTATCCATGCCGATCAGGAGCGCCGGGCCGGAGACGGCGTCGAAGGCGGCGGCGAGCCGAACGTCGAACGGTCCCGCGGCCTGCGGAACCACCTCGACGGGCACCCGCAGCCACGGGCCGGCGGCGCCGTCCAGGACCAGGACCGGCCGGACCGCTCCGAGGCCGGGAATCCGGGCCAGACCGCTGACCGCCGTCAACGTGTCGGCGATGGCCGCCTCGGCCACGGCGGCGGCCTGCGCCGGGGTGAACGGCGGCGTCAGCCGGGTCTTCACCCGGCCGGGGACCGGCTCCTTCGCGACCACCAGCACGGTCACCGCCGGCCTGGCCTCCGCCGGCCGTCGCGTCGTCATCGCAGGCTCGCCAGCGCGGCGGTCATGTCCCGCACCGTGCGGGCCGTCCCGAGCGGCGTCCCGGTCACCTTGGAGCGCCCGACCCTGGGGTGGTAGTCGACGTCCGTCTCGGCGATGCGCCAGCCCGCCTGCGCGGCGCGCAGCAGCAGTTCCAGCGGGTAGCCGAAGCGGCGGTCCGCCACCGGCAGGCCGAGCAGCTCCGCGCGGCGGGCGGCCCGCATCGGGCCGAGGTCGCGGACCGGGACGCCGCGGCGGCGCAGCCGCTGGGCGACCACGGCGTTACCCAGCCGGGCATGCGGCGGCCAGGCGCGCGCGGACGTGGGCCGGCGCCGGCCCAGGACGAGGTCCGCGCGCCCGCTGGTCAGCTCGGCGACGAGCCCGGGCAACTGCCCGGGATCGAGGGAGGCGTCGGCGTCGCAGACACAGACCACGTCAGCGTCCGCCGCGAGCAGGCCGGCCTGGACGGCCGCCCCGTAGCCGCGCCGCGGCACGTCGACGACGAGGGCGCCCCGCGCGCGGGCCAGCCCGGCCGAGCCGTCGCTGGACCCGTTGTCCGCGACGATGGCTCGGTAGCCGGGAGGTATCCGGTCAAGAACCCAGGGCAACGCCTCGGCCTCGTTCAGGCAGGGCAGCACGACGTCCACCGACCCGGCCACCTGGTGACATTGCGTGATCATGAGCGCGACTCTAGTGACGGTCCGCCAACATCGACCCTTACCGAATGGAGAACTCCGGCCGGCGCCGAGCCGCCGCACCCGAACTGACGCGGGCGTTCTTACGAACCTGTGACGGCTCGCCCGGCACCGGCCGGGTCGGGCAGCGGCGGCCTATCGTGGCGGTGGGCCATCGTCGGCCATGGCGGCCGCACGGGGCCTCCCGGATCGTGCGGGGCTGGCCCCGGGCCGTTCGCGGGCAGAGCCAACGGCCCGGTCGGAGGGGAGACATCGGCATGAGCCCGGACCTGCAGGTCGTGGCGATCGCCCTGGCCTGCTCCGCGGTGGCCGCGCTGACCGGCGTTCCGTTGCTTCGGCTGCTGCGCGCCCGCCCGCTCTGGGCGACGGCCGCCGTGCTGTGCGTCGTTCCCGTCCTGGCGGTCGCGGCCGGGGTAATCGGTACGGCGCGCGCCATGTTCCTCTCGCACCACGACCTGCGGGTCGTGCTGATCGTCGTCGCCGTGTCCGCCGTGGTCGCCGCGGCCGTGGCGGTCGGTCTCGGCCGTCCGCTCGTCGCGGCCACCAGTCTGCTGACCCGCTCGGCGGACACGCTGGGCGAGCCGGTGTACCGGCACGCCGGGCGGCTCCCGACCGCCGAGCTGACCACCCTCGCGGACACGCTCGACGCGACGCACCTGCGGCTGGTGGAGTCGCGGGGCCGCGAGCGCGCGCTGGAGGCCAGTCGACGCGAGCTGGTGGCCTGGATCAGCCACGATCTGCGGACTCCGCTCGCCGGCATCAGGGCCACCGCGGAGGCGCTGGCGGACGGCCTGGTCTCGGACGTCGAGACGACGGAGCGCTACCACCGGCAGATGCTCGCCGACGCCGAACGGCTGACCGGCATGGTCGACGACCTGTTCGAGCTCGCCCGCCTCCAGGCCGGAGCTCTCGAACTGGCGCTGGAGAAGGTCTGCCTCGCCGACATCGTGTCCGACGCCGTCGCGACGGTCGACCCGATCGCCCGCGCCAGGAGGGTCACCGTCACCGGCGACACGGACGACGCGGTCTACGTCGACGCGGACGCGGCCCAGGTCAGCCGGGCACTGATCAACCTGCTGGTCAACGCCGTCCGGCACACCCCGGACGACGGCACCGTCGAGGTCAGGGTCGGGTGGGAGCACGGAGTGCCGGGCGGCGGCCCGCCGGGCCAGCTCGACGCCAGCCGGGCGATCGTCGCGGTCGCGGACCGGTGCGGCGGGATCCCCGCCGAGGACCTGCCCCGGCTGTTCGACCTCGGCTTCCGCGGGGAGACCGCGCGCACCCCCGGCGACGGGGGCGATCACCCGCACCAGCCCAGGGTGCGGTCCGGCATCGGGCTGGCGATCGTCCGGGGCATCGTGGAGGCGCACGGCGGCGATGTCACCGTCCACAACCAGCACGGCGGCTGCCGGTTCGTCGTCGCCCTCCCCGCGGCCTGAGCCGTCCCGGCCGCGGCAGGCTCCTGTCTCCCTGAGCAGGCTTCCGCGGCTCGTAAGATCCAGCGCGCCCGCGGGCCACTAGCGTCGCGGACATGCAGGTCCTCGTCACCGGCGGCGCCGGCTTCATCGGTTCCCACATCGTCGACGCGCTGGTCGAAGCGGGTCATCAGGTCCGGGTGCTCGACGCGCTGCTGCCGGCCGTCCACCGGGTGAGACCCGAGGTCAACGACGCGGCGGAGTTCCGCGCGGGCGACGTGACCGACCGGTCCGCCGTGGAGGCCGCGCTCGACGGGGTGGACGCGGTCTGCCACCAGGCGGCCATGGTCGGCCTCGGGGTGGATCTGGACGACCTTCCGCTCTACGCCACCCACAACGATCTCGGTACCGCGGTCCTGCTCGCGGCGATGGCCCGCCGGGGCGTCGGGCGCCTCGTGCTCGCCAGCTCGATGGTCGTCTACGGCGAAGGCGGCTTCCGCTGCGCGACCGACGGCCCGGTGCGCCCCGGTGCGCGCCGGCGGACGGACCTGGACAACGGGCGGTTCGAGCCGCCCTGCCCGCGGTGCGGCGCGCCGCTGCGGTCGACCCCCGTCACCGAGGGCGCGCCGCTCGACCCGAGAAACGTCTACGCGGCCACCAAGGTCGCGCAGGAACACCTCGCCGCCGCCTGGGCGGCGGCCTGCGGCGGCACGGCCGTGGCGCTGCGCTACCACAACGTCTACGGGCCGCGGATGCCGCGGAACACCCCCTACGCCGGGGTCGCCTCGCTGTTCCGCAGCGCCCTGGAGCGAGGCGAGGCGCCCCGGGTCTTCGAGGACGGCGGCCAGCTGCGCGACTTCGTCCATGTCCACGACGTCGCGGCCGCCAACCTGGCGGCGCTGGAGCACAGCCCCGAGCCCGGCCGGCTCGTCCCGGTCAACGTCGGCTCGGGGCAGGCTCACACCGTGGGCGAGATGGCGGGTGCGCTGGCCGGCGCCTTCGGCGGGCCGCTCCCCCGCGTCACCGGGCAGTACCGCATCGGCGACGTCCGGCACATCGTCGCCTCCAGCGACCGGGCCCGCGCCCTGCTCGGCTACCAGCCGGCGACGACCTTCGAGGCGGGGATGACCGCCTTCGCCCGCGACCCGCTACGCGCCTGAGTCCAGCGACCTGCAGCTGGCCTCCAGCAGCACGTCGACGAGGCCGGCGAGGTCGGCGGCCGCGGCGGCCACCCGTTCGTAGCCACAGGGCGCCGGCGCCGGCGCCGGCCCGTCGGCGGCGGCAGCCGTCACGGCGAAGACCGCCGCCCGCAGCGTGTCCAGGCGAACGCGCAGGTCGCGCCCGGCACGGGTGACCTCACGCCGGTGCCGTCGATCGGCGTCCGCCTTCCGCGCGACCGCGTCGAGGGTCCGCAGATGCGCGGTGTCGAGAGCCTCGGCGAGCCGGGCCAGCTCGGTGCTCGTCCGGGACCGCAGGAGCCGGTAGCCGGGCTGGCCGACGACGCGGGCCCCGTCGTGGACGAGGCGCAGCTCCGCGCCACGACGGCGCAGAGTCCGGGCGGCCACCACGACTCCGGCCGCGCCGAGCAGGAGGACGGCGGCGGTCAGCACGTTCATGCGGCTGCTCCCAACGGTCCCGCGTCGCGGCCGTCCGTCGGTGGCCGCCTGGAGGTCCTCCGCGACGGGGGCGAGGCGCCGGGTTCGTCGGCCCGCCCCCGCGGCGCGAGGTGGTGTCGTGCGGGAAGGTCAGCTCGCGGTGATGTGCGCGATGCCGATCAGCATGCCGGCCTCGAACGCGGTGACGCCGAACGTCGAGTTCAGCGCGCCGGCGGCCGTGCTGGTGAGCTCGACCTTCGTCCCGTCGAGCTTCGCCCGGCCCTGCGCGTCCTTCGTGATGGACAGGTCGGTGCCGTCCAGGTTGAACAGCGGGACCCGCGCGTTGTTCATCTGCACGACCTCGGCGGTCAGCAGCGACGTGCCCGGATTGACGTCGAAATTGTCGACCGTGAGGGTCTTGCCGTTTCCGGTGAACGTCAGGCCGCTGCCGTCGTGGTGAAGAATCCCCTGGACGTAGGGCGAGACCTGCCCCTTGGGATAGATCGTCACGTTGCCGCCGGTGATCGGGAAGACCAGGGTCGGTCCGTACTGGGAGGTGAGAGTGCCGGTTCCGGACGGAGCTACCGCCACGCCGAGACTCTTCAGCGCGGCCAGCGTCGCCGGCTCGACGGCGACCGCCGTGTCGACCCCGTTGACGCTGGCGATCGTCGCCGCCGGGGTCGGACTCGACGAGGTGGCCCGGGCGGGGGACGCCCCGGAACCGCTGCTGCTACCGCAGGCCGCGAGGCCGACCGTGAGGGAACCGGCGAGGACCGCGGAGGTGGCCAGGTATCGCACGCGCATTTCTCTCTCCTCATCGTGGGACTACGAGAGAGATTCGGAACCCACACCCAGCGGGATGGGTGGCCCGTCCATAATTTCGAGAATTTCCCGCCGCGCGTCCGCGAGTATCCGCGCGGGCGGAGATCTGTGGACGTCTGATCAGTAGAGAATTCTTAAACCAGTTGAGCTGGTTACGCGGTCACGCCGCCGTCACCGGACCGGGCGGCTCGTAGCGGTAACCGACGCCCCAGACGGTCACCAGGATCGACGGCGACGAGGGATCGGCCTCCAGCTTCTCCCGCAGCCGGCGGATGTGGACGGTGACCGTCGACTGGTCGCCGTAGGACCAGCCCCAGACCGCCTCCATCAGCTCAGGCCGGGAGAACGCCCGGCGCGGATGGCGGACCAGGTAGGCCAGCAGGTCGAACTCGCGGACCGTCAGCGAGATCGTGCCGTTCTCACCCCGCACCTCCCGGGCCGGGAGATCGACGGTGAACGGGCCGACGTCGATCACTCCACCGGCCGTGGAGGTGGGCGGCCCGGCGGCCCGGCGCAGCACCGACTGGACCCGCAACGTGAGCTCCCGGGGGGAGAACGGCTTGGTCACGTAGTCGTCCGCGCCGTGCTCCAGTCCGACGATGCGGTCATGCTCGGCGCCCAGCGCGGTCAGCATCACCACCGGAACCGACCCTGTCTCCCGCAGCCGCCGGCACACCTCCAGGCCGTTCAGTCCGGGCAGCATCAGGTCGAGGACCACCAGGTCAGGCCGGGTGGCGGCCGCGGTGGCGAGGGCGGCGTGGCCGTCGGCGGCCAGGTCGACCTCGTAGCCGGCCCGTTGCAGGTAGCGGCTCAGCACGTCGGCGACCGTCGGATCGTCGTCGACAATCAGCACCCGCGCCATCGGTCCAGGTTAGGCCGCCATCGGGCGGGCGCGGCGATCGTTCACCGCCCCGTAAGGACCTCCGGCCGGCGGCCGGTTCGGATGGCCGCCGGTCACGCCGTCGGGCCGTCCTGCTCCGGTTCCGTGGCCGATTCCGGCGCGCGCCGGCGAGCCAGGACGACCATGGCGGCCGCGGCGGCGACCCAGACGGCCGCGAGGACGATCAACAGGTTGCGGCCGTAGGGCAGCGGATCGACGGTCGGGTTGCCCGGATCGCTGGTGTAGCCCCGCCAGAGCGGGAGCGACATCAACGCCACGCTGCCGCTGACGAACAGGGCGGCCTGCGTGACGGCCCGGTAGGGCGCGGGTAGGAGCCGCGCGAGCAGCCAGCCGATGACCGCGAGCGCAGGGATGAGGACGGCGTCGTGGAGCACGATCGCGACCATCGCCCATTTCAGCGAGTAGGACGGGTTGCTGAGCCGATGGGCCCCGAGCGCGCCGTGCACGCCGTAGACCAGTCCGGCCAGGCCGATCAGGACGAACGCCGCCTGCGCCGTCCGCACCGCCCGGCCGGGGGAACCGCGCCCGGTGACGGCACTGCTGGGGCCCGGCTGGTCGGTCGACGGCTCCGGGGCGCTCACGGCAGCATCACGATGCGGTGGATCCACTTGGTCTGCAGGACGCCGGGCCTGTTGGGGGCGATCAGCCGGGCCGGGTAGCCGTGGTCGAGCGCGAGCGGCTCGCCGTGCAGGCCTGTCGCGATCAGAGTGAGCGGATCGCGGGCGTGGGACGGGTTCACCTCGCTGAGCCGGTATGGCCCGCCGGACTCCAGCGACTCCACCTGGACGCTGCGCCCGTGCGGGATCTCCGCCTGGTCCAGCAGGGCTCGCAACGGCACTCCCGTCCAGGTGCCGTCCGCCGACCAGCCCTCCACACAGGTGATGGGCAGGTGCGAGGTGACGTGCGGCAGCGCCAGCAGGGCGGCGAGGCTCAGGGTGAACGGGCGGGGCCCGACGACCTCCAGCGTGTACGCCGGGTCACGGGCCGCCGTCAGCACCCGGGCGGCGGCCGCCGTCTTGTTGACCGGGAGGCGCTGCGGGCCGAGGTCGGGCCTGCGCGGGGCGAGCACCGCCAGGTCGGACAGCCCGGGGACCGACTGGCCGACCGTGACGACGGTGATGACCCCCGACGCGGCGGTCACGGCCGCCAACAGCCCGCGACGAGACAGGCCGCCGCCGGGTGGCTCGGGGGTGCTGATCCGGTCGGTCGTCCCGGCACGGAGCGCCTGCGCCGCGCGGGCCTCCCGGCCCGGACCGACGTTGGCCCGGACGACCACGATCTTCGCGCCGACGTGGAGGAACAGCGCGCCCATCGTCACCCACGCGCCCCAGTAATGAGCGACCGTGAAAAAGAACCGGAACGGGTACCACTGCGCGATGTTCGCGATCCCGGTCGAGAGCTGGAAGAGCGCTCCCCCGATCAGCGGGACGATGGACAGCCGTTCCAGGGCGCCGGCCACACTGCGCAGCGGCGGCCATTTCCAGAACAACGGCGCGACGGTCCACAGCTTCGCCAGCAGCAGCGGCACCGTCGCCAGGCCCGTCGCGACGTGCAGCCCCTGCGTGAACCGGTACAGGTTGACCGGACGCGACGGCCATCGCAGCCACGGCGCCGGATGCTGCATGAAATGTGAGACGAGCCCGGTGACGAAGCAGGTCGTGAAAGCGACCCCCAGCCAGATGCCCAGCAGCGAGGCGACCCGAGGATCGTGCAGCCTGCTGGGGAAGGCGCCCTCCCGCAGCGGGCCGCGCCGCAGGGTCTCCGGTGGTGGCGGCAACGGCCTGGTCAACGGGTTCACGTCGAATCACGCTAGGTCGCTCCTGGCCGTGAACGGCCCGGGCCGCACCTTACGGACCGAGGAAGTTCCGCCCCGCGGCTCCGGACGGTGCGCCGCGGCTGTCCGGGGCCGGAAACACGAATCTCGGCGGCGTGCATCGCCCTGGCGCGCGGAGCCAATTCTCAGCCGGACCGGGAATCGCCCGGGAGAGGGATGCGCGAGCGCGGGTCGTTGACCTATCGTTCGGGCCCGTGAGGCATCAGGTCGTCGACGCCCGCGGGACGCGGATCCACTGCGTCGAGGAAGGCTCCGGCCCGTTGGTGCTCTTCGTCCACGGGTTCCCCGAGTCGTGGTACTCGTGGCGTCACCAGTTGCCGGCGGTCGCCGAGGCCGGCTTCCGGGCCGTGGCGATCGACGTCCGAGGGTACGGGCGGTCCTCCGCTCCCCTCGAGGTCGAGGCGTACGGGATGCTCCAGCACGTCAACGACAACCTCGGGGTGGTCGAGGGGCTCGCCGGCCGGGGCTCGCCGGCGGTCATCGTCGGCCACGACTGGGGAGCGCCGATCGCCGCCCACTCGGCCCTGTTGCGACCGGACATCTTCACCGCCGTAGCGCTGCTCAGCGTCCCGTACAGCCCCCCGGGCGGGCGGCGGCCCACCGAGGCCTTCGCCGAGATGGGAAGGCTGGCCGGCCCGGACCACGAGTTCTACATAAACTACTTCCAGGAGCCGGGACGGGCCGAGCGGGAGATCGAGCTCGACGTGCGGTCCTGGCTGCTCGGCGGCTATGTCGCGTCGTCGGCTGACGGGTTCACGTCGACGCCCGACGGGCACACGGCCGGCACCGTCGCGCCCGGAGGAATGCTGCGGGACAGTTTTCCCGTTCCCCACCGGCTCCCGGACTGGCTCACCGAGGACGACCTCGCGTTCTACGTCGAGGAGTTCGAGCGGACCGGATTCCGGGGGGCCCTCAACCGCTACCGCAACGTGGACCGGGACTGGCGGGACCTTCAGCCGTGGCGAGGCGCGCCCATCCGGGTGCCGTCGCTGTTCATCGCCGGGGAGAAGGATGCCCCGGCCCTGTGGGGAAGCCGGGCCATCGCCCGCTTCCCCGACACCCTGCCCGGCCTGCGCGGCAGTCACATTCTCCCCGGCTGCGGCCACTGGCTTCAGCAGGAACGAGCCGACGAGGTCAACCGGCTCCTCGTGGACTGGCTGACAACGCTGTAACGCCGCTGACGCGTCCTAAGGACGCCAGCCGGTCGAGCGCAGCCACGCAGCCAGCGTCCTGACCTCGGGGTGCAGTGCGCGCAGGGCAGGCAGGTCGGGGCTTTCCATCTCGCCGGAATCGAACCAGTCGAACATCTTCGCGACCTCCTGGTCGAAGGCGCGCAGCTGCTCGATCGGCGTCTGGCGGAAACGCGCCGGAATCCCGGCCGCCTCGCCGAACCGTTCGGCCATCGCCGCCGCGGACAGCCGGTCACCCGCGATCACGAGGGTCTGCCCGAGAAACGTATCGGGACGCTCGAACGCCAGGGCCGCGAACTCGCCGATGTCGGGGATCGAGATCAGCGGCAGCTCGCTGGTCGGGCGCAGGGCCAGCGCGACGACCAGCCCGCCGTCGGCCAGCACCGGTCGGGTGACGGTGGTGAAGTTCTCCATGAAGAACACCGGCCGAAGGACGGTCGCCGGCAGGCCCAGCTTCCGGATGTGCGTCTCGATCTGTCCCTTGCTCTCCAGGTGAGGGATTCCCGTGTTCTGGTCCGCGCCGGCGACCGAGCTGTACACGAGGTGCGTGACGCCGGCCTCCGCCGCCAGGTCGGCGACGGCCTTTCCGCGCCGCACCTCGGCCTCGACGTCGGCCAGGTTCACCGTTCCCGAGGTCACGCTGGTCAGCATCAGGAAGACGCGGCCGACGCCGGTCACCGCCGCGCGCACCGACGCCAGGTCGTCCAGATCCCCCACGACCAACCGAGCCCCCGCCGCCTGAAGCTCCCGCGCGCCGGTTCGGTCGGGGTCACGGACCAACGCGTGCACCGTGCGCCCGCGGGCCAGCAGCGCCCGAGCGACCGCCCCGCCCTGCTGGCCGGTCGCGCCGATGACGAGTACCGATTCCTTGTGATCATCCATGGGGCGTCACGCTAGCCACGGGCACGGCCGACAACCTGGTGGGAATGCTGCTACTCAGCTCCCCTGGACAGTGAGGGAACGAGGATCTATGGACCGCGCCGAACTGGCCACCTTCCTGCGCGCGCGGCGGGCGAGCCTGCGGCCCGGGGACGTCGGCCTGCCGGACGGCCTGGGCCACCGGCGGATACCCGGCCTGCGCCGCGAGGAGGTCGCCGAGCTGGCCGGGCTCTCGATCACCTGGTACACCTGGCTGGAGCAGGGCCGCCCGATCGCGGCCTCCGCGCAGGTCGTGGACGCGCTGGCCCGCGCGCTGCTCCTCGACGTCGACCAGCACCGCCACCTGCGCGTCCTGGCCGGCCTGCCGGTGCCGCCGGCACGGACCGCGATCGACGCCATCGAGCCCAGGGTCCAGCGCCTCGTCGACTCGACCGCGCCGAACGCGTCCGTCATGTTCGACCGCTATTTCGACTTCATCGCCTGGAACTCGCCCTACGTTCGGATCAGGCACGACCCCGCCGCGATGCCGGACGACCGGCGCAACCTGCTGTGGATGATGTTCACCGACCAGGAGAACCGCGCCCGGATGCCGTCCTGGGAAGCAGCCGCCCGCGCCGTGCTGAGCCAGTTCCGCGCGGCCGTGGGGCGAAGCCCGGGCGACCCCCGGTTCGTGGAGTTGGTCGGCGCGCTGACCAGCGAAAGTCCGGAGTTCGCCCAGTGGTGGAGCGGCTATCCGATCCGCGATTTCAGGCCGGCGACCATTCTCGTCGACCACCCCGCCGCCGGCCGGATCGCCCTGGACGTCTACCAGCTGCGGCCCGTCGAATACCCGGACCTTCTGCTGGTCATGCAGGTCCCGGCGACGCCGGAGGACCTCCGCCGCGCCGCCTCACTGGCCGACGCCTGACGGGGCACTACGTGCAGGTCCTCTGGTGCACGCGGCGGCCAGGGAGTCCGGGGCCGTAGCCTCGCGCCATGACTGACCCCGGTCGGCCGCGGCGCGCCTACGACAGCAGCCGGCGGCGTGAAGGCGCCGCTGAGACACGGGAGCGCATTCTCGCGGCCGGTGTGGAACTGCTCCACCGCTATCCGATCTGGAACTGGCAGCCGCTGACCGTCCCCGCCGTCGCCCATCGGGCGGAGGTGACCGAGCGCACGGTCTACCGGCACTTCCCGACCGAGCGTGCGCTGCGGGATGCCGTGCTGGCACGCACCGCCGAGGACGTGGATGTCGACCTCGACGCGATGACGCTGGACACGGTGGAAGGCTTCACCGCCAGGGTCCTCGAGTACGTCGCGTCGTTCCCGGTGAAGGAACGGCAGCAACGTGACCCGACGGTCGTCGCCGCCCGGGAGCGGCAACGAGAGGCGCTGCTGCGCGCGGTCGCCGCCTCGGCCGCCTGGGCCGAGCCCGAGGTGCGGGCGGCGGCGGCGATGCTCGACGTGCTCTGGAGCGTGGTGTCGTTCGAGCAGCTGGTGACCGAGTGGGGCATGCAGCCGCAGGACGCCATCGCCGCGATTACCTGGGTCATCCGCGTCCTGCGTGACGCGATCCGTGAGGACCGGGGTCCCCGGAGCTGACGCTGGACAGTCAGACCCATTCATGTCAGGGTCTCGGCTGACATGAAATCGGGTGCGCTTGACATGAAATCGGGTGCGCTGACCGTGCGCGGCGCCGACCGGCCGGCCCGAGATCGCCTCGTGGCTGCCGCGGCGGTCGGCCTGTGTCCTGTGGCATCCGGCGGCATGTCGATAGTGATCGCATTCCGCGCCTGAGGGGATAGCCCATGAACGACGCGCCCACCCCGGATCTTCGGATACCTCCGGACTGGGACGGGGTCACCGCGGAGTGGATGACCGCCGTGCTCGCGACCGCCTTCCCCGGCGTGAAGGTGCGTTCGGTGGACCTCGTGACCCGTGACGACGGGACCAACCGGCGGGCCCGCTTCGCCCTGTCCTACGCCGGTGACGGCGGCCCGCCCGCCGTGTTCGTGAAGGCGGCCGACCCGGCCCATGCCGAGCTCAACGCGCTGACCGGCGGGGTCTTCAACGAGGCACGGCTGTTCGGCGGCACCGTGTCGCTACCGGTCGAGCACCCCGCCGTCTACCACGCGGCCATGGACGAACCGACGCTCAACTTCATCCTCGTCATGGAGGACATCACCCTGCGCGGTGCGCGACCGCGGGACGCGACGACGCCGATGACTCCCGAGCAGGCCGCCGACGGCGTCCGCAGCCTCGCCCACTTACACGGCGCCTTCTGGGGCCACCGTCTCGATCCCCTGGACCTGGACTGGGTCGCGCCCTTCACCGCGTGGAAGGGCATGAGAGGCATCGAGGCCGGCCTGCGGCGGGTGGCCGACACCGTCCCCGCCGAGATCAGGTCGCTCACCGCCGCCGAGATCGAACAGGTGTGGGCGCGCTACATCGGCACGCTCACGGCCGGATCCCAGACGTTGCTCCACGGCGACGCCCACATCGGCAACACCTACACGCTTCCAGGGAACCGCGCCGGATTCCTCGACTGGCAGGTACTGCGCCGAGGAAACCACGTCATCGACCTGGGCTACTTCCTCCAAAGCGCGTTGACGTCCGAGGACCGCCGCACCCACGAGGCCACCCTCATCGACGAGTACCACCAGGCCCTCCAGCTTCCGGCCGACGAACGGCCGACGCGTGACGACATCTGGCTGCGCTACCGGGCCTCGGCCGCCCACGGCCTCGCCATCTGGCTGGCAACCGCGTCCGCCGACACCTGGCAGCGCCCCGAGGTCTCCATCCCGCTGGCCCAGCGCTACGCCGCCGCCTACGTCGACCTCGACACCGCCGACGCAGTCACCCGCCTCTCCTAGGACCTTCCCGAGGGCAAACCTTGATCGCCGTTTCCGCCCTCTGGTGGTCGCGAAACAGACCTGGTTACGACCGCTGGAGGGCCGAAACGGCGATCACTGGGACGGGTTGTCAGTCCTTCGGCCAGTTCCAGGCCGGGACCTCGCGGATGGGGTGCAGCTCGGCATCGGTGACGGCGTGGGAGTTCTGCTGCGCGACGTGGGCTCCGAATTCGACATGCTCGCGGAACGCCCGCCGGAACGGCGCGTCGTCTGGCATCCCGGCCTCGTCCAGCGCCTCGAGATAGGTGGCGACGAACCTTTCCCGCTGCTCGTCACTGATCTTCAGGCCGCGATGCACGTCGATGAGGTACCGGAAGCCGAGCTGCCTGGTGAAACGATCAGCTCCGCCGAACGACTCCGCGGTGAACCACGTCAGATGGTCGACGTGGGTCGGCACCCGCTCGGTAAACAGCGCCCGCAGCACCGGGTCGGCCAGTGCCTTCGCGTAGAACAGCTCCTCCAGCCGGTGCAGGCCCTCGTCCCCGCCCGCGTGCTCGTACAACGACTCTGTTACAGGAGACTCTGTCACTGGACGCCTCCGGGCGTGCCACGAACCCCGTACGCCGATCCTAGGGCGCATTCACCCGCCATCGCGGCGGAAGCGCGGGTCCGACGAGCACCGTCGGCACGGCCGTTGGTCGCCTGCTGCTCCGCGAGGACGTCGGCCTCCCCGATCCCTCGGAAACTCACCGGCTCGGCCAGACGCCTCCATCAACACATCGGGTGTTATACGGTCCCGCACAGATCCGTCGCCTCCAGGCGGGAACCACACGGTCGCGTCGTCATGACGGAGGAGCTGTGGTCGGAATACCAACGGCCCGCCGCCTACGACGGATCACCGCTGTCGCGATCGCCGTCACCGCGGCCTGCACCACGTCGTCCGCCTATCGGAACGCGCCCCCCCGCGAACGCACCGGGGGTGCAAGCGGTGGAGTTCTCCCCGGCCGGCGCCACCGACAACGTGACCTCGGTGGCGTTCTCGCCGAACGGTCACACTCTCGCCGCGGGCGGCGGCAACAACACGGTTCGGCTGTGGAACGTCAGCAACCCGGCCGGCCCGACCCCGCTCGGCCAACCCCTCGTCGGCCCCGCCAACCCCACGCCCTTCGGCCAACCGCGCGCAGGCCCGACCGATGCCGTGAACTCGGTGGCGTTCTCCCCCAACGGCCACACCCTCGCCGCCGGCGGCCTTGATGCCACGGTCCAACTCTGGGACGTCACCGAAGCCGCCCGCGCCAGGCCCCTCGGCACACCCCTCACCGGCCCCGTCCACAGCGTGACCTCGGTAGCGTTCGCTCCGGACGGCAGGACTCTCGCCGCCGGCAGCGCCGACACCCGAGTCTGGCGGTGGAACGTCACCAACCCGGCCCGCCCCACACCCCTCAACCCGCTCGACGGCCCCGCCGGTGCCGTGACCTCGGTGGCGTTCTCGCCGAACGGACACACCCTCGCCCTCGGTGGCTCGGACGACGCCGTCTGGCTGTGGAGCGTCACCAACCCAACCAGCCCCACGCCTCTCGGCACCCCGCTGATCGGCCCGAGCGATGCCGTTGCCTCGGTGGCGTTCTCCCCGGACGGGCACACCCTCGCCGCCGGCAGCTCCGACGACAAGGTCTGGCTCTGGAACGTCAGCAACCCGGCCAACCCCACCGCCCTCGACCCGCTCGCCGGCCACACCGGCTCAGCGTTCTCGGTGGCATTCTCCCCGGATGGCCACGCCCTCGCCGCCGCCGGCCTCTCCACCGTCCGGCTCTGGCAGTCGCCACTCCCCACCAACGCACCGCCGCGGTCGGTGGCGTCCACCCAGGTCCCCCTCGGCCAACCGCTGACCGGCCCGACCAGGGACGTGTATTCAGTAGCGTTCTCCCCGGACGGCCACACCCTCGCCGGCGGCAGCGCGGACGGCACGGTCTGGCTGTGCGACGTGACCAACCCGGCCCGCCCCGCGCCCCTCGGCCAGCCCCTCCCCAATGGAGTGGTGTTCTCGGTGGCGTTCTCCCCAGACGGCCGCACCCTCGCCGCAGGTTCGCAGGACACGGTCGGCCTGTGGAATGTCACCAACCCGGCAAGCCCCACGCCCCTCGGCCGGCCCCTCACCGGCCCGACCGGTCAGGTGCGCTCGGTGGCATTCTCCCCGGACGGCCAGAGGCTCGCCGCTGGCTCAGGCGCCAGCGTCTGGCTCTGGAACGTCGCCGACCCCACCCGCCCCATTTCGCTCCGTGTGCCTTCCTACGCTCCGACCGTGAACTCGGTGGCATTCTCCCCCGACGGCCACACCCTTGCCGCCGGCAGCGGCGACGACGAAGTCTGGCTGTGGAACGTCACCGACCCGGCAAGCCTCACGCCCCTCGGCCAACCCGTCACCGGCCCCCACAGCGGCGTCAACTCGGTGGCGTTCTCCCCGGACGGCCACACCCTCGCCGCCGGCAGCACGGACGACACGGTCTCGCTCTGGACACTGCGTTAGGCAGGCCGATGACCGTCGGTGTCCGAGGCGCGGGACTGCCCGCGGTGGCGAGATCATGTTCCGCAAGCCGCCACTTCAGGGCCTGTTTCGAACAGGAAATCGGACGCCCGAGATGTCGGAACGATCGTCAGCTCAGAGCCGCCACTCGCCGTTCGACGATCCGCGGGAAACCCCCTCCTCACCATAGGCCATGACGCATATCAACATTTCTTTCGTATGGTTTCTTATGATTCTATCCCGAAGCGGGATGCGAATGTCGTCCTCGAACGAGACAAAGTCGCCAACCTCCAGGTTGGCAGCCCCAAGGATCCTGGATCCTCGCGCCTCATAGGAAATATCGCCCTTCGCCCACCACTCATGTGGCCCACGCGAGATCCACTCAAGACTGAGCCACAGAGCGCCGTCTTCGACTTGAAAAGACTTGATCCTGCCGTAGATTCTGGACACCTCGACTTCTGGCCGGCGAACCTCGAGGTGGGCGACGTCCCGAGCCATGTCGATGTCTTGCTGTCTATCAATTGCCTGCTGAGTATTGAGCCGTTCAATATCCGGAGGTCGACCCTGCGATGTCCCTCCCGCAAAAATGTCCACCGGCCCTAAATCCTCCCCCTGGTAGGTCTCGAAGAAGAGATCACGCTATTACGGATGATACGTCGATAACCGTTGTCGCGGTCCAGCGGAATCCTTTCTTCGACCAGATCTCACTCCTCAGCTTGACGGCACCCGAATCTCGCACGGAGTCCAGGCAGTGATTCGGAATGGGAAGTAGCTCCTCTTCTTTGACAACCTCCTGCCCCTCCAACCAGTCGTGACCCGTCAGCGTCTGAGTCAGGAGCACCTGGCGCCACTGCAAGTTTGCTCCGTCGACCGCCGGCCGGCTCGCGACTGACAGCGTCACTATCCGCATACCCAGCGGCAGACGCACGAGGCCCACATTGTTGAGTTCCACTACGGCGCGAACAGCGTAGCCGCCGGCAGTCTCGATGACCGATCCGTCGATTGAAACTCTTGTACGACTGGAGAATGTTCTTCCTCGGATGAACTTGAAGTAACCCCAGAATCCGCCGACAGAAATAGCCAAAACCTGTACGATCTGACTCGCGAAACTCGCAACCGAATTCAATGTTGCCAGCGTGTCATTCGAGGCGGCTATTATCATGGGAGGCACCGCGGCCCACATCCTCGACCGAGAAAAGCAGAACGACTGACCTCGCTTCGAGACGGGGTCGTTCCCGCTCTGGGCGTCGCCCTGATCAACATTCGATACCGAAAGCCATGGCCGTCCCCCGCATTGCAAGCAGCGCCGATCATCGGCATCGGACAAGATACTCCAGGTACACGCACCCGCCGATCACTTCCGCGTGTCAGCCTGCCGACGTGACATCGCGAGGTCCTCGGGAGGATGGAGCGGCCAGCTGCTTCCAGCGCATCGACGGCGTCGCGGACACCCCAGCGGGTGTCGCCGTCGAGATCGCCTCGACGCTCCAGGACCACGTCATGGACGATCTCAACACCACTTGGCCCGACGTGCTCGTCAACGGGCGGACGGTCGTTCTCGAGCCGCGGCTCGGCCCTGACGGGATGCCGCGCCGGGAAGGCCGCGAGGTCGAGCCCTGCCCGTTCGGCCAACTCGCCGAGCGTCTCACGTAGCGGCCTGCCGTTCCCCGCGCGGGGTAGACCTGCCCCGGTCAGGCGCCGCTAGCAGCCGGCCGGCAGAGCTCGCAGCGGTCGTTGCCGTCCCAACTGTCCCAGCCGAAGACCATAGGCGACCGTCGCGGTGGCGTCGATGAACAGCCGCTCGCGCACGTCGTGGATGCCCGCGTCGGCCACGCAGCTGATCGGCCAGGACGGTGCCGGCGATCGCGATGACCGCACCGCTGGCGGTCGCGACCAGTGTGCCCCAGTCCACCTCGTTCCTTCCTTGCGAGCATCCAAGATAGAGCGATCGATGCCGGCCACGCATCCACCGCGTGCGGTGGCAAACCTCCCAACGTCAGATACGACGGACTCACCCCGGTTCTCCAGCACTAATGTCAGGGCGAAATGCGGGGTCGCTGGCAGCCGCGCTGACCAGGGCCAGGAGCTGGCCGTTTGCCTCGGTAGTTAGCCAGTCCGCGGGTGGAGCAGGGTGGTGGACCGTTAGTAGGCGGTGTTCGCGAGCCAGGTCGTCCAGTGCTCCCGCTCGCCTGCGATCACCAGCCGGCCGTCATCGCCAGGGATCCGGCGCATCACCGCGAGCAGCAGGTCCGCGGCATTACCACTCAGCGCGACGTCACCAACGCCGTGACCATGCTCCCATTCGATTCGGGACAGACCGCCGCGGATCGTCCATTCCCCGTCGGCGCCGAGGCCGACGTCGGTGGCGTGCAGGCGCATCGTCGACCCGTCTCGCAGCATCGCGGTGCCGGAAAGCCCGACCATCAGGTCGAGCCACTCCGAAATTCCGTCGGCGGCGAGTACCGGCTCGATCGGATGGTCGACACCCAGCGCGATCGCGGCGTCGACTCGGTGGATGACCGCCTCGTGCAACATCCGTCGGACCCACCAGCGCGCCGGCTGTAGCCCGGCGGCCGTCGTCCAGACCCGCGCATCCGGGTCGTCGGCCACGGCCTCCAGGAGCAGCCGCGGGCCCTGCTGAAACCAGGCGAGCGCACCGTCGCGGTCCCCCGGTGGCCTGCCACCCTCGGCCCCGCGAGGGTCGACGACCTCCTGGGCCCGGGCCCGGACAATCGTGGCCGCCCACCGCGGCGCGCGTCCAACGTGGCGCATGACCTGGGTGAGGGTCCAGCCCGGGCAGGTCGGGACCGGCGTGGACCAGTCGGCCTCGCCGAGCAGGTCAGCGAGAAGACGATTCTGCTCTAACAGGAGAGCACCATAGTCCACACCTGAAACCGTAGCCGTCGGGGCGTTCTCGCGCAGCGGGTCACCGATCGGTTTGAGCGCGAGGGCGGGTGCTGGGTTCCTTTACCGGCCACACCGGCATGGCGCGGTGGGGAGGGATTTCCCGACGGCGCCCTGATCGTCACCATCTCCGTCGATGGGACGGTTCGGCTGTGGGACGTGGCCACTGGCCGCGAACGCACGCTCGAATGCTCCGGAAGGCCCCACTGTCGCCCCTCCGCCGCGCCCGACCCCAGCAATGTGACCATGCATCCACAGGAGCGCTGTGCCGTCGCCGACGTGACGGGTCGCCAATGGCGTGACCGCGAAGGTCGGCCCGGCGGAGTGGTCGCCGTTTTCGCCCTCCGGTGGTCGTGAATCGAGCCTGGTCGCAACCGCTTGAGGGCCAAGACGGCGATCATGTCGCCGGTTGGCCGCCGCACTGGTCGGCGGCATGGGATGCGGCGACGCCTGCCCGATCCTCCCGGGCAAGCGCCACGAGACCTGGACGCTGGACGACCCCGCCGGCCAGAGCCTCACCACCGTCCGGGCCATCGGCGACGACATCCGCGCCCACGTCGAATCCCTGCTCACCACCCTTGGAAACCCACAGGCCTGACGGACGCGAACGTGCGGGCGTCCGTCAGGCCCGGGAGTGTTCGGGGAAGGCGCCCGGTCAGGAGACCGTGACGCCCTTGACCTCGGCCCCGCAGACCGGGTCGGCGCCCGCGACCAGGCGGAAGGCGCTGCCCTCGAACTGCGTGATCCAGACGCAGTTGTCGACCCCGGCGATGATGTTCTCGCGGTCGTTGATGTCGATCTTCCGGCCGCCGAGCAGGCCCAGGGCTCCCCAGTCGTGGACCTTGGACAGGGCGGTGATCAGGGTCGCCGAGCTCGGGGCGCCGCCGGCGTCCTTGAGGCCTCGGACGAGCAGGCCGATCGAGGCGTAGCCGTTGTACTCCGCGTAGGTCGGGGCGCCGGTCGTCCCGGTGGCACGCAGGTCCGAGACGAACTGCTTCGTGGCCGCGGTCTGCATCTCGACCGGCTCGTACGCCAACGAGAAGTAGACGTTCTGGGCCGCGGCCGCCGCGCCCGGCCCGGCCGCGAGAAGGTCGCCGCCGTAGCCGACCGGGAGCAGCGCGGCCCTGAGGTCGACGCCCTGCTGGCGCAGCGCCGTGATCAGGGCGAAGGAGGTGTTGGGGGCCGTCGCCGAGGTGACACCGTTGACGCCGGCATCCTTCATGGCGAGCGAGACGGGGCCGACGTCGGTGCTGCCCAGCGGGAACTGGGCGTTGACGTAGCCGACCTTCAGCCCGGCCGCCTGGGCGGAGGCCGCCGAGGACCTGGCGCCGGCGGCGGACTGCGGCGAGGCGCCGTAGCCGATCGTTCCCACCGTGGTGACGCCCCGCGCCTTGAAGAACTGTCCGACGGTGGTGGCCACCTTCGTCTGATGCAGTGCGCCGAGGACCGGGAACATGCTCGGGGTCGTCGACCACTCCGGCCCGTCCGACCCGGAGCCGATCACGGGAACGTTGTGCGCCGCGAGATAGGGCGCGGCGATGAACGTCAACGCCGACTGGGCGACGACCGCCGTCACATGGTCCTGGGTGACGAGTTTCTGCGCGGCGCTCAGCGCGGTCGTCGGGGAGGTCTGGGTGTCAGCCAGCACGTATTTGATGGTGTAGCCGTTGCGGGCCGCGTACTGAATACCGGCTTTCATCCCGTTGATCGCGGTCTTGTTCGTCGACGCCGCCGCACCGGTGTCGTCGACTAAGACCCCGATGGTCAGTTTCTGGCTGGCGGAGCTCGCGCCGCCGGCTGGAGTCGTCGGGCTCCCCGACGAGCTTCCGCACCCAGCGGCCGTCAGCGTGGCTGCCGCCACGGCGGCCGCCGCCGTCAGCGCCTTCCGTCCGGAAAACATCTGCTTCCGCCTCACTCTCGTCGTCACCAGCTGAGGCCCATGACCAGCTCTCGGCGGCCATCGCTCGCTCGCCAGGCGGACTCGGCTCTCCAGGCGGATTCGGTCCTCGCGGCATAGTGGATGCTGCGTTGCGTCCGTTATGCACCAGTCGACGCGCTGGTAGCGAACCGAGGCCGACTAGATTCATGCAGCGATGAATGAGAAGACAGCGGCCGCCGCGCTCGTGCCGGAGCTCGCCCAGCTCGCCGCGCTCGGGGTGGAGCGCTCCATCACACGGGCGGCGGCCCGGTCAGGTACGAGCCAGCCCACGCTCAGCCGCGCGGTCCGGCGCTGGGAGGAGGCGCTCGGCGTCCGCCTGGTCGAACCGCACGGCCGTGGCGTCCGGCTCACCCCGGAAGGCGGCCTGCTGACCGCCGCGGCAGGCGAGGCCTTCCGCCTGATGGAGACCGCCGTGCGCCGGGCCCGCGGCGAGGCACCCGGGCCCACGCTCACGATCGCGTTCCTGCGCTCGCTCGGCCCGCCGGTGGTGGGCGAGCTCGTCTCGTCGTTCCTGCGGGAGCATCCGGGAGTCCTGATCGCGCACCTGGAGGCCTCCACCGCGGCGGTGCTCGACGGCATCGACGCACGCCAGATCGACCTCGCGGTGACCGCGCCCCGCCCGCCCGGGCGATTCGGCTGGCTCCACCTGGGCGACCAGGCGATCGTGCTGATGATGCCGGCCACGCATCGCCTGGCCGGCCGGAGCGCCGTCGGGCTGCGGGAGGTGGCCGACGAGGCCTTCCTGTCCCTCGACCACCGCTTCCACACCCGGCAGGTCACCGACGCGCTGTGGGCGGCCGCCGGCCTCTCGCCGCGGATCACGATGGAGGCCGACGACCTGCGCACGATCGCGAACTACGTGTCCGCCGGGCTCGGGCTGGCCCTCGTGCCCGCCGACTCCGCGGCGCACCCGCGCACGGCGAACCTGCCGCTGGCGGAGGCCGGAGCGCGCCGGGAGTTCGGCCTCGCCTGGCGCGCAGCGGACGACCGGCCGCTCACCCGGTCGTTCGTCGACCACGCCCGCCAGCTCAACGAGCGCTACCCCGGGTGGGCGGACATCGACCTCTGACGCCGGGCGCGGCCTGTCAGCCGAAGGGCCCGCTCAGGCGAGCAGCTCCGCCAGAGCGCCAGCGATCGCGGTCATTCCCGCCAGGTTCGGGTGAAACGAGGCCCCGGTGCGTTCGACCTCCGGGATGAAGCCGAAAACCCACGGGTCCTGCGCGGCGCCGCCCAGCTCGTGCCCCTCGCTGAGCACGGACGCCGCCAGCAGCTCGGCGCCGGAGCGCTTCGCGGCCCGCTCGTTGGCGTCCCGCAGCGCCGACTGGACGCGCAGCAACGCCGTCAGCTCCTCGGCCGCGAAAGGCACGTCGACGCCCGGTCGAGTGTCAGCCCCGAGGGGGGCCAGATAGTCCACGATGATCACACGGCCGCGCGGGGCACGCCGGCGCGCCTCGGCCACGATGCCGGCCAGCCCGTCCGCGACCTGCTCCACCTCGGCGTCCGTCGGGTCCGGGATGCCGGTGGCGCCCAGCATCTCCTCCAGCATCGTCGCCATCACGCCGCCCGGGTCGTGGGTGCGCCACGCGGCGGCCAGCACCGAGCCCACGAACCGCAGGTCGTTGCCACCGGCCGTGACCGTGACGAGGTTTGCGTCGGCGGGGAGCCCGTCGATCTGCGGCGCGAACCGGGCACCTCGCATCGTCGTCTGCGGGCAGCGCAGGATCGTCTCGGTGGTCGCGCCCGAGACGGTGAGGTCCACCAGCCGCGCGCCGAGCCGCGCCGCGCACAGGTGCGCGTAGTTGCGGGCCGACCGCATCGCGTCGGAGTCCTCCACCGGCTCGATGCCGGGGCCCGCGGCGTAGGAGCTTCCGAGCGCGGCGATGACCTTCGGCGCAGCCATGGGCCGATCCTGCCAACACGCGCTCGCCCGGCGCTTGGCCAGGCGGTGTTCTCATGCACGCCTGCATGATTCGCCGTCGGTCGCGATCTCGGCATTCCAGCGTCAGGCGGGGGACTCCTTGGCGTCCTGCTCGCCGCGCACGACCGTGTCGGCGAGCAGGTGCAGCCATTTGGTGACGAGCGCGTCGGCGTCGACGGCGGTCGCGTCGACGTCCGCGATGGACAGGCCGATGGGGCGAAACAGCCGCCAGCCGAGCGCCACCAGCTGCAGGAAGGCGGCGAAGACCCGCGCCTCCTCGTCCGGCACCTCGTTGCCATGGGCGCGGGCGTCGCGGGCGACGATTCCCGCGACCTGGCTGAGCGCGGGCGACGGGCCGAAGACGTCCGCCGAATAGCCGCCCTCCAGCGCGACCCAGCCCATGATCCGGCCGATGCTGTCGTCCGCGATCGTCAGAAAGATGTCCACGACGTCGGTGAGTGCCTCGACCTGTTCGAAACGGCCGGCGGAGCGGGCGGCGACACGCTGGTAGACCTCGTGCAGAAGGTCTTCCTTGGTGCCGAGGTACTGATAGACGAGGCCGAAGTTCACCCGGGCGGCGTCCGCGACCTCGCGCAGCCGCACATTCGCCGGGCCCTGCTCGGCGATCAGGCGCTGAGCCGCCTCCAGCAGCGCCTCCCGCACCTCCTGGCGGCCGCGGGGCCGCCGCGCGGCGGCGTCCGGCACGGGCGGCGTACCCGAGGGCTCTGAGGTGTTGCCGCGAACTGCCACTCCTGGATCCTAGGCCGGTCCCCGCGGGCCGGGCGCTCAGCCTGAGCAGGCGGTTGCGTGGGTCTAGTCACATGGCTATAGTCGTCTGACTAGCAAGGGTGCGCGGGCCCGAGAGCCCTCGTCCTCGCGTCGGATACACGTTCAGGGACCGGAGTCCGTCAGTGGCTGACACCCTCAGTTTCACGCAGCTGTACATCGACGGATGGGCCGTCGACGGAGGATCCGAGCCGCTCGAGGTCGAGGACCCCGCGACCGAGGAGGTCTTCACGACCGTGCCCACCGCGTCGCCCGCCCAGGTCGACGCGGCGATCGAGGCGGCCCGGCGCGCGTTCGACCGGGGCCAGTGGAGCCGTCAGCCGGTCAGCGAGCGGGTGTCCACCCTCGCCCGGATGGCGCGGGTGCTCGCTGCGCGTCGCGCCGAGCTGATCGAGACGGTGATCCGCGAGACCGGCGCGACCCAGCTCGTAGCCCAGTGGGCCCAGGTCGACATGTCGCTCGACCAGGCCCGCCAGCTGCCCGAGCTGTTCGCCACGCTGCCCGAGTGGGAGCACAACGAGGTGCCGCTCGCCGAGTCGTTCGACCCGGCCGGCCGCGACGTGGTCATGAGCATCCGGCGGTACGAGCCCTGCGGCGTCGTCGCCGCGATCACGCCGTACAACTTCCCCCTGCAGACCGGCGTGTGGAAGGTCTTCTCCGCGCTCGCCGCCGGCTGCTCGGTCATCCTGCGGCCGAGCCCGCTCACGCCCCTGACCGCGCTGGCGCTCGGTGCCGCCGCCCAGGAGGCCGGGCTTCCGCCGGGCGTGCTCAACGTCGTGGTCGAGGCCGGTTCTGCCGGTGCCGAGCTGCTCACCAGCGACCGCCGGGTCGACTGCGTCTCCTTCACCGGGTCGACGGAGGTCGGCCGGCGCATCGCCGCGCAGGCCGCGCCGACGGTGAAGCGCCTGCTTCTCGAACTGGGCGGCAAGTCGGTGCAGCTCTACCTTCCCGACGCGCTCGGCCCGGGGGCCATCGAGGCCGGCGTGGCCACGGTCTTCGGGTCGCAGGCCGGCCAGGGCTGTGCTTTGCAGACGCGGATGCTGGTGCCGCGCGACCGCCTCGACGAATGCGTCGAGCGGGCCGGGGCCATGGCGCGGTCGCTGCGGGTGGGCAATCCGCGTGACCCGGAGACCGCGGTCGGGCCGGTCATCTCCGCCGCGCAGCGCGGCCGCGTCGAGCGGCTCGTCGCGGCCGGCGTCGAGGCGGGCGGGACGCTGGTCGCCGGCGGCGAGCGGCCGGCCCACCTCCCGGTCGGCTACTACGTCGCCCCGACGGTCGTGCGGGTCGAGGACAACCGCAACCCGCTCGCCCAGCACGAGGTCTTCGGCCCCGTCGTCACCATCCAGGGCTACGACGACCTCGACCAGGCCGTCGAGATCACGAACGACTCGGAGTACGGCCTGGCGGCCGGCGTCTACACGGCCGACCTGAAGCTCGGCCTGAGTCTCTCGGACCGGATCCGTACCGGCACGGTCCAGATCAACCGGGGCGCGGCCAGCGCCTACACGCCCATGGGCGGCGTGAAGCAGAGCGGGATCGGCCGTGAACGCGGCGTCGCGGGTTTCCGGGAGTACCAGGAGCTCAAGCACGTCGTTCTCGCCGGCGCCCGCTGACGATCGGAACGGGGACATGGAGAAATCGGGCCTGGCCTTCTCGGTGGACCGGGAGTCGTGCCTGGGGTCGGGTTCCTGCGCCTTCCACGCGCCGGGGACCTTCGATCTCGACGACGACCTGAAGGTCGTCGTGCTGGCCGACGGCGACCCGGACGCCGCCGTCGCCGCCGCCATCGACTCCTGCCCGTCGGGAGCACTCAGACGCAAGGAGACGGGATGACCAGCGACGACACGAGCACCAGCGAAGCCGGCGCCGCGGGGTACACCGCCCCCGACCTGGCGCTCTTCGGCGACGGGCACGTCGAGCGCTACCTCCAGACGGACGGCGCCGTCGGGCACGCCTGGAACGGCGTCACCTGCCTGCTGCTGTGGACGGTCGGCCGGCGGACCGGCCAGCGGCGGGTGAACCCGCTCATCTACGGCCGCGACGGCGACGACTACCTGGTGATCGCCTCCCAGGGCGGCGCGCCGAACCATCCCGGCTGGTACCACAACCTGCTCGCCCAGCCCGAGGTCGAGGTGCAGGTGGAGGCGGACCGGTTCACCGCGCGGGCCCGCACCGCCGAGGGCGAGGAGCGCGACCGGCTCTGGACGCTGATGGCGGCCCGCTGGCCGAACTACGACGAGTACACGAAGCGGACGACCCGGCGGATTCCCGTGGTCGTCCTGGAACGCGTCTGATGCCCGGCGCGAAACCGAACACGGGACTCGCAGAACCGGGCAGCGGCCGTGCCCGGACACGACAGGGGCTGGACTGACATGAGCGACATCGCGACCCTGGACCCGCGGCGCATCCGCGAGCTGTTCGACCTGCGCAGCGACGTCTACGCGAACCGCGGCGGTGGCTTCGACCTCGACTTCTACCCGGAGCTGCACCGGCTACGCGAGACCGGCCCCGTGCACGCCGGCGTCGTCGGGCCGCTGGTCGGCTATCACGGCGAGGCCTTCTTCCAGGGCCTTCCCTTCCCCGACCTGCCGCACTTCTCGGTGTTCGACTTCGCCACCTGCCAGGACGTGCTGCGTGACGGCGACACCTTCGGGTCCAAGCCGACCGCGCCGGGCCCGGAGCTCGACCTGAGTGACAGCGTGATGCTCTACTTCGACGGCGACCGGCACCGGCGGTACCGCGCGCTGGTCCAGTCGTCCTTCGTCCCGAAGCGCGGTGCGTGGTGGTCCGAGCGCTGGATCGAGAGCACCGTCCAGGGCCTCATCGACACGTTCGAGCGCAACGGCCGCGCGGACCTCAACGTCGAGTTCTGCGCCCCGATCCCGCTGCTGACGATCTGCGGCAGCTTCGGGATCGGGGTCGCCGACGCGCTGCGGGTCCGCGAGGCCGCGACGTCGGACGGCGGTGACCGCGCGCTGCTCGCCAGCATCCTGATGCCCATCATCAGCGAACGGCGCAAGGAGCCGCGGGACGACATCATCAGCGTGCTCGTCCGGGCCGAGGTCGCCGACGGCGACGGGCCACGCGAGGTCCTCTCCGACGTCGACATCCTGGGCTTCGCGCTGCTGCTGCTGGCCGCCGGCTCGGGCACCACCTGGAAGCAGATGGGCATCACCCTGCTCGCGCTGCTGCGTCATCCACGCTGGCTGGAGGCCGTCCGCGCCGACCGGACGCTGCTGCGCCCGGCGATCGAGGAGTCGCTGCGCTGGATGCCGACCGACCCGATGTTCACCCGGTACGCCCTGCGGGACACCGAGCTCGGCGGGGTCGCGATCCCGGCTCGGTCCGTGGTGCACCTGTGCTTCGCGGCGGCGAACCGGGACCCGGCCCGCTGGGAGCGGCCCGACGAGTTCGACCCGTCCCGCCCGCCGGGGGCCCACCTCGGCTTCGGCGGAGGCCCGCACATCTGCCTGGGCATGCACGTCGCGCGGGCCGAGATCCACACCGCCATCGACGCGCTGCTCGACCGCCTGCCGGGCCTTCGCCTCGATGAGGACGCCGAGGCCCCGCAGATCATCGGGATGTACGAGCGCGGCCCGACCTCGGTGCCGGTGGTCTGGGACACGCCGTGACCGGCCCGGGTATCGAGGGCGGTGCGCTGGTCGTCGAGGACTTCGAACGGGTGGCGCCGCCGCTGACCGACCGGACCGCGGCCTTCTGGACCTCGGGCGCCGACGGCCTGCTGCGGATCGCCCGCTGCCAGGACTGCGGCCGCTACCTGCACCCGCCGCGCCCGGTCTGCTCGGCCTGCCAGGGGCGCGGCGTCGCGTTCACCCCGGTGTCCGGGCGGGGCACCGTCTGGTCCTGGACGGTCAACCGGTACGGCTGGGTGCCGTCCATGCCACCGCCGTACCTGGTGGCCGACGTCGAGCTGGTCGAGCAGCCCGGTCTGCGGCTGCTGACCAACCTCGTCGACTGCCCGGCGGCCGAGGTGTACGTCGGCCTGCCCGTCCAGGTGTGCTTCGCCAGGGCCGGTGAGGCGTATATCCCGCTCTTCCGGCCGGAGGCCGGCAATGCACAGGGCCGGCCGGAGGCCGGCAATGCACAGGGCCGGCCGGAGGCCGGCAATGCACAGGGCCGGCCGGAGGCCGGAGGTGGGGATCAGCGATGACCCGGGCTGAGGATCTGGCGGTGATCAGCGGGGCCGGGCGGTCACGGATCGGGCGGCGGCTCGGGATCGACCCCTGGGTGCTGACCGCGGACGCCGCGCTGGCCGCGATCGCCGACGCCGGGCTGACGACGGCGGACATCGACGGGGTCTCGACCTACCCGGGCGCGTTCTGGTCGACGCCCGGGATCACCGGCGCCGGCGTGGACGACGTCCGGTCGATGCTCGGGCTGCGGCTGCGCTGGCACAACGGCGGCGGCGAGACCGCGGGTCAGCTCGGCTCGGTCATCAACGCGGTCCTGGCCGTGGCCGCCGGGTTCGCGACCCATGTCCTGTGCTTCCGCACAGTCTGGGAGTCCACCGCGCAGCAGGGCTACGCGGGCCGGGCGGCCACGCTGCTCGACGGCGGTGGCACGGCCGGGCAGCCGGTCCGCTTCGGCCGGGAGCTCACCCAGTGGACCACGCCGTTCGGGATCGGCTACCCGTCGCACGCCGCCCTGGACATGCGGCGGCGCGTCGAGCTCGCCGGCGCCACCCGGGAGCAGTTCGCCCAGGTCGCGCTGGTCAGCCGGGCTCATGCCGCGCGCAACGAGGCGGCGGTCTACCGCGACCCGCTCACCCTGGAGACCTACCTGAACGCGCGGATGATCTCCGATCCGCTCTGCCTGTACGACTGCGACGTCCCGGTGGACGGCTCGGTGGCGTTCGTCGTCTCGCGTGCCGGGAGCGTGCCGGATCCCGGCCGGGCGGTGAGCTTCGAGGGCCTGGGCAGCGCCTCCGGTTTCGACGAGGCAGCGGCGATGATGTGGACGCGCACCGACCTGAAGCCGATGGACGTCGACGTGGCGCAGGTCTACGACGGGTTCACGGTCTACGCCCTGCGCTGGCTGGAGGCCCTCGGCTTCTGCGGCCGCTACGAGGCCACGGACTTCGTCGACGGCGGCACCCGCATCCGCGCCGGTGGCGAGCTGCCGCTCAACACCGGAGGCGGGCAGCTCTCCGCCGGGCGGATGCACGGGTACGGCGGCCTGCTCGAGGCCTGCCTCCAGCTGCGCGGCGAGGCGGGCGGCCACCAGCTCGCCGACCGCCCCCAGGTCGCCGCCGTGACCAGCGGCGCCGAGAACTTCACCTCGTCGCTGCTGCTCGGCGCACCCCAATGACCGTCCCACCACGCTGACCACCCACTCCCCCACCATCTCTTCGGCCGTGGCAGCGGCACCGTCCCTGGTGATCACGGCGGACGGCCTGGGGGCGGCCGGTGGGTAGCATCCGGATCGTGCGAGACCCCCTCACCCCGGACCGGGTGATCGACGCCGCGAGATCGCTGCTGGAGCGCGACGGCGTCCGGGAGTTCTCCATGCGCAGGCTCGCCGCGGACCTCGGGGTGGCGCCCACCGCGATCTACTGGCACGTCGGCAACCGGGATCAGCTGATCGACGCCGTCGTCGACCAGACCTCGGATGTACTGGGCCAGGTGAGCACGGTCGGCCGGGCTCCGATGGACCGTGTCCTGTCGACCGCCTCGTCCCTGCTCGCGAACATCAACCAGCATCTCTGGCTGGTCGAGCTGGCTCATCAGCGCGGAATCCTGCTGGCGCTGCTCGGGCCGGCCAGGCGGTCGATCGCGGCGGAGTTCGCCGCCGCGGGCCTGCGCGGCCCGGGGATCGCCGACGCGACCAACGCGGTCGTCCAGCTCGTCGGTGACCACGTGACGGTCGGGTACTTCGCCAGGACCTGGCGCGCGCAGGCCGTCGGCGACGATCTTCAGGATTGTGCCGGCCCGGCCCTCGAGGAGGCCGCCGCCGCCGCGCTCTCCCGCATCCCGGACCGGGACCGGACCTTCGCCGTCATGCTGCGGGCGCTGGTCGCGGGGCTGTTGGCGGACTCGTCGGGGCCGGACGGCACCGACGATCAACCCGCCGCGAGGATCTCCGCGGGCGCTGGCCCGATCCTGGACGCCGTGGACGTCAGCAGGTCCGGGTCGAAGCCGTAGAACTCGATCGCGTTGAGGCCGAGAATGCGCCGAGCCTCCTCGGCCGGCACGCCCGCGACCGCGGCGGAGATGGATTTCCTGCTGTCCGGCCACGTGCTTTCCGTGTGCGGGTAGTCGCTGCCCCACATCATCCGGCCCACGCCGGCCTCATGACGGCGACCCGCCTCGGCCGCGCCCATGAAGCTCACCCCGAACCAGATGTTCTGCCGCAGGTAGTCGCTCGGGCGCCGGCCCAGGTCCTGGATGAATGCCGGGCCGACGAGCTCCCGCATGGCGGCCGCCGACTCGTACTCGGCCGCGCCGGTGAGGATGGCGTGCAGCCCGTCATGCTTCACGGCGTCGTCGAGCACGCCGGCGAAGCTCTGCTCGGTGACGACGTAGCGCAGTGATGGATGGCGCTCGAAGGTCCCGGCCCAGATGAGCAGCCAGAGGTTGCGGTGCGAGTAGAAGGTGAACTCCTGCAGGTAGACGAGACGGGCCATGCCCGGCTTGCCGCCGTAGTCCGGCGAGCCGCTGCCGCCGTGGTGGTTGATCGGCACGTCGAGGTCGGCGCAGGCGGCCCAGATCCGGTCGTAGCTCTCGTCCCAGATCGGCGGGATCGTGGCGCCCGGCGGGATCGACGGCAGCAGGATGCCGCCGGTCAGGCCGTTCTCCCGGGCCCAGGTGATCTCCGCGACGGCGGCGTCCGGGTCGTTGAACAGGATCTGCGCGATCCCGGCCCGCCGGCCCGGCGTCTCCTGGCAGAAGTCGGCGAGCCAGCGGTTGTGTGCCTGCAGCCCGGCCCAGCGGCGCTGGTAGTCCGCGGCCGACGGGGGCCCGGCGACGAGGCTGGTCTGCGGGCAGAACGGCGGCGCGGTGTTCGGGAAGATGACCTCCGCGACGATGCCGTCCTCCTCCAGGTGGCGTAACCGCTTCGCGCTGTCCCAGTTCCGGTCCGCGTACACGTCGTCGAGATCGCTCCACGGGTTGACGAACTCACGCGCCCACCGGTCGAAATCGTCGCGCCATTCGGCGGCGAGATAGTCGCGGTATCCGAGAATCGGCGCGCCGGCATGACAGTCCGCCGACACGATCACCACTGGTTCGCTGGCCATCCGTGCGTCGAGTTCCACGACACCCTCCAGGAGCCCCTTCGCGCCGCCGCGGTCGGCGGCACTGTAACGGGTGTAACATAGCAAGTACATGAAGTCTTTGCTATGCCTCCGCGAAGCCAGCGGGATCGCCCGGCGCGGCGGCCGCGATCACGCCTGCAACCAAGGGCTCCGCCCAGGCGGGCGGCCATCAGCCCTGGCACGGCGCCAACCGTGCACGCACCGTCACTCAGCCACACCCGGTCCGTACATAGCATCCGCCATCCTCGCATGCTATGTTACGCGTGTTACAGCCTGGGGACGGCCGAATCGCGCTGGCGACTGGATGGAACGGAGAGACCTGTGATCTTCGATGTCGACTGCCACTTAGAGGTCGCCTTCACGCTCGAAGAACATCCACTCAGGCGTTTCGCCGACCGTTTCCCGACGACCGACGACTACATCACCTTTGCCATCGCCGGCGAGTTGTACCGGGCCACTCCCGAGGACTCCCGCCCGCCAGCCTCCGTCATCCAGGCATTTCTTCCCGACGCCAACCGGTCGGCGTCGGAGCAGGCGACGACGCCCGGCACCCGCGAACCGCGCTTCGTCGTGTCGAGCGCGGCCGAGCGGCTCGCCTGGATGGACCGGATCGGTATCGACAAGGCCCTCGTGAACCCGGGCCTGTACTTCGCCCTCTGCGACCTGCTGGGCGACGATCGCCCGACGGCCGTGGCACTGTGCAACGACTTCCTGGCAGAACGCCTGCAGGACGGCGGCGATCGGCTCTACCCGGTCAGCCTCGTCGACTTCCGCGATCTCGACGGAGCCGTCCGCGAGCTGCGGCGGATGCGCGCGCGGGGCAGCCGGGCGTTCTGGATCCGCGCGGACGCGCCCGGCGGCGTCAGCCCCGCGCACCCGGACTGGGACAAGGTCTGGTCGGCGGCCACGAGCCTCGGCATGGTCGCGATCCTGCACGTGGGCAACGCCCCGGCGAACTTCGACGGCGGCTGGGGCAACGCCGGCTGGCTCGACCCGACCAGCACCGGTGCGGGCGGCTTCTTCGCGTTCGCCAACTCGGTGCGCCACCACGCGGCGGAGAAGATGCTCGCCGCGATGCTCTTCGGTGGCGTGTTCGGCCGCCACCCGAATCTCACGGTCCTCTGCGAGGAACTGCAGAACTCGTGGTTCCCGTCCTTCGTCGACCGGATCACCGGGCTCGGCCACAGGACGCCAGGTTGGCCCTTCGGCCGGTCGGCTGGCGAGATGCTGCGGCACAACGTCCGCTCGGCGCCGCTGGTCGGGATGGGTGACCTCAATATCGCGCAGCTTCTGGCCTCCTACCCCGAAATGATGGTTTTCTCGTCCGACTACCCGCACGGAGAAGGGAACGCGGACCCCATCACGCTCATCTCCGACGAACTCCAGGAATTCCCCGAGGACGTGCGATCGCGCTTCCTCGGCGAGAACATCGCCGAGGTCTTCACCCGGATGGGTGACCCGGTGACGTAGGCCGGTCTCCACATCACTGGCAGGTCCGACGGCCAGGAAACTCCTGCACGATTCAGCGCTTTACCTTTCATCTATGACCGACTGTTTGGGAGTACGGGACGGAATGAGCCTTCAGGAGACGGTCGACGGACTCGGCCAGCTGATCAACGGTGAACTGGTGACCAGCGGGGAGACGATCGCGGTCGTGAACCCGGCCACCGGCGAGGTCGCCGCGCAGTGCCCGGCGGCCACCACCGCGATGGTCGACGACGCGATGGCGGCGGCAGCGGCGGCGTTCCCGGCGTGGTCCACCACGCCGGAGGCGCAGCGGCAGGCGGTGATCCGCCAGCTCGCGGACGCGATCGAGGCGGTCTATCCCGAGCTGGAGACGCTCGCGGCCGTCGAGAAGGGCAACGCGGGGGGCGCCGCCGAGGGGTTCGCCGCGATCTGGTTCGGCCGGCACATCGCCGAGCAGAACCTCGCGGTCGACGTCATCGAGGACACCCCGGACCGTCAGGTCACGGTCGTGCGGGCGCCCGTCGGGGTCGTCACCGCGATCGCGCCCTGGAACGCGCCCATGCTGATCATCGTCGAGAAGATCCTGACGGCGCTGCTCGTCGGCAACACGGTGGTGGCGAAGACCTCGCCGTTCACACCGCTGGCGACGCTGCGGATCGCGAAGGCGTGGAAGGACATCGCCCCGCCCGGGGTGGTCAACATCCTGGCCGGCGGCGACGAGGTCGGGAAGGCCATGGTCGCCCACCCCACGGCGCGGATGATCAGCTTCACCGGCAGTGCCGCCGCCGGCCGGAGCATCGCCGCGACGGCGGCGACCACCCTCAAGAACGTCCTGCTGGAGCTCGGCGGCAACGACGCCGCGATCGTGCTCGGCGACGTGGACGTCACCAAGGTCGCCGAGGGGATCTTCGCGTCGGCGTTCCTGATGAGCGGGCAGGCCTGCGCGCTGGTCAAGCGGGTCTACGCGCACGACTCGATCTACGACGCCCTGGTCGCGGAGCTCGCCGAGCTCGCGCGGAAGAAGGCGGCCGAGCTTCCCCCGCTCACGACCAAGCCCCAGTTCGAGCGGGTCAAGATGCTGGTCGACGACGCCATCGCCCACGGCGGCAAGGCCGTCACCGGCGGCGCGCCGACCGGGACCGGCTACTTCTACCCACCGACGATCATGACGGGCGTCGGCCCCGGGGTGCGGGTCGTGGACGAGGAGCAGTTCGGCCCCGTGCTCCCGATCGTCCCCTTCAGCGACGTGGACTGGGCCATCGAGCAGGCCAACGGCACCGAGTACGGCCTGTGCGGATCGATCTGGACCGCGGACGTGGCCCTCGGCGAGCAGCTCGCCACCCGCCTGGTCTGCGGCACCGTCTGGCTGAACCAGCACACGGAGATCGACCCGAAGATTCCGTTCGGCGGGGTGAAGTCCAGCGGCATCGGGCGCAACAACGGCCAGGTCGGCACCGACGCCTATGCGGAGCTCCAGACCCGGATCTTCTACAAGAAGTCCGACCGGGTCTAGCACCGCGCGGGCGCCTCGCCCCATTCACCGCGGATACGCGCGGTCATCTCAGACGAGAGGGAAAGTTCGTGGAAGACCTCGATGGCAAGATTGCGGTCGTCACCGGCAGCGGCGGCCCGCACGGCATCGGCCGCGCGACCGCGAAGCTGCTCGCCGAGCAGGGCTGCACGGTCGTCCTGTCCGACGTCGACACCGCCGCGCTGGAGGCCACCGTCGGCGACCTCGCCGCGCTCGGTCTCAAGGTCGCCGGCGTGCCTGCCGACGTCGCCAGCCTCAGCTCGGTCCAGAACCTGGCCGACACCGTCTTCTCCACCTACGGGCGGGTGGACATCGCCTTCCTGAACGCCGGGATCAGCGGCGGCGGAAGCCTGTTCGACGACAAGATCGACGACTGGCACAAGGTGATCGACGTCAACTTCTACGGCATCCTGCACGGCATCAAGTCCTTCGTGCCGAGGATGGTCGCGCAGGGCACGCCAGGGCACGTGCTCGGCACGTCCTCCGGAGCCGGCGCCGTCGGGGTCATGTACCAGACGCCGGCCTACTCCGCCTCCAAGGCCGCCGTCTGCACCCTGCTCGAAGCGCTGTACGGGCAGCTGCGGGACATGAACGCGCAGATCAAGGCACACGTCGTGCTGCCACCGCTGACCAGGACGAACCTGGCCGGCGACCCGCAGCTGATGGGTTTCGTCCAGCAGGGCCTCGAGGCCGGCGGCGCGACGGCCGTCCTGGCCGAGCCCCAGGACGTCGCGGTGACCGTCCTGGAGGCGATCCGCTCCGGGAACTTCTGGGCCCACCACGACCACGAGGCCGACAAGCGGCTGAGTGAGGGCAGGTTCGCCGCCGACATCGACTGGCAGGACGAGATCATCCGGGCTCGGGCGACGGCCATCATCGACCGGTCGGCGCCCGACCCGTACCTGTGGGGCATGAAGTCGGGCTGACCGCCTCCCCCGCACCATGCGGCGCATCGACGCCGCACGGCACGCACCCTGGTGCTGCCCGGCCCTGACCGGCCGGGCAGCACCCGCCGCCACGCGGCCGCACAGCTGACCCGGGTCCGGGAGCCTGCCGTCCATCCGACCGGCAGGTGACCCGAGCCATGCCCATTGATAGTTTCTACTATGTGGCGACTACCATAGAGCGATCGTCCCGCCGGCCCTCGCTGGGCCCGCCGCATCGTCGCGGCCAGCCCAGCGAGGGCCGAAATCGTTGATCTCGCCCTAGCAGCCGCCACGTCGAGAAACCATCCCGACCTCCTTTGGTCGGCAAGAGAAGGAGACAGCTATGCGGCGACCTCACCGGGTTGCTTTAGTCGTGACGGTGGCCTGCGCCGTAGGCCTCGCCGGTTGCGGCGGCAGCAGTGGCGGCGGCAGCGCCGCCCCGGTCACGGTGGACCCGGCGCTGACGAAGCTGGGCCCGGATCACGGCTGGAGCCAGACCAACGTCACCGCCGACGCCGCCTCGCTCAAATGCAACACGGCGGCCTCAGATCCGAACCGCGGCATCACCGCGACGTCCATCAAGATCGGCGGGCTGGTCTCTGTTACCAGCCCCGCCGGCGCCGCGATGGGTGACACGACCGCCGGCGCCGCGGCGCGGTTCGGCCGCGCCAACGCGGACGGCGGCGTCAACGGCCGAAAGATCGATTTTCTGGACGTGCGTGACGACGGCAGCGACGCGGCCCGCGACGCCGACCAGGCCAAGGCGATCGTCGAGAAGGACAAGCCCTTCGCGTCGATCGTGGCGACCACCAACGGGAACTACCTCGACTCGTTCTGCTCGGGCGACATGCCGTTCTTCGGCTGGGGCAACAACACCGGCTTCTGCGGCAACGTGATCGGCTTCGGCATCACGGGCTGCCAGACGCCGGCGACCGGCAGCCAGCGCGCGGTCGACACCACCGGTGGCCTGCTGGTGGGCAAGTCCGTCCCCGCCGGCGCCGCCAAGACCCTCGCGCTCATCGGGCTGGACAACGACGCGGCTCGCCAGGGGCTCGTCACCGTACGGCAGAGCTTCGACATCGCCGGGTTCAAGACCGTCTACAACAAGAGCCCGATCCCGGTCTCCGGCCTGACCGATCCGACCTCGATCGTCAGCGAGGTCATGACCGCCGACGCGGGCAAGCCGCCGGCCGTCGTCTTCTTCATCTCCCAGTTCAACGACGCCATCAAGCTCACCGGCGCGCTCAAGGCGGCCGGCTACAAGGGCACGATCGTCTCGCCGATCTACGACCCGCGCGTCAGTGGCCTCAAGGAGTTCGACGACACCTACGCGCTGCTGCAGTGGCAGGGCGGCTTCAACACCGACATCCCCGCCGTCGCCCAGATGGTCGCCGACTTCAAGAAGTACTCCCCCGACGCCGCGCTCAGCCTCACGGCGGTGGCCGGTTACTGGGCCGCCGACATGCTCGTCACCGGCCTGCAGAAGGCCGGGAAGGACCTCACGGTCGATTCCTTCCTCAAGACGCTCAACACCGACTACTCCAACTACGTCCCCGGAGCGCTGCCGGAAACGCGCTGGCCCGTCAACCACGTCGCCCCCGCGCCGTGCGAGACGGTCGCGCACCTGACCAACGGCACGTGGTCCGCCGGCCCGCTGCAGTGCGGCGCTGTCACCCGGACCAACTGACCGCACGATCCTGGCCGGCCCGGCGACCAACGCGCGCCGGGCCGGTCAGGTATCGGGCCGACGCAGAAGTCGCCGCGGCGACATAGTAAGTGCTACGTTCCGCACGCCCGCGGGTTACGCGGGGTCTGCTGAACATCTCTAGCGAGGAGAGTCGACGTGCGGCGAGAACTCTTCGGGCCTGACCACGAGGCGCTGCGGGAGACGGCCCGGACGTTCGTCGAGCGCGAGGTCGTTCCCCACCAGGACACCTGGCTGGAGAAGGGCCTGGTGGACCGGTCGGCCTGGCTCGCGGCCGGCGCCCAGGGGCTCCTGGGTATCGCCGCGCCGGCCGAGTACGGTGGCGCCGGCGAGGACGACTACCGGTACCGGCTGGTGCTCGTCGAGGAGCTGGCCCGGGTGGGCGCGGCGTCCTTCAACGCCGGCACGTCGGCGCAGGACGACCTCGTCGTCCCCTACCTGCGGGACCTCGGCACCGCCGAGCAGCAGGCGGCCTGGCTGCCGCGGCTGTGCACCGGCGAGGCGATCGGCGCGCTGGCGATGACCGAGCCGGGCGCGGGCAGCGACCTGCAGGGCATCCGGACCAGCGCCGTTCGCGACGGTGAGGGCTGGCGGCTGTCGGGTAGCAAGACGTTCATCACCAACGGCATCCTGGCCGACGTCGTCATCGTCTTCGCCCGGACCGACCCCGAGGCCGGTTCGCGCGGGTACAGCCTGTTCCTGGTCGAGAGCGCGGCGGACGGCTTCCGGCGCGGCCGCAAGCTGGAGAAGCTCGGCCTGCGCGGCAACGACACCGCCGAGCTGTTCTTCGACGACATCGTGCTGCCCTCGACGGCCCTGCTCGGCACCGAGGGACGCGGCCTGGCTCACCTGATGGAACGGCTGCCCCTGGAGCGGCTGTCGATCGGGGCCACGTCCTACGCGTTCGCCCGCGCCGCCTACGACTGGACCGTCGAGTACTGCTTCGGGCGCCGCGCCTTCGGCCAGCCGATCGGCGACTTCCAGAACACCCGGTTCACCCTGGCCGAGATCGCCACCGAGCTGGATGTCGCGCAGGCCTACCACGACCGCGCCGTCCTCGCCCTGGGCGACGGCTCGCTGACGGCGGTCGACGCCGCGAAGGCCAAGTGGTGGCTGACCGACCTGCAGAACCGCGTCGTCGACCGGTGCGTGCAGCTGCACGGCGGCTACGGCTTCATGTGGGAGTACCCGATCACCCGCGCCTACGCCGACGCCCGGATCCAGCCGATCTTCGGCGGCACCAACGAGATCATGAAAGAGATCATCGGCCGCGACATCGCCAAGCGGGCCAACGCGGGCGGCGCGACGGCGTAGCACGACCGCCCGCGCCGTTTGCGGCGCGCCAGGTCCGCAGATAGCATCTACTATGTGGCGGACACCATAACCCCGGTCGACGCGGCCGTGCACCCCGTGCCAGCGATCACCGGGGACAACGAGTTCTTCTGGACGGCCGCCAGCGAGGGCCGGCTGGTAGCCCAGCGCTGCACGGGCTGCGGCCTGCTGCGCCACCCACCGGCCGTCGCCTGCCCGGCCTGCCACTGCCTCGACCACGCGGTCGTGGAGCTCAGCGGGCGCGGCGAGGTGTACAGCTACGCGCTGCTGCATCATCCCCGCAGCCCGCGGTTCCAGTACCCGGTGGCGGCCGTGCTGGTCGATCTGGAGGAAGGCGTCCGGGTGGCCTCGAACCTCGTGGACGTCGACCCGGCCGCCGTCCGCATCGGCCTTGCGGTCGAGGTCGCCTTCGAGCGGACGGACGACGACGACCTCGCCGTCCCGGTCTTCCGCCCCCAGGTGGGCACGGCACCGGCGAAGGGAGACGCCCGATGAGCGGCGGCGGGCTGGGCGGACGGACCGCGATCGTCGGCATAGGGGCGACCGAGTTCTCGCAGGACGCCGGGCGCAGCGAGACGCGGCTCGCGACCGAGGCCATCCTCGCCGCGCTGGCCGACGCGGGGCTGTCGACCGACGACGTCGACGGCCTGGTCAGCTACACGATCGACCCGGTCGAGGAGACCGAGCTGGTCCGCGCGCTCGGGATCCCGGAGGTCGGCTGGTCGAGCCGGGTCCCGTATGGCGGCGCCGGCTCGCAGGGTGTGCTCCTGCACGCCGCGGCCGCGGTCGCCTCCGGCGCCGCCGACGTCGTGGTCGCCTACCGGGCGGTGCGGGCCCGGTCGGGCGCACGACGGTTCGGGGCGGCGAAGGCAGGCGGAGCGACGTCCTCGCACTCCGGCACGACCGCTGGCCAGTGGTGCGCCCCGTACGGCATCCTCACCCCGGCGTCCTGGATGTCGCTGAACGCCACCCGCTACATGCACGCCTTCGACGTCACCAACGAGGACTTCGGGCGGGCGGTGGTCGGCCTGCGGGCCTACGCGGCCACCAACCCGGCCGCGCGCTTCTTCGGCCGGCCGATCACCCTGGACGACCACCAGGCCTCCCGGTGGATCGCCGAGCCGGCGATCCGGCTGTTCGACTGCTGCCAGGAGACCGACGGCGCGATCGCCCTCGTCATCACGTCGCGCGACCGCGCCCGGGACACCCCGTCCCCGGTGACGATCGCCGCGGCGGCCGGCGCGGCGCTCGCCGGCCAGGAGGTCGCCACCGACCACTACTCCCCCGACCTGTCGGCGATGGCCGGATCGGCGGCGCTCGCTCGCCGGCTGTTCGACCGGACCGGCATCGACCGCGCCGACCTCGACCTCCTGATGGTCTACGACGCGTTCACCCCGGTCCTGTTCATGCAGCTCGAAGGCCTCGGCTTCTGCGCGCCCGGCGAGGCGAAGGACCTCGTCGCCTCGGGCGTGTTCGCGCCCGGCGGGTCGCTGCCCCTGAACACCAACGGAGGGCTGATCGGCGAGGGCTACATCCACGGGCTCAACCTCGCCACCGAGGCGGTCCGCCAGCTGCGCGGCACGGCCGCCAACCAGCTCGACCGGGTCGAGCTCGCCCTCGTCAGCGCCAGCCGTACCGGCGTCGTGCTCGCCAGCGCGTGACGCGTGACCCACCCTTCGCTCCGGCCAGGTACGCCCCAGCATGCGAGGATCTACTTGCAGGAGGAACGTCCGGGAGGAGAACAGTGACGGAGACGGCCGAGAACGGGACGTCCTACGCTCCACGCGACCGCTCGCGGTCGCGTCGGCAGCCGAAGGACCAGGCCGGGCGGACCCAGATCGTCGACGCCGCCGTCGCCTGCATCCTCGAGCTCGGCTTCTACCGCGCGAGCAGCAACGAGATCGCCCGGCGGGCGCACCTGAGCTGGGGCGCGATCCAGTACCACTTCGGGACCCGCGAGGCCCTGATGCTCGCCGCGGTCGAGGAGATCAACCGCCGCTTCATCGCCTCGCTCGCGCAGTGCCACGTCGAGGGCGAGACGCTCGCTGAGCGCGTCGACTCCCTCTACGACCTGCTCGCCCAGCACTACGGCGGCTCGTCGTACCTGGCGAGCATGCAGATCATGCTGAACTTCCAGCACGACCCGAACACGTCGCCGGCGGCCAACGAGGCGCTCCACGCGCAGCACCAGCGGGTCGGCGACGAGATCCGCCGTCTGCTCACCGAGACGTTCGGCCCGGACATCGACCCCGCCCATCGCACCGCGATGTTCCACGCGATCCGCGGCTACGCCATCAGCACCCAGCTTCGCGACCTCGTCGCGGCCGACCTGGCCGGCCCGCTCCAGCCCGAAGCCCTCAAGTTCTTCCTCGCCGGCCTCGTCGCCGGCGCGGATCCGGCCGGCTGACTAGTGGCCTTGATCGCCGTTTGGGCCCTGGGGTAGTCGTGACGAGGACGTTTTAACGACCACCGCGGGGCCCAAACCGCGATCATGAAGGTGGCGCGGCTCTCGCTACCGGGACTGCCGCGGGGTGCCGACCGCTCAGGATTGGCCCGGTGGCCAGGCGACCGCGATCCGGACCCGGACAGGGCGGCCGGTCAGGTCCCGAGCCGGGTACCGCACCACTGTTCCTTGCCGTCCGGGGCCTGGTCTATCTCGAACGCCGTCCCCTGCGCGTTGACCGTGAGGAAGGCCAGGCACACCGTCGGGGATCCCCGGTTGGTGCTCAGGTCAATACCGCCCGGTAGGAATCCCGCGGCGTTGAAGTCGTGGACGGACCGCAGGTTGGTGATGAACGCCTGGCGGGTCGGGCACGCGCCGGCGACCTCGAGCCCGCGCAGCAGCAGGTCCGCCTGGCCGTAGGAACCGAGCACCACGCTCTGGTCCGGGTCGTCGATCTCCGGCGAGAAGCGCCGCACCGCGGAGCGGAACGTGGTCACGGCCGGTGCGTTCGACTCGAACGGCAGGTGGGTGATGTAGGCCGTCATGCCCGCGAGGTCGGCTCCGTAGCGGGCGAGCAGCGTCTTGTCGTACACCGAGCCCGAAAGCACGACCTTGAGGCGGAGACCGGCCTGGTGGGTCGCGGCCACGATCTCGCTGATGCTGTCGGCACCGAGCTCACCGATCAGGACGTCCGCTCGACTGACCTCGATCTTCGAAGCAGTCTGTACGGCGGAGGTGACACCCGCCGTGTAAGGGATGCGGGCGACCACCTGAATGCCCGCCGCGGTCAGGCTGGTTATCAGGGTGTTGGTGGCGGCACGGGTCGCGGGCGAGCCCTGGTCCTCGACGATGGCCGCTTTCTTGCCACCATGCGCCGCGATGAAATCCCCATAGGTGGAGATGGACTTCTGGTCCGAGACGTCGTACGACGTCGAGAACATGTTGTCGTACTGGCTCCAGGACGGCTCGGTCGCCAGTCCGACCACCGGGACACCGGCCTTCGCCAGGTAGGGAGCGGAGCCCGACGCGACCGTGGTGAGCTCCGCCAGGGCGAAGACCCCGGACTTCTGCACGAGGTCCTGGGCGACGGCGAGGTTGCCGCTGAGGGCGCCCGCGTCGTCGCCCCAGACGACCTCGACCCGACGCCCGTGGACACCACCCTGCTGGTTCGCCAGATCGATGCGAGCCTCGAAACCGCCGCGGGCCGTGGCGAACGCGGCCGCCAGCGCCCCCGTGTCCGGGTAGACCAGTCCGACCTTTATGGCGCCGGCGCTGACGCCGGGCGAGTGGCAAGGGCCCGCTCGTCCTGCGTCGGCGCTCGAACCGGCGCAGCCCGCGGCGAGGCATAACAACGTGGCCGCGCCGGCGACGCTGGCCTTCCTCCCCAGTCCAAATGCCATGAATTTCCGTCCTCAGGTGAAGGGAAAGGTGAAGTAGCCACGGTCTGGTGGCCGGCAGGCAGGAGCCGGCTGGTCTGGGTGGTCAGGCGCGGCTGAGGTACGGACGCAGTTCCTGGCGCGCGACGGTGCGGACGTGCACCTCGTCGGGCCCGTCGGCGAGGCGCAGCGTCCGGGTGTGGGCGTACAGCGAGGCGAGCGGGAAGTCGTCGGAGACGCCGCCACCACCGTGGATCTGGATCGCGCGGTCGAGCACGGCGAGCGCGATCCGCGGGGCGATCACCTTGATGGCGGCGATCTCGGTCCGGGCGCCCTTGACGCCGCCGTTGTCGATCAGCCAGGCCGCCTTCAGGGTGAGCAGTCTGGCCTGTTCGATCTCCATCCGCGACTCGGCGATCTGCTGCTGCACGACCCCCTGCTCGGCCAGCGTCATCCCGAACGCCACCCGTGTGCTGGCCCGCCGGCACGCCAGCTCCAGCGCCCGCTCGGCGACCCCGATGCAGCGCATGCAGTGGTGGATCCGGCCGGGGCCGAGCCGGGCCTGCGCGATGACGAAGCCGTCGCCCTCGCCCGCGATCAGGTTGCGGGCCGGCACCCGGACGTCGGTGAACGTGATCTCGCAGTGCCCGTGCTGGTCCCAGTACCCGAACACCGGCAGTGGCCGGACGATCTTCACGCCGGGCGTGTCGACCGGCACGAGGACCTGTGACTGCTGCCGATGGGTCGGCGCCTCGGGGTCGGTGCGACCCATCACGATCATGACTTCGCAGCGGGGATCCGCGACGCCGCTGATCCACCATTTCCGGCCGTTGATGACGTAGTGGTCGCCGTCGCGGCGGATCGACGTCTGGATGTTGGTCGCGTCCGAGGAGGCGACGTCGGGCTCGGTCATGGCGAAGGCGGAGCGAATGCGCCCGTCGAGCAGCGGGCGCAGCCACGTCTCCTTCTGCTCGGTGGTGCCGAACAGGTGCAGGACCTCCATGTTGCCGGTGTCCGGCGCGGAGCAGTTCAACGCCTCCGGCGCGAGGTCGAGGCTGCGGCCGGTGATCTCCGCGAGCTGCGCGTAGTCGGTGACCGACAGGCCGTGGGCGGGGTCATCCGCGTCCGGCAGGAACAGGTTCCACAGCCCGCGCCGGCGGGCCTCGGCCTTGAGCTCCTCGACCACCGGCGGCACGGTGTTGTCGGCCCACCCGCGATCCCGCCGGTACGCCTCGTAGCTCGGCTCCGCCGGATAGACGTGCTCCTCCATGAACTCCGTCAGCCGTGCGCTGTACTCGGCGGCCTTCGGGCTCGGCGCGAAGTCCACTCCGGTTCCTCCCTGGATCTGGTCCTGAAGACGGGCCCGAAGGCATGGCGTGCGCCACATAGCGAGTACTACAGTGCTGGAACCTCATCCCGCAAGGGTCCGCGCCAGGCTTCCCGCCGACCGGCCGCCTCGGCGGTCACCTCGGTGGGCTGGCGTACCGACGACCCCGAAACACCACTCAGGACGGGCGGAACCAGATGACCGACGACGACGCCGGGCCGGCCGCGCTCGCCGTGGCGACCTGCACCTGGGACGCGGCGGCACCGGATCGAGTCACCGTGACCTACCTGGTGCCTGGCCAGGCGCACTCCGAGGCGGCCACGCAGACGGCGCTGCTCACCTTCTCCACGGGCGGCCTGGACGCGGCCGGGCACCACCAGGCGGCCGCGCGGCTGCCGGACGGCGCGGAGCTCGCCATCGAGCTCGACGTCACCACCCGCGGCACGGCCCTGGTCGACGTCGAGGCGAAGGTCGGCGAGGCGAAGTTCGGCGAGGCGAAGTTCGGCGAGGCGAAGTTCGGCGGGACGGTGTGGCGCGGCATGGGACTGCGCGACGAGGCGTCGCCCTCGACGGTCCTCGTGAGCTGCTGGACCGGCGACGCGGCGCCGACGGGAATCGTGCGGTACACCATCCGCGACCCGTACACGATCGACGCCTACTACTGCTCGATCATGTCGGCCACATCCGGGCAGCACGAGGCGCTGCGCGGCCGGGCGATCGGTGACACCAGGGACGGGTTCCCGGGGACGTACGCCATCACCTACGACGGGTACGGCGGGACGACCTGGGGGCCGTTCACCTGGACCATCACGCAGCGAGGGCCAGCCCTCGACCTCACCTGGCACCAGAACGGGCAGCTCTGGATGACCGGGTTCGGCTTCGTCGACCCGGCCGACCCCCGTTCGATCATCGTCAACTACAGCGGCGCGAAGCGATGACCGCCCGGCTCGCGGGCAAGGTCGCGATCGTGACCGGAGCCGGCCGCGGCATCGGCGCCGCGACCGTGCGCCGTCTCGCCGCCGAGGGCGCGTCGGTGGTCGCCTCGGACATCGACGCCGACGCCGTGGCCGCCGTGGCCGAGCAGCTCGGCGACGCGGTCGTCGCGCGGCAGGCGGACGTCACCGACGAGGCCGCCGTCGCGGCTCTCGTCGACACGGCGGTCGAGCGGTTCGGCCGGCTCGACGTCCTGCACAACAACGCCGTCAGCTCGTCGGCGGAGGACACCGACACGGTCCGCACCCCCGACTCGCTGTGGCGGGCGACCTTCGACGTGGTGGTGATGGCGGCTGTCTACGGGTGTCGCCACGCCATTCCCGTGATGGTGAAGACCGGGGGCGGCTCGATCATCACCACCAGCTCGGGCGCGGCCCATGCCGCGACGGCGACCCGGGTCGCCTATGGCACGGCGAAGGCCGCGGTGGAGACCCTGTCCCTGTACACGGCGGCCAACTTCGGCCAGGCCGGCATTCGCAGCAACGTGGTCGCGCCCGGCTTCGTCCTGACCGAGGGCATCCGCGGGATCTTCGACGACGAGATGATCAACAAGTTCGGCGCAGCGTCCGCCGCGGGCCGGGTGTGCCTGCCCGAGGACGTCGCCGACGTGGTCGCCTTCCTCGCCTCGGACGACTCCGGGTACGTCAGCGGCCAGGTCCTGACGGTCAACGGCGGCGGCGCGCGCGGCGTCTCGTGGTGACCCGGCAGCTCGGGCGCCCGTCTTTCTGAGAAAGCGCAACTCATTTCCGATTGGCAGGAGAAAACATGGACCACTTAGGATTCAACCGGGTCGAGCTCGTCGTCCGGGAGGACGAGATCGAGAAGGCCGTCGAGCAGTTCAACGAGGTCTTCGGGCTGGGCCTGCCGAAGCCGCACCCGATTCAGGGCATGCCGGTGTTGTCGGCGACCGCCTTCGACGGCTTCGTCGAGTTGGTGGCCCCGGTGGGCGGCAAGGGCAGCTTCGCCGCGAAGCTGGAGCGGGGCCCGGGCCAGATCGGCCCCCTGGTCTGGGAGATCGCCGACATCGACGAGACCCGAGCCTGGCTCGCGGAGCACGGCTACAACATCGTCTACGAGTACGACAGCCGCAAGGGCAACGCCGACGAGCAGTCCGCGGCCGTCCACCAGCTCATCCTCGACCCGGCCCAGTGGTTCGGGTTCAACGTGACCCTGATGCGCCGCTTCCCCTGACCGCCGCCCCCGGCTGCCCGACCGAGCGGGACGGGCAGCCGGGCAGGCCGGTCACCGTGGCGATCGGGGCGCCCGATAGGCCGGGGCGGGCAGGTCACCGAACAGGTCAGGAGTCTGCGTCGACACGCGCTGCGGGAAGACCGCCGGGCGTTTGTCGAGGAAGGCGCTGATGCCCTCACGCGCGTCCTCGCTCACCCCGCGAACGTTGATGCCGAGCGTCTCCACCTCGTGCGCGCGCATCGGATGGTTCTCGCCGAGCATCCGCCACAGCAGCTGGCGGGTCAGCGCCACCGACACCGGCGCGGACTCCGCCGTGAGGGAGACCGCCAGCGCACGCGCGGCCGGGAGCAGGTCGTCGCGCTCGTGGAGGCCGCGCAGCAGTCCCGCGTCGAGCGCCTCCTCGGAGGTGAAGATCCTCCCGCTGTACATCCAGTCGAGCGCCGTCTGCAGCCCGACCAGGCGTGGCAGGAACCAGCTGGAGCAGGACTCAGGAACGAGGCCCCGGCGCGAGAAGACGAAACCGATCTTCGCCGCCGGCACCGCCAGGCGGAAGTCGGCGGCCAGGGTCATCGTGATGCCCACCCCGACGGCGGGACCGTTGATCGCGGCGATGATCGGCTTTCGGGACTCGTACATCCGCAGTGCCACCCGGCCACCGCCGTCGCGGCGTAGCGCGTCCTCGGGCGACGGCCCGTCGTCGGACGGTGAGCCGCTCGCCGTCCAGGAGTCGAAGACGGCCCCGCCGTCGCTGAGGTCCATCCCGGCGCAGAACGCCCGCCCGGCGCCGGTCAGGATGACCGCCCGGACGGCGTCGTCGGCGTCCACGAGGTCGTAGGCCGCGACGAGCTCGGCCTCCATCGTGTCCGTGAACGCGTTGAGCGCGTCCGGCCGGTTCAGCGTGATCGTGGCGATGCCCTCGGCGCTGTCGAGGCGAATCTGCTCGAAGGAAGTCACGCCTGCTCCTCCTGTTCCCGGTCCGCGTGCGAACGTCCGTGCCGTTCCGAGTGCCTGGTCCGCCTAGCGACGGCGGTAGTGCGCCGGCCGCTTCTCCAGGAACGCCGCCGTGGCCTCCGGCTGGTCCTCGGTCAGCGCGGTGAAGACCTGCTGCCGGTTCTCGAACTCGATGGACGTCTCCCAGGCCGGCGTCTCCAGCGCCATCCACATGCCCTGCTTCGTCATCTCGACGGAGAGCGGCGGGTTGGCCAGTACCGCGTCGGCGCTGAGCCGGGCCCGGTCGAGCAGCTCGCCCGAGGGGACGACGTCGACCAGCAGGCCGTTGCGCAGCGCCTCGGCGCTGTCGAAGCGGCGGCCGGTGAGCATGAGCTCATGCGCCCGCCCGGCGCCGACGAGGCGCGGCAGCAGCCACGAGACGCCCAGGTCGCACGCGGAGTAGCCCGCCCTGATGAAGGCCACGGTGAAGATCGCCTCGCTCGCGGCCAGCCGGATGTCGCTGGCGCACACGAGAGCGAGGCCGGCGCCCGCGGCCGGGCCGTTCACGGCGGCGATGACCACCTGAGGCACGGCCCGGATCCGCTGGCACAGCCCCACGAGCTCACGCTGACGGCTCATCAGGCGCCCGACGTGGCCCTCGGCGGCGACCAGGTCGTCGTCCCCGAATCCCCGCAGATCGAGACCCGCGCTGAACGCTCGCCCCGCGCCCGTGAGGATGACGACCCGGACCGAGCGATCACGGGCGATCGTGTCCAGCGCGTCGGCGAGCCGGGTCGACAGGTCGAGGTTGATCGCGTTGAGACGATCCGGCCGGTTGAGGGTCACGACGGTCACGCCGTCGGCCGCCGGTTCGACGAGCACGGACGCCTGCATAGCCGTTCCTCCCAGGATTCAGGGTCTTGCGACGTCCCGTCCCACCAGCGGCGACGTCGTCAACTTACCGAACAGCCGCTCGGTCAGGCGCTGGTGAGCGACGTACCGCACGAACCGCCGCGCGACGGGGTCAGCGGGCCACCGGGTGTGGGCCGCGCACGACGCCCAGCGCGAGCTCGCAGTAGCGGGCGGCCAGCTCCTGCGGCGTCACGCCGGCGCCGACCCGGTACCAGGAGGCGACCGAGTAGCCCATGTTGATGATCGCGCGCGCCGCCTCGACCGGGTACCGCGTCGCGAACTCACCGCGCTGGATGCCGTGCTCGACCACGTCGCGGAACATCGCCTCCTGCTCGTCGCGCAGCGCCACGACGAGGCGGCGGCCCGACGCGTCGAGGTTGCGCAGCTCGCTCGCGCCGATGAGCGCCTCGGCCCGACGGTCCGTGTGGAACAGGATCCAGGCGGTCACGAGGGCGGTCAGCTGCTCGGACGGCGATCCGCCCGCGTGGACCAGCGCCCGGCGGGTCGACGCGATGACGTCCCGCATGGTCGAGGCCATGATCGCCTGAAGGATCTCCTGCTTGGAGGAGAAGTGGTGGTAGATGGTCGCGACCGTCATGCCCGCGTCGCGCGCGATGTCCCGCATCGACGTCGCGTGGTAGCCGACGCCCGCGAAGTTCGAGACGGCGGCCCGCAGGACAGCGTCGATCCCGCCGCGCGGGGAGACGCGGCGGCCCGACGGCGCGGCCGGCTCCCGCGATCCCCCGGCGGTCGAGCCGGACCTCTCCGTGACGCCGTCGTCCACCCGCCCTCGCTCCCAGCCACCGTGCCGGCAGGACATCGCACCGCCCGGCCGTCCGGCCGGGCCTGGCGCTCCGCCACCACTCTGCCCGGTGAGCCGGCGACGTCCGCCGCCGGCATCCCGGCGACGGACCGTCCGCGCGAAATGGCCGGAGCCGAACGGTCGTTCGGGTTCGGTTGGGTGATCACCAGACGGGCCCAGGCGCCGCTGGCGTCCGGGCCCGTCACGGTTCGCGGCTACTTCTTGACGAGCACCGAGCCACAGCTGAGCGAGCCCACCAGGTGCCAGGCACCGTCCTTGAGCTGCGCGAGCGTGCTGCACGGTGTGGCCACGAAGTGGTTGAGCGGCCACCGGGTCTGGGGAAGCGCGCCCGGGAGCTCATAGGTGTAGTTGGTGTTGAGGACGGACAGCAGCTTGTCCACCGTCAGATCCCGCCCGGCCTTCTGCGCGGCCGTGAGGAACATGTCGGCGGCGAAGTAGCCGGCCATGGTCGCGAGACTCGCAGCCTGGCCGGGCGCGTACTTGGCGAGATCCGCGCGCATCTGGCGGATCGCCGGGTTGGCGTCGTCGAGCGCGGGCAGCCACTGCACGGTGCCATAGGCGCCGTCGAGGTCCTTGAGCGCGGCGAGCCGGGGGTCGAAGGTCGGGCTGATCTGCTTCCCGGTGTACCCGGCCGCCTTCAACGCGGTCGTCAGCTTCAGCACCGACTGGAAGTCGGACGTGTGGAAGACGACGTCCGGCGGCTGGCCGTTGTTGGACCGCATCACGGCCTGGACCACCGGCGTCGGGTCGGTCAGGCCGCTCGCCGGGATCGGGTTCTGCGCGTAGACCACGTGCAGGCCGCCGGCCTTCGCGTACGCGGCGAGGGTCGTGACCCCGGCCCGGGCGGAGTCGTTGTCCACGCCGACGAACGCGATCGTGTGCGAGGCCGGCTGTCCGCCGAAGGCGGCGTTGACCGTGTAGGCCAGGCCGTTGTTCGCCAGGTTGCCGGCGGCGAACTGGCAGCCGGTGATGCCGAACCCGATCGTCGTGGCGCAGTAGCCCTGGTTGAAGCCCCAGCCGAAGAACGGCACCACGTTCTTGCAGAAGGTGTCCAGGTAGCCGGTGTTGCTGGTCATCAGCGGCACGGCCGCGAAGATCTTGTCCTGCTCGACGAGCTTGTTGGCGGCCTGCGCGTTGCGGGTGACGTCCTGGCCGTCGTCCAGCACGCCCACGAACTTGATCTTGCGGCCGTTGATGCCGCCCTCGTCGTTCGCGCGGTCGAACCGGGCCTGTGCGCCGGCGTCGGTTCCGGCCATCGAGCTGCCATTGGGGCTGGTCAGATAGGCGAGCCCGCCGATGGTGATGCTGTCCGAGGTGACTCCCCTGGTCGGGTCGGCGGCCTTGGAACCGCACTTCAGGTCGGCGTTGTTGACCTGGTAACCGCCGTCGCTCCAGCCCGAGGGCGGTCCGGCGGTCGGGCCGACCTTGAGGAAGCCCGAGCCGGTCGAGGCCGGCGCCCCGCCGGAGGAGCCGCACGCCGCGAGCCCCAGCGCCAGGACGGTTCCGACGACGCCCAGCGCGCGGTACCGGGAACTCCTTCTCATGATCGGCATAACGGGAGCCTCCCGTTCGTGTGCTGCGCGAGCGGGTGAACCGACCCCGCGGGCCCGGCCGGCGGCCGGGCCTTATCAGGCCACGAGCCGCGTGGCAGATCGAGCATGATCACTCCTGTGTCGTGGCGGACCGAACGCCCGGCAGCGGGTCGGCGACGCGAGCGGCAGCCTCCACGGCCGCCGCCAGCCCCTCGGGTCCTCACCTGTGACCGGCCGCCCAGGCAAGCGTGTGAGCTAGGGCACATTAGCATTTACTATGTGCCCACTGCTACTCATGTGTTTCGCGAGCCCGGAGAGGCGGCCGTCCTGGCCAGAGCCACAGGAGTGATCGCCATGGAAGCTGGACCACCTCGCCCGGAGGTCAGGATCGACCGGGACGGCCCCCTGGCCGTGGTGACCGTCGATCGCCCGGGTACGCGCAACGCCTTCGGGCCCGACACGCTGCATCACGTCGCGGGCGTGATCCGGCAGGCCGCGGACGACGGCATCCGCGCGCTCGTCCTGACCGGCGACGGCGAGGTGAGCTTCTCGTCGGGAATGGACCTGAAGGCACTCGCCAGCGCGCCTCGCGAGCAGCTGGCCGCCGCCGTGGAAGCCTTCGACGCCGCGCTGGACGCGGCCGACCGGCCGCCGCTCATCGCCGCCGTCAACGGTGCCGCGACCGGCGGCGGCTTCGAGATCGCGTTGCGCTGCGACCTCGTCGTGGCGGCGGACCACGCGACCTTCGGGCTGCCGGAGGTCCGGCGCGGGATCGTGCCGGGCGGCCGCGGCACGCTGCTGCCGGGCCGCATCCCGATCGCCGTCGCGCTCGAGATCGGGATCGTCGGCGAGCCGATCAGCGCGGCGCGGGCCTACGAGCTCGGCCTGGTGAACCGGGTCGTCTCCGCCCCTGAGCTGCTGGACGTCGCGCGGGGCCTCGGGCGCCGGATCGCCGCGAACGGCCCCCTGGCCGTCGCGCGCACCCGCGCACTGATGTGGACAGCCGCGACCGAGTCGGCCGCGCTCGCCTGGGAGGAGACGCGGCGCGTGCGAGACGACCCCGACCTGGCCCGGGAGATGCGGGAGGGCGTCACCGCCTTCCTGGAGAAGCGCGCCCCTCGCTGGTGACCGGTCTCCACCCCGAGCATCCGGCCCCTGTGACGGTCCCCTCACGCCTCAGCCGGGTCGGTGCCAGGCCTCCCGGCGCGGAATCATGACAACATAGTAAGTACTATATTCATCGACCGAGGGGCGTACATGCGGGACGCAGTGATCGTGGAGGCCGTGCGGACGCCGGTCGGCAAGAGGAACGGGTCGCTGTCCGGGGTGCACCCGGTGAGCCTGTCCGCGCACGTCCTGCGGGCGCTGGCCGAGCGCAGCGGGATCGACCCGGGCGTCGTCGACGACGTGATCTGGGGCTGCGTGTCCCAGGTCGGCCAGCAGACCCTGAACATCGCCCGCAACGCGCCGCTGGCCGCGGGCTGGCCCGAGTCGGTCACCGGGGTCACGGTGGACCGGCAGTGCGGCTCGTCCCAGCAGGCCGTGCACTTCGCCGCGGCCGGCCTGGTCGCGGGCCAGTACGACGTGGTGGTGGCCGGTGGCGTCGAGTCGATGAGCCGGGTACCGATGTTCAGCGCGCTCCTGGACGAGGACCCGCTGGGTTCCGAGTTCCTGGCCCGCTACGGCGGAGTAGCGCCCAACCAGGGCATCGGCGCGGAGATGATCGCCGAGCGGTGGGGGTTCTCGCGCACCCAGTTGGACGAGTTCTCCCTCGCCTCGCACGAGAAGGCCGCCGCGGCGCAGGACGACGGCCGGTTCGACGCGCAGATCGCGCCGGTCACGCTGGACGACGGCACGGTCGTCAGCCGGGACGAGGGGGTACGCCGCGGCGGCACGGTGGCGAAGCTGGCCGGGCTGAACCCCGCCTTCAAGCCGGACGGCGTGATCACCGCGGCGAACAGCTCACAGATCTCCGACGGCTCCGCCGCGCTGCTCATGACGACCAGCGAGAAGGCGCGGGAACTGGGGCTCACCCCCATCGCGCGGGTGCACACGGCGGTGCTCGCCGGCGCCGACCCGGTGATCATGCTGACGGCGCCGATCCCCGCCACCCAGAAGGTGCTGCGCAGGTCCGGGCTGCGCCTGGACGAGATCGGCGCGTTCGAGGTCAACGAGGCCTTCGCGCCGGTGCCACTCGCCTGGCTGGCCGACCTCGGCGCCGACCCGAAGGCGCTCAACCCGAACGGCGGCGCGATCGCGTTGGGCCATCCGCTCGGCGGCTCGGGCGCCCGGATCGCGACCACCCTGGTGCACCACCTGCGCGACAACGGCATCCGCTACGGCCTGCAGACCATGTGCGAGGGCGGTGGCCAGGCGAACGCCACGATCTTCGAGCTGCTCTGACGAGCTGCTCTGAGACGAGGCGGCGGGCGCGCGGCGGCGGCGCGACGGCTAATGGGCCGGGTGGCTCGCGAGGAGCCGTTCGGTCTCGTCCCAGAGCCGCTGGGCAAGGCCGAGGTCGGCGGCGACGGGACTGAGCGCCGCCGGCCTCCCCCTGTCGAAGTAGACCCCGGTGGTGCCCGCCAGCTCCGGGGAGGTCGCGAGGGTGATCGAGGGGGCCGCTCCCCTCGCCGGGCTCATCGGCTCGGGCAGGTTCGCCAGGGCCGCGCTCGACGCGGCCGGCTCCTTCGGCATCGCCACCGCGCGGGCCAGGTCGGCCTCCCGGGGCTGGCCCAGTTGGGTCGCCACGTAGCCCGGGTTGACGGCGTTGACGGTCACCCCGGTGCCGGCGAGCTCGCGGGCGAGGACGTGCGTGAAGTAGATGTTGGCGAGCTTGGACTCGGCGTACACCCGCAGCGAGTGGAACTCGTCCCGGTGCTGCAGGTCGTGGAAGCAGAGGCCGTCCGGCGCCGCGCGGTAGGCGCCGGAGGAGACCACGACCACGCGGGCCGGGCCGCTCTCGACGAGCCGGTCGCGCAGCAGGCCGGTCAGCAGGTGTGGGCCGACGTGGTTGACGCCGAAGGCAGCCTCGAAGCCCTCCGCGGTCTCCCACCGGTGACCGCCGGGCGCGAGGCCGGCGTTGTTGACCAGCACGTCGATCCGTGGATACCGGTCGAGCACGGTCGCGGCGAACTCGCGGATCGAGGCGAACGAGGCCAGGTCAAGCCGCACCAGGTCGGCGGGCCCGCCGGACCGGCGGCGGATCTCGGCCACCGCGTCGGCGCCGCGGCGCTCGTCGCGCGCGCCGACGACGACGTGCCAGCCGCGCTCGGCGAGCCCCGCCGCCGTCTCGAAGCCGATGCCGGTGTTCCCACCGGTGACGATCGCGACAGGTCGCGGGGCGTCGCCGTCCATGGTCTGGTGCCTCCTCGTTGTTCGCCTGACGAGGCGAGGGCCGCGGTTCTCAGGTGTCGGACCAGTCGGTGCTGACCTGGCCGTGCCAGTGCGGGGGTCGCCGTTCGAGGAACGCGACGACGCCCTCCCTGGCGTCGGGCGCGCCCATGGTGTGGTGATGCGCAGCCGTCTCGCGTTCCTCGACGCCCGCAGGGTCCAGCCCCCAGCTGTCCCAGAGCAGGCGCTTGCTGTACGCGACGGACAGCGGCGCGGTGTTCGCGGCGATGTCGCGGGCCAGTGCGAGAGCGGCGGGCAGGACCTCCTCGTTCGGCAGCACCCGGCTGCAGACGCCCAGGCGGTACGCCTCGTCGCCGTCGAACGTCCGGCCGGTCAGCAGGATCTCGGCGGCGGCGGACATCCCGGCGATCCGGGGCAGCGTCCAGTGCGAGTAGGCGTCGCCGAGCACGCCGCGGCGGACCTGCACGACGCCGTACTTCGCGTCCGCCGCGAAGATCCTGATGTCGCACTGCAGGGTGAGGGTGAAGCCGATCCCGATCGCGTGGCCGTTGACCGCCGCGATGACGGGCTTGCGGACCCGCCAGGCCGGCATGGACAGCCCCGCCGCGCTGAAGGCCGAGGCGTCTCGGCTGGCGAACGTGTCCCCGCCCGCGGTCATGTCCGCGCCGGCGCAGAACGCGGGCGGCGTGCCGGTGAGCACGACCGCGCGGACCGCGTCGTCGGCGTCGCAGTCGCGGTAGGCCTCGGCGAGGTCGCGGGCCATCGCGCCGCCGAACGCGTTGCGGACCTCCGGCCGGTGCAGGGTCAGCGTGGCGACCCCGTCGCTCACGTCACGCAGGACGGTCATGACGCGGCCGTCCCCACGGCCGTTCCCGCCGCCGTTCCCGCGGCAGCGGCGCCGGCTTCGGCGGCCGGCGCGGACGCCGCGCGCAGGGCCCGCGCGAGGTCCGCGAGCAGGTCGTCCCCGACCGGATAGCCGGGGAAGTAGGCGCAGACGCGGTCACAGTGCCCGAACCGGCGGACGATCTCCGCGGCGACCTGGTCGGGAGTGCCGAACACCCCGAGCGTCCCGAGCATCTCGTCGTCGATCAGCTCGGTCATCCCCGCCCAGTCCCCGCGCTTCGACCGCGCGTTGAGCTCGGGCTGCAGCTGCCCCCAGCCCTCGACGTCGAGCACCTGCCGGTAGGACGGCGTGGAGCCGTAGAAGCCGAGCACTCCCCGGGCGGCCCGGGCGGCGGTCAGCTCCTCGTCGGTGCGCCCGACGGCGACGATGACCTCGGCGGTGATCTCGAGATCCGCGCGGGACCGGCCGGACGCCGCCAGGCCGGCCTCGATGGCGGGCATGGTGCGCTCCCTCATGTGCCGGTCGCTGTTGAACGGCATCACCAGGATCCCGTCCGCCACCTCGGCGGCCATCTGGTTCATCTTCGGGCCGAGCGCGCCGACCAGCACCTTCGGCAGGCCGTACGGGTTCGGCCCGGGGTTGAAGGCGGGGGTCATCAGGGTGTGGCTCGTGTACTCGCCGCGGAAGTCGAGGCGGGTGCCGTTCTGCCAGCTGTCGAGGATCGTCTTGGTGGCCAGCACCCACTCCCGCATCTGGGCCACGGGCCGGTCCCACCGGGCGCCGTACCGCTTCTCGATGTGCGCCCGGACCTGCGAGCCGAGCCCGAGCCGGAACCTCCCGCGCGACAGCAGCTGCAGGTCGTAGGCCGCGTGCGCGAGATGCAGCGGGCTGCGCGGGAACGCGATCGCGACGTTCGTCAGCAGGTCGAGCGAGCACACCGGAGCCGCCGCGACCAGCGGGAAGAACAGGTCGTGCGCGTTCTCGAAGCTGAAGACCCCGTCCACGCCGGCGCGTTCCAGCGCCTGGGCCCGTTCGGCCGCGTCCACGACCGACCCGGATAGCATCACGTCCAGTTTGAGCGGCATCGCCGGTCCCTTTCCTCGTGGCGCGCGTGTCGCCGTCGTCTTCCCGCACTGTGAGACCGCTGGCGTCCGGTGCCGTCGAGAAGGACGGAGAGGCCCGATGAACGACCGGAACGCAACCGTGGTGTTAGCCGACGGATTCACCTTCCCGGAGGGACTGCGCTGGCGGGACGGCTGGCTGTGGGTCGCCGACCAGACCACCGGCACGGTCTGGAGGATGACCGAGGAGGGCGTGGCCGAACCCGTCGCCGAGGTTCCCGGCGGCGCGTCCGGCCTCGGCTGGTTGCCGGACGGAGACCTGCTGGTCGTGTCGATGGCCGACCGCCAGGTGCTGCGCGTCGACCCGCGCACCGGCGCGACCACCCCGCACGCGAGCCTCGCCGGGCTGCCCGGCTACCGGCTCAACGACATGGTCGTCGACGCCGACGGCCGGGCCTACGTCGGCGACTTCGGCTTCGACCCGCAGGCCTTCGTCGCGCGGTTCGGCGCCGCCGCGCTGACCGGCGACCAGGCTCCGACGTCGATCCTCGCCCGGGTCGACCCCGACGGCTCGGTCCGCGTCGTCGCGGACGGCCTCCAGTTCCCCAACGGCTGCGTGATCACCGCGGATGGCCGGACGCTCATCGTCGCCGAGACCTTCGGGAGCCGGCTGACGGCGTTCGACCGGTCCGAGGCCGGCGACCTGTCCGGGCGGCGGACCTGGGCGAGCCTCGACGCTCGCCCCGACGGCATCTGCCTGGACGCGGACGGCGCGATCTGGGTCGCGAACGCCGGAGCCCCCGAGTGCCTGCGGGTCGCGCCGCCCCGGGCCGGAGGGCCGGCGGCGGTGGTCGACCGCGTGACGACGGGCGCCCCGGCCTTCTCGTGTGCCCTCGGCGGCGCCGACGGCCACACCCTGTTCGTCGCGACCTCCCAGCACTCCCCCGGCGGCGGCGCCGCGGGCCGGGTCGAGGCCACGCGGGTCGCCGTACCCGCCGGCTGAGCGTCCCATCGGTTCGGCTACAGCGAGTTGATCGGGTGCTGCGGCCGGTGGTACCCGTCGAACCGCAGCTCGCCGCCGCGCAGTTCCCGGATCGTCAGGAAGTCACCCTTGTAGCCCTTGTGATCCCAGGGGCCGAACTGGATGTAGGTGGCCGGGCCGCCGTTCGTCGCGGGCATCCAGCGGATCCGCTCGATGCCCTCCTTGACCTCCTCGGGCGTGGCCATCGCCGCGTTGGCGACCCCGTGGATCGCGACCCGCGCCGTGTCATAGCCGAGGGCGACGACGACGTTCTTCGACACCCGGCCGAACCGCTTGGCGAAGCGGGCGACCATGGCCTCGTAGTTCGGGTTGGTGCCCTCGACGCCGAGCTGGTCGATGCCGTGCCAGCCCTCCAGGCCCTGCGCCCACCGGTTGGTGTTGGAGTAGAACATGAACGCGGTGCCCATGACCCGCGGCGGGTCCCAGTCGAGCGCCTTGAACGCCTCGGCGAAATGGAAGGTGGAGTAGCCGTAGCCGCCGTAGTAGAGGCCGGTGATGCCGTCCTCACGCATGGACCGCAGGTGTTCGGTCAGGCCGCGCGGGTTCGGCCCGAGCTTGATGTCGCGGGCGATCGTCAGGCCGAGGCTGTTGCACTCGTCGCGGAAGAAGCCGGCGTAGTCACGGCCGGAGCTGCCCTGCTCCCAGAACATGCCCACCTTGCTGTGTCCCTGGGCCTTCAGCCACTGCGCGCACATGACCGCCTCGGTGGGGATGTCACCGTTGGCGATGGTGAAGCAGTACTCGCTGGCGAACCGCCAGGCGCCGGTCCACGCGAGGACCGGGACCTTGCGGCGGTTGACCAGCTCCTGCAGTGACAGCGAGTTGTCGCTGATCTCCGGCCCGATGACGACGACGCAGCCCTGGTCGCACAGCCACTCGTAGCCGGTGCGGGTCTTCTGGAAGTTCTCCCGGGGCAGGCCGCGGGCGTCGGCGATGACGAGCCGGACCGGCCGGTCGTAGATGCCCTCGTTCAACGCGTCCTCGAAGGCGAGGATGGTGGCGTTGACCCAGTCGAAGATCAGCTGGCCGTTGTCGATGTCCATCAGCAGCCCGATCTTGACGGGCTCGAACGCGTCGCCCTGAGTCGCCACGCCACGTGAGGGCGGATAGACGACGATGTCCGCATGGGCCTTCTCGCCGATGCGGCCACCGCCCTCGTACCACCGGGTGGCGTCACCGACCGTGGGCGAGTCGGTGCCCGAGACGACGTTGCTGACCGCGCGGTCGGGCTCGGTGATCCCGTGGTCCACCGGTGCCGGGAACATCCGCTCCACGAACTCGCTGTCCGAGTACGAGCTGCTCATCCACCGCTCCATGATCCGAGAGGCTAGAATTATTACGTGTCACACCCTAATGTAAATGAGAGCCAGCTGGCCACGTACGCGGCGGAATCGGCCCGTGGGCGCCCGCGTGACCCTCAGGTCGACGAGCGGGTCCGCCTCGCCACCCTCGACCTGCTCAGCGAGAAGGGCTTCGCCGACACCACGATCGCCGCCGTCGCGCGCCGGGCCGGCGTCGGCGCGCCCGCCATCTACCGACGCTGGCCCACCCGGATCGCCCTGATCGAGAACGCGATCTTCCCCGGCTTCGACCAGGTCGTCGTACGGCCCACCGGCGACCTGCGCCACGACCTCAAGCGCTACGTCGACGCGTTCATCGCGACCTTCGACCAGCCGGCGGCCCGCGCGGCGCTGCCCGCGCTCCTGAGCGTCTACCAGTCCGACCCCGAGAGCAACGCGCTGATGGGCCTGCGCATCGGCGGCAGCGTCCGCGAACCGTTCCGCGAGATGCTGGCCGAGGCCGCCTCCGGCGACGGGAACCTCGATCTCAACAGTGACGACGTGCTCGACATGCTGATCGGCTCGGTCGTGTTCCACGTGTTCATCCGCCGGTTCTCCGGGCGGGACATGACCGGTGACTACATCGTCGAGCTGCTCGCCCGCGCCGTGACCGCCGGCCCGGCCGCCTCCTAGCGGCGACCGCCGGCCACCGAGACACCGCTGGCCGCCGTTGCATCACTACATAGTCCTCACTATCCTGCGCGTAGCCACCCGTGGGAGAGGACGTCCGTGATGACCCGAGCTGGGCTGACCTATGACCCGTCCTCGTACGAGACCCAGGCCGACCCGTTCCCGGTCTATCGCCGGCTGCAGGACGAGGAGCCGGTCCACCACAACGCCGAGCTCGGCTTCTGGGCGTTGACCAGGTTCGACGACGTGCAGGCCGGCCTCACCGACCATGAGACGTTCAGCTCCGCCCGCGGCAACCTGATCGAGATGATCCAGGCTCCGGAGCCGCCGCCGGAAATGATCATCTTTCTGGACCCGCCGCGCCACGACACCCTCCGCAAGCTCGTGAGCAAGGCGTTCACCCCCAGGCGGGTCGCGCGGCTCGAGGACGACATCCACACCCTCGCCACCGGGTGGCTCGACGAGCTCTCCGACGGCGCGGGAGACGTGGTCGCCGACTTCGCCGGCCTGCTGCCGATGGCGGTGATCGCCCGCCTGCTGGGCGCGCCGGACGCCGACCAGGCGTGGATCCGGCACAACTCCGACCGGATGATGCACCGCGAGGAGGGCGACCTGGCCAGGCCGGCCGACGCGGCGGAGGCCGGCGCCCAGCTGTGGACCTACTTCAGCGACCTGCTCGACTCCCGCCGGAAGTCCCCCCGCGACGACCTCGCGTCCGCGCTGGTCGAGGCGACGCTCCCGGACGAGGACGGCAGCCCGCGGCGGCTGACCGACGTCGAGAGCGTGTCGTTCTGCATCCTGCTGGGCGTGGCCGGGAACGAGACGACCACCAAGTTGATCACCAACGGCGTGCTGGCGCTGGCGGACCATCCGGCCGAGCGGGCGCGGCTGGTCGCGGACCCGGGACTGTGGCCGCGCGCCGTCGAGGAGCTGCTGCGCTACGACCCGCCGTCGCACTACCAGGGCCGGGTCACGACCAGGCCGGTCACCTGTCATGGCCACGAGATCCCGGCCGGCGGGACCGTGCTGCTGATCAACGGGGCGGCCAACCGGGACCCGCGGGCCTTCGACGAACCCGACGCGTTCCGGCTGGACCGGCCCAGCGACCGTCACCTCGCGTTTGGCCTGGGGGTGCACTTCTGCCTCGGCGCCTCGCTCGCCCGCCTGGAGACCAGGATCGCGCTGCGGGAGTTCCTGCGCCGTTTCCCGGACTACGACGTCGACCGCGCCGGCATCGAGCGCGCCTACTCGTCCAACGTGCGAGGCCTGTCGAAGCTGCCGTTCACCACGAAAGGCTGACCTGGAGGGTCAGCCTTCCAGGCGGGTGCCGCACCATTGCTCGCCGCCGTTCGGGGCCGGCTGAAGCTGGAAGGCGGTTCCCTGCGGATTGACAGTCATGAAGGTGAGGCAGAGCGCCGGTCGGCCTCTGTTGGTGCTGAAGTCGACGCCACCGGGGATGAGTCCTGACGCGTCGTAGTGGCGGGTGTTCCGCAGGTTCGCGATGAAGGCGGCGCGGGTGGGGCACGCACCCGCCTCCTTGAGGCCGGTGACCAGCATGTCGGCGACGCCGTAGCCGCCGACCACGACCGTCTGGTCCGGGTTGTCGACCTCGGGGGCGAAGCGCACGACGGCGTCCCGGAAGCGGGTGAGCGCCGGCGAGGTCGACTCGAACGAGATGTGCGTGACCGACGCGGTCGTACCGGCCAGGTCGCCGCCGGAGCGGGCGAGCAGCCGCCGGTCGTAGATCGCGCTGGACAACGCGACCTTGAACTTGACGCCCGCCTCACGCGACGCCGCGACGATCTGGCGGAAGCTCTCCGAGTCGAGCTGCGCGATGAGCACGTCGGCGTGGCTGGCGGCGATCGTCGCGGCCGTCCGTTGGGGGGAGGTCAGGCCGCCCGTGAAGGGGATCGTGGCGACCGTCGCGACTCCGGCCGCGTGCAGGCTGGCGGTGATGGCGCCGCTGTAGGAAAGGCTCGCGGCCGATCCCGCGTCCATGACGATGGCCGCCTTCGTCCCGCCGCGCGCCGCGACGAACTTCCCGTCCGTGCTGGTTCCTCCGGTCTCGGCGCCGTCGTAGGCCGTCGAGAACATGTTGGCGTAGTCGTCCCACGCCTTCTCCGTGGCGAACCCGACGACCGGGACACCGAGGCCCGCCAGGTAGGCGGCCGAGCCTGACGCGGCGATGCTGAGCTGCCCGAGCGCGAAGGCACCCTGCCGGCCGACGAGGTCCTGCGCGGCGGCGAGGTTCCCACTGGTCGTGTCGGCGTCGTCCGCCCACACGACGTCGATCCGGCGGCCGTCGACGCCGCCCTCCTGGTTCGCCAGCGCGATACGCGCCTCGAAACCGCCGCGCGCCGCCGTGAACGTCGAGGACACGGCTCCCGTGTCGGAATACGCCACACCGACCCGGATCGAGCCACCCTGCACCCCGGGCGAGCGGCACGTCGACGCGGTCGCCGCGGACCCACCAGCACCACAGCCGGCAAGCGCGACGCATAACATCACGGCGCTACCGGCTCCCCCGACAGCACGGGACCGCTTTCTAGCGGTATTTCTCATGGATTTCCGTCCTCGCAGAAGACAGTGCGGAATTGTGGAAGGGCCGGGCGCCGATCCGCGGGCGAAGCGGCCGCGCGCGTCCGGCGGCCGTGGCGCTGGCACGTCCGCGGGGCGGGACCGACGGTTAGCCGCGGGCGACCCGGTCGAGTCGCGCGGGGGGCCGTGGGGCGCGGCCCGGAGCCATTTACGATACGCTCTCGACCGTAACTTATCTAGCCAGGCCGAGAGGCCGAAGGAGTCGCGATGACGGGCCGTCGTCCTGCGTGGAGGCCACCCGGCGGTGCCCGTTCCGGCCCGGGCCGAGCCTTAGGAGCGAATCGTGTTCGCCCTTAGATTCGACATGCGGGCACCCGCCACCGGTGCCGCGGCGACGGAGCTGTACGCCGCCGCCCTGGAGATGAGTTCCTGGGCCGAGGCCCGGGGCTGTGTCAGCGTGCTGGTGTGCGAGCACCACATGGCTGCCGACGGCTACCTGCCGGCACCGCTGATCTTCGCCAGCGCCCTCGCGGCGCGCACGAGTACGGTGCCCATCTTCATCGCGGTCGTCATTCTCCCGCTGCGTGACCCGATCCGGCTCGCCGAGGAGATGGCCGTCCTCGACCTCGTGAGCGGGGGCCGGGTCTCGTACGTGGCGGCACTGGGGTACCGGCCGGCCGAGTACGAGATGTTCGGCGTCGACTTCCGCCGCCGCGGCGCGATCGCCGAGGAGAAGCTCGACCTCCTGCTGCGCGCGAAGTCCGGGGCGCCCTTCGAGCACGAGGGACGCCGGATCCACGTCACCCCGGCGCCGGTCACGCCCGGCGGCCCGATGGTCATGTGGGGTGGCGGCAGCCAGGCCGCGGCGCGCCGGGCCGGGCGCCACGGCGTCGGCTTCTTCGCGCAGAGCGGCGACCCGAAGCTGGGGGTGGCCTACGAGCAGGCGTCCCAGGAGGCCGGCCACGTGCCGGGCCTGTGCATCCTGCCGCCGCCGGAGCTGCCGATGACGACCTTCGTGGCCGACGACGTGGACCAGGCCTGGGATGAGCTCGGGCCCTACCTGCTGCACGACGCCGTCAGCTATGCGGCGTGGAACGACCCGGCGTCCGGCACCACGAGCCTGTCGTTCGCCCAGACGGTCGACGAGCTGCGCGCCGAGAACCGCAGCCACCGCATCCTGTCGGTCGACGAGGCCGTCGAGCTCGTCCGCTCGGGAACGCCGCTGAGCCTGCATCCACTCGTCGGCGGCCTTCCACCGGACATCGCCTGGCGCTACCTGCGGACCGTCACCGACACCGTCCTGCCCGCCGCCGGCGCGACGGCCTAGAACATCCAGGGAGGCTTCCATGTCCGATTACCGCGAAGACCAGGCAAGCATCAGCGAGGTGCTGATCCGCTACGCGACCGGGATCGACCGGCGGGACTGGTCACTGTTCCGAACCTGCTGGACCCCCGACGTCGAGGCCGACTACGGCGACATGGGGCGTTTCGGCGGCGCCGACGCGATCACCGAGTTCATGACAGCCGTCCACAAGGACATGGGCAGCACCCGCCACCAGCTCTCCAACTTCGTCATCGAGGTCGACGGCGACCGGGCCACCGCGTCCAGCTACGTCCATGCCGTGCTCGCGCTCTCGCCCACCGACCCTGCCCTCTGGATCGACGCCGTCGGAGGCTACGAGGACGAGCTCGTGCGCACTCCCGAGGGGTGGCGGATCAGCCGGCGCACCTTCCGGCCCACCCGCCTGATCAGCAGCACCGACCTGCCGAAGGCCTGACGACGACGCCCGTCGGCAATCCCTCTCACCCCGGTCGGCGTTTCGACCGACCTGACAGGAGCCAGCTCATGACGTTCGCTGACGACTACGGACCCTGGGCGCTGGTCGCGGGCGCGTCCGACGGGGTCGGCGCCGCGTTCGCCGAGGCGCTCGCCGAGCGTGGCGTCAACGTGGTGCTGCTTGCCCGCCGGCAGGCCCTCCTTGACGAGGTGGCCGCGGGAATCGGTGCCCGCACGGGCGTCGAGACCCGGGCCGTCGCCGTGGACCTCGCCGCCCCGAACGCGGCGGCGACGGTCGCCGCCGCGACCGCCGGACTGGAGATCGGCTTCCTGGTCTACTGCGCGGGTGCCGACCCGAACTACGAGCACTTCCTCGCGAACCCGATCGAGACCGCGGAGGCGATGGTGCAGCGCAACTGCACCGTGCCGATGCAGCTGTGCCACCACTACACGCCAGGAATGGTCGAGCGCGGCCGCGGTGGGGTCATCCTGCTCGGATCGGCGGCCGGCTTCGCGGGTGCGCCGAACATGGTCGCGTATGCGGCCACGAAGGCGTTCGACATGGTCTTCGCCGAGGCGCTGTGGGCGGAACTGCGGGACAAGGGCGTGGACGTCCTGGGGCTCGTGCTCGGCAAGACCGACACTCCGACCCTGCGCCGGCTGGAACATGCCCGCGGCCAGCTCGCCGGGCTGGACACCGCGCCGAGCGACGCCGCCGCCGTCAGCGACGTCATCGCCGAGGGCTTCGACAACCTCCGCAACGGTCCCACCTGGGTCGTGGGCGAGAAGCTGCGGGAGGCCGTCTCGATGATGGGTTCGCTCCCCCGCAACGACCTGGTCCGGTTCATGGCGCAGGCCGCCGAGGAGGCGATGGCCGGCAACGGCTCATAGCCCGCGAAACGTCGAGCGGCTCGCGCGTCCCGCTACGGGCGCGCGAGCCGCTCGTTCGCCGGTCCCAGCCCGCCGGTGTGGGCTCAGGAGACGGTTACGCCGTTGACCGCGGTGCCGCAGATGGGGTCGGCGCCGGGGACCAGGTGGAAGGTGGTGCCTTTGAACTGGGTGATCCAGGTGCAGTTGTCGACGCCGCCGATGAGGGTTTCGCGGTCGTTGATGTCGAGTCTGCGCCCACCGAACAGGCCGAGGGCGTCCCAGTCGTGCACCTTCGACAACGCGGTCGTCAGGGTCGCCGGGTCTGGCGTTCCGCCGGCATCGGCGAGGCCGCGGACGAGCAGGCCGATCGAGGTATAGGCGTTGTACTCGGCGTAGGTCGGGGCGCCGGTGGTGCCGGTGGCGCGCAGGTCGGCGGCGAACTGTCTCGTGGCCGCGGTCCCCATCTCGACCGGTTCGTAGCCGAGCGCGAAGTAGACGTCCTGGGCCGCGTTGGCCGCGCCCGGCCCGGCGTCGAGGAGGTCGCCGCCGTAGCCGTCGGGCAGCAGGGCCGCCTTGAGGCCGACGCCCTGCTGGCGTAGCGCGGTGATGAGAGCGAAGGACGTGTTGGGCGCCGTCGCCGAGGTCACGCCGTCGACCGCGGCGTCCTTCATCGCCAGCGTGACCGGGCCGACGTCGGTGCTGCCGAGCGGGAACTGCGCGTTGACGTAGCCGACCTTCAGTCCGGCGGCCCGCGCCGATTCGGCGGAGGCCTTCGCGGAGGCGGCGGACTGCGGCGCGATTCCGTAGCCGAGCGTTCCCAGGCTGGTGACGCCCTTCGACTTGAAGAACTGGCCAAAGGTGGTGGAAACCTTCGACACGTGCAGGGCGCCCATGACCGCGAACATGTTCGTGGCGGTCTCCCACTCGGGCCCGTCAGCCGACGAGCCGATGACGGGCACGTGATGGGCGGTCAGATAGGACGCCGCGGCGAAGGTGAGCCCGGACTGGGCGATCACCGCGGTGACGTGGTCCTGCGTGACCAGCTTCTGTGCGGCGCTCAGCGCGGTCGCGGGAGACGTCTCGGTGTCGGCGAGAACGTATTTGACCGTGTAGCCGTTGCGGGCAGCGTACTGGGTCCCGGCTTTGACGCCTTCCGTCGTCGTCTTGTTCGCCGACGCGCCTGGACCGGTGGCGTCGTATAACACCCCGATGGTGACGGTATGGCCGGGGGATTTCTGGCCGCCGGCCGCGGCGGTCGGGCTCGCCGACGAGTTGGCGCCGCACCCGGCGACGGCGGCGGAGACCGCCGCGCCGGCGGCGACCGCCGTGAGCGTTTTCCGAGTGAAGAACACGTGTTTCGCCTCGCTCTGGAGAAAACAGACGATGCTGGGTCGTGGAGGTGGGCGTTGCGGGCAGCTCAGGCTGGCGAGGTCCACGCGCTGGTGACGTCGTCGTCAGGCGGTTCGGTGATTCCGTCGGCGTCGCCGCCGAACTGGCGGGTGTTGGCGCTGGCGGCGGGGTCGTATACCGGCCAGCCGGGGTCGCCGGTGGCGGCGAAGAGCGCCCAGGCCCGGGTCAGGTCCTGCTGGACCTCGACGAGTTCGGGCGTGGCTTTCCCGAACCGTTCCAGGCCGTCGAAAAGGAAAAGGAGGTCGGCGGCGTGGAAGGCGCCGAGTTCGGTGCCGAAGGGTTCCGCCGCGAAGAGATAGGTGTGCGCTCGGCCGCCGGCGGCCGTCTGGGCGGCGGCCAGTCGGCTGGCGGGCAGCCGGTAGACGGCGTCGGTGAGAAACAGGGTGCGCAGGTCGGCGAGGCTGGCGTTCGGAGCTCGGTGGCGGTAGCCGGCAAGGAGACGCTCGGGGGCGGCGACACCGGCCCGGCGGATCTCGGCGAGCAGCGCCGCTTCGTCCGCGGGTTGGTAGGCGGCGCCCTGCATGACCTGGAAGAGGCGGACCTCGTCGCGGTTGGCGCCGACGAGCAGGCCGATGCCGGCGGCGGCGCCGTCGGTCACGGCCTGGTGGGGGTGGCGGGGGACGACGGCTCCGTCGTGCACGACGCCCCAGGAGCGTCCGCCGGGCAGGTTGCGGCGGCCGATGTCGCTGTCGACGACCGAGCTCTGAACGTCCAGAATCCGTTCGACCGGCAGGTCGAGGAGCCCGTCGACCGACTTCAGGTCGAGCGCGGCCAGGAGGTCGGCGGCGATCGCGGTGGCGGTGGCGGTGTCGAAGATCCGCGCGGTGCTGCCGCTGCTCAGGATCGCCCGGTCGAAGGTGCCCGCGGCCGCGGGCATCGTGAGCAGCGCGCCGACGCAGAACGCTCCGGCGGACTCGCCGGCGGCCGTGACGTTGCCCGGGTCGCCGCCGAAGGCCGCGATGCTGTCGCGGACCCACCGCAGCGCCATTGCCTGGTCCTGCAGGCCGAGGTTGCTGCTGCCCTCCCAGCCGGGGCCACCGAGGTCGGCCAGGTGCAGGAAGCCGAGCGCGCCGAGCCGGTAGTTCGCCGTGACGACCACCGCGCCGGTCAGCCGGGACAGCGCCGCGCCGTCGGTCATGGGCGGGGCGGCGGAGCCCACGTCGAAACCGCCGCCGTAGAACCAGACGATCACCGGGCGGCGACCGGTCGGATCAGGGGTCCAGACGTTGAGGTAGAGGCAGTCCTCGTCGTAGTCGATCTTTGGTGGCCCTGCCGGGCCGGTGAGCGGGGTGGACGTCGCGGCCGTGGCGGTGCCCATCAGCGCGGGGGCGCGCTGCGGGGGCGCGGCCCGAAACTCGGTGGCGTCTCGAACGCCCGACCACGGCCGGGCGGGCCGTGGGGGCCGTAGTCGCAGCGGTCCGACGGGTGGTGCGGCGAACGGGATCCCGGCGAACAACACGCCACCGTCCCGTGGGTTTCCGCGCAGCGTCCCCGTGGGCGTGTGGACCAGGCAGGGGTCGGTCATCATCATGAGCTCCCGGCAGTTCCTTGATTCGGCGCCGCTGGTCAGGAGACGGTCACGCCCTTGAGCACCGTGCCGCAGATCGGGTCGGCGCCCGCGACCAGCTGGAACGTGCTGCCCTTGAACTGGGTGATCCACAGGCAGTTGTCGGCACCGGCGACGATGTTCTCCCGGTCGTTGATGTCGACCCTGTGAGTACCGAGCAGGCCGAGGGCGTTCCAGTCGTGGACCTCGGACAGCGCGGTGATCAGTGTCGCGGAGCTGGGCGTGCCGCCTGCGTCGGTGAGGCCGCGGACGAGCAGGCCGATGGAGGCGTAGCCGTTGTAGGCCGCGTAGGTCGGGGAGCCGGTGGTTCCCGTCGCGCTCAGGTCGGCCGCGAACTGCTTCGTGGCCGCGGTCTGCATCTCGACCGGTTCATAGGCCGTCGAGAAGTACACGTCCTGGGCCGCGCCGGTCGCGCCCGGCCCTGCTGCCAACAGGTCACCGCCGTAGCCGACCGGCAGCAGCGCGGCCTTCAGCGCGACGCCCTGCTCGCGCAGCCCGGTGATCAGCGCGAAGGATGTGTTGGCCGCGGTCGAGGCGGTCACGCCGTCGACTCCGGCGGCCTTCATCGCGATGGTGGCCGGGCCGACATCGGTGCCGCCGAGCGGGAACTGCGCGTTGACGTAGCCGACCTTCAGGCCGGCGGCCTTGGCCGACTCCGCCGCGGACTTGGTGGCGACCGCGGACTGCGGCAGGTTGTAGCCGATCGTTCCTACGGTGGTGACACCTCGCGCCTTGAAGAACTGCCCCAGGGTCGAGGCAACCTTGTTCTGGTGGATCGCGCCGAGCACCGGGAACATGGTCGGGGTCGTGGCCCACTCCGTGCCGTCTCCGGAGCCACCGATCACGGGAATGTTATGGGCCGCCAGGTAGGGTGCCGCGGCGAACGTCAGCGCGGACTGGGCGAAGACCGCCGTCACGTGGTCCTGCGTCACCAGCTTCTGGGCGGCGGTCAGCGCCGTCGCCGGAGACGTCTGGGTGTCGGCGAGAACGTATTTGACCGTGTAGCCGTTCCGCGAGGCGTACCGGACCCCGGCTTTCACGCCGTTCACGGCCGACTTGTTCCCCGCGGCCGCCGGGCCGGTGACATCCACTAAAACGCCGATTGTCACGGTTCTCGTGAGGGGACTCTGGCTGCCGCCAGAAGCGGCCGGCCCCGCCGACGATCCCCCGCATCCGGCGACAGTGGCCGCCACAGCCGCTGTCGCGACCACCGACGCCAGTACTTTCCGACCGGGAAACATCTATTGCCTCGCTCTCGGAGATACGAAATTGGTCGAGATATCAGTTCGGGGCGGGCAGGTCGAGTTCGAGCATCCAGAAGCTGAGCGTCTTGCCGTGGCTGTCGAGGGCGAGTGATCGCGTCACGCCGCCGTCGAGTGCGTCGTGCAGGACGAACTTGAGCGCCGCGAGCCGCGGGAGCTCATAACGCACGATGGCGCCGCGAACGCTCTCGCCGAAATGGGCGCGCACGCGTTCGGTGGTCACGTGCCGGCGGATGTGCTCGAAATCCGCGATCCGGTAGGCGATCACGGAGATGTCGGAGATGTTGCCCTTGTCGCCCGCGCGGGCGTGGGCGAGTTCGTAGAGCCTCATTCGCCAGTCCCGATCAGCGTCGTCCGGGCCGTCACGTCCACGCGGAGCAGGAAGACCGAGGCGATGCCGACGTCCTCCGTGGCCGTGCGGGTCACGCCGCCGCCCCCGGCCGGACCGTTCAGCCACAGCGCCGCGACCTCCTGCCCGACCCGGCGGGCGCTGCGCAGGTCCGGAGTCCGCGCCGCGACGCGAGCCCGGACCTCCCCCGGCTGGCCGCCAGAGCCAGAGCCGGGAAACACGGAGTCGACCCCGATCAGCTCGTACCTGGCCTCCCGTACGGGAATGGCGTCCCGGGTCAGCCGCTCCCGCACGAGGTCGAGGGCGAGCCGGCCCCGGGCCACCGCGTTGGGGCCGGCGTAGGAGATCTGCCCTTCGCCGATGAAGCCGTCGAGGTAACCCACCGAGACCTTGAGCGTCTCGGGCCGAGCCGTGCCCCGGACACCGGACACGGCCACCCGGTCGGCCCCGACCTGCGTGAGCTCGGTCGCGACGAAGTCCGCGACGACGTCCGGGGTGACGTAGCGCGCGGGATCGTGGATCTCGTAGAGCAGCTGCTCGGTCACCGTCGCGACCGACACCTCGCCACCGGTGCCCGCCAGCTTCGTCACCACGAACGAGCCGTCCGCGCGCACCTCGGCGAGCGGGAACCCGAGCCCTGCCAGGTCGTGGACGTCCTTGACGCCGGGATCGACGAAATAGCCGCCCGTCAGCTGGCCGGCGCACTCCAACAGGTGGCCGACCGCGGTTCCCGCCGCGAGCCGGGTCCAGTCGTCGTGCGCCCAGCCGAACTCGTGCACGAGCGGGGCGAGGAACAGCGACGGGTCCGCGACCCGACCGGCGACGATCACGTCGGCGCCCTGGTCGAGGGCGCCCAGCAGCGCGTCCATCCCCAGGTAGGCGTTCGCGGAGATGACCTCGCGGAGCGACGACACCCGCCCCGGGCGCTCCAGCAGGGGAGGGTCGGCGCTCCGGACGGCCGGGAGGACGTCGTCGCCCGTGATCGCCGCGATCCGCAGGCCGTGCAGCCCCAACACGGCGGCCCGCGCCGCGACGCGGTGGGCCGCGCCGAGCGGGTTCGCGGCGCCCATGTTCGTGATGATCGTGGTGCCGTTTCGCACCGCCGGTTCGAGGACCGCGTCCATCCGCTCGTCGAGCCACTCGTTCCAGCCACCGTCGGGATCCCTGCGCCGCTCCAGCTGCGCGAGCGCGATGCTGCGTTCGGCGAGGCACTCGAAGACGAGGTAGTCCAGCTCCCCGCGGTCCGCCAGGTCCACGGCCGGAGCGATCCGATCGTCGGCGAAGCCCGCGCCGGCGCCGATCCGGATCGTCCTCACCACACCACCTCCGGCGCCGATCCTGGCCCGGGCGATGCATGCGACGCAAAGACCAAAAGTGTATGCTTTCATGCATCACAGACATGGATCGCGCACGCACGACAGACCTCACGGTCGCGAGGGACCTCACGATCGCTCAGCTGCGATCTGTGCTCGCTGTCGCCGAGACCGGATCTTTCACCGCGGCGGCGGCACGGACGCTGCTCAGCCAGCCGGCGCTCAGCCGGACCGTGCAGGACGTCGAGCGCACCGTCGGGACGCGCCTGTTCGACCGCACGACGCGCTCGGTCACCCCCACCACCCAGGGGCGCGAGTTCCTCGCCGTCGCCCGCGACATCGTCGGCGGCTTCGACGACGGCCTCGGCCGTTTCGCCGCCTACGTCGACGGCCGCAGCGGCACCCTGCACGTCACCGCCCTGCCGTCGCTCGCGGCGACCGTCCTGCCCGACGTCGCCGCGGCCTTCGCCGCCGAACGGCCCCAGGTGGGCGTCCGCGTCCTGGAAGGCAACGCCTCCCAGGTCCTACGGCAGCTTCACGACGGCCGCGCGGACCTCGCGCTCACCGAGGACCCCGGCCAGGTCCGCGGCCTGCGCGTTCAGGCCGTCGGCGAGGACGAGATGATCGCCATCGTGCCGCCCGGCCACGAGCTGCAGGCCGCCGGCCGCACCACCTGGAAACAGCTCGCGCGTTATCCGTTCATCGCGATCGAGTCGGGCACCAGCCTGCGCCGCCTCGCCGACGACGCGTTCGCCCGCGCCGGAGCCGCGCCCACGCACCGCATCGAGACGACGTCCGTCGCGACAGCTGGCGGCCTCGTCGCCTCCGGCTTCGGCGTCTCGGCCGTCACCCGCGCCGTGCTGCCCCTGGTCGCCTTCGCCCAGACAGCAGTCGTCCCCATCGACGAGCCGGCCATCGCGCGATCGATCGCGCTCGTCCACCCGGAAGTCCCCCAGCCGTCGGCCCTCACCATGGCCTTCGCCGCCGCGGTAACCGCCGCCCTACGGCGCCGGTCCGGCTAGCCTCCGCGCGGGGCTGGTTCGGCTAGCCCCACAGCGCCTGGGAGAACGCGACGCCGAGGACGGCGGCCCCGAGGGCGGCGAGCGCGCTCCCGAGGATGTTCGCGGCGGCGAGAGCCCGGGAGCCGGTCTCGGCCAGCCGCAACGTCTCGTACGAGAACGTCGAGTAGGTGCTCAGCGCCCCGCACAGCCCGGTCCCGACCAGGGCCGCCACCCGCGGGGAGGCCGCGCCGGCGGTGACCGCGCCGGTGATGAATCCGAGCAGCAGGCTCGCGGTGACGTTGACGGCGAACGTGCCCCAGGGAAAGACCGTGTCGTGGCGTGCCTGCACGGCCCGGTCGGTCAGGTAGCGCAGCGGCGCGCCGACGGCGGCGCCCGCGATGACGAGCAGCCAGTTCACCGGTCGCCCTTCCGGCCGGCATGGTCGCTCTTCCGGCCGACATAGCGGATGACCTCGACCTCGTCGAGGATGACGAGCCCCTCGCCGACCAACTCGTCGAGCTCGGGCAGGAAGCCGCGGATCCGGGCCTCGTCGTCGACGATGACGACGGCGACCGGCAGGTCCTCGCTCAGCGACAGCAGCCGACTGGTGTGCACGATCGAGGACGCGCCGAACCCCTCGACGCCGTGGAAGACACTGGCTCCGGCGAGGCCGGCGTGATGCGCCCGGTGCACGATCTCCGTGGACAGCGGCCGGTGGTGCCAGAGGTCGCTTTCCCCGACGAACACCGTCAGCCGCAGCGCCCGGCCGGTCAGTCGTGTCACGCCCGCCCCCTCGCCAGTCGCCGCGTCGCCGCCGCCGCGAGCCACACGGCACCGAGCGCGCCGGCCATCGTCGCGGCCAGATAGCCGAGCGCCAGGCCGGCCCGACCGGCGTCCAGCAGCCGTTGTGTGTCGACCGCGTAGGTGGAGAACGTCGTGAACCCGCCGAGGATCCCGGTGCCAAGGAAGGGGCGGACCAGGGGGTGCGCGGTCCGCACCTCGGCGATCAGGACCATCAGCACGCCGATCGCGGCGCAGCCGGACACGTTCACCGCCCACGTCGTCCACGGGAACGCGCCAGCCGGGGTCGGCCACGCCAACGCCGCCCCGTAGCGGGCGCAGGCACCCAGCACCCCGCCGGCGGAGATCACCAGCAGCAGCGCGACCGGCGCCCGGCGCAGCTCACCGCGCTGCGCCGGAACATGCAGATCGACGTCAGGGTCGGTGGGCTCGGGTGCCGGCTCGACCTTGGTCACAGCCAACCTCCTACCTGCGCGGCGCCCAGAGCTCGATCTCGGGCGTGACTCGTCACAAGTAGGGACCGTTGGCGGCACGAACACCGCGGTTCGGGTACGGCGGGCCCCACCGCCGCGGCGGCCCGCAGGCTGCCTGACCCCACACTATCGCCCGCGGGCCGCCAGCCGCCCGCCAGCCTCCGTCTCGATCCGAAGCCGGCGGATTTCCGCGCCGATCAGGGCGGCTCGGGCAGGCCGATCGGGCCCGGCCCCCAGCCCCAGGGCGGGTCGGGAAGCTCCCGGCGCAGCACGGGCGCGATGTCGGACTGGAAGAGCTCCAGGCTGGCCCGGTGCTGGGCGGCGGTGAGACCGCTGGCCTCGGCGTGCAGGTGCAGGACGCTGTGCCCGAACCGCTCGTGGTAGCGGTGCACCTTCTCGACGATCTGGGCCGGGCTGCCGATCAGGGCCGAGCTGCGCTCGACGAAGTCCTCCAGGGTCGAGAAGACCGGCTGCATCCCGAGGCTCTTCTGGAAGGCGAGCTGCCCCTCGAAGACGGGCCGGTAGGCGTCGAGCGCGTCCTGCGAGTTGCGGGCGGCGTAGTAGCCCGCCGTGCCCGCGCCGACGGCGATCGCGGCCGGGTCGTGGCCGTAGTGGGCCCAGCGCTCCCGGTAGTAGCGGACAAGCTCGGCGTAGGGCTCGATCGGGTTGGTGACATTGGCCGAGAACAACGGGTCGCCGTAACGGGCGGCGAGGTCCACCGACTCCCTGCTGGTGGCGCTGCCGTGCCAGATCCGGATCGGTCGCTGCAGCGGCCGGGGCCAGACCTCGGCCTCGCGCAGCGGCGGACGGAACCTGGTGTCATAGGTGATCTTGTTGTCGCGCCAGAGCCGGCGGAAGACCTCGTACGACTCCGCGTTGCGGTCCCACTGGTCCTCGGGCGTGACGTGGAACAGGTCCCGCTGGGCCGCGCCGTTGCCCTTGCCGATGATCAGCTCCAGCCGGCCGCCGGCCAGGTGGTCGAGCGTCGCGTAGTCCTCGAAGGCGCGGACCGGGTCGAGCAGGCTCAGCGTGGTCACGGCGGTGAACAGCCGGATCCGCCGGGTCAGCGCGGCGACGTGGCTCAGCACCACGGTCGGCGACGAGGAGATGAACGGGCGCTCGTGCCGCTCCCCCACCCCGAACCCGTCGAAGCCGAGCTCCTCCGCCAACAACGCGCTGTCGAGCACCGCGCGGAACCGGTCCGCGGTGCTCGGCACCGCGCCGGTGATCGGATCCGGCGCATGGACGATCAGCGTGATCGTGATGAACCTCATGACGCCGCCCGGACCGGCGCAGCCTCGCCGGCCGGCCGCGGTGCCAGCCAGGTGGCCGTGGACAGGCTCCGGGCCGAGGGGCCGTCGGGGTCGTCGTCCGGCCGGTTGCCGCGCGTGACCTGCCGCTCGGCGATCCGCCAGCCCAGCGGGGTGCGCACCACGGTGTCCTGGTAGTCACCGGACCCGGCCGTGCCATCGCCGCGGATCACGAAGTACTTCGCCCAGACCCGCAGCGTGTCCTCGTCGACCCGGTGGACGGCCACGTCCGTGGTGTGGTGCGGGAACATCACCCGCCCGAACGGCAGCCCACCGACGACCCGGGCCAGCGGCGCCTCACCCATCACCGCGTCGGCGGTGTACGCCCCGGGCACGGCGGCCAGGGCGAGGTTGTCGAACTGGTGCGGATGCCGGGCGAGCAGGTCGCAGACCTCGGCGTAGGTGGCCGCGTCGACCGGCACCACCGTCACGCCCATGGCGCCTCCCCGTCGCCGTCCCCGATGACGGCCGGGCCGCCGTGGCGTGGGTGGACGGTGCGCCGGGCCACCCGCCAGCCGGCTGGCGTCTCGGCCAGGACGTCGAGGACGTCGGCGCTGGCCACGCTCCCGTCGCCCGCGATTGTCACCAGCCGGCTCCAGGCGGCCAGCCCGGCGGGGACGCGCTTCACCTCGGTGTTGACGACGTGGTGGGACGGCGACGTCGCCGGTTCCAGGGCTGGCGGGTCGACGAAGACCTGGGCGAGCAGCTCCTGGTCGGCGTTGTCGATCGCGTGGCCGAAGCGCGCGAGGACCTGCGCCACCGCCGCCGTCTCGTCGGCGGTCGCCGCGGGCAGCGCGGCGAACGCGGCGTAGGTGGCCGGCAGGCGGTGCTGCTCCACCCTCACCCCGGCGCTGTCGCGCACGCCACCGGGTGGGGAACCGCCGGGCCGCAGGTGCCCCGCGATGTGGTCTGTCGTCACGTCGGCACGCTAACCCCAATCCCCGCCACTCCCGCCGTTTTGTAACGCGACTGAAGCGTCCGGCGCTGACCCCGGCAGCGGGGCCGGGCCGGGGGCCGGCCGGGTGATCGCCGATTTCGCCTTCAAGTGGTCGTGAGTCGGGTCGTCTCGCAACCGGCTCAGGGCCAAAACGACGATCATGCTCGGGGTTCGGCACGGATAGCCGTTGCCGGGGGCGGCTCGAGGAGCCGCGGATCACGGCCCCGAGACCGGGACGGGCGGCTGGACTTCCTTGACGATGCCGCGGCGGCGGAGTAGCCGGCCGGCGCCCTCGGCGAACCAGTAGGCCTCCTCCAGGTGTGGCTGGCCGGACAGAATCGCGTGGTCGATGCCCAGCGCGTGGTATTCCTCGAGCCGTTCGGCGACCTGTTCGTGGCTGCCGACCAGCGCGGTCCCGGCGCCGCCGCGGACCAGGCCGTACCCGGCCCACAGGTTCGGGTAGATCTCCAGGTCCTCGCGGCGGCCCCCGTGCAGGTCCTGCATGCGCCGCTGCCCGACCGAGTCCATCTTCGCCAGGTCGGCCTGCGCCGACGCGATGCGTTCCGGGCTGAGGTTCTCGATCATCCGGTTGGCCTCGTCCCAGGCCTGGCTCGCGGTGTCGCGGCCCAGGACGTGCAGCCGGATGCCGAACCGCAGTCCGGGGTTCCCGGCGGCCGCCGCCTTCTCGCGCATCCGGTCGAGCCGCTCCTTCAGCTGCGGCGGCGTCTCACCCCAGGCGAGGTAGACGTCGGCGTGCGCGGCCGCGACGTCCTCGGCGGCCGGGCTCGCGCCGCCGAAGAACACCGGCGGTGTCCCCCACCGGCTCGGCCGGGACGTCGCCCCCTGGACCTGGAAGTACTTGCCAGTGAAGTCGAACGGCGTCCCGCCGGACGCGCCCCGCAGCACCTGGAGGAACTCGGCGGTGCGCGCGTAACGCTCGTCGTGGGAGAGGTAGTCACCGAACCGGCGCTGCTCGACCGGGTCGCCGCCCGTCACGACGTTCAGGTACAGCCGTCCCGCCGAGATGCGCTGGAACGTCTGGGCCTGCTGGGCGGCGAGCGTCGGGCTGAGGAACCCCGGGCGGAACGCGACCAGGAACCGCAGCCGTGAGGTGACCTGCGACAGCGCGGCGGTGGTGAGCCAGGCGTCCTCGCACCAGCTGCCGGTCGGGGTCAGCATCGCCTCGAACCCGAGCTGTTCGGCCGAGCGGGCGATCTGGCCGAGGTAGTCGATGTCCGGCGGACGCTCGACGGCCTCGGAGTCGCCGATGCCGCTCGAACCCGCGCGGCCGGAGCCGACGATCCCCCGGCCGTCGCCGTTCGTGGGCAGGTACCAGTGCAGGTGCAGGGACATCAGCGGCCCTTCCGGTCAGCGGCTCGTGAACGTAGCGGCTCTTGGGATCAGCGGGTCGTGGGGTCGGCGAAACGGTGCAGGAGGCGCAGCAGGCCGTCGAAGGCGATGCCGAGCACCGAGATGGCGAGGATGCCGGACAGGACGAGCGGCGTCTGCAGGTTCACGCCGGCATTGTTGATCAGGTAGCCGAGGCCGCTCGTCGCCGCGATCAGCTCCACCGCCACGATGCTCGTCCACGCGCCACCCATCGCCAGCCGCATGCCGGTGATGATGGCCGGCAGCGCGCTACGCAGCCGGACGGTCAGCAGCGCCCACAGCGGCGACGCGCCGAGGCTCCGGCTCGCCTGCACCAGCTCCTTGGGGACCGCGTCGAGCGCCGACACCGTCGCGATGATCATCACGGGCACCACCCCGATGAGGATCAGGATGAACTTCGGCGTCTCACCGATGCCGAACCACACGATGAACAGCGGGATGAACGCCAGCGGCGGCAACGGCCGGGTGATCTCGATGATCGGGTCGAGCAGGTGCCGGATGACCCGTACCGAGGCCATGACCCCGCCCATGGCGACGCCCAGGACGACGCCTGCCGCCCAGCCGGCGAGGATGCGCGCGGCGCTGACGAGCGCGTGCTGCCACAGCGTCTTGCCCTGCACCGCCGGGTACTTCTGGAAGAGGTAGTGCCAGAAGGTGCTCACCGTCTTCTGCACCGTCGGCAGGATCACCGGGTCGTCCTTCAAGTAGGACCCGACCTCCCAGATCGCGGCAGCCAGAATCAGGCCGATCACGCCATACGCCAGCCTGGACCAGGAGATCACCCTGGCCGGGGCTCGCTCCCCGGCCAGGGTGATCGTGGCCTCGGCCATCGCCCGCGCCGAGAGCTGCGCATCGACTCCCGGCAGGCCGCGCATGGCGCCAGCGGCCTGGGAACTGGGTGACACCTCAGTGCTCATTGTCGAGCGCCTCCCTTATCTGGCGCTTGAGCCGCACGAACTCCAGGGTCTCCGTGTCGGCGATGCCGCGGGGCCTGGGCAGGTCGATGTCGATGACCGCCCGGGTCCGGCCAGGACTTCCGGACATGACGCAGACCCGGTCGCCCAGCAGAGCCGCCTCCTCGACGTCGTGGGTGACGAACACGATCGTGATCCGGTCCCGTTGCCACAGGTCGAGCAGGAACCGCTGCATCGCGACCCGGGTGATCGCGTCGAGCGCGCCGAACGGCTCGTCCATCAGCAGCAGCCTCGGGCGGTTCACCAGGACCCTGGCGAAGGCCGCCCGGTGCCGCATGCCGCCGGAGAGCTCGTGCGGGTAGGCGTCCCGGGCGTCGCCGAGGCCGACCGTCTCCAGCAGCTCGACGGCCCGGCCGCGTGTCTCGGCGTCGAGCTCGTGGCGGGCCCGCGGCCCGTAGAGCACATTGTCGAGCACGCTGAGCCACGGGAACAGCATCGGCGTCTGGAACAGCACGCCACGGTCGGGCCCGGGCCCGGTGACCGGCCGCTCGTCGACGAGCACCTCCCCGCCGTCCGGGTGGGAGAAGCCGGCGAGCATGTTCAGCAACGTCGACTTGCCACAGCCGGACGGTCCCAGCAGGCACAGGAACTCGCCGGGCGCGACCGTCAGGTCGAACCCGTCGAGCGCGAGGCGCGCGGGTGCCCGGCGCGAGCGCCCGGCGAACTGCTTGCGCACACCGATGATCTCGACGGCGGGTCTGGTGCCGGCGCCCGCCCGCGCCTGCTGGGTGGTGGTCACGACGCGCAGTTGTCCTTCAGGGCCTGCTCGACGTAGCTGGAGTCGAGGTGGGCGGTGATCTGCGCGGCCGTCGGGACCGTGGTCACGCGGCCCTGGTCCTTGAGGAACTGCCCGGTCAGCGCGTAGGCCTTGGCGATCTCACCGTCGGCCAGCGTGCCGCCGGGCTTCTTGAACCAGGACAGCTCCTCGCTGGCCGGCACGAAGGGGATGATCTTCGTGGCGGGGATGGCCTGCGAGGCGGGCGAACCGGTCAGCCCGGAGGCCTTGGTGATGTACGTGTCCGCCTGCGGGCCGGTGCTGATCGCCTGGGCGTGCATGATCTGGCAGACGAACTGCTGCACGACCGGGCGGTTCTTGGCCGCGAAGTCGTCGGTCACGCCCAGCACGTTGAGCGAGGGGAAGCCGAGCTTCGCGATCTCCTCGGCGGTGACGACCTGCCGGCCCGAGTTGTTGGCCTTCAGGTCGAGGGCCTGGGCGATCTCGACGTAGGCACCGTCGATCCGGCCGGCCTTGAACGCGGCCGCGACCGCCGCCTCACTCGGGAAGCCGACGACCTTGGTCTTGTCGGTGAGCCCCTGCTTGGACAGCCAGCCGCGGATCTCGAAGTCCTCCGAGGAGCCCTGGAGGTCACCGACGGTCTTGCCGGCGAGGTCGCCGTTGGCCTTGATGTCGGGGCCGACGATCAGCTGCGCGGCGTCGAAGTACTCCGCGTAGATGACCTTGAACTTGGTGTCGTTGGCGATCGCTCCGACCACCGGCGGGTTGCCGACGCCCGAGACGAACGGGAACGCGCCACCCCGCAGCTCGGCGAGGCCCGCGACGCCGGAGTCGATGGGCGTGAGCTTGATCTTCCCGTCGATCTTGCCAGCCAGGTCGGGGTTCCCCGCGACCAGCACCTCGGGACCGACCGTGGCGCTCTGGAAGTACCCGACGCCGAGAGTCGTGCTCGCTCCGGACGAACCGGCTGAGGCCGACGACCCGGCCGAGCCGGACGAGCCCGAGGAGTCGGAGCCACACGCGGCGAGCGCCACCGCTCCGGCGGTGAGCAGGGAGATGCCAAGAAGGGTCTTGCGCATGAAGGGGTATCTCCAGGGTGAGGGAAGCTGAGGCCGCGCACGCGGGCCCGCACGCGCCGACAGGGGCGGCGCGTGCGGGCGGCGAACGATGGGCGTGCGGCGGACGATGTGGGGGCGATCGGCACTCGATCTGCCGGATCGGGCGCAGCTCGGCCGGCGGCTCAGCCGCCGGCCATCAACACATCGTGACGGGACAGCTGGCGCTCGTGACGTGACCGAGATCGACGTGACGCCGACGCGTCCCCCTGAACTCAATCATCACCTTGCACACAATCCAGATCGGAATAGTGGATGTCAACCGCGCTGTTGCGGAGGAACCGGACCGCGCCGACCGAGGAGAGCGACATGCCGAGCGTCACCGACGACCGCCGTTCACCCGCCACGGCCCAGCCAGCGGCCGCGCGAGCCTCGCGGAACGGCGCCGGCATCCGCGGTACCACGGACAGCGCGGCCTGGCGGGTGGAGCGGCTCACCCCTCGGATCGGCGCGCGCCTCGACGGCCTGGACCTGCGGACGCTGCCGCGTTCCGGCCGGGCCGAGGAGCTGCGCACGGCCCTCGTCGCCCACAAGGTGCTGTTCGTCCCGGGTCAGGATCTCGACGCTGACGACCACGTCGCGCTGGGCCGGGCGCTGGGCGACGTGACGACCTCGCATCCGGTCGTCCCGGGAGCCGACGAGCGGCACCCCGAGATCTACGAGCTGGACAGCCACGACGGCGGAACATCCGACGTCTGGCACACCGACGTCACGTTCATGCCCCGACCGCCCATGGCGTCGATCCTGCGGGCGGTGCGGCTGCCCGACCTCGGCGGCGCCACGAACTGGGTGGACCTGGAACAGGCCTACGAGTCGCTCTCACCGGCGGTGCGCGCGCTCGCGGACGGGCTGGAGGCCATCCACGACGGGAACCGGGAGTTCGGCGAGTACCTCGCCCACCGCCGCGGCGGCGAGGGCAACGACTGGGACGGAACCCGGGTGCGGGCCCTGGTCCCCGTCCGGCACCCCGTCGTACGGGTGCACCCCGAGACCGGCCGGCGCTCGCTCTTCGTGAACCCGGGCTTCACCGTGCGGATCGCCGGGGTGAGCGACGCCGAGAGCCGGGGACTCCTGGATATCTTCTTCGCGCACCTCACCCGGCCCGAGCACCTGGTTCGTCACCACTGGCGGCCGGGCGACGTCGTCCTCTGGGACAACCGGAGCACCGCCCACTACGCCGACCACGACTACGGCGACTTCCAACGGATCATGCACCGCATCACCCTCCGCGGCGACATCCCAGTCGGCCCGGACCCCGCGGCGCGACCTTCCGCTCGAACCTGACCGGGCTTGATCGCCGTCTTGGCCCTCGCATGGTCACAAATCCGCAGCGGTTACAGCCACGCGAGGGCCAAAACAGCGATCTTGCGTATCACCGGGTGGCGGGCGAGGACGCCGCTTCGGCGCGTTGCTCGGCCCACTGGCGCAGGACGCCCTTCGAGATCTTGTCGAGGGTGGCGCGGGGCAGCTCGTCCACGAGGTAGACGTCGTGGGGGACCTTGAAGTCGGCGAGCTGGGCGCGGCACGCGGCCAGGATCTGGTCGGTCAGGTCGGTGGGCGAGGCGACGTCGGGCGCGGTGATGAACGCGACGGGGACCTCGCCGCGGAAACGGTCCGGGCGCCCGACGACCGCGGCCGCGGTGACGCCCGCCACCGCGGCGATGACCCGTTCGATCTCGGCCGCGGCGACGTTCTCGCCGCTGACCTTCAGCATGTCCTTGGCCCGGCCGGCGAACTTCAGCCCGCCGGTAGGCATCAGCGTGACCAGGTCACCCGTACGGAAGTAGCCGTCGAGAAACGCTTCCGCGGTGGCCTTCGGGTCGCCGAGGTACTCGGCGAACAGCGACAGTCCGCGGACGCCACGGACGAGGAGCTCCCCCGTCTCGCCCGGCGCGACGGGAACGCCGGTGGGGTCGGCGATCCGGAGCTCGTAGGCCGGGGCGGCGCGCCCCATCTCGAGCGGCTGGCCCGGGTTGTCCAGGTCGCCGGCTATCGGCGTGGTGACGACCTCGGTCATTCCCCAGGCGCTGAGGACCCGTAACCCGTAACGAGCATCGACCTGCGGGTACTCGAAGCCGAAGATCCAGCTGCGGTAGCTGTGGGCCGGCACGGGCTGCTCGGCCAGCAGCGTGAAAGGAAGCCCCAACAGGCCGGTATGGGTGCAGCCGTTGCGGACGGAGACCTCCCAGAACCGGCTCGCCGAGAACTTCGCTACCAGCACCGTCGTCCCGCCGGCCCACAGGGTCGGGAGGAACTGCCAGCACAGCGCATGGGTGTGGAACAGCGGGGCGTAGACGAACTGGACGGCGTCCGAGGACAGCCGCCAGGTCGTCGCTCCCAGCTGCCCGGCCCACAACGCGTTCGCGTGGGTGTACAGCACCGCCTTGGGACGGGACGTCGTGCCGGAGGTGAGCTGGACGCACAGTGGTGCTCCCGGGTCGGGGGCCCGGGTGGGCGCGTCGGCCGGATCGCCGAACAGGTCCGGCACGGTGCCCGTGGCCGGGTCTAGCGTCGCGATCCAGCCCAGCCGGGCCGCCGTCGAGCTGCCGGCGAGGCCCAGCCGTGGGTCGGTCACGATGCCGACCGCGCCGGTGATCTCGACCGCGTGGGCGAGCTCGTCCTGCGCGTACCGGGTGTTGACGTCGATCGCGACGGCGCCGAGTCGAGCGCACGCGAACCAGACCTGCAGGAAGCCGGGGCTGTTGTCCAGATGGATGATGACCGCGTCGCCCGGTCCGACGCCGCGACCGGCCAGGCCGGCGGCGGTGGCGGCGACGTCGTGGGCGAACTCGGCGTAGGTCCAGGTACGCGGCGCGCCGTCGGCCGGCTCCCAGATCAGCATCGGGTGGTCGGGGTGGCGGCGGACGCGCTCGGCGAGCACCGTCGTCAGGTCCATGCCGACGAACGGGTGCACCGGTGGCAGGGGGGATCCCGCGATTCTTGGCATCGTGAGTACCTCGCTAGGCAGGGCGCTGGGCGGGCGGGGTCGCCGGCTGGGTGAGTGCCCGCGACGTTCGGGCGCGGGCGTCGTCCCATTCGCGTTCGGTCTGGTCGACCACCTGGCTGACGGTCGTCACGGCGTCGACTCCTGAGACGGTGTGGCCGGCGCTCCCGTGCGCGGGGAGCAGGCTGGCCTTGACCCCGGTGGGCGACATGCCGACGGTGATGTCGTCGAGCCGCGCGTCGACGACCGCCTGCCGCCACGCCGGCGACGCCCCGCCCTCAGCGGTCGCGATGAACCTGGTTCCCATGTATCCGACGTCGTAGCCGAGGGTGATCGCCGCCCACAGCGCGGCTCCGTCGCTGACACCTCCGGCCAGCACGAGCAGGCCGTCGTAGAAGCGCCGGACGGCCCGCGCGAAGGCGAACGGGTTGGCCCAGCCGGTGTGGCCGCCCGCGCCGGCGCTGAGCAGGACGAGCCCGTCGGCGCCGGCGGCCAGCGCCTTCTCGGCGTGCGCCAGCGACGCGACGTCCGCGACCACGGCGATCCCGGCCTCGCGCAGGTCGGCTACCACCCGGACCGGGCTGCCGACGCTGGTGATGACGAAGTCGACCTGGCGGCGCGCGACGAGGGCGAGGTCGTCGTCCAGTCGCCGGTTCGAGCCGTGCACGATGAGGTTCGCGGCCAACGGCCCGACCGGCCCGCTGGAAAGCGCCGACGTGGTGGCGTCGATCTCGTCGAACCAGTCGTCGAGCTCCGCGGACGTGCGGCAGTTGCTGGTCGGAAACGCACCGGCGACGCCCGCCGCCCGCGCGGCGGCGACCAGCGCGGGCGTCGAGACCTGCGTCATCGGCGCCGCCACCAACGGCAACCGCATCCCGCTCAGGCAGCGCACTGGGCTCCTCCTACCGGCAGACCTCGTCTGGCGCGGTTAGAATAGCGTTTCAGTCTCTGAGTCGACAGCGAAACAGAGACTCCCCCTACATGCGGTGGGCGAGAGTCGGGCGCACTCCCTGGCCTGGAACGATGTTCTTACCATCGCGCGGATCAGCAGCCGGTCGCGCTCGCGGCGGCGCCGGTCATCCCGACGGCGACCACTACGGAGCGTGGATCACCCGCACGTCCAGGGCGCGCACGGTCGGGTTGTCCGGGCTCGCGTCGGTGATGATCCCGGCGACGTCGGCCAGGGGCAGCACGGCGAACCGGGACGCCGCGCCGATCTTCTCGGAGCTCGCCAGCACATAGGTGTCCGCGGCCTGGCGGGCCAGCGCGCGCTTCATCGCGGCCTCGTCCGCGTCACCGGTGGTCAGCCCGACCTCGGGGTGCACGCCGGTCACGCCGAGCAGGAACAGGTCGGCGTGCAGGCCGCGCGCGGCCTCCACGGCGGCGGCACCGCAGGCGACCATCGAGTGCTTGAACAGTCGACCGCCGATCAGATAGACCTCGACGTCCTGGTGGCCGACCAGCGCGCTCGCCACGGTCGGGCTGTGCGTCACGACCGTCGCCCGCAGGTCGAGGGGCAGCGCGCGCACCACGGCCAACGCCGTCGTGCCACCGTCGAGAATGGCCGTGCTGCCCGGTTCGATCAGCGCCGCCGCCGCGACGGCCACGCGCTGCTTGCCGGAGACCTCGACCTCCTGGCGCCCGACGTAGTCGACGATCGCGGCGGAGACGGGCAGCGCACCGCCGTAGACCCGCTGACACAGTCCGGCCGCCGCGAGGTCACGCAGGTCGCGGCGGATGCTGTCCTCCGACAGGCCGAGCTCGGCGGCCAGGTCCTTGGCGACGATCCGGCCGTCCGTGCGCAGGCGCCCGAGGAGAAGATCGCGGCGTTGAGCAGCAAGCATGCACGTTTTCCCTTGTTCTTGCCGAGTTCTGCACGATACTGTCGGCACCATGCTGATTCTTATCGCAGGGCCCTACCGCTCCGGCACCGGCGACGATCCCGAGGCGATGGCCCGCAACCTGGCTCGCCTGGAGGAGGCCGCCTGGCCGATCTTCCGCAGCGGCCACGTCCCGATGATCGGAGAGTGGGTCGCGCTGCCCGTGCTGCGCGGCGCGGGCGCCACCGGCCCGACCGACCCGGTCGCCGAACAGGTCATGTACCCCACCGCGCAACGTCTGCTCCAGCACTGCGGCGCCGTGCTGCGCCTGCCCGGCGAGTCCACCGGCGCCGATCAGGACGTCCGGATCGCCCAGGACCGAGGCCTGCCCGTCTACCGCCGCGTCGAGGACATCCCCGGCTACGAGGCCGCCTAGGAGTTCGCCAGTTGACGAGATCGGCCTCGCCCCAGCGGGCCGCCTCGCCGGACCCGGCCGACCGCCGACCTGTCCGCGGACAGGTCGCGGCGTCGGCCGGCGTCGGAGCGGGGGTGTCGGGCCCGCCGTTCCCGTCGGCTCGGTGCCTCCGCTCCGACCGCGGCCGGGACCGGCTACGCGGACGGCGGCGCGTCGCCGCGGAAGCCGACCAGGCGCGCCATGGCCCGGGTGGTCTGTTCGAAGACGGCGTCGGGATCGTTGATGGCGTTGGCCATCTGGCCGAACGACTCAAGGCTGATGAACCCGAACAGCTGCGACCAGGCGGCCACCGCCCGCAGCAGCACCTCGACAGGAAGGTCGCCGAGATCGAGAGTCCCGGCGAGACGACGAAGGTCGTCCTCGGCCCGGCCGGCGCGCCGGAGCGACCAGTCGGGAGACGTCTGCTCGTCCCGCGGCCGGACGACCTGGCCGGCACGCCAGCCGGCGCCGACGATGAGGGCCAGGCGGGTGACCACGCGCGCGGCGGGGCCCGTCGTGTCCCGCGGCGCGCGGTAACCCGGTACGGGCGAGCCGTACAGCAGTGCGTACTCGTGCGGATGCTCGGCGGCCCACTCGCGTACCGCGCCGCACACGGCGTGCCATCGCGAAAGGAACGCGCTCGGCGGCACCGCGTCGTCGGCCTGCTCCGCGCGGGCGCCGAGCGCGTCGTACGCCTCGATGATCAGAACGGTAAGCAGCTCATCGCGACTCGGGAAGTACCGGTAGACGGCGGACGAGGTCATGCCAAGCTCGCGTGCCACTGCGCGCAATGACAGTGCCGCCGCCCCGCTGGTGGCGAGGTGGCGCCGCGCCGTCTCCTTGATCTGCCTCGTCAGCTCGGCTCGCGCGAGCTCGCGGGCGGTCTGGGTCGCCGTCATCTCAGCAGTGTGACACGTCCCGAGATCAGTGCACCGATAGGTGAGCACTGCTCTTGACTCGGCGGCCGCGCGCAGCCAGACTTCAAGAGAGCACTGCTCACATATCAGAGCAGCGCTCACAGTACTGGCTCGCCACCGAACGCGTGGACAGGAGAATCATGATCGACATGAACGCGCCGAGCGGCAGCGTGCCCACGGCCGGTCCGGAGCGCTATCTGCGTCCCGACTGGTTCGCCCGTCACGTCCTCAACCCGCTCGTGGCGGGGCTGACCCGGCTGGGCCTGAGCGTGTGGGGATCGAGGATCCTGGCCGTGCGCGGTCGAACCACCGGCCAGTGGCGGACGACGCCGGTCAACGTGCTGTCCGTCGCGGGAGGCGACCGCTATCTGGTCGCGCCCCGAGGACAGACCCACTGGGTCAGGAATCTTCGCGCCGCCGGCACCGGCGAGCTCAGGCTCGGTCGACGGGCGTGGACGTTCACGGCCACCGAGGTGTCCGACGCCGACAAGCCGGCACTGCTGCGCGCCTATCTGACGCGTTGGAGGCTCGAGGTGGGGATGTTCTTCGGCGGCGTGGGTCCTGACGCCCCGGACGACGAGCTGCGCCGCATCGCGGGCGACCACCCCGTCTTCCACATCGAGTTCTTCCATTGAGGGTCCTCGCGCACCCAGGGTCCAGTATGTCTCATTCATCGACCCCTGGCCGCAGGAGTGGGAGATGCGTCCGAAGCCGTCGTCGGGGTGGATCGGAATTATTCCGACACGGGCGCCGCCACCGCGATTGACCTGGCAAACAAGCTCCGCACAACAGCTCCACCATGCAGATTATCAATCGCCGGGCCGCGGAGCCGTTCGAACCGAACAGGAAATCCGCATTCCGGCAGACGCCAGGGCGGCCGCCGAGACAGCCACGGACATCCCGCGCCGCAAAGACACGGGGACCTGCCCGATCGGCCGGCCATTGTCAGCGTAGGAGTCCCGCGCAGCGTTCTCACCCGTGAAAGACCCGATGCCGTTTGACGGCGCCGGCTGAAGCCACGCGGGTTCCAGGTAAACCCGCCTCGGCCGCATCGGTGATCATTATTACTCTGGGTGCATGAACTCACCTCTGTGTTCGACGCAGGGTTTTTTCGGGCCGGAGCCGCGAGACGAGCTTGGCCCTCCCGGCGGGACCGAAACAGTGGCACGGCGGCCAATGACCGAAGGTTTCGTGCCACGATGACGAGGTGAGCGCTTTCCGCCGTGTGGTCGCCTACGCACCCCAGGGCGTGACCGGGCTGAGTATTGGCCTGGTGACCGGAGTCTTCGCCCCCAGCGGGGTCTTTGACCTGCGTCCTGGCCTGCCCGTTTTCGACATGACCATCTGCGCCCGTCAGCCCGGGATCCTGCGGACCGACAGCGGCCTGGCCCTCCAGGTCGACCACGGCCTCGACGCGCTCACCGCGGCAGAACTGATCATGGTGCTGCCGGGGACGGGGTTCCGCGAGGACCGGACCGACCACGTGGTGGAGGCGCTGCGCGCCGCCCACCGGCGCGGGGCGATCGTGGCCGGCCACTGCGTCGGCTCGTTCCTGCTGGCCGCCGCCGGCCTGCTCGACGGGCTGGACGCGACCACCCACTGGCAGTACGCGGACGAGATGGCCGCCACCTACCCCAAGGTCACGATCCGCCGAGACGCGCTGTACATCGACCACGGCCAGGTCTCCACCGGGGCCGGGGCGACGGCCGGGATGGACCTGAGCCTGCACCTGCTGCGGGCCCACCACGGCGCCGCGGTAGCCAACCGGATCGCCCGCGACCTGGTCACCCCGCCGCACCGGGCCGGCGGCCAGGCCCAGTACCTCGACGCCCCGGTGCCTTCCGGTGAGGGCGACGACCGCCTGGACGAGGTGCTTGCCTGGGCCCGGGACAACCTGGGCCAGCGCCCCACGGTGGACCAGCTCGCCGCCCGCGCCATGACGAGCCGCCGGACCTTCCTGCGCCGGTTCAGGCAGGCGACCGGCACGTCACCGAACGCCTGGCTGACCAACCAACGCCTCAACCAGGCCGAGGAACTCCTCGAGACCACCGACCTGCCCATCGAGCACATCGCTCACCACGTCGGCTACACCAGCAGCGCCGCCCTGCGCGACCAGTTCGTCCAGCGCCGTGGGGTGCCACCCCGGGAGTATCGCCGCACCTTCCTCGGACGTCAGCCGTAGGACGCGGAGAAACAACAACCGGCGCCGCGCCGGATCAATAGCCGAAATGTCCCCAATAACATTGGGTGGCCGGGCTTCAAGGGCGCAAGGAAGGGAGTGTGAGGATGCTCACGCGACCTGGAACAAACTGGACATATAGTCCAGACATCTGTGACAACCCGTGGCAACCCGACCCCCAACCGTCGTAGGCTCCGGACATCGGTCGCCTTTGTTATACGCACCGTTTCTCCCGCCTTGCAGCGTCAAGGTCGGTCGGCTGTGTGTCGAATGCGCAGGCCACAGCTCCACTACGAGCCCCTGGGGGTATTGATGCGCTACCAGGTGCTAGGGCCAATCAGGGTAGTCAGCCACGACCGCGAATTCCTTGCGAACGCACGTAAAATTGAGCTTCTACTCGCCGTTCTCGTTGCACGCGCAAACGAAGTGGTGAGTGTCGGGCAGCTCATCGCGGAACTCTGGGACGAGGATCCACCGCGGCGAGCGAAGGCGGCGCTGCATGTCTACGTCTCGCAACTGCGAAAACTCCTGGTCAGCTCCAGGAATTCCGGTGCCGGGATCGTCACGCGAGCACCGGGCTACCTGCTGGTGCAGGGGGGCGACGAGATCGACGTCCAGGACTTCCAGCGGTTCGTCGGGCTCGGCCGCCACTTCCTCGACCGGGCCGAGGCGCACGCGGCCGAGCGGGAGCTCAGCGCGGCGCTGTCGCTGTGGCGTGGCCCCGTCTTCGGCGACGTCGTGGGCGACGGGCCGATCGTCCGCGGGTTCGCCGCCTGGGCGGAGGAAGCCCGGCACGAGTGCCTGGAGCTGCATCTCGAGGCGCTGCTGGCGCTCGGCCAGCACCGGCAGGTCGTCGGCCCGCTTTACCAGCTGATCTCCCAGCACCCGCTGCGGGAGTCGTTCTACTGGCAGCTCATGCTCGCTCTCTACCGGTCCGACCGCCAGGCCGACGCGCTCGCCGTCTTCCAGGCGGCGCAGCGGGCCCTGGACACCGAGCTCGGCGTGCAGCCGTGCCGGGCGCTGCAGGAGCTGCACCGCACCATCCTGCTCGGCGAGCAGCTGACCGGCCAGCGGGTGCAGCGCGTATGACGGCCCGATCCGCGGGAGCCGGCCTGCTCGCCGGCCGGCTCCCGCCGCAGGTCGCTCTCGTGGAGTCCTTCGGGGACGAGGATCCGCCCGAGCTGTTTCCCGAGGAGGCCGCGATCGTCAGCCAGGCCGTCGAACGGCGACGGCGCGAGTTCGCCGCCGTGCGCGCCTGCGCACGGGCGGCGCTCGCCACGTTCGGGATCGCGCCGGCACCGATACTGCCGTCCGGTGCCGGGCCTGGCTGGGCCAGCCGGGCGCCTCGGTGGCCGGCCGGCATCGTGGGAAGCATGACGCACTGTGACGGCTACCGGGCGGCGGCGGTCGTCCGCGCCTCCGCGGTCTCGTCGCTCGGGATCGACGCCGAGCCCGGCGGCCCGCTTCCCGCCGGCGTGGCCGAGACGGTCACCCGGCCCGAGGAACGTCGCCACCTGGCCGGGCTGGCCGCGAGCCATCCCGGTGTCTGCTGGGACCGGCTGCTGTTCAGCGCGAAGGAAAGCGTCTTCAAGGCCTGGTTCCCGCTGACCGGCCGCTGGCTCGACTTCGACGAGTGCGTCATCCGCGTCGACCCGGACCGACGCACCTTCGTCGGTGACCTACAGGTTCCCGGGCCGGTCGTCGCGGGCGCGGCGGTCAGCCGTTTCACCGGCATCTGGAACACCCTCGACGCGGACGGGCAGGCCTACGTCGCGACCGCCGTTCTCGTCACCTCGCCGGACCGGCCGTAGCGAGATCCCGCCTCTCGTGTACCCGGTACCCCCGGCCGGTCTTGCGCCCGAGACAGCCGGCGGCGACCAGCTCCGTCAGGTGCGCGGCGGGCACGAGCTCGGGCCCGCCGAAGGTCTCGTGCAGCCGCTCCAGGATCGCGTGCGAGATGTCGAGGCCGACGACGTCGAGCAGCTGGAACGGTCCCATCGGAAACCCGTAGCCGGCCGCCATGACCGTGTCGACCTGGTCCGGGCTGACGTACCGCCGCGCGATCATGGAGGCCGCCTGGTTCAGGTAGGGAAAGAGCAGCGCGTTGACGATGAACCCGGTGCGGTCGGGACAGCTGACCGCGTGCTTGCCGAGCGCCGAGGCCGCCGCCAGCGCCGTCGCGTGGGCCTCGTCCGAGGTGAGGACGCTACGGCTGACCTCGACGAGCCGCATCGCCGGCGCCGGGTTGAAGAAGTGCATGCCGACGACGTCCTGCGGCCGGCTGGTGGCGGTGGCGCACCCCAGCACCGAGAGGCTGGACGTGGAGGTCGCGAGCACGGTGCCGGGACGGGTCACCTTGTCGATCGTGGCGAACACGCCGCGCTTCACGTCGAGATCCTCGGCGACCGCCTCGACGACGAGGTCGCACTCGGCCAGCGCGGCGACGTCGGCGGTGGCGGTCAGCCGCCCGGTCGCCGCCCGCACGTCGTCGCGGGTGAGCCGGCCCCGCACCACCGCCCGCTCCAGCGACGCCTCGACCACGGCCACGGCCTCCTTGGCACGGATCGCGCTGCGGGCGACCAGCGTCGTGGGGAGGCCGGCGCGCACCGCGACCTCGGCGATGCCGCCGGCCATGGTGCCCGACCCGACGATGCCGACCGTCGCCACCGGTCGCCCGGCGTCCGCTCCGGGCCGCGGCGCCGCCGTGTTCGGTCGCGCGTCGACGGGGCCGGCACCGTCCGGGGAATAGGCGCCGTCCGGGGAATAGCGGTAGAAGCCGCGGCCGCTCCTGCGTCCCAGCAGACCGGCCGTGGCCATCCGCGACAGCAGCCCGGCGGGCTCGTAACGCCGGTCACCGAACCGTTCGGCCAGCGCCGACAGGCCGTCGAGCACGACGTCCACGCCGAGGGCGTCGACGTGGGCCAGCGGGCCCGTCGGTAGGCCGCAGCCCAGCCGCATGGCCGCGTCGATGTCGTCTCGGGAGGCGTATCCCTGCTCGTACAGCGCCACCGCGTCGTTGAGGTAGGGAAGCAGCAGGCAGGCGCCGAGCGCCCCGTGATGGTCGACCGTCGCCACGCCGGCCAGCCCGAGGTCGGCGACGAGCAAACCGACGTCGCCTCGGACCGCCAGGTCGGTGACCGGCGTCTCCAGGATCTCCACCGCCGAGCCTCCCGCGGCGGCGACCCCGTCGTGGCACGGGTGCAGTCCGATCGTCCGGGTCATGCGTCCCGCCCGCGACGCGATCACCGCGATCGGGAACGCGGACGCGGTGGAGGCGAACACCGCGTCCGGGCGGCAGACCGCGTGGGCGCGCCGCAGCACCTCGATCTTGAGGTCGAGACGCTCGGGAACGGCCTCGATGACCAGGTCGGCCGGCGCGCAGGCGTCGGCGTCGGCGCTGTAGCGCACCGGCGGGAACTCGGCCTCGCCCCACTCGTCGGACCTGGTGAGCTCCGCGAGAACGGTTTCGACGCGTCGCCTGCCCCGGTCGAGCGCGGCGGCGTCGGGCTCGACCGCGATGACCTGGCGACCGGTGCGGGCGATTCGCGCGGCGAGGGCGGCGCCCGTCACACCGAGCCCGATCACGCACACCGTAGGAAAGGGCAGCATCTGGAGGTCCTTCCACGATCAGGGAGTTCCGGATCAGGGGCGTTCCGGATCAGGGCGTTGGGGCGTCCGTGCGCCGTCCTAGGCCGCGTCGCCGGGCGGGTCCTTCCACCCCTCGGTCTCGGGCTCGGGGTCCGCGCCGGCGTCGCCCGGCGGCGCGCCGCTCGTCTCGGTCTCTGCGGCCTCCAGCGCCCGCGCCCAGTCGACATCGCGCAGTTGTTGCCACAGCAGGAACTCGGCCCAGGTCGTCGGCCGCTCGGAGCCGGCGCGCTCGGGGTGACCGGCCGAGAGCGAGACCCGTCCCGACGGGCGGAATCCCGCCGGAGGGCGCGGTCGGGGTGGGGGCGGCGCCGGGTCCCCGTCGGCTCCCTCGGGACGGCCCACAGTCTCTGGACGGGCCACAGTCTCTGGACGGGCCTCGGTCCCGGTCCTGAGCAGCCCGACCGGCGTGCCGCCCATCAGAATCCAGCCGGTCCGGCCGAACTCCACGGCGAGGCGATGCAGCACCGACAGGACGCAGCGCCACCGCGTCACCGCGCTCCCACCGCCGGGTCCCGTAGACACGGGCCGAGAGTCGTGGCGGAGGCTGAAGCCCGGGTGAAGCCCGGCCAAAGCCGTCCCGGCGCCGGATTCGACCTGCGGAGACCGACGGCCACCACCTGCGGATTTAGAGCGGTCCAAGGATGAGCATAGGCGGCCAACCGAGGCTCTGCAGACTGCGCGCACGTCGTTGCCAGCCAGCGAAAGCGAGGACGAGAAATGGCGTCTATTTCCGCGACGAAGGTCTACGCGGCCCCGGTCGACAAGGTGTGGACCACGCTGACCGACCTCTCCAGAATGCCGGACTGGAACACCTCCCACCTGGCATTCCCCGAGGCTCCCCCGGCCGTTCTCGAGCCGTCGATGAAATTCACCCAGAAGATCTCCAACATGGGCATGCCCTCGGAGGTCCGCTGGACCATCGTGAAGGTCGAGGCGCCGAACCTGTTGGAGTTCAAGGGACAGGGGCCGATGAACGTCACCGTCAAGATGCGGTACGAGGTGGAGGCCGTCGACGGCGGGACCCAGGTCACCATCGCCAACGAGTTCACCGGCGCCATGGTGCGGATGGCGGGCAAGCGCCTCACCCAGTCCGGCCAGGCCGACCTCGAGGCGTCACTCGTCAAGTTCGCCGAGGTCGTAGAGTAAACACGTAACCACGTAGGGCAGGTGCTGGGAGCAGGGTGTCGAGCGCGAGCGAGCGCCGGCGCGTCCGGCACCCATCCCGTCCGGTTCTCGGCCCACCGGAAGGACGCTCAGGTGACCGCGCAGTCCCCCTCGCCCGCGCTGGACAGTCCACACGCCGTCTTCGACCGCTATGTCCGGGCCGGGCTGTCCGGCGACCGGGCCACTCAGGTCGGCCTGTTCGCCGTCGACGGCGTGCTGGAGTTCCCCTTCGCGCCGCCGGGCTCGCCCCGGCGGGTGGAGGGGCGCGAGCAGATCCGCCGGGTGGTCGGCGGCAACATCTCGCCGGCCGGGCTGCGGGTCGACGAGGAGGGCTCGACGCTCGTCGTGCACGAGACGACCGACCCCGAGGTGATCGTCGTCGAGGCCGAGGTGCACTCGGAGGTCGTCAGCACCGGAGCGCGCTTCATGGTGCCCTACGTGCAGGTCTACCAGGTGCGGTCCGGCGAGATCCTGCTGCTGCGCGACTACTGGCCGGCCTGGGCCGGGCCGGCCGTCAGCTCGGCGCTCGCGACAGGCGGCCCGCCGGCCTGAGGCCGTCGAAGACGACGTCGAGGGTGTGCGACAACGCGTCGGGGCGCCACGCCGCCTGCTCGGCGATCCGGCAGGCACCGAACAGCAGGGCGCTCACCTCCGCGACGGTGACGTCCTCCCGGACGGCGCTCGCCTGCTGCGCCCGGGCCAGCAGCGCGCCGAGCGCCCGCGGCAGCTCGTCGCGGCCCTCGGTCAGGGTGTCCTGCGCCGCGCCGGCCGGCTCTGCCGTCCCGAGGGTGGCGAGCGCGTCGGCGTAGGTGGCCTTGGTGGCCGCCACGTCGACGACCCGGTGCAGGAAGGTGAAGAACGCGTCCCCCGGGTCGGCGGCCGTCACCAGCTCCTGGGCCTCCTCGGCGAAGCGCCGCATCCGGGCGACGAACACCGCCTCGAGCAGGGCCTCCTTGGTCGGGAAGTGCCGGAAGACTGTCCCGACGCCGACGCCCGCCGAGCGGGCGACCTCCTCGGTGGAGACCGACGTTCCGCGCGCGGAGAAGACCGACTCCGCGGCCGCGAGGACCCGCAGCCGGTTGCGGCGGGCGTCCGGGCGGGTCCGTCGTCCCGGTTCGCTGGCCGCCGGCTCGACCGCCGGCTTGGAACTCGTCACGGCTGCCGTCCGATCCCCGCATGAGCGCGCGCCGACGCGCCGTGGGCCGCGGCACCCCGACACGCCCGGAAGCCGGCTGCGGGTGCGCGCGACAGCCGGACCGCCCTTGATCTTACCCCGATCACCGCGAACCCGCGCCAGGTCCGAGCACCGGAGCCGACCGGCCACCCGCCGCGCACTGACGACGCCGAATCTCGGCCCCTCATTTCCCGCTTCCGGGCACAAAGACCCATGTCCAGCGTCAGCTCGCCCCGAATCGCGCCACAACCGCTTTAGAGCGAGAGAAGCCTCGGCTTAGACCGCGTTCCTAGCGTCTCCTCCGACCGGTCCTGACGTCGGTGGGGGTGCGAGTCCGTGACAAACGAGGAGAAGCTCCGCGGCTATCTGAAGCGGGTCACGGCCGATCTCTACCAAGCCCGCCAACAACTCCGCGACACCCACAACACCCACCACGAACCCATCGCCATCATCGGCATCGGCTGCCGCTACCCCGGCAACACCAACACCCCCGAACAACTCTGGAACCTCCTGAACACCGGCACCGACGCCATCACCCCCTTCCCCACCAACCGCGGCTGGAACACCCACCACCTCTACCACCCCGACCCCGACCACCCCCACACCACCACCACCACCCACGGCGGCTTCCTCCACGACGCCGACCAGTTCGACCCCACCTTCTTCAACCTCTCCCCCCGCGAAGCCCAAGCCATGGACCCCCAACAACGCCTCCTCCTCGAAACCACCTGGCACACCCTCGAACACGCCCACATACCCCCCGAACACCTCCGCGCCACCCCCACCGGCGTGTTCATGGGGATCATGTACAACGACTACGGGGCCCGCCTGCAGCCGCCGCCGCCGGAGTTCGAGGGATTCGTCGGCCAGGGAAGCGCGGCCAGCGTCGCCTCGGGCCGGCTGTCGTACACCTTCGGTCTCCAGGGACCGGCGATCACCGTCGACACCGCCTGCTCGTCGTCGCTGGTCGCGGTCCATCTCGCCGCCCGGGCGCTGCGCAACGGCGAGTGCACCCTGGCGCTGGCCGGCGGGGTCACCGTGATGGCGACACCGCAGGTGTTCGTCGGCTTCAGCCGTCAGCGTGGCGTGTCCGCGGACGGCCGGTGCAAGGCCTTCGCCGCCGGCGCCGACGGCACCGGCTGGGGCGAGGGCGTCGGCGTCCTGCTGCTCGAACGGCTCTCCGACGCCCAGGCCAACGGCCACCAGGTGCACGCGGTGCTGCGGGGCAGCGCGGTCAACCAGGACGGCACGACCAGCCAGCTGTCCGCGCCGAACGGGCCGTCGCAGCGCCGTGTGATCGCCGCCGCGCTGGCGGACGCGGACCTGGAGCCCCACGACATCGACGTGGTCGAGGCGCACGGCACCGGCACGCCACTGGGCGACCCGATCGAGGCGCAGGCGCTGCTGGCCGCCTACGGAAAGCGGCCGGCCGGCGCGGCGCCGCTGTGGCTCGGGACGGTGAAGTCGAACATCGGGCACACCCAGGCCGCCGCCGGGGTCGCCGGGATCATCAAGATGGTGCTGGCGCTGCGGCACGGGATCATCCCGCGGACGCTGCACGTCGACCAGCCGTCGCCGGCCGTCGACTGGGAGGCGGGCGCCGTGCGCCCCGTGCTGGACACCATCGAGTGGCCGCGGACCGGACGCCCGCGGCGGGCGGCGGTGTCGTCCTTCGGGTTCAGCGGCACGAACGCGCACGTGGTCCTCGAGCAGGCGCCGGACGACGTGAACCGGCCGCGGCCGGCGCCGATCGGGGCCGCCGGGCCAGGACCAGCCCCGGCCCAGCGCTCGTGGCGCGGCCCGATCCCCGCGCAGCGGGCGGCCGGCACCACCCGGGACCCGGCCACGCCACGCCCGGGCGACGCGGAGCGGGACCTGCCCGTGCTGCCGTGGGTGCTGTCGGCGCGGACCCCTGGCGCGCTGCGGACCATGGCCTCCCGCCTGAGCGACGCCATTCAGGACGACGCCCTTCAGGATGACGCCGGCTGGGACGGGCCAGGCTGGCCGGACACGGCGACCGAGGGCGTGACCGCGCTGGACGTCGGGCACGCGCTGGCGTCGACCCGCTCGTTGTTCCGCCACCGGGCCGTCGTGCTGGCCAGGGACCGGGCGGGCTTCCTGGACGGGCTGCGCGCCTGCGCCGACGACGTGCCGGCGGCCGAGCTGGTGCGGGGCTCGGCCCTCGGCGGGCGCACCGCCTTCGTCTTCCCGGGCCAGGGATCGCAGTGGGACGAGATGGCCGTGGCGCTGCTGCGCACCGAGCCGGTGTTCCGCGACCAGCTGCACGAATGCGCCGCGGCGCTCGCCCCCTACGTCGACTGGTCGCTGCTGGACGTCGTCGCGGGAGTGCCGGGGGCACCGGCGCTGTCCCGGGTCGACGTGGTCCAGCCGACGCTGTTCGCCGTCATGGTGGCGCTCGCTCAGACGTGGCAGTCCTACGGGGTGCGCCCCGACGCCGTCGTCGGCCATTCTCAGGGCGAGATCGCCGCCGCCTGTGTGTCCGGCGCGCTGTCGCTGCCCGACGCGGCCAAGGTCGTCGCGCTGCGCAGCGCCGCGATCGCCCAGCTGGCCGGCACCGGTGGGATGACCTCGGTCGCGCTCGCCCAGGCCCCGGCGAGGGAGCTGATCGACCGCTGGCCGGACCGGCTCGCCGTCGCCGCGGTCAACGGCCCGAGCTCGGTCGTGGTCGCCGGAGATCTTGACGCGCTGGCGGACCTCGAGGCGGCCTGCGCCCGCTCGGACGTCAGGGCCCGCCGGATCGACGTCGACTACGCCTCGCACACGCCGGCCGTCGAGGCCATCCGCGACGAGCTGCTCGACGTGCTGGGCGACATCCGCGCGCGCCGGGGCGAGGTCGCCTTCTACTCCTCGCTGACCGGCGACCGGGTCGACGGCACGGCGCTCGGCGCCGACTACTGGTACCGCTCGCTGCGCGCCTCCGTCGCCTTCGAGTCGGCGACCCGGGCGCTGGTCCGGGACGGCCATCTGGTGTTCGTGGAGTCGAGCCCGCACCCGGTGCTGACCGGCAGCGTCGCGCACACGCTGGACAGCGCCGAGGTCACCGGGGTGACCCTCGGTACCCTGCGGCGCGGGCACGGCGATGGTGCCCAGTTCCGCCAGGCGCTCGCCCAGGCCCACGTCCACGGCGTCCCGGTGGACTGGGAGGCCGTCTTCGACGGTCTGGGCGGCGACGGCGCCGCGCGGGCCGCCGACGGCGCAGGCGACGCGGCCGCGGCCGGGGACGGCCACGGACCGGCGGTGCCCACCCGGCGCCATGTCCGGCTGCCGGGGTATCCGTTCGAGCACCGCCGGTACTGGATCGACACGCCGGCGCAGGTCACCGACGTGGCGGAGCTCGGGCTGCGGCCCGCCGGCCACCCCCTGCTCGCGGCCTCGGTGGAACCGGCCACCCAGGTGGCGGGAGGCGGCGACGCCGGCCCCGACGCCGAGGGCGCGGGGGCGGGGCTGGCGCCCGGCGCCGGCCGGGTGCTCAGCGGACGGCTCTCGCCCCGGACGCAGCCCTGGCTGGCCGAGCACGTCGTCCTGGGCACGCCGGTGCTCGCCGGGACGGTGTTCGTCGACCTGGCGCTGTCCGTCGGCCGCCAGGTGGGCTGCGCGATCCTGGACGAGCTGACTCCGCAGGTACCGCTGACGGTGCCGGACGACGGGGTCGATCTGCAGCTGGTGCTCACCGAGGCCGACGACCGGGGCCGGCGGCGCCTGAGCGCCTACTCCCGACCGGACGCCGAGCACGGGTGGACACGGCACGCGGTGGCCGTGCTCGCCCCCGGCCTTCCGCTCGACGCGCCCGCCGGGCCGCGCCCGGCCGACGGGCTGGCGCCCGGCCGCGACGCGTGGCCACCCGAGGGAGCCGTCCCGATCGAGCTCGACGGCATCTACGCGGAGCTGGCCGACCAGGGGTACGACTACGGGCCGTCCTACCAGGGGCTGAGGGCCGCCTGGCGCGTCGGCGACGAGCTGTGGGGCGAGGTCAGGCTGCCGGCGGGCCTGGTCGGGACGGGCTTCGCACTGCACCCGGCGCTCCTCGACGCCGCGCTGCACCTGCCGCTCGCGGCGGCGACGCGCGACCCGGACACGGCCGGTCCGCCACCGCGCCGGATGCCGTTCGCCTGGAGCGGCGTCGCCGTGGCGGCCGGCGCGGCGCGGTCCGCCCGGGTGCGGATCCGGAGCGCCGGGCCGGACACGGTCACGGTCAGCCTGTTCGACGAGCAGATGGCGCCGATCGCCCAGGTCGCGTCGCTGGTCACCCGGGACATGGCCGCGTTCGCGCCGCGCCCGAGCGATCAGCTCTACCACGTCCGCTGGCAGCCGACCACGAGGCCCGAGCCGGCGGCGGCCGGCCCCGCCGAAGACGCCGCCGCCCCGCCGGCCCTGGTGGGCCCGGCCGACGGCGAGCTGCGCGGGCTGCTGTCCACGGGGGCGTACCCGGACCTCGACGCGCTGGGGGACGCGCTGGCCGCCGGCGCCGGCCCACCGGAGCTCATCGTCGTCACCTCGGGCGCGTTCCCCGGCCACGGGGCCGACGATCTCCCCGGTGACGTTCACGCGACGGCCCGCCGGGTGCTCCAGGTTGTCCAGGGGTGGCTCGGCGACGAGCGCCTCGCCGGGAGCCGGCTGGTGGTCGTGACGCGGGGTGCCGTCGCCGCCGGGCCAGCGGACGCCGTCGAGGACCTGCCCGGCGCCGCGCTGTGGGGCCTGATCCGCGCGGCTCAGGCGGAGCACCCGGGCCGGCTGCTGCTCGTCGACCTCGACGACAGCCTCTCCTCCGGCGCGGCGCTGGCCGCCGCCCTGCGAGCGGGTGGCGACGACGAGCCGCAGCTCGCGCTGCGCGCCGGGCACTGGCTGGTCCCCCGGCTCGCGCGGGTCCGGACGGACAGCGCCGCCGGCACGGCCGACGACACCGCCGGCTCGGCGCACAGCGACCAGACGAACGGCGACCCGGCGGCCGGGCCCGGCTCGCCGCGGCGCCCGTTCGGCCCGGACGGCACCGTCCTCGTGACCGGCGGGACGGGAACCCTCGGCGCGCTGATCGCCCGCCACCTCGTCACCGCGCACGGCGTGCGACACCTTCTGCTGGTGAGCCGGAGCGGGCCGGCGGCCGCGCGGGCCACGGCGGTCCACGAGGAGCTGACCGCGCTCGGCGCCGACGTCCGGATCGCCGCCTGCGACCCCGTCGACCCCGCGGCGCTGGCCGCGCTGCTCGCCACCGTGGCGCCCCAGCCGCCGGTCCGCGCGGTGGTGCACGCCGCCGGCGTCCTCGACGACGCCACGATCACCGCGCTGACCGCGCGGCAGCTCGACGCCGTGCTGCGCCCGAAGGTCGACGCCGCCTGGCACCTGCACCAGGCGACCCGCGAGCTCGACCTCGACGCGTTCGTCCTGTTCTCCTCGGCGGCCGGCACGATCGGCCATGCCGGCCAGGCGAACTACGCGGGCGCGAACACCTTCCTCGACGCGCTCGCGCACCATCGCCGCGGCCGCGGGCTGCCGGCGACCTCCCTGGTCTGGGGCGTCTGGGAGCAGGCTGCGGCAGCCCTGGGCGAGCACGGCGCGAGCGCCGTCGAGGCGCTGCGCAACAGGACCGGGCTGACCCCTATCGCCCTGGACGACGGGCTGGCGATGTTCGACGCCGCGATCGAGGCCAGGGCGGGCTCCGGTCCCGGCGCGACGCTCCCGGTCGTGATGCCCGCGAACCTGAGCCTGGCCGCGCTGCGCCGACAGGCCGGGGCGGGCCTGCTCGCGCCGATCATGCGCGCGCTGGTGCCCACCGCCCGGCCGCCCGGGGAGAGCGGTCCGGCCGAGGCCGGCTTCGCGGACGGGCCCGGCGACCGGCGCGGGTGGGCCCGCCGCCTCGACGGGGAGTCAGCGGATGACCGCCGCGCCATCCTCGCCCGCCTGGTGCGCGCCCACGTCGCGGCCGTGCTCGGCCACGTCACGGCGGACGACGTCGACGAGGACACCGCCTTCCGCGACCTCGGCTTCGACTCGCTGACCGCCGTGCAGCTGCGCAACGAGGTGAGCGCCGCCAGCGGCCTCACCCTGCCGGCGTCGCTCGTGTTCGACCATCCGACTCCGCGGGCGCTCGCCGCCTACCTCGACGGCGAGCTCGCGGGGGATGTGGCCGCCGCGGCCGTCCTGCTGGCCGATCTCGACCGGTTCGACGCCGCGCTTGACGCCCTGCCCGACACACCGGAGCGCGCCGCGGTCACCGCCCGGCTCGACGCGCTGCACTGGAAATGGGCCGCGGCCCAGGACGCGGACGACGACGCCGACGCCGACCTCGCGTCGGCGACCGACGACGAGATCTTCCGCGTCATCGACGACGAGCTCGGAATCTCCTAGCCCCGACCTGAGGACAGTCGACCAGACTCATGAATCCCGACGCACCCGAGCAGAAGCTGCGTGACTACCTCCGCAAGGTGACCGGCGAGCTGCGGCAGACCCGCCGTCTGCTGCTGGACGCCGAGGCCGCCAGGAACGAGCCGATCGCCGTCGTCGGCATGGGCTGCCGCTATCCCGGCGGGATCCGCGGCCCGGCGGACCTGTGGCGGGTCGTCCGCGACGAGGTCGACGCCATCTCGGCCTTCCCCACCGACCGGGGCTGGGATCCGGATCTCTACGACCCCGACCCCGAACGGCCAGGGCACAGCTATGCCAGGACCGGTGGCTTCCTGCCCGACGCGGACCGGTTCGACGCGGCGTTCTTCGGCATCAGCCCCCGCGAGGCGCTGGCGATGGACCCGCAGCAGCGGCTCGCGCTGGAGGTGTCCTGGGAGACGTTCGAGCACGCCGGCGTCGACCCGCGGTCGCTGCGCGGCGGCGACACCGGCGTCTACATCGGGACGAACGACCAGGACTACGCCGTGCTCGCGGCCGCGGGACCGGACGACGTCGACGGGTACGTCGGCACCGGCAACCTGCCCGCGGTGATCTCGGGCCGGGTCGCCTACACGCTGGGCCTGCACGGGCCGGCCGTGACCGTGGGCACCGCGTGCTCGTCGTCGCTCGTGGCGCTGCACCTGGCGGTGCGGGCGCTGCGCGGCACGGAGTGCTCGCTGGCGCTGGCCGGCGGGGTGGACGTGATGGCCACCCCTACGGTGTTCGTCGAGTTCAGCCGGCAACGCGGTCTCGCCCCCGACGGCCGCTGCAAGTCGTTCGCCGCCGCGGCCGACGGCACCGGCTTCGCCGAGGGGTGCGGCCTGCTGCTGCTGGAGCGGCTGTCCGACGCGGAACGCAACGGGCACGTCGTCCACGCCGTCATCCGCGGCTCGGCGGTGAACTCCGACGGCGGGAGCAACGGTCTCACGGCGCCGAGCGGACCGGCGCAGCGCCGGGTAATCCAACAGGCACTGGCCGACGCGCGGCTGGCCGCGACCGACGTCGACCTCGTCGAGGCCCACGGCACCGGGACGACCCTGGGTGACCCGATCGAGGCGCAGGCGATCCTCGCGACGTACGGCAGCGGCCGGGCCGCCGACCGGCCGGTCCGCCTTGGGTCGATCAAGTCGAACATCGGGCACGCGCAGGCCGCGGCCGGGGTCGCGGGAATCATCAAGATGACGGAGTCGATGCGGCACGGCGTCATGCCGAGGACGCTGCACGTGGACGCACCGACGCCGCACGTCGACTGGAGCGCGGGGGCGGTCTCCCTGCTCTCCGAGGCGTGTCCGTGGCCAGAGCTGGACCGGCCGCGCCGCGCCGCGGTCTCGTCCTTCGGCATCAGCGGCACGAACGCCCACGTCGTCCTGGAGGCGCCGGGGGGCGGCCCGGCGGACGAGGACCCGCGGGACGCGGACTGCGGCGAGCCGGCGGGCGAGGGTGGGGCGAGCCCGTCGACCTGGCTGCTCTCGGCCAGGAGCGGGACGGCGCTGCGGGAGCAGGCGGTCCGGCTCCACGAGCGGGTCGCGGCGGACCCCCGGCTGCGGCCCGCCGACGTCGCCTGGACGCTGGCCACCACCCGAGCCCGGTTCGAGCACCGGGCGGCGCTCGTCGCGACCGGACGTGACGAGCTGCTGGCCAGCCTGGCCGCGCTCGGGCGTGACGACCCGGCACCGGCGCTGCTGCGCGGACGGGCTGGTAGCTCCCGCGCCGGCGCCGTGGCCGTGCTGTTCTCGGGCCAGGGCAGCCAGCGGATCGGCGCCGGGCGCGAGCTGTACCAGGCCGAGCCGGTGTTCGCCGCCGCGTTCGACGAGGCGTGCGCCCAGCTGGACCCGCTGCTGGACCGGCCGCTGCGCGAGGTGGCCTGGGCGGCACCGGGCACGGCGGCGGCGGCCCAGCTCGACCAGACCGGGTGGACCCAGCCGGCGCTGTTCGCGCTGCAGGTCGCGCTGTTCCGGCTGCTGGAACACGCCGGCCTGCCGGTCGCGCGGCTGGCCGGGCATTCGATCGGCGAGATCAGCGCTGCGCACGTAGCCGGGCTGCTCTCACTGCCGGACGCCGCCAGGCTGGTCGCCGCCAGGGGCCGGCTCATGCAGGCGGCCACACCGGGTGGGGTGATGGTGGCGGTCCAGGCGACGGAGGCCGAGGTCCGGGCCAGCCTCGCCGGGCTCCCGGGCCTCGACGGCGGCGCCGACGGCAACTCCGAGCCGGCAGGCCCGCAGCCGGGCACGGGCTTTCCTGGACTCGACGTCGCGGCCGTCAACGGGCCGCTGTCGGTGGTCGTCTCCGGGGACTCCGGCGCCGCGGCCCGGTTCGCCGACCACTGGGCAGCACGCGGCCGCAAGACGCGGCGGCTGGCCGTCAGCCACGCCTTCCACTCCCACCACCTGGACGAGGTACTCGACGAGTTCCGCGCCGTCGCCGCCGGACTGAGCTACCTCGAACCCACGATCCCGCTGGTGTCGACGCTCACGGGCAGACCGGCGGCCGCGGCCGAGCTGGCCTCGGCGGACTACTGGGTGCGCCAGATCCGCGAGACCGTACGGTTCGCGGACGCCGTCGAGTCCCTGCGCGGCCTCGGGGTCACCTCGTTCGTCGAGCTCGGACCGGATCCGGTGCTCGGCGCCGCCGTCCACGAGGTGCTCGACAACCCGGCGGGCCCACGGCACCCGGTCCCGTCGCCCGCGCAGGCCGCGGCCGGCGGCGGCGCGCCCGTGGCGGACACCGCGCGGGCGTTCACCCTGCTGCGGGCGGGACAGCCGGAGCCGATCACGGTGAGCACCGCGCTCGCCGAGCTCGACGCTCGTGGGGTGCCGGTCGACTGGGCCCGGGTGCTGGGCCACCGGGGCGCCCGCGCCGTCGAGCTCCCGACCTACCCCTTCGAGCGGCAGCGCTTCTGGGCCAGGCGCCGGCCGGCGACCGCCGACCTGACAGCGGTCGGCTTCGACCAGGTCCGGCACCCGTTCCTGCTCGCCGCCGTCGACCTGGCCGGGGCGAGCGGCGAGCCGGCCGGCGCCGGTGGCGCGGAACGGGTGCTGACGGGCCGGCTCGCCGCGACCGACCAGCCCTGGCTCCTCGACCACGAGGTGCACGGGACGCTGCTGCTGTCGCCGTCCGCGCTGGTGGAACTCGCGCTCGAAGCCGGCGCCCGGGCCGGCTGCGGACAGGTGCACGACCTTGTGGTCGACGCGCCCCTGACGCTGTCCGCCCGGACCGCGCACCAGGTCCAGGTCGTCGTCCGCGCTGCCGACGACGCCGGGCTCCTGGGCTTCGAGGTCTGGGGCCGCGCCGAGGTCGACGCCGACGGGCCGGGTTCCGACTCCGGCGGCTCCGGCCAGCCGGGGTGGCGGCGCCACGCGCACGGGTTGCTCGCCCCCGCCGGCACGCCGACGGACGCGGAGCCGCCCGCGATCCTGGCCGCCCCGCCCGCGTCGTCCCCGCCCGGCGCCCAGTGGCCGCCCGGGGGCGCGCAGGAGATCGATGTCGCGGACGTCTATGAGCGGTTGGCTGCCGTCGGCCACCGGTACGGCCCGGCCTACCAGGTGCTGCGGGCAGCGTGGCGGGCCGGCGGCGACATCTGCGCGGAGTTGAGCCTGGGGACTGTCCCGGAGGGCGCGGACGGCCACGGCGAAGGGGCGGTCGGCTCCGGGACGCGCGGCGAAGGTTCGGCACCGGCAGGTGACCGGCCGCCGGAGTTCGCGGTGCACCCGACGCTGATCGACGCGGCGTCGCAGGCGGCGTTCCTGGATCCACGCTTCCTGGCCTCAGTGGTGGAACGCGGGGAGACGGCTGGCGAAGCCGGTCGACACCCGTGGCTGGCCACACGCTGGCGGGCGGTCTCGGTCCACGCGACCGGGGCGACCGACGTGCGGGTTCGCCTGTCCCGGTCCGGCCCGGACACGGTGCGGCTGACGATGACCGACCCGGCCGGCGGCCTCGTGCTGACCGCCGAGTCGGTCGGCCTCGAACCGCTGCCGCCGGAGCGGGTCCCGCCACCGCCGGCGCCGCGGGCCGACGGGCTGTACCGCCTCGGTTGGGCCCCGGCCGGCCTGCCGGCACCCCGCTCCTCGCGGACCCGGTGGGTGGTGCTCGGCGACGGCGCGCCGGCCTCCCTCATCGGGGCGCTGGCCAGCGGCGAACCGGTGCCGGAGGTGGTGTTCCTGCCGGTCGCCGGGAGCGGGACGGCCGGGCCCGCGCAGGTACGCGCAACGGTCGGACGAGTGCTCGGTCAGTTGCAGGGTTGGCTGGCCGAACCGGCACTGGCCGGCTCCCGGCTGGTCGTGGTGACGCGCGGGGCGGTTGCCGTGGACGGCGCCGACCCCGTCTCACCGGCCGGCCGCGAGGGCGCCGCCGCGGGCCTCGATGCCGGCGGCTCGGTCGATCCAGCCGGCGGGGCCAGCTGGGGACTGGTCCGGTCGGCGCAGTCCGAACACCCGGACCGGTTCCTGCTGCTGGACGTCGACCAGCCCACCTTCGGCAGTCTCGCCAGCGTCGCCGTTGCCAGCACGGGCGCCATCGACAGCGTTGACGGGTCGGTCGCGGCCGGACTGGCGGACCTGGCGGACTGGGTGGGAGCCCTTGTCAGCGCCGCCGAACCGCAGGCGGCCGTGCGCGACGGCCGGCTCCGCCTCCCCCGCCTCGCGCCGCTGCCGGCGGCTCCCGAGAACGCCCGGAGCGGGATCGACCCGGGGCTCGATCCGGCGGGCACGGTCCTCGTCACCGGTGGCACCGGCGGCCTGGGTAGCCTGCTCGCCCGCCACCTCGTCACCACCCACGACATCCGGCACCTGCTGCTCACCAGCCGACGCGGCCCTGAGAGCCCCGGAGCCTCGGAACTCGTCGCCGAACTCACCGACCTCGGCGCCCAGGTCAACATCGTCGCCTGCGACCACACCGACCCCACACAGGTCGCCGCCCTCCTCGCAGACGTACCGGACGCACACCCACTGCGAGCCGTCTTCCACACCGCCGGCACCCTGCACGACGCCACCCTCACCAGCCTCACACCAGCCCACCTCGACGACGTCCTACCCGCCAAAATCGACGCCGCCTGGCACCTCCACCACCAAACCCGCCACCTCCCCCTCACCCACTTCGTCCTCTACAGCAGCCTCGCCGGCACCCTCGGCGCACCCGGACAAGCCAACTACGCAGCCGCCAACACCTACCTCGACACCCTCGCCCACCACCGCCACCTCCTCGGACTCCCCGCCACCACCCTCGCCTGGGGACTCTGGCAACACACCAGCGGCATGACGCAGAACCTGACAAGCGCCCAACACACCCGCATCGACACCAGCGGCGTCCGGCCCCTCACCACCGAACAGGGCCATGCTCTGCTCGACGCCGCCCTCGCGGGGGACGAACCAACGCTGGTGGCGGCCCATTTCAACCTCGCCACCCTGCGCCTGCACGCGGCCAGCTCGCCGCCGGTCCTGCGCGTCCTGACCGGCGCCGTGCCGCTGCGGCGGGCCGCGGCAAGCGGCGGTGCGGGGGGCACCGGTGCGTCCGCCTGGGCCGACCGGCTGGCTGACCGGCCGGTCGGTGAGCGCGAGACCGCGGCGCTCGACCTCGTCCAGTCCCTGACGGCGCAGGTGCTCGGGCACCGATCGGCCAGCGCGGTGGACCCGGACCAGGCCTTCAGCGAGATGGGCTTCGACTCGCTCGGCGCCGTCCGCCTGCGCAACGACCTCAGCGCCGCCACCGGCCTGCGCCTGGCGGCGACCGCCGTCTTCGACTACCCGAATCCCCGGGCACTGGCCGGTCAGATCCTCGCCGAGCTCGCGCCGCGGACACCGGCGCCGCCACCGGGGTCGATCGTGGCCGACCTCGACCGGCTCGCCACGGCGCTGACCTCGCTCGCCCCCGGCGACGAGCAGCGGGTTCGCGCGACCGCGAGCCTGCGGGAGCTGGTCGCGACCCTCGGCGACACCGGTTCGGCGCCGGAGCGGGACGTGCTGGCCAGAATCGGCGCCTCCTCTGGCGAGGAGATCTTCGCCTTCATCGACAACGAGCTCGCCGGGTCGTCATCCGCCGGTGGCCAGCACGACAACCATGCCGCAACCGTGCCCGGGGAGCGTTCATAGCAATGGCCGACGAAGAAAAGCTGCTCGAATACCTGAAGCGGGTCACGGCCGATCTCTACCAAGCCCGCCAACAACTCCGCGACACCCACAACACCCACCACGAACCCATCGCCATCATCGGCATCGGCTGCCGCTACCCCGGCAACACCAACACCCCCGAACAACTCTGGAACCTCCTGAACACCGGCACCGACGCCATCACCCCCTTCCCCACCAACCGCGGCTGGAACACCCACCACCTCTACCACCCCGACCCCGACCACCCCCACACCACCACCACCACCCACGGCGGCTTCCTCCACGACGCCGACCAGTTCGACCCCACCTTCTTCAACCTCTCCCCCCGCGAAGCCCAAGCCATGGACCCCCAACAACGCCTCCTCCTCGAAACCACCTGGCACACCCTCGAACACGCCCACATACCCCCCGAACACCTCCGCGCCACCCCCACCGGCGTGTTCGTCGGCCTGGTCGGCAGCGACTACGCGGTCCGGGCATTCGGCCAGCCGGCGGACGAGGTCGAGGGTTTCCTGCTCACCGGCAACAGCGGCAGCGTGGCGTCGGGGCGGCTGGCCTACTCGTTCGGCTTCCAGGGACCCGCCGTCACCATCGACACCGCCTGCTCCTCCTCCTTGGTCGCCATCCACCTCGCCGCCCAGGCACTCCGCAACGGCGAATGCACCCTCGCCCTCGCCGGCGGCGCCACCGTCGTCTCGACCCCCACCGTCTTCGTCGAATTCAGCCGACAGCGGGGTCTCTCCCCCGACGGACGCTGCAAACCGTTCGCGGCCGGCGCCGACGGGACAGGCTGGGGTGAAGGCGTCGGCCTGGTCCTGCTGGAACGGCTGTCTGACGCCCAGGCCAACGGCCACCAGGTGCTCGCCGTCGTCCGCGGCAGCGCGATCAACCAGGACGGCGCCTCCAACGGCCTCACCGCCCCCAACGGACCCTCACAACAACGCGTCATCCACCAGGCCCTCGCCAACGCGCAGCTCTCGCCCACGGACATCGACGCCGTCGAAGCCCACGGCACCGGCACCACCCTCGGCGACCCCATCGAAGCCCAGGCACTCCTCGCCACCTACGGCCAACACCGACCCGACGAGCAACCCCTATACCTCGGCTCCATCAAATCCAACATCGGCCACACCCAAGGCGCCGCCGGAATCGCCGGCGTCATCAAAATGACCATGGCACTACACCACGCCACCCTCCCCAGAACACTGCACGTCGACGAACCCACGCCCCACGTCGACTGGACCGCCGGAAACATCCAGCTCCTCACCGACACCACTCCCTGGCCGGACCACAATCGGCCCCGCCGGGCCGCCGTCTCCTCGTTCGGCATCAGCGGCACCAACGCCCACCTCATCCTCGAACAGGCCCCCGAACCCGAATCTGGCGCCGACGCGGAACCCGATTCGGAACAGCCTGCCACGGCCGGACCGGAAACACCGCCCGCATTGGACGACGACCTTCCGCTGCTGATCTCGGGCCGCGGAACGGGCGCCCTGCGGGCGCAGGCGGAAAGCCTGGCCGAATTCCTTGAGGCGAATCCCCGGCTGCCACTGCGGGAGGTCCGGTCGGCGCTGCTCGGCGCCCGTTCCCTGTTCGACGATCGAGCGGCGATCGTCGCCGCGGACCGCGAGCAGGCGAGCCACGCGCTGCGGCGACTGGCGAAGGGCGAGCCCGCACCCGGGTTGTTCTCCGGCACGGCGAGCGCCGCCGCCCGCAAGGCCGTCTTCGTGTTCCCGGGCCAGGGTGGCCAGTGGCCGGGCATGGCGGCTGGCCTGCTGACCTCGGCTCCCGTGTTCCGCGACCAGGTGGCCGCCTGTGACGCCGAACTGTCCCGCCACGTCGACTGGTCGCTGCTCGACGTCCTGAGCGGCGCGCCGGGCGCGGCCTCGCTCGACCGCGTCGACGTGGTCCAGCCGGCGCTGTTCGCGGTGATGGTCGGGCTCGCCGAGCTGTGGCGATCGCGCGGGGTCCAGCCGGCCGCCGTGCTCGGGCACTCGCAGGGCGAGATCGCCGCCGCCCACGTGGCGGGGGCGCTCTCGCTGGCCGACGCGGTGCGGGTGGTGGCGCTGCGCAGCAGTGCGCTGGTGGCGCTCGCCGGGCGTGGGGGGATGGCAGCCGTGGCGCTGCCGGCCGACACCGTGGCCGAGCGGCTCGCCGTCGCCCCCTGGACGGGCCGCGTCGGCATCGCCGCGGTGAACGGGCCGGCGGCGACCGTCCTCTCCGGTGACGCCGGCACGTTGCGCACCCTGGTGGAGCGGTGGTGGGCGGACGGGGTGCGGGTCAGGACGATTCCGGTCGACTATGCGTCTCACTCCGCCCAGGTCGACGAGATCCGGGCCCGGCTGGCCGGGGCGATCGGCGAGATCCAGGCTCCACGCGCCGACCAGGCCGCCGTGCCGTTCTTCTCGACCGTGACCGGGGACTGGCTCGGCGCGGCCGGACTCGACGCCGACTACTGGTTTCGCAACCTGCGCGCGCCGGTCCAGTTCCAGGCGGCTGTCAGCGCGCTGGCCCGGCAGGGGTTCACCACGTTCATCGAGCCGAGTCCGCACCCCGTGCTGACCGGCGCCATCGAGGAGACGCTGGCGGCCGTCGAGGTGGACGGCGTCTGCCTCGGCACCCTGCGCCGAGACGCGGGCGGACCGGCGCAGTTCACCGCCGCGGCGGCGGCTGCGTTCGTCCAGGGAGTCCCGGTGACGTGGCCGCACGGCCGCTCCGCCGAGGCGCCGGCCGCGCCCGTCGCGCGGCGCCCAGGGCTGAACGGGCTGCCGACCTATCCCTTCCAGCGGCAGCGGTACTGGTTCGACACGGCGAACGGCGCCACGGACGTCGCGGCCGCCGGCCTGCGCCCGGCCGGCCATCCGCTGCTCGCCGCGACCGTGGAGCTGGCCGGGGCCGACGGGGTGCTGCTCACCGGTCGCCTGTCCACCGAGCTCCAGCCGTGGCTCGCGGACCACGCGGTCGCGGGCACGGTGCTGCTGCCGGGTACCGCCTTCGTCGAGCTGGCCCTGCGGGCCGCCGACCAGGTGGGCTGCGGCGGGGTCGACGACCTGGCGGTCGAGGCTCCGCTGCTCGTCCCGCCCACCGCGACCGTGGCGGTGCAGGTAGCGGTGGGCCCGGCGGGACCCGACGGCCGGCGAGGCGTCACCATCCACGCACGCCCCGACGGGCCGGAGAGCGCCGACCTGCCCTGGACCTCGCATGCCACCGGCACGCTCGCGCCCGCCGGACCGGGCGGGTTCGGCGGGCAGGGCGGGTTCGGCGGGCAGGGCGGGTTCAGCGGGCAGGGCGGGTTCAGCGGGCAGGGCCCGGCCGACGCGGGGCAGCCGGCGGGCTCCTGGCCACCGGCCGGGGCGACGCCGATCAGCGTGGACGGCGTGTATCCGGCCCTCGCGGACCGCGGCTACGCGTACGGGCCGGTCTTCCAGGGCCTCACCGCGGCCTGGCGGCACGGCGCCGAGCTGTATGCCGAGGTGACGCTGCCCGCGGCGGCGAAGGTCGACGGCTACGGAATCCACCCCGCGCTGCTGGACGCCGCCCTGCACGCCTTCGTCCTGAACGTGCCCAGCGGCTCCGCGACGAGCCCGGAACCGGGCGGCGCCCAGGTGGAGCTTCCGTTCGCGTGGAGTGGGGTTCGCCTGCACGCCACCGGCGCCCGAGTGGTCCGGGTACGGCTGTCGCCCCGGGGATCCTCGGCCTTCTCTGTGATCGTCACCGATCCGACGGGAGCCCCGGTCGTCACCGTGGACACCCTCACCACCCGTCCCGTCGCGGTCGACCAGCTCGGTGCGGCCGCCGTTTCGGCGGCGGGTGGCGCGGCCTACCGCGTCGCCTGGACGCCGTGGGGGGCCGCGCCGGTGCCGGCCTCGCCCGGCGGCGCCGGGCCCGCGCGGTCCGGCGGGGTCCGCCGTGTCCTCGACGGCGCCGAGGTACCCGCGGAGACCAACGGCCTGGCCGCGCTGGTCAGCGCGGTGGCCGCCGGCGAGCCGGTGCCGGAAGCGGTGTTCCTGCCGGTCTCCGGCGGCGGAGTAGCCGATCCGGCGCGGGTGCGGTCGGAGGTGGGACGGGTGCTGGCCCTGTCGCGGGGCTGGTTGGCCGAGCCCGTCCTGGCCGGCTCCCGCCTGGTCGTGGTCACCCGCGGCGCGGTGGTGGTCGACGGGGCCGACGTCTCCCGCGAGGACCCCGAGGTCGACCTGGCGGGCGGGGCCGTCTCGGGGCTCGTCCGGTCGGCGCTGTCCGAGTACCCCGACCGGTTCCTGCTCCTCGACGTCGACCCGTCCACCTTCGAGGCCCTCACCCGCCCCGCCCCAGCCAGCGACCCCGGCCCCGGCCCCGACAGGGGCTCTGGCCCCGACAGCGCCGACGGACCGGAGGCGGACGCGACGCCGGGCCTCACCGCCTGGGTGCGGGCGCTCGTCGGCGCCGACGAGTCGCAGGCTGCCCTCCGCGACGGTCGGCTCTACGTCCCCCGCCTCACCACGCTGCCCGCGACACCCGCGAGCCCGGACCGGGAATCCCCGCTCGACCCCGACCGCACGGTCCTCATCACCGGCGGCACCGGCACCCTCGGCAGCCTGCTCGCCCGCCACCTCGCGACCACCCACGGCGCCCGGCACCTGCTCCTGACCAGCAGGCAGGGACCGGACAGCCCCGGAGCCCGCGAGCTCGTCGCGGAACTCACCGGCCTAGGCGCCCACGTCGACGTCGTCGCCTGCGACCACACCGACCCCGGCCAGGTCGCCGCGCTGCTCGCCGCCATCTCGCCCCAACACCCGCTCGGTGCCGTCTTCCACACCGCCGGCACCCTGCACGACGCCACCCTCACCACCCTCACACCAGCCCACCTCGACGACGTCCTACCCACGAAGATCGACGCCGCCTGGCACCTCCACGAACAAACCCGAGAGCTCCCGCTCACCCACTTCGTCCTGTACAGCAGCCTCGCCGGCACCCTCGGCGCACCCGGACAAGCCAACTACGCAGCCGCCAACACCTACCTCGACACCCTCGCCCACCACCGCCACACCCAAGGACTCCCCGCCACCACCCTCGCCTGGGGACTCTGGCAACACACCAGCGGGCTGACGCAGACCCTCAGCACCACCCAGCACACCCGGCTGCACCGAGGCGGCATCCATCCCCTCACCACCGAACAGGGCCACACCCTGCTCGACGCCGCCCTCCGCAGCGACCAGCCCACCCTCGCGACGGCCCATCTCAACAGCACCGCCCTGCGTGGCCAGGCGGCGGCGCCTCCGCCCATCCTCCGGCTGCTCGCGGGCGCCGGGGCCAGGCCGACGGCGCGGACGATCGACCCGTCGTCGTTGGCGGCAGAGCTCTCGGGGCTCGCTCCCGCCGAACGGCGCCAACGCATGCTGCGGACCGTCCGCGGCGCCGCCGCGGCGGTGCTCGGCCACCTCTCGGACGACGCGGTCGATCCAGGCCAGGCGTTCAGCGACCTGGGCTTCGACTCGCTCACCGCGGTCCAGCTGCGCAACCAGCTCAACGCCGCGACCGGGCACCGCCTCCCGCCGACCATGGTCTTCGACCACCCCAACCCGACCGCCCTGGCCGACTATCTGGTCCAGGTGGTCCTGGGCGAGGTCGGCCCGGGCGCGGCCAGCCCGCCACCCCGGGCGCCGGCCGCCGAGCCCGGGGAGCCGATCGCGATCGTCGCGGCGGCCTGCCGGTTCCCCGGCGGCGTGGCCTCCCCCGAGGACCTGTGGTCCCTGGTCGTCGAGGGCACCGACGCCGTCGGTGGCTTCCCGACGAACCGCGGCTGGGACGCCGACCTCTACGACCCGGACGCCGGCCGCAGCGGCAAGACCTACGCGACCGGGGGCGGGTTCCTCCAGGACGCCGACCAGTTCGACGCCGGCTTCTTCGGCATCAGCCCGCGCGAGGCGACGGCCATGGACCCGCAGCAGCGGCTGCTCCTGGAGACCGGCTGGGAGGCGATCGAGCGGGCCGGCCTGGACCCTCGTTCGCTGCACGGCGGCGACACCGGGGTCTACGTCGGGCTGATGGGCAGCGACTACGCCGTCCAGCTGTTCAACCAGCCCAGCGAGGACGTCGAGGGCTTCCTCATGACGGGCAACAGCAACAGCGTGGCGTCGGGGCGGCTGGCCTACTCGTTCGGCTTCCAGGGACCCGCCGTCACCATCGACACCGCCTGCTCCTCCTCCTTGGTCGCCATCCACCTCGCCGCCCAGGCACTCCGCAACGGCGAATGCACCCTCGCCCTCGCCGGCGGCGCCACCGTCGTCTCGACCCCCACCGTCTTCGTCGAATTCAGCCGCCAACGCGGACTCTCCCCCGACGGACGCTGCAAAGCCTTCGCGGCCGGCGCCGACGGCACCGGCTTCGCGGAGGGGGTCGGCCTGGTTCTGCTCGAGCGGCTCTCCGACGCCCGCGCAGCCGGCCACCCGGTCCTCGCGCTGCTGCGCGGCAGCGCCGTCAACCAGGACGGCGCCTCCAACGGCCTCACCGCCCCCAACGGACCCTCACAACAACGCGTCATCCACCAGGCCCTCGCCAACGCACGCCTCACCGCCACCGACATCGACGCCGTCGAAGCCCACGGCACCGGCACCACCCTCGGCGACCCCATCGAAGCCCAGGCACTCCTCGCCACCTACGGCCAACACCGACCCGACGGGCAGCCCCTGTTCCTCGGCTCGATCAAGTCGAACATCGGCCACACCCAGGGCGCCGCCGGTGTCGCCGGCGTCATCAAGATGACCATGGCGCTGCGCCACGCCACCCTCCCCAGAACGCTGCACGTCGACGCGCCCAGCCCGCACGTCGACTGGGCGACGGGACAGGTCCGGCTCCTCACCGACACGACCCCCTGGCCCGACCGCGACCGGCCCCGGCGCGCCGCGGTCTCCTCGTTCGGCATCAGCGGCACCAACGCCCACCTCATCCTCGAGCAGGCCCCCGAACCGGAGCCGGACCCGCGGCGGGCCCCCGACGACGCCGCCGGAGCGGAACCGGAGCCGCCGGGCAGCGGGAAGATCGGGACCACGGGCATGCCGGTGGCCTGGCCGGTCTCCGCCCGCTCCGAACGCGCGCTGCGCGATCAGGCGGGCAGGCTGCTCAGCTGGCTGGAGAACGGGTCCGCCGACCCGGCCGACGTCGCCCACAGCCTCACCGCCGGCAGGACCGCGTTCGAGCGGCGGGCGGTCGTCGTCGGGCACACCCGTCGGGACCTGACGCTGGGGCTGCGGGCGCTGGCCCGCGGCGAGAACGCTCCCGAGATCGTGCGGGGCGCCGTGAGCACCCGCCGTGGCGAGAGCGCGTTCGTCCTCTCGGGCCAGGGCAGCCAGCGCCCGGGAATGGGCCAGGCCCTGTACCAGGCGTTCCCGCCGTTCGCCCAGGCCCTCGACGACGTCTGCGACGGTCTCGACGGGCTCCTGCCCCGGCCGCTGCGGGACGTCATGTTCGCGACGCCCGCCAGCCCGCAGGCCGCTCTGTTGGACCGCACACTGTTCGCCCAGCCGGCGCTGTTCGCGTTCCAGACCGCGCTGCATCATGCTCTCGCGCACGTCGGAGTCCGGCCGGACCATCTGATCGGCCACTCGGTCGGCGAGGTCAGCGCGGTGCACCTCGCCGGGGTGTTCGACCTCGCGGACAGCTGCGCGCTCGTGGCCGCCCGGGCCCGGCTGATGGAACAGGCCCGTGGCGACGGGGCGATGTACTCGGTCCGGGCGCCCGAGGCCGACTGGGCGCCGCTGCTCACCGGCTACGCCGGCCGGGTCGTCGTGGCGGCCGTGAACGAGGCCGACTCGGTCGTGCTGTCCGGGGACAGCGACGCGCTCGCGGAGATCGCCGCCACCCTCGCCGGCCGCGGCCACCGGGCCAGGCGCCTGCGGGTCAGCCACGCCTTTCACTCGCCGCACATGGACTCCATGGTCGCCGAGTTCGGGCAGGTCGTCGCGGGGCTGTCCCCGGCGGCCCAGGCCGGGTCCGTCGTCTCGACGCTGACCGGGCAGCCGGAGAAGGCCGAGGTGCTCGGCTCGCCCGACTACTGGGTGCGCCAGGTCCGCGCGCCCGTCCGGTTCCGCGACGGCGTCCGGGCGCTGCGCGAGCTCGGCGTGCTGACCTGCGTGGAGCTCGCGCCGACACCGACGCTCGCCGCGGCCATCCTGCGCGAGACGGACGGCAGCGGGACGGACGTCGTGCCGATCTTCGAGCAGCAACGGCCCGAGCCCGCCGCGTTCGTCGGCTCGGTCGCCCGCCTCCACAGCCGCGGCCACGACGTCCAGTGGCCGGCGCTGCTTCCCCCCGGCCGGCCGGTCGACCTCCCGACCTACGCTTTTCAGCGACGCCGCTACTGGGTCTCGGGCTCGGCGCGCCGACCGGACCGGCCCGGTTCGGCGGGCCCGCTCGAACAGCGGTTCTGGGCGGCGGTGGAGCAGGCGGACCTGGCCGCGGTGGCGCGCACGCTCGACCTCGACGACGCCGGACGTGACGCGCTGGACAGCCTCCTGCCCGCGTTGGCGGCCTGGCACCGGATCGCCGAGGCGTCGCCTGATCCCGCTCCGCGCCCGGGGACCGAGGCCGCGGGGGCTGACGGGGACGGCTCCGAGGGCGACGGGACCGAGGCGGAGCTGTTCGCCAGGACCCTGACGGCCGCCGCCGTCGAGGAGCGGCGCGCGGTCGTGCTGGCGCTGGTGCTGGCCAAGGCCGCGGACGTGCTCGGTCACGACGCGCCGGACGAGATCGAGCACGACGCCCAGTTCCTCGAGATCGGCTTCACGTCGCTGAGCGCCATGGAGCTGCGCAACCAGCTGGCGGCGGCGACCGCCGTGGCGCTCACTCCGTCGGTCGTGTTCGACCACCCCACGCCCTCGTCCCTGGCCGACTACCTGTGGGCGGAGCTGGGCGGCACGCCTCCCGCCGGCGGCGGGACCGCCGACTACGAGCCCGCGACCAGGACACCGACGCCTGAACCGCCGCACGCCGAACCCGCGACCGAGGAGAGCGACCATGAACGGCGACCGGTCGGCCCCGACCTCTGACCCGGCCACGATGGCGACGCGCGACCCCGACCCGCCGACTGGGGCGAGCCCGCGGGCGGCCACCGTGATCGACGGTGACCCGGTGAAGGCCTGGCCGAGCGCCGCCGAACGGGCGGACACGGCCCTGCGGGACCTGCGCCGCCGTGGCGGCCTCGCGGCCGAGTTCGCGGAGCTGTCGAGGATTCTCGACGAGCTCGCACCGTCGCGGCTGGCCGCGGCGGGCAACCTGATCGCCACGCTCGACCCGGCCGAGATCCTGCGCGCGAACCCGACGGTCACGGCCGTCACGGTCGCGGTCACCGGTCACGGCACCCTGGGGCCGCTGGTCCCGGTGCTGACGGCGGAACTGGCTCGGCATCGGCTGCTCGCCCGGCCGACGCTGGGCGCCTTCGGCAGCTACGTCTTCGACCTCGGCGACCCGGCGAGCGAGCTGTACGCCGCCGATCCGGACCTGGTCCTGTGCGTGCTGGACCAGCGGGTCGTCCTCGACGAGCTGCCCACCCCGTGGCGGGTCGAGGACCTGGAGCGCGTCGTCACGGCCAGGCTGGCCACCGTCGAGGAGCTGGTCGACCGGTTCCAGCGGACGGCGCGCGGCACGCTCGTGCTCAACACGCTGCCGCTGGGACGCGAGGCCACCGCGGCGGTCGTGGACTACCGGTCGCGAGCCCGGCTCGGCGCCATCTGGCGGGAGGCCAACGCCCGGCTGCTGCGGCTGGCCGAGACGTCCCAGCGGCTGGTGGTCGTGGACCTCGACCCGCTGCTGGCGGGTGGCCTGCCCGCCGTGGATCCCCGGCACGACCTCTATGCCGGGGCGCACCTGTCCGCGCAGCTGCTCGCCGGTTACGCCAGGGAGATCGGCCACCTGGCCCGTCACCTGACCGGGCGGACCCGCAAGGTCCTCGTCGTCGATCTGGACGAGACGGTCTGGGGTGGCGTGCTCGGCGAGGTGGGGCCGGACGGGATCGAGGTCGTGCCGGCGGACGGATACCGGGGCGGCGCGTTCCAGGCGTTCCAGCGAACCGTCAAGCAGATCGGCTCGCAGGGTGTGCTGCTCGCCGCCGTCAGCAAGAACGACCCCGACCTCGTGCGAACGGCGCTGCGCGATCGCGACGGCATGACGCTGCGCGAGGAGGACTTCGTGCGCGTGGTCGCGAACTGGCGGCCGAAGCACGAGAACCTGGCGGAGCTGGCCGCCGCGCTCAACCTCGGCCTCGACAGCTTCGTGTTCGTGGACGACTCCCCCGCCGAACGGGGGCTGGTGCGCCGCGAGCTGCCCGAGGTCGCGGTCGTGGCGGTGGACGACGAGCCGGCGGGCCACCGTGGCGCGCTGCTGGCCGACGGCTGGTTCGACGTCCGCGAGCTCACCGGGCAGGACCGGTCGCGGCTGACGGACTACCGGACCGAGCTCGACCGCAAGGACTTCCTGGACACGTTCGACTCGATCGAGGACTACCTGCGCGAGCTCGGCGTGCAGGTCCGGCTGCGCGCGGTGCGCCCGAGCGAGATCGGCCGGGTCTCGCAGCTGACGCTGCGGACCAACCAGTTCAACCTCACCGGCCTGCGCCTCCAGCCGCCGGACGTCCGCAGGCTCGTCGAGGACGACGCGGGCCTGGTGGTCGCGATCCACGCCCGGGACCGGTTCGGCGACAACGGGCTGGTGGGCGCGATGTTCGCCAGCCATCCCGGCGACGTGTGGTCGATCGAGAACTTCCTGCTCAGCTGCCGGGTGTTCTCCCGGGGCATCGAGCAGGCCAGCCTGCTCGCGCTGCTGCGCCACGCCCAGCGTTCGGGGGCGACGCAGGTCGTCGGCGCCTACCGGGCCACCGCGCGCAACGGCAAGGTCCGCGACTTCTACCCGCGCTCCGGGTTCGTGCCGACGGGCGGCGCCGACGACGGCCTCGGCGGTCCCGCCGGTCCCGGGGACGACGCGGCCCCGGTCAGCACCTGGCGTCACGACCTGACCCACATCGCCGCGCCGCCGCCGCACGTGGCGCTCACGCAGGACCTCGGAGGCAAGCCGTGAACACGGTCGACGAATTCGTGGAGCTCGTCTCCGACGAGCTCGGGCTCCCGCTCGCGCCCGACGACCTCAGGCTGACGTTCGACCAGCTCCCGGGGTGGAACTCCGTGCAGCTGCTGACCCTGATGGTCGCGTTGGAGCGCTCGACGGCCCGCCGGGTCCGGATGACGGACGTGCTCACCGCGACCTCGCTCTACGAGATCTACGCGCTGGTCAGCGACTCCGAAGCCGCCCCGCTGCCGCGGCGGGCCGAACGATGAGCGCGGCCGTGGGCGCCACGATCGGCGCCGTCCCCAGGCAGCGCCGGCACACGCTGCATTTCCTGCGCGGCATCCGACAGTCGTCGCCGGTGTTCCTCGGGACGACCGTCGACATGAGCCGGGTGACGGAGCACCGGGCCGAGGCGGCGCGCGCGGGCGAGCGATTCTCTCCGGTCAGCTACGTGCTCGTCGTCGCCGGCCGGGTGCTGGCGGAGCACCCCGACGCCAACGCCGCGATCCGGGGCACGCTCATCCCGAGACTGGCCCACTACCCGGTGGTGAACGCCAAGCTGGCGCTCGACGCCACGCTGGCGGGCCAGCGGGTGGTGCTGGCGGCGGTGCTACCGGACCTGCAGCGCGCCACCCTCGCCGAGGTCCAGCGCCGGGTCGACTACTTCCGCGACGGCGACCCCGAGCGGCTTCCGGAGCTCGCCGGGGCCCGCGCCCTCGACCGGCTGCCCGGGCCGCTCGGGCGGCTCGTCTTCCGGGCCGCGACGACACCCCTGCGGCGCCGGGCCGCGGCGGTCGGCACCTTCGCGGTGTCCTCGCTCGGGCACCGGGCCGTCGACGGGTTCTACTCGGTCGGGGGCACCACCGTCACCCTCGGAGTCGGACGGATCGCCGAGCGGCCGGTGGTCCGCGACGCCACGGTGGTCGCCGCCCCGACCATGCGGCTCAGCCTGGTCTTCGACCACCGAGTGATCGACGGCGCGGAGGCCGCCGACGTCCTCACCGAGATCAAGGACGGGCTGGAGGACTTCCCGACACCGGAGGTGGCCGCTCCCCCGCTCGCCACGGGTACGACCGGCGAGGCTGGCACGACCGTTCCGGTGGCGGCCTCATGAGCAACGACGTCGCCGAGCTGAAGCGGTTCGTGGTCGCGCACGCCAGGGCGCAGAAGATCGCCGGCTACCGCGACGTGCTCGCCCGGGTGCAGCACGACGGCGACGGCCCGGGCTCCTGGGTGCGGGTGTGGAGCGAGGAGGCGGCGAGGTTCGAGCGGGCCGGCCGCCCCTGGGAGGCCAGCCGCCGCTACGCGCTCGCCCGGTTCCCGTTCGTCGACGGTCCGGCCAGGCAGGAGGCGATGGACCGCTGCGTCGCCACGTTCGAGGACTGGCGCCGCGAGCGGCCCGACATCGAGGAGGTCGAGGTCGCCCTCGACGGTCAGCGGTTCCGGTGCTGGGCCAGCGGGCTGTCCGCCACGCAGCGTCGCCCCACCCTCCTGATCAGCGGCGGCATCGTCACGGTCAAGGAACAGTGGGCGCCGATGCTGCCGATGCTGCGGCGGTTCGGGATGGCCGTCGTCGCCGCCGACATGCCGGGCGCCGGGGAGAACCCGCTGGTCTACGGCGCCGACAGCGGGCGGATGTGGAGCGCCGTCCTGGACGCCGTCGCCGACCGCGCGGACGTGACCCGCTCCTTCGCGATCGCCCTGAGCTTCAGCGGCCACCTGACGCTGCGCCAGGCGCTGCACGACCAGCGCATCCGGGGGGTGGTGACGGTCGGCGCGCCGGTGAGCGACTTCTTCACCGACGGCCTCTGGCATGGCCGTGTCCCGCGCATCACGCTGCGCACCCTCGCGCACATGGCCGGCCACGGGAGGATGGGCCGGGTCCCGCCGGCCGAGCTGGCCCGCTGGGCGCTCAGCGACGACGAGCTCGCCCGGCTGCGCGTCCCGGTCTTCTACACCGCCTGCCAGCGCGACGAGATCATCCCGGCCAGCGATGTGGCCCGGCTGCGGCGACGCGTCCAGAATCTTCACGTTCTCGAGCACGACGACGTCCACGGCGCGCCGAACCACACCGCGCGCACCCAGCTGTGGACCCTCACCTCCCTGCTGCGGATGCGGCTTTCCGGTCGTCGACGCCGACCGACAGGTTGACCTTTCGCCGTCGGCCCGGCCGGCGCTTTAGCGGCGTGCAAGAGGGCCTTCAGGACCGCTGGCGAGGATGACCGGGTACGCCTCGCCGGATTTCCGGGAAACCTTGGGCAGGGTCGGTGAATAGAGCGATGGGTGAGTCGCGGCGCGCTGCAACAGAAACGACGGCGGAGACCGAACCAATTGCGGTCGTCGGAATGTCGTGCCGGCTGCCGGGCGCCGCTGATCTCGACGCTTTCTGGCGCCTTCTGGAAAATGGCGGCGACGCCGTCACCGAGGCACCACCCGGCCGCTGGGAAGGCGTTCCTGAACCGTACCGCCGGGGTGGCTTCCTCGACCGGGTGGACGAGTTCGACGCCGACTTCTTCGGGATGTCGCCCCGCGAGGCCGCGATGACGGACCCGCGGCAGCGGCTGGCGCTGGAGCTGTCCTGGGAGGCGCTCGAGAACGCCGGAGTCCTTCCCGGGCAGCTGCGCGGGAGCCGAACCGGCGTGTACGTCGGCGCGATCGGGGACGACTACGCGACGGTGGTGCACCGCAACGGCGCGGACGACCTCACCTCGCACTCCATGACCGGACTGCACCGGAGCCTGATCGCCAACCGGGTCTCCTACGTCCTGGGGCTGCGCGGGCCGAGCCTGACCGTCGACAGTGGGCAGTCGTCGTCGCTGGCCTCGGTCCACCTCGCATGCGAGAGCATCCGCCGGGGCGAGTCGGCCTTCGCCCTGGCCGGTGGCGTCAACCTGAACCTCGCCGTCGAGAACGTCGTCGCCGCCATCAGGTTCGGCGGTCTGTCGCCGGATGGCCGGTGCCACACGTTCGACGCCCGCGCGAACGGCTACGTCCGGGGCGAGGGCGGCGCCGTCGTCGTGCTGGCGCCGCTGTCCAGGGCCCGCGCGGACGGCCTGCGGATCCACGGCCTGGTGCGCGGCGGGGCGATCAACAACGATGGCGGCTCGGACGGGCTCACCGTTCCCGACCGGGAGGCGCAGGAGGAGGTCCTCCGGCTCGCCTACCGGCACGCCCGGGTCGACCCGGGCGCCGTGCAGTACGTCGAGCTTCACGGCACCGGCACCAGGGTCGGCGATCCCATCGAGGCGGCCGCGCTCGGCGCCACCCTCGGAGCCGCGCGGCCGGCCGGAGACGCGCTGCTGGTCGGCTCGGCGAAGACGAACGTCGGTCATCTGGAGGCGGCGGCGGGCGTCGTCGGGCTCGTGAAGACGTTGCTGAGCCTGGACCGCCGCCGCGTCCCGGCGAGTCTGCACTTCGAGCGGCCCAACCCGGCGGTTCCACTGGACGAGTACCGCCTGCGAGTCAACACGGCGCTGACCGACTGGCCCGCGAACGGCGGCCCGCTGCTCGCGGGAGTCTCGTCGTTCGGCATGGGCGGCACCAACGTCCACCTCGTGCTTGAGCAGGCGCCGGAGGCCCATCCCGGCCCGGCGGGCGGTGCCGGGCCGGCACCGGCCGGCGAGGAGGGCGAGGTTGACGACCGGCCGGCGGTCGCGTGGCTGCTTTCGGCGCGGACGCCGGCGGCGCTGGCGCAGCAGGCCGCCCGCCTGGGTGCCGCGGTGTCCGGACGGGACGCGGCCGCGAGCAGCCCCGCCCGGGTGGCCGCGGCGTTGGAGCGTCGCACCGTCTTTCCTTACCGGGCGGCAGTGACCGGCGACGACCGGGACACTCTGGTAGGCGCGCTCGACGCGCTGGCTCACGGTCTGCCGGCTCCCCACCTGGCCACCGGCAAGGCTGCCCTGTCAGCCGACGCGCCACGGGTCGTGTTCGTCTACCCGGGCCAGGGATCGCAGTGGCCAGGCATGGCCGCCGGTCTGGCCGCGGCCGACCCGGTCTTTGCCCAGGCGTTCGAAGGAGCCACCGCGGCGCTAGCGCCCTACGTCGACTGGGACCCCGCCGTACTACTAACCGGCGACGACCCCGGCTTCGATCGGGTCGACGTCGTTCAACCCGCCCTCTGGGCCGTCATGATCGCCCTCACCACCTGGTGGCGCGCACACGGCATTGTGCCCGACGCCGTCGTCGGCCACAGCCAAGGCGAAATCGCCGCCGCCACCACCGCCGGAATCCTCACCCTCGACCAAGGCGCCCGACTCATCACCACCCGCGCCACCCTCCTACGCCGACTCGCCGGCACCGGCGGCATGCTCGCCATCCCCCACACCCCCCACACCATCCCCGACGGCCTGCACATCGCCGCCTACAACAGCCCCACCCACACCGTTCTCGCCGGACCCGTCGAACCACTCCACCAGGCCCTCGCCGACTACCAGCGACAAGGCATCCGCGCACGCCTCATCGACGTCACCTACGCCAGCCACACCCCCGCCATCGAACCCCTCCACGACGACCTACTCACCCAACTCGCGAGCCTCACCCCAAACCCCACCAGCGAAGGCGCCCCACGCTTCTACTCCACCCGCACCACCCAGATCCTCACTCCCAGCGACCTCACCCCCGACTACTGGTACGACAACCTCCGCCACCCCGTCCGCCTCACCCAAACCATCACCAACACCAGAAACGACGGCCACACCCACTGGATCGAAATCAGCCCACACCCCACCCTCACCACCCCCCTCCACGACACCCTCCACACCCCCGACACCCCAGACACCCCAGACACCACCAGCCCCGACCCGGTAGTCCTGCACACCCTGCGACGCGACCACGACACCCCGGCCCACCATTTGGCAGTCCTCGCGAACGCCTGGACCCACGGCCTCCCCGCACACTGGCGACGAACCGAGGCCAACCCAGCTCTCGACCTGCCGACCTACCCGTTCCAGCGCGAGCCCCATTGGGTAGCGCGGCGGCAGAGCCAGCCGGCCCCCTCGCTGGACGGCCCGGGCGCCGGGTCCAGTACCGCGACTCAGCCCGCCACCGCGATCCAGCCGGGCGCAGCGGCCGCACCCGAAACCGGGGGCACGCCGGGCTCGACGGGTCAGCCTGGCCGGGAGCCGGCCGGCGCGCTCGGTGCCTTCGCGGCGCTTCCCGACGGACCGCGCGCCGCGGCGCTCGCCAACCTGGTCCGCACGGGCGCGGCAGCCGTCCTGGGAGTCTCCGACCCGGCCACGATCGACGAGTCCCGCACCTTCAAGGACCTCGGCTTCGACTCGACGATGGCCCTCGAGCTGCGCAACCACCTGGCCGCCTCGACCGGCCTGCCGCTGCCGACCGGCCTGGTGTACGAGCGGCCGACGTGCGCGGCCGTCGTCGCGCTGCTCGACGCGGAGATCGCCGGCGATACTCCGGACGCGGACCGCGCCGAGACGACGGGCGGCTCCGACGAGCCGATCGCCATCGTCGCCATGAGCTGCCGGTACCCGGGCGGCGTGGAGTCGCCCGACGACCTGTGGCGGCTCGTCACAGCCGAGCGGGACGCGACGTCCGACTTCCCGGACAACCGGGGCTGGAATATCGACGAACTCATCGGAGCGGAATTCGGCGGGACGGAGCCGGGAACCGCGGTCCCGCTGCGCGGCGGATTCCTCGCCACCGCCGACCAGTTCGACAGCGACTTCTTCGGAATCAACGCCCGGGAAGCCGCCGGAATGGAACCGCAGCAGCGCGTGCTGCTCGAGACCGCGTGGGAGACGCTCGAACGGGCCGGTCTGGATCCGACCGGCCTGCGGGGCCGCCGTATCGGGGTGTTCGTCGGCGCGATGTCGCAGGAATACGGGCCCCGACTGCGGGAGTCGGCGGGTGAGCAGCGCGGCTATCTTCTCACCGGGAACGCGGCGAGCGTGGCGTCCGGCCGGGTGGCGTACACCTTTGGCCTCGAAGGACCGGCGCTGACCGTCGACACCGCGTGTTCGTCATCGCTGGTCGCCATTCACCTGGCCGCCCAGGCGCTGCGCAACGGGGAATGCACCCAGGCGCTGGCCGGTGGGGTGACCGTCATGGCCTCGCCCGGCATCTTTCTGGAGTTCGCCCGCCAGGGTGGCCTGGCCGCGGACGGCCGGGTGAAGTCGTTCGCCGCCGGGGCGGACGGCACGGCCTGGTCGGAGGGCGCGGGCCTGCTGCTGCTGGAACGCCTGTCGGACGCCCGCGCGAACGGCCACCGGATCCTCGCCGTGCTACGCGGCTCCGCCGTCAACCAGGACGGCGCCTCCAACGGCCTCACCGCCCCCAACGGCCTCTCCCAGCAACGGCTGATCCGCCAGGCGCTCGCGAACGCGCGGCTCACGCCGGCCGACGTCGACGCCGTCGAGGCCCACGGCACCGGCACGACCCTCGGCGACCCCATCGAGGCCGACGCGCTGCTGGCGACCTATGGCCAGCACCGATCTGACGACCAGCCGCTGTTCCTCGGCTCGATCAAGTCGAACATCGGCCACAGCCAGGCAGCGGCCGGCGTCGCCGGCGTCATCAAGATGGTCATGGCACTACGCCACGCCACCCTCCCCCGAACGCTGCACGTCGACGCGCCCACCCCGCACGTCGACTGGGCCACCGGGCAGGTGGAGCTCCTGACCGACTCGATGCCCTGGCCCGACCGGCACCGACCGCGGCGCGCCGCCGTGTCCTCCTTCGGCATCAGCGGCACCAACGCCCACCTCATCCTCGAACAGGCACCCCTCACGGACAGCACCGCGCACGTCGAGGTCGCGGCCCCACCGAATACCCCGACGTCCTGGGTCCTGTCCGCCAAGACCCCCGCCGGGCTGCGCGAACAGGCCGCCCAGCTACACGCGGCCCTCACCGACCGGGCGGACGCGACCCCGTCCGCCGTGGCCACCACCCTGCATCGCCGCAGTGCCTTCGCGCACCGCGCCGCGATCACCGGCACCCACCAGCCAGACCTCCTCGCCGGCCTGCGGGCACTCGCCGAGGACCAGCCAGCCACCCAACTGACCGTCGCGCACAGCAGCCGGCTGACCAGCCCTCGCGTGGTGTTCGTCTACCCGGGCCAGGGCTCCCAATGGCCAGGCATGGCCGCCGGCCTCGCCACAGCCGACCCGGTCTTTCACCAGGCATTGGAAGAAGCGACCACGGCACTCGCGCCCTACGTCGACTGGAACCCCGCCACGCTCCTCGACGGCCACGATCCAGGCTTCGACCGGGTCGACGTCGTCCAACCCGCCCTCTGGGCCGTCATGATCGCCCTCACCACCTGGTGGCGCCAACACGGCGTAACACCCGCCGCAGTCGTCGGACACAGCCAAGGCGAAATCGCCGCCGCAGTCACCGCAGGAATCCTCACCCTCGACCAAGGCGCCCACCTCATCACCACCCGCGCACACCTCCTACGCCAACTCGCCGGCACCGGCGGCATGCTCACCATCCCCCACACCCTCACCCCCGACGACATCCCCGACGGGCTGCACATCGCCGCGCACAACAGCCCCACCAACACCGTCCTCGCCGGACCGACCGAACCACTCCACAAAGCCCTAGCCCACTACCAGCAACAAGGCATCCGAGCCCGCCTCATCGACGTCGACTACGCCAGCCACACCCCCGCCATCGAACCCCTCCGAGAAGAACTCCTCACCCAACTCGCAGGCCTCACCCCTAGTCCCATCGCCGACGGCAACCCACGCTTCTACTCCACCCGCACCACCCAGGTCGTCGACCCGAGCGACCTCACCCCCGAGTACTGGTTTGACAATCTCCGCCACCCCGTCCACCTCACCGAAACCATTACCAACACCCAACAAGACGGCCACACCCACTGGATCGAAATCAGCCCACACCCCACCCTCACCACCGCACTACACGACACCCTCGACACCAACACCCCAACCACCCCCGACCCCGTCGTCCTCCACACCCTGCGACGCGACCACGACACCCCCACCGACCATCTGACAGCCCTCACCACCGCCTGGACCCACGGCCTGCCCACCCACTGGCGGTCAGCCGAAACCAACCCAGCACCGGACCTCCCTACCTACCCCTTCCAGCGCCAGCGCTACTGGCTCAACCCCCCACCCGCCACCAGCCAGGTCAACCCCGACAGCCATCCCTGGATCACCCACACCACCGAGCACCCCGACGGCACCCACCACCACACCGGCCACCTCGACCCCGCAGACCACCCCTGGCTCACCGACCACACCATCGCCGGAAACCCCATCCTCCCCGCCACCGCCTACCTCGACCTCACCCTCCACGCCCTCCAGAACACCCCACACCACATCGAAGACCTCACCCTCCACACCCCGCTCCCCACCGACCAGCCCATCGACCTCCACCTCACCCACACCCCCACCGGCCCACCCACCCTCACCATTCACAGCCGGCCCACCGACAGCGCTCAGCCCTGGACCCACCACGCCACCGCCACCCTCACCAACAGCAGCCAGACCCCACCGCCAAACCCCGACCAAACCTGGCCACCCCCCAACACCCAGACCCACGACCTCACCCACGCCTACCAGCAGCTCGACGCCGCCGGCTACCACTACGGCCCGACGTTCCAGAACCTCCACCAGCTCTGGACCGACCCAAGCCGGACCACCCACCACGCCCACATCCGACTCCCCGACACCCTCACCACCGCCGGGCACACCCTCCACCCCGCGCTCCTCGACGCGGCCCTCCACCCGGTCCTGCTGGCCTGGTACGAGCTGAGGCACGACACAGCGGCCGACGAGCTCCTCCTGCCCTTCTCGCTGAACGGCGTCCGCCTGTACGCCACCGGCCCGACGGAGGCCTACGTCCTGCTCACGGCCACCGGGCCGACGACGTTCCGCGTCGAGCTCCGCGCCCTCGACGGCGCGCCGATCGCGACGATCGACTCGGTGGCGTTCCGTCCGACCGCGAGCTCGGCCCTGTCACGACCCGGCGGCGACGACCAGTTCGCCCTGGGATGGTCGCCGGCCGCGGCGCGGGCCGAACCCGCCACGACCGCGACAGACAGCTGGGCCGTGCTGGGCGGGCGTCTTCCTCTCTCGGTGCCGGCGAGATACCAGGACCTGGCCGACCTTCGTTCCGCGCTGGACTCCGGCGCGGCGGCACCGACCGTCGTCATCGCCGACCTCAGCGACTCGGCAGGGAGCCGGCCTTCCGACCCCGAGCCGGCCAGCGCCGAAGCAGCCCAGGCGGCGACCTCGGCCGCGTTGCGCCTGTTGCGCGACTGGCTCGCCGACGAGCGGCTGGTGGCCGGCGACCTGGTCGTGGTGACCCGGGGCGCGGTGCGGGTCGACCCGACCGGCGCGCGGCCAGCCGGCGACGAACCGGTCGACCCCGCGCAGGCCTCCGTGTGGGGCCTGGTCCGGTCGGCTCAGCTGGAGCATCCCGACCGGGTTGTCCTGCTCGACGTGGACGGCACGGCCGCCTCGCTCGACGCGATGCCGGCCGCCGTCTCGGCGGCGCTGCGTGAGCGGGAGTACCAGGTCGCCCTCCGCGAGGGCCGGACTCACCATGCGCGGCTGCGGACTCGGTCCCGAGACTCGCTGGTGGTGCCACCGGGTGCGGTGAGCTGGCGGCTGACGGCGTCGGACGAAGGCACCCTGGCCGGTCTGGCCCTGAACGCGGCGCCAGCGTCGACGCGAACCACTCCTCAGGCCGACAAGCCGGAAGACCTGGAGACGGGCGCCCCGGAGACGGCCGACCTGAGGCCGGACGGTCTGGAGCCGGACGAGGTCCGCATCGCCGTGCGGGCGGCGGGCCTGAACTTCCGCGACGTCCTGATCGCCCTCGGGGCCTATCCCGATCCGGCTGTCCTCGGGTCCGAGGCCGCCGGCGTGGTGACGGCCGTCGGTTCGCGGGTCGAGGCGTTCGCCCCCGGCGACCGGGTGACCGGGCTGGTCCCGGAGGCCTTCGGCCCGTCCGGAGTGACCGACCAGCGGCTGCTGTTCCGGATCCCGGACGGCTGGACGTTCCGCGAGGCGGCGGCGGTCCCCGTCATCTACCTCACCGCCTACTACGGGCTCGTGGACCTGGCCGGCCTGCGGGCGGGGCAGCGAGTGCTGGTGCACGCCGCGGCCGGCGGTGTCGGAAGCGCGGCCGTGCAGCTCGCCCGTCAGCTGGGCGCGGAGGTGTTCGCCACGGCGAGCCGGCCGAAGCACGCCGGCCTGCGCGAGGCCGGCCTCGACGGCACCCACCTCGCCGACTCCCGCACGCTGGAGTTCGAACGGCAGTTCCTCGACGCGACGGCGGGCGAGGGGATGGACGTCGTCCTGCACTCGCTGGCCGGCGCGCACACCGACGCCTCGCTGCGGCTGCTCCCACGCGGAGGCCGGTTCGTCGAGCTCGGCAAGACCGACCGCCGCGACCCCGCCGAGGTCGCCGCCGGTCATCCGGGCGTCGACTACCTGCCGTTCGACCTGCTGACGGTGCCGGCGGAGCGGATCGCGGCGATGATCCGCGAGCTGGTGCCGCTGTTCGAGCGCGGGGTGCTGAGCCCGCCGCCGGTCACCTCCTGGGACGTCCGCGACGCCCCGGCCGCGTTCCGTCAGCTGCAGCAGGCTCGTCACGTGGGCAAGGTCGTCCTCACGGTTCCCACACCGCTCGACCCATCCGGCACGATCTTGATCACCGGCGGAACCGGCACACTGGGCGCCCAGGTGGCCCGGCATCTCGTGACCGCGCACGGGGCACGCCAGCTACTCCTGGTCAGCCGACGCGGTCCCGACGCGCCGGGAGCCGCCGACCTCGCCGACGAGCTGCGCGCGCTCGGCGCGACCACCACCGTGGTCGCCGCCGACCTCGGTGACCTCCAGGCCACCACGCAGGTACTGGCCGCGGTCGCGCCAGACCACCCGCTCACCATGGTGGTTCACGCGGCCGGTCTCCTCGACGACGCCACGGTCGCGGCGCTCACGCCCGACCAGCTCGCCTCGGTCTTCCGCGCGAAGGCCGACGCGGCCTGGCAGCTGCACCGCCTGACCGCCGGGCTGGACCTCAGCGACTTCGTGCTGTTCTCCTCGGCGACCGGCGTGCTCGGGTCGGCGGGCCAGGCCAACTACAGCGCCGCGAACAGCTACCTCGACGCGCTCGCGCTGCACCGCCACGCCCACGGGCTGCCCGCGACGTCGATGGTCTGGGGGCTGTGGGCGGCGGCGAGCGGGATGACGGGGCATCTCGCCGGCCGGGACGTCACCCGGCTGCGGCAGACGGGGCTTGCTCCGCTGTCGACGGCACGGGCTCTGGCGCTGTTCGACGCCGCGCTGGCCGGAGCCGAGCCGGTGCGGCTGACAGCCGCCCTCGACCTGGCCGCCGTCCGGTCCCGCGCCCGCGTGTCGTCGGACGAGGTTCCGGGAACGTTCCGCGAGCTTGTCCGGCCGCCCGTCCGAGCGGTGGCGCCGGCCCGCACCTCGCCCGCCGCCGGGGGGGCCGAGGCGGGGGCCGGTCAGCCCGGCGCCGACTGGCCGCGTCAGCTGGCCGCGCTGCCGGCGGGCGCGCGGCACGACCATCTCCTAGGCCTGCTCAGCGCGCAGGCGGGGGTGGTGCTCGGCCGCCAGCTCTCCGCCCGCGGCGAGCGCGGCCGCGGCTTCAAGGAGCTGGGTTTCGACTCGCTGACCGCCGTCGAGCTGCGCAACCGGCTGGGCGCCAGCACGGGACTGCGCCTGCCGACGACGCTGGTGTTCGACCACCCCACCCTCGGCGACCTGGCCGGTCATCTGCTGTCGCGCATGTTCGAGGCCACGGACGAGGCGGTCTCCGATGACGCGGCCGCCGGCCCGGCGGGGCTGGACGACCGAGCCGTGCCGGTCGCCTCACGAGGCCGGCGCCTGGCCGGGCGCCCCGCGGCGGACACCGAGGACGACCCGATCGCGATCGTCGCCATGGCCTGCCGCTACCCGGGGGGTGTCGCCTCCGCCGACCAGCTCTGGGACCTGGTGCGCGGCGAGGTGGACGCGATCGACGAGTTTCCCCTCGACCGAGGCTGGGACCGCGACCTGTACCACCCCGCTCCCGACCACCCGGGCACCTCCTACGCCCGCACCGGTGGCTTCGTCTACGACGCCGACCGCTTCGACGCCGAGTTCTTCGGCATCAGCCCGCGGGAGGCGCTGGCGACCGACCCGCAGCAGCGGCTGCTGCTCGAACTGGCGTGGGAGACGCTGGAGAACGCCGGCGTCGATCCGACCGGCCTGCGCGGCAGCCAGACGGGGGTCTTCGCTGGCGTGATCGCCCAGGGTTACGGCGGCCAGGCGCCCGACGCCCTGCGCCCCGAGGGCTACCTGCTCACGGGCGGGACGACGAGCGTGGCGTCGGGCCGGGTGGCGTACACCTTCGGCCTTGAGGGCCCGGCGGTCACCGTCGACACGGCCTGCTCCTCGTCGCTGGTGGCCATCCACCTCGCCGCGCAGTCACTGCGCAGCGGCGAGTGCGACCTGGCGCTCGCCGGTGGCGTCACGGTGATCGCGACGCCCGAGGTCTTCGTCGAGTTCAGCCGGCAGCGCGGCCTGTCCCCCGACGGGCGCTGCAAGGCATTCGCCGCGGGCGCGGACGGCACCGGCTTCGCCGACGGCGCCGGGCTGCTCCTGCTCGAACGGCTCTCCGACGCCCAGGCCGCCGGTCATCCGGTCCTCGCGCTGCTGCGCGGCAGCGCGGTGAACTCCGACGGTGCCGCGAGCGGACTGACCGCCCCCAACGGACCCTCGCAACAACGGGTCATCCGCCAGGCACTCGCCCAGGCAGGGCTCTCGGCGCCCGACGTCGACGCCGTAGAGGCCCACGGCACCGGCACCACCCTCGGCGACCCCATCGAAGCCCAAGCACTCCTCGCCACCTACGGCCAACGACCCACCGACCAACCCCTCTACCTCGGCTCCATCAAATCCAACATCGGCCACAGCCAGGCAGCAGCCGGCGTCGCCGGCGTCATCAAAATGACCATGGCCCTGCGCCACGCCACCCTCCCCAGAACACTGCACGTCGACGCATCGACACCCCACGTCGACTGGACGGCGGGACAGGTCCAGCTCCTCACCGCAACCACCCCCTGGCCCGACCAGCACCGGCCCCGCCGCGCCGCCGTCTCCTCCTTCGGCATCAGCGGCACCAACGCCCACCTCATCCTCGAACAGGCCCCCGAGGTCAGCGGCGGTGCCGTGTCCGTCGGGTCCTCCGACGGCCCGGACGAGGGCCCCACACCCGGCGCGCCAGCGGTCTGGCTGCTGTCCGCCCGGACCGACACGGCGCTGCGCGCCCAGGCGCGGGCGCTGCGCGCGGCGACGACGGGGACGGGGATGGCGGTGCGCCCCGCCGACGTGGCGTTCGCGCTGGCCACCGGCCGCGCGCGGCTGGACCACCGCGCCGCCCTGCTCGGCCATGACCTCGCGGCGCTGCACGCCCAGCTCGACGCCCTCGCCGCCGGTGGGCCGGCCACCGACCTGGTCGTCGGGAACGCGGCGGCGCCCGGGCGGACCGCGTTCCTGTTCAGCGGCCAGGGAAGCCAGCGCCTGGGCGCCGGTCGCGGCCTCTACCGGGCGTTCCCGGCCTTCGCGACGGCGTTCGACGAGGTCTGCGCGCACCTGGACCCGTACCTGCCCCGGCCGTTGCGTGATGTCGTCTGGGCGGCCGACGACCCCGCGGCCAGGGCCGACCTCGGCCAGACCGTGTTCACCCAGCCCGCGCTGTTCGCGCTCGGCGTCGCGCTGCACCGGCTGCTGGCACACCACGGCGTGACGCCCGACTACGTGGCCGGCCACTCGGTCGGCGAGCTGGCCGCCGCGCAGGCCGCGGGCGTGCTCGGTCTTGCCGACGGCGCGCGTCTGGTCGCGGCCCGCGGCCGTGTCATGCAGGCGACGCCGCCGGGCGCGATGGTCGCGATCGAGGCCGACGTCGAGCAGGTGCGGGAGTCGCTGGCCGGGTATGGCGACTCGGTCGCGGTCGCGGCGGTGAACACGCCGGGGGCGACCGTCGTGTCCGGGCAGGCTGGGGCGGTCGCCCGGGTGGCCGCCGGCTGGGCCGAGCGGGGCCGGCGCACCCGTCCGCTGGACGTCAGCCACGCCTTTCACTCCCCGTTGGTCGACGGCGCGCTGGACGAGCTGGCCGAGGTCGCCGCCTCGCTGGACTTCCACGCTCCGGCGGTGCCGCTCGTGTCGACGCTGACCGGCCGGACCGCCTCGGGCGGCGAGCTCGCGGACCCCCGGCGCTGGGCCGACCAGGCACGGCACGCCGTCCTGTTCGCCGACGCCGTGCGGACCCTGCGCGCGTCCGACGTCACCACGTACCTGGAGCTCGGTCCGCGACCGAGCCTGGCCTCCGCCGTCCACGAGACGCTGGCCAGCGCGACCGGTGCCACCGGCCCGACCGCGGTGGCCGCGGCGCTGCGTCCCGACCGCGACGAGGTCACGGCCTACCTCAGCGCGCTCGCGGTGCTGCACACCAGGGGAACGGCGGTCGACTGGCCAGCGATCGTCAGGCCGCCGCAGGTCCGCCGGGTCGCGCTGCCGACCTATCCGTTCGAACGGCGCCGGTACTGGCTGGGCCCGGACCCGGACGCGCGTTCCGCCGGCTCGCGGGCCAGCACGGACGAGGCGGCCACGGCCTCAGCGCCGTCGTCCGGCGAGACCCGGCTGTGGGACGCCGTGGAACGCAACGATTTCGCGACCGTGGCGGCCGAGCTGCGACTCGGCGCCGGCGAACCGCCGCCGCGCGAGGCGGTGGACCTGCTGGTGCCCGCCCTCGCCGCGTGGCGGTCTCGGGACCGCCGGGCGACGACCGTCGCCTCGTGGCGCTACTCGGTCGAGTGGCAGCCGGCCGGCGACCTCGGCGAGCCGGATGTCGCGGGCGACTGGCTGCTGGTCACGCGGGACGACCCGGCCGACGAGGAGTCCACGGACGGCCCGGTGGTCTCCGCCCACGTCGCGCAGGTCGAGCGGGCCCTCGCCGAACACGGCGGAACGGTTCGCCGGGTGGTGGCGAGCCGAGGTCAGGATGCCGACCGGGCTGGCCTGGCCGCCGACATCCGTTCGGCGCTGGCCGAGTCGGGCGACGGGGACGGCCGCGCGATCCGGGGGGTGCTGTCCGCGCTCGCGCTCGGGGCGCCGGCGGGCACTGACGGACGGTTCCCCGCGACCGAGGCGAGCCTCGCACTGGTACAGGCCCTGGCGGACGTCGGGCTGGCGGCGCCGTTGTGGCTCCTCACGGCGGGAGCCGTCAGCGTCGGCAGGTTCGAGCGGGTCGCCAGTCCGGCGCAGGCGCAGGTCTGGGGCCTTGGCCGCGTCGTCGGGCTGGAGCTGCCGCGCCGCTGGGGTGGGCTCGTCGACCTGCCCGGCAGTGGCACCGAGGCCGGCGGTAACACCTCGCGGGCGCGGCGGAACATCGCGCTGGCGCTCACCGGGGCGCGGGGTGAGGATCAGGTCGCGCCGCGCGCCGCCGGCCTGTACGTCCGGCGCGTCGTACGCGCGGCGGCGCCTGTCGCCGCTCCCGCCGCCGAGCCCGGGACGACGGACGGCTGGCGGCCGCGCGGAACCGTTCTGGTGACGGGCGGGACCGGCGGTCTAGGCGCGCAGGTCAGCCGATGGCTGGCCGCGGCCGGCGCCAGCCACCTCGTTCTCGTCAGCCGGCGCGGGCCCGCCGCCCCTGGCGCCGACGCGTTGCGCCAGGAGATCGCCGCGTTGGGCGCCGAGGTGACGGTCGCGGCCTGCGACCTCGCCGACCGGGCCGCGCTCGCCGGCCTGGTCGCGGGGGTCCAACGAGACCTTGGGCCGATCAGCGCGGTCGTGCACACGGCCGGGGTGGCGCAGTGGGGTCCGGTGACCGACCTGACGGCGGCCGAGCTGGCCGAGGTGAGCGCGAAGGCGACGGCGGCGTCGGTTCTGGACGAGGTGCTGGGCGACCAGCCGCTGGACGCGTTCGTGCTGTTCTCGTCCATCGCCGGAGTGTGGGGCAGCGGCGGCCAGGCCGGCTACGCGGCCGCCAACGCGCACCTCGACGCGGTCGCGCTGGCCCGGCGCGCCGACGGCCGGACGGCGACCTCGATCGCCTGGGGACTGTGGGACGGCGCCGGCATGGGGGCGCACGGCGAGACGGGCGAGCGCGTCCGCCACCACGGAATCGGCGCGATGGCCCCCGAGCTGGCCCTCGACGCGTTGCGGCAGGCGGTCGACAGCGGCGAGCCGTGCGTCGTCGTCGCCGACATCGACTGGGCGCGTTTCCTGCCGGCGTTCACCGCGGCCCGCCCGCGGCCGCTGTTCGACGGCCTCGCGGCAGGCGGCCACCCGGCAGGCGGCCCGGCGTCAGCCGGCCATCCGGCCGGGCACCGGGCGGACCATCGCGGCGACGGGCCCGGCAGCGACGCGACGAGCGGGGCGGCTGTCGAGGCGCTGGAGCGCCTCCGGGCGCTCCCGGCGCAGCGGCGCGACGACCAGCTGCGCCAGCTGGTCGTCGCGCACGCCAGCGCCGTCAGCGGCAGGCTCGCGGCCGGCGGCGAGGCCGGTGGCCGCGAAGCGACCGTCGACCGGGCCTTCAAGGACCTCGGGTTCGACTCGCTGATGTCGGTCGAGCTGCGCAACCGCCTCGCCGATGCCACGGGCCTCGCGCTGAGCACGACGGCGGCCTACGACCATCCGACCCCGGCGGCGCTGGCCGGCCATCTGGGCGAGCTGATCGCCGCCGACGCGCCCGGGCCCACCGTCGACGCCGCGGACAGCCAGGCGGTGACCCGCGTTCTGGCGGCCGACGAACCGATCGCCGTGATCGGCATGGCCTGCCGGTACCCCGGCGGCGTCACGTCCCCCGAGGAGCTGTGGCGGCTGGTCGCCACCGGCACCGACGCCACCTCGGACTTCCCCGCCGACCGGGGCTGGGACCTCGACCACCTCTTCCATCCCGACCCGGATCATCCCGGCACCTCCTACACCAGCCGGGGCGGGTTCCTGCGGGACGCCGGCGACTTCGACCCGGCCTTCTTCGGCATCAGCCCGCGTGAGGCGCTGGCGATCGACCCGCAGCAGCGGCTGCTGCTCGAGCTCGCCTGGGAGACGCTGGAACGGGCCGGCATCGACCCGGGCTCGCTGCGCGGCGAGTCGACCGGCGTCTTCGCGGGCACCTGGGCACAGGACTACGGCGGCGGCATGACGCCCGGGGGCGGGACCGACCTCGCGGCTGACGTCCCCATGGGCGTCGCGGCCACCACGCACGGGGCCGGGGTCGAGGGCTTCCGGGTCACCGGCGGCGCCACGAGCGTCACGTCCGGCCGGATCTCCTACACCCTGGGCCTGACCGGCCCCGCGATGACCATCGACACGGCCTGCTCCTCGTCGCTCGTCGCGGTCCACCTGGCCAGCCAGTCGCTGCGGGCGGGCGAGTGCTCGCTCGCCCTGGCCGGCGGGGTGACGGTGATGGCCGCGCCGGGCGGATTCGTCGAGTTCAGCCGGCAGCGCGGGCTCGCGCCCGACGGCCGGTGCAAGCCGTTCGCGAGCTCGGCCGACGGCACGAGCTGGGGCGAGGGCGCCGGCCTGCTCCTGCTCGAACGCCTGTCCGACGCCCGGCGCAACAACCACCGCGTGCTGTCGGTCGTGCGTGGCTCGGCGGTGAACTCCGACGGCGCCAGCAACGGGCTCACCGCTCCCAACGGCCCCGCCCAGGAGCGACTGATCCGACAGGCCCTCGCCAACGCCGGTCTCGCCCCGGGCGACGTGGACGCGGTGGAGGCGCACGGCACCGGCACCGTACTCGGCGACCCCATCGAGGCCCGCGCGCTCGTCGCCACCTACGGCGAGGGCCGTGGCGCGGACCGGCCGCTGCTGCTCGGCTCGGTCAAGTCGAACATCGGCCACACCCAGGCGGCGGCCGGGGTCGCCGGCATCATCAAGATGACGGAGGCGATGCGGCACGGCGTGCTGCCGGCTTCGCTGCACGCCGGTGAGCCGACGCCGCATGTCGACTGGTCCGCCGGCACCGTCGCGCTGCTCGCCGAGGCGACGCCCTGGCCCGCCACCGGGCGGCCCCGCCGGGCCGCGGTGTCGGCGTTCGGGATCAGCGGCACCAACGCCCACCTCGTCCTGGAGCAGCACCTCGAACCGGGCATCCCCGCTGACTCCGAGGGCGTGCCCGGCCAGGAGCCGGACCCGCGGCCGGCGGCGCCGTGGCTGGTCAGCGCCCAGTCCTCGGCGGCGCTGCGAGCCCAGGCAGCGGCATTGGCCGACCACCTGCGGACGCACCCGGCGCCGACCGGGGAGGTCGCGCGGGCGCTGCTCACCACTCGGCACCCGTTCCGGTTGCGGGCGGCGGTGCGCGGCGAGACCTTCGAGGACCGGCTGGCCGAGCTCGATCGCCTGGCCAACGGCGAGGAAGATCCCCGCACGGCCGTCGGCGACGCGCGGGCCGCGGCCGGGGCGACCGCGTACGTGTTCACCGGGCAGGGCAGCCAGCGCCCAGGCATGGGTCGTGAGCTGTACCAGGCGTTCCCGGTGTTCGCGGACGCGTTCGACGCGGCGTGCGCCCACCTCGACCCGCACCTCGAACACCCGCTGCGCGAGGTGATGTGGGCGCGGCCGGGCTCCGAAGCGGCCGGCCTGCTCGGCCGGACCGAGTACACCCAGCCAGCCCTCTTCGCGTTCGGCACCGCCATGTACCGGCTGCTCGAACACCATGGCGTCACCGCCGACCAGCTGGCCGGCCACTCGATCGGCGAGATCACCGCGGCGCACCTCGCGGGTGTCCTGACGCTGCCGGACGCCGCCCGCCTGGTCGCCGCCCGCGGCCGGCTGATGCAGGCGGCCCGCGCCGACGGGGCGATGGTCGCGCTGCAAGCCAGCGAGTCCGAGGTCCAGGAGAGCCTGGCCGAGGCCGCCGGCGCCGAGCTCGCGGGCGACGGCGGCGGCCCGGGCCGCGTCGACATCGCCGCCGTCAACGCGCCGGCCGCCGTGGTGATCGCCGGCGACGCCCCTGCGGTGGAGCGAGTGGCGGCCCACTGGGCCGGGCGCGGCCGCAAGACGCAGCGCCTCGCCGTCTCGCACGCCTTCCACTCGGCGCACATGGACGGCGTGCTCGCCGACTTCGGCGCCGTCGCGGCGGCCCTGACCTACCGCGAGCCCGCGGTGCCGGTCGTGTCGACGCTCACCGGGGCGACCGCCACCCGGCTCACCGACCCGCGCTACTGGGTCGAGCACGCCCGCGGGACGGTTCGGTTCCACGACGCGGTGCGCACGATGCGCGCCGCCGGTGTCACCGCGTTCGTCGAGCTCGGACCGGACACGGTGCTGTCGGCCCTGGTGCTTCAGACCGTTCCCGCCGACGCGCCGGGGCCGCAGGCGCCATCCGGCGACGAGCCGGTGCTCGCCGTCTCGACCAGCCGGGCCGAGCACGCCGAGCCCGAGGCCTTCACGGCGGCGCTGGCAGCCCTGCAGGTCAACGGCAGGCCCGTCGACTGGACCGACCAGCTGCCGGGCCCGTCAGCGGCGCCGCCGCTGGAGCTGCCGACGTACCGCTTCGACCGGCAGCGGTTCTGGCTGGCCCCGGCCGCGGTCCGCCCCCGGGCGGAAACCGGATCCAGCGCCGTCGACCACCCGCTCGTCAACCGGATGATCGAGCTTGACGACGGCGGCGTGCTGTTCACCGGCGAGCTGTCGGTCCGCTCGCAGCCGTGGCTCGCCGACCACGTGGTCCTCGGCAGGGTCGTCGTGCCCGGGGTCACCTTCGTCGAGCTCGCGGCGTGGGCCGGACGCCTGGTGGGCTGCCGCCGCATCGACGAGCTGACCCACGAGTCCCCCCTGGTGCTCGGGGACGACCAGGTCGTCGGCCTGCAGCTCCGACTCGGAGCCGGCGACGACGACGACCGGCGCACGCTGGCGCTGCGCTGCCGGGCGGCCGGGACGGGCCGGCCCGAGGACGCCCCCTGGATTCCGCTCGCCCACGGCGTGCTCAGCCGGCTGGCGTCCGGGTGGGACGACGCGGAGTGGGACGGCGCCGACTCGCCGGCGCACGCGCTGCGCGAGCCGACCGGCTGGCCGCCGGCCGGCGCCACCGAACTGCCGACCGAGGTCTTCTACGACCGGCACTTCGACCGCGGTCTCTACCAGTGGGGACCCGTGTTCCGTGGTCTGCGGCGGGCCTGGCAGAGCGGCGACGACGTCTACGCCCACGCCCGGCTCGCCGATGACCCGCGGGCCCTGGCGGGCGCGTTCGACCTGCAGCCCGCGCTGTTCGACTCGACCATGCACGCCCTCGATCTCGACCTCAGCGGCCGGAGTCTGACGCCGCTGACGGCCGACCGCGACCAGGACACCGAGCGCCCCCGCATTCCGTTCACCTGGAAGGGCGTGAGCATTCACGGCCGGGGCGCGACGTCCCTGCGGGTCCGGCTGGCGCCCGCCGGCTCGGGCGGGACCGCGGTGACGGTCGCCGACGAGGACGGCCGGCCGGTGGCGACCGTCGAGTCGGTCGTCATGCTGCCGATCTCGGCGCAGCAGTTGCGCGGTGCTCTCGCGGCCCGTCATCAGTCGCTGTTCCACCTGGAGTGGAAGGCGCTGCCGCTCGCCGACGGCCCGGCCCGGCTCGCCGGCGCGGCCGTGCTGGGCAGGCCGCCGGCGGGCTGGGCGGACGACGCGGCCGCGCCCGCCGAGGACCTCACCGCGCTGCTGGCGCGGGTCAGGGCCGGCCTGGCACCACCCGAGCGCGCCGTACTGTTCCTTCCGCCTGTCCCGCTCGGACCCGGGGGCCCGATCTCCGGCCCGTCCGGATCGCCGGAGGCCTCGGCCGGCGCCCCGGAGTTCCCGGCGACGGTCCGGGCGGTGACCGCGGAGGTCCTCCAGGTCGTCCAGGCCTGGCTGGCCGAGCCGGCGGTCGCCGGATCGCACCTGGTCATCGTGACCGAGGGGGCACTCGCCGTCCTCCCGGACGACAAGGTGCCGGACCTCGCCCACGCCCCGGTCTGGGGGCTGCTGCGCAGCGCCCAGACCGAGCATCCGGGCCGGTTCACCCTGGTCGACCTGCCACCCCGGCTCCGCGACGTCGACGGCGCCCAGGCCGCGGGCACCGGGTCCATCGGCACCGAGTCCATGGGCACCGAGTCCATGGGCACCGAGTCCATGGGCACCGAGTCCGCGGGCGCGGCCGAGGCCGCCCGGCCGGCGCCGAGCGCCCCGGGGCTGCTGGCGGCGGTCGTCGCCGCCGCGCCCACCGGGCGGGAGCCGCAGGTCGCCGTGCGCGACGGGCAGGCCTACGTTCCGAGGCTCGCCCGGCTGCCACTGTCCGAGCCAGGCGAGGAGCCGTCCATCGACCCGACGCTCCCGGCTGGTAGCGGAACCGACGGTTCGGCCCTCTCCGCGTGGGCGGCCGGCGCGGTGCTCGTGACCGGCGGCACCGGAACCCTCGGCGCGCTGCTGGCCCGCCACCTCGTCGAGCGGCACGGCGCACGGCACCTCGTCCTCGTCAGCCGCCGGGGCGCCGACGCCCCGGGAGCCGCCGAGCTGGCCCACGCGTTGACCGGCCTCGGCGCGGAGGTTCGGGTGGCCGCCTGTGACGTCAGCGACCGGGCCGCCCTGGCCGCCCTCGTCACCGAGGTGCACCAGGCCCACCCGTTGACCGCCGTCGTGCACACGGCCGGGGCGCTGGACGACGCGATCCTGACGGCCACGACGGACGGCCACCTGGACGCGGTGCTGCGGCCCAAGGCCGACGCGGCGTGGCACCTGCACGAGGTGACGAGGGATCTCGGCCTGGCGGCGTTCGTGGTGTTCTCCTCGGCCTCCGGCCTCCTGGGCGGTGCCGGCCAGGCGGCCTACGCGGCGGCCAACACGTTCCTCGACGCGCTCGCCCAGCACCGGCGCTCCCAGGGCCTGCCGGCGACGTCCCTGGCCTGGGGGCTGTGGGGACCGGCGAGCGGCATGACCGGGAACCTGACCGACGCGGACCGGGCCAGGATGCGCCGGGCCGGACTCGTGGCGATGGAGCCGGACCAGGCGCTCTCGCTCTTCGACACGGCGTCGGCGGCCGGCCAGACCCTGCTGATGCCCGCGCGCCTCGACCCGGACGGGATGCGCGGCGAGGCGGCCGCGACCGGTCTGCTGCGGGATCTCGTCCGATCGTCGATCGCGGTGGCACCACCACCCGCCGACCGGCGGGACGGGCTGGTCGAGCGGATGGCGGCGCTGCCGCCGGCCGAGCGCCGGGTCCAGGTGCTTCGCCTGGTCGCCACTCAGCTCGCGGCGGTCACCGGTAGTCCCGCCACCCAGGCCGTGGCGCCGGCGCTGCCATTCCGGGACCTCGGATTCGACTCCCTGATGGCGGTCGAGCTGCGTAACCGCCTCGCCGGTGCCACCGGCCTCGCGTTGCCGGCCACGGTCGCCTTCGACCACCCGACGCCGAGCGAGCTCGCGGACTTCCTCGTCTCCCAGCTACCCGTCCCCGCCGGGGCGGGTGCGACCGCCGGCAACGGGAACGGCGGCCCGCCCTCCCGGACCGGCGCCGGGGACCGGCCGGATCTGTCGGACGACGCGATCCGCTCGGCGCTGGCGGCGATCCCGCCGCACCTGCTGCGCGAGGCCGGTCTGGTCGAGGAGCTGCTGCGGCTGGCGGGCCGGGACGGGCCGGAGCGGCGGGAACCCGAGGTCGACGGGGCACGGATCGACGACATGAACGCGGACGAACTGATCAGGCTCGCGCTCGACCTTGACGGGGCGGGCAGTGCCACGGGCATCGAGGACTGAGGGCGGACCGGAGATGACGGACAGCTCGTCGGACAGCGGAGGAACGATGGAGACCGCCCACGACAGGCTCGTGGCCGCGCTGCGTGCCTCGGTCAAGGAGACTGAGCGGCTACGGCAGCGGTTCCGGTCACTGGAGGCGGCCTCGACGGAGCCGATCGCGATCGTGGGGATGGCCTGCCGCTACCCCGGCGGGGTCACGGACCCTGACGGCCTGTGGCGCCTGGTCACGGACGGCGTCGACGCGACCAGCGACTTCCCGACCAACCGCGGCTGGGACCCCGACCTCTACGACCCCGACCCCATCCAGCCCGGCAGGTCCTACGTGACACGCTCGGGCTTCCTGCACGACGCCGACGAGTTCGACCCCGAATTCTTCGGCCTCTCACCCCGCGAAACCCTCGCGATGGATCCGCAGCAACGGCTGCTGCTCGAAACCGCGTGGGAGGCGCTGGAACACGCCCTCATCCCGGCCGAGGCTCTGCGCGGCAGCGACACGGGTGTGTTCACCGGCGTCATGTACGACGACTACGGCGCCCGACTGGCCGCCCGGTCCGGCCCGTTCGAGGGCCACCTCGGAACCGGCAGTGCTGGCAGCGTCGCCTCCGGACGGATCGCGTACACGTTCGGCCTCCGTGGCCCGGCCGTCACCGTCGACACCGCCTGTTCCTCGTCGCTGGTCGCGATTCACCTGGCCGCCCAGGCGCTGCGCAGCGGCGAGTGCTCACTGGCGCTCGCCGGCGGTGTAACCGTGATGGCCTCACCCGGCGTCTTCGTGGAGTTCAGCCGCCAACGCGGTCTCGCCCCGGACGGCCGGGTCAAGTCGTTCGCCGCCGGAGCGGACGGCACGGCCTGGTCGGAGGGCGCCGGCCTGCTGCTGCTCGAACGCCTCTCGGACGCCCAGGCCAACGGCCGGCGCATCCTCGCGGTCCTGCGCGGCTCCGCGGTCAACCAGGACGGTGCGTCCAACGGGCTGACGGCCCCCAACGGGCCGTCCCAGCAGCGACTCATCCGCCAGGCGCTCGCGAACGCGCGGCTCACGCCGGCCGACGTCGACGCCGTCGAGGCCCACGGAACCGGCACCCCACTCGGCGATCCCATCGAGGCCGAGGCGCTGCTGGCGACCTATGGCCAGCAGCGGTCCGGCGACCAGCCGCTGTTTCTCGGCTCGATCAAGTCGAACATCGGCCACAGCCAGGCAGCGGCCGGCGTCGCCGGCGTCATCAAGATGGTCATGGCACTACGCCACGCCACCCTCCCCCGAACGCTGCACGTCGACGCGCCCACCCCGCACGTCGACTGGGCCGCTGGAAACGTGCGGCTCCTGGCGGAGGCCACCCCCTGGCCCGACCAGGACCGACCTCGCCGCGCCGCTGTCTCGTCCTTCGGCATCAGCGGCACCAACGCCCACCTCATCCTCGAACAGGCGCCCGACCTCCCGGGCGAGCCGGCCGGTGAACCGACGGTCGATCCGGTCGCCTGGGTCCTGTCCGCCAAGACGCCCGCCGGGCTGCGCGAACAGGCCAGCCGACTCCACACGGCCCTCACCGACCGGTCCGACACCGACCCGAGCGCCGTCGCCAACGGGCTGGCCCGCCGCGGCACCTTCACCCACCGCGCCGCGATCACCGCCACCCACCAGACCGACCTCCTCGCCGGCCTTGACGCGCTGGCCACAGACCAGCCAGCGGTCCAACTGGTCACCGGCAAAGCCAACAGCTCACCGCAGGTCGTGTTCGTCTATCCGGGCCAGGGCTCCCAATGGCCAGGCATGGCCGCCGGCCTCGCCACAGCCGACCCGGTCTTTCACCAGGCATTGGAAGAAGCGACCACGGCACTCGCGCCCTACGTCGACTGGAACCCCGCCACACTCCTCGACGGCCACGATCCAGGCTTCGACCGGGTCGACGTCGTCCAACCCGCCCTCTGGGCCGTCATGATCGCCCTCACCACCTGGTGGCGCCAACACGGCGTAACACCCGCCGCAGTCGTCGGACACAGCCAAGGCGAAATCGCCGCCGCAGTCACCGCAGGAATCCTCACCCTCGACCAAGGCGCCCACCTCATCACCACCCGCGCACACCTCCTACGCCAACTCGCCGGCACCGGCGGCATGCTCACCATCCCCCACACCCTCACCCCCGACGACATCCCCGACGGGCTGCACATCGCCGCGCACAACAGCCCCACCAACACCGTCCTCGCCGGACCGACCGAACCACTCCACAAAGCCCTAGCCCACTACCAGCAACAAGGCATCCGAGCCCGCCTCATCGACGTCGACTACGCCAGCCACACCCCCGCCATCGAACCCCTCCGAGAAGAACTCCTCACCCAACTCGCAGGCCTCACCCCCAACCCCGCCCCCGACGGCAACCCACGCTTCTACTCCACCCGCACCACCCACCCCCTCAACCCCGACCAACTCACCCCCCACTACTGGTACGACAACCTCCGCCACCCCGTCCACCTCACCCAAACCATCACCAACACCCAACAAGACGGCCACACCCACTGGATAGAGATCAGCCCACACCCCACCCTCACCACCGCCCTCCACGACACCCTCGAAACCACCCCCAACCCCGTCGTCCTCCACACCCTGCGACGCGACCACGACACCCCCACCCACCACCTCACAGCCCTCACCACCGCCTGGGCTCACGGCCTGCCCACCCATTGGCACACAGCCGAAACCAGCCCGGCACCCGACCTACCCACCTACCCCTTCCAACGCCAGCGCTACTGGCTCAACCCCCCACCCGCCACCACCAGCTCCGACGAACACGACCACCCCTGGATCACCCACACCACCGATCTTCCCGACGGCACCCACCTCCTCACCGGGGCCCTCAACCCGGCTGAACACCCGTGGCTCTCCGACCACACCGTCGCCGACGCCGCGATCCTCCCCGCCACCGCCTACCTCGACCTCACCCTCCACACCGCCCAGCACCTCGCGCGGGACGGCGACACCCCGCTCCACCTCGACGACCTCACCCTCCACGCCCCACTCCCCACCGACCAGCCCACCGACCTGCAGCTCACCGCCACACCCCCCACCCCCACCGGCGAACGCACCCTCACCATCCACAGCCGGCCCAGCAACACCACCGACCCCTGGACCCACCACGCCACAGCGACCCTCACCAGCAGCAGCCAGACCCCACCGCCAAGCCCCGGCACGTGGCCACTCCCCAACACCGAACCCGACGACCTCACCCACGCCTACCAGCAGCTCGCCACCGCCGGCTACCACTACGGCCCGGCCTTCCAGAACCTCCACCAGCTCTGGACCGACCCAGGCCGAACCACCCACCACGCCCACCTCGAACTACCCCCCACCCTCACCACCGCCGGGCACACCCTCCACCCCGCGCTCCTCGACGCGGCCCTGCACCCGGTAGCACTCGCCGAGACCGGCGACGACGGGTCGATGGTGATCCCGTACGCCTGGTCGGGAGTCCGCCTCCATTCCACCGGTGCCACCGCGCTGCGGGCCGAGCTGCGCCGCCACGACCCGTCGTCCTACGGCCTGACGCTGTGGGACCAGGACGGCCGGCTCGTGGCGACGGTCGACTCCATCGCCATGCGGCGGCTCGCGCCCGGCCAGTCCCTGGTCGCGCGGCGGCCGGTCCCGCTGCACAGGGTCGCCTGGGAAACGCTGCGAGACAAGGCGTCCTCTCGGGTCGACGGCAGCCGGCTGGCTGTCCTCGGCGCGGCCGCGCCGGCCGCCGAGCTGGCCGAGGCCGTCGGGGCGGCACACACGTACTCCGGCCTCGCCGCGCTCGTCGACGCGATCGACGCGGGCGCGGCGGTCCCCGAGCTGGTGCTCGCCCTCGCGTCGCCTGCCGCCACGGACGCCGACAACGAGAACGACGGCCAGGAGGCCGCCGCGTCGCGGAACGGCGAGGGCAGCAGCGAGCCCGAGCGGGCCCGGCGAGTCACCGCGGACGTCCTGGAGCTGCTTCGGACGTGGGTGGGCGGCACCCGGCTCGGCGACGCGCGGCTGGCCGTCCTCACTCGCGGCGCTGTCGGGGTGACGGCCGAGGACAAGGCGGACGGCCTGGCGGACGCCCCGGTGTGGGGGCTCGTCCGTGCCGCGCAGCACGAACACCCCGGCCAGTTCAGCGTCGTAGACGTCGACGGCCGGCCGCGCACGTACGCGGCCCTTCCCGCCGCGCTGGCCTCGGCCGCCGCCGACCTGGAGTCCCAGCTCGCGGTGCGCGACGGCGTCGCGTTCGTGCCCCGGCTACGCCGGACGGTCCCTCGACCGGCGGCGGCGACCGAGACAGCCGGTATCGACCCGGACGGGACCGTGCTGATCACTGGCGGCACCGGCGGCCTGGGCAGCCTGCTCGCCCGCCACCTCGTCACTACCCACGACGTACGCCACCTCCTGCTGACCAGCCGGCGCGGTCTTGAGAGCCCCGGAGCCTCGGAACTCGTCGCCGAGCTCACCGACCTCGGCGCCCAGGTCAACATCGTCGCCTGCGACCACACCGACCCCGCACAGGTCGCCGCCCTCCTCGCAGACGTACCGGACGCGCATCCGCTACGAGCCGTCTTCCACACCGCCGGCACCCTGCACGACGCCACCCTCACCACCCTCACACCAGCCCACCTCGACGACGTCCTACCCACGAAGATCGACGCCGCCTGGCACCTCCACGAACAAACCCGAGAGCTCCCGCTCACCCACTTCGTCCTGTACAGCAGCCTCGCCGGCACCCTCGGCGCACCCGGACAAGCCAACTACGCAGCCGCCAACACCTACCTCGACACCCTCGCCCACCACCGCCACACCCAAGGACTCCCCGCCACCACCCTCGCCTGGGGACTCTGGCAACACACCAGCGGCATGACCCAAAACCTCACCACCACCGACCACACCCGCATCGACACCACCGGCGTCCGCCCCCTCACCACCGAACAGGGCCATGCTCTGCTCGACGCCGCCCTCACGGGGAACGAGCCAACGCTGGTAGCGGCCCACCTGGACACGACCAGGTCACGCACCGGCGCCGACGGCGCGGTGCCACCGATGCTGCGGGCCCTCCTGCCCGCGGCGCCCCGGTCCGCGACCGGCCCAGGCACCGACCCAGGTGCGGGCCCGGCGTCCTTGGGCGCGGCCTCGACCTGGATCAGCCAGGTGCGCGCCCTGCCGGCGCAGCGGCGGCTCGACACCGCGGTGGACCTCGTCCGGGCTCATGTGGCGGTAGTCCTGGGCCACGCCAACTCCTCGTCCGTCGACCCGGACCGAGCGCTGAACGAGCTGGGCTTCGACTCGTTGACCGCCGTCGAGTTCCGCAACAGGCTGGGCGCCACCACCGGGCTGCGCCTGCCGCCCACCCTGGTCTTCGACCACCCGACCGCGGCGGCGGTGGCGCGCCACCTGCTGAGCCTGGCCATTCCGGCGGATGTGGACGTCGACCAGCCGGACGGTGTCCGCGCCGACGCGGAATCGGGCCGGGCCGCGGCTGACGAGCCGATCGCGATCGTGGCGATGGCCTGCCGGTACCCCGGCGGCGTCGCCAGCCCCGAGGACCTCTGGAACCTGGTGGCCGAGGGAAGGGACGCCATCGGGGCGTTCCCGACCAACCGGGGCTGGGACCCGGGGGTGTTCGACCCCGACCCCGAGCACGCGGGCACCGCGTACGCCAATGTCGGCGGCTTCGTCTACGACGCGGACGAGTTCGACGCGGACCTCTTCGGCATCAGCCCCCGGGAGTCCGTCGCGACCGACCCGCAGCAGCGGCTGCTGCTGGAGACGGCGTGGGAGACCTTCGAGCGGGCCGGCATCCCGGCCGAGTCGCTGCGCGGCAGCCGGACCGGGGTCTTCGCCGGCGTCATGTACTACGACTACGGCAGCCATGTCGGCCAGCCGCCGGAGGGCTTCGAGGGCTACATGGGGGCCGGCGGCAGCATCGTGTCCGGCCGCGTCGCCTACACGTTCGGGCTCGAAGGCCCGGCGGTGACCGTCGACACCGCCTGCTCCTCGTCGCTGGTCGCCGTGCACCTGGCCGCCGCGGCGCTGCGCAACGGGGAGTGCGGCCTGGCCCTCGCGGGCGGGGTGACCGTGATGGCGACTCCCAGCGTGTTCATCGAGTTCAGCCGGCAGCGCGGGCTGTCGCCGGACGGCCGGTGCAAGTCGTTCGCCGCCGGCGCCAACGGCACGGGCTTCGCGGAGGGCGCCGGCCTGCTCCTGCTCGAACGCCTCAGCGACGCCCAGGCGAACGGCCACCAGGTGCTCGCCGTGCTGCGCGGCTCGGCCGTCAACTCGGACGGCGCTTCCAACGGTCTCACCGCCCCGAACGGGCCGTCCCAGCAGCGGGTCATCCGGCAGGCGCTCGCCAACGCCCGGCTGACGGCCGCCGACGTCGACGTCCTGGAGGCCCACGGCACCGGCACCACCCTCGGGGACCCGATCGAGGCGGACGCCGTGCTCGCCACCTACGGCCAGCGGCCCGCCGACAGCCCGCCGCTGCGGCTCGGGTCCGTCAAGTCCAACATCGGCCACACCCAGGCCGCGGCCGGCGTCGCCGGCATCATCAAGATGGTGCTGGCGCTCAGGCACGGCACGCTCCCGAAGACCCTGCACGTCGACGAGCCGACACCGCACGTGGACTGGACGGCCGGCAGGGTGAGCCTGCTCGCCGACGCCGAGCCGTGGCCGGACCTCGGCCGCCCCCGCCGCGCCGCGGTCTCCTCCTTCGGCATCAGCGGCACCAACGCCCATGTGGTCATCGAGCAGGCGCCACTCGCCGAGCCGGTCTCGCCGGCCGACCCCGTTGAGGCACTGGTTCCCGGCGAGGACTCCGACGGCGCGCCCGAGACTCCGCTGGTCTGGCTGCTGTCGGCGAGGTCCGAGGCGGCGCTGCGCGCCCACGCCGACCGGCTGCACACCGCCGTCACCGGCGACGACGCCCCCGGGTCCGCCGCGGTCGCCGCCGCGCTGGCGACGCGCGACCACCTCGAGCGTCGCGCCGCGGTCGTCGGGACCGACCCCGCGACGCTCGCCGCGGCACTTCAGGCGGTGCGTTCCGGCGAGCCGTCCCCGCACGTCGCGCGGGGGACGGCCGCGCCGGGCCGGACCAGGACCGTGTTCGTCTTCCCCGGCCAGGGCACCCAGTGGCTCGGGATGGCGCGCGAGCTGGACGACACCTATGAGGTGTTCCGGCGCAGCGTGCGTGACTGCGCGCGGGCCCTGTCCGCGTTCGTCGACTGGTCGGTCGTCGACGTGCTGCGCGGCGAGCCCACGGCCCCGCCGCTGAGCCGGGTCGACGTCGTCCAGCCGGCGCTGTTCACGATGATGGTCTCGCTCGCCGAGCTCTGGCGGGCGCACGGAGTCCACCCGGACGCGGTCGTCGGCCATTCCCAGGGGGAGATCGCCGCCGCCTACGTCGCCGGCGGGCTGTCGCTGGACGACGCCGCGCGCATCGTCGCGATGCGCAGCCTGGCCTGGCGACGCCTGGAGGGCCGGGGCGGCATGCTGTCGGTCACGCTGCCGGCCGAGGCCGCCCGCGACCGGCTGCGCCGCTTCGGCGACGACCTCGCCATCGCCGCCGTGAACAGCCCCGGGTCCGTGACGGTGTCGGGCTTCCCCGAGGCGCTCGACGAGCTGGCGGCGGAGCTCACGGCGGCGGGAACCCGCGCCCGTCGCATCCCCGGCGTGAACACCGCCGGCCATTCGGAGCAGGTGGTCGTCCTGCGCGACCAGGTGCTGGCCGAGCTGGCGGACCTGACCCCGCGTACCTCACAGGTCCCGTTCGTCTCGACGGTCACCGGCGACTTCCTGGACACCGCGGGGCTCGACAACGCCTACTGGTACCGCAACCTGCGCGAGCCCGTGCTCTTCGAGCAGGGCATCCGCGCGCTGGCGGCCGGTTTCGGGCTGTTCGTCGAGGTCAGCCCGCACCCGGTGCTCACGCCCAGCATCGGGGCCACCGTCGAGGACGCCCTGGCGGCGGCCCCGGGCGCGATCGCTCCGGCGATGCTCGGAACGCTGCGGCGCGACGACGGCGGCCCGGCGAGGTTCGTCGCCTCGCTCGCCGCCGCGCACGCGCACGGCGCCTCCGTCGACTGGGGCACGGTGCTCCCGCCGGCCCGGCCGCCGTTGCCTGCCCTGCCGACCTACCCGTTCCAGCGTCGCCGCTACTGGCTGGAGCCCGGCGACCGCGGCGCCGACGTCGCGGCGGCGGGAATGGAGGGCGCCGGGCACCCGCTGCTCGGCGCCACGGTCGAGCTCGCGGGCGGCGACGGTCTGCTCCTGACCGGGCGGCTGTCGTTGGCCACCCACCCGTGGCTCGCGGACCACGCCCTGCTCGGGACGGTCCTGCTGCCCGGCGCCGCGTTCGTGGATCTCGCGCTGCACGCCGGTGACCGGCTGGCACGCGACACCGCCGGCCTGGCCGACGACCTGGCCGTCGAGGAGCTGACGCTGGAGGCTCCGCTCGTCCTTCCCCAGGACGGCGCGGTGCGCGTCCAGCTGACGGCCACGGCGGCCGGCGCCGACGGACGCGGCACGTTCGCCGTGTACGCCCAGCCGATCACCGACGCGGGCACCGACGGCACGGGGTCGGCGCGGTGGACCCGCCACGCCACCGGCGTGCTCGCCGCCGCGGGAGCCGACACCGCCGGGTGGGCGGGCTCCGACCCGGCCGTCGCGCCGGTCTGGCCGCCGGCCGCGGCCGAGCCGGTCGACCTGGACGACGTCTATCCCCGCCTGGCCGAGGCCGGCTACCAGTACGGACCGGCCTTCCAGGGGCTGCGCGCGGCCTGGCGGCTCGGCGAGCGGCTGCTGGCCGAGATCGAGCTGCCCGAGGGGTCGTCCGCCGCCGGGTTCGGGCTGCACCCGGCGCTGTTCGACGCGGCGCTGCACCCGCTCGTGCTCGCGGCGACCTCAGGTGCCGGCGACCGGCTTGGCCTGCCGTTCGCCTGGTCCGGGGTCAGGCTGTTCGCCACCGGCGCGACGACGCTGCGTGCCAGCATCACGCCGACAGGTCCCGCGACCTACCAGGTCGTGCTCGCCGACCCGGACGGCGAGCTGGTGGCCGCCGTGGCCGCGCTGCGGACCCGCCCGGTCACACCGGAGCAGCTCGCGGCGGCCGTCCACGGCGCGGTGGCGGACGCGCCGATGTTCCACGTCGAGTGGGCCGCCGCGGCCGAGGACAGCGCGACGTACGACGTGGACGAGTTCGCGCGCTGGGCGGTCATCGACGGGCAGGACCCGGTCCGGTTCGCCCCGCCCGGCTGCCGGCACTACCCGGACCTCGCGGCGTTGCGGGCAGCGGTCGCCGACGGCGGAACGGTTCCCGAGACGGTGCTGGTGCCGCTCGTGCCCGCGTCGGCGGGCCCCTCCCGACCGGGAGGCGCGCCCGCCGCCGGGCGGGTGCCCGGCGAGCGCTCGGCACCGACCAGTCCGGCCCGCCCGGCGCGCGCCGTGCTGGACGACGCCGTGGAGCTGGTCCGGCAGTGGGAGGCCGACAGCGCGTTCGAGGGGTCCCGCCTGGTCGTGGTCACCCGCGGCGCGGTGGCCGCCGCGCCGGCCGACGGTGCCCGGATCGACCTCGTCCACGCGCCCGTCTGGGGGATGCTGCGCACCGCGCAGACGGAGCGGCCGGATCGCGGGATCGTCCTCGTCGACCTCGATCCGCGGCCCGGAGCCAGCGCGCCCCCGGCGGTCGGGCCCGGCCCCGAGGTGGGGACGCCCGACCCGGCCGGCCTCGCGCACCGGGACGTCCTCGCGGCGGTCGCAGCCGGGCAGCCGCAGGTCGCCGTTCGATCGCACCGGCTCTACCTGCCTCGGCTGGCGAGCTCGCCGGAACCGCGGCTCACCCCGCCGCCGACGCGGGACTGGCGTCTCGACAGCGGAGCCGACGGCTCCCTGGACAGTCTCGCCCTCGTCGCGGACCCGGCCGCCGACGCGCCGCTGGCACCGGGCCACGTCCGTGTCTCGGTCCGCGCGGCCGGGCTGAACTTCCGGGACGTGCTGATCGCGCTGGGGATGTACCCGGGTGAGGCGACCGTCGGCTCCGAGGCGGCCGGCGTCGTCGTCGAGGTCGGCGAAGGCGTGACCGACCTCGCGGTCGGCGACCGGGTGACCGGCTTCCTCGCGGCGGCGATCGGCACGACCGGAACCGCGGACAGCAGGCTGCTCGTCCGGATTCCGGCGGGCTGGTCGTTCGCGCAGGCGGCGTCGTTCCCCGTCGTGTTCCTGACCGCCTGGTACGGCCTCGTGGACCTGGCGCGCCTGGAGCCGGGCGAGCGGGTGCTGGTGCACGCCGCGGCCGGCGGCGTCGGAATGGCGGCCGCGCAGATCGCCCGTCATCTGGGCGCCGAGGTCTACGGGACCGCGAGTCCCGGCAAGTGGGCGGCGGCGCGGTCGACCGGCTTCGACGACGGCCACCTCGCGAACTCCCGGACGCTCGACTTCGCCGGGCGGTTCCTCGGGGCGACCGACGGCGCGGGGATGGACGTCGTCCTCAACGCGCTGACGGGTGACTTCGTCGACGCGTCCCTGCGGCTGCTGCCGCGCGGCGGACGGTTCGTCGAGATGGGCAAGACGGACGTGCGCGACCCCGAGCGGATCGCCGCCGACCATCCCGGGGTGGCCTACCGGGCCTTCGAGCTGATGGAGGCCGGCCCCGACCGGACCCGGGAGATGCTCCACGAGATCGTCGAGCTGTTCGAACGCGGTGTCCTGACGCCGCTCCCCCTCACCGCCTGGGATGTCCGGGAGGCACCCGAGGCCTTCCGCCATCTTCAGCACGCCCACCACGTCGGCAAGGTCGTGCTGACCGTGCCGCGGCCGCCGGACCCCGCCGGGACCGTGCTGGTCACCGGCGGGACGGGAACGCTCGGCGGCATCGTCGCCAGGCATCTGGTGCAGGCCCACGGCGTGCGTCACCTCGTGCTGGCCAGCCGCGGTGGTCCGGCGGCCGACGGCGCCGCCGGTCTCGCCGAGGAGCTGACGGCGCTGGGCGCGGACGTCGACGTGGTGGCGTGCGACGTCGCGGACCGAGCGGCGCTCGCCGGCCTCCTCGACGCCATCCCCGCGGCGCACCCGCTCACCGCCGTCGTCCACGCCGCCGGCACGCTCGACGACGGCATCGTCACCGAGCTGACGCCGCGACGGGTGGACCGGGTACTGCGCCCGAAGCTGGACGCGGCCTGGCACCTGGACGACCTGACCCGGGAACGCGGCCTGGACCTCGCCGCGTTCGTGCTCTTCTCCTCGCTCTCCGGGATCCTCGGCGCTCCGGGGCAGGGCAACTACGCGGCCGCGAACAGCTTCCTCGATGCCCTCGCCACCCAGCGGCGTGCCGCCGGCCTGCCGGCCACGTCGATGGCGTGGGGTCTGTGGTCGGCCAGCAGCGGGATGACCGGGCCGCTCGCCCGGGTCGACCTGGCCCGGCTGCGCCGCGCCGGCGTTGTCCCGCTGGCGGACGACGCGGCGCTGGCCCTGTTCGACGCCGGGCTGGCCAGCCCGCGAGCCAACGTCGTCACGGCGCGGCTCGACCTGCCGGCCCTGCGCGCGGCCGCCGACGGAGACACCGTCCCGGCGCTGCTGCGGGGCCTCGCCCGTGGCCCCGGCCGGCGAGCGGTGGCGGCCGGGGGCTCGCAGGCCGGTGGCACCGCCGGGACCTCCGGCTGGGCCAGGCGGCTGTCGAGGGTCTCCGCCGCCGACCGGCTCGGCCTGGCGCGGGATCTCGTCCGCACCCATGTCGCCGCGGTGCTCGGGCATGCCAGCCCGCAGGACGTCGAGCCTGACCGCGCGCTGAGCGATCTGGGCTTCGACTCGCTGACGGCCGTCGAGCTGCGCAACCGGCTGGGCGCGGCCACGGGGCTTCGGCTGCCCGCCACGCTCGTCTTCGACCACCCGACGGTGAACGCGCTGGCGGCGCGGCTCCTGGCGGACACGGCCGGCGCGGCCGGGCCGGAGCACGAGCGCGCCGCGGCCGGTCCGGCGATGACGGGGCCGGACGGGTCGGACGACCCGATCGCCATCGTCGCGATGGCCTGCCGTTACCCGGGCGGCGTGACCGACGCGGAGGGACTGTGGCGGCTGCTCGACGGCGGCGTCGACGCCATCGGCGGCTTCCCCACCAATCGCGGCTGGGACCCGGACCTCTTCGACCCGGACCCCGAGCGGGACGGCACGTCCTATGCCGACGCGGGCGGGTTCCTGCACGACGCGGACCTGTTCGACGCGGACTTCTTCGGCGTCAGCCCACGCGAGACGCTGGCGATGGACCCGCAGCAGCGGCTCCTGCTGGAGACGGCGTGGGAGGCGTTCGAGCGGGCCGGCATCCCCGCCGACACGCTGCGCGGCAGCCGCACCGGGGTCTTCGCCGGAGTCATCGCCCAGGAGTACGGGCAGGGCGGTCCCGCCCGTGGCGACCAGCTCGGCGGCTATCTGCTGACCGGCATGACCAGCAGCGTGGCGTCGGGCCGGGTGGCGTACACCTTCGGCCTGGAGGGCCCGGCGGTCACCGTCGACACGGCCTGCTCCTCGTCGCTGGTGGCCATCCACCTCGCCGCGCAGTCACTGCGCAGCGGCGAGTGCAGCCTGGCGCTGGCCGGCGGCGTGACCGTGATGGCGACGCCTGGTGTCCTCGTCGAGTTCAGCCGGCAGCGCGGCCTGTCCCCGGACGGGCGGGTGAAGGCGTTCGCCGCCGCCGCGGACGGCACCGGCTTCGCCGACGGCGCCGGGCTGCTCCTGCTCGAACGGCTCTCCGACGCCCGGGCCAACGGCCACCCCGTCCTCGCGCTGCTGCGCGGCAGCGCGGTCAACCAGGACGGCGCCTCCAACGGCCTCACCGCCCCCAACGGGCCCTCACAACAACGCGTCATCCAGCAGGCGCTGGCCAACGCACGCCTCACCCCCGCCGACGTCGACGCCGTCGAGGCCCACGGCACCGGCACCACCCTCGGCGACCCCATCGAAGCCCAGGCACTCCTCGCCACCTACGGCCAGCAGCGATCCGACGACCAGCCGCTCTACCTCGGCTCCATCAAATCCAACATCGGCCACAGCCAGGCAGCCGCCGGCGTCGCCGGCGTCATCAAGATGGTCATGGCGCTACGCCACGCCACCCTCCCCAAGACCCTCCACGTCGACGCACCGACACCTCACGTCGACTGGACCGCCGGAAACATCCAACTCCTGACCGACGCCACACCCTGGCCCGACCAGCAACGACCCCGCCGCGCCGCCGTCTCGTCCTTCGGCATCAGCGGCACCAACGCCCACCTCATCCTCGAACAGGCGGACCCGCTCCCACCGGCCCTCCCGGCCGGCGACCCGGCGGCGCCGCCCGGCGAGGCTGCGTCCGAGGCCGGCCTGGCGGCGAAGCCGGTCGCCTGGGTGCTGTCGGCCAGGTCCGACCCGGCGCTGCGCGCGGCCGCGGGCCGGCTGCGGGACGCCGTCACCGCCGGGCCGGAACGGCGGCCGGACGAGGTCGCGTTCACCCTGGCCACGGCGAGGACACATCTGGATCACCGGGCGGCCGTGGTCGGGTCGGCCACCGGCGAGCTGCTCGACGGGTTGGACGCGCTGGCGCGGGGTTCGGCCTCGTCCTCGCTGACCGTCGGACACACGCGCCGCACCGGCCGGACCGCGTTCCTGTTCACCGGGCAGGGCAGCCAGCGCGGTGGCGCCGGCCGGGAGCTGTCGGCCGCCTTCCCGGTCTTCGCCACGGCGTTCGACGAGGCGTGCGAGCACCTCGACACCCACCTGGAGCACCGGCTCCGCGACGTCCTGTGGGCGCCCGACGGAGATCCGCTCGCCCCGCTGGTCCACGAGACCCGCTACACCCAACCGGCGTTGTTCGCGCTGGAGACGGCGCTGTTCCGGCTGGCCGAGTCGGTCGGCCCGCATCCCGACTACGTCGCCGGCCACTCGGTCGGCGAGCTCACCGCGGCCCACGTCGCCGGTGTCCTGACCCTGCCGGACGCCGCGGCGCTGGTCGCGGCGCGCGGCCGGCTGATGCAGGCGGCACCGGCCGGGGCGATGGTGTCGGTGCGGGCCGACGCCGACGAGGTCCTGGCGGCGCTGGCCGGTGTCGAGGACCGGGTGGCGGTCGCCGCCGTCAACGAGCCCGGCTCCGTGGTGTTGTCGGGAGACGCCGACGCCGTCCAGGCGGTCGCCGACGCGCTCGTGGCGCGGGGGCACCGCGCCCGCCGGCTGCCGGTCTCGCACGCGTTCCACTCGCCGCTCATGGACCCGGTCCTCGACGAGTTCCGCGAGCTGGCGCGGACCGTCACCTACCAGCCGCCGACGCTCGCCGTCGTGTCCACCCTCACCGGGCAGGTGGCGACGGAGACCGACCTGACGACGGCCGACTACTGGGTGCGCCAGCTGCGCGGCCAGGTCCAGTTCCTCGCCGCGGTCCAGGAGTTGCGGCGCCAGGGCGTGACGACGTTCCTCGAGCTGGGACCCGACGCGGCGCTGACGCCCGCCGTGCAGGCCGCGACGGCGCCAGGCGTGGCCGAGGCGACGGACCGGCGGGCGGCGACCGAGCCGGCGCCGGTCACCGCTGTCGCCGCGCTGCGGCGGGACCGCCCGGAGGCAGCCGCCTTCGTCACGGCCCTGGCGTCGCTGCACGTCGCGGGGCTGCCCGTCGGCTGGCCGACGGTCCTGGGCTCGGACCGCCCACGGCTGGTCGACCTGCCGACCTACCCGTTCCAGCGCCAGCGGTTCTGGCTCGACGCCGGCAGAACGCGGGCGGACGTGAGCTCGGCCGGCATGGAGACCTCCGACCACCCGCTGTTCGGCGCCACCCTGGAGCTCGCCGACGCCGGCGGCACGAGCGACGGCGGCAGCGGCGGTGGCCCGGCCGGCGCCGGCGACCTGGTGCTGACCGGCCAGCTGTCGCCGGTGACCCACCCCTGGCTCGCCGACCACGCCATGGCCGGCGCGACGCTGCTGCCCGGCGCGGCCTTCGTCGAGCTGGCGATCCGGGCCGCAGACCGGGCCGGCTGCGCGGAGCTGGACGAGCTGACGCTCGAAACCCCGCTCGTGATCCCGGCGGACGGCGCCACCAGCATCCAGCTGACCGTGAGCCGAGCCGACGACGCCGGCAGCCGCCGCCTGGCCGTGTTCTCCCGCTGGTCGAGAACCCACCGTGGCGACGACGCGGCCGGCGACCTGCCCTGGCAGCGCCACGCCACCGGCAGGATCAGCCAGGGCGAGCACGGACAGGACACCCCTGCCGGCCGGCCGGGCCGGGCGGCCGGCACCGAACCTGGCCAGACTGAGGCCTGGCCACCGGACGGCGCGACTCCCGTCGACGTCACCGACGCCTATCCCCTGCTCGCGGCGGCCGGCTACGAGTACGGCGAGACGTTCCAGGCGCTGCGAGCGGCCTGGCGGCGCGGGCCGGAGCTCTACGCCGAGGTGCGGCTGCCCGCCACCACCGCGACCGACGGCTACGGCATCCACCCCGCACTGCTGGACGCGGCGCTGCATCCGCTCGCGCTCGCGGCCGTCAGCCCGGAGCCCGGGCCAGCCGGGGACGGATCGCGACCGGCGATGGGACTTCCGTTCTCCTGGTCCGGCACGAGGCTGCACGCCGCCGGAGCGACCCAGCTGCGCGTACGGATCGTCCCGGTCAGGCCCGGAACGGTGCGACTGCACGCCAGCGACCCGGCGGGCCAGCCCGTCGTGACCGTCGACGAGCTGACCCTGCGCCAGGTGGAGGCGGGCCGGCTGCGTTCTCCCGCCCGTCAGGCGGCCGAGTCGCTGTTCGCCGTGGAGTGGGCCGAGGAGCCCATCGCGGCCGGGGCCCACGAGCCCGAACGGGACGGACCGTGGGCCGTGCTCGACCACTTCGCGCCCGACGGCGCGGACCGGGCCGGCACCGGTCCAAGCACCGACGGCCCGTCGCCGCGTTACCGGGACCTCGACCAGCTGCGCGACGCCCTGGCCGCGGGGTCACCAGTGCCGACCGTCGTCGTCGCCCCCGTGTACCCACGGCGGCCGTCGGCTCCGGCCGAGGCCGACGGTGTGCCGGCGACAGCCCGGGGTGTGCTGACGGACGCCCTGACGCTCGTCCAGTCCTGGCTCGCCGACCAGCGGCTGGACGGCAGCCACCTGGTCGTCGTGACCCACCGGGCCGTGACCGTCGATCCTGGCGACGACCCGGACCTGACCGGCGCCGGGGTGTGGGGCCTGCTCCGTTCCGCGCAGAACGAGTTTCCCGGTCGCGTCACCGTCGTCGACACGGACGATCACGAGGGCACCGGCCTGGCGTGGCTGCGCTCCCGTGGAGTGGGCGCGGCGGATCTCCTGCGCGGGATCGTCGCCGCCGGCCACAGCCAGGCGGCGCTGCGAGCGGGCTCGGTACGCACGCCGCGGCTGCGCCGGGTACCCCTGCCGGCCGGGCCGCCGGCCCGGGACGACGCGGGACTGGCCCTGCTGGACCCGGCGGGGACAGTCCTGATCACCGGCGGCACCGGGGCTCTGGGCTCGCTCGTCGCTCGTCACCTGGTCGTCCGGCACGACGTCCGGCGCCTGGTCCTGACGAGCCGGCGCGGTCCTGAGGCGGCCGGCGCGACGGAGCTCGCCGACGAACTGCGCGCGCTCGGCGCGGACGTGCGGGTGGTGGCCTGCGACGTGGCGGACCGCGCGGAGCTGGCCACGGTGCTGGCCGGGATCCCGGCCGATCATCCCCTGACCGCGGTGGTACACGCGGCCGGCGTGCTGGACGACGGGCTCGTCACGGCGCTGACCGCCGAGCAGCTCGACCGGGTGACCCGCCCGAAGATCGACGCGGCCTGGCAGCTGCACGAGCTGACCCGCGGGCTGGACCTGGCGGCCTTCGTGCTGTTCTCCTCCGCGTCCGGCGTCCTCGGCGGCCCGGGGCAGGCCAACTACGCGGCGGCGAACACGTTCCTCGACGCGCTCGCCGCGCACCGGCAGGCGCTGGGGCTGCCGGCGACGTCCCTGGCCTGGGGGATGTGGGAGCCGTCCGCCGGCATGACCGAGAAACTCGGTGCCGCCGACCTGGCCCGGCTGCGCCGCACCGGCGTGACCCCGATGGCCCCGGACTACGCACTCGGGCTGCTCGACACCGCGGTGGCGGTCAGCCGCGCGCCGGACGTGGGCGTGAGCAGGGCGCTGCTCGTGGCCGCGCGGGTCGATCTGGCCGCCCTGCGCGCGCAGGCTGGTGCGGACGCGCTCTCGCCGTTGCTGCGGTCGCTGGTCACCGTCCCCACGCGCCGGGACGCCGCCACCCAGGACGGTGCCTCGTGGGCGGCCCGGCTCGCCCGGCTCCCGGCGGCCGACGGGTACGAGCAGGCACTCGCGCTGGTCAACGACCACATCGTGGCCGTGCTCGGACGCGCCGCGGGCGACCGAGTGGATCCGGCCCGGGCCATGAGCGACCTCGGCTTCGACTCGCTGACCGCGGTGGACCTGCGCAACCGGCTGGACTCGGCGACCGGCCTGCGGCTTCCCGCGACCCTCGTCTTCGACTACCCCACGCCGGCCGCCCTCGCCGACCTCCTGCTGCGGGAAGCAGCCGGGCAGCCTTCGACGGCCGTACCGGCGCCCGTGGCGACCATCTCCGCCGCGCACGACGAGCCGATCGCGATCGTGGGGATGGCGTGCCGCTATCCCGGCGGGGTCACCGACCCCGACAGCCTCTGGCGCCTGGTCACGGACGGGATCGACGCGACCAGCGACTTCCCGACCAACCGCGGCTGGGACCCCGACCTGTTCGACCCCGACCCAACCCAACCCGGCAAGTCCTACGTCACCCGCTCGGGTTTCCTCCACGACGCCGACGAGTTCGACCCCGAGTTCTTCGGCCTCTCACCCCGCGAAACCCTCGCGATGGACCCACAGCAACGGCTGCTGCTCGAAACCGCGTGGGAAGCGCTGGAACACGCCCTCATCCCGGCCGACGCCCTGCGCGGCAGCAACACAGGCGTGTTCACCGGCGTCATGTACGACGACTACGGCGCCCGACTCGCCACACAACCCGGCCCGTTCGAAGGCCACCTCGGAACCGGCAGCGCCGGCAGCGTCGCCTCCGGACGGATCGCCTACACCTTCGGCCTCCAGGGCCCCGCCGTCACCATCGACACCGCGTGTTCCTCGTCGTTGGTCGCCATCCACCTCGCCGCCCAAGCGCTACGCAGCGGCGAATGCACCCTCGCCCTCGCCGGTGGCGTCACCGTCATGGCATCTCCCGGCGTCTTCGTCGAGTTCAGCCGCCAACGCGGCCTCGCCCCCGACGGCCGCATCAAATCGTTCGCCGCCGCCGCCGACGGCACCGCCTGGTCCGAAGGCGCCGGCCTGCTCCTACTGGCACGCCTGTCGGACGCCCGCGCGAACGGCCACCGGATCCTCGCCGTCCTGCGCGGCTCGGCGGTCAACCAGGACGGCGCCTCCAACGGCCTCACCGCCCCCAACGGCCTCTCCCAGCAGCGACTCATCCACCAGGCGCTCGCCAACGCACGGCTCACCCCGGCCGACGTCGACGCCGTCGAAGCCCACGGAACCGGCACCCCACTCGGCGACCCCATCGAGGCCCAAGCCCTGCTCGCCACCTACGGCCAACAGCGGTCCGGTGACCAGCCGCTCCACCTCGGCTCGATCAAATCCAACATCGGCCACAGCCAGGCGGCGGCCGGCGTCGCCGGCGTCATCAAGATGGTCATGGCACTACGCCACGCCACCCTCCCCCGGACGCTGCACGTCGACGAACCCACCCCGCAGGTCGACTGGACCTCGGGAAACGTCCAGCTCCTCACCGACTCGATGCCCTGGCCCGACCAGCACCGGCCCCGCCGCGCCGCCGTGTCCTCGTTCGGCATCAGCGGCACCAACGCCCACCTCATCCTCGAACAAGCCCCCGACCTCCCCGAGACGGACACCACGGCGGCAGCCGCCCAGGCACCGACCGGCGAAGCCACGGAACCGCCCGGCGGGACGCCCGGGGGCAAGCCGACCGTCGATCCGGTCGTATGGGCGCTGTCCGCCAAGACGCGGCCGGCCCTGCGGGCGCAGGCCGCTCGCCTGCGCGCCGTCCTGGCGGAGCGGCCTGCCGCGGGCCCGGCCGCGGTCGCGGCCGCGCTCGGCCGCCGCAGCCTGCTCCCGCATCGAGCGACGGTGGTCGGATCCACACCGGACACGCTGCTCGCCGGCCTCGACGCGCTGGCGACGGACCAGCCGGCGGCCCAGCTGTCCGTCGCCCACCCCACCAGGACAGCCAGCCCGCGCGTGGTGTTCGTCTACCCGGGCCAGGGATCGCAATGGCCAGGCATGGCCGCCGGCCTCGCCGCAGCCGACCCGGTCTTTCACCAGGCATTGGAAGAAGCGACCACGGCGCTCGCGCCCTACGTCGACTGGAACCCCGCCACACTCCTCGACGGCCACGATCCAGGCTTCGACCGGGTCGACGTCGTCCAACCCGCCCTCTGGGCCGTCATGATCGCCCTCACCACCTGGTGGCGCGCACACGGCATTGTGCCCGACGCCGTCGTCGGACACAGCCAAGGCGAAATCGCAGCCGCAGTCGCCGCAGGAATCCTCACCCTCGACCAAGGCGCCCACCTCATCACCACCCGCGCACACCTCCTACGCCAACTCGCCGGCACCGGCGGCATGCTCACCCTCCCCCACACCCTCACCCCCGACGACATCCCCGACGGCCTACACATCGCCGCCTACAACAGCCCCACCCACACCGTCCTCGCCGGACCCACCGAACCACTCCACAAAGCCCTCGCCGACTACCGCGCCTGCGGCATCCGAGCCCGGCTCATCGATGTGACCTACGCCAGCCACACCCCCGCCATCGAATCCCTCCAAGAAGAACTCCTCACCCAACTCGCCACCCTCACCCCACACACCAACACCGAAGGCAGCCCCACCTTCTACTCCACCCGCACCACCCACCCCCTCAACCCCGACCAACTCACCCCCCACTACTGGTACGACAACCTCCGCCACCCCGTACGCCTCACCGAAACCATCACCAACACCCAAAGCGACGGCCACACCCACTGGATAGAGATCAGCCCGCACCCCACCCTTATTGCGGCCCTACACGACACCCTCGAAACCACCCACGACTCCGTCGTCCTGCACACGCTGCGACGCGACCACGACACCCCCGCCGACCACCTGACAGCCCTCACCACCGCCTGGGCCCACGGCCTCCCCACCCACTGGCAGCCAGCCGGAGCCAACCCGGCACCCGACCTACCCACCTACCCCTTCCAACGCCAGCGCTACTGGCTCGACCCCCCACCCCCACACACCAGCCCCACCGAACACGGCCACCCGTGGATCACCCACACCACCGAGCATCCCGACGGCACCCACCACCACTCCGGCCACCTCAACCCGGCCGACCACCCGTGGCTCGCCGACCACACCGTCGCCGACGCCGCGATCCTCCCCGCCACCGCCTACCTCGACCTCACCCTTCACGCCACCCAGCACCTGGCGCGGAGCACACCCGTCCACATCGACGACCTCACCCTCCACACGCCGATGCTGGTCGACGAGCCCACCGACCTCCATCTCACGGTCACGCCCACCAGTCCACGCACCGTCACCATTCACAGCCGCCCCACCCACCCCAGCACCCCCAACCCCACGCCGTGGACCCACCACGCCACCGCCACGCTCAGCCACCCCACACCCGGCCAGACCCCACCGCCGAACCCCGGCAGCTGGCCACCCCCCGACACCGAACGCCACGACCTCACCGACGCCTACCGGCAGCTCGCCACCGCCGGCTACCGCTACGGGCCGGCCTTCCAGAACCTCCATCAGCTCTGGACCGACCCGGGCCGAACCACCCACTACGCCCAGGTCGAACTACCGCCCGCCCACGCCACCACCGGGCACACCCTCCACCCAGCGCTCCTCGACGCGGCCCTGCACTCCCTGGCGCTCACCCTTGTCGGCGACGGCGGCACGCCGGGCCTGCCGTTCTCCTGGTCCGGTGTCCGGCTGTACGCATCCGGCGCGACCGCGCTGCGGGCGACCATCACGCAGACCGGCCCGTCGACCTTCGCGCTCGACCTGAGGGACCTCTCGGGTGCGCCTGTCCTGTCCGTCGACTCCCTGGCGCTGCGGCCCATCTCGCTCGACCAGCTCGCCGCGCGGGCGTACCCGCTGCACGACACGGTCTGGACGCCGCTGCAGCCCGGCGCCCACGCCGGTACGGGCGCGCGTGCTGGCACCTGGGCCGTCCTCGGCGCCGGGCCCGGTATCCCGGGCGGCGACAGCCACCCGGACCTCGCCGCTCTCCGCGCGGCGCTCGACGCCGGCGCGACACCTCCGCCGGCCGTGTTCACCTTCCTCGCCGGCGCGGTACCGCCCGACTCCCACCGGCCGCGGGACGCCCGTGCCACGACGGCCGCTGCGCTGCGGTTCCTGCAGGACTGGCTCGCGGACGACAGGCTGAGCGACACGCTGCTCGTCGTCGGCACCCGCGACGCCGTCGTGGTCCCGCCGACGGTTCCGGACCCGGCGGCGAGCCCGGCGGCGGGTGACGCGCCGAACCTGAGCGAGGCCCCGCTGTGGGGACTGGTCCGATCGGCGCAGGCCGAGCATCCCGACCGTTTCGTGCTGCTGGACGTCGGCACGCCCACCGACGCGGAGCCGCCGGGCCGGTACTGGCTCCCGGACGCGCTCGGGTCGCTGGTCCGGTCCGGGGAGCCGCAGGCGGCGCTGCGGCGCGGCCAGCTCCACGTCCCCCGGCTGGCTCAGCTGCCGGCGACACCCACCCCGGCCGACGAGGATTCCGGACCGGAGTTCGACCCGGACGGCACGGTCCTGATCACCGGTGGCACCGGCGGCCTGGGCAGCCTGCTGGCCCGCCGCCTGGTCACCACCCACGACATCCGGCACCTGCTGCTCACCAGCCGACGCGGCCCTGAGAGCCCCGGAGCCTCGGAACTCGTCGCCGAACTCACCAACCTCGGCGCCCAGGTCAACATCGTCGCCTGCGACCACACCGACCCCACACAGGTCGCCGCCCTCCTCGCAGACATCCCAGACACACACCCACTACGAGCCGTCTTCCACACCGCCGGCACCCTGCACGACGCCACCCTCACCACCCTCACACCCACCCACCTCGACGACGTCCTACCCGCCAAAATCGACGCCGCCTGGCACCTCCACCACCAAACCCGACACCTCCCCCTCACCCACTTCGTCCTCTACAGCAGCCTCGCCGGCACCCTCGGCGCACCCGGACAAGCCAACTACGCAGCCGCCAACACCTACCTCGACACCCTCGCCCACCACCGCCACCTCCTCGGACTCCCCGCCACCACCCTCGCCTGGGGACTCTGGCAACACACCAGCGGCATGACCCAAAACCTCACCACCACCGATCACACCCGGGTGCGGCTCGGCGGAGTGCATCCGCTCACCGCCGAACAGGGCCACCGTCTCCTCGACAGCGCCCTGCGCACCCACCGACCCGCCCTCGCCGCGGCCCTGTTCGACCGCGTCGCGCTGGCCAACCAGGCCGCGCAGCACCCCCTCCCAGCGCTGCTGCGCGGCCTGGTCCGCGCGGAGGTCCGCCCTGTCGTAGCGACGCGCGATGGCTCGGACGAGTGGATCGGACGGCTGGCCCGCGAGACGGAGCCGGAACGCGAGCGGTCCCTGACGGACCTGGTCCAGAACTCCATCGCGGCCGTGCTCGCGCGACCCGCGCACGACCGGGTCGAGCCGCACCGGGGCCTGCTCGACCTCGGCTTCGACTCGCTCACCGCGGTCGAGCTGCGCAACCGGCTCAGCGGGGTGACCGGCCTGCGGCTGCCCGCGACCCTCGTCTTCGACCATCCGACTCCCGGCGCGCTGATCTCGCACCTGCGGGAGCTGCTCGAACCGGCGATCGAGGCCGCCTCGCCGGGCCAGCAGGAGCCGAGCGACCGGGGGGCGGGCGGTTCACGCCCGACCAACGGCGGCGGAGCGGCACCCGGCAGGCGCGGGTCCGGCAATGGCGCGTCGCCTTCCGGCTCGCTTCCGGCCGCCGGCCGCGCTCCGCTCGACCTTCTCGAGGACGCGTCGGACGACGAGATATTCGGATTCATCGACAACGAACTGTGAGGCCGTTGTCAGGCCGCGGAACGAAAGGACCCCTCATGGCAGGAAAAGTTGTCGTCGTCGGTGCCGGCCCGGTCGGGCTCATGGTTTCCTGTGAACTGGCGCTGGCCGGCGTGGAAACCGTGACGCTCGACCGCCTTCCGCGACCCCGCGAGGAGTCGATGGGAATGGCCATCAATGGCACCGTCGTCGACCTGCTGGAACAGCGCGGGCTGCTGGCGGAGGTGTTCGACCAGGGGCTGGAATGGCCCGCGGCGCATTTCGCCCACCTGGCGCTCGACCCGACCAGGCTAGCCTCCCCGCACCGGAACAACATGCTGATGCCGCAGACCGTCGTCGAGGCGCGACTCGCGCGCCGGGCGGTGGACCTCGGCGTCGAGGTGCGGCGTGGCGAGGAGCTCGTCGCGGTCGATCAGGACGAGCGCGCCGTCCGGCTGGAGCTGCGCTCGGCGGCCGGACCCTCGTCCCTCGAGGCCGACTACGTGGTCGGCTGCGACGGCGCGGACAGCACCGTGCGCCGGCTGGCCGGCATCGGCTTCCCCGGCGTCGAGTACCCCTTCCACGGGATCGTCGCCGAGCTCGAGTTCGGCATGGACGAGGACAGCGAGCTGTGGCACTACTTCGGGACCCGCGAGTACCCGGCCGGCGTCTTCGCCCTCGCCCCGACGGGTGAGGCCGGGCTGCGGCTGGTCACGGCCGAGTTCGGGGTCGATCCGGTCGACCGCGACGCACCGGTGTCCGTCCCCGAGCTGCGGGCCAGCGTCGAGGCTCTCACCGGCCGGCCACTCGACATCGGCACGCCCCGCTGGATGCGCCGCTGGTTCAACGCGACGCGCCAGGCCGACCGCTACCGGGCCGGCAGGATCTTCCTGGCCGGCGACGCCGCGCACGTCCACTTCCCGCTCGGCGGCCAGGCGCTCAGCACCGGCGTCGAGGACGCCGTCAACCTCGGCTGGAAGCTCGCCTCGGTGCTCGCGGGCACCGGGCCCGAGGATCTCCTCGACAGTTACCACGACGAGCGGCACCCGGTCGGCGCGCGGGCCTGCAGCACGACCCTGGCCCAGGTGGCGCTGCTGCACCCGCTCACGGTGGTGGCGCCGCTTCGCGAGCTGCTCACCGAGCTGTTCGCCTTCGACGAGGTCAACCAGTACCTGGTCCGGATGGTCGGCGGCCAGGACGTGCGGTACCCGATGCCCGACGCCGGGGATCACCCGCTGGCGGGCCGCCGGCTCGCCGACCTGCCCGAGACGACCCCCGTCGACGGCGGTGACGTCACCCGGCTTCTCCAGGACGGGCGCGCGTTCGTGCTCGGCTTCGCGGCGGCGGGGCCGGCGGGCGAGCTGGCTGCCTGGTCCGACCGGGTCTCCTTCGTCGCCGTCGAGCCGCTCCCCGGGGTGTCCGCGGAGGCGGTCCTGGTCCGTCCGGACGGCCGCATCGCGTGGGCCGGCCCGGCGGCCGACGGTGGGCTGACCGGCGCGCTGCGCCGCTGGTTCGGGCCGCCATCCGACCGGCCGGCCGCCCTGGAGACCGACGCCGCCGCGGCAGCCCGCTCATGACCGACGTCGACGTCAACCTTCTGGGGGTGGGCACGGCGCTCCCCGGTCCGCCGATCACCAACGCGGACCTGACGGCGAGGTTCGGCCTGCCGGGCGCCTGGCAGGACTGGATCGACGAGTTCGTGGGGACGAAGAGCCGGCACTTCTCGGTCGACCTGGCCACCGGCGAGCGCCTCTACACGCTCGTCGACCTCGGGGAGCTGGCCGGCCGCAGGGCGCTGGAGGCCGCCGCGACCGACCCGGCCCAGGTCGACCTGGTCGTCATGAGCACCTCGACGCCCGACCAGCTGATGCCGGCGACGGTGAACATGGTCGCGGACCGGCTCGGCATCGACGGCGTGCCGACCTACCAGCTGCAGGCCGGCTGCACCGGCGCCGTGCAGACCCTCGACCTGGCGGCGCGCCTGCTGTCGACGGGCCGGTACCGCACCGCGCTCGTCCTCGGGGGCGACAGCTCGGCCAAGCACTTCGACATCTCGGCGAGCCTGCTCACGATGCCGCCGGAGGTGCAGGTCAACGGCATGCTCTTCGGGGACGGAGTCGGCGCCGCCGTGCTGAGCGCGCACCCGGCCCACGGCGCCGCGGTGCTGCGCCACGTGGTCACCCGGCTGGAGGGCCTGGGGCGGGCGCCCGGCCAGGTCGTCGAGTGGTTCGGCTGGGGGGACCGGGCCAGCGAGCTGCCGCCTGTCTCCGAGGACTTCAAGGCCGTCGAGCGGGCCGTGCCGACGATGACCTGCGAGGCGTTCGAGGAGCTGCTCGCGGTGCTCGGCTGGGCCCGGACCGACATCGACTTCGTGCTGCCACCGCAGCTGTCGGGAAAGATGACGGCGCGCATTCTCGAGCAGCTCGCCGTGCCGTACGCCCAGGACGTCAGCTGCGTGACGGACATCGGCAACACCGGCAATGCGCTCGCGTTCTTCCAGCTACAGGAGCTTCTGAAGCTGCTGGCACCCGGGGACCGGGCCGTCGGAGTCAGCATCGAGGCCAGCAAATGGGTCAAGGCCGGCTATGCCATTGAAATACCCGCTCTCTGATGATTCAGCGCGGGGATTGTCCGGCCAACCGTCGACGGACGATTTAGAACGACCAAAGCCGTGCCTTAGCCGGCCTGACGACCATGTTTTGAGCACGCACGGTCCGCTCTACCAACCCGTATCGGGAGGGCAATGATGTCGGTCTCCGCAGATGAGGTCATGGGAAGCGCCACCCAGGTGGCCTCGCTGTTCGCCGCGAACGGCGTGCAGAGTCTCTATGGTCCGTTCGCGGCCAAGCTTTACCACATGCTTACCAAGCACGACACGGTCGCCGTCGACGAGCTCAAGGCGGCCGTCGCGGGGCGGCCGGGGCCGGCCCTCGAGCTCGGCTGCGGCACCGGCCGTCTCACCTTCCCGCTGCTGGAGTGGGGCTACGCGACGACCGCGCTCGACCTGTCCCCGGACATGCTGAAGATCCTGCAGGACCGGCTGGCCGAGCCGTCGGCCGCCGAGCTCGCGAGCCGCGCCGAGACGGTCGTCGGCGACATGACGTCGTTCAGCCTCGACCGCAAGTTCGGGATCGTGGTCATCGGCGGCTCCGCCATCTGGAGCCTGGACGAGGAGCAGCGCGCCTCGGCGTTCGCCCGGATCAAGGAGCACCTGACCCCGGACGGGCGCCTTTACATCACGGTCGTGAACTTCCCTCAGTCGACGGAGGGCGAGCCGTTCGAGAACATCTTCGTCTTCACGACCGAGGACGACACCTCGCCGCTGCTGTGCACGGTGTTCAACTACGTCGACCCGGTGGAGTCGATCCGGTCGGTGAACATCCTCTGCCAGCGGGTCACCAACGGCATCGTGACCGACACGGTCTTCGGCTCGCAGCTCACCCACCCGGTCGCCCCGGCGGTGCTGGAGAAGGAGATCGAGCGCGCCGGGCTCACGGTGGTCGGGCGGCACACGATCGACGCCGAGGTGTCGCTGCCCAACGCCGAGGCGAGCCCGCTGCGGGCCCAACTGCGCCCGACGCTGCTGGAGGCCTCGCTCTAGGCACCGACCACGCCGCCGCCTGGGCGGCTCGGCGGCTCGGCGGCTCGGCGGCCCGAGCCTCGCCCGAGCCCTGCCGGCCCGGATCCGCCGACCTCAGCCCTCCACGACGGCCTCGTCGTCGTGGAGGGCTGCTTTGGATCGGGCGCCAGACCGCGCCGCCCCGGGCGGCCGCGCCCCACCGGCCCACCCGTGGCCGAGCATGCCGAACCCCGACCGCCGAACCCGACCGCCGGTCCGCGCCACACCGACGTTCCGCGGCCAGCGCCTCTTCCGACGCCTGCCCACGAAGGAGCCAGTCATGGCACTGCTGACGAAAGACGAGATGTTCGCGCAGTACGACTGGGCGCGACCGCTACGCGAGAAGGACGCGTTCCACCGCGGCGAGGACGGGGTGCTGCGGGCCCTGCGCTTCGCCGAGACCCGCCAGATCCTGCTCGACCACGAGCATTTCTCGAACAGCCCGGACGGTGAGACCGGCAACGACACGGGCACGCCGCTGCCCTACAGCGACCCGCCCCGGCACCGGCACCTGCGCTCGCTCGCGGCCACTGCCTTCACCCGCCAGCGGATCGTGGAGATGGAGGTCAAGGTCGTCGAGATGATGACCAAGCTCCTGGACAAGGTCGCGGACCAGGGCGAGATGGACGTCGTGGCGGACCTGGCCTCGCCGCTGCCGACGCTGGTCATCGCGGACCTGCTCAACATCGAGCCGGACCGGCGCGACGACTTCCGGCGGTGGACGGACGCCGCCTTCATCATCGCCGGCCCGATGGCGGGCAAGGACATGGACGAGATTCCCGAGGAGACGTTCCAGGCGTTCGGGGCGCTCTACACGTTCTTCGACGAGATCGCGGAGGACCGGCGGCGCAACCCGGGCGACGACCTGGTCACGGCGCTGACCGTCGCGGAGATCAACGGGGAGCGGCTGGCCGGCCAGGAGGTGCTCGACTTCTGCGCGATGCTGCTGATGGCGGGCAGCCTGAGCACGGCCCACCTGCTGGCCAACATGATGCTTTGCGTGGTGCATCATCCGGGGGTTCTCGACACCGTCCGGGCCCGGCCGCAGGTCGTCCCCACCCTCGTCGAGGAGGTGCTGCGCTACTTCTCGCCGGCGCCGAACTCCACCCCCAGGATCGCGAAGGTGCGCACCACCGTCGCCGGCCAGGTCATCGAGGCCGGCGAGAAGGTGATTCCGGTCGTCGGTTCCGCGCACCGCGACGAGCGGGTGTTCGCCGATCCCGACCGGTTCGACATCGAGCGCGACCCCAACCCGCACATGGGCTTCGGGCAGGGCATTCACTTCTGCCTCGGCGCGCCGTTGGCCAGGATGGAGGCGAGCCTCATGCTGACCATGACCGCCGAGCGGTTCCCGGGGGCGTGGACGATCCCGGACATGAAGTTCGAGGTCAACCCGTCGCCGTCGTTCTGGGCGCCGCCGGTGCTGCCCATGACGTTCAGCCAGTAGGCACTCCGGGCGCCACCCCGTTCGCTCAGGCCGAGGGCCCCTCCGATGGTCGGAGGGGCCCTCTCTTTCTGCCCGGTGCCGGTTCCCGCACGCGAATCGGCCCACCAGGACGAGTCCTGATGGGCCGATGTCGGCCTGCGGAGGCCAGCGGCCTTCCTGACGGCGGCGCTCAGGCGCGCTGGAAGGCCCTGGACGCGAAGACCAGGCACACCACGGCCAGTCCGACCGAGACGGCGGCGCCCTCCAGCATCAGCGTCGTGGCGTAGTTCCCGCGGAACGCCTCCCGCATCGAGTCGATGATGTAGCGGAACGGCATGACCCGCGAGACCCAGTTCAGCCAGCCGGGAGCGAGCGAGAGCGGCAGCAGGATGCCGGACAGCAGCATCGCCGGGACGGCGACGAGGTTCAGCGCCGGCCCGAGCGCGTCCTCGTTCTTCAGCTTCAGCCCGACCCCGTAGGACAGCGACGACAGGCTGACCGCCAGCACGCCGACGATGGCGAAGCTGATCAGGACGCCGGCCACGGGCGCCCGCAGCCCGAACGCGAGCCCGACCAGCACCAGCAGCACCGCCTGTACCAGCAGGACCAGGACGTCGCGCAACACCCGGCCGAGCAGCAGCGACAGCGGACTGGCCGCGGTGACCTTCAGCCGCTCCAGCACACCGGAGCGCAGGTCGATGATGATGCCGAAGCCGACGAACGCCGAGCCGAACATGCCGAGCTGCACCAACAGACCGGGGACGAAGAACTGGTAGGAGTTGCCGGACGGGAAGCCGGAGACGCCCGCGCGTCCGAGCGGTGACAGCAGCGGTCCGAACAGCGCCAGGTAAAGGACCGGCTGCATCAGACCGATGACCAGCCAGGCCGGGTTTCTCAGCGAGATCTTCAGGTACCGCTCGAAGATCAGCAGTGTGGTCCGGGCAAACGACATCGGCTCTCCTCCGGGATGGTGCCGCTACGGATCGTGCTTGGCCTTGCCGTCACGCCGCCTCGTCGCGCAGCGACCGGCCCGTCAGGGTGAGGAAGACGTCCTCGAGGGTCGGGCGGTGCAGCTGGATCGAGCGCACCCGCACCCCGGCGCCGTCCAGCACCTTCATCAGCGTGGCCACCGCCTCGCCGCCCTCGTCGACGGTCAGCCGGACCGAGTCCTCCGCGGCGACCACCTCGCGCACGCCCGGCTGGCCGGTCAGCACGTCCTTCGCCGCGACGGCCTCGTCGCCGACGCCGATGGTCACGACGTCGCCGGAGACCCTGCGCTTCAGCTCCTCGGGGGTGCCCTCCGCGACGATCTGGCCGTGGTCGATGACGAGGATGCGGTCACACAGCGCGTCCGCCTCGTCCAGGTAGTGCGTGGTCAGGAAGACCGTGGTCCCGAGCTCCTCGCGCAGCCGCCGGATGTGGTCCCAGAGGTTGCTGCGGCTCTGCGGGTCGAGGCCGGTGCTCGGCTCGTCGAGGAACAGCAGGGACGGCCGGTGGACCAGGCCGATCGCCACGTCCAGCCGCCGGTGCTGACCGCCAGACAGCGTCTTCACGACCCGCCTGTCGAGATCCGCCAGATCGAGCCGGGCGAGCAGCTCGCTCGCCCGCCGTCGCGCCTCGCGGGCCGGCACGCCGTACAGCCGCGCCTGCAGGACGAGCTCCTCGGCGACCAGCGCGTTGCGGTCGGCTCCGCCGGCCTGGGCGACGTAGCCGATCCGGGCCCGCACCCCCTTCGGGTTCTGGAGCAGGTCCGCGCCGGCGATCTGAGCCTGGCCGGCGGTCGGCCGCAGCAGGGTGGTGAGCATGCGCAGCGTCGTCGTCTTGCCGGCACCGTTGGGGCCGAGGAAACCGACGATCTCACCGGCCTCGACGGTGAAATCGATACCCCGCACCGCCTCGACGGTGAGTTTCTTGGCCCGGTAGGTCTGACGCAGCCCACGCACGTCGATGATCGACATCTTCGTTCCCTTCACAGGCAACTCGCAGAAACTGGCCACAGGGTCGTCAGGGGGGCGTTGGCCGAGTCCCCGACAAGTCGAGCCAAGGCTACGGACTGATCACTCCGTTTGTCAATGATCCGGTCTCTCCAGTCAGGCCCAAAGGCCCGCCGGGAACAACCTCAGCGAAGTGCCGCGAGCCGGCTTGTGATCGCCGCGACGACATCCGTCCGGTGCTCGTCGAGGTAGAAATGACCGCCGGGAAAGACGCGCAGATCGAAGTCTCCCGCGGTATGGCCGGCCCAGGCCCGCGCCTCGTCGACGGTGGTGCTCAGGTCAGCGTCGCCGACAAATGCCGCGATGGCGCACGAGAGTTTCGGCCCAGGAGCCCACCGATACGTCTCGACGGCCTTGTAGTCGCTGCGCACCGCCGGCAGGATCATCCGGAACACCTCGTCGTCCGCGAGCAGCCGGCCATCCGTGCCGCCCAGCCTGGCGATCTCGGCGGCCAGCTCGGCGTCGCCACGGAGGTGGACGAAGCTGGGGCGGTGCCGCGACGGGGCGCGGCGAGCCGAGGCGAACAGCAGGTCGACCTTCAGGCCCGCCTCGTGCTCCAGCCTGCGCGCCACCTCGAACGCGACGACCGCTCCCATGCTGTGCCCGAAGAAGGCCACCGGCCCGTCCACGTCGGCGAGCGGGCCGTCGCTCAGCACGCCAGCGATCTGCCCGGCCAGCTCGGCGACGTCCTCGACCGCCGGCTCGGCCCGCCGGTCCTGGCGGCCCGGGTACTGAACCGCCAGCACCCGGGCCGCCCGCGACAATGCCGCGGAGAGCCCGAAGTAGTAGGTGGCGGAACCACCGGCATGCGGGAAGCAGATTATTCTCGTCGCCGCGGCGGGCCCGGGATGGAAACTCCGGAGCCAAACCGAACCCTCGGTTGAGATCTTCACGCTGTAGTCACCCATCGTTAACAGGCCGCAGCTGTCGAGCCGTCGGCCGAACCCGGGAATTTGCCTGACGGTACCGGCGCCGAGCGCGGGCCGGAACCCCTATCGCGGCCGACCCCGAGTCCCCTATTGATGCGCGCGGACAAAGCGCCGCCGATTTCGGCGCGTTATCGCAGGTAGGTCCGCCGGGCGGAGCCTAGGGGTTGCCGCCCCGTCGGACAGAACCTAGCTTTCAGGCCAATCCGACGCCGCCGGGAGGAGGAACACTGAAGTATCAGATCCTCGGCCCCATAAGACTCGTCGACGAGGACAAGGTCCGTTCTATCAGCGCTCCGAAGGTCGAGACGTTACTGACCGTGCTACTGATCCGCAACAATCAGGTGGTCTCGACGTCACAGCTGATCTCGGAGATCTGGGACGAGCGGCCGCCGCGCCGGGCGACCGCGGCCGTTCACGTCTACATATCCAATCTCCGCAAACTGCTGGGCGACAGCGGCGGCGGGCCGGCGGGCCCGATCGTCACCCGGCCCCCGGGATATCTCCTGCGGCTCGACTCCGAACAGCTCGACCTGACCGTCTTTCAGCGCCTCGTCCGCCAGGGTCGCCAGTCGATGTCCGAGAGCCGTTTCGAGGACGCGGCGCGGACGTTCGACGAGGCGCTGGCCCTCTGGCGCGGTCCCATTCCCCTGTCCAGCGACGGGCCGGTCATGACCGCCTTCTCGGTGGGGGTCGAGGAAGCCCGGCTCGAATGCGTCGAGCTCCGCGTCGAGGCGAACCTACGGCTGGGTCGCCACCGCGCCGCGATCAGCGACCTCTACGGGCTGGTGAACGAGCACCCGCTGCACGAGGCCTTCTACGGCCAGCTGATGCGCGCGCTCTACCTGTCCAGGCGCCGGGCCGACGCGCTCGAGGTCTACCACCAGCTTCGCGAGGTGCTGCGCCGCGAGCTCGGGCTGGAGCCGGGGGCGGCCCTGCGGGAGCTGCAGCGTGCCGTACTGACCGACACGGTCGTCGACGGCGAGCAGCCCGCTCGCCTGACCAGCGGACGATAGGAGCGCGCACATGACGGTCGGATTCTTTGTCAGCCGGGCACAGGAGGAGGTGGACGACGGCAGCGCCGCCTTCTTTGACGCCTACGCCTCGGTCCGGCGGTTCTACCGCGACGTCCAGGACTGGACCGGGCTCGACGCCGACCAGCTGCTGGCCGGCGAGCTGCCCGAGCACCACGCGACGCGCAACGCGGCCCTGGCGATCCGGTCGATCGCCGGGCAGCTGGCCGTCCATGACGTGCTCGGCGAGGCCGGCGTCCGGCCCGACGCCATCCTCGCGCTGAGTCTCGGCATCACGAGCGCGAGCTGCATGGTCGGCTCGCTGAGCCGCGAGCAGATGTTCCGGATGCTGTGGCACCGGCGCCGTATCCCGGACCTGCCGGCCGGCGAGCCCGCGCAGGGAGTCGCCCTGTGCATCGAGCAGCCCGGGCAGGACAGGACCCGGTTCTACCAGGGCCGGGACGACGTCTACCTGGCCGTGGACTTCGGCCGTGTCTCCGACGGCTCCCGGTGGGCCGTGCTCACCGGCTACAAGGCCGCCCTGCAGGAGCTGGCGGCCCAGGAACCAGAAGCCATCATGGTCATGGAACGCGGGACGGCCGCCGTGCACAGCCCGCTGCGCCGGCACGCGAGCGACTTCGTGCGCGCCCACGTCGAGACGCTCGACGTCAAGGACCCGCTCGTCCCGCTCGCGGCATGTCTCGGGCCGCACGCTCTCACCACGGCGGACGAGGTCCGGGAGGCGATCTGGCGCAACCTCGTCGTCACCGCGAGCATCCCCGACGGCCTGGCCGCGACGACGGCCCTCGGGGTCACGGTCCTCGTGGTCCCGGGACCGTCGATGGCCGACAACATGGTCGAGTTCCCGGTTCCGGTCGTCCGGGTCAAGGTTCCGGGCGACGTCGCCGAGGCCGTCGACGCGGTGCGGGAGGCACTTGGCTGAGCTCAGGCAGCACGGGCTCCAGCGGGACGGGCTCCAGCGGGCCGGCGGCGGCGCGGGCCGGCCTACCGGTCCTCGTTCGTCGGCACCGCCCCGGTCAGCTCCTTGCGGCTTCGCACGTCGAGCTTGCGGTAGACCCGGGTCAGATGCTGCTCGACCGTGCTGACCGTGATGAACAGACACGTGGCGATCTCCCGGTTGGAATGGCCGAGCGCCGCCAGGAACGCGACGCGCTGCTCGGCCGTGCTCAGCGCGTCCAGCCCGGCGTTCCTGGCCGGCGCGTCGGAGCCGTCCTCCCGCGCCGGCCGCGTGGCCGGCGCGCCGCCGCCAGGTCGAGCCGGCTCGACGGGCCGGGCGGCCGCGCCGGGAGCCGGGGGGACCATCCCGGCCGCGGCCTTGGCCGGGCGATCCGGGCCGGACGCGACCGGCTGGCGGGGCACGGCCGCTCGGCCGGCGCCCGGGTCGGCCGACGGGACGTCCAGCAACGACTGGACGACCGGAGCGGCGTGGCAGGCGTCGGCGACCCGCATCGCCCGTGACCGCGCGTGTCTCGCCTCGTCGCCGTTGCCGAGCTCGCGGTAGGCCCGGTCGAGGTCGGCGAGCGTCCAGGCCAGCTGCAGCCGGTCGCCCCACTGCGCGAACACGTCGGCGGCCTCCTCCAGCAGCGGAGCGCGGCGCGGGCCGGGGCTCAGCGCGGCCATCAGCCGCAGCGACAGCCCCCGGGACCGCCCGCCGAAGCGCGCGAGCTGCTCCTGGGCCAGGCCGCGGGCCTGGTCGGGATCGCCGAGCCTGAGATAGGCCTCCGCCGCCGCCGTCCGCCACGGCACGAGCGCTGGATGGTCCAGGTCCCAGCTGCGCATCCGGTGGGCGCAGGCCAGGAAGTCCCCCAGCGCGGCCCTGGCCCGGCCGAGCGACAGGTTGTAGGTCCCCCGTGCGTGCAGGTAGTGCAGGCCGAACCGGGTCTCGTACATCGTCTCCGGGACCTTGACCGCGAAGGCCTGGGCGGCGCGCAGGTAGTCACCCATCGCCGTGGCCGTGGCGGCCTGGGTGGCCAGCGGCAGCCCGACGACGACTCCCCACCCGTGGGGCGGCACGTGGGTGAAGGCCTCGTCGACGAGCCGCCGCGCCGCCGGCAGGTCACCCTTGCGGAACGCGAGCTCCGCGCTCACCGCGGCGACCCGGGCGCGCCAGGTCGGTGCCTCCGAGGTCGACATCGTCGCCGCGAGCCGGGTCGCCCAGTAGGACGCCCGGTCGTATCGCTCCGCGAACGTCATCGCGGCGAGCGCCGCGACCGCGGAGTCGACCCCCGCGTCGTCCAGCTCGAGCCCGTCGAGCAGGCGTTCGGCCGCCCGGGACGCCTGCTCGAACCGCCCGGCCACGACGGACTCCAGCAGCATCGCCCGCTCGGAGGTCCTGGCGGGCGGACGTCGCCCGGCGGCGTCCGCCGTGGATACCCCCACGCCCGCGGCGCTGCCCGCGAGGGCACGGCTGCGCTCGGGGGCCACCGAGGGGAACGACATCCACGACCACTCGCGGACCTCCGCGAGGTCAGCCCGTGTGACGTCGGGGCCCGGCGGCGAGGCCAGCAGGGTACCGGCCTCGTCGAGCTGGCCGTGCCACAGCAGGAAGCCGACCAGCTCGGCGGTGTCGCTGCCGGACAGCTGCCCGGCGTGTACCGCCGCGGTCAGCTGGGACAGGTGGCGCGCGGCGGCGGCGGGATTGGCCCGCCACTCCAGCCTCGCCATGCTGGCCGTCAGCTCCGCTCGCCGCGCCGCGTGCCGGGCCGACCCGGCGGCCAGTTCGAGCGCCGCGACGGCGCCCTCCAGGTCACTGGAGGTCGAGGCCTGCGCCGCGGCTTCGACCAGGACCCGCCCGGCCCAGGGCTCGTCGCTTCCACCGGCGGCGAGCACGTGGCGAGCGACGTCGGTGGCTGGCGCGCCCCGCTCGTACAGCAGCTGACCGGCCCGCCGGTGCAGGCGCGCCCGCTCGCGCGGCGGCAGGTCGTCCAGCAGCGCGGCGCGTGCGGCCGGGTGACGGAACCGGGCCCCGTCGAGCACTCCCATGCTCGTCAGCCGACGAACGGCCAGCTCGACGACGGGCGTGTCGAGATCGAGCACGCGGTCGAGACCGGTCGCGTCGCCGAGCACGGCCAGCCCGCGCGCGACCGCCGCCATCGGCGCGGCCCCGGCGTTCACGCAGGCCAGCACCGCCTGCGTGTACAGGTCACTGGCGTGTAGGTCTTCCGGAAGGCTCGGCCAGGCCGGAACGTCGCCCTGGACGTGGTCATCGTCGAGCAGGGCGCGAAGGAAGAGCGGGTTACCGCCGGTCGCGGCGCGGTACGCCCGGGCCGCCGTGCTCGGCGGCGGCATACCGACGTGCGCGCGGACCACCTCGGCCACGCCGGCGGCCGAAAGCGGGCGGACCCGCAGGCGACATCGGTGCGGCATTCGCAGTAGCTCGGACCGGAGCGCGGAATGGCCTGGCCAGGCGTCCGCGGACTCGGAAATGACGAAAAGCGTCCGACTGGGCCAGGACCGGCGCAGGAAATAGAGCAGCGCCTGCCGCGACAGCGGGTCGGCGAAATGCACGTCGTCGACGCCGATGAGAACGGGCCGCCCTTCGGCCACGCGCCGCAGCTCGGTCCACAGGAGGTCGAGAACCGCCGCCTCGCGCGGCGCCACCGGCTCCTCTCCGGTCACGGCGCGGGTCCCGTGTCCATCCCGATCGCCGTTCACGCCGTCCTGTAGCCGGCGGGCCAGCTCGGCCATCGTCGGGGTCCCCGCCGGGCTGTTCGACAGCTGCGCCAGAATCCCATAGGGCAGCGAGCGTTCCGAGGAGGAGCCCACCGCGGTCAGCAGAACCGCGCCGGCCTGCGCGGCCTGCTCGGCGCAGGCCAGCAGCAGCTCCGACTTGCCCATGCCGAGCGATCCGCTGATGACGATCAGGCCACCCAGCCCATGTACCAGACGATCGAGAAGAGACGTCAGGCTCGACAACTCACGGCCGCGTTCGACCAGCACCACGAATCCTCCGTGTTTCGCGTGAAGCCCCCGCTTCCACTATCATCAAGGAATCCGCGACGGCCACAGCGCCCACTGGCGACGCGTTTCGGTCCACTAGCTTTCAGCTGACGTTCCGACGGTTCCGTCGCGGCTCGCCGAACTGCCATCTCGATGCGCCTCGAACCAAATCGACGGCAACATAACATGCCACAACGCACAGGTCCGGGACATGCGACGGAAGGGTCGTCTTTCCGCCTGCTGACAGCGAATCATCTGCCTCCGGGGTATGCGGTCATGACAAAATGGCCGAGGGGATGCTTGCCATCGTGACGCCGGATTCTAAAGCGCGACTAAGGCCGATCACGACGCCGGAGTGATCGACGGCGGCGGACCTCACGTGCCGTGGCCACGCCGGCCTCGACCCGGGCGGCGACCCCCAAAACGAGGCGGTTCAGCGCTTATCACAGTCCACCGGAACCGCAGAAAGGGAAGACGGATACCCGACTCCGTTTCATTCCTGCGGTGATGATCTGTTACCGGAGGAGGATGTGCGATCGCGGGCCGATCCGCGCCCGACGGCGCCAGCGGGCCGGGTCCGCGTACAACGCCGCCAACTACGATCACCTCACGGCGACGTCGCCGCGCGAACCTCGGCCGAGGCGGCGCTAGGTTGACGCCAGGGGACCTGCCAGCGGCACCGACGCGACCCGAGGGGGACGGCGTGCGGGAGCGGAACGCCTTCTGGATCGATCATGACTACGACCGGGCGCAGTCCAGCGACCCCGTCGGCCGCTACGCCGCGTACGTGGCGGCGAACAGCGATCTGTTCCGCCCGACCCTCGAGGACATCGCGCCGGTCCGGTTCGCCTGCCTGGCCTGGGAGCTCGCGACGCAACCCCGGCTGAGCCCCGGATTCGTCCGCTGGCACAGCCGGATCCTCGACGCCTCCTGCCGTCAGGGCGACTGGGACGGTGGCCTGGACGCCCAGATTCGGATGGTCTCGCCGCGGCCGGGGCAACTCAGCGCGTCGCGCGTCTGGGAGCACGACCGCGGCTGGCGCGACTGGCCACAGGTCTTCGGCCAGTTCGTGGAACCGTCCCCCGAGCGGACGGCCGCGCATCCATACCTGCGCGCGGTGCTTCTCGCGCAGACGCCCCTGCCGGTCGCCGAGCTGCCCCCGCTGCCCGCGCACGACAAGGACATCCCGCAACACGCCGAGCGCGCGGTGAGCGTCATCGTCCGCGAGCTCAACGACCAGCTGAACCCGATCCTGCGCAGCCTCGACGAGGCCTAACGCCTGCCCCACGAAAGTCGACCCGGCGCGGTGATCGCCGTTTCCGCCCGCTCGTGGCGGTGATCAGCGCTCCCCACAACCACCCGGGGGCCAAACCCACGATCACGGCCCGGGTCACGACGCGGGCAGGCCTGGCGTGGAGCGGAGGATCCGGGCGGCCAGGCAGGCGGCCGCCAGGGCCGCGACCAGCGGATGGATCACTCGGTCGCGCATGTCGACCGGGATGGCGCCGACCAGGATGGTGCCGCTGACGGACGCTTCGAGCACAGCGGCCGCGGCATACGTCAGTCCAATCGCGACGACGCAGAAGACCCGCCGCCGCGGGAACAGCAGGCCGCCGGCGGCGAGCGCCACCATCGCGAGCTGCCAGACCGAACGCCAGCCCGTCCCGGGCGCCGTCCAGCTGGCTCCGGCTCCGAGAGTGGCCACCGCTCGAACCCCGAAGACCGCGACCACCAGCAGGCAGAACCAGACGGCCGGGGAGCGGAGCGCCCCGCGGCGGCCGGCGGGGGTGGACAGGACCTCGTGGTGCCCGTGGTCGGTCATCGGCGCCCTTTCCTTCGTGACTCGCGGATCTCCGCGGATCGCGCTACTGCCGGTATGGCATTAGGACCAACCTATAATGCCACGGTGGCAGTAGATGCGGGAGGGCCTCCCGAGCGCAGGGTGCGGCGAACTCCCGCCGTGGCGCGGCGGGAGATCCTGGAGGCGGCGCGCGCGGTCCTCGAGGGCGGGCAGGCGGCCGACTTCACGGTTGCCTCCGTGATGAGCCGGACCGGGATGACGCGCAAGACCTTCTACGTGCACTTCGCCGACCGGGCCGAGCTGATCCGCGAGCTGGTCGCGCCGTTGCGCGCTGACCTCGACGCCAGCATGCGGCGATGGTCCGGCGCGGCGGACCCGCTGGCCGCCGGGTCGGAGGCGCTCGCCGAGGCCGCGCGGATGTACACGACGCACGCGACGTTGCTGCGCGCCGTGTGGTGGTCCGCCGCCGAGGACGCCGAGGTGGATCGGGCCCGCACGACCCTGCTGGAGCCATTGGTAACGGTAGGCGCGAAGCTTCTCGCCGAGCGGCGCGGATTCGACGGCGGACGGGCGCGGGCCGTCGCTCGCGCAATGGCCACGATGAACGTGCACGTGTTGTTGTCACTGGGCCCGACGCCCACCGACGCGGAGATCAGCGCGACAACGGACGCCCTGGGCGAGGTCTGGACCAGTGTCGTCCTGCGTGACGACGCAGCCCGGCGGTAGCTAGATCAGGCACCGCGCGGCAGCGAGGTGCGCCGACCGAGCAGTCTTGCGCGAGCGCCCGGGGAACGGCCGGCGGGTGGCCAGGACCGGCCTCGCTACCGGTCGGCGGCCCATACCGGCCCGCCGTCCGGAGGCAGCGCTCGCTCGCTGATCGCCTCGTCGAGGGCCGCGCGGGGCCTGGGCAGGCGCGCCGGCAGGGGCGCGGCGAGGCCGGCGCGGTCCGGGGCGGCGACGGCGGCGCCACGGGAGAGGTCTGGCTGATCGAGCAGGGCCAGGTTGCTGTCCGCGAGCGCCACGATCGAGCAGGGCCAGCGGCCTCCGCAGCCGGTGCAGACCCCGTCGAGGTCCGCGTGGGTCCGCATGGCGCGTAACGCGGTGGACCGCAGGCGCTCCAACGAGCCCTCCACCCAGGAGCCGGCCCCGTCCGCCGCCAGGCTCCGCACGGGCTCGGTCATGCCGAACCCTCCGGCACCAGGCCGGCGGGCGCGGGGCGGGAAACGCGGGCGGCGGCGTGTGCTGTTCGCCCGCGCGACGGCGCGCCATTTCTGCCGATCCCCATCAGACTCCCCAGGTCAGGTCAACCGGCCGCGTCCGGGCGTGCGCCGCCGCGTCCTCGGGCCTCCGCCCGGCGAGGTGGCCGGTCCGCTCGCGCGTCGCGCATGCTGTCCTCCTTATCGAAACAGCCCGCGCGGAGGCAGCGAACAGGAACCCCCAACAATCACCGCCCCGCCCCAGCTCCGTCATTCTCCCGACTGGGAGGATTTCACTCGCCTCATACTGACTACCTGGCCTGTGAAAACTCCCGGGCGCCCGACTACCGACCGGTCCAGACCGGCGGCCGCCGTTCGGCGAACGCGATGGCGCCTTCCCTGGCGTCGTCGCTGCCGAAGATCGGGCCGATCAGCTTGTGGAAGCGGTTCAGCTCCTCGGGGTCGGTCCCGCCGGCGACCGTGCGCATCTGCTCCTTGGTGAAGCGCACCGCGAGCGGGGCGTTGGCGGCGATCCGCTCGGCCAGCTTCAGGGCCTCGGCGCGCACCTCGGACGCCGGGACGACCCGGTTGACCAGCCCGAGCTCGTAGGCCCGGGCCGCGTCGACCGGGTCACCGGTCAGGCCCAGCTCCAGGGCGAGCGCGAGCGGCAGCCGGCGCGGCAGGTTCAGGATGCCGCCACCCGCGGCGACCAGGCCCCGCTTCACCTCGGGCAGGCCGAACCGGGCGCTGTCCGCGGCGACCACCAGGTCACAGGCCAGCAGCAGCTCGAACCCGCCCGCGACGGCGGGGCCGTTCGCCGCGCCGATGATCGGTTTCGGGTACAGCCGCTGAGTGAAGACCTCCAGGCCGGGACCGCTCTCGGCGAGCTGGGTGCCGCTCGACGCGAAGGCCTTCAGGTCCAGGCCGGCGCAGAAGACGTCACCGGCTCCGGTCAGCACGATCGCGGCGACCGTGGCGTCGTGCTCGGCGTCGGTGAGCGCCCGGCCGATCCCGGCCATCGTCGCGCCGTCCAGAGCGTTGCGCTGTTCCGGGCGGTTGAGCGTGACGATCAGCACGGCGCCCTGCCGCTCGACGAGGACACTCACGAGTTCTCTCCTTCAGCGCTGCGCACGCCGCGCGGCCGGCTTCGCGGCCACGCGGCACGGGCACGGCGTCGCCGACCCCCATCCTTTCTATATCTCTAGATATTTCAGGTCCAGCGGTTCGTCATGACGCCCGGTCAGGCCTGGGAGCGGGTGCCCTGGCGCGTCTTGGGGAGTCCGAGGCGCTGTTCGGCGACCAGGTTGCGGGCGATCTCGGTGGTGCCGCCCTGGATGGTCACGACACACGAGTGGCGGGCGGCCCGTTCGATCTCGCCGTCGGCGGCGGGCGCGACCACGCCGTCGGTGGCCGACGCCCGCGGGATGCCGCCCAGGCCCGCGACGTCCTGGAGCTCGCGGCTGGCCCGCTGGTAGGCCGTCGAGGCGAACAGCTTCGCGATCGTGCCGGCGACCGCGGGAGACTGGCCGGCGACGTTCAGCCAGGCGGTCCACTGGGTGAGCAGGAACGCGGCCTCGGCGTCGGCGCGGGCCCGCGCGATCGCCGTCAGCACGGCCGGGTCGTCGCCGGGCCGTTCTCCGTCCAGCCAGCCTCCCGCCGGGCCGGGAACCCGGGCCCAGGCCGTCACCGCGGCGAGCAGCGGCTCCAGCATCGCGGTGCTGCCCATGACACCGCGTTCCAGGCTCAGCCCGACGGCCATGACCCGCCAGCCGCCGTCGACCTCGCCGATCCGGCAGGAGTCCGGGACGATCACGTCGTCGTAGAAGACCACGTTGGTCCGCTCGTCGGCGATCGTGTGGATCGGCTGGATCGTGATCCCCGGGGTGTCCAGCGGCACCAGGAACATCGTCAGGCCACGGTGTTTGGGCACGTCGGGGTTGGTGCGGGTCAGCAGGAGGCAGTGCGCGGCGGTGTGCGCCAGCGTGGTCCACATCTTCTGGCCGTTGATCCGCCAGGCCGACCGTGCGTCGTCCACGGGGACGGCCCGGGTGCGCGCGGACGCGACGTCCGAGCCGGCGCCCGGCTCCGAGTAGCCGAGCACCGCCGTCGCCTCGCCGGCCAGCAGCCGGGGCAGCGCCTCGGCCCGCAGCGTCGGGCTTCCGAGCTGGTCGAGCACCCCGGCGACGATCATGGTGGTGCCGATCCCGTGGTATGGGGCGTCGGCGAGCTCCAGCTCCCGGAACAGGGCGCCCAGCTCGAAGGGATCCCTGGCGGCGCGCTCCCCCGGCGCCGACGCGGCGAGCCAGCCGCGCTCGGCCAGCGCCCGGTGCAGCGCGGGCACGTGCACGGTGCCGGTCCGGCGTGCCCGCGCGCGGACCTCGTCGGTGAGCCAGGACCGCGTGAAGGCCCGCACCTCGGCGGCGAACGCCGCGACGGCCGGGCTGTGGGCGAAGCCGGGCCCGCCGTCGGTCTGGGCCGCCGTGGCGGTGGGCGGCACGTCGGCCGCGGCGTCGCCGGCCGGGCCGTCGACGAGGTCGCGGCCCAGCTCCCTGGCCAGGGCGCGTGGGGCGCCGGCCAGCGCCGGATAGGCACGGGCACGGCGGAAGAACAGCTGGGCGTCGTGCTCGACGGCGACCCCGAGCCCGCCGTGGTACTGCACCGCCCGCTCGGCGGACTGCCGGGCGGCGTCGGTGGCGAACAGCGCCGCCATGAACGCCAGCTGGCGACCGTCGGCCCCGGTCACTGAGGGCTGCCCGCTCTCCAGGCTCCAGGCCGCCTCCCGGGCCAGCAGCGCGGACGCGTCGACGAGTCCCGGAAGGTCGGCGAGGCCGTGCTGGACGCCCTGGAAGGAGCCGACCGGCACCCCGAACTGGACCCGCTCCTTCACCCACCGAGTCGCGAGGCCGAGCGCGCCGTCCGCGAGACCGGCCAGCCAGCCGGCCAGCAGGACCAGCCACTCCGCCCGCGCCCGCGCGAAGGCCGCCACGGCTTCTTCCCCGCCGAGCACGATGGCACCCGCCAGGTCGCGGTCGGCGATGGGCAGGTCCCCCTGATTGGCGGTCGCGGCCGGCGGCTCACCGCGCTTCGCGACCACCTGCCCGTCGACGACCGCCAGCACCAGGCCGGCGACCGCACCCGCCGGAACCGCCACGCCTAGGCCGGCCCGCACCCGCGTGGCCAGCGTCGCGACCAGCTCACCCGCGACGACGGCCGGCAGGTCAGGATGGCCCGGCGCCAGGGCGGCGAGCAGCCGCGCCGCCGCGACGTGCTCGGCGAACGGCACCGGCGCCAGCACGCGGCCCAGCTCGACCGCGGCGATCACCGACGCGTGCAGGCCGGCGCCGCCGCCGTCGTGCTCCACGCCGACCGCGAGCCCGGGCAGCCCCGCCGCGCATAGCTCGGCCCACAGCTTCGGGTCATGCCCCAGCGGCTCGGCGGCCCGCGCGGCCGCGAGGCCCGGATGACGGGTGAGGACGGCCTCGACCAGGTCCCGCGCCGCGGCGGACGCCTCATCCAACGACAGGTCCATCAGTCTCTCCCGAGGTCGGCCGCCTGCCGGGCGACGGATCCGGCGCCGTCCGTCCGACTGGACGCCCGGCACTTAAGATCTTTATATATATTATCCGTAGCGGGCGCCACCCCGGCGAGATTCGCAGGTCAGCCCACCTGCCCGTCCGTCCCTGCCGAGGAGCACATGACCGGTCCAGCTCGCTCCGGCGCGGTCGCGACGTCCTTGCCACCCCTCCGAGCTGGTGTTAGATAAATCTAGAGCTTTTAGTGAGGGGACGTCGGATGAAGGTTCCGTTCACCTGGAAGCCCACCGGCTGGTTCATGGTCGGCTGGTCGGGCGAGTTCGCCACCGGGGCGGTCCGGTCGCTGCGGTACTTCGGCGAGGACCTGGTCGCCTACCGGGACGACAACGGCGAGCTTCACGTGATGCAGGCCCACTGCCGGCACCTGGGCGCGCACCTCGGGCACGGCGGCAAGGTCAACGGCGACTGCATCGAGTGCCCGTTCCACGGCTGGGGCTGGGGACCCGACGGCCGCAACCGCTACATCCCGTACCAGGACAAGCCCAACCGTGCCGCCCAGCTGCGGGTCTACCCGGTGCGTGAGCAGTACGGCTGCGTGTTCGTCTGGCACCAGCCCCAGGGCGCGGAGCCCGGCTGGGAGATGCCGGACATCTTTCGGATCTTCCCCCAGTACGAGACCGACCCGGGCGCCTACTACCCGCCCTACCCGGCCATGTCCCGCAAGATGGAGCGCGAACCGGTCCACCCGCAGATCCCGGGCGAGAACGCCGCGGACAGCATGCACTTCCGTTACGTCCACCACGCGACCGTCACGCCGGTCCTGGTCGACTGGCAGGCCGACGACCACGGCTGGCTGTTCGAGACCGGCTGGCCCGACAAGCGCAGCGACGACCCCGCCGCCATGGCGCTGAACATCCACAGCTACCTGTTCGGCCTCGGCGGCGCGATCAGCGCCTTCGCCGGCTCGACCAACTACCGCCTGATCTTCGCGACCACGCCCGTCGAGGACGGCTCGTCGGACATGTTCTACTCGATCTGGTGGCCCCGCCTCCCCGGCGACGAGTCCGACACCCCGCCGCCCGACGTCCTCGAACGCATCGAGAAGGAGTTCCTCTCCACCCTCGACGACGACCTCGAGATCTGGCGCTACCAGGACTACATCGACCATCCCGTGCTCGCCATCCAGGACGCGAAGCCCTACATGGCCTACCGGCGCTGGGCCACCCAGTTCTACGAGCTCCCGCCCGGCGCATGACGCAGACTCCCGCGTTCGAGGATGTCCGCCTGGAGATCGAGGACCCCGTCGCGGTCGTCACGATCGACCGGCCCGGGAGCCTGAACGCCTTCCGGGGGCAGACGCTGCGGGAGCTTCGGGAGGCGTTCTCGCTCGCGGAGCAGGATCGCCGCGTGGTCGGGATCGTGCTGACCGGCGCGGGCGACCGGGCCTTCTCGGCCGGCCTCGACGTCTCCGTCCTGCAGGCCCAGGTCAGCGGCGGCCCTGACGCCGCGCGGCGGCCAGCGGACGAGGGCGGCTGGGGCGGGCCGTTCCCCGGGTCCCCCGCCATGGCGGACATGGCGCGGATGCTGACCTGGCCGCTGGCGATCCGCAAGCCGGTGATCGCGGCGGTGAACGGGGTGTGCGCCGGCGGGGCGTTCCTGCTCGCCGCGGCCTGCGACCTGCGGTTCGCCGCGGACACGGCGGGGTTCACGACGGTGTACTCCCGTCGCGGCCTGATCGCGGAGCAGGGCGTCAGCTGGCTGCTTCCACGCCTCATCGGGCCGGCACACGCCCTTGACCTGCTGTGGACGTCCCGCCTCGTCCCCGCGCCGGAGGCGCTGGCCATCGGCCTCGCGCAGCGCGTCGTCCCGCCAGAAGGCCTGCTGGACGAGTGTCGCGCGTACATCGCCCACCTGGCCCGGGTCGCGTCGCCGTTCTCGATGATGGCGTCGAAGCAGCTGGTCTACCAGCACCTCCAGCAGGCGCTGGGCGAGGCGGTCGACCAGGCCGACGCGCTGATGCACGAGTCGTTCGAACGCTCCGACCCCGTGGAAGGGGCGCTGTCCTTCTTCGAGCGCCGCGACCCGAGGTTCGAGCGCCTCGACGTGCACCGAGCCGACTGACCCGGCAGCGGGTGGGCTCATGGCCTCGGCTGCCGGCTCCTCGGCGGGCCGCGGTGACCCGCTACCCGGCGCGTGGCCCCCGCACCGCCTCCAACACGGCTGTGACCGTCTCCGCGGGGGTGCCCTCCGGAAGGCTGAACATGAGGCGGTCGACCACGCCCTCGAAGCGCTCCCGGACGCGGTCGGCGAGCGTGTCGAGCGGCCCGACGACGGCGAAGGCATCGAGGACCTCGTCATCGATCAGCTTGCCCATCGCCGCCCACTCCCCCCGCAGGGACAGCGCCCGCAGCTCGGTCTGCAGCTCGCCCCAGCCGTGCAGGTCGAGCACGCCTCGGTACGCGGGGGTCGAGCCGTAGAAGGCGATCCGCTGGCGCATCGCGTCGGCGGCGACCTCGACCTCGGCCGCCGTGCGCCCGGTGGCCACGAAGGCCGGGTAGCAGACCTGGACATCCCCGCGGCCCCGGCCGGCTCGGGTGAGACCCTCCGCGAGCGCCGGGAGCGTCACCTCCTGGAGGTACCGGCGGGTGGTGAAGGCGTGGGTGTGCATACCGTCCGCCACCTCGCCGCACATCCGGGTCATCGCCGTCCCGACCGCGGCCACGAAGATCCTCGGCTGGCCGTAGGGGTGCGGCTCGGGGACGAAGGTCGGCGTCATGAGCGTGTGCGTGAAGAACTCGCCCTCGAACCGCAGCGGGGTCCCGTCCTGCCAGGACGCCCAGATCGCTCGCAGGGCCAGGATGAACTCCCGCATCCGGCTGACCGGCTGGCCCCAGGGCATGCCGAAGCGCTTCTCGATGTGCGGGCGCACCTGTGAGCCGAGGCCCAGGACGAACCTGCCCTGGGAATACGCCTGCAGGTCCCAGCCGAGCTGCGCGACGGACATCGGGTTGCGCGCGAACGCCACCGCGATACAGGTCCCGATCTCCAGGCGCGACGTGTGCTCCGCGGCGAGCACGAGCGGCAGGAAAGGATCATGGTTGACCTCGCCGCACCACGCGCCGTCGTACCCCTGCCGCTCCAGCGCGGCCGCCGTGGCCGGCACCCGCGCGAGCACGGATGGCAGCCCGCCGTCGATTCTCATGACGCCCGACTCTAGCCGCGCCGTCCCGAAAAGTTTAGATATATCGACCGACGGCACCGACAGCAAGATCGTCGTTTTCGCCCTCGCGTGGTTGTAACCGGGGCGGTTTTGTAACCACGCGAGGGCCAAAACGACGATCAAGCCAGCGGGCCGAGGACGAGGCCAATCTCGGGCCGGGGCCGGGGCCGGCAGTCCTGTCGGGGGTGGCGGGAGCTAGCCGAGGGCGCCGGTCAGGATGGCGGCGACCGAGCCGCCGTCGACGAGCAGGTCGATGCCGGAGATGAAGCTGGCGGCGGGGCTGAGCAGGAACGCGGCCGCGGTGGCGATGTCGTCGGGGGTGCCGAGCCGCTTGGCGTTGGAGGCGTCGATCATCATCTGCATGAGGGCGCCGTTCTCGCTGGCCAGCTCGGCGGTCCCCATCGGGGTGGCGATGACGCCGGGGCTGATGGAGTTGATCCGCGCGCCGCGCCCGGCCCAGGTGGTGCTCGCCGCCTGGACGCGGACCTGGTTGGCGCGTTTGGCGAAGCCATAGGCCTGGCCGCTGTCGGGGAACCGGTCGGGGCTGGCGGCGGTGAGCGCGAGCAGCTCGGCGGCCGGAGTGGTGGCGAGCTGGCGGGCGACGTCCGGCGGGAGGGGCGGGGTCAGGTGCCCGGCCATGCTGGAGATCACGATGCCGGCGCCGCCGGGCGCGACGACGTCCGCGAACTCCTCCAGCACCAACGCGACCCCCAGCAGGTCCACCGCCAGGACCGCGGCCACCGGAGCCTGGACGGGAGAAAGGCCGGCGGTGTGCGCGACCGACCGCACCGGGCCCAATAACCCGGCCTGCTTCGCGAGGGCCACGACGGACTCGGGTGACGACACGTCGACGACGGCCGTGGCGACGGCGTGGCCCTCGGCCTCCAGCGTCTCGGCGGCCGACGCCAGGGCGGCGTCGTTGACATCGGCGATCAGAAGCTGGGCGCCGGAGCCGATCCGGCGGGCGATCGCCAGGCCCATCCCACCGACACCGATCACTACAGCGACATCGCGTTCCATGATCCGCCTTCTTCGGGTACGGCCGACCACCTGTCGGCCTATTGGACGTCAGGTGTCGATTAACAGACGTGTGTCGGCCAGTATCCTGATGAGGTGGCTGCCCGGCAACCCCTCGATCGCCGGTCCCGCCGGTCGCGCGCGGCGATGGAAGGCGCGCTGTTGACGCTCGTCGGCGAGCGGGACCTGGCCCAGATCACGGTCTCGGACGTCACCACCCTGGCCGACGTCAACCGCACCACGTTCTACCTGCACTACAGCGACGTCCACGATCTGGCCGCGAGCGCCTGCACCGCGATGTTCGACGAGATGATCTCCGCGTCGCCGGTGCTGATGCCCGACGACTCGCCCGACGAGCACCGTCGCGCCAGGGAGGCGCTGGCCGGGGTGCTCGCGCACGTCGGCGACCGGGCCGACCTCTACCGCGCTCTCCTCGGCGAGGACGGAAGCGCCAGGGTCATCAACTACCTGCTCCAACGGCTCACGATCGCCGTCCACGTCAACCTCACCGAGCCGGACGCCGAGACCCACGCCAACGACCCGGCCAGCCTCCCCGACGACCCCGCCGCCGCCCTGTTGGCCGGCGCCCTCCTCGGCCTCGTGATCGACTGGCTACGCCGTGGCTGCCCCGAGACTCCCGAACAACTCACGGCCAGCGTCTGGCCCCACCTCGCCAGGACCGCGGCGGCGATCCTGCCCTCCGGCTAGGCCGGCGCTCGAACAGTCGCCGGACCCCGCGCGAGGCCGCGATCGGCGTGGGCCAGCCCTGGCCGCATGGGTCCGCTCAGCCGCTACACACCCTCGACGATGCGCAGGTCACGGATGGCGCCGCCGTCGAGCGCGGCGAGGGCCTCCTGGTAGGCCGCACTGTCGTGGGCGGCCTGGGCGGCCTCGACCGACGGGAACTCGATGAGCACCGTGCGGGTCTCCTCCCCCGCCTCGAAGGTCTGCGCGGGAAGACCTCGGGCCAGGAACCTGCCACCGCCGGCGCGCAGGGCCGGGCCGGCCAGCTGCGCGTACGCGGCGACCTTGCCCTCGTCGACGATCTCCTTGTACACACTGATCCAGTAGGCGCTCACCCCGCCATCCTGCCCGCGGACGGCCCACCGTGGGTCGGGACCGTCCCGGTGTGGTCACCGTCGCGGCGCGGACGCCCTCGTCGCCGGTCGGACCCTGGATCGTGCGGGTCCTCGCCGCGGCGGGGTCAGAGATCGAGCTCCCAGATCTGGCCGACGAGGTCGTGGCCGAAGGAGTGGTGTGGCTCGGCACTGGTCAGGGTGAAGCCGGCGCGTTCGTAGATCCGGCGCGCATCGGCCAGGACGCTGTTGGTCCACAGCCGCATGCGGGTGTAGCCGGCGAGCCGGGCGAACCGCAGGCACTCCTCGACCAGCCGGCGGCCGAGGCCGAGGCCACGCGCCGACGGGTCGACGAGCAGAAGGCGCAGCTGCGCGGTGGAAGCGTCGAACCGGACGCAGAACACGCAGCCGACGGGCTCACCGTCGACCTCGGCGATCCAGGCGGCCTCCCGCTGCGGGTCGTGGTCGGCCGCGTAGTCGCCGACGATCCTGCTCACGAGCGCCTCGTAGCTGGCGTCCCAGCCGAACTCCTCGAAATACACCTCGGCGTTGGCCCGGATCACCCATCCGAGGTCGCCGGGCCGCGGCGCCCGGATCACCACCAGATCCGCCCGAGGCCGCCCGCCGAGGACGTTCTGGATGGCCTCCATCGCGGTGAGCAGCCGGTGCTGGTCGGCCTCGCTCAGCGCGCCGAGAAACCGGTGGGCCCGCTCGTCGGAAAGCCGGTTCAGCTCGGCGAACGTGTCGTGGCCATGCCTGGTCAACCGGACGTCTCGGCGGCGCCCGTCCTGCGTCGACGCGGTCGTCTCGGTGAGCCCGTCCGCGCCGAACCGGCGCAGGATCCGGCCGAGATAGCTCGCGTCGACGTCCAGCTCGCGCCGCAGCTCCGCGGCCGACGTGGTGGGCCGCTGCGCCAGTTCGTAGAGGACCCGGGCCTCCGTCAGGTTGTACGGACTGTCGAGCAGGCCGCTGCGCAGGGCGCCGACGGCGTCCGTGTAGAAGCGGTCGAACCGGCGCACCGCGGCGACCCGCGCCGCGGCCGAGCCGACGTCACCGTCGGCGGACTGAAGCGGAACGGTCATGGACCAAGACTAGCTAATAGTGGACCTGGTCCACCAAATGAGCCCAGAAGCCGGCCGGGCCGTCGGCGAGGGCTGTCGGCGGGCCCAGTCACCGAGCAAGGCCGCAGGACCCGGCGGCGCATCACCGGGAGCCGTCATCATAGGGCGTCGCGTCGGGACCGCGAAGTCGCAGGTCAGCAGCGGAGCCGAGGACGGCCCGGAACAGGCGGCCGGCGTCTCGTTTGGGCGTGTTCTCCCCTACGATGCGTTCTGTGGCGATCACTCCTGGCGGAGAAGGCGGCGCTGGCCCTCTCGTCGACAGCCTGCGGCGCGCGGTCGCGGCGATGCCAGACGATCTGCCGCTCCGGCTGCACCTGGCCGAGCAGCTGCTGGGCCAGGGCCTGCGGGACGAGTCCGTGGCCGAGTGCGCCGAGGCGCTACGGCGGGCACCGGACAACACGCAGGCCCGGGAGCTCATGGTCCGGGCCCTCACACCGACCGGAACGGCCACACCGACCGCAACGGCCGCGCCGACAGATACCCCCGCCGAGGGCGGACACGGCGCGCCGGTCCGACCAGTCGACCCGGCGCCCGCGCGCCCGGTCGCGGGCTCCGCCGAGCCGACGCGGGGCGCCTTCGACTGGGGCGCAGCGGAACGCGACCTCGGCGACCTCGTGCCGCCGCCCTTCGTCGACGCCGAGCCCGCAGAGCCCGCAGCGGGACCGCCCGCGCGGCCGGGTCTCACCGACGCCTGGGAGGTGCGCGGCGTCGAGGTGACGCTGGCGGACGTCGGCGGGATGGCACAGGTCAAGAAGCGGCTGGAACAGGCGTTCCTGGCCCCGATGCGCAACCCTGACCTGCGACGGCTCTACGGCAAGAGCCTGCGGGGCGGGCTGCTGCTGTACGGGCCGCCCGGCTGCGGGAAGACGTTCGTGGCCCGGGCCGTGGCCGGCGAGCTGGGGGCGAAGTTCCTCTCGGTCGGGCTGGCCGACGTCCTGGACATGTGGGTCGGCTCCAGTGAGCGCAACATGCACGAGCTGTTCCAACTGGCCCGGCGGGAAGCCCCGTGCGTGCTCTTCCTCGACGAGGTGGACGCGCTGGGCCAGAAGAGGTCCCAGACCCGCCAGTCCGCGACCCGCGGGACCGTCACCCAGCTGCTCGCGGAGATGGACGGGGTAGACGGGCTCAACGAGGGCGTCTTCGTCCTCGCCGCGACGAACCACCCGTGGGACGTCGACCCGGCGCTGCGGCGCCCGGGGCGGCTGGACCGCACCCTGCTGGTCCTGCCGCCGGACCAGCCCGCCCGGGAGGCGATCTTCCGGTACCACCTCGCCCAGCGTCCCGTCGCCGGTGTCGACCTGGGCCGGCTGGCGAAGGCGACCGACGGGTACTCGGGCGCCGACATCGCCCACATCTGCGAGACCGCGGTGGAGCGCGCGCTCCTGGACAGCGTCAGTACCGGCCAGGCCCGGCTGGTGGGGATGGCCGATCTTCAGGCCGCCGCCAGCGAGGTCCGCCCCTCGATGGGCCCCTGGTTCGACATCGCCCGCAACGTCGTGCTGTTCGCCGACGACGACGGCACCTACGCCGACCTGCGGGCCTACCTCAAGAAGGCCAAGCGGCTGTGACGTCGGCCCAGCCGTCCGGCACCCAGCCGCCCGGCGAGGCGGCCGTTCTCGATCGCGACGCGGCCGTCGAGGCGATCGGCCACCTGCTCGACGTCGGCCGGTATGACGACGCCCGCGGCCGCGCCGCGGCGCTGCTCGGGCAGCACCCGGACGACGGCCACGTGCTGTGCCTGCTCGCCCGCGCCCTGCTGGGTGTGGGTGACGCGGCGGCTGCGCTGCAGGCGGCCCAGCGGGCTGTCGCGGTCAGTCCTGACGACGAGTGGGGGCACCGGCTGGTCAGCGTCGCCTTCGACCGGCTCGGACGGCCGCAGCTGGCCCGGGACGCCGCCCGGCGCGCCACCGCCCTGGCGCCGAACCTGTGGCAGGGCTGGGTCCAGCTCGCCGACACCGCCCAGGACGTGGCCTGGGGCGAGCAGGAGGCCGTTCACGCCGCGACCCAGGCGATCCGGCTGGCGCCCCAGGAGCCCTCGCCGCACATCGCCTACGGGCGGATCTTCATGAGGACCAATCCCGCCCACGCGCGCTTCGCGTTCGAGGAGGCGCTTCGCCGCGACCCCGGCAACGCCGCCGCCCGCAACAATCTCGCCGTCCTGGACCTGCGGACCAGCAGGTTCCGCAAGGCCGGCGAAGGCCTGATCCGGGCCGCCGCCGCGGACCCTCGGAACACGGTCGCGCAGCACAACCTGCGCCTGGCGGTGTACGCCATCGTCGGGCGGGCCTGCCTCGCCGTCGTCGTCTTCACCCTCGTGCTCGCCAGGCCCCTGCTTGTGCTCGGCGACGCCACCGGCCGGCTCCCGGTCCCTTTCACGATCATCTGGATCGTCGGCGAGGCGGTGGGGCTGGGTTTCCTGGGCTGGTGGCTGCGCCGGCTCACGCCACCGCTGCGGCGGCACCTCTGGTATCTCATCGGGCGCGACCCGATGCTGCGCGTCCTCGTCGCCAGCCTCGCCGTCGTGGGCCTGCTCGGTACCGTCGGCGTCCTGGCCTGGGGGCCCGTCGGGCTGGCCAGCCGGATCCTCACGGTGCTCGTCGTCGTCGCGGTCCGCGTCCTCACGGGGATCGCCTCTCGCCGGCTGCGTCGCGGGCACGCCGGCTGAGCGCCGTCGCCACGGCTCCGAGCTGAATCCGTCGGGACGTCAGCCGGCCGGATCCGCTGCCGGCCTGTTCACGACCCAGCGGAGGAACACGGCCGCGCCGACGAGGCCGAGACAGCCCTGAACGATGATCGACAGGCCGAGGCTCGTCGCCGCGGTGAGGCCCGACAGGACCAGCGGCCCGCCGCCGGAGCCGACGTCGGCCAGCTCGCCCCAGATCCCGAGATAGAGGGCCCGCGCGACCCGCGGGGCGGTGTCCGCGCCGAGCGTCATGATGATCCCCGAGCCCAGCCCGTTGCCGAACCCCATGAGCAGGCTGACGAGGGTCAGCGTCACCTCGCCGTGCGTCGCCGGCATGGCCAGGAACGACAGCGACAGGACGGTGATGCACGGCACGGCGGCGACCTTGCGGCCGAACCGGTCCATCATCAGCCCGCCGGGGTAGAAGACCAGCGCGTCGAGGCCACCGGAGAGGCCGTAGACGATCGACGTGGTCGCCGGGTCGAGGCCGATGTGGTGCGCCCACAGCGGGATCACGACCTGCCGGCTCTGCCGGACGGCGCTGAGGATCGTGACGCCGAGGCCGACGGTGGCGAAGGTCCGCCCATGGCCGCGCAGCAGTTCCCGCGCCGTCACGGTGGCCGACGCGGCGCGGGCCTGCCCGGGCACCTCCAGGTCGGGTACCCGGGCGGCGACGACGCCGGCGAGGCAGACCGTGGCGATGGCGACCCAGTAGGCGGCCGCCAGGCCCCAGGCGCGCATGGCCGCGGCCCCAAGAAACGGCCCGACGAAGACGCCGATGCGGATCGACCCGCCCAGCGTCGACAGCGCCCGGGCCCGCAGGCGCAACGGGGCGGCCGCGGTCAGATACATCTGCCGGGCCAGCTGGAAGACCGAGCTCGCCACCCCGAGCAGCAGGACACCCAGGGCCAGCGGCAGGAGACCACCGCCGACCAGACACAGCACCAGACCGCAGACGCTGACGCCCGAGCCGGCGATCATCGCCCGCCGCTCGCCGAACCGCTCCGCGAGCCTGCTCGCCGGGATGTTGCTGAGGATCGAGCCGACGCCCACCAGCGCGGCGATCAGCGCGGCGGCGGCGGTGCTCGCGCCCCGGTCGATGGCCGTCAGCGCGACGACCGGAAAGATCGCCCCTTCGGTCATCCCGAACAGCACCGACGGCCCGAAGATCGGGACGACGACCGCCCAGAGCCCCTCGCCGCCGCTGGCCGGGGTGGGCAGAGCCGGGCGCGGCGTGTCGTCGAGGCCCACGAAGTAGAACGTACGCGTCCTATCCGGTGAGCCGTCCGGACGGCGAAAGGCCAGGACGATTTCACCTCCACGCCAGAGCGGCTGCGGGAGAATGCCGCCGTGCCCTGCCGCTGCCACGTCACCCGCCGCGACCTGCTGCAGTGGTCGGCGCTGATCGCCGCCGCGCCGCTCGTCGCCTGCTCCGATCCCGACGAGTCCGCCGCCCGGGCCACCGCGGCCGCGACGACGGCCGGCGTCGACCCGCGCACGGTCAGCCCGGTGAACCTGGAGCTGGTCACGCTGACCGAGACCAGCGCCGTGCTCACCTGGTACTCCGGCATCCCCGGCACGGACGACGGCACCAAGCGGATGCTGCCCAAACCCGCCGACGGGCAGGTCTCCTACGGCACCAGCCCGTCCCGGCTGACGAAGACAGCGCACGACAAGGGCGGGCTGACCCCTTACCACTACGTCGAGCTGACCGGGCTCGAACCGGGCCAGACCTACTACTACCGGGCGGCCTCGGCCGGCAAGACCGCGGCGCCCACCGCGTTGCCGCTGGTGAACGGCAACGCGGCCGGCACCGCCGCGCCGGTCGGCGCGGACGGCCCCTTCGTCTTCACCACGCCGCAGCCGCCAGCGGGGCGGCACCTGTTCTCGATCGCGCTCTGCAACGATCTGCACCTCGGTGAGACCGTCGCCGGCCTGGTCGGCGGCACCACCATCAAGGGCATCTCCCAGCAGCCCGGGCTCCCGAAATACCCAGAGATCATGCTCGAAGGGCTCGTCTCGGAGGCGACCGCCCGCGGCGCGAACTACCTGCTCGCCGCCGGTGACATCTCCAGCGAGGCGCGCACCGCCGACGTCAGCCGGGCCCGAACGCTGCTCGACCGTTTCGGCACCTACCGGCAGGACTACTTCGTCGCCCGCGGCAACCACGACCGGGCGCACGTCGGCGCGGACTACGCCGCCTGCAGCCCCGGCGAGTGGCAGGGCAACGACTGCTTCCGCGACGACTTCTTCGGGGCGTCGACGCCGACGTACTTCTCCCACGACCTCCACGGCCTGCACGTCGTCGGGCTCGACACCTACGACAAGGCCGGCAACGGCGGCGACGCCGGCGGGATGTCCCCGGCCCAGCGGTCCTGGCTGGCCGCCGACCTGAAGGCACACCGGGACCAGCCGACGATCGTCTTCGGCCACCACCCGCTGGTCGTCAACGGGACGCCCTTCGGCGGCGGCCCGAGCAGCATGCTGGACGCCACCCAGGCCACCGAGCTGCTGGCGACCTACGCGTCGACTCCAGGCGTGTTCCTCCACCACGCCGGACACACCCACCGCAACCACCGGACGGTCAGCGCGGCCGCTCCGGGCGTCGTGCTGCAGGAGGTCTGCGCGGCCAAGGAGTACCCGGGCGGCTTCTCCCTCCTGCGGGTCCATTCCGGCGGGTACGCGCTGAACTTCTACAAGTCGCGCACCGACCTGGCCCGCCAGTGGAGCGAGCGCAGCCGGCAGGAGCTTTCCGGCCTCTGGCCGCAGTTCTCGCTGGGCGCCGCCGTCAGCGACCGCAACAGCGTCACCACCCGAGACCTGTCCGGACTCACCCCCGCCTGAGCCGCCGGGTGCATTGGTTGCCGCGGATCCGAGGGTGGCCGTACGCTCCCGGATTGGGGCATCACCGACATTCTCGGACAGCGTCGGCAAACCCTCGGCGGGCATCGCGCGATTGCCGGGCCCGACCGTCTCGGCCACCGTTGGAGCGCGTGGCTACGCGAGGTCTGTAAATGCGCGTGGGCGGGAACTGGCGACCGCCGACGCGAGACGGTACCGATCGGCCTGTCGCACTCGAGGGACAACGTGTCTCGTCCTGATCGGGTCCGACGAGGCCCGCGGACATCCCCGGATCGCGACAAGCGGCGGGGCGTCGAGGAGGGCGAGCCATGCCAGAGCCGTGCCAGGACAATGTCGCCGACGAGTTCCTCGCGGGAGCCGCGTTCAGTTTACGAGAACGCACCGGTGTCGATCTCACCCTTGCCGGCCGGGTACACCCGCGGACCAGGGTCCTGACGATTCGTTGTGCCGAGGGCGCGCGAACCGACGCGTGCCTGGGACTGACGCTGGAGCCAGGCCGCGGCGCCGGCGGCCGGGTTGTCACGCTGGGGCGGCCCGTGTCCGACGACTACGTCAACAAACCGGTCGTCGACTCCCGCGGGCGACCGCGGGTCGAGTGCCGTGAGAACCTCGGGTCCCTGCTCGCCATGCCCCTACGGCTCGGCGGACGCGTGGCCTACGTCATGTACCTGGGGGAACGGGCCGGAAAGCCGTTCGGCACCGCGACGACCCGGGCCGCGCTGACGTTCATGCAGCAGCTGGAGTCGTACATCGCCCGGGCCGCGCGGATTTACCAGGTCGGTTCCCCGCAGCGGTGGAACGTCGACGAACGGGCACTGGCTCAGATCTTCACCGAGCTGGCGGAGTTGTCCCGCGAGGTCGCCGCGCCGCCCGCCCGGGCGCGGGTCGCGGCCATCCGCAAGCTGCTCGCCGAGAGCATGCTTGAAGCGATGCCGGACCAGGACGGCCGTGCCCTCACCCGGCGCGAGCTGGACGTGCTCAGGCTCGTGGCCGAAGGGCTGTCCAACGCGGAGGCGGCGCAGCAACTCGTCGTCAGCCCCGAGACGGTCAAGGCCTACCTCCGCAACATCCGCAGCAAGCTCGGCGTGAACAACCGCACCGCGGCCGTCGCGGTGGCCCGACGGGCCGGCATGCTGCGGTGACGTCGCGCAGGTCGGCCCCGGCGGAGTGATCGCCCGTCTGAGCCCTCGGGTAGTCGTGAATCGGGCCTGGTCGCGACCGTTCTAGGGCCAGAACGGCGATCAGGTCTGTGGTTCGGAGCGGGCAGACCTTGTCGGAGACGGCGCTGGCTGTCGTCGTTCGGTCGAAGGGGGGCGAGGCCGCGGCCACGGCCCGGCGGGTCTGAGCAGCCCGCGCCTTGTGCAGGCCGACGGTCGGTCCGGTATAAATCGGGCGGGGGAGATCGCCTTCGCCCTGGTTGGGGACCAGGCAGGCGGCTATTGGGGGGGTTCGGTGGCTGAGCTGCCGCAGGGGGTGACGGCCCTCGAAGAGTCCGATCCGTCCGTGCTCGGTCCTTACCATGTCCTCGGGCGCCTCGGCGAGGGCGGGATGGGCAGCGTCTACCTGGGCCGCCGCGACGGCACCGGGCCGTTCGTCGCGATCAAGGTGATCCGGGCCGACCTGGCGCGCGTCCCCGAGTTCCGGGAACGGTTCCTGCGGGAGGCCAACGCCGCGCAGCGGGTCGCCCACGCGGCGACGGCCCCGGTCGTGGACGTGGACACCGCCGGCAGCCGGCCGTACCTCGTCACCGAGTACATCGAGGGCCCGACGCTCGACGCGCGTATCCGTGACCGCGGCCCGTTGTCCGCCGCCGAGCTCGAATGGCTCGCGACCGCCGTCGCCACCGCGCTGCGCGCCATCCACGCCGCCGGGCTGGTCCACCGCGACCTCAAGCCGTCCAACATCCTGCTCTCGCCCTTCGGGGCGAGGGTCATCGACTTCGGCATCTCCCGCGCGCTGGACTCCACGACCATGCTCACCGAGGGGACCATCGGCACACCCGCCTTCATGGCCCCCGAGCAGGCACTGAGCCAGCCGGTCTCCGAGACGGCCGACATTCACGCCTGGGGTGCCGTCCTCGCGTACGCCGCCGCAGGCCGCCCGCCCTTCTCGGGTGAGTCGCTGCCCGGCGTCATGCTCAGCGTCGCCTACGACCCGCCCGTCCTGGACGGCCTCCCCGCCGGGCTGCGCCCCCTGGTCGCCCGCGCGATGGCCAAGGACCCCGCCGAGCGCCCCACCGCCGCCGAGCTGTTCGACCTTCTCCACGGCCCACGGCCGTCCGCTCCCCCGGACGAGCCGGCGGACGCGGCGCCTCCCGCCGCCAGCGGTTCCCCGGACCGCTCCGGCGTCCGCGCGTCGACGCCCCCTCCCGCTTACACGGGCAAGGTTGCCAGCAGGGACGCCACCGTTCGCTTCGAGACCCCGGCCGGGGGGCTCGACGAGGTCACCTCGTATGCCGGCCAGCCGACGCACCAGACGGTCGTCCAGCGTCAGCCGCGCCGGGCCCGGACCACCATCGCCCTCGTCGCGGCGCTCGTGGTCGCCGGCACGGTCACCGTCGGCGTCCTGACCAACGTCCTCAGCGGTGGTGGCAGCGGCTCGAGCGTCGCCCCGTCCGCCAGCCCGTCGGTCGCGCCGACGTTCGCCCTGCCCACGGGCGCGGGCCGCGCGCTGGCCGGGCCGACCGACAAGGTGGAGTCGGTGGCCTTGTCCCCCGACGGGCACACCCTCGCCGCCGGCAGCGTCGATCAGCGGGTCTACCTGTGGGACGTCACTCGGCCGGCCAGCCCCGTCTCGCTGGGCCAGCCGCTGACCGGCCCCGGCAGCTGGGTGTCGTCGGTGGCCTTCTCCCCCGACAGCCACACCCTCGCCGCCGGCAGCGACGACCGCCGGGTCTACCTGTGGGACGTCACCCGGCCGGCCAGCCCCACCCCCCTCGGCCAGCCCCTGACCGAGCCGGGCGACTGGGTGCGGTCGGTGGCCTTCTCCCCCGACGGGCACACCCTCGCCGCGGGCAGTGGAGACGGCAAGGTCTACCTCTGGAGCGTCACCGGGACGGGTGCCACGGCACTCGGCCAGCCGCTGCAGGGCCCGGGCAGCTCCGTGCGGTCGATGGCCTTCTCCCCGGACGGCCACACGCTCGCCATCGGCAGCTACAACCACAAGATCGGGCTGTGGGACGTCACCCAGCCGGCCAGCCCCACCCCGCTGGGCCAGCCGCTCACCGGGCCCACCGACTTCGTGCTGTCGGTGGCCTTCTCCCCGAACAGCCACACGCTCGCGGCCAGCAGCAGCGACGGCAAGGTCTACCTGTGGGACGTCACCCGGCCCAGCGGTCCGACCCCCCTCGGCCAGCCGCTGGCGGGACCCGGCGGCTCTGTGCGGTCGGTGGCGTTCTCCCCCGATGGCCGCGCGCTGGCGGCCGCGGGCGACAACGGCACCGTCTCCGTGTGGGACGTCGCCCGGCCGAGCAGCCCCACCGCGGTTGGCCAGCCCCTCACCGGGCCCGGTGCGGCCGTGACCGCGCTGGCCTTCTCCCCACGCAGCGGGACCCTCGCCGCGGCCAGCGAGGACCGCTCGGTGTACCTCTGGTAACGCCTGGCCGGTCGGCTAGGCAAACCAACCGGCGGCGGGACCGCCGGATCGCCGCAGATAACCCGGCTAGTGCCATGCCCGCGACGGCCGGCCCGGCTGAGTGATCGCCGTTTTCGCCCTCAGGCGGTCGTGAATCGGGCCGTCGCGCAGCCTTTCGGGGGCCGAAACGGCGATCAGGTTTGGGGTTCGGAGCGGGGCAGACGTTGTCGGAGGTGCCGCTAGGGAGCAGTTCGCCCGTGTGGGCGGATGCTGGCGGCCAGGTCGCCGTGGAGGTCTGCCAGGAGTCGGTCGCAGTCGTCCGCGGCGTCTAGGACGAAGTGGTGGTCGGCGTCGGGCAGCGTGATGAAGGTCGAGGCGGCGGGCAGCGCGGTGCGCGCGTAGGCGGCGACCTCGTCGGTGACGACGAGACTGCGCCCGGCACGCACGAACCAGAGCGGCACCGGCATGTGCGTGAGGCTGTCGACCACCCGGTCGTTGTCGATCGGCGGAATGCCGCGCTGGTCGAACTTCCAGGTCCAGCCGTCGGCGTTCGCGGCCCGGCACACGGAGTACTCCGCGACGGGGCGGATGACCTCGGCGGGGGTCCGCGGCTGCGGCGGCCGCAGCCGGAAGCGGGCGGCGGCGGCCGCGCGGGACGGGTAGACGAGCTGTCGCCCGGGCGGCAGGGTCCCCGTTCGCAGCGACGTCGAGCCGCGTGGGCGCAGCATCGAGTCGAGCAGGACGAGACCGCCGAACCGGTCCGGGTGTTCCGCCGCGGCGACCGTCGCGATCCGGCCACCCATGCTGTGCCCGACCAGCAGGGCCTGGGCGGATCCGGCCGCGTCGAGCACCGCGAGCAGCTCGGCGATCCAGACATCCACGTCGTACCGGTCGCGGTGGCCGCTGTCGCCGTGACCGCTGAGGTCGAGCCTGATCACCCGCCAGCGTTCCTCCAGCGCCGGCAGCAGCCGGTACCACCACATGTGGTGCGCCCGGTAGCCGTGCACCAGGAGCACGTCGCGGCCGCCCGAACCGGACACGCCATAGCGGATCGGCACGCCGTCCACCCGGACCTCGTGCGGCAGCGCGGACGCCGGCGCCGGCTGCCAGGGCGGTGCGGATAGCTCCGGATGCGCCGGCTGACTGGTCGCGCCGGCCTCGACCGGATTCATTCCGCCTCCGACCATCCGTCCCGCGGGTGCCAAACCAGCCAATTGTCGACCGGCCCGGCCGGCCGGTGCGCATCGATGTGAGCTGCGCGGCAATCCGCCGGCGGATTACCGCCCTCGGCCATGTTGCGGTTCGCCATGGCGGGGTAGGACGTCCGTCGCGGCTCAATGCCGCGACCCGTGCGGGGACGAGTCATGGGGGCGGTGGGGAATGGAACTGACGGAGACGGTCCACCCGGGAATGAGTGCCGCCGAGCTCGCGGCGGAGCAGGCCGAGCTGCTACCGGAACGCATAACGCTGATGGTGTTCCAGAACGGCCAGTCCGTGGGTACCGGAAACAACTCTCCGGCCAGCGCGGCGGCCGGGAACAGCGTGATTTCCGGAAACAGCTCGATGGTACAGACGATCGGCAACTCCGGTTCCTGCGTCCACTCCCTCGCCACCGGCAGCACTTACACAAACCAGCACTGAACACCAGCCCCACAATCCCATTCCGGCGCCCCACGATCGCCGATTGGGCCCGGCCGGACCTGGGCGGTCGCGGGTCTAGCCGAGGTGACGCAGGCTCGGCCATTCCCGCGACCACGGGCGGACGGGCCCGTCGCAGATCAGGACGGGCTTGCCGCGCTCGTCGTTGTCGACACCCGCGGAGTTGTCGACGTACGCCCCGACCCGGCAGCCACGGAGGAAGGGCGCGGCCGAACTCGGCCGGAAGCCGATCGCGACGACGGGACCGTCGCGGTCCGGCGGCGGCCCCCAGTCGCCGAACGCGTTGTGGCCGCTGTACGCCGCCGGAAGCCCTAGCGCGGGACCGTACCGGTCGACCGCGCCCGCCTCCCCGTAGTTCCTGGCGAGGATGACCGGCGTTCCTCGGCCGGGCGGCACCTGCCGGGCGACCTGAGCCACGGTGCGCACCAGGTCCGGCCACCCGATCGTCTCGCCGACGTCGGCGTTCATCGCGACGATGGGGCCCGCGTTGGAGGCTGGCAGCACCGGCAGCCCGATGAGCAGGCCGGCCACGGCGCTGAGCGCGACGACCACGGCGGTGACCGCCCGTCGAACGTGCGGCCGTCCGCGGTCCAGCCAGGCGTCCACCGGAGCGGCGCCGGCTGCGATCAGGACGGGCAGCAGCCCCGCCAGGTAGTACGACTTGCCGCCGGTAGCCATGAAGACCACGGCCAGCAGCAGATACGTCCACCCCAGGAAGCGCAGCCGGCGCAGGGCCGGAGCGCGCAGCAGCCGGACCAGCCCGACGATCCACACCGGGGCCAGCAGCGGACCGGCGAGCAGGGCCTGGAACGGCAGGATCTGCCACCACGGCTGGGAGCTGGCCGAGTTGCCTGCCGCGATCGAACGCGACACCGCGAGCTGCGGCCAGCCGTGACCGGCCTGCCAGACCAGCCAGGGCGACCACAGCGCGATCATGATGACGGCGCCGGTCCACAGACAGCCGCTCGCGAGCAGTCTGCGCGGCCCCGCCACGGCGATCGTCACCACCAGCCCCGCGGCCAGGAACGCCGGCAGCGGCTTGTTCAGCAGGCCGACACCCAGCACCGTGCCCACCAGCAGCCACAGCCGGTCGTCACCGGTCCGCTGCGCCCGGACCACCAGCCAGCTCGCCGCCGTCCAGACGAGCAGGTCGAAGGTGGCCGTGCTCAGGGTGTGACCGGTGAACAGCACGATCACGGCGACGGCCGCGGTCGTGGCGGCCAGCAGCTGGGCCCGGCCCCGCGCGCCCAGTTCGCGGGCGAGCAGGCCGGTGAGCAGCACGGTGAGGCCGGCGGCCAGCGCGGAGGGCAGGCGCAGCACGGTCAGTGAACCCGGGGCGATCGCGTCCATCGCGCGGGCCACGAGCGGCGTGAGCGGTCCCTGGTCGTCGTAGGACCAGGCCGGGTGATGGCCGGCGGCCAGGAAGTACAGCTCGTCACGGTGGTAGCCGTACCGCGAGGCGGAGGCCACCAGCACGGCGGCCACCCCTGCCGCGACGACCAGAACGCCGCGAGCCAGCGGGGTCCCAGCCGAACCGGTCCCGATCGGGCCCGCGCGCGTCGAACCGGTCCCGGTCGGGCCGGCGCCGGTTGGGCCGGCGCCAGTCGGGCCGGCGTGGGCCGAGCCGTGCGGGTCGGATTCGGCGGAGGTCACCGCGTTGAGGGCCATAGCCGACACCCTGGCCGCATCGGCCGGCCGAGCGCATCGGCCCGCGGTCCAGACCCGTTCTCCGCCCACGGGCAGAGAACGGTCAGTCCTGGCCGGGCCGCACGATGCCGTGGTCGAAGGCGAAGACGATCGCGGCGGCCCGGTCGCGGACCCCGAGCTTCTCGAAGATCGCGCCGATGTGCGACTTGACCGTGCCCGGGCTGACCCGCAGAGCCTGGGCGATCTCCGCGTTGACCTGCCCGCGGGCCAGCAGCCGAAGCACGTCGTGTTCCCGGGCGGTGAGCAGGTCGAGGCGGGCTGCCTCCCTCCGCCGGGACGCCACCGCGCCGCGGTAGGCCCGCATCATCCGAGGCGCGACCGCCGGGTCGAACCAGGCCCCGCCGGCGGCGACGACCCGGGCGGCGGCCAGCAGGTCCTCGGCGGTGGAGTCCTTGAGGACGAAACCCTGCGCGCCAGCCTCGATCACCCCCCACAGCACCTCGTCCTCGTCGAAGGTCGTGAGGGCGAGCACCGGCGGCGGCTCGGGCGCGGCGCACAGCTGGCGGGTGGCCTCGATGCCGTCCAGCCTCGGCATCCGCACGTCCATGAGGACCAGGTCGGGCCGCAGGCGTGTGACGGTGGCGACCGCCTGGGCACCGTCGGCGCACTCCGCGACGACGTCGAAGCCGTCCTCCGCGCCGAAGATCCGGGCCAGCCCGGTCCGCACGATCGCCTGGTCGTCGACGATCACGACCCGGATCACGCCGCCCCCACCGGGACGCGGCACCGCACCCGCCAGCCGGGCCTGGTCGCGCCGGCCTCCAGCTCCGCGCCGATCAGGGCGGCACGTTCGCGCATCCCGAGGATCCCGAAATGGGGCCGGTCCGCGTCGGCCGGCCGGGCCTGGACGCCGACGCTGTCGACCACGAGGTCCACCGCGCCGGCGGTGACCGTCACCGCCACGCGGGTGTCGGCCTCCGGGGCATGGCGGGCCGCGTTGCGTAACGCCTCCTGCGCGATCCGGTACAGAGCCACCCCTACCGCCGCCGGAACGCCGGCCAGGTCGCCGCTGGCCCGGTAGTCGACCGCCAGGCCGTCCGCCCGCACCGCGTCGACGAGGTCCGCCAGCCGGGAGAAGTCCGGGAGAGCGCCCGTCGCCTCGTCGTCGCCGGGGCCGCGCAGCAGGCTCACCGTGCCGCGCAGCTCAGCCATGCTGCGCCGGCCGACCTCCTCGGCGGCGCGCAGTGCCTCGTCGGCCGCGTCGAGGTCACGGCGCAGCACGTGGCGGGCGCCGGCGACCTGCAGCAGCACCGCGGTCAGGCCGTGCCCGACCAGGTCATGGACGTCCCGGGCGATCTGGCGCCGCTGCTCGGCCTGCGCCTGGCGGGCGAGCTGCCGACGAGCGAACTCCAGCTGGCCGCTCAGCTGATCCTGGCGGTACATCGCCCGCCCGATCAGTCCCGGGAAGGCGATCCCGACCATCCAGATCGCCCAGTTGAGGTGATTGCCCGCCGGCTGAAGCAGCACCACCACGACCGGGCAGAGGACGGCCAGCCCACACACCAGACCGGCCCGCCAGGCCGGCCGCACCCAGCGGCCCACCACCACCGCGAGCAGCGAGACGAGGAACATCGCGGGCTCCAGGCGACCGGTCAGCTGGACCAGCGCCACCGGCACCACCACGCCGGCGGCCAGCACCGCGAGCGGCAGCCGGGGCAGCCGCGCCCACCCGGCGAACACCGCGACCGGCAGGGCCAGCGCGACGGGCCGGACCCAGCCAGCCGGATCGGCGACGGCGGCGACGACAGCCAGCACCAGCGCCGCCACCGGCACCCACCGGCGCAGCACATCGCGCGAGAGCGGCTCGGCCGGGTCCGCGTGTCTGCGCTCCCCCACCACGATCCGACGATAACGCCGGCCCGGACACCCCGAACGATTCCCGACATGAGCCACCCCTGAAAGCGTCCCCGAGGCCCGATCCGGGTACGGAGCTGTTGGTTTGCTGGAACGCGCGCTGGCAGGCAGGGGGACGCTCGATGCGGCTACGAGGTGCGCCCTGATGGTCGACGGGCATCGGACGGTGCGCGTCGCGGCTGGCGGCTGCCTGGCCTACCTCGCGGTCGTGGCCGTGTGCGCGCTGCTGCTTCCGTCGACGGCCGGCGCGCAGCTGTCCAGTTGCGCGGCCGCGGCCGCCTGCCTGGCGGTGGTGGTGTGCCTGGTGTGGACCGGCCGGCGCGCCCAGGGCGCCGACCGCCGATGGCGGTTGATCATCGGAATCGCGACGATCCCGACGGTCCTGGTGTCCGCCTGGCACCTGCGCTGGATTTTCGGGCACGGCGCGGTCGTCCCTGCGCATGTGCCGTGGGCGGCGGCCGCCTTCCTGCTGATCTTCGCGGTCTACCTCGCGGGCATCCTGGCCTTCCCCACCGATCCGCTGGAGGTCGGGGACGCGGGGTTCGGCGTGGGGCGCGACGGCTACTACTGGTACGCGATCATCGCGTTGGACAGTCTGGTGGTCGTCGGCTCGGTCTTCCTGATCGCCTGGGCGACGATCATGGAACCGGCGATCCGGTCGCACCACATCGACACACCCGGGCTCGTGTCGAACACCGGGACCGTCGTCGGCTATCTGATCCTGATGGCGGCCGTCCTGCTGTTGGCGACGTTCCGGCAGCCGCGGTCAGGCCTCGCGCTGGCGCTGCTCGGTGCCGGCATGAGCGTGATGATGCTGTCCACGGCCCTGTACCTCAGCGTCGCGGCCGCGGGCGGCGTCGGCATCGCTCCGGCGGCGGACGTCATAGCCGCCACCGGCTGGCTGTTGCTCCTGCTCGCCGGGCTGGTCCCGATCCCCGGGTCGCCCGCGGCGGTCCGGCGTCGCGGCGGGCCCCGGGTGCTCTGGCTGCGGTCCGCGCTGCCGTACCTGGCGCTCGGGGTCGCCGGCGTGCTGCTGGTGAGCCAGCTGATCGCCGACGGCGCGGTGGACCGCGTCGAGTGGGTCGGCCTGATCGGTCTGCTGCTCATCGCCCTGGCCCGGCAGCTGATGACCCTGGGCGAGAACACCGTCCTGCTCGCCTCCGTCGAGGCGAGCAGGCAGGAACTGCGCTACCAGGCGTTGCACGATCCGCTCACCGGGCTGGCGAACCGGGCGCTGTTCGCCGACCGGCTGCAGCACGCGCTCGCGTTCCGGGAGAGTCGGCCCTTCGCCCTGGTCTACTGCGACCTCGACGACTTCAAACGGGTCAACGACACGCTGGGGCACGCGGCAGGCGACAGCCTGCTGACGACCACCGCGGCGCGGCTGCGGGCCGGCGTCCGGCCGGGTGACACCATCGCCCGGCTCGGCGGCGACGAGTTCGCGATCCTCCTCGGGGACGGTCACGGTGATCCGGAAGCCGCGTGCCAGCGCCTCGCCGAGACGATCCGCGCCCCGACCATGCTCGCGGGGCACCCCCAGCCGGTCGGCGCCAGCCTTGGACTCGTCATCGCCGACGCCCACAGCCCGCCGGCCGCCGACGCCCTGCTGCGGGAGGCCGACCTCGCCATGTACGCGGCGAAGCGCGAGGGCAAGGGCGGCCTGGTCGTCTACCGACCCGACCTGTCCACCCACGAGTCAGCCCCGCAGACCCGGGCCGCCCTGGCGTACGCGCTGCGCGGTGACGAGCGCTACGGAACGATCACCGTCCACTACCAGCCGGTGGTCGACCTGCGCACCGGTGGCGTCTCGGCCCTGGACGCCGTGCCGCACTGGAGCCATCGGCTGCTCGCGCAGAGCCCGCCCGACCTGCTGGCCCACCTCGCCGACGAGGCCGGTCTGACGGTGCCGCTCGTCGGCCTGGTCCTGCGCCGGGTCTGCCGCGATGTCGCGGCGCAGAACCCGCGCCTGCGCGGCAGGCCGGCGTTCGTCAGCGTTCCGGTCCGCCGTGACCTCGAAGGAACATCCGTCGCCGAGGTCGCGGATCTCCTGGCCCACCACGACCTGCCCCCGCAGACGATCATACTGAGGCTGTCCGAGACCTGCGGGGTCTCCGACCTCGACGCCGCGGCGCCCCTGCTACGGCGCCTCGCCGGCCGGGGAATCCGGCTCGCTCTCGACGGGGTCGGTGGCCGGGCCAGCACCTTCGCCGCCTGGCGCACCCTGCCGATCGAGATCATCAGGCTGGACCACACCCTGACCGACGTCGACTCCAGCCCGGGCGCGCACCGTACCCGCCGGATCCGCGACGCCGTCCTCGCCGCCGCCGCCCACCTCGACCTGACCGTCGCCACCACCGGCATCGGCAACCACGCCCAGGCACGGGAACTCGCCGCCGCCGGCTGCCACCTCGGCACCGGGCCGTACTACGGCCCGCCGCGCCCGCTCGACGAGGCCAGCCAGGCCCTGCCCAGGGGCAGTTGAGCCACCTGGCGTGGCCCTACCTGTCAGCCGCTCCGCCGGCCGCGCCGGGAGAGCCCGGAGCTCGCTGGTAGGCCGCGCGTCGCCCGGGACCGTCGCGTTTCGCGGCGTACATGGCGAGATCGGCGGCGTTCAGCAACGTCTCGCCATCCCGGAGCTCCGGGCTGGAGACAGCCAGACCGATGCTCGCGGTCCGCCCGATCACCTGGTCGCCCTGCCGGAACGGCGGTTCCAGCGCTGCGAGCGCGCGATCGGCGATCGCCTCGAGGTCCGCGATTCGCTCGATGTTCCCGCACACCACCGCGAACTCGTCGCCGGCCAGCCGCCCGACGACGTCGCCGGGGCGCACGGCCGCGCTCAGCCGGGCCGCGGTCTCCCGCAGCAGCGCGTCGCCGGCCTGGTGGCCGTGCGTGTCATTGATCTCTTTGAACCGGTCTAGGTCGATGAAGAGCACCCCGATGCGGCAGCCGTCCTGGCGAGCCCGGCGCAGTGCCCGCGCCAGACGGTCGAGCAGCGCGGTGCGGTTCGGCAGCCCGGTGAGCCCGTCGTGCAGCGACCGGTGGCGGATCTCGGCCTCCATCCGGAACCGCAGCGCCGCGGAACCGAGCACCGCGGCCACGGAACGGACCAACCCGACTTCCTGCTCGGTGAACGGGGCCGCGCCAGGCGCCCGGCGCACCTCGATCCTCGCCAGCGGGGCTTGCGGCCTCCCGACCGAGGCGGTCAACAGGACGCCGGCCTGTTTGGCCTCACCGGCCTCGCCGGCCATCGCCGCGGCCGGTGAGCCGGCGGCGCGTTCGGCCCCGGACGGCGCCGTTCCGGTCGGCCCGGCCACGGGTCGTTCGCGACGATCCGCGCGAGCCAGCAGTGTCGGCCGGTTCCCGTCGGCGGTCAGCTCGTACATCTCCACCAGGTCGGCCCGCAGCCTGTCGCCGATCACCGTCACCGCGCGCTTCCACAGGGGCGCCGCGTCCCGCGCCTCCAACGCCCGTTGGCCAAGGTCGGCCACCGCGGCCAGCTCGGCCGTCCGCAGTCGCAGGCTCTCCAGCGCCTGCTCCCGTTCGGTGATGTCGGTCGCCACGGCGGCGACGGAGCTCACCGCCCCGTCGGTGCCTCGAATCGGCACGAGGTGGACCTCGAGGCACCGGTCGAAGATCTCGATCACCTCCTGGACCCGCTCCCCGGCCAGCGCCCTACGCAGGACGGAGGTCACCTGGGGAGAGTCGGCGAACGTCGTGAAGACCGACGCGTCCCGGGCCTCCTCCAGGATGGCCGATGCCCGCGGGACCGCGGTTCCCTCCCGCACCAGGACCCGACCGTCCAGGCCCACCAGAAACATCGACACCGGCGTGTTCTCCACGACGAGGCGCAGCCGGTCGTGCGCCGCTATCTCCTCGGACACGTCCTGCAGATGCGTGAGGAAGTACTGCTCACCGTCGGCGTCGGTCCGCAGCACGGTCGTCGCCACCGCGTGCATCACCGACTGGTCCGGCCGCACCAGGCGGACCACTCTGCGAAACCGGTCGGGACCTCCCTCGGCACGCAGGCGGGCCTGTTCGTTCCGCCGCGCCAGCTCCCCCGGGATGGTCGCGTCCTCCCAGGTCCAACGGCCGAGCTCGCCCGGGGCGATCCCGAAGAGAGCCCGGCAGGGCTCGTTGGCCCGGCGCAGGCGGTGATCCCGCACGCCCGTCTCGACGATCGCGATATCGAGAAGCTCAAAAAGGTCCGATTGTTCCTCCGGAGTCACGGTGGACCACCTACTCGGCCACGGCAGGTCGGGACTGGCGCACGCGCGGCCGCCGCGCCCGGCCCGGTCGAGGCTGAGCGCCGGGCCGGCTGGCGGCGCGGAGCCCGGCGGCCGGGGGTGTCGGCAGGCAGGCGGCGCGGACGTCGGGGGTGGGGACGCCGAGCAGGAATCCCTGGCCGTAGTCGATGCCGGCCGCGCGGGCGGCGGCGAGCTCGGCGGGGGTCTCGATGCCCTCGGCGACGACCCGGGCGCCGAGGCCGTGGCCTATGGTGGTGATGCCTTCGGTGACGGCCCGGTGCGCGCGGTCGACGGCCATGCCGCGCACGAGGAACCGGTCGAGTTTGATCACGTCCGGGCGTATCCGGAGCAGGAGGTCCAGGCCGGCGTGGCCGGTCCCCAGGTCGTCGATGACGATGTCGACGCCGTGGCCGCGCAGGGTCTGGATGGCGCCGAGCAGCTCATGGTCCTCGCCGATGCGCTCGTGTTCGGTGATCTCCAGGGCGAGACGGTGCGGCGCGTCGGTGGACAGCAGGAGGTCGACCAGGCCGCTGGTGACCGTGGAGGGCGCGGCGTTGACCTCGAGGCGCACTCCGGGCGGGAGGTCGGCCAGCAGCGCCAGGGCGCGGCGGATCGCGGTGGTCTCGAGCTCGGCGCCGAGCCCGACCAGCGTGGCCTCGGCGAACAGGGGGCCGGGACGGGCCGTGCCCGCGAACCGGGCCAGCGCCTCGACCGCGACGGCCTGGCCGGAGCTCAGGTCGACGATGGGCTGCAGGTGGATCTGCGGTCCGCCGCTGTCGAGGAGGTCATGGACGCGGCACCAGGACCTGCCACGATCCGCCCACGCTCCGTCCAGGGCGGTCACATAGCTGGAGAGGAAGTCCGCGAGCTGGCCGAGGAACCGGCTGTCGCCCGGCCCGAGAGCGGGGCACGGCCCACGGTTCAGACCGCCGACCAGGCCGTACACACCGCCGTCAGCGTCGAGGACCGGCGACGCCGCGTACGCACCGACGTCGAGGTCGCGGACGGAGGCGGTGTCCGACGTCCGCGGGTCCTGGCGCGCGTCCGAGATCAGCGGTGGGATCGCCCCGGTGAGCACCCGGCCGAACAGGCCCCGCTCACGGCGCACGCTGCTGCCCGGGGCCAGCCCGAACAGGCTGGGGTCCCCGCTGGTCTCCTGGACGACCAGCAGATCCCCGTCGAGCCGGCCCAGGCAGGCCAGATCGAGCCGCAGCCGCCGCCGCGCCAGGTCGAGCAGATCCACGACGGGCAGGCGCGGCTCGCCCACCTTGGCCTTCGGCCCCAGCAGAGTCGGGTACCTCGCCATCCGACACCCCGAGGCGGGGACTACCCGCCCGCGAGGCCACGAACCGCCACCAGCCACGGCCGGACAGGCCCGGCCGACACGGTGAGCGACGTGCCGTCAGGGTGCGGGACGCCGCCCGGCGCGGAAGGTCCCGCCCGGGGCGCCGGCCAGGCCGTCCCCGGCCGACGCGTCGTTGCCGAGGACCGCGGTGATGGCCTGCCCGCACAGGTCGCGAATCCGCGCGGGGTCCGCGGCGTCGGGGTGTGACAGCGACAGCGCGGCGACGCCGCGGGCCATACCCATGACGAGGAGCGAGGCGGCATCGGCGTCGACGCCCGGCCGGACCGATCCTTCCTGCTGTGCCTCGCGGATGAGGCGCGCCAGGAGCTGGTGGGTGGTCGCGTCGGCCTCGGTCATCGCGGGGACATTGGAGCTGGTGGGGAACGTGGCGCCCCACATGACGACGACGGCGCGCTCCTCGATGCTCTGGCCGGAGATGACGATCTCCAGGAACGTGTCGATGATCGCGCGTAGCGCGTCGAGCTTGGGAAGCCTCTCGGCGTCGTCTCCGGCGCGGCCCAGGGCCAGCAGCGTCGCGTCGAAGGTCCGGCCGTAGGCGTGGCTGATCAGGCGGCTGACCAGGCCTTCCTTCGAGCCGAAGTGGTAGGCCGGCATCGCTCGGCTGATCCCGGCGCGCTCGCCGATGCTGCGCAGCGAGGTCCGCTCGATGCCGGCCTCGGCGATGAGCTCGGCCGCCGCCCGCAGCAGCGCCGCCTCCGACGCCGCGCGCCGTTCGGCCTGGGTGCGTCGGGGCTGGTCAGCCGGCGCGGTCATACCGGCAGCGTATGAAGATCCACATAGATTGACAAACGTGGAAGGCGTCCGAGGAACCCGGTTACGACGGGCCGGGAGGCCGGGCGAAGGCGGCGAGGATGATGGTGGCATGGTCCGTGTCGCAGCAGTTGGAGACCTGCACGTCACCGCCAAGGCCCCACCAGCCCGGCTCCGGTCGTTCTATCAACGCGCGGCGCAGGTCGCCGACGTCCTCCTCCTCGCCGGCGACCTCACCGACGACGGCCGCACCGAATCGGCGGCGACGCTCTGCGCGCTGTTCGGTGGCCTGGATCTGCCCGTCGTCGTGGTACTGGGTAACCACGACCATGACCACGGCGAGGAAGCGGTTCTCGCCGAGATGCTGACCGGCGCCGGCCTGACGGTGCTGGACGGTACGTCGACGGTCGTCGACACCGCCGGCGGGAAGATCGGGATCGCCGGTGTGAAGGGCACCGGCGGAGGATTCGCCGGCGACCCGGACGCCGAGCCCGGCGACACGGAGACGCGGGCGTTCAGCCAGCGCGCCGCGACGTCCGCGCGGCAGCTGCGAGACGCGCTGGAGCGCCTTGATGTCGACCTGCGCGTGGCGCTCACGCATTTCGCGCCGACCCCGGAAACCCTCAGGGGCGAGCCGCAGGAGCTGTACCCGTTCCTGGGAAACGACCTGCTTGGTGCCGCGATCGACGGAGAACCGGCGGCCGCGTCGGCGGCCGGGCCAGGAGACGCCGGGGGTCGCCCGGTGGCGCTGGCCGTGCACGGTCACGCGCACTACGGAATCGAGGTCGGCCGGACGGCCGCCGGCACGGCGGTGCGCAATGTCGCCCTGCCGGTCATTCGCGCGCCGTTCGCCGTCTACCGGCTTCCGGACGTGGTCCGCGTCGGGTGACCGCGGCTCGGCGACGGCCCGCCCACCGCCGGAACAGGCGGTGGGCGGGCCGCGCCTGGCGGTTGTCCGCCCGGTCCGTCCGTCAGGACGCGGGGGCGACGGTCTTACCGGGGACCAGCTTCCCGCAGACGGGGTCTCCACCGGGGACGAGGGTGAACTTGTCGCCCTCGAGCTTGGTCAGCCACCAGCAGTTGTCCGCGCCGTTCACGATGTTCACCCGGTCGTTGATGTCCGCCTTGTGGCCACCGAACAGGCCCATCGCGTCCCAGTCGTGGACGTTCGACAGGGCCTTGATCAGCGAGGCCTGGGTGACACCGGGGCCGGCGTCCTTCAGCGCGCGGACAAGGAGCCCGGTCGAGACGTAGCCGGTGTAGGACGCGTAGGTCGGCGCCAGGGTGATGTGGGCGCTGGCGAAGTCGGCCTGCAGCTGCTTGGTCGCGGCGGTCTGCATCTCGACCGGCTCGTACCCAAGGGTGAAGTAGACGCCCTGGGCGTCCTGGAGCGCGCCCTGGCCAGCCTGAAGGATGTCACCGCCGTAGCCGGTCGGCAGCAGCACGCCCTTGAGGTCCACGCCCTGGTCACGCAGGCCGCTGATCAACGCGAAGCCCGTGTTCGGGTCGACCGAGGCCCAGAGCCCGTTGATCCCGGCGTTCTTCATCGCCAGCACCTCGGGGCCGACGTCGGTGCTGCCGAAGGGGAACTTGGCGTTCAGGTAGCCGACCTTGATGCCCGCGACCTGCGCGGACAGCGCGCCGGAGGCCGCCGACTCGGACGAGATCGGTGAGACGCCGTAGCCGAGCGAGGCAAGGTTGGTCACGCCCACCAGCTTCAGCAGCTCGCCGATGGTCGTCGACACCTTCGTCTGCTGCAGCGGGCCGGCGACCGAGAACATGTTCTTCGCGGTCGACCACTCCGGCCCGTCCTGGCTCACCCCGATGACCGGGACGTTGTGCGCGGTCAGGTAGTTGGTCGTGGTGAAGAGGATGGAGGACTCGGCCAGCACCGCCAGGACGTGGTCCTGGGTGACGAGCTTCTGCGCGGCGGCCAGCGCGGTCGTCGGGTTGGTCGCCGTGTCCGCGACCACGTACTTGATCTTGTATCCGTTGCGGGAGGCGTAGAACGTACCCGCCTTCACGCCGTCGACGAAGGTCTTGTTTCCGGACGCCGCGGGTCCCGTCACGTCGGTGAGCACACCGATGGTGACCGTCCGGCTGGAGCCGCCGCCGGCGGCGTTCGTGCCGCCGCCGGACCCCGACGAGCCGCAGCCGACGGCTAAGAGCGTCACCGCGGCGGCGAGGCACGCGGTTCCCACTATTGTTCGGCGCCTAAGGATCATTACGTCCCCTTTGTCATCAGTGGTGAGACCTGGGACGGCCACGACGCGGCTCCACCGACCGGGGCTGCCGCCCTCAGCCAGCGACGGCCTGAGTGCGGCGCCGACGCCGAGGTCCCCCTCGAAACCTCTAAATATATCTAGCACCAGCGCCAGCCTGGCGCAACGGCGCCCGGCCGCCCACGCGCAGCGACCCAGCGGGCCACGAAGCCGGTCGCGGTGCAATGCCACCAGCGAGAGGGCCCGGAGTCGCCGCGACGGCCACCGAGGCGTTCGAGGACGTACGCCTGGACCTCGACCGACCCGGCCGCGGCCGCCACGAGCGCCGAGCCGCCTCAACGCCGTCGAAACAGCTAGATATCTCCGGCGGGCTCGGTCGGCCCCACAGGGCGCCAGGCGACAAGGAACTGGCCAGGAGAAAAGAACCGGTAAGAAGGCTGTCCGCCAGGCGACATCATCCCGACGGCGGCGTCCCGGAAATCGATTTCAGGCCGCCGCCGTGCCCGACATTTGTCGACCCGGCGCAGCGCCGTCCCAAGAATCAAAGAAAAGGCAAAGCGGCAGTAAAGAAACGAGCATCTGTCGCGAACTCGACAGCGGTCGGTGACGGGGCCGCCTACCTTTGGCGATGCCATTCTCAAGAAGCCCGAACACGGCGCATCCGAACCGGAGAGCCCTGTTTCGCGCGCCCTCGAAAGCCATTCAGAAAGGAGATTCACGTAGCCATGTCCCTGGCAGCGCCGGCCCCGGCTCCGCCGGTCCCGCCCGGCCGGCCGGTCATCGTGCTGAACAAGGTGTGCAAGTCGTTCGGCGCCCACCAGGTCCTCCGCGACGTCGATCTGACCGTCGACCGTGGCGAGGTCGTTGTGATCATCGGGCCGTCCGGGGCCGGGAAGTCGACACTGTGCCGCTGCATCAACCGGATCGAGGTGATCAACTCCGGCAGCATCACCATCGACGGCGTCCCGCTGCCGCAGGAGGGCAGGGCGCTCGCCCGGCTGCGGGCGCAGGTGGGCATGGTCTTCCAGTCCTTCAACCTGTTCAGCCACCGCAGCGTGCTCGACAACGTCACGCTGGCACCCATCAAGGTCCGGGGCATCCCGCGTGGGAAGGCCGAGGCCACGGCGCGTCAGCTGCTCGACCGGGTGGGCATCGCGGACAAGGCCCACCAGCTCCCGGCGGAGCTGTCGGGCGGCCAGCAGCAGCGGGCCGCGATCGCCAGGGCGCTCGCGATGGAGCCCAAGGTCATGCTGTTCGACGAGCCCACGTCGGCCCTCGACCCGGAGATGATCAACGAGGTCCTCGACGTGATGCGCGAGCTCGCCGCGTCCGGCATGACGATGGTCGTGGTCACCCACGAGATGGGGTTCGCCCGGACCGTCGCGAACCGGGTGGTCTTCATGGACGACGGCCGGATCGTCGAGACGGCACCGCCGGCGGAGTTCTTCGCGAACCCGCGGTCCGAACGCGCCCGGGATTTCCTCGGCAAGGTGCTCAGCCACTGACAATCGCGCCACTGAAACCGCGCCAGTGAAACCGCGCCACTGACAACCGCGCCGTCGCCCGCGGGGTGCGGCGCGGGTATTGCCGGTCCCCGGCGAACCGAAAAGCCTCCCGACAAGTCTCTCGCCGGTCACGAGTCCGCGCGGGAGACGACAGAAAAGGGGAAAACCATGTTCGCACGAACTCGCCTGTCGGCGCGGGTGTCAGCCGTGACGGTCGGCCTCGCCGCCGCGATCGCGCTGACGCTCGCCGCCTGTGGCGGTAGCGACCCGGGCCCGGGAGCAGCTCCCGCCGGCACCGCCAAGGCGACCAGCGGCTACAAGATGACCCAGGCCACCGCCTTCCCGGCCAGCGCCACCCTGGACAGGATCCGGCAGCGGGGTGAGCTCATCGTCGGCACCAAGTTCGACCAGCCGCTCTTCGGGCTGCAGAACCCGACGACCGGGAAGATCGAGGGCTTTGACACCGAGATCGCGCGCCTGCTGTCGATCCGCATCTTCGGCAGCCCGGACAAGGTGAAGTTCGTCGAGACGGTCTCGAAGAACCGGGAGCCGTTCATCCAGCAGGGCAAGGTCGACGTCGTCGTCGCCACCTACACGATCAACGACGCGCGCAAGAAGCTCGTCGACTTCGCCGGGCCGTACTACACAGCCGGCCAGGACATCATGGTCAAGGCCGGCGACACCACGGTCCACGGCGTCACGGACCTGAACGGCAAGAAGGTCTGCACCGTCGAGGGCTCCACGTCGGAGACGAACCTGCGGGCGAAGGCTCCCGGTGCCAGCGTCGTTCTCGTGGACACCTACAGCTCGTGCGCCGAGCAGCTCCTCGACGGCCGGGTCGACGCGGTCACCACGGACAACGTCGTCCTGCTCGGCCTGGTGTCCCAGCACAAGGACGCCCTGAAGCTCGTCGGCACGGCGTTCACCTCGGAGCCGTACGGAATCGGCCTGATCAAGGGCGACGACGGCTTCCGCGCCTTCCTCAACGACACTCTCGATGAGGCCTACCGGAACGGGGACTGGGCGAGCGCCTTCCGCTCCACGGTCGGCACCGTGGCGACCACGGTCCCCGCCACTCCGACCATCGACCGCTACGTGGCCTGACCGCCGCACCCGGCCCGTTCGGAGCCCACTGTGAACGTCGTCCTGGACCACCTGGACGTATTCGGGTCGGGACTGTCGACGACCCTCCAGCTCACCGCGCTGTCCTTCCTGCTCGCGCTGGGTGTCGGTGTGGTCGTCGCGACGGCGCGGGTCTGCCCGGCCGCCCCTCTGCGGGCGGCCGGGCTGGTCTACGTCGAGACTGTCCGCAACACGCCCCCGCTCGTCCTGATCCTGTTGTTCGTGTACGGACTGCCGAAGACCGGCGTCCGCTACTCGCTGTTCGTCTCGGCCGTCCTGGTGCTGGGCGGCTACACCGGCGCCTTCGTCGCCGAGGCACTGCTGTCGGGGATCCGCTCGGTGCCGGTGGGACAGGCGGAGGCGGCCCGCTCCCTGGGCCTGACCTTCACCGGGACGCTGCGCCACGTCGTGCTGCCGCAGGCGTTCCGCGCGGTGGTCCCGCCGTTGGGCGCGCTGTTGTCCGCACTGGTCCGCAACACCTCGCTGGCCGCCCCGATCGGCGTGCTGGAGCTCACCGCCCGGGCCGGCCAGCTCAACACCTCGGATCCCAGTCCCGTCTGGATCTACCTCGCCGCGGCCGCTGCCTACCTCGTCGTGACACTGCCCCTCGGCGGGGTCACCCGCCTGATCGAGCGCCGGGTAGCGGTGACCCGGTGACCGTTCTCTATGACGAACCCGGGCCGCGGGCCAGGGCCTGGATCGCGGCCGCGTCCGCTGTCACGGTGGGGCTCGTCGGCTTCGTGGTCACGGTCGCGGTCCTGCGGCTGGACTCGCATCACCAGCTGGACCGGGAGCGCTGGGCGTTCGTCACCAATCCCGCCATCCTGCGGTTTCTCGCGTTCGGCCTGCTCAACACGCTGAAGGTGGCGGCCGTCGCCGGCACGCTCGCCCTGGCGCTCGGCTGCCTGCTCGCGCTCTGCCGGCTCGCTCCGCTGGCGCCGCTGCGGGCCGCCGCGGCGGCCTACACGCACTTCTGGCTGGCGATCCCGGTCCTGCTGCTGATCTACTTCATCGGGCTCGGGCTGCCGACGATTGGCCTGGACCTCCCGGTCTTCTGGTTCCTCGTCCTGGGCCTGACCCTGTACAACAGCGCCTTCTTCGCGGAGATCTTCCGGACCGGCATCGTCGCCCTGCCCTCGGGTCAGCGGGAGGCCGCCGCGGCGCTCGGACTGGGCTTCTGGCCGGCGATGCGGTTCGTCGTGCTGCCCCAGGCCATCCGCCGGATGGTGCCGTCGCTGCTCAGCCAGTACATCGTGCTGCTCAAGGACACGTCGCTCGGTTTCGTCCTGCCCTACCCGGAACTGCTGCGCCGCGGGCAGATCACCGGGCAGTACGCGCAGTCGGTCCTGCAGAGCTACGTCGTCGTCGCGGTCGCCTACGTCGCGGTGAACGCCAGCCTGTCCTACCTGGTGCGGCGGCTGGAGGCCAGACAGCGCCGGCCTGGCGGGCGGGTTCCGGGCGCGCCGCCGACCGCGCGGAACCCGCAGGTTCCCGGCCCTAGCCAGACTCCACCGAAAGGTTTAGATATATGTATGCGGACGTCGGCAGACACCGCGCCGGACGCCCAGGAGGACGATGTTCACCCAGACGCCAGACCAGGCACTCTTAGAGACCACGACCGAGCAGTACCTCGCCGCCACCTACCCCGCGGCTCGCATACGTGAGCTGTCCCGGCGGGAGTCGACCTTCGACGCCGCCGAGTGGAAGCAGGGCGCCGAGCTCGGCTGGACGGCGCTGCTCGTGCCGGAGGGCTCCGGCGGTGGCTCGATCAGCGGCAACGGGCTCGCGGACCTTCTCCCCGTCGCCTTCCAGTTCGGTCGCCACGCCGCGCCCGGCCCGCTGATCGGGACCAACGTCGTCGCGGCGGCGCTGGGCCGGTGGGGTTCGACCGACCGGCACGGCGCGCCCCTGTCCGAGCTGCTCGACGGTGACGCCACAGCCGCCTGGGCTCCCGTCCCGCGGCGGCACCGGGCCGGCCCCAGCAACACGCCAGTGCGAGCGGTGCGGTCGGGCGACGGCTTCGTCCTCGACGGGACGGTGCCCCGGGTCGAGGCCGGAGCGCCGACCGGCTGTCTCCTGGTCACCGCGCTGGTCGACGACGCACCGTCGCACTTCCTCGTCCCGCTCGACGCCCCCGGGGTCCAGGTCTCCCAACTGCGCGGCCTCGACCTCGTCCGGCGCTACAGCGCGGTCACCTTCCAGGAGGTGACCGTGGCGGCGAGCGCCCAGGTCGACGGCGCCGTCGACGACGAGGTCCTGCTCGACCTGACGGCCGTCCTGCAGGCCGGGGAGATCGTCGGGGCGATGGAACGCGCGTTCGCCATCACCCTTCAGTGGACGCGGGACCGGTACTCGTTCGGCCGCCCGCTCGGGTCCTACCAGGAGATCAAGCACCGGATGGCCGACCTGCGCACCCAGCTGGAGGCGAGCGCCGCGGTCACCGAGAAGGCCGCGCGCCGCGTCGGCGAGGGGGCGCCCGACGCCAGCACCTGGGCGAGCGCGGCCAGGGCGCACGCCGGGCGGGTCGGCCCCGAGCTGATCCAGGACTGCGTCCAGCTGCACGGCGGCATCGGCGTGACCTTCGAGCATGACCTGCACCTCTACCTGCGCCGGGCCACCGTCGACGCCCAGCTGTTCGGCACTCCGGGCGCCTTCACCGACCGCGTCGTACGGCTGGCCGAGGCCGCCCTGGAGGGTGCGAAGTGAGCGACACCGTGATCGACGTCGACGCGTTCGCGGCGCGGGCCCGGGCCTGGCTGGCCGAGAACCTGCCGCCGGCCGACCTCACCAGGGACACCTTCTTCCTCTACGCCGCCACCCACCCGAGCGACGAGGAGGTGCTGGCCCGGGCCGCGACGTGCCGCGAGCTGCAGCGCCGGCTCTTCGACGGCGGGTTCGCGGGCATCTGCGTGCCGCGCGAGTACGGCGGCCAGGGGCTGACCCCGGCGCACCAGGCCGCGTTCAACCGGGAGATCAAGGGCTACGACTACCCGGCCGAGATCCAGGCGTCGACGTTCATCCCCTGCATGGCCGTGCTGCTGGAGTTCGGGACCGAGGAGCAGAAGCTGCGCCACATCCCGCGGATGCTGCGCGGCGAGGAGATCTGGGTCCAGCTGCTGTCCGAGCCAGGCGGCGGCTCGGACGCCGCCGGCGCGGTCACCACCGCGACCCGGGACGGCGACGGCTGGGTGCTGAACGGCTCGAAGATCTGGACCACGGCCGGCTGGTGGGGCGACTGGGCGCTCTGCCTGGCGCGGACGAACTGGGACGTCGAGAAGCACCGCGGCCTGACCGTGTTCAGCCTGCCGATGACCGCGCCCGGCCTGCAGATCCGCCAGATCGAGCTGGTGAACGGCTCGACGGACTTCTGCCAGGAGTTCCTGACCGACGTGGTGGTGCCCGACGCCGACCGGATCGGGGACGTCGACGCCGGCTGGACCGTCATGACCCGCTGGCTCTACCACGAGCGGACGATCTCCGGCGGCTCCCCCTACGTGACCGGGGGCGGGAACCGGCCGAACGACGGCCCCTACGAGCCGGCCGCCATGATCGAGGCCGCCCGCGACCTCGGGACGATCGAGGACAGCGCCACCCGGGCCCTCATCGGCGAGGCCCAGACGAGCGCGCTGGTCCTGCGGGCCCTGGTCGAGTCGGTCACCCGCAAGATGGCCACCGGGGTGCTCCCCCACCACGCCGCCGCGATGCCCCGGCTGTTCGGCGGGACGGCGAACGCCCGGCGCGCGGCGCTCGCCACCGAGCTGTACGGCGAGGCAGGCGTGGTCTGGGAGCCCGACGACGAGAGCTCCGCCCAGGTCGGCCTCGGCTTCGTGATCCGCCAGGCCGCGTGCATCGGCGGCGGCACGACCGAGATGGCCCGCAACGTCATCGCCGAACGGCTGCTCGGGATGCCCCGCGAGCACCGCGCCGACACCGACGCCTTCCGGGACGTGCCCCGCGGGCCGTAGGCCGAGGTGACAGGCCCGGGGGGGCTTGGCGACGGCCGGTCGGACGGCTAGAAATATCTATATCTCTTCGATGCTCGTCGGGAGGCTCGCATGGCGGTTGACCGAGGTCCCGGCCTCGCGCCGGTGTACCGCGACGACCCCCGCCTCGCGCCGCTCGTCGGCCCGGGAGCGCCGTTCGAGCTTGAGGACGTCGTGCTCGACGGCGTCGCGCTGCGGGACTTCGTGCGCGCGCCGCGCACCATCGTCGACGTCTTCGAGCTGGGCGCCGCGCACGAGGCGCTCGTCAACATCGTCTACGAGGACGAGCGGCTCACCTTCGCCGACGTGCGCGGCCGGGCTCGTAGCCTGGCCCGCGAGCTGCGGTCGGCCTTCGGCGTCCGGCGGGGTGACCGGGTCGGCATCGCCATGCGCAACCTGCCGGAGTTCGTGATCGGTTTCTGGGGGGCCGCGCTGGCCGGAGCGGTCGTGGTGCCGCTGAACTCGTGGTGGGCGGGCGGCGAGCTCACGTACGCGTTACGCGACGCCGGCGTCGCGGTCCTGTTCGCCGACGGCGACCGGTGTGACAGCATCCGCGCGGCCGGCCGGCCCGAGGGCCTCGGGCTGATCGGGGTGCGCACGGGCGCCGGCGACGTCGCCTTCGACGAGCTGACGTCCGGGCCGCCACTGGCGGACGACGAGGTCGCCCGGCTCGACCGGGACGACCCGATCACGCTCCTGTACACGTCCGGGACGACCGGTCGGCCCAAGGGAGCGCTCAACACCAACCGCGGCATGACGGCCAACCTGTGGAACATGGCCTTCGCCTCCGTCCGGGAGGCGATCGTCGCCGGGCGGCCGCCGGCGCCGGCCCGCCAGTCCTCGACGATCTCGACCGGGCCGCTGTTCCACATCGGCGGGATCGCGGCCATCGTCGGCGCTCCGCTCGGCGGCGCGAAGATGGTGCTGATGCACCGGTGGGACGTCCGCGAATGGGCGCGCCTCGCGGTCGCGGAGGCGGTCACGACGCTCGGCGGTGTCCCGGCCGTGGCGCGCCAGATCCTCGAATACCCCGGAGTCGGCGACCTCGGCCTGGACGTACGGATGTTCCCCATCGGCGGCGCGGCCGTACCCCCCGACCTGGTGGCGCTCGCGACCGAGGTGTTCGGCCCCGAGGTCGCCCTGCTGAACGGTTACGGCCTGACCGAGACCACCTCCGCGGTGGTGACGAACGTCGGCGTCGAGTTCGCGGCGCATCCCGACAGCGTGGGTCGGCCCAACCTGACCGCCGACGTCAGGACCGTCGACGCCGACGGCACGCCGCTGCCGCCCGGCGACACCGGCGAGCTCTGCTTCCGCTCGCCGCAGGTCGCCCGTGGCTACTGGAACGACGAGGCCGCGACGCGGGCGTCCTTCCAGGACGGCTGGTTCCGCTCGGGCGACCTCGGCTACGTCGACGCCGACGGCTTCGTCCACGTCGTCGACCGGCTGAAGGACGTCGTCATCCGCGGCGGCGAGAACGTCTACTGCGCCGAGGTGGAGGCCGTCCTGCACGAGCACCCGGACGTCGCCGAGGCCGCGGTGGTCGGGCTCGACGACCGGAGCCTGGGCGAGCGGGTCTGTGCCGTCGTGGTCCCCCGGCCCGGTACCAAGCCGACCCTGGCGAGCCTGCGGGAGTTCGCCCGGGACCGCCTCGCCGCGTTCAAGTGCCCGGAGGCACTGGTGCTGCTGCCCGAGCTCCCCACCACCGCCACCGGCAAGGTCGCCAAGACCGCCCTGCGCGCCCAGGTCGCTGACGCCGTTCCCGAACGGACCTGGTGACGGGCACGTTCCCGCCGGCAACTGGAAAGACCCACCTACCGAGAAGAGGCATCGTGCCGCGCGCCATGGACTGTCTGGTGAACGTCGACTTCGGTGACAACAAGCAGCCGGACTGGATGGTCCGCGTCAAGGAGGACTACTTCAAGGGCGGCGACTCGTTCTTCAAGAGCCCGGAACTGAACGAGCTGGTCGACGACATGGACGCGAACGGCGTCGAGAAGGCGATCCTGATCGCGAAGGTCGGCAGGACCGACGGGCGGGCGTTCCAGTTCGCCGAGGCCCGCCCGGACCGTTTCTCCCTCGCGCTCGGTGGGTTCAACCTGCTGCGCCCGATGCCGACGGTCCGCACGCTGGAGTCGTATGTCCGTGACTACCCGGTCGTGTGCACGAACGTCGGCCCGAGCTTCTGGGGCGACGGCATGTACCCGCCCACCGACCCGGTCTACTTCCCGCTTTACACGAAATGCTGCGAGCTTGAGCTGCCGCTGTGCGTGAACACCGGCATTCCCGGGCCGCCGCTGCCGGCCGAGCCGCAGAACCCGATCCACCTCGACCGGGTCTGCTACCGGTTCCCCGAGCTGAAGCTCTGCATGATCCACGGCGCCGACCCCTGGTGGGACACCGCGATCCGCCTGATGATCAAATACAAGAACCTGCGCCTGATGACGTCGGCCTGGTCGCCGAAGCGGCTGCCGGCCTCGCTGCTGCACTTCATGGCGACCCGCGGCAAGGAGCGCGTCATCTTCGCCTCCGACTACCCCGTGCTGTCCTTCCAGCGGACCCTGACCGAGGCCGCCGCGCTCGACCTGACCGACGAGGTCCGCGACAACTGGCTCTACGCGAACGCCGACGCCTTCTTCTTCGGCGGCAAGGCCGCGACCTGACAACAGCTGGTCCACGACAACAGCTGGTCCACGACAACAGCTGGTCCACGACCGGCCGGAGGCTCCGATGACTGATCTCTACTGGGATCCGATCGCCCCCGAACTGCGCGACGACCCGTATCCGCTCTGGCGGCGCTTACGCGACGAGGCGCCCGTCTACCGCAACGACCGCCTCGGCTTCTACGCGCTGTCCCGCTTCGACGACATCGAGCTGGCCCACCGCGACGCCGAGACGTTCAGCTCCAGCCACGGCACCACCCTCGAGACGATGGCGCCGGATCCCTACGACACGGCGATGATCATCTGGCTCGACGCGCCGAAACACACGACGCTGCGCAAACTCGTGTCCCGCGCGTTCACCGTCCGGCGGGTCACGATGCTGGAGGAGCGCATCCACGAGATCTGCGCGCAGCTGCTCGACCCCCAGGTCGGCTCGGGCGGTTTCGACTACGTCCAGGATTTCGCCGCGATCCTGCCGCCCACGGTCATCTCGATCCTGCTCGGTGTTCCCGGCAGTGAGCGCGAAGAACTGCGCCACATCGTCGACAACGTCTTCCACATGGAAGAAGGCGTCGGCATGAACAACGAGACGTCGCTGGCCGCGCTGGGCGAGCTCGGGCAGCGCCTCGGCGCCCATTTCGCCGACCGGCGCACGCATCCCCGCGACGACGTGTTCACCGACCTGGTCAACGCCGAGGTCGCCGACGAGGTGACCGGTGAGCCACGGCGGCTCACCGACGAGGAACTGGCCAGCTTCGCGATCCTGTTGTTCAGCGCCGGGAGCGAGACCGTCGCCCGCCACCTCGGCTGGGCCGCGAGCGCGCTCGACGAGTACCCCGACCAGCGGGCCGAACTGGTGCGGGACCCCGGGCTGATCCCGGGCGCGATCGAGGAGATCCTGCGCTACGAGCCGCCGTCCCCGGTGAACGCCCGGTGGACGACCCGCGACGTGACCCTGCCGGGCGGGACGATCCCGGCGAACTCCCGCGTCATCCTCATCACCGGCTCGGCCGGCCGGGACGAGCGCAGGTACGCCGACCCGGACCGGCTCGACGTCCACCGCAAGCTCGACCTGCACATGACGTTCGGCTACGGCGTCCACTTCTGCCTCGGGGCGGCGCTGGCCCGGCGCGAGGCCCGGATCGGCCTGGCCGAGACGCTGCTGCGCTGGCCGCAGTGGTCGGTCGACCGCGCCCGCACCGACATGCTCTACACCAGCACGGTGCGAGGCCCGCTGCGTCTGCCGATCCGGGTCTGACCAGCGCCTCATCCACGCGCGGCGCGCGGCTCACGCCCGCCGCTCATCAGGCATGCACCTGCGTCTTCGGAAGGATGCCCCCGTCATGGTGGAGAACAGTTTCCAGAGTTCCTATGGGCCGTGGGCCCTGGTGGCCGGCGCGTCGATGGGAATCGGTGCCGCGCTGTCGCATGAGGCGGCCCGCCGCGGCTTACACGTGGTTCTGCTCGCTCGCGGCAAGGACCAGCTGGAGGCGACGGCGGCCGAGGTCGCCGCCCAGCATGGCGTCGAGGTGCGGACGATCGCCGCCGACCTGGCGTCGCCCGACATCGGCACCGTGGTGGCCGACGCGACGAAGGACCTCGACATCGGCCTGTTCGTCTACAACGCCGCGGTGGGGCCGAACAGCCGCTTCGTCGACGGTGACCTCGACCTGCACCTGCTCAGCGTCGACGTCAACTGCCGCACCCCGGTGATCCTGTGCCACCACTTCGGCCGCAGGCTGATCGACCGCGGCCGCGGCGGCATCGTGATGATCAGCTCGATGGGCGGCACCCAGGGCGCGGTCAACTTCAGCACGTACAACGCCGGCAAGGGCTTCCAGTGGATTCTCACCGAGTCGCTGTGGACGGAGCTCGCCGACAACGGTGTCGACGCGGTCAACGTGTTCGTCGGCGCGACGTCGTCGCCGAACTACAACTCCTTTCAGGAGACGCTCGACCCAGAGCTGTGCAACCGCCTCGACACGGACGACCCGCTCGACCGGGCCCGCTCACGGCTCCTGCGACCCAGCACGCCGCAGGAGGTCGCGACCGCGTCCTATGACGGCCTCGGCCACGGACCGGTTGCCTACACCCATCCCGACGACGCGTTCGTCTCCCAGCGGTGCTTCGCGCTACCCCGGGCCGAGGCGACCGGCGTGTGGCGGGCCCTGCAGGAGACCTCGACCCGCCGGCCCGACAAGGTCGCCCGGTGAGCCGGCGCCTCCGGGTGGTCCAGTGGACCACCGGCAAGACGGGCAGCGCCGCCGTGCGCGGCATGGTCGGCCACCCTGTGCTCGACCTGGTCGGCTGCTACGCCTACTCGCCGGACAAGGTCGGGCGGGACGTCGGTGAGCTGTGCGGGATCGACCCCATCGGCATCACCAGCACCGACGACATCGACGCGCTGCTCGCGCTCCAGCCCGACTGCGTCTCCTACATGGCGTACCGGCCGAACTTCGATCACCTCGAACGGATCCTCGAGTCGGGCGTGAACGTCGTGTCGACCATGTACATGATGGCCGGGTTCGGGTACGGCGAGCAGGCCACCCACCGGCTGCGCGACGCCTGCCTGCGGGGCGGCTCGTCGCTCTACGCCTCGGGCATCTACCCCGGCCACGCGCCGATGGTCGCCCTCGCCGCTAGCGCCATGTGCAGCCGCGTCGAGCGGCTCTCCGTCCTGGAGTCGCTCGACATCTCCGGCTACGCCAACGAGCAGATGTTCCGTGCCCAGGGCTTCGACCTCGATCCCGACGACCCGGCCGCCCGCGAGGCCTGCGAGGCGTCCTGCGGCTCGTTCAAGGACCAGATCCCGGTGCTCGCGAACGCCCTCGGCCTGCGGCTCGACGGCGTCGGCTTCCGGGTCGAGTTCGCCACCGCCAACCAGGACACCGACCTGGGCTACATGACGGTGAAGAAGGGCCGTATCGCCGGCTTCAAGGGCACCGTCTCCGGCGACAAGGACGGACGTTCGCTCATCGAGTGCAGCTTCGTCTGGAAGCTCGGCGAGGACATGACGCCCAACTGGCCGGTCACCCACGGCTACGTCATCGAGCTCGACGGCGTCCCCGGGGTGCGCGTCCGGCTGGAGCCCCAGGGCGACCACCTCGACGGCACCGTCACCACCGCGATGCCCGCCGTCAACGCCATCCCGCTGGTGTGCGCCGCACCCCCGGGCATCGTCAACCTGATGGACCTGCCCCTCGTCCGCGCCGCAGGCCAGTTCCGGCCCTGAGGTCGACGCTCTGTCCAACATCGTGGCGGCAAATCCCGCCCGCGGCCGACCCTCAGGTATGAGTGATTGCTGACCCGGCGAACCTCACCGATCAGACTGCCTGCCCAGGCCTCGGGGCGGCCGCGCCGCCGATTTCCATACCCGATCGCGGATCTTCGGCCGCGCCTCGCCGCCTGAATCAACAAGATCGCTAACCTGGTATGGAGAAAATACGCATACCGGACGGGGCGCGACGAATTCGGTACCAGACTGGCGATCATCACATCGGACCGCTTCATCGGCCGTCGATGATCGCCAGTTTGGTAGGGAAATCGACGTCGAGTCGATCCGCGAGCAACACCTCGGCCGCCGATCCAGAGCCCCGGGATCGTCAGGCGCTGCGGGGCATGCCGAGGATGCGTTCGGCGACGAGGTTGCGCTGGATCTGGGAGGTGCCGGCAGCGATCGTGTACTGCAGCGACCAGAGGTAGTCGCGGGCCGCCTCCCGGGCCCGGCCCGGGGCGCCGCCCAGGACCGGGCGGCCGAGCACCCGCAGGGTCAGCTCGGTGATCTCCTGGGCCAGCTCGCTGAACCGCAGCTTCACCGCCGAGCCCGTCGGCGCCGGCAGGCCCGTCCGCTCGGCCTCGGCGATGCCCAGCTGGGTGAGGCGCCACAACGCCTCGACGCTCGCCTCCAGCCGGCCGACCTGCTTGCGCAGCCCCGAGTCGTCCCAGGCCGTCTGCCCACCGGGGCCGGTCGGCGTCGTGCGGGCGACCTCGACCAGGGCCCGGAGCTGGGACCGCATCGTGATGACGTGCTGGGCGAACGCCGTACCACGCTCGAACCGCAGCGTCACGTTCGTGACCCGCCAGCCGTCGTTCTCCGCCCCGACCCGGTTGGTGACCGGGGCCCGGGCGCCGTCGAGGAAGACCTCGCAGAAGTGGCTCTCGCCGTCGATCGTGCGCATCGGGCGGACCTCGACGCCGGGCTGGTGCATGTCGAGGATCAGCCAGCTGATCCCCCGGTGCTTGCGCGCCTCCGGGTCGGTGCGGACCAGCAGTTCGCAGTAGTCCGCGACGTGGGCCCGCGTCGACCAGATCTTCTGGCCGTGGATGACGTACTCGTCGCCGTCGCGCACGGCCCTGGTCCGCAGCGAGGCCAGGTCCGAGCCGGCGTCGGGCTCGGAGAAGCCCTGGCACCAGACGTCGTCGCCGCGCAGGATTCGCGGCAGGTGGAAGGCCCGCTGCTCGTCGGTGCCCTCGGCGATGAGGGTCGGGCCGGCGTGCATCATCCCGACGAAGTTGACGCTGATATAGGGCGCGCCCGCCCGTGCGTACTCCTCCAGGTACACCAGCTGCTGGCTGACCGCCACGCCCTGGCCCCCGAATGCCTTCGGCCAGTGCAGGCCCGCGTAGCCGGCGTCGAACAGCTTGCGCTGCCAGGCCGTGTCGTAGGCCCGCCGCGCCGGCCAGTCCCCGGGCGGCGGGGGCGCGCCGTGCGCCGGGACCGCCTGCTCCAGCCAGGACCGCAGCTGGGCGCGGAACCGCTCGTCGGCCTCGCTGTAGGTGAGGTCCATCAGGTCTCCTGGTCGGTGACAGGTGTGGCGAGCAGTTCCTTGACGGCGCCGAGATCGACCTTCCCCGACGGGGTGCGCGGGAGCGCGTCCAGGACGCGGATCTCGGTCGGCAGCTCGTAGCCGGCCAGCACCCGGGCGGCGCCGGCCCGCAGGTCCTCGACCACCTTCGTCGCCTCGACGTCGTCGACGGGCGTCCGCAGCTCGACGGCCGCGACCGGCACGGCGCCCAGCCGCGGGTCGGGCCGGCCCACGACGGCGGCGCCGCGCACCCGGGGATCGCGTTCCAGCACGGTCCGGACGTCCTCCGGGCGGATCTTGAAGCCGCCGCGGATGATCGCCTGGTCGGCCCGGCCGAGGATCCACAGGAACCCGTCGGCGTCCAGGCGCGCGAGGTCCGTGGTCCGGACCCAGTCCGCTCCGTCGCCGAACTGGTGGGCCCGGACCTCCAGCAGGCCCTCGCTGTCCGGCGGCAGCGGGGCGAAGTCCTCCGCGTCGACGACGCGCAGCTCGACCCCGGCGTGCGCCCGCCCGACGCTGCCACGCTTGGCCGACCAGTGCGCCTGGTGGTCGGCGAGGTTCCAGCCCGCGACGCCGCCGCCGAACTCGGTGGCCGCGTAGGACACGAGGACCGGCACGCCGTACTTCGCCTCGAACGCGTCCGCGTCGTCCGGCGACAGCGGGGCCGTGCCGGAGATCGCCGAACGGACCGTGGCGAACACGGCCGGGTCGAGGTCGGCCTCCAGCACCATCCGCAGCGCCGTGGGGACGAGGCTGACCGTGCGGGGCTTGTGCCGGCGCACCGCGTCGGCCCAGTCGTCGACGGCGAACCGCTCCAGCAGGCACAGGGCCCGGCCGTCGTAGAGGCACTGCAGGATCCGGAACAGCCCGCCCATGTGCACCAGCGGCGCGTTGACGATCGCGACCCCGGAGCGCAGCCGGGGCGTGTCGTCCCGGCTGGACTCGTAGTGCTTGGCCCCGACCAGGCCGCGGGTGAGCATCTCGTAGCCGAGCGGGATCCGCTTCGGCGGCCCCGTGGTGCCGCTGGTCAGCATCTCGACGGCGACCTGCGGCCGGGCCGCCCCGAGGTCGGCGGGCAGCTCGCCGGAGGCGGTGACCGGCTCGCCCAGATCGGTCGTCGTCAGCACGAGCCGCGGGCCGCCGTCGTCGGCGAAGGTGGCGACGTCCTGCGGCGTGCCCGCGAGAATCGGCAAACCGAGGCCGGCGAGGTCGGCCCGGACCCGGTCGACACCCCGGCTCGGGTTGATCGTCACGACGCAGGCGCCGGCGCGCAGCAGCCCCACCAGCAGGCCGACGTGGGCGGGCTGGTTGCGCAGCAGGACCCCGACCCGGGTGCCCGGGGCGGGTACCTGGGCGGCGACCGCGTCGGCGGTAGCCGCCAGCTGGCCCCAGGTACGCCACTGGCCGTGGAACTCCAGGAACGGCCCGCGGGCGTCGAGGGCCAGCGTGGCGGCGATCCGGCCGGACAGCGCGCTCGGCCCGACGGGGGTCGGGGTCACCGCAGCCTCGGCTGACGCTTCGGCAGGGGGTTGGCCTTGATTTCGGCCATGCCGATCGGGTTGCCGAGCCGGGTGTAGATCAGCCCCTGCTCCATGGCCGCGCGGTACGGCCGGTCCAGCGACTCCCAGATCGCGCGGACCGTCCCCTGGGTCGCCGACGACGGCTTCTCGGCGATGCCGGCCGCGATCTCGTGTGCCCGCGCCCACAGCTGCTCGCGGGTGACGACCTCGGACACGAGCCCGATCCGCAACGCCGTGGCCGCGGTGACCCGCTCGTCGTTGCCCGACAGCGCGATCCGCAACGTCTCCCCGAGCCCGATCCTGCGCATCAGCCCGATCGGCTCCAACGCCAGCACCATCCCCCCGCTGACATGCGAGTCGAAGAACGTCGCGTCCTGCGAGCAGATCACGATGTCCGACTCGTTGAGGAAGTAGAACGCCCCCGCCGTGCAGATGCCCTGCACCGCGCAGACGACCGGTTTCCAGACCTTCTGCCACTTCGGTGAGAGCAGCTCACCGGGGTCCTCGTGGTTCCAGACGTCGTCCGGCTGGCCGTAGCTCTTCTTCACGTCCAGCCCGGCGCAGAACGCCCGGTCACCAGCGGCCCGCACCACGACGGCGTTGACGGCCGGATCGTCCTTGACCCGCCGCCAGGCGTCGCGGATCTCCTCGCACATCTGGCGGTCGAACGCGTTCAGCGCCTCGGGCCGGTTCAGCGTCAGCGTCGCCACCCGGTCCGGCGTCACCTCGTACGTGATCGTGCCGTACGGCGGCCGCGTCGTCCCCGTCATCCGTTCACCACCGTCGTCGTCCCGTCAAGGGCCACCCCCGGCTCCGCCGCGAGTGTGTCAGCCAGCGCGAGGGCGTGGTGGTCGGACGTGCCGAAGCCCTGTTCGAGCAGCCAGGCCCGCTTGAGGTAGTAGTGCGGCAGCATCTCCCAGGTGAAGCCCATCCCGCCCAGCACCTGGACGGCGGCCCGGCCGTTGCCGATCCCCGCCTCGCCCGCGAGCAGCTTCGCGGCGCTCGCGGCGCGCACCGCGTCCCCGGCCCGCGGGTCGTCGATCATGGCGGCTGCCGCGTAGGTCGCGCTGCGGGCCAGCGCGACCCGGACGTACATGTCGGCGAGCAGGTGCTTGACGGCCTGGAACGACCCGATCGGCACGCCGAACTGCTTGCGCTGCGCCGCGTAGCCGGCGGCCACGTCGAGCGCGCCCTGGGCGGTGCCGACCAGCAGCGCGGCCGACAGCGCGGTGCCGAGCAGCCCCAGGCGGGCCGCCTCCTCGGCTCCGCCGACCACCGTGCCGGACGGCAGCGTCTCGAACACCGCCGTCGGCGTCAGCGGGTCGAACGGCTCCCCCGCGACGGAGACCGGCAGGTCGGCCGTGTCCAGCCGCTCGACCCGGTCGGGATACAGCACGATCAGCACGTCGCTCTCGGCCGCGTGCTCGACGGCGACCGCCCCGGCGGGACGGCCGGGCTCGACCCGCACCCCCGCCACCCGCACCTCGCCCGCCTCGACGCCGGGGACCAGCGGCGCGGCGAGGGTCGACCAGAGCACCGGCCCGAGGCACAGGCTGCGCCCGAGTTCCTCGAAGGCGATGGCCACCTCGGCGGCGCCGCCGGGCGCCGCGCCGTCGACCTCGTCCGGGACGAGCATGCCGAGCACGCCAATCCCCGTGAGCTCCGACCAGGCGCCGGGGGCCGCCGCCAGGCCTTCTCGGGACGCGACCGCCGCCACGTCGAAATGGCCCTTGCAGAACGACACAACGGTGTCGCGTAGGGCGAGCTGCTCGTCTCTGAGACGGAAGTCCATGCGTTGACGGTTCCCTCTGACTCGCTCCGGCCGGGCGCTTTGGATCTTTTAAATATCCGGATATTTAACCTACGGTGCCCGGCGCCCACGGGGCAACGAACACCGGGCCGCCGGTCGCGGTGACGCCCCCACTGGGGCGCCGGGCCGCCCACACCGAGCCTCACGTAGAAATATATAGATATTTAGCCTAGGATGACGCCGACCGAGGCTCAGAGGGAGAGGACGGCCGCGTTGACCGACGGACGGGTACTGATGGAGCGGAATCCCGAGGCCGGGGTCGCCCGCATCACCCTCAACTGCCCCGAGCGGCGCAACTCCTACGACGCCGCGATGCGCGGCCAGCTCGCCGCCTACCTCGATGACGCGGCCGGCGACGACGACGTCAAGGTCGTCCTGCTGCGCGGCGCCGGCGGCTACTTCTCGGCGGGCGCGGACATGCGCAACGCCTACGCCTGGTACGGCGAGGCCCCGCCCAGGGACGAGGCAGGCACCGGCGGCGCCGCCGCGACAAACGGCGCCGCGACGAGCAACGGTGCGGCGAGCAACGGCCGGGCGGCCAACGGTGCCGGGCGCCGGCGGCCCAGCCAGCGCCGCCGGCTCGCCGTCGACCGGCGGTCGTTCGGCTTCTACCACGAATTTCTCGGGTTCCCGAAGGCCACCGTCGCCGAGGTCCGCGGGCTCGCGCTCGGCGGCGGCTTCGAGCTGGCGCTCATGGCCGACCTCGCCGTCGTCGGCCGCGACGCGAAGCTCGGCATGCCCGCGACCCGCTTCCTCGGCCCCGCGCTCGGCTCCCTGCACATGTTCTTCCACCGGCTCGGCCCGGTGCTGGCCCGCCGCCTGCTCCTGACCGGCGACACCGTCCCCGGCGCCGACCTGGAGCACCTCGGGATCTTCACCGAAATCGTCGACGACGCCGACGTCGCCAGGCGGGCCGAGTGGTGGGCGAGGAAGGTATCCCGCATGCCCGCCGACGGCCTCGTCCTGGCGAAGGAGGCCTTCCGCCTCGTGGAGCAGCTGCAGGCCTACCAGGGCGAGGAGGTGCTCAGCTACCTCTTCCACGCCTACGGAACCAACCTCAGCTTCGAGGAGGGCGAGTTCAACTTCGTCAGGACCCGCGCCCAGCACGGCGTCAAGCGGGCCTTCGAGCTCCGGGACGAGCACTTCGAGGTTCCGGAGCCGTGACAGGTCCGTCCGGCGGGCGGGGCGCCGGGGGGCTGTGCCACAGGGCGGCCGTCTGGCTGCCGACGCCCGCGAGCGAGCCGTCCGGAGCCCACAGCCGCACCGAGCCGTGGCCGTAGCCGCCGGCCGCCTGCTCGGGGGTGCCGTCGACGAGGACCCAGTCGCTGTCGGGCGCGGCGCCGACCCGGATCGTGTTGTCCAGGCTCGACCCGGAACCACGGTCCCCGAGCGCGGCCATGACCATGGTCGGCACGGAGTCGGCCACCAGGGAGAGCAGGGCGGGCCGGGTCGCCGGCCGGCCGGCGAAGCGGATCCAGAAACGCAGCCGAGGCCCGGCGTCGATCTCGCGCATCTCCACCAGGCCGAAGAAGCCCGGCGGCACGTCCGGCGGGAACGGCAGCCGGACCTTCGGGCAGGCCTCGGGCGGCGGCACGACGGGCATCGTCGCGACCACCCCGTCCGCGATCGTGGAGTTGGCCTCGCCGGACGCGCCCAGCCCGGCGAGCACGATCCGACCGTCGACGCGGCCGGTGACCCGGACCTGCGACGTGCGCCGACCGGCGGCCAGCACCTCGGCGACGAGGTCGAGGCGCTCGCCGCGTCGCGGTGAGCCCACGAACTGCGCCGTCGCCCACCGCAGCGGACGCTCGGTCGCCGCCTCGACGAGCGCGCTGACGAGGGCGAGCCCGGCGCCGCCGTACATCCGCCGCAGCTGGGTGAGGTGACGCTCGGCCATCACGACGCTCGCGCGGCTCGCGACGACCCCGTCGGCGTCGGAGCCGGTCTCGACCACGTCCAGGCCGAGCCACCGCAGGTCCGCGTGACGCCCCGCCTGCGCGCCCGCCGCCGGGTCGGCTCCCTCGTCGCCCAGGGCGGGCTGCGCGTCTGTCGTCATGTCGGCCATGGACTCGACCCTACATTTAGTAATATCTAGATCTTTTGACAGCCGCGACCGGGCCGTCGACCCGGCTTACCCGAAGGGCAGCACGACGGTGCGGGTCTCCAGGTAGGCCTCGACGCCCTCGGGGCCCATCTCCCGGCCGATCCCGGACTGCTTGAAGCCGCCGAACGGGCTGCGCGGCTCGACGACCGCGACCGAGTTGACCGCGCAGGTGCCGGTGCGGATCCGGCTGGCCACCGCGACGCCGCGGTCGGTGTCCGCGGTCCACACCGAGCCCGACAGCCCGTAGTCGGAGTCGTTGGCGATGGCCACCGCCTCGTCGGTGTCCCGGTACCGGATCACGGTCACCACCGGGCCGAAGATCTCCTCGCGGGCGATCCGGCTGGTGTTCTCGACGTCGGCGAACAGCGTGGGCTCGACGTAGAAGCCCGCGTCGAGGCCGGCGGGGCGGCCACCGCCGACGAGCAGCCGGGCGCCACTCGCCATGCCGTCGGCGAGGTAGCCCTCCACGCGGTCACGCTGGCGCCCGGAGACCACCGGGCCGACGTCGGTGGCGGGATCGCGGGGGTCGCCGACGACCAGGCCGCGCACGTGGTCGGCCAGGGCGTCGACGATCTCGTTGTAGCGCACGGCGGGCGCCAGGATGCGGCTCTGCGCCGCGCAGACCTGGCCGTTGTTCTGCAGCCCGGAGTCCAGCAGCTGCGGCACGACGGTGGCGAGGTCGGCGTCGTCGAGGATGATCCCGGCCGACTTGCCGCCGAGCTCCAGCGTGCAGCGGCGCACGAGCTGGCCGCAGGTGGCGCCGATGGTCCGGCCCGCCGCGCTGCTGCCGGTGAACGACACCTTGTCGACGCCGGGGTGGGCGACCAGGTAGCGGCCGAGGTCGGCGCCGCCGGGCAGGATGCTCACCGCGCCGGCGGGGAGGCCAGCGTCCAGGAGAACCTCGGCGAGCAGGAAGGAGCTCACCGGCGCCTCGGGGGGCGGCTTCAGGATGATCGGTGTGCCGGCGGCGAGCGCGGCGCCGAGCTTCATGCAGGCGAGGAAGATCGGGACGTTCCACGGCACGATGCCGACGGCGACACCGACCGGGACCTTCTGGATCAGGACCGGCCCGACCAGGCCGGCGCGCCGCTCCTCGAAGGGGAACCGTTCGGCCAGCTCGGCGTAGCCGTCGAGGACCATCGCGGGCGCGATCGCCTGGCCGAACAGCGAGAACTTCGCCGGCGATCCCATCTCGTCGGTGACCAGCCCGGCCAGTTCCTCCGCGCGGGCCTGCAGGCCGGCGGACACCCGGCGGATCACCTCCGCGCGGTCCTTGCCGGTCGTCGCCGCCCAGTCGCCACCGTCCAGCGCCGCCCGCGCAGCGCCGACCGCCGCGTCGGCGTCGGCCTCGACGGCCAGCGGGACGCTCGCGACCTGGCGCTGGTCGTGCGGCGAACGGACCTCGATCCGTTCGCCCGAGGCCGGGTTCCGCCACCTGCCGCCGACGAACAGCTGGTCGCGTTCGATCACTGTGGTCACGCCATCGCCTCCGGGAGGAGCTCGGGACTAGGAGAGGTTCGGGACTACCGGGAGAAGTTCGGGACTAGCGGTGCAGGTGCGGGGGCTGGGCCACCGGCAGGTCGAGGTGCGTGCGCAGGCCGGGCGGCGCGGCGACGACGACGGGGATCGCGTTGACCGCAGCCATCGCCGTCCAGATCCGGCCCCAGTAGCCGATGTCGCCGTCCGGCCCCGGCTCGGTCGGCTCGTAGTTGACCCGGAACGACGGCAGGCCGGTGAAGTAGAGCGCGTACTTGGCGTTCTCGTAGCCCCAGTCGGGCTCGGTGACGTCGTCCATCCGCCAGTAGGACCGGAAGATCACCACCGGCTTGCCGCCGTTCCACACCCGCCATTCGAGGCGCATCCCGGCGACGTGCCCCTGCTTGATCGAGCCGGCCCGCACCGTGACGTCCCTGACCGCGACGGCGGGCTCCCAGGTGAAGTCGTAGTCCTCGACCTCGATGCCCAGGCCGTCGGCCAGCAGGTAGATCGACTCCTTGAAGGTCCGCCCCATCGTGGCGAACATGCGGGGCGGATCGGCCTTCAGGTCGTCGGGGTGGCGCCCGAAGCCCAGACCGTCGAACATCATCGCCGCCGACGGATGGTTGCGGAAGTCGCCGACCTCCTGCACGACGAGCTCGTCGATGCGCGAACTCAGCCGGGCGAACGTCAGGGGCAGCAGGTCGCCTGCGAACCCGGGGTGGATGCCGGAACCGAACAGCGAGACCCCGCCCTGCTGGCAGGCCTCCTCCAGCCGGTCCCTCAGGGCGGCGCCGAGCGCGGGCGGGTAGGTGAAGCCCGACGGCGTGACCAGGTTCTTGCCGCTGCGCAGGATGCGGACGATCTCGTCGACGTCGACGTAGAGGGGCGCGTAGTTCACGCAGTCGGCCTCCAGCGCCAGCAGCGCCTCGACGTCGCGCGTCGCGAGCACGCCGATCGGGTCGATCCCCGCGAGTTCCCCGACGTCCCGGCCGTCCTTCTCCGCCGACGTCACGTAGCAGCCGACGACCTCGAACGCGGGGTTGTCGACCAGATGGCGCACCGAGATCTGCCCGATGCTGCCCATCGCCCACTGGATGACCCGCCACGGACGCGTGCTCGCCACAGCCAAGCCCCTCTCGTCGCCCATCTCTGCCCCGATAGGTCTATATGATTCTGCCGTGACGAGCGCGAAACTCCACCATGTCGTCTTCTGCGTCCGGCCCGAGAACCAGGAGCGGGCCGCCGACTTCTGGCGCGACCTCGGGATGACCTTCGGCGAGGTCCCGTTAGCCGAGGAGGGGATCCGGGTCCTGCTCGACTGGTCCGCCGGGATCGAGATCATCTCGCCGACCCAGCCGGAGGGCACCGAGACGGCCCGCTTCCAGGCCTTCCTCGACGAAGGCGGCGAAGGGATCTACTCCGCGGTGGTTCGCACGTCGGACATCGAGGGCCCGATCTCCGTCGCCGCCAGTCACGGCGCCCCGGTGCGTTACCGGCAGCACCGGGAGACGGGCGACATCGTCGTGGACGAGGCCGACCTGGAGCCGGTGTGCGGCATGCCGGTGACCCTGCTGGCCACCAACCTGCCGGACTGACTCCATCCCTTCCGGGCCCCCGGCCGGCTCAGCGCTTCTCGTAGGTGATCCCGGCGGCTTCGACGTCCCAGGTCGCCGGGGTGACGCCCTCGGTGCGCAGCTCGCGCTTGAGGACCCGGCCGACGGGGCTACGCGGAAGCTCGTCGCGGAACTCGATGTAGCGCGGCAGGACGAAGTACGGCAGCGCGTCGACGCACCAGCGGAACAGCTCCTCCTCGGTCAGCGTCGAGCCGGCGACCCGGGTCGCGGTCACCTTCACGTCGTCCTCGGTGAGCTGGCTGGGGACCGCGTGCACGGCGACGTCGGCGAGCTGCCCGTGGCCCATCAGGACGCGCTCGACCTCGAAGCTCGCGATGTTCTCGCCGCGCCGGCGCAGGTAGTCGGCCTTGCGGTCGACGAAGTACAGGTAGCCGTCCGCGTCGATCTTGCCGATGTCGCCGGTGTGGTACCACCAGTTGCGGCTGGTCTCGACCGTGACCTCGGGCCGGCCCCAGTAGCCCTCGAACATCACGTGGGCGCGCTTCGGCCGGATCACGATCTCCCCGTCGGTCCCGGTCGGCAGCTCCTCGTCCTCGTCGTCGAAGATCCGCACGTCGAAGTACTCGGTGTTCACGATCCCGGCGGCCCGTGGCCTGTTGCGGACCCCCGGCGGCTGCCACGAGATCAGGCTCGCCTCCGTCACCCCGTAGGCGCCCGAGAACGTGTCGATGCCGAACCGCGAGCGGATCACGTCGTCCACCTCGGGCGGCAGCGGCGCCGCGCCCATCAGCCTCAGCGAGGTGTTCGCCGCGGCCGCGCCCGAGCGCGGCATCTCCGGCCGGTCCACGTCGTGCGCCAGCAGGTACGCCATCGTGCCCAGCGTCGAGGTCAGCGTCGCCCCGGTCCGGTTCATCTCCGGCCAGAAGTTCGACACCGAGAACCGCCGGAAGATCGCCCCGCGCCCGCCGTACACCAGCGTCCCGACGACCGCCGTGACCAGCGCGTTGTAGTGGAACATCGGCAGCGGCGTCCAGATGACGTCGTCCGCCGTCCGGCCCCAGCTGTAACCGATCTGGCGGGCCAGCGCCTCGTGGTAGTTGTGGCTGAGCATGCAGCCCTTCGACAGCCCCGTCGTCCCGCCCGTGTAGATGAAGGTCGCCAGGTCTGACGGCCGGCGGGCGACCGGGGCCGCGAGCGGCGGCGCCGTGAGCAGGTCGTCCAGCCGGTGACCGGTCGCGCCGGGGAACACCGGAGCTGCCGCCTCACCGGTGATGACCACATGCGTCAGCTCGTCCAGGTCGGCGGACACGGCGGCGGCCCGCTCGGCGAGGTCGGCGGCGACGACCAGCACCCGCGCGCCCGAGTCGCGCAGCTGGTGGCGCAGGTACTCACCCTTGTACGCGGTGTTGATCGGCACCGCCACGGCGCCGGCCCACTGCGCCGCCCACCACGCGACCAGCATCTCCGGGGAGTTCTCCAGCAGCATCGCCACCCGGTCACCCGGCACGACCCCGAGCGCCTGGAGGCCACCGCCGAGCCGGGCCGCCGCCGTGCCCACCTCGGCCGCGGTCAGCTTGGTGCCGCAGACGTCCAGGTACTCGGCGTCGGGCTCCTGTTCGATCCGCCGCTCCAGCAGCTCGGTGGTCGTGTGCCGCGGGGCACTGCCCCAGACGCCGTCACTCACCTGACCGGTCCCCTCCTCGCCGGCACCACCGCCGGTGATACATCTAGATATAACGAACCCGCGAAACGGGTTGGGCCGATGGCCGGCGATGTCCGCCCGGTCAACCATAAACATATATATGTTTTGACATAGACGGCAACGCCGTCGGACCAGGGAGCCCACGAGACAGGAGACGACCGTGGCCATCGGACACCAGGCAGAGCCGATCAAGCTCGGGGTGCTGCAGGACTTCGCGATCCCGCCCGGGAGCGCGTACGACACCCGGCAGGACTTTCTCGACGCGCTGGCGCTGGTCTTCGAGGAGGCACAGGCGTCCGGCCTGCTCGACCGTTCCGTCGAGCTCGTCGAGCGGGACGCCGCCGGGTTACCGACCGGCAGCGTCAGGTCCGTCATCGACGCCTACGGCGAGCTCGTCGACGAGGGCTGTCTCGCCGTCTTCGGCCCGCACGTCTCCGAGAACACGATCGCCCTGCGGCCGGAGATCGAGCGGCGGTTCCGGGTGCCGTCGATCAGCGTCTGCGGTGCCGACCAGTGGCTGGGAAAGTGGACCTTCGCGCTGCCGAACGGGTCGATGACCGACGAGCCGATCGTGCTCGCGCACCTCGCCGCCAAGGCCGGCGCGCGCACCGTGGGCGTCCTCGTGGAGCGTTCGGTCATCGGCCAGCTGTACGCGCGCAGCTTCCGCGACGCGTGCCGAGAGCTGGGGCCGCGCATTGTCGCGGAGGAGACGATCGCGCAGACCGGACAGGACATCGCCGACGCGGTCCGGTCGCTGCACGGATCGCGCCCCGACGCGCTCGTGCACCTCGGCTTCGGTTACGGCGTGATCCGGATCAACGAGGCGCTCGACGCCGTCGGGTGGGACCCGCCGCGGTACCTGGGGACCGCGTTCGAGGACGTGTACTTCTCCGACGAGATCTGGGACGCGTACGTCGGCTGGGTCGGGCTGGAGCAGTACGACGAGGCGAACCTGGTCGGCCAACGGTTCCTGGACCGCTTCGAGGCGGCATACGGACGCCGTCCGGAGTACTACGCGCCGGGGCTGTGCCGCGACGCCGGCGTGGCGCTGGCCCGCGCGTTCGCGGGTGCCGAGCCGCTGTCGCCGCGAGGCGTCCGTGACGCCCTCGAACGCGTGAAGCTCGTTCCGGCGGCCTCCGGCGCACCGGGAACCACCATCTCCTTCGGCCAGTGGACCCGCCGCGGCTGGATGGGCTCGGGCTACCTGGTCGCCCGCGCCGTCGAGCCCGACCGCCGGTCCCATCGCCTCGTCGCCCGGTTCGAGCCCAGCTGACCGTCCCGCGTTGCATCGCGCTCTACCTCTAGATATTTTGCGACAACAGGGCCAACCACCAGGCTGGTGGACATCGGCGTGCCGGCGCGGGCTCGGCGTCCCCGTCCTTCGAGGAGCAGATCATGACGACGAACGACGCCGAGACCGTCCAGGTGCACGAGGAGCTCGCCTGCTACCTGCTGGCCGGTCAGCCCGCCTCGTCGCGCGACCTCGTCGCCGAGGCCATCGGCGCCGAGCAGCTCGGCCTCGGCACCGCCTACATCTCCGAGCGGTACAACAAGAAAGAGGCGGCGACCCTGTCCGGGGCCGCCGGCGCCGTCACCGAGCGGATCACCATCGCGACCGGGGCGACCAACCACAACACCCGCCACCCGATGGTCACCGCCGGCTACGCCCGCACGATGCAGAGCCTCACCGGTGGCCGCTTCGTGCTCGGGCTCGGCCGCGGCGTCCCGACCATGCAGGACGCCTACGGCATCCCCCGCATCACGACGGCCCAGATCGAGGACTTCGTCGGCCTCGTGCGCCGGCTGTTCCGCGGCGAGGCGATCATCGGCCACAAGGGCCCGGCCGGCTCCTGGCCGGTGCTGCACCTCGACGGGAGCCTGGACGAGCACCTGCCGATGGGCATCACCGCCTTCGGCCCGCAGACGCTGGAGCTCGGCGGCCGGCTGTTCGACCAGGTCGTGCTGCACACGTTCTTCACCGACGAGACGACGGCACGCGCGGTGGCCACGGTGAAGCGCGCCGCCGAGCAGGCCGGGCGCGACCCCGACTCGGTCAAGGTCTGGTCCTGCTTCGCGACGATCGGCGACCATGTCCCGGCGGACAAGCGGCTCATGAAGCTCGTCGGCCGGCTCGGAACCTACCTGCAGGGTTACGGCGACCTGCTCGTGCGCACCAACGGCTGGGACCTGAAGGTGCTGGAGCGCTTCCTCGCCGACCCGGTCATCAAGGGCGTGCGCGGCCTCGACGTGACCGGCACCCCGGAGCAGCTCGCGCACGCCGCGACCCTCATCCCGGCCGAATGGCTCGCCCCGGCCGCCACCGGCAGCCCGGCCGAGTGCGTGGCGGCCGTCCGTAACCAGCTGGCCCTCGGCTGCGACGGCGTCATCCTGCACGGCGCCACCCCCACCGAGCTCGCCCCCATCGTCGCTGAGTACGCCGCCACGGCATCGGTCACCGCCTGACCACCCAGGCCCGGGAGGGCGCAGGCGCGAGCCCGGCGCGGGCGCGGGCCCGGGAGGGCGCAGGCCCGGGAGGGCGCAGGCCCGGGAGGGCGCAGGCGCGAGCCCGGGGAGGGCGCGGGCCCGGCGAGGGCACGAGCCCGGGGAGGCACCGCGCCCCGACCGTCCACGTCCTCCCGTCACCTTGCTGGCCGTGTTGGCCCTGCAGTGGGCGTGGCAGGCGAGTTTCTGCGACCGCCCGAGATCCTGCTGGCCAGTTGGCCCCACAGCGGCTGCCGTTTCCCCTGCGCAAGTGACGATCATCGCGCCCTGACACCGTCACGGTTGTTCATGATCGGCGGTTGGGTAGGGGGAATCGTCGTTCGCCGCCCCGTTTTGTACCATTTTTCCCTGCGCATCTGACGATCATGGCCGTTACCCGCCGCCGGACGGCTCGAAGTTCGCCAGATGCGCAGGCAGACCGGGTGCCCGGATCCCCCGGCCGACTACTCTTGCCCACCGCGGAAACGGCCGCCCAGGGAGCCCCGGCGCCCGAGGCGTTCCGCACGGTGGTGGATCTTCGCGTTCCGCCGAACGGCCGATCTTCGCGTTCCACGGAACGGCCGATCTTCGCCTTCCGCAGCTCTGGACGGTTTCGATACCAGATCGGCGATCATCGACGGTCGGCGGCACGGCCACCCATCATGATCGTCAGCCTGGTAGCCGAACCGTCACCCCACGCCCGAGATACGCCTTTTATCCATACCAGGTTCGCGATCTTGCAGGTCGTGCCCGGCGGCGACCGCCGAAGATCCACGACTGGGTATGGGAATCGGCGCCCTCCCAACGACCCGGAGCCGACGCGCAGCGCCCAACTCCTCGACCCCGGGCCACCAGGCCGGCCATGATCGCCGATTCGGCCCTGAGACGGTCGCAGAAACACGCCCGGCACGACCATTCCAGGGCCGAAACCGCGATCAAGGGCACGCGCAGCCCAGCCCCGGGCCCCAGGCGCCGCCGCGGCCGCGGCCGAGAAGGCCAGCAGGATCAACCGAGGGCGCGATCGTCGATCATGGCCGCTGGTGTTGGTGCTACTCGCCTACTCGGCGCCCTGCGGGGCCTCGTAGCGGCTCGCCTCGAACCAGCCTCGGCAGGTGCCCTCCCAGCCGGTGACCCGGGCCTCGACGAGGGTGCGCCAGTAGGGCCACTGCTCGGGTTCCCGGCAGGTGTGGGCGGTGTCGAAACAGACGCTGGGCGTCACGGGGGCCAGTGCCGCCTCGATCCGGGCGCCGTCGGCGGCCTCGAAGCGCAGGACTCCCGGCGCGAGCGTGTTCGCCTCGTCGTCGTAGCCGACGGTGCCGTCGACCCACCGCAGGCGGCGCAGTTCCCCCGACCGTTCCCGCAGGTAGCCGGAGCCACGGCCGTGCAGCGGGGAGCCGACGAAGTAGAGCTGCCGGTCCTCGCCCTGCAGGTCGCCGATCGCGAACGGCACCCGCCACTCCCGCGGCCCCCACGACCGGTCCCGCTGGGCGCCGGCGCGCACCTGCCACCGTTGGCCACCCACCGAGACGGTGCCCGACGCCGTCATCGACTGCTCGAAGCGCCCGGTCGGGTACACGGTGTCGGCGGCCGGCGCCGCGGCGACAGGGTCGCTGGTCGACGCGCAGACAAGGTCGATCGACACGGGCACGTAGGCGCCAGCCCCCTGGCCGGACCGGGTCAGGAACGTCCCCGCGCAGGTGAAGTGGGCGCCGAGCAGCGGCGGCTCCGGCTGCCAGCCGAACCGCAGGCCCCACTGGTCATAGGCCGGCCCGTCGGCCAGGTCGACGTGGTCGAGCGTCAGGCGCGACTCGTCGACGCCGTGCCACGCGCCGTCCACGTGGACGAAGCACCACAGCATCGCCCGCCGCTGGTTCGGCAGCAGGCCCAGGCGGAAGAAGCCGGCGGGGCCGCCGTCCAGGTCGATCCAGGAGAAGTACCAGGACTCGCTCCACGACCAGTCGCCGGGATCGGACGGGTGCCGGCCCTCGTCCGCCGGGGTGAAGGTGCCTGTCTCAAGCACGCAGCGCCCTTTCCACGGTCTTCTCCCAGCGGGCGACCATCGGGTTCGCCGTCTCGATCGTCCCGCCGGCCAGGCCCCACTGGATCATCGCGCGCGTCGCCGTCACGCACAGCACCGTGACGCCGAACGCCGTCCAGTAGCCACGGTCCCGGGCCGGCCGGCCGGTCGCGCGGCTCCACCGGGCCCACGTCTCGTCGGCGGACGGCTGGCCGTCGACCGGACGCTCGGCGCCGGCCCGGTGCAGGCCGTCGAAGAAGAGCCCGTAGGCGACGTCGGCGGCGGGGTTGCCGAGATAGGCGACCTCGAAGTCGACCAACGCCCGGGCCGTGGTCCCGGCGAGCAGGCAGTTCGCGATGCGGGCGTCGCCCATGCAGACCGCCGGGTCGTCGTCGGCGCCGGCTGGCAGGTTGTCCCGCAGCCAGTCCAGCACCCGCAGCTGTCGCGGGACGCTCGCCGCCGGCGCGACGTCCACGAGCGCGGCCCGCCAGTAGTCGAGGACGTCCAGCACGCCGCGCGGCCCATGGCTGGCGTCGGGGACCTTCGCCGCGTCGACCGAGTGCAGCGCGGCCAGCGCGTCGTAGAACGACTCCCACACCGCCCGCACGGCCTCGGGGCCTTCGCCGCGCAGCCACGCGTCGTCGTGCGGGCCGGCCGAGGTGGCGTCCGCCAGGGCGCGCCCCTCGACGTACTCCATCGCGAAGCACCGCAGGCCGGTGGCCATGCCGGTATCCGTCGCGAACACCAGGGGCACCGGCGCGCCCAGGGCCCCGGCGGCAGCCAGAACGCTGGCCTCCCGGCAGGCGTCGCGCTGGTGCACCACGTTCGGCGGCTGGGGCGCCTTGAGGATCATCGGGACGACGCCACCGGGCGCGACGGCGTCCAGGCGCCAGACCCCGTTCGAGTGGCCGCCGGGCAGCCTGCGCAGGGCCACGGCCGACACCGCCGGGTTCACCGTGGCGGCGAGCCAGGCCGCGATGCGCTCCGCGTCGAGGCCGGCCGCCCTGGCGGGGTCCAGCTCACGGTCCGCGGCATCGGGTAATTCGCCGGTGCTCATTCCCTTCAGCTCCTCACGAACGGGGATCGCAATATATCCAAATGTTTAGTCGCGTGCGCGGTCTCACCCGCGTCAGGACGACGCGCTGTCGGGCCGGCTGGGCGGCGGCCCCGGATCGGCCGGGCGCAGGCCGGCGAGAACGATCTGCAGGCCGAGGCCCTGCCGGTCGGCCGGCAGGTGCTGCTCGATGGCGAGCGCTCCGCCGAGGACCGCGTGCAGCTCGGCGACGGTCAGGTCCGGGCGGACCGCGCCTGCCTGCTGAGCGGCGCGCAGCAGCGCGTCGAGGCCGCCGGTCAGGCGCCGGGCGGCCTGGTCTCCGTCGGAGCCGAGGGTTCCGCCCAGCGCGGCGGTCAGCATCAGGTTGTGCCGCGCCTCGCGCGCCAGGTCGGCGAGGAAGTCGAAGAAGTCGACGGCCGGGTCGCCATCGAGCCGTTCGACCTGGTCGGCCAGCCGGTCGAGCCGGTCGGTCACGACCGCGGCGACCAGTGACTCCTTGGTCGGGAAATGCCGGTGGACCGTACCCGGGCCGACTCCGGCCAGCCGCGCGATGGTGTCCAGCGGCACGTCCGCGCCCTCGCGCGCGAACGCCTCGCCGGCAGCGGCCAGGATCTTCACGCGATTGCGCAGGGCGTCCGCGCGCGGCGCCCGCTCCGGCATCGCCACCTCCCTGTAAGCGGGGCGCACGCCCCGGTATATTTCCGGGGCGCAGACCCCGCTTACATCGTAGGAGGCGCCATGACCATCGCTGTGACGGGCGGCAACGGCGAGTTCGGCCGTGCTGTCCTGGAGTCGCTGCCGGCGCGGACGTCCGAGCCGCTCGTGGGGACCGTCCGTGACCTCGCGAAGGTCGCACCTGTCTCCGGAGTCGACTACCGGCCAGGCGACTTCGACGACCCCGTCGCCGTGCGGGCCGCACTGAGCGGCGTCGACAGCGTGCTGATCAACGCGACGTTCTTCGGTGCCGACCCGGCCCGCCGGCTCGCGCGCGTCACCGCGGCCCTTCGGGCCGCCGCCGACGCCGGGGTCGGCCGGATCGTGCTGACCAGCTGGTCTGATCTCGACAACGCGACGGTGCCCGCCGTGCAGGACTACAAGGACCTCGAAGCGGTCGCGAGGAGCGCGGGTCCGGCCGTGACGATCCTGCGCATGGCGTCCGGGCTGGCCGACGCGTTGGCCCGTGACGTCGTCTGGGGCAGGGCGGGCGGCGAGCTCGTCGCGCCCGCGGCCCGCGCGGCGGCCACGCCCGCGGCCATCGCCGACCTCGCCGAGGCGGCGGCCGCGGTGCTCGCCGAGCCCGCCGTGCCCACCCAGGACGATCTCGTCCACGAGCTCACCGGGCCCGACCAGGTCACCTGGGACCAGCTGGCGGAGCTGGCCGGGGTGCCCTTCCGGGCCGTCGACGACGACGAGTACCTCGACTACCTCGCCCGCTTCGCCCTGCCGCCGGCGGTCACGCGGCAGCTCCTCGAGCTGTTCGCCGACTTCCGCGGCGCCTGGGCGAGCACACCCACACCGACCCTCGCGGACCTCGTCGGACACGCACCGACGCCCGGGACGGAGGCGGTCGCGCGGCGGGTCGCCCGGTTCCCGACGAGCTGACCGGACCAGGCGACGGACCGCCCGCGACCCGCGCCGGCGCCGCCCATCCGGTCGGACGGGCGGCGCGAGCGGGAACGTCAGGCTGGCCAGCCGACGGTCTTGGTCTCGGTGAAGATCTCCAGGCCCTCGATGCCGCACTGGCGCCCGATGCCGGACTGCTTGTAGCCACCGAACGGGGCGTCGGCCCCGTACCAGAGACCGCCGTTGAGGCCGAGGGTGCCGGTCCGGATCCGGCGCGCAACGTTCTTCGCCCGGTCGAGGTCGGCGGACATGATCACCCCGGAGAGGCCGTACACCGAGTCGTTGGCGATCCGCACCGCGTCGTCGTCGTCCTCGAACCCGATCACGACGAGGACCGGCCCGAAGATCTCTTCCTGCGCGATCGTCATCCCCGGGGTCACGTCGGCGAACAGGGTCGGCTCGACGAAGAAGCCGCGGTCGAGGTCCTTCGGCACCCCGCCACCGAGGACGACCCTGGCCCCCTCGGCACGGCCCTTCTCGATGTACCCGAGAACCCGCTCCTGCTGGCGCCTTGAGACCTGCGGGCCCTGCAGCACCGACGGGTCGGTCGGGTCGCCGTACTTCACGCCGGCGAACGCGGCCGTCGCCAGCTCGATCGCCTCGTCATAGCGCGAGTGCGGGACCAGCAGCCTGGTCGGCATGGCGCAGCCCTGGCCGGCGTGCATGCAGACCATCGCCGCGCCCGGGATCGCCTGGGTGAAGTCGGCGTCGTCCAGCAGCAGGTTCACCGACTTCCCGCCCAGTTCCAGGAACGTCGGCTTCACCGTCTCGGCCGCGGCCGCCATGATCCGCCGGCCGGTGACCGTCGAGCCGGTGAAGGCGATCATGTCGACCAGCGGCGACGTCGACAGCACCTCCCCCACCAGGTGGTCCGAGGACGGGACGATGTTGACGACGCCCGGCGGGATGTCGGTGTGCTCGGCGATCAGCCGGCCGAGCCGGGTGGTGTTCCACGGCGTGTCCGGCGCGGGCTTCAGCACGCAGGTGTTGCCCATGGCGAGGATCGGCCCGAGCTTGTTCAGCGCGATCTCGAACGGGAAGTTCCACGGGGTCACCACGCCGACGACCCCGACCGGCTCCTTCCACACCTCCCGCGCCGACGGGTAGCCCATCCCGAAGGCGTCCTTCGCGGGGAGCGTCCGGGTCCAGCCGAACGACTCGATCTGCTCGGCCGGCCAGCGCAGCGCCTCCTTCAGCGGCGCGTCGAGCTGCGGGCCGTACGTGGTGAGCACGGGGCAGCCGACCTCGGCGACGAGCTCGGCCCGCAGCTCCTCGGTCTCCCGCTCGATCGCGGCCTGCAGCTGCAGGAGCGCCTTCTTGCGGCCGGCGTGGTCCCGCGCCCAGTCCGACTCGTCGAACGCCGCCCGCGCCGCGTCGACCGCGCCCCGCATGTCCGCACGGGACGCGTCCGCGGTCACGCCGAGGACCTCCTCGGTCGCCGGGTTGACGTTGTCGAAGACCCGGCCCCCTTCGGCGTCGACGAGCCTGCCATTGATCAACATGCGGTGCTCGGACATCACTTCTCCAGGAGGGCGGTGGTCGCAGGGGCCCGCGGGACGAGGGTGAGCGACGGGATCGCGCTGCTCGCGCCACAGTGCAGCGCGGCGATCGTGACGTCAACGAGGTGGTCGACGTCAATGAAATGTCCGGTGAAGTAGCCGAGGCGTTGCCACTCGGCTACCGCCTGGCTGATGTGCTCCGGGTCGTTGCCGACCAGCGAGCCGGTCGCGGAGTCGCCCTCGCCGCCCAGGCAGTCCCCGATCGTGAGACGGGTGAAGCCGATCGAGGGGTGCTCGACGCGCCAGGCCTCGACGAGCTTGTCGAGCGCCGCCTTGCTCGCCGCGTAGCCGCCGACGAACGGCCACGGCGGCCCCCCGGACGCGCTGATCGACGACAGGTAGACGGCCGAGCCGCCCGCCTGGGCCAGATGGGGCAGCGCGGCGGCCGTCACCAGCGCGGCGCCGGTGACGTTGGTCGCGAACAGCTTCCCCCAGGCGGCCGCGTCCATCTGGTCGAGCGGCTTGATCGTGATGACGCCGGTGGAGTACACGACGCCGTCGATGCCGCCGAGTGCGTCCGCCGCCTGGGCCACCGCGTTCCGGCAGGACGTCTCGTCCGTGACGTCGCACTCGATCGCGACCGCCCCGCCACCCGCCTCGCGCACCGCCGCGTCCAGCCGGTCCCGCCGGCGGGCGAGCATCGCGACCTGCTTTCCCTGCCGGGCGAGCCCGAGCGCGATGCAGCGTCCCAGGCCACTGGACGCCCCGACGACGACCACGCGCTTCACGCGATCGCCTTGGCGCGCTCGGGGCGACCGCCGGCCGATCTGCGTCGCGTCATCGTGAGCCGCCGCCCATCGGGGATAACTCGGCCCGCGGCCGGACGAGCCCGGTCCACGCTGTGCGCCTTCTACAGAAGGTCATCGCCACACCTCCAGCTCCAGAGGGAGCCGTCGGACCTGTCTCGGCCCCCACCTGCTGTTCTACCGCATCTCCCCAGAGACATCTATATGTATTGACCTGCGGCAACGGCCCAGCCGCGGTCCCCGCGTGGGCGGGGAGACCGGCTCGCGACCGTCCTGGAGCGGTCGCGGCGCCGACCGGCCCCGGTCTATAAATATCTAGATGGAAGCCGCCCTTGGCCATCTGGAGCACCCATGAGCACGACCGTGGACCCGCCGCCGCTGGTGTCCGACCCGCGCGACGTGACGGCCGGCTGGCTGACCGACGTGCTGTCGCAGGCGGGAGCCCTGACGGACGGCGCCCGGGTCACCGGCTTCGAGGCGACGGCCATCGGCACGGGCGCGGTCGGCTCGACCCTGCGCTACCGGCTGAGGTACGCCGAGGGCACCGGCGCGGCCGTGGGGCCGGCGACCGTCGTCGCCAAGTTCGCGTCGTCGGAGGAGCAGAGCCGGGCGACCGGCGTCCTGACACTGACCTACGAGCGGGAGGTCGCCTTCTACCAGCAGATCGCCCACACCGTCGACGTCCGCCAGCCACGCTGCTACTACGCCGCCATCGAGCCCGGCACGGCGAACGTCGTGGTCGTCCTGGCCGACCTCGCGCCGGCGGTGCCCGGCGACCAGCTCGCCGGCTGCGACGCCGACGACGCGGCGCTCGCGGTGACCGAGGCGGCCCGCCTGCACGGTCCCCGCTGGGGCGACCCGACCCTGCTCGAGAAGAGCTGGCTGACCGCCCGGTCGCCCGTCGCGATCTCCGAGGTCTACCGCGCCGTGTGGGACGGGTTCGTGGACCGCTTCCGCGCGTCGATCGAGCCCGAGGTCATCACCCAGGGCGAGGCGCTGGGCGCCGGGATCGAGACCTGGCAGGCGCACCGGCCCGCCCAACTGACCGTGACCCACGGCGACTTCCGGATCGACAACATGATGTTCGAGGGCTCCGGCGCACAGCGGCGGGTCACCATCGTCGACTGGCAGACCCCGAAGCTCGGTGCCGGCGCCGGCGACGTCGCCTACCTGATCGGCGGGAGCCTGCCGGTCGGGGAGCGCCGTCCCCGCGAGCGCGATCTGGTCCGCCGCTACCACCAGGCGCTCGCCCCGTACGGCGTGACCGACGGCTACCCGTTCGAGGACTGCTGGGAGGACTACCGCCGCTACAGCTGGACCGGCCTGATCACCGCCGTCGTCGCGGGCATGCTGGTCAGCCGGACGGAGCGCGGCGACGCCATGTTCGCGACGCTGGCCAACCGTCATGCCGCTCACACCCACGACCTCGCGGCGGCCGACCACCTGCGCTGACGCCGGCCCGCCCCCGTCCAGACCGCCGCCCGGGGAACCCGCGCCGAGATCCGAACGAGCAAGACAGCCGGTACGCTGGGCTGATCCTCTTACCCCGGTGCGGCGCGGCATCGAATCAGGACCCGGACCCTCGATGTCCGTCGCGCCGAAGCGGCGACGCGCGCCGACACGGACGTGCGCAGACACAGTCGGGACGGTGGTTGGGAGGCAACGGAAGGAGAGGGTCAGGCATGGCGACCGAGAGCCGGGGATCGCCCAACGGCGACCGCGCGACGCTGCGGGAGAAGCCGCAGCAGATAGCCGACGAGCTCCGCCGGCTGATCGTCTCCGGCGAGCTCGAGGACGGCGCCTCGCTGGGTCGCGAACCCGACCTGGTCGACCGCTTCGGAGTCTCCCGGCCCTCCCTTCGGGAAGCGCTGCGCATCCTGGAGGCCGACGGCCTGATCACGGTCAAGCGAGGCGTGCAGGGCGGGGTGATCGTCCATCAGCCGGACCGGCGGATGACCGCCCGCACCGCGGCGCTGCTGCTCCAGGCCCGCAACGTGCCGCTCGCGGACGTCTACGACGCGCGCAGCATGATCGAGCCGGCCGCCGCGCGCCTCGTCGCCCAGTCGCGCTCCCGCCGGTCCGCCGCCGCGGAGCTGCGGCGGCTCACCGCCGCGCAGCTTGAGGTGATCGACGACCCGGCGGCGTTCGGCCAGGCGAACTCCGCCTTCCACTCCCGTCTTGTCGAACTCGCCGGGAACCAGACCCTGAGCATCGTCGCCGAGATGCTGGCCGAGATCGTCGCGCGCGCCGTCGCCGCGGCCAGTCAGCCGGACGAGGCCAGGGACACCGCGGCGATCCGCGCGCGCGGGCTGCGGTCCCAGGCCAGGCTCGCCGCGCTCGTCGAGGCCGGCGACGCGAGCGCCGCCGAGGCGCACTGGGCTGAGCACATGAAGGTCGTCGGCCGCATCATGCTCACCCAGCGCCCGAAGACCGTCATCGACCTGATGCAGCACTACTGACCTGATGCGGCACTACTGAGATGCAGCACTACTGAGCGGCCCTCGGCGACCGGAGCACGGCCCGTCGGCCCCGGTCGCGGCGCCTGCCGGCGTTCGTCAGGAGGCCCCGGCCTTCCCTCTCGCCCGCGCGGCGACCGTCAGGGCTTTGGCCGCCAGCGCCTTCCCGGCGCCGCGGGCGCTCGCGGCCAGGAACGTCGCCCAGTCGAAGTAGTCCCGCCACAGCACGACCTGGCCGTCCCGCACCTCGAAGGTGCCGCACACCCAGAACTCGGCCTCCCACGCGCCGGCGCGCAGCACGTCGGTCCGTTCGGTCAGCACGATCGGCCCGTCGGCCGCGATGTGATGGGTGCGAGCCTCGAAACCGGTGCTGTACCGAACCATCCCCCACAGCTGCCGCGCGACGGCGGCGCGTCCCCTGGCCGCCGGGAGCGGGACGTTCTGATAGACGACGTCGTCCGAGACGAGCCGGAGCGCGGCGTCGACGTCGAGCCGCTCCAGCGCCGCCAGAAAGGCCCGGACGACGGATTTCGGGTCCGAGGCCTCGTCCGTGCCGGGTACGGCCTGCGCGTCTGCCATGACTGCTCCTGCGGAACGTGGGGGCCGGTGTCGGCTCAACCGACCGGCACGGGGGCGCGGGGACCGGCCGCCGGACCGGTGGCACGCAGGTACACGGCCACCGAGACGCAGGTGATGGCGGCCCAGACGCACCACAGCGAGGTGACGGCATCGGTCGCGACCCAGGCCAGCACCGCGACCGCGGCCAGATTGACGATGCCATACCAGCGCAGGAACCGCCGGCCGGAGATGATCAGCGCACCGCACGTGCTGACGAGGTACAGAATGATCACTGCCGGTCCGGCCTGCAGATGGACGTGATAGACGATGTGATGCCCGTCGGCGCGGGCCACGAAGGGCCGGGTGAGCAGGGCCACGCCCAGCCAGACGGAGCAGAGCACACCGGCGACCAGCGTGACGATCTCCATCGCCCGATGCGTCGCCGAGCGTTCCAGCAACAGCGCCATCACGGGTATGTACACCGGCAGGACGACGAAGGCGATGACCAGGTAGACCGTGGTCGCGACCGTGAGGACCCGGCCGCTGACGTCACCGCGCAGACCCCACCAGACGAACGCCTCGACCAGCGAGTGGCCGGCCAGCAGGAGTGGCAGCGCGGCCAGCGGCCACTGCGCGCGGTCGCGAACGTGGCGGGCGGCGTCGATACCGACACCGCCGATCACGATGCCGGCCACGACATCGGCCTCCGGAGAGAAACACATTCCGCCCCCATTTGCGCACCGCGCCCGCCTCCGCCAGCTCTGAGTATCTCGTGCCGACTGTCCACGTCGCGGCCAGAATCGGCGCTCGTGATCCTTGGCATGCGGCGCACGACCGGAACCGGACCTCTGCGGCACGCGTCGAAGGCGGGCAACGAGGAGGGAAACATGGGGACTTTGTTGTTCCGCTCGTCGCCACGGCTGGCTCCGGCGCGGCCCGCCGGCGCCGCTCGTCGCGACGGACGGCGTGCTCTTCGGCCGGCGGTGGCCGCCGTCGCCGCGCTGGGTCTGGTCCTCTGCTGCACCCTGACGGCCTGTGCGCGGGCAGGTGGCGCGGCGGAGGCGGGGCCGGCGCGAACCGGCTCGCGGCCGAGCGATGCCACGCCGGCGCCGCCCAGCTGGCGAACGGAGTCGTTCCTGGACGCCGTCGTGGATGTCCCGGCCTCCTGGGGGTTCGACGCCGCGCCCACGAGCGACTGGTGTGTGCCGCTGGGGCAGTCACCCGCCGGCCCCCGACAGCCGTACGTGGACACCCGAGGCCCTGGCTCGGTGGTGATGATGATCGGTTGCCCGGGCGGCACCCACGGGCCCGACCTCAACGGGAGCGGCGTGCCACCCGAGTACTGGACCACGCACCTGTGGTTCGCCGCCACGCCGGCACCCGCCGGGAGTGCGCGGGTGCCCGACGGGCGGGTGAGCGCCGACGGCTGGACCAGGATCGTCCGCACGGTCGGCTCGGCGAAGGTGCTCGTCCTGTCGGACGGCGCGCATCTGGGCGACGCCGAGCGGGTCATCGCGTCCGCCCGGCGGGCCACGGTCGACCCGCACGGGTGCGCCGCCAGCTCACCGATCCAGGCTGGCGGCTTCGTCAGACCTGCCCACCCGTTCGACGTCGCCGGCCTGCGCGCCGTGGGCGGTGCCGCCGTCTGCCTCTACGACCTGAGCCGTCCCGTGGGCACCCCCGGGCTGGTGGCCTTTCGCGCGATCGGTGGGCCTGACGCGACGGCACTGCTCGCCGCGATCCAGGCGGCACCCGTCGGCGGCGGTCCCGACGCGCCGCAGGACTGCGTGAAGGGCGAGTCGGGCGACACAGCGATCGTGTTGCGGCTGGTAGCGGCCGGCGTGGCCCGCGAGGCGTACGTCTACTACGACTGGTGCTTCGGCAACGGCATCGACGACGGCACGGCCCTGCGAGCGCTGACCACCGACGACTGCGGCCCGCTCTGGGCCGAACGCGTCACGCTGTGGAGCGGCCCGGGCGGCCCCTTCCAGGTATGCCATCGCCCCACCACCCATTCGTGAGGCCACGCGCCCGCGGGCCAGCCGTGGGAGCGGCCCGGTGGTCAGGCCCGACGGCGGGCCAGCAGGCTGCCGATTCCGCCGCCGAACAGGCCGATCGCGCCCAGCAGGATCCCGAAGACGCCGAAGGTCGTCGGGGTGTCCCAGGAGATGGCGGTGGTGAAGGCGAGGAGAACCCCGATCACGATCAGGGTGATGGCGGCCAACGTTCCGATGATGCCCAAGTCGTTCATGCCGGCGGCCTACCCGGCGATCACCCGCGTTAACACATTCCTCGCGCTGGTCTCGGCCGGCCAGCCTGACCGCGCCGTACCGCGCCTGCGGTACGGCCCGATGACCGCGTCGGGTGGACGTCGCCGCGCTGCTTTCGCGGGACCGTGAAACTGCCACATTCCAGCTCCTGGAGGCAGTCCCGTGTCCTTTCTCGCCCGGTGGTGCGCCCGGCATCGCCTCATCGTCCTGGGCGGCTGGGTCGGCGCCGTCGCCGTCCTGGTCGGCCTCGTCCTCGGGATGGGGTCGGACTTCAAGACCGTCGCCGACCTGCCCCACAGTGAGTCGACACACGCGTACGAGGTGCTCGGCGCCTCGTCCGGGTCCTCCGCCGAGACCGGGCGCATCGTCTGGCACACCACCGGTGTGGCCGTCGACGCGCCCGAGATCCGCGCCGACGTCGGCGCGATGCTGACCCGCGTCGCGTCGCTGCCGGGCGTCACGGCCGTCACGAGTCCCTATACCGCGGGCGGTTCCGCGCAGCTCAGCACCAGCCAGGACACGGCCTACGCGACCGTGACGGTGACCGGCGACGTCGACCGGGTCCAGCAGGTCGCGCGGTCGATCGGGACGAGCCAGCTGCGGGTGGAGACCGGCGGGCAGGCCTTCGCGCCGAAGACGAAGTCGGGTGGCCTGGCCGAGGTGGTCGGGATCCTGGCGGCGCTGGCGGTGCTGCTGGTGGCGTTCCGCTCCGCCTGGGCCGCCGTCCTGCCGATCATCACCGGGGTCGTCGGCGTGGTGGCGTCGCTGCTGTTCGTCATGGTCGGTTCCCATGTCGTGGACCTGTCGAGCGAATCGATCACGATGGGGTCGCTGATCGGGCTGGGCGTCGGGATCGACTACGCGCTGTTCATCGTCGACCGGCACCGCAAGGCCCTGATGGCGGGGGCGTCGGTGCGCGAGGCCGTCGAGCAGGCCGAGAACACCAACGGCCGGGCGGTGATCTTCGCCGGGCTGACGGTGATCGCGGCGTTGCTGGCGATGGTCGTGGTCGGCATGGGGGTGCTCACCGGCATGGGGCAGGCCGCCGCGGTCACCGTGCTGTTCACGGTGCTGGCCGCGGTGACGCTGCTGCCCGCGTTGCTGTCCTGCCTGGGCCTGCGCGTGCTGTCCCGTCGCCAGCGCCGCCAGTTGGCGGCCGGCGGCGCGGCGCCCGGCGCCCCGGAGGTGCGGCATCGCCGTTCGCCCGCCCGGCGCTGGGGCGCGTTCGTCACCCGGGTCCCCGGGCCGATGGCGGTCCTCGCGCTGGTCCTGCTGGCGGCACTCGCGGTCCCGGCGCTGTCGATGCGGGTCGGCCAGGCCGACGCCGGCAGCGACCCGGCCGGCTCCGCGTCCCGGCAGTACTTTGAGCTGATGAGCCCGGCGTTCGGCGAGGGCATCGACGCGACCCTGCTGCTGGTGGCCGAGACGCCCGACCCCGGTGCGGCCCAGGCCCTGGGCACGCTGGTCGGGAACCTGTCCTCGGTGCCCGACGTCGCCGCGGTCTCGCCCGCGACCGCCGCCGGCACCGGCGTCCAGGTGGTGCGGGTGACGCCGTCGAGCAGCGCGGGAGCCCAGGCGACCGTCGGCCTGGTGGATCACCTGCGCACGAGCGTGATCCCGGCCGCGGAGGCCGGCAGCCAGCTGCGGGTGTCCGTCGGCGGCGAGACGGCGACCAACATCGACGTCGCGCACGCGCTCATGAGCAAGCTCCCGCTGTACCTGCTGCTGGTGGCCGCGCTCGGGTTCCTGCTGCTGACGGTGGCCTTCCGCAGCCTGCTGGTGCCGCTGGTCGGAGCGGTCAGCAACCTCGCGACGATCGTCGTCGGCCTCGGGGTGATCACCGCGGTGTTCCAGTGGGGCTGGGCCAGCAGGCTGCTCGGCGTCGGGGACGGCGCGCCGATCTCGTACATCGTCCCCGTCATGATCGTCGGCGTGATGTCCGGCCTGTCGATGGACTACCAGGTGTTCCTGGTCAGCCGCATCCGGGAGGAGTGGACGCACAGCCAGGACAACGCGCGGTCGATCCGGACGGGCGTCGCGGAGACCGCGAAGGTCATCGCGACGGCGGCGGTGATCATGCTGTGCGTGTTCTCCTCGTTCGGGTTCAGCGGCCAGCGGATCGTCGCCTGCATCGGCGTCGGCCTGGCGCTGGCTGTCGTCGTCGACGCCTTCGTGGTCCGGATGGTGCTCGTCCCGGCGGTGCTGCGCCTGATCGGCGGGCGGGTGTGGGCCTACCCTCGGTGGGCCGAACGCGTCACCCCGCGCCTGAGCGTCGAGGGGCCGCCGCAGGCGAGGGAGGCCGCGCAGCCCGCGCGCGTCCTGACCACCGTGGGCTCCGTCGGCGCCGGCGAGCTCTGACCCCAGCCAGCCCTGATCCCAGCCCGCTCTGACCCCAGCCCGCTCTGACCGAGGGACCGTGACGACCCACCGACTCCCCGCCGGGATCACCGGCGACCGCACCGGGTGGCGGTGCCTGCTCAGCGAGAGCAGGCGCCCCACCCGGTGGGATGCCGTCGCCACGGCCGCCACGCTGGTCACGATGACGGTCGCGACCATCCTGCGCACGAGCGAGCCCACCGCGCCGGGAACGGCGCGGCTGGTCTTCCTGGTGCTCGCGTGGCTGCCGCTGCTGGTCCGGACCTACTGGCCCGAGCCGGTCCTGGCCGTCGTCCTGGCCGTCGAGGCCGGCCAGCTCGTGGTGATGCGTGACCTAGGCGCCGGTCTGGTCGGCGGCCTCGCCGTCGCCGCCTACCAGCCGGTGCCGGTCGCCACGATGCTCGCGGTCTACACGGTGGCGTCGCGTCGCCGGCAACGCGACGGCTGGGTCACCGGAGCCGTCAGCGCGTTCCTGCTGCTGGTCACGGCGCTGCTGTTCCAGGAGATCGAGCTGATCGGCACGGACGTCGTCATGACCGAGCTCGTCCTGATCGCCGCGGCCGTGGGCGTCGGGGTCCGAGCCCGCCAGGACACCCGCGCCCGACGGGCCCGCGAGGCCCGCGAGCAGTCCCGCCAGGCCGTGCTGGAGGAACGGCTGCGGATCGCCCGCGAGCTGCACGACACCCTCGCCCACGACCTCGCCCTCGTCGACGCGCAGGCCGGGGTCGCCGACTACCTGCTCGACCTCGACCCACCGGCCGCGCGCCGCGCCCTGCGCGACATCACCCAGCACACCTCGGCGGCGATCGACGACCTGCGGGCCACCCTCGTCCTGCTGCGCCAGGACGTCGACGAGACCGACCGCCCCACCGACGGGCCCGACCCGGATCGGCGGGCCGACGGAGATCCCACCCGCGACCGCGCGCTGCCCCCGGTCCCCGGCCTGGACCGGCTCGACGGGCTGCTCGACCGGTTCCGCGACGCCGGCACCCCCGTCAGCCTCGACACCGTCGGCGAACCGGCGTCGCTCGGCCATCACAGCGACCTGGCGGCCTACCGGATCATCCAGGAGGCGCTGACCAACGCGACCAAGCACGCCCCCGGCGCCCCGGTGAGCCTCAGCCTGCGCTGGGCCCCGCGCCATCTGGAGGTCGAGATCCGCAACCCGCCCGCTGGCCTGCCCACCAGCACCCGCGGTGTCGGGACGGGGCACGGCCTGATCGGCCTGCGCGAGCGCGCCCGCGCCGCGCACGGCACGTTCGACGCCGGCCCGACCCGCGACGGTGGCTACCGGGTCGCGGCCGAGCTGCCGATCAGGGCACACCACACCACCGGCGGGCCGGGCGTTCCCGGCCCGGACGCCGCAGGGCAGACCGAGGAGCCCCAGCCGTGACCGCCCCGATCAGGGTCCTGCTCGCCGACGACCAGGAACTGCTGCGCGCCACCTTCCGGCTTCTGTTGGACGCCGCGCCGGGCATCGAGGTCGTCGGCGAGGCCGGCACCGGCCGCGAGGCCGTCGCGGTGGTCCGCGCGACCAACCCCGACGTCGTCCTCATGGACATCCGGATGCCCGACCTCGACGGCATCGCCGCCACCGCTCAGATCACCGCCGACGAGGCCCTCGCCGGGGTGCACATCCTCGTCCTCACCACCTTCGAGACCGACGAGCTCGTCCTCGCCGCCCTGCGCGCCGGCGCCAGCGGCTACCTCGGCAAGGGCGTGGCGCCGAACACGCTGCTCGACGCGATCCGGACCGTCGCGGCCGGCGAGTCCCTACTGTCACCCACCGCGACCACAGCGCTGGTCCGACGTTTCCTGGCGAGTCCCCAGCCACGGCTCGACGCCAGGCTCCCCGCGATGACCGACCTCACCGCCCGGGAACGCGAGATCACCGTCCTGGTCGCCCGCGGGCTTTCCAACGAGGAGATCGCGGAACTGCTGGTCATCAGCCCCGCGACCGCCAAGACCCACGTCAACCGTGCCATGACCAAGGTGCACGCCCGCGACCGTGCCCAGCTCGTTGTGTTCGCCTACGAAAACGGCCTCATGACTCCCGGGGGCCGGACGCCCTGAGAGCACCGGCCGGGCCGCACTCGGGGCTTTGGTACCTTCCCGTAGCCGGGCCCGCCAACGCCCTGGAATTCCGGCTGCCGCGGCATTCAGCCGGCGGGGCGGCACAGTCCGAGGACGCGAGGAGGAGAATCCATGCTGGCAGCGCCGATTCACCGATTAGAACGGCGCACGACGCTGACGGCAATCGCGGCGACCATCCTGGCCGCGCTGGCTACCGTAAGCTGCACCAACGGATCGTCTCCCGCCAATACGTCGGCGGCCTGCGCAGCCCCCGGTGTCTCGCCGCACGAGATCCGGGTCGGCCTCATCTATCCGGACAGTGGCCCCATCAGTGGGGAGCTCGAAGCGGCTCGCAGCGGTGCTGATGCTCGCTTCGGACTGGTGAACGCCGCCGGCGGCATCAACGGGCGAAAGATCACCTATACCTGGCAGGACGACAACAGCTCGACAAGCGGCAACGGCACTGCTGTGCGGAGCCTCTTCGAGTCGAGCTCGGTCTTCGGGCTCCTTGAAGCCTCTATTAACGCGGACGGCGGCGCGGACTACCTCCGGTCGAACCAGATTCCCGCCGTCGGCCTGCCGATCACCAACGTCTGGTCGGACCCGTCGTATACGACGATGTTCTCCTATCCCTCCCTCATCACCGGCGGACCAGTGTCCGATGTCGTGGGGCGGTATGTCCGCGAACACGGTGGCCACCGCGCCATCGTGGTCACGACGGAGACGGCCAGCGGTGTACAGGGATTCGACCCTCCACTCGCGAAGAGCTTCGCCGAGGCCCAGGTTCCGACGACGACGGTCCCGTACAACTCGGCGGTGACGAGTCCCGCCGAGTTCGTCCACCGGCTGCCGACCGACGCGGATGTCCTCGTTCTCGCGCTCGGCCCCAACGATGTCCTCCCGATCGACGCGGCCGTGAACGCCGCGGGCAACCGCTTCAAGGTGGTCGTCGCGATCGCCGGCTCCGGTGACGCGACGATCCAGAAGTACGGCTCCTCGGTGGCCGGCCTGACGACCTTCTCCACGCTCGTGCCATTCCGGGCGAACCTGCCCGCGCAGCAGGACTACCTCCGGGCAGTGGCCTCCTACGCGCCCGAGCTCCAGCCGGCGACGCAGGAGGTCGCGTACGGCACCTACATCGCCGCCGACATTCTGGTCCAGGGGCTGATGGCCGCGGGTGCCTGCCCGACCCGGACCGGGTTCATCAACGCCCTGCGCGGAATGCAGAACTACAACGCCGAGGGGATGCTCGCCGGAAAGGTCGACTTCACCAAGACCCACCAGGCGATCAACTGTCTGATCTTCACGCGCGTCAACGATGCCGGCACCGCGTTCGACGTCGTCCCGGATACCGTTCCCGGCGCGCCGTCCCAGACAGAATGGTGCGGCACCGGCACCTGAGCACCGGCGCGCCGTCGCCGACGCCAGCCGGAACCGGCGGGCTCCGGGCCGGTCCGGCCCGGAGCCCGCCGTCGCGGCCCCGACCTGCACCGGGCCGATCCGGCTATGGTGGGAAATGGCCGATACAGCGGGGGCCGGGTATCATGCGCCCGAAGACTACGAACCGACGCGCCAGACGCAGCAACTCCGCCGGCCCGCTCTACCGGCGCCGGGCCCGGCTGGGCCCGCGCACGGCGACAGAGGGGGACGTGATGACGGCGCGCAAGCCGGTGCGAGCCGCGCAGAACTTCTGGCAGCTGCCCGAGGACGACCTCGACGGGCTCCTGCGGCTGGCTCCGCAGGCGGACCGGGTGGAGCTCAAGCTCCTGATCCCGATCGACGGGCACCAGGAGACCTGCGACGTGCTCGGCATCCAGTTCGCCGACGCCCCCGCGCACCGCGTCTACTACCTCGACACCCCGGACCGCCAGCTGCACCGCCGTGGTGTGGTGGCCCGGGTGCGCAGCATCCGGCACCGCCCGGACGACTCCGTCGTCAAACTGCGCCCGGTGGCCCCCGCCGACGTGCCCTCCTCGCTGCGCCGGTCGAAGGACTTCGTCGTCGAGATCGACGGCATGCCCGGCAGCTACGTGTGTTCCGGGGCGCTGAAGACCCGTCTCGGCTCCGACGACGTCGAGTCGGTCATGTCCGACCGGCGGCCCCTGCACGCGCTCTTCTCAGCCCGGCAGCGCGCGCTGCTCGCCCCGCGGCTGCCCGGCGGCCTCACGATCGACGACCTGATGGTCTTCGGGCCCGTCGACGCCCGCCGCCGCAAACTCACCCTGTCCGGCTTCGACCGCACGCTGCTGGCCGAACAGTGGACCTTCCCCGACCGGTCCCAGATCCTCGAGCTGTCCACCCGCTGCGCACCCGACCAGGCCCTGAAGGCGGCGGCGACCACGGCGGCCTTCCTGGGCACCCACGGTATCGACCTCACCGGCCCCCAGCAGACCAAGACCCTCACGACCCTCAAGTTCTTCACCGCCCGGGCCACCGCCGCCACGCCCTCGGCCATCCGCGAGCCTGAGTCGCGGCGCCGCCAGCGGCCACGTTCCCGCAAGCGCCCGGGCCGTCGCTGACGGCCCACGCCAGGGCAGGAGTCCGGGCGTGCCCGGCCGTCCGATCCGCGCGTGGCTGCCGTCGGCCGGCCGCCGAAACCCCGGATACGTTTGTCCCCGGGACGCCGGCCGGCCTCGGTGGGCCGTGGCGGCTCGGCCGGAATCACGCACGCATGGGCTGGAGCGAAGCGATGACGGAACGACTGGACGGCACGGTCGCGCTGGTGACCGGCGCGAGCAGCGGCATCGGCGCGGCGGCGGCACGGGAGCTGGCCAGCCTGGGGGCCTCCGTCGCGCTGGTCGCCCGCCGCAAGGACCGGCTCGACGAACTGGCCGCCGAGATCACCGCGGCCGGCGGCACCGCGCTGGCGATCGAGGCCGACGTCACCGAGCAGGCCGAGGCGGTCGCCGCGGTCGAGCGCACGGTGGCCGAGCTCGGCCGCCTCGACACGGCGGTCAACAACGCCGGGGTGATGCTGCTGGGCCCGGTGCTCGGCGCGCCGACCGAGGAGTGGGACCGGATGGTCCGGCTGAACGTCCAGGGCCTTCTCTACATCGCGCACGCCGCCCTGCCGCACCTCGTCTCCGCCGCGGACAGCGAGCCGAGGCGCGTCTCGGACCTGGTGAACATCAGCTCGGTCGCCGGCCGGCGCCCCACCGCGTTCTCCGGCGTCTACAACCTGACGAAGCACGGCATCAACGCGTTCAGCGAGGCATTGCGCCAGGAGATCACCGAGCGCCACGTCCGGGTGTCGCTGGTCGAGCCCGGCGCCGTCGACACCGAGCTGACCGATCACCTGAGGCCGGCCGTCCGCGAGGTCGCCCGCCAGCGGTTCGCCAGCGTCGAGACGCTCCTCGCCACGGACATCGCGGACGCCATCGCCTACGTCGTGACCAGGCCCCGCCGGGTCGCCGTCAACGAGATTCTGGTGCGCCCGACCGAGCAGCCCGGCTGACGCCACTCGCTCCGGCGGCCACCGCTACTGGATGGTGTGGCCGCACCAGAACCCGTTCTGGTCGACGGTCGCCGGCGGTGGCACCGGGGTGAGGCCGCCGCCGGCCCGATCGACCTTGAGGAACTCGACGCAGATGGTGGGCGCCTTCGGCTGGCTGAGGTTCACCGGGGCGATCAGGCCGTTGCCGGTGAAGGCGCCCACCTGGCGCAGGCTCTTGATGAACGCGTCGCGGGTCGGGCAGGCACCGGCTCGCTGCAGGCCCTCGATCATCTCGTCGGCGGCGACATAGCCGTCGAGAGCGAGCTCGTCGTAGGGATTGGCGAGCTGCGGGGCGTAGGTGTGCATCACGCTGCTGTAGGCGACCATCGCCGGAGAGGTTGTCGGCGAGAAGCTCGACAGGAATGACAGACCGGCCATCTCGGGCCCGCGTTGCGCGACCAGGCTGTTGTCGATGCTGCTGCCCAGCACGACCCTGAGCTTGACCCCGAGCCGCTTCGCCGCCGCGTAGATGTCCAGGACCGCGCTGGTGGGGACGGCGGCGACGAGCGCGTTGGCGCCGGAGCTCTTCAGCTGTTCGGCGATGTGCGCCGGGCTCGTGCCGGTGTAGCTGACCGTGCCGATGACGGCGATTCCCGCGTTGCGCAGGCTGGGCGCGATCTTCGCGTCGAGGTTCTGGAACACCTCGAAGGTCGGGTCGGCGACGATGAGGGCCTTCGTTCCGCCCTGCGCCTGGACGTAGTCACCGAACGTCGAGACGGCGCCCGGGTTGAACAGGTTGCCGAAGTCGAAGAAGTTGGGATACCTGGTCCAGTCGGCGGTCGTGGCCGCGCCGGTGACCGGGACGTTCTGCACGCTCAGCCAGGCGGCGGAATCGCTGACGACGATCGACTGCGCGATGAGGCCAAAGATCTTCTGCGTGTCGACCAGGTCGTGCGCCACCGCGGAGAACATCGGGGCGTTGGCCTGGTCGTCGCGCCAGACGAGGTCGATGGTCCGGCCGTTGACGCCGCCGTGGGCATTCTGCAGAGCGATTCGGGCCTCGACGCCGCTGCGCGTCCCGCTGAAAGTGGACACGATGCCGCTCGGCCCGGAATCCGGATAGACGAGCCCGATCTTGATGGATTTCGCCGTCACGCCAGATTCCTGGGTCGGGCAGGTGCCCGCCGTGGCCGTACCCGTGCTCGACAACTGCCCGCAACCCGCGAGAAAGGTCGATGAAACGACCAGGAACGCCGCGAGGACGGCCGTGGTCGTTCCGGCGCGCAGGCGCTGGAGGCTCATACCGCCATCCCCCTCGCTGATCACCCCGAGCGCGCCGTCGCAGCGTCTTCATCGGGCCGAAGGGAACGGTATAACGGCTCCTCGCGACGCCTTTCCGCCAGGCAAGCATCATCCCGCGACGTTCATCTGCCGGTTTCTCGGCAGTCACCAGAAATGCATACCGGGCATGCGGCGAGACTGATACGCGTTATCGAATGTGGCGGAGGTTACAGCGCGGAGTGCCTACCGGCGGGGCGCGCCAGGCCCTTACTTCCTGCGGCGGCGTTGGATGAACTGGCTGATCGCGAAACCCACGATCAGGATGGCAGCGAGCAGAACACCCTGTTCGGCGCCGGACATCACGCCTCCTCACTGACGCTGGAAAGGGATTCCGCCGAGGCGTGGGCGACCTCGGCGTCGACCTCGCGCGAGGCGATGGGAACCGCGAACAGTCGAATGGCGACCAGGTAGCCGACGAACAGCACGAGCCCGGGCAGCTGCGAGGCCACCGAGGCGTGGAACAGGTCCGAGCGAGAGTGGCTGTAGACGAGGGCCACCCGCAGGAGCGCCTCCAGCAGCAGCACGATCCCAAGCCCGAACGTCATGGCCTGCTCGACCCGGCGGAACACGCCCGACGTCGTCCACGCGCGGTCGAACGCCGCCGCGCGCACCGGGTCGCCACCGGCGGCCATCGGGCGGCTGACCTCCATCATCAGGGGGCGCGCGGTCCAGCAGGTGATGATCGCGTAGACGCCGGCGACCGCGGTGTAGAACGCCGGCCGGACCAGGATGAACCTGGGGTCGGTGCTGACCGTCACCAGCGCCACGCTCATCGCCACCTCGACGAGCACCAGCAGCGCGAACCCGTCGATCCGGCGCCGCCGCGACAGCAGCGGCACGGCGCCCAGCCCCAGCGCGACCGTGCCGGCGACGATCGCCCAGGTGTCGGAGGCGCCGGCATAGGCGGCGACCAGCGTCACGGCCCCGGCGAGCGCCGCGACCGCCACGCCCGCGAGCACCCGGGATCGCCGTCCCGCGCCCTCGGCGTCCCGGACCTCGCCCGTCACCGACTTGGCCGCCACCGCGAAGCCGCCGACGGTCAGCCGGACCGCGGCCGAGCGGCCGGTCGGCGCGAGTGCCGCGTAGACCACGGTCGGCAGCAGGAGGTCGACCACGATGTCGACCAGGCTGAACGCCAGGATGCGGGCCTTGACCGCCACGCTCCCACCGGAGGCCGCGCCGTCCGCCGTCGCGGCCGGCGACGGGCTGTCCCCTGGCAACCGGCCGTCTTCTGGGGAGCCAGGGCTCTCGGAGTGAATCTCGACCTCCACAAACGTCATCGCCACGCCCGATCCGTCCCCCCGACGGAAAGATATCTTAGGAGCTAAGACGTTTTATCATGGGGTATGGCGACCGAACCACCCCAGACGCCGGAGGCCGGCGAGCTGCTCGGACGCGAGTTCATCACGGCGGTGGTGATCTTCCACGAGAGCGTCGGTCGGCTGCTCGGCCTGACCGCGGTCGAGCGCAAGTGCCTCGACATCCTCGCCCGCCGGGGGCCGATGGCCGCGAAGGCGATCTGCGAGCACACGGGCCTGACCAGCGGCGCGGTGACCGGGCTGGTGGAACGACTACGCGCGGCCGGCTTCGTCGACCGTCAGACCGACCCCGACGACCGGCGCCGGATCGTCGTCTCGCTGTTGCCGAACCCGAAGCTCGACGAGATCCGCGCGCGGGTCTTCGGCCCCCTCGGCGCCGACATGGCGGCACTGACCGCGGGCTACTCCCAGGAGCAGCTGCTCACGATCGCCGACTTCCTGCGCCGCACCACCGACGTCCTGGTCGCCAACACCGCCCGCGTCGGCGCCATGTGACCTGCCCGGTGCCGTGGCCGCGAAGGCGGCCGGGCGGAGTGATCGCCGTTTTCGCCCTCGAACGGTTGCGAATCGAGCCTTCCCGCAACCGTTCGAGGGCCGAATCGGCGATCAGGTTCGGGGTTCCGTCGGGGCCGGGCCGGCCGCGGTGGCGGGGGCGGGCAGGTAGAGGCGGGAGCCGGCGGCGGTGAACTCGGCGGCCTTGGCGCGCAGGCCCGCCTCGACGGCGTCGGCGGAGATGAGGCCCTGCTCGTCCGCGTGGCGCCGGACGTCACGGGTGATCTTCATCGAGCAGAAGTGCGGCCCGCACATCGAACAGAAGTGGGCGGATTTCGCGGGCGCGGCCGGCAGCGTCTCGTCGTGGAAGGCCTGGGCGGTCTCCGGATCGAGGGCCAGGTGGAACTGGTCGGTCCAGCGGAAGTCGAAGCGGGCCTGCGACAGGGCGTCGTCCCAGGACTGCGCCCCCGGGTGGCCCTTGGCGAGGTCGGCGGCGTGTGCCGCGATCTTGTAGGCGATGACGCCCGCCTTGACGTCATCTCGGTCCGGTAGACCCAGATGCTCCTTGGGGGTGACGTAACAGAGCATCGCGGTGCCATGCCAGCCGATCATCGCGGCGCCGATGGCGGAGGTGATGTGGTCGTAACCCGGCGCGATGTCGGTGGTCAGCGGACCGAGCGTGTAGAACGGCGCGTCGTGGCACAGCTCGCGCTGCAGGTCGACGTTCTCCTTGATCTTGTGGAGCGGCACGTGGCCCGGCCCCTCGATCATGACCTGGACGTCGTGCTCCCAGGCGATCGTCGTCAGCTCCCCGAGGGTCGCCAGCTCGGCCAGCTGGGCGGCGTCGTTCGCGTCGGCGATCGAGCCGGGCCGCAGCCCGTCGCCGAGGGAGAAGGTGACGTCGTACCCGCGCAGGATCTCGCACAGCTCCGCGAAGTGGGTGTAGAGGAAGTTCTCCTCGTGATGCGCGAGGCACCAGGCCGCCAGGATCGCCCCGCCGCGGGAGACGATCCCGGTGCGCCGGTGCGCCGTCAGCGGGACGTGGCGCAGCAGTACGCCGGCATGGACCGTCATGTAGTCGACGCCCTGCTCCGCCTGCTCGATCACCGTGTCGCGGTACAGCTCCCAGCTCAGGTCCTCGGCCCGCCCGCCGGCCTTCTCCAGCGCCTCGTAGATCGGCACGGTCCCGACCGGCACCGGCGAGTTCCGCAGGATCCACTCCCGGGTGGTGTGGATGTCGCGGCCGGTCGAGAGGTCCATGACGGTGTCCGCGCCCCAGCGGGTCGCCCAGACCATCTTCTCCACCTCCTCCTCGATCGAGGAGGCGACCGCCGAGTTGCCGATGTTGGCGTTGATCTTCACAAGGAAGTCGCGGCCGATCGCCATCGGCTCGGACTCGGGATGGTTGACGTTCGCCGGCAGCACCGCCCGCCCGGCGGCGATCTCCGCGCGGACGAACGCGGGGTCCAGCCCCTCCCGGACGGCGACGAACTCCATCTCCCGGGTGATCTCCCCGCGGCGGGCGTACCCGAGCTGGGTGACGGCCCGGCCGGGCAGCGCCCGGCGCGCCGGGCGAGCGCCGGTCTCGGCCGTGTCGCCGCGGGCGTCGATCCAGGCCGCGCGGGTGGGGGCGAGTCCTCGGTGGACGTCGACGAGCACGTCGGGGTCGGTGTACGGCCCCGAGGTGTCGTAGAGGACCACCGAGTCGCCGTTGGACAGCGCCACCTCCCGCATCGGGACGCGCAGGCCCCCATCGGGCCCGGTCAGATAGGTCCGCCGGCTTCCCGGCAGGGGCACGGAAACGGGGGTCGGGTGAGCGGAACGCTCCATGAGACTTGCTCCCTACGCCGGCATTACCCGGACAGGTTCATGCGGTCGGCGACCCCGGGCCCACGACCCAGCCGCCCTCTCAGCCTCCTGAGGTGGAAGCTCCCGCGTCGATGCCCGGGAGTGCCCCGGGCAGGTCCACAGCCGAACCGGCGCCGACCGACGTCGGCGACCGGTGTGGTCTGTGGCTTACGAGGACGCTACGACAGATCGCCCGCGGTCGCGTCCCAAAGCCGGGTGCTGTGGGAGGCGACGAGGGCGCCGACGCGGGCCAGGACGTCGCCGGCGGGTTGGGGCCCGAGCCGGTGGCCGTCGCGCAGACGCAGCGAGACGTGCCCGTCGCTTGCCTCCTTCGCGCCGAGGACGGCCTGGTAGGGCACGAGCCGTGCCAGGCGGACGCGGGCGCCCAGGCTGCCGCGGTCCGGCCCGAGAACCTGCGCTCGCAGGCCGAGGTCGGCGCACCGCCGGGTGAGCGCCACGGCGGCCGGCAGCTCGGAGGCGGAGATCGGGAGGATCACCAGCTGGATGGGGGCGAGCCAGGCGGGCAGGGCGCCGCCGTGCTGTTCGAGCAGGTGGGCGACGGCCCGCTCCACGCTGCCGATGATGCTGCGGTGGACCATGACCGGGCGGTGCCGCGCGCCGTCCGGGCCGACGTAGCGCAGGTCGAACCGTTCGGGCTGGTGGAAGTCGATCTGGACGGTGGACAGGGTCGACTCCCTGCCCGCGCCGTCGGTGACCTGGACGTCGATCTTGGGACCGTAGAACGCCGCCTCGCCCTCGGCCGCCTCGTAGGGCAGGCCGGACCGGTCCAGGACCTCGGTCAGCAGCGCGACGGAACGCCGCCACAGGTCGGGCGCGGCGACGTACTTGCCCCCGGGCCCGGGCAGCGAGAGGCGGTAGCGGCTCGGGGTGAGGCCGAGCGCCTCGTAGGCGTGGCGGATCAGGTCGAGGGCCGCCCGCGCCTCGTCGGCGACCTGTTCCAGGGTGCAGAAGATGTGCGCGTCGTTGAGCTGGATGGCCCGGACGCGGGTGAGGCCGCCGAGGACGCCCGAGAGCTCGGAGCGGTACATCCCGCCGAGCTCCGCGATACGCAGGGGCAGCTCCCGGTAGCTGTGGGACCGGGAGCGGTAGATCAGCGCGTGGTGCGGGCACAGGCTCGGCCGCAGGACGACCTGCTCGCCCCCGAGGTCCATCGGGGGGAACATGTCGTCGCTGTAGTGCGACCAGTGCCCCGAGATCTCGTACAGCTCCCGCTTGCCGAGGACCGGCGAGTAGACGTGCTGGTAGCCGGCCCGCCGCTCGACGGCGCGGATGTACTCCTCCAGGGTGTGCCGCACGGTCGCGCCGTCGGGCAGCCAGTACGGCAGTCCCGCGCCGATCAGGGGGTCGGTGTCGAACAGGTCGAGCTCGCGGCCGAGCTTGCGATGGTCGTGCACGGCGGTCTCCTCGCGAGAACGGGCGAGTGACCGCAAGACGAAGCCCCGGGGCACTCGCCCCGGGGCTTCGGACTGCAGGATCGGTCAGCGCGCCGGGACACTCTCCGGCGTCGTCGTCATCGCGGCACGCTTCACGCGCCCAACCGTAACAGAGGCCCGCCCCTGCGCCACAGGCGCCGCGCTCAGCCGGTACCGTCCAGGAGAGATCGTGACGGGGGCGCGCCCGGCCGACGCCGCTCGACTCGGCGAGTCGCCGCGCCCGGGCACGCGGTCGGTGATGACCGACCTGGACGGGGGCGGCGAATCCACGTGAGCAGCAACTCCGGCGAAGCCCAACAGGCGCCCGCGCCGACCTCCTGGAACTGGGCGCCACCTCCGCAGGGCCCACCCGTGGCGCCCGCTGGCCCCGTCGCGCCCACTGGCCCCATGGTGCCCACTGGCGCCGTCGCGCCCGCTGGCCCGGTAGCGCCCGCCGGCCCCGTCGCGCCGATTCCCGCGCCGTACGCGCAGGTGCGGGGGCGGGTCGTGTTCGACAGCGCGTGGTGCGCCCTGCGGGAGGGGCGGACCAGCGGCTTCTCCATGATGGGAATGCGCCAGCTGCTGCTCACCGACCTGCCGGCGGTCTACGTGCACGACACCGGGGGCCTGAGCAGCGCGGTCCTCAGCGCGCTGGAGCCTGCCTTCGACCCCGCCGCGACGGTCGAGCTCGTCGAGGGCAGCACCCGGCTCGCCGTCGACGTCGCGTTCCCGGACGGGCGGACCTACCAGGCGACGACCATCACCCCACTGCCACCGGAGCTGCACACCGCGCTGACCGGGCTCGCCGGCCGGCTGCTGTCCGACGCGCCGACCGCGGCGTTCGTCAGCCCGTGCGCCATGTCCGTGACGCCGCACTACGAGCGGGACCCGACCGAGGACGTGACGGTCAGGAACCCGCCGGCCCCCGTCCCGCCGCCGCCGGCCGCCGGGCCGCTCACCGCGGCCACCGTCAAGGGCGCGGCGGCCCGGGTCGCGGCCGCCGCCCGCGCCACCGCGACCGGCGGCGGCCAGGCACCGGCGGACGATCCCGACGGGGACCTCACGGCCTACGCCGTGATCAAGGACGGCCGGCTGGAGCTGCGGTCCCGGGGACGCGCGATCATCGACTGGCCGCTCAACCGGGTCGTCGTCGAGCAGGCCTCCGCCACCAGCGCGCACGTGCGCGGCGGCGCGGTGCTCGACGGACGGTTCCTCACCGGCGTGACGCTGCACCTCGCCGCCCCACCGGTGCTCGCTGCGTTCCTCGCCGTCGCGCAGGCCGAACGGCGCGAGGCCGAGACGACGACCATGGGCACGTCCGCCCCGGTCTGGGCGAGCGGCCTGAGCGGCGACGCGGCCCGCGGCCGGGCGGACTGCGTGCTCGGCGACACCGTGCTGGAGCTACAGCCGCGGGACGGCGCCACGACGCTGACCCGGTTCGACCTGACCGACTCCCGGCTGCGGATGGCCGGCTCGGCGCAGCGGTTCGTCATCTTCGACCCGGAGCACGGCCCGGTGGTCGTCGAGAGCGACTCGGAGGCGTTCGGCGCGCGGGTCGCGGCCCATCCCGGCGTCCGGGCGGCCGCCGAGCGGACGCTGGCGGGCGGGCCCTACCCGGCCGAGCTGGCCGACGGGGGCCCGGTGGCCTGCGCGGTCGCGGCCGGCACGCTGCGGGTGAAGGGCCCCGGCGCGGACCTGCGGGTGCCGCTCGCGCGGATTCGGTCCGTCGAGGGCGTCGCGGGCGAGGCGCGGGCCAGCCTGCGGGTCGCGGGCCCGGACGGGGACGTGACGATCGTCGGCCAGCTGGAGCTGGTCCGAGCCCTGCACACGGACGTCGCGGCCGGCAACTACGCCACCGAGGACCCGCGCCACCTGGCCGACATGCTGCGGGCCGCCGCGGGCCTGGAGGACGACTACTTCCTCTACACGATCTTCGGCCCGTTCTACGAGCTGCACGCCGCCCTGCTCGGCGACGCGGCCGCGGGCGGCCTGGCCGCGCGGGTCGAGCTGCCGGCCGACGACGAGGGCCGGCTGCGCACCGCCGCGGCCCTGTCGGAGGGCCTCGACGAGCTGCGCCGCCACCTCGACCAGGTCGGCTCGGTGCTGCCCGCCTTCATCCGCCATCGCGACGGGCTGCTGCTCGCGCCGGTCACCGAAGGGCGGCCGGAGCCGGAGTGGCTGAAGGCGCAGGAGGCCCGGCTGCGGGCCGCGTTCGCCCCGGCCCAGCGCGCGGCGGCCGAGACCGGCGCGCTGTCGGCCCAGGTGCAGCGCCTGATGGACCTGGACCCGTCCGCGTTGCCGAAGGCCAACTACGCGGGCGCCGCCGTCGCGCTCGGCGCCGCACTGCTGAACCCCGTGTTCCTGGTCTCCGGCGCGACCCAGGCGTTCAACCAGTACAACCAGCGCGCCCAGCGGTCGGCGCTCATGAGCACGCAGGCCGCGAGCGGCTGGGCAAGCGCCCTCGACCGGTGGAACACGCTGGTCGGCTCCACGCTCCCGGTGCTCGGCTACGTGCTGACCGAGAACCTGTTCGCGCCGCGCTGGGAGACCGCCCGCCGGCTCGCCGAGGAGCTGCGCCGCGCCGCGCCGACGGCCCGCGGGCCCTCGATGGGTGGCGTCGCCCGCAGGCTCGCCCAGCTCGACGTGATGCGCCGCTACCCGGCGACCTCGGGTATCCGGCTCACCCGCGGCGAGATCACGCACCACCTGCGGGTCGCGCGTGACTCGGTCAGCACACCCCGGTTCGTCGACTTCTGATTCCGTCACCCGACCCGCGCGGGAGCCACGATGACCATCTTCGCGAGCCAGTTCGACCGCGCTCGGGTCTACACGGGCAGGTACACCGGGCCGCCGGGCGACCCGACCTGGCGGACGCCGCCCGGCGCCCCCGCTGGCGGCGGCTTCCAGGCCGCCACCATGGTCGCCGCGCTGGCCGCCGGCGGCCTGGTCGCCGGCCTGGCGGCCGCCGCCGCCTTCGAGGCGTTCTTCGACGGGGGCGCGGGTCCGCACCCGGACGGCCACCCCGCTCCCCTGGCGGACGCGGCGGACCACGCGCACGGCGGAACGGACGGCGTGCAGGCCCACGACGCGACGAGCGCCCTCTCCGGGAGCTCCGGCGGCGGCGACGCGGGCACGCACACCAACGCGTGGGGCACGGGCTGGGGAACCGGCTGGGACCAGGGCTGGGACGCCGAGTCCAGCCACCAGCTGGCGACCGGCGGCCATGCCGCGGCCGCGGCCGGCGGCACCGCGACGGACCACCTCCAGGGCGCCTCCGGCCAGGCGGCCCATCAGCTCTTCGCCGAGTCCGCCGGACCCGAGAGCGCCACGGACGGCCCGCATGGCGCCGGGCCGGGCGCCACCGCGGCCCACGCCGACCCCGCGCATTTCCACGTGACGGGCACCGAGAGCGAGGGCTCCGGCCATCACGACGGCTACGACGCCTTCGTCCATGACGGTTCGGGCTATGACGGCTCCGGCGACGAGGACCACCACGCCGCCGACCAGCACATGCTCACCGTCCACGAGGACGCCTGGACCCACGAACCCGGCCACGACGGCGGCCTGACCGGCCACGAAGGCCTGTCCTGAGGGGTGGACGGGATCGGGGCGGCTCGGTGCTCTCGCGCGGACTTGATCGCGGCTTTGGCCCTCGGGTGGTCGTGGCGCCGGCGGTTCCGCGACCATCCCAGGGCTCAAACGGCGATCATGACGGTGCCGCAGACCGACTAGCGATCCGCCGTGACCGCCCGGGTGCTGATCACGGGCCGGTGACCTGGCAGGAAGCCCGCGACCGAGGCCGTGTTCAGCTGTTCCGGCGCCGCCGTGGCGCGGATGGGCCCTTCCTGTCCTCCGGGGTGTCCCTGACCGGGCGCGGCAGCGGAGAATCGGGCGCGAGGCGCCGGATCGATGGCTCGAGATGGTCGAGCTCGCCCGCCGAGAATCTCAGCTGCCCCAACGTCCACCACAGTTCCTGGCCCGCGTCGCCGGACAGTTTGTAACTCCCGTCCGGCAGGAGGACGGCCCAGTCGCCGTTGGCGAGGCCAGCGAGCGTGGCAACACGGGTGCCCGAGCCGACGTCCCAGAGAATGGCGGTTCCGTCGCGGCTGCCCGTGGCGACGGTGCCGCCGTCGGGGCTGAAGGCGACCGACTCGACCGTTCCGGTGGGATGGGCGAGCTGGTGGGCCTGCTCGCCGGTGGCGGTGTGCCAGAGCTGGATGCCGGAACTCCCGTCCGCGACGGCCAGCGTGTCGCCGTCTGGCGAGAGGGCCATCATGTTCACGGCCCCTGCCTTCCCGGCCAGCCGGCGGCGGCGCTTCGCGGTGGTCGCGCTCCAGAGCCACACGACGTCGTCCTTGTCGGCGGTGGCGAAGATGTCGCCGCGGGAGGCGAAGGCCACCTTCCGTACCTCGCCGGTGCTCTCGGCCAGCAGATTCGCCCGTGTGCCGGTCGCCACGTCCGCGGCCTGCAGATCGCGCGAGCCTTGGAGCACGAACCGGCCGTCGGAGGTGAACACCAGCGGATCCGGTGCGCCGGCGTCGGTGAAGGGGATGCTCCGGATCAGTCCGCCGGTGGCAGCGTTCCAGAGATCTACCTGGCCGAGGTTCGTCTTGGCTGCGATCGTGGCGCCGTCCGGGGCGACGGCCACAGAGACCACCCAGCCGACCCCGCCGTCGAAATCGCGGATCCTCCTGCCAGTCGCCGTGTTCCACAGGATGACGGCGCCGTCATCGTCACCGGAGACGAGAGTCGTGCCGTCGGGGCCGAAAGCCAGGGCGGTCACCGGGCCGAGGCGTCCGGAAAGCTGCCGGATCTGCCTGCCCGTGGCGGTGTCCCAGAGCCGGATCATGCGATCTCCGCCCGCGGTGGCAAGAGCTGTGCCGTCGGGGGCGAACGCGACCGCCTTGACCACGCTGCCAGGGCCGGTCAGTTGTCCAATTTTCCGTCCCGTTGCCGGGTTCCACAGGATGGTGGTGCCGTTGACGTCGCCAGTGGCGAGCGTGCCGCCGTCGGGGGTGAAGGCCGCGGCGCCCACCCGGTTGGTGTGACCGGTGAGCCTGCGCAGTCGCCGTCCGGTGCCGCTGTCCCACAGCCGAACGGAACGATCGTTGCTGACGGCGGCGAGTACGCCTCCGTCAGGGGAGAACGCCACCGCGTTCACCGTTCCCGCGCCGAGCAGCCGGCCGACGGTGACTGTTCGGATCCGCCTGCCGTCGGCGACGCGCCACAGCCCGACGGTGTTGGTGCCCGCGACCGCGAGAACGTTGCCGTTCGGGCTGAACGTCATCGCGTCGACCGAACCAGGAAGATCCACGAACTGGCGGACCTGCCTGCCGGTGGCGGTGTCCCAGAGCTGTATGGCTGCGCGGTCGTGGGCACCCGCCAGGATCCGCCCGTCGGGCGTAAAGGCGATCGCGGCGAACCGGACGCCGGTCGACTCGTGGGTCTGCTCGCCGGTGACCGTGTTCCAGAGCCGGAACGTGTAGTCCTGATCCCGGGGCCAGCTGGCGTTCCTGGGGTAGGTGACGGTGGCGAGGATGGCACGATCGGGGCTGAGGGCCCACTTCGACAACAGGCCGGAGTAGCCGGCGAGCTTCCGTACCTGTTCGCCGCCGCGCGCGTCCCAGCGGCGAATGACGCCCGCACCGAACTCGACGGCGAGCAACGACCCGTCGGGGGTGAACGCCGGGTGGCCGGCCATCACCTGGACTGGCCGCAGGTCGGCGGTCGCTATCACCGTGTCCGTGGCCCTGTCGATGGCGAGCGTCGTGCCGTCCGGTGACCACTCCAGCGCCTCGACCCGGCTCCACTGCGATTCGCCGGGCGGTAGTCGCCAGACACGTACCGGGTCGCGACCGGTCATCGCGGCGGGCACGAGCTCCGTTGCCGCGCGGGCCTGCTCGTCCAGGTCCGGAGCGAGCAGTGCCGCGTCCCGCCAGCGGCTACCGGTCAGGCGGGTCCGGTGCAGGCGGGGCCGCACGAGGTACGCGCTGGTCAGATCAGCGTCCGTCAGATCAGCGTCGGTCAGGTCGACGTCGCTGAGCCGGACACCGGACAGGTTGGCCCCGCGCAGGTTCGCGCCGCGCAGCACCCGGCCGGACAGGTCGATGCCGCGCAGGTCCTGGCCGGCCAGGTCGACAGGCAGCTCGCGCAGTCCGAGGCGGCTGGCGACGGCGAGGGCGTTCGCGTGTGCCGTCCCGCCGCGTTCGGGCAGCGAGCCGCCGGCCGCGGCCCGCTCCTCTGGGGTGAACCGATCACCCAGCAGGGCGCGGGCCCAGCGCTCCAGCGCCGTCCGGTCCGCGGCGCCGATGAGGAAGTCGACGATCAGCGTCGACAGCTCGCGCTCGCGCAGCGCTGGGCTGTCACCCGTCGCGGCGATCTGGCCGGCGGTGGTGACGGCGACCAGGTACTCCAGGACGGACGAGTGGACGAAGCGGAACCGGTCGGCCTCATCGCGGACGAGCAGGCTGCCGGAGCCGATCGTGAAGACGGCCTGGGCCGGGTCGAGCGTCGTGGGGCCCAGCTCGGGAAACGTCTGGCCGACGACGGTCGAGAGCGTGGCCAGATCGAGGCCATCGGCGCGGCTGGTCCACAGGCGCAACGCGACCGCTCGCGCCGCGGTCGCGAGCTGACCGGTCGAGAGAGTGGGCATGGACCCGCGGGTGGGGCGTCGCCGGCCGGTCTCCAGCGTGAGCCAGCGGTCGACCAGGAGCCGGTACAGGTCGGCCTGGGTCATCTGGCCGCCGGTCGCTCGGGCCGCGAGCAGGTCAGCTTCCGCCAGGTCGGCGATGAAGGCGAGCATCCGTGGCGTGCTGGAGAGCCCGCGCAGGTCGGCGACGCCGGCCAGCAGGTCGAGGCGGCGACGCGCGGCGGCGCCCGGGGCCGTCTCGCCGGCGTGGGCGTAGTGACGGGTGAGGAACTCCAGGATCTGGTCGTCGTCGAAGCCGGTCAGCCGGATCGTGCGGGCGGCGGGGAAGAGCTGGACCTGCGCGCCGAGGGCGGTGAGCCACGGCTCCCCCGGCCGGGCGGGCGGGCCGCTGCGCCGTTGGTCCTCCGCGCGCAGCGCGGCACGCCACTGCTGGTCGGAGGCGAAATGCTGGGTGCGGCTGGTGACGATCACCTTCGCCCGGCCCGACACCGCCGAGAAGATCATGTTGAGGTGCTCGACGGCGCCGTCGTAGGTCAGCCGGATCGCCAGTTCGTCGAAACCGTCGAAGATCAGCAGGATCTGGCCGCGGTCGAGCATGCGGCGCACCGCCCGAGCCGACACGCTGTCCTCGCCGGACTCCTGCAGGTGCACAGCCAGCACCGTGTCGAGGTTGTGGCTCTTCTCGTAGGTTTGCAGGCTGATCAGCATCGGCGTCAGCTGGGGCAGCAGCAGCGGGACCCGCCGGGCAAGCTCGCGGGTCAGGAACGTCTTGCCGTGTCCGAAGTCGGCGAGAACGAGGACGAGGCGCGCGTCCCGCGTGTCGAGCCAGTCCACGACCGCGCCGAACACGTCGGCATGCGCCGGACTGCCTGGTGGCTCGTCGAACCGCACGTACCGCTGGGGCACATAAAGCTCCGGCGGGTAGACCTGGTCGGCCGCGAGCAGGGTGGCCTGCCGGGCGCGGTACTCGGCCGGATCCCAGCCCCGCTCGACCGCGCGCAGACTGGCCACCTCGACGCCGCGTCGTCGGGCGCGAGCCCGCACCTGGCCGTCGGTGATCCTCCCGTCGTACACCAGCTCGGACTCGGCGAGCTCGTCGGCCTCCAGCCGAGGAGAGTGGACCTCGGCGAGAAACCGGGCGAGTGCCGCCTCGTCCAGGTCTCCGGCGTGGACGCCGACCGTCCAGCGTCGAGGCTCGCCGTCGACCCTGGCCAGGATCTCCAGATAGCGCAGGCCGTCCGGGCTGACGGCCCGAGTCACCGCGGCATCCGGAAACCGTTCCAGGTAAGCCTCGGTCACCCGGTTGAGCAGCTCGACCAGCTTGTCGGGCAGCTGCGGCCCGGGAAAGGACGGTCCTGCCCCAGCCGGGGCGTCGGCGGTGCCCGGGAACATCGGCTCGGTGCGGGGCCGTGCCGTGCCGTTGATCGCCGCCTCGACACCGGCGGCAAGGGTTTCGGCCGCCTCCTGCTCGTCGAGCCCAGCCAGATCGATCGCGACCAGACCGCCGAGGACGCCCGGCAAGGTGGACGGTCGAACCTTGACTGGTATGAGGCGCCGCCCCGAGCCGTCTGGGTCCGAGCGGAACGCCGCCTCCCAGGTCGCGACCGCGCCTCGCGACTCCAGCGCCTCGGGGGAAACGACGACGAGGGTGCGCTGGGCGACCCGCACCGCGTGATCGAACCAGCCGACCCGCGAACTGCCCGGCACGGCGTCCCAGGCCTGGACCAGCGGCCAGAGGCCGGCCACCGTCAGCTGCCAGCCGATCCACTCCGCCCACAGCCGATCGGCGTCGACCGTCTCGACGTAGTTGACGAGGAAATCGGGCTGCCGGCCGTCGCCGCCCGCCAATGCGCGGTCCACATCGCCGTCCCCCGTCACAGTCCCCTAGCTTTCCATCAACATCACTGACGCGGAGCCAGAACCGCGGTCCCCTCAGGCGCCGATCGACTCGGCCTCGCCGCGCGGAACCTCCAGATCCCCCAAAGGAGGTACCCGCGCCGTTGTCTTGCTCCTCTGGCCGGCTCGGGAGCCCGGCGCCTGTCCGCGGACGCCGAGGTGACGCGCAGCCGCTACGTCGAGTAGCGGTCGATTTTCGTCGACGACGCCCGATGGGATCGCCCGGGCTCCGACGTCACCCGACCCAGGAGATGGCCGAGTCCAAGTCGACGAATACCGCCTCTGGGTCTTCCCTGTCCTCTCGGCACAGGCGAACGTCTCCTCGGTGACGGCCTCCCGTCCGCTGGGCTATGCCTGGTCGGCTCGCGGACGTCCGGGTCGGGCGTCGTCGTCCACACCTATCAACGGCACCTGGCTGCGCGAATTGATGCCGGACACGACGCGGGGGCACCGCCTGGCCGGCGGTGGCCCCCGCGTCAGGGTGGGTGCGTCCGTGGGTTATCTGACGAACTCGTAGGTCAGGAACGACAGGCCCTCGCCGAGGGGGCGGGTGCTGATCAGCCGCAATGCCTTCTTGTCGCTGGTCGCGCCGAAGAGCCGGTCGCCGTCGCCGAGGATGACCGGGAAGACGACGAGGCGGATCTCGTCGGCCAGGTCGTGCTCGATCAGGGTACGGGCGAGCTGATAGCTGGCGTAGACGAGAATGTCGCCGTCCGTCTCCGCCTTCAGCTTCGCGATCTGGGCGAGCACGTCGCCGGACACGACCGTCGCGTTGTTCCACTTCGGCGCGGCGAGGGTCGTGGAGACGACGTGCTTGGGCAGACGGTTCAGCTGGTCGGCCCATTCGCCGGTGCGGTCGTTCCAGCGGGTGGCGAACCATGCGTCGCTGCGGCGGCCGACCAGGATCGCCGCGGAACGCAGCGCCTCGTCGGTCTCCAGCCGCGACCAGTCCGCGAGATCCGCGCCGCCGGACTCGCCGAACCAGCCACCGAGCCTGAATCCTTCCTGCCCGTCCGGGTCCTGAACGACGCCGTCGAGCGACATGTTCGTGGTGATGACAATCTTTCCCATGTGGGTTTCTCCTTGCCGGTGGGTGCGTCCACAGGGATAGACACCGGACCGGCTCGAAACTACGCGGCGCCTTCCTGCTGCCTCCGCCGACAAGGTTCACCGTTCCGGCGCCCCCATGATCGCCGTTTCGGCCCTCCGGTGGTGGTAACCAGGCCTGTTTCATAGCCATCAGAGGGCGAAAACGGAGATCAAGGTGACGGGCCGACCTCGGCGGTCGCCGCGTTAGGTGGATTCGGTGCGCCTTCCGGCCGGGAGGGTGAGTGGGAGGCCGAACCAGCCGAGGACGGTGTTCTCGAACCGGGTCATCGCGCTGATATGCCCGTCGGTGACGGTCACGGCGAACAGGCCTGTGGCGTGCCGCTGCCCGTCCGCGCCGTGGACGTACGAGCCGAACGCCGGCCCGCCGTTGGCGCGGGTGGGGACGAGGCTGTAGCGACGTCCGGGGACGAGCAGCACCCGGAAGAACTGGGTCACGACGTCGACGCCCTGGTACTCGTGCGGCATCGGTGGCATCGAGAGGAACACGTCGTCGGTGAACAGCTCGACGAGCGCGGTCAGATCGGCCGCCTCGTAGGCGCGGACGAACCGGGCCACGATCGCGCTCTCCTGCGCCGACCCGATCGTCGATGGTGCGTGCCGCAGGTGCGCGCGTTGCCGTTCGAGGTTGGCGCGCGCCCGGGTGAGGCAGCTGGTGACCGAGCGCACGGTGGTGTCCAGCATGCCGGCGGCCTCGCTGGCCTGGAAGCCGAGCACGTCGCGCAGGATCAGCACCGCGAGCTGCCGGGGCGGTAGTGCCTGCAGCGCGGCGACGAAGGCCAGCGAGATCGATTCGGTCTGCTCATAGCGGGCCTCCGGCCCGACGGGCACGTCGAACCCGCCGTCCAGCAGCGAGTCCGGGAACGGGCCGAGCCAGACGGCGGTCCCCTGGCGGGTGGGCGCGGGCGGCTCGATCCCGGGGATGTCCCAGGCCTTCGCCGGACGGCGGCGCGCCGTGCGCAGCGCGTTGAGGCACTTGTTGGTCGCGATCCGGTACAGCCAGGTGCGCAGCGACGCCTGCCCGCCGAACCCGCCGAGGCCCTGCCACGCGGCCACCATCGTGTCCTGCAGCGCGTCCTCCGCGTCCTGCACCGAGCCCAGCATCCGGTAGCAGTGCAGGTGAAGCTCGCGGCGGTGCGGTTCGGTCAGCGCACGGAACGCCTCCCCGTCACCCGCCCGCGCCCGGGAGATCAGATCCTCGCTGGCCATGGCTCGCCTCTCGACTCCGACCGGGACCTCCGGCCTCTCGTCGTATCGACACCACAGCAGCCCAGAACTGCTCGCTCGTCGCGGCGCGTCGCGGAAAAGGTGGCGGCCGAGCTACACCTCGGAGCGAGGCCCCGTGGCCGTGGCCTGCTCGCCGCGGGCCGCGGGGACGAGCGGCGCCACCCGGGTCGGCTGCGCGGCGGGCTCGTCGCCCTGGCCGGCCGCTGTCTGGGCCGCGTGCGCCCGTCCGGGATGGACGTTGATGAGAAGCCCGGCGGTCAGCGCGCCGAGGACCAGGATGCCGGCCGCCCAGGCGCTGGCGGTCGCGTAGCCGTGCACGGTCGCGTGGATGGCGTCGCCGCCGCGGTGCGACGCCAGGTAGCTCGTCACCGCGGAGGCCGCGATCGTGTTCAGCAGGGCGGTCCCGATCGAGGCGCCGATCTGCTGCGACGTGGTCGACATGGCCGAGATGACGCCGACGTCGCCCGGGTCGGCGTTGCTGGTCGCCGTGCTGATGACCGGGACCATGGCGATGCCGAGACCGACGCCGAGCAGGATCTCGGTCGGCAGCACATGGGTGAGGAAGGCCGACTCGGGAGTCAGCCTCGTCAGCAGCGCGACGCCGACCGCCGCGGCGAGCAGGCCCGGGACGATGAGCAGCCGGGTCGGCACGTAGGGCATGAGACGGCTGGCGAGCTGGGTCGAGGCCAGCCCGTTGAGCACCATCAGCGGCAGGAAGGCGATCCCGCTGCGCAGCGGCGAGTAGCCGTCGACCGCCTGGAAGAGATAGGTGAGCGAGACGAACGTGCCGAACATGGCGGTCATCGCCAGCAGGATCGTCAGGTAGGCGCCGCTGCGGTTGCGGTCCCGCAGCACGCGCAGCGGCAGCAGCGGGTTCGGCCCCTTGCTCTGCCAGACGACGAAGCAGGCCAGCAGGACGACCGCGACCGCGAGCGGTACGAGGACGCCACGCGAGCCCCAGCCGTCCGCCCCGGCCTCGCCGAGCCCGTAGACGAGCGCGACGAGGCCGCCGCAGCCGAGGATCACGCCCGCGACGTCGAGCCGCACGCCGGACCGGCCGACGGACTTGGGGATCATCGTCACGATGCCGAAGATCACCAGCGCGGCGATCGGCAGGTTCACATAGAGGCACCAGCGCCAGTCGGCGTACTGGGTCAGCAGACCGCCGAGGATCAGCCCGAAGGCCGACCCGCCGATCGCGATCGAGGCGTAGATCCCGAACGCCCTGGCGCGTTCCCGGGGGTTCGTGAAGGTCGCCGAGAGCAGCGAGAGCACCGACGGGGCGAGCAGCGCGCCGCACAGTCCCTGCAGCCCGCGGGCGGCGATCAGCACGACGGTGTCCGGGGCTGCGCCGCCCAGCGCCGAGGCCAGCGCGAAGCCGATGACGCCGACCATCAGGGTGCGCCTGGGCCCGAGCATGTCGCTGATCCGGCCGCCGAGGAGCAGGAACCCCCCGAACGCCAGGGTGTACCCCGTGATCACCCACTGGCGTTCGGTGTCCGAGAACCCGAGCGCCTTCTGGGCCGATGGCAGTGCGATGATCATGATGGTCGAGTCAAGGACCACCATCAGCTGCGCACAGGCGATGATGACGAGGATCCACCACTGGGCTTTCGTCGACTGGACCTTCGTCGATCGCGCCGAACGGGTCGTCAGCTCGTGCTGGTCAAGGCTGGTCACCCACGCACCCCTCTATGGCCAGACGGCTCGACAATGAGCCTTGATCCGCGAGGATTGAGCCGCCCAGCGGCAACCTATGTCACCATGGCAGAAACTGCCAAGGTGACGTGACGCAGGAGACGATGAACTCTGAGCGCCAGACAGGAGGGGGTCATGACCGCCGGCTTGACGGAACGGAACAAGCTCCGGGCGCGGCGCGAGATGGCCGAGGCCGCCGGTCGGCTCTTCCTGGAGCGGGGCTACGACGCGACCACAGTCCAGGACATCGCCGACGCGGCCGGCGTCTCCTCGCGCACCTTCTTCCGCTACTTCCCCGCGAAGGAGGACGTCGTCACCGCCCTCGCCAGCGCCTCGATGGACGACGTGATCGACCACCTCGGCGGGCGTGACGAGAACGAGACCCTGCGGTCGGCGGTGACGGCGATGTTGCACGCGGTCCTCGCCCCGGTCGGCGACGCCGCCGACCGGGCGCGCCGCTTCCAGTTCCTGTTGCGCGAGACCCCGGCGCTGCGGGGCCGCTGGCTGGAGGAACGGCGCAAGAGCCGCGACCGGCTCGCCGACGCGCTGACTCCCTGGTTCGGCGCCGACGTCGACCCGATGGCCTCTCGTCTGGTCGCCGGCACCGTGCTGCTGGTTCTCGACGAGGTGATGAGCCGGTGGGCCGACGACCCGTCGCTTGCCCATCCGCTGGGCCTGCTGGACGAGGCCCTGCGCCTCCTGGGCGAACCCCTGCTCCCTACCAGCGGGCAGTAACCGCCTCACCGTAACCGGCACAGCAGGCACCCGCACGCCCGGATGACCTTGGCCACAGCCCTGTGACCCGCGAATCTTCTCGGTTAGGTTAGGAAAACCTAAGAAGGTTGACCCCTAGCGAAGGACGCGGTGGAGCAGATGACGGGCCTTGCCGGCAGCGGTGCCACCTCCCTGCTCCACCCCGAGCTCGTGGCTGCCGCCCGCGCTCTGACCGGCTCGGCCGACGACGGCTGCCTCGTGCGGTGGGGTGGCCAGGTCGCCCACGGCCTGCGCTTCACCGGCGGCCACGCCGCTCCCTCGCCGAGCCTGGCCGCGTCCCAGCCGGCGTCGGCCGCCGAGGCACCATCCACGCCTCCCTCGGCCGCCGACCACCGAACCACCGGCCTCGAGCAGATCGCCGGTCCGGACGCCGGCTGGCTGTCCGAGGCCACCGGACGCCTGTTGCTGCTCGCACCCGCCACGATCGGCCGGTCGCTCGGGCACGGCGACCAGGCCTGCCGGTTCCAGTTCTGCGGGCCGACCGCCGAGGGATCGACGTGGGTGTCGGTGGCGCTCGGCGGCTGGGTGGGCGCGGTGCCGGAAGCCGACACGGACCGGCTCGCGGCCCACTTCGCGCGGCGCCATCCCACCACCGACCTGTTCGACCTCGGCGACCGCTGGGCGTTGCTCCAGGTCGAGGTCGTCGAGGGTTTCGTGCGCACCGAGCGCGCCGGCGCGCACCTCGACGGCGACGACGCCCGCGCGCTGCTCGCCCGCTGACCGCTTTGTCGACCCCAACCCGAATGACCGAGAGGACGCCCACCCCGATGCTCACCGTCGGTGACACCTTCCCCACCTACGACCTGACCGCCGTGGTCAGCACCGACCCTGACACCGCGTTCGTCCAGGAGTCCTCCGCCGGCCGCCCGGGCCAGTGGCGCGTCGTCTTCTTCTGGCCGAAGGACTTCACCTTCGTCTGCCCGACCGAGATCGCCGCCTTCGGCCGGCTCAACGACGAGTTCGCCGACCGCGACGCCCAGGTGCTCGGCGTTTCCACAGACAGCGAGTTCGTCCACCTCGCGTGGCGGCAGAACCACGCCGACCTGCGCGACCTGCCGTTCCCGATGCTCGCCGACATCAAGAAGGAGCTCACGACGGCCGCCGGGGTCCTCGGCGACGACGGCGTCGCGCAGCGGGCGACCTTCATCATCGACCCGGCCGGCGAGATCCAGTTCGTGATGGTCACGGCGGGGAGTGTCGGCCGGAACCCGAACGAGGTCCTCCGCGTGCTCGACGCCCTCCAGACCGACGAGCTGTGCCCCTGCAACTGGCAGAAGGGCGAGAGCACGCTCTCCGTCGGAGGCAGGATCCCCGCGCAGGGGAAGGTCGAGGTCGGCGCCTGATGGGCGTCGCGGCCCTGCGCGCGGCGCTGCCCGAGTACGCCAAGGACCTGCGGCTCAACCTCGGGTCGGTGACCAGCCAGACGCACCTGACCGAGCAGCAGCTGTGGGGCACCGTGCTGACCGCCGCCCTGGCCAGCCGCGGCCGGACGGCGCTCGCGGAGCTGAACCAGGAGGCGCGTGAGCACCTGACCGACGAGGCCCACCGGGCGGCCAGGACCGCGGCGGCGCTGATGGCGATGAACAACGTCTACTACCGCTCGCTGCATCTTCTTGAGGACGAGGAGTACGACCGGCTGCGCGCCGGCCTGCGGATGAACGCGATCGCCAACCCGGGCGTCGACAAGGTCGACTTCGAGCTGTGGTCGCTCGCCGCGTCCGCGGTCAACGGCTGTGGCCGCTGCCTGCAGGCCCACGAGCACGAGCTGCGCGGCCGGGGCGTGCCTCGCGAGTCGATCCAGGACGCGCTCCGGATCGCCTCCGTGGTGCACGCCGTCGCCGTCACCCTCGAAGCCGAGGAGCTCGCGCCGGCGGCGGCCTGACCCAGCCTCGCCCGTCACCCGTCGGTGGATGACCGCGGCCAACGCCCGGTCGCGGTCGTCCACCGCTCCGGGCATGGGCACGCCGGCCCGGACTGGGAGTCAGACGGTTCGCCCGGTCGCGGCGAGGAGCTGATCCTGCGGCTCGGTGCCGGCGGGAACGGGACGGGCCGCCACGTACATGCCGGTCGCCGCGAGCTGGTCGCCGAGAGCCAGGACTCCGGGAAGGATGGCCGCCACGGCGTCCTGGTCGAGGCGGACCGTGTGACCGGTCGCGCGGGCCAGGTCCCAGGCGTGTACCAGGGGTTCGATCACCGCCAGGGTCAGGATGTCGGCGGCACCGCGTGGTCCCAGCGGGGTGGCCGTCCGCGCGGTCGGGTCGACCGCTGCCAGGACCTGCTCGATGGCCCGACGGGCCGCCTGCCAGGCGGCGGCCGGCTCGGCGCCGGCGAGCGCGCCCGGCTCGGCGGCCGGGGGGCGAGGCCCCCTGCCGGTCAACAGTGCCTCGATCTGCCGCTGCCCGTCGATGAGATGGCCAAGCACGTCGCGCGCCGTCCAGGGCGGGCATGGTGACAACGAGTCCCACCGGTCGGGCTCGACGCGGGCGACCACCTCGTCGACACCGCGCAGCGCGCGTCGGTAGTGGTCCAGCGCGGGGAAGGTCATCGGTCCTCCGTGGAGTCTTCCAGCAGGGGTCGCACGGCCCGCCACGCTCCGGCCGCCAGCTCGTCCGCCGCCTCGCCGAGATTTCCAGCTGTCGTTGCCGCCAGTTGACGGCGGGCGTATTCCTGGGCCGGGCCGATCCACAGCGCCAGCACCACCGCCAGCCCTGGGGTGCCGGTCCAGCCGTGCTCGCGCAGCCAGGACGCGACGTCCTGGAAGAACCGCTGGTTCTCGGCGACGGCGACCGGGTCGAGCCCTGAGCGCAGCACGTCGGGCGGCGTCGTCAGGAACAGCCGGGCGAGCGGCCGATCGTCCTGCAGCCACCGCAGATGCCGGATCACCACCCGCTCGATCCCGACGCGACGGCCGGTGGCCGCGCGCAGCTCGGCCGTCAGCGCCGACTGATGGTCGCAGAGGCCGGCGGCGATCACCGCGCCCCCCAGCGCCTCGCGGGTCGGGAAGTAGTGGAACAGGCTGCCGTTGCTGACCCCGGCGCGAAGCCGCACCGCCTGCAACGACGTCGACTCCCAGCCCTGCTCGCCGACATACGCGAGCGCCGCGCGAACGATCTGCTCTCGGCTGTCACTGGCCATGGAGTGACACTCTAGAGCAAGACTCCAGTCCCCCGTTCGTGCGGGCGGCCCCGATCCCAGGGGAAGGGCTCGAGGTCGGGCTCGACCCAGTGGGTGCGGGCCGGGGAGCCGGCGAGCGTCGTCGCGCGGTAGAAGCGGGTGAGCAGGCGTTTGTCGAGCAGGACCGGATGCGCGTCGATGAAGCCCTCGAAGTCGGCGGCGGCCCGCGCGGTGGCGTGGTGCGCCACCAGCTCCACCCAGGCCCGGCTGACAGTGGCGTGGTACTTCCGCGGTGCCCCGGCGTGGAGGGCGGCCTGCTGGATCCCGTCACTGACCACCCGGACGGCCGCGGGCATGCCGACCCGGCGGATCGCCAGCCAGGTCAGGTGAAGGTGGGCGCGGTGATCGAACTGCCCGGTCGTGCCGGTCACCTCGGCCATCAGCTCGTCGAACAGCCCGGTCGGCCCCTCGCCGTCGTGCGTCACGCGGGCACCTCCGCCAACGCGCGCAGAACCGCGTGGAAGCCGGCGATCGCGTCCGGGGGCAGGTCTACGAGGGCCCGCCGCTCCAGGTCGGCGAGGGCCTCGCGGATCGTGCCGGCGACCAGCCGACCGGAAGCGGTCAGTTCGACGACCACCACCCGCCGGTCCCCCGGCCGGGGGCCGCGCGTGACGTGGCCACGCCGTTCCAGCCGGTCCAGCAGGCTGGTCAGCGTGGTCGGGCGGGTCCCGGCGGCGGCCCCCAGCTCGGAGATGGTGCGGCCACGGCCGTCGGCCAGGATGGCCAGGACGTTGATCTCGGAGGCGGTCAGATCGAGGTCCACCAGCGTGGCGGCAAGAATCTGCAGCGTGACATGGGTGGCTCGCTGAAGAGCGAGCAACGCCGACCCCTCGGCCGGCCCGTGAGAAGTATCCACGATTTCGGACTATACGATTTCGTAGCAACTAGCGGAACCCCGCGGCGGTGGGACGGCCACCAGCACCCGCCGGCTACCAGGTGGTGATCATGCCTCCGTCGATTCGGATGTCCGCGCCGGTCATGTTGGCGGAGGCGTCGCTGGCCAGGAGCAGGACGGCGGCGGCGATCTCGTCCGGCCGGGTGAACCGGCCGGTGAGCATCCCGGCGGCCGCGGAGTCGACGATGTCCGACGCGGTCGCGCCCTGCGCCGCGGACAGGTGCGCGGCGACGCCGTCCGCCCCGAGCCACAGGTCGGTCGCGACCGGTCCCGGGCTGATCGTGTTGACCCGCACGCCCTTCGGCCCGACCTCCTTCGACAGCGCCTTGCAGAAGCTGCTCAGCGCCGCCTTCGCCGCGCTGTAGTCCATGACGAGCGGATCGGCCAGCGTCGAGTTGACCGAGCTGATCGTGACGATCGAGCCACCGCCCGCCGCGAGCATCGCCGGCAGGACGGCGCGGCTGGCCCGGACCGCGGCCATCACGTTCAGCTCCCAGGTCTGCTGCCACATCTCGTCGGTGATCGCGGCGAACCCGGCCAGCCGGGTCGGCGCCGACCCGACGTTGTTCACCAGGATGTCCACCCGCTCGCCCGCCGCGGCGACCAGCCGGGCCGGGCCGTCGGGCGAGGACAGGTCGACCCGGACGGGCGTCAGGTTCCCGCCGGCGGCGAGCTCGTCGAGCTCGGGCGAACCACCCCGCGCGCCCGCGACGACGGTCGCGCCCTCACCCACCAGGGCACGCGCGACGGCCAGCCCGATCCCACGGCTCGCCCCGGTGACGACGGCGGTACGGCCTTCCAGACCCAGCTTCACAGGCACTCATCTCCTACGCGGGGCCGCGGCGAGTACGGCCACCTCCTGGGACGAAAGCTAGCCGGGCACCGGGCGGCCGGCTTCCGTCACATGGCTCATTTCTCGACGCGGGCCGCCCGGCCCCGGCAACCTGATCCGGCAGACCGACGCACCCGGCGGCTGCCCCCTCTGGAGCGGCCACCCGGGCGGACCCGCCGCCGATTTCCATACCAAGCTGGCGATCAAACCCGCCTCCAGGCGCGGTCAGAACCCATGATCGCCAGCTTGGTATGCGAATGGGCGTCCCATGACTGCTTTGCGCCTTTTATCCATACGTGGTTCGCGATCAAGGTACGAGAGCCGTCCAGGCGGACTGGAAGATCAGCGTCCGGGTATGGAAATCGGCATCTCGTCGAGAGCCGAGGCTCGTAAGCGGCTGCGGGATCTCCGGCATCCCACGAATGGTGTGGTCACAGGCCGGTGGTGAGGACCATGCGGTAGCGGGCGTCGCCGGACAGCATGCGGTGGTAGGCCGCGTCGGCCTCGTCGAGCGGGCGGGCCTCCGTCATCGCCCGGACTCCGGTGAGCACGGCGAACCGCATGGTCTCCTCGACGTCCCGGGCCGTTCCGGACGGGTGGCCGTGCACGGACCTGCTGTTGCCGATGAGCTGGAGCGGGCTGACCTGGATCGGCTCCGGCGTGACGCCGATGACGGTGAGCTCGCCGTTGTGGCGCAGGCCGTCGATGGTGGCGCTCATGGCCGTGGAGCTGGCCGCGGTCGCCAGCACGACCTTGGCCCCGCCCAGCGCCTGCAGCCGCTTGGCCACGTCGCCGGTGTTGCTGTCGAGGTAGTGGTGGGCGCCGAGCTTCCTGGCCATGTGGCCCTTGTCGGGGCCCCGGGCGATGGCCACGGTCTCGAAGCCGAGCTTCGCGGCGAACTGCACGCCCAGGTGGCCGAGCCCGCCCACCCCCAGCACGGCGACCAGGTCACCCGGCCCGGCCGGGCTGCGGCGCAGCGCGTTGAACGTGGTCACGCCGGCACAGCCCATCGGCGCCGCCTCGACGGCGGTCAGCCCGTCGGGGATGCGCGCCAGCGCCGACGTGGGAACGACGACGGCCTCGGCGTAGCCGCCCGGGTAGGCCCAGCCGGGAACCTGCATGAGCGCACAGTGGATGAAGTCGCCCTCCCGGCACGCGACGCAGAAGCCGCAGTTCCCGCCGAACCAGCCGACGGCGACGCGTTCGCCCGTGCTCCAGCCTTCGACGTCGTCGCCGACCGCGTCGATGCGTCCGGCGATCTCGTGCCCGGGCACCAGCGGGAACGACACGCCGGGGAACGCGGCGTCGACGAACCCGGAGTCCGAGCGGCAGACGCCGCAGGCCTCGACGGTGAGGCGGACGTGGCCCCGTCCCGGCTCGGGCAGCTCGTTTCTGACGATGCTGAACGAGCCACCCGGCTCGGCGACCTGCGCGGATCGGAAGGTCAACAGCTTGGCGGACGTCTGCGTCGGCATGGCCAACCTCTTCCCGGCCCCGGGGAGGCGAGAACATGCCGTCCGGCCTCGAACCCCGGCGCGGTGAACCCCGGTGCGGTGGCCGCCGGCGCGCGCAAGCCGGGTCTAGCCGACGAGCCCGTCGGCCCGCATGCCGAACATCTGGTGGGCGAGGCCGAACCCGAGGTCCTGGACGAGACGGCGCTTCCACGGGCGTTGGGCGATGGCGTGGGTGAGGCGGCGGGCCGCGCGGGGGGCCTTCATGATGGCCTCGGCGAGTTCCCAGGCGCGGGGCAGCAGACGGTCGGCGGCGAGCACCTCGTTGACCAGCCCGAGCTCCAGCGCCTGCTGGGCCCCGATGGGCTCGCCGGTGTAGAGGTGGTAGGCGGCGCGTTTCGTGCCGATGAGCTCCTGCAGGGTGAGCTGCTGCCCGTCGCCGGGTGCGGCGCCGACCAGGAAATGCGGGTCGACGATGGTGGCGGCCGTCGACGCCAGGGTGATGTCGCAGAGCAGGGCGAACTCGGTGTGGGCGACGCTGGGACCGTTGATCGCCGCGATGGTCGGGATCTCGATGCCGAAGACGAAGTTCTCCAGCAGCTTGGTCGCGTCGTAGTAGGTGTGCTCATAGGCGAAGTCCCTGGGACGCTCGCCCTGCCTGAGCCTGGCCGCCGCCGCCGCGGGGTCGGTGACGACCGGGTCGGGGACCCCCAGCCACCGGTCACCGGTCCCGGTGATGATCAGCACCTCGTTGTCGGGGTCGTTGCCGATCTCCTGCCAGGCCTGGGCCCAAGCGTTGTGGACGGCGAAGTCGAACCGCGCCGGGCCGCCGTCGGTGTGCATCCGCAGTTCGAGGATGCCGTCCCGGCGGTGCATGACGAAGTACTCGGCGTACTTCTCGGCGTAGACCTCGAAGCTCGGCCGTGGCACATAGCCGCCGGCCTGGGCATGCCACTCGTCAAGTTCCCGCGGCATAGAACGATCACCTCGCGCGCTCGTGGGGGCACCGGAGTAGCCTCGGGCCATAACCGAAGCGGTGCTCCCATTATGCGTAACGGTGCTTCGCTTAGCAAGACTCCGGGAGAAGGGCCCTGTGATGGATGAGGCGACCCCTCGACACGTCGGGCTTCCCGTGCGGGCCGACGGCCGGCGCAGCCACGAGCACCTGCTGGCCGCGGCCCAGGCGACGTTCGCGGACCAGGGGACGGACGCCTCGCTGCGGGAGGTCGCCCGCCGGGCCGGCGTCAGCATCGCGACCCTGTACCGGCACTTCCCGACCCGAGAGGCGCTGCTGGAAGCACTGCTGCGGCACGGGTTCGACACGCTGCGCGCCCGGGCGGCCGAGCTGCTCACCGCCGCCGACCCCGGCCAGGCCCTCGTCGTCTGGATCGGGGAGCTGGCCGCGGCGTCCACCCGCTACGACGGCCTGCCCGCCTCCGTCCTGCGAGCCCTGCACGATCCCGGATCCAGCCTGCACCACTCCTGCGACGGCCTGCGCACCGCGGCCGCCGACCTGCTGGCCCGCGCCCAGCGTTCGGGCGCGATCCGCGCCGACCTCGACCCGGGCGAGCTCATCGCCACGGCCTACGCCATGGCCTGGGCCGCCCGCCAGGCCGGCCGCACCCTCGACACCGGCGACCGGCTCCTGACCCTCCTCGTCGAAGGACTCGCCGCCCGCCCCCAGCCGGCCGTCTAGCGCCGGGTGGGGGCGGGTCGGACCGCCGCCGGCATGATCGCCACCCTCGCCTCCGCTGGTCGTGAATCAGCGCTGATCGCAACCACCTGAGGGCCGAAATCGCGATCACGGCGTCCCTTCGGCCTGCGGCCTCGTCGTCAGTTCCAGCGGCTGATCTCTCCGTGGGGATAGGCGGCGAACTGGCCGCTTTCAGCGCCGGTCTTGAGGCTGGTGAGGTAGCTGCCCCAGTTGGTGCTGCACCCGCTCATGAACTCGCTCGCCTCGCGCCAGCCGGTGTGGGCGAACAGCAGCGTGGTGGCGTCCTCGCCGCGCGGGCGCAGCGTGAAGGTGATGCGTGTCCCGACCCAGGAGTCCGGGCCCTCCACCACGTGCCAGGTGATCTCGTTCGGAGTGACGGTGACGATCCGCATGACCGCGGCCGGCTTCTCGGCGGCGCCGAAGTAGACGCCGACGGTCCCGCCGATCTCGGCGCTGCCGTCGAGCGGCCGGCCGGTCCACCAGCGGGCGATCCCGTCGGCGGTGGCGATCAGCTCGTGCACGCGCGCGGTCGGGGCGTCGATGCTGATCCGGTGCAGGATGTCGGGCATTTTTGGGTCCTTCGCTGCCAGGCGCCGACCAGAAGGTCGGCGGCGGGTGTCGACGCGCCCGAGCCGGGCCGGCGCATCCGCAGCAAGGACGAACGACCGGACGCCAGACGGACACCCGCGCCGGGAGATTTTCGAGGACCTGGCCGGAGGGCGCAGACGGACCTGCTGATCCCTCTCCGGCCGGCTACCGCCCCGCCGGGGAATCCGGCTCCGCGCCGCGCGTACTCGAAGGCTCCACCTTGTCCAGGTAGCCCGCGAGGAAGTCGACGACCTCGGCGTGGGAACCCGACATGCCGACGGCCTGCTCCATCAGAACCATCCGTGGGCTGCTGGTCAGGAGGAAGACGAGTATCTCGGGAGACACCGGTACCAGCGCGGACGTGTAGTCGTTGCCCGACCTGGCCATCGCGGCGAGAGTCAGCTGGCGGACCTGTTCGCCCACCGCGGCGATCTCGGCGCGGATCGCCTTGCGATGGTTCGCGAGCGCCATGAGCTCCGCGATGAGCGCCGCCGAGGTCTTGTTGTTGGCGAACTCCCAGATCGCCCGCAGCGGCTGGTCGGTCTCGAGCGCACGGACCAGCGCTCCCACGGTCTGCTCGGACCGGCGCCGGACCAGGGCCAGGAACAGGTCGTCCAGGGTCGGGAAGTAGTACTGGACCAGCGACGGGGTCATCCCGGCCTGGGCCGCCACCACCCGGTACGTGACGGCGGCATATCCCTCGGCCAGCATGAGCCGCTCGGCCGCGTCCAGCAGGTCGGCGCGCTTCGCCGACGTCTCGGTACCGACCCGTCGAGGCCTCGTCACCCAGCACCCTTCACAACCCAGGTATACCTTCCGCCCGCGGCACTCCCGCGGGCTCGGCGCCGCTCACGGGGCGCCAGAGTTCTTCAGGTACTCCGGGATGCGTGGGTCGGGTTCGAGGTCGAGCGAGTTCATCATCCAGGCCATCGTCTCGTAGCAGCCGGTGACGAACAGGATGTCGAGCAGCTTCCGCTCGTCGAGCTCGGCGCCGAGCGCGGCCCAGGTGCGGTCAGAGATGACGCCATCGTCGATGAGCTCGTCGACGGCCCGGATGAGCGCGGCGTCCAGTGGTTCCAGGAACGGGGCGTTCGGGCCGTAGGCGACCCGCGCGATCTCCTCGTCGGTGAGCCCAGCGGCCCGGGCGGCGAAGACGTGCTGGCCCCACAGATACCGGGACTGGCGCCGCGCCGCGACCCGCAGGACGAGGATCTCGACCTCACGGATCGGTAGCTCGGTGTCAAGCAGCGCGTAGCCGTTGAACGGGAGAAATGCCTTGGCGAGCACGGGATGGCGGGCAAGCGACGCAATCGCGTCCCGCCCGGACGGCCGCCGGTCCATCTCCGGCGCGGGCCGGCCCCGGGTCGTCGGGTCGATCGCGGTCAGCGCCCGGACCACGTCGGCGGGCCATTCTCCCGGCGGCAGCGGTGCGATTCGTGCCATCGAAATGCTCCTTCGCGGGTGGTTCTCGTCGAGAACATCGGACTCTTCGCGCCGATCGCGGCTCACGGGCGCGCGGCCGCGGTCACCAGCGAGCCGGGGCACGTTGGCCGAAATCCTCGACTTCTCGCGCGGTGGCCGCCAGCGGCTCCGGCGGGCGCGCCGCGAGCACCACGTCGGCGCCGTACTCGGCCAGCGCCAGCGCCGAGGCCCGGCCGATTCCCGTGCCGCCGCCGGTGACGACGGCGACCTTCCCCGCCAGTGAGAATCTGTCGTTCACAGTTTTCCGGATTCGCTCCGTCGCTTCACTTGCTCCGCGGCCGTCCTCGTCCCTCGGACGACCACTCCACTCGCTCTCTCCTGCGCTCACAGAACCGCTCCCCCGTTCGGCGCGATGACCTGTCCGGTGATGTAGGCCGCCGCGTCCGAGCACAGGAAGGCGCAGGTCGCGGCGACGTCGTCGGGAGTCCCCACCCGGCCCGCCGGGATCATTCGGGCGATGACGTCGTTCCCCGGCAGTTTTCGGCTGCTCTGCTGGTCACGCAGCAGCGGCGTGTCGACCGCGAACGGCGGGATCGTGTTGGCGGTGACGCCTCGGCCGGCGTATTCGAGCGCGACGGCCTTGGTCAGTGCGATGACGCCACCTTTCGTCGCCGAGTAGTGACCCTGGCCGACCGTGCCGGTCTGCCCCGCCGCCGACGAGATCGTGACCACGCGACCCCACCCGGCGGTGACCATGTCCGGGATCGCGGACTGCACGCAATGGAAGGTGCCGGTGAGGTTCACCGCGACGAACCGGTCCCACAGCGCGGGCGAGATCTCCTCGAACGGCGTGAACCCGGAGACCGCGGCGCTGGTGACCAGGACGCCGATGGGACCGAGCTCGGCGCGGACCCGTGCGAACGCGGCGTCGACCGACGCGCGGTCCGCGACGTCGGCCTCGGCCGCGAGGGCCGCCGCGCCCGTGGCGCGCAGCCGGCGGGCCGCGTCCTCGGCGCCGGCGCCGTCCAGGTCGAGGACCGCCACCCGCTGGCCGGCGGCGGCCAGGTGCCGGCAGATGGCCAGCCCGAGCCCCGAACCGCCGCCGGTGACGACAGCCACCCGTGCCATGGCATCCGTCTCCTTCCGTGGGGACATCTCGCGGTCAGCCGGTGACGGCGGGCATGGAGTCCCAGCCGCGGACGGTGGAGGTCGGCGCCCGGCGGGCGGCGGCCAGGTCGACCTCCCAGGTCGGGAAGCGTCTGAGGACTTCCTCAAGGGCGATCCGCCCCTCGAGACGGGCGAGACTGGCGCCCAGGCAGAAGTGCGCCCCATGGCCGAAGGTCACCAGCTGGCTGAAGTCGCGGTGGATGTCGAACCGGTCCGGGTCGGGAAACACCCGCTCGTCGTGGTTGGCCGAGGCCAGCATCAGCAGCAGGGCGCTCCCCGCCGGCACCGTCTGGCCGTGCAGGACGAGGTCCTCGGTCACGCAGCGGGCGACGTGCGGTCCGGGCGGCTCGACGCGCAGCAGTTCCTCGACCGCCCGCGGGATGAGGGCCGGCTCCGCGACCAGCTCACCGCGCTGATCGGGATACTCGGCGAGCAGCTTTCCCATCCAGCCGAACAGACGGCTGGTCGTCTCGACGCCGGCACCCGCGATCACCCCGACGAAGATCTGGACCTCCTGGCGGGTCAGCCGGCGGACCTTGCCCGAGTCGTCGGTGAACTCCAGCGTCAGCAGCTCGGTGATGATGTCGTCCGACGGGTTCTTCGCCCGCCAGTCGACGTACTCGGTGTAGTTCCCGCCTCCGAAGTACTTCTCCTTGGTGACCGGCAGCGGTTTGCCGGGCTCGTTGCGCAGGGCCCGCTGGGCGGTCGAGCGCAGCGACGGCTGCTCCGTGTCCGGAATGCCGAACAGCATGCCGATGGTGCGCATCGGCAGCTCGGCGCCGAGGTCGAGGACGAAATCGAACCGGCCGGCGCCGACCAGCGGGTCCAGGCAGGCGGCGCAGAACGCCCGGACCTTCTCCTCCAGCGCCCTGATCTTCCTGGGGGTGAACATCCGCGAGACCAGGGCCCGGTGGATGGTGTGCAGCGGCGGGTCCTCGTTGATGAAGATCCCCGGCGGCATGTCCGGAGCGGCCTGGACGACCTCCAGGATGTCGCCCTTCGTCGAGGTCAGCCGCCTGAGGTCCTTGAGCGCGGCGACGACGTCGTCGTAGCGGCTGAGCCCCCAGAAGTCGAGGCGCTCGTTGCGGTACAGCGGCGCCTCGTCGCGCAGCCGCCGGTAGACGGGATACGGATCCCTGTCGATCTCGACGTCGTACGGGTCGTAGTACAGATCGCCTGCGCCCACGTGCCTGACCTCCCCTGGACATCGTTGTACGAACGTACAGCATCGCGCCATACGTTCGTACAAAACGCTCGCCCAGGGCAGCCGCGAGGGGACCGCCCGAGGTCCCGCCCCGCCGGCCGGCGTTAGCCGATGCCCTCGCTGATGATCTTCACTTCCGTGTACTCCTCGAAGCCGAGGGTGCCCATCTCGCGGCCGACGCCGCTCTGCTTGTAGCCGCCGAACGGCACCTCGCAGCTGAAGTACATGCCGCCGTTGACGTTCACGACGCCCGACCGGATCTTCTCCGCGATGGCGCGGGCCCGGGCCGGGTCCGCGCTCTCGACCGTGCCGGCGAGCCCGAAGATGGTCGAGTTGGCGATCCGGATCGCGTCGGCGTCGGTGTCGAACGGGATGACGACCAGCACCGGGCCGAAGATCTCCTCCTGGGCGATCCGGGAGGCCGGGTCGACGTCGGCGAAGATCGTCGGCTCGACGTAGTAGCCGCGTTCCAGGTGGGCGGGCCTGCCGCCGCCCAGGACGAGGCGGGCGCCCTCCGCCTTGCCGATCTCGATGTAGTCGAGCACCCGGTCGCGCTGCCTCGCGTTGATCAGCGGGCCCATGTAGGTGCTCGGGTCGGCCGGGTCGCCGTACGGGATCGAGCGGAAGGCGTCCGCGACCTTGGCGATCATCTCCTCGTAGCGGGAACGCTGGACCAGCAGCCGGGTGTTGATCGAGCAGCCCTGCCCGGCCTGCGACAGCGACTGGTAGGCGATCATCAGCGCGTTCGTGTCCACGTCGGCGTCGTCACACTGGATCCAGGCCGACTTGCCGCCGAGCTCCAGGAAGACCTTCTTGACCGTGCTCGCGGCCGTGGCCATCAGATGGCGCCCGACCCCGGTCGAGCCGGTGAAGCTGATCAGGTCGACGCGGGGGTCCTCGGCCAGGATCTGGGCGACGGCGTTGTCCGAGGTGGGCACGACGTTGAACACGCCCGGGGGCAGGTCGGTCTCCTCGACCGCCAGACGGCCCAGCGCGGTGGCGTTCCAGGGCGTGTCCGGGGCGGGCTTGAGGATGACCGTGCATCCGGCGGCCAGCGCGAACGCCGCCTTCGCCAGGTTCACCTGCATCGGGGCGTTCCACGGCGTGATCGCCGCGACCACGCCGACCGGCTCGCGGTACTGGCGCCGGCGGCTCATCCGGCCCATCGACTCGCCGACGCCCAGCTCCCGGACGAACTCGTAGCGCTCGGCGAGGTCCGCGGCATAGGTGATGTTGTCCAGGGCACGGGCGAACAGCGGCACGTCCAGGCTGACGTTCGTCGCGCCGACCTCCGCGCGGATCGTCTCGCGCAGCTCTGGCTCGTGCCGTAACAACGCGGCGTGCAACTGGCGTAAGCAGCGGACCCGCAGTTCCACGTCGGTCGCCCAGGCGCTCTCGTCGAACGCGGTCCGAGCGGCGGCGATCGCCGCGCGCATGTCCTCGGCCGTCGCGTCGGCCGCGACCCCGATGACCTCCTCGGTCGCCGGGTTGATGTTCTCGTAGGTCCGGCCGCCGGACGCCGGGCGCAGCTCGCCGCCGATGAGCAGGCGCTCCTCGACGAACAGGCCGGAGGGAGTGATCACGGGTGTCGACATGGGTGCTCCTCGACGGTGCTGGTCAGCGGTCGCTGGTGGACGACTTGAGGTTGAAGCGGGGCAGAGTCGGCTGGAAGCCGGTGGCTCCGCCGTCGACGGTGATCTGGGTTCCCGTCACGTACTTGGACTCGTCGGAGGCCAGATAGACCGCGGCGGCGGCGATGTCGGCCGGCTCGCCCAGGCGCGGGAGCACCAGCATCCCGCGGATGACCTGCATGTACTCGGGGTCCGCGAGCAGCCTGCGCATGCCCTCCTCGCCGGTGTAGATGAAGCCGACGATGATCGCGTTGGCGCGGATGTCGTCGGCGCCGTAGTCGGCGGCGAGCTGGCGGGTCAGCACGTTCACGCCGCCCTTCGCCGCCTGGTACGCGGGCCGGGACCGCAGCGAGCGCAGGCTGGACGACGCCGAGATGTTGACGATCGAGCCGCCGCCCGCGGCCCGCAGGTGCGGGACGGCGTACTTGCAGGCCCACATCGTGCCGTTGAGCGCGGTCCGGACGATGTAGTCCCAGTCCGCCGTGTCGATCTCGTCGACGTGGTTGTCGCGGCCGCTCGCCGTCACGTCGGTGGCGGCGGCGCTGTTGACGAGCGCGGTGATCGGCCCGTAGGTCTCGACGGCCGTCGTGACGGCGCGGGCGACGTCCTGCTCGATCGAGCTGTCCGCGTGGACGTAGGTGACGGCGTGGCCGTCGGCGCGCAACGACGCCGCGAGCTCCTCACCGCGGAGGTCGTTGCGGCCCGTGAAAGCGACCGCCGCGCCCTGCTCGGCGAACATCTTCACGATCCCGGCGCCGATTCCCGCGGTCCCGCCGGTGACCAGCGCGACCTTTCCCTGAAGCCTCATCGCGCCGTTTCCTCCGTGTCATTCCCGGCCCCGACCGCGCCCACCTCGCCGGCCGGAACAGCGGCGGCCTGACGGGAGACGGTGATACCGATGTTGTCGACCAGCGGGGTGTCTCCGAAGGTCGCCGAGACGAGCAGCCGGACCTCGCCGTCCAGCACATCGAGTGGGCGCAACGTGTCCGCCTCGACGGCGTGGACGTAATCCACCGACGCGACGGCGGCTATCCGGTCCGCGATCCGGCCGGTCACCACCTTCGCGGCGCGCTCCCCCGCGTCGACCAGCTCGACGGCCTCGGTGAGCGCGCGGTAGATGACCGGGGCGGCGGCACGATGGGCCGGCGTCAGCCGGACGTTGCGGCTCGACCGCGCGACGCCGTCCGGCTCACGCACCGTCGGGCAGCCGACGACGGTGGACGGCGAGAGCAGATCCTCGGCCGCCCGCTTGAAGAGGACGAGCTGCTGCCAGTCCTTCTCGCCCGAATAGTTCGTACACGGACCGGCGATGTTCAACATGCTGACCACCATCGTCGCGAGGATTCCCGCGTGGTCGGGCGCGAGCAGGCCGGGCAGGTCCGGCACGAGCTCCGGCTGGGCCAGGAACGTCACCGGGGGCCGCGCGTACAGGTCATCGCGCCGCATCACGTAGAAGAGGTCGACCCCGGCGGCCGCCAGCAGCTCGGTGTCCCGGTCGACGTCGCGTTCGTAGATCTGGACCGAGGCCGGTGCCGCGTCCACGCTCATGACGCCGGCGTAGAAGAGGGCCACCACGTCGTTCTCGCGCCGGGCCCGTTCCACCAAGGACAGATGGCCCTCGTGAATGGCGCCGCTGGTGCCGACCATGCCGACCGTCCGGCCGGCGGCCCGGTGCGCGTCCAGCACCGCCCGCGTCTCGCGGTAGCTTTCCAGCGTCCGCATCACGCCCGCGGGCGCGCTCACGGCCGCCCCGCCGCCGGCTTCGCCCGGGCGGCGAGGGTGGCGGCCCGCGGCGCCGGCAGGTCGAGCACCGTCTTCGTTCCCGGCTCGGCGGCGACGAGAACCGGGATGGCGTTGACCGCGCGGGCGGCGTTCAGCGCGGAGACCGGTTCGAGGTCCGGGTCGAAGGCCAGGTCGAACACGCAGGTGATGGTCGGGACCCCGGTGATCTCGACCTTCCAGTTGGGCTCGTCCTCGCTGACGCGCCAGCCGGGCGCCAGGCCCAGCCCGACCGTCTGCTCGTTGACGACCTCGTAGAACGGCACGTCTCCATCCGCGCCGGTGTACGCCGTGAACGTCCACCGGGCGCCGGCGATCGTGCCCTTCCTGACGTCCAGGCCGCTGGGATGCAGCACGGTGTCCTGGAGGGCGGCGGCGTACTCCTTCTTGGTCACCTTCACGTCGACCAGCTCGAAGCCGAGACCGGCGGCGACGATCTCGGCGGACTGGCGGATGCCCCAGATCCAGCCCTGGTCGGCCTCGGTGGGCGACTGGTCCTCCGGCACCGGCAGACCCATGCCGAGCGCGCCCTGAAGCTGCTGGGCGGCCGGGTAGTGCGGCACGTAGTCGCTCTGCCAGCAGCGGATCTTCTCGACCTGGCCGGCGTAGCCGGAGACGAACAGCGGCAGCACGTCGCTGACCAGCCCGGGAATGTTGCCGCCGGCGAGGAAGGTCGAGCCGCCCTCGGCGCACGCCCGGTCGAGCGTCTCCTGGTCGGCGGGGATGAACGACGGCCACCAGCCGCCCATGCTCGAGTAGACGTTGGTGCCCGCGGCCAGGAACCGGGCGATGACCGCCGGCTCCCAGGTCAGCCCGTGCCACAGCATGCAGTCCGCGCGCAGCGCGACCAGCGCGTCGACGTCGCGCGTCGCGGCCAGCCCGATCGGCCCGATCCCGACCAGCTCGCCGACGTCGCGGCCGTCCTTCTCCTCATGGTGGACGAGGACCCCGACGATCTCCATGCCCGGTTCGGCCGCCAGCAGCCGTAAGGCCTGCGACCCGACGCCGCCGGTGTAACAGACGACAACCCGAATGCCCATGCCGCTCCTCTCTACGTCCCAGTTCTCGCGTCCCAGTGCCGGTGGTGCGCGGCCGGCTCATCGTCACCACGCCTTCCGAGCAGGTCAATCAGCGTTCAGTAAGCTGAACGCTTGTGCAGCCCAGGAGGCGCGGCGGACGCGCCAGAACCAGCGAGAGGAGCGGCCGCGTGGAGCGCGAAACCGAGGAACACCCGCCGGTCCGGCCGGACGACCTCACCGCCAGGGCGCGCATCCGCAACGCGGCGTTCGCGTTGATCGCGCAGAACGGTGTCGACGCGACGACGGTGCGCGCGATCGCGCGGCGGGCCGACGTCTCCCCCAGCCTCGTCCTGCATCACTTCGGCTCGAAGCAGGGCGTCGTCGACGAGGTCACGACCTGGGTGACCGACGTCCTCGGCGACGTCTCCCGCGATGCCGACGCCCAGGCGAGCCCGGCCGAGGCACACCGGCGCCGCCAGCTGCGGTTCGAGCGGATGACCACCGAGACGCCGCTGCTCGGCGCCTACCTGCGCCGGATGCTCCTCGACGGCACCGAGGACGGCCTGGCCTGGTTCGCCCGGGCCGTCGACGCCTCGGCCGCCGGGCTGAGCCAGCGCGAGTCACTCGGCATCGCGAGCCCGTCCGCCGACCTGCGCGTGACGGCCGCGATGCTGGCCCTGCTGGGGTTCGCCCCCGTCCTGCTGCGGCCGTATCTCGAACATGCCCTGCATCTCGACTTCGCCGACGAGAACGACCGAAGCCGCTGGCGCGCCGCCGAGACCGCCCTGCTCACCTCGGTGCTCTACCCCCAGGACGGCGAGGCGGCAGACACGGCCTGATCCCTGCCGACGGACAGCTACGCGGTCGACCGACGGCCGCCGTGCCCGGCGGTGCTGGCCGCGACCGGCCTGATCGTGGCGCCGGGAGGGCCGCCGCCTAGGGCCGCGATCCGGCACGGGATGTCGGTGTTCTCGTCCGTGAGGTAGACCGCGCACACCCGGTGGTACCCGTCGGCGATCGTCATCGGCAGGCCGGCGAACAGATCCCCGCGGACGAGCAGCACCGGCGACAGCTGCTTTTCCTTGCGGATCTTCTGGAGGTCCGCCGCGACATGGGGGTTGTCCGCCGGCAGCAGTGGCAGCAGGGCGGCCCGCAGGATGTCCTTGGCCTTCCACCGCTGTTCCGGCGCGACGCGCAGTGCCTTGACCAGCGCCTCGACCTGCGCGGGGGCCGCCAGCAACGCGAGGTAGTCCGCGGCGGCCGGGTAGTCATGCTCCTGCGGGGCGTCTTTCCAGCGGATGTCCGGCATGACCTCAGCCTCCAGTCGGGACCACGCGTGGGTGAGTATGCACGCCGTCAGGACTCGGGCTGCCGGTTGGACGGACCTGGTAGCCAGGGCGGAGACCCTCATGCCCTGGCGGCGACGACCAGTACCGGTCGCCGCCGCCTGGGCGCGGGGCCTTCGGGCCGGGCGCCTATTCGCGGGCGCCGGTGAGGCGGACCGCCGGCGTCCTGGTCGCCGCCAGCGCGGTGAGGGCGGTCGTCAGGCCGATGACGACGAGCGATCCCAGCCCGACGGCGGCGATCAGCGCCCACGGCACGCTCAGTACCGTCAGGCCGATCATGTGCCGGATGGCGGTCATGAGGCTGAACACGGTCGCGCTGGCGGTCAGGCCGCCGAGGAACAGGCCGATCACGACGACGGCCGCCGCCTCCCACAGCGCCATCCGCACCACCTGGCCGCGGGTCAGGCCGGACACCCGCGCCGTCGCGAACTCCGCCCGGCGCCCGGAGGCGGCGACGACGACCGCGTTGATCATCGCGATGACCGTGTAGACCATGGCGAGCCCGAGGAGCGCCACCATGATCTGGACGTTGATCCGCTGCTGCTCGTCCGCGTCGTGCCGGATCCACCCGGCCGCGGTGTCGACCGCGCCGCCGCTGCCGAGGCCGGCGCCGCGCAGCCGGTCCGCGACGGCGGACCGATCGGCGCCCGGCGTCACCTGGATCGTGTAGCGCCGCGGGGCCGAGGCCTCGACGCCGCGGCCGGCGGGCAACAGGAACTCCGGGCCGGAGATCGTCGCCGGTAGCCGCGCCACGACCCGCAGGTTCCGCGGCTCCCCCGCGAACCGGGTCCGCAGCACGGCGCCGACCCGCCAGTGCGAACCGACCACGGCGACGGTGTCGCCGCGCAGCTCGGCGAGGTCGCCGGAACTCAGGTCGAGCCGGTGGGTCCGGGCGTAGGCGGCGGGATCCACCGACAGGGCGTTGGCGGAGTCGTACTCGACCTTCCCGTCGTTGAGCGCGCCGAGGTCGAAGGCGACCGGGACCTCCTCGGACACCACCGCGACCCCGTCGACGGCCGCCAGCCGGGACGTCAGCTCCCGGTCGGTCGTCACGACCAGGTCCGCGCGCAGCGCGCGGGCCGTCTCCTGCCGGGACGCGACGCCGAGGGTGTCGAGCGAGCCGGCCATGCCGACGACGAACGCGAACAATACGATGACGGGGGCCGCCGTGGCGGCGCTGCGACGGGCACCCGCGCGCAGGTTCGCGTGGGCCAGCTGGCCGAGCGGCCCGACGGCGAACAGCCGCGGCAGCCAGCTCGCCGCCGGGACCAGCAGCGGGGTGAACGCCGCGACGGCGACGACCAGCACCATGGACGAGCAGAGCGCCATCGCGACGGCCGCGTCGCCGCCGACCGCCGGCACGAGCACGAGCAGCGCGATCCCGCCGGCGAGAAAGACACCGCCGAGCACCCACCGCGGGATGGTCATGAGGCGGGTGTCCCCGCCCGACTCGCGAAGCGCCTCCAACGGCCGGACCCGGGCCGCCCGGACCGATGCCACAGCCACCCCGCAGACGGCTACGACGACACCCGTGCCCACCGACACGGCTATCACCCAGGACCGCCATTCGCTGGTGAACCCGTCCGGGACCAGGTCGAAACGCGCCAGCATGGCGTCCTGCACGCGCACCACCGAACGCCCGGCCAGCACGCCGAGCCCGGAGCCGACGAGGCCCAACAGCAGCGCCTCGCCGAACAGCAGCCTGCGAAGCTGCCGGGGGCTCGCGCCCACCAGCCGCAGCAGGGCCAGCTCACGGCGGCGCTCGACGGCGGTGAACGCGAAGGTCGAGCTGACGATGAAACCGGCGACGAACGTCGCCAGGCCCAGGGTCATGCCGAGCAGCGCGATCGCGGCCGTGTAGCCGTCCCGCATGGTCTGGGCCTGGGCGGCCGGGAGCCCGGCGGGGACCTTGGCGGTCGCCGCCGAGATCAGGGTGAGCAGCGACGACTGGACGAGTGCGACGCCGAGGGCGACGGTGACGATCGCGCCGATGAAGACCTGCCAGCGGTCGCGGAAGGTACTCCAGGACATGCGCAACATGGGAGTGAAGCCTCTCTAGCCGGGCGGGCTCGGTCGTCCGGGCTCGTCGTCTGGGCTCGTCGTCAGGGGCGACGCGGGCTCACGATTCCCAGCTCGCCAGCAGGTCGGCCACCGCGTGGGCTGACGGCCGTTCCAGCCGGTCGACCAGGCGCCCGTCGCGCAGGAAGAGCACGCGGTCGGCGGTCGCCGCGGCGGCGGGGTCGTGGGTCACCATGACGATGGTCTGGCCCTCGTCGTCGACCATGGAACGCAGCAGGTCGAGCAGGCCGCGCGCGGACCGGCTGTCCAGCGCTCCCGTCGGCTCGTCGGCGAACAGCACTGCCGGCCTGGTCACCATGGCCCGCGCGATCGCGACGCGCTGCTGCTGGCCGCCGGACAGCTCCCGCGGCCGGTGCCGGGCCCGGTCGGCCAGCCCGACCGCGGCGAGCGCCTCCCGGACCACCCGCCGCCCCGGGCGCTGGCCGGCCAGCCGCAGCGGCATGGCGACGTTCTGCTCCGCGGTCAGCGACCCAATCAGGTTGAAACTCTGGAAGACGAATCCCACCGTCCTCCGGCGCAATTCGGTGAGCTCCGCGTCGGAGGCGCCGGTAATATCCTGGCCGGAAAGCACGACCTGCCCGCCGGTAACCTTCTCAAGCCCGGCCGCGCAGTGCAGCAACGTCGACTTTCCGGAGCCCGAGGGCCCCATAACCGCCGTCCACGAGCCAGCCGAGAACGCGACGTCCACGTCGTCCAGGGCTCGCACCTCCGTGAGGCGACGGCCATATATGCGGCTTACGCCACGCAGTTCGACGACAGGCGCGGACGCCAGCTCCGTCGCGGTCTCCTGGAATCGCGCTCGTACGCTCACGGAAATCTTTATAGCAGCGCAGGCGGAGCCTGACAGTAATGTAGGCGGGACCCTGCGAGGTGGGGTTTTCCCCCGCCCCGGCCGACAGCCTGGCCCGACGCCGACCAGCCGCCAGGCTCCTTCCGTTCGAGGGGCCGCGGGTGCCCGGCCGTCCTTCTCAGGTGACGAGTCCATGGTTCGCGTGGTCATAGGCGCTCCCTATGACAGTCCCTGGTAGTCGGGCGCTACCGGAGGTTCGGCGGGCGGTTGACGCTGGACTACATGACCACCGTCCCCGTCCGGGAACACCGGCCGGCCCGGCCCACACGGTTCGTGGCCGCGAGGTTCGCCGCCTCCGGCGAGCTGGGCGGGCTGACGCTCGCCGGCGCGATCGGCCTGGCCGCGACCGCTGTCGGCGCGGCCTGCCCGGTGCTCGGCGCGCCCGTCGTCGCGGTCGTCGGTGGCGCCCTGCTCAGCCCGCTCGCGCGGCGGTGGCGGGGTGTCGTTCAGCCCGGTCTCGACATCGCCCGGGTGCGCCTGTTGCGGTTGTCCGTCGTCTTGCTGGGCGCCCAGCTGTCGCTGGGTCAGGTGGCGCACGCCGGAGTGGCCTCGCTGCCGGTCATGCTGACCACGCTCGCCGCCTGCCTGGCCGGCGCGGCCCTGCTCGGTCGAGGTCTGCGGGTGGGCCGCGACCTGCGCGTCCTCATCGGGGTCGGCACGGCGATCTGTGGCGCGTCGGCGATCGCCGCCACGAGCCCGACGATCAGAGCCAGGGACCCCGACGTCACCTACGCCGTCTCGACGATCTTCCTGTTCAACGTGGCCGCCGTGCTGGTCTTCCCGCCGCTCGGGCACGCGCTCGGCCTGAGCCCGAACGGGTTCGGCCTCTTCGCCGGGACGGCGGTCAACGACATGTCCTCGGTCGTCGCCACGGCCGGCAGCTACGGCCCGGCCGCCGCCCAGCAGGCCGTCGTGGTCAAGCTCGTCCGCACCCTCATGATCATTCCGATCGTGCTGACGCTGGGGGCGCTCGTGCGCCGCCGGGAGGCCCCGGCCGGCCCGGCCGCCGCGACGCGCCGCCGGCCAGGGCGCGGGGGGCTGGTCGTCGCGCGCCGGGCCGCCCGTCTGGTTCCCGGGTTCCTGGTCGGGTTCGTCCTGGTGGCGGCGGCCAACTCGGCCGGGCTGCTCCCCGCCGCCAGCCAGGAGCCGCTGCGTCGCGGCGCGATGGTTCTCATCGCTGTCGCCCTCGCCGCGATCGGTCTCGCCACGGACGTCGCCGCGCTGCGCCGCACCGGGGGCCGGCCGCTGCTGCTCGGTCTGCTGCTGTGGGTGACGGTGAGCGTGACCAGCCTCGCCGTCGCCAGGGTGGTGTGACACGCTGTCCGGCGATGCCGCTCCCGAGCTGGGCCACGGATCTGGCGACGCTCGACCTGCTGCTGTCGGTCGCCGAGACCGGCAGCGTCGGCGGCGCCGCGCGGGCGCACGGCATCAGCCAGCCCAGCGCGAGTGAGCGGCTGGCCCGGCTGGAACGGCTGTTCGGCGTCCCGCTGCTGGTCAGGACCCGGCGCGGCAGCACGCTGACCCCGACCGGCGAGGCCGTCGTCGCCTGGATCCACCCGGTCGTCGACGCGGCGCAGGCGCTGGCCGACGGTGTGCTCTCGCTGCGGGCCGACCAGCGGGCCCGTCTGCGCCTCACGGCCAGCCTGACCGTCGCGGAGTACCTGCTGCCCCGCTGGCTGCTGGTGCTGCGACGCGGTCACGCCGACCTGGAGATCTCGGCCAGCGTCGCCAACAGCGCGGACGTCTGCGCGGCGATCCGGTCCGGCCGGGCCGATCTCGGTTTCGTCGAGTCGCCCGACGTCCCGGCCGACCTCGGCCGCCGGGTCGTCGGCACGGACGGCCTCGCGCTCGTCGTCGCCGCCCGCTACCCGCTGGCCGCGCGGGCCGACCGGGACCTGCGCGCCGGCGACCTCGTGGATGTCCCGCTGCTGCTGCGCGAGCCCGGTTCCGGCACCCGCGAGACGTTCCTGCGGGCCCTTGCCGGCGCCCTCGGGCGCACTCCGTCGATCCCCCGGGCGACCAGCCTCGGCTCGACGGCGACGATCCTGGCCACGGTCCGCGCGGGCGGCGGCGTGGGCGTCGTCAGCGCCCGGGCGGCGGCGGCCGGCCTGGCCACCGGTGAGCTGGTGCGGCTCCGGGTCGCCGATCTGGCCCTGGAGCGGCCACTGCACGCCGTCTGGTCCGGCCAGGCCCCGAGCCCCCTGGCCGCGGAGCTGATCGACCTCGCGATCAGCCTGCCGCCCTCGGACTAGCGCCGCCCAGGCCGCTCCAAGCCGGAGCGGCTAGTAGCGGATCGTCGTCCGCACTCGGGTCTTGACGAGCTCGTCGTGCTGGTTCGTCCATTCGGTCAGGACGTACAGGTAGAGGGTGAGGCCGTTGCGCCCCTGGCGTTCCTCCCAGTGGGTCAGCTGGGACCGGGTGGTGATGACGTCGCCGGGCCGCATCTTCACGCCGAACTTCTCGGTCATCCCGCCGTTGAGGGTGTTCTCGCCCTTCTTGACCTCCTGGCCAGGAACGGCGCCCATCATGACCGGCCTGGTCATGGACCAGGCGAACGGGTTGAAGTCCTCCGGGGCGATGATCCCGCCCCATCGGGTCGACCTCGCGTACTCCTCGTCCCAGTAGATCCGCGGCGGCGTCTCGTCCCAGTACACCGCGATGGCCCACTTGCGGATGTCCGAGGCGGAGATCGGGTAGGAGACCTCTTCGTCGATCCACACGCCCTTCTGGGCCTCAAGTTCAGGCGTTACCAGCGTCTCGAGGTGCGTCATCGTTTCCTTCGGTCCACGGACCCGCGGACGTTCTCCCCGCCCCGGGCGCGACCGTCGCGGCGGCAGGCCCGGGGCCGGGTGGCCGCGGGCCTGCCGGTCTCGTGCGGTTCAGGGTGCTGTCTGGACGATCGGGAGCTTGGCGGTGACGGTCAGGGCGAACGTCGTGCTGATGCCGTTGCTGGGCCGGGCATACGGGCCGTCGGAGGAGAGCAGCTCCAGCTTGGGACGGTGCCCGGCAGCGAAGGTATAGGCATTGCCGTCCAGCTGGAAACCGATGGTGCCCGACTGGTTGGCCGTCACCCGGTAAAGACCGCGGCTGACGAGGATCTGGGTCCCGGTGGGGCTGACGTCCCACAGCCGGGCGTCCAGCTGGCCATCCGGGCCGGTGTGCTGGATGGACGCGGTGACCTGGGGCATGCCGGCCAGGGTGTCCGCGTGCGTGAGAGCGGGCCCGAGGACGACGATGCTGTTCGGCTGGATCAGGGCCGGCGAGGTGGCGCAGGGGTTCGAGGTCTGCAGGGCCTGCGAGAACAGCGAGCCGAACTGGGAGCTGCCGCCGCCGCCCAGGATGGACAGCAGGCTGGACGGGTCGACGGTGCCGTTGACGAGGCCGGTGAGGACGTCACCGACGGTGCCCGGCAGGATGCCGATCACCGGGTCCTGGCCGACCTGGCCGAGGTAGTTCAGGCCGCTGGAGGTCGTCGACTGCGGCAGGGTCAGGCTGAAGCTGAGCGTGCCGGGGTGCGCGGCGCCCCAGGAGGCCGCGGTGATCGGCGCCGGGGTGGCGCTGCCGGCGGGGCAGGACATCGGTGACAGTGCCACCGAGCCGGGTGCCGGCCCGGTGCCGGTCCCGCGCAGCTTGGCGTCGAAGAACGCCGAGCCGGCGTCGACCAGCCGGTCCACCACGTCCGAGCGGTTGCTCGCGCCCGGGTGCCCGGTGTCGGCGAGCTGCAGCGACACGTCCGCGCTCGGGCTGGCCGCCCGGGCCTGGTTGAACAGGGCCAGGCCCTGCTGGGCACCGAACAGGTTGTCCGTCCAGCCGTTCTCGATCAGCATCGGCGTCGGCGCGCCGGGGATGCCCGTCGTGCCCTTGTACTTCAGCGCCTCGACGAGGCCGGTGACGGCGCTGCCGGAGTACGGCTCGCCGGCGAGCAGCGTCTTGTACCAGGTCGTCAGGTCGGCGCCGGGATCCGTGCCGGCGGGCGCGACCTGGCCGAGCAGGTCGGTGATCAGGTAGAGGAAGCTCGTGTAGGACAGCTTCGACACGCCCACCGGGGAGGTGTCGGCCGCGTAGCTCGGCGGGGCGGTGTCGGTGGCGCGGCCGTTCGGGACCAGCGCGGTGGCCAGGTCGGCCCAGCCCCAGCGCGGGTAGGACGCGGCGATGTGCAGGGGCGCGCCCGCCGGGCTCGTCCACGGGGCGAAGCCGCCGCTGGGCAGCTCGATCCGGTTGTTCAGGAACGCGAGCTGGGCCGCGGTGCCACCGCCGTACGAGATGCCGGTGACGCCGAGGGCCGACGGGTCGGCGACGCCCTCGTCGACGAGGGTTCCCAGCAGTTGCTGGATGTCGCGTGCCTCGTAGCGGGCGTCGTCCAGGTGCACCCATCCGGCGGCGCAGCCGGCGCTGGTCTTGGACGCCGAGCCGCAGGAGTTGCCGAAGCCGCGGGCCGTCGGGGTCACCACCGCGTAGCCACGCTGGGCGTAGTAGTTGGTGTTGTAGTGGTAGGTCAGGGCCTGCGAGCCGGTCGCGGAGGTGTCCTCGAACGCGGTCTTGTCCTCACCCAGGCCGTGCATGATCACGATCGTGGGGAACGGCCCGGACCCGGTGGCCGGGAGCGTCACGTCAACGTCCAGCGGAGTGCCGTCCCAGGACGCGACTCGCCCGCCCAGGTCGGCGGTCGGGCAGAAACGCACCCCGTTCTGCGCCGTGCAGGCGTGCCCGAACGGCGTCACGTCCGCACGGGCCACGGCCGTGTCCAGCACGACGGCCAGGCTCGCCGCGATCGCGCTCGCGGCAACCGCTCCCATCACTCTCCATAATCGTCTCATCACGCAACGTCCTCCCAGTGGGCCTACGCCCGTTGTTACCTACCGGTCAGTAGGAACCGTGGGACGGAAGGATGCCACGGGGATTGCGCCTATGTCACCCAAAAGGGGGTAGAGGCCGACATGTGCGCTGGTCAGGCGCACGGCGGTTAGGGAAGGGCGACGCGACCGGTCAGCGCGAGGCCACGGTGAACGCGCTTCTCGCCCGGCGTCCCCACCCAGGAATCCGCGGCGTGTAGATACTTCCGAGCCACCAAAGCGAGATTCGCGTCCCTTTGAAATCTCAGTTTGCTCCCCTATGCTCCGGTCCACCCGAGGAATGCACGGCGACCGTCGGCGACCACGTCGGGCACGAGCGAAAGATTATCGGACACGCACGGTTTCCTGCGCAACAAATCCGGCCTGCCCGCACCGCCAGGCAGGCGAGACGTCCAACAGAACGGCGCCTCCGCGACAAGGGGCCCGCGACACCAGGGCAACTGATCTTGGATGCCTGCCGGCGCGTCAGCGTCAACACGCAGGCGACCAGCACAGCAGCCCTGATCTCGCCCGCCGGCGGAATCTCAACCGGTTGTCATCGGTCATAGGCGCTCCTGTCGATTTCTGGACACTTCGCCAAGGTTTTCCGTGCGCCGCTGACCTACGCTTGGCCTGCCCGGCTGAAACCCTGGCCTGGAATCCGGCGACGCGCTCCTGGAAGCGTCGATGTGAACCAGCCACGGCACCGGTACTCCTTTCCTGCGCGAAAAGCGACACGCAGCTGTTCGCTGGCCCAGGGAAGGCAGGGAAGGCCTCGCATCGACGGAAGATCGCCACCGGACCGGCCCATGGCCGGCCGGCTGGGGGGACAGGCTTGGAGGACAGGAAATGTGTGGGGTTCGCATGGCTCCAAGCGGCGGCCGGGCGACCGGGGACGCGTTCACGTCCGTCCCGCTGCCCGAACAGCTGGCCGCACGCGCTCAGGGCGAGCCTGACCGGGTCGCCCTCACCTTCGTCGACTACGCCGTCGACCGGGCCGGCGCCGCCACGTCGCTGACCTACGCCCAGCTGTTCGAGCGGGTGTGCGCGTTCTCGACCCGGATCGCGGCCCGCCAGGAGCGGGGCTCCCGGCTGGCGATCAGCGCCCCCCAGGGGCTCGACTACGTGGTGGCGTTCCTCGGCGCGCTGCGCGCCGGCATCGTCGCCGTTCCCCTGTTCCCACCCGATCTGCCCGGGCATTCCGGCCGGCTGGACGCCGTCTTCCGCGACTGCGAGCCGGCGGCCGTCGCCACCACCCGGGCAGCGTTGCCGGCCGTGCGGGAGTTCCTGGCGGGGCAGGACCGGCCCATCGACGTCGTGGTCATCGACGACGCGGCGGGCGACGGCGCGGCCCCGGGAACCGCCGAGCCGGTGGGCCGCGTACCGGACGCGCTCGACGCGGACGACGTCGCCTACCTGCAGTACACCTCCGGCTCCACCCGGTCGCCGGCCGGGGTGCTGATCTCGCACCGCAACATCGCCGTCAACGCCGCCCAGGCCGCGGCCGCCTACAGCCAGGGCCGTGGCCCGGGGCTGACCCTGGTCAGCTGGCTCCCGCTGTTCCACGACATGGGCCTGGTCCTCGTCGTCGGTGGCTGTGTCGCCGGTGGCTACCCGGCCGTGTTCATGGACCCGGTCGCCTTCCTCGCCAGGCCGGTCCGGTGGCTGCGGCTGCTGTCGTCGAGCCCTGGCGCCGTGACGTCCGGCCCGAACTTCGCCTTCGACTTCTGTGCCAGCCGGGTCTCACCCGAGGACGCCGCCGGCCTGTGGCTGGGCGACGTCGCCGCGATCGGCAACGGCGCGGAGCCCGTCCAGGCAGGCACCATCGACCGCTTCGTCCGCAGGTTCGCCCCCCAGGGACTGCGCCGGGAGGTCATCCGGCCGGCCTACGGCCTCGCGGAGGCGACGGTGTACGTCTGTGGGTCCACCGACGGGACCCCGGCCCGGGTCCTGCGGGTCGACCAGGAACGGCTCGGTGCGGGTGAGCTGGTGGTACTGGCCGGGGACGCCGACCGCGACGCGCCCCCGGGCGAGACCCACACCCTGGTCTCCTGCGGCCACCCGGTCGGGCAGCGGCTCGCGATCGTCGATCCCGCGACGTCCCGGGTGCTGCCGGACGGAAGGGTCGGCGAGATCTGGGTCCACGGCCCCAACGTCGCGCAGGGGTACTGGGGCAACCCGGAGCTGTCCGCGACGACGTTCGGGCAGTGGCTCGCGCCGGGCGGCCCCGCGGCGCCCGCTCACGGTGGCGGCGTGGTCGAGCGGGCCGACGGCCTGCCCGTCGGCCCCTGGCTGCGCACCGGTGACCTGGGCGTCCTCGCCGGCGGCGAGCTGTTCGTCACCGGCCGGCTGAAGGACGTGATCGTCATCGACGGCCGCAACCACTACCCGCAGGACGTGGAGGCGGCCGTCGAGGCCGTCCACGACGCGCTGGGCCGCCACCGCACGGCGGCCTTCTCCGTGCCGAGCGACGACGGCGAGCGGGTCGTCGTCGTCGCGGAGATCTCCCGGCGCGCGCTCGACGGAGGGTGGGACCCGACCACCGTCACGCAGGCGGTCCGCCGGGCCGTCTCCGACCGCCACGGCCTCGCCGTCCACGACGTCGTGCTCACCCGGCCCGGCTCCGTCCCGCGCACCACCAGCGGGAAGATCGCGCGCCGCGCGAGCCGGCAGCGCTACCTGGCCGGCGGGTTCGCCCGGGTGGGGAACCCATCATGACGCGACGCCCCGGACCGACCGAGCCGGAGCTGCGGGCCTGGCTCACCCGCGAGGTCGCCCGCCTGGTCGGCACGCGGGCCGAGTCGATCGACCCGTTCCAGCCGCTCGGCGAGCTGGGCCTGGCGTCCCGCGCCGCGGTCGCGCTGGCCGGCGACCTCGAGGACCTGCTCGACATGACCCTTCCGGCCACGCTGGTCTGGGAGAACCCGACCATCGCCGCCATCGCCGCGCGGCTGGCGGCGCTCGGCTCCGAGCGCGAGGACGGCGACGTCCCGCGCGTCGCGGCGGTCCCGAGCGGCGAGCCGGTGGCCATCGTCGGCATGGGCTGCCGGCTGCCCGGCGGGTCGGCCGACCCGGAGGCGTTCTGGGCCTTCCTCACCGCCGGCGGCGACGGCGTCCGCGCGGTGCCGGCCGGCCGGTGGGAGCACTTCGTCGCCCAGGGCTCGCCGTCGGCCGCGGAGCTGGCCGGGCTGGGCAGGTTCGGTGGGTTCCTCGACGACGTCGCCGGCTTCGACCCGGGGTTCTTCGGCATCGCGCCGCGCGAGGCCGAGCTGATGGACCCGCAGCACCGGCTGCTGCTGGAGGTCGTCTGGGAGGCGCTGGAGAACGCCGGCATCACCCCGGACTCGCTGCGCGGCACGCCCACCGGGGTGTTCGTCGGCCTGAGCCTCCTGGAGTACGGCCACCTCACGGCCGCGGACCTGACCCGGATCGAGGCCCACACGTCCACCGGCGCGGCGATGTCGCTCGCGGCCAACCGGATCTCCTACACGCTGGACCTGCGCGGCCCGTCGATCGCCATGGACACCGCCTGCTCGTCGTCCCTGGTCGCGGTCCACACGGCCTGCGCGAGCCTGCGGTCCGGCGAGAGCGCCACCGCGATCGCCGGCGGCGTCAACCTGCTGCTCGCCCCGGCCGTCTCCGCCGCGTTCGCCTCGGCCGGCCTGCTGGCGCCGGACGGGCACTGCAAGGCGTTCGCGGCGTCGGCCGACGGGATCGTGCGCGGTGAGGGCGCGGGCGTCGTCGTGCTGAAGCGGCTGTCGGACGCGCGGCGCGACGGCGACCGGATCTGGGCTGTCATCCGCGGTTCGGCGGTGAACTCCGACGGGCGCTCGAACGGGATCACCGCGCCGAACCCGCGGGCGCAGGAGGCCGTCCTGCGCGCGGCCTACCAGGCGGCCGGCGTCGACCCGGCCGAGGTCGACTACGTCGAGGCGCACGGGACGGGCACCCCGCTCGGCGACCCGATCGAGGCCACCGCCCTGGGCGCCGTCGTCGGAGCGGGCGCGGGCCGCAAGGCCGACCGCCCGCTGCTGATCGGGTCGGTCAAGACCAACCTCGGGCACCTGGAGGCCGCGGCCGGCATCACCGGCCTGATCAAGGTCGCGCTCGGCCTGACGCACGGCGTGATCCCCGCCAGCCTCCATTTCGACGCGCCGAGCCCGCACATCCGCTTCGACGAGGCGGGGCTGCGGGTCGTCACCGAGCCCCACCCCTGGCCCCGCGTCGCCGGGCGCCCGGCCCGTGCCGGCGTCTCCGGCTTCGGCTTCGGCGGGACCAACGCCCACGTCGTCCTGGAGGAGTGGCCCGCCGGCGGGCCGAGCGTCGCCGAGGCCCCGACACCGGACGACCGGGCGGCGGACGCGGCCAGGACCCTCCTGCTGTCCGGCGCCGACCCGGCCAGGATCCGGCGGCAGGCCGCCCGGCTCGCCGGCTGGCTCGACGAGCCGGCCGGGCGGATCGCGCGCCCCGCCGACGTCGCCGCGGTCCTCGCGCGCCGGCACTCCTACGACGCGCCGGTGAGCGCCGCCGTCGTCGGCCGGACCCGCGGCGAGCTGGCCGACGTCCTCTCCGCGCTCGCCGGGGAGGCCGACCACCCGGCCGTCGTCGCCCCGGCGCCGACGGCGCGGCGGCGGGCACGCGCCGACGGGCCGGGCACCGTCTGGATCTTCTCGGGCCAGGGCTCGCAGTGGGCCGGCATGGGTCGGCGGCTGCTCGCGACCGAACCCGACTTCGCCGCCGCCGTCGACTGGGTCGAACCCGTCCTGGCCCGCCACACGGGCCGCTCGCTGCGGGCCGCCCTGACCGGAGCGACCCCGTTCGAGGGGCTCGAGGCCATCCAGGTGGTGCTGTTCGGGACGCAGGTCGCCCTGGCCAGGCTGTGGCGCTCACGCGGACTGGAGCCCGCGGCCGTTCTCGGGTTCTCGATGGGCGAGGTCTCGGCGGCGGTCGTGTCGGGCGCGCTCGACCTCGACAGCGCCGCCCGGGTCATGGCGACCCGGGCCAGGCTGCTCACGTCGCTGGAACGGGACGGCCGCGGCGAGCTGGCCATGGTCGAGCTGACCGACGCCGAGTGGGACGCGCTCGCGCCCGACTACCCGGACGTCGCGGTCAGCGTCTACACCAGCCCCACGCAGCGTGCCGTCGGCGGCGACCCGGACCAGCTGCGCGCGCTGTGCGCCCGGGTCGAGGCGATGGGTCACGCCGTGTTCCCGATGAGCATTCCCGGCGGGGCGCACTCCAGGGCGGTCGACGTCCTGCTCCCCGAGCTGACCAGCGAGCTGTCCGACATCGCCGGGCGGCAGCCGGCCGTGGCCTTCTACGGCACCACCCTGGACGACCCGCGCGCGCGGCCCGCCTTCGACGCCGACTACTGGGCGGCGAACGCCCGCCGGCCGGTCCGCTTCGCCCATGCCCTGGCCGCCGCCGGCGCGGACGGCCACGACACGTTCCTGGAGGTCTCGCCGCACCCGATCGGGGCGCGCGCGGTGCGCCAGACCCTCGGCGCCGGGCGGGTGACCGTCGCCGGAACGCTGCGCCGCGGGACCGACGACCAGGTGACGTTCCGGGCCAATCTGGCCCGGCTCGCCCTGGCCGGCGGCGACGCCGGGGCCCGGGCCGCGCTCGACCGTGAGACCGGCGGCCCCGGCCCGGCACGGCGGGCACCCGAGCCGCCCACGACCTCCTGGGACCGCCGGCCCTACTGGTTCCGCCCGAGCGCCGAGCCGCGGCCGGCCGTGGCCGACCGCCATCCGCTGCTCGGCACCCGGGTCGACCTGCCCGAGGGCGACCGGTACCTGTGGAGCGCCGAGGTCGGGACCAGCGACGCGCGCTGGCTCGCCGACCACACGGTCCACGGGGTTCCCGTGCTGCCGGGCGCGGCGCACGCCGAGCTCGCCCTGGCGGCGGCCACCGCGGTCCTCGGCTCGCCCGACGTCGTCGTCAGCGACCTGGAGATCCACCGGATCGTGCCGCTGGCCGACCACACGACGCTCACCGTCTCGCTGCGCGTGACCGACACGGGTGGCACGGTCGACGTCCACAGCAGGACGGCCGGGCCGGACCGCTGGGTCCGCTGCGCGACGGCGACGGTCGCGCTGGCCGGGACCGATCTCCCCCACGGTCCTGACGCGATGCTGGGCGACGGCGAGGGTGAGCCGCTCGACCTCTACGCGGCGTTCGACGCGGTCGGGCAGCACTACGGCCCCGCGTTCGTCGGCGTGACCGAGGCGCGGTTCGGCGGATCGGGCACCCGGGGTGTGGCCCGCGCCCGGGTGCGACTGCCCGACACGGCGACCGGGCATCCGCTGCTGCGCGTGCACCCGGCGCTGCTCGACGTGTGCCTCCAGACGCTCGCCGCGGCCGGCGCGGGCGTCCCGCAGGCGCAGGACGACCGCGCGGTCTACCTGCCGGTGGGCATCGGCCGGCTGCGCGTCGGCGCGGCCCAGCCCCGGGAGGGAACCTGTCACGCGACGCTCGCGCCGCTCGGCGCGGACGCGACCGGCCTGGTCGGCGCGGTCCGCCTCGTCGGCGACGACGGCGCCGTCCTGCTGGAGGCCGACGAGATCTACCTGCGGCGGCTGCAGCGCGACGACGTGCCGGTCGCGCTGGAGTCCATGCTGTTCGAGGCCCGCTGGGAGCCGGCGGAACTCCCGGCGCCGACGGCCGGTACGGGTCGGCCCGAGGACATCGCGTGGGTCGTGGTGACGGCGGGGCCGCCGCCCTACAGCCTGATCGCCCAGCTGGAGGCCCGGCTGGAGGCAGCCGGGGGCTCCGTCGTCACCGTCGCGCTGGCTGACGGTCCGGCCCTCGCCACGGCGCTGGCCGGACAGGCGGCCCGCGGCGACGCCGGGGTGCTGTTCCTCGTCCCCGATGAGCCCGCGCTGGTCGACGGGGACGACCCGGCCGCGCAGGTAGCAGCGGCGTCCGCGCTGGTCGCCGGGGCGGCCGCGCTGGCCCGCGCGGTGGTGGAGGCCTCGTCCGGGCGGACGCCACGCCTGTGGATCGTCACCCGGGGCGCGTCGGTGGCCGCCGACGGCGAGGCCGGTCGGCCGGGCCCGGCGTCGCTGCGCGGGCTGGTGCGGGTGCTCGCGTTCGAGCATCCGCTGCTGCGGGCGACGCTGGTCGACCTGGACCCGGCCCGCGACCCGCTGCCCGACCTGCTGGCCGAGCTGGCCGCCGGCACCCACGACGACGAGGTCGCCTGGCGGGGTGGCCGCCGGCTGGCGGCCCGGCTCGCCCGCGCCCAGCTCACGCAGGCTCGGGCGGGGCGGCCGACCCTCGTGCGTCCGGAGGCCTACCTGGTGACCGGCGGCCTCGGCGGACTCGGTCTCGCGCTGGCCGCCCGGCTGGCCGAGGGCGGCGCCGCCCGCCTCGTTCTCGGCGGCCGGCGCCAGCCGTCCCCCGAGGTCGAGGCGGCGCTCGGGCGGCTGCGGGCCGACGGGCGCACGGACGTCGTGGTCGTCACCGGCGACATCGCGCGACCGGAAACGGCGGAGCGCCTCGTCGCCGCGGCGACCGCCGGTGGGATGCGGCTCGCTGGCGTCGCCCACGCGGCCGGGCTGCTGGTCGACCAGACTGTTCTGGCCCTCGACCGCGACAGCCTGGAGCGGGTCTGGGCCCCCAAGGTCACCGGCACCTGGCTGCTGCACCGGGCGACCGAGCACCTCGACCCCGACTGGTGGCTGGTCTTCTCGTCCGCCGCCGGCCTGCTGGGCTCCCCTGGGCAGGCGTCCTACGCGGCGGCCAATGCCTGGCTGGACGGGTTCACCCGGTGGCGGCGCGCGACCGGACGGCCGGCGACGAGCATCCAGTGGGGCGCCTGGTCCCAGGTCGGCAAGGCCGCCGGGAACGCGAACCCGCTGCTGGAGCCGCTGTCGCCGGCCGCCGGCCTGGAGGCTCTGGAGGCCGTCCTCGCCTCCGGCCGGGACGTCACCGGCGTCACCCGGCTGTCGCCCACCCGCGCCGTCGCGCTGCTGCCCGAGATCACGGACGTCGCCTTCTTCGGCCCGCTGCTGGCCGAGCACGCCACCCAGGAAGACACGCCCGACGGCGCCGGCGAGGACCGCTGGCCCGGCGCGGCCGCCCTGCGCTCGTCGGACCCGGCAGCGGCCCGCGGCCTACTGGCGGCCAGGCTGCGCTCCCGGGTCGCCCAGATCATGGGCTTCCCGCCGGACCGGGCCGAGCTCGTCGACGCGGACGCCCCGCTGACCGGGCTCGGCCTCGACTCGCTGATGGCGGTCCGGCTGCGCAACGCGGTGGAGGCCGACTTCGACGTCGTGCTGCCGGTGCGCCTGATGCTGCAGGGCGCGAGCCTGACCGACGTCGAACACCACCTCGCCGCCGAGCTGGGCCTGCCCGACCTCGGCACCGGCCGGGCCGACGCCGGCGCCGAGCGGGCGCCCGGCGCCCGTGGGTACATCCCGCCCCGCGACGCGACCGAACGGTGGCTGGTGCTCCTCTGGGAGGAGGCCCTGGGCCGCTCCCCCATCGGCGTGGCCGACGACCTGGCCGCCGCCGACCGAGACGGCGACTCGCCCGGCCGGGCCGGCCGGGCGGTCGCGGCCGCCGTGGCCGACCGGCTCGGGCCCACGGCCCCGCTGGACCAGGCGCCGCCGGACGCGGCCCGGCTGCTCGCGGCGGGCACCGTCGAGCGGATGGCGAACCTGCTGCGCGAACAGCTGGAGGGCAACGGCGGGAACCCGCTGCGCCTGCTGCGCGCCGCCGGACCCGACGAGGGCCGGGCGCCCGGCGGCGAGCGGCCGCTGTTCCTGTTCCACCCGGCCGGCGGGCCGACCAGCGTCTACCACGCGCTCGTCACGCGGCTGCCGGCCGGGCCGGCGGTGTACGGCCTCGAACGGCTCGACGACCTGCGGGACGTCGAGACCAAGGCGGACCGCTACCTGGAGATCCTCCGCGAGATCGACCCGCGGGGCCCCTACCGGCTGGGCGGCTGGTCGTTCGGCGGGGTGCTCGCCTACGAGGTCGCGCAGCGGCTGGTCGCGGCCGGGGCGACCGTCGAGGTCGTCGCCATGATCGACTCGATTCTCCCGCTGCCCGTCACCGGAGACGTCCGGGGGCTGGTGGTCGAGCGGTTCCGCCGGTTCGCCGCCTACGTGAGCGAGACCTACCGGGTCGACCTGCGCCTGCCCTACGAGGAGCTGGCCGCCCTGGACGAGGACGCCCAGGTGGAGCGGCTCGGCCAGCTGCTCGCGTCCTCGGAGATCGGGATGACGCCGGGGGTGCTGGAGCACCAGCGCACCTCCTACGCGGACGCGCGGATCGCCGAGCGTTACCAGCCACGCCCGTACGCCGGCCGGGTCGTGCTGTTCCGCGCGGCGTCCACCCACCAGGTGACGGCCACGCTGGACCCGCGCTACGGGCGCACCGACGCGGCGCTGGGCTGGGACGCCCTCTGCCCGGACCTGGACGTCGTCGTGGTCCCCGGCGACCACACCTCGGTCATCGACCCCCCTGCTGTGGACCTCATCGCCGGCCACCTAGGCCGGCTCCTGACCGGCGACCGGCCGGCCGGCTAACGGACGGAGAGACTGGACATGCCCGCACAGTTATCGACGCGGCGGCGCCGGTGGATCGCGGTGGCCGCGGCGGTGGTCGCGGTCGCGATCCCGCTCGGGCTGGCCGGCGCCCTGCCGGCCGCCGGATCAGCCGCCGCGCCGTCCGCCACCGGGGCACCGGTCGCCCCGGTGGCCCAGGTCAACCAGAGCGTGAACGGCGGCGACAACCCCAAGACGGGGACGGTGCCCGACACGGCGACGCTCGGCGTACCCAACCCGGGGACCGTGCCCGTGGTCGGCCTCGCCACCGCGAAGGCCGCCGACGGTGCCCGGGTCCTCTACGAGACCCGCGTCGACGCCCGCACGGTCGACCTCATGGTCAGCTCGCCGGCCCTGGGCGGCGCCGCCCCGGTCCGGCTGATGCTCCCGCCGAACTGGTCCGGGGACCCGACGGCCACGTTCCCGGCGCTGTACCTGATCCACGGGTGCTGCGAGAAGGCCGACTACCAGTCGTGGTCGCTCTACACGGACGTCGAGGCCGCCACCGCGGACAAGAACGTCCTCGTCGTCATGCCCAGTGACGGCTCGGCCGGCTTCGGCACCAACTGGTGGAACTTCGGCGTGCCGAACAAGGGCTGGGGCTACGACACCTTCCTCGCGACCGAGGTGCCGCAGATCCTGCGCGCCGGGTACCGGGCCTCCGGGCGGGCCGCGATCGCGGGCGTGTCGATCGGCGCCTACGCGGCCGTCGCGCTCGCCGCCCTGCACCCGGGTGAGTACGGGGCGGCCGCCTCCTTCAGCGGCCTGCTCGACACCCAGACGCCGGTGGTGAGCACCGAGATCGCGGCGATCCTCGTGCGGGAGAGCCAGAACCCGCTGGCCATGTGGGGCGACCCGGTGCTGCTGGGGCTGCAGTGGCTCTTCACGAACCCGACGGCCCTGCTCGGGCGCCTGAAGGGCGTCGGGCTGTTCGTCTCCTCGGGGAACGGCAACCCCGGCCCGCTGGACCCGGCGAACACGCAGAGCAGCCTGCTGGACACGATCACGCTGGCCAACAGCACGACGTTCGTCACCCTGGCCCGGCTGTCCGGGCTGAACCCGACCGTTGACTTCTATGGAGCGGGCACCCATTCATGGCCGTACTGGAATCGCGAGCTCGCCCGGGCGTGGCCGGTGCTGGCGGCCGGGCTGGGACTGCCGGCGAGCTGACCGTCGGACCGGGCCGCCCGAGGCGACCTCGGGCGGTCCGGCGGACCGGGCTGCTGCTCACGGTCGCGCTCGCGGCGTTCGTCACGGCGCTCGACAACACCGTCGTGAACGTCGCGCTGCCGTCGATCGAGCGCGACCTGACGCTGTCGACGACCGGCCTGGAATGGGTCGCGACCGCCTACATCCTGACCTTCTCCAGCCTGCTGCTGGCCGGCGGCCGGCTCGCCGACCTGTTCGGGCGCCGCCGCGTCCTGCTGCTCGGCCTGGTGATCTTCGCCGTCGGGTCGGTGCTGTGCGGCCACGCCTCCTCGGGCACCGAGCTGATCGCCGCCCGGGCCGCGCAGGGCGCGGGCGGTGCGGCGGTGCTCCCGGCGACGCTGGCGATCCTGACCGCCGATCTGGACGGGCGCGACCGTGACCTGGGCGCCGGGGTGCTGACCGCGGCGATCGCGGCGGCCCTCGCGCTCGGGCCGGCGGTCGGCGGCGCGATCAGCCAGTACGCGCACTGGAGCTGGGTCTTCTACGTCAACGTCCCGGTCTGCGCGGTGACGATGGCGCTGGCCTGCTGGGCCGTCCCGCCGAGCCGCCGCCAGGGCGGCCGGCGGGCGAGCCTCGACATCCTGGGGCTCGCGACCTCCGGCCTCGCGCTGCTCGCGCTCACCTGGGCCCTGGTCGAGAGCAACGACCGGGGGTTCACCTCGCCGTCGATCATCTACGCCTTCGCGCTGGCCGGGGTGGCTGGCTGGGCGTTCGTCGCGGTCGAGACCACCGGGACCGACCCGATGCTCGACCTGGCGCTGTTCCGGTCGCCGGCCTTCTCCGGCGGCACGGCGGCCCAGATGCTGTGGGGGCTCGGGGTCAACGGCGTCTTCCTGTTCACGTCGCTGTACCTGCAGAGCATCCTCGGCTTCAGCCCGGTCGGGGCCGGCCTCGCGTTCGTGCCGCTGGCCGTCGCGCTGGTCCTGGCCGTGCCGGCGACCGGACGCCTGGTCGCCGCGTGCGGCGCGCGGTTCACGGTCGCGGCGGGACTCGGGGCTGTCGCCGCCGGTCTGTACCTGACCGCGCAGGTGGGGCCCGGCGCCTCCTACCTCGACCTGCTGCCCGGCCTGCTGATCATCGGCGCCGGCTCGGCCCTGACGACCCCGCTGACGTCGGTCCTGCTCGGCGACGTCGACCCGGCCGGGGCCGGGATGGCGTCGGCCGTCCTCAGCACGGCCCGGGAGGTCTCCGGGGTGCTCGGGGTGTCGGTGACCGGGGCGATCCTGCTCGCCAGGCAACGGGCGGTCGTCGCCGCGGGCGGCAGCGCGGTCGACGGCTTCGTCGCCGGCTACTCCCGCGGGCTGAAGGTCTCGGCCGGGCTCGTCGCGCTGGGCGCGCTCATCAGCCTGGCCACCCTGGGCCCGGCCGGGCGCGCCCGGCGCGCGCCAGGCCGCCACCGCCGGCCCCGGCCACACCCGGCCAGCTCAAGGCCACACCCGGCCAGCTCAAGGCCGCGGCCGGCCAGCTCAGGGCGACGGCCGGCCAGCTCAGGGCCCGGACCAGCCAGATCAGGGCCTCGCCAGGCGACGTGAACCCTCCTGGGCGAGCGACCGGCCGCGGCGCCCCTTCGACCCGGTCGGAATCCGGGGCGCAATTGTCCTGCCGGTGCTCCAGGGGAGTGCCGCCGGGCACCTCCTCGGCGCGCCCGGCTGGTTTTCGCCCGAAGTCGAGGCGAGCATCGGCGACGCCTGTGGCGTTACATTCAGACTTGTCCGTTATGTGTGTGTGACGGGTCACAGGGAACCACGGCCGTGGCGGCGGGTGGACGCGACCGACTGGCTGGAATTCCCAGTACACGGATGTCGCCCGCTCACTGACGAGGAGCCCTTGTGATGGCCACCAACAACGCTCGCAACATTCTGGACGGCATCTCAATAGACCAGCGACTGTCCACCGCCAGGGCCGAGCTCAGCCGCATTATCGTCGACCGCCTGACCGAGGAGATCCCGGTTTACGGGACGCTGCCGGCCGAGGAGTTACGCGGCGAGATCACCCGCATCACCGCCGCGAACATCGGAACATTCATCGACATGGCCCGCGACCCCGAGGCGCCGTCGGCCCGCCAGGTCGAGCTCATCAGGGAGTCGGCCTCACGCCGGGCGGAGGAGGGCGTCCCCCTCGAGGCGATCCTGAGCGCGTATTTCCTGGGAACCGAGATCTGCGCCGAGCGCATCCTGGCCGACACCAGTCCCACCGATCTCGCCGAGGTGGCGGCGCTGCATCATCGGCTGCTGCGCTACCTGCGCATGACCACGACTGTCATCGCGAACGTCTACCTGTCCGAACGGCAGGCCACGTCCGGAAAGAACGACCGCGACAGCCGCGCCGCGATGCTTTCCGCCCTGCTGAACGAGTCCCCCGAGATGGCCGAGACGGCCGCGCGGGCCGGCATCGCCCTGCCCGCCTGCTACCTCGCGATGAGCATCGCCGTGTCCAGGCACCCGGACGAGCAGGCCGCGGGAACCGACCCGGCGATCGCCGGCCGGCGCAAGATCCGCCGCATCCGCGCCGCGATCGAGCGCCACGCGTCGCCCAGCGCGCTGTCCAGCCTCTCCGGCGACCAGGGCATCGTGCTGGTTCCCTCGTCCACCGCGGCGGCCGACCTGAGCGCCGCCGACTGGCGCCAGATGTCCGAGCTGGTCGAGCGGCTGCGCGACGCGGCCGGCGCCGACATCATCGCCGGGCTCGCCGCGGCCGAGCCGGACTGCGTGGCCGCGGCCGCCAGGCTCGCCGCCGAGATCCGCCAGGTCGCCGAGACCTCCGGCCGCCCGCCCGGCGCCTACCGGCTGGTCGACGTGCTCGTCGAGTACCAGCTGACCCGGCCGGGCCCCGCCCGCGACCACCTCGCCGACCTGCTCCGGCCGATCCGGGACCGGCCCGACCTGCTGACCACCCTGCGCACCTACCTCGCCTGCGACCTCGACCGCAGGAAGACCGCGACCCGGCTGCGCATCCACCCGAACACGGTCGACTACCGGCTGACGAAGGCGGCGACCCTGACCGGTCTCGACCCGACCCGGGGCACCCACCTCCCGACCATCCACGCCGCGATCGCGGCCCACGACGCCCGCGGCGCGCACCCGCACGTCCAGACCGCGGCCGGCTAGCCCCGGTCGAACCAGCATTCGACGCCGAGGCGGACGTCGAGCTGGCTCGTGTCGTGGTCGGCCGCGTTGGTGTCGGTCAGCTCCAGGTTGAAGAACGCCATCCGCGGCCCGTCGAAGAACGGCCCGGCATGCCACGTCCCCCGGTGCAGGAGGACCGCGACGTCCCCCGGGATCTCGAACGCGACGATCTCGTCGAGCGCGGGCGCCACCTCGGCCGGGCCTTCCCCACGGGCCACCGCCATCCACCACGCACCGCCGCCGACCGCGGCCAGCACCTGGGTCACCTGGCGGTGCCGGGTGATGCGCGTGAAGGTCGTGCGGCCGTGGGTCAGCTCCATGACGTAGAAACGCGGCGTCCCCCGCGACAGGTCGAGCGCGGCCTCGGCGGCCGTCGTCCTGGTGCTGTCCGGCTGGGCGGCGAGCACCTGCCCGTACGGAGCGAAGGCGTTCTCGGTGATCGGCACCGTCGCGACGGCATGCCTGGTAAGAGCCACGGGTCCATCCTGCGGTGCCGCGCCCGTCCTCCACCACGTCCCGCGGGGCCGGTCCACGCGGAACCGCCTGTCCGAGGCCGCCAAGGGCCCACGGGCCCGCCGCGCCCGCCGCGCCCGCCGGGGAGAAACACGGGCGAAACGACCAGGCCCTAGCCTCGACGCGGCCGGGGAGGTGCCCACGATGACGGACCAGCACGAGGCCTTCGAGGCCGAACTCGCGGGTGACAAGCCGGGAGCCTTGATCGAACCGTTCCCGGTCCTGCAGCCCCTCAAGGGCGGCGCGGACGAGGCCTACCTCGCCGCCAGCCCGGAGAACGTGCTGTGGGGACGCCTGCCCACCGGCTCGGATCAGCCCGTCCGCACGGTCCGGCCCGGCACCGAGGTCCTGATCGACACGGTCAGCCACGAGGGTGTGCTGGAGGACCAGGGCCGGGACCCGGTGGCGTTCTTCGCCGGCTTCGGGGTGCCGGCCGACGAGGTGCTGACCGACGCCGTCGCCGTGGCCGCGCGCAGCGCGCACACCCCCGGGCTGGACGGCCCGCATGTGATCACGGGCCCGATCGCGGTGCTCGGCGCGCGGCCGGGCGACGTGCTGGCGGTGCACGTCCTGGAACTGACCCCGCGCACCCCCTACGGCGTCGTCTCCAACCGGCACGGCCGAGGCGCGCTGCCCGGCGAGCTGCCCGCGGGGCCCGACCCGGTCTTCACGTTCTGCCGGGCCGGGAACGGACCGCAGGGCCCGACCGGCACGATCGAGACCGACGCCGGCACCATCACGTTCCCGCTCCGGTTCTTTCTCGGGATCACGGGCGTCGCCCAGGCCGAGGACCGCCACCACAGCTCGGTCCCGCCGGGCCGCCACGGTGGCAACATCGACGTCTCGATGATGACCGCCGGGGCGACGCTCTATCTCCCCGTCCAGGTCCCGGAGGCGCTGGTCTACGTCGGCGACCCGCATTTCGCGCAGGGCGACGGCGAGGTGGCGCTGACGGCCTTCGAGGCGCCGCTACGCGCGCGGCTGCGCTTCGACGTCATCACCCGCGACCAGCGGGCGCACGCGGACCGGCCGTATGCCGAGACCGACGAGTACCTGATCCCGATCGGGCTGGACGAGGACCTCGACGCGGCGATGCGCGACTGCGTGCGCGCTGCCCTGGAGCTGCTCGAACGCCGCTACCGGATCGAGCGGGCCGTCGCCTACGCCTACCTGAGCGCGGCCACCGACTTCGCCGTCAGCCAGGTGGTCGACATCGTCCAGGGCGTCCACGCCAGGATCCGCAAGGCCGATCTCGCCGCGCTCGCCCGCCCCGACCCGCCAGCCGCCGAAGGACCCGCATCGGTCCAGACCTGAAGCCCGCGCCACTGCCGTGACCACGAAGGCCGGCCCGGCGGAGTGATCGCCGTCTTCGCCCTCAGGCGGTCGTGAATCGGGCTTCTCGCAACCAGGCGAGGGCCAGAACGGCGATCATGTCGAGGGCTCGGAGCGGGCAGACGTTGTCGGAGGCGCTGCGTCAGCGGTGGACCTGGGGTGTGGTCGGGGTGAGTGCGGCGGCTGCCTGGGCGCAGGTCGCGACGATCTCGTCGAAGCAGGCGAGGAGCGAGGGCCTTCCCTCGGTGAGGTAGAGGTGTGTGGCGGTCGTGAACCAGCTCATCGCCATCAGCGCCACGGCGTGAATCTCGAGGGATGACCACCGGGGGTCCGATCGGGCGGCAAGGATCTCGATAGCCGTTTTCAGGAAGGCGCCGCCCCCGAGCGAGACCTGCTCGGCGACGGACCGCTGCTCGGTCGCGATGACAGCGCGGATCTGGGCCAGAAGGTTCCGGTCGTAGCCCTGCTCGCACAGGTCACGCAGGACCGCGTGCAGGCTCACCAGCGGGGGTTCGGTCGCCGGCCGTTCGGCCAGGCGGGTGGCCGCCACCTCCCGCCGGACCACGAGCTGGTCGACCAGGATCGCTTCCTTGCTCGGGAAGTGGTGAAAGACGGTGCGGCGACCGACGCCGGCAGCGACCGCGATCTGGTCGATCGTCGTCTCGGCATAGCCCTGGACCTCGAACAGCCGCAGGGCCGCGGCCGTGATGCGCGCCCGCTTCGCGACCGGATCTCGCTCGCGGGTTCGGGCTTCCGGCACGCGACGGGAGTTTACCGGCCGGGGGCCTGGCCCAAGAGCGCGTCGCGCTCGGGCGGTTACGCCCCGGTCTTGACCATTCCGCTGCTATGGCACTAGTGTCAAAGCGCCTTGTGCGTCCCTACCGAACGGCAGGGTCTCTGGTGCCGTTCACCGTCCGAATAGCTCGGGAGCCCGCATGAACCGTCGTCGGCCGGGTCGATTAGCCGTCCTCCTTCTTGCCGCGGCCGCGGCTTTGTCCGGCCTCACGGCCTGCGGGGGCGGTGGCGGGGGAACCACTGTCGCGCCGACCGTGAACGCGGCCACGCGAACCGGGGTGACGGTGACCGGTCCGACGGCGGACGGCGACCGCCCCAACCCGTTCTCCCTTCCGGTGTTCGACCTCGGTGCCGCCGGCTACACCGCGCAGGAGTACTTCTTCGGCGGCACCGCCACCTCCTACGCCCCCGAGCCCGCCACGACACTCGGCCCGGACGGCCGATGGACGATGAAGGCCTCGCGCACGGCGTCGTTCAAGACGCGGATGCTCGTGCTCCGTCCCAGCGATCCCAAGAAGTTCAGCGGGACCGTCTGGGTCTCCTGGCTCAACGTCACCGCCGGCTTCGAGATCGGCGACTTCACCCGCGAAAGCCTGCGAGACGGTGACGCGACCGTGTACGTGTCCGCCCAGAAGGCGGGCCTCGACGGAGTTCCCGGCGCCGAAGGAAACGGCCTGCGGAAATGGGACCCAGAACGGTACGGCTCACTGTTCCACCCCGGCGATGACTTCTCCTACGACATCTTCACCAAGGCCGCGCTTCTCGTCGGACGCGACCGCGGAAAGCTTCCGGTGGACCCCATGGCCGGGTTCGACGTCAAGCAGGTGTTCGGCACCGGTGCCTCCCAGTCCGCCTTCCGCCTGACCTCCTACCTCGACGGCGTGCAGCCACTGACCAGGGCCCTAGACGGCGCCCTGCTGATCGCCAACTTCGGGCGTGCGGCCGCCTTCCAGACCGCCACCGGCACCGACGCCGCCGACGAGGCCTTCAGCCGGCCACCCGTACGCATCCGTGCCGACCTCGGCATCCCGACGATCCTGGTGAGCACCGAGACCGAGGCGGAATCGGTCTACCCGGCACGCCAGCCGGACACCGCGACATTCCGGTTCTGGGAGATCGCCGGCGCCGCGCACGCCGGCGGCGGACCCGACACCATCGGCGACGTGGTCAAGCTCTTCACCCGCGACGGCCTGAAACTGCCCACGGGCAGCCTCGGCTCGACCTCAGGAGCGGTCGGCGCCACGGCGGCACCCAACTCACTTGACTGGCAGCCCGTCGTGGCCACCGCCGGCGTCGACCTGACCCGCTGGGCGTCGGGCGGCCCACCACCGCCCGCACTGCCCCGCATCGCCATCGAGGGAAACCCACCACGGATCGAGCGGGACGCGGACGGCAACGCGCTCGGCGGCATCAGGATGCCCGACCTGGAGGTGCCGGTCGCGACCTACAGCGGCACCGTCCCCGGCGCCTCCCTGATGGCATCCCTGTTCGGAACGATGTCCCCCTTCCCACCCAGCCGCCTCGCGGCGCTCTACCCGGACCGCCAGACCTACCTCACGGCCTACGACCACGCCGTCGACAAAGCCGTCACCGCCGGCTACTTCCTCGCCCGAGACGCACCATCGATCAAGGCGGCAGCGACGGCCAACGCGACCGCGCTGTTCCCGGACCACTGATCCCGGGTGATCATCGCTGCTCGTCGTGGTGGCCCGCATGGCCCTCGGAGGTCCAGATGAGCTGTTCGTAGTGGGGGCAGCCGTCCGGTGGCGCGTCGCGATGGTGCTCGAGGGTGTGTTCGAGCAGCGCCCGGGCCGCGCGGAGCCGGTCGGCCTTGGCCTGCAGGGACTCGATCTGCGTTTCGATCACCCGGGCCCAGGTCGGGTCCGGACGGCCGGCCAGCAGGTCGGCGATGTCGTCGAGGCTCATCAGGGCGGATCTCTGCCAGTAGCGGATGACGGCCAGCCGGCGGATCTCGGCCGGGCGATACCAGCGGCGCCCAGCGGACCGCACCGCCGGGGCGATCAGGCCGCGCTGCTCGTAGTAGCGGATCGCCGAGGCGCGCAGCCCGACGCGACGGGCGACCTCGTCGATCGGCACGAGCTCCTCGTCCACCGGCCGCACCCTCGCTCCCCTCGAACCGCGGTTGCGTTCAAGCCGACTTGAACCGACACGATCGTTCCACACCCGACGACGCCCACGACGGCGCAGTCGAGAAGGAGGAACGACCGTGGCCAACGAACAGGCACTCGACTTCGTCGCCCGCTACCCAGACGCCGCGATGATCACGCTGCGGGCCGACGGCACGGCTCACATGGCGCGGATCGAGGTGGCCACGTTCGACAGCAGGGTCTGGGCCACCGGCGCCGAGCCTCTGGTAAGGACGAAGAACCTGCGCCGCGACCCGCGCTGCTCGCTGTTCGTCTTCGGCGCGCATCCGCACTGGCTCGGCCTGGAGACAACCGCATCGATCATCGACGGCCCAGACGCCCCGGGGATTCTTGTTCGCCTGCTACGGGCCCGGCACGGCGACGCGACCCCGCCAGGCACCGTCCTGGCCCACGACGACCAGCTCGGCCACGACCGGCCATGGCCCGAAGCCGACTACCTCGAACACGCCCACGCCCACCGGCTACTCGCCTACAGCTTCACCATCATCCGGACCTACGGCAACCCATGATCACCAGTGACGCCGGGTCCCGAGCCGTCACGCTGCCGGCGCTGGCCGTCGGCTTCGTCGGCGATGTTCCAGGCGCTGCCCTGGCGGCGCATGGGTACCTGGGCGGCTCGGACGGCCGTTATCTCGTCGCGGTCGCGTCCGGTCGCGTCCGCGACGCGGTCGACTCCGACGGGGGTGTCGATCATTCCGGGGACGATGGCGTTGACGCGGATTCCGTGCGGCGCGTATTCGAGGGCGAGCCCGCGGGTCAGCGCGTTGACGCCGTTCTTGGCGATCGAGTACGGGTTCGCGCCCGGCAGGAGCCCCTGTCTCCTTCGGTCGACGCCTGCGGCGCCCCACCTCGAAGGGGGCGGCCGCTTGCGGGTGGTTTCCGGCTCGGGCCGGTCCTAGGGGACGAGGAGCCAGCTGGTCGCGTCGCGCCCGGCGTTGTCGCAGGCGGCGAGCGCGGCCGGGGAGACGGGGGCGGTGAGGTAGCCGACCAGCCCGTCGAGCAGGTCCGCGACGTGCGCGGCGAAGGACAGGACGTCCTGCCCGCGGGCCTTGGCGCGTTCGCGGTCGGCCGCGGCGTGAATCGCGAAGGCGATGGCCTGGCTTATCCGGTGGGCGCGCAGCGGCTCGGGGATGTCCATGAGGAACGACCGGAAGTGGTCCTGGAAGGCATTGGACGCGGCCAGGTAGGTGGGCGCGAACTGGTCGAACACCTCGCGGCTGCCGTGGGTGTGCAGGTTCGCGACGAAGCTGAGGTAGTTGCTGCCTTCCTGCTCGCCCTGTTCGAGGACCGGCAGCACGTAGCACTCGACCCAGCCGCGCAGGTCGTTCGGGCGGTGCTGGGCGGCTAGCAGGTTGCGCCGCTCGTGCAGGTACGGCAGCCGGAACTCGAAGATCTCCCGGATCAGCTGTTCCTTCGTGCCGAAGTGGTACTGGACCGCGGTGTTGTTGCCGCTGCCGGCCGCGGCGGAGATCTGCCGCAGCGAGACCCCGTCCAGCCCGTGCGCGGCGAACAGCGCCTCGGCGGCCAGGATGATCCGTTCCTTCGGCGACGGCGCTAGCGGCATGGCTCCATCGAAACACACTGGACATCGTCAGGCAACTGCCTTAGCTTCCATGCATCCGCTTGGACCTGAGGAGTGCCATGGGCAGTGCCGCCGAGCAGACCTATCGCGAGGTCATGACCATCGAGCCACCGGCCGTGACGACGCCGCTGGAGCAGTTCAGCCGGGACTTCGTGTTCGGCGAGGTGTGGAGCAGGCCCGGCCTCAGCCGCCGCGACCGGCGCTGGGTGACGCTGACCTGCGTCGCCGCCGCCGACGCGCCGGGGCCGATCGAGGACCACGTCTACGCCGCGCTGAACAGCGGCGACATCGAGCTGGACGCGATGTTGGAGTTCGTCCTGCACTTCGCCGTCTACTGCGGCTGGCCGAAGGCCTCGCACCTGGAGATGGTCATCGCCCGCCAGTGGCACCGCATCCAACGTGAGCAGGGACGCGAGCCGGCCCCGTGGCCGGTCCTTGACAACGCCACGCTCGGCCCGAACGACTGGGAGGCGCGCCTCGCCCGCGGCGTCGAGGAGTTCGTCGACGTGAACCTCGTGCCGGCGCCGCCCGCGGAGACGCCCTATCGGCACGCCGGCATCCTCAACTTCGTCTTCGGCCACGTCTGGCAGCGCCCGGGGCTCACCCGCCGCGAGCGGCGCATCATCACCGTCGCCTGCGTCGCCATTGACGACTCGCCGACGCCGCTGACCACGCACGTCGGCTCCGCGCTGCGCTCCGGCGACCTCACCAAGGCCGAGATGGACGAGATCGTCCTGCACTTCTCCGCCTACTACGGCTTCGCCAAGGGCGAGGCACTCCACGACGCCGCCGAGAAGTAACGCGCGACGAGGTTTCCACGCTCACCACGCACCACACCTAGGGGAGATCAATGCTCAGAAAGCGCACGACCGTGGCCGCGGCGATCCTGTCGGCCGCCGCCGTCCTCTTAGCCGCCGGCTGCGGCTCGTCGAGCTCAGGCGGTTCCAGCGGCGGCGGCACCACCACCGCGGCGGCCGCGAAGAAGACCATCACGGTGGGTGTGATCGCCGACATGACCGGCGCGGCGGCCCCGCCCAACAAGTCCGTCGTCGACGGGGTCAAGGCCGGCACGTTCTACGCCGCCCGCAACGGCTACACCATCAAGTACATCGTCGGTGACACCGCGACGAACCCGGCCACCGCCCTCGCCGTCGCCCAGAAGATGGTCACCCAGGACCACGTCTTCGCGGTCCTGGCGAACTCCGCGCTGCTGTTCGCCGCCGCGCCGTACCTCACCGCGCACAACGTGCCCGTGATCGGCGCCAGCCAGGACGGCCCCGAGTGGATCCCGTCGAAGAACATGTTCTCGATCTGGGGCCCGCTGCAGGCCACCAAGGTCTCCACCACCCAGGGCAAGTTCTTCAAGATGATGGGCGTCACCAACCTCGGCGTCCTCGCGAACTCCGTTCCGACCGCGTCCGAGGCCGGCGAGGGGTCCGCCGCGTCGGCCGAGGTCGCCGGCATCAAGGTCGGCTATCTGAACGCCAAGTTCCCGCTCGGCGGTGACGTCGGCCCGGCCGTGCTCGCGATGAAGGACGCGGGCGTCGACGGCTTCGTCGCCGCCGCGGGCTCCGACACGACCTTCGCCGTGATCAAGGGCCTGCAGGACCAGGGCGTCAAGCTCAAGGCCGCTCTGCTGCCCACCGGCTACGGCGGTGACCTGCTGTCCGCCGGCCCCGGCGCGGCGCAGGCCGCCCAGGGCGCCTACTTCGTGTCCGCCTACGAGCTCATCGAGCAGCAGACGCCCGCCACCAAGCAGTTCGTCGCCGACATGCGAGCGGCCGGCCTCAAGGGTGAGCCCACCTACGCCTCCTACAACGGCTACGTCTCCGTCGGCCTGCTGGTGCGCGCTCTGAAGGCCGCCGGCGCCAATCCCACCCAGGCCAGCCTGATCACGGCGCTCGAGGGCATCCACGACTGGAACGCCCTCGGTCTCTACGGCTCCCACACGGTCGACATCAACGACCGGGAGAACATCGTCTTCGGGCCCGACAGCTGCCAGTGGATCGCCCAGTTCCAGGGCAACGCGTTCAAGCCCGTCCCGAACGCGACCCCCATCTGCGGTGACGTCGTCCCCGGCCGCACGGTCGCGCCCGCGTCCTGACCGTCCCTCTCCGCTCCCACCTGGCCCGGCGTGCTCGACGACGAGCGCGCCGGGCCTTCTTACTCGGAGCCGGCGCGCAGCAGGGCGAGGGTCTGGTGAGCCAGCGCGACGAGGGCCGCGGGTTCGGTAGCCCCGGCTGCCTGGGCGACGTCGAGCATGATGCCCACGTCCTTGCGCAGCAGCGGCTCGGCTCCGCGAAGCCCGGTCGTGTCGAACCCGGACCGCGCCAGGGTGGCCGCGGCGAAGCTGCCGCCGCTCCCATGGCCCTGCACGCGCGCGGCCGCGGCCCGGTCCAGCCCGAGCCGGTCGACGAAGGCGAACAGGTCCAGGGCGATGCCGACGTGGGTCGTGAACAGGAAGTTGTTCAGCGCCTTCGCGACCTGGCCACTACGGTGCCTCCTTGAAGGAAGAGGAAACAGGCAGCCGCGCCCGCTCGCGGGTGACCGCCCAGCGGGCGGCGACAGTCCGGGAGCGGCCTTTGCTATCGGTGTGGCGTGCTATCGGTGTGGCACCTGGTATCGGCGTCGCGACCGGGCGTTCAGGCGTAGTCGGTCGCGATCCGGTCCAGATAGGCGTCGATGTCTGCGGCGCGCTCGCGCAGCTCGTCGGCGGCCTCGGGCGCGGTGAGGACGAGGAACTGGCCCGCCTCGACGGCGTCGGCGACCAGCTCGCCGACCGAGGCCGCGTCGACGACCGGGAACGCCGGCCCTCGCGGTGGCTTGGGCTCGCCGTAGAACCTGACCTGTTCGATGATGTTCGTCGCGACGCCGGCCGGGCACAGGCAGGTCACGCCGATGCCCTGCGGCCGCAGGTAGACAGCCAGTGACTCCGACAGGCCGACGACCGCGTGCTTGGTCGCCGTGTAGGGCAGCCGGTCGTAGCCGTACGGCAGCAGGCCCGCGGTCGACGCCGTGTTGACGATGTGGCCGGACCCCTGGGCGAGCAGCGTGGGCAGGAACACCAGGTTGCTGCGCACGATGCCGAGCAGGTTGACGTCGATGACGCGCTGCCAGGCCTCCAGCGGGATGTCCTCCACGGCACCTACGGCGAGGATGCCGACGGTGTTCATCACCAGGTCGATCCGCCCGAACCGGTCGAGGGCGAGTGCGCGGGCGGCCTCCAGCTCGGCGACCTCGGTGACGTCGCAGCGGAGCGCCACGGCCTGATCGCCGATCTCGGCGGCCACCGCGGCGGCGCGGTCAGCGTCGATGTCGCTGGCCACGACCCGGGCGCCGCGCCGGGCGTAGGAAAGCGCCGCGGCCCGCCCGATACCGCTGCCAGCGCCGGTGACGACCGCGACCGAACCGTCGAGTTTCACGGGCTCCCTCACTTCGTTGACAGGGCCGCCATGCAACCACCTCGACCCGCGACAGTCAACCGCCTTAGGGTCCAGTCATACGCCTTAACCGTGGCCGACGTCGGCCGCGTGGGGAGGCGCTGAAAAGAACCCGCCTCGGTGCCCGGACGCGGAGGAAAGGTGTCGGTGAGCCGCTCGCCCGAACCGAGGCCCAGAGCGGGCCGGCCGGCGGCCGGAATCACGGCCTTGATCGCGGTTTTGGCCCTGGGATGGTCGTCGCGCGGGCATTTCCGCGACCACCCCAGGGCCCAAACGGCAATCATGACCGGTGCGGCGACCCGCGATCCAGGGACTGGACGCCGCGCGACGACTTCTCGATCACTGGAAGGCCCGGATCAGGCTCCAGTCATACCTCGCGACCGACCACTGACGAGATCCACCACCATCGGTCCGGATCCAGGTCCGGCTGCTGTCAGGCGCGCTTGCGGAAAGAGCGCTTGGGCCCGCGGACCTCGACCGAGCCCAGCACCACGCGGCCCTTGATCGTGAGGGTGTGAACAACGTCGGAGGCCGTCGCGAGGGCGGCGTCCGGACCGGGCTTGCGGTGGTCCTGGTAGCTGCCGAGGGTGGTGGCCAGCTCCGCGGTGACGAGCATGTCCTCCGGCACGCGGATCTCCACCGACCCTCCGACCATGTCGATGTCGAGGAGGGTGTTCGCGCCGGCCAGGACGGCCTCGGTGAGGTCCAGCTCGGCGGAGCCCATCCGCTGGCGCAGGACGACATGCTCCGGCACCGGCCAGGCCCCGTTGCGCTTGATCGAACCGAGCGTGTGGCTCAGGTTGAGGGCCTCGGACACTCGGCTCACTACCCCTTCCGGCTGTACTGGGCGATCTCCACGGCGACGAGTCAAGATACCCCCGACACCAGCCCACGTTGAGACCACGCCCTACCGGCCTCGACCGGCTCGAACGACGTCTACCTGGCTACAGGTCACGCAGCGCGTTCAGGGTCGTCTCGGCGAGTTCGGGGCGGCAGATGAGCAGGTCGGGCAGGTAGGGGTTGGGTTGGTTGTAGCGCAGGGGTGAGCCGTCGAGCCGGGAGACGTGCAGTCCGGCGGCCGCCGCGACGGCGACGGGTGCGCAGGAGTCCCATTCGTACTGGCCGCCAGAATGGGCGTAGATGTCGACCTGTCCGCGGACGACGGCCATCGCCTTGGCGCCGGCTGAGCCCATGGGCACCAGGGTGGCGTTCAGCTGGGTGACGAGATGGTCGACGCAGGCCGGCGGGCGTGTGCGCGACACGGCGAGGCGGACCGGGCCGGTCGACGGCGGGGCGAGGGCCGGTGGTCGGCCGGTGTGCAGGACGAGGCCGGCCGCGGGTAGCGCGACGGCGCCGGCGGTGGGCTCCGCGTTGACCGCGAGCGCCACATGGACGGCCCAGTCCTCGCGTGGCGGCTCGCCGTACTCGCGGGTGCCGTCGAGAGGATCGATGATCCACACCCTGTCCCGGTCGACGCGGGCGGGATCGTCGGCGCTCTCCTCCGACAGGATCGCGTCGTCGGGCCGCGCGCGGGACAGCCGCTCAAGGAGCAGCTCGTTCGACCCGCGGTCGCCGGCGGCGCCGCCTTCTGCCCGGATGGCAAGCAGGAGCTCGCCCGCCTCGGCGGCCAGCGTCGCCGCGAGGATGTGGTCGTCCATGCCCGTCACGCTCCGTCCTGCCAGGTGAGGATCCCGGCGTCACGCAGGTAGGTGACGACCTGTTCGGCGCCTTGTTCGGCGGGGATGGTGCCGGAGGCGTCGAGGTGGATTTCGGGGTTGTGGGGGGCTTCGTAGGGGGAGTCGATGCCGGTGAAGTTGGCTAGTTCGCCGCGGCGGGCTTTGGCGTAGAGGCCTTTGCGGTCGCGGGCTTCGGCGACGTGTAGGGGGGTGTCGACGTGGACTTCGATGAATTCGCCGTTGTCGAGGAGGTCGCGGGCGAGTTGGCGTTCGGCGCGGAAGGGGGAGATGAAGCTGGTGAGGACGATGAGGCCGGCGTCGGCCATCAGTTTGGCGACTTCGGCGATGCGGCGGATGTTCTCGACGCGGTCGGCTTCGGTGAAGCCCAAATCTTTGTTGAGGCCGTGGCGGACGTTGTCGCCGTCGAGGAGGTAGGTGTGGAAGCCCTCGTCGTGCAGCTTCTTCTCGACCAAATTGGCGATGGTGGATTTCCCGGCGCCGGACAGTCCGGTGAACCAGATGACCGCGGGGCGTTGGCCCTTGGTGGCGGCGCGGGCGGTTTTGTTGACTTCGACGGCCTGCCAGTGGATGTTGTGCGACCGGCGGAGCGCGAAGTGTAGGAGGCCGGCGGCGACGGTGGCGTGGGTGTATTTGTCGATGAGGATGAAGCCGCCGGTGTCGCGGTTGACGGTGTAGGGGTCGAACGGGACGGGCCGGTCGAGGGTGAGGTTCGCGACGCCGATCTCGTTGAGTTCCAGGGTCTTCGCCGCGGTCTGTTCCAGCGTGTTGACGTTGACCTTGTATTTGGGTGGGGCGAGGGTCGCGTTGACGGTGCGGGTGCCGAGTTTGAGCAGGTAGGGCCGGCCCGGGAGCATCGGCTCGCCGCCCATCCAGACCAAATGGCATGCGAACTGGTCGGCGACCTCGGCCGGGGCGTCGGCGGCGGCGAGGATGTCGCCGCGGGAGACGTCGATCTCGTCGGCCAGCGTGAGGGTGACCGACTGGCCGGCGTAGGCGGCTTCCAGGTCGCCGTCCGCGGTGACGATCCGGGTGACGACGGACTCCTGGCCCGACGGCAGCGCTCGGATCTTCTGCCCGGGGCGGATCATCCCGCCGGCGACCTGGCCGCAGAAGCCGCGGAAGTCCAGGTTCGGCCGGTTGACCCACTGGACCGGTAGCCGGAACGGCCCGTCGCCCGCGGTGTCGGCGATCTGGACGGATTCCAGGTAGCCGACCAACGTGGGTCCGGTGTACCACGGCGTACTCGTGGACAGTTCGGTGATGTTGTCGCCGCGCAGCGCCGACAGCGGGATGGCGCGGATGGCGTCACCTTCGAGGCCGATCTGGGCGGCGAACGTCCGGTAGTCGGCCTCGATCTCGTCGAAGGTCTGCTGGGAGTAGTCGACGAGGTCGAGCTTGTTGATCGCGAGCACGACGTGGCGGATCCCGAGCAGCGAGACGAGGTAGCTGTGGCGCCGGGTCTGGGTCAGGACGCCCTTGCGGGCGTCGATCAGGATGACGGCGAGATCGGCGGTGGAGGCGCCGGTGACCATGTTGCGGGTGTACTGCTCATGGCCGGGGGTGTCGGCGACGATGAACTTGCGTTTCTCGGTGGAGAAGAACCGGTAGGCCACATCGATCGTGATGCCCTGCTCCCGCTCGGCCGCGAGGCCGTCGACGAGCAGCGCGAAGTCGAGTTCGCCGCCCTGGGTGCCGACCTTCTTCGAGTCCGACTCCAACGCGGCCAACTGGTCGGAGAACACCAGCTTCGCGTCGTACAACAACCGGCCGATCAGCGTCGACTTGCCGTCATCCACGCTGCCGCAGGTGATGAACCGCAGCATCGACTTGTCCTCATGCCGGCGCAGATACGCCTCGACGTCCGTCGCGAGCAGCTCATCCGTCGCATGCGCCATCAGAAGTATCCCTCGTGCTTCTTCTTCTCCATCGACCCCGACGAGTCGTGGTCGATGACCCGGCCCTGGCGCTCCGACGACGTCGTCAACAACATCTCCTGGACGATCTCCAGCAGGGTCGACGCCTCGGACTCGACCGCCCCGGTCAACGGGTAGCAGCCGAGCGTCCTAAACCGGATCGAGCGCTGCTCGGGGATCTCCCCCGCCGCCAGCGGCATCCGCTCGTCATCGACCATGATCAGCGTGCCGTCGCGTTCCACGACCGGCCGCGGCGCCGCGAAGTACAACGGGACGATCGGGATGTTCTCCCGGTGGATGTAGAGCCAGATATCCAGCTCGGTCCAGTTCGACAACGGGAACACCCGAATCGACTGCCCCGGCGCCTTACGCGCGTTGTACAACCGCCACAGCTCCGGACGCTGGTCCTTCGGATCCCACCGATGCGCCGCCGACCGGATCGAGAACACCCGCTCCTTCGCCCGCGACTTCTCCTCATCCCGACGCGCCCCACCGAACGCCACATCAAACCCGTACTTGTCCAACGCCTGCTTCAGGCCCTCGGTCTTCCAGATGTCGGTGTGCATCGCCGACCCGTGATCGAACGGATTGATCCCCCGCTGCACCGCATCCGGATTCTGATGCACCAACAGATCCAGGCCCAGGTTCGCGACATGCTGGTCCCGGAAGGCGTACATCGCCTGGAACTTCCACGTCGTGTCCACATGCAGCAACGGGAACGGCGGCTTCGACGGAAAGAACGCCTTCATCGCGAGATGCAGCATCACCGCGCTGTCCTTACCGACCGAATACAACATCACCGGCCGCTCAGACTCGGCGACAGCCTCCCGAAAGATCTGAATGCTCTCCGCCTCCAGACGCCGCAAATGCGACAGATGAGGCGTGCCCGGGACGACGGGACTCGACGTGGCAGTGGACATCAGCCGTTCCTCTCCTGTCCTCGTCTGTGATGGCCGGCTGGTCAGCTCAGCCGCAACGCGACCCGCACGGAGTCGCGGCCGGGGGTGGACCGGGTCAGGAGCGCGAAGGCCTCCTCGAACCGCTCCAGCGGGAACGAGTCCCCGAGCAGCTCGGCGGTCGGGACCTTGCCCTCGTTGATGAGCGCGACGGCACCGGCGGCGTCCAGGCCGGCGCCGGGATGCAGCGTGATGCGCCGGGTCGGGATCCAGTCGCTGTGGAAGCCCTCCAGCGGGCGGTCCTTCATGCCGGCGATGACGACGTGGCCGCCCTTGTGGACGAGGTCCATGGCCAGGTTGACCGTCACCGGGTTGCCCGCGGCGGCGTCGATGACGACGCCGGCCATCGCTCCACCGGTGATCTCCCGGACCCGTTCGACCGGATCCTCCGCGTCGACGTCGATGACGTGGTCGGCACCGATGCGCAGCGCGCAGTCGAGCCGGAACCGGTCCTTGGCGGTTCCGGTGACGATGACGGTGGAGGCGCCGGCGGCCTTCGCCGCGACGATCGTGGCCATGCCCATGTGCCCGGGGCCTTCGATGACCACGACGTCGCCGTCGGCGACCGGCTTGACCCAGGTGACGGCGCAGCTCAGCGGCTCGAAGACGGTGAGCTGGTCGGCGGGGAGGTCGTCGCGCAGCTTGTAGACCATCGAGCCCGGCACCAGCTCCAGGTGTTCGGCGAAGCCGCCATAGAGGCCGGAGCCCTCGTCTACGGAGAAGTCGTGGCCGTAGATGCGATGCCCGGCCGGAGTGAAGGCGATGTCCCAGACCGCGACCCGGTCACCCTCGGCGACGCCCCACTTGTCCGCAGCCTCGGGGGTGATCCTCTCGATGCGGCCGACGATCTCGTGGCCGGGAATCGAGGGGAACGCGCCGCCCCACGAGGTGTGCACGTGGCCGCGGAAGTGGTCGATGTCGCTGTGGCACAACCCGGTGGCCTCGACGCGCAGGACCGCGCCCCCAGGTTGGGGGTCTGGCACGGGCAGGTCGCGCAGCTCCCAGGTCTCGTCGCCGTTGAACACGATCGCGCGGCTCATGGCAGTTCCTTTTCCAGGAGGGCGTTCGCCCGGTCGACGGCGCGGCGGGTGGCGGGTTCGAGGCCCTCGGCCTCGACCGCCGGGCCGACGAGTTCGAGTTCGAAGGGGCCGGTGTAGCCGGTGTCGAGGACGGCGCGCAGGAAGGTGTCGACGGGCATGTCGCCGTCGCCCGGGACGACGCGGGTTCCGGCGGGGAGTGTTCCTCGCTCGTGGGCGAGGACATCGCACAGCTGCGCGACGGCGAGGCGGTCGCCGACGTGGCGCACGGCGGCGGCGAGGTCGGGTTCGCGCCAGCAGTTCCCGAGGTCGACGATGAGGTCGAGGCCGGTCCGGTCGGCGACCTCGACGGCGTCGCGCAGCGTGTGGACGAACGACCGGTCGGTGCGCTGGGTGGGCTCGATCGCCACCCGGACACCACGCGTCGCCGCGTGGGCCAGGCAGGGAGCGACCGCGTCCGCCAGGGCCTGGGTGAGCTCGTCGAACGAACGGCCTGGCGCGGTGCCGGGGGTGAGATAGACGCAGCCGCCGACGACCGCCGCGAGGTCGATGGACTGGCGGATCTCGTCGCGGGTCGCGTCCCACGTCGCGGGGGCGGCCAGCTCGAACTGGTTCGTGATCACAGTGGTGAGCCGCAGCGACCGGGCCGTCAGCGCGCTGACGGCCTGCTCGCGCCCGTAGGCCGCGAGCTTGTTGTCGAGCACGCCGACGTGGCTCAGGTCGAGGGAGTCCCACAGGACGAGCTCGTCGGCGAACGGCCAGGGGTAGGTGCACATCTCGCTGACGGACAGCCGGGGGTGTGCCATCACAGCTTCTCCTGGGTGTCGCGGATCTCGGCTTCGAGCCAGCGGACCTCGCTGAAGTTCTCCCGGCCGCCACGGGCCAGCAGGAGTTCGTGGGCGTCGAGCTTCACGCGCAGGGCGTTCGGGTCGTCGGGCGCCTGGGACAGGACGATCTCGGCGAAGTGCAGTGCTTCCAGTGGTCGTCCGGCCGCGAGGTGTGCTTCGGCGCGGGCGAGCAGCGGGGCGGTTCCCCCGGCGAGGTCGATGAGCTCGTCCCAGATCGCCGAGGGCGGCACGTGGTAGAGCTCGGTGGTCGACTCGTAGCGGAACCAGCCGGTGTGCTCCTCCCAGATCGCCCGCACGATCCAGGGAACCTTGCCGTGGCCCTGGGGGATGTTCAGCTCGGGCGGCAGGGTGACCTGGCCCATCAGGGTCCACAGGTCGACGCCGGCGTTCATGCCCTCGATCGTCTGGTCGCGCAGCGACGCGGTCGCGTCCCGCAGCTGGGTGAGCCGCCGGCGGATCTCCTCGGCGCCGCGGATCGGCTCGCCGTGCCCGGTGATCAGCACCTCGGGGGCGAGCGCGAGGACCCGGTCGACGGTGTGGAGGTAGGAGATGGCGCTGCGGATCTTGTCGCCCCGGACCGTGTACAGGTTCGGGACGTGGCCGAACAGCGGCCCGAACAGGTTGCCGGTGAACAGGATGCGCTCGTCGGGGAGCCAGACGACCAGCGAGTCGGTCGTCTCCCCGCCCGGCGTCGAGTACAGCTCGAAGCGGCGGCCACCGAGGGTGAAGGCGTGGCTGTCGAGGAACGTCGTCGTGACGACGGGCTCGGGTGGCTGGTAGGAGCGGTCGACGTTCGTGATGTCCCTGCTCCACAGCTTCCCGGTGCGCCGGGCGTAGAACGGCTGCAGGTTGTGGAAGTACTCGCGGACGTCGGCGTGGTTCGCGTGCGCGATGGTCTCGATGCCCGGGGCGGTCAGCTGGGACCAGCCGCCGACGTGGTCCGGATGGCCCTGCGTGAAGACGATGGCGCGGACCGGATGGTCGCTGACCTCGGCGAACCGGCTCCTGATCTGGTCGGCCTCGAAGTACATCCCGGTGTTGATCAGCAGGTCGCCGTCCGGGGTGGTGACGAGGTAGCTGTTGGAGATGCCCCTCGACGCGTAGATGCCGTCTCCGAGCGGTACGGCCGGTTGCTCGCCTTCACCCTCCTTGACGATCAGGGCGTTGAGTGGCTGCTGCTGTGCACTCACCGGGCGCGCTCCTTTGCCACCTCGGGGCTGAGCTGGACGGTGTCGGTGTAGAAGGCGAACCGCTCGCGCAGCTCGCCCGCGTCGAGGCCGAAGTCGCCCGCCAGGTCGTAGACGACCCGACCGCGCTTCCCCCGGGGGTGGGCGGCCAGGTAGTGCTCGATGTCCGTGCGGGTCTCGTCGGTGACCGGGAGGCCGGCTCGTTCCAGTACGCCGGCGGCGGCCTGGACGTCGTTGCCGACGATCTCGTCGAACCGCAGCTCGACGAGCTGCCCGGCGGGGACCAGGTCGCGGTCGCGCAGGTAGCCGCGCAGCATCCGTTCGAGCCGGTCCACCCAGTAGGCGACGTGCGCGTCGACGTCGAAGCGCTTCTGGCTCGCCTTCAGCGCGAGGCCGCGCATCGTCAGCAGGGACCGGATCGTGGCGACCGGGTCACGGTGGATCATCACCACGGTCGCGTCCGGGTAGGTCGCCAGCAGCGGGCCGAGCTGCTCACTGTGCTGGTTGGACTTCAGCATCCACCGCTGGTCACTGGGGAACTGCCAGGCGACTGCCCGCAGGACGTCCTTCATGTAGCGGTAGTGCGGGGTCTGGTCGTGGCTGAGGTAGTGGTCGCGGAAGTGCGGGACGTTCGCCATCCACTCCCACTGGTAGCTGGCGAAGTCGGGCACCTGCAGCTCGTTCTCGCCGCAGGCGTGGTCGGGCGAGTGCTCGTGCATCGCCGCGAAGATCTCGTTGCTGGCGAGCCGCTGCCAGCGGGCGTCCGACCGGGACCAGCGCGGGTCGACCCCGTCCGGCCCCGGCAGCTCGCCGAGCTTCGGGGCCGGTTGGGCGGCCAGGTAGACCGGGAGGTGGCGCAGCCGGCGATCGGCGGCCAGCAGGTTCTCCAGATGGGTGCTGCCCGAGCGAGGCAGCGCGATGACGTTGATCGGCCGTTCGATGGGCGCGTCGAGACAGGCGGGGTTGTCCTTCCAGTAGCGCTGGATGAGCAGCCGGTTCGCCGCGGCCGAGACGCAGTGCTCGACGAAGGCCGCCTTGTGCGTCCGCCAGACGTTGTCGTCGGCCTCGACCTCGGCGAGCAGCAGGCCGAGCCGCTTGGTGAACTCCAGCGAGCCGAAGTCATCGAGGCCGGTCCGGCGGGTGGCGCCTTCGAGGACCGCGTCGATGCTCATGTCCAACAGCCGGCGCTCGTCGGCCTCCAGCGCGGCCCGCTCCGCGGGGGTGCGGGTGTCCTCGCGCATTCCCTCGACGCGTAGCACCTTTACGGCCATGGCGGCAGCTCCGTGATGTCGGTCTTGCCCGCGTTCGCCAACCAGCCGCCGTCGACGACGACCAGGTCGCCGGTGTGGTAGCGCGACTCGTCGCTCATGAAGTAGACGCCGATGCCCTCGAAGTCGTCGGCGTTGCCGGCCCGTCCGGACGGGTTGTAGCGGCGGTTGCGCTCGAACAGCGGGCTGTCGACCGCGATGCGCACGGTCTCGCTCACCGTGTAACCGGGACAGACGACGTTGCAACGGATGCCGTACCGGCCGGCCTCCACCGCGATGCCCCGCGACATGGCCGCCATCGCGCCCTTGGAGGCGTTGTAGTGCTGCATGCCGGGACTGCCGGTGAGTGCGGACAGGCTGGCGCAGAACAGCAACGACCCGCCCGGGTCGCCCGCGTCGTAGCGACGTTTCATATGGCGGGCACCCTCACGCATGGCGAAGAACGCGCCGTGCTGGTTGACGGCGAGCAGGCCGTGCCAGGCCTCGCTCGTCAGCTCCACGAAGCTGCGCTCACGGCGCATCAGCCCGGCGTTGGCGATGACCCCGTCGACCCGCCCCAGTTCCTCGACGACCTCGTTCATCGCCTCGACGACGCGGGTCTCGTCCGAGACGTCGACCTCCTGCGCCAGGACCCGGTGACCGAGACCGGCGAGGTCCTTGGCCGCCTCCGCGTTCTTCTCGGCTCGCCGGCCCCAGACGACGACGTCCGCGCCCGCCCGGGCGGCCCCCCGCGCGAAGGCGAGACCGATCCCGGCGTTCCCACCACTGACCACGACCACCCGGCCCGTTAAGTCGAACATGGGACATTGCTATAGCAAAATTTGTATTGCAGTCAAGCGGAGAGGCTGGCCAGGGGTCGCCCGAAGGTCGGCTACCGTTGGCTGCATGGCTCGGCCCGCGCCCGCATCCGCCCGCGCGACGGACATCGTGTCGTTCCTGACGGCGCACCCGTCGCGGGGCTTCACGATCAGCGAGCTCGTCACGCACCTCGGCATGAACATCGCCTCGGCGCACGCGACGCTGGCCGTGCTGTGCGACAGCGGGTTCGTGGTGCGCGACCCGGTCCACCGCACCTACGTCCTCGGCCCCGCGCTGGCGGTCACCGGGTTCGCGACGTTGGAGCAGCACCCCGCGATCGGCGCCGCGGTCGAGCAGGCCGAGGTGCTCGGCGACGAGCTCGGGACGGAGATCAGCGTGATGGCCGCCGCCGGCCGGGACGTCATCTTCCTCGCCCGACGCGGCCCGGTGGCACGGGCGCAGGTCCTCGGCTACCCGGGAGACCGGACGCCGATGCTGGCGCCGATCGGCGCGGTGTTCCTGGCCTGGGCCGAGGACGAGGCGGTCAGCGGCTGGCTGGAGCGGGCCACGCTGACGCCGGCCCTCCGTGAGCTCTACCGGCGCGTTCTCGGGGAGATCCGCGACCGCGGCTACAGCGTGCCCCTGGCGTCGATCGCCGCACCCGCCGTGATCGACGCCATCGCGAAACTGCGTGACGAGCCCACCGACGCCGACGCCGAGCATCGCCTCGCCGAGGTGCTCGCGAAGACCGACGAGATGCTGCTGTCCTTCGAGAGCCTCACCGGCAGCGACAAGATCGTCGTGAAGACGGTCGCCGCGCCGGTCTTCGACCCGATGGGCCGGGTGCTGCTGTCGCTGAGCATCACCGGGCCGGACCACGCGATCGCGGTCGAGGACGTCATCGAGCTCGGCCGACGGCTCGTCCAGTCCGCGACCATCGCCACCCGCCAGGCGCGGGGCAGGATCCCAGGCCGGGACCTGCCGCCGACCGGAACGACGAGTGCCGGCCGGCGGCGCTGATCCTCGCGCGATTCGCCGTTGGCGGATGCGCCCGCGTGGGCGCCTTACCGCCTAAGGGTCACGTGCTGTTCTGTGGCTGGTGGTAGGCGTGGCCGTTGATGGTGGTGGTCATCGTTCCGGTGGCTTGGAAGTCGTTGGTCAGTAGGTCGATGGTGAGGTGGAAGCCGTCGGGGCTGGTTTTCTTGGTGCTTGGGGTGATGCCGGTCTGGGTGAGGTCGGAGTACCAGTCGAGTTTGGAGACGGTGAGGCTCGGGGCGGCGGCGGTGACTTTCTCGGTGCCGTTGAGGGTGCGCAGGCCGTCGTCGGAGTAGTTGGTGTAGCGGACGGCGATGGTGTCGATCGCGGTCTTCGCCGCGTTCTCGGTGATCGTGACGGCCGCTGTTCCGGTCTTGGCTCCGGCGAGTGTGTAGGAGCCGGTGGGTGGGAAGGGGCGGGTCGGGATCGGGCTGCCGGGGACGTAGGGGGTGCCCCAGGGGACGGTGTCGGAGATCGGGGCGACGGTGGGTGCCGGTGCTGGTTTGCGGCTGGTGAACGTGGCGATCATCAGGCGGGCGGTCCGGCCGCCGGGTTCGGTGGAGGTCTCGCATGTCAGCGGGTTCGCGCCGCCGCAGGCGGGTGGGGTCGCGAGTGCCTGCCAGTAGACGACGGCGGTGCCGTCCGGTGACCAGCGGGGGTCGGCCTCCCCGTTCCAGTTCGGGTCGTTGATCGCGCCGGGGCTGCCGTCGCCGGCGGCGTTGATCTGCTGGCCCTGGTAGGTGCCGCGGTCGCCGTAGCGGTCGATCAGGATGGGCTGGAAGAAGCGTCGCGTCCCGTTGTTGCGCACCGAGGAGACCGCGCCGGGGGTGACCAGGTCGGTGATCGGGGGGATGCCCCGCATGCCGGCGAGGAACTCCTGGCGGTCGGAGCCGCGGGTGTCCATGGCGACGGTCCAGTCGCCGTCGGGCGAGAGGTCGATCGGGTCGGTGTATTCGGGGTTGCTGGTGAGCCGGCGGACTTTGCCGGTGGTCAGGTCGGCGGCGAAGACATCGATGTTGGACGACTCGTCCGGGTAGCCGATGTAGGTGACCTCCTTGCCGTCCTTGCTGAAGCCACGCAGCTCACCCACCGAGATCGCGTTGCGGTTGATCGTCAGCTGGCCGGGGTGGGCCGGATCGACGTACACGGTCTGCTTGTCGGTCGCGGTGTCGAACAGCCGGGTGACCGACGTGAGGTCGTAGCGGGCAGCCAGCGGGGTGCCGGTGGTGGGGTTCGGGTTGAACGTCAGCCGGCCGAGGTAGCCGAACTGCCCGATCGCGCCGCCTGAGAACGTGAAGCTGTTGAAGCCGAGATGGACGTTGTCCGGGTTCAGCCGCAGCTCACGGATACTCCCGCCCTTGCCGGACCCGTCGGCCGTGTTGTTGAACCGGACCGGATAGACATGGACCCGGCCCGGGGCGCAGCCGGTATCGGCGAGCTTGAACGACCCACAGTCGATGACGTTCGTGCCGGCCAGGATCCGCTTGCCGTCGTTGAACGGCTGCGGATAGTCCAGGGCCTCGTTGCGCCCGGCCTGATTCGCGGCCGGGACACCACAGGTCACACACTTCCACGCGTCGCCGCCAGGGAAGGTCGTGCCGTCGGTCCGCACAATGATGATCTGCGGGCCCGCGTAGACACTCGCCGGGTCGGGAGCCGCCGGCGCCCCAGCGAAACTGACCATCGCGGAGACCGCGTGCCCGTCCGGCAGATAGCCACCCGACTGCAGACCGACCGACTGGCCGATACAACCCGTCCCGTGCGGGTTGACCGCCACCGTACAGCCACCCGACGCGGCATTGGTCGTCACCGGAGGCAATGGCAACTCACTGACCGAGATCGGCTCCGGCTTCGGCGCCGGCGGATTACTCACCACCTCGGGAAGCGCGTTGATCCCGGAGGGCGCCGCTCCCGTGGTGCCGGCCGAGCCGGACGACGAGCACGCCGCCACCGCGACCATCAGCGCCATCACCAAGCCCAGCACCGACCAACGCGCCCGCGTGGCCGACGCAGGCGGCCGGCGGCGCCCGCCCGGAACCTTCCGACAAGAGGCGCGCGGAAATCGCGATGCGCCACGAGAAATCGTCAAGCGTAAAGGCACCTTTTCCTCTTTCGTTGAGCAGCCCTGAGGTGCGAGGCGGTTCAGCCGGGACGCCGACGGGTGACCGTCAGAAGGATCCGGGCTGGTGGTAGGTGTGGCCGTCGAGCGTCGTCGTCATGGTTCCGACGGGGTCGTAGGTGCCGGAGATGACGGCGCGCGGCGAGATGGTGTATCCGCCCGGCTCGCTGGTCTTCTTCGTTCCGGTGTGTCTCCCGGTGAGGGCCAGGTTCTCGTGGAACGTGATGTCGCTGGCCGACGTCCCCTTGTTCTGGACGCTCTCCGTGCCATTGATGACGTCGAGGCCGTCGTCGTTGAAGTTGGCGTAGGTGACGGAGATCGACAGCACGCCGGTCTTCGTGCTGTTCTCGGCGACCGTGACGGCCGCGGTGCCGGCGGTCCTCCCGCGCAGGGTGTAGGTGCCGGCGGGGAGGTGCGGCAGGACCGGCGTCGGGTCACCGGCGCGGTACGGCGTTCCCCAGGCGACGGTGTCCGGGAGCGGCCTGACCGCGGGGGTCGGCCGCGGTGTGCGGCTGGTCAGCTTGGCGAGCATGAGTCGAGAGGTGCGGCCGCCGGGTTCGCTGGAGGGCGGGCAGGTGGTGGGGTCGCCGACGGCCGGGCCGCAGTCGGCCGCGGCCGGGTAGGTCTGCCAGTAGACGATCTCGGTGGCGCCCGGGGAGAAGTACGAGTCGGCCATCGAGGCCCACAGCGGGTCGTCGGCGGTGCTGCCGGGCCCGGTCGCGAGCGTGGTGCAGGGGCCGGTGGCGCAGGTGTTGAGCTGCTGGCCGTGGTAGTCGCCGCGGTCGCCGTAGCGGTCGTACAGGTAGGGCTCGAAGAGCCGGCGCTGGTGGATGTTGTAGCCGGCGGATTCGGCGGCGCCGGTCGGCAGCGCGTCGGTGATCGGCGGGACGCCCGGCAGCGCGGCGAAGAAGGAGAACCGGTCGTGGTAACGGACGTCCATGGCGACGGTCCACTGGCTGTCCGGTGAGCTCGTGACCGGGTCGCTGTAGGCGGGGTCGGCGTCCAGGCGCCGGGTGGTCCCGGTGGCGAGGCTGGTCGCGACGTGGTCGAGGTTGTCGGACTGGACATCGGCGATACCGAGCGCCTCGGCGCCATCGCCGGTCCAGCCCTTGAACTCGCCGAGGACGTGGTTCTGCTGGTAGGTCAGCCGGGTCGGGGTTGCCGGGTCGACGCGCAGGAAGGTGCCAAACGGCTCGTCGGCGCTGAAAAGCCCGGTGATCTCCGTGAGGTCGTAACGCGGCACCCTCGGCTCGCCGGTGGCCGGCTTCGGGTCGAACGTGAGCCGGCCGTAGTAGGCGAGTTCGCTGAAGGTGTCGTCAGCGGTGGCGGGAAAGAGAATCCGGTTCCAACCGACGTGCACGTTGTCCGGGTTCAGCTTGATGCCGTAGATCAGCCCACCGGCGCCGGAGCCGTCCGCGGTCGTGTTCCACCGGATCGGGTAGATGTGGATGGCCGCGCCGGTGCAGCGCGCATCGGTGAACGTGTACTGCCCACAGTCGACGATGTTGTTGCCGGCGAGGATTCGCGAGCCGTCGCTGAAAGGCTGAGCCGCGCCGAGACTGGTCGAGGCGCCGGCCTTGTTGGCGGCCGGGATGCCGCAGGTGAGGCATTGCCACGCGGCGCCGCCCGGGAACGTCGTCCCGTCCGTTCTGATCATCGCGAGCTGGGAGCCGCTGTACACGCTGGCCGGGTCCGGTGCCGCCGGCGCGCCGGCGTAGGTCAGGGTCGCCAGGACCGTGCGGTCGTCGAGGAAGCCGCCCGCCGACACCGCCGAGATACAGCCGGTGCCCCGCGGATTGACCGCGGTCGTGCACGCCCCCGGGCTGGCCGAGGGCGCTGTCGGCGGTACGGGCAGTTCTGCCAGGTCGATCGGCTCGGCCTTCGGCGGCGCCGGAATACTCACGGCGGCGCCATTGGGGTGGCCGGACCGGCCCGAAGACCCGGAACTGCTGCAGGCCCCCGCTAACAGCACCGCCGCCGCACCGACGACGAGCCAGCGGATACCTCGACGGCCACGAGCCACGCCTACCTCCTGATGCCCAGCAGGAACCCGGATCGAATCCGGCGAGAACCTACCGAGCAGGGCGTAAGCGCAGCGTTAGCTCACAGCGCGGCGTCAGCTCACGGCGAGCGGCAACTCCACCCGGGCGGCCACCTGGCCCGGTTGCCGGCTCCACGCGATCGTGCCGCCGTGCGCCCGCAGAACCGCCTCCACGATGGACAACCCGACCCCGGCGGGACCGGGAACCGCCGCGGTCTCGTCGGGAAGCGCGGTGCCATCGGGACGATCGGCGACCGAGTTAGCGACGGAGAGTGACGCAGTGCGACCATCGTTGCCCGGGGCGACGGTCACGTTGACCCAGCCGTCCGGCCGGTTGTGCCGCGCGCTGTTGTCCAGCAGGTTGCGCGCCAGGCTCTCCAGCAACGCCCGGTCGCAGGCGACCTCGGCGGTCCGCAGGTCGACGTCGACCCGGATTCGGGAGAAGGACGGCGTCTCGATGACCCGGCCCAGGACGTTCCCGACGAGCTCGTCGAGCGCGAACGTGGTCCGCTCCAGGTCGCCCAGGTCGGTCCGGGAGAGCACAAGCAACTGGGCGACCAGCCGCTGCCCGCGGTCCACCGCCTCCGCGACGGTCCGCAGCCGTTGCCGCACGTCGGGGTCGGCCGTGTCGTCGAGCAGCATCGCCAGTTCGGCGGTCGACGTGGCCAACGGGGTGCGCAGCTCGTGCGCGACCTGCCCGGCGAACCGGCGCTGGGCATCGAACGCCGTCGACAGCCGGTCGAGCATCGCGTCGAACGTGTCCGCGAGTTCCTTCACCTCGTCCTGCGGGCCGTCGATCGCCACCCGGTCACCGAGATCGGACGCCGACGCCGAGCGGGCCCGGTCGGTCATTCGGCGGATGGGCCGCAGAATGCTCCCCGACAACACCCAGGCGGTGGCCACCGCGCCCACCAGCACCACGAGCAGCCCGATGAACGACCAGCGCCGCGCATTCGCGAGAGCGTGATCGAGACGGCGCTGTTGTACCTCACGCGCGACCTCGTCGACGGTCTTGCCGTTCGACAGCCGCATGTCGTCGAACTTCGTCGTGAGCAGTTCCTGCGGATGGGCCTCGATGTAGCTGACGACCGTCTGCTGCCGGACCCCCATCTCAGCCAGCAGCGCGGTATGAAAGGAGTACACCGACGGGTACGGCACGTTGCGGAACGCAAAGGCGTTGACCACCGACGTGAAAGACCCGGCGACAATCAGGCTCAAAGCGATCATCAGCGCGATGCGGGTGCGGATCTTCATGTCAGGCGGTACCCCACCGCCGGGGCGGTCGCGATCACCGGCGGATCCGCTAGCTTGCGCCGCAGCGTCAGGATCGTGACCCGCACCGCGTTGCTGAACGGATCCAGCCGTTCGTCCCACACCCGTTCCATCAGCTGCTCCGCGCTCAGGAACGCCCCCTCGGCCAGCATCAATGCCTCCAGCACCGCGAACTCGCGGTTCGTCAGCCGTAGGTCACGACCACCGCGCCGGGCGGTCCGACGGCCAGCGTCGAGACAGATATCCCGCCATTCCAGCACGGGCACCGTGGCATGCGGGCTACGCCGACCGAGCGCCCGGAGCCGGGCCACAAGCTCACGCATGTCGAACGGCTTCGGGAGATAGTCGTCGGCGCCGAGCATCAGCCCCTCGACCCGTTCCGAGACGTCGTCCGAGGCCGTCAGCATCAGGATCCGCGTCGCTGTGCGCTCAGCCACGATCTTCTCGCACACCACGTCGCCGTGCACCCCCGGAAGCTGGCGGTCGAGGACGACGATGTCGTATTCGACGACACCTATCTTTTCCAGCGCTTCCTCGCCGCCGTACGCCACGTCGACGGCAAATCTCTCGCGACGTAAGCCACGGACCACAGCGTCGGCAAGCGGCGCGTCATCCTCCACGACGAGCACCCGCATAACGCGACTCCCACCTTCCTGGACGCCGAACAGAAACGGCCTGCCGGTGCCGGCGGTGGAAATGTTCACCGAGACCGGTTTCCGGCGGCCGGAGCGCCGCTGCGCCTCAGGCCAGCACGACTCCATGGTCATGGTCGCCAGCCAGCTCGCGACACCTCACGCGCCTCCGACACGCTCCTCGGCGGCAACCTAACGTAACCGGCCGGCTGAGGCCGTCGAGGTGGGCGTCGACGGAGCCGAGGCCGAGGCCCGTGGTGACGACCGAGAGGTGGCTGCCTCCCGCGGCACGCCAGGCGTCGGCCTACCACCGGTTCGGTGAACGGGACGACCAGACGTGATGCCGTCAGCGGTCGACGGTGGACATGTTCGCCTCGTCGTGGCGGTCGCCTGCGGCTGGCGTGAGGGTGTCCAACCGTTCGAGCTGCTCGGCGGTGAGCTCGAGGTGGTCGGCGGCGGTGTTCTCCTCGACCCGGGCCACGCGCTTGGTCCCGGGGATCGGGGCGATGTCGTCGCCCTGCGCCAGCAGCCAGGCCAGCGCGATCTGCGCCGGCGTGGCGCCCGCTTGGGTCGCGATGGCCTGGACCTCGTCGACGATGCGCAGGTTGCGCTGGAAGTTCGCCCCGGTGAACCGCGGGTTGGTCTTGCGCCAGTCGTCGGCGGCGAAGTCGTCGACGGTCCGGATCGCGCCGGTCAGGAAGCCATGGCCGAGCGGCGAGTAGGGCACGAAACCGATGCCCAGCGTGCGCAGCAACGGGAGCAGCTCCGCCTCGGGATCGCGGGTCCACAGCGAGTACTCGGTCTGGAGCGCGGCGATCGGGTGCACGGCGTGGGCGCGGCGGATCGTCGCGGGGCCGGCCTCGGACAGGCCGATGTGACGGACCTTGCCCTCGGTGACCAGCTCGGCCAGGGCACCGACGGTCTCCTCGATCGGCGTGTTCGGGTCGACCCTGTGCTGGTAGTAGAGGTCGATGTGGTCGGTGCCGAGCCGTTTCAGGGAGCCTTCGACCGCGGTGCGCACGTTCGCGGCACTGCTGTCGATGACCCCGGGCCCGCCACCGGCATGCGACACGAGGCCGAACTTCGTCGCCACCACCACCTGGTCACGACGGCCCTTGATCGCCTGCCCGACGACCTGTTCGCTGTGGAACGGGCCGTAGATCTCGGCGGTGTCGAGGTGCGTCACGCCAAGGTCCAGTGCCCGGTGGATCGCGCGGATCGACTCGGCGTCATCGACTCCCCCGCCGGTGGTGTAGACACCGGCCATCGTCATCGCGCCCAGACCGATCCGGGAAACGTCCAACGTGCCCAGCGATGCGTTCTTCATCAGGTTGATTCCTCCTGCTCGGCGCTTCGGCCGGGGCGACGACACGCGACGTCGCCCCGGCGATGGGCACCATGCAAGCGGGCGCGGGCCACTCGAAGAACACCCCGCTGAAAGGTGTCCTGACAGGGCATCCCTCGGCCAACGGGTCCCGCCTAGCCTGGGACTGTGGACAACCGCGACGAGGTCAAGGCCTTCCTCAGTTCCCGGCGAGCCAGGATCACCCCCGCGCAGGCCGGCCTCCCCACCCACGGCCGCGGCCGGCGCGTCCCGGGCCTGCGCCGCGGCGAGGTCGCCGACCTGGCCGGCGTCAGCGTCGAGTACTACTCCCGCCTAGAACGCGGCAACCTCGCCGGCGTCTCCGACAGCGTGCTCGACGCCCTCGCCCACGCCCTGCGACTCGACGACGCCGAGCGCACCCACCTGCTCGACCTCGCCCGCGCCGCCGGCCCCGCCACCCGCTCCCGGCGCACCCCTTCCACCCAGCAGATCCGACCCAGCCTGACCCGCGTCCTCGACGGGATGACCGAGCTGCCCGCCCTCGTGAACAACGCACGCCTCGACGTCCTCGCCGCCAACCCCCTGGCGATGGCGCTGTTCGAGCCCCAGTTCACCGACCCCACCCGACCGGTCAACCACGCGCGGTTCACCTTCCTCAACCCCCGCGCCCACGACTTCTGGATCGACTGGGAACGGGCCGCCGACGACAACGTCGCCATGCTGCGCCTCGAAGCCGGCCGGGACCCCTACGACAAGGCGATCTCCGACCTCGTCGGCGAACTATCCACCCGCAGCGAAGCCTTCCGCACCCGCTGGGCCGCCCACGACGTCCGCCTGCACCGCGTCGGGCTCAAACACATCCGCCACCCACTCGTCGGCGACCTGCACCTGTCCTACGACGTCATGGACCTGGCCGCCGACCCGGGCCTCGCCCTCGTCGCCTTCAGCGCCGAAACAGGCACACCCACCGACGACGCCCTCAAACTCCTCGCGAGCTGGGCCGCCACGCACGACCCAGCCCCGACCCCGACACGTCGAAACCAGGCTTAACCTCGCCACCAGGTCAGGCTCGCATGTTGGCGCCGCCGTCGATCGCCCACACCTGACCGTTGATCCATTCGGCGTCGTCAGAGAGCAGGAAGGCGACCACGGCGGCAAGGTCGCTGGGACGGCCCAGCCGCGTCGTGGGAACCTGCTCCAGGAATCTCTTCTGCAGCGCGACATCGTTCTGTTGTGCCTGGGTCTCCCCCATGACCAGGCCGGGCATGACTCCGTTGCAGCGCACCCCACGAGATCCCCAGTTTCCCGCGATGTGTCGGGTGAGCGCGTTGACCGCCGACTTCGAGGCGGAGTACGCGGGGCGCAGCCGGTCGCCACCGCTGACCGCCGTTCCGGACGAGGTGTTGACGATGCTGCCACCGCCGTTCGCCAGCAGATGCGGCAGCACGGCACGCGCGGTCCGCACGAAACCGACCACGTTGACGTCCAACGTGCGATGCCACACGTCCAGATCGGTGTCGAGCAGCGACCGGTCTCGCCCGAGGTTCCCGGGCGAGAGATCCGCGCCGACGTTGAACAAGCCGTGCACGGCGCCGAACTCCGCGATCGCCGTCTCCACCAGTGCTTCGACGGAGGCCTCGTCCGCCAGATCGAAACGCACCGGGATCGCCGCGCCGCCGAGCTTGGTGATGCCAGCGACGGTGGCCTCCGCACCCGAGACATTGATGTCGCCGACGACGACGTCGGCCCCCTCCTCGGCGAGCCTCACCGCCGTCCCAGCACCGATTCCGGTGGCACCGCCCGCGACAATGAAGGTCTTTCCCGCCAGTCCACGCATCTCGCCGCTCCCGTGCATCGAGAATCAGAAAGCCAGAAGTGCCGCCCGCCGGCCGCGACGTCACATGGCCGACCCGTGTGGGCTTGGCGTCGACGGAGGCCGGGCGGTCCGCGCGGCCGCTAGTTCATGTACATGCCACCGGAGACGTCGATGGTCTGGCCGCACATGTAGTCGGCGGCCTCAGACGCGACGTAGGCGACCATGTTGGCGACCTCCTCCGGCAGGCCGACCCGTCCCAGTTGGACCTGGTTCTCCAGCGAGTCCAGCACGGCCGTGCGCGCCACCCTGTCCGCGTCGCTCTGGGCATTGACGACCCGTTCCCGAAGATCTGGTTTGATCATGATGCCCGGGGCGACGCACATGACGTAGACGCCGCGCGAGGCGACCTCATGCGCGAGATTGCGGGTAAACCCGATCACCCCGGCCTTGGACGCGCCGTAGACCACAAGTCCGCGCGCCGGTATCCGGCCGGCCTCGGCGGCGATGTTGATGATGCGGCCCGAACCCTGGGGCAGCAGATACTCCAGGGCAGCATGCGCGCCGTACATCAGCATCGTGAAGCTGCCGAGCACAGTCCGGTCGATGTCCTCCTTGGTGTGCCGGTCGAAGGGCCCACCGACCATCATGACCGGATTGTTGATCATAATGTCCAGGCCGCCGAGCGCGTCATGGCTCTCCCGGACGGCCCGGTGCACCTGGTCCCAGTCAGACAGGTCCGCGAGAATCGGGTAGGCCTTGACCCCCCATTTCTCCTCGATCTCCGCCGCTCGTTTCTCGACCTTTGACAGGGTCCGGCCGATCAGCGCGACATCGGCACCCGAGCCCGCGAGGCGGTTGGCGATCGCCTGGCCCAGGCCGTCGCCGCCCGCGCCGGTGACGATCGCCTTCTTGCCGCTCAGGTCGAGCAGGTCGGCGACCCGCTTGCCGACGATATGATCCGGCAGCCGGTTTAACCCGAGATCCTCGGCCCAGTCTCGGTCCTGTGACTCCATGCAATATCCTCCCGTGCCCGTCCGACAGTTCCAAAGGTAGGGCGCAAGCCCCGGCCCGGTGCCGCCAGCCGATGCTACGGCGGCACCTCGACGGTCCACTAATACAATTTTCGGCGTCCGGCTATGCCGATTTTATATATGTCGGGTAAGATTTGGCGGTGGACACGCACCGCCTTAATTACTTCCTGCGTATCGCCGACGAGGGATCGATCAACCGGGCCGCCAGCGTCCTGGGTATCGCACAGCCGGCACTGAGTCGCCAGTTGCGCCTTCTCGAGGAGGATCTCGGCGTCACGCTGTTTCTCCGGACTGCCCGGGGCGTGCAGCTGACGGACGAGGGAGAACGCCTCCGCGCGATGACGGCCGCGCCGCTGCGCCAGCTCGAACTCGCCATGCAGTATGCCGGTTCACCCCTGGCACGGGTGGAACGCGGCCTCCATATAGGAATGCTGCCGTCCGTCGCCAACATCTTCGCGGCGCCGCTGCTCGGCAGCCTCAGCGCGGCGTTCCCAAAGGTGACCTTTCAGGTGACGACCGCCAGCGTCGACGAGATCGTCGACGGCATGATGAAAGGTACGGTCGATATCGGGCTGATCGTGCCGACGTCCGATGGCAGGCTGTTCCACCAGCATCTCGCGGTGGAGGATCTGGTGATCGTGGGCGCCGCGGCATCGGACCTACAGGCGGATCGCGCGATCCCGTTCAGGGACCTCGCGGACCTGCCACTCATCCTGCCCGTGTCCCAGCCCGGGATCCGCAACAGCCTCGAAAGCGCCGCGCTGCGGCTCGAAATGAAGCTGTCCTCCAGATTCTCGACCGACTCGCTCCAGGTGATGAAGGACCTCATCGAGGCAGGCCACGGCTATGGAGTCCTCCCTCTTTCCGCGTGCGGCGCCGAGATGGCCGCGCGGAGGCTGCGCTATGCCCCGCTACGTGAGCCCGCGCTCAGCCAACAGATCGGGAGCGCCGCCAGCACACACCTCGAACTGCCGCGCGGATTCGCCATCAGGGTCGGCGCGATGATTCGCGAGGAAGCCGATCAGCTGATCGCGTCCGGCGCCTGGAACGCCCGCATGCTGCCGCCGCGCTCCGTGGACGAGTAGGACTCCGCCCGCACCCGGCCGTCACCGCCAGGCAGCCTGGTGACCCGTGCGACGCCGCAGCGGTCAGGCGGCGTGGACGGCGTCCTCGGTGCCGTCAGACATAGACATGCATCGATGTGAGGCGGTGGCCTGGTCCAGGTGCTCTCCGCCCCAACCCGCAGGCCGCCCCAAAGGACCACTCCATGACCGATCCACCGTCGGTACTGTTCGTCTGCGGGCACAACGCCGGCCGCTCGCAGATGGCCGCCGGCTTCCTGACCCACCTCGCCGCCGGCCGCGTTCAGGTCCGCTCAGCGGGCTCCGTGCCCGCGGATACGGTCAACCCCGTGGCGATCGCCGCGATGGCCGAGGTTGGCATCGACATCACCGCCGAGACGCCTAAGGTCCTTACCGTCGACGCGGTCGAGTCCTCGACGGTGGTCGTCACGATGGGCCGCGGCGATGCCTGTCCGGTCTTCCCCTGGATTCGCCACGAGGACTGGGACCTCGGCGACCTTCTCCCCACCGCCTGACGGCGGCCCGGCGTTCGACGCGACCCGTCTGGAGTGCTCTGTGGACCTCGTCGCGGACGTGGCGGCGACGCCGTCTCGTCCCAGCCTCGTCACGATGGTGCGTGCGTGGGGCCGGATCGGCTGCCTCGGGTTCGGCGGTCCGCCGACGCACATCGCGATGTTCCGCCAGCTGTGCGTCGCGGACCGCGGCTGGCTGACGGCCCAGGACTTCGAGGACGCGATCGCCGCCTGCAACCTGCTGCCCGGCCCCGCCTCGACCCAGCTGTCGATCTACTGCGCCTGGCGGCTGCGCGGCCGGGCCGGCGCCCTCGTCGGCGGGCTGGCGTTCATCGTCCCCGGGCTGGTCGCGGTCCTGGCACTCGCGGCGCTGTTCCTGGCCGGAGCGCCACCCTGGTGGGTCCGCGCGGCCGGCGCCGGCGCGGGCGCGGCCGTCGCCGCGGTCGCGGTCCACGCCGGCGTCGGGCTGCTTCCGGCCAGCTGGAGACGCGCCAGGGCCGTCAGCCGCGCGCGGTGGCCGCTGTACCTCGCCGCCGGGATCGCGGGCGCGGCGACCCTCGGGCCGTGGCTGGTCCTGCTGTTGCTCGGCTGCGGGCTCGTCGAGCTCGTCGCCCGTCGGGTCACGCTCGGGCACGGGGATGGCGGGCGCCTCGCGGCCATCCCGCCGCTGCCGCTACTGGCCGCCGGAACGGCCGCGGCCGGTGGTGGGCTGCTCGCGCTGGCCTGGGTCGCGGTCAAGGTCGGGCTGCTGTCCTACGGCGGCGGCTTCGTGATCATCCCGCTGATGCAGGCCGACGCCGTCGACCGGTACCACTGGATGACCGCCGCCCAGTTCCTCAACGCCGTCGCCCTCGGCCAGATCACCCCCGGCCCCGTCGTGCACACCGTCGCCGCGGTCGGCTACGCCGCCGGCGGCGTCGTCGGCGGGCTGGTGGCCGCCGCCGTCGCGTTCGCCCCCTCCTTCGGGTTCATCCTCGTCGGCGGCCCGCATTTCGACCGGCTTCGCACCAACCCGCGGATGCGCACGTTCCTCGACGGCGCCGGAGCAGCGGCACTCGGCGCGATCCTCGGCTCGGCCATCCCGCTGGCCCTGGCGCTGCACACCGGCTGGGAGTACGCCGTCCTCGCCGGCGCCGCCGTCCTGCTGCTCGTGGCCCGCCGCGGCGTCGTGCTCACCCTCCTCGCCGCCGCCCTGACCGGCGTCATCATCGGCGCGGCTGGCGGCCCTGTTCCCACCTGAGCGCGGCTAGGTCGTGAGGATCGCGATGACGAGAAGCTCGACCACGGCGACGATCAGCAGTACCCAGGCCAGATCCCCGCCGCGCGCCCCAGGTTCGTCCGGCGGCCTCGCGAGGTCGTCCTCACCGGGCTCCTCGCGGTCGGCGACCTGCTCGGTCACCCGCTCGGCCGCCTGCTCGGCCTCCTGCTCGGCGGCCTCGGCTCGCCGCGTCGCCGCGTCGAGCTCGGTCTGGAGGCGACGGATCTCCTCGTCGGCCGCCGCGAGCCGCGCCGAGCTCTCCGCCCGCTCCCGCAGCGCCGAGACCCGCTCGGGCTCCCGGCGGGCCAGGTCCTCCTGGAGCCGGGCGACCTCCGCCTCCAGCCGGGCCACCCGCGGCTCGGGCCCTGGCGCGCTCAACAGCCTGGCGCACCAGTCGGCGATGCTCCGCGTGCTGGTCGGGTCGACCGGAGGCAGCCGGGCCAGCCGCTCGGTGAAAGGGCGCCCCGCGGGCGCGTCGACCGACGACGGCCTGGCCGAGCTCGGGTCCGTCTGGGCGGCGGCCAGCTCGGCGAGATACTCCGCCGCGAGCAGTTCCCCCGCCCGGGCGAACACCACCGGATCGGGGCTCCACCCGTCACCGAGCCGCACGAACAGCGGATCCCGGTCGACCGGGCGGGCCACAGCCGACGCGGAGAACACGAACCGGGGCACCGGGCGCGCCGGGGCACCCGGCAGCGGCCAGTCCTGCGCCGCGACGAAGGTCGGCTCGCCCGCGACGGGCCGCAGCGCCGGATGGCGCAGGAGGCCGAACAGGCACCACCCCAGGGCCTCGCTGTCGGCCGCGGCGCCGGGAGCGACCCACAGCCTCCGGTCCCGATCCCCCGCCGACCCGTAGCGCAGCGCGGCGGCGACCAGCCGCGCCAGCACCGCCTGGTCGACCGCGCCGGCCCGCTCGGCGATCCGCCACGCGGGCACCGCGAGCCCCGCCAGCGCGTGCACAGTGATCGGCTCGTGGTGGCCACGGCCGTCCGCGTCGTCGTGGGTTCGCGCCAGGGCCTCGAACACGGCGGCGAAGGCGGTCTCCGGCCGCGCGCCAGCCTGACCGTTCGCGACCGCCGTGGGCCGGTCGCCGCGGGCGCCCGGGTCGCCGCCGTGGGACGGGCGCGGCCACAGGCGCAGCGCCAGCTCGGCGGTGAGATCGTCGGCGTTCCCGATCAGCAGGTATCCCCGCGCGTCCAGGCGTGGGTCCGCGCCGATCTCGCCGCGGACGGCGACGAGAGCCAGGCCCTCGTCGACGAGCCGGCAGACGCTCGACTCGGCGCCGCTGCCCACCGGGCTGGCGTACGCGCCGAACCACCGGTCGCAGTCCGCCAGCGACGGCCCACCGAGTGACGAGGCCACCGGCGCGAACCCCAGGACGTCGGGCTGGCCAGCCGCTTTCGCCCAGACCGGCCCGTAGGCGATGTAGTGGACGAGGCCCTGCGTCCCCAGCCGGTGGACGCCCGGGGCCGACCGTACGGGGGGCGGCATCATCCCGGGCTACCCGCGCGGGTCAAGCGCCAGGGCGCGGGTGGACCTCGGGGAGACGGGCCACCGTCGCGCCGGCCAGTCCCGGGAGGCGGTCCGCACACGGCCCGCCGCCGCCTTGTCTCGCAACATTCGTCGCGTCCTACCCAACGGCGTAGAAGGGGCAGCAAACGCCAGTATCAGGCGGCCCCATTCAACCGGACGGTAACGGGCCAGTCCATAGGCGTGACGGGTGCGCGCCGGCTCGCGGTGGGCCGACCGGCGCGGCCGATCGGCCGGACTGGGGAATGCTGGCGAGGTGGTCCCGCGTCCCGTCGCCGCCTCGTGACGAGCGAGCCGCGCCGGCCTCCGGTGCCCGCGCCCGCCGGTCCGAGCCGGTTCGGCTCAGCGTTCGGCGTGGCCAGGCCGCGCGGGCGGCTGCGGTTGGCGGTCGTCAGCGCGCTCGCGTTCGCCGTGCCGCTGACCGTGGGCCAGCTCGCCGGACGGCTGGAGTACGGGCTGCTGGCGACGTTCGGCGCGTTCACCGCCGCCTACTTCCCGGACGCGGCGCTGGCGTTCCGAGCGCGGGCACTGCCGCTCGTCGGGCTCGGCCTCGCCGGCTCCGCGGCGATCGGCGTGGCGGTGGCGGGAGCCAGCTGGACGATCGCCGTGGGCATCTCCGTGCTGGCGGCCGTCGCGACGCTGCTCGTCCGCGCGTTCGACGTGCCCGCTCCCGGGGCCTACCCGTTCGTCATCAGCTGCGCCGTGGCCACGCAGCTTCCGGAGGACGTCGAGCGGACCGGGGAGCGGGTGGCGCTCACGCTGGCCGGCGCGGCCTTCGCCTGGCTGCTCGCGATGGCCGTGGCACTTCCGGATCGGCACGGGCCGGCGCGGCGGGCGGCCGGGACGGCGCTGACCCGCCTCGCCGACATGCTGGAGGCGATCGGCACGCCGGACTACGACTCCGCCCGCCACGACGCCGCGCAGGCGCTGCGGCATCTCAGGACGGTGCTGCGGGAGGGCTCCGGGCAGGGCCGGAGCAGACAGGCCCTGTCGGTGGTGGCGTTCGGGGCCCAGCACGTGTTCGACGCGGCGGTCTCCCTGGTGACGGTGACCCGCGACCCCGTGGCACCGGTGTTCCCGGAGGCTCTGCGCGAGCTGGCCGCCGGGATCCAGGTCGGTGCCGGTGGGACCATCGCCGACCTGGGCGACCCCGCGGGTACCGACCTCCCGGACGCGCCGGACGCGGCCGCGCGGGCCCGGTCGGCGCTGCGGCTGGCCGTCGCCGGGCTGGCCGAGCCGGGGGCGGCCGGGCCGGGGGCTGCCGCGCCGACGGCCGCGCCGCTGCCCGCCGTCCGGGCGGAGTGGGGCCGGCGGCTGGACCGGGACTCGCTGGCCTGGCCGCTGGCCGCCCGGGCGGGACTGGCCGGGCTCGTCGCGGCGGCGCTGGCGATCGCCGCCGGGGTGGAGCATCCCTACTGGGCCCCGGCCGCCGCCGCCACCGTGGTGCAGGGCTCGACCGTCCGCGCCGCGGGCCGGCGGTCCCTGCAGCGGGCCGCGGGGACGGCCCTCGGAGCGCTCGTCGCGCTGGGCATCCTCAGCGTGCAGCTGCCCGTCTGGTGGCTCATCGCCATGATCGCGGTGCTGGAGGGCGGCGCCCAGGTCCTCATGGCGGCGAACTACGGCCTGGCCACGGTTCTCGTCACCCCGCTCGCCCTCATCCTGGTGGAGTTCGCCAGGCCGGGCACGCCGCCGTCGGAGCTGGTCGCGCCACGCCTGCTGGACACGCTGCTCGGCTGCGTCGTCGGTCTCGTCGTCGTCCTGTCGCTGTGGCCGCACGCCGCCGAGCGCAGGCTGCCGCGGGCGCTCGCGGACTCCCTCGACGCGACCGGCGACCTGCTCGTCCTTCGGCTCGCCGCGAACGGTACGGGCCCAGCTGGCCGTGTGGGCACGGCCGACGGCACGGGCACAGCCGACGGTCTGGAGGCGGACCGCGGTGTCGGCGCGGCGCAGGCCGGTCCTGAGGCGGAGCTCGCCGCCGCCCGTGAGCGGCTGGAGATGGCCCTTGCCCGGATGACCGCGCTGCACGCCGACGCCGAGGACGAGCAGCTGCGCGGACGGCGGACCGCGGATCTGCTCTGGCCCGCCGTGGTCGCGGCCCGCCGGCTCGGCTATCTCGTGCTGGCCGCGCCGGCGGGCCTGCATGGTCCGGCGCCGGCAGGGCTGGCCCGGGTGAGTGCCGCGTTCCAGGCCTGCGCGGACGCGGTGACGAGCGGTCCGCAGCCGGCCGAGGACCTGGTCGGCGCCCTGCCCACCTTCGTCCCGCTGCGGACCGAGTTCGCCGCCTGCGCCGACGCGGTACGGGCCGCCCGGACGGCCGGAGCGCTGCCACCGCCCAGTCGCCGGTCCCGCCAGGCCTGAGCGATCAGCCCGACGCCCCCGGAATCCCCATGGTCCGGGGCGTGATCGCTAGTTTGGCCCTCGAATGGTCGCGCCAAGGCCGGATTCACGACCGCGAGAGGGCCAAAACGGCGATCAAGGAGCCGCGGGCTTGCCCGTCTTCTCGGCGCCCATCCCGGAATAGCCGATGGAGTAGCCGCCATCCACGGGCATCAGCAGGCCCGTGACGTACGAGGCCTCGTCGCTCGCCAGGAACAGGGCGGCCGCGGCGACCTCGTTCGACAGGCCCCAGCGGTCCATCGGGATGCCCGGGAGGCGGTAGACCCCGGGCGGCGGCTCGGGCGACACCTTCGACATCGCCACGAGGCCGGTCCAGATCGTGCCGGGGCAGACCGCGTTCACCCTGATGTTGTCGTCGGCGTAGTCGAGGGCCGCGGCTTTCGTCAGCTGGTTCACGCCGGCTTTGGCCGCCCCGTAGACCCCGTGGTTCTTGAAGCCGACGACCGCCGTCGCCGACGAGATGTTGACGATCGAGCCGCCGCCACCGGCGTCGCGCATCGCGATGATGCCGTATTTCATGCAGAAGAAGACACCTCGGAGATTCACCCCGTGCACGCGGTCCCAGTCCGCGGTGGTCTGCTCGTGTAACGGCCTCAACTTGCCGCCGAACCCGGCGTTGTTCACGAGGACGTCGATCCGGCCGAACGCGTCCCGCGCCGTCGTCATCAGCCGCCGGACGTCCGCCTCGTCGCCGACGTCCGCCTGGACCCCGACCGCCGCAGGGCCGATCTCGGCGGCGACCTCGACCGCCCGGCCGCTGACGCTGGCGCAGACGACGTTCGCCCCTTCGGCCGCGAACCGGTGCGCTATCGCCTTGCCGATTCCCGAACCCGCTCCCGTGATGACCGCGACCTTGTCCTTCAGACGCATGCATGCCTCCCTGGCTCCGTCATGTCCGCCCGTCGGCTGGGCCGTAGGGAGGTATCGCCTTTCAGTCGCCGTCCGGCAGGGGAGGCGCGACAACGGTCCGCATCATGACCGCCCGGGCATTACGGAGATGGGCGGTCATCACCGCCGTGGCCCACTGCGGGTCACCGGCGCGCATGGCGGCGACGATCTCGACGTGGTGTGCCAGGCTTCGCCGCATCGACGCGTCGTCATAGGCGTGGAAGTTCCGCATGATGACCGGCGCCCGGACCGCTCCCGCCAGCGCCGCGGCGAACGCCGGCGCGCCGGCAAGCTCCACCAGCCGCCCGTGGAATGCGGTGTTCAGTGGTATCAGGGCATCCAGATCCTGGTCCTGCCCCGGCAGGCCGACCGCCAACATCCGGGTGGCGAGGCCGTCCAGCTCGGCGATGTCCGCCTCGCCGGCCAGGTCCGTGGCCAGTCCGGTCAGCCGTGGCTCCAGCGTCGAGCGCAGCTCGAACACGCCTTCCAGCTCGTCCGACGACCAGCTGGCCACCCGGGCGCCCCGATTGGGCGGGAGCTCCACCAACGCCTCGGCGGCCAGCTGGCGCAACGCCTCCCGCACCGGCGTCCGGCTGACACCCAGCTGCTCGGCCAGCTCGGTCTCCGCCAGCCTCGCGCCGGGAGGAAACGTATTGTCGAGAATTAGCTCCCGCAGGACCTCAACCACGCGCCCGGTCGATGTCACCACCCGGGCCACAATGCCTCCACTATGATGGCCGTCACGATCAGGCCACCGCCATTCATCCGGAAATTGCACACATCCTATACGCGCCGCCAGGTGAAGGCAAGAATCCTTTCGGGACGTGCCACCCTCATCGGGCCGCCGAGTCGGATCCGGTGGCTACGGGAAGATAAGGCGCGAGATCCGGTTCCGGCTCCACCGCGAACGACCGAAGCGCGAAGGCCACCATTTCGTAGGTGCCCACGGTGAAGATGACGTCCATGAGCTGCCGCTCGTCGAACTCATGCGCGAGAACACTCCAGGTCTCGTCGCCCACCCTGGCGTCGGCGAGCAGCTCGTCCACCGCCCGCAGCAGGGAACGTTCCACCAGGCTCCAGCCGGGCGCGTCCGGCCCGTCGGGCACCCGGCGGATCTCCTCGTCCCGCAGGCCTGCGTCCCGCGCGAGAATGGTGTGCTGCGCCCATTCGTAGTCACATTTCCGGAGAGCCGCCACCCGGAGCACGAGAAGCTCCCGCTGCCGGGCCGAAAGTGTCGTTCCGTACAGGATGTGCCCGTTGAAGCTGAGGAATTCCCTGGTCAGCTCCGGATAGTGCGCCAGGGTGCCCAGCAGGTTGACGCCGGACTGGCCGCCGCCGCCGTCGGCGGCCTTGTCGCCGATGACGGCCGACCGGAAGTCGGCGATGAACGTCGTCAGCGCCGGGGGCCATTCCTCGGGCGGCATGGGCGATATGCGGGCCGTCATGGTCGACTCCTTTCGCCGTGCCTGGTCAGATGACCCGTCCACCGTTGATACCCAGGGACTGGCCAGTGATGTAGCCGGCCTCGTCGCTCGCCAGGAACGCGCAGGCGGCGGCGATGTCCTCGGGGCGCCCGATCCGGCCGACCGGGGTCTTCTCGATCTGCTGGTCGACGTCGATGAAGCCCCGCTGCACCGTGTCGCGCAGCATCGGCGTGTCGATGAAGCCGGGCGGGATCGTGTTGACCGTGACGCCATACCGGGCGAACTCCAGCGCCAGCACCTTGCTGAGGCCCACCACGCCGGACTTCGCCGCCACGTAGCCGGCGAGACCGGGCGGTGGCCCGTAGACGCTCGACGACGAGATGTTGATGATGCGGCCCCAGCCGTTCTCGATCATGTGGGGAAGGACGGCCTGGCAGCAGTCGAACGTTCCGGTGAGGTTGACGGCCAGCATCCGGTGCCAGGCCTCGGCGGTGGTCTCGAGGAACTTGTCCTCGACGGTCAGGCCGGCGTTGTTCACCAGGATCGTCGGCGGTCCCAGCCGGGCCAGCACCTCGTCGATCCCGGCGTCGATCCCGGCGCGGTCCGTCACGTCGACGGGTATCCCGATGGCCTTTCCCCCGGCCTTCTCGATCGATGCGGCCGCGGCCTTCGCCGCGTCGCCGCTGAGGTCGAAGACCGCCACCAGGGCTCCGTCGGCGGCCAGCCGCTGGCTGATGGCGCCGCCGATACCTGATCCGCCGCCGGTGACGATGGCCGTGCGCGCGCTCATCTGATGGCTTCCTCTCCCGCGAGGGTCGTGCGGTGCATGCGGCGGGGCTGTGTCCGGTCGAAGGGACAGGCCCGGTGGACGAGGCCGAGGTTGTCCCAGATCACCAGGTCGCCGACCGACCAGGAATGGCGCAGCACCCGGTCCGGCGCCGTGCTGCGCCGTTCGAGGTCCGCCAGCAGCGCCCGGCTCTCCTCGACGTCCATGCCGATGACACGCGCCGCGCTCGCGCCGAACACCAGCGAGCGCCGGCCCGACTCGTGCTCCCAGACCAGCGGGTGCTCGCGGTCCTCCCACGAGGCCCAGTCCTCCAGCTGTTCGGGGGTCGGGTCCTGGTACGTCCGGCGCTGGATCGACTCGAAGGTATGCAGGATCCGCAACCCGGCGAACCGGTCCTTCTCCTCGTCCGAAAGAGCGTCGTAGGCCACGTAGGTGCTGGCGAACTCCGTCTCGCCGCCCTCGTCCGTGATCACCCGGGCACTCATCAGCGCGGCCTTCGCCGGGATGTCGTCCATCGAGCCGTCGAAGTGCCAGTGGTCGTTGCTGGGGAAGTACTGCGCGTTCGGGTTCGCCGGGTCGAAGCTGATCTCCATGACCTCCGGGCTGCGGTAGCCGGGAATCTGGGCCAGCCTCCCGAGCTTGCGGCCGAAGGCGATCTGCGCCTCGTCGTCGATGTTCAGCTCGCGGAACAGCAGCACGCCGTTCTCCTCGAGCGCCCGCAGGCACGCCGTCGGCAGGTCGTCGTCGTGGAGCATTCGGTCGACGTCGACGTCCACGACCTCCGCCCCGACGAACTCGCTCAGCCTCCTGGTCGCGATCACACTCATGTCAGTGCATTCCCTCCGCGTACCAGGTCCGGAACTCGCTGTAGTTCGGCATCTCCTCGGAGTTCGCCTTCGGGTCGACCACCACGTGGATGACGCCGGGCCGGCCGCTGCTGAACGCTCGTTTGATGGCGGGCGCGATGTCCTCCTCGCGCTCGACGTACTCGCCGTAGCAGCCGAAGCCCTCGGCGACCTTGTCGAGGCGGGTGTCCTTGCTCCAGTGCGTGCCTGTCTCCAGCGAGCCCTGGCCGAAGGTGCGCTTGTAGACGCCGACCTCCAGGCCCCAGGCGTAGTCGACGCTCACCACACAGACGAGCGGCAGGTTCAGCCTCGCGGCGGTCTCCAGCTCGGCGATGTGGAACTGGAACGACGAGTCCCCGGTGATCAGCATCGTGGGGCGTTTCCCGCCGTCCGCCACGGAGGCTCCGACGGCATAGGGAAGGCCGGTGCCCAGGTGGCCGAAGTTCTGGTTCCAGATCACGTCGTGCGGCTTCGCCTGTGAGTAGGTCCAGCCGAAGATGGTGATGGCGCCGCCGTCCCGGACCATGATGCCGTCGGCCGGGAAGGCCTTGGTCGCCTCGACCATCAGGCGGGCCGGATGCACCGGGGACATGCCGGTCGGAGCGGTCTCGGCCAGCTCGGCGAGCCGGGCGGCGTCCTGCCGAATCCAGCCGTCAAGCTCGGGCGACGCGTTCCGCGGCGAGTCCTGGAGCGCCTCGACCAGCTGCGGGACGACCGCGCGCAGGTCACCGACGAGCGGCACGTCGATGGGACGGTTCACGCCGATCGCGGCGGGGTCCTGCTCGACGAGAATCCACGGGCGTTCCGCGTTCTTCGCGGCCCAGTGCTGACCTCGGCCGTAGTGGACCGGCTCCCCGATCTCCGTGCCGATCGCCAGGCACAGATCGGAGCTCACCACCGCCTCGACGGCCGCCGGCGAGAAGCCGTACGGGAACGTGCGGTCCTCCAGTCCGTGGATGTACGAGGTGCCGCCCGACGTCTGAATGACCGGACAGGCCATCAGGTCGGCGAGCGCCTTCACCGATTCCGCGGCCCGGGCCGTGTGGACGCCGTGCCCGATCAGGAGAACTGGCTGCGTGGCCGCGCCGATGAGCCGCACGGCCTCGGCGATCCGGTCCGGGCCGGCCGTCTGGTCGACCAGGCGATAGGCCGATGGCGGCAGGGCCGGCGGTACGTCGAGGTCCTCCAGGATCACGTTCGACGGGTATTCGATGTAGACCGGTCCGGGTGTTCCCGTCAGCGCCCTGCGCAGGCCCTCGCGGATGACCTCGTCGGTCTGGTCCGCGTACTCGATGCTGGCGCAGTACTTCACCGAGGGCTCGAACAGCTCGGACTGCTTGACGAACTGGATCCGGCCGCGGCGGACCCGCTGCTCGGTGATGCGCGCGCGCTGGCCGCCCAGGAAGATGACCGGCGAGTGCTCGACCTGGGCACACATCATGGCGCCGGCCAGGTTCGCGACACCGGGGCCCAGCGTGCCGATGCAGACGGCGGCCTTCCCGGTCATCCGCGAGACGGCCTCGGCCATGAAGCCGGCGGCCTCCTCGTGATGCGGGGCCACGACGTTCCAGCCACGCTGCTCGGCGCACTGGAACATGTGCACGAAGTTCGGGTCCGGGATGCCGAAGATCGTATTGATGCCCTCCGCCTCGAAAAGCTGCAGGATGCGCTCGAAGACTTTTACCGACATGCTCGCCCTCTCGTCCGGGTTCCGGCGGTCATCGCAGTTCCCGCGGTCATCGCAGTTCCGGCGGTCACCGCAACGGGCGCGGGGCGCGGCGCGGCTCCAGGACGAGGCCCTCCAGCTCACCGTCGGCGCGCCAGGTCCGCAGCACGTCCTCCATGGCGTAGAAACCCGGCCAGTAGGGGTCGCCGAGAACCGACCGGATCTGCTGCTCGCCCTCGTTGTTGTAGTAACCGGGCGTGCATTCCCGCGCGAAGTTGGTGTTGTCGATCTCGGTGGCCCGGATCGTCGCGACCCACTGGTCCTGGGCCTCCTCGGTGGGCTCCACGGTCGAGGCGCCACGGGCCAGGGTCTCGGCGATGATGTAGGCGATGTGCGTGGCCTGCTGCTCGAACATCGCCGGCACGGCCGCGGTGATGCCGCCCTGGATGTAGCCGGTGAAGAACTGGTTCGGGAAGCCGTGGCTCATGGTGCCGTGCAGGGTGCGATAGCCCTTGGCCCAGTGGTCGTAGAGCGACAGGCCGTCGCGCCCGACGAACGGCTGGATGCCCAGGCGGCGGTCGAGGTCGGTCGTGATCTCGAAGCCGCTGGCGAACACGATGCAGTCGACCTCGTGCTCGACGCCGTGGGCGATGATGCCCTTCGCCGTGATGCGCTCGACGCCCCTGGTGTCCGAGACGTCGACAAGGGTGACGTTCGGCCGGTTGAAGGTCGGCAGGTACTCGTCGTTGAAGCACGGCCGCTTGCACAGGAAGCGGTAGTTCGGCTTCAGTACCTCGGCGGTCTTCTCGTCCTTGACGACGGAGGAGATGCGCTGGCGCAGCCGTTCCATCACCTGGTAGTCGACCAGCTCCCGCAGCTCCAGGAACTTCGCCGGATCGGCCATCGCGGCCCAGCCGCCGGTGGCGTCGAGGTGGGCCTGCAGGTTTCGGCTGATCTCGGTCCAGCCGTCGCAGATCAGGTCCGGCTGGCCGGGAGCGAAGGCCTCGTAGGCCGCGGTGTGGAAGTTGTGCCGTCTCTCCTCCTGCCAGCCCGGCTGGAGCGTCTTCGCCCATTCGGGGTCGGTCGGGACGTCGCCGCGCTCGTCGATGGACGAGGCCGTGCGCTGGAAGACGTAGAGGTGCTCGGCGGAACGGGCGAGGTGCGGGATCACCTGGACGCCGCTGGCGCCGGTGCCGATCACGGCGACCCGCTTGCCGGCGAGCCTGTCCAGACCGCCGTGCAGGTCGCCGCCGGTGTACTCGTAGTCCCAGCGGGCCGTGTGGATCGTGTGACCCTGGAAATCCGTGATGCCGGGGATGCCCGGGAGCTTCGGGCGGTTGAACGGCCCCTGGCACATGACCACGAACCGGGCCCGGAGGTTGTCGCCCCGGTTGGTGCCGATCCGCCAGCGCCTGATCGAGTTGTCCCACTCCAGCGAGCGGACCAGCGTGCTGAAGATCGCGTTGTCGTAGAGGCCGTAGTGCTTGCCGATCCGCTGGGCGTGCTCGAAGCACTCGTCGCCGCGGGCGTACTTCTCCTTCGGCAGGTAGCCGGTCTCCTCGAGCAGTGGCAGGTAGCAGTAGCTGTCCGTGTCGCACTGGATGCCGGGGTAGCGGTTCCAGTACCAGGCACCGCCGAAGTCACCGGCCAGCTCGATGATGCGGAAGTTCTCGATGCCGGTTTCCTTGACCCGGGCCGCGGCGACGAGCCCCGCCCAGCCGCCGCCGAGGATCGCCACGTCGATCTCCTCGGAGATCGGGTCCCGGGGCACGAACGGCGTGTACGGATCGGCCTCGTAGAAGTCCTCGAACTCGCCCTCGGCGACGAGGTACTGCTTCTGCCCCTCGGGGCGTAAGCGCCTGTCCCGCTCCACCAGGTACTTCGCCCGGAGGGCCTGGTGGTCGACCTCGGGAGTATCCGTCGGTCCGCACTCCTGCATGGGGCATCCTCGATTCGGGATTGTCGCCGAGGTCGTTGGTCGTCAGCGCGCGGCCGGTGGCCTGGGCGCGGTCACGTGAAGCCTTCGCGCTTATCGCTGAAGGGCCCCACGGGAAATGCACACGTGAGGCCTGTTGTCCTGCTTTCCGGACCCGGCGCCGCAGCGGCCTCGGCCCGGTGCCGACGATGGAAAGCGTCCATCGCGCACGGCGGTCCCCAGAACGTCGTCCTGGGTGGCGGCCGGCCGCCAGCCGACCGGCCTCGCCGCGCCAGGCCCGGCCAGGTGTATGCAATCTAGGCGATCCGCGCGACTCTCGCAAGGACCTTGCGGGTCGTCGGACCGATGTTGTATGCAATAACCGTTCAGTCGACAGCCACCGCGGCCCGACCCGCCACCGCGCGGGAGCCTCGGCCGCCGTGGCCGCCGTCGGGCTCACCGGCGGCACAGCGTGCCCGAGAAGACGGTGTGCCCGAGAAGACGGTGTGCCCGACAAGACGGCGTGCCCGACAAGACGGCCCTGACGTGCGCCCGAACGGAGCTTGTGATGACAGATGCCCTGGGCTGGCGGCTGAAACTGGGGGTGGTCACCCCTTCGGTGAACACCGTCGTCCAGCCCGAGTACGACGACATGCGCCCGCGCGGGGTGACCAATCACGTCGCGCGCATTCATATCCGCGACTGGGTCGTCAACAACGCCGACGACTTCGACGGCCTGGTCCGGGACATTGACAACGGTGTCGATGACGCCGTCGAACGGGTGCTGACCTGTGAGCCGGCGTGCGTGGTGCTCGGGGTCTCCATTGAGGCGGTCTTCGACGACCCGAAGGCCGGCGAGGCGATCCGGGAGCGGCTGCGGGTGAAGTTCGGCGACGAGCTGCGGCTCGTTCACGCCGGAGACGCGATCCCGGCGGCGCTGCGGGCCGTCGGCGTGGGCGAGGGGCCGATCGGGCTGCTGACGCCTTACCAGCCGTCGTCCGAGCCGCACCTGCGTTCCTTCGTGGAGCACTGCGGCTACGAGCTGCAGACCGCGGTCCATCTACGCTGCCCCACCGCGGTCCAGATCGCGCACACTCCACGGGAGACCCTGCAACGTGAGCTGAAGGCGATCGCGGAGCGGCGGCCGCGGGCCATCGTCCAGTTCGGCGCGAACCTGGCCATGGGCCGGATCGCCGCCGAGGCCGAGCAGTGGCTGGGCCTGCCGGTGATCGCGGTCAACACGGCCACCTACTGGCACGCCCTGCGCAGCAACGGGATAGCCGACCAGGCAGAAGGCTTCGGCCAGCTGCTGGCCCGGTGCTGACCCATGCCCCACAACTACCCCACTGTGTCCTCGTACCCCACCCTTTTCTCCCCGCTGACGCTGGGACCGCGCACGGCGCGCAATCGCATCTGGATGGTCGCGCACGCCACGGAGTTCTCCACCGACGGCACCTTCGCCGACGCGAGCGCGGACTACTACGCCGAGCGGGCCCGCGGCGGCGCCGCCGTGATCACGATGGAAGCCATGGCGGTGCACCCGTCCACCCAGCCGCGCCGCGGCGTGATCCTGGCCTACGACCCCGCCGTGGTGGACAGCTACCGCAAGGTCGCCGCCGCCGTCCACCCCCACGGCACGCTGCTGCTCGCGCAGCTGTGGCACCGCGGCCGGCAGACCGACGGCATCATCAGCCGCCGTCCCACCTGGGCGCCGAGCCCGGTGCCCGACACCGTGTACCGCGAGATACCCCATGAGATGACCGCCGCGGAGATCGACGAGCTGGTCGAGCACTATGTGCTGGCGGCCCGCCACGCGATGGACGGCGGCGTCGACGGCATCGAGATCCACGGCCTGGCGCACGGCTACCTGCTCGGCCAGTTCCTCTCGCCGGCCACCAACCACCGGTCCGACGCGTACGGCGGTTCGTTCGAGAACCGATTGCGCATCGTCCGCCGCATCGTCGAGGACGTCCGCGCGGCCGTGCCGGCCGACCGGGTGCTGGGCATCAGGCTCAACAGCAACGACGGGGACGGGCAGCCGGGGCTCGGCAACGCCGACTGGGTGCGGATAGCGCGGGAGGTCGACGGCTGGGGCGTCCTGGACTACATCTCCACCACCCAGGGCACCTATCTCGACCGGATGCAGATCTACGCGACCTCGGCGGCGCGGCCGGCCGGCTACGAGGTAGCCGACACGGCGAACCTCACCCGCGCGGTCTCGATACCGGTCGTGGCGGTCGGCAGGATCACCACGCCGGAGATGGCCGAGGACATTCTCGCCAGTAGCAAGGCGCAGTTCGTCGGCATGGCCCGCCAGCTGATGGCCGACCCGCTGTGGCCCCGCAAGGCCGAACAGGGCCGCCCCGCCGACATCCGGCCGTGCGTCGGCGCGAACTGGTGTGTCGCCTCCTTCGCCCGGGGCCCGCTGTCCTGCCTGCACAACCCGCGGGTCGGCCGGGAACGGCAGTTCCACGAGGACGACGCGCGGCCGCGCCGCCGGCGCCGGGTCGCCGTCGTCGGCGGTGGGCCGGCCGGCCTGCGCGCGGCGCTGACCGCCGCCGAGCTCGGCCACCAGGTCACCCTCTTCGAGCAGGACGAGGCGCTCGGCGGCCAGGTCACCCTGATCGCCCGGGCGCCGTCCTACCGCGAGTGGTCCGGCGTCACCGACTGGCTGGCCGGCCAGCTGGCCCAGGCCGAGGTCAAGATCCAGCTCGGCCACCGGGCCACGGCTGACGATCTCGTCGGCCAGTACGAGGCCGTCGTGGTCGCCACCGGGTCCACGCCGCTACGCCACGGCTGGACCGCCCGACATCCCGAACGATGGGGCCCCAAGGCCGCGCGGTTGGCGGGTTCGGACCAGTGGAACGTCTACACCCCGGTGGAGATCCTCACCGGGCGCGCGAACCTGCCCCATCGCATCCTGGTCGTCGACGACACCGGGGACCGGCAGGCGTTCGTCGTCGCCGAGCATCTCGTCACGAACCGCCACCCGGTCCATGTCGTCTCGCAGTACCCGCAGCTCGGGCATGCCTTCGCGGACGGCCACGATCTTCCGTTCGCGTTCGGCGAGCTTCGCCGGGCCGGCGTCACCTTCACGCCCAACGTCGAGGTCAGCAGGATCGACGCGGACACCGTCACCCTCACCGACGTGTTCACCACGGAGGCGACCGAACTTACCGATATCGACGGTGTCGTGCTGATTCTCGGCAACGCCGCCAATGACGGCCTCGCCCGGGAGCTGGACGGCTCCGGCCCGGACGTCCACCTGGTGGGCGACGCGCAGGCGCCACGCCGTGTTTTCAACGCGATCTGGGAGGCCGAGGCCGCGGCCCGCAGGCTCTGAGCGTGACCACGGCCCGACCTGGACCAGGAGACGCCTACATGGAAAAGGGTCATTGATGAACAACGGCGAGGCGAGCGGGCCTTTGGCGGGCTGCCGCGTTCTCGAACTGGGTTCGCTGATCGCCGGGCCCTTCTGCGGGCAGCTGCTGGGCGACTTCGGCGCGGAGATCATCAAGATAGAGGACCCCGCCCGCGGTGACCCGATGCGCCAGTGGGGCAGCCAGGTCCCGAGCGGGGTCTCGCTCACCTGGCCGATCATCGCGCGCAACAAGAAGTCCATCACCTGCAACCTGCGGGACGCCCGGGGCCAGGAGCTGGTCCGGCATCTCGCGGCCCGCGCCGACGTGCTCGTCGAGAACTTCCGCCCCGGCACGCTGGAAAAGTGGGATCTGGGCTACGACGCCCTTTCGAGCCTGAATCCGCGACTGGTGATGGTCCGGATCACCGGTTACGGGCAGGACGGACCGTACGCCCAGCGGGCCGGCTTCGGCTCCATCGGCGAGGCCATGGGCGGGATTCGGCACACGACCGGGAATCCGGACCGCCCGCCGAGCCGTACCGGCATCTCGCTCGGCGACTCGCTGGCCGGCACGTTCGCCGCCTTCGGCGCGGTCATGGCACTGCTGAACCGCGAGCGCAGCGGCCGCGGCCAGGTCGTCGACTCGGCGATCTACGAGGCGGTGCTCGCGCTGATGGAGTCGCTGATCCCGGAATGGGAGCTGGCCGACTTCCGGCGCGGGCGCACCGGGTCGATCCTGCCGGGTGTCGCGCCCAGCAACGTCTATGCCGCCGCGGACGGCTCGGAGATCCTGATCGCGGCGAACAGCGACGCCACCTTCACCCGGCTGTGCGACGTCATGGAACTGCCGGAGCTGGCCACGAACCCGCGCTACCAGACGCACCAGGCCCGCGGTGAGCACCTGGAGGAGCTCGACAAGCTCATCGGGGAATGGACCGTCACCCGTCCCTCGGCCGAGCTCCTCGATCGCCTGCACGAGGCAGGGGTCCCGGCGGGCCGGATCTACACGGCGGCCGACATGGTCACCGACGCCCATTTCAAGGCCCGCAACTCGATCGTCCGGCTGCTGCATCGCAGCCTCGGCGAGTTCCCGATGCAGAACGTCGCGCCGCGGCTTTCGGCGACCCCGGGCGAGGTCCGTTCCCTGGGCCCGGACCTCGGCGAGCACAACGAGGCGATCTACGGCCAGCTGCTCGGCCTCAGCCTCGAACACCGCGCCCAGCTCGTCGCCGACGGAGTCATCTGACCCGGCTTCCGCATTCCTGCCCGCGAACCGCGATCCCTCCCGCGAACGGAGTCCGAGTGCCCATCACGATCTGCGAGGTCGGCCCGCGCGACGGCCTGCAGAACGAACGAACGTTGCTGTCGACCGAGACCAAGCTGGCGCTGATCGACCGGGTCGTCGCGGGCGGGGTGCGTCGCCTCGAGGCGGTCTCGTTCGCGCACCCGAAACGGGTGCCGCAGATGGCCGACGCCGAACAGGTGATGGCCGGGGTCCCGCGCGGCGGCGGTGTCTCGTACATCGGTCTGGTCCTGAACGAGCGGGGATTCGAGCGGGCGGCCCGCGCGGAGGTCGACGAGGTCAACATGGTCGTCCTCGCCACCGAGACGTTCAGCCAGCGCAACCAGGGAATGAGCGTCGAGGCGAGCCTGCGCGCCTGGTCGCGGATCGCCCGAATGGCCCACGACGCGGGCATTCGGCCTTCTCTGACGATCTCGGCGGCGTTCGGCTGCCCGTTCGAGGGCGAGGTCAGCCCGGACCGGGTCCGCGCGATCGCCCGGCAGGCCGTCGACGCGGCCCCCGCCGAGATCGCCCTGGCCGACACGATCGGGGTCGGCGTGCCCACCCAGGTCACCGAGCTGGTCGGGGCCGTCCGCGACATCGCCCCCGGGGTCGCCCTGCGCTGCCACTTCCACAACACCCGCAACACCGGCTACGCCAACGCCGTGGCCGCCGTCAGCGCCGGAGTGGAGACGCTCGACGCCAGCGCGGGCGGCATCGGGGGCTGTCCGTTCGCTCCGGCGGCGACCGGGAACATCGCCACCGAGGACCTCGCCTACCTGCTCGAACGGATGGGCGTCGCGACCGGGGTCGACGTGCGCGCGGCGGCCGCCACCGGTCGGTGGATCGGTGAACAGCTCGGCATCGAGGCGCCGGCACTCGTCGGCCGCGCCGATCCCTTCCCCCGCTAGCCGAGCACCGGTCCGCACCAGACGTTCGCGGTCCGCACCCGGCACCTCCCGATCATCGAATGCCTGTTCTGAGGAGTCCTTGGCGATGTTGTTACAGGGGTCGCGTTACGTAGGCGGAACGTCCTTAGGCGCCGCCGAAGGCTGGAACGTCGAGCGAGTCACCGCGCCGAGCCGGCTCTTCGGCGCCAACGGCCTGCGAACCGGGCCGGACGGCCGGATCTACGTGGCGCAGGTGACCGGCAGCCAGGTCACCGCACTGGACGTCGACACGCTGGCGCTGGAGGTAATCAGCGCGAAGGGCGGCGAGATCATCGCCCCGGATGACCTCGCGTTCGGCCTGGGCGGCGAGATGTACGCGACCGAGGTCATGGACGGCCGGGTCAGCGCGAAGAGCCCCGACGGGCGGACCCGGGTGCTGCGCGACGACGTGCCCAGCGCCAACGGCATCACCGTCTACCAGGACCGGCTGTTCATCAACGAGTGCCGGCCCGGCGGCCGGCTCATGGAGCTGGACCCGGGCGGCGGCGCGCCACGGATGCTGGCCGAGGACCTGCCGATGCCCAACGCCATGGAGGTCGGCCCGGACGGGCTGCTCTACTACCCGCTGCTGGGCACCAACGACATCTGGCGCATCCACCCGGACGGCGGCACCCCCGAGCGGGTCACCGGCGACCTCGGCGTGCCCAATTCGGTGAAGTTCGACGCCGAGGGCTTCATCGTCTCCACCCAGGTCGCCTCCGGCCAGGTGCTGCGGATCAACCCGCGCACCGGCGAGAAGACGACGCTCGCTCAGCTCACCCCGGGCCTGGACAACTGCACGTTCGTCGGCGACCGGCTGTTCGTCTCCAGCTTCACCGGCGAGATCACCGAGATCGTCGCGCCGGGCGAGACCCGCACGACGCTGCCCGGCGGCCTGAACTGGCCGCTGGGCCTGACCGTCGGCCCGGACGGGAACCTGTACCTCGCCGACGGCACCTACCTCTACGTCCTGCGCCCAGGCGGGCGGCTCGAGACACTGGGCATGATCTTCTCGCCGGGCTTCCCGGGCTTCCTGCGCGGGGTGGCCGCCGCCGGGGACGGCGAGTTCGTCGTCACCACCGCGGTCGGCACGGTCGCTCGCTACCGGCCGGCGGCGCAGGAGAGCGAGGTGCTCGCCGCGGACCTCGACCAGCTCGCCGGGCTGGCCCTCGCCCCGGACGGCGCGATCGTGGCCGCCGAGGACGGCACCGGCCGGGTGCTGGCGATCCGTCCCGGCAAGGGCGTCGAGCCGCTGGCCACCGGGCTGAGCAGGCCGAGCGGGGTCGCGTTCGGGCCGAACGGCGACTGCCTGGTCGCCGAGGCCGGCGGCGGGCGGGTCGTCTCGCTCGGCGCCACCGGCGTCGACACGGTCGTGGACGGCCTGGTCGACCCGCAGGGCATCCTCGTGCGCGGCCAGCAGCTCTACGTCGTCGACCCGGGCACCAGGACCGTGACGCGCGTCGACCTGGTCAGCAAGGCCCGCCAGGTGATCGCCCGCGATCTGCCGCTCGGCGCGCCGCCCGGGGTGGTGCCCAAGCCGCTCAAGGGCCTGCCGCCGTTCTCCGGGCCACAGGGCCCGTTCGCCGGAATCGCCGCCGGCCCCGACGGCACGCTCTACGTCTCCGGCGACGCCGAGGGCAGCGTGCTGGCGCTGCGTCAGGAGGGCTGATTCCCATGGGCAACGATCTGCTCGGGATGGCCGGCCGGGTGGTCATCGTCTCCGGCGCGGCCGGCGGCGGCATCGGCACGTCGGTGGTACGGCTGGTGGCCAGCGCGGGCGCGACGGTGATCGCGGTGAGCCGGTCGCCGGAGAAGCTCGACCTGCACGTCGCCCCACTGGCCAAGGAGGGGCTGCCGGTCATCCCGGTCGCCGCCGACGCCGAGACCGACGAGGGCATCGCGCTCGCGCTGGCCGAGGCCGAGCGGGCCGACGGCGACCTGTACGGGCTGGTCAACGTCGCCGGCGGCGCCGACCCGGCGACCTGGATGCCGTCGACCCGGGTGACCAGGGACGACTGGCGCGGGCTGTTCGCCTGGAACCTGGAGACGATGTTCTTCATGAGCCAGGCGGTCGCGACGGCTTTGAAGTCACGCGGCCTGCCCGGCTCGATCGTCTCGGTCTCCTCCATCAGCGGGATGAACACGGCGCCGTTCCACATCGCCTACGGAACGGCGAAGGCGGCCCTCGTCGCGGCGACCCGCACGATGGCGCTGGAGCTCGCGGCCGACGGCATCCGGGTGAACGCCGTCGCGCCCGGTGTCACGGCGACGCCCGCGTCACTCGCGTACGTGGAGGCCGACCCCGAGCGCGACCAGCGGGCGATCGCGATGGGCCGGCGCGGCACCCCCGAGGAACAGGCCGGCCCGATCCTCTTCCTGCTCTCCGCGTTGTCGACGTACATCACGGGCCAGACCATCCTCACCGACGGCGGTCTGAACCTGCGCTGGACCCATCTGGGCCCGGACAACACGTCCCTGTTCCTCAAGGACGAGGAATTCCGCGCGGCCCTCACGCGATAGCCCGGCCGGCCACCATTCGGAGATTGTCATGACTGAGACCGTGCAGAACCTCCAGGAGACACCGCCCGAGCCGTTGTCGGCCCCGATGACGATCGACCCGGCGGCCTACCTCTCGCCCGACTACGCCAGGGCCGAACGGGACCGGCTGTGGGCGAAGGTGTGGCAGCAGGTCGACCGGGTCGAGGAGATCCCGAACGTCGGCGACTTCCTCACCTACGACATTCTCGACGACTCGTTCCTCGTCGTCCGGACCGCGCCCGACACGATCCGTGCCTATTACAACGTGTGCTCCCACCGGGGCCGCCGGCTGGTCGACACCCCGCCTGGGAAACGCGACGCCCGGGGCCGGCGCCGCCAGTTCGTCTGCGGTTTCCACGGCTGGCGTTACGACACGGACGGCGTCTGTACCTTCGCCGCCGAGCGGGAGGACTGGGGCTGCGCGCTGACCGACGACCTGATCCGCCTCAAGGAGGTCAGGGTCGACACCTGGGGCGGCTGGATCTTCCTCAACCTCGACCCGGACTGCGGGCCGCTGCGGGAGTACCTGGAACCGGCGGCGACCCTGCTGGCGCCGTTCCAGCTGGAGAACATGCGCTACCGGTGGCGAAAGTGGCTGGTCTTCGACTGCAACTGGAAGGTCGCGCTGGAGGCCTTCATGGAGACCTACCACGTGCCGTACACCCACCCGGAGTTCATGACGTTCGGCGGCTTCCTCGGCTGGGCCCGCTCGCAGGGCCGGCACAGCAACATCGGCTACGACGCCCCCAAGGGAATGGAGGAGAACCAGGCGAAGCTGCGGCTCGGCGCCGGCCCGGACGCCCGCCTGTCCACGGCCGAGCTGCAGAACTTCACCTGGGAGAACTCGAACACCAACACCACCTGGACGCTGGTCGAGGCCGCGCGCCGGCTCGTCGACGAGCTGCCGGAGGGAACGCCGTCCGACCAGGTGCTGCGGCACTGGCTGGACTCGGCCCGCGCTACCGACGAGGCACGGGGCGTGGTCTGGCCGACCATCGAGCCCGCCGCCGTCGCCGCCAGCGGCACCGCGTGGCAGATCTTCCCGAACTTCCAGATCGGGCATGCTCCGAACAACATGCTCTGCTACAGCGCCCGGCCGTATGGCTACGACCCGGACAAATGCGTCTTCGAGGCCGCCGTCTACGAGCTGTTCCCGCCCGGCGAGGAGCCGAAGACGCAGTGGGAGTACACACCGGCCGACGACCCGGGCTGGCGCACCGTCCTGCCCCAGGACTTCGCCAACATGGCCGCGGTGCAGCAGGGCATGAAGTCACGCGGTTTCGCCGGGCCGAAACCCAACCCGTATCGCGAGCGCAGCGTCGTGAGCCTGCACCACAATCTCGCGAAGTACCTCGGCACCGGCGAGCCAAGCGAGCTCGGCTGAGCTTTCCCTGGCGCGGCGGCCGCCCTCCAGGTGTCAGAAAGGAATGACGGGACCATGCGCGAGTACCTGAAGTTCTACATCGACGGCAAGTGGACCGACCCGGCCGGCACGGCGACGTTCGAGGTCGTGAACCCGGCGACCGAGGAGGTCTGCGGCACCGTCGCGCTCGGCTCGGCCGGCGACGTGGACCGGGCGGTCGCGGCCGCCCGCAAGGCGTTCCCCGGCTGGGCGGCGAGCAGCCGGGAGGACCGGCTGGACCTGCTTCAGCGGATCCTGGACGAGTACCAGAAGCGTGCCGGCGATCTCGCCGCGGCGCTGACCGAGGAGATGGGCGCCCCGGCGTCGCTCGCGGGCGGCTTCCAGGTGGGCCTCGGCGCCGGGCACCTGACCACGGCGATCGAGCTGCTGCGGACCTTCGTCTTCGAGGAGCAGCGCGGCGCCACCCTGGTGGTCCGGGAGCCGATCGGCGTCTGCGGGCTGATCACGCCGTGGAACTGGCCGATGAACCAGATCGCCGTCAAGGTGTTCCCCGCGCTCGCGACCGGCTGCACGGTGGTGCTCAAGCCGTCGGAGCGCTCGCCGTTCACCGGGCAGATCCTCGCCGAGATCCTGCACGCCGCGGGCGTTCCGGCCGGGGTGTTCAACCTGGTCCAGGGCGACGGCCCCAGCGTCGGCGTTCCGCTGTCCGCGCACCCGGGCGTCGACATGGTCTCCTTCACCGGCTCGACCCGGGCCGGCGTCGAGATCGCCCGCAACGCCGCCCCGACCGTCAAGCGGGTCACCCAGGAGCTGGGCGGCAAGGGCCCCAACATCATCCTCGACGACGCGGACTTCGCCGCGAACGTGGCCAAGGGCGTCGGCAGCATGATGGGCAACTCGGGCCAGACCTGCAGCGCCCCGTCCCGGATGCTGGTGCCCGGCGACCGGATGGCCGAGGCCATCGACGCCGCGCGCGCCGCCGCCGCGCAGATCACGGTCGGTGACCCGAACGGCGAGGTCGTCATCGGCCCGGTCGTCGCCGCCAGCCAGTTCGACAAGATCCAGTCACTCATCCAGCGCGGCATCGACGAGGGCGCGACCCTCGTCGCCGGCGGGCCCGGCCGCCCGGACGGCCTGACCAGGGGCTTCTACGTGCGGCCGACCGTGTTCGCGGACGTCAAGAACGACATGACGATCGCCCGCGAGGAGATCTTCGGCCCGGTGCTGACGATCATCGGCTACGACAGCGTCGAGGACGCCATCGAGATCGCCAACGACACCGAGTACGGCCTCGCCGGCTACGTCGCCGGCGCGGACCTCGACGCGTGCCGTGCCGTCGCCCGCCGGATCCGGGCCGGCTGGGTCGGGATCAACGACGCGTTCGACTTCCAGTGCCCGTTCGGCGGCTACAAGCAGAGCGGCAACGGCCGCGAGTGGGGCGAGTTCGGCTTCCAGGAGTACCTGGAGACCAAGGGCATCCTCGGGTACGCCGGGGCGGGCTCGTGACCGAACGCGGGTTCGACGGCCGGGTGGCCGTCGTCACCGGCGGTGGCCGGGGCCTGGGGCGGGAGTACGCGCTGCTGCTGGCCTCGGAGGGCGCCCAGGTCGTCGTCAACGACCTGGGCGCCGCCATCGACGGCGACGGCGCCGACGCGGCCCCCGCCGACCAGGTCGTCGCCGAGATCACGGCGCGGGGCGGCCAGGCGGTCGCCTGCGCCGCGTCCGTGGCGACCCCGGCCGGCGCCGAGGAGATCATCGGGACGGCACTCGACAGCTTCGGGCGCGTCGACGTCCTCGTGCACAACGCCGGCAACACCCGGCGGGTCGCGCTGGACGAGATCTCCGAGGAGGACTTCCGGGCCGTGGTCGACGTGCACCTGCTCGGTGGCTTCCACGTCGTGCGGGCGGCGTTCCCCCGGATGGCCGCGGCCGGCTACGGCCGGATCGTGCTGACCTCGTCGATCGGCGGGCTCTACGGCAACCACAACGTCGTCGGCTACAGCGCGGCCAAGGCGGGGCTGATCGGGCTCAGCAACGTCGTCGCCCTGGAGGGCGCGGCCCGGGGCGTGCGCAGCAACGTCATCGTCCCCGCCGCCGTGACCCGGCTCGCCGTCGGCCATGACACGTCGCGGTTCCCGCCGATGCAGCCCGGGCTGGTCGCGCCGGTCGTCGGCTGGCTGGCGCACGAGTCCTGCTCCGTCACCGGTGAGATCTACGTGGCGCTGGCCGGCCGGGTGGCCAGGGCGTTCGTCGCCGAGACGGAGGGCGTCTACCAGCCGTCGTGGACCATCGACGAGGTCGGCGCGCGGATCGACGCCATCCGGGACCCCAGCAGCCAGTGGGCACTGGCGCCGGTCCCGTCCGGCTTCGTCGAGCACCTGGACCGCAGCTTCGCGATGGCCAGGCAGGGCGCGGCCTCGTAGGTCGCCTGCCGGATTCCCGACCCGAACTCCGCGGGAAGGCGTTGCGTGCAGATGGTGAACACCACGGTCGCGACGGTGCTGGACGCCACGCTCGCCGCAAACCAGTGACCACAGCGCTCCGGCCGCGCGCCGCGCCTGCTCGTCGAGTTCGGCGTAGCTCCAGACGCCCGAGGCGGCCTCGATCGCCGGGGCCTCCGGTGTGGAGCGGCGGCGGCGACACCTCCGACGCCCTGCGCCAGGCCTTCGCGGCCGCGCACGGCCTCGTTCCCCGCGCGACCTACGGCCTCACGGAGGCGCCGACGGTGGTGTCGATCGACCCGCCGGGCGACGAGTGGCGCCCGGGCGGCAGCGGGCGCGTGCTGCCGCAGTACGACGTCGCGGCCTACGACGACGCGGGGCAACGCCTGCCGGCCGGCGAGACCGGGGAGCTGCGCCTGCGCGGCGCGACCCGCGGCGTCTGGACCGGAGCCTGGCGGCCGCCGCTCGGCTACTGGGACGACGGCGCCGTGCGGGCACCCGAGACCGGGCCGGTCCCGACCGGCGACGTCGGCACCGTCGACGCGGACGGCTGGCTACGGGTACTGGACCGCAAGAAGCTGGTGATCATCCGCGGCGGCGCGAACGTCTACCCGCTGGAGGTCGAGCGCGTCATCGGCGGCCACCCGGGAGTCGCCCGGGTGGCTGTCTGCGGCGTGCCCGACGAGCGGCTCGGCCAACGGGTCGCCGCCGTGGTCGAGCGCGTGGGGCCGCCGCTCGACGTCGCCGAACTAGACGCCCTGTGCCGCCGCGACCTCGCGGGCTACAAGGTGCCGGAGGTCTGGTCCGTCGTCGACGCCCTCCCGGTCAACGCGATGGGCAAAGTCTCCCGCGTAGGCCTCACCGACCTCGTCGAACAGCACCGGCTACCCAACCCCTGATCGAGGCGGCCCCAGCCCGGCCGAGTGATCGCCGGGGCAGCCAGGCCGAGTGATCGCCGAGCCGGCCGAGTGATCGCCGTTTTCGCGTCATGATCGCGTTTGAGCCCTGGGGTGGTCGTGGAAACGCGCGCTCTACTACCATCCCAGGGCCGAAACGGCGATCAAAAGCACGCGGGAGCAGCCGCGCCAGGCCGCCGACACAGGCGATCCACCGCGGCCGGCAGGTTTTCCTGGCAAGTCGGGCATCCGACGTCCGGTGAGGCGGTCGTCTCCTGCGCCGGCCGCCCGTCGCTCGGGCATGATGCTCAGGTGCTGAGCGTGCCTCGTAGCTGGTCGGAGCTGACCCCTGGCTGGATGACGGCGGCGCTCGCCGACGTGTGTCCCGGCGCCCTCGTCGAGGCGGTCGAGGTCGATGACGTCGCGGACGGGACCAACAGTCGGGCCAGGGTAAGGCTGCGCTACGCGTCCGGCGCCGGCCCGGAGCGGGTGTTCGTCAAGCGGGAGGGCCGGATGTTCAACCGGCTGGCCCTGACCGCCCTCGGCGCCCGGGAGACCGAGTCCCGTCTCGTGGCCTCGGGGCTGGCGCTGCCGCTCGAACATCCCGCCTTCTACGCCGCCGCGGTCGACCGGAGCCGGCTGGCGGCGGTGACGGTGATGGAGGACGTGACGCTGCGCGGTGCCCGGCCGAACGACGCGACCGTGGCCTTGGACGTCGATCAGGTGCGTACCGGTCTGCTCGGCCTGGCCAGGCTGCATGCCGCGTACTGGGGTGGGCCGCTGCCAGACCAACTGGCGTTCGTGCGTCCGTGGCAGGTCGGGCGAGTCTGGGCGCCGGTGTCGTGGACCAGCCTTGCCCGGGCGCTGCGCCTGCTGCGGACCGGCGGGCACGGCCTGCTGATCCCGCCGGGCGTGGACGCGGGTGTGGTCGAGCGCGGTTTCCGCGGCTGGGCCACGATCGCCGCGAAACACCCGCGGACGCTGCTGCACGGCGACCCGCACCTGGCGAACACCTACGCCCTGCCGTCGGGCGTCACCGGTTTCTACGACTGGCAGCTGATCCGAACCGGCAACTGGTCCCACGATGTCGGCTACTTCCTGGTCTCCAGCCTCAGCACCGCCGACCGGCGCGACCACGAGCGCGACCTGCTCGCCGACTACCTGGCGGAGCTCACCGGCCAGGGCGCGCCCGCCCCGGATTTCGCCGAGGCCTGGGCGCTCTATCGCCAGACGCCCGTGTTCGGCCTCGGTACCTGGCTGCACACCCTGTCCGGCGGTGGCTTCCAGCCGCTCGACGTGTGCCTGGCCGTCATCGAGCGCTTCGCGACGGCCCACGCCGACCACGCGCGAACCTGGTCACCGCCACCCCAACGCCGTACCGGTACCCCGCTGAGAACCGATCACGACGAGCCCGCCCCGACCGGCACACCGAACCTCTGAGCCCGTCGATTTTGATCGAGGGGCGTGCGTACGCCCCCACGCCACGCCCTGTCGACGACGCGAGCTAGCTCGACGTCAGGTACTCCCCGCCTGTTCGAGGTGTCGACGGACACTCGTTGCCACGATCGGGCCCTGTGCCGGGTCGCCGATCGACGGTCAACGCCGGGCCGCGCCGTACGACGATGCGAAGCGCGACAGGCCGTGCCCGGTATTCGGCCCCGGTGGGAGACTCATCGCGTGATCGACGGGGGCGACCGACACGCCGTGAAAGGCGAACCCGACGGCTGGGACTTCTTCATCTCCTACACCACGGCTGACGAGGCGTGGGCGGAGTGGATCGCCTGGCAGCTGGACGAGGCCGGCTACCGGGTCCTCATCCAGGCCTGGGACTTCGTCCCGGGAACGAACTTCAAGATTCGCATGCAGGAAGGCGTGCAGCGCGCGCGACGCACCGTCGCCGTGCTGTCCACCGCCTACCTGTCCTCGGTCTACGGCGAAAGCGAATGGCAGGCCGCCCACGACGCCGACCCGCGCGGCTTCGAACGCAGGCTCGTGCCCGTCCGCGTCGAGGACTGTCCCAGGCCAGGACTACTGGGACCCATCGTCTCCATCGACCTGTTCGACCGCGACCCTGACACGGCCAGCCGCCATCTGCTCGACCGCGTGCGCCACGCCGTCACCGGCACCGCCAAACCCACCACACCGCCCAGCTTCCCCATCCACCGCGTAAACCCGCCGGCCACCGAACCCACCTTTCCCCCCGACAAACCGTCACCACGCCCGGCCGCCGAGCCGAACAAACAACAAGCCCTCGCCGACCTGCTCACCGAGCGACGGCGCGCCCTCGGCCCCGACCATGCCGACACTCTCGCCACCGCGGATGAACTCGCCGTCGCGCTGTACACGCTGGCCGACTATCAGGCGGCCCGCCCGCTGTTCGAGGACACCTTGCAGCGCCGTCGGCGCATCCTCGGCCCCGACGACACCGGGACCCTCACGACGGCCGACAGACTCGCGGCCACGCTGACCTGGCTGGCCGAGTATCTCGAGGCCCGGCCGCTGTTCGAGGACACCCTGGAACGCCGCCAGCGCGTCCTCGGTCCCGACCAGGCGGCCACCCTCGCGACCGCCCACGGGCTCGCCGCCACGCTGACCTGGCTCGCGGACCACCGGACGGCCCGGCCCCTGTTCGAGGACACCCTGGAGCGCAGGCGGCGCGTCCTCGGCCCCGACGACGTCAACACCCTCACCACCGCCCACGAACTCGCCGTGACGCTGTACACGCTGGCGGAGTATCAGGCGGCCCGGTTGCTGTTCGAGGACACCCTGGAGCGCAGGCGCCGCGTCTTCGGCGCCGACCAGGCGGCCACCCTCGCGACCGCCCACGGGCTCGCCGCCACGCTGACCTGGCTGGCGGACTATCGGGCGGCCCGGCCGGTGTTCGAGGACACCTTGGAGCGCCGACGGCGCGTCCTCGGCGCCGACGACGTCGACACCCTCACCACCGCCCATGAACTGGCCGCCACGCTGACCTGGCTCGCGGACCATCGGGCGGCCCGGTCGCTGTACGAGGACACGGCACAGCGCCGCCGGCGCGTCCTCGGGCCCGACCACGCCGACACCCTCGCGACCGCCCACGAACTCGATCTCGCGCGCAAGCGGCCACGGCGGCGCGTGTTCCGTGGTGCGTAGCCAGTTGGGCGGCGAGGCGGACGGACACCCACCGCCAGCGCCGACAGTCGGCGCGGCGGCGCGAGCGGCCGAGAGACAGGGCGGAGGGCGGCCGCCGGACCGGTGGCCGCCCTCCGAGGCTTGGAAACCCTGGGTCAGGAGGTGACGGACTTTCCGGCGAGGGTGGCGCCGCAGATCGGGGTGGCGCCGTCGACCGGGTGGAACGCGCTGCCCCGGAACTGGGTGACCCAGATGCAGTTGTCGACGCCGTTCACGATGTTCTCGCGGTCGTTCGGGTCAAGCTTGTGCGTGCCGTACAGACCCATTCCGGTGAAGTCGTGAATCTTGGCGAGCGACGCGATCAGCGATGCCGAGGTCGGCTTGGCGCCGGCGCCGCGCAGACCTTCGACCAGCATGCCGACGGTCAGGTAGCCGTTGTACATCCCGAAGGTCGGGGCGCCGGTCATGCCGGTGGCCGCGAGGTCCGCGACAAACTGCTTGGTCGCGGCCGTCTGCATTTCGACCGGCTCCGCGGGCGCGATGAAGTAGACGTTCTGCGCCGCCGCCGCCGCGCCCGGGCCGGCGGCGAGGAGGTCGCCGCCGTAACCGGTCGCCAGGAGCGCCGCCTTGAGGTTCACGCCCTGCTGGCGCAGCCCGGTGATGATGGCAAACGCCGTGTCGGAGGTGACCGTGCCGACGAAGCCGTCGACGCCGGCGTTCTTCATCGCCAGCACCACCGGGCCGACGTCGGTCGTGCCCAGAGGCAGTGTCGCGTTCAGGTAGCCGACCTTCACCCCGGCCGCCTCTGCCGAGATCGCCAGCGCCTTGGCGCCGTTCGTCGAGGCCGGGAAGCCGGCGTAACCGACGACCCCCAGGCTGGTGACGCCCTCCTTCTTGAAGAACTCACCCTGGGTCGCCGCGACCTTGTCCGTGTGCATCGCGCCGACGATGGAGAACATGTTCTTCGCGGTGATCCACTCCGGGCCGTCCTCGGCGATCCCGATGACGGGGACGTTGTGGGCGGTGAGGTAGCTCGACGCCAGGAACGTGAGGCTGGAGTTGGCGAGGACCGCGTCGACGTGGTCCTGCGTCACGAACTTCTGCGCCACGGCGAGCGCGGTGGTCGGGCTGGTGGCCGTGTCACCGAGGACGTACTTGACGTCGTAGCCCTCGCGGCCGGCGTAGCGGATGCCCGCCTTCATGCCGTCGAGGCTGGACTTGTTCACCGACGACGCCGCGCCGGTCATGTCGGTTAAGATCCCTACCTTGACGGTTTGCCTGGCCGTCTGGCCCGTGCTCGCGTTCACGCTCGGCTTTGACGAGCCGCCGCAGGCCGCGGTCAGGGCGAGCGCGGCGGCGGTGAGCACCGCGGCCCGGCCGATCGATCTGCGCCTGTCGTGCATTCTTTCTCCTCATCTTGGAACTGTTGACGCGTGGTGAGGCGAGCCCCGGACCTCAGGTCAGGCCGGGCTGAGCACGACTACCGGAATCCTCCGGGTGGTGCGGCTCTGGTAGAGGTCGTAGTTCGGCCAGACGTCGGTGACGATCTTCCAGAGACGTGGTTTCTCGTCGTCGGAGGCGGTCCGGGCGACGACCTGGAGATGCTGCGCCCTGACCTGGATCTCGACGGCGGGATTCGCCGAGAGGTTGAGGTACCAGTCGGGGTCGCGCGGGGAGCCGCCGGTCGAGGCGACGACGAGGTAGTCGTCCCCGTCGCGGGCGAAGATGAGCGCCGTGGTGCGCCGCGCACCGGTGCGCCGGCCGACCGTCGTCAGCAGGAGGGTCGGGACGCCGTTCCACAGGTAGCCGACCTCGCCGTCGGTGTCCTGATAGGCGTGGATGTGGTCCTTCCCCAGCAGGGTCAGGTCCGCCTTGACGTAGTTGCCCTCGGCCATGACTTCTCCTTTCTGAGGCGGTCAGCCGAAAAGGACGGGAATGGCGGTCGCGCCCCGCTCGTACATGCCGATGAAACGGGGCTGCTCGGCGTCGGGGTCCAGGCGCAGGTTCGGCAACCGGTCGAGCAGGGCGCCGATGCCGATCCGTATCTCGGCGCGGGCGACGTGCATGCCGAGGCAGATGTGCGGGCCGCCGCCGAAGGCGAACGACGGTTTGAGCTGCCGGCGGATGTCATAAGCGTCGGCGTCGTCCCAGCGAGCCGGGTCGCGGTTGGCCGCCGCCAGGCAGATGTGCAGGACCGACCCCTCGGGAATGTGGGTGCCGTGGAAGTCGATGTCGCGCGTGGCGTAGCGGGCGAACATCGGGTCGGTCGGCATCCAGCGCAGCGACTCCTCGATCGCCGGTCGCAGCAGCGCCCGGTCCTCGCGGACCGCGGCCAGCACGTCGGGCCGTTGCAGCAGGGCGGTGAGCGTGATGCCCATCTGCTTCCAGGTCGTGCCCGAGCCCGCGATCAGGAGCAGCAGCGAGAACGAGAAGACCTCGGCGTCGGACAGCCGGTGACGCGTCCCGTCCTCATCGGTGATCTCCGCCTGGACCAGCACGCTGATGAGGTCGTCGCGCGGTTCCTCGCGGCGGGCGGCGACGATGGGCCGGAGAATCTCGATGATCTTCGCGGGCTGGCCGATCGAGGCCCGGATGTCCAGCGCCTGCTCGACGGGAACCCCGAAGCTGCTGGTGATCGTGAGGACCGGGATCGCCGCGCAGAAGTCGACGTTGAGCTCGGCGCGGCCGTCGGCCAGGAAACCGTCGATCAGCAGATGGACGGTCCGTTCGATCCAGTTGTGGATCCACCATTCCGCCCGGTTCGGCACGAACGACGGCTGGACCAGGGCCCGGTACCGGCGGTGCTCGGCACCGCCCATCGACAGCATGCTGTTCAGGGCGCCCGACGCGCCGCTGTTCAGGTCCACCGGGTCCGGTGAGGACGCGAACACCTCGGGATTGCGGTAGGCCGCGTCGCAGGCCGCCCAGCTGAACACGGAGAAGTGCCGCCGGTCGGGAAAGGGCAGGCCGGCGAAGAGCAGGTCCTCGCTCACGCCGGTGAGCTCGTGGACGGTGCCCTCGTGGACCGGCCCGGTCTCGCGCAGCCGGTGCCACGCGGGATACGGGTCGGTCTCGAAGCTGCCTCCCGTGCGCGCGAGGTAGGAGCCGCGCAGGTCGAACAGGCTGCGCAGCCGGGCGCGGTCGAGGATGGCGATTTCGGTCATGTGCGTTGACTCGTTCCTCTGTGAACCTCAACGGCAAGGGAAAAGGTTCAGTCGGCGTCTCGGCGGGCTAGCGCGCCACGTAGCCACCGTCGACGGGCAGGAGAACTCCGGTGATGTTCGCGGCCCGGTCCGAGGCGAGGAACGCGGCGGCGTGGGCGCAGTCCTCGGCGGTGATGGGCCGGCCGAGCGGATGGTTGGCACCCGTCTGGGCCGCGATCTTCTCGAGCTGGTCCGGGTCGGTCGTGGCCAGCCCGCCGGCGGCCATGAAGCCGGTGAAGGGCATGCCGGCGGGACAGATCGCGTTGGCCCGGATCCCGAACGGCGCGCCCTCGATGGCGACGGCGCGGGTCAGCTGGTGGACCGCGCCCTTGGTCGCTCCGTATACGGAGCCACCCCAGGCGACAAGGCCGGCGACCGAGCCGGTGTTGACGATGGCCCCGCCGCCGCCCTGCGCCTTGAACTGCAGGACGGCGTGTTTGCAGCCGTGGAACACTCCCCCGAAGTTCACGCCGACGAGGCGCTGGAAGTCCTCGGCCGTGTGGTCCTCCAGCTTCGCGCCCAGGCGCGGCGTCGGGATGCCGACGTTGTTGAACAGGACGTCAAGCCGGCCGAACGCCTCGACGGTCGCCGCGATCATCGCCACGACGTCCTGCTCCTTGGAGACGTCGCAGGTGACCGCGATCGCCGTGCCGCCGGCCTCCTCGATGAGGTGCGCGGCCTCCTTGGCCTCGTCGGCCCGGATGTCCGCGCACACGACGCGGGCACCCTCCGCCGCGAAGACCAGGGCGGAGGTACGGCCGACCCCGGACCCGGCTCCGGTGACGATCGCGTTCTTGCCGGCGAGCAGCTTTCCTTCCGTTGCCATACGGCTCACGCTCCCGATCTGCTGCCGGTGTGTAAGACCAGCGCACTTGTTGGGCAGGCCTCGACCGCCGTACGCACGGACGCCAGGTCCGCGGCGGTGGGCTCGGCGACGAGAACGGCCTTGGCGTCGTCGTCGTGGGTGAAGAAGTCCGGCGCGTAGACGAGACAGAGCCCGCTGCCGATGCACAGGTCCCGGTCGACGGTGACCGGTGGGGTGGCCGCCGGGGAATCGCCCATGTCAGGCTCCGGCGAGCACGGGCGGGGCGGCCGGGGTGAAGCGGTAGAGGCGTTCGGCGTTGCCGCGCAGCAGCTTGTACTGGGTCTGTTCGGGCAGGTGGCTGATGATGTTCCTGACGGTCTGGATGCAGTTGGGCCAGGTCGAGTCGGAATGCGGGTAGTCGGTCTCGCACATGATGTTGTCCTCGCCGATCTCGGCGAGGCTGGCGATGCCGTGGTGGTCCTCGATGAAGCAGCCGAAGATGTGCTCGCGGAACGTGGCGCGGATGTCGAGGGTGTCGAGGTCGACGCCCGTGGACCCGCCGTGGTCCATGAAGGTCGCGCCGCGCTGGACCCAGTAGCGCTGCTTGTCCAGGACCTGCTCGGCGCGCTCCAGGTAGTAGGGCATCCAGCCGACCTCGCCCTCCGACAGGGCGATCTTCAGGTTCGGGTACCGCTGGAACAGGCCGGAGAACAGCCACGACAGCATCGTTCCCGAGGTGCGCATCGCCCCCCAGGTCAGGTTCGCCATGAACGGCGTGTTCGACGCGATCTTCGGAACCTGCGAGGAGGACCCGACGTGCATCGAGACGACCATTTCCAGGTCGTTCGCCGCCGCCATCACCGGCTCCCAGTAACCCGACGGGTCATGAATCGTCGGCAGGCCGAGCGGCTCCGGGTTCTCGGAGAACGCGAAACTCGTCGCGCCCTTCGCCGCGCAGCGCTCCAGCTCCTTCACCGCCAGCTGCGGGTCCCACAGCGGGATCAGCACCAGCGGGATGTACCGGCCGGGCGCGGCGGCGCACCACTCGTCCAGCATCCAGTCGTTGTAGATCTTCAGGCAGACCAGGCCGAAGTCACGGTCGGACGCCTCGTAGAACAGCTGGCCGCAGAACCGGGGCAGCGTCGGGAAGCACAGCGACGCCAGCACACCGGCCCGGTCCATGTCCTTGACCCGCTCGGCGGCGTCGTAGCAGCCCGGGCGCATCTCGCTGTACGCGAGCGGCTCCGGGGAGAACTCCTCCTTCGACTTGCCCGCCACCGCGGACAACCCGGAGGAGGGGAACTTCTTGCCGTCATAGACCCAGAAGTCCATGCCCTTGTCGTCGAGTTCCATGTGGGGGGCGCGGTCGCGGTCCTTGGCGGGAACCCGGTCGACCCAGACGTTCGGCGGCTCCAGCACGTGGTCGTCCACCGAGATGAGCCAGTCGAGGTTCAGCTCCGAGGTCATTTCTCCTCCTCCTTCTTCGTCGCTGCCGGGTTGAGGCGGAAGCTCTAGCGCAGCTCGCCGATCGCGATGTGCTTGACCTCCTGGAAGGCCCGCACGCCGTCGGGCCCGCGCTCGCGGCCGAGACCGCTCTGCTTGTAACCACCGCTGGGCGCGTAGGCGCTGAACACCGCCGTGTTGACGTTCACCGCCCCGGTGCGCAGCCGGCGCGCCACCGCCGTCGCCGCTGCAACGTCGGCGCCGTAGACCTGGCCGGACAGGCCGTACTCGCTGTCGTTGGCGATCCGGACCGCGTCGTCGAGGTCGCGGTAGCCGAGCACCGCCAGCACCGGGCCGAAGATCTCCTCCTGCGCGGCGGGATTCCCGTTGTCCGGCACGTCCAGGACCGTCGGCTCGACGTAGTAGCCGCGGTCCAGCCCGGCCGGCCGGCCACCGCCGACGGCGACCGTGCCGCCGTTCTTCTCGGCGGCGGCGATGAGACGCTCGCAGCGGTCGCGCGCGGCGGCGTTGATGACCGGCCCCATCAGGGCGGACGGGTCGGCGGGCGGGCCGACCTTGAGCGCGCCGTAGGCACGGCTGACGGCGGCGACGACCTCGTCCTTGCGGTCGGCCGGCACGACCATCCGGGTCGCGGCGACGCAGGCCTGCCCGGCGGTCATCGCGACGACCTGCATCGCGCCGGCGGCCACCTTCTCGACGGCGTCGGGCAGGTAGATCTGCGCCGACTTGCCGCCCAGTTCCAGGGCGACCCGCTTCACGGTCGGCGCGGCCTGGGCGAGAATCCGGCGCCCGACCGCCGTGGAACCGGTGAACGACACCATGTCGACCGCCGGATGCGTCGTCAGCAGCTCCGCGCCCGCCGCGCCCTCTTCGACCACGACCGACAGGACGCCCGGCGGCAGGCCGGCGGCCTCGGCCGCGGCGCCGAACGCGAGCGAGGAGATCGGCGTCAGCGGGCTCGGCCGCAGGATCACCGAGTTCCCGGCCATCAGCGCCGGGATCACCTTCTGGAACGCCATGATGATCGCCCCGTTGTACGGGGTGATCGCCGAGACGACGCCGACCGGCTCGTGGCGCCGGACGCTGAGCGCCAGCCGGCCGCGCACCAGCTCGTCCACCGGCACGGGGCTGGCTTCCTCGTGCCGCATCGAGAGGTACAGCGCGATCGTGTCGCGGCCGAGCCCGAGCCCGGACGCCAGCTGGGCCCGCTCGGCGAACGCGACCGGCTGGCCGGCCTCGGCGACCATCGTGGCGACCAGGGCCGGCCCGTTCGCGGCGAGATGGTCGAGGAAGACGCCCAGGATCTTCGCCCGGTCGGCCGCCGGCAGGTCCGCCCAGACGCCCGCGTCGAAGCTGCGCCGGGCCTCGACGATGGCCCGCTCGACCTCGGCGAGCGGCGTCGTTCCGACCTCGGCGACCGTCGTCTCGTCGGCCGGGTTCTCGACCCCGAACGCGCCGTCGCCGTCTACCCAGGTACCCGCGACGTAGGACCGTCGCTCCGTGATGATCGCCGGCACGCCCGGCCTCCTCGCTGTTCGTCGGTTCCCGTCCCGGCCGCTTGAGCCAACGGCTCGCGGCACGTGGGGCCGGGCTAGAAGGGGTTGGCGCTGTAGACGACGGCGCCGCCGTAGTGCGGCGACGAGTGGCAGGCGACGCCGACGGTCGCCTTGGCGCGCTGGCGGTCACCGGCGCGGCCGGACAGCTGCAGGTAGCACTCGAGCATCTGCGGGACGCCGTGCATCCGGCCGTTGCCGAGCGCGCCGCCCCCGGACAGGGCGGGCAGGCCGTCCGGCGAGTCGGCGTCGAGTCCACCTGAGGCGGCAAGACGGTGCGCCTCGCCGACCGGGCACAGGCCCAGCACCTCGAGCCAGAAGTAGACGAAGGGTGAGAAGCCGTCGTAGACCTGCGGCAGGTCGACCTCAGCGGGCTTGACCCCGGACCGTTCCCACAGCCGGCTGGCGAGGCCCGTGCCGGCGTCCATGATGTCGTCGAGCGGCCAGTGCAGCGGCAGCCGCCGCCTCGGCGGCAGGCCAGCGGCGGCCCCGGACACGTACACGGGCGCGTTGGGCAGGTCCGCGGCGCGCTCTGCCGAGGTGAGGACGAACGTCGCCACGCCGTCGACGGGGATGTCACAGTCGAGCCGGCAGATCGGGTCGGCGAGCAGCGGCGCCGCCAGGTACTCCTCGGCACTCAGCGGCCGCCCGCTCCAGTAGGACCAGGGCAGCCGGGCGCCGTTCTTGCGCGCCTCGACCAGCACGGCCGCCATCGACTCCCGGCTCGCCCCGTAGCGCTGGAGGTACTCGTTGTACGGCAGGGCGATCATCTGCAGCGGCCCGAAGAAGCCCTGGGGGGCGGTCCACTGCTGCCCGCCCGAGGCCTCGGTCATCGGGTTGGCGTGGTAGCTGCCGACCGGGTTGTGCAGCGCCCGGTGCAGCAGGACGTAGTCGGCGGCGCCGCTGGCCACCGCGTTGACCGCGAGGCCCACGGCGCCGGTGAGGGCGCCGACGCCGTCGAAACCGGCCGTGTAGCCGGCGTCGGCGCCGAGGTGCGCGGCCATCCACTGCGCCGACACGATCGACGTCCCGTCCGTGACGGCGTGCGCGCCCGAGGTGGGGAACAGCGAGGCGGTGACGAAGCCGTCGACGTCACCGACGCTCAGGCCCGCGTCGGCGATGGCCTGGCGGGCGGTGTCGACCGCGAGGGCGCCCAGCGGCTGGGCCGCATGCCGCTGGACCCGGCTGTGGGCGTAGCCGACGATCGCGACCTGGTTGCTCGCCGGCGAACGGCCGCTCATCGCGCACCGGCCAGCTGGAAGGCGGGGATGGCGACCCCGTCGGCCACGTCCTCGAAGACGACCGTGACCTCGTCGCCGATCCGCAGCGGAACGTCGGCGCCGTCGAGAAGCCGCCCGATCAGCCGTAGGTCCGCCTGGTCGGCGAGCTCGACGTCGACCAGCAGGAACGGAACCTCGAAGCCCGGGAGGAACGACTGGCGGACCACCGTCCACGACCGGACCTGACCCCGCCCGCTCACCGGCTCGAACCGGAATCCCGGGTCGGTGCTGCCGCACAGCGGGCAGACCGCCTCCGGCGGATGGGTGAACCGGCCGCACCGGGCACAGCGGGCGAGCGTCAGCTGATGCCTGGCCGCCGCGGCCCAGAACGGCTCGGACTGGGAGTCCGGTGCCGGCACCGGCCGGCGCGCCGGCGTGGCCTCGACGCTCGTCGGCGCGGTCACGGGATCACCCCGGCGTCCTTGAGCTCGGCGATGCCCTCCCAGGTGCGGCCCAGCTCCAGCAGCAGCTCCTCGGTGTGCTCGCCGTGCTCCGGAGCCCGGCGCAGTGGCGGCGGCCGTTCGTCGAACTGCACCGGCACGGTCGGCAGCCGGTAGCTCGACCCGTCCTCGACGGCTACCTCGCCCAGATAGTCGTTGGCGATCACCTGGGGGTCCGTGAGCAGCTCCTCGACGGCCTGCACGGGCGCCCACGGGGCGTCGATCCCGGCCAGCAGCGCCTTCCACTCGTCGAAGGTGCGGGCAGCGAACTCCGTGTCCAACTCGGCGACGCAGGCGTCCCGGTGGGCGTTGCGGGTCTTCAGGTCGGCGAACCGCGGGTCGGCCGCGAGGTCGTCGCGGCCGACGAGCTGGCAGAAGGCCTTCCAGTACCGGTCGGCCTCCAGGAAGACGAGCTGGATGTGCCGGCCGTCCTTCGTCCGGTAGGTCCCGACCAGCGGGTTCGGCCCGCCGCCGCGGCCCTCGACCGGCCGTGGCTGACCACCGCCCAGCGCGGAGAGCAGATCGGACGACAGCGTCCACATGGCCGTCGCCAGCAGCGAGACGTCCACGACCGACCCGGAGCCGGTGCGTTCGCGGCGCAGCAGCGCGGTGACGACGCCGAACGCCAGCGCCATGGCCCCGTTCCGGTCCCCCATCGCGCCGCGCTGGCTGATCGGGTAGTCCCGCTCCGGCGGGCTGAGTACATGGGCGACGCCGCCGCGCGCGAAGAAGGCCGACGAGTCGTACCCGGGAAGATCGGCGTCGGGGCCGCGGGCGCCGTACCCGTGGCCACGGGCGTACACGAGCCGAGGGAACCGCTCACGCAGCGCCGCCGCGTCGAGGCCGAGCCGGGTGAGCGCCCCGGGCCGGAAGTTGGTCAGGAAGACGTCCGCGGTCGCGAGCAGCTCGTCGAGCACGGCGCGGCCCTGCTCGTCGCGCAGGTCGAGGGCGATCGAGCGCTTGCCCCGGTTGGCCAGCGCGACCGACAGGTTCACCCCGCCGCTGTCGGTCCCGATGCCCTGGGTGGCCAGACCCCGGTAGGGGTCACCCTCCAGCCGCTCGACGCGCACGACGTCCGCGCCCCAGTCGGCCAGCAACGCCCCGGCGACCGGCACGAACACCCACTGCGCCAACTCGACGACGCGGACGCCGTCGAGGGCGCCTAAGTCCGCGGGCTGGTCCATGGTCGGGCTCCTCTCGGTCGCCGACCCCAGCGGTTCGCGGAGGTGGCCGGGGTCACTGTAGAACGTGACTCTCGTATCTGTGAAGACCTAATTCTTCTGAAGACGAGAGCTTGACGTCAGTCTCGAATGTTGCGAGCATCCAGCCGCCGCGTCGAGGACCCGGGATGCCTGTGACCACGAACCTCGGAAGGAATCCGCCGTGGAGTCAGCCGCACAGACCCAAGCCAGCCCGACCGGCCAGGCAGCCGCCTCGGGCGGTCAGCCGCAGGACGTCAACCCGAGCATCGGGGCCAGGGTGAGCCAGCTGGCCGCCGCGCGGCCGCACGCCGTCGCCTTATGGTCGGTCGGCCTCGACGGCGGCGAGTCGTCGTTCACCTGGGCGGTGCTGCACCAGCGGTCCAGCCAGGTCGCGGCCGCCCTGGCAACGCGCGGCGTCGGCCCCGGGGATCGCGTCGGGCTCGGGCTGCGCAACTCCCCGCAGTTCGTGTTCGCCGCGTTCGCGGTCTGGAAACTCGGCGCGGTGCCGGTCCCGGTCCGCTGGGACGTCCCCGACTGGGAGCTGGCCCGCGTCCTGGAGGTGATCGCGCCCCGGGTTCACCTGGGCGCGGACGACCTCGGCTGGATCGACGCCACCGAGAACGACGAGGTCCCCGACCTGCCCGACGTCACCGCGCCGCACCTGCAGGGCATCTGCTCGTCCGGCTCGACCGGGCTGCCGAAGGTGATCGTGAACGAACGCCCGGCCGTCTACGACGCCAGGGCCTCCGCGCCGATGATCGCCGCGTGGCGGGAGGTGTCACGGCCGCAGCGCATCCTCGTGCCGGCCCCGATGTACCACGCGAACGGGTTCACGACGCTCTACAACCTGCTCGCGGGTGACATCCTGGTGCTGCTGACCAAGTTCGACGCCGCCCGCGCCGCGCACGCGATCGAGCGGCACCGGATCACCCATTTCACCGCCGCTCCGACCATGCTGCAGCGCATCGCCGACCTTCCCGGCGTCGACGACCGCGACTTCGGCAGCATCGAATGGATCATCCAGGGCGCGGCGCCGATGCCGCCCTCGCTGGTCCACCGGTGGGCGAGCCTGATCGGCCCCGAGAAGATCTTCATGATCTACGGGATGACCGAGGGCCTCGGCTACACCGCCCTGTTCGGCGACGAGTGGATGGGCCACCAGGGCAGCGTCGGGCGGGGCTTCCGCGGCACCGAGGTCCGCATCCTCGACCCGGCGGGCCAGGAGCTGCCGACCGGCGAGATCGGCGACGTCTACCTGCGGATGCCCCGGTTCGACGGCTACCACTATCTGGGCACCGCGCCCCGCCTGCCCACGACCGAGGACGGGTTCGTCACCGCGGGCGACATGGGTCACCTCGACGCGGACGGGTATCTCTTCCTCGCGGACCGGCGGGTCGACATGATCATCACGGGCGGCGCGAACGTCTTCCCCGCCGAGGTCGAGGCCGCCCTGATCGACCATCCCGGCATCGCGGACGTCGTGGTCATCGGCCTGCGCGACGAGGAGTGGGGCCGCCGGGTCCACGCCCTGGTCGAGCCCACCGACCCGGCGAACCCGCCGAGCACCGCCGAGATCATCGGCTACGCCAAGGGCAGGCTCGCCGCCTACAAGGTGCCCAAGACCGTCGAGCTGCTCGACCGCATCCCCCGCAGCGAGGCCACCAAGATCAGCAGAGGCGCCCTCGTCGCCGCCCGCGGCGGCTGACCTGTGGCCTGGACGGACCGCGCCGCGGACTGGTCCCCCTCGGTACAGCGCTCCCGTGGGCGCACCATCGCGCAGGCCACGGGCATCGTCGAGGCGGCCCGTCGCCTCATCCGGGGCAGCGGCCGGGACTTCACCACCCAGGAGCTCGCCCGCGAGGCCGGGGTCGCGCTCCAGACCTTCTACCGGCACTTCCCGAGCAAGGACCAGCTGCTCGCCGCCGTCATCGAGGAGGAGATCGCCGAGAACGCGGAGCGGATGGCCACCGCGGCCCGCGACCTGCCGGATCCGGTCGCCCGGCTGCGGTCCTATGTCGAGACCACGCTGGCGAGCATCCAGGGTGACGCCGCCGGCGCGACCGATCCGGCCAGGATCCTGGGCGCGCGGTTCATCACCGCCGAGCACTGGCGGCTACGCCAGCGCCTGCCCGAGGACATGGACCGCGCCATCCAGCCCATGATCGACCTGATCGGCCGCGAGGTTGCCGCCGCGCGGGCCGCCGGGCTGCTGCGCCCGACCGGCGCCGGCCAGGACGCCTCGCTCGTGACCATGCTGCTGATGACCGTGTTCCACCACTACGCCTACGCCCCGCTCGGCGAGCGACCCGACGGGATCGTCGAGCACGTCTGGGACTTCTGCCTGACCGGGCTCGGGGGCGGCCAGGCGGGCGATCAGCATCAGCCGACGGAGGACCGCGATGTCGGACAGACCCCAGGAAGGTGAGGACCAGATGTACGGATCCGATTCCCCGGCGGCACCTCGGTTACGCGCCGACCACTCGTTAGCGGCGGAGACCCTTTCGGGCGCCGCCCTATGATCACGGCGTCGCCCCGGATCCCGGGCACCCTGCAGGAGATGCTGTCCCCCGCATGGCTGGCCGAGGCGCTCGGCCCCCAGTTCCCCGGGATCCAGATCCAGGCCGTCACGACCGGCCCCATCGTCAGCCGCGTCGCGACGAATCTCCGTTTCCACGTCGACGGCCAGACCCCGGACCTGGATTCCTCCTCGTTGGCGCTGTGCCTGAAGGGGATGTTCACCGAGTCCGGGGCACTGCTCGCCGGCACCGGGACGCACGAGGCCTTCTTCTACCGCGACCTGGCCGCCGCCACCGGCGTGCGCACGCTGCACGCGGTCTACGCCGACGTCGACCCCGAGCGCGACACCGGGCTGATCATCACGGACGACGTCGTCGCCGAGGGCGCCGTCTTCCTGGACGCCCTCACCCCCTACACGCCCGACCAGGCGGCCGAGAGCCTCGCCGAACTGGCCCGGCTGCACGCCGCGACGTGGCGCGCCCCCGGCCTCGCCGAGGTCGACTGGCTCGCGCCTCGGATGACCAGCCACCTGGGGCACCGCGGCTTCCCCGAGATCCACGGCAACTTCACCGGCCCGATCGGCGCCGGCGTGCCGGCCGAGGTCCGCGACGCCGCGCGGCTCGTCGAGGCCTACCGGCGGCTCGCGGCCGCGGTCGAGGTCGCCGAGCCCTGGTGCGTCATCCACGGCGACCCGCACGTCGGCAACCTCTACCTCGACGCGGCCGGCCGGCCGTCGTTCCTCGACTGGCAGCTCGTGCAGCGCGGGCCCTGGTACGTCGACGTCGGCTACCACCTCGCCTCCGCGCTGTCGGTCGCCGACCGCCGCCGCCACGAGGACGATCTGCTGCGCCACTACCTGGAGCGGCTGCGCGCGGGCGGCGTCGACGCGCCCGCGTTCGAGGACGCCCAGGCCGGCATCCGCCGTGGCGTCGTCGCCGGCTTCTTCCTCTGGGGCATCACCCTCAAGGTCAAACCGGCGATCACGACGGAGCTGCTGACCAGGATCGGCACCGCCGTGGCCGACTGGGACTCCCTGGCCCGCACCCTCGCCGACCCGGACTGACCCCGACACCGGCGCCCCCGCCCGCGAGCCACGCCCCGGTCCCAGCCAAGGGTGCGGCTCGCGGGCGGCGGGTCGTCAGCTCCCGTCCTGGTCCAGCACCAGGGGCAGGAAGATCGTGTCGACGATCTCGACCAGCACCTGGTCGGGCACGGGCGCGAGCGTCATGAGGAACTCGTGGCGCAGCAGGTCGAAGGGCAGCGCCCGCAGGCGGTCGCTCAACCCCTCCGGGCCGATCTCGCCACGGGCCGCGGCCCGGTCGAACAGCACGTCCACGCTGCTCCTGCGGCCGTCGTGGGCGAACTGGCGCAGGTCGGCCGGGCTGGTACCCGTCTCCTGGTAGTAGCCGGCGAGGTGGACGCTCAGGATCGTCGCCAGCTGGACCCGGGTGGCGTTGATCTCCCGCATGAGGGTCAGGACGTCGCCCCGCAGGGTGCCGGTGTCGGGTATGTCGACGCGGTCACGGTCCAGCGCGTGGGTCACCGCCGCCCGGACGAGCTCGTGCCGGTCGGGCCAGCGGCGGTAGAGCACGGGGCGGCTGGTACCGGCGCGCTGGACGACGGCGTCCATGGTGAAGCTGGCGTAGCCGTTCTCCATCAGCTCCGCCCAGGCCGCGTCCAGCAGCGCCTCGTCCAGTACCGCGCCACGGCGCCGTTCCGGCATGGTCTCCCTCGCTCCACCTAAGAAACACTTGTGTGTCTTAGATCCGTCCCGTAGCGTCGAGGCCGTCAAGATACATGCCCGCATCTTAGGTGGCCGCCCATGAGCGCTCCCGGTCGGACCGAAGCCCCGCCCGCCGCGGCAGACCCGGACCAGATCGACCCGGCGGTCTGGCGGACGGCGTTCACCATCATCGTCGGGACGCTGGCCGTCGTCTTCGACACCACCATCGTCAGCGTCGCGATCAATGACCTCACCACGGCGCTGCACGCCTCGCTGTCCACCATCCAGTGGGTCAGCACCGGCTACCTGCTGGCGATGTTCGTGACGATCCCCGTCGCCGGCTGGGCCCAGTCCGCGCTCGGCGGCAAGCGGCTGTGGATTCTGGCGCTCGGCGTCTTCTTCGCGGGGTCGGTGCTGTGCGCGACCGCGTGGAACGCGCCCAGCCTCATCGCCTTCCGCGTCGTCCAGGGCATCGGCGGCGGCATCATGATGCCCCTCATGATCACCATGATCATGCAGGCCGCCCGCGGCCACAACCTCGGCAAGGTGATGGCGACCGTCTCGCTGCCCGCCTCGCTCGGGCCGATCCTCGGCCCGGTCCTGGGCGGGATCATCCTGTACCTGGGTGACTGGCGCTGGCTGTTCCTGGTCAACGTCCCGTTCTGCCTCGTCGGCGGCTGGCTCGCGCTGCGCAACCTGCCCGACGACCGCCCGGCCCCCGGCAGCCGCACCAGGCTCGACGTCGTCGGCCTGCTCCTGCTCTCCCCCGGCGTCGCCGCCGTCATCTACGGCCTGTCGCGGGTCGAGGGCAGCGCCGGGTTCGCCAGCGCCGAGGTGCTGGCGCCGCTGTTCGCCGGCCTGGGCCTCGTCGGGGCGTTCGTCGCCTGGGCGCTGCCCCGGGCGGGAGACGCCCTGGTCAACCTGCGGCTGTTCCGGCACCGCTCGCTGGCGTCGTCGTCCGTCGTCGGCTTCCTGCTCGGCATCACGCTCTACGGCGCGCTGTTCCTGCTGCCGCTGTACTGGCAGCAGGTCCGCGGCGAGGACGCGCTGGGCGCCGGCCTCCTGATGATCCCGCAGGGCGTGGGCACCCTGCTGTCCCGGCGTCTGTCGGGCAGGTACACCGACCGGTACGGGCCTCGCTGGGTCGGCCTGGTCGGCTTCGCCGCCGTCGCCCTCGCGACCGTGCCCTTCGCGTTCGTCACCGCCGACACCAGCAAGGTACTGCTGATGGCGGCGCTGCTCGTGCGCGGGGCCGGCGTCGGCGTGGCCACCATCCCGCTCACCGGCGCGGCCTACATCGGCCTGGGGCACAGCGAGATCCCGCACGCGAGCATCGTCATCCGCGTCGCGCAGCAGCTCGGCGGCTCGATGGGCGTCGCGGTCCTCGCGGTGGTCCTCCAGCACGCCGCCGGCGGCGCCCACACCCGGGCCGCGCTGACGGGGGCGTTCGGCGAGGCCTTCTGGTGGTCCGTCGCCTTCACCGCCGCGGCGGTCCCGATCTGCCTGCTCCTGCCCGGCCCCACCAGGGCGGCCCCCACCGTGGACCCGGTCGAGGTCGAGTCCGCGGTCCCGGCGTAGGCGCGCCTCGCTGTCCTGGAGATGACGCTGAGGGTGAGGAATGACCAAGCGCGTCATACTGGGACGAGAAGGGATTATCGCGGCTCCGTGAGACGGAGGGCTCGTCATGGCGGACGTCGCGGGGGTGGAGCCGCTCCAGGACGGCGACCCGAGGCAGGTCGGCCCCTACCCGCTGTCCGGTCGCCTCGGGGTCGGCGGGATGGGCAGCGTCTACCTCGGCCACACCGCCGAGGGCAGCCCCGTGGCGATCAAGGTCATTCGCCGGGAGTTCGCCGAGGACCCTGACTTCCGTCGCCGCTTCCTGCGGGAGGTCCGGGCCGCCCGACGGGTCGCCAGGTTCTGCACCGCCGAGGTGCTCGACGTCGACGTCGAGGGCCCGGAGCCCTACCTGGTCACCGAGTACGTCGAGGGGCCGACGCTGGGCACGCGGGTGCGACAGGACGGGCCCCTGCCGCCGGCCGAGCTCGAACGCCTGGCGGTGGCGGTGGCGAACGCGCTGACGGCCATCCACGCGGCGCACGTGGTCCACCGCGACCTCAAGCCAGCCAACATCCTGCTGTCCCCGTCCGGGGCCCGGGTCATCGACTTCGGGATCGCCCACGCGCTGGAGTCCACGACCCTGCACACCCGCGGCGGGATCGTCGGGACGCCCGCGTACATGGCGCCGGAACAGGCGCTGGGCCTCGACCTGACCCCGGCCGCGGACGTGTACGCGTGGGGCGGGGTGGTGCTCTACGCCGCGAGCGGCCGTTCCCCGTTCGGCGAGGCCGCCACCCCGGTGCTGCTGCACCGGGTGGTCCACGACGAGCCGGACTTCAGCTGCCTGGAGGGCGGTCTGCTGGCGTTGGTGCGCCACGCGATGAGCAAGGACCCGGCCGCCCGGCCGAGCGCCCACGAGTTGCTGCTGACGCTCGCGGCCGGCTCGGACGTCGACGTCTCCGCCTCCCAGCCACTCAGTGCCTCCCAGCCACTCAGTGCCTCCCAGCCGGTCATGGCCGCCACCCGCGCGACCGGCGCCGCGACTCCCGCCGCTCCAGCGGCTCCACCCAGTCCAGCAGCCGGTCCGACCACGCCGACCCCGTGGACCACGCCTCACCCCGAGCCGGTCCACGGTGGCACCGACCAACCCGGTTCCACTCACCTACCGGCCCCGGCCCCACCCTGGCCGATCGTGGACCAGCCACGCCCGCGGCACCGGGCGTTGCTCGCCGGTGTGGCCGTCGCGGTGGTCCTCCTGCTCGTCGGCCTTTTCGTCACGCTCTATCTGCTCAGCTCGCACGGCGACGGCGGGCCGGCGGGCCTGGCGAGCCAGAAGAACTCCACGGCGGCGCCGGCCGGCCCGACCGGCAAGCCGGAGTCCGGCGGCCACGCGGGCGCCGGATCGAGCCCTCTGGCCGGGACGACCGCGGCGGCGGCCACCCCGCCGGCGCCGTCCTGGTCCTGGCTGGTGTTCAAGCGCTTCGCGGCCGACAGCTCGATCAACGACAGCCCGATCGTCGTCGTCTCCCCCGACGGGACCGAACGGCAGCTCGGCACCGGCGACGCGCCGTCCGTGGCCGCCGACGGGCGCGTCGCCTACGCGGGGGTCGGCGGTCAGATCGTCACCGTCCGGCCCGACGGCACCGACGCGCGCCAGCTCGCGACCAGCGGCGACAGCTCGGCCGAGTACCCGGCCTGGTCCCCGGACGGCACGCAGATCGCCTACTTCCGCAACACCGGTGGGCTGTACCTGATGCAGGCGGACGGCACCGGAGCGCGGCGGGTCGCCAGCGTGCACGGGCTGGAGACCGCCTGGTCGCCCGACGGGCGCGAGATCGTCTTCCGCGACCCGGACTCGCAGACCCTGAAGATCGTCTCGATGGCCGACGGTTCGGTACGCGCCCTCACCGGCGCTCCGCACGACGGCGCGATCCCGGTCGAGCCGTCCTGGTCGCCGGACGGGAAGACGATCGTGTTCGGCTCGGACGACGGCGGGATCTACGCGATCGCGCCGGACGGCACCGGGCTCCACCAGCTGGCCGCGGCGGGTTCCTGGCATCCGACCTGGTCCCCCGACGGCCGGGTGGTGTTCGTCCGGGACACGTCCGCGCGCACCTTCTTCTCGACCACCGGGCGGGTCGAGTCCATGAAGCTGGACGGCTCCGACGTCAGATCGGTCGGCTCGGTCACCGCGAGCGGTCCCGTCCAGTGGGCCCGCGGCTGACCGTCCTGCGCCGCTACCGGGCCCAGGCCGTGTTACGTTCCATTTGAACACTGGTCAAATGGAGGGGCGCCGTGGAGCTGAAGAAGTACGGGCCGTGGGCGCTGGTCGTCGGCGGCTCGGAGGGCATCGGGGCGAGCTACGCCCGGAAACTGGCCGCCCGGGGATTCAACCTGGTGCTCACGGCCCGCAAGACCGCTCCCTTACAGGCGTTGGCCGACGACCTGACCGCGGCCGGCACGCGGGTACGCGTCCTGTCGGTCGACCTGAGCGAAGCGGACGCGCTGGAGCGGACCAGGACCGCGACCGACGACCTCGACATCGGCCTGCTCATCTACAACGCCGGCGCCAACAGCGTGCGCGGCGACTTCGTCGACCTGGACCCGGCGGTCTACCGCTCGGTCATCGCGGTCAATGTTCTGGGTCAGGCCGAGTTCGCGCATCACTACGGCGCCCTTATGTGCGCGCGGGGGCGTGGCGGCATCATCCTTTCCGGCTCGCATGCCAGCTTCATGGGCGCGCCGACTCTCGCCGCCTACTGCGGTTCCAAGGCATTCAGCCGGGTCTTCAGCGAGGCGCTGTGGATCGAGTGCGAGAAGCACGGGGTGGACGTGCTGCACCTCAGCGTCGGCTTCACCGCGACTCCGGCGATGGCCCGGCTGGGATATCCGCTCGACGCCGCCCAGTCGCCCGACGAGGCCGCGCAGGAGGCCCTGGACAACATCGCCAACGGCCCGCTGTGGATCGCGGGCGGGCAGCCGTCGCTGGACACCGCGACCAGGCGGTCCACGGTGACCGGACGGGCCGACGCGATCCGGGCCTTCGCCACCCCGGGCCGGTTCTGACGCCAGGCGCGGCGGTCAGCGGCCGGGGCCTCCTCCCGCGCCGCCCTGCGGGGGTTGGTTCGGCACGCCGGGGAACAGCTCGGCCGTCGGTCCCACGGTCACGTCGCCGCGCAGCTTGGTGACGAGGTGGGGCGTGAACACGGCGCCGTACAGCAGGTTGCCCAGCACGATGACGGAGGCGACGGACAACGCGGCCGCGCGGGCCGGGGTCTTCGTCCTGCGCTCGGCCCAGGCGTCGATGACCGTGCGGCCGTCCGGGTCGGTCCGCCCGAGCAGATAGGTGAAGACCATCATCTGCACGCCCATCGCGAGGGCGTCGTACAGCGGGTACTGGTGCTTCGTTCCCTCGAACATCGCGAGGCCGGGGATGACGCGGCCGTAGTAGAAGACGCCGGCGCGGACGCCGAAGACCCCGTTGAAGAGCAGCGCCCAGGCGTAGCCGACGACGAGCCCGACGGTGAGCAGGCCGATCGGCCGTCGCCACCCGAACCTCGCACGCAGCCGCCGTTCGAGCGCGACGCCAAGAAGCGCTGGCAGCACGAAGTACTCGATGTAGCCCAACGGCACCGACACGGGCAACCCGCCCCACGTCAGGTTCAACGGCCACCACGAGGGCATCCGCGGCAGTCCGGGCGCGAACTGCGCGTACATCGCCCAGTCGTACGGCGCCTCGATCCAGGAGAACGAGACCGCAGAGATGCATAAGAGCAGCAACGGGTGCAGACGCCGCCGGCGAACGGTCAGCACGATGCCGGCCGCGAGAAAGGACAGGCCGCCGGCATAGGCGAACACCTGGCCGAACACCAGCGCGGGCGTCAGCTTGTCGCTCACCGGCCGCGCCCGTCCGTTCGAGAACGCCGCATCTCGGGATCGGATCGCAGCACCACAACATAGACAAGCGCGATCAGGACGAACAGCGTGCCGAGCATGATGACCGCACCCATGACCGTTCTGCCGCCCCTCAGTCCTGGCCGAAACGATCGACGAGGTGCGAGGTCACGCCGTCCGGGTCGAGCTGGCGGGCGACCAGGTAGCCGGCGCCCATCCAGCCGCGGCGGGTCCACCTGCCGAACGACAGCCGGGTTCCGGGCGCGCCGGACGCGGCGGGGAGCATCTTGACGCGTTCGAGCGCCTCCTTGACGCCTCGCGGGCTCAGCGGGTGCGCGTCCGCGAACGCGTGTAGCAATACCGTGGCGAGGTCGTGGTTCACCACCGGCACGCAGTACTCCGGGCGTCGGCCGTAGGTGGACTCGTACAGGTCGAGGAACCGCTGGCCGTGGCGGTTCCCCTCGTCGTACTGGTCGATGCCGGTCCAGCCCAGCATCGCCTGCCACAGGACATCGTTGATCCAGGCGTTCTGGAACGCGGTTCCCATGAAGCGCGGCGGGTCCCAGCCGAGCGCCTTCAGGGCTGGATTGATGAAGACGACGCCGAAGCCGAAGCCGCAGTGCACCAGCGCCTGCGCCTTCGCCTCGTGCAGCCGGCGGACATTGTCCCCGACGTCCTGGGCGGTCTGGGCGATCCACTCCTCGGCGACGACGCGGATGCCCTGCTCGGCACACGCCCTGCGGAAGTTGCGGATGTAGGACTCGCCGACGAGCGACCGCTCGATGAGGCAGCCGACCTCGGTGTGGCCGCCTTTCGCGAGCAGCTGAGCCCAGAAGATCGGCTCGTCGGTCAGCGACCCCTGCGGCAGCGAGAACGTCCATTCGCCGAGCCAGTCGTCCGTGCCCGTCACACTGATCGCCGGTACGTGGAACCGCTCTTCGATCGCCTCGCGGGCCGGCACGCAGTTGTCGGAGATGGCAGGCCCGAAGACCGCCAGGCAGCCCTCGTCGACGAGCTCGCCGTAGGCATCGATCACCGCCTTGACGGAGCCCTTCGGCAGTCCCTCGACCTCCCGGAAAACGATCTCCACCGGCCGGTCGATGATTCCCGCCCTGCGGCCTTCCTCGAACACCAGCTCGAAGGTCTGGTGCAGGTCGTCCCGCTGGTCCTTCGGGTAGCCCTCGGGCAGGCGGAAGTCAAACAGGTAGCCGAGCTTGATTGGCTCGGCGCTGCTCTCGTACGACACCGGTACTCCCTCGGTCACGCGCGCGCTGACGCCCGCGGTCATTGCCTGGACTGGTTCGTCACGACGAGACGGTCACGCCGGGGACAGGCGTCCCGCAGATCGGGACCGCCCCCTTGACCGGCTGGAAGACCCTCCCGGTCAGCTTCACGATCCAGGTGCAGTTGTCGACCCCGTTGACCGCGTTCTCGCGGTCGTTGACGTCGAGCTTGTGGTCGCCGTAGAGCCCGGCGGCCGTGAAGTCGTGAATGTTCGCGAGTGCCGTCAGGAGCGTCTGTTGAGTCACTCCGCCGCCGGTTCCCTTCAACGCATCCACGAGAAGAGCCATGGAGACATATCCCTGGTACTGCGCGAAGGTGGGTTCTCCGGTGACGCCGCCACTCTTCAGGTCGTCGACGAACTGTTTCGTGGCCGCGGTTCCCATCTCGACAGGCTCGAAGCCGAGCAGGAAGTAGACACCCTGCGCCGCCTGCACCGCGCCCGGACCGGCCTGGGTGAGGTCACCGCCGTAGCCGGTGGGGATCAGCGCCACCTTGAGGGACACGCCCTGGTCGCGAAGCGCGGTGATCAGCGCGAACGCGGTGTTCGGCTGGACCGACATGACGAGGCCGTCCACCCCGGCGTTCTTCATGGCGAGCACGGTGGGGCCCACGTCGGTGCTCCCCAGCGGGAACTTCGAGTTGAGGTACGCGACGTCGACGCCCGCCGCGCGTGCCGACGCGGCCCAGGCCTCGGAGGCGAGCGACGACGTCGGAACCGCATAGCCCAACGAGGCGAGCCTGGCCACGCCCTGCGCCTTGAAGAACGCGCCCACGGTGGTGGCGACCCTCGTCGGGTGGAGCGCGCCGTAGATCGAGAACATGTTCTTCGCGGTGATCCACTCAGTCGCGTCCTCGGCGGGCCCGATCACCGGCACGTTGTGCGCGGTGAGATAGTCCGACGCGGCGAACGTGAGGGCGGAGTTGGCGATGACGGCCAGCACGTGCTTCTGGGTCACCAGCAGCTGCGCGGCGGCCAGCGTTCCAGCCGGGGTGGTCTGCGTGTCAGCCACCACGTATTTGACCGTGTAACCACTGCGCGCCGCGAGGGCGACACCAGCCCTGATCCCCCCGGGCGTACTTCCGTGCACCGAGGACGCTGGCCCGGTGATATCGGACAGGACGCCGATGGTGTAGGTCCCCTTGCTGGCGACTCCCGACGTCGTGGCGGCCGGGCCGCCGGACGACCCCGCCGAGCCACAGGCCGCCGTGGCCACGACCAGGGCGATCGCCGCGGCTAACCGCCCGGCGCGTCGGTCGCGGGCCGCCCGTCGAGCCCGCCGAGCGAGGTCGTGGTGCAGCCGCATCGTCGGTCTCCTCAGGTTCGCAGGGAGCCGGGTCGGGGCAGGCCGATCGCACTCCCCAGCAGGGCTCGGAAGATCCGGTCCGGCAGCAGCCCGCGGCCGGCGAGCAGCAGGCGAGCGTCACCACCCACCGGGCGACGGGCGAAGGGAGCGCGGTCGCGCAGGGCCCGCGCCAGTCCCGGCGGGAAGTCCTCCGGAGGGCTGACGGACCGCAGGATGCGCTCGCCGGCCCGCGCGAGCGCGGCGTGCAGCTCGCCGTAGGGCCCGGCGGGGTCGGCGTAGGTGACGGTCTTGTCCAGCCCGGTGTCGAACGCCCCGGGCACGAGCACGGTCACGCCCAGCCCGAAGGGGGCGATCTCCTGGGCGAGGGCCTCGGCCCACCGCTCGAGGGCGCCCTTGGAGGCGGAGTAGGCGCTGGTCGTCGGCATGCCGCGCACGCCGGCCGCGCTGGACACCACGACGATCCGGCCATGCCCGGCCGCGCGCATGGCGGGCAGCAGCTCCTGGGTGAGCTGGACCGGCCCCAGCACGTTGGTGGACAGGACCTGCCGCCAGACGCTGAGCGGCGTCTCCTCGACGCAGCCGGCGACCATGAAGGCCGCGTTGTGCACGACCGCGTCGGGCGAGCCGACCGCCTTCTCGGTCGCCCGCGCCGCGTCGGTGATCGACGCGGCGTCGTCGAGATCGAGGCGCACCGCGGTGAGCCGAGGGTCATCGGGCGCCGCGCCGGTGGCCTCGCGCAGGCGCGCCAGGCCCGCGTCGGGCGTCCGCATCGCGGCGACCACGTGCCAGCCCTGCCGGTGCAGGTAGGCGGCCGAGGCCAGCCCAAGGCCTCGGGACGCACCCGTGATCAGGACGCTGCGTGGCCGTCGCCGGTTCGACGGCTCAGCCATCAGCGCTGACCGTGCGCACGACGACGAGCGACATCGCGCCTCCATCCCAACGCCCCTGTGGGGCGAACAAAATGTTGTCCCGAAAGGTAGGGGCCGGAAAAGGTGGCGTCAACCGTTCACCGACCCGGCTTACGATCACGGTGTGTAGGCAGCTGGCGGCGCAGATCACGCTGCGCCGACGCTCGTTTGACCCTCGCTGCGGCCCCGCGGCCTCAGCCGGCGACGCCGCCGGCATCAACCGACGGGAGGCCTTGACCAAAAAGTTGTCCCGTGCCTAGCGTCGTAGCGTCGGGCCTAGCCGGAGCAGGCGCCGACGGCTGTCTCCAGGACGACGGCGGGCAGCCGCGCCGGGTACGCGCGCGACCGGGTTCAGTACCGTCGTCGCCAGGAGCGGGCAGAGGAGCGGAAGCGGTGGCGGTCGACGGGGCACGCAGGGCCGAGATCCTTGACGCGGCCGCCGCACTGTTCGCCTCCACCGGCGTCCGCACGCCACTGCGGGAGATCGCCGACGCCTGCGGAATCCTGCCCGGCAGCCTCTACCACCACTTCGACTCGAAGGACGCGATCGTCGTCGAGCTGGTCAGGCGCTACCAGAACGACCTGGACGACGTCGCCCACGCGGCGCTCGAAGCGCTCCAGCAGCCGAACGACCGGCCACCGGCCGAAATCATCATCGGGCTCGGCGAGGCGATCGCCGCCTGCGCGGTACGCCACCGCGCCGCGCTGCTCCTCACCTTCTACGAGCCACCCGCCGGGTCCAGCGAGGAACTCGTCCAGCGCGCGGCCCGAGCGCCCATCATGATCCAGGCGGCCATGCTGGAGGCCCTGCGGGCGGGCCGGGCCGGCGGCTACCTGCGCGCCGGCGTGGACCTCGCGTTGCTCGCCGACCGGCTCTGCCAGAGCATGCTGCACGTCGGCATCGGGGTCTCCCACCGCCAGTCCGGCGGCCACCGCATCGCGGCCATCAAGTGCCGCATCCTGCTCGACGGCCTCGCGGTCGACGCGCCGGGCGACCAGGAGCTGGACCAGGCGCCGGCCTTTCTCGCGGCCAACAAGCTGATCACCGGCTGGGACGCGGACGCGGGCGTCGACGAGAACGACCGCGAGGCGGTCGTGCGGGCGATCGCCCGGGCCGAGTTCGGGCGCCGTGGCTACGAGGCGACCACCATCCGGGACATCGCCGCCGCCGCGGGCCTCGGCACCGGCAGCGTCTCGCGTGCCATCGGCTCCAAGGAGCGACTTCTCACCTCGATCATGGCCTCGTACGTCGCCCAGATCATGGCCGGCTGGCGGGCGGTCCTGCGCGCCCCTTCGTCCGCGGTCGAGCGGCTCGACGCCCTCATGTGGTTCGACATCAACCTGATGACCCGGTTCAGCGAGGAGTTCAAGATCCAGTTCGCCGGGCTCCGCGAGGCCCCACCGGACAGCCCCGACCTCGCCTGGACGTTCCCCACCCAGCTGCGCCAGGTGAAGTCGCTGCTGGCGGCCGGCATTCAGACCGGCGACTTCCATCTCGACGGCGCGTCGCTGGACCTGCGGGCCCGGTGCCTGTTCAGCGTGATCTGGATGCCGCAGAACATCGTGCACAGCGCCGGGACGCAGGCCGCGCTCGCCCTCTCCCGCGACACCGTCCTGCGCGGCGCGGTCGACCGCTCCGCCCGGCGCAGCGACCAGCCCGGCCGGATTCCCGTCTAGTCGAGGGTCCGAGGCAGGCCGAAGTAGGGGGCGATCGTGCTCTCGAAGCGGGTGATCTCGCGAACCTCGTCGCCTGCGGTGTCGATCACGAGGATCCCGGCGAGGTGCAGGCGGCCGGTGACCGGGTCGCGCAGGTACTCCCCCCACGCGGGCTGGCCGTTGGCGCGCACCGGCACCAGGCGGTCGATCCGCCGCCGTCGGGCCCGGATGGCGCTGAAGAACTGGTGGATCGCCACCCGGCCGCGGTACTCGAACGGCAGCGGGGGCATCCGTACCCACGCGTCGTCGGTCATGAGCGCTACGAGCGCGTCGACGTCCAGGTCGGTGAAGGCGGCGACGAAACGGTCGAGGAGCGCGCGTTCCTCGGGACTGCGGGGCGCGTGCGGCGGCGGGCCGGGTGAGCGGGCCGTGTCCATCGTCGCCCTGGCGCGCCGCAGGGCGCTGGTCACCGCGTCCTCGGTGAGCCCGAGCATGTCAGCGGTCTCGCTCGCGCGGTAGCCGAGCACGTCCCGCAGGATCAGGACGGCCCGCTGGTTCGGCGCCAGCAGCTGGACGGCGGTGACGAACGCGAGCGAGATCGCCTCCCGGGACTCATACCGAGCCTCGGGCCCCGGCGCCTCGTCGGGCAGGCCCTCGAGAAGGTCGTCCGGGTACGGCTGCAGCCACGGCACCTCGCCGAGGTGGGTCGGCTCCGGCCGCGGCGCGGGCAACGGCGCCGCTGGCACCGGGCGCCGCGCGGACGAGCGCAACAGGTTGAGGCACCGGTTGGTGGCGATCCGGTACAGCCAGGTCCGCACCGACGAGCGTCCTTCGAAGCCCGCGAGCCCCAGCCACGCGGACAACATCGTCTCCTGCACCGCGTCCTGCGCGTCCTGCAGCGAGCCGAGCATCCGGTAGCAGTGCAGGGTCAGCTCGCCGCGGCAGGGCTCGACCAGGCCCGCGAACGCGTCGCGGTCGCCGGCACGGGCGCGCTGGAGCAGTTCCGCCGACATCTGCCACCTCCACCTGGACGTCTCTGCTCGTACTGACACCAGGCGTGCGCGGAACTGGTCGCTGTCAGAGCGCCCAGTTTCCGACGAGCGGCGGTTCCTTTCCTTCGGACGACGTGTCCACGCCCACCAGGGCGCGATCGAAGGGAAGACGACGCGACATGTCAGTGTCACCAACCACTACCCCGACCGGAGCCGCGCCGGCCGCGGATCCCGCCGGGAGCAACCGGGTCCCGACGACCCGAGCAGCCGAGCCGGCCGCCCAGTCGCCGCGGCGGGCCTGGACGCTGGTCCTCGCCTCGCTCGGGGTGTTCATGACCGCGCTCGACACGCTGGTCGTCGCCAACGCCCTGCCCGCGCTGCGGGCGAGCCTGCACGCCGACCTCGGCGATCTCGAATGGACGGTGAACGCCTACAACCTGGCGTTCGCCGTCGCGCTGCTGACCGGGGCCGCGCTCGGCGACCGGTACGGACGCAAGCGGACCTACTGGATCGGCCTGCTCGGGTTCACGGTCGCCTCCGCCGCGGCGGCGCTCTCGCCGAGCGTCGGCGTGCTCATCGCGGCCCGCGGGGTGCAGGGCGTCGCGGCGGCAGCCGTCATGCCGATGACGCTGACCCTGATCAGCGAGGCCTTCCCGGCCGACCGGCGGGGCGCCGCGATCGGACTGTGGGGCGGCATCACGGGGCTCGCGGTCGCGCTCGGGCCGGTCGTCGGCGGTGCCATCGTCGGTGGGATCAGCTGGCACTGGATCTTCTGGCTGAACGTCCCCGTCGGCCTGGCGCTGGTACCGCTGTCCATCGCCCGCCTCCGCGAGAGCTTCGGCCCTCGGTCCCAGCTCGACATCGTCGGGCTGCTGCTGGCCGCCGCCGGGTTCTTCGGCATCACCTGGGGCCTGATCCGTACCAACCGGGTTGGCTGGGCCAGCGGGCAGACCATCGGCGCGCTGGCGGCGGGCATCGTCCTGGTCGGGGCGTTCCTGGTGTGGGAGCGACGCACGGCGACGCCCATGCTGTCGGTCCAGTTGTTCCGCTCGCGGGCCTTCAACGCCGCCAACGGGGTCAGCTTCTTCATGTACGCGTCGCTGTTCGGCGTGCTGTTCCTGATGATGCAGTTCCTGCAGACCGGGCTCGGCTACTCGCCGCTGGCCGCCGGCCTGCGGACCCTGCCGTGGACGGGCGCCCCGATGGTGGTCGCGCCCCTCGCCGGCGCCCTGGCCGACCGGTTCGGCAACCGTCCCTTCCTGATCGCCGGGCTGGCCCTGCAGGCCGTCGGGCTGGGCTGGATCGCCGCGATCGCCGAGCCAGGGATGAGCTACCGATGGCTGGCGGTGGCGCTCGCCGTCGCCGGGGTCGGGATCTCGCTGTGCTTCCCGACCGTCGCCAACGCGGTCGTCGGTTCGGTCCCACCGGCCGAGATGGGCGTCGCGTCGGGCACCAACAGCGCGGTGCGCGAGATCGGCGGCGTGTTCGGCGTCGCGATCCTGGCGTCCGTCTTCGCCGGCTCCGGGGTTTACACCTCCACCCGGACGTTCGTCGACCACTTCGCCACGGCCCTGTGGATCGGGGCGGCGTTCTCCGCTGTCGGGATCCTCGCCGCCGCGGCCGTCCCCGGCCGCCCCGCGACCAGGCCGGCCTCGACCGGAGGACGGCACGGATGACGACACCATCAGCGGCTCCCCCCGACACAGCGAACGCGAGAGGAACCACACCGATGAAGGACCTGACAGACCGGACCGCCCTCGTCGTCGGCGCGAGCCGTGGCCTCGGGCGCGGCATCGCCCAGGCCTTCGCGGCGGCCGGCGCGCCAGTCGTGGCGGTCGCCCGTAACGAGACGGCGCTCGCCCAACTCGCCGCCACCGACCCGCGCCTGCGCACCGAGGTCGCCGACGCGACCGACGCCGCCATGGCCGGACGATTCTTCGACCAGTACGAGCCGTCGATCGTCGTTCTGGTCGCGGGCGCCAGCCCGCTGATGCGTCCGCTGCACCACCAGACCTGGGAGACGTTCTCGGCCAACTGGCACACGGACGTCCAGATCGCGTTCCATTGGCTGCGGGAGTCCCTGCTGCGGCCGTTGTCCCCCGGCGCCCTGGTGGTCGTGGTCAGCAGCGGCGCGGCACTGGCCGGGTCCCCGCTCAGCGGCGGCTATGCCGGCGCCAAGGCCACCCAGCGCCTGATCAGCGGTTACGCCCGCGACGAGGCGGACCGCGCCGGCCTGGGCATCACGTTCACGACGGTGCTCCCCCGGCTCACCCCGCTGACGGCTCTCGGAGCTCCCGCGGTTCGGGCCTACGCGGCGCGTGGCGGCCAGACCGAGGAGGCGTATCTCCGCCAGCTCGGCGAGCCTCTGACACCTGAACGCGCCGGAACCGCGCTGGTCGACCTGGCCCGCACCGACCCCGCCGGAATTTCACCCGGCTACCTGCTGACCAGCGCCGGGCTGAAGGAGCTACCGCAGTAGCTCGAGCGCCCCTCCAGAGTCATCCCGCGTCACACAACAACGGACTAGTGCCGCATCTGGCAAGGTCGGCCTCGTCCCGAGACCGGCAAGATCGCTGTTTTCGCCCTCGCATGGCTGTAACCGCAGTGGTTTCGTGACCACGCGAAGGCCAAAACGACGATCAAGCAGGTGGGCTGACCTGGCCGGACCCGGCGCTAGGTCACGTGTAGTAAAAGAGAAAGCCGGCGGCGAGAACGACAGCTGGTCCTATCAGCACGCGGGGGCCCGGGACGAACAGGCCGCGCTCGACCCGGGCCTCGTCGGGTTCACGTTCTCGGCCGGCCTCGCGCAGCCCATTCAGCTCACTAGCGGACCGGTCGTTCGCCGTCTGCTTTCTCAGCAGGCTGATATTAGCGATCTCCGTGCCATAGGCCACGTAAGGGCGGTCCGCGGTCACGACTTCCAGGTACTTCCCCCGGCTGTCGAACCTGAGCACAGCGGCCCAGGGAATCTTCGTCTGGACGAGAGGATTCCGAATGATAATGAGCCTCTCCGTCGCCACAAGCTCGGGCCGGATGAAAAACAGCCAGGACAGGAACGCGATCGGAAAGAAGATCTCAAACGGTAACAGGATCCCGGCCGGATCCCGCTTGTCAGGGAAGGCCGCGAAGACCAGGTACATCGTCCAGGAGAAAACCACGATCAGATACCCACTGACCCGGTTCGTCTTGCTGTACCAGACCCGCTTCATCGACACCGAGAACTGCTCCTCCCACCTCAGACTTCTTCGAGACAGCCCTTGAGAGCCACCAGCGGCCGGCGTCAGCCACCCGCAGGATGCAGAAAGTAAAACGGAATTCCCAACACCAACATTATGAGTATATCCGCCCAGGAAGGCGCCATCAGAATATTGGAAATCACCTTGGGGAGTTTTTCTGAAATCTTCCGCGCACGCTGACGACCGATGATCACTATCGTGAACAGCACGGTTCCACAAGAAACACCAAAACCGACATCGCCAATTACACCTGCTGCGCGCCCACCAACAATCCGAATTGGAAGATAAACGGCCTCAGCCGCGAGAAATACTCCGACGCCAACGACAGGCCACGCCGGATCAAGGACATCGTTGAGCGACTCGATATCACCCGTCGATCCCACGCCACGCCTCACCCTGTCTATAGCAAGCAAGATCTCTGCGTGCTCAGAGAGCAGCCGTGCGGTCTTTTCCGCGACAAAGCATTGGAACCTGACCATCAGATCAGTGTGAGACCGTGGAGGATTTTTGATCGTCACCCACTCGCCCGTTCCGGTCATTGCTCCAAGCCGCCGGACTCGATCTTACCGCCGACCAGCCGTGACAGGAGGAGAAGAACTCTTCCATTACAGTCACAATTTCGGCGGACTCCACCGCCCGATGATCTGTGCGAACTCATCGCTTCGAGAGAACGGCACGGCAAGCATCGGGAAACGAACCTCGACTCCCTGAGCATCCGCGAAGACAACGGCGACTACTCCGCCAGCGACCCAGGCTCAGCGCGCGGATCAGGAGGTATACGCAGGGGTCAGCTGACGCGAACATCGGCGTCCAGCCCGCGGCTTTGGGCGGCCGGCTGTCGACAACGGCCAGGCCAAGGGAGGCCAGCCAGACCCCGAGTACGCTGACGGGCGGGCTGAGCAGTCCCGGCACATCAGCTATGAGCTCTCAGGGCGATGATTGCGAAGACGAGGCCAATTAATGGTGTCGAAGCAACCGCCCAGGCAACCGCCGAGCGGGCCGAAATTCTTGCCGGGAGCACCTGGCCAGAATTTCCGGGCACGTGATCTCCGAGGGACTGCGGGCTGCGGTCGGTCATCCGCGCGCCCTGGACCGCGCCCCAGGCCCGGCCGTCCCACCAGCGGTTCGCGGAGGGGTTGCGTGAGTCCGCGTACCAGCCGGCCGGCGGGATGGTTTCCAATTTATCACGACGGTTTTCGCCCGGGACGACCAGTTCGAACCTCCGGCCGCGAAGTCCGACGGGCTCGAGTCGAACAGGCCAGCCATCCTTGACGAGGGCGTCGACAACTCGCCTGGGTCGCAGCGCGACGAACGCGAGACCGAGCCTGTTCCCGTACCTGTCGAAAAAGGACACTGTCTTCCTCGTGCCGAGAATCAGGTTCCATCTCTCGCAGAGCACCATGGCGACGTCGGTACGATTGATCGCCGTGGTTCCAGAAAATGCGCGCGTCTGCTCACAGGATTCTGGAGCCACCGTCAGCCGGCACCAGTAGACTGGCGTTCTCTCGAACCAGAGGCGGATATAGGCGCCTCGGAAACTGGTAGCGCTCACTTTGCGCAACACTTTCCTAGTGGGACGATAGGATTGAGTCCGCGCAGAATGGCGACCAAGATCTTCTTCCCGGTGCCGGACCCGCCACGGGCTTCCCGGTTCGCAGCAGCTTTCTGCCAGAGTGTCCCAGATAGTAGCCAGCCTGACCTTCCGGCGTCCAGCGTCGCTGCACGAAAGTTCGGTCGAGTGGGGTCCCGGTCTACAGCGGGTCCGATGGACTTGGCGTAATCAGGGTCGCGCTACGTTTGGTGGTCGACAGTCTTCTGGCCACCATCAATTGTTACTCCACAGCCTGACATTTCCATCGGCGCTGCCGGTCGCGATATGTTGACCATCCGGTGAGAAGGCCACCGAGAAAACCTTACCACCGTGCCCGGATAGCGTCTCCACACAAACGGGGGCAGTCGGATCAGCAATGTTCCACAACCGAGCGATCTTCTCGTTGCCAGCTACGGCCAGTACACGACCGTCAGGGGAGAAAGCTGTCGAAAAGACATTGTCCGACCGGCCCGCCAGGCGGCCCACCGGCACGGGGTTTCTGCCGTGGACGTCATAAAGGAAGACCTCACGGCCCCATTGGGCGATCGCGAGCAGACCTCCGTCCGGCGAGAACACGGCTCTTTGGATCGCCCTGTCGTTTTCGATGGTCGCTACCCGTGCGGGAGCGGATGGATTGGTGACATCCCAGATGATGACCGCCCGATCGAGGCCTCCGCTCGCGAGCCTACAGCCATCGGAGGAGAACGCAACAGCAGTAACCGCGCGGTCGTGGTCGGCGAGGGCGGCCACCCTGGCGGGCGTTCTCGGGTCCGCGACGTCCCAGATTCCAATCGTTCCATCTCTGCTCGCTGTCGCGAGCAGGCGAGTCTTGGGCGCGAACGCCACGCACTCGACCGATTTGTAATGGCCCGCCATGCTGGCACTCAGAGACGGAAGAACCGGGTTGGAAAGATCCCACAGCTCAACGTCATTCGATTTTCCCCCGCCGGCAAGCAGCCGACCATCACCAGAGAAGGCCACAGTGAGGAACCTGCTTCGCCGGGACCCCACAACAGACGATCGAACTGGAGCACTCGAATTTTCGATGTTCCAGATCGTCACGCTCCCCTCACTGCTCGCCGAGGCAAGAAGCCGGCCATCGGGCGAGAACGCCACGTCGGATACTCCCAGGTACTCGACCATGCCGGCCCGGCTCGCCACGCGAGCTAGCTTGCTGCCGTGCTGCATCGTCGACACGAGCTCACCAACCATTTTTTCTCACCCACCAGCCTGAGTGCCCTGAAACCGAGCTCGACATAGAACTCATGAGAACCACGGCTGAAGAGACCATGCCAACGCGGCCGTCTGCTGCGCGAGACGCTTCTTGCCGAGAGGCTCTCTGATGGCCTCCAGGAATGGGTACAGCCGAGTCCCATTCCTACTCACCGCCCGCGCGCTCCGGAATCTGTAAGTGAGGTAGTCGAGCCCGGAGTACCCGATAGTCGCCGCGATCCTGCGGGGCTTCCGCCAGTTTCCGTTCTTACTGAGGGCTACCGCTCTGACAGAGAGCGACGCAGCGAGGGCGACTCCGGCCGCGACTCCGCAACCCACCGAGATGGTGCAGGCCGCGAACGCCACCGTGCCGGCAATTTGGGCCCGGTTTTTCCAGGCACTGCGTGCCAACCTCTTCAACCAGCTGCGATTGCCGTCAAGGTCGAATCCGTTGATGGGGTCCTGGTTGGCGTAGTCGTAGGCGTTGGCGGAGCCGCCGGGGATGGGGTCGGTCTGGAGGAAGCGACCGAGGTCGGGGTCGTAGAGGCGGACGCCCATGAGCGTGAGGCCCGACAGGGTGTTGCGGGAGCGCTGTTTGCCGCCGAGCCAGCCGTAGGTGGGGTAGGCCGCGGAGGTGAAGTACGGCAGGCCGAACTCGGTGTTGTCCGCATAGCTGGCCAGCGACGTCGCACTGGTCGAGTCGGCCACCGTGGCGACGATGTCACCATGCAGGTTGGCGAGTTGCAGGGTGACGGCGCCGGCGTTGTCCTGACTGGCCGCCAGGCTGCCGTCGATGCCGACGATGCTTCGGGTCCAGGCAGTACCGGTCCCGATCCAGGCGGGACTGTCTCCAGACGAAGACGTGTAGTGGTTGGTCGAGGTCGAGCTGCCGTCGGTCCAGGAGCGGATCCGCCGGGCTGGGTCGAGCGCGTAGGTGCGGGTCGTGGAGCCCACTGTCTCGGACGCGACCAGGTCGTTGACGTAATAGCCGATCGTGGCCGACGTGCCGTTGGGTGGGTAGGGGTCCGTGGTCGTCCGGCCGAACAGGTCGTAGGCGTACCCGCTGTTGGTGAGGCGGTCGGCCTGGTCGTAGCCGAAACCGAAACCGGTGGGCGACGTACTGGTTGAACAGGTGCCGGTGTCACTGCCCCCGGCATCGGGGTAGCTCGTCAGCGAGGTCCGGTTGGACTCGGCGTCATAGGCATAGACGCGGGTGGTGCACAGCGCCGTCCCGCTACCGAAGCTGGCGGTATCCGCGACCGAGGTGAGCCGTCCAGACGGGTCATAGCCAAGAGTTCTGCCACCCTGCGGCGTGCTGTCGAGCCGAACCTGCCCATAGATCGAGTTGGCCTGCGCGAACGTCATCCACGGAGTCGTCCCCATGGTGTAGGTCAGCGCGTTGGCGTCACCGGTGTTGTCGTACCGGGTCGTCGCAACCAACCCACTCGGATACGTCTCCGTCGTCATCTTCCCGTCGCCGTTGTAGGTGGCGGAGAAGACGGACGGAGCGCTGCCGGCGCCGACGTTGAGGGAAGTGACCAGGCCGCGGTGTTCTCCCGCGACGCCGTCATAGGTGTAAGTGTAGGTGCCCTTGCCGTCAGAGGACGTCCCCACTCGGCCGTCTATGTCGTAGGTGGTCGAGGCGGAGTTCCCGTCGGCATCGGTCTGCGACGTGACCCGGCCCCACGAGTCATAGCCAGTCGTCAGCGTGATTCCACTGGCGGTGGTCGTCGTGGCCAGGCCGGTCGCGGGATCGAAGCCGTAAGTGGCCGTCGGAAGGGCCGTACCGCCGTTGGCCGCGGGGCTCGCGGCGATCGCCTCAGATGTCTTTCGGCCGGCGCTGTCGTAGGTGTCGGTCGTCGTCCGGGTGGTCGTCGTGCCCGAGACGGTGACGCTGTCGGTCGACGTCAGCGGCTCGGCGAGATCGTTGTAGGTGTTGGTGGTGACGGGCAGCGGGTTGCCGGTGCTGGGCTGGGCGGCGGGGCCGGAGGTGCAGGCCAGACCGGTCCAGGAGGCGTTGACGCAGCTACCCGTCCCGGTCGCGGTGTAGTACGTGGTCAGGGTGGTGTAGGCGTCGGTCCCGGTGCTGTTCGCCTTGGGCTGGCGGCTCTCCACGACGTTGCCGGCGGCGTTGTAGTAGGTCGTCTTCACGATGTCGGGGGTGGTGCCGCCGCCCATCCAGGTCGTGACCGTCGTGGGCTTGCGCAGGTTCCAGCCGGAGGTCGACGGGTCGGCGCCGGTCTTGGCCTCGTAGCCGTTCACCGTCTTGCGGGGGTCGACATCGGTTCCGGAGAGCGTGCGGGCCGTCGTCGTGACCGTGGTGGGCAGGCGGTAGGGGTCGGGTGCGGACGGCGCGCCCTGGTCGTAGTCGGTGTGGACGTGTTCGCGGGCGGAGTACCGGGCGCCGCTGTTGTCGATGATCAGGTGGGTCGGGCCGTAGGTGTCGGTGACGAGGACGCCGTCCGACGAGTAGACGGTCTGGTCGTCCAGCAGCTGCGAGCGGGCTGCCGAGGTCGTCAGCGCCGCGACCGACGGGTCGGTGTCGGCGGTCGGCGTCAGCGCCTGGTTGCGGTTCTCCGCGGACAGAGAGCGGACGACGTTGCCGTTGGCGTCGTGCTCCGTCGTGCTGATCTGCCAGGCGTTGTTGCCATAGCTCGCCGCGTTGACCGCTCGGCCGTCCGTGTCCAGGTAGGTCAGGGACGCGTAGGGCCAGTCCGTGGCGGTGGGCGGCGAGGCGGGCACGTGGTCGGCCGCGAAGACGCCCGCGCCGTAGATCGGCAGGTCGGTCTGGGCCCAGTTCGCGGCCTGGCCGGAGGACAGGTCGGTGGGCGCGCCGGTGCCGGTGACGGGGATGTCGTAGGCGACGGTCTGGGTCGCGGTCGCCCCGGCCGGGGTCGGCCGGGCGGCGGTCAGCAGCCTGCCGCTTCCGTCGTAGGTCATGGTCCAGGTCGCCTGGCCGGGCGGTGTGACGGTCGACAGGCGGTTCAGGCTGTCGTAGCCGTACGTGGTGGCGAGCCCGGTACGCGGGTCCTTCGCGGAGCGCAGCAGGCCGTTCGAGTCGTAGGCGTACTGGGCGACCGTGACCGCCGGGTTGCCGTTGAGCGACATCGCTATCGCGGTCAGCCGGCCGACGTAGTCGCCCCAGGTCGCCTGGGTGGTGCCGGTCGCGGTCGTCGAGGCCGCGTAGGTCAGGGTCAGCGCGCGGCACCCGGCGACCAGCGTGGTGCACGTGACGCCGGCCGGGACCGGCGCGAGGATGCGCGTGGTCCGGCCGGAGGAGTCCGTGGTGAAGGACGAGGTCGTGCCCGACCCGGGCTCGATCACGCTGGCGACCGGCCAGGTCGTGGCGCCGTTGACGGTCACCGCCTGGTAGACCGTCTGGGTGCCGTCGGCGTCGGTCGCGGTGAACTGGGTCGCCGAGTTCTTGACCAGCTTCGACCCGTCCGTCCCGGAGTCGCCGACACCGGTGTATGCGTACGGGTAGGCGCCGGTGCCGGAGCGGACGTAGACGTCCTGAACCCCGGTGTCGTCGGTCAGGGTGACGTAGCCCTGGGAGTCGGTGAAGTCGCCCAGCGTCTCGTCGGCGCGACCCGCGTCCGGGCCAGGCATGGACGCCGTCCAGCCGGGGCCGAAGACCCCGGTCGCGGCGGGGGTCGTGGTGGCGACGGCGGGCCGGACCTCGAACATGACCCACGAGTTGGTCGCCGTCGTCGGCGCCGTGGTGGAGATCGTCATCGTCTGGCCGAACGTCGTCGACGGCGCCGTCCGGTACAGGGCCGCGCCGGTCGCGTCGAACTGTGAGTAGCTACCGGCCAGCGTGACTCCGGTGCCAGGAGTCGGAGTGCCCGCGGCGTTCCAGTCGGCCACCGCCGCGAACGCCATGGACCCGGCCGTCGTCGACGTCACGGACTGGTTGAGCACGCCCTCCGCCGTCGTCGCGGGGCCGATGTTCGTCGCGGCGATCGGGTTGATCAGGTTGGCGCCGGTCAGCACGATGACCTTGAGGAACTTCGTGCACACGTTGTTCGACGCGTGCAGCGTCACCGTGCGCGCGGAGGACCCGGTCGTCTTCGCCCACCAGGCGACGGCCTCGTCCTTGGACGCGCTCGCGCCGGAGCTGCCGATCTGGGTCCAGGTCAGGGCGCCGGAGTCCGAGAGCGACGGCCCGTTGCTCGTGCCCGAGGAGTTGGACGCGGTGTCGCCGAACGCGAGCAGCAGCGCGTTCGCCGGCGCGGTGAACGACGCCGTGACCGCGTCGCCGGCCGCGGTGCAGCCGTTGCCGGCCCAGCCGACCGCCGCCGGCGACGACGGGTCGACCACCAGGCCACCGGCACTCGACAGTGTCGTGTCCGTCCGGCCCACGGTCAGGCTGCCGGTGTAGGTGGGCATGGACACGTCGGTGGCGGAGACCGCGAAGTCACCGGTCAGCAACGCCACCGTCCCCGGGCCAACCGGTGCGGTCGCGTCCGCGTCGGCGAAGGCGCGGCGGGAGTACTGCACCGTGCGCGCCGGGGTGCAGGACACCGTCGAGGACGAGTCCGTGAAGCACGCGCGGATCTGGTCCGCGCCGTCCGGGACCGAGTAGTTCGCCATCGTGGTGCCGAGGTCCCACGTCAGCTTGTCGAACAGGGCCGAGCCGTTGCGGGCCACCGGCCAGGCCGTGGGGTGCGTCGAGGTCCCCGCGATGACGACGTCGGAGGTCGGGACGTCCACCCAGGTGGTCGACGTGTTGGAGCCCCAGTGGTACTGGTAGCGCACCGAGACCTGGCTCGACGGTGCCTGGCCCTCGAGCGTGGTGTAGCGCTGGATTCGCGAGCCTTCGTCCGGCTGCGCCAACGCTCCGGTGCCCACGCCGAAGCTGTACGAGACGACCGACGACAGGTTGCCCGAGGTGTCCTTGGTGCGCACGTAGAACTTGTGCAGCCCGGGTGTCGGCCCGAGGGTGGCCGTGGTGGTCGAGGTCGTCTCGGTGGACGGCGACGGCTGGTCCAGCCCATACAGGAACGACTTGGTGTCTCCGCCGGGTGAGGTCCAGGTGAAGGTGCCGGACGTCGCCGAGCCCCAGCCGCCGGACGGCCAGACCGCCGAGCTCACGGCCGACGGCGCGGCCGGGGCGGTCGTGTCGACGGCGAACGGGATCCACGTCGACCAGGATTTCGAGTAGTCCGTCCCGTCGAAGCCGCGGGCCCGCCACTCATACGACCCGCCATTGGCCAGCAGGCCCGACGGCACCGTCCACGCGCCGGTGCTGTTCGCCGCGATGTTGGAGACGGACCCGTTGGCGACCTCGGTGGTGGCGTTCGAGTTCCAGACCTCGAAGTCCACCCGGACCGCCGTGCCGTCCGGGTCGTACGACCCGCCGTACAGCGTCGGCGTCGTCGTGTTCGTCAGCACCGGCGACGGGCTGACGGCGCAGGGCGCCAGGCACGGGGCGGTCGACCGGCCCGAAACGGTCGCAGGGTAGGAGTTGTAGGTGACCGAGATGTGCGGCGCGAGAATCGTGTCGCCCGAGTAGAACCACTTGAACTGGTTGGTGTCCGACTCGTTCGACGCCCGCATCGTCAGCGCCTCCGGCGAGGCGAAGCCGTTGCTCGACCACGCCGACACCAGGCCGGTGATGTCGATGTTCGTGCCGCCCGAGCCGGTGCACGAACCGCCGTTGTTGAACGTCCCCGAGCCCCAGACGACGCCGTCGGCGGTCGGCTGGGTGTTCCAGGTCGTGCCCGCGCCCAGCCCGCCGGAGCCCTCGACGACCATCGGCTCGACCGTGCACGTCTGCGATCCGCCCTGCCACAGGTTCAGCACCGCCGAGGTGACGTGCTTGCCCTTGATCGCCGAGTCGTCGAAACGCAGGAACGAGCGGTTCACCGAGTTGCCGTTGAGGTTGCCCAGGCGCAGCTCGGAATACGTGTCGTAGTTCGTCGTCGGGTTGGCGCTGTTCACGTCCGTGTCGAGGTTGTCCGCGAGCGTCGCCGCCGGGTCGATGGTCACCGGGTACTGCCGCGCCTTGTCCGTCAGCCACGTCCGGTCGGGCTTCAGCGTCAGCGTCGGCGCGTCCGGCTTGGCGGTGTCCAGGGTCGCGTCCACCGTCCTGGTCGCCGTCGGCTGCTTGCTCGTCGGGTCGACGTGCGCGTCCCACATCAGCGGCGCCGGCGACCGGGCCGTCACCTTCCCGCCCGCGGACAGCTGGGTCTCGCCGCCCGGGGTCCGCGACGCCGTGACCCCGCGCAGCCGCATCGGCACCCGCAACGCGGTCTCGGCGGCGGCGGGGGTGTAGGCGACGATCTGCAGGTCGTAGCCGGTCGCGGTCACCGTCACGACCAGGTCCGTGTCCGCGGCGACGCCCTTGTAGGTGGCGGTGTTGTCCTTCAGCACCGGCGCCGGCAGCGCCGACGGCCAGCCGAAGGCGACGGTCCGGTCTCCGTCGATCAGCGTCGCTACGTCGCCGGCGGCCTGGCTGCCCGCCGACAGGACGATGCCCGCCTTGGTCACCTTCGGCGTCACCTTGCCGTCGGCGACCACCAGGGTGGTGTCGACGTCCGCCCAGCCGTCCGCGGTGCGCACGCGCCGGATGCCCGAGTAGGAGTCGACGGTCATCGTCCCGTCGGGGTTCACGTACGCCGTCGTCGACTCGGTCCGCAGGCCGGTCACCTCGATGCGGCGCTTCTGCGCTCGCGCCGTCAGCTGCGCCGAGACCAGGTCCGGCCGCTCCGCCGGGCCCTGGTCAGCGGCCGGCGGCGGGGTGGCCGGCGGCGTCGCCGCCCGCGCGGACAACCGGAGCGCCGGCACGGACGCCACCGCCGTCGACACCAGAGCGGTCGCCAGCAGCACCACCAGAACGCGCACGGACCACACCCGACGCACCAACAGGGTCGCCAACACACCGACTCCGATCCCGAAACCAGCAAGAAGGGCGCAGGACAAAGCCAGCACGGAAACCGGGCATGAACTCCGGTGACCGCGATGGGACCACCGAAAATGGAGCACCGACAGCAGTCAGCGCAAGGACGAACTCACCAAATGATCAACTCGTCCGCCACGGAAAGTAGAAACCGAACGATGGCCAGCAACCCAACCACCGCCAACCCCTGAACCAAACGCGCAGGTTCCAGACGACCCCGTGCGCCACTAGACCTGGCACTCTGCCGCGACGTGAGGGCCGTTCACGGTCACTATCCGTACAGAATGTGATCCACATCACACAAAATCTGTTAACCTGGCCGTCACATGGCGGCCCAGCGGCGCGAGCCCCGGCCCATCTACTGGCATGTAGATAGCTGCCATCCGCGACGAAGCATCTAGCGCGGAGCAGAGAAGGCGTGGTACTGCTATCGCCCGCGAACAGTTTTCCTAACCACCGACGTCGCCGGCGGCCGGAAGCCATCGGCTGGCGATCCAGCAGAAACGGGGGCCAAGCGGGGGGGGGCGGTACCAGCAACGAAAGTGAGAGCGCGACCGCTACTCTCTTGGAGACCCAACAATGAGTCCCTCGATACGCCACCCGCCGTCATTTAGGGCCGCTGCCGTAGCGCGCGTCCTCCGTCTACGTCCCAGTCATGCCTCCGAGTCAGCCGCCGTCCGGGCCGTCGCCGCCGGGCTGGGGATCAACGCCGAGACGCTTCGGGGGTGGGTCCGCCAGGCCGAGATCGACAGCGGCCGCAGGGAGGGCCTCACCACCGCGGCGCGCCAGGAGCTCTTCCGGCTGCGCGTCGAGCTGGCGAACGCCCGCCGCGCGCTCGAGAAGGCCACCGCGGCCACGACACAGCTGGCCACGACGCGCCCTCAGGACGGAACCCAGGGTGTCGACGGCGCGTACAGCTGAACCACCCACCGCCGCTCCAATGTCCGACGGTGACGGGGCCCGCCAGGCCTCAAGGCCGTGGGAAAGGCTGCCAGCCACGGGTGGGCGCGGCGGGGGCCGGCATCGCCGGCCGCCGTCGCGCGCGGGCCGCCTGGCCAGGACCCTCGGCCCGCCGACCGTCAGCCTGCCGCTCGTCCTGCTCATGCTGATCTTCTGCCAGTCGGACCCACCCGGGCACGACACGTCCGCGAGCAGCCAGACGGCCGCCGCACGGTCGACCGGCTATCCCCTGCCGTCCGCACTCGCTGTCTCGCCAGGCAGGTCCAGCGACGTGTCGGGTTACCCCGTGCCGATCGGCGCACTCGCCAGCGCGGCGGCCGCGAGCCCGAGCCCCACCGGCACGGTGGGCAGCCTGGTCGCCCTGGCCGGCGGCGAACGGCGAATCCCCCAACCCGTCCTGGCCGCCTACCAGCAGGCCGCCGCCACCCTCGCCGGTGAGCAGCCGGCCTGCCACCTGCGCTGGCAACTGCTCGCGGGCATCGGCAAGGTCGAGTCCGGCAACGCCACCGGACGCCAGATCAGCCCCGACGGCACCGTCACCCCGACGATCCTCGGCCCGCGGCTCACCGGCCACGGCGGCTTCGCCCTCATCACCGACACCGACCACGGCGCCCTCGACCACGACACCACCTACGACCGCGCCGTCGGCCCCCTCCAGTTCCTCCCCGCCACCTGGGCTTCCGCCGGCCGCGACGGCAACGGCGACCACCGCACGGACCCCAACAACATCCACGACGCCGCCCTGACCGCCGGCGGCTACCTGTGCGCCCACCGCCGCGACCTGGCCAACCCCAGCCAGCTCACCGCCGCGATCCGCGCCTACAACCCCTCCGACGCCTACGTCCGCGCCGTCCTGGCCTGGACCAGCGGCTACACCACGAGCGCCCCCACACCGGTGGCCGTCCCGGCCAACGCCGGCGCCACCAGCCCGGCCGACGGCGAGCAGACCAGCGGCCCCTACCCGGTCTTCGCCCTCACCCCGGTAGACACGGCCGCGGCCACCCCGTCCAGCTCCCCCGCCGCGGCCGCCTGCACCCCCCTCACCATCACGACCGGCAGCCTCACCGCCGTCCTCACCACGACCAGCCTCAGCCTCACCGGCCGCTACACCGCCGCCACCAGGGACCCCAACCCCAATGGGACGATCGACGTCCACGCCATCGCCCGCGACCCGGCCGGCCAGACCCTCGCCACCACCGACCGGCCGCTGCCCCTCAAGCCCGGTGACCTCCCTGCCGTGCTCACCGAGCTCCCGCTTGACCGCCTGACCAGCCCCGGCCACACCACGACGATCACCCTCGTCGTCACCGTGGCCCCGCCCGGCTGCCCCAGCCGCACCCTGACCTCCCTCACCATCACCGACATCACCAGGCCAGCCAGCACCCCCAGCCCGGCCGCGACCCCCAGCCCCACCGCGACGCCGAGTGCCACCGCAACGCCGAGCGCACGTCCCATCCCCAGCCCCACCAGCACGCCGGGAACCCCATGACCCCGAGACCCCCGGGAAGGAGCCCACTCCGGTGAGTCGGCACCGCAGCTCCGCTCCCCGCCCATCAGCGCCCGGCAGGGCCGCACGACCGGCAGGCCTGGCGGCCACCAGGCACCTACCCGTCACCCCGGCACCGAGCAGGCCCAGGCACCAACCCGCGGCGGCCACCGCCACGCCGAAACCAGCCGGGCCGCGCAAGGGCGCTCACCGCAGACGCCAGCCCACCGGTGGCCGGGGCCTGGGACCGGTCCAGCTGCTCGCGGTCCCCGTGATCGGCCTGCTCCTGCTCCTCGGCGACGAACAGCACCCGCTCGCGGACAACGGGACCAGCACGCTCACCACGCCAAGCGCCAGCCGGCCCGCGACCGCCGCCAGCTACCCGACGCCATCGCCCTTCCCCCAGGCAGACACCACCGTGGTCGCTGCCCCCTCTGCCCTGGACACCACGCCCCCCGGCGACCCGTCCACACTCACCACGACCACCAGCGCTCCGACCAGCGCCGCGCCCGTCCCGTCAGCCACCGCCGCGCCCGGCCCGCCGACGGCGGCGCAGCACCCAGCGCTCCCGGCCCCAACCAGCTCCCCGCCGCTCGTCCTGATCCCCCTCGCCGCGGCGAGCACCACCAGCCGGACCCCTACCCCGGCAGCCACCACCCCGCCCAGCGTCACGATCACCGCCAGCGCCGTCCCTGACGGGACCGCCAGCCCCGACCCAAGCCCAAGCCCAAGCCCGAGCCCGAGCCCGACGGCCAGCCTGACCATGACGCCGATCCCGATCATCACCCTGACGCCCGGCGCGAAATGCGACGTGATCACCGTCGTGCCGGCCAGCCTCGCCGCGACGGTCGACCAGACCGACGGCCACACCACCCTCACCCTCACGGGCAGCTACGCCGCGCCCGCGAGCGCCGCGCCTGACGGCCAGACCACCATCCACACCGACGTCCGGGCCACCGCGACCGACGACACCCCACTCCTGCAGGCCGACACCACCGTCCCGACCCAGCCCGCCGACGCCCCGGCCGTCCTCGCCACCATCGACCTCGACGAGCTCCCGGCACCCGCCCCGACGACCCTCACCCTGACCCTCACGACCACCCCGGCCAGCTGCGCTCCCGTCAACCTCGCCACCGTCGTGATCATCGACGTCGCCGTCCGTCCTATGGCTCCGGCAGGAACGTGACCAGCACCAGCGAGAGCAGCGGGACGAAGCACAGGACGGTGAAGGCCGCGGCGATGCCGTGGGCGTCGGCGACGGCACCCCAGACCGGGGCGCACAGGCCCCCGGCGCTGACCGCCAGCCCGAGCGTGACGCCGGACGCGGTGCCGGGCCGGGTCGGCAGGTAGTCCTGGCCCAGCTTGACCAGGACGGCGAACGGGATGTTGAGGGCGAGACCGGTCGCCACGGCGGCCACCAGACCGGTGCCCGAGCTGGGCGCCAGGCGCAGCAGGACGAGCATCGGCACGAGGAGCACGGTGCCGGCCTGGACGGCGCGCACCGCACCGATCGCGTCGGCGACCCGGCCGCCGGTCAGCGTGCCGGCGACGCCGCCGACCATGAAGCAGGCCAGCGCCGCCCCGGCCGCGGTGTGGCCGGCGTGCAGGTGGCGGATCCAGTAGAGCTCGATGAACGTGCTCACCCCGAACAGCACCACCGACCGGATCACCTCGACCCCGGTGAGCACGAGGAACGGGTGCCAACGGTCGGTGCCGGCGACGGCCACCGGCCCGGCCGGCGCGGCGGCCTGCCGCTGGTGGGCGCGCAGCAGGACGTACCCGATGAGAACCGCCGGCGGGATGAACACGGCCGTCGCCGCCAGGCCCCAGGCCGCGAGCAGCGGCGTGGCGAGCACCGGGGCGAGGAAGAACCCGACGCTGCCGCCCGCGGCGAACACGCTCATCGCCGCCGCCTGGTCGCCCGCGGCGCGCCGCGCCGCCTTCCCCGCCGCCGGGTGGAACATCGACACGCCGACGCCGGACAGCAGCAGCGCGAGCCAGCTCAGCGCGTAGGTCGGCAGCACGCCGGCCAGCCCCGCGCCGATCCCGGCGAGGCTCACCCCGGCCGCGGCCAGCCAGCCGACCCGGCGGCGGTCGACCAGCAGGCCGACCAGCGGCTGGGGCAGCGACCCACCCAGCGTCGCGGCCAGGGTCAGCCCCGACGCCGCGACGTAGCCGTAGTGCCGGTCGAGCACGAAGTACGGCACGCTGGCCGGCACCAGGCCCTGGTACAGGTCATCGATCGCGTGCGCGGCGGCCCACACCCGCATCCGCCGCCAGGCCGAGCCCGCGGCCGTCGCCTCGATCCCGGCGACCGCTGTCAGCGGGGTGTCCGCCATCGGGACGGCCCCGCCGGGATGGCCGGCCTCGAACTCTGTTCTCACCTGTTGCTCCTTGGACAGCTCGTCCGGACCGGCGCGTCCGCCCGCGCCGGCCTGGGGCCGCCCCGGCGAACGACCGTCAGCCTGCCGTCCGGACGCGGCGGCGGGCTGCCGCCAACCCGTAAAGTTCTGTCGATGGACCGCCTCTATCTCGCCGGTCCGACGCGGCTGCGCCTGGCGGCCCAGGAGCGGGTCGACTGGCACGACCACGCCGAGCACCAGCTCGCCTACCCGGGCAGCGGAGTCCTGCGCGTCACGACCGCGCTCGGCTCCTGGGTGGTGCCGCCGCTGCGGGCCGTGTGGCTGCCCGCCGAGCTGCCGCACGCGCACCGCGCCTACGGGCCCACCCAGATGCACTCGCTCTGGTTCGGCGCCCACGACGACCCGTTCGGCGCGCGGACCCCGACCGTCGTCGCGGTCTCCGACCTGCTGCGCGAGATCATCCGCGCGCTCACCGACCCGGCGGTGCGAGAGGCCGACCGCGCGGACCTGACCAGGGTGCTGCTGCGCGGGCTGCGTCCGGTGGCCGCGCCGAGCCTGCACCTGCCGCAGCCGACCGACGACCGGCTCGCCGGGATCACCGAGGCGCTGCGGCGCGACCCCGCCGACCCGCGCACGCTCGCCGAGCTCGGCGCGACCGTGGGCGCCGGCGAGCGCACGCTGAGCCGGCTGTTCCGGGCCGAGACCGGGATGACCTTCCCGCAGTGGCGGGCCCAGCTGCGGCTGCATCACGGCATGGCGCTGCTGGCGACCGGCGAGCAGGTCACGACGGTCGCCCTGACCTGTGGCTACAGCACGCCGAGCTCGTTCACCGCGGCGTTCCACGCGGCGTTCGGCGTCACCCCGACCCGCTACGCCCGGGACTCGCGGCCCTCCTGACCGGACGTCACGGGTGGCCGCGTCCGTCCTGGCTGGCAGTTGTTGCGGCCGGGCCACCGGCGGGATGAGGCTGGTACGGCAGCTGGCCCGCCTGCGACGGGCCAGAGCGACCGGAGGTCGACCATGCCGCGCTTCCACCACGCCAACCTCGGGATGCCCCCGGGCCTCGACGAGCGTGAGGGAGCCTTCCTCGTCGGCGTCCTCGGCTACCGCAAGCTGGTCCCGCCGGCAGAGCTGGTCGGCAGGGCCCAGTGGTACGAGGCGGACGACGGAAGCCAGATCCACCTCAGCGTCGATCCCGACCACCGACCGGCGGCCCGCGCCCACACGGCGATCGAGGTCGACGACGGCGTCGAGGGCCGGCTCGACACCGCAGGCGTCCCCTACCGCTCCGCCAACGCCGGCGACCTCGTGGTGATCTTCTGCGACGACCCGGCCGGCAACCACTGGGAGCTGCGCCGCCCGCTCAGCCGGTAGGTGTCACCGCCGGTCGGCCCGAGGGTGCCACCGGCGACCGCGCCCGCACGAGGGCTTGGCGGCCCGAATGGCGCGCACATCAGGGCGTCGCCCGCTCACGCTGGGACTCCACGCCTGGAAACCATCGTTACCTTCCGATTTCGCCATGGATTCTGCGGTCCAAAGGGGGTAACTTCTGCGCGGTTCGCAGCAACGGTCGGCCGGAGGTATCGCCCATGTCCGCAGTCGCCCCGACGGTCGCCGTTCGCACACCGCCCGAGAAAGGGCTGAAAACCGGGGCGCTCGGGCTCGCGTCCTCCGTGGTCATCGGTGTGGCCTCGACCGCGCCGGCCTACAGCCTCGCCGCCACGCTCGGCCTCGTCGTGTCCTTCGTGGGCATCCACACGCCGATCGTCGTCATCCTGGCGTTCGTCCCGATCCTGTTCACCTCGATCGGCTACGCCGAGCTCAACCGGGTCGACCCCGACTGCGGCACGACGTTCACCTGGGCCGGGCGGGCCTTCGGGCCGAGCGCCGGCTGGTGGGGCGGCTGGGCGATCATCGCGGCCGACGTGCTGGTCATGGCGAGCCTGGCCCAGGTCGCCGGCCAGTACCTGTTCCTGCTGTTCAACGCGGACGGGATCGGCTCCGACCCGGCCAGCGCCTGGGTGCTCCTGGTCGGCATTCTGTGGATCATCCTGATGAGCTACATCTGCTATCGCGGCATCGAGATCTCGGCCAACATCCAGAAGGCGCTGCTCGCGATCGAGGTCGTGGTGCTGCTCGTCTTCTCGATCGTCGCCCTGGTCAAGGTCGGCGCCGGGACCGCGCCGGTCGGGTCGCTGGGCGTGAGCTGGTCCTGGTTCAACCCGTTCGGCGGCGACTTCGCCAGCTTCTTCAACGGCATCACGCTGATGCTGTTCATCTACTGGGGCTGGGACTCCGCCGTCGCCGTCAACGAGGAGACCGAGAACCCGACCGAGACGCCGGGGCGCGCGGCCATCCTGTCCACGGTGCTGCTGCTGGTGACGTACATCCTCGTGACGATGGCGGCCCAGTCGTTCGCCGGTGTCGGCGACAGTGGGATCGGCCTGGCCAACCCGGACCACTCCGGCGACGTCCTGTCGATCCTCGGCAAGGCCGTCTTCGGCGGCTCGGGCTTCGGCTCGGTCCTGTCCCACCTGCTGATCCTCATGGTGCTGACGTCGGCCGCGGCCTGCACGCAGACGACGATCCTGCCGACCGCCCGGACCACCCTGTCGATGGCGGTGCACAAGGCGATCCCGGCCTCGTTCGCCCGCATGCACCCGAAGTACCTGACCCCCACCGTGTCGACCGTCGTCATGGGCGGGATCTCGGTAGTGCTGTACGTGGCGATGAACTACATGTCGTCCGGCCAGGTGATCAGCGACGCGGTCACCGCGATCGGGCTGTTCATCGCGATCTACTACGGTCTCACCGGCTTCACCTGCACCTGGGCGTTCCGCAGGACGCTGCTGCACAGCATGCGGTCGTTCTGGCTGCGGGGCGTCCTGCCGACGCTCGGCGGCCTGATCCTCTGGTTCGCCGGGGCGTGGACGGTGTGGAGCGGCTGGGACGTGGCGACCGACGACAGCTACACGACCTGGCTGATGCCGTTCGCCCCGCACTGGCGGATCGGCGGGGTCTTCCTGGTCGCGTTCGCCTCGGTGCTCGTCGGGCTGGTCGCGTTCGTCGTCTGGCGGATCGTCAAGCCGTCGTACTTCACCGGCGAGACGCTGCGGCAGGACCTCGCGGTCACCGAGACCGGCGAGATCGTGCACATCGACCCAGGGCCGGCCGGCGCCTGACCTCCCCCGGGGCGCCCGCCCGTGGACGCTGCCGCATGAAATCGAGCTTTTCAGCCATGGAACGTCTCCCGGCTGTCGAGTTCACTGCGGACTGTGAGCAGAACAGCGGCTCACGCGGCGGACACCCCCGGGAGGAACCGGCATGTACACCCAGGCAGGCGGACCACAGACCCTCGGCGTCGCGGGTTCGGCGGCCGGCCCGCCGGTCGTCACGAACCTCGTGCTGGTCGGCGCGACCGTGCTCACCGGCCTGGCCGCCGGGGTGCTCGCCCTCTACGCCCACACCGTCATGCCCGGCCTGAAGAAGTCCGACGACCGCACCTTCGTCGCCGCGTTCCAGTCGATCGACCGGGCGATCATCAACCCGTGGTTCATGGTCACCTTCTTCGGGGCGCTGATCCTGACGGGCCTGGCGGGCGTGCTGCACCTCGGCCCTGACCGGCGTTCCGTGCTGCCCTGGCTCGTCGGCGCCTTCGCCCTGTACCTGATCACCGTGGTCATCACGGTGGCGATCCACGTGCCGCTCAACGACGCCATCAAGGGCGCCGGCGACCCGAACCACATCGACGTGGCCCGAGTTCGCGCCGCCTTCGACGAGACGCGATGGGCGGCCTGGAACCTCGTCCGGACGATCACGGCGACCGGCGCCTTCGTCATCCTCGTCGGCGTCGCGGCGGCCAGGCACCGGTGACGTCGGATCAGCGGCTGTTCCCGCGGCTAACGTGAGGCTTCATGGACGTCGTCGCCGGCCTTCTCAACGGGCCGCGTGCCCACGGGGCGTTCCTGCTGCGCTCGTCGCTGACGCCGCCCTGGTCGCTGCGTATCCAGGACGAGGCGCCGCTCACTCTGGTGGCAGTGGTGCGGGGCGAGGCCTGGGTGATCCCCGACGGGAGCGATCCGGTGCCGCTGTGCCAGGGCGACGTGGCCATCCTGCGCGGTCCCGACCCCTACACGTTCGCCGACGACCCGGCCACCCCGCCGCAGGTCGTCATTCACCCCGGCCAGCGCTGCACGACCCCCGACGGCGAGCACCTGGCCGAGATGCGGGAGCTGGGCGTGCGGACCTGGGGCAACAGCCCGCAGGGCGCGACGGTGCTGGTCACCGGCACCTATCAGGTGCTCAGCGAGATCTGCCGGCCGCTGCTGGACGCGCTGCCCGTGCTCCTGGTCCTGCCGGGCGAGTCCTGGGACACGCCCCTCATCCCTCTGCTCGCGAGCGAGGTCGGCAAGGACGACCCGGGCCAGGAGGCGGTGCTCGACCGGCTTCTCGACCTGCTCCTGATCGCCGTGCTGCGCACCTGGTTCGCCCGCCCCGACGTGCGGGCCCCGGCCTGGTACCAGGCGCACAGCGACCCGGTCGTGGGCGGCGCCCTACGGCTGCTCCACGACAACCCGGCCCACCCCTGGACGGTCGCCGAGCTCGCCGCCGCGACCCATGTCTCCCGAGCGGCCCTGGCCCGCCGGTTCACCGACACCGTCGGCCAGCCCCCCATGGCCTACCTCACCGCGTGGCGCCTCGCCCTGGCGGCCGACCTGCTGCGGCCTGGCACCTCGATCAGCGAGGTGGCCGCGCAGGTCGGCTACGGCAGCTCGTTCGCGCTCTGCACCGCCTTCAAACGGGTCCGCGGGATCAGCCCCCGCGAGCACCGGGCCCGGGCGGGCCTCCCCCAGGCCCCGGTCGCCGCGACCAGGCCCTGGCCGCGTCAGCCCGCCTGAGCCGGCAGCACGGGCAGGACGATCGACGAGACGTGCGCCGCGTCGTGGTGGACGCGCTGGGTCGCGGTGAGCATGGTCGTCGCGGTCGCGAGCGGTTCGCCGGTGCCGAGGTTGCGGGCGTAGCGGGGGTGCGCCCCGCACGAGACCTGCACGCGGATCCGGTGGCCCGTCTGGAAGTGGTGGGCGGCCGGCCACAGCTCCAGGCGCGCGGTACGCACGGTCCCGGGCGGAGCCTGCGGGTCGGGCGCCAGCCGCACCAGCCGGTCACAGATGTTGGTCGAGACGCCGGACGGCGACACGTCGCACAGCCGTACGAAGATGTCGAACGTCTCGCGGTCCGAGCTGGCCTCGATCGACGCGGTCACCGTGCCCGCGAACCGCACGGGCGCGGCCAGCGGCGGCCCGGTGTAGGTCAGCACGTCGGCGCGGGCCTCCAGCTCCCGGTTGTCCTGGGCACCGGCGTCGCGGCCCAGCCGAGGTCCGCCCAGCGACGGGGTCGGGTCCGCCGGGTCGTAGCGGATGACGTCCGGCTCCGCGTCGGCCGGCGGCTCGTCGGCCGACAGCCCTCCACCCGGCTGGAGCCGGTAGCTCGTCGGGACGACACCCGGCGGCGGCCAGTGCCGATACTCGCGCCACCCTCCGCCCTCACCCGTGACGAACGCCCGGACGATCGGCTCCGGCGCTTCGCCGAAGCCCTTCACCTGCGCGTCGAGGAACGTGAGCGTCTCCGTCACGGTCGGGGCGGCGGCGCCCCGCGAGACGTGGAACCAGGGGCCGACCACAAGCCGGGGCGTATTGCCCGCCGCGCGCAGGGCCTGGTAGCTCTCGATCTGCCAGGGCAGGAAGATGTCGTACCAGCCGGTGACCATGAGGACCGGCGCGGTGACGTTCGCGAGGGTCTGCCGGTGGTCCTGGCGGGTCCAGTACTCGTCGTCCAGGCCATGGGTGAGCCAGTCCTGGTAGAAGTCGACGTGGCGACCGACGGCGACGGTGTCCGACTCGGACAGCGGCAGGGTCGCCAGCCCGCGCCGCAGCGCCGGCGAGCCGCCGCGCAGCTGGGCCAGCGCCACCCGGGCCATCCCGCGGCCACCGGCCTGCATGTTCGCCATCATCGACGACCATTCCAGGCAGTTGGCCAGCGAGAAGGAGCCTCCGTCGTAGGTGGGCAGCCCGAAGTGCGGCATCGTGATCGTCGGAACGATCGCGGCGAGCCCCGCTTCCTTCTCGCCCGCGACCGCCCACTGGGTATAGCCGAGGTAGCTCGGGCCCATGGTGGCGATCGTCCCGCCGTACCAGGGCTGTTGACGAATCCACTCCAGCGCCGCGAGCCCGTCGGCCTTCTCGTGCACCTGGGGCACGAATGGCCCGCCCGAGCCAAACGTGCCGCGGCAGCTTTGGATGACCACCTGGTAGCCACGCTCGGCGAACAGAAGACCCTGAGTGGCGCCAAACAAGGCCCGTCGACCGTAGGGAGACCGAACGAGCAGGATTGGCGGGGGCGTACGATCACCGGCTTCATCGATATCGGCCGGATAGTAGCGATCAGCGAGAAGAATGTGCCCGTCCGCGCCGGGAATCCGAAGGTTCTTCGCCACCTTCACCCGGGCCGTCGCCGCCGGTAAACCGTAACGCTTGCCGATCAGCCGGCTCGCGAAAGACATAGGCTCATACCCCACAACGCTCAGAGCAACGCTGACCCGCCCCGCTCAGGCCGCACCCGACGACGGCGAGCGTAGCGGCGAGGTCGGCGCCTCGAACGCCCATGGTTCCGCTGAGCGGAAGAATCCTCGGCTGTCCCGGGTGCCGGACCCTCCGCCGGCCGTGCGCGCGCCCTGAGCGCGTGGCGACGTGACCTTCCGTCACCGGGGCGGCAGGCGGCCGCGGGCTCAGGCCAGGATTCGCGACTTCTCCCGCTCGTACTCGGCCTGGGTGATCTCCCCTTGCTTGCGCAGCTCGGCCAGCTTCGCCACCTCGTCGGCGACGGCGCGGGAGTGCACGGCCGAAGGGCTGAATCCCTGGTAGTGGGTCGCCCGCTGCTTTCTGTCCTCGGCCGACCGCTCGCTCATGCCGTCACCCCGGAGAACCATGTAGCAGAGGACGCCCACCAGCGGAAAGACGATCGTCCCGACCACCCAGCCGGCCTTGCCCCATCCCGAAAGATCGTGGCTGCGAAAGATGTCGGACACCACGACGAAGAGCAGCCCCATCCACACCGCGAACAGACAGAACCAGAGCAATGTCACGAAAGCACCCAGGAAGGGATAGTTCATCGATTGTCGCACCCCCCGTGCAGCTGTGGGTTCGCCACCAGCGACGCCCCCGCCTGTCGTTACCCAGAAATGGGGCAGTCGACCGCAACATGACCACGCTGCCCGGCGTCGGACGGGCATACCGGTCAGGCGGGCGCCGTCTCTGTCGCCCCATGAGCTCCATTTCCCTCGCCCGGGTGGCTGGTCGTGGCGCACGGCGGGCATAGCGCCTGGGTGGAGCTGGTGCGGCGGGGGGCGCCCGTGTCGGGCCGGGTGTCGCTGCGGGGTGCTTTCACGGTGCGCCGGCCGCCACCCGGGCGCGGGCGTCTCGCGCTGATCAGCGCGCTGGCGACCGGGATCCCGCTGATCGTCGGGGAGCTGACGGACCAGCTCGCTCTGGGGCTGACGGCGACCCTCGGGGCGGTCACCGCGATCTACTACCCGAGGTCCAGCTGGCGGTACCGGGCGCGGGCGCTCCCGGTGGTCGCGGTGGGATCCGCCGCCGCGGGCACCGTCGGGGCACTGGCCGGGGGCAACCCGTGGCGCACGGCGATCGCGGTGGCAGCCGTGGCGTTCGTGGCCACCGTCCTGTTCGCGGCCCTGCTCGCGCCCCCACCCGGCGCCGTGCCGATCGTGGTCGCCTGCGCCGTCGCCACCCAGCTCCCACCCGGCATCGCGAACATCGGGACGCGAGCCGGGCTCACCCTCGCCGGCGCGGCCTTCGCCTACCTCCTCACGATGATCGGTTCCCGCGGCGACCAGACCGGGCCCAGCAGACGCGCCGTGGCCGAGGCACTGAAGGCGCTCGCGACCATGTCCGACACCGTGGGCACGAAACAGACCGAGGTCACCCGCCACGACGCCGAACGCGAGATCCGCCGCGCCGAGGTCATCGTCGCCCGTGACCGCCCCGGCGGCGCCCTCGCCGCCATCGCCGCCCGGCTGCGCCGCGTCTTCACCCGAATCGTCGACTACACGGCCCTCACCGGACGGCCCCCACCGGCCAGCGTGGCCCTGCGGCTGCGGGACTATGCCGCAGACGTCGCGAGCGGCCGTTACGACCCGCGGCGAGGCCCTGGCCGAGTGCGCGGTCCCGCCGGGTCGCGTCGTCCTGGCGGGGGGCACGGTCCTGGCGCGGGTCAGGGTCCTGGGTGGTGGTGGCGCCGACGTTCCGCGCCACCCGCGCAGCCAGACGGCACCAGTACCGCCGCGCTGGCCACCGCCTGGGTCGGCGCGGCGTCCCGCGCGAACCTGCTGGCCGACCGCGCTGAGGCGCGGAACCGTCCCGTAGGGCGGAGTCGAACCTCGTCGCCGAGCAGGGCAGCCGGACCCGGCCCACGCCACAGCCGGTCAGCGGCCAGGCATCGGCAGGACCACACATCCTGGGCGTGGCACCGCCTCGCCGTGACAGTGGCCGACCTGGCGCACCCGACCGGCGTCCGGCCGCTGGCGCCGATCATCGCGCCGACCCGCGACCTGCTCGCGGACGGGCTGCGGCCTCGGTCTCCGGCCTGGCCCTGGGCGACGCGGTGCTGCCTCGCGACCGCCGTCGCCGCGCTGCTCGCGATCGCCGCCGGTGTCGACCGGCCCTACTGGGCTCCCGTCGCCGCGGCCTCCGTCCTGGAGGTGCGGACGGCCCGGGTCGCCGGCCAGCACACCGTGCAGCACATGCTCGGCACCGCCCTGGGCGCGCTCGCCGCCTTCGCGCTGCTGACCGTCCCGCTACCGGTGTGGTCGCTGATCGTCGGCGTCATGGCCCTCCAGGCCGCGATCGAGCTGCTCAACCCCGCCAACGGAGGGTTCGGGGCGCTGCTGGTCATGCCGTTGACGATGCTCGTCGCCCAGGTCTCCGGGCCAGGGCAGTCGGCCGAGTCGCTGCTGGTGTCCCGGCTCGTGGACACGCTGCTCGGGCTGGTCGTCGGCCTGGCCGCCTCGTTCCTTCTCTGGCCTCGGGTCGCCGGCCACCGGCTGCCGTACGCGCTGGCCGACTGCGTGGGCGCCATCGGCGCTCTCCTGGCGAACCTGCTGGCCGAGGCTTCTCCCCCTGGCCCGCGCTCAGCGCCACGGTCGACCGAGCGGGTGGGACGGGAGCCGCGGCGCGCTCAACGTGACCGGCGACGGGGAGCGGCCCGCCACCACGTCGAGGCGACCCTCGAATGGCTGTCCGAGATGCACGTCGAGGCCGACAACGAGCCAGGAGAGGCCGCACAGGCTACCTGGCCGACGGTCGTCGCCGCCCGACGGCTCGGCTACCTCGTCCTGCTCGAACCACCCGGTCTGCGCGACGCGCTGCCCGCCACAGCGGGAACTCCCGAAGGCATCCGGCTCCTGTTCGGCCAACTCGCCGCCGGCATGCGCGGCGACGCCTCGCCGCCGCTACGGGAGCCGGTGCAGCTACCCCCGTTCCCGCCCCTGCTGCGCGAGTTCGCCGCCCTGGTCGACTCCGCCCCACAACGCTGAGCCGGGCTCGGTCCGTAGGCCTGGACCGCCGAGCCTGCCGGCTGTCCATCCTTCTGGACCATCTGTTCGGAAGCATGGTCGTACTAACCGACCGCCTGGTTCGCATCCGACAGCTTCCGCTGATCCCCTGAGGTGGCGGCCAAACTGACAGCGGAGCCAGCAAACGAGTCCAGCTAGACAGTCGGCCGCCCTCCCGTGGGATGACGACATGCCAGTAGCCGACGGCCGCAGAAAATAGAGTGCGGGCGTGATGAGGATCGGAATCACCTACCCCCAGAACGAGCTCGGGGGCGATCCCCAGGCGCTGCACCGGTTCGCCGTCACCGCCGAGGAACTCGGATATGACCACCTCCTTCTCTACGATCACGTCGTCGGCGCGGTCGCAGGGATCGAGCGCCAGCGACCGGCGCCGGCCCGCGCCTACCACGAGAAGGACCCGTTCCACGATCCGCTGGTCGCCTTCGGCTACCTCGCCGCGATCACCCAGCGGATCGAGCTCGTAACCGGCATCCTGATCCTGCCGCAGCGCCAGACGGTCCTGGTCGCCAAGCAGGCAGCCGACGTCGCCCTGCTGTCGGGCGGCCGGCTGCGACTCGGCGTCGGCGTCGGCTACAACCCGGTCGAATACCACGCGCTCGGAGCCGAGTGGACGACCAGAGGCCGCCGACTCGACGAGCAGATTCCCCACCTGCGCCGGCTCTGGACCGGCGAACCGGTCACCTTCGACGGCGAGTTCGACCAGATCGACCACGCCGCCGTCTACCCGCCACCACCCCGGCCCATCCCGATCTGGCTCGGCGGCTCATCCGAGGCCGCTTTCCGCCGGGCGGCGCGGCTCGGCGACGGCTTCGTGTTCGGCTACGGAATGCGCGAGGAGGCCCTGCTCGCCTGGTCACGAGTCCGCGAGTTGCTGGCGGAGGAAGGCCGCTCGCACACAGACTTCCGCGCACTGTTCAACCTGCTGCCGGACGCACCCGGAACCTGGGCCGCCCAGACCATCGAGGCGCTCCCCCGCCTACGCGACGCGGGCGCGACCGACGTCGCACTCACAAGCGCCCGCAACGGCCTACGCACCCTAGACGAACACCTCACATTCATCGCCGACCTCAAGCAACGCGCCGACGTCGCCCTCGGCTAATGCCTCGATCACCAAAGTCCGCCGGCCGTGTTGATCGCCGTTTTCGCCCTCTGGTGGCTATAAACAGACCCTGGTGACGACCGCCCGAGGGCCAAAACGGCGATCATGACGTTCTCTCCCCGGTCCGTGCCAGGGCCGGCGGCGTGGCGTGGGGTGTGAAGCGATCGCCCTGTTCCCACGATTGCCGATTCTCCCCAGAGATCGCCGCGAGCACTCGTTCGACCGTGTCGTCTTTCTCCCCCACGGGCGCGACGTAGTCGATCGCGGCTCGGGCGGCGTCCTCGCCGAGGGTCTGGGCGATGACCCAGGCTGCGAGGTACTGCGACGCGAGGCAGCCACCAGCGGTGGCGACATGGCCGACGGCGTGGAACGGCTTGTCCAGGACCGGCACCCCGCATGCCTCGACGAACGGCCGGCTGGTGGCGTCCGTGCAGGCCGGGACGCCCGCGAGCAGCCCGAGCCGGGCCAGGACCAGCGCACCCGAGCACTGCGAGCCGATCAGCTGCCGGGCCGGGTCCAGCAGCTGTGACAGCGACGCGATCAGGCTCTCGTCGCGGACGATGTCGCGCGTGCGAACACCGCTCCCGACCAGCACGACGTCGGCCGACGCGGCGAAGGCCAGCGGACGCTGACCGGTCACCTCGACGCCGTTCATCGACGTGACCACGGGCGTGGGCGTGGTGAGATAGGCCGTCAGGCCGTCAGGCCGTCACGGCGGCACCGGTTGATGATCGCCGCGGCGATGAAGCTGTCCAGCTCGTTGAAGCCATCGAACGTCAGGACGGCGACCGTGAACGCTGGTCGAGGCGAAAGCGATGAGGCACCGTTACCGACAGCGCTGTTCTCAGCAGTCACGGGGCACGGTAACACTGGCTCGGCGGGCGGTGGTGGGCGATGAAGGGTCTGCTGTTGCGGCTGTCGGCGCTCGACGCCGATGCTGAGAGCGCGGTTCGGGTGATCGCCTACTTCGACGCGCTGGTCGCGGCCCGCGCGGATGCCGCCGCGCTGGTCCGGGCGACGGCGACGCTCGCGGAGTGCGGCGCGGGCCTGGAGACGCCGCGGGCGGGCCGGGTCCGGTATCGCGCGGACGGCTCGCCCGCGCTCGCGGCCTCGGCTGGCGGGCCCGGTTCTGGTACCGCCGAGCCCGACCGGGTGTCCAGCTGGACGAGCGTCGGAGCGGACGGCCGGGTGTGGCTGGAGCGGTCGGGGCCGGTGCGGGCGCTGGACGAGATCGTGCTGGAGCGGATGGCGATCGCGGCGCAGGTCGTCGACGCGCGGGCCCGTCCGTCGTTGCACATCGCCGACCCTGCTCTGGTGGAGCTCGCGCTCTCGGAGCGGGAGTCGGACGAGGACCGGGCCCGGGCGCTGCGCCTGTTGGGCCTGCTGCCCGACGTGGCCATCCGGGCGGTCGGGATCTGCGCGCCGGCCGGCGTCGACGTCGGGGTGCAGGCGGTCGCGCTGGTGGCTCGTGGGCGGCTGGGGTCACGGACGGTGCGGGTCGCGGTGCTGGGTCGCACGGCGGCTGTCCTGTTGCAGGACCGGGCCGCGACGGCCAGTCCGGCCGGGGAGCTGCGCCGGGCGCTCGCCGAGCGCGCGGCGAGCGGGCCGGGCCGGGGCGCCGACGATCATCGGGCCGCGCGTGACGACGGAGCCCACCAGGCGCGGGTGGGGGTCGGTGGGCCCGTGGAGGGGCTGGAGGCGCGGGCCTCGTGGCGGCAGGCTCGGCTGGCGCTGCGGTTCGCGGCACCGGGGGCCGCGGACACGGCGGTCGTCGACTACGCCGAGCTCGGGTCGTTGGCGTTGCTCGCCGACCTTCCGGTGGACCGGCTGCGCCGCGACCCGGACGTGCGGGCGCTCGAGAGCCTCGCCGGCTCGCCGGCGGGCGCGGCGGACGTCGCCGTGCTGGAGGCGTTCTGCCGGGCGGGGTCGCTGCGGCAGGCGGCCTCGGGCCTGCACCTTCATCACAGCTCGGTCGCGGCGCGGGTGGCCCACCTCGAGGACGTCCTCGGCTGGCGGCTCGACGAGCCGGAGGGCCGGTTCCGCGCCCATCTCGCGCTGCTGGCCCGCCGTCTCGCCGCCACGGCGTAGCGCGGGGCGGTCGGCGCGGCGGCTGGCGCGCACCGACGAGTGGCGGGCACGCACGCGTCGATTCCCGACGCCTGTCGGGTGACCCCGGCCACACCCGTCGGGCAGAGTGCCAGCAACCACCGCTGAGGGGATCTGCCGGATGACCTACCGATTCGACCCGGAACTGGCCGCCATCGTCCCGATGCTGCCCTCCGTCGACTTCACCGACCCGCCGACGGTGCGGGCACAGATCGAGGAGCTCACGCGCGCCTTCCAGACCGACACCGAGGGCGTCGACGTCCAGGACCTGCTGGTCCCCGGGCCCTCGGGCGACGTCCCAATCCGGGTCTACCGGCCGGCCGGCGCGACCGGGACGACCGCCGGCGTGCTCAACATCCACGGCGGCGGCTTCGTGATCGGCAACGTCGGCATCGACGACGGGTCCTGCCTGGGCCTGGTTCGCGCGCTCGGCGTGGTCATCGTGTCCGTCGACTACCGGCTGGCGCCGGAGCATCCGTTCCCCGCGGGGCTGGAGGACTGCTACGCCGCGCTGGAGTGGACCGCGAAGAACGCCGCCGAGCTCGGCCTCGACCCGACCCGCCTCGCGGTCCACGGGTCGAGTGCGGGCGGGGGTCTCGCGGCCGCGCTGGCACTGCTCGCCCGCGACCGCGGCGGGCCGCCGTTGTGCTTCCAGTTCCTGGGATTCCCCGAGCTCGACGACCGGCTCGAGACCCCGAGCATGCGCGCCTTCGTCGACACCCCGATGTGGAACCGGCCCAACGCGATCATCAGCTGGGACGCGTACCTGGGCACGGGCGTCCCGGGCAGCCCGGACGTGTCCCCCTATGCCGCGCCGGCCCGGGCGACCGACCTGACCGGTCTGCCGCCCGCCTACGTCTCGGTCATGGAGTTCGACCCGCTGCGCGACGAGGGCATCGCCTACGCCCAGGCGCTGCTCGCCGCCGGCGTCCCGACCGAGCTGCACCTGTTCCCCGGCACCTTCCACGGCTCCGGAATCGTTGGCCAGGCCGCCGTCAGCCAGCGCGAGAGCACCGAGGCCAAGGCCGTTCTCGCCGCCGCCCTCGGCCTGCCCCCGCGCCCGTGAGCCCTGCCGCCAGCTGACCAGCCGGGGCGGCGGCACGCCTCCGCTCGCGCACCAGAGAAAGAGGGGCACCATGTTCCGTCGTCGAAGGACCGCGTGCGCCGCGGGATTATCCGCCGCCGCGGTGCTGCTGGCCGCCGGCTGCGGCTCGTCGTCATCGGGCGGCGCGGCCGCGGGCGGGACGACCGGCCCAGCCACCCAGAAGATCACCATCGGCGTCATCGCCGACCTGACCGGGGCCGCGGCCTCCCCCAACAAGTCGGTCGTCGCGGGCGTCAAGGCCGGCACGTACTACGCGGCCCGCAACGGCTACACCGTCAGGTACGTCGTTGGTGACACCGCGACGAACCCGGCGACGGCCCTCGCCCTCGCGCAGAAGTTCGTCACCCAGGACCACGTGTTCGCCGTCATCGGCAACTCCGCGCTGCTGTTCACCGCCGCGCCCTACCTCACCGCGCACAACGTGCCCGTGATCGGTGCCAGCGCGGACGGTCCCGAGTGGATCACCTCGAAGAACATGTTCTCGATCTGGGGCCCGCTGCAGACCACCAAGGTCGCCACGACCCAGGGCAAGTTCCTCAAGCAGATGGGCGTCACCAACCTCGCCGACGTCGCCTACTCGCTCCCGATCGCCTCGGAGGCGGGCGAGAGCACCGCGGTCTCCGCGCAGGTGGCCGGCGTCAAGGTCGGCTATCTCAACACCAAGGTCACCCTCGGCTCCGACGTCGCGCCCCTCGTGCTCGCGATGAAGGACGCCGGCGTCGACGGGCTCGTCGCCCAGATGAGCCCGGACGCCGCGTTCGCGATCGTCAAGGGCCTGCGTGAGCAGGGTGTCAACCTCAAGGTCGCGCTGCTGCCCACCGGCTATGGCGGCGACCTGCTGCAGGCCGGGCCTGGCGCGCTCCAGTCGGCCCAGAACGTCTACTTCCTCTCCGGCTACGAGCTGATGGAGATGCGGACGCCGGCGACCAAGCAGTTCGCCGCCGACCTCAAGAGCGCCGGCACCACGACCGCGCCCACGTACGCGATGTACAACGGCTACGTCTCGGTCGGCCTGCTCGTCGCCGGCCTCAAGGCCGCGGGCCCGAACCCGACTCCCGCGTCGCTGCTCACCGGGCTCGGCACCATCCACGACTGGAACGCCCTCGGCCTCTACGGCAGCCACACCGTCGACATCAACGACCGCGAGAACGTCGTCTCCGGCGCCGACAACTGCCAGTGGATCGCGAAGCTCCAGGGCAGCACCTTCACGGCCGTCCCGAACGCCGCCCCGATCTGCGGCGACGTCGTCCCCGGGCGCACGGTCGCGCCGTCCTCCTGAGCCCCTGAGCCGGGCGGCGTTCCGGACCTCGGCCCTATGGCGCTGACACATCCGCGGTATCGGTCTCCACGGCCGTATCGCCCAGAAGCGGACGCAGCCATTGGGCCGAGGGGTCGGCGTCGATGAGCAGGGCCTTGGCCAGCAGCGTCATCGGAACCGCCAGCAGCGCCCCGAGCGGGCCGAGGACGAACGCCCAGAACACCAGCGACAAGAAGGTCAGCGTGGCCGACAGCCGCACCACGTTGCCGACGACCTTCGGCTGGATGAACGACTGGACGACCATGTTGACGACTGAATAGACCACGACGACCCAGATCATGCGGACCACGCCGCCCTCCAGCAGGCCGAGCAGCGCGGGTGGGACCAGGCCGACGACGAACCCGATGTTGGGAATGTAGTTGGTGATGAACGACAACAGCCCCCACAACAGCGGCAGCGGCACCGCCAGCCATTGCAGCGCAAGCACGTCGAGGGCGGCGACGATCAGCCCGAAGAGTGTCGAGACGGCCAGATAGCGGCGGGTGTTGCGAGCGAAGTCTCGCAATGCCGCCACCAGGAGTGGCCGCGACCCGGCGACCACGTCAAGCCGTCGGGTGAACGACTCGCAGTCGATTGCCAGGAAAAACACCAGCGTGACGAGGAAGACCAGGCTGGAACCCGCCGAGGTCAGCCCGGAGAGAATCCTCTGCAACACACCGGACAGCTTGGACAGGTCCAGCCGGCCTATCGCCGTGCTGGCCTGTTCCGGCTGGACGCCCAGGTCCTCCAGCCACCGGGTGCCCTGGTGCAGCAGGTTCTCGAACTGCGGGCGGTAGTCCGGCAGCAGCGTCACCAGCCGGGCGACCGACACGACCAGGGCGGCCAGCAGGCCGGCCAGGATCGCGTAGATCGCCGCCATCACGACGACGACGCCGATCCACCCGGGCACCCCGCGCCGCCGCAGCCGGGCCTGCAGCGGGTGCACCGTGACGACGAGGACCAGGGCCAGGAACGCCGGGCCGAGGGTGTCCCGGAAAGCCCGGACTCCGGCCGTGGCGACGACCAGCGAGGCCATTCCCAGCAGAATTACCAACGGACGGCTCAGCGGTCCGGACGGGGTACCGGTCGACGACATCCGCATCTTTTCCGGCCCTTCCGCCGAGCCCCGCAAAGAGCCGTCAGCCGCCGGCGAGAAGCGTCACGACGCCGCTGGCGAGGAAGTATAGACCGCTGGCCGCCGCCAGCAGGAGGACGACATCCCATCCGTGACGGTTCATCCAGCCGTTGTAGGCGGCCAGAATCAGCCCGGTCCGGCGGGGCGCCAGCAGTCTGAGTAAAATCGGCAGCTCCACCATGAGCAGCACGAGTGAAGCACACACGAACAGCGCGACAATGGTGACGCCCCAGCCGAGGTCGGCGTCGGCGAGCTTCTTCAGAGCGGCGACATAGAGCGCGGACGGCAGATAGGTCGTCACCCCGACCAGGAAGATCGCGCGGACGCCGCCGGGCCGCCCGCGGCCGACGGGCTCCTTCGGCGCCGGGACGGGCGGCGGAGCCGGCCCGGCGGCCTCACGCGTGGTGATCTCGACGCGGCGGGGCGGCCGGCGGATCGCGGTCGGGCGATGCCGGGCGACCCAGAGCGCCAGCAGGAGCAGCGTCACCCCGAGAAACGTCTGCAGCCCGGCGCCGAGGGTCCGCTCCTCCCCGGGAGGCAGCTGCGCGACGCGCAGGATCACCAGGATGGCGGCTCCGGCGCCGACGGTGACGGCCGCCGCCCCGCCGAGGTAGGCGAAGGCGTGCCGCAACGAAGGCGGATCGCCCAGGTAACGCACCACGATCGCCAGTCCGAGCGGATAGATCCCGGCGGCGACGGCAAGGGGCAGCGCGCCGGTCATCGTCGCGACTCCGGCCGGCCCCCGGCCTCGGCGTCGAAGGCGCCCTGGTGCGTCGTCATCCAACGCCGGCGACCGGTCGCCGGTGCCTGGGCCGCCTCGCGGAGCTCGGGGCTGCGCGCCACCGCGGCCGCGTACCAGCGGCCGTAGCGGCGAGCGCCCGACGGCGCCGTGAGGCCGTGCAGGACGACACTCATGCCGACCGTCAGCATGACGACGGGGACAATCTGGCCCTGTTCGGGCAGACCGCTGGTGGCGACCAGGCCCGCGAAGACGATGGACGCGAGCCCGCGTGGCCCGAACCAGCCGACGTAGGCCACGGTCTGGGGAGCCAGTCTTGACCCGGACAACGCGAGGGCGACCGGGACCATCCGGATCACGGTCAGGCTGAGCAGCCCATAGGCCACCGCCGTCCAGGTCGCCGAGTCGAGGGCCGGTGCCAGGTACAGCGCGCCGAACAGCAGGAAGCTCACGGAGACGCCCAGGTTGGCGGCTTCCTCGGGCAGCCGCAGCGCAGCGGACAGGCTCTCCCGCGCCACCAGGCCGGCGGCCAGACCAGCGACCCACGCGGCGATGAAGCCGCTTCCGTCGATCAGGTCCGCCAGCACGTACGCCAGCACGGCCAGCGCCAGCAGCGCCGCCGACTGCCAGCGCTGCCCCGACCAGCCCCTGTTTCTCGACCGCCGCAACGCGAACGCGCCGGCGGCGCCCAGCGCCAGGCCGATCGCGGCGGAGGCGAACAGCGCCCGCAGCAGCACTGATACGGCATACCCGGAACCAGCCGCCTTCTCCTCCTCCCGCGCGAGAGCCAGGAAGATGGTCACGAACGGCAGGACCAGACCGTCGTTCAGGCCGCCCTCGACGTTGAGCGCATGCCGGATCAGTCGGGGAACCCGCTCGTCGGTGATGACCGGCAGCCCGAGCGCGGAGTCGGTCGGTGCCAGCACGGCCGCCAGCAGCGCCGCCCCCCACGGCCCGATGTCGTGGAACATCGCCCAGCCCAGCAGCCAGCCAACCGCCATCGTCAACGGCAGCCCGAATCCCAGCAGCCGACCGGGCAGCGGCGCCTCCGTCGCCCAGGAGCCGACGTTGGCCCCCATGGCGTCGCTGAACAGCACGACGGCGAGGGTCAGCTCCAGAAAGATCGTGGCGCCGTGCCCGGTCTCGGCCGGGTTGACCAGGCCGGTGACCTGCTCGCTCGCCAGCAGGCCGGCGGCGGTGAATACCATCGCGCCGCTGACCGGCGTGTGCCACAGGCGCCGCTCGACCAGTGCGTAGCCGAAGATCGCCACTGCCACCGCCGCGACCGCCGGGTCCATGCGTGCTCCTGCCTGGAGTGACCGCGGACCTGGCGGTCGGCGACCTCGCCTCAGCGTCGCCGGACTCCTGCCTCCCACTCAGCACACACGGTGTCGACGGCGCGGTCATCACCCGGCCGAGGTGAGCCCGCCGCCGGGCCGAGCGGTTCAGCCTCGTCCGCGACGAGCAGGCGGGCGGCCAGCCAGGCGGAGGCAGCCGCGATGAGGGCACCGTCGAGGTAGTGGCAGGCCATCGCGCCCAGGTAGCTGGGTCCGCCCCAGGCGTTCGTCGTGAAGTTCGGGTCGAGGCCCGCGGTGACTTGGATGCCGGCCCGGAACACGCTGTAGGCCAGCGCCGAGGCGACCACGCCCGCCGCCACCGACCGGGCCAGGCCGCCCGGCGAACGCGGCGCGGCCCGCAGCGTCCGCCCGATCCGCCGCGCCGCCGGCCGGCCGAGCGGAGCCACCAGGAGCAGCGCGACAGGCGCGGCGGCCGCACGAATCCGAGCGACGGCCAAAAGCGCGACGGCCGCCAGGAACAGGCCGAGATGCGGCCACCAGGCGGCGGTGCCGGCGTGCTCGGCCTCGCGGACCGGTGAACGGCGCGCGTAGATCACCCCGCCGGTCGCCATCCCAGCGGCGAACAGGGCGGCCACCAGCGCGGTCAGCACCGGGGAGAGGTCGGCGAGAACCCGGCGCGGCCGGCCGGGCGACGGCTTGATCGTGGCAGTGGAAGGCATGGGCCCAGCGTCACCGGACGGCGCGGGAACGTCGTCCGCCTAGCGGCCAGGGATCGCCCGGCGCCGTGGCGGGACTCGGCGCCGGGTCTCCCCCGCAGGGATGAGCGGGTTCTCCATCCACGGGTGGACGCCGGAGCCGCGGGCGGCGCCCACACTGGAGACCATGTCCATGTCAGCGGCCAGCGCCACGCCGCCGGCGGGGGCGCCCTGGTTCGAGCGGGTCCGGCTGGGGCGGCGCTGGGCCGTCGTGGGTGCCAGTCCCCGCCAGGCGTTCGCCCTCGATCTTGCCCTGACGGTCGGCACGTTCGCGCTGTTCACCGTGCCCGAGCTGACACCCGCCTTGGGCCTCGGGCGCGGCTACGGATCACCGGCCGCCGTCGCGGTCTTCGGCGCGTTGGCGGTCGTGCCGCTGCTGGCCCGGAGGCGCTGGCCGACCGCCACGCTGGTGGGCGTCACCGCGGTCCTGTGCGCGGCGGCGCTGGCCGGGGTCCGCTTCACCCCGTTCGTCAGCAACGCCGGGCCCGCGCTCGTCCTCGCCGCGGGGACCGTGGCCAGCCGCCGGCCCCGCCGGGCCTCGCTCGCCGCCTGCGCCGCGGCCGCCGTCGCGACGAGCGCCGCGGGACTGGTCGCGTTCCTGCTCCATACCGACCAGGACCAGGACGCGGTCCAGCTCGCGCTCGTCGCGGTCGGCTGGCTGGCCGGCGACGCGCTGCGGGTCCGGCGTGAGTACCACGACGGTCTGGAACTGGCCCGCCGACGCGAGCGGGCCGAGCACGAGCACCGGGTCAGGGCCGAGGAGCGGCTGCGGCTGTCCCGCGACGTGCACGACATCGTCTCGCACACACTCAGCATGATCACGGTTCGCGCCGGGGTGGCCCGTCACCTGCTGGCCCGCGGGCCGGACGGGCCCGCGCGGCCCGACACCGCCGCCGAGGCGCTGGCCGTCATCGAGACGGCCAGCCGGTCGGCGCTCGACGAGCTGCGCAGGGTGCTGCGGCAGTCCCGCGTGGCCGCGACGGCCGACCTGGCGGCCACGCCCACCCTCGCCGACGTCCCGGCGCTCCTCGACACGGTCCGCGGCCACGGCCTGGCCGTCACCTTCAGCGCCGAGGCAGGCGCCACACCCCTCCCGTCGGCCTACCGCGTCGTCCAGGAGGCTCTGACGAACGTGACCCGCCACGCGGCGGCGACGCAGGCCTGGGTCGACATCGAGCACCGTCCCGGCGAGCTGGTCGTCACCGTCCGCGACGACGGCCGTGGCCAGCCGGCCGGCAGCGGACCCGGCCTCGGCCTGACCGGCATGCGCGAACGGGCCGAGCTCCTCGGTGGCACCCTGGCCGCCGGATCCCGCTCTGGCGGTGGCTTCGAGGTGGTCGCGGTCTTCCCGGTGGTCTCCGATGAGCTCTGAACGCTCGATCGACACCGGCCGCCCAGGCGCGACGGACGACGAAGGCGACCCGCCGGCCTCGCCCATCCGGGTGCTGATCGCGGACGACGAGGGGCTGGTCCGGGCCGGATTCCGCGCGCTCGTCGAGGCCACGCCCGACCTGACCGTCGTCGCCGAGGCAGCCGACGGTGTCGCGGCGGTCCGCGAGTCCCGCCGGCTACGGCCGGACGTGGTGCTGATGGACATCCGGATGCCGGTCATGAACGGCCTGGAGGCCACCCGGCTGATCGCCGCCGACGCCGTTCGGCCCGGGCCCGGCATCCTGGTCGTGACGACGTTCGACGACGACGAGTACGTCTTCGAGGCACTGCGCGCGGGCGCGGCCGGCTTCATCCTGAAGGACACCCAGCCCGAGAACCTGCTGGCCGCGATCCGGACGGTCGCCGCCGGGGACGCGCTGCTCGCCCCCGGAGTCACCCGCCGGCTGATCGCCGCGTTCGTCCGGGTACCCGCCCCGCCGGCCAGCCCCCTTACCGGGCTCGCGTCGACGCTCACCGATCGCGAGCGGGCGGTACTCACCCAGATCGCGAACGGCTACTCCAACGCCGAGATCGCGCAGGCGCTCTACGTCAGCGTGTCCACGGTCAAGACCCACGTCGGCCACCTGCTGGCGAAGCTCGCCGCCCGCGACCGAGCCCAACTCGTCATCGCCGCCTACGAGTCCGGCCTGGTCGCCCCCGGGAGCGCGACCGCCTGAGCGGCCTCCTCTTGCCGTCGGGCCCGGTCAGTAGACGCGCATCGCGTCGAGGACCGTGGTCGCGTAGGCCGTGTCGCCGCTGATCTCGACTCGGCCGTGCCTGGGCTCGCGGCCGGTTCCCCAGAGGATGAAGTCGGCGGCGCTCGTGCGCACGGTCGCCCGAGCCTGGTCATCGGTTCCCGTGACCTCGACGGGATGGTCGACGGCGTCCGCGTGGGCGTGGAGCCGGACGGCGGTGGCACCCGGACCGGTGAGGACGAGGGTCAGCGGGTCGGTGAGCAGCTCGCGGAAACGATCGGTGGTCATCTGCGGGATGCCGCCGATGAGCCAGCGGGTCGCCGCCGTCAGGCGGCCGCCGTCGAGGTCGGGCAGGGTGCGCTGGATCGGCCCGCGGGGCGCGAGGACGTCCCAGCGGGTGTGGCAGGTGTGGTCGAAGACGATGGCGTCGGCGATGGTCCCCAGCGGGTAGCTCCCGGCTGTGCCCATGTTCACGGGCATGGCCGCGACCTCGTCGGTCAGGCCGGCGAAGGTGGCGAGCACGGCCGGCAGCGAGGATCGGATGATCTCCAGCAGCTCCGCGGTCGGGCGCGCGGCGACCTCCCGGGTGTGGGCGTCGACCGCGTCCTCGAACTCCAGGTCCTGGTCGTACGGCGTGAGCGGCAGCAGTCCCGCGAAGCCGGCCACGCTGAGGGTGAGGTGCGCGAGGGTCGTGTGCACCGTCCAGCCCTCGCAGGCGGAGGGAGCGTCCAGTTCCTCGGCCGTCAGGCCGCCGAACACGTCGAGGGTCTCGGTGAGCGTCCGTTCCAGCGCCGTCTCGGCAGACGCCGTGTCAGAAGACATAGTCCTCTCCGGTGGCTCGCAGGGTGATGTCGGTGACGGCCACGCCCGGCGGCTGGTCGATGAGTCGGACGATCTCCGCCGCGACCTGGACCGCCGTCAGCGACCAGTACCGGACGTTCTCCGGGTCGGACATCTCGGTGGGCAGCGTGCCGCCGGCGAACTGCTGGATGTGTTCCTGCAGGGCGGGCGCCCGGTGCGCGGCGAGGGCCGAGACGGCGTCGAAGTCGATGATCTCGGTGAACAGGTTCGTGCCCAGGACGCCGCTGGGGCGCACGATCGTCACCTTGATGCGGCCCTGGCTCTCGACGCGCAGCGCGTTGGAGACGGTCGCGACCGCCGCCTTCGTCGCGCCGTAGACCGCGGCTCCCGCGACCCCGGCATTGCCGTAGACCGACGAGAGGTTGAGGATGTGCCCGCCGCCCTGGCGGATCATGTGGTCGTGGACGGCGTAGATGCCGTGCAGCACGCCCTTGAGGTTGATGTCGATGCAGCGGTCCCAGGCGCCCGCGGCCCGTTTGTGGTCGGCGAGGTGGGCCAGCGGCATGATGCCGGCGTTGTTGACGAGCACGTCGACGCGCCCGAGGTCCGCGACCGCCTGGTCGACCACGTCGGCGAACGCCTGCCGGTCCCGCACGTCCAGACCCACCCCGCGCGCGGCGTGGCCCTCGGCGGTGAGCGAGGCGGCCAGCTCCTCGGCCCCCGCCGCGTTGATGTCGAGCGCGACGGGGTGCGCGCCACCCCGGGCGAGCTGGGTGGTGATCTCACGGCCGAAGCCGCTCGCGCCGCCGGTGACTAAGACGATCTTGCCGTTCAGAGAGCTCATGCGCACCTGGTTCTGGTCGTCGTCGGGAGGCCGGGTCTCGTACCGCTCGGGCCGGCGTGGGTCAGCGGGCGGTCCAGACGGGTGGCCGGCGTTCGAAGAAGGCGTCGATGCCCTCGCGGAGATCGGCGGTCTTCAGCAGCTCGGCGTGGGCGTCGTCGCTGTGTGCCCAGCTGGCGGACTCGTCGGGGGCGACCTCGCGGTGGGCGGTGCCCAGCGCGGCGCGCACGGCGAGGGGCGCGTTGGCGTTGACGCGGGCGGCGAGGTCCAGCGCCCCGTCGAGGGCGCCGCCGGGCTCGGTGACGAGGTTGACGAAGCCGAGGCGTTCCGCGCGTTCCGCGGTCAGGTTGTCGCCGGTGGCGAGCAGCTCGTAGGCGATGTTGCGCGGCAGGACGCGGGTGATCCGGAAGGCGCCGCCGAAGTCGGGCATGAGGCCGCGTTTGACCTCGGGGAGGCCGAAGGAGGCGCTGCGGGCGGCGACGACCATGTCGCAGCACAGGACAAGCTCGACGCCGCCGCCGAGGGCGAGACCTTCGACGGCCGCGATCAGCGGCTTACTGCGCTGCCGGTTGATGAGGCCGACCAGTCCGCCGCGTTCGGTGGGCTCGCCGGGGCCGGTCTTCAGGTCGGCGCCCGCGGAGAAGATCCTGGTGCCGCCGGTGAGGATTCCGCACCACAGCTCGGGGTCGTCCTCAAGGGTGTTCATCGCCTGGTCGAGACCGGCGGTGACGGCCGGGTTGAGGGCGTTGCGCTTGTCTTCCCGGTCGATCCGGATGATGAGAGTCCGGCCCTGCCGGCTGGTCGTCACCGTCATGGCGGCGTCATCACCTCTCCCAACGCCCGCCACGGTTGGCATCCGCGCCCGCGCCGCGCCGAGTTGTGTCGAATATTCGATACGGTGCTTTCGTTCTTTCGACACCGTAGGGTGGCATTCGAGGAGGGTCAAGCTGTGCCGAATGCCGCATCCCCGCCGACGGCGCGGGTCCTCGACGTGCTCGAACTCCTGGCCCGGTCGGACGAGGAGCCACCTCGCCTGCGCGACCTCGTCCGCGACCTCGGACTGACCCAGGCGACCGCCCACGCGATCATGGCGACGCTCTGCGACCGGGGCTGGGCCGTCCGAGACCCGACCAGCCGCGCCTTCACCCCGGGCCCCGCGCTGACCGCGCTCGCGGCCCGCGCCGGTGCTGGTGTCTCCCGCCGGCGGACGGCACGCGAGGTCGTCCGTCAGCTCGCGCACGACCTAGGCCACCCTTCCGTGGTGACTGAACGTGTCGGTGACGAGCTGGTCATCACCACCCTCGACCTCGGCCCGTGCCAGGTCGCCGATCTCGCGGCCGGGGAGCGGCTCCCGTTCGCGGCGCCCTTCGGCGTGGCCTTCGCCGCCTGGGAGGACGACGACGGCCGCCGCGCCTGGATGCGCCGCGGCGCGATCACCGACCCCGCCCTGACCGGCCGCCTCGACGACCTGCTCACGGCCACCCACGAACGCGGGTTCAGCATCGAACGCATGGACCCGGCCATGACGCGGGCGACCAGGGCCATGACCGCGCTACGCGACGACCCGCAGGCCCGGCCCGTGCGGCGAGCCGTCGACGGGCTCCTGTCCGAGATCGCCAACCTCGGCTTTCGCGACGTCGACGCGGAGGCCAACGACCGACGGCCCGTCACGGCCATCTCCGCGCCGGTGTTCGACCCGCGCACCGGCCAGGTCACGGCGAGCGTCGGAGTCCATCCACTGCGCGCGCTCTCGGCCCAGCGCGCCGGCGAGATCGGACGGCACGTGACCCAGGCGACCGCCACCCTCGACGCTCCGGCCCCCGACGCGACGACCCCCGAAGCGGGACCCGAGCAGGCCGGGTGAGCCCGTCACGGTGTCCGGCGTTCCGGCTCCCGGATCCCCATGATCGCCGTTTCGGCGCTCCGGTGGTCGCATTCGGCCCTAGTTAGCAACCGCCAGAGGGCGCAACCAGCGATCAAGCCACCGGACCACGGCCCCGCCGGCCGGCTATTTGACGCGGACGTAGACGGCGCCGGATCTGCCTGGGCCTCGTTGCTGGATCTCGAACAGGTCGGTCGCGGCTATCAGGTCCTTCAGCCGTGAGTATCCGTAGGGCTTCAGGATGACCGCGGGGCGCTTGCGGATGGCCTGCCCGATCGCCGACAGCGACGTCCAGCCGTCCGAGCCGTGGTTGGTCGCGACGGCGTCCCGCAGCCGGCTGACCAGCGCGGCATCCGCCTGCAGTTCCGCGGTGGTCGCCCGGGTGGGAGGGGCCGCCGAGACGGCCTTCGTCTTCTTCTTTCGCTTCTTCTCCGGCCCGGCGCTCGCGATCGGCGCGCCCTCGGCCTCCAGTCCGGGAACGGCCGCCTCGGCCACGGAGGTCGTCCTCGACGGGGCCGGGGACGCGGGCGGAGTGGGTGGCGCGGACTCGACCGCGGAGGCCATTCCCGCGGAAAGGGCCGGCGCGGCGATCCGGGGCGGGGGCGCGGCGGGCAGGGGCCGTCCGTCGATGAGGGTCTCGACGAAGATGAAGGTGTCGCAGGCCGCGACGAGACCCGGGTTCGTCTTCCTCTCCTCGCCGAACCCGTACACCGTCAGGCCGGCCTCCCGGATCCGTTCGGCCAGCCGGGTGAAGTCGCTGTCCGAGGAAACCAGGCAGAACCCGTCGAACGCGCCGGAATGCAGCAGGTCCATCGCCTCGATCACCAGCGCCATGTCCGAGGCGTTCTTCCCCCGGACCGCGGCGAACACCTGCACCGGTCGGATCGACAGGTCGAGCAGGGTCTTCTTCCAGGACTTCAGCGAGGCCACGGTCCAGTCGCCGTAGGCCCGTTTCACCTGCGCTCTGCCGAAGCGACCGATCTGCGCGAGCAACGGCTCGACCGCCGCGAGCGGTGCGTTCTCCGCGTCGATGAGTACCGCGAGACGCGCGGACGAGACCTCGACCACCACGTTGGTTCCTCCCGCCTCACGGCACCCGGGGTCGACCGCCAGGTGGCGGCATACCCGCGAGAACCCGACCTGCGTCCAGGCACCGCAACGGCCAGCCTACGGATCGACGCACATCCGCCACCGCGGCGGCGAGGAAGAGGGCACGTTCTAGGCGCCGAGCGGGGATCCGAACCGGAGGACATTCCCGTCGGGGTCGACGACCGCGCCCTCGCGTTGTCCCCAGTCCGTGTCCTGCGGGGGATGGACCTCGACGCCGGCCGAGCGCCACTCGCCGGCGAGCTCGTCGGCGTCGTCGACGAACAGGTACGCGCTGCTCCGCAACTCCGGCCGATGATCGGCGACGACACCAAGATGGAGCTCGACGCCGTCGCGGCTCGCGAATCCGTAGCTACCACCGTCGTACTGCCGGGTGGTGAAGCCGAGCCGCTGGTAATACTCCAACGCGGTAACCAGGTCGCGAACAGGGAAGATCGGCGCCACACGCTTCAGGCCGGCCATGGGGCCAACGTAGCCAACGGTCACCGCGCGACCGAGTCCGACACCACTTTCGGCCGAGGGTCTCGCGGTGTCTTATTCGGGCGAGGCTGGGCAAAAGAGCCGCATGGACCGACCCGCCTCGGCAGTACTCGACCGCCGGCCCGTCAGCCGGCTGCGTCCGACTCGTCAACCGCGCTCCCCCGAAACCTCCCCCACCGTCGGCACCCCGGGCCGGAGATCCCAGCCTCCAACCGGCGTCCGCCCGCGCTTCGTCTCAGCGCCCGGGCGACAGGCCACCGCCAGACGCGTACCGGCGAGGGCGGCCAGGAAGCCTCCACTGATCGACCGACTGAGCAGCGAGACGCTCGTCCTGATCGTCGTGTGCCTGGCGCTGGCCACGATCATTCTGGTGCTCTCGGCGCTGGTCGGCGCGCTGGACATCACGGCCTTCGGCGCGGTCCTCGGCGTGTGGGCGCTGTGCGGGACGACCTGGCTTCTCCTGGGCCGGCCGGGCACGGACTGGAAGGTGCCGGGCCTGGACCGGATCGCCGAGGTCACCCGGCGGCGGCGCCGGTAGGGCAGTCGTCGCCGAGGTCAGGCGTGGTAACGCTGGCCTGGGCGGCGAGCTGCCGGCCGTAGGCGGACATCAGGTCGCGCAGCTCGTCTGGTCGGTCGATGACGAACGGGCGGCCCAGGCCGGCGATCAGCGGCGGGATCCAGTCCAGCCGCTCGGCCCGGATTCGGACTCCGACCCACTGGTCGGTCGACGGCCCCGGCGGCTCGTCGCCGTCGAGCGGGCCGACGGTCGCGATGCCCGTCGGAAGCCGGGCGCGCACCTCGTCGGCCGTCCCCCGCACGCGCAGCGAGACCTCGTGCCGACGCGGCGCCCCCGCGATCCCGGCCAGAACCTGGTCGGCGGGGTCGAAGCCGGCCGGAACGTCGAACGAGCCGTGCAGCACCCGAGGCAGGCTGATCCGGTCGAGCCGAAAGGTGCGGACCTCTCCGCTCACGGAGTCGGCTCCGGTGACATACCAGCGGCCGGAATGGGCCACGATCCCGTACGGGTAGACCGTGCGCGCACTGTGCCGCCCGTCGGAGGCCGTATAGCTGATCGAGACGGGCCGGCGGTCCCGCGCGGCCTCGGCCATCAGCAACAGGACGTCCGTCTCGGTCGTGGCGACCGTGTGGCGGGCCGGCGCGGTGAACTCGATGGTCTCCAGCAGCGCGGCCAGCCGGCGGCCCAGCGCCTCCGGAAGGACGCGACGCAGTTTGGCGGCGGCGCTCTCGGCCGCCGGGTCGGCCGTGGTCACCAGGCCCGCCCGTTGGCCCGCGACCAGGCCCAGCAGGACGGCGAGCGCCTCGGACTCGGTGAGCATCAGGGGCGGCAGCCGATACCCCGGCGCCAGACGGTAGCCGCCGTGCCGGCCGCGCACGGAACGCACCGGGACGTCGAGATCACGCAGCTGGTCGACGTAGCGGCGCACCGTGCGCTCGTCCACCTCAAGCCGGGCCGCCAGCGCGGCGACGGTGTGGGTTCCGCCGGACTGGAGGCTCTCCAGCAGGGCGAGCACGCGCGCGGTCGGCCGGGCCATGGTCGGGAGTCTTTCAAATACCGGGCGGAATCTGCCCGGTATCGCTCCTAATGTTGCGCTCGTCCGCCTACGAAGGAGCACATCATGCGTTTCGTCTCGATCCGGATCATCACCGACGACGTCCCGCGGCTCGTCGCGTTCTACGAGCAGGTCACCGAAACGACGGCCACCTGGTCGGCCGACGTCTTCGCCGAGCTGGTCACGCCGTCGTTCACACTGGCGATCGCCAGCTCGCGCACCGTGGCGCTGTTCGGAGCGGGCTCGGCCGAGGCCGGCGCCAACCGTACGGTGATCGCCGAGTTCCTGGTCGACGACGTCGACGCCGAGTACGAGCGGATCAAGGCCGTGACCACGGACTTCGTCAACACGCCGACGACCATGCCCTGGGGCAACCGCGCGCTACTGTTCCGCGACCCCGACGGGAACCTGGTCAACCTGTTCACTCCGGTCACCCCGGAGGCCATCGCCAAGTTCGGCCACACGGCGAGCAACGCCCGGTAGGCACTTCCAGGTCAGCCGACGTGCCACAGTCGGACGGTCTTGTCGCCACTTCCGGTCGCGAGCGTGTGCCCGTCGGGGCTGAACGCCACCGACAACAGCCACGCGCTGTGGCCAGCGAGTGGGCTGGCGATCTGTTCTGGGGACGGATACGTCAGGTCCCACAGCCAGACGGTGCTGTCGTCGTTGCCCGTGGCGAGGATTCGCCCGTCGCGGCTGAACGCCACGGACAGCGCCCCGCCGAAGCGAGGGGCCAGCGGGGCGGAGATCTGCCGGGGCCGGGCGGGGTCCGTCACGTTCCACAACCACACCGCGTTGTCGTCGCTGGCGGCGGCGAGGGCATGTCCGTCGGGGCTGAACGCGACCGACAGCACCCGGCCGGCATGACCAAGCGGGGCGGCGGCCCGGCGGGGCTGGGACGGATCGGTCACGTCCCACAGCCACACCGTCCGGTCGTAGCCGCCGCCGGCGAGGGTGCGTCCGTCGGGGCTGAACGCGACCGAGGACACCCCGCCCGCATGGTCCGTGAGCGGGCCGGCGGCCAGTCGGGGGCGGGACGGGACCGCCACGTCCCACAGCCGCACGGTGGCGTCCTCACCGGCGGTGGCGAGAGTCGGCTGCGTGGGGCTGAACGCGACGGACAGCACCGCGCCACGATGGTCGGCGAGCGGCGACGCGGCCCGTCGAGGCCGGGAGGGATCTGCCACGTCCCACAGCCGGACGGTTCCGTCGTCGCTGCCGGTGGCGAGGGTCCGGCCGTCGGGGCTGAAGGCGACGGAGCCCACAGAACTGGCATGCTCGGTGAGTGGGGCGGCGATCTGCTCGGGCAGTGCGGGGTCCGCGACGTCCCACAGGCGCACTGTCGCGTCGCGGCTGGCGGTCGCGAGCGTCCGCCCATTGGGGCTGAAGGCCACCGACCACACCGCGGCCGTGTGGCCGGTCAGCGGGGCGCCAATCGAGCAGGGGACCAAATCCGGCTGCCGCGGCGGGTCGACGGTGGGGAAATCGGGGCCACCGGCCCGGCGGGCCGCCGGCACCGTGGCCGGGAAACGCGGCGGGGTGGGCGGCTTCGCGCGCCCTTTGACCGCGTGGTCGACGCGGTCAAGGAGATGCCGTCGAGCCTGGTCGGCGTCACGGTCGAACAGGTCGATGGACACGACCTGGCCGAGGAGGCCCGGCCGGGGACAGTCCTCGATCCGCACCGGCAGGAGCTTGCGGGCGAATCCCTGCGGGTCGGCACTCTGCGCCGCCTGCCATTCCTGCTGCCCGTAGACCGAGGATAGGTAGGCGTCCGAGAGCACGGCGATCGTGCGGCGCGCGAACCGTGTCCCCTGCTGCATCCGGGCGTACCAGTTCGATCCTGGCACGAAGTCCCACTCCTGGATCAGCACCCGGTACGCGGAGTCCTCCAACTGCCAGGCCACCCACTCCGCCCAGGCCCGATCGGCGGCGGTGTAAGAAACGAAGAAATCCCAGCTCCCCGCCTCCGGCGCATTCCCCATCAGCGGATTTTCTCACTGAATCGGTAATGACAGCGACGTAAACGCCCGCGCGCTTGGTGGGAGCGAAGGTCAGGTCCTGGCCCAGCGGGCGCAGGCGAAGCCGTAGAGGCCGAAGGCGATGAGGCCGGCCGCGAAGGCGCCGAGGATCCAGGGCCCGTAGGCGCGGTCCGCGAGGGTTCGCAGTGCCCCGTCCAGGCCGGTCGACCGCTGCGGGTTGACGGTGATCGCGGCGTCGACGACGAGGCCGCCCGCCAGCGCGAAGACCGCTCCGCGGGCGATCGTCCCGACCATTCCGAGCCTGACGACGGCGGTGCGGGTCGCCCCGCGCAGTTCCCGCATCCGCAGGTGCTTGGTGAACGTCCGCGTGACGCCCTCGACGATGAGCGCGATGCCGACCGCGACGACGGCGAGGCCCACGATCGCGACCAGCCACTGGCCGCCGGTGTGCCGCAACAGGCGCGCGGTGAAGGTGGCCTGCTGCTGGGACTGGTCCTGGCCCGGCCGTCCCGCGATGAAGCTGAACGTGGTCACGCAGAGCACCGCGTAGGCGATGCCCCGGAACAGGGACTGAATCCGAGGCCCGGCCTTGCGCCCTTCACCCGTGACGCCGAAGGCGGCCTCGCTCAGCCGCCAGATCGAGTACGCGGCGAAGCCCAGGCCGAGCAGCCACAACAGGGTCAGCCCGTAGGAATGCCGGGCAAGATCCGCGAGCGCGCCTTTCTGGTTCGCCTGTTCATGGCCGTGCCCGCGGGCGATCTCGACAGCGAGCCACCCGATGACCAGATAGGAGAACCCACGCGCAGCGAGCCCGAACCGGGCGAACCCGGCCATGACGTTGCTGTTCGCGGCCCGGCGGGCCGGCGCGGCGACCTGCGTCATGAAGTCCTGCCTTCGGTGGAGGAACCAGCGGTCCTCGGCGTCGGACCGCCCACCCAGGCCGACCAGCGCCCGGGCGTGAAGGCCAGATACCCCGCCGGGTCCACGCAAACCGGGCGTCAGTTCACCGGTCAGTCCAGCTCCGCGAGGCGACGCGCGAGGAACTGACGTTCGGGCTCGGTCTCGGCGAGCGCGACGGCGCGGGCATACGCCGTCCGGGCGTCGCCCGTTCGCCCGGCGCGACGCAGGAGGTCGGCCCGGGTCGAGTGGTAGTAGCGGTAGCCGTCGAGCGTGAGGGTGTCGAGCAGGGCGAGGCCCGCGGCGGGGCCGTCCAGCTCCGCGACCGCGACGGCGCGGTTGAGCTCGACGACCGGCGATCCGGTCCGCCGGGCGAGCGTCTCGTAGAGGGCGGCGATCTGGTGCCAGTCCCGGGGTTGCCGCAGGTGCAGGTCGGCGATGGCCGCCTGGATGACGTAGGTCCCGGCGCCGTGGCGGGCGACCGCGCGCTCCAGCAACTCGCGGCCGGCGGCGAGCTGCCGTTCGTCCCACAACGACCGGTCCTGCTCGTCCAGCGGGACCAGTACGCCGTCACGTACACGCGCGGCGCGGCGGGCGTCGTTGAGCAGCATCAGGGCCAGCAGCCCGAGGGCCTCCGCCTCGTCGGGCATGAGCTCCACCAACGCCCGGCCCAGCCGGATGGCCTCGGCCGCGAGGTCGACCCGGCCGTCGCCCCAGCCCTCGTTGAAGATCAGGTAGACGGTGACGAGGACGGCCGTGAGCCGGTCGGGCAGCTGATGGTCCGCCGGCACGGCGAACGGGATCCGCGCGTCCCGGATCTTGTGCTTGGCGCGAGTCAGGCGCTTGCTCATCGTGTCGAACGGGGTCAGGAACGCCCGCGCGATCTCCTCGGTCGACAGGCCGCCCAGCGTCCGCAGCGTTAGCGCGACCTGCGCCTCCCGGGACAGCGCCGGGTGGCAGCACGTGAAGATCAGCTCAAGGCGCTCGTCACGGAAGGCCGTCGGTTCGTCCATCGCCGGCTCCAGGTGCTCGGTCCGCTCGTGGGCGATCAGCCGGGTCTTCTCGGCGAGCACCCGCTGCCGGCGGAGCTGGTCGATCGCGCGGTTGCGGGCCGTCGTGATCAGCCAGGCGGTCGGGTTGCCGGGCTCCCCGTCCCGGGGCCAGCGCTCCGCCGCGAGCGCGAAGGCCTCCTGGGCGACGTCCTCGGCCAGCTCGACGTCCCGGAACATCCCGACCAGCGTCGCGACCACCCTCCCCCAGTGATCGCGAAAGACCGCGTCAACCGCCACCGGGGGCCTCGTCCCGGACCGGTCGCACCTCGATCGCACCCGAGGTCCGCAGTGCCTGGAGCTCGGCCGCCACGGCGAGCGCCTCGTCGAGGTTGTCGACCTCGATGACGATCAGGCCGCCGAGGAACTCCTTGGTGTCGACGAAGGGCCCGTCGGTCAGCAGGGTCTCGCCGTCCTGCCCGCGCACGGTCGTGGCGGTCGGCGGGGCGTGCAGGCGCGCCCAGCTCGTCACGTAGGGGCGGGCGAGGACGGGCGCCACCCCGGCCTCGATCGCCTGTCGCTCCGCGGGGGTCGACTCCTCGGTGTTGTAGATCAGCAGGGCGTACTGCACGGCGCTCCCGTCCTGGTTCGTTGCCGCCTCGACGCGGGCAGATGATCTTATGACCGGGCCAGCGCGGCGAAATAACGCTCCAGCGGCTGCTGGTAGAAGGTCGGGTAGCCGCCGGAAATGTGCTCGAGCCACTCGGCTGGCACGCCGGTGTGGTCGATGACGAAGCGGGTGCCGCCCTCCTGCGCGGCGAGCGTGAACCGGACGACCGAGTAGACGCCGGCGTCCCAGCACGACGGGTGCGCGGCGCCGAACCGCCAGGCCTGCACGATGCGCTCGCCGCGGACCAGCTCGACCTGGCGGCCCTCCACCCGGCCGTCGAAGATCGAGAACGTCTCGCCCTCCCGGTCGCCGAGCCGCGCGGGCATGCCGGTCGCGGCCGCGAACTTCTGGCCGTCGGTCAGCACCTCGTAGACGTCCGCCGGGCTGGCGTCGATCAGCGCTTCCTGGTGAATGATCATGGGATGTCCGTTCGGTTGGCCGGCCGGCTGCCAGCACCACCCTCCAGACGAACGGACCAGCCGCGGACGGACACCCCAGCCGAAAAATCAGCCATGATCGCCGTTTCGGCCCTGGGATGGTCGTGACGAGGACGTTTCCACAACCACCCCAGGGCCGAAACCGCGATCATGAAGGGCGGAGCGGCCCACGGCACCGAGGCTGCACGGCGCGTGCCGGCTTCCAGATCACCGGGAGGCCTTGGATCATGCTCCACTCATCCCAGAGGCTCGACCGCGGCCGAGATTCACGACCGCGTGGCTTTCAGTAGCGGCGGTAGGAGAGGAACTTGCCGCTCATCGAGATGTTGACCCGGTCACCGGCTGGGTCGGGCTCGCGCTCGATGTTCATCCTGAAGTCGATCGCGCTCATGATGCCGTCGCCGAACTCCTCCTGGATCAGCTCCTTGAAGGTCGTCCCGTAGACCGCGACCAGCTCGTAGAAGCGGTAGATCAGCGGGTCGGTCGGAACGGCGGTCGGCAGTGAGCCCCGGTAGGGCGGCTCGGTGAGCAGAACGGCCGCCTCGGCCGGCAGGTCGAGCAACTCGACAAGCGTCGCGGCCTCGGTCTCGTCGAACGACATCTGGCCCAGGCAGCCGGCGGTCACCCACTCCTTGCTGCGGCCGACCGCCTCGGCGACCGACGCCCAGCTCAGCTGCTTGCGACGCCGGTTGTTGACGATCAGCTCAGTCAGTTCGGACCGATCCACGCGGGGCCTCCTAAGGCGGGGCGACAGGACACCGGCCGACAAAAGGAGCCAGCCAGGCCTCAGTCTCCCCGGCGGGCCTCTGCCCTGAATGCCGCCCAGCTGGGTGAGCGCGCCGCCACACCTCCAAGGGCGGCCAACACCGGAGCTGTGGGTTGCCTATCGGTGGGATGATGTACGTCTGAGTCACTGGCATGCCACGGCTGGTGGCTGGTCGGGTGACGGGGGTGGCTGCCGGTGGGTGGCTTGTCGGCGGGTGAGGTCGCGGAGTTCGCGAAGGTGTTCCCGGATTTGGGGTCGGCTGGGCGGGTCCTGGCGGCGTCGGGTGTGCCTATGGAGCGGCTGCCGTCTTGGGCGGTGACGGATGCTCTGGGCTTCTGGTCGGCGGTGTCGGGGCTGCTGGCGAACGGGCTGACCGAGGGCGGCCCGGCGGCCTTGTGTGCGGCGGCCGTAGAGCTGTTTCCGGCGAACCCGGTCTTCCGGGCGGGTGCTGCCCATTCGGGTGCCCCGGTGGGTGATGTCGTGTGGTCGCTGCCGTGGCCGCGCAATCCGCATTTCACTGGCCGGGAGGTAGAGCTGTCAGAGCTGCGGTCCCGGCTGGTGGGGGACGGTCGTGCGGTGACGATGCCGCAGGCCCTGCACGGTCTTGGGGGGGTAGGGAAGACGCAGCTTGCGGTGCAGTACGCCTACCGGCATGCCGGGGACTACGACTTGGTCTGGTGGGTGCCAGCGGAAGATCCGGCGCTGGTGTTGGCGGCCTTGGTGGTATTGGCGGAGCAGGTCGGACTCGCGGTGGCCGGTCAGGCGGAGGAATCCGCAAGTGAAGTGGTGAATCTGCTCCGCCAGGGCCGCCGGTTTCCGCGTTGGCTGGTGATCCTCGACAACGCGGATGCGCCCGAGGATCTGTTCGGGCTGCTGTCGGCGGCCGGCGGAGGTGGGCATGTGCTGATCACTACGCGGGATTCCGGCTGGTCACGGCTGGCGGGCACGGTAGGTGTCGACGTGCTCCCTCGGGATAAGTCTGTCGTCTTCCTGCGCGAGCGGGTTCCGCGGTTGTCGGTGGTGGAGGCGGGGCAGATCGCGGCGGCGGTCGCGGATCTACCGTTGGCGTTGGAACAGGCGGGCGCGTGGCTCGCGGAGACCGGCACGCCCGCCGGGGTCTATGTGGATCTGCTGAATGAGCGAGTGTCGGAGGTCATGGCCCGGGGGGTCCCAGTGGATCACGCCCCGGTGGCCGCGACCTGGACAGTGGTGTTGCGCGCTCTGGATGAGTCCACGATCCTGCTGGCCCGGTTGTGGGCCCTGTTCGGCCCGGAACCGATCCCGGTCGATTTGATCCGGCCCGAGGTCGCCGACCTGCTCCCCCCGCCGCTGAACACCACTGCCCGCGACCGGCTAGCGTTCCGGGACATTGTCGGCAAGCTGGTTCGGACCGCGACCGTACGACTGGTTGCAGGGGACATGATCGTGATGCACCGGCTGGTTCAGTCGGTGTTGGTCGACGACATGCCGGACAGGCTCCGCCCGGTGCTGCTAAATGCCGCCCGCGGGTTGCTCGCCTGCGCTCATCCGAAAGACAGTACGAGGCCGGACGGCTGGCGCTGGTACGCCCAGCTTTATCCCCATGCCCTCGCCGTCGATCTCGTCGGCGCCGACAGCGACGAGGCCAGGGGCTTCGTCTTGGCTCTGAGCTGGGCACTTCGAGAGCAGGGCGACTATCCGACCAGTCGGAGGCTCCTCGAACAGGCCCACGGTCGCTGGATGTCCTTCCTCGGTGCTTACCACCCCGATACCCTCTGGGCCGCGAGCAACCTCGTAGCAACGCTGGCGAGCCTGGGAAATTATCCGGCCGCACGCATCCTGGCAGGAGACGTCCTCATCGGTCGGCGGGGCGTCCTCGGCGACGACCACCCCGACACCATCCGCGCTGCGGGCAACCTCGCGATCACGCTGCGGAACCTGGGGGACTATGAGGGTGCGCGCCCACTGGAGGAGGATGTTCTGACCCGGCTACGTTGCCTCCTAGGCGACGACCACCCCGACACCATCCGCGCTTCGGACAACCTCGCGAGCACCATGCGGGACCTAGAGGACTATCCGGCGGCCCGCACCCTCCAGGAGGACGCGCTTGCTCGGTGGCGGGCCCTACTAGGCGACGACCATCCCAGCACCATCCGAACCGCGAACAACCTCGCGAACACTCTATGGAGCCTGAAAGAGTATCCGGCCGCGCGAACGCTCCAAGAGGATGTTCTTGCCCGGCGGCAGCGGATTCTCGGTGACGACCACCCCGACACCGTCCGCGCTGCGGGCAACCTCGCAAGCACCTTGTGGAGCCTCAAAGAGTATCCGGCCGCCCGCACCCTCCAGGAGGATGTTCTTGCCCGGCGGCAGCGGATTCTCGGCGACGACCACCCCGAAACCATCCGCGCCGCGGCCAGCCTCGCGAGCACCTTGCGGAGCCTCGGGGAGCGTCCGGCTGCCCGAGCCCTGCGAGAGGATGTGCTTGCCCGGCGGCGGCGGCTCCTCGGCGACGACCACGTTGACACGATCCGGAGCAAAGCCGCGCTGGCCGATCTCGACAACGGTTGATCGCGGGTCGAATACGAGTACTGACTTGGCCACAATCGGCCGTCCGTGGCCACCAGGGACTTCCCGCGACGAAGCCGGCCAACAGGCCGACGACCGACGACGGCCGGCCGAGCTTGACCTGGGGCGCACCGCGGGTCGGAGACTGGGTTCATGCCCGCGTGGAAGCGTGGCGGGCGTGGTGTTGGCGGTTTTGGCCGCCAGAGAGGATTGCGCTGATGCAGTTCACGCAGCTCGGCCGTACCGGTCTGTCCGTGGCTCGCCTGTGCCTGGGCACGATGAACTTCGGTCCGCTGACCAGCGAGACCGACTCACACGCGATCATGGACGCGGCGCACGACTACGGCATCAACTTCTTTGACACCGCCAACGCCTACGGCCTGCGTTCGGCCGGCGTCTCCGGGCTCGGGGAGGGCAGGGGCGCCACCGAGTCGATCATCGGCCGTTGGTTCGCCCAGGGTGGTGGGCGTCGCGAGCGCACCGTGCTGGCCACCAAGGTGTACAGCCCGATGGGCGACTGGCCCAACGAGGGCAGGCTGTCGGCGCTGAACATCCGCCGCGCGCTGGACGCGAGCCTGACCCGGCTCCAGACCGACTACATCGACCTCTACCAGTTCCACCACGTCGACCGGGCGACTCCGTGGGACGAGATCTGGCAGGCCATCGACGTCGCCATCACCGCCGGCAAGATCCTCTACGTCGGCAGCAGCAACTTCGCCGGCTGGCACATCGCGCAGGCGCAGGCCTCGGCGGCGCAGCACAGGCTGGTCGGGCTGGTCAGCGAGCAGCCGATCTACAACCTGATCACCCGCGAGGTCGAGCTGGAGGTGCTCCCGGCCGCGCGGCACTACGGCCTCGGGCTGCTGCCCTGGTCGCCGTTGCAGAGCGGGCTGCTGGGCGGCGTGCTGCGCAAGGAACGCGAGGGCCTGCGCCGACTGGAAGGCCGGGCCGCGCAGACTCTGAACACCAAGCGCGCCCAGATCGAGGCCTACGAGGACTTCGCCGCCGAGCTCGGCCAGGAGCCCGGCGACGTCGCGCTCGCCTGGCTGCTCCACCAGCCCGCCGTGACCGCCCCGATCGTCGGCCCGCGCACCCGCCAGCAACTCGACGACGCCGTGCGGGCGCTCGACGTGCGCCTCGACGAGAAGGCGCTGGCCAGACTGGACGAGATCTTCCCGGGCTACCGGACCGCGCCCGAGCACTTCGCCTGGTAGCGGCACCGGACCGGCCCGGCCGCACCGGTCGGCACGCATCGACGGCTACGCCACGCTCCGACCGTTGACTACCTAACGCAGCTAAATAACCACTCTACGTATAGAGTCGCAGGCGTTCGTCCGCGCCAGCCCAGGGGTCGCGGACGAACGTCCTGAGGCTCTGGACGAAGGGATGGCCAGCGCGCGTGGAAGCCGCCGGTACGCCGACCCCACCAATCCCGAACCGCCGGCCGCGGTCACGACGACGCGCGGCCCGCTGGACCGGCCTGGCCACGCTGGCCGCCGCACTGCTGATCGAGACGGTCGTCACCCCGAACGCCGACCTCGCCGCCGCGGCGGGACCGGGCGCGGCACAGAGCCCGCCGCCGGCAACCGGCAACCCGTCCGGGCAGCCCTGGCTGTCCGGCGTGAACGGCGACCCGCAGATGACCCCGGCCGCCGTCAACCAGTTCTGCTTTCTGCGCGGCGACCCCTGCGACCTGGCCCAGGTCTACGTCTCGCGCAAGACCTGGGCGTCGGTCGTCGAGCCGTCCTATGCCGAGACCAACTTCGCCGGCTGGCCGGGCAAGCTGGTCATCACCGTTCCGCCGTTTCCGGAGGACGGGACCTCCAACCTGCAGACCTGCGCCACCGGGGCGTACAACAGCCACTGGCAGGAGTTCGGGCGCACGCTGAACGCCACCGGCCGCCAGAGGTCGATCATCCGGCTGGCCTGGGAGGGCAACGGCCGCTGGTACCCGTGGTCGGGCTCGGACCCGGCGGCGTACGTCGGCTGCTTCCGCCAGGTCGTCAACGCGATCCGCTCCACCGTCAGCGCGCCGCCGCGGTTCGACTGGTCGATCAACGCGCACATCTCGCAGAACCCGCCGAGCCACATCCCGACCGACCTCTACCCCGGCGACCCGTGGGTCGACGTCGTGTCGATCGACGCGTTCGACCACTACCCGGCGTCGCCCACGCTCGCCCAGTTCAACGACCAGGCGCAGGCCATGGGCGGCATCACCTGGCTGTACAACTTCGCCCGCGCGCACGGCAAGCTGTTCGGCATTCCCGAGTGGGGCGTCGCGTCCGGGTCGGGCGACGAGGGCGGCGGCGACAACCCCAACTACATCCAGTTCATGCACGACTGGATGGTGGCCCGGGCCGGGCAGGGCCTCTACTACGAGACCTACTACAACGCCTGCGACACACCCAGCGTCGGCTCGAACCTCGACCGGCCGCTCGGAGCCCGCTGCGCCTACGCGAATCCGGCTTCGGCGGTCCGTTACAGCCAGCTCTGGCGCGCGCACTCCTGATCTCGATACCCGGCGTTCGCCCGGGCGGGCGGACCGGGCGCGACCTGCGTCTGCGAGGCTGACGACCAGAGCCGGACGGCTCCGCCCTTGTCCGGAGCCCGGCCCCCCGCCAGCAGCGGGACGCGGACCGCCAGGAGGATCGATGCGCACGGTTGACGTCGAGTACACGTACGACGATCTGCAGCTGATCGGCGAGCTGTCGGTCGACGACGAGCGGCCCGGCCGGCGCCCGGCCGTGCTGGTCTGCCACGAGGGCGACGGGATGAGCGAGCACTCCCGGAACAAGGCCAGGCGGCTGGCCGAGCTGGGCTACGTGGCCTTCGCGCTGGACTACCACGGCGGCGGGCGCAAGCTGGCCGGTGACGAGGCCGGCAAGGCCTTCGCCAGGCTGTCCGCCGATCCCGACCGGGTGCGGGCCCTCGGCCAGGCCGGCCTGGACATCCTGCTCGCCCACGAGCTGACCGACCCGGCCCGGGTCGCGGCGATCGGCTTCTGCTTCGGCGGCACGATGGCGCTGGAGCTGGCCCGGGGCGGGGCCGACCTCAAGGCCGTCGTCGGCTTCCACTCCGGGCTCTCGACGAGCCGGCCGCAGGACGCCGCGAACATCACCGGCCGGATCCTCGTCTGCATCGGGACCGAGGACCCGATCATCCCGCCCGAGCAGCGCCTCGCGTTCGAGCAGGAGATGCGCGACGGCGGGGTCGACTGGCGGATGAACCTCTACGGCGGCGCCGCGCACAGCTTCACCAACCCGGCCGCCGACGGCTCCAGGATGCCGGCGATCAGGTACGACCAGCGGGCCGACGAACGCTCCTGGCGGGCCATGACCGACCTGTTCGACGAGGTGTTCTAGCCGGCCAAGCCGGCCCGGCCGGTCAGTGCTGGGTGAGCTTGACCAGGCCGAGGTAGAAGTCGTCGATGGACTGGACGGCGCCGAGGAACGCGTCGAGGTCGCTGGGCTTGCACACGTAGGCGTTGGCGTGCAGGTCGTAGCTGGACGCGACGTCGTCGGGCGCGTCGGAGGTGGTCAGCACGACCACGGGAATGGACCGCAGGGCCGCGTCCGTCTTGATCGCGGCAAGCGTCTCGCGCCCGTCCATGCGGGGCATGTTCAGGTCGAGGATGATCAGGTCGGGGCGGCGGCGGGCGGGGTCGCGCAGGTAGTCCAGGGCGGCGACGCCGTCCTGGACCGTGTGCAGGCTCGGGCCGATCCCGCGGGCGAGGAACGCCTCGGAGACGAGCATCGCGTCACCGGGGTCGTCGTCGGCGAGCAGGACGTCGTAGGGCCGGACCGACTCGGTGGCGTTCATCGACAGGGTGTCTCCATCAGATACTGCGTCCGCCCAGCGTGCCGAACGCGGCCCAATGGTCTCATAACCAGCGGTTTTCGCTTCCGGCGGCGGGTTCGTGGCCGCGCGGTCCTGGTCCTGCCGCTCCCCCTTGCCCGCGTGGTCGCCGAGCCCGTGGAGCGCGCCGCCGCCCGCGCGTCCGCGGCGACGGGCTCGGCGTTCAGCCCGTACCTCGAGGCCCGATGGTCCGCACCGGCCGGACGGGCCGGACACCGGCATCCCCCGGGGCCGGGCCGCACTTCGGTGCCCGAATTTCCCGTGATGAGAGATATGGGTTAGGCGCGATGACGCTCGGGTAGATCCGGGACTACCCACAACATCAACAGGCGGGACGGCGGGCATGGGAATCATCACGCGAATCCCGTGCTCGCGCCTTGAAAGCCTTCTGCCGCAGCATTTCCCCGTCGATCGTCCGGTCGCCGGCGCAGGCATCTCGCGGCCCGCCAGGCGGGCCGCGAGGAGCGGCCCGAGCCGGGTGCGGCAGGCCCCCTGAGAATCACGCCAGGTTGATCGCCAGCGACGTTCCCACGTCTTCCCAGCCGACGGTGCATCGGCGGATCAGGTCGGAATGATGAGAAACCGGACTGAGGAGTTTCTGATCGCGCAGGACCCGGCGATCGTCCGCGACACCCGCCACGCGGTGCGCCGGCTGTGCCAGGACGTCGACCTGGCCGCGGACACCTGCGAGACGGCCGTCCTGCTGGCCAGCGAGACCGTGACGAACGCCATCGTGCACGGCGCCCCACCCGCCCGCCTGGTCATCCAGGTCTCGCCGGAGGGCATCCGCGTCGAGGTCAGCGACGGCACCACCCTGCCACCGGTCGTCGTCGCCGCGCGGCCCGACGCCACCAGCGGCCGGGGCATCGGGCTGATCGACATCCTCGCGACCCGCTGGGGCGTCCAGCCGCACGCCAGTGGCAAGACCGTGTGGTTCGAGATCGCGCCGGTCCCCCAACCCACGTCGTAGCCGGCACCCGGCCATGGGCCCGACTGGAAAGCCGAACGGCCGTCGTACCCCGCCGAACCGCAGGGAAACCTGATCTCTAGCCAATTCCGGGCTGTTGGGTGTGTTTCTGTCCAGACGGACCATTCTGGGTTAGGAAGCCGTCATGCGGGGAAGTAACGGTGTAGAGCCGCATTTCGGCTAACAAACAGGGAGCTGACGCACGTGAGCGTTTTCGACAGCCTTCTCAACGGACTCGACGACGGCACCCAGCAGCGCACCCGGGACCTGATCGCGGACAGCGTCAACGCCGACCGCGCCGGAGTTCTCGCCGGTCTCAACCCGGAACGGTCGGTCGACACCGGCGGGCGAACCCGCCGCCGCCGTTCCTCCAACGGGTCCGACTCGGAATAGCAGAAATAGGCGGCTCCCGCCTTTTCCGGGATTTGAGAAGAAGGAAACTCGGCGATGCGGGACTTCGCCTGCCCGAAGTGCGGGCAGCGGCTCACGTTCGAGAACTCGCGGTGCCTCGGCTGCGGCAGCGGCCTAGGCTTCGACCCGGAGGCACGCTCGTTCGCGGTGCTGACCGACGAGGGCGTCCGCGTCGACGGTCCGGCGGCCGCCAGGTGCGCGAACGTCGACGTCGCCGCCTGTAACTGGCTCGCTCCCGCCGACCGGCGGTCCGGGCTGTGCGCCTCGTGCGCGCTCACCCGGACGCGGCCCGCGGACGCCGACCTCCACGCGTTGCCGGCCTTCGCCGAGGCCGAGGCGGCCAAGCGCCGGCTGGTCCTGGAGCTGGCCGAGCTGGGCCTGCCCATGCGCGGGCGAGACGTCGACCCCGCCACCGGACTGTGCTTCGACCTGCTGTCCAGCGGCCACGAGCGGGTCATCACCGGCCACGCGGACGGGGTGGTCACCCTGGACCTGGCCGAGGGGGACGACGTGCACCGCGAGCAGCTGCGGGTGTCGATGGCCGAGCCGTACCGCACCCTGCTCGGCCATTTCCGCCACGAGGTCGGTCACTACTACTTCACGGTCCTGGCCGCGGGCGGCGCGGGCCGGGCGCGGTTCGAGGAGCTGTTCGGCGACCCCGACGCCGACTACCAGGCCGCCCTGGACCGGCACTACCAGCAGGGCCCGCCCCCCGGCTGGCAGGAGACCTACGTCTCCGCCTACGCCACCATGCATCCGGCCGAGGACTGGGCCGAGACCTTCGCGCACTACCTGCACATCCGGGACACCCTCGACACGGCCGCCGCGTTCGGCCTCGCACCGGCCGGGGCGACCCTGGCCACCGCGCTCGCCGGCGAGGTCGGGTTCAGGCGGATCATCGAGCTGTGGCTGCCGCTGGCCTGGTCACTCAACATGGTCAACAGGTCGATGGGCCACCCCGACCTGTATCCGTTCGTCCTCCCGCCCGCCGCGCTGGACAAGATGGGCCTCGTCCACCAGCTCGTCGCCGAGGCGGGCGAGGTCGGCGGGCCTCGCCAGTAGAGGTCACAGCCAGTACAGGTCACAGCCAGTAGAGGCCACAGTCAGTAGACGTCGCGGACGTAGCGGTTCTCGGCGGCGAGCTGCCTGAGGTAGAGGGTCGCGGCGTCGTGGGTGCGCTGGCCGTGCTCGGCGACGATGTCACGCAGCGCCTCGTGGACGCCCTTGGCCATGTGGGTGGCGTCGCCGCAGACGTAGAGGTGCGCGCCGCGGTCGAGCCAGGCCCACAGCCGCGCGCCGTGCTCGCGCATCCGGTCCTGCACGTAGATCTTGGCGCTCTGGTCGCGGGAGAACGCGACGTCCAGCCGGGTGAGGGTGCCGTCCTGGCACAGGGCGTCGAGCTCGGCCCGGTAGTAGAAGTCGGTGGCGGCGTTCCGCTCGCCGAAGAACAGCCAGTTGGGGGCGGGGTCCGCGCGGGCCCGCCGCTCGTCCAGGAAGCCGAGGAACGGAGCGACGCCCGTCCCCGGGCCGATCATGATCGCCGGGGTGGCCGGGTCCTCGGGTGGCCTGAAGTGCGTGGTCGGGCGGACCGCGACGGGCAGCGGGGTGCCGAGCGGGGTGTCGGCCAGGTGGGTGGAGCAGACGCCCTTGCGGGCGAGGCCGCCCGGGCTGGTGAAGCGGACGACGGAGACCAGGACGCGGGCCCGGGCCGGGTCGACGAGCGGGCTTGACGAGATCGAGTACTGCCGCGGCCGCAGCCGGGTCAGGCTGTCGGCCCACTCCTGGGGACTGGCCCGGACGCCGGAACCGCTGATCACGTCGACGGCCTGGCGGCCCCACAGCCAGGCGTCGAGCTCCGCGCGCCGGTCGGCGCCCAGCCGTCGTCGCAGCTCCTCGTCGTCGGTGCGTTCGGCGACGAGACGCAGCAGGCCGCCGGTGGCGGCGCCGATCTCGAGGTGCGCGCGCAGTGCCTCGGCGAACGGGACCCGGCCCGCCCGCGGGACCTCGACGGGCTGGGCGCCGTCGGCGCCGGTGGCCTGGAGCCATTCGGCGACCAGGTCGGCGTCGTTGACCGGCGTGACGACCAGCGCGTCCCCGGTCCGGTAGGTGAGCCCGGTGCCGGCCAGGTCGACGGTGAACTCGCGGACCTCCTTGGTCGCGCCCGGCGCGCTGAGCAGCCGGTTGCCGGCCAGGGTGGCGACGGGGCCCTCGGTCCAGCTCGGCGGGGCCGGTCGGCTCGCCGGGATCGTGACGGCCGGGGTGCCGCCGGTCGGCTCCGCCCGCTGGTCGAGGGCGGTCGTCACCTGGTCGAGCCAGGCCGCGGCGTCGGCCTCGAAATCGGGCTCGCAGTCCACCCGCGCCAGCAACCGGGTCGCCCCGAGCTGCGCGAGCCGTTCGTCGAGGCGCCGGCCGTGGCCGCAGAAGTCGCTGTAGCTGGAGTCGCCGAGGGCCAGCACGGCGTAGCGCAGCTCCGGCGGCGCGGTGTCGGCCGTGGTCAACGCGTCGAGGAACCCGGTGCCGTTGTCGGGCGCCTCGCCGTCGCCGAAGGTGCTGGTGACCAGCAGCAGATCGGCCCGGGCGGGCAGTTCCTGGCCGGCGAACTCGGTCATCGGGTGGCACGCCACGCTGCGTCCCCGCTCGGTGAGGTGCTGGGTGGCGTGGCGGGCGAACTCCTCGGCATTGCCGGTCTGGGAGGCCCAGAGGACCAGCACGTCCCGCCCTGCCGAGGCGGCCGCCGGCGCGGACTCGCGTTGGAGCGTCCCGGGCTGGCGCGAGAACATCCCGGCCAGCACGCCGTTGACCCAGACCGCCCGGTCCGGGGCGAGCGGGGCGTGGGCCGGCAGCACCGGAACGGCCAGGCCCACCGTCGAACCGGGCTCGGCCGGCGGCGGGTCGACGCCGAGGCCGGCGAGGAACCCCGCCAGGTAGCGGCGTTCGTCGCCGGTCAGCGCCGGCGGGCCCAGGTCGTCGATCCCCAGCGTCCGCGCGAGCCGGCCGAGCGCCGCCGGCCCCGGTCGCGCCTCCCGGCCCGCCGCCGCCGTCGTCAGATCCGGCTCCCCCGGTTCGTCGCCGCGGGTGCGCTCGCCCGGGGCCTCGGTGTCGGCACGGCGCGCGGAGGCGACCTTGGTGAGGGTCACCGCGCAGACCTTGAACTCGGGCTGGAAGGAGATCGGGTCGACGGCGTCGTGGGTGACGGCGTTGACCGACAGGTACTCGCCGAACAGGTCGTTCCAGTGGAACGGGGCGAAGCAGCAGCCGGGCAGCACCCGTTCGCTGACCTCGGCCGGCAGCACCGCGCGGCCACGGCGGGAGGCGACCTCGACGGTGTCGCCGTCGGTGATGCCCAGCGCCGCCGCGTCAGCCGGGTGGATCTCGACGAACGGGCCGGCGTTGAGCCGGTTGAGCTTCGCGACCCGGCCCGTCTTGGTCAGGGTGTGCCACTGGTGCTGCACCCGGCCGGTGTTCAGCAGGAACGGGTACTGCTCGTCGGGCAGCTCGGCGGCGGGCAGGTGCGGGCGCGGGAAGAACACGGCACGCCCGTCGGGCGTCGGGAAGACGAGACGCGCCGCAGGGGCGGCGGCCGGCTGGCTCGGGCTGCCCGCCTGGTACCGGATCGGGTTGCGGGCCGGGCCGCCGGGAGCCGCCGGCCACTGCACCGGGCCGTCGCGCAGCCGGTCGTGGGTGACGCCGCGCAGGTCGTAGCCGGTCAGCGGGTTCCAGGCCTGGCGGATCTCGTCGAAGATCTCGGCGGCGCCGCCGTAGCTGAAGGCGTCCTCGAAGCCCATGGCGCAGGCGACCTGGGCGATGAGCTGCCAGTCGGGCCGAGCCTGCCCTGGCGGGTCGGCGGCCGGCTGCAGCAGGGTGAGGCTGCGCTCGGAGTTGACCATCACGCCGTCGGTCTCGGCCCACATCGCGCCGGGCAGGACCACGTCCGCGTAGGCGTTGGTCTCGGTCTGGGCGAACACGTCCTGGGTGATCACCAGCTCCGTCGCCTCCAGGCCGTCGATGACGGTCCTGCGGTTGGCGACGGACGCGACCGGGTTGGTGCAGATGATCCAGCAGGCCTTGACCTGCCCGTCGGCCATCCGTTCGAACAGCTCGACGGTGCCCTTGCCCACGTCGGTGCGCAGCGTCCCCGCCGGGATGTCCCAGAGCCGCTCGACGAAGGCCCGGTCCTCGGCGACGAGGACGCTGCGCTGGCCGGGCAGGCCGGGGCCCATGTAGCCCATCTCCCGGCCGCCCATCGCGTTCGGCTGGCCGGTCAGCGAGAACGGCCCGCTGCCCGGCCGGCAGATCGCGCCGGTGGCCAGATGCAGGTTGCAGATCGCGTTGGTGTTCCAGGTGCCGTGGGTGGACTGGTTGAGGCCCATCGTCCACAGGCTCATCCACTCGCCGGCTTCGCCGATCCACTCCGCCGCGGTGCGGATGTCGGCCTCCGGGATGCCGGTCAGCCCCGCGACGACGTCCGGCGGGTAGTCGGCCAGGAACTCGGGCATCGCGTCCCAACCGCGGGTGTGCTCGGCGATGAACGCCGCGTCGAGGTGGCCGTTCGCGACGAGCAGGTGCAGCAGCCCGTTCAGCAGCGCCAGGTCGGTGCCGGGGCGGATCTGCAGGAACAGGTCGGCCTTGTCGGCGGTGGCGGTGCGCCGCGGATCGACCACGATCAGCTTCGCCCCGGCCGTGCGGACCCGGTCCAGCAGGCGCAGGAACAGGATCGGGTGGCAGTCGGCCATGTTCGCGCCGATCACGAAGAACACGTCGGCGTGGTCGAAGTCGTCGTAGGAGCCGGGCGGGCCGTCGGCGCCCAGGGACAGCTTGTAGCCGGAGCCCGCGCTGGCCATGCACAGCCGGGAGTTGGACTCGATCTGGTTCGTCCCGATGAAGCCCTTGGCCAGCTTGTTGGCCAGGTACTGCGCCTCGATGCTCAGCTGGCCCGACACGTAGAGGGCGATGGCGTCCGGGCCGTGCGTGTCGAGGATCGCCCGCAGCCGCGTCCCGACCGTGTAGATCGCCTCGTCGACCGGCACGGGCGAGGGCTGCTCGCCCCGGTCGCGGCGGACCAGCGCGGTCTCCAGCCGGCCGGGCCCCGCGAGCATGTCGGCGGTGGTGGCGCCCTTGGTGCACAGCCGGCCCGCGTTGGCCGGGTGCGCCTTGTCGCCGCTGGCCTTCACGACGCGGCGGGCCCCGGTCTCGTCCCGGGCGACGTCGAGGACCAGGCCGCAGCCGACCCCGCAGTACGAACAGACGGTGCGCACCGCGGTGGACGTCACGCCCTCCGCGAGTCCACTCACGCTCGTTCCCGTTCGGCGCGACGCGGCGCGGTCTCCAGGCGCCGAAGTCGCCAAGGACGTGCCGGCTGCTCCATGCCCCGAGGCTAGGAAGCCGGGGTTACCTCGGAGTCACGGACCTGCGCGGCACCCGGTTACATCCCTCGCACACGGCTGCCGCCCATCAGGTGAGCCCGGAGCAAGCGCCTCGCGGCCAGTGCCGTGACCGCCGAGGTCCGCCCGTCGCCTTGATCGCGGCTTTCGCCCTCTGGTGGCTGCGAAACTGCCCTGGTAACGACCACCAGAGGGTCGAAACAATGATCATGGGGATGCGCCGTCGCGCGCACATCGATGAGAATTCGTCGGTGTCGGCCCGCCGCTGTTCCGCCGGCCGCGCCTCCGGGTGGTCACAGACGGCTCCGCACCGGGCGCCGTCGGCGATGGAGAGGGAGACGTCTCGCGCACGTAACGGGTGTGAACCGTCCAGCTAACGCACCGCCCGCACAGTCAAGGCATGCCCGAGGAGTCATGGAGCGTGCCCACCAGCCCGTCCGACCGACCCAGCAAGTCCGGCTCGCTCCGGCTTCGGGCGACGGGCGCACAGGACGGTAGCCAGCCGGAGACCCGCCGATGACCGGCCGCGGGCCGGGCGCCCGGCGTCCAGGGGAGCGGGGCGGGGCCGCGGATCCGACGGCGGCGCCGATGCCCACCGGCGGGCGGCTGCTCGTCGTCGGCAACGGCATGGTCGGGCAGCGCCTGGTCGAGGCACTGCGGGAACGGGACACCGACCGGCGCTGGCAGGTCACCGTGCTGTCCGAGGAACCGCGGCGGGCCTACGACCGGGTCGCGCTGTCCTCCTATTTCGACGGCGCCAGCGCGGCCGAGCTGGACCTGGTCGAGCCCGGCTGCTACGAGACCCCCGGCTACGCCCTGCACCTCGACGAGACCGCCGTCGACGTCGACCGGGCCGCCCGGACGGTCACCACCAGCCGCGGCCGGGTGCTGGGCTACGACGCACTCGTGCTCGCGACCGGCTCGTTCCCGTTCGTGCCGCCCGTGCCCGGCCGGGACCTGGCCGGCTGCTTCGTGTACCGCACCCTGGAGGACCTGGACGCGATCCGCGCGGCGGCCACCCACGCGAGGACCCACACCCGGGGCCGGCGGGCCGGCCTGGTGATCGGCGGGGGTCTGCTCGGGCTGGAGGCGGCGCGGGCGCTGCGGCTGCTCGGGATGTCCCCCCACGTCGTGGAGCTGGCGCCACGGCTGATGCCGCTGCAGGTCGACGAGGGCGGCGGCGCGCTGCTGCGGGAGCTGATCGAGGACCTCGACGTCACCGTGCACCTGGGCACGTCGGTGAGCTCCATCGCCCAGGAGCGCGACGGCCGGATGCTGGCGACGCTCACCAACGGCACCGAGCTGGACCTGGACCTGGTGGTGTTCTCCGCCGGGATCCGGCCCCGCGACCAGCTGGCCCGCGCCGCCGGCCTGCCGGTCGGCGAACGCGGCGGGGTCGTCGTCGACGACGCCTGCCGCACCGCCGACGAGGCGATCTTCGCGATCGGCGAGTGCGCGTGCATCGCCGGGCGGGTCTACGGGCTCGTCGCGCCCGGCTACGCGATGGCCGAGGTGCTGGCCGACCGGCTGCTCGGCGGCGCCGCGGCCTTCGCCGGCGCCGACATCTCCACGAAGCTGAAGCTGCTCGGCGTCGACGTCGCGAGCTTCGGCGACGCGCTGGCCGCCACCCCCGGCGCGCTGGAGGTGACGCTGAACGACCCGGTCCGGCGCAGCTACGCGAAGCTCGTCGTGTCCGACGACGCCACGACGCTGCTCGGCGGCGTGCTGGTCGGCGACGCGTCCCGGTACGCGAGCCTGCGGCCGCTGGTCGGGCGGCCGCTGCCGGGCGACCCGGTCGCGATGATCGCCCCGGGCGGCACCGAGGTCGGCGCCGGGGCGCTGCCTCCCGATGCCCAGGTGTGCTCGTGTCACGCGGTCACCCGGGCCGCGATCGACACCGCGATTACCACGGAGGGCCTGACCGACGTCGCCGGCCTCAAGGCGTGCACGAAGGCCGGGACCGGATGCGGGTCGTGCGTGCCACTGCTGAAAAGCCTGCTGGCCGAATCCGGCGTCGCGGTCAGCACCTCGCTGTGCGAGCACTTCGACCAGACCCGGGCCGAGCTGTTCGAGCTGGTCCGCGTCGAGGGCATCGCGACGTTCACCGAGCTGGTCGAACGCCACGGCCGGGGCCGCGGCTGCGACATCTGCAAGCCGGTCGTCGCCTCGATCCTGGCGAGCCTCGAGCACGGCCACATCCTGGCCGGCGAGCAGGCCGCCCTGCAGGACAGCAACGACCACGTGCTGGCCAACATCCAGCGCAACGGCACCTACTCGGTCGTGCCCCGGGTGCCGGGCGGGGAGATCACCCCGGAGAAGCTGATCGTGCTGGGCGAGGTCGCCCGTGACTTCCACCTCTACACGAAGATCACCGGCGGCCAGCGCATCGACCTGCTCGGCGCCCGCCTGGAGCAGCTGCCCGCCATCTGGACCCGTCTCGTCGACGCCGGGTTCGAGTCGGGGCACGCCTACGGCAAAGCTCTGCGTACGGTGAAGTCGTGCGTGGGCTCTACGTGGTGCCGCTACGGGGTCCGAGACTCCGTCGGCCTGGCCATCGAGCTGGAGCTGCGCTACCGGGGCATCCGCTCCCCGCACAAGATCAAGGCAGGGGTGTCCGGCTGTGCCCGCGAATGCGCCGAGGCCCAGTCGAAGGACATCGGCGTGATCGCCACCGAGAACGGCTGGAACCTCTACGTCGGCGGCAACGGCGGCTTCCGGCCCCGGCACGCCGACCTGCTGCTCACCGACGTCGACACCGAGACCCTGGTCCGCACCATCGACCGGTTCATCATGTTCTACGTCCGCACCGCCGACCGGCTGCAGCGGACGGCCGGCTGGGTCGAGTCGCTGTCCCGGGACGGGGTCGACGGGCTGGCCTACCTGCGCGCGGTCCTGGTCGAGGACTCGCTGGGGATCGCCACCGAGCTCGACGAGGCGATGGCCCGCCACGTCGAGCGCTACCAGGACGAGTGGGCGGCCGTCCTGGACGACCCGCAGATGCTGGGCCGCTTCGTCTCGTTCGTCAACGCCCCCGACGCCCCCGACCCGACCATCACCTTCGTCACCGAGCGCGGCCAGCCCCGCCCCACCCCGCTGCCGACACCGGCCCGCAGGGCCGACGTCCCCCTGGAGGTCTCCCGGTGACCGCGCCCGTAACGCATCCGGCCGGCGTGCCCGCCCTCGCCGGCACGTGGACGCCGGTCTGCCGCGGCGCCGCCCTGCTGACCGAGCGCGGCGCGGCGGCACTGATCGGTGAGCTTCAGGTCGCGGTGTTCCGCACCTTCGACGGCACGCTCTACGCGGTCGACAACCGCGACCCGTTCACCGGCGTGCACGTCCTCGCCCGCGGCATCGTCGGCAGCCGCGGCGACGTCCCCACCGTCGCGTCGCCGCTGCACAAGCAGGTCTTCGACCTGCGCACCGGCGCCTGCCTCGACGACCCGTCCGTCGCCGTCGCCAGCTACCCGGTCCGCGACCGCGCCGGGCTGATCGAGATCTGGACCCCGGGCCCGTGACCCCGGCCGCCACCGACGCCGGGCCGACTGCGGAGACTTCGCCGGCAGAACCCCTGGAACCACTGGCCGGCTACACGATCGGCATCACCGCCGCCCGCCGCCGCAAGGAACTCGGGGCCGCGCTCGAACGGCGCGGCGCCAAGGTCGTCTACGCCCCGGCCATCCAGATCGTGCCCCTGGCCGACGACAGCGAGCTGCTCCAGGCCACCGAGCGCTGCCTGGCCGCGCCGCTGGACGTCGTCGTCGCGACGACCGGGATCGGGTTCCGCGGCTGGATGGACGCCGCCGAGACCTGGGGCCTGGCCGAGAAGCTCACCGAGGCCGTCGACGCGGCCACCGTCCTCGCCCGCGGCCCGAAGGCCCGCGGCGCGATCCGGGCCGGCGGCCTGCGCGAGACCTGGTCGCCGGAGTCGGAGTCATCCAGCGAGGTCCTCGACTACCTGATGTCCGGCGACGACCTGAGCGGGAAGCGGATCGCCGTCCAGCTGCACGGCGAGCCGCTGCGGGACCTGGTCGACACACTGCGGCTGGCCGGCGCCGACGTCATCGAGGTCCCCGTCTACCGGTGGGTGCCGCCGGACGACCCGGCGCCGCTCTACCGGCTCCTGGACACCGTGGCGACCGGCGGGGTCGACGCGGTCGCCTTCACCAGCGCTCCGGCGGCGGTCAGCTTCCTGCAGACCGCCGACCAGCGGGACTGCGGTCCGGCCGTGCGGGCCGCGCTGCGCGGGCCGGTGTTGGCGGCCTGCGTGGGCCCGGTGACGGCCGGGCCGCTGGTGCGTGAGGACATTCCCGTCGTACAGCCGGGGCGCAGCCGGCTCGGGGCGCTGGCGCGGGAGATCGTAGAGCAGGTTCCGGCCCGGCAGGGGCAGCTGGTGCCGGCGGCCGGGCATCTGCTCGACGTGCGTGGGCACGCTGTGGCGGTCGATGGGCGGCTGGTGCCGCTCAGCAGCGCGAGCATGGCGCTGTTGCGCCAGCTGATCGCCAGGCCTGGTCAGGTCGTGTCGCGTCGTGATCTGTTGGGGCTCACTCCGGGGGATGGCGGGGACGAGCATGCGGTGGAGGTCGCGGTCGGGCGGCTGCGGGCGGCGCTCGGGGACCCGCGGATCGTGCTGACGGTGGTCAAGCGCGGTTACCGGCTCGCCTACGAGCCCGAACGAGCGAGCAGCCGCGACGGGCACTGGCGGTACTGAACAAGCCCGCGGCCCGAACCGACCGTGCCTTGGCGTCCGCGGCACGAGTCGCCCGAGCCACACCCGCGCTTGACGCGGTACAGCTACCGAGTGGCACGGATCTTCGATGGCCCCGACCCGATCGGGTACCTGCTCGTCGTGCCGGACGTCTACTCGATACAAACGGGCGGTGCCCTGTGGTGGCGTCGGTGGGCCGAGGTTCGCCATGGAGCGATGCTCTACCTGGCGCTGCCGGGCACCGACTTTCCGTTCACGGACACGATCGTGTGGCCCGACGACCTTCCGGGGGAACTTGACGACTGGGACCTCGGCCGGTTCCGGCTGATCGACGAGACCTATGCCCTGCGATGGCTCGGCGAGGACGAGTCCCGCAGCCTGGCCACGGAGCAGTTCGGCATGCGGCGCCGCTGATCGTCGATGGGGGAAGGCAGAGGATCTGGTGGTGGAGGATCTCGCTACGCGCAGAGGAAATCGACCTCGCTATCGGCAACCTGAAGCGCCCGGAGGGCTTCTGCCCGCCACCGAATATGATCTTGGTCGAGCGCAAGCACTGGTCCGCGCCCGTCGACAGTAAGACGCTCGGATATTTCGTCAACACCCTGGCCACACACAGTGCGGAGCTGGCAGTTGTCGTCGCTTCCAATGGCATCACCGGAGACCGCGAGAAGCTGACCAATGCGCACGCTCTCAGCTAACGATTGCAAGCCGAAGGCGCTGCCGCCGTCCCTGTGCTCGCAGGTCTGCGATACGGACGACTATCCCCAAGCCTCGATACCCGCAATAATCTCTCCGACTATATGCCTCGCGTCAGTCGCGCCGCCGATCGAAAATGGCAGACCCTTCACGTTGATAAATACTTGGTAACTGCCCTTCGAGCCCGGCATGTGGCTCACATTTGGGAATCTTCTTATGATTTTCAGGAGACGATTATTGATGGCTTGTCGACCTGCGGAACCTGACTTTAGGCTAGGTACGGGAATCTTGTCAGTAACCGCAAACTCAATTTCGAGAACGGGCAGTTCATGGCCGTTCCGCGAAACTTCGACGCTCTTTAGTCGTACAACCACGGAGACTTGCCCAGAGAGACTGGAAAAGCTGGCTTCGCGATTGGTGGCAGTGAACTTCCCAAGGCCCACGCTCAGCATCGCGATCCTCCGGCAGAACTCGTCTTCAGGAATCGCGTCGTTTCCGCTCATCGCCATCACCCGAGCCTGCGAGCGAGTGAGGAGTGTCGCCACCTCAACCATTGACTGGGGGCGTTTTGAAGGATCAGCGTCGGTCGCCCGTCTATAAAGTTCGACTAGGGGCTCGGCAGCTTGGTCATCGGTCCAAGAATTCAGTTTCTTGGTGAGTTCCCGAAGATTAGTCTGGATGTCGTACGCACGTGGATCTGCTCGTACGATGATAAAGAACATAAGCTGAGCAAGACTATAAATGTCGACGGTGGCCGCACGCGCAGCAGCGGCATTCGGCTGCGTAATTTGTTCGGGTGGAGCATAGTTCAGCACTCCGCCGACCATCTCGCTCGTCGCCGTTCGATTCGTCTCGTGATACGCAAGATCGAAATCGGTAAGATATGGCACCGGTCGCAGGTCGTCGCCTTCGAGAACGACGATGATGTTCTCCGGTTTGATGTCCCGATGTAAAATTTTGCGAGAGTGAGCGTACTGGACGGTCTCCGCGATCTCGACTAGCAGTCGCAGTACGATCGACGGGTCGTCCTCGAAGTATGTCTTCCTTAGGTCATTGCCGTCAATATAATCCATTGTGAATGCGTACGGAGCGTAGGTCAGGTCGCGTACGTTAACAATCCTCGGGTGCTCCAGCATCCGCATCGCGTCGAAGCCACGACGGAAACGCTTTACTTTGGTCTCGTCGCCGAGTTCGTTGCCATGGAAGATCTTGAGCGCGACAGTCTCCCCATCATCGCGCCTCGCCCTCCAAACCTGGCCGTAACCGCCCTGGCCGATGCGGTCCGTCACAAGGCCGTGCACCGTCCGCATGGTGGGCTCGATGCCTGCAAGCACCTTCTGAAAGTCTGACATCCGTGCCTGCAGGGCCGACCATGTCGGGTCGCGGAGAAGGTCGGGCAGCGCCGTCTCTGTGTCTCGGAACCATCTGATCTTTCCTTCAAGATCACTGGCGCAGACCTTCACGCCAGACCGGAGCTTTCTCTCTCGATTCCTGAACTCGGTCTGCTGCAGGTTGTAGTGCTCATCAACAAATGCCTGGGCCTTGGCAAGGGTCATCTCTAGTTCATTGCGCCCAATGGGCGGGCCCATTCGTTCGGGAAACCCCACTCCGAGAATTACCGTTCCCGTAACGTCGCCCTTGAAGACCGGTGTCTGCATTGAAGCGGGCACGGCATTGAACGCGTATTCCGCAAGTCGAAGTAGAGATACCTCGCCGTGATAACCGACGGCATCCCCCAAAAGTCCATCCAGCAGGGCGGCGGTGAAGACGCCGTGTCCATCGATTTCCTGAGCCTCTTCGTGCCCACGGCAGGCTGCGAGGACACACCTACTTTCATTGATGGTCGGTATCTCCTGGTCAATATCGCTGCCCGTCAGCGGTCGTCGACCTGCCTCGTTAAACACGAGGCCCGAGTGGCAGCAATCGAGGATCGCGATTACATGGTTGTAGCGCGAACTCGCGGCATCCATGAATCTCGAAAGCTCTGAGAGAGAGATGCCGGGTTCAAAGCGCTTCTCATCGATGGTGACGAGGTAACCAGCGTCGCCGAATCCGACGCCATGACCAGCAAAATAGAAGAGCAGGAAGTCGCCACCATCTCCTTCGTAGGTCCGTTCACCAAGCGCATCCTTAACATTGTCCCGAGTGGCATCGCCGTCCGTCAGGAGCGTCACCGTAAAGCCGTAGTTCTCAATTTCAAGGCAGGTCGCAATATCGGTGGCGTCATTAACGCAACCTTCTAATGGAAACTCTGGATAAGCGTCCACCCCGACAACGATTGCATGACGGCTCACGAATTCCCCCTAGACGGTAGCGACGTCAGCTCCTAATGCTACTCCTGACGATTAGGTCGGGATCACTGGGTGCCTGAGTCGGACGGACCTACGAGAGGGGGACGACCCGACGCGCCGGCGAGCACGGCCGCCAGGGCCGCACGCAACGGTCGCGCAGCGCCGCTTCTTGATCTCAAATCGAGTAACTCGGAAGGCTGCGGCGTAGTGAGCGACGGGGGGAATCGGTCGAGCAGCAGATCAGCGCCGGGCGCGGGCGGGAAGGCTAGCCAAGTGTCCGGTTGGCTGTGTCGCGGGCGTCGGTCCAGTTGGCGTGGGCTGCGGCGGGCCCGTTGCCGCCGAATACCGGGCCGCCGGCCGTGAGGTCGGCGCGCAGCAGCACGGCCAGCGTTTAGCAGAGGAGGTGAGTTTCTCGCTGAGGACATCGCGGGGCAGCGGTCGATCAATGCAGACACAGTCGAACCGGTCGCCGGGTGCGTACCACTCCAGACCGCCAGAGCGCGAAGGCGCTGGTGAGCACCAGCGACAGCTCACGGAGGCCGAGCCCCCACCCACAGCGGCCAGACTAAGGACGCCAAAGCTGTCGGCAGTGAACAGCGCGTGTCCGACGTCCATGGCCCCCGTCGCCGCCGAACGCGGCGGTTCCGGCTCGTAGATCCCGGGCCACCAGTTCCCCAGGGACCTTGCGCCGTGAGGCTGTCGAGCACGGTTTCGATCCAGGCGGACGAGTCTGGCCGGGTCGGCTGGAGTCGCAGGCGCCAGCAGGCGAGCCGGATGGGAGTAGAACCGGGCCGCGACGACCCGCGAGACCGCCGGAAGGTTGAGCGCGGCGGCCGCCAACGGTCTCACTGCTGGCGTCTGAGCGCCGCCGGGACGAGGTTCCGTTCGACGTGGGTCAGCGGTAAGAGTAGTTCGTGGGCGTGCCCGATCCAGCCGAGTTGGTCGGGCGACGCGGTCTCGCACAGTTCCAGCTGTCCAGCGAGCTGAAGACGGCTGCGCGACAGGTGCCGGTGGACCGGGTGACGGAGATCGACGGGCTGGCGCCCGTGGTGGTCGACGAGCGCGACATGGTCTGGGACTCGCCAGCACTCCCCGCCAGTCGGCAAGCGCCTTCTCCCACGCGGCGTCGGGCGCGCGGCCGCCGGGGTACTGGGTGGCGTCGAGTAGCCACCGCGGTGGAGACAGGATCGTGCGCCGGTAGCGGACCCCGGCAGGTACGGCAGTCGGGGGGCAGCCACGTGATGACGCTGGGTGGCAGCTGAGGCGCGCGCCGCGTCGCCCGCCGCGCCGCCACATCCTCGGTCCAGGGCGCGATCCCGAGTCCGACCGGCTGACGCCGTCGCCGCCAAGTCTGGCTGTCGCCTTGATCGGTGTTTTGGCCCTCTGATGGCTACGGAACGGCCCCGGCGACGACCACTGGAGGGCCGAAACGGCGATCATGAAGGCCGGATGCCGAGCGCTTCACGCGGGGCGCCGGGCGGGGACCGGCGCCCGGAGGATTTTAGAGCGTTGGCGCGATCCGAGGCCGGCCGCCGGGGGCGAGGAGTACCACGCCACCGACGGGCCGGCCTGGTCGCGACTGGCACCGGTCACGGCGGCGCGGGCTACCCGGCCGACTCGGCCGGGGCGGCGGTGACGATGTCGCCGCGCAGGGGCGCGAGCGCGCCGCCGATCTGGCCGATCGTCTCCGCCGGCACGCCCAGCCCGGTCAGCGTCTCGACCAGGTGGCCGACCACGGCGTCGAAGTCGGCGTCGGTGATGTTCAGACCGGCGTGGGCGGCGGCCATGTCCCGGCCGGCGTAGATCTCCGAACCGCCGATCGCCGCGGCGATGAAGGACCGCTGGTGTGACTTCAGCCGGGCCAGGTCGGTGTCCGTGAAGAAGGGCGCGAGACCCGGGTCGGCCAGCACGCGGGTGTAGAAGTCCTCGACGGCTGCCTGGACGGCCGGTGCCCCGCCGATCGAGTCGTAGATGCTCATGTGCTCTCCCCTATTCGCACAGTGGATGCCGCTGGGGCCCGGCACCAGCCGGGCCCCAGGGGTGATTGTCGATCGGCTAGATCACAACGCCGCGTCGGCTGGCGGCGCGCAGGTAAACCGCCCAGGTCAGGGCGCCGCAGAGCAGGTAGTAGGCGATGAACGCGATGTAGGCGCCGTCGCCGGTGCCGTAGTTCAGGAAGGACTCGCGGAACGCCAGGTTGACCAGTACCCCGCCGAAGGCGCCGATCGCGCCGGCGATGCCGATGACGGCGTTGGACAGCCGCCGGGACTCGTGTTCGACCGCCGCCGGGTCCGCGTCCGCCGCGGCGCCGGCCCGGCCTCGGAAGATCGCCGGGATCATCTTGTAGGTCGAGCCGTTGCCGACGCCCGACAGCACGAACAGGGCCAGGAAGCCCACGTAGAACAGCGGCAGCGACTTCTCCCGGGAGGCGGTCAGCACGATCGCGGCGGCGACGGCCATCAGGGCGAAGTTCCACAGCGTCGTGCGGGCGCCGCCGATCCGGTCGGCCAGCCAGCCGCCGACCGGGCGGATCAGCGAGCCGACCAGCGGGCCGAGGAAGGTCAGGTAGGCGATCTTGACGGGGTCGACCTTCGTACCGGTCATGAAGTGGGTGCCGAACTGGTTCTGCAGCACCTGGCCGAAGGCGAAGCCGAACCCGATGAACGACCCGAACGTCCCGATGTAAAGGACTGACACGATCCAGGTGTCGGCATGGCGGCAGGCGTCGCGCATCGCGTGCTTGTCGGCGCGGACGTGGGCGATGTTGTCCATCCACAGCGCCGCGGCCAGGGCCGCCAGCACGATCAGCGGGATGTAGATCGCCAGCATCACCCGGGGATGGCCCTTGCCGGCCGTTGCCAGCACGGCCAGCCCGATCAGCTGCACCGCCGCCACCCCGATGTTGCCGCCGCCCGCGTTCAGGCCCAGCGCCCGGCCCTTGAGCCGCTGCGGGTAGAAGGAGTTGATGTTGGCCATCGAGGAGGCGAAGTTGCCGCCGCCCACGCCGGCCAGGGCCGCCAGCAGCAGCAGCGTGCCGAACGAGATGCCCGGGCGCAGCAGCGCCGCGGTGACGATCGTCGGGATCAGCAGCGCCGCGGCGCTGACGATGGTCCAGTTACGGCCGCCGAACTTCGCCACCGCGAACGTGTAGGGCAGCCGGACACCGGCCCCGAGCGCGGTCGGCAGCGTCGTGAGCAGGAACTTCTCGGCCGCCGCGTGCTTGGGGTCGGCGGACAGCCCGTAGGCCGGCGTCAGGAACAGCACGAACACCGACCACAGGCTCCACACCGAGAACCCGATGTGCTCGCTGAACACCGAGAGCAGCAGGTTGCGCCGGGCGATCCGGGCCCCGCCCAGGCGCCAGAAACTTTCGTCCTCCGGTCGCCAGTCCGTGAGCCATCGGCCACGGCGCTCGCCGTCCTCGGCGGGTGTCGACTCCGGTGTGGTCGTTGTCGTGACGGTCGTCATCAGGGTCCTTCCCATCCGTGGCAGCCTCTGAGACGGCTTGGCACGGACGTTAGGAACCCGCGGTTGCCCCACCATTCGTGACTGGCGACGCCGAGGAAACGTTTCCCGCACCGGCCGAGAGAGCGCCCGGAGAGATCTCGCCAACCCTCCGGCCATCAGCTCTCGAAGGCCGTCGCGCACCGTTCGGCCAGGGCTTGATCGGACCGGCGGGACGCGCGATCCTCGGACTGAACCACCACGGACAGCACCGGGATGACGTCTACCAGTGATGTGGCATACCGCACGGGGGTGTCTGCGTTGGGGAGATTGTCATAGCCTGACATTGGCTTTGGGCGCGGTGCCCTCCAGGCGGGGCAGCGGACCTTCAGGCCACTGAACATGCCCGGGAGGTCCGATGACCGCTCCGCTGCTTCCGTCGCAGCCGTCGTTTTCCTCGGTCCCGCCGCGGGACGACGCCGGCCCCACGACCGACGCCCGCCCCCGCGACGCGGGCGACGACCGCAGAGAACAGGCCGAGCCCGGCGAGGTGGCCGGGCGGGTCGCGTTCGTCTTCCAGGGCGGCGGCAGCCTCGCCGCGGCGCAGGTCGGCATGCTGCGCGCGCTGACCGAGGCGGGCATCGTCCCGGATCTCGTCGTCGGCGCCTCGGCCGGCGCGCTCAACGCGGTGGCGTACGCGACCGATCCGACCGTGGCGGGCATCGAGCGGGTCGCCGCCGTGTGGACCTCGCTGCGCCGCAAGGACGTGGCACCGCTGTCGCTGCGCGCGCTCGCGGGCGGCCTGATCGGCCGGCAGGACGGGCTCGCCTCCAGCACCGGGCTACGCCACCTGCTGGAGAGCGGCCTGGTGGCCACCCGGCTGGAGCACACCGTGATCCCGGCGCACGTCGTCACCACCGACCTGGAGACCGGGCATCCGCTGGTGCTCTCGGAGGGCGACACGGTCCAGGCCCTGCTGGCCACCTCGGCCTACCCGGGGGTGTTCCCGCCGGTCACCCTGGACGGACGGCGGCTCATCGACGGTGGGGTCAGCGCGGACACCCCGGTCCGCCAGGCCGAGAGCCTCGGCGCGATGACGACCTACGTGCTGCCCTCGGTCGGCCCGACCCCCGGTGCCGCCACGCCGGAGCCGGTCCCGCACGGGGCGTTCGCGCTGGCGCTGCGCGCGCTCAACCAGATCCTCGGCAACGCGGCCCGGGCCGACATGTCCGCCCTCCATGGGACCGTCTACCTGCTGCCCGCCCCGGGCACGACCATCGTCAACCCGTTCGACTTCCGCGGCACCGGAGCGCTGCTGGCCGCCGGCTACCGCCTCACCCGGGCCTGGCTGCGCGATGCCACCCCGCTCCAGGCACCGGCGGCAGCCGCCCCGCCGGCACCACTGCGACTCCCCCTCACAGCCCCGGCCCCCGGCCTGGCCTGACGTTCCGTCCCGGTATCGCGGGGACCACGACGGTCTTGATCGCCGTCTATGCCCTGGGGTGGTTGCGGAAACGTCGCAGCCACGACCATTCCAGGGCCGAAACGGCGATCCAGGCGCTTCAAGAGCACCGGCCACCCGCAGAGCCGGCCGAGCTGGCCGGACCGGCGGGGGCGGGGCTGGCGGCGTAGCCTCGGAGGTGCTACGTCAGCGTGGCTGTGTTCTCGTCCGGGTCTGGTCCGTACGCCTATCCGGGTTCCCTCTCGCTGATGCGTTGGTCGGCTGAGAGGGATGACCATGACGTCGGAGATCGTTGCTGGACTGCGCGCGGCGCAACCGTCCCCGGTGGGGGTGACGGGCGCTCGGGGCAGTGAGTACGGCGAGCTGGGCCGCCAGGTCAGGCACGCGTCGCTGCTGGATCGACGGCCGGGCTGGTACTGCGCGCGAATCGCGGTGAACCTCGGCCTGCTGGCCGCCGGCTGGGCGGCGTTCGTGCTGGTGGGGAACTCGTGGTGGCAGCTGGGCATCGCGGCGTTCCTGGCGGTGATGTTCACCCAGTTCGCCTTCATCGGGCATGACGCCGGGCATCGGCAGATCGTCAGCGGCCGGCGGGCCAGCAACGCCGTGGGCCTGCTGCACGGCAACCTGCTGGTCGGGCTGAGCTTCGGCTGGTGGCTGGCCAAGCACAACCGGCACCACAGCCATCCCAACCAGATCGACCGGGATCCGGACATCGGCGCGGGGGCCTTCGTCTTCACACCCGCCGACGCGGGCCGCCGCCGTGGGCTGGGCCGGCTGCTGACGTCGTACCAGGCCTACCTGTTCTTCCCGATCCTGCTGCTGGAGGGGCTGAACCTCCATGTCGCGAGCGTGCGGGAACTCGTCGGGCGGCGCGGGCGGCTCGCCGTGGTGGAGGCGCTGCTGCTGACCGTGCACTTCACCGCGTACCTGGCCGCCGTCGCCCTCGTCCTGTCGCCGGTCAGGGCGGTGGTCTTCGTGCTCGTCCACCAGGCGCTGTTCGGCCTGTACATGGGCTGCACGTTCGCCCCGAACCACAAGGGGATGCCCATCCTGGCCCGCGACGAGCCGGATTTCCTGCGCCGGCAGGTGCTGACCGCGCGCAACATCCGTGGCGGCCGGCTCACCGACCTGGTGTTCGGCGGGCTGAACTACCAGATCGAGCACCACCTGTTCCCGAGCATGCCGCGCCCGAGCCTGCGCCGGGCGCAGCCGCTGGTCCGCGCGTTCTGCGAGGCCCGCGGTCTCGCCTACCAGGAGGCCGGCGTGCTGGGCTCCTACGGCGAGGTACTGCGGTGGCTGAACGAGATCGGAGCGCCGTCGCGGCATCCGGGCCGGGAGAACAGGCTGGTCACGGCCGGGAACCTCGTCGGCCTCGCACCGCGCCTGCGTACCAGTCAGGGAGCGCGTGAGTGATCCGGGCCGGCTCCGCCGCGAGCTGCTGTCCCTGCTGGCGGACCAGTCCGGGGACGCCTCGTCGCTGGACCGGCTGTGCGTCGGCGTCGTCTCGGCCCTGCCGGTGGACGGGGCCTCGATCGCGGTGACGTCCGACGCCGCCGTCCGGGTCTATGTCGGCGCGAGCGACCCGATCACGGCCCGCCTCGACGATCTTCAGTTCACCCTCGGGGAGGGGCCCGGCTGGGACGCGGTCCACGACCGGCGCCCGGTGCTCGTCGCGGACCTCGCCGGGCCGTCCGGGTGTCGCTGGCCGATGTTCGCCCCCGCCGTCCTGGCCGCCGGCTTTCGGGCGGTCTTCGCGTTCCCGCTGCAGATCGGCGCGATCCGGCTGGGCGCTCTCGGCCTTCTGCGGGCTCGGCCCGGCCCGCTCGGCGACGACACGCTGGCGGACGCGCTGGTCGTCGTCGACGTCGCCGCGCTGACGCTCCTCGACACGCGGATGGACGACCCGCCTGGCCCGTCACCTGGGCTGCTTCCGGACGCCCTCGGGCTGTATCGGGCCGAGGTCCACCAGGCGACCGGGATGCTGATGGTGCAGCTCGGGGTCGGCGCGCAGGAGGCCCTCGTCCGGCTGCGCGCGCATGCCTACGCCGCCGGGCAGACGGTCGACGAGGCGGCCCGTGACCTGGTAGCACGCCGGCTGCGCCTCGACGGAGGCCCGCCCGGATGATGGGGTGTGGTAGCCCCTCGCGGGACGGTCACGGCGGGTGTGGAGGACGAAGGTGGTCCACGAACAGCAGCTGAGTGAGGCGTTCGTCAGCCTGGCCGACAGCCTGGTCGCCGACTACGACGTCGCGGACCTGCTGCACCGGCTGGCCGACCACTGCGTGACCCTGCTCGACGTGGCGGCCGCCGGCCTGCTGCTGGCCGACCAGCGCGGCAGTCTGCAGGTCGTGGCGGCCTCGTCGGAGACCAGCCGGCTGCTCGAGCTGTTCCAGCTCCAGCACGACCAGGGACCGTGCCTGGACTCCTACCGCACGGGCACGGCCGTCTCCGTCCCCGACGTCGCCGTGGCCGCCGACCGCTGGCCGATCTTCGCGGCCGAGACGCTGGCGGCGGGCTACCACTCGGTCCACGCGCTGCCGATGCGGCTGCGCGACGACGTGATCGGCACGTTGAACCTGTTCGGCGCCCGCCCCGGCCGGCTCGCCGACGCCGACGCCCGCGTCGGTCAGGCGCTCGCGGACGTGGCCACGATCGCCATCCTGCAGGAACGCGCGATCCGCCACCGCGAGATGCTCGCCGAGCAGTTGCAGAACGCGCTCACCAGCCGGATCGTCATCGAGCAGGCCAAAGGGGTCCTCGCGGAACGCGGCCGCCTCGACATGGACGAGGCGTTCGACCGCCTGCGCCGCCACGCCCGCAACACCAACACCCGCCTCACCGACCTGGCTCGCGACGTCGTCGCCGGGACGGTCGACAGCACCGCCGTGCTGGCCCCCCAGCCCCGGCGCCAGCCGCAACAGCGGCCCGGCCAGGGGCCCGCGGCCTAGGCGGGGCTCAGGACAGGCCGGTGGCGGCGGACGCCTCGGCGAGCGACGGCCAGTCGCGCCCGATCATCACCCAGCCGTCGTGGCCCGCCAGCGGGCTCTTGGGGTCGTGCACCTTGACCTGCCAGCTGCCCGGGCTGGTCTCCCTGGCGAGCGCGGCCTTGCCGTCGCAGGTGCCGTACTGGCTACCGAGCACGGCCGGCGACGTGGTTGAAGTCGGAGACGCGGAAGGCGGGGAACCGTTCTGAGCGGACATGAGGGCCTTCACAGAGAAAAGCCACCGAGGTGCCCAACGTCGAGTCAGGATGCTCAACGGGACCGCGATGGCGAGGCGCGGCAGCCCGTCCGGGCCAACTGTTCGCCAACAGCTCCAGCCTACGCCGGGCCCGTCCACCAGGCTGACCGACGACGTCGCGATCAGCCCGGCGGACGGCAGGTCAGGTGGTGGCGGCGGCCTTGGCCAGGACCGGCTTGAGCTGCTCCAGCTGCCACGGGATGTTGAGGATGGTCGGGTTGTTGACCGCGCCCGCGGTGAACGCGTCGACCTCCAGCACCCGTCCCGCCTTGACGGCCGGGATGTCGGTGAACAGCTTGTTCGCGTCCATCTCGGTCTTCAGATCCGGCGTCGCGTACCCGATCAGCAGGAAGTCCGCGTCGAGCGCGCCGAGCTTCTCCATGCTCAGCTCCCGGTCCACCACGTTGGCGGTCACGCCGGGCGCGAGCTTCATCCCGAGCTCGGAGTAGAGCTGGACCGACACCGTCTTCGGGTCGTCGATCACCGCCAGGCCGCCGGACTCGTAGTAGAAGGAGTAGCTGAACGTCTTGCCGGCCAGGCCGGGCAGGTCCGTCCTGACGTCCTGGATGGCCTTCTCGGTCGCCGCGATCGCCTTCTGCTCGTCGGCGTCGCGACCGACGGCCTTGCCGATGATGGTGCTGTTCTCCTGCCAGGTCGCGAGGCCGGCGTCATCCGTGTAGCCCACGGTCGGCGCGATCTTCGAGAGCCGGTCGTAGTAGTCCGCCAGGCCGTAGAAGTTCGTGGCCAGGATGAGGTCCGGGTGCAGCGTGGCGATCTGCTCGAGGTTCAGGTCGCCGCCGGTGTCGAGGGCCGTGCTCTTCGACAGGTCGATCTTGCCCGACAGCCAGGGGAAGACGCCGTCGGGCTTGTACTCGTTCTTCGCGTACGCGATCGGCGTGATGCCGAGCGTCGCCAGCGTGTCCTCCTCATAGCTGAGCGCGATGATCCGCTTCGGCTGGGCCGGGACGACCGTCGTGCCGAACTTGTTCTTCAGCGAGACGGGGAAGCTGCCCGCCGCCGCGCTCGCCGGCGCCGTCCCGCTGCCGCTGTCGCCACCGCTGCCGCTGCCGCCGCAGCCGGCCGCCGCGGCCAGCGCGGTGACGGCGAGGATCACCGCCACAAGGAGTCTCAGTCTGTGTCGCACTGCCTTCTCGTTTCCATGGTCAGGCCGCGCGCCAACGGCACGCGGGGGTGTGGTGGTTTTCAGGACAACTTCGGGAGGGTCAGCGCTCGGCGGTCGATCTTGCCGCCCGCGGTGACCGGCAGCGTGTCGAGCACCGTCACGACGCTCGGCACCATGTACGGGGGAAGCTGGGCGGAACACGAGGCCAGCACCTCGTCGGCGACGGGCCTGTCCGTGTCGACGCGGTCGGTGTCGGGGACGACGAACGCGAGGAGCCGGGGGGCCGCGGTGTCCTGGGAGAGCACGACCGCGGCGCGGCGCACCCACGGGTGCGCCGCCAGCGCGGCCTCGACCTCCTCCAGCTCCAGCCGCATCCCGCGGATCTTCACCTGGTTGTCGGCGCGGCCCACGAACTCCAGCCAGCCGGCGGTGGCGTTCCAGCGGGCGAGGTCGCCGGTCCGGTACATCCGCGCGCCACCGTCGACAAGGGGGCCGGCGAACGGGTCGGCGACGAACCGCGCGGCGGTCATCGCCGGGTTGTGCACGTAGCCACGGCCGAGCAGGAAACCGGCCACATAGAGCTCGCCGACCTCGCCGTCCGCGACGGCTGCCAACTGGTCGTCGAGAAGGTGCAGCTGGGTGTGCGGATTGGGCCGGCCGATCGACGCGGCGAGGCGTTCCGCGCTGTCCCGATAGATGACGTGGGAAACGCCGATCGTCGTTTCGGCTGGACCGTAGCCGTGGTAGAGCGCGGTGCCGAGCTGGCCCCGGAAACGGGTGAACAGCGCCGGAGTCAGCACCTCTCCCCCGCACCAGACATGACGCAGCGAGGCGAGCGCCGACGTCCCTTCCGCCGCCTCCAGAATGATGTCGAGCATCGACGAGACGAGATAGACGAAGGTGACCCGTTCCTGCTCGATCAGGTCGACCAGATAACCCGGGTCGATCTCCCCGTCCGGCTCCGCGACGATGACCCGGCCGCCGCGGACCAGAGGCAGCAGGATCTCGTTGATGGAGATGTCGAACGACAGCGGCGCCTTGAACAGGGACGCGTCGTCCGGCCCGAAACCGAACAGGTCCCGCGCCTGCCACCGCAGCCGCTCGGCGATGGCGTCCTGACGGATCATCGCCCCCTTCGGGGTGCCGGTCGACCCGGAGGTGAACATCACGTAGGCGAGCCCGGCCGGCGGGATCGGCAGGTCGAGCGGCTCGCCCGACTCGCCGTCCCAGGACCAGGCACCCAGGCTGGCCGGGACCGCGGGAAGGCCGTCGGCCAGCTCACCAGGGGCGATCCCGGCGTCGGTCACGATCAGCCGTGCCCGCGCCTCGGCGAGCACCTGGCGGCGGCGCGCCTCGGGCCAGGACGGTTCTACCGGGACGAACGCGCCGCCGGCGGCCAGCACGGCGAGCACCGCGATGACCATCTCCGCGGACCGGACCAGCCGGATGCCGACGATGTCCTCAGGGCCGAGGCCGCGGGCGCGCAGGGCCCGAGCGAGCTGAAAGACCCGCGTCCCGAGTTCCCGGTAGGTCAGCCGACCTTCCGGCGCCACGAGCGCGGGCGCGTCCGGTGACCTGCGGACCTGGGCGGTGAACTGATCGGCGACGGTCGTGGTGGCCGCGGGCACGCTGAAGTCGTTCCAGTCCGCCAGCGCCGTGCGCACCCCGGCATTCCCGACGGGCACCAGGTCGTCCTCATAGCGCGAACCCACAACCATTCCCATCTGTCGGCGAAGAAGAAACGCGGCGTACGGCCGGTACTAGAACTTCAGGTACAGCTCGTCCGGAATGATCGGCTGGTGGTACGTGCACACTCCGGACAGCACCGTGGAGCCGTGCAGCCGCGACTTCGGGATGAGAATCTTGTCGCCGTCGCTCAGCGAGATCTTGTGCGTGACGTTGTTCCAGAAATGCATGTCGCCGGACTCGATCATGACCAGCCGGTGTTCGTCGTGGACATGCGTCGTCGACGTCTCGTCGCAGGACTCGACGAACGTGTCCAGATCGACCTCGATGCCCTCGGCCGTGAGGTAGGCGTCGATCGCCTTGGCCTTCGCCTTGTGCTCGTCGATCGCGTCCGCCCAGGCCAGCTGTGCCGCGAGGTCGCGGTCCCACAGCCGGGCCAGGTGGGCCGCGTCGGTGAAGCCCGCGTGGAAGTCGGCCAGGGCCGTGCCACCGGTCAGCGCGAGCAGCGGGCCCAGCAGTGAGTCGACCAGCTCGTCCAGCCCGGCCGGGGTGAGAGCGGCCGGGCCGGGGACGTCCGGCCGGTGGCCGAGGCCCTCCTCGACCGCGTCGGCCCAGGCCCCGGCGGTGACCGCCGCGTCGACGCGCTGGTGCACGAACGCGCCGAGCAGCTCGGCGTGCCGGTGCGGCGCGCGGGACAGCTGGTGCAGGTGGTTGCCCCGGGCCAGCGAGGTGTTCAGGTACAGCTGCCAGTACGCGCCGACGGACGGGGTGAGCCCGGCCGCGGCGAGCAGGGCCGTCCAGCGGGCCGAGCTCGCCACCCAGCGCTGGTAGTCGTCGAGCAGCAGCACCCGGGCGCCGGGGTGGGCGAGGTCGTACTCGCCGAGCGCGCCCCGCCCGATCGCCGTGCGCGCCGCGGGCAGGTAGGCCGAGAGCTGCAGCAGTGCGAACGTCGTCGCCTCGCGCCGGTCGCGGGTGGCGCGCAGCACGGCGAACGCGTCGCCCGGATGGTCACGGCGCTGCTCCCAGTAGCCGCGCAGCTCCCGGCGCAGGCCGCCGAGCGGGTCCCCGGCGACCGGGTCCGTCGGGCTGTCCGCGCGGGCCAGCCGGGTCGTCGCCAGGAAGGAGAACAGGTGGCGTTCGAGGACCGGCTGGGCCAGCGTGGCGCGCAGCCGGTTCGCCGGGCCGTAGAAGTCGGCGCCGTGCCGGTCGGCCGCCTCGTTGCGGCTCGGCGGCAGGTAGAGCAGGTCCGCGTCGTAGATGTTGCGCAGCATCCGGTGGCCGAGCAGGCCGGAGAGCTTCAGCACGTCGTCGGCGGGCAGCTCGGTCCCGTAGTCCAGCCAGCCGAGGTCGGCGGGCCGGACCGGGCGCCGGTAGGGGTCGGCCTCGGTGGTCAGCTCCTCCCACTCGGCGGCGCGGAAGGCCGGGTTGGCCGCGAAGGCGCGGACCAGCGCGTGCGCGCCCTCACCGTGCTGCGCGGCCTCGACCAGGTCGGCCAGCGTCATCGTCTGGTCGGGGGTCATCGGTTCCTCCTGCTGTGACTGGGTGCGAGCGCGGCGACGGCGCGGCGGTCGATCTTGCCGGCCGCCGTCAACGGCAGCTCGGTGAGCGGGACGAAGACCTCCGGGACCATGTGCCGGGGCAGCCGCTCGGCCAGCCAGGTGCGCAGCGCGTCCGGCTCGGGCTGGACCGCCCCGCCCTGGCGCACGTGGTAGGCGCGCAGCTCGTCCGTCCCGGTCGGGCCGGTGGCGAGCACGACGACGGCCTGGCGGACCCCGGGGTGGCGGGCCAGCACGTCCTCGATCTCCTCCAGCTCCACCCGGAAGCCGCCGATCTTGACCTGGTTGTCGACCCGGCCGACAAACTCGATCTCCCCGTCGGCCCGGAACCGGGCCAGGTCCCCGGTCGCGTACATCCGGGCGCCCGGGTCCTGGCTGAACGGGTCGGGCACGAACCGGTCGGCGGTGCGGCGCGGGTCGTTGAGGTAGCCACGGGCGAGCGGCAGCCCGCTGACGAACAGCTCGCCCACCGCGCCGACCGGCACCGGGTTGTACTCGTCGTCCAGGATGCGGATCGTGGTGTTCGGGTTCGGCCGGCCGATCGAGACGCGCGCCTCGGGGACGCCCGGCTCGAACACCCGGCAGGAGACGCCGATCGTCGCCTCGGCCGGCCCGTAGCCGTGGACCAGCCGCGCGTCCCACCGGTCCTGGAACCGGCGGTACAGCTCGTCGGGCAGCACCTCGCCGCCGCACCAGACGTGTCGCAGCGACCGCCCGGCCGCCGCGGCCTCCTGACGGTCGAGCATCGCGCCAAGCAGGGACGTCCCGACGTAGCAGAAGGTCACCGCCTGCTCGCGGATGATCTCCAGCAGCGCACCCGGGTCGCCGCCGGCCCGCGGCGGAGCCACCACGAGGCGCGCCCCGGTCGTCAGCGGCAGGAAGATCTCGTTGATCGAGATGTCGACACCCAGCGGTGCCTCGTGCAGCAGGACGTCGGCCGCCGTCAGGCCGAGCAGGTCGGCCTGCCAGCGCAGCCGGTTGCAGATCGCCTGGTGGCGGACCATCACCCCCTTGGGCTCGTTGGTCGACCCGGAGGTGTAGATCACGTACGCCAGGTTCTCCATGTCGACGCCGAGGTCCGGGCCCGGCGCCGGGGTGGGCGTGGGGGCGGCCGGGTCGACCGGCCGGCCGGCGGCGTCGAGCCGGATCACCGGCACGTTCCCGGTCGGCGGGGCGTCGGCCGGGTCGGCGGCCGGCAGGTCGGGCAGGGTGACGCCGGGCCCGGTGAGCACCGCCGCGATCCCGGCCCCGCCGGCGACGGCCACGAGGCGCCGGTCCGGCCAGCCGGACTCCAGCGGGACGAAGGCGCCGCCGGCGCGCAGCACGCCGAGCAGCGCGACCGTCAGCGCGGCCGACCGCGGCACGCAGACGCCGACGGTCACCTCCGGGCCGACGCCCGTGGCGCGCAACCGGGCCGCGACCGCGTCGGCCCGGCGTTCCAGCTCGGCGTAGGTGAGGGTGACGGCCGGGCCACCGGCGTCGTCGAGGCCGACCACGGCGACCGCGTCGGGCGTCCGGCTCGCCTGGTCCGCCACCAGGGCGCTCAGCGAGCGGTCGACGAGCGGGCTGACGGGCCCGGCCGACCAGTCGTCGGCGGCGGGCGAGGGTGTTGTGGGCGTGGTGGGCCTGGTCGAGACCATCGTCAGCGGCTCCCGGCTCCGGCCGAGACGGACATCCGGCGCCGGAGGCTGCGCGGGCGCAGGTCGCTCCAGGTCAGCTCGATGCTGTCCAGGCACTCGTTCCTGGTCCCGGTGACGGGCGTGTCGAACCAGCCGAGCGCGTTGCGGCGCTCCTGGGGCCACACCGAGTACTGCTGTTCCTGGTTGACGACCACCTTGAACAGCCGGCGCGACGGCTCCCTGTCGGGCGTGGGGTCGTCGGCGGCCAGGCCGGCCGCCTCCCATTTCGCGCGGAACGGGCACTTCTCCGCGACCGTGGCGTCATCGCGCAGGAAGTACTGCTTCCACTCCCGGTTCGCCGGGTCCCCGTAGGAGCCCAGCAGCGGGGTCGAGTCCACCTCGTCCATCCGCCGCAGCCGCTCGCGGATCACCTTCCGGGCTGCCGCGCCGCGGGGAGTGGTCGGCGCGAGCCCCTCGAAGACCCAGCGCGGCTGGAACGTGATGTTGAAGACCGGGTTGCTCCGGCTGCGCAGCCGCCGGTGCGCCGGGGTGTTGCAGACGACGAAGATCGGGGAGCCGCGGAAGCTGAACTCCCAGGCAGGGTCGTCGGTGTCGGTGGGGATGTCCGACGGCCAGGGCTCGCCGTCGCTGTCGTGCAGGTACCGCAGCAGCGACCAGAACCGCCGCTCGTACCCGAGGACGTCGTCGCTCTCCTGCCCTGCCGTCCCGTTGCCCGACCCGAAGAACACGACCAGCGAGGTGTTCCGCGAGATCGACTGGTAGGTCGCGAGGTAGCTGGCGAGGATGTCGGGCAGCACCGACCAGGTCCGCTCGTCGTCCAGGTCGTCGACGAAGCCGAACCGCAGCCCGCCGCTGTTGGCCGCGGCCACCGCGAAGACGCAGGGGAACGGCTCGGCGTCGGATCTCAGGGTCGTGATCATGTCCCGGGCGCAGCCGGCGCCCCAGGCCGGCATCGGGCCGACGGCGAGGTCCAGCGCCTCCTCGTGGAAGGCGTCCTCGAGCAGGGGCTCGGCGGGCAGGGAACCGGTCGAGCCGAGGGTGCTCGCCGCGCGCACGTTCAAGGTGTCTCGCACTGGGGTTCTCTCTTTGGTTGGCCGCGTGCCGATCCCGACCCGCGGTCGTGGTCTGGACTCAGCTGTGGCCGGCGGCGGCTGGTTCGGGCGAGCCGAGCCGGGTGGCGCGGGCGGCGAGCGCGTCGAGCGCGCCTAGCCAGCCGGTCGCGAGGGCGGCGACGACGGGGCCCGCCGGGCCGTCCGGGCCGGATGTCCACCGCGCGGTCAGCTCGGGGCCGGCCGGGCCGTCGACGACCCGCACGATCACGCTCAGGGCGAAGGGGTCGGGCTGGTCGGAGTTCCAGTCGGCGAAGAGCTCGTCGTCCTCGTCGGCGACCGCCCAGTCGGCCGTCTCGCCGCGGGTCAGTCGGCCGACGTAGTTCAGGTAGACGGTCGGCGCGGGTGCGGTCGCGAGGAGCGGCGCGGTGCGGGGGTTGAGGAAGCGCAGCATGCTGTAGTCGGTCCCGCCGTCCGGGATCTCGGCCATCAGCGCGTGCACCCGGGCCACCGTCGCGTCGAGGGACCGGTCGCCGGGCCCGGCGGCGTCCTCGGCCGGGTGCTCCAGCAGGAACGGGAAGATCTCGGCGAGCCAGCCGACCGTCCGGGACAGGTCCTGGTCGTCGACGACGTGCTCCTGGCGGCCGTGGGCCTGCACCGCGACGAGCGTCCCCGCCGGGCCGGGACCGGTCTGCTCGGCCACGGCCAGGGACAGGGCCGCGAGCAGAAGCTCGTCCACCCCGACCCCGAACGCGGCTGGGACCGTCGAGAGCAGCGCCGTCGCCCGCGCCGGAGGCAGCGTCACGGTGACCGGTTCAGCCTCGGCCGGCTGGTCCGAACCCGGCTGGCCCGAGGACGCCCAGGGCGCTGGCGTGGCGCGGCCGAGCAGGTCCAGCCAGAACGGCAGCCGCTCGTCGGCCAGCGGCGCGCGGGCCTGTGCGTCGAGACTGTTGGCCCAGCCGGCGAACGACACCGGTACGGGCGCGAGCTCGGGCCGTTTGCCGACCGCCAGCGCGCCCCCTGCCGCCGCGAGGTCGTCCAGGACGATCGACCAGGACACGCCGTCGATCAGCGCGTGATGGATGATCAGCAGCAGCCGGCCCGGCCGCGCGGGGCCGGCGTCCAGCCAGACCGCCCGGATCGTCTGCCCGCTGTCGGGGTCGAGCTCTGCGTTGGCCGTCGCGGCGAGCCCCTGGACCAGGGCCCGCCCGCGCGCCCCGCCGAAGCCGTCGTCGGCGGCGAGGTCGGTGACATCGACCCGACGGACCCAGGACCGGACGTCGACGCCGCCGGGCGGGGCGATCACCAGCGACCAGGCCGGCCCGCCGTCGGCACCGCTCGTCGCGGCGCCGGCCGGGAGCTGACCGGGCTGGTCCGAGCGCACGAGCCGGCCGCGCAGCACGTCGTGGTGGTCGACGACCGTCGCGACGGCGGCGGTGAGCGTCGCCAGGTCCAGCCCGGCCGGGGTGCGCAGCAGCACCGGCGAGGAGAACGAGGCGAACGTCGCCCCACCGGGTCCGGTGACCCGGGCTCGCGCCGCCAGCAAGGCCGGCGTCGGCGGGACCACGACGACCCCGGCCGGCACTGAGCCTCCGCTCGGTTCTGAGCCCTCGGCCGGCTCGGCGGCTGCTGGGCCGGCGGCGGGACGCCGGGTCGTCCCACCGCCGGCGGCCGGCGGCGACCCCGCCCGGTGGCGGACCACCGTGGCGAGCGTCGCGGGGGTGCGGTGGGCGAACAGCAGCCTCGGGGTCACGGTGAGGCCGGCGGCCCGGATCCGGTTGACCAGCCGCATCGCGACGATGCTGTCGCCGCCGAGGGTGAAGAAGTCGTCGTCGACGCCGACGTCCTCGACGCCGAGCACCGTGGCGAACGCGGCGACCAGGGCGGCCTCGATCTCGCTCGCCGGTGGCCGCGCGGCCACCGGCGCCGGCGGCTCGGCGGCGGGTGGCACCGGCCCCCGCCTGCTGGGCGCTTCCCGCCGCGCCAGGAGATCCAGCCCGACGTCCGGAGTCCTCAGGGTGCTCAGCGGCGCCGACGGGTCCGCCGCGACCGCGACGAGCACGTGGCGCAGCAGCTGGGCGAGGCCCTCGGCCGTCGAACGGTCGAACAGGTCGTCGCTGTAGGCGACGCCGAGCGTCATCCCGCCGTCGGCCCCGGGACGTTCGACGAAGTCGAAGGACAGGTCGAACTTGGCGCTCGCCCGGCGGACCGGCTCCGGCCGGGCGCTGACGGCCTCCAGCGCCAGCTCGTCGACGGTGTCCGAGGCGGCCAGGTAGACGATCATGACCTGGAACAGCGGGTGGCGGCCCAGCAGGCGGGGCGGGTTCACGGCGTCCACGACCCGGTCGAACGGGAGGTCCTGGTGGTCGAACGCGGCCAGGTCGCCGGCACGGACCCGCCTCACCAGCTCGCCGAACGACGGGTCCCCCGACAGGTCGGTCCGCAGGACCAGCGTGTTCAGGAAGAAGCCGACGAGGTCGTCGAGGGCTTCGTCGACCCGGCCCGCGACCGGGCTGCCGATCGGGATGTCCTCGCCCGCGCCGAGCCGGTGCAGCAGGGTCGCGACCGCCGCCCGCAGCACCATGAACAGGCTGGCGTTCCCGGCGCGCGCCACGGCGCGCAGCGCGGCGACGACGTCGGCGTCGAGTGCCGCCTCGACGACCCCGCCGGAGTGGCTCGGCTCGGCCGGCCGCGGCCGGTCGGTGGGCAGCGCCAGCTCCGCCGGCAGGCCGGCCAGCGCCTCGGCCCAGAACGCCCGCGACCGGGCGGCGGGGCTCGTCACCACGGCCTCGTCACCGAGCAGCTCCCGCTGCCACAGCGAGTAATCGACGTACTGGACCGGCAGCGGCGCCCAATCCGGCGTGAGCCCGGCGGCCCTGGCCTGGTAGGCGATGGACAGGTCGCGCGCCAGCGGCCGGTCGGAGCCCTCGTCGGCGGCGATGTGGTGGATCAGGAACTGGACGAGGTGCAGCCGCGGCGAGCACCGCACGACGGTCACCCGGATCGGTGCCTCGCGTTCCAGGTCGAACGCGTAGGCCGCCGCGCCGGCGAGGACGTCCGCCAGCGCCGGGTCGCCAGGGGCCGGCTCGCCGCCCGCCGCCCAGTCGACCAGGTCGAACGGGATCTCCGTGTCCGTCGGGTCGAGGATCCACTGGACCGGCTCGCCGCCGGGGGCGGGGAAGACCGTCCGCAGCGCCTCGTGCCTGGCCACCACGTCGGACACGGCGGCGCGCAGCGCGGCCAGGTCCAGCGGTCCGGTCAGCCGCCAGGTGATCGGGATGTTGTACGTCGGGCTGGGGCCCTCCACCTGTCCGACCACCCAGAGGCGGCGCTGGGCGTACGACAGCGGCGGGTTCACCGGCCGGGGCCGGCGGCCGACGGCCGGACGCGCCCCGGCGGCCTGGTCCAGCCGGCGGGCGAGCCGGGCGACCGTCGGGTCCTCGAAGACCGCGCGGGGGGTGATCTCCAGCCCGAAGGTCGACCGGACCGCCGCGCACAGCCGCATCACGAGCAGCGAGTGGCCGCCGAGCGCGAAGAAGTCGTCGTCGGCACCCACCCGCTCGACCCCGAGCACGGCGGCGAACCGCTCCGCCAGCAGTTCCTCGCGGGTGTCGCGCAGCCGTCGACCGGCGGCCGGGACCGGCGCGGACGGCTCGGGCAGCGCCCGGCGGTCGAGCTTGCCGTTGACCGTGCGGGGCAGCCGGTCCAGCGTCACGAACGCCTGCGGGACCATGTGCGCCGGGAGCACCCTGGTCACCTGCGCTCGGGCGGCCGCGGCCGGGTCCGGCGTGCCAAGGGCCGTAGGCACGAGATAGGCCACGAGCTGGAGCGCGGGCGGGGCGTCCGGGCGGAACCAGACCGCCGCCGACGCGACTCCGGGCACGGTCTCCAGAACCCGTTCGATCTCCTCGAGCTCGACCCGGAACCCGCGCACCTTGACCTGGTCGTCCGCGCGCCCGAGGAAGGTGAGCGAGCCGTCGGGACGGCGCCTGGCCAGGTCGCCGGTGCGGTACATCCGCTCCCCGGGTGCCCCGAACGGGTCGGCGACGAACCGGGCCGCCGTCAGCCCGGCGCGGCGCTGGTAGCCCCGGGCGAGGCCCGGCCCCGACAGGTAGAGCTCGCCGGCCACCCCGTCCGGGACCGGCGCGAGCGCGCCGTCGAGCAGGTAGGCGCGGGTGTTGGCCAGCGGCGCGGCCCAGCCCTCGCTGTGCCAGCCGTAGGCGTCGACGGAGTACTCGGTCGGCCCGTACAGGTCGTGGACCACCATCCCGGGCAGCGCGCGCAGCCGGTCCCACAGCGGCGGCGGGGTCGCCTCGCCGCCGACCAGGAGCACGCCCGGCCGATGGCCCTCGGGCCGCAGGAACCCGTGGTTCAGCAGTTCCTGCAGGTAGGTCGGGGTCAGGTCGAGCACATCGACCCGGGTCCGCTCGACGTAGCCGACGAGGGCGGCCGCGTCCCGCGCGACGGACTCGTCGACGACGTGCGTCTCGTGCCCGGCCAGCAGCCACAGCAGCGGCTCCCACGAGCCGTCGAAGCTGAACGAGGCGGCGTGCAGGACGCGCTGGGCGCCCCGGTCGGGGCCGGGGGCGCGCTCGGCCGGCTCGATGAGGTCGACCAGGTGCGAGGCGAACAGGTTCACCAGGCCCCGGTGGGTGCCGACGACCGCCTTGGGGACGCCGGTCGAACCCGAGGTGTAGATCACGCTGGCCGCCGCGTCCGGGTCGAGCCCGGCCCGAGCCGGGCCAGGCGGGGCCAGGTCGCCGGGCGCCGGGTCGTCCAGAGCGTGCACGGGTGTCGGTACGGCCGGCAGCCGGCCGGCGAGATCACGGGTGGTGAGGACGGCCGCCGGCGCCGCGTCGCCGAGCAGGAACGCCAGCCGGTCGGCCGGCTGCTCGACGTCGATCGGCAGGTAGCTCGCCCCGGCCGCCAGCACGCCGAAGATCGCCGGGACCATGTGGGCTCGCGGCAGCGCGAGCGCGACGACGGCCTCCGGGCCGGCGGCGAGCCGGCGCACCAGCCCGGCGATCCGGGCGACCTCGTCCGCGAGCCGCGCGAACGTCGTCCGGCCCCGGCCGGTGACCAGCGCGACCCGGTCCGGGTACGCGGCCACGGCGCGGGCGAGCAGATCCGGCACGGTCGCCCCGCCGACGGCGGGCAGCGCCCGGACCGGGCCGGCCGCGGCGCGCAGGGCGGCCGCGCGCTCGGGCTCGTCGACGATCTCCAGCCGGCCGACGGGGACGTCCGGGTCACGGACGATCTCGGCCAGCAGGCGCAGCAGCCGGTCGGCCAGCCTGGTGCCGCCGACCGGCTCGATGACGTCGGTGGCGAACTCGACCAGCACGGTGATCTCGTTGCGCGCGGCCCGGTCGACGAACGTCACGTCCAGGTCGAACTTCGCGGTCCCGACCTCGGGGTTCAGGAAGGTCACCGGGCCGCCGAGCAGGTCGCGGTCGTCGTCGGCCAGGTGGTGGTAGCCGGCCATCACCTGGAACAGCGGGTTGACCCCGGGGTCGCGGCGCGGGTTCACCGCGGCGACGACGTCCTCGAACGGCAGGTCCTGGTGGTCGAACGCGGCCAGATCGGTCTGGCGGGTCCGGCCGAGCAGGTCCCGGAACGTCGGGTCGCCGGCCAGGTCGGACCGGATCACCAGGGTGTTCACGAAGAAGCCGACGAGGCGTTCGAGCGCGGCGTCGGCCCGCCCGGCGATCGGCACGCCGATCGGGATGTCGTCGCCGGACCCCAGCCGGTGCAGCAGGGTGGCCAGCGCGGCGTGGGCGAGCATCGACATGCTCGTGCCGGTCTCGGCGCACAGCGCCCGCAGCCCGGTCGCGACCGGGCCGGGCAGCACCCGGACGACCCGGCCGGACGCCCCGTCACGGACGGCCGGGCGCGGCCGGTCCAGCGGCAGCGGGATCCGCGCCGGCAGGCCGCGCAGCGCCTCCAGCCAGAACGCGCGCTGACGGGCGGCGAGGCTGCCGGCGGCCTCTTCGTCCGCCAGCAGCGCCTGCTGCCAGAGGGCGTAGTCGGCGTACTGGACCGGGAGCGGCGCCCAGCCCGGCGCGTGGCCGGCGAGGCGGGCCGCGTAGGCGGTGTCCAGGTCGAGCAGGAACGGCCGGTCCGACCACTCGTCGGTCGCGATGTGGTGCAGGACGACCAGGAGCGCGTCGTCGTCCGGGCCGCGTAGCACCTGCAGCCGCAGCGGCACCTCAGCGGCCAGGTCGAAGGGCTCCGCCGCCGCCCGGGTGATCCTCGCCGTCACCTCGTCCGGCGCGCAGTCGACGACGTCGAGGCGGGGGCGCGCGGCGGCCGGGTCGAGGATCCGCTGGTAGGGCTCGCCGTCGGCGACGGCGATGAGCGTCCGCAGCGACTCGTGCCGCCCGACCAGGTCGGTGACGGCGGCCCGCAGCGCGGTGACGTCGAGCCGGCCGCTGGTCCGGAAGGCGAGCGGGTAGTTGTACGCGTCGGTACCGCCGGCCAGCCGGTCGACCAGCCAGAGCCGGCGCTGCGCGGGCGAGAGCGGGATCCGCTCCGGCCGCTCCCCCGCGACCAGCGGCGGGCGCCGCGGCGCGGTCTGGGTACGGCTGGCCAGCTTCGCCGCCAGTGCCTCGACGGTGGGCGCGTCGAACAGGTCGCGGATCGCGAGGTCGACCTCCAGCGCGGCCCTGGCCCGGCTGACGACCCGGGTGGCGAGCAGCGAATGGCCGCCGAGGGCGAAGAAGTCGTCGTCCGCGCCGACGGCCGGCAGGCCGAGGACGTCGGCGAACACCTCGGCCAGCGCACGTTCCAGCGCGGTGGCCGGCGGGCGGCCGGAGCTCGCCGCGACCGGCTCGGCCGGCGGCAGCGCCGCGACGTCGAGCTTGCCGTTGGCGTTGCGCGGGATCGCCGGCAGCGGCACGAAGGCCGACGGGACGAGGTAGTCGGGCAGGACCGCGCCCAGGTCGGAGCGCAGCCGGCCGACCAGCGCGGCGGCGGCGCGGGCCGCCGTCGGGTCGTTCGTGCGGGCGGTACCGGCGGCCGGCCGGGCGGCCGGGCCGCTGGCCGGCCGGGTCACCGGGAGGGCGGCCGGGCCAGAGCCGCGCACGAGCAGGGCGTCGAGCAACCCCGGCTCGTCGGCGCGCGGTGCGAGGGCCGCCTGGTAGCCGAGCGCGTCGGCGAGCGCGTACACGTCGTCGGGCTCGACCGCGACCAGCTCGGCGGGCGCCTGGTCAGCCGCGCGCAACTCGTCGGCGATCCGGGCGTCGGGGATTCCAGTGAGACGGACCGTGGCCGGCCGCCGGGCGCCGACGAGTCGTTCGAACGCGGCGAGATCGGCGGCGTCGGCGCCCCAGGTCAGGCTGAGCAGGTCCTCCCCGGCCGCCGGGGCGTCCGCCGCCGGGTCGGGCCGGCGCAGCACGACGTCGTAACGGTGGCGGGTGAGCTCGTTGCGCAGCCGGCCCCGCTTGACCCGGACGGACACCTCCAGGTCGGCGTCGCCGGCCAGGCCGGCGAAGAACGCCGGCGCGACGACGAGCTCCTTCTCCAGCAGGACCCGCCGGTCGACGGCGGCCCTGAGTCGGGCCTCGTCGGGCCGGGCCTCGTCGGGGCTGGCCGCGCGGGCCAGCTCGACCGCGCGGTGGAAGACGCGCAGCCGGCCGAGGTCACGGACGTCGCCGACGAACAGCGACCCGCCAAGGGCGAGCAGGTCGAGTGCGCGGCGCAGGACCGAGGTCAGGTAGCCGGCGCTCGGGAAGTACTGGATCACCGAGTTGAGGATGATCGTGTCGAAGAACGAGGTGGGCAGGCCGTCGGTCACGTGGGCGGGCTGGTGACGCAGCTCGACGCGGCCGAACCGGTCCGGGTCACCGGCCAGCTCGGCGCGCAGCTTCGCGAGGACGGGGGCGGCGAAGTCCGTGCCCCAGTAGGCCTCGCAGTCGGGCGCGAGCGGGCCGAGCAGCAGGCCGGTGCCGACGCCGATCTCCAGCACCCGCCGGGGCGCGAGCGCGCGGACGCGATCGAGGGTCGCCGCCCGCCACTCCCGCATGTGCTCGACGGGGATCGGCTGGCCGTCGTAGCTGGAGTCCCAGCCGGCGAAGTCCTCGACGAGCACGGCCGCCGGGATCTGCTCGTACTCGTCGCTGTAGATCTGGCGCCACTCGCCGACCTGGTCGTCCTCGGTCGCGGCCCGGTCGGCGGCGGACCGTTCGGCCGGGACGACGTAGGCGACCAGCCGGCTGGACCCCGGGGTCGCCGGGTCGGGCGCCGCGATCACCGCGGACTGGCTGACCGCCTCGTGGGCGTCGAGCGCGGCGGTGACCTCGCCCAGCTCGATCCGGTGGCCCCGGATCTTGACCTGGTCGTCGGTGCGGCCGAGGAAGTCCAGGTTGCCGTCGACGGCCCGGCGGACCACCAGGTCGCCGGTGCGGTACATCCGCTCGCCGGGCCGGATCGGGTCGGCCACGAACCGGGTCGCGGTCAGGCCGAACCGGTCGAGGTAGCCGCGGGCCAGGCCGTCGCCGGCGATGTACAGCTCGCCGGCGGCGCCGTCGGGGACCGGGCGCAGCCAGCGGTCGAGCACGTAGACCCGGGTGTTGCGGATCGGCCGCCCCACGGTCGGGGTCCGGCTGTCGGTCGTCGCGGCGCCGAGGGTGTTGATCGTGTACTCGGTCGGGCCGTACAGGTTGTAGCCGGACGTCCCGTCGGTGTCGCGCAGCCGGTTCCAGACCGAGTCGGGCACGGCCTCGCCGCCGAGCATGACCAGGGCCGGCCGGTGCCGATGGTCATCGGTGTCGAGCAGGCCGGCCTCGAACAGGTGGGCCGCGTAGGTCGGGGTGACGTTGACGACGTCGACGCGGTGCCGGTCGCAGTAGGCGACCAGCCCCTCGGCGTCGCGGCGCAGGTCCTCGTCGCAGATGTGCACCTCGTGGCCCTCGACGAGCCAGAGCAGCTCCTCCCACGACATGTCGAAGGCGAACGACACGGTGTGCGCGATCCGCAGCCGGCGCCGGGCCGCGGCCACCGTCGGCTCGAAGATCTCGTCCCGGTGGTTGAGCCACATGTTGGTCAGCCCGCGGTAGGGCGTGACGACGCCCTTGGGCCGGCCGGTCGAGCCCGACGTGTAGATCACGTAGGCCGGGTGGTCAAGCCGGTCCGCGCGGTCGCGGGCGAAGGTGCCGAGCTCGGCGTCCGACAGCGCGCCGCTCGGGGCCGCGGCCAGCTCGGCGGCGACCGCGTCGTCGTCAAGCACCAGCCACGGCTGGTCGCCGGCCTCGTCTGACCCGCCCGCCAGGTAGCGGCCCGGCACCCGGCTGGTCACCAGCAGCGCAGCCCGCGCATCGGCGACCATCTCCAGCAGCCGGGCCGGCGGATGGTCCAGCTCCAGCGGAAGGTAGGCGGCGCCGGTCCGCAGCACGGCGAACAGGGCGACGACCATGTCGACCGTGCGGCCGAGGCCGAGCGCGACCACGGTCTCCGGGCCGGCGCCGCGGGCGATCAGCAGCCGGGCCAGCTGGTTCACCCGGGCGTCGAGCTCGCCGTACGTCAGCCGCTCGGCGCCGAGGACCAGCCCGACCACGTCACGCAGCTCGCCGCCGGCCCGGTCGGCCAGCAGGTCGGCGACGGTCGCCGTGCCGATCGGGCGGGCCGGGGCCGCGGCGTCGCGCTCCAGCCGGGACCGTTCGGCCGGCAGCAGCGCGTCCAGCGAGCCCACCCGGGCGTCGAGGCCGCCGCTGAGGGTGTCGACCATCGCGAGCAGCCGGGCGAACAGCCCCTCGGCCAGCTCGGGGGTGACGACGTCCGCCCGGTACTCCAGCCGCACGGTGATCCGCGCCCCGGGGAACAGGACGAATGTCAGCGGGTAGTGGGTGTGGTCGAGGCTGTCCCCGCCGACGATGCCGTGGCGGGCGGTGGTCTGCTCGTTGGCGACCTCGTCGATGAAGTTCTGCAGGACGTAGAGCGTGTCGAACAGGGCAGGGTGGCCGCTGGCCCGCTGGATCTCGCCGAGGCCGAGGTACTCGTGGTCGAGCAGGTCGAGGCGCTGGCCGGCGACGCGGTCCAGCAGCTCGCCGACCGTCTCGCGAGGGTCGAGCCGGACCCGGACCGGGACGGTGTTCAGGAACAGGCCGACGACCTCGTCGATGCCGTCGAGCTCCGTCGGCCGGCCCGCGACGGTCGTCCCGAACACGACGTCGTCCGCCCCCGTCGCCCCGGCCAGGACCAGCGCGAGCGCCGTGTTGAAGATCGTGTTCAGGGTGACGCCGTGGGCGCGGGAGGCGGCGCGGGCCGCGGTGGCCGTCGCCTCGGGCAGCTCGGCGGTGATCCGGACCGGCGCGACCGGTGCCAGGCCACGCGCCGCCGGCACCACCAGGGTCGGGCCTTCGAGGCCGGCGAGCGCCGAGCGCCAGGCCTGCCCGGCGGCGGCGGTGTCGCGCTCCCGCAGCCAGGCCAGGTAGTCCCGGTACGACCCGCCCGGCCGCTCCTCGACGGCCGCCGGGTCGCCCTCGGCGGCGTACCGGTCGAGCAGGCCCTCGACGACGAGGGCGCCGGACCAGCCGTCCCACAGCAGCACCTGGCGGTTGACGACCAGCCGGTCGCGTCCCGGTGCCAGGTGGATCAGGGTCAGCCGGAACAGCGGCGGGCGGGTGACGTCGAATGGGCGGGCCCGGTCGGCGGCGGTGATCCGGTCGGCCTCGGCCAGGCGGTCGGCCTCGGCCAGGCCCGAGAGGTCGATCTCCTCGACCGGCGCCGGCAGCTCGCGGGCGATCACCTGCACCGGCTGGGGCAGGCCGTCACTGAGGAAGCCGGCGCGCAGCGTCGGGGTGGCCGCCATGAAGGCGAGGCAGGCGCGGCGCAGCCGGTCGGCGTCGAGGCGGTGGTCGAAGTCGAACCAGAACTGCGCGGTGTAGGCGTCGCTGGTCTGGTCGAGCGCGGAGTGGAAGTAAAGGCCCTCCTGCAGCGGCGAGAGCGGCCAGACGTCCTCGACCGGGGCCGGGAACGCGCGGGCGATCCGCTCGGTCTCGGCCGGGGTGAGCGTGACCAGCTCGGCCGACCCGGTCACCGGCGCCGGGGCGAGCGCGGCGAGCTCCAGCAGGGCGTCGCGGAAACCGGCGGCGAGCTGGCCCGCCAGCTGCTCGTCCAGGACGGTCGTCAGATAGGTGAAGGTGGCGCGCAGCACCGGCCCGTCGGCTGTCTCGACGCTGACGGTGTCGACGGTCAGCGGGTAGCCGACGCCCAGGCCGGGGTCGGCGGTCGCGGCGAGCGCGTCGAACTCCTCGGCCGGACCCCAGTCGGCCCGGCGGTCGGCGCCGAAGCGGCCCAGGTAGTTGAACAGCACCTGGGGCTGCCCGGCCCGCGCGAGGGCGGGGCCGGCCAGCGGGTTCGCGTAGCGCAGCGGGCCGAAGCCGATCCCCGCGTCGGGGACGGCCCGCAGCCGGGCCGCCACATCGGCCAGGGTCGCGCGAGCGTCGGGCCGGGCCGCCGGGAGCCGGACCGGGGCGATGCTGGTGAACCAGCCGACCGTCCGGGCCAGGTCCAGCCCCGGGGTCGTCTCGTCCCGGCCGTGCCGTTCGAGATCGACCAGCAGCTCGCCGGGCTCGCCGGCCGCCAGCGCCAGCCGCAGGCCGGTCAGCAGCACGTCGGTGACCTCGGCGTTCGTCGCCGCGGGAACGGCGGTGAGCAGCGCGGCGGTGGCCGCCGCAGGCAGCTCGACGACCAGTCGTCCGGTGTCGGCCAGGGCGCCGAGGGCGGCCGGTCCCAGCGGGGAGCCGTCCGGCGCGGCGACCGGGGCCGGCGCCGCTTTTGCGCCCAATGTCGCGGGCGGCGCGGGGAACGGGCGGGCGCCCGGGGCGAGCGTCGCCAGCCAGTGGGTCAGCTCGGCCAGGCGGGCGGGCGCGGTGGCGTGCTCGGCGATGGCCTGGCTGAAGGCGCGCAGCGACGTGCCGACCGGCTCCAGCTCCGGGGTCCGGCCGGCGCGGGCGGCCGTGTACGCGGTCTCCAGGTCGGCCAGCAGGATCCGCCAGGACACGCCGTCCACGACGAGGTGGTGGATCACGATGACCAGCCGGCCGGGCTCGGTCGGGCCCGCGTCGAGCCAGACCGCGCGGACCATCGACCCGGCGTCCGGGTCGAGGCCGTCGGCGGCGGTGTCGGAGGCAGTCGCGATCACCGCGCGCAGGGCCGCCGGGTCGAGACCGGCGACCTCGATCCGGGTGAGCAGCTCGGGACTGGTGGTCGCCGGGTCGGCGGCGGCGGGATCGATCTGGAGCAGCCACACGCCGGGGGCCGGCCGCAGCAGCCGGGCCCGCAGCGCGTCGTGGTGCGCGACCAGCGCCCGCAGCGCGGCGCGCAGCGCCGCCTCGTCGGCGCCGGCCGGCGTCCGGACGAGGAACGCCTGGTTGAACCGCCGGATCTCGCCGCCCCACTCCGCGAGCCGGGCCACGATCGGCGGCGGGGTGAGCAGGCCGGTCGCCGCCAAGTCCACGTCGCCGCCGGCTGGCGCGACGGCCAGGGCCGGCCGGGCCGCCGGGCTCGCGGGACCAGGCTCCGGGGCAATCGCGGGGGTGGTCTCGCGGCTGGCGACGAGCGCGGCTAGCGCGGCCGGCGTCCGCTGGACGAAGACCTCGCGCGGGGTGAGCCGGACGCCCTCACGGCGGGCCTTGTTGACCAGCTGGATCGCGATGATGCTGTCGCCGCCGAGCGCGACGAAGTCGTCGTCGGCTCCGACCCGGTCCAGCCCGAGGACGGCGGCGAACACCGTGCCCAGGGTGCGTTCCAGGTCGGTGCCGCCGAGGCGGCCCGAGGTCGAGGCTGCGGCCAGGTCCGGGGCCGGCAGCGCGGCCCGGTCGAGCTTCCCGTTGTCCGTCAGCGGCAGAGCGTCCAGCACGACGACCGCGGCCGGGACCATGAAGTCGGGCAGGGCCGCCGCGGCCCGGGCCCGCAGCGCCGGGCCGTCGACGTGCTGGCCCGCCCGCCGCACGGCGTAGGCGATCAGCCGGCGCCGGCCCGCGTCGTCCTCGCGGGCCAGGACGACGGCCCGCTCCACCGCCGGGTCGGCCGCCAGGACGGCCTCGATCTCCCCTGGCTCGATCCGGAAGCCGCGGATCTTCACCTGGTCGTCGGCCCGGCCGAGGTACTCCAGCTGCCCGTCCGGGCCCAGCCGGGCCAGGTCACCGGTGCGGTACAGCCGGTCCCCCGGGGCGCCGTACGGGTCGGCGACGAACCGGGCGGCGGTCAGGCCGGGCCGGCCGAGGTAGCCGCGGGCGAGCTGCCCGCCGCTGACGTAGACCTCCCCCGGCACGCCCGGCGGGACCGGGGTGAGGTGCCGGTCGAGAATCCGGGCCCGCAGCCCGGGAAGGGGGTCGCCGATCACGCCACGCCGCCCGGCGGCCGCGGACGCCCGGTCCAGCCGCAGGTAGGTGACGTGCACGGTGGTCTCGGTGATCCCGTACATGTTGACCAGCACCGGGGCGTCGTCGGGATGCCGCTCGTACCACGGGGACAGCCGGCTGACGTCGAGCGCCTCGCCGCCGAAGATCACCAGCCGGAGCGCGAGGCTCCGTCGGCCGGGGTCGCGCCCTTCGGCGTCCCGGTCGGCCTCCAGCAGCGCGCCGAAGGCGGACGGGGTCTGGTTGAGGACGGTGACGGACTCCCGGCGAAGCAGGTCGAGGAACCGTTCGGGCGCGCGGGTGACCTCGTGGTCCACGACGACGAGTCGGCCGCCATGCAGCAGCGGCCCCCACAGCTCCCAGACCGAGAAGTCGAACGACACCGAGTGGAACAACGTCCAGACGTCGGCGGCGCCGAAGTGGAAGTGCTCCTGGCTGTCGGCGAACAGCCGCACCACGTTGCGGTGCGCGACCAGCGCGCCCTTCGGGCGGCCCGTCGAGCCGGACGTGTAGATCACGTAGGCGAGGTTGTCCGGCCGGGCGCGGCCCGCCGGGTCGAGCCCGGCCGGCGACTGCTCGGCGAGCGCCGCCTCGACCAGCGGGTCGTCGAGCGCGATCAGCGGCACGCCTGTCCGGGCCGGCAACGCGGCACGGGTCGCGGCCGTGGTGAGCGCGCAGACCGGCGCCGCGTCGCGCAGCATGAACGCGATCCGGTCGGCCGGGTAGGCCGGGTCGACCGGCAGGTAGGCGCCGCCGGCCTTCTGGACGGCAAGCAGGCTCACGACCAGGTCGGACGAGCGGGGCAGCGCGACGGCGACGATCGACTCCGGCCCGACGCCCCGCTGGCGCAGCAGCCGGGCCAGCCGGTTGGCCCGGGCGTCGAGCTCGGCGTAGGTCAGGTCCGTGTCGCGCCAGCGCAGGGCGACGGATCCCGGGGTGCGAGCGGCCTGGGCCTCGAACAGGTCGGGCAGGGTTGCGTCCGCGACGCCGGTCGCCGGCGCCGGGGTGTGCGCGGCCAGGGCGCGCTCGGCGGGCGGCAGCGCCGCGACGGCGCCGATCGGCCGGTCGGGGTCGGTCGCGATCCCTGCCAGCAGCGCGAGCAGTCGGTCGGCGAGGCCGACGACGGTCGCGTCGTCCAGCACGCCCCGCTGGTAGCCGAAGGTCAGCCGCAGCCGCTCCCCGGGGATCACCCGGACGGTCAGGGCGTAGTGGGTGGCGTCGTGGCCGTCGACGGCGTCCAGGCGCGGGCCGCCCGGCGGGAGCAGCGTCGCCGTCTCGAACGGGTACGACTCCAGGACGAGCAGGCTGTCGAACAGCTCGCCGCGGCCGGCGGCGGACTGGATCTCGGCCAGGCCGAGGTGCTGGTGGGTGAACATCCGGCCCTGGGCGACCCGCGGGTCCGCCAGCAGGTCGGCGAACGTCCGCTCGGCGCTCACCGCGGCCCGGACCGGGACGGTCGTGACGAACAGACCGATCATGGCGTCGGCTCCGGGCAGCTCCGGGGGCCGCCCGGCGGTCGCGACGCCGAAGACGACGTCGTCGCGGCCGACCGCCCTGGCCAGCAGCACCGCGTACGCGGCCCGCAGGATCGTGCTCAGCGTCAGGCCCCGCTCGCGGCCGAGGGTGGCCAGCCGGGCGGTCAGCTCCGGGTCGGCCTCCCGCTCGATGACCGCCGCCGGGCCGCCGGTGGGCTGCCCGCCGGCCGGGGCCAGCAGGGTCGGCCCCTCCAGGCCGGACAGCTCGTCCCGCCAGGCCGCCCTGGCCGCCTCCCGGTCCTGGGCCAGCAGCCAGCGCAGGTAGTCGGCGTAGGGGCGGACGGCCGGCAGACCCGCGTCCGCCGGGTCGCCCGGCGCACCGGCCAGCGCGAAGAGCTCCTGCAGCAACAGCGGCAGCGACCAGCCGTCGAGGATGACGTGGTGGGCGCAGACCGCCAGCCGGGCGCTGTCGGGCCCGGTGCGGATCCACAGGAAACGCAGCAGCGGCGGCGTCGTGAGGTCGAACGGCGCGGCCCGGTCGGCCGTGACCAGCCGGTCCGCCTCCGCCGCCCGCTCGCCCGCCGGCCAGGCGGACAGGTCCACGACCGTCCACTCGGGCTCGGCCTTGGCCAGGATCGCCTGGGCCGGCGCGGCGCCGTCGGACAGGACGGCGGCCCGCAGCACGGCGTGCCGGTCGACCAGGACCCGCGAGGCCGCGCGCAGGCGGTCGACGTCGAGCTCGCCCCGCAGATCGAGGACGAACTGGATCACGTAGACGTCGGCGGTGTCGTCGCCGTCGACGAGGCGCTGGAACAGCAGCCCCGACTGCGACGGCGACAACGGCCACACCTCGGTCAGCGCAGGCAGCCGGGAGCGCCAGCGGTCCAGGTCGGCCGGGTCGACCGGCGCCAGGTCCGGGAGCTCCGGCCCGTCGGCCCGCGCGGTCGCTGCCGCGGCCAGGCCGGCGACGGTCGCGGTGTCGAACAGGTCGGCCAGCCCGACGGTCACCCCGGCGGCGGCCGCCCGGGTCACGACCGCGAAGGCCAGGATGCTGTCGCCGCCGTGGTGAAAGAACGAGTCGTCGACCCCGATGCCCGGCTGGCCGAGGACCGCGGCGAAGACGTCGCGCAGCACCGTCTCCGCGTGGGTCGCCGGCGCCCGGCCGGGCTCGGCCGCCGCGCCGAAGTCGGGCGCGGGCAACGCGTGGCGGTCGAGCTTGCCGGCGGGGGTCGTCGGCAGGGCGGGCAGTGTCACGAACGCCGCCGGCACCATGTAGCCGGGCAGGACCGCCGCCGCGTGCGCGCGCAGCTGATCCGCGAGCGGCGCGGCCGGGGCGTCGGCAAGGTCGGTCGCCGGGACCACGTAGGCCACGATCGTGCGGCCCGCCGGCTCGCCGTCCCGGACGACGACGGCGCAGCGCGCGACAGCCGGGTGGCGCTGGAGGACAGCCTCGATCTCGCCCAGCTCGATCCGGAAACCGCGGACCTTGACCTGGTCGTCCGAGCGGCCGGACACGACCAGCTCGCCGGCCGTGGTCCAGCGGGCCAGGTCACCGGTGCGGTACATCCGCTCGCCGGTCGCGAAGGGGCTCGCGACGAAGCGGGCGGCGGTCAGCCCCGGCCGGGCCAGATAGCCGTGCGCGACGGCGGTGCCGGCCAGGTAGAGCTCGCCGACGACACCGGGCGGCACCGGCATGAGCGCGCCGTCCAGCACGTAGGCCTGGGCGTTGCGCAGCGGCCGCCCGATGGTCGGTCCGGCGACATTGGGCGCAGGAGCGGCGCCGGCGACATTGGGCGCAGGAGCGGCGGCGACATTGGGCGCAGGAGCGGCGCCGGCCCCGTCGGCCTCGCGGACCTGGCCCGTCGTCACCCAGACTGTGGCCTCGGTCGGGCCGTAGACGTTGGTCAGGCTCTCCGCGCGGGCGGCGAGCTCCCGGGCGACGTCGGCCGTCAACGGCTCGCCGCCGGCCAGGACCCGCACCCCCGGATAGGTCCCGGTGCCGGCGGCCAGGATGGACCGCCAGCGGGACGGAGTCGTCTGGGCGACCGTGACCGCGCCCGAGCCCAGCAGCCAGGCCAGCTGCGCGGGGTCGCGGACCGCGTCGCCGTCGACCAGCCGGATCGAGGCGCCGACCGTCAGCGGCGCGAGCAGCTCCACCGTGCTGATGTCGAAGCCCAGCGTCGTCATGGCCAGCACCCGGTCGTCCGGCCCGATCCCGACCGCCGCCGTGAACGAGGCCAGGAACTCGGTCAGCGACCGGTGGCCGACCAGGACACCCTTCGGCTGGCCGGTCGAGCCCGACGTGTAGATCAGGTACACGGGGCTGTCAGGGGCGATCCGCGGAGGCCACGGCCCCGCGGCTCGCGCGGGATCGGGCTCGGACTCGGGATCGGGATCGGGATCGGGCTGGTCGACGAGCACGAGCCTGGTGCCCGGCGAGACCGGCAGCCGGGGGGCGAGCGCCGCCGTGGTCACCAGGACGGTCGGCGCGGCGTCCTCGATCATGAAGGCGATCCGGGCGTCCGGGTAGTCCGGGTCGATCGGGAGGTACGCGGCGCCGGCCAGGCCGGTGCCGGCCAGCGCCACGACCAGGTCGGCCGCGCGGGGCAGGGCGATCCCGACGATCGAGCCCGGCCCGGCGCCCAGGCCGGCGAGCCGGCGCCCGAAGGCGTCGGCCGCGGTGGACAGCTCGCCGTAGGTCAGGGTCCGCGCGGCCGTGACCAGCGCGGTGCGGTCCGGGTCGCGCTCGGCCCAGGCGGCGAACCGCGCGGCCCACGGCTCGCTCGGCAGCGGCTCCGCGAAGCCAGCGGGGCTGGCTGGGTCGTTTGGGCTGGCTGGGTCGTTCCAGGTGGTCACGACCTGGTGGCGCTCGGCCGGGGCGAGCAGGTCGATCCGGCCGAGCGGCGCGTCCGGCTCGGTCAGCGCCGCGACCAGCAGCCGCTCCAGCCGCGGGCCGACGGAGCGGGCGAAACCCGCCGACACCGCGCCGGGCTGGTAGGTCGTCTCCAGCTCCAGCGGGCCGGCGGCGTCCTCGCCGCCCAGCTCGGCGACGACCATCAGCGGGGTCTGGGCCGTGCCGTTGTGCAGCGGCCGGCGCTCGCCGCGCAGGTCCCGGCCGGCACCGCGCAGGCCGGCGGCCGCCGGCGCGCGGACGGCGAACATCGTGGTGAACAGGCTGGAGACGCCGTCGGCTCGGTCCGGGTTGAGCGCGCGGACGACGTCGGCCAGGTCGGCGTCGGCGTGCGCGAACGCGCCCAGGCAGACCGCGCGGGTCCGCTCGACCAGCTCGGTGAAGCTGTCGCCGGGCGCCACCGCCAGCCGCAGGCAGACGGTGTTGCCGAAGTAGCCGATGACCCCCTCGGTCGCCGCCGCGTCCCGGTTGACGACGGGCGAGCCGACCGTGACGTCGGTCGCGCCGGTGACCCGGTGGACCAGCGCCGCGTAGGCCGCGAGCAGCACCATGAACGGCGTCGCGCCCTGGCTGGCGGCGAACGCCCGGACCGTCCCGACCAGGTCGGCTGGCGCGTGGTGGACGACCTGGCGGCCCGCGTCACGCCCGTCGGGCCCGTCGAGCTGGCGGTCGTCGGGGGTCGGCCGGGGAAGCCGCACCGCCTCGGCCAACGGGAGCAGCTGGTGACGCCAGTAGGCGAGGCCCCGCGCCTCGGCGGGCGGGTCGGTCACCGCTGCCGCGTCGAGGAACGAGACCGTGGCGCCGGGCTCGGCCCGGCCGTCGTACGCGGCCAGCAGGTCCGCGAAGAAGACGTCCCACGAGGCGTCGTCCCAGGCGATGTGGTGGGCGGCCAGCGCGAGCGTGTGTCGGTCCGGGCCGTGACGCAGCACGGTGACCCGCAGCGGGGACTCGGCGGTGAGGTCGAACGGGCGCCGGGCCGCGCGCAGCGCGATCTCCCGCGTCCGGCCGTCCCGCGCGCCGGCGCCGCTCTTGCGCCCAATGTCGCCGGCGGGCTCGGTCGAGAGGTCGACGCTGAGCCAGGCCGGCTCGACGTCGTCCCGGATGACCTGCTCCAGCCCGCCGTCCGGGGTGGCGCGGTAGGTCGTGCGGAGGATCTCGTGGCGCCGGGCGACGGCCAGCAGCGCGCGGCGCAGCGCCGGCACGTCGAGCGGGCCGGTCAGCTCGAACGCGGCCGAGATCGTGTAGGCCGCGCTGTCGGGGTCGAGCCGGGTCAGGAACCACATCCGGCGCTGCGCCGGGCTGACGGGGTACCCGCGGCCGGGCTCCCGGCGCGGCCGGGGCCCGGCCGAGGCCGCCGGCTCGCGCGTCAGGCGCTCCGCCGCCAGCCGGCGGCGGAGCAGCTCACGCTTGCGCTGCGCGGAGTCGGGACTCGCCACGATGTTCGTCCTTCCGGTGGTGCTGCCCGGGATGAGGGCGTCGACGGGTGAGGCGGGCGCGCGAGGCGCGAAACAGGCCTGGTGTGAGGGCGGTGGCCGGCGCTAGCCGAGGCGGCGCCGCAGCTCCCGCTTGTCGATCTTTCCGACGGGGGTGAGCGGCAGCGCGTCGAGCACCGTCAGCAGGTCGGGGAGCATGAAGCGGGCGAGCCCCCGCTCGCGCAGAAAGGCCTTGACCGCCTTGAGGGTCGGCGCCGCCCCGGGGACCGGGACGATCACCGCGCGGACGCTCTCGCCGACCTGCTCGTCGGGCGCGGCGATGACGGCGGCCTGGGCGATCGACGGGTGCGCGAGCAGGTGCTCCTCGAGCTCTGTCGCGGAGACGTTCTCGCCGCCGCGGTTGACGACGTCCTTGATGCGCCCCTCGACGACCAGGTTGCCGCTCGGGGTGAGCCGGACGAGGTCGCCGCTGCGGTAGAAGCCGTCCGGGGAGAAGGCCGTGGCGTTGTGCTCGGCGGCCCGGTAGTAGCCGCGGATCGTGTAGGGGCCGCGGGCCCACAGCTCGCCGACGGCCCCGGCCGGCACGTCGGCGCCGTCGGGGCCGACGACCCGGATCTCGTCGGCGGCGGCGAGCGGCCGTCCCTGGGTGGTGAAGGCCAGCTCGTCGTCCTCGTCGAGGCGGGTGTAGTTCAGCAGCCCCTCGGCCATGCCGAAGACCTGCTGGACCTGGGCGCCCAACGCCCGCGGGATGCGCCGGGCCAGCTCGGCGTCGAGCCGGGCGCCGCCGACCTGCAGCAGGCGCAGGCTCGACGTGTCGGGCCGCTCCCACTCGGCGGCGTCGACCCAGATCCGGGCGAGCGCCGGCACCAGGGCCGTCACCGTCACCCGTTCGCCGCCGATCAGGCCGAAGGCGGTCTCCGGGCTCGGCGAGGCAGCCAGGACCACGGTCGCGCCGACGCCGAGCGCCCCCAGGATCCCCGGGCAGGCCAACGGGAAGTTGTGCGCGGCTGGCAGCGCGACCAGGTAGGTGTCCGCGGCGGTCAGCCCGCACAGCCGGGCGCTGGCCTCGGCGTTGTAGCCGTAGTCCCAGTGGGTGCGCGGGATCAGCTTGGGCTTGCCGGTGGTGCCGCCCGAGATGAGCAGCACCGCGACGCCGGCCGGGTCTGGCGCCGCCGGCACCGGCCGCGCCGTGCCGTCGGCCCGGGCGGCCGCTCCCGCCGCGGCCAGCGCCTCCAGGCTGGTGAACGGGCCCGGAGCCCCGGCCACCAGCACCTGGCGGACGGACGGGACCGCGGTGACGATCTCCTGGGCCAACACCCGATGGTCGAAGCCCTCGTGCGTATCCGGGATCGCGTAGGCCACCGCGCCGGACAGCCGGGTCAGGTGCTCGATCTCGACCCGGCGGTGCGCGGGCAGGGTGAGCACCGGGATCGCGCCCAGCCGGCAGAGCGCGAACAGCAGCGTGACGAACTCGGCCCGGTTGGGCAGGTGGACCACGACGCGGTCACCGACGGTGAGGCCGGTCCCGGCGAGCCCGGCCGCCAGGTCGTCCGCCGCCCGGTCGAGATCCGCGTAGGAGAGCCGGACCGGACCGGCGACGAGGGCGGTGGCGGTGGCGTACCGCTCGGCCCAGCCGCGCAGCCGCTCGCCGAGCGAACCGCCCCGCCAGTAGCCCTCCGCCACGTAGCGGTCGGCGGCCTCGTCCGGCCAGGGAACCCAGCCCGCCGCCGCGGTCGAGCCGGCAGCGGTCTCGGTGACCAGCGGCGCGCTCACCGGTCCGTCCCGGCGTCCACGCCGTCGAGCAGCCGGGCCTCGATCTCCTCGTCGGACAGCAACGCGATCTCCAAGGCGATCGAGGCGACGCGGTCGAGCCGGCCCGGCGTCGTCTCGGCCGCGCGCAGCCGCTCGGCGAGCCCGGCCACCGTTGGAGCCGCGAACAGCGTCCGGACCGTGACCTCGTCGGTGTCGAGCTCCTCGCGCAGCCGCGCGACGACGGCGGTGGCCAGGACCGAGTCGCCGCCGAGGGCGAAGAACTCGTCGAGGACCCCGCACTCGCCGACGCCCAGCACCTCCCGCCAGACCGCGAGGATCACCCGCTCCAGGTCGGAGGCCGGCGGCCGCGAGGCCGGGCGGGGTGCGTCCAGCTCCCGGGCCAGCAGAGCGCCGACGGCCTTGCGGTCGATCTTGCCGTTGGCGCTGAGCGGCAGCTCGGCCACGACGACCACCCGGTCGGGGACCATGTGCGGCGGCAGCACCGACCGCAACGCGGCCCTGATCGCCGCCGCGTCCTCCTGTGGCGGGGCCGCGACGACCGCGCCGAGCGTGGCCGGGCGGCCGTCCGCGCCGGCGGTCAGCGCTGCCACGCCGGCCCGGATACCGGGCAGCGCCGCCAAGGCGGCCTCGACCTCGCCGAGCTCGACCCGGAAGCCCCTGATCTTGACCTGGTGGTCGCGGCGGCCGAGGAACTCGACGGTCCCGTCCGGCAGGTAGCGGGCCAGGTCGCCGGTCCGGTACCAGCGCTCGCCGCCGTGGGTGACGAACCGGTCGGCCGTCCGCTCGGGGTCGGCCCGGTAGCCCCGGGCGACCCCGGCGCCGCCGATCCACAGCTCACCGGCCACGTGGTCGGGGCAGTCCCGGCCCAGCGCGTCGACGACCCGCAGCCGCACGTTGCGCAGCGGGGTGCCGTACGGGACCGAGCGCCATTCCGGGCGCGCCGCGCCGCCGACGACCTCGCAGATCGTCGAGTGGATGGCGGTCTCGGTCGTGCCGCCGAGCGCGAGGAACCGGCAGCCGGGCACGGCCTTCGCGAGCCGGGCCGGCAGGTCGACACCGACCTTGTCCCCGCCGAGCAGCACCGCGCGCAGACTCGTGCCCAGCGGCGCGCCGGTGGCGAGGACCAGATCCAGCACGGCCGGCACGCAGTTGAGGATCGTGACGCCGTGGCCGGCGATCAGGTCGGCCCACCGGGCCGCCTCCCGCCGGGACTCCTCGTCCACGAGGACCACCGCGCCGCCGGCGGACAGCGGAGCGAACAGGTCGAACACCGACAGGTCGAAGTCGAGCGCGGAGACGCCCAGCGTCCGGTCCCCCGGGCCGATCCCGAGCCGTTCGACCAGGTCGTCGAGCGTGTTCATCGCGGCCCGGTGCCCGACCTCGACGCCCTTGGGCTGCCCGGTCGACCCCGAGGTGAACAGGACGTAGGCCGGTTCGTCCAGACGCGCCGGATCGTCGGCCGCCCGCAGGACGAGCCCGGCCACCGGCTCGGTAGGTGCGCCTGCCAGGGCGTCGTCGAGGCTCAGCGGGGTCACGCCGGCCGGCCAGTCGGAGCCCGGCCGATCGGTGACGACCGTGCGGAAGCCCGCGGTCGCGACGATCCGTTCGATCCGCGCGGCCGGCTGGTCGACGCCGATCGGCACGTAGGCCGCGCCGGCCGCGAGCACCCCGAGCACGGCGACGACCTGGCCCGGCCCCTTCGGCAGGCTGACGCCGACCAGGTCGCCCGGCCGGACGCCACGGGCGGCGAGCGTCCCGGCCACGGCCGTGGCCCGCGCGGCCAGCTCGCCGTAGGACAGCGACCGCCGCCGCGGTCCGGTGCCCGCCTCGTCCCAGCGCAGGGCCGGGGCGTCCGGGCGCTGCGCCGCCGCCGCGAAGAACCCCTCGTGCAGCAGCCGGGTGGATGCCGGGCCGGCCACCGCGCCGACCCGGCGGCGCACGTCCCGTACCGAGGGGTCGAGCAGCCCGTCGACGGGCTGTTCCCAGACCGTCGTGTCCGGGAGGCCGGTGGTGTCCGGGCCCGGCTCGGCCAGGCCGCGCACGAGTCGCTCGAACGCGGCGAACATCGCGTCGACGACGCCGGGCGCGAACGTGCCCTCGCGAATGTCCCAGTTGACCAGCAGCCCGCCGTCGAGCTCGGTGACCTGGGCGTCCAGCAGGACCTGCGGGCCCTGCGAGATGATCCACACCGGCCGGCCGAACTCCCGGCGCACCGGGGCGTCGAACAGCTCGCCGAGCCCGAGCGCGCTGGTGAACACGACCGGGGCGAGGGCCGGCTCGCCGTGGTGGCGGCCGAGGTCGCGCAGCACCTCGACGCCGGAGTAGTCGGCGTGGGCGGCGTCAGCGTGCAGCCGGGTCTGGACCCGGCGGGCGCGGTCCACGAAGGGCACCCGGTCGGTCAGGTCGATCTCCAGCAGCACCGAGCTGGTGAAGTCGCCGACGATCCGGTTGACGTCGGGGTGCAACTGCTCGCGGTCGAACAGCGGGACGTTGAGGAGGAACCGGGGCTGGGCGCTCCAGCCGCCGAGGACCTCGGCGAACGCGGTCGCGACGGCCATCGCCGGCGTGACGCCGTGCCGGTGCGCGGCCCGGTCGAGGGCCGCGCGGGCCGACGGCGGCAACCGGAAGTGGCGCCGGGACACCCGCGGCGCCGCGGCCGGGCCGTCGCCGCCAGCAGGATTGTCAGTGGCAGGGGCGAGCGCGAGCTGGGGCGGGCCGGGTAGTCCGGGCAGCCGGTCGAACCAGGCCCGCCGGGCCCGGGCCGCAGCCTCGCCGCGGGCGGTCCCCCGCTGGCCGAGGCGGGCGGCCGCGCGCTCGGCGCGGTACCGGCGGTAGCTGTAGGCCGGTGCGGGGGCGACCGTGTCCGGGCGGCCGTACAGGTCGGCCAGGTCGGCCAGCAGGACGCGGTAGCTGCCCGCGTCGGCGGCGACCATGTCGACGTCGAGGTGCAGGCGGGTCGTCCCGTCCGGGCGCAGGCTCAGCTCGGTGGCGAACACCTCGCCGCGCTCGATGTCGAGCAGCTGGTGGGACAGCCGGTCGCGGACGGCGGCCAGCCGCTGCTCGGCGGCCTCGTCGTCCAGGTCGCGCAGGTCGTGCACGGCCAGGCCACGCCAGCCGGCTACCTGCTCGACGACCTGGCCGCCGAGGTCGGTGATCCGGGTCCGCAGCGCCTCGTGCCGCTGGATCAGCCGCTCGACCGCAGCGGCCAGCCGGGCCGGGTCGACCCCGTCGCCGTCGAACTCGCTGTACAGGTGGGCGGCGACGCCGCCGTAGGACTGCCCGGCGCCGCGCCCGATCCAGTAGGCGTGCTGCATGACGGCCAGCGGGAACTCGCCGGCGTCGTCCGGGCCCGCCGCGGTCTCGGCCGGCCCGGCGCTCACCGGGTCGACGCCGGCCGGCCCGGCCACGGCCTCGGGCGCGGCGGCGGGGCGCCGGGCGGACAGCAGCTTGAACCAGCCGTCCAGGGTCGGGGTCTCGGCCAGCTCGGCGAAGTTCACCTCGAGGCCGGCCCGGCGCCACTGGCCGATCGCCCGGATCAGCGCGATCGACTCCAGCCCGCGCTCGAACAGGTTGTCGTCGTCGCCGAGCGAGGCCGGGTCCTCCTCGATCAGCTCGGCGACGGTGCGCCGCAGCGCCTCCAGCTCGTCGCCAGTGCCGGCCACCCCGGCCGGAACGGGCTGGGCCGGGACGAGGAAACGGCTGACGCTGCGCAGCTTCTCCCGCGTCTCCTCCAGCTCCCGTTCGGGGCGGGACGCGCCGACGATGCCGGCGCCGGCCCGCAGCCAGGTCTGGCCGTCTCGCTGGAAGACGGTCCGCAGGACGAGGGCGGCGTCCAGCGCGCCGTCGGCGGTGGCGCTGATCACGGCGCCGCTGTAGAGGCCTCGCGGCCGCGACTCGTAGCGCCGGATCGCCGCGCAGGCGAGGTCCTTCGGCACGCCCGTCGCGGTGATCGACGGGAAGACGGCGGCCAGGGCGTCCCAGGCGTCCCGCCCGGGAATGAGCCGGCCGCTGACCCGCGAGGCCAGATGCTGGACGCTGCCCCGCTCCAGCACGTTCATGAACTCGTCCACGACCAGGGTGCCCGGCGCGCACAGCGGCCGCAGCTCCTCCTGGGCCGCCTGCACCGAGACCGCGTGCTCGTAGATCTCCTTCGGGTCGCGCAGCAGCGCCTCGCGCCGCCCGCGGTCGCCGGCCGCTCTGTCTGTATCGGTACCGCTGCCGGTGGCCTCGAGCGCCGCGGTGCCGGCGAGCGGCTGGGTGGAGACCTGGCCGGCGGTGTCCACCTCGACGACCATCTCCGGGCTGAAGCCGATCGCGCGCAGGCCGTCCAGGTCGAGCAGGAACGAGCGGGCCGGCGTGTTGCCGCGCCGGCCGCGCTCGAAGCTCGCGACCAGGTCGATCTCGCCGTCGACGGGGACGACCCGGGAGAGGATCACCTTGCGCAGCCGGCCGGCGTGGATGTCCTCGACGGCGCGGGCGACGATCCGCCGGTACCCGTCGGCGTCGTACTCCAGGTCGGCCAGCGGCTGGGGCTCGGCCCGCTCGGGGGCGGCCGGGCCGCCGACCAGCTCGGCCAGGACGTCCAGGTCGGCCGGGTCGACCGCGCGCAGCAGCGCGCCGGTCGCCGACAGCCGCGCCTCGCGGGCCGGGATGACCAGATGGACGAGCGGGTCGGGGCCGACCGGGCCGGTCAGGCCGAGGGTCCGCGGGCCCAGCTCGAAGCCGGCCCAGCCGCAGGCCCGCCAGTCGGCGACCGGGACGTCGGCCAGCACCCTGGCGAGGACCCGCAGCGGCTCGTCGTCGACCGGCTCGACCCGCCAGCGTTCCCCCACCCGGTAGCGGATCTCGTCCCAGTGCAGGACGATCTCGGCCAGCGCGCCCGACCCGCAGAGCCACTCGCCGTCCCGCTCGTACACGGAGACCGGCCCGGCGGCGCGGCGGGCGAAGGACGCCGCCACCGCGAGCGGATCGCCGCCGAGCGGCACCGTCCGTTCGCGGTAGACCACCGGGGCCGTCATCGCGACGCGCCGGAGTCGGCACCGTCGCGGGTGCCCTCCGTGGCGAGCGCCATCCGGGCGATCAGGCTGGCCGGCCGCAGGTCCGTCCAGTGGGCCTCGACGTACTCCAGGCAGTCCGACCGGCTCGCGGCGCCGTGCGCCGTTGTCCAGCCGGTCGGGACCGGCGCGAACGTCGGCCACAGCGAGTGTTGGCCCTCGGCGTTGACCAGGACGTAGAAGCTGCCCATTTCGTCGTCGAACGGGTTGGTCGACATGAGGTGCCGTCTCCTTGGATCTCAGCCATCTACTTAGGTCCGCTTCACTTTAGGTAGGTAAGGTTTACCTAAAATGCACATGGTTGTCTACCCCCAATGCGTCGTCGGGCTTGTCCCTTTTCGACGCAGGGGGGTGGGGGTCAGTTCAGGCGGCCGCTTTCGACCCGGACGATCCGCGGCAGGCGTTCGATCGTGGTGGGCCGATGCGCGATGACGACCAGAGTTCGGCCCGGCCGCAGCCTTTCCACCGCCGTTTCCAGTCGCCGAGCGGCGTCAGGATCCAGGTCGGCTGTCGCCTCGTCGAGCAGCAGCACCGGCGGGTCGACGAGCCCGGCCCGCAGCAGCCCGACGATCTGCCGCTCGCCGGCGGACAGCCGGGAGCCGCGCATGCCGACGTCCGCGTCCAGGCCGCCGAGCCGGGCCGTCCAGTCGCCCAGGCCAAGCAGCTCGACCGCCCGTTCCATGGCCGCCCGGTCCGGCTCCCCCGGCGCGAGGGCCAGGTTCTCGGCCAGCGTGCCGGTGATGATGTGCACCTGCTGCGGGATGAGCACGATGCGGGCCCGGACCTGGTCCGGGTCGGCCACGCGCAGGTCGACGCCGCCGTAGCGCACCGTCCCCACGTCCGGCTCGTAGAGCCCGGTGAGCAGCTTCGCGAGGGTGGTCTTGCCCGACCCGGTGACGCCGACCAGGCCGGCCCGGTCGCCGGACGGGAAGGTCACCGAGACGTCGCGCAGCACGTCGGCGCCCTCGGCGTAGCCGAAGCTCAGCCCGTCGGCGACCAGGTCCCCCCTGGCCGGCAGCTCGGTCCCCGCGAGCAGCTCGGTTCCCGCCGGCGGCTCGGCTGGGGCACGGCCGGCCGGGGCCAGCGCGTCGAGCAGGTCCGTCAGCCGGGCCAGCCCCGTCCGGGCGAGCTGCGCCTGGCCGGCCAGGCCGGAGAGCGTCAGCATGCTCTCGAACAGGTTGCGGGTCGCGACCACGAACACGACGACCGTGCCGACGCTGACCTGACCGGCCCGCACCAGCCAGACGCTCAGCAGCAGCAGCGCGGCGGTGGCCAGGCCCTCGATCATCCCGAACAGCTCCAGCCGGCTCTGGACGGCGATCGTCCGGTCGGCCGCGCGCAGCAGCTCGTCGTTGTCGACCCGGAAGCGGCGGACCCACTCCTGCGGCCGGCCCGGCGCGACCAGCGCCTCGTGCGCGTTGAGCGTCTCGGTGAAGGTCGCGGTCATCGTGGCGTCCGCGGCGGCCTGCCGTCCGAACGCCCGCGGCGCGCCACGAGTGAACCAGGCCACGACCAGGATCGCGACCGGCATGAACAGCGCGAGCAGCAACAGCGCGAGCAGCAACGAGTACACCAGCAGCAACGCCGTCGTGAGGGCCACGGTCAGGCCGAAGCCGAGCAGGTTGGGCAGCTGGTCCCGCAGGAAGAGGGTCAGGTCGGAGATCTCACCGGTCGACCGGCGCAGCAGGTCGCCGGTGCGGTGCGCCTCGATGAACCGCAGCGGCGCGCGGCCGAGCCGGTCCACGACGAGGTCGCGCAGCCCGCGGATCGTCCGCTCCCCCGCCGCCGAGAGCAGCACCTCCGACGAGCGCAGCAGCACCATCCGGGCCAGCACGAGCCCGGCCATCAGCGCGACCGCCCACCACAGCCGGCGCTCGTCGCCATCCGTGACCGCGTCGACCCCGAGGCCGATCGCGGGCGCGATCCCGACCACCGCCGCCGAGCTGGCCACGTTCGCCAGCAGCGCCGCGGCGAAGATCGCGCGGTGTGGCCGCAGGTAGGGCCAGAAGCGCCGGAACACCCGCGCGGTCGACGGGTCCTCGGCCAGTACCCGGATCTCAGCCATTGCCGCCACCCACCCGGACGATCTGCTCAGCCGTCGTCTGTTCGTCCGTCGTGTGCTCATCGAGCGCGGACCGTGGGGCCGGCCCGGCCACAGCCGCGGGAAAGCCGGGCGGTTCCAGCCGCAGCACGCGGTCGGCCGCCGCCAGCACGCTCGGCCGGTGCGAGATCACCAGCAGCGCGGTGCCGGGTGCCCAGGCCCGCAGCCGCCCCAGGATCGTGGCCTCGGTCTCCGCGTCGACGGCCGCCGTGACGTCGTCCAGGATCAGCACGTCCGGGCGGCCGACCAGGCCCCGGGCCAGGGCCAGCCGCTGCGCCTGGCCGCCGGAGACGCTCGCCCCGCGCTCGCCGAGCTCGGTGTCGTAGCCGTCGGGCAGGCTGTCCACGAACTCGTCGACGGCGGCGACGGCGCACGCCGCCCGCAGCTCGTCCAGGCCGAGCTCGCGCCCGACCCGCAGGTTGTCCGCGACCGTGCCGGCCAGGATCAGCGGCCGCTGCGGCACCAGGCCGACCCGGTTGGCCAGCTCGAGCCGGGAGACCCGCCGCAGATCGACGCCGCCCAGGCTGACCGAGCCGGTCGCCGGGTCCTCCAGCCGGCACAGCAGCCGGGCCAGCGTGGTCTTGCCGCTGCCGGTCGGGCCGGTCACGGCGACGAACTCGCCGGGACCGACGCTCAGGTCGACCGGGCCGAGCACCAGGCGCCCGTCGCGCCGGGCCGTCACCCCGGCGGCCACCAACGCCGCGTCCAGCGGCGGGCTCTCCGCGTCGGCGGGGTCGTCGTCGGTGCCGGGGGTGTCGAGGATCTCGGCGATGCGCCCGGCGGCGACCAACGCCTGGCCGCGCTGGGAGAGCAGGTCGACGGCGATCGTGACGGCCAGGGTCAGCGTGGTCATCCAGGAGGTGAAGGCGACCAGGCCACCGACGGTCAGGCCGCCGTGCAACACGGCCAGGCCCCCGATCGCGAGGCCGGCCGCGATCGCCAGCCTGGGCACGGCCGGCGGGACGGCCGACCACGACGCGGAGATCCGCGCGGCGGTCATCGTGTGGTCGGTGACGGTGGCGCTGCGCTCGTGGTGGCGACGCACGAGGGTCGCCTCACCGCCGAGCCCGCGCACCGCGGCACTGGCCGACAGCAGGTCCTCGACGGCGTCGGCCCGGGCCGCGAACGCGGTGGACAGCTTCTCGTTCGCGGCGTCGAACCGGTCGGGGAAGTAGGCGTTGGCCAGCGCGACGAGCGGGATCGTGGCCACCCCGACGACCAGCAGCGGCCATTCCAGCAGGGCGAGGGCGGGCAGCACCAGCACGATCGTGACGACGATCCGCACCCAGATGGCGAGGCTCTGCACCCACAGCCGGATCAGGTCGACGTCCCGGGTGGCCCTGGTGGCCAGGTCGCCGTGCCCGTAGCGGGCCAGCGCGGCGCGGTCGAAGGCGGCGACCCGCTCGACCAGCGCGGCCCGCAGCGCGTGCGAGACCCGGTTCGCGGCCCGGCCCGACCAACGAAGCCCGCCGACGCCGCCGAGCATGAACACCACGGCGACCAGCGCCGTCGGGATCGCCCAGGTCAGCGTGCCGCGGACCGAGTGCGCGGTGACGCCGCGGTCAAGGGCGCGCTGGATGCACCACGGGAGGGCGAGCATCGCGGTCTGCTGGACGACGGTGGCGGCGGCGCCGAGGGTGAGGTCCCCCCGCCGCCCGCGCAGTTGCGTTCTCAACAGCCGGCTGCCCGTCGAGCTGTTCAACCCAGCACCGTCCCGATGGATGTCGATTACGCCACGTACCGCTTATGTCACTATCCGTCTAGCGACTAAAGCTAGGTTAACCTACCTCCCTGGGAGCCGCCAGCCCCGTGTCGATCGGTCGAGGTGGGCCGGTCGCAGCCGGCGAGACGGGCTTGACACCCCGCGAGGGCGCCCCGAATATAGGTAAGGTTTCCCTTAGTAGATCTTGCGTACGCTTCTCGTTACCGACGGGAAAGGGCGGCGCCCACGGACCGGAGGTTCTGGCGTGGTGAGAGGTCCGGCGTCCACGGACATCGGCATTCTGGACATCGTCGGAATTGGATTCGGTCCATCGAATCTGGCACTGGCCATAGCGGCGACGGAGCACAACGCGCAGGTTCCGCCGGAGGCGGCCCTGAGCATTTCGTTTCTGGAGCGCCAGCCGCGGTTCGGCTGGCACCGGGGCATGCTCCTCGACGGGGCCACGATGCAGGTGTCCTACCTGAAGGACCTGGTAACCCTGCGCAATCCGGCCAGCGATTTCAGCTATCTGTCATTCCTGCACGACCGTAACCGCCTGGTCGACTTCATCAACCACAAGACGATGTTCCCGCTGCGGGCCGAGTTCCACGACTATCTGGAATGGGCCGCCCGCCGGGTCGACGGCCTCGTCGAGTACGACACGCGCGTCGTCGACATCCGGCCGGTCCTGGTCGACGGCGAGGTCACGATGGTCGACGTCGTCGCCGTGCGGGGCGAGACCGGGGAGACGGTCGTGCGCCGGGCCCGGGGCGTCGTCATCGCCGCCGGGCTGGAGCCGGTGCTGCCGCCGGGCATCGAGCAGTCCGAGCGGGTCTGGCACAACCACGACCTGCTCGGCCGGGTCGAGCGGCTGCCCTCGATGGTGCGCGACCGGTTCGTCGTCGTCGGCGCCGGCCAGAGCGCGGCCGAGGTCACCGAGTTCCTGCACACCCGGTACCCGCGCGCCGAGGTCGTCGCGCTGTTCTCCCGGTACGGCTACAGCCCGGCCGACAACAGCGCGTTCGCGAACCAGATCTTCGACCCGACCGCCGTGGACGACTTCTACGCGTCGCCGCCGGCGGTGAAGGACATGCTGAACGGCTACCACCGGTCGACCAACTACTCGGTGGTCGACATCGACCTCATCGACGAGCTCTACCGCCGGGTCTACCAGGAGAAGGTGCAGGGCCGGGAACGGCTGCGGATCATGCGGGCGTCCCGGCTCGCCGAGCTGCGCCCGATCGAGGCCGGCGTCGCCGTCGACGTCGAGTTCCTGCCGACCGGCAAACGGGAGACCGTCGAGGCGGACGTCATCGTCTTCGCCACCGGGTACAAATCCCGGGACCCGCGCGCCCTGCTCGGCGCCATGTCCGGGTACTGCCTGGACGACGCGGCCGGGAAGCCGGCGCTGGACCGCGACTACCGGCTGGCGACGACCCCCGACGTCCAGGCCGACCTGTACGTGCTCGGGGCGACTGAGCACTCCCACGGCATCTCCTCGACCCTGCTGTCGAACGTCGCCGTGCGGGCCGGCGAGCTGGTGCGCTCGATGGCCTGCCGAAGCTAGCCGCGTGAACGTCATCGAGCGGCCTCGGCCGGCCGCGCCGCCGGCGCCGGTCCGGCGCGCCGGCCGGACCGGAGCGCGGGTCACGGGCCTCGCCGCTGCGGTCGCCGTGCTCGCGTTCGTCACGATGGCGAGCCTGGCCGTCGGCGCGAAGCCCATCCCACTCGGCACCGTCGTCCACGAGCTGTTCCACTACGACGGCTCGGGCGACGGGGTGATCATCCGGACCCTGCGGGTGCCCCGCACGCTGCTCGGCCTCACGGTCGGCGCCGGGCTGGGGCTCGCCGGGGCCGTGATGCAGGCGCTGACCCGCAACCCGCTCGCCGACCCGGGCCTGCTCGGCGTGAACGCCGGCGCGTCTGCGGCCGTGGTCGTCGCCATCGGCGCCCTCGGCCTGCACTCGCCGGCGGCTTACGTCTGGTTCGCGCTGGCCGGCGCGGCCATCGCCGCGGTCGCCGTCTACCTGCTGGGCGCGCGGGGCCGCTCGACGGCCGCCCCGGTCCGGCTGGCGCTCGCGGGCGCGGCCGTCAGCGCGGTGCTCATCGCGCTCGTCTGGGGGCTCGCCCTGACCAACCCGGTGACGTTCGACGGCTACCGGTTCTGGTCGGTCGGCGGGCTGGCCGGGCGCAACCTCGCGGTCGTCTGGCAGACCGGGCCGTTCCTGCTGGCCGGCGCCGTGCTCGCGCTCGGGCTCGCCCGGCCGCTGAACGCGATCGCGCTCGGCGACGAGGCCGGCCGGGCGCTGGGCGTCCACCTCGGCCGGACCAGGGTTCTCGGGATCGGCGCCACCACCCTGCTGTGCGGGGCCGCCACCGCCGCGGCCGGCCCGATCGGCTTCGTCGGGCTGACCGTCCCGCACGTGGCCCGCGCCCTCACCGGCCCGGATCAGCGCTGGGTGCTGCCCTACTCGATGGTCCTCGCGCCGATCCTGCTGCTGGCCGCCGACATCGTCGGCCGGGTCGTCGCCCGTCCCGGCGAGATCGAGGCCGGCATCGTGACTGCCTTCGTCGGCGCGCCAGTGCTGGTGCTGCTCGCCCGCCGCCGACGACTGGCCGCCCTGTGAGCGCCCTCGTCGACGTCCGCGCGCCTGGTCGCGCCGCGCCTGGCCGGGCTCGGGTGCTCGGCACGCCGCGGGGGCGGGTGTCGCTGCTGGTCCCGGTCCGGTCCTGCGTGGTCGGGGCCGCGCTGGTCGCGCTCATCGTCGCCGTGGGCTGCGTCGCGCTGACCACGGGCGACTACCACATCCCGCTGCCCGACGTGGTCCGCGCCCTGCTCGGCGGCGGCGACGGCTCGACCCGCTTCATCGTGATCACCCTGCGGCTGCCCCGGCTGCTGACCGGTGTGCTGGTCGGCGCGGCGCTCGGGGTCGGCGGCGCGATGTTCCAGAGCCTGTCGCGCAACCCGCTCGGCTCGCCGGACATCATCGGCTTCGACACCGGCGCGGCGACCGGGGCCCTGCTGGTCATCCTGGTGCTGCACGGGACGATGGCCCAGGTCGCCGCCGGGGCCGTCGTCGGCGGCGTGGCCACGGCGCTGCTGGTGTACCTGCTGGCGATGAAGCGCGGGGTCCAGGGCTATCGGCTCATCCTGGTCGGGATCGGCATCGCGGCCATGCTCTCCTCGGTCAACGACTTCCTGCTGACCAGGGCCAGCATCAACGACGCCCAGTCCGCGGCCGTCTGGCTGACCGGCAGCCTCAACGGCCGCGGCTGGGAGCACGTCCGCCCGGTCGCCCTCGCGGTCGCCGTGCTGCTGCCGCTGGCGAGCTGGCTCGGCCGCGACCTGCGGATGCTGGAGCTCGGCGACGACACCGCCCGGGCCCTCGGCGTCCACGCTGAGCGGGCCAGGGCGGCCTCGGTCGTCGTCGGGGTCGGGCTGAGCGCCGCCGCCACCGCCTGCGCGGGACCGATCGTCTTCGTCGCGCTGGCCGCGCCGCAGGTCACCCGGCGGCTGACGAGGCTGCCCGGGCCCAACATCATCCCGTCCGCGCTGACCGGGGCCCTGCTGCTGACGGCGAGCGATCTCGCGGCGCAACGGGCCTTCGCGCCGACCCAGCTCCCGGTCGGCGTCGCCACCGGCGTCGTCGGCGGCCTCTACCTCGCCTGGCTGCTCAGCCGGGAATGGCGCCAGGGACGTGGCTGACGGCCTGTGGATGAAGGAGACGATGAAGGACAAGAGGCCATGAGCCGGCTGCGCGCCGAGCGCCTGGAGCTGGGCTACGACCAGCGCAGCATCGTGCACGACCTGGACGTCACGATCCCGGACCGGTCCTTCACGGTCATCGTCGGCGCCAACGGCTGCGGCAAGTCGACCCTGCTGCGCGGGCTCGCCCGGATGCTGACGCCGCGGGCCGGGCTGGTCCTGCTGGACGGCAAGCACATCCGGTCGCTGCCGTCCAAGGAGATCGCCCGGCGCCTCGGCCTGCTGCCGCAGGGCCCGATCGCCCCGGACGGCATCACGGTCGCCGACCTGGTCGGCCGGGGCCGCTACCCGCACCAGGGGCTGCTGCGGCAGTGGTCGGCGACGGACGAGCTGGCCGTGGTGGACGCGATGGCCGCCACCGGGATCACCGACCTGGCCGACGCCTACGTCGACGAGCTGTCCGGCGGCCAGCGCCAGCGGGCCTGGCTCGCCATGGCGCTGGCCCAGCAGACCCCGATCATGCTGCTGGACGAGCCCACGACCTTCCTCGACATCGCCCACCAGGTCGACGTCCTCGACCTGTGCGCCGACCTGCACCAGTCCAGGGGGCACACGCTCGTGCTCGTCCTGCACGACCTCAACCAGGCCTGCCGCTACGCGACGCACCTGATCGCCATGCGAGACGGGCGGATCGTCGCCGAGGGCCACCCGTCCGAGATCGTCACGGCCGACCTGGTCGAGCGGGTCTTCGGGCTGCGCTGCCGCGTCATCACCGATCCCGAGTCGGGCACGCCGCTGGTCATCCCGGCCGCCCGCCGGACCGCGACCGGCCCATCGCCCGCGCCCGTGTCACCCCCCGCGCCGGAGCCGCGCCGCGACGCCGCCGAGACCGCCTCATGACCGCCGGCACCGCCAGGGCCGACCTGGCAGCGTTGCAGCGGCCGGTCCTGGCCCGGATCACGGTCGCGGCCGTCCTGCAGGGCCTGGCCACCGTGCTCGCGGTAACCCCGGTGGTCGTGCTGGTCGAGATCGCCCGCCGGCTGCTGGCCGAGCCGGCGCGGCCGGTGTGGCCGCTGGCGTGGCTGGCGGTCGGCCTGCTGGTGGCGCGGTTCGCGCTGTACGCCGGGGCGAGCCTGCTGGCCCACCTCGCCGACGCCGAGCTCTCCTACCTGCTGCGCCGCCGGCTGACCGACCAGCTCAGCGCGCTGCCCCTGAGCTGGTTCGCCGGCGGCGTCTCGGCCCGGGTGCGTTCCACCGTGCAGGACGACGTCGCGACGCTGCACCACGCCGTCGCGCACGCCAGGGGAGACCTGGCCGAGGCGGTCGCCGGCCCGGCGGTCGTCGTCGGCTACCTGCTCTGGGTCGACTGGCCGCTGGCGCTGGTCACGGTCGCGCTGGTCGGCCTGGCCCAGGCGATCCGGATGCGGCTCGCGGCCCGGGCCAGCGAGCAGGTCGACCGGATCGCCGCGGCCGGCGCCGAGCTGACCGCCGCCGTGCTGGAGACCGTGCGCGGCATCAGCGTCGTCAAGGCCTACGCGGGCGGCCGTGGCGCGGCCCGGTTGCGCGCGGCCGCCGCCGAGCACGCCGACGCCGACGAGCAGGCCCAGCTCATCTTCGTCCGGCCCCGCGGGGTGGCCCGGGCGACCGTGGCCCCGGCGACCGTGGTGTTCGTGGTCACCGCCGTCGGCGTCGGGCTCGTCGCCGCTGGGTGGACCGACCCGGTCGACCTGGTGGCCTTCGCGTTGCTCGGGGTCGGGCTGTTCGAGCAGCTCACCCCGCTCTACCTCGCGCACGACCAGCACCAGCGGGCCCGGAGCGCGGCCCACCGGATCGCCGAGTTGCTGCGCGAGCCCCCGCAGCCGGCCGTCGTGCCGGAGCGGGCCGCCGCGGTGGGCACGCCGCTCACGGTGCGGCTCGACGACGTCCACTTCAGCTATCCGGGCGGCCACGAGGTGCTGCGCGGTGTCAGTGCGACCCTGCGGCCGGGGACCGTGACCGCGCTGGTCGGGCCGTCCGGCGCCGGGAAGTCGACGCTCGCCATGCTGGTCGCCCGCTTCGCCGACGTCACCTCCGGGACGATCCGCCTCGGCGGGGTCGACCTGCGCGACCTGGACCGGGACGAGCTGTACCGCCACGTCGGATTCCTGCTCCAGGACGTCGTCCTGCTGCGCCGCTCGATCCGCGCCAACATCGCGCTGGCCGTCCCCGCCGCGACCGACGCCGCGGTGCACGCGGCGGCCCGCGCCGCCAGCATCGACCACCGGGTCCGCGCCCTGCCCCGGGGCTACGACTCGGTGGCCGGCGAGGACGCCCACCTGTCCGGCGGGGAGGAACAGCGGGTCGCCATCGCCAGGACGCTGCTGGCGGAGACGCCGGTCGTGCTTCTCGACGAGGCCGCCGCGTTCGCCGACCCCGACTCGGAGGCCGCCGTCCAGGACGCGCTCGCCGAGCTGGCCGCCGGCCGGACCCTGCTCGTCATCGCGCACCGCCTGTACACGATCACCGAGGCCGACCAGATCCTCGTCCTGGACGAGGGGCGCATCGTCGAACGCGGCCGCCACGAGGACCTGCTCGCCGCCGGCGGGCGCTACGCCCAGCTGTGGCAGGCCCAGAACGGAGACCGGTCGTGACGGGTCACCTGCGTGCCCTGGTGGCGGCCGACCAGCGCCGGCCCCTCGGCCGCTACCTGGCCGCGTCGGCCGGCTACGCCGTCAGCGAGGGCGTCGCCTTCGGGGTGCTCGTCCCGCTGCTGACCGCGCTGTTCGCCGGCCACACCGCCACCGCCGGACGCTGGCTCCTGCCGCTGACCGCCGCGGCGGTCGCGGGCTGGTTCGCGCACTACTACCTCGGCTCGCGGGCGCTGCGGTGCTCGTCCGCCTGGCGCCGCGCTCTGTACGCCCGCCTGGGCGACCGGCTGCTGACGCTCCCGCTGGGCTGGTTCGACGGGCCGCGGGCCGGCGAGGTCCCGCAGCTGGTCATCGGCGACGTGACCCGGGTCGCGACCACCGTGTTCCTCGCGCAGGCGCTGATCGGCGCGGTCCTGACCCCAGTCACGCTCGGGGTGTTCCTGCTCGGCTACGACTGGCGGATCGGGCTCGCGGCGCTGCTCGCCGTCCCGGTGGTGCTCGTCGCGCTCACGGTCGGGCGCCGCGTCACCGAGCGCCTCGAGGCCGCGCAGCACGCGGCGACCACCGAGGCCGGCGCCCGGCTGGTCGAGTTCGCCGGGGCCCAGCCGACGCTGCGGGCCGCCGGCCACACCGCCGCCGGCCGGGCGGACCTGGACGAGGCGCTGGCCGGGCAGTACCGGGCGACCCGGCGCGACGTCCTGGGCGCGCTGCCCGGCCAGTACCTCGGCCAGCTCGGCATCCACCTGACCTTCACCGCCCTGCTGGTCACCGGGCTGGCCCTGGCCACGCACCACCAGCTCGGCCCGGGCCGGATGGTCGCGCTCGTCGTGCTCGGCATCAGCCTGCTGCGCCCGCTCGACACGCTCGTCGACCTCGGCTCCGGGCTGCGGTCCTGCCAGGCCTCGGCCCAGCGGATCGCCGAGCTGCTGGCGGTCGAGCCGCTCCCCGAACCCGCGACCGGCGGGGTGATCGCCCACAGCGGGATCGAGATCACCGACGCCCGTTTCGGCTACCCCGGCGGCCCCGACGTGCTGACCGGGCTGACGCTGACGATCCCGGCCGGCCGCACGACCGCCCTCGTCGGTGCCTCCGGGGCGGGCAAGACCACCGTCACCAAGCTGATCGCCCGGTTCTACGACGTCACCGCCGGCTCGGTCCGGGTCGGCGGCGTCGACGTCCGGGAGCTGACCAGCGGCGACCTGCTCGACCACGTCGCGCTCGTCTTCCAGGACGTGTACCTGCTCGACGCGAGCATCGAGGACAACATCCGGTTCGGCAACCCGGACGCCACCCCGGAGCAGGTCCGCGACGCGGCCCGGCGGGCGCGGGTGGACTCGATCGTCGCCCGGCTCCCGGACGGCTGGGCCAGCCGGGTCGGCGAGGGCGGCCGGCTGCTGTCGGGTGGTGAGCGCCAGCGCGTCGCGATCGCCAGGGCGCTGTGCAAGGACGCCCCGATCGTGCTCCTCGACGAGGCGACCGCCTCGCTCGACGCCGAGAACGAGGCCGCCGTGCACGCCGCCCTGGCGGAGCTCGCCGTCCGGCGCACCATCCTGGTCATCGCGCACCGGCTGGACACGATCACTCGGGCCGACCAGATCGCCGTCCTCGACGGCGGCCGGGTGGTCGAGTGCGGACCGCACGCCGAGCTGCTCGCCCAGGACGGCAGGTACGCCGCGTTCTGGCGGGAACGCGAGCGCGCCCGCGGCTGGCGGCTGCGCGCCGAGGGCGCTGGTCCAGCCGGCGCGCCAGCGGGTCCAGCCGACGCGCCAAAAGAGGGTCTGTCAGTTAGCGGATAGCACCCGACAGGCGTCGGATAGCTCCCTTTTGGCTACCATTTGCGCTCGGACGAGGTCGGAGCCCGGCGAGAACACGCGACGGGGTGCATGGCGCCGACCAAGCGGATCGGGAGGCTTGGCTGTGCCGATCGTCGACCGTGGCCGAATCGCCGCGGCGTTGCCGGGCCAGGCGCTGGGCCGGGAACTCGGCTCAGGCGCGTTCGGCCTGGTCCTCGCCGCGCGACAGCATGACCTGCACCGCGACGTCGCGGTGAAGGTGATCGACCTCGGCGCGGCCGGCCCCTCCCCCGCGTTGCGGGCGGAAGCGAGCGGCGCGCACCCGCTGACGGGGCTCGACCATCCGCACCTGAGCCGGACCTACGCCGTCATCGCCGTCGAGCGGCTGCTGCTGGTCGTCACCGAACTGGTGCCCGGCGGCAGCCTGGAGCGCCAGAACCTCAGCCCGCAGGCCGCCTGCGCGGTCGCCCTCGGGATCGCCGACGGGCTGGCCCACGCCCACGCGGTCGGCATCCTGCACCGCGACCTGAAGCCGGCGAACATCCTGTTCACCGCCGACGGGCAGCCCAAGCTCACCGACCTGGGCGTCGTCGCGTTCGCCGAGGACTCGGGCCTGACCGCCGGCCGGATCGTGGGCACCCCTCAGTACCTGGCACCCGAGCAGATCACCGGCGAGGCGCTCGGACCGCCGACCGACCTCTACGCGCTGGCGGCCACGCTCTACGAGCTGCTCGCCGGAGCGCCGCTGTTCGGCGCGGGCCGCGCGGCGCAGGACCTCTTCCGCCATCACTGCGAGGTGGACCCGCCGGCCCCGCCGGGCGTCCCGGCGCCGGTCGCCGACCTGCTGCGCCGCACGCTGGCCAAGCGGCCGGCCGACCGTCCGCAGTCGGCCGCCGAGTTCGCGATCAGCCTGGCCGAGGCCGCCGGCCGCGGCTACGGGCCGGGGTGGCTCGAGACGGCCGGGATGCCGCTACACGTCTCCGCCGCGCTGCGCGCGCTCGCCGTCCAGCCGGCGACGCCTGGCGGAGAGGTCGACCCCGACGCGACGTTCAGGCGGCCGCCCGACGCCACGCTCACGCCCCTCCCGGGGCAGCCCGAGGTCGACCAGGCCGCCGCGGCCCAGCCGGCAGCGGCCATTACGGCCCTGGGCCCGGACGGCACCGCGGCGGCGGACCGGACTCGCTTTCTGTGGCCCGAAGTGGCGCCCGAGACGGCGGCCGTCAGCGACGCCGCGGCCGGCCAGCCCGGCGACGCCGCCGCGACCGCCCTGATCACACCGGGCACGACCCGGACGAGCGAACCACCGAGCGCGGTCCAGGGACCGCCGACTCGGACCAGACGGTCCCCGCGCCGGCGGACGGTCGTGCCGATCGTGGTGGTCGTGGTCGTCCTCGCCGTCGCGGCGGCGGTCGTCCTGCCGCGGACCCTCGGCGGCAAGGAGACGAAGACGCCCGTCCAGGCCCAGGCCACGCTCGCGCCAGCCGGCCCCACCGCTCCCCCGACGGTCCACCCCGCGGCCGACTCCGGGCCGCTGCCGACGCCCACCCCGCCCTCGTTCCCCGTCGTCGCCATCGCGGGGACCGGGCAGGCCGGGTTCGCCGGCGACGGCGGCCCCGCCGCCCAGGCTCAGCTCGACCATCCGTACGGGCCGGCGATGGACGGCTTCGGCAACCTCTACTTCGCCGACTTCGACAACAACCGGGTCCGCCGGATCAGCCCGGACGGCACGATCACCACCGTCGCGGGCAACGGCCAGCCCGGGTTCTCCGGCGACGGCGGCCCCGCGACCGCCGCCATGCTGAACAAGCCGGTGGCCGTCGCGATCGGCCCCGGCGGGACCCTCTACATCGTCGACACGTTCAACATGCGGGTCCGCCAGGTCAGCCCCGACGGGATCATCCAGACGATCGCCGGCTCGGGCGAGCGCCCGTGGAACCCGGCGGACGACGGCGGCCCGGCGACGAACGCCGCCCTGTGGTACCCGAGCGGCATCGCCATCGACAGCGCCGGCGACCTGTTCATCGCGGACAACGGCAACGACATCGTCCGCCGGGTCGGCGTCGACGGGATCATCACCACGGTCGCGGGCCGGTTCGGCTACGGGTCGTGGGGTGACGGCAAGCCGGCCACCCAGGCCATGATCAGCAAGCCGTTCAACGTCGCCCTCGACCGCCAGGGGCGGATCTACATCGCCGACTCCTACAACCACAAGATTCGCCGGATCGGTCTCGACGGGGTGATCGAGACGATCGCCGGCACCGGCGTCGCCGGCTACTCGGGCGACGGCGGGAAGGCGACCGCGGCGACGCTGCGAGACCCGCGCGGGGTCACGGTGGACGCGGCCGGCAACGTCTACATCACGGACTCCGGCAACAACCGCGTCCGCAGGATCGACACAGCCGGGATCATCACGACGGTCGCCGGCACCGCGCCGCCCGGGTCCAAGAGCACGGACACCTCCGCCACCGCGCTGCGCCCGGACGGGCCGGTCGCGGTGGACAACGCGGGCCACCTCTTCGTCGCCAGCCGGGCGCAGAACCGGATCGTCCGGATCGATCTGTCTGGATGACGCCTACGGGTCCGGGGCATTCAGACCGCCCGCGCCGAGCGAGATCGACAGTCGGATCGACACAGCCGAAGCCGAGCGAAAGGGCCGACCGGATGGCCGCGCAACACAGGGAGCGGTGCCGTGGCGGTCGTTGACCGTGCGCGGGTGGCCGCCGCGCTGCTGGGCTACACGATCGGCGCCGAGCTCGGCGCGGGCGCGTTCGGCCTCGTGCTCGCCGCCCACCACCAGGACCTCGACCGCCAGGTCGCCGTGAAGGTCCTCGTCAACGCCGAGCCCCAGGCCGCGGCCGAGTTCCGGGCCGAGGCCCGGCTGCTGGCCCGCCTCGACCACCCGCACATCGTGCGCACCTACGACTACGTGGCCCGCGGCGACCTGTGCCTGCTGGTCATGGAGCTGCTCGGTGGTGGCACCCTCTCGGGCCGGCGGCTGCGCCCGGATGCCTCGTGCGCCGTCATCCTGGCGCTGGCCGACGCGCTCGCGGCGGCGCACGGCCACGGGGTGCTGCACCGGGACATCAAGCCGGCCAACGTCCTGTTCACCGAGGCCGGCCAGCCCAAGCTCGCCGACTTCGGCATCTCCAAGGTGATCGAGGGGTCCGCCTCCACCGCCAGCCGGGTCATCGGCACCCCGAAGTACATGGCGCCCGAGCAGATCACCGGCGGCCGACTGAGCCCCGCCACCGATCTGTACGCGCTGGCCGCCGTCCTCTACGAGCTGCTGTCCGGCACGTCCCTGGTGCCACCCCGGGTGCCGCTGCCGGTGCTGCTGCGCCACCACCTCGAGGTGATCCCCCCGCCGCCGCCCGGGGTGCCCAAGCCGCTGGCCGACATGGTCATGCGCAGCCTGGCCAAGCGCCCCGAGGACCGCCACCCGGACGCGCGCGCGTTCGGCGCCGACCTCGCCCGCGCCGCCACGAAGGTCTTCGGCCGCGGCTGGATCGACCGGTGCGGCGTCCCGATCCGGATCTCCGACGACCTGCGCTCCCTCACCACCAGCCGGCTGAGCGCGCTGGCCGGTGGCGTCGGGACGACGGGCGGCCGGTCCCGGCCCCGGCCGCTGGCGTGGGCCGGGGTGGGCGCCACCGCGGCGCTGCTGGTGGTCACGCTCGGCGCCGGCGCCGCCGCGGGCGGCGGGGTCGGCTGGGCGGTCTGGGGCGGGAAGCCCGCGGCGACGCCCACTCCCCCGCCACCGCCACCCGCGTGGCAGCCGGCCAACCTCGCGCTCGGAACGATCACCTCGGTCTTCGGCACCGACGGCAGCGGGTTCGCTGGCGACGGCGGCCCGGTGACCTTCGCCGAGTTCAACTCGCTGGGCGGCATCACGCTGGACCTGAAACGCGGCTACTTCTACATCGCGGACTACTACAACGAGCGCGTCCGGCGCGTCGACCACAACGGCATCATCACGACGGTCGCCGGCAACGGGATCGCCGGGTTCGCCGGCGACGGCGGCCAGGCCACCAGCGCCCAGCTCGACTCGCCCACAGACGTCGCCGTGGCCGCCGACGGCTCGATCTACATCGCCGACAGCGCCAACAACCGGGTTCGGCACGTCGACACCCACGGGATCATCACCACGGTCGCGGGGACCGGAACCGGAGCCAACGGCGGTTACAACGACCCGATCGGCGATGACGGGCTCACGTACGCCGGTGACGGCGTGCCGGCCACGAAGGCCATGCTCAGGTCGCCCAACGACCTAGCGGTCGACGGCCGGGGCAACCTCTACATCGCCGACGGCGAGAACGAGCGGGTCCGTCGGGTCGACACCCACGGCATCATCACCACGGTCGCGGGCAGCGGGGTCGAGGCCGGCGGCGACGGCGACGGCCCCGCGACGGACGCCTTCTTCAAGTACACCGAGGGGCTGACGATCGGCCCGGACGGCAGTCTCTACGTGGGCGACCAGGGCAACAGCCGGATCCGGCGCATCACCCCCCAGGGAAGGATCATCACGATCGCCGGGACGGGAACGCGTGGGTACTCGGGCGACGGCGGCCCGGCCACCAAGGCGCAGATCGACTCGACCGGCACCGCCATCGCCGTGGACTCGGCGGGCAATGTCTACTTCTCCGACCAGTCCCGGGTTCGCCGGGTCGACACCCATGGGGTGATCACCACCGTCGTCGGGACCGGCGAGTCCGGGTTGGCCGGTGACGGCGGACCGGCGGTCAAGGCCAAGATCGGGCTGGCCTACGGACTGGTGCTCGACGACAAGCAGGGAATCCTGTACCTGTTCGACACGGTCGGCGGCCGGATGCGGGCCGTCCGCGTCGCGCCGCCCCCGTGCACGGCCCCGCCCTGCCCGTCGGCTACCGCCTCGTCGCCGGCGCGCCCGACGGCCCCGCCGTCGGTCAGCCCGACCGCACCGCCGACCCCCACCGTGACCGCGACCCCCACCGTGACCGCGACCCCCACCGTGACCGCGAGCGCCTCGCTGCCGACACCGCTGGCCGCGGCGAGCTCCTGACGACCTGAGGGATCCCCGTGCCCGCCATCGACCGCGCGCGTGTGGCCGCCGCGCTGCCCCGTTACGCCCTCGGCGAGCAGCTCGGCTCCGGCTCGTTCGGCCTGGTCCTGGCCGGCCGGCACCTCGACCTCGACCGCGCGGTGGCGGTGAAGGTCCTGCCGATCGACGACCCGGCGAACGGTCCCGCGCTCGACGCGGCGTTCCGGGCCGAGGCGCGGCTGCTCAGCCGGCTCGATCACCCGCACATCGTCCGGATCTACGAGTACATCGGGCAGGACGAGTTCTGCCTGCTCATCATGGAGCTGCTCGGCGGCGGCACGCTCGCCCAGCACCGGCTGCCGGCCGCCTCGGCCTGCGCCGTCGGGCTCGCACTGGCCGACGCGCTCGGCCACGCCCACGCCCACGGCGTGCTGCACCGCGACATCAAGCCCGACAACATCCTGTTCAGCGTCGCGGGCCAGCCGAAGCTCACCGACTTCGGCATCGGCCGGGTGTTCGTGGACACCTCCGCCTCGACCAGCCACCTGGCCGGCACGCCCCGGTACATGGCGCCCGAGCAGATCACCGGCAAACACCTCGGCCCGGCCGTCGACCAGTACGCCCTCGGCGTCGTCCTCTACGAGCTGCTCGCCGGCAGGCCGCCCTTCCACTCCGGCCTGCCGGTGCCCGAGCTCCTGCGCCACCATCTGGAGGAGGCCCCGCCCGCCCTGCTCGGGGTCCCCACGCCCGTCGCCGACGCCGTGATGCGGGCCCTGGCGAAGGCCCCGGCGGACCGGCACCCGGACGTCGGCGCGTTCGGTGCCGCGCTCGCCGACGCCGCCGCGGTGGCCTATGGGCCGGACTGGCTGTCCCTCACCGGCCTCATCGTCCGGTTGCAGGGAGCCAAGGACGGCCAGCAGCCCCGTCAGCAGCCCGACTCCGAAGGCCATGTCTTCAGGCCGGCCACGGCTCAGCTGGACACGCCGCCGACCTACCTGACCGTCCCCCCGCCGTCCGAGCCGGCCGTGGCCTGGGCCGCCTCGACGGACCAGCGGACGCGCCCGCAGGAGGCCACCGACGTCAGCGCCGGCTTCACGACGGCGGCCGGAACCGGCGCCGCGGGTACCGGGCTCGGCGAGCCGTCGGGGCCCACGGGCCTTGAGGCCAGCCGGGCCGAGGACAGCCACCCCTTCGCCGGCACCCCGTTCGCGGACCGCCGGTTCGGCCTGGCACGGCTGCGGCGGCGGCCGGCCCTGCTCGCTCTCGCCGCCTCCCTCGTCGTCGTAGCCGTGGCCGTCACCGGCGTCGTGCTGGCCACGGCCGAGGGCAAGCCGACGGCCGGGGCCGCCGTGGTGGTGACCTCGCCGACCGCCAGCCAGGTCACTGGGGGCGGCGTCTCCGGCCCGATCGCGATCCCGACGCAGTTCAGTGGGTGGGCCGCCGGAGCGGGCGGCGTTCTCTACTTCTCGGACAAGGCGAGTAGCCGGATCTTTCGCCGCGGCCCGGACGGGAAGGTCAGTGTCCTCGCCGGCACGGGTATCCGGGGATCGAGTGGCGACGGCGGGCCGGCCACGGCGGCCATGCTGAACGGCCCGACCGGCCTGGCGCTGGGCCCCAAGGGGGATCTCTACGTCCTCGACGGCGACCGCGTGCGGCGCATCGCCACGTCCGGAAAGATCACGACGGTCGCCGGTGGCGGTTCCGACTCGGGTCCCAGTCCGACCGGGCCGGTCCCAGCGACGTCGGCGTCTCTCGGCTTCCTGTTCGAGGACATCGCCGTCGACACGAACGGTGACGTCTACTTCGCGGACACGTCCGTCCTCTACAAGGTCGACGCCGCGGGCACGCTGACGCACGTCGCCCGCGTCGGCGGTACCGACTCCGTCGTCACACCCCTGCCCGGTGAGACCGACCCCGACGCGGGTCTGACCATGCTCACCAACGGTTATCTCGGGGGCCTCGCCGTCCACGACGGTCGTGTCTACGCCGCGGACTACCCCAACAACATGATCTTTGTTCTGAACACGGACGGATCGAAATCGCCAGTCGCCGGGACCGGGCAGAAGGGGTATTCGGGGGACGGCGGCCTGGGAACCAAGGCGTCGCTCAACCTGTCCAGCCTGGCCCCCTACAAGACCTCGACCCTGGCGTTCGACAGCGCCGGCGACCTCTACATCACCGACGCCGGTAACTACCGGGTTCGCCGCGTCGACATTCACGGAATCATCACGACGGTCGCGGGCAATGGCTTCGGCTCATACACCGACGGCCAGAAGGCCGTCACGCAGCCGTTGTACGGGCCGGACAGAATCGCGCTGGCCGACGACGGCTCACTTCTCATCGAGAACGGCACGGAGATCGCGCGTGTCGACGCCAGCGGAAACATCGCGACGGTCCAGAAGCTCTGATCGAGCCGCGTCGGTCGCCGGCCAGCGCCGATGGTAGGTTTGATTTTCGGACTCACTCGACGCCGAGTCCGGCCGGCGAGCGCGCCAGGGCGCCCCGGCCCGCGCGGAGGGAGCCGATCGCGATGGCCCAGAGCGGGCGGGAGTGCTCGATCGCGAACGCGCTCGCGGTCGTGGGCGAGCGGTGGGCGCTGCTGGCGCTGCGCGAGATCAACCTCGGCGTGACGAAGTTCGACCAGATCGCCCGTAACACCGGCGCGAGCCGGGACATCCTGGCCGCCCGGCTACGGGCGCTGGTCGCGGCGGGCGTCGTCGAACGCCGCCAGTACCAGGACCACCCGCCCCGCTTCGAGTACGTGGCGACCGAGTCGGGCGTGGCGCTGCGGCCGGTGCTGCACGCGCTGATGGCGTGGGGCGATCGGTACGCGACCGAGGGCGAGCCGCCGACCGTGCTGGCGCACGAGTGCGGCGCCGAGCTGCACACCCAGACCGTCTGCGCGCACTGCGGCGGGCAGGTCGCCTGGGGCGAGAACACCCGCGCCCTGCGGCTCGGCGCGGTGCGCTGACCCGCGGTCGTCACCAAGGTCACAACCGAGTCAGTTGCGATTTCCAACCCACGCGGGGTACACCAGTACCAGGCAGTGAGTTGGATTCTCCAACTGTCAACGGAGGAGGCCATCATGCGGGACGCCGTCATCATCGACGCGGTGCGCACCCCGGTCGGTCGCGGCAAGCCGGGCGGGGCGCTCGCCGGGGTACACCCCGTCGACCTGCACGCGCACGCGATCCGCTCCCTCGTCGAGCGGACGGGCATCGACCCGGCGCTCGTCGACGACGTGATCGGCGGGACGGTCGGGCAGATCGGCGAGCAGGCCGGCAACAACGCCCGGTGGGCCGCGCTCGCCGCCGGACTGCCCGAGAGCGTCCCGGGCGTGACCGTCGACCGCCAGTGCGGCAGCAGCCAGCAGGCGATCCACTTCGCCGCGCAGGGCGTGATCGCCGGCGCCTACGACGTCGTCATCGCCTCCGGCGTCGAGTCGATGAGCACCGTGCCCATCGGCAGCTCGTCCGCCGGCCGGGACGCCTCCGGGCCGGGCGTCGCCGCCCGCTACCCCCAGGGGCTCGTCCCGCAGGGCATCTCCGCCGAGCTGATCGCGCGGCGCTGGGACCTCTCCCGCACCCGGCTCGACGAGTTCGCCGCCGAGAGCCACCAGCGCGCGGCCGCCGCCTGGGCCGACGGCCGTTTCGACGCGGAGGTCGCGCCGCTGAAGGCCCCCGCGCCCGACGGCTCGGGCTCGCTGGTCCAGGTGACCCGCGACCAGTCGATCCGCCCGGCGACGACGGTCGAGGTCCTCGCCGGGCTGCGGCCGGCGTTCCGCACCGACGCCTGGGCCGCCCGCTTCCCCGAGCTGGACTGGCGCATCACGGCTGGCAACTCCTCGCCGGTCAACGACGGCTCCGCCGCGGTCCTGATCACCGACAGCGAGACCGCGGCCCGGCTAGGGCTGCGGCCCAGGGCCCGGCTGCACAGCTTCGCCGTCGTCGGCGACGACCCGCTGCTGATGCTCACCGGCGTCATCCCCGCGACGGAGAAGGTCCTGCGCCGGGCCGGCCTGAGCCTCGCCGACATCGATGCCTTCGAGGTCAACGAGGCGTTCGCGAGCGTCGTGCTGGCCTGGCAGGCCGAGACGGGGGCCGACCTGCGCCGGGTCAACGTCAACGGCGGCGCCACCGCGATCGGCCATCCGCTGGGCGCCAGCGGCGGGCGTCTCATGACGACCCTGCTGTCGGTCCTGGAGCAGACCGGCGGGCGCTATGGCCTGCAGACCATGTGCGAGGGCGGCGGCATGGCCAACGCCACCATCATCGAACGGCTCTGACCTCGTACGACCCGCAGCCCTCGGCTTCGAAGACGAGCGGCCGTCCTGATCTCAGGGCGGCCGCTCGTCCTGTGCGGCACCGGCTCAGCTCCCTGATCCCAGCCTCGACGGCTACCATGCGCACATCACCTGAGCGCGGATTTACCCCCATTTCGCGTGACAGCTGAACCCCGTCTTCGTGGATCGTGGAGGCCGTCGTGGTCGAAGTGCCCGTGCAGCGACGCTGGAGCGCGGTCGATGTCCCTGACCTGACCGGGAAGTCGGCCGTCATCACGGGAGCCAACTCGGGGATCGGCTTCGAGACGGCCAAGGTCCTCGCGAGCCGCGGCGCGACGGTCGTGCTGGCCTGCCGCAACCCGTCCCGGGCGCAGGACGCGCTGGACCGCATCCGCGCCCTGACCCCCGACGCCGACGTCTCCACGCTGGAGCTGGACCTCAACTCGCTCGCCTCGGTGCGCAAGGCCGCCGACGCGCTGCTGGCCGACCGCCCGGTCATCGACCTGCTCATCAACAACGCCGGCGTGATCATGCTGCCGCACGGCCGGACCGAGGACGGCTTCGAGCAGCACCTCGGGATCAACCACCTCGGGCACTTCGCCTTCACCGGGCTCGTGCTCGGCGCCGTCCGGGCGGCCGGCGCCGGCCGGGTCGTGACGGTCGGCAGCAACGGGCACCGGATGGGGAAGCTCGACTTCGAGGACCTCGACTTCACGCAGGGCTACAAGCCGCTGCGGGGCTATGGCCGTTCGAAGCTCGCGAACCTGCTGTTTTTCTACGAGCTGGACCGTCGGCTCACGGCGGCGGGCCTGTCGACCCGGTCGCTCGCCGCGCACCCCGGCGGAGCGAACACCGACGCCGGCGGCTTCGGCGGCGACAGCGCGGTGCAGCAGCGCCTCAAGCGGTTCATCGACCACGTCCCGAACCCGATCGTGCACCCGGCGCACAAGGGCGCCCTGCCGATCCTGCGCGCGGCGACCGACCCGGCGGCGAAGGGCGGCACCTACTACGGCCCGTCCGGCCTGCTGAAGATGACCGGACGCCCGGTCGTGACCTCCTCCAACGCGGCGTCGCGCGACGCCGCCGTCGCCGCGCTCCTGTGGGACCACTCGGAGCGGCTGACCGGGGTCACCTACTCGTTCTGACCGCGTCGAACGGCCGGTGATCGCTGCGATCACCGGCCGTTCGCGTCCCGGCTACCAGGTCCGCTAGTCTGTGCATCATGGATCAAAGATCAATGATCCGTCGCCCTGGCGGAGCCGGTCGCGGTGACGGAGCCGGTCGCGGTGACGGAGCCGGTCGCGGTGACGGAGCCGGTCGCGGTGACGGAGACCTCGCGGAGGTGAGAGGTCCTCGTGGACGCTCCCTATGACCTGACCGGCCGGGTCGCCATCGTGACCGGCGGTGGCACCGGTATCGGCGCGGCGACGGCCCGGCTGCTCGCCGCCTACGGCGCCGACGTCGCCATCGCCGCCCGGACCGTAGCCGACCTGGAGCGCACCGCCGCCGCGGTCCGGGAGGCGACCGGCCGGCGTTGCCTGCCCGTGCCGACGAACATCAAGGACGAGGACCAGGTCATCGCCCTCGTGGCCCGCACGGTCGACGAGCTGGGCCGCGTCGACATCCTGGTCAACAACGCCGGCGGCACCCGGATGGGCCCGCTGCGGACGCTGCCGACCAAGGGCTGGGACGCGAGCTTCGACCTCAACGTCCGCTCGGCCTACCTCTGCTCCCGCGAGGCCGGGAACCACTTCCTCGCCCAGGGCTCCGGGGTGATCGTCAACGTGTCGTCCGACGCCGGCGTGTACGGCGTGAAGGGCGGGGCGCACTACGCGTCGGCGAAGGCGGCGCTGCAGATGCTCACCAAGGTCGCCGCCGCCGAGTGGGGCCCGCACGGCGTCCGGGTCAACTGCGTCGCGGTCGGCGGGGTCGCCTCCGAGCGGGCGAGCGCCGCCTGGGAGGTGGCCGGCATCGACCCGAACGACATCGCCGCCGGCGTGCCGCTGGGCCGGGTCGGACGGCCCGACGAGGTGGCCCAGGCAATCGTCTTCTTCGCCAGCGACGCCGCCTCGTACATCACCGGCCAGACCCTCTCCGTCGACGGCGGCCCGCACATCGGCGGCATCGACACGGCCTGAGATCCGGTCTCCAGGGACGCCCCAAGGCGCCCCGACCCGCGACATCCGCCCCGAAACGCCCTGTGGTGGTTGGATGGCTTCATGGTCCGTCACCGGTTGGCCCGACCGAGCCCGCGTCTGGTGACGGGGGCGTTCCTGGTCAGCGGGGTGACGCACCTGGTCCGGCCGTCGGTCTTCACCTCGGCGATCCCGCCGGCGCTGCCGCGCCCGCGCGACATCGTCTACCTCAGCGGGGCCGCCGAGCTGGTCTGCGCGGTCGGGCTCCTGACGAAGGCGCGCTGGGCCGGCCCGGCCAGCGCCGCCCTGCTGGTCGGGGTGTGGCCCGGGAACCTGCAGATGGCGCTGGACGCCACCTCCAGGGTCCGCCAGCGTGGCGCCCAGCCTCTCGACCTCGCGCTCGCCGCGCTGGCCTGGGCCCGGATGCCGCTGCAGGTCCCGATGATCCGTGCGGTGCTGTCCAACGCCGGGCCCGTCGTCGACGCCCCCGAGAAGTCCTGAGCCCACCCATGGCCGAGGTCGACGGCTTGTGCGCACCGGGGTTCGGCCCCGTGCGCGCGGCACTCGCCGAACTGCTCGCGACGCAGGACGTGGGCGCGTCCGCGGCCGTGTACGTCGACGGCGAACCGGTCGTCGACCTGTGGGGCGGGTACGCGGACGAGGCCAGGACGGTCCCGTGGCGCCGCGACACGATCGTGAACGTCTTCTCGACCTCGAAGACGATCACCGCGTTGTGCGCGCTGATGCTCGCCGACCGCGGGGAGCTGGACCTGGACGCGCCGATCGCGCGCTACTGGCCGGAGTTCGCCGCGGCGGGCAAGGAGCGGGTCCTGGTCCGCCACGCGCTCGCGCACACCGCGGGCCTGCCGACGCTGCACGCGGGGCGCACCGCCGCGTACCTCTACGACTGGCTGGCCGTGACCGCGCAGCTCGCCGCGCAGGAGCCCGAATGGGAACCGGGGACCGACGCCGGCTACCACGGCCTCACCCAGGGCTTCCTGGTGGGCGAGGTCGTCCGCCGCGTCACCGGCCATACGCTCGGCGCCTTCGTCGCGGCCGAGGTCGCCGGCCCGCTGGGGGTGGACTTCCACATCGGGCTGCCGGCCGAGCTCGATGCCCGGGTCGCACCCGTCATCCCGCCGCCGTCCGACCTGGCGGAGCAGCCGGACGAGGCTGAGACCGAGGACGAGAGCGGCGGCCCGAGGTTCCACGCCCTGGACGCGAACACACCGGCCTGGCGCCGCGCCGAGATTCCCGCCGCGAACGGCCACGGGAACGCCCGGGCGGTCGCGGCCGCGCTGTCGGCGCTCGCCTGCGGCGGCGTCAGCCAGGGAAAGCGGCTGCTGTCCGCGGCTGGCTGCGCACGCGCCTGGGAGCAGCAGTTCCACGGCGTGGACCGCGTCCTGGGCGGCCCCAGGGCTCGCTACGGCATGGGGTTCCGCCTGGAGGGCTCGACCTGTTCGTGGGGCGGCTGGGGCGGCTCCCTCGCCCTGTTCGACCCGGATCGCCGGATGGCCGTCGCCTACGCGATGAACCGGATGCGCGACGCGGACACCCGCGGCCTCGAGATCATCACGGCCGTCTACGAGTCGCTCGGCTAACCGCCGCCCGACGCGACCGGCCGGCGCCGAGTGGGATCGTGGCGCGGCCGCTGACTGGGCGCCGCGGTCGTGGTCGCCGCCGAGCTGGCCGAGGTCGGGTCCACCGTGGGTTCGGCCGGCATGGTGGCGGTACCGGACGAGGCCGACACGGCGGGGCTGGTCGGGGACGGCACCGCCGACGGGACCGGTGGCTCGGCCGGGGACGGGGACTCCACCCGGTCGACGGGGACGGCCCGGGGCACGTCCGCGTCCGGCGGGAGCGCGTGTTGGACGCTGAACCACGAGACCAGGACGGCCAGCCCGGTCGCCAGCATCCACAGAGCTACGCGACGCAGCGACCTGGCCACGCGGGCATGGTACATGGCGGACATTCGGGGCAGTGAGCGCTACCGTCCGCGCTATGGCGACAGTGCTCGTGGTCGAGGATGATCCGGCGGTGCGGGCGGCGCTCGTGCGTCACCTGACCGCCGCCGGGCACGCGGTGCGCAGCGCGGGCGCCGCGCTGGACGCGGTGCGTGAGGTCACCCAGGTCGGGTGCGACCTGGTGCTGCTCGACCTCGGGCTGCCCGATCTCGACGGCGCGGTCGCGCTGCGCATGCTGCGCGGCGTGACGGACGTGCCGGTCGTGGTCGCGACGGCCCGCGACGACGACGCCACGATCGTGCGGCTGCTCAACAGCGGCGCCGACGACTATCTGGTCAAGCCGTTCACGCCGCAGCACCTCAACGCCCGGGTCGCCGCCGTGCTGCGCCGGGCGCGGCCCGGGCAGCACGCCGGCGACCTGGGTGAGGCGGCGGTGAGTCCCCCGCTGCGGGTGGGCGAGCTGGCCGTCGACATACCCCGCCGGGCCGCGACGTTGGCCGGCGCGCGGCTCGACCTCACCCGGCGCGAGTTCGACCTGCTGGCCTACCTCGCCGCCCGGCCGGGCCTGGTGGTCGGGCGGGGCGAGCTGCTGACCGCGGTGTGGCACCAGGCCTACGGCGGTGACCAGACCATCGACGTCCACCTGTCGTGGCTGCGGCGCAAGCTGGGCGAGACCGCCGCGCGCCCGCGTTACCTGCACACGGTGCGCGGGGTCGGCGTCAAGCTCGAGGCGCCCGAGTCATGAGGGGCGAGCTGATCCGCCTCGCGATCGCGGTGACGTCGATGGTGGCGCTGGCCTTCCTGGTCCCGCTCGCGCTGATCGTGGCCCAGACGGCCCACGACCGGGCTCTCGCCCAGGCGGAGCGAACGGCCGCCGAGCTCGGCCCGGCCGTGGCGATCACCACCGACCGGTCCGCCCTGGAACGGGCGCTCGCCGCGAGCCAGGGAGGCGCCGACGGCCTGGCCGCGGTGCACGTGCCGGACTCGGACGGCACGCTGACCACGATCGGCCCGTCGCACGTCGGGCCGGACCAGCTGGCCGTCGTGACGATGAGCGGCCAGGAGTCGGTGGTCACCGTGCCGGGCGGCTCGGTGCTGCTCGGCCCGGTGGCGGTGAGCGGCGCGCGCATCGCGGTGGTCGAGGTGTTCGTGCCCGTGTCGGCCATGAGGCAGGGGGTGCGCGCGGCCTGGCTGGTGCTCGGCGGCCTGGCGGCGACGCTCGTAGCGATCTCGGTGGTGGTCGCCGACCGCCTGGGCAACCGGATGGTGCGGGCCACCCGGGCGCTCGCCTTCACGGCGCGCCGGCTCGGCGCGGGCGACCTGAACGCCCGCGTGCCCGCGTCGCGGGGCGGGGCTCCGCCGGAGGTGCGGGACGCGGCCGTCGCGTTCAACGCCATGGCCGACCGGGTGCGCCAGCTCGTCGCCGCCGAGCGGGAGCTGGCGGCCGACCTGTCCCATCGGCTCCGGACGCCGCTGACCGTGCTGCGGCTCAACACCGCGGCGCTCGGCGGGGCCGAGGCGGCCGACCAGGTCCAGCTGGCCGTCGACCGGCTGGAGCACGAGGTCGACCAGATCATCCGCGCGGCCCGCGACCGCGGCGCCAGCGGGCCGGTCGCGGTCGGCTGCGACGCGGCGGAGGTGGTGCGCGACCGGGTCGACTTCTGGTCGGTGCTCGCCGAGGACCAGGGCCGCCCCTGGCGGCTGGCCGGGGCCGGCGACAGCGCGCAGGTGCCCGTCGCCAGGGCGGAGCTCGCCGCCGCCCTCGACGCGCTGCTGGGCAACATCTTTCACCACACCGGCGAGGGGGTGGCGTTCGCGGTCGCGCTGCGGGTCACGGCGGGCGCCGCGACGATCAGGGTCGCGGACGCGGGGCCCGGGATCGCGGACCCGGCCGAGGCCATGCGGCGGGGCGCCGGCGCGGGCGGCGCGGGCTCGACCGGGCTCGGCCTGGACATCGCCCGGCGGGTCGCCACGTCGACCGGCGGTGAGCTGACGATCGGGCGCTCCCGGCTGGGCGGCGCGGACATCCGGCTGCGGCTGCGCACGGGAGCCGGCCAGACGGCGGTACGCCCCCGGCGGCAGTCACGCCGGCAGGCGCGCCGCCACGCCGTCGTCCCGGCGCGCCGGACACGCGGTGGCTCGGGCGGTTCCCTAAGCCAGCCCTAAGAGACCTTCTCGGCTCCCTCAGGCCGGGCGGTGGCGGCCTACCGGCCGGTTAGCGTCGACGACGAGCCCACATCGAGGACGTCCCCCCACGATGTGCTCGAAGCACCGCTTCACCGGCTGAGCGGTCAGGCGGCGGCCACCCGGCCGTCGCCCGCGTCGGCGGCGTCCTTCCCTCCCCCCCGGGGACGCCGTCGCCCCGGCCCGGCGGCGTCCTCACCTCCCCCCCAAGGACGCCGCCGGCCCGGCACCGGCACCGGCACCGGTGCCGCTGCCGCTGCCGCACGAACTTCTGCCCTACGAACCTCGGGTTCGGTCACGTCACGCGGTAGAGGCTCAGCACCACCCGCCGGGGCTCGCGCCGGCCGACGCCAATCGCGACCGTCCGGTTGAGGTGCAGCCAGGCCGGCGCGCCGGTGGTGAAGCGCACGATGGTGCGAAAGACATACGCGTCCGGCTCGATGGGTTCGCCGCGGGCCAGCCGCGCCATCACCTCGGGCGGGCCGTGACGCAGGCCGTCGCTGCGGACTTCGATCAGCGCCCCGTCGTCGGCGCGGATGACGTAGTGCGCGGCGATGTCCAGGACGCCGTCGGCCCGGGCCACCTGCCAGTCGACGCCGCCCTCGACCAGGGTCCCGTTGAGCTCCGGGCCGCGCACGGTGCCGCCGGCGAGCGGGACGAACCGGCGCTCGCCGTAGGCGGCCTGGCCGAGTGAGACGACCGCGCCGACGTCGCAGCGCACCTGCGCCATCGGCAGCAGCGGCGGCGGGGGTGGTAGCTCGGCCGGTGCGGCGGGCTCGGGGGTGCTGCTCACGGGGCGTGAGCCTAGGAGCGGCGAGCCGGATCGCCCGTCGTTCGGTTCCGCTGAGCGGAAGGCCGGAGCGGCCGGGCCCGGAGCTCGCCGGGTCGTGAGCCGCCCCTCAAGTTGACCCGACCAGGCCCGAGGACGTCTACTGTGACCTGGTCTCTGATATATCAATCCGGAGAGGGGCGAACGTGTCCGCTGGGCGCGACGACCAGATCACCCTGGTCGCTTTCATGCAGGCGTCGAACGTGTCGGTGTACTCGGGCTCCTGGCGGTACCCGAGCTCCGCGCCCGACTTCCTCGACCTGCGCTACTACCAGCGGATCGCGCGCGTGCTCGAGGAGGGCACGTTCGACCTGATGTTCTTCGACGACCGCCTGGCGATGCCGGCGATCTACGGCGGCTCCCCCGCCGAGGCGGTCCGGTACGGCGCCCGGCCGGTCAAGCTCGACCTGACCGCCGTCCTGGGCGCTGCCGCGGCGGCGACGACCCACCTGGGCCTGGGTGCCACCTACTCGACGACCTACTACCCGCCGTTCCACGTCGCGCGGACGTTCGCCACCCTCGACCACCTCAGCGGCGGCCGGGCGGCCTGGAACGTCGTCACGTCGGTCAACGACGCCGAGGCGCGGAACTTCGGGGTCGAGCAGCACCTCGCCCACGACGAGCGCTACGACCGCGCCGAGGAGTTCATCGAGGTCGTCACCCAGCTGTGGGACTCCTGGGAGGACGACGCGATCCTGTTCGACCAGAAGTCGGGCGAGTTCGCCGACCCGGCCAAGGTCCACGAGATCGACTACCAGGGCAAGTACTTCAACGTCCGCGGACCGCTGACGGTCCCCCGCTCGCCGCAGGGGCGCCCGCCGATCATCCAGGCCGGGCAGTCGGGCCGTGGGCAGCAGTTCGCCGCCAAGTGGGCCGACCTGATCTTCACCGCCGACCCGAGCCAGGCCGTCGCGCAGGAGCACTACAAGGGCCAGAAAGAGCTCATCGTCGCCGCGGGGCGCGACCCCAAGGCCGTGCGGCTGCTGCCGATGGTGTACGCCGTGGTGGGTGAGACCGAGACGATCGCCCGCGAGAAGGAGAACATCCTGCTCAACGAGCTCGTGCACCCGCTGGCGTCGCTGACGCTGCTCTCCGAGCTCACCAACCACGACTTCTCCGGCTACTCGCTCGACGACGAGGTCACCGACGAGCTGATCAACTCGATCTCCGGCATCCGCGGGCTCGTCCAGGGCGTGAAGCGCCACCTGGGCGGTGGCAAGGTGACCCTGCGGACGCTGGCCAACCACCGGGCCACCCTGCTGCAGGGCCCGCGGTTCGTCGGCACCGGCGAGCAGATCGCCGACCAGATGCAGGACTGGTTCGAGACCTACTCCTGTGACGGCTTCGTGCTCGCCGCGACCCACTTCCCCGGCGCGTTCGAGGACTTCGTCCGGCTCGTGGTGCCCGAGCTGCGCAAGCGCGGGCTGCTGCGCACCGAGTACGCCGGCTCGACGCTGCGCGAGAACCTGGGGCTGGCCCGCCCCGCGAGCAGCTTCGCGCCGACGGCAGGCGAAGCCGCCGATGCCTGACCCGACGGAGTCCCAGCCGGCCGGGCCACGGCCGGCTGGGGGGCGGCCGGGCGCCATGCTCGGCGGCATCCGGGTCCTGGACATGGCGTCGCTCGCCGCGGCGCCGCTGGTGGCGACCTACCTCGGCGAGTTCGGCGCCGACGTCATCAAGATCGAGCAGCCGCGCGGCGGCGACCCGATCCGCGGCTGGGGCGCGCGCAAGGACGGCGTCGGGCTGATGTGGAAGAGCGTCAGCCGCAACAAGCGCTCGGTGACCGTCGACCTGCGGCTGCCCGAGGGGCAGGAGCTGGTCCGCCGGCTCGCGGCGACCTGCGACGTCGTCGTCGCCAACACCCGCCCGCGGACCCTGACCCGCTGGGGGCTGGACTACGCCCGGCTGCGCGAGGTCAACCCCCGGATCGTGATGCTGCACGTGACCGGCTTCGGGCTGACCGGGCCGAAGGCGGACCGGCCGGGCTTCGGCACCCTCGGGGAGGCGATGAGCGGCTTCGCCCACGTCACCGGCGAGGCCGACGGGCCGCCGACCCTGCCCCCGTTCATGCTCGCCGACGGGGTCGCGTCGCTGAACGCCGCCTACGCGGTGCTGACGGCGCTCTACCACCGCGACGTCCACGGCGCGGACGGCCAGCTGATCGACGTGAACCTGATCGACCCGCTGGCCCGGCTGCTGGAGCAGTCGGTGCTCGCGTACGACCAGCTCGGCACCGTCCAGCGCCGGTCCGGCAACCGCTGGGACATCTCGGCGCCGCGCAACACCTACCGCACCAAGGACGACCGGTGGCTGGCCATGTCGGGCAGCGCGCCGACGGTCGCGCTGCGGATCTTCCACGCCATCGGGCGGTCGGACCTCGCCGCGGACCCCGACTTCGCGGATCCGGTGCGCCGGCTGACGCGGGCCCGTGAGGTCGACGAGGTGGTGGCCGAGTGGGTCGCCGGCCAGACCCTCGACGCGGCGATGGCGGTCTTCGAACGGGCCGAGATCGCCGCGGCGCCGGTCTACGACGTCGTGGGGCTGCTCGAGGACGAGCAGACGGTCGCTCGGGAGGTCTTCCGGCGGGTCGAGGACGCGGAGCTCGGCTCGATGCTCGTGCAGGGGCCGGTGTCGCGGTTCTCCGACCACGTGGGCGTCGTCGACAGCCTGGGCCCCCGGCTCGGCGAGCACACCGACGACGTGCTCGGCGAGCTGCTGGACCTGTCCGCGGCCGACCTGGCCGGGCTGCGGGAGCGTCAGGTCATCTGACCGCGCCGGCGCCGGTCCCCGAGGCGGGGCCGGCGCCGGCCACCGGCTCGGCGCCGAACAGCCGGGAGACCAGCAGCTGACCGGCGCTGACCACGTGCTCCTCGGACACCCGGCGGGCCCGGGCCGCGTTGCCGGCGGCGAGCGCGTCGACGATGTCGTCGTGCTCCCGCAGGGCGCAGCCCACCTGCTCGGGAACCATGTCGAAGAACGACCAGGGGATGATCCGCCCGGTCTGGCGGATCAGCGCGATCAGCCGCACCGAGTGGCTCGCGCGGTTGATCGCCCGGTGGAACAGGAAGTTCGCCGTCTTCAGGTCGCCGCCGGCCTCGACCGCCGTGCGGACGTCGGCCGCGAGCCGGCGCACCTCGGCCAGGTCCGGCCCGGAGATCCGTTCCGCCGCCCAGGCGGCCGCGGCGCCCGAGAGCAGGGCGATCAGGGCGAAGTTGTCCTCCACGTCGCGCTGACTCAGGCCGACGACGGTGACCCCGCTGCGGGGCGCGACGTGGACCAGTCCCTCGAACTGCAAGGTCAGGCAGGCCTCGCGGACCGGGGTCCGGCTGGTGCCCAGCCAGGCGGCGGTCTCGTCCAGGTCGATCCGCGTGCCCGGCCGGAACCGGCCGCTCATGATCTCGTCACGGAGCACATCGGCCACCCGGTCCCGCGCGGTCGCGCCCAGCCGCAGCCGGCGCGGGCCGCCGGCCGCCTCGTCGCCGGCCTGGCCGTCACCCGCCGGCGCGGAGGTCACGGCCAGGCTCGGGCCCGCCGCCATCCGGGCGGGTCCGCTGTCAAGCGGATGTGAGTGACTGGGCGTTGACACGGCGATCAGCGTATATCAGAGTCGAGCCGACCTCACCCGGCTCGGCCCGCTCAGGCCACGTCACCGATCAGGTGGAACCGGCGCCGGAAGTAGAGGGCCGGCGGGTCGTCGTTCACCGAGACCCGGCCCACCCGGCCGAGCAGGATCGAGTGGTCCCCCGCCGGCTGCACCGCGTGGGTGACGCAGCTGAGCGTCACGCAGGCCCGGTCGAGGACCGGCAGCCCGTGCTCGTCGGACTGGAAGCCGGCGTCCGCGAACTTGTCCGCTCCCCTGGTCGCGAACCGGACGGCGAGGCCCGCGTGCTCCGGTGGCACGACGTGCACGATGAACCGCTCGGCCGTCTCGAACACCGGATGGCACTCCGCCGTCGCCGCGAGGCAGACGAGCACGAGCGGTGGGTCCATGGAGACCGAGCAGAACGAGCTGGCCGTGAACCCCCACCACCGGCCGTCGCCGTCCGCCGTCGTCACGATCGTCACGCCGCTGGGGAACAGGGCCATGGCCTCCCGGAAGAGCCGGGGCGTCTGGTCCGTCATGCCCGCCTCGGGGGCGTCTGCCGCACTCGTCACCGGATCAGCCTGGCAAATTGATATATCAGGTGTCAAGTGAAGCCATCCCGGGTTGGCCAGCGGCCCCGGGTCCAGCGGTCAGGCAGCGATCAACGGGTGCCGGCGATCAACGAGCGGCGCTGTCGGCCGGCGGCCGGCGGCGAGCGCGCAGGCCGGCGATAAGAATCGTCCATTTAATCAGAAAGAATCAATCAAGCACTCTTCAGCCCACCGACCACGCGCGTGGCAAGAACTGGCCACCCCTACTGGGCCACCCCTACAGAAACCCGGCGGGACCCGCACGATAGCGTTCATTACGACGCTACGTAAAGAATTTGTTACGGCCCGGTGCTGCCCCACCCGACAGGAGACAGCGCGTCATGAACCTACGCCGACTGCCCGCGCGGACAAACACAGTCGTCACCGCCGCCGTGGTGCTGGGGTCGTCCATTCTTCTCGCCGGCTGTGGCGCGTCGTCGACCAGGAGCGCCGACGGCGCCGGGTCCTGCCCGACGCGGACGCCGGGCGTGACGGCGGGCTCCGTCAAGATCGGCCTCATCTACCCCGACACGGGACCGACCGCCGTCGCGGCCACCTTCAAGGGGACGCGCAGCGCGGTCCAGGCCCGCATCGACCAGCAGAACGCCAGCGGCGGCGTCGGCGGCCGCAGGATCGACGTCGTCTGGGGCGACGACGAGTCGGATTCCGGGAAGTTCACCGCGGAGGCCCACGACCTCGTCGACACCGAGGGCGTCTTCGGCCTGGTCGCGCAGTCGATCGTCGTGGACGGCTCGGCCCCGTGGCTGCAGGCCCAGGGCATCCCGGTGACCGGGACGGCCACCAGCGCCAGCTGGAGCACCCACCCGAACCTGTTCCACTTCGGCAACGTGTTCAACCCGGGCAGCGCCTCGACCATCGGCGACTACGTGAAGGCGCAGGGTGGCACGAAAGCGCTGGTCGTCATCGACTCGAGTACCGCGACGTCGCAGAACCTCGCGGCCCAGTTCACCCCCAGCCTGCGCAGCCGGGGGATCCAGGTCGTCGGCGAGGTCCCCTTCACCGACGGGCTGACGAGCCCGTCGCACGTCGCGCACGAGCTGGCTGACGCGGGCGCGAACACCCTCGTGGCCGCGACCCAGGCCAGCACCTTCATCGACATCTACACGCAGGCGAAGGCACTCGGAATCACGCTCGCCGCCGCGCTGAGCGCCACCGGCTACGACCCCGGCCTGCTCACCCAGCGCGGCGGCGACATGGCGGGGATCTCGATCATTTCCGGCTACTCCGCGGTCGACTCGCCGGCGATGCTCGCCTATGACCGGGCGATGAGCACCTACGCGCCGGAGCTCGCCGACCCGAGAGACGACCTGGCGCTCGCCGGCTACGTCGCCGCCGACGAGATGATCCAGGGCCTTCGCCTGGCGGGAACGTGTCCAACCCGGGAAGCATTCATCCAGAATCTGCGAAAGGTGACGAATTTCACCGGTGCCGGTCTGGTCGCCCCGGTGGACCTCAGCAAGCCGCTGGAGCCGGACAACTGCTTCAACTTCGTGAAGGTCGACCACGCAGGCCGCGCCTTCACCTCGGTACCGCCGCCGGCGGCTCTCGACAAGAACGGCTTCTGGTGCGGCGCGCCGCTCACGTAGCGACCGGCGGGCCACCGCGGACATACCGTGGCAATGCGATGCTCCGTCCGCGGAGATCGCGAAAGCCTGGAGGTCGCGGCCAGCGGCACCGGCAGCACTGGCCGGCCACCGGACAGCGGACGGCCACCGGACAGGCCACCGGCAGAGGAGGCAGCAGTGCGCTTCGCCGCGCTTGGGGACAGCTTCACCGAAGGCGTCGGCGACGAACGGGCCGACGGAAGCCCCCGGGGCTGGGCCGACCTCGTCGCGGCCGGGCTGGCCACCCACCACCCGGCGGAAACCTGGTATGTCAACCTCGCGATCCGCGGCCGGCTGCTCGAAGCGATCGTGACCGAACAGCTCAACGCCGCCCTGGCCCTCGACCCGCTTCCGACGGTCGTGACCATCAACGGCGGCGGGAACGACATGATGCGCCCCGGAGCCGACCTCGTCCGGCTCATCTCCCTGCTCCTGGACGCGGTCGACCGGTGCCAGCGGGCCGGGGTCACCCCGGTCCTGCTGGCCGGCGCGGACCCGTCCGACCGGCTCCCGTTCGGCCGCGTGCTGCACCGCCGGGCCGCCGAGCTGACCGACGCGACCGCCAGGCTCGCCCAGGAGCGCCGCGTGCTGTTCGTCAACGCCTTCGGGGACACGGAGATCCGCGCGCCGAAGTACTGGTCGGAGGACCGGCTCCATCTCAACCCGTTCGGCCACCAACGGGTCGCGGGCCTCGTGCTGGCCGCCCTCGGCGCCGAGGCACCCGGGCCGGCACCGCTCGCCGTGGAGCCACCGTCGCCCGGTCCGCTCGCGGAGGCGCGGTACTACTGGCGGCACGTCCGTCCGTGGATGACGCGCCGGCTCACCGGCCGCTCCTCGGGCGACGGGCGCACGGGGAAGCACGCGGGCTGGACCCTGATCGAGCCCGCGGCGGTCTGACCGGCGCCGCCGCCGGGGGACGCGGCGGCGCCCGCCGGGCTAGGCGGGGGTGAACGTGACGGGCAGCGTGGCCAGGCCGCGGACCCAGATCGCCGGGTTCCAGACGAGGTCCTCGGCGGGCACGGCGAGGGTCAGGTCCGGCAGCCGGTCGAGGAGCACCTCGACGGCGGTCTGCGCGACCACCTCGGCGAGCTCCTGCGCGGGGAACGGGCAGCGGTGCTCGCCGTGGCCGAAGGTCAGGTACGCCTGGTTGCCGCCGGGGCCGGCGGCGCTGTCGGGGCGGACCTCCGGGTCGTTGTTCGCCGCGGCGACGCTGAGCACCAGCATGTCGCCGGCCTGGATGCGCTGGCTGCCGAGCTGGCCCGTGCGCACCGCCCAGCGGCCGGTGAAGTTGGCGACCGGCGGGTCCTCCCAGAGGACCTCGGACATCGCCTGCCCGACGCTGCGGCGCCCGCCGGCCAGCGACGTCGCGAACCGGGTGTCCGCCAGCAGCAGCCGCAGGGTGTTCCCGATCCAGTACGCCACCGGCTGCTGCGCGGAGGCGATGACCGCGAAGAGATCCTGGAGCGCCTCGTCGTCGGTGTAGGCGGCCCGGTGGCGCAGCAGCCGGGAGATCGTGTCGAAGCCTTCCCCCTGACGCCGCTGCTCGATGAGCCGGGTCATCAGCCCCATGAGCCGGCCGTAGGCGGCCAGTGCGCCCGCCCCGTGGTCGAACAGCGTCACCAGGTCGCGGACCAGCCCTGCGGTCTCCTCGGCCGGGATGCCGAAGGTGTTCGCCATCACCTGGACCGGGATCAGGTGCGCGTACATGTACATGAGCTCGGCCTGGCCACGGTCGGCGAACGTGTCGATGAGCTCGTCGGCGACCCGTTCGCACCGGTCGCGGATCTCGAACAGGTCGACGGCGGCGAGCACGTCGTGGATGGCGTCGGAGCGGCGGGTGTGCTCGGCGCCGGTCACCCACGTGATCGAGTCGCCCTTCCCGACGGCCGTCCGCATCGGCCAGTCCGGGGGGACGAGGTCCCAGGCGTTCCAGCGCGCCGAGTCGCGGTCGTAGAGGTCGCTACGGCCGGCCACGAAGTGCGCCTCCCGGTAGCCCAGGACCAGCCAGGCCGGGATGTCGCCCTCCAGCAGGACGGGCGCGACCGCGCCGTACTCGGCGCGCAGCCGGCGGTATAACACGTCGGCGTCCTGACTGATCGAGTCTCCGTACAGACGAGCGGCGCCGTCATGCGCCGGGTAACGCGCCGCGACCACCTCGGCCCGCTGGTCGGCCGGGACGGTCCGGACACCGGCGTTCGCCGCGGCCTCGGTCGTCAGATCGGTCATCACGTCATCTCCCCCTGCGCCCTGGTCCTGGCGCCGCGCTCCTGTGGCAATGTCGGCGATCATGCCAGGTCGCGCGCAACGGGGTCGGCAGGGTCACCCGGGCTACGACACGCTGACCTGGAGATCGTCAGGCCAGGCCGCCCGCCCGCTCCGGCCCACGGCCGCCGGCAGGGCGGACCGGACCGGCGGCGGGGCCGCGGTGACCGTCGGTGGCCACCGCAGGACCGCCGACGCCTCCGGCAGTGGCGTGGCGGGCCGGTCCGGCCCGGCGGGCCGACCGGTCAGGTAGTGGGCGACGATCCCGGCGACGTCGTGCAGCGCGGCGCCGGTGAACAGACCCGGCCGGTCGGTGGCCACGACGTGCAGGCGCAGCCCGGCCACCGGGACGCGCTCCCAGCCGAGGCAGGGCGACGTGTGCCGGGCGATCTGGGACGGCAGCCCCCAGACGTTGGACCAGTCGGCCGACCGGATCAGGACGACGCGCAGGTCCGACGGCCCCGGCTGGTAGGCCGCGAAGGCGCGCAGCGCCGAGGTGTAGACGTCGATCGCGTCGAGGATGTGCTCCTCGTAGCGGTTCGGGTCGACGGCTCCCAGGGCGCGGGCGATCCGGGCGCCCTGGGCGGCCAGCGGCGCGCCGTGGTCGACCCCGCAGCGGCAGGCGCCCTGCCAGCCGCAGGCCAGGTGCCGCATCCGGGCCAGCTCGCGGACCGCGAGCACCGAGTCGGCCGACAGCGGCGGATGGCCGGCCAGCGGCAGCACCGTGTCGAGCAGGATCACCGGGCCGACCGGCTGGCCGAGGCCACGCAGCAGCCGGGCCAGCTCGTAGGCGACCAGGCCGCCCGAGCCGTAGCCGGCGAACTGGTAGGGCCCGAACGGCTGCGCGGCCAGCACGTGCGGCAACTGGTGTACGGCCATCGCCAGGACGTCGTCGAGCGGGCGGCGCTCGCCGCCGCGGCCGGGCAGGTCCAGGCCTCGGCACGGCACCTCGGGGCCGAGGGCGCCCGCCAGCGGCAGGCCCGGGTGTGGAGGCCCTTCCAGCCCGCCGACGAGGAACAGCGGGGCGGGACGGCCTCTGGTCAGACGGGCCGGGTCCATTCGACGCCGACGCACCCCGCCGCGACCCGGCCCAGGCCCGCTGCCTTCGCGACCGCGAACGCGGCGGCCGCGGCCGACGACCCGGGTGTGGCCGCCCGCGCGCGCGGGCTGGCGGGAGACGGGTAGGGGACCCGGACGGCCGTGGACAGGCCCATCCGGCCGATGAGCAGGGTCACTCGGTTGCCGCGGGCGCGCACCGCGGCGCGCCACTCGGTGGGAATGGTGTGCGGGAGCCGCTCGATCCCGACCCCGCCGCCGCGCGGATGGACCAGGTCCAGGAGACGGGGGCCGATCCGCACCGACCAGCCGGCGACGAGCGGCGGCTGGTCACGCAGCGAGGTGTGCAGGGCCAGGCCGGTCGCGAGCGCGTGCGAGAGCACCGGGTCGACCAGCTCCCCGGGCAGCAGGGCCGCCGGGTCGCGGTGCACGGCCGGGTCGGTCATGATCAGGTCGTCGTCGTCATCGACGACCAGGAGTGGCTCGGGCCGGCAGCCCGCCAGCGCGGCGAGCCCGCCGTCGACGAGGTGCGCGTAGACGACGGTCCGCCCGCCGGCGAGCTCCTCCTCGGTCAGGATCGGGGGCGCCACCGTCACCGCCGACGGGCCGCAGCCGGCGTGCATCAGCTGCACCCGGCGTACCCGGCGTTGCGGGTAGCGCCGCAGGACCAGCGACGTCGGGTCACCGCCGGCCAGGTCGCCCTCCTCCAGGCAGAGCTGGCACCGGTACCGGCCCGGGTGCGGGCCGCAGCGCAGCTCGTCGAGCAGGTCGGCCGGCAGCAGGCTCGCGACGAGCGGGTCGACGCGCAGGTCACGCATCGCCGCCGCCTCCCGTCACCATGCCGCCCCCCGCCACGATGCCGCCAGGGCGCTCGCCGGCCAGCGGGTGGTGGACGAGGTCGCCCAGCTCGCCGGACGCGGCCCCGGCGGGCGCGGCCACCCGGGCCGCGGTCAGCAGCGCCTGCGCCGCCGGCACCCACTCCGCGCCGGGCGCGCCGAGCATGCCCCCGATCGCGGCCCACTGGTCGACGATGTGGGCGAGCATGGCCGCGACGTAGGGCGGCATCCGGACGACGACGGCGGGCAGCAGGGTGCCGGCCGGGTACTCGGCCTGGATGAGCTGGCGCCGGTCCACCGCCACCTCGAACTCCAGGCCCGGCTCGTCGTCGCCGCCGTCGGGCAGCGGGAGCGCGAGGTCGACCAGCTCGGGCACGTCCCGGGCCAGCGGCAACGCCTCCCGCCCAGCGCGCAGCAACGCCTGGGCCATGGCCAGCCACGGCGACGCGCACCCGCTCATGATCGCGAAGATGGTGTTCCAGTCGTCGACCAGGTGGGCGAGGCCGCCGGCGGTGTAGGGCGGCATCCGGACCGTCACGGCGGGCAGGACCGTGCCGGGCGGCAGGCCGGCCCGGATCAGGTGCACCCGGTCCACGTACAGCTCGGCCTCGACCGTCTCCAGCCAGGTGGCGGCCACGGTCAGCACCCTTCCGCCGTGAGCCGCGCGGCAGTGTTCTGGCGACTGGTCTGGCGCCTGTTCTGGCGACTGGTCTGGTGACGCCGCGGCGGGGTCAGGGCCGCGTCACGCGCCAGCACCACCAGATTCGCCCGGGCCCCGGAGGCCGGCGCCGGCGTGTGGTCGGGCCCGTCCGCGCCAGCCGCCGCCGTGGTGGCCACCGCGGCGGAACTGGCCGCGGCACCGGTGATCAGGGCGCGGCGGGACAGCGCGGACGGCATGGGTCAGCTCCTCGTTGGAAGTGGGCTGCCGGCGGCGCGCGCCTCCTCGGCGAGCGTCGCCTCCAGGGCGTGGCGCACCAGGGCGACGAGCGCGGACCGGGTCGACGGCTGGTTGCGCGCGTCGCAGGTCAGCACCGGGTGGTCGATGTCGAGCGCGCCGCGGACGTCGCCCAGCGGGTGGACGGTCGCGCCCTCGAACTGGTTGACCGCCACGACGAAGGGCAGCTTGCGGTCCTCGAAAAAGTCGATCGCCGCGAAGCTGTCCTCCAGCCGCCGGGTGTCGGCGAGCACGACCGCGCCGACGGCACCGAGGGTCAGCTCGTCCCACATGAACCAGAAACGGTCCTGGCCGGGCGTGCCGAACAGGTAGAGCACGACGTCCTGCTCGGGCAGCGTGATCCGGCCGAAGTCCATCGCCACGGTCGTCGTCGTCTTGCCGGCGACTCTGGAGGTGTCATCGACGCCGACCGAGGCCGCCGTCATGTGCGCCTCGGTCCGCAGCGGGGGAATCTCGCTGATGGACCCGACGAACGTCGTCTTCCCGACGCCGAACCCGCCGGCGACGATGATCTTCAGGGGGATGGTGGTGGGCTCGGTATCTGGTCTAGAGCCGCTGTAGGCCATCGAGGACCTTTCGGAGCAGTTCGGAGTCGGGCCGCCAGTCGGGGCGCTCGGGCCGATGCACCGCGACGAAGCCGGCGGAGGCCATGTCTGCGACCAGCACCTGCGCGACGCCCAGGGGCAGATCGAGATGGGCCGAGATCTCCGCCACCGACTGGAGGTGGCGGCAAAGGAAAGCGATCTCGCGCTGCTCGGGAGGCATGGACGGGCTGCGCGCGGCACCCAGGCCCCGGCTGGTGGTGGCCACCAGGGCGACCATCTCCAGCGTCGAGGTGGGACGGGTCCGCCCGCCGGTCACGGCGTACGGGCGCACGACCGGACCGGCTTCCTCCTCGGGCAGCTCGTCGTCGCCCCGGGACACCGCAGGCTCCTACGCGGTCGCGCGGATCGGTGGAGTCAGCGCCTGACCAGCCCTGGTCACCAGCCGCGCCATCTCGAAGGCGATCAGCCCCGGGTCGGCGGTCCCGGCGGCGGAGACGGCCAGGCACGCGCCGTCGCCGATCGCGGAGACGAACAGGTAGCCACTGTCCATCTCGACGATCGTCTGGCGGACGTCGCCGCCGTCCATGTACCGGGACGCGCCGAGCGCCAGCGAGCGGAAGCCGGAGGCGACGGCGGCGATCTGGTCGCCGCCCTCCCGGCTGAGTGCCGCCGAACGGGCGAGCTGCAGGCCGTCGGCCGACAGCGCGACCGCCCAGTGGACGTCGGCGATCCGCCGCTCCAGGTCGTTCAGCAGGAAGTCGAGGTTACCGGTGGGTGGCATCGCCAGTCCTTTCGTCATCGCGGGCCGCGGGCAGTCCCTGCCCCTGCTGGAAACCGGCGCGGAACGAGGTCACCAGCCGTCGGGCCTTGTCCGGGTCGGGCTCGTTGCGGGCCGGGCCGCCGGGCGCGGGTACCGGGCGGCCGCCGCGCAGCGCCTCGGAGAGGTTCGCGCCTCGCCGCCGATGGGGCAGGTGGCCCAGCGGCGGGTCCCCCGGCACCGGCCGGACCGCGCGGGGTGCCGGGAGGTCCGGAACGGGGACGGGCAGGTGCGCAGCGGGGACAGGCCTGGGTGGCACCGACCGGGTTGGGGGCGGCGGTGGCGGTGGCGGCACGGCCACCGGTCGGGGCACCGCCCTCGGGGCGGCCGGCGGCGGAGCCGGTAGTGGAGCGGTCGGCGGCGACTGGGGCGCCACCGGCACCGGGCCGCGGGTCCAGTCGGCGGCGACCATGTCGAAGACGGGCAGCCCGTCCGTCCGGCCGCCGGGCGCTCCGGCCGGGGCACCGTTCCCAGGGCCATGCGGCCCACCGTTGGGAGCGCCGTTCGCAGCGCCGTTGGGGGCGCCGTTGCGCGCGGGCGGCGGGGCGAAGAAGGCGGCTCGGACCACCGCGGCCTCCGGCACGTCGTCGGCGTCGGCGAGCGGCCTGGGCCGCCGGTCGACCGGTCGGTCGTCCAGACGGTCGGCCGGTCGAGGCTCCTCGTACACGCCGCTCGGCCAGACCTCCTCGCCGGGCCGGCCGCGGATCGGCATCGGCGGCAACGGCGGCTCCTCGTAGCCGGCGCCGACCATGTCCAGCCGGTCGAACGCGTTCATCCGGGCCAGCGCGGCCTTCAGCGGCTCGTCGTCCGGCACGTCCGGGGTGTCGACGAGGTCGGCCTCGGCGAGCACGTTCGACGGCAGCAGCGCGATGGCGGTCACGCCGCCGTACGGGTTGCGGGCCAGCTGCACGGTGATCTGGTGGCGGGCCGCGAGGTTCGCGACGACCCACAGGCCGAGCTTGTCGCCCTCGGACTCGGAGTTGAACGGCGGCGGGTCGGCCAGCCGGCGGTTGAGCTCGGCCATCGTCGCGGGGGCGATGCCGACGCCGCGGTCCTCCACCTCGACGGCGACCCCGGTGCCGACCCTGCTGCTGGTGACGAGCACCGGCGTGCGTTCCGGGGACATCTGGCAGGCGTTCTCGATCAGCTCGGCGAGCAGGTGGATCAGGTCGCCGACGACCGGGCCGACGAGCCGGTCGTCCACGGTGGTGGACGCCTCGACCCGGGTGTAGGACTCGACCTCGGCGACCGCGGCCCGCATCGAGTCGATCACCTTGACGGGCGACCGGAACACCCGGGACGGCCGGCCGCCGGACAGCGCGATCTGGCCCTCGACCTCGCGGCGCATGCGGGTCGCGAGGTGGTCGAGGCGGAACAGCCGCTCCAGCATGTCCGGGTCCTGCTGGTCGCGCTCCAGGTCGGTGATCAGCTTGAGCTGGCGGTGGATCAGGGCCTGGCTGCGGCGGGCCAGGTTGCGCATCGACGAGGACAGCGAGTGCTGGGCCGCGACCTCCGTCGCCGAGTTCACGGCGGCGGTGTAGACGTCGTGCAGCGCCCGGGCGACGTCGCCGATCTCGTCGTCGGACTCCAGGTCGGAGTTGTCGTCGAAGTCCTCGGCCAGTGGCCGGCGGGCCCGGATCGCGGCGGTCACGGCGGGCAGCCGCTCCTCCGCGACAGCCACCGCGCCCTCCCGCAGCGCCCGCAGCTGGCGGACCAGCCGCTGGGCGATCACCACGGACACGCCGATCGCGACGGCCATGATCGCGGCGGCGGCGAGCGCGACCAGCCAGGCCCGCGCGGTGGCCGCGGAGGCCAGCGAGCTGCTTCGGTTGGTCAGGTCGGTGGTGATCTGCGCCTCGACGGTGCGGAGACGGTCGATCTCCGTGGTGACCGTGGCCTTCCACACCTCGGGATCGATGTCGATCGCCTGGCCGGACTGGGCCTCGGTCAGCACCTTGTCCCGGATCGCGACCGCGGGCGTCCTGGCCGGCGCGACCTGCTGGTCGTAGAACTGGCGCTGCCCGCTGTCGGCCGCGGCGTTGAACTGCGACAGCCAGGCGGCCTCGCCCCCGACCGCCGCCCGGATTCGGGCGACGTTGTCGGCGACCTGGTCGTGCAGGAACACCGTCAGCGCGACGTAGCCGCGCTGCTGGGCGACCTGCTCGGTCAGGTTCGAGATGGCGGTCAGCGCGGTGACCGTGCGGGCCACCTCCTGGTCGCTGGTGCCGACGCCGACCTGGGCCGCGGTCACGCCGAGCCAGGCCGCGACGATGCCGTTGTAGGTGTCACCGACCCCGCTGATGCCGGCCGTCTTCGCGTCGATGCTCTTGCGCACCACGGACAGCTGGCCCATCTGCTTCTCCGCCGTGGCCAGCGCGAGGCGCAGCCGCGGGTCGTCGGGGAAGCTGGCGGCCTGCACCTGGGCGAAGGCCTTGTCGACGGGCGGGCGGGCCGCGGAGTTGTCGGCCGAGCCGACGCGGTAGGCCGAGGCCACCCACGTCGAGGCCGTGTACCGCTCCTGCCCCAGCGCCCGGATGAGCCTGTTGACCTGGATCGTCAGCTCGGCCGCCGACCTGGTCCTGGAGGCCGCGTGCGCGGTGCGCACCTGCGCGGCAATCAGGAACGCGCTGAGCGCGACGACGGTGAGAAGCGGCACCACCAACGCGGCGGCGAGCCGGTACCGAACCGGCCATCGCTCCATGTCCACTCCCCTCACCGGCACGCAAATGCCGCAAATCGGGCAGGCAATGCCGGAGCCGACCGCGAACGGTCGAAGGAGTCCCGAGCCGCAACAGGAATGGTCTCGGTGGGGCTATGGCCGCTGGCGCCTACACGGACGGGGGACCACCGCGTGGGTGCCGAAAGCCGGCCCCGGCGTGGCCGAACATAACCGGTCACCAAACGTGCGCATAGGTCGCGGATGTGGCCAGAGTCCGCCAACTTTTCGTGACATGGCGTGACCCCGCCACCCGGGAGCGACGGCGGGCGGCCAGAACGACGCACGGCGGCGGCCCCGGCGAACCCCCAGCACCGGTCGCCGGACGCCCGCGGAAGGCGCCCAGTTCACCGCTGCCGTCGATAGACAGTACGGAGAGTTAGACACCTTCGCGATGACGCAACGTTTGACAGGAAGCGGCCACCTCCGGCGTCAGCCCCCGAGCCGTGCGCCAATCCCAGGCCCCGGCCGCGACAGCCAAGGGCCCGACGGCGACAAACACGACAAACCCAACCCGGGAACGACCAGCTCCCACGCAGTGGGCGCGCCACGCGACACGCCGAGTACGGGGCGCAGTGACCCATACGTGGCGCGATCACGCCAGGTTGTCCTGACCACGCCAATTACGGACCATAGGGATAGCACCGACCGGCGCAATCGCGGTACCGTCCGCGCACACCAAGCAGCTGGCCGTGGGCCAGCCACCACCGTCCCCTGCCCCGGAGCGCGGTGCGACGCAACACCGACCGTCGTCAGGACCAGACCAGACCAGACCACAACGACTCGTAGAAGAGCACCAAGTGAGCGACCTGGACCTGGGGTTCCTCGGCCTCAGCCCCACCGGCCTCGCGATCTGGGAGCAGGTGGCGCTGCACCCGTTCTCGTCCGCCGACGCCATCGCCGAGCTGCTGGGCACCACCTCCGAAGAGGTGGAGGCCGAGCTGCGCGCCCAGATGGAGCGCGGCCAGGTCCGCTGCGTCGGCGGCACGTGGGTCGCTCAGGACCTCGCGGCCTGGCTGGATGCCCTGCATGCCCGGGAGCAGGCCGAGCAGGCGACCGCCGCCGCCGCGCGGGCCCGGCAGCGCGCCGACCTGCTGCGCAGCCACCTGCCGTCGATGCACCGCCAGGGCACCCGCAAGCTGGTCGGCGGCGACGGCAGCGAGATGATCAGCCACGCCGACGTGAGCGTCCGCATCGTCGAGCTCATCGAGCAGGCCACCCACAGCCTGCGCTTCATGCTGGCCGGCCTGATGAGCTTCGGGCAGAACACCCCGGTGATCGAGGCGATGATCCGCGCGGCCGGCCGCGGCGTCCAGCTCAGCAGCGTCTGGACGCCCGAGTGCATCGAGGCGGCGCGGCGCGGCGCGGCCGGGCGGCTCCCTCCGCTCGGCTGGGTCCGGTCCAACCCTGACGTGCCGTACCGCGCCGTCCTCAAGGACGACGAGTCGATCCTGGTCCAGCGCTTACCCAACGACCTCAGCAGCGGCGCTCTCGTGATCACCCACCCGCCGACCGTCGCCCTCTACGCCCAGCAGATCGACGCACTGTTCGCCGACGGGGAGCACCTCGTCCCGTCGGACCCGGCCGAGTTCCGCCAGCGCCAGAAGGACAGCCAGATCATCCAGCTGATCGCCGCCGGCACCACCAACAAGGGGATCGGCGCCCAGATCGGCTACTCCGAACGCACCGTCCAGCGACGGATCAGCGAGCTGATGGCGAAGTACGAGGCCAGCAGCAGGATCGAGCTGGTCGTCAAGGCCGGCGATCTCCTCCCTCCGTCTCAGTCAGCCTGAATCGATGACCTGGCGGCCGGCGCCACCCCGGAACGGTGGCACAGCGTAATGACCCACGACGCAAAGCGAGGCTGACGAGGATGAGAACGACGAAGCGACCCGAGCATCCCGTCCTCGTGGCCGCCCTGGCCGGCGGCGTCGCGGCGGCCACCGGCCTGCTCACGGCTGGGCCGGCCTCGGCCGCCGACGTCTCGCCGACCCCGCCCCCGCCGACGGCCACGGCGCCGGCGGGCACGCCGGACGACGCCCCGACCAGCATCACCATCCCCGCCTTCGTCCTGACGCCGGTCGCCTCGCCGGCCGCGACCAGCCCGGCCGCCGCAGGGACCGACGCGCCGGCCCCCAGCGTCGCGCCGACCCCGGACGCGTCCCGGACGCCTTCGACGCCGAACTCCCCCACCACCAGCGCCGCGCCCACCAGCCCGGCCCGGCCGACCATGCCGACCCGCCCGACGACCCCGGTCCGGCCGACGACCCCCGCCAGCCCGACCGACGCGCCCGTCGCCGAGCCCACCGCCGCCCCGACCACAAGCCCGGCCCCGTGGACGCCGACGGTCGTCGACAGCGGTCCGGCCGCCGAGCCCGCCGCCGGCGGCCAGGCCGCGGCCCCGACGAGCACCGGCTGGCCGAACCTGGCCCCGCCGTACAGCTCCGTGCCGACCGCGGGGCCCACGGCGGAGCCCACCGCCGGGCCCACCGCGACGCCCACGTCGGCGCCGGCACCCGCCGCGGCTCCCGCGCCGTCGGCGCCAGCCGCGTCCGGCGCCGCCCAGGTCGTCCAGCGCGGCGACTCGCTGTGGACGATCGCCGCCCGCCACCTCGGCCCGGGTGCGACCGACGCCCAGATCGCGGCCGAGTGGCCGCGGTGGTGGGACGCCAACCGGGCCCTGATCGGCTCCGACCCGAACCTGCTGCACCCCGGCGAGCAGCTGCAGTCGCCGGCAGCGGCCTGACCGGTCCGATGCCGCCACCGCGCGCCCAGACGGGCCAGCGCCCGCAGACCGGGCCCGCCGACCCGCCGCCGTCGGTGCCCGGGGTGGCGGCCCTCGGCCCGTCCTCGGGCGACGCGGGCGTCGGCCAGGACTGGGCCGGCACGTGGGAATCCGGCGACCTGCCCTGCACGGTCCGGCTGACCCGGGTCCCGGCCGGCCCGGCCGACCGGGAGAACGCGACCGACGCCGCCCGCCGGCTCACGTCGCTGAACCATCCCCATCTGGTGCCCGTCCTGGCCGTCCTGGAGACCGACCGCGGCCTCGCCGTCGTCTCGGCCGCGGTGCCCGGCGCGGTGAGCCTGCGCCGGCTGCTCGCCCAGCGCGCGCAGCTGGAGCCGGGTGAGGCCGTCACGGTCGGCCTTCCGATCGCGCAGGCGCTCGCCGCGGCGCACGCGCTCGGCCTCGGGCACGGCAGCCTGACCGCGGCCGACATCCTGCTGGAGCCGAACGGCCGGCCGCACCTCATCGGGGTCGGCATCGCCGAGCTCGCCGTCCCGCGGCCCGGGCCGGACCCGGTGACCGGGCCGGCCGACGTCTACGCGCTGGCCGGCCTGCTGCGCGACGCGATCAGCGGCGCCGCCGGCCCGGACGCCGCGGCGGTCGCCGTCGTCGCCGCGACCGCGCTGGTGCCGGAACCGGCCAAGCGGCCAACCGCCGCCCAGCTGGCCGACGCCCTGGCCCACAGCACCCGGCCCCTCCCGGTCCAGCTCGCCGCCGCGCCACCCACTCCGGCCCCCACGCCTCCAGCCCCGCCAGCCACACCCGCCCCGCCGGCCGCTCCCGTCGCGCCGCCTGCTCGCCCCCGTCCGGCGGGTGGCGCGACGGCTCCCGGGCCGCGCCCCCCGCGGCCACGCCAGCCCGCGGACAGCCCCGCCGACGCGCCCGTGAGCCTCACCTGGGCGCCGCGCGGGCCCACGGCGCGGGTGCGCCCCAGCCGTCGGCCGTCCGGGCGCCAGCTCGCCGTCGGGGCGGCGACCGTCGCGGCGGCGGTGATCGCCGTCGCCGTCATCGCCACCATCGTGGCGCACCTCGCCAGGCCCTCCGGTGGCTCCGGTGCCGCCGCGCCTCCGAGCCAGTCGGTCGAGCAGGCCTGGACCGGCATCCTCGCCGGGCTGGAGACCGCCCGCGGCCGGGCCTTCCAGCAGGCGGACCCGGCGGCGCTCGACAACGTCGACCAGAACGGCAGCGCTGTCTACAACGCCGATCTGGCCCTGATGCACGACACCACCAGCAGGGGGGCGCACGTCTCCCAGCTGACGACCCGCATCCTGGCGCTGCGGGTGCAGCAGACCAGCGCGGACCAGGTCTGGCTGGTGGTCACCGAGCAGACCGGCGCGTACGACTTCCTCGGCGCCGACGGGTCGGTGCTCGCCCACCAGGACGCCGGTGCCCCCGCCCGCAGCAACGTCACCCTCGTGCGCACCAACGGCGGCTGGCGGATAGCCGAACGCGTCCCCGTCAGCTGAGTACCGCCCTCGCCGCGGCCCATAAGCTCGGCGAGCCGGCTCATTGTTAGTTTTTCTACGTTGATGTCGATTTCATTAATAGGTATTGTCAACGATGGCCCTGCCTCGAGCCTCTCCGATCCCCTGACCAGCCCCGTCAGGGGAGCCCGCGGCAGGGCCGACCCCTGGGACGACACGGCCGGCCGGCAGGCCCTCGACGCCGTAGTGGATCTTCGACGCCCGAGAGCGGCGTACACCCAGGCGCGGGCACCCTCACTACGATGAGCAAGATCCTGTCCAGCGAGGACAGGCAGCGGCAGCCGTGCCCGCACGGTTCGTGTCGCCCAGAAAGGATCCACCGTGTCCGAAGGAACCGACCGCGTCGAGCAACGGGCGGCCATCCCGAACGCCACCAGGGGCTGGCAGGGCGCGCCCAGGAGCAAGCGGCGCGGAACCGGGCGCACCAGCCGGGGCCGCCAGACCCGGGACCAGCTGCTCGACGCGGCCCGCGTCGTGTTCGAACGCGACGGCTTCCTGCAGGCCCGGGTCGCCGACATCTGCGACGAGGCCGGCGTCTCGCACGGCTCCTTCTACACGTACTTCGTCTCCAAGGAAGAGATCTTCCGCACCCTCGTCGACTCGATCGAGCTCGATCTGCTCACCGTCGAGCCCGCGTCCGACAACGACCACGACCCGGTCGAGCGCATCCGGGCGGCCAACGAGCACTACCTGCGGGCCTATGCCGCCAACGCCGGGATCATGCGGGTGATCCACCAGGTCGCCACCATCGACGTCGAGGTCTGGCGCATCCGCTTCCAGCGCCAGGACGCCTTCGCGCACGCCATCGAGCGACGGATCCGCCAGCTCCAGGCCGACGGCCTGGCCGACCCGGCCGTCGAGCCCTACTACGCGGCCCAGGCGCTCGGCGGCATGGTCGCCTACTTCGCCGAGCTGCTGTTCAACGCGCACGACCCGGTCGAGGCCGACCCCGACACCGCCATCGAGGCGCTCACCCGCATCTGGATCAACGCCCTCGGCATCGGCGACCGCGGCCCGCGCGCCTAGCGGTCCGCGGTCGCCGACAAGAGAGGACCGGGTGGACGCGCAGGACCGCCTAGACCGACCGGTCGCGGCCCGCCATGGGTGGCGCGCCGGCCTGCTGCTGCTCGCGCGCAACCCGGCCGGGTCGATCTACGGAACGGTCCTCGCCGACTCGGTGCTCGCGGTCGAGGCGGAACGCCAGACGACGCTGCGCGACCTGATCTACGCCGAGCTCGTCACCGTGATCATCTACTGGCTCGCCCACGTGTACGCCGAATTCCTCGGCTCCCAGCAGGGTGTCGGGCGTCGGGGCTGGCCGCGCCGGCTGGCCGAGACCATGTCCCACGAGTGGTCGCTGGTCACCGCGTCCTTCGTCCCGCTGCTCGCGGTCCTGCTCGCGTCGGCCGCCGGCGCGTCCGTGCAGACCGCGTCGCTCGCCGGCATGTGGACGGGCGTCGGCGCGCTGGTCCTGTGGGGCGAGATCGCCGGCCGCCAGAGCGGCAGCGGCACCTGGGCCTCGCTGGCCTACGGCCTCGTCTCGGGCGCGTTCGGCGTCGCCCTCATCCTGCTGCGGGTCCTGCTGCTGCACTGACCCCGCCGGACAAGCCGCGCACCGGGCGTGTGATCGCCCCGAGCGCGAGACCCGACCATCGACACGTTGACCGCGATACGTGTTGATCAATTGCGGGTACTACCGGACGGCCTCGCCGGAGCCGGCCGCCAGCTCGTCGCCCACCCGCGGTGCCGGTGTGGCGGGGGTCGCGGGTGGCTCCGGCACCGCGGCCACGGCGTGGCGCGGCCGCAACAGGACCGTGGCCAGGACGATGCCGGCCGCGACACAGCAGGCGGCGACCAGCAGGCCGAGCCGGTCGCCGCCGACGAGCGCCGACACCGGGTCGTGACCCGCCCTGGTCAGGGTCGCGGTGCGGCCCGCCGCGACCGTGCCGAACACCGCGAGGCCGATCGCCGCCGAGACCTGCATGGAGACGTTGACGATGCCCGACGCCAGGCCGGCGTCCGCCGGGGGGACGTCGGCCAGCGCCAGCGTCGTCAGCGGGACGAACGCGCCGCCGCCGCCGAGGCCGAGCATCACGGTGACGATCAGCAGGCGCGGGAAGTACGGCGTCCCCACCCCGCCGGTCGCGAACAGGACCAGGCCCGCCAGCATGATCGTCATACCGGCGACCAGGACCCGGTACGGCCCCAGGCGGGCCGTCAGCCACCGGGCGAGCCCGAGGGACATGACGGCGACGACCCCCGTCTGGGGCAGGAACGCGGCACCGGTCGCGACCGCGCCGTAGCCGAGCACCCGCTGCAGGTAGAGCGCCCCGAAGAAGAAGTAGCCGTACATGCCCGCGGCCATCACCGCGCGCACGGCGCTGCCGGCGATCAGGCTGCGCTGGCGCAGCACCCGTGGCGGCAGCATCGGGTCGGCGACGCGCGCCTCCCAGCCGGCGAAGGCGGCGAGCAGCACGACGGCGACCGCGCCGGTTGCGAGGGTGCGCGCCGAGCCCCAGCCGACGTCCGACGCCCGCACGATCGCGTAGATGCCGATGATCAGGGCCGCCGTGACGAGGACGGCGCCCAGCACGTCGATCCGAGGCCGGGTCGCGCTGCCGTCGCCGCGGCGCCGGTCGAGCAGCAGCACCCCGCCGGCGAGCGCGACGATCCCGATCGGCACGTTGATCGCGAAGATCCAGTGCCAGTTGAGGGCCTGGGTCAGCAGGCCGCCGACGATCAGGCCGAGCGAGCCGCCGCCGATCGACACGAGCATGTAGCGGCCGATGGCGCGGGCGCGCTCGGCCGGGTCGGTGAACTCGGCGACGACGATCGCGAGCACCGAGGACGACGCGAACGCGCCGCCCGCCCCCTGCACGAACCGGGCCGCGACGAGCGTCGCCACCGAGTCGGCGAGGGCGCAGCCGATCGAGGCAACGGTGAAGACGGCGATGCCGCCGAGGAACAGCTGGCGACGCCCGATCAGGTCACCGAGCCGCCCGGCGACGAGCAGCAGGCTGCCGTAGGTGATCAGGTAGCCGTTCAGGGTCCAGGTGAGGTCGGCCTGGGTCACGTGCAGGTCGGTCTGGATCGCGGGCAGCGCGACGTTCACGACCGTGGTGTCGAGCATGACCATCAGCTGGGCCAGCAGGACGACGATCAGCGCCAGCCATCGGCGTGGGTCCGGGCCCGCCGTCGGATTAATGTCGCTCATGAGATAGTCACTATAGCGTGACTATCTCGAGGCCGACACCACCCCGGCTCTATAACCACCCCGGCTCCACGACCACCCCGGGCACATAACCATCAACAGATCTTGATGGGCATGGTCATGTTACGCTCGGACAGCCATGGCACTCTCGATGAGTCCTGTCGGCCCGAGCCCGGTCGACACGGACACCCCGGTCAGCGCGGCCACCCTGAGCGCCCTGGTTACTCAAAGTGACGACACTGCTTCGGTGGACGCCCAGAGCCCGGGTGCGCTCGTCCTGATGACGCGGCTGAGCCGGCAGGTCTACCAGGCCGCCACCGAGGACATCCTCGGCATGAGCCTCAAGCAGTTCGTGCTGCTCAACCAGCTCCACGAGGACACCGGCGTGCCCCAGCAGCAGCTGGCCGAGTACCTCTGCCTGGGCGCGAACATCCTGGTGCTGCTGCTCAACACCACCGAGTCGGCGGGCTGGGCCGAGCGCCGCCGCGACCCGGCCGACCGGCGCCGCCACCTCGTCCACCGCACCCCGGCGGGCACGGCCGCGGTCGCCCGCGCCGAGGAGGCGATGGACAGCGTCGAGCACAGCGTCCTCGGCAACCTCTCCCCCGCCGAGCGCACCGTCCTGCGCGGCCTGCTCGCCCGCGCCCTCGGCGACTGAGCCCGCCTCGGCGATCTGGTCGCCTGGCGGGGCGATGGCGCGCTACAACTTCGACATGACGACCGCGACACCGCGCACGCCCACGCCAGGAGCCGAGCCGGCCTCGGGACTCGGGCCCCTCGGCGCGCCGCCGCCGTTCGACCTGGAGATGGCCGCGGCGCTGGAGGCGCTGGCCGGTGTGCTGCCGACGGCGATCACGCCGGAGATGATCCCGCTGATGCGCGGCCGCCCCCAGCTCGGGCCGACGAACGAGGAGCTGGCCCGCGGCGGGGCCTTCACGATCAGCGAGGTCGCCGTGCCCGGCCCGGCGGGCGCGCCGGAGGTGGGGCTGCTCGTCTGCCGGCCGACGGCCGCGACGATCGAGGCGGCCGGGGCCGACCCGGCCGCGGCCCAGCCGGTGATCTACCACGCGCACGGCGGCGGCATGATCATCGGGGATGCCCGCTCCGGGCTGCCGGACATCCTCGACTGGGCCGAGGACCTCGGCCTCGTCGTCGTGTCCGTCGACTACCGGCTCGCGCCCGAGAACCCACACCCGGCCCCGGTGGAGGACTGCTACGCCGGCCTGCTCTGGACCGCGGCGCACGCCGCCGAGCTCGGCGGCGACCCCGAGCGGCTGCTCGTCGCCGGCCTGTCCGCCGGTGGCGGCCTCTCCGCGGCGCTGGCCCTGCTCGCCCGCGACCGCGGCGGGCCGGCGCTGATCGGCCAGGTCCTGATGTCCCCGATGCTGGACGACCGCAACGACACCCCGTCGGCGGTCCAGCTGGCCGGCCTGGGCGTCTGGGACCAGTCGTCGAACGCGACGGGGTGGGGCGCCCTGCTCGGCGACGCGGCCGGCGGCGCCGACGTCTCGCCGTACGCCGCGCCCGCCCGGGCCACCGACCTGTCCGGCCTGCCCCCGGCCTACATCGACGTGGGCTCCGCCGAGACCTTCCGCGACGAGGACGTCGCCTACGCGTCCCGGCTCTGGCGGGCCGGCGGCCAGGCCGAGCTGCATGTCTGGCCCGGCGCCTTCCACGGCTTCGACCTGCTCGCCCCGCAGGCCGCCCTGACCCGCCAGGCCAAGGCCGTCCGCCTGCAGTGGCTCACCCGGCTGCTGGCCCGGTAGCCGGGCCCGGCCCCGCGGTCCCGGGAGCCGCGCCCACGGCGAAGTCTGCGATCAGCCGGCTGGCCTCGTCCAGCGCGGTGGGCCGGTGCGGGTAGTCCAGGGTGGCGAAGGTCACGCCCCGCATCCAGCGAGTGAGGAAGTCGAACTCCCGAGCCGCGTCTCCGACCGGTATCAGGGCGGTCCGCATCAGGCCCGCGCGCAGCAGGAGCAGGCCGTCGACCGGCCGCATCACCGCCAGCGCGGCGGGCGCGGGGCCTCCCGTCGCCCGATCGGGTTCAGGCCGGCTGTTCACCAGGATCACCGCCGCCACCGGCACCGGGCGGTCGGCCGGCCCGGCGAGCGGATGGCGGCTCTTCGTGCCGTAGCGCGGCAGTGGGATGCCGCCGTCGAGACCGAGCAGCTTCCCGGCATCGTCCCAGAGCCGGACCTCGCGGCTGCACGACAGCACCTGGGCCTCGCCGCCGGCCAGTCGCAGCACCGCCGCGTCGTCCCCGAGCAGCGGCCAGCCCAGCCGGCGGTGCAGTGCCGTGCTCAGCGTGGACTTCCCGGCCCCGGACCGGCCGACCAGGAGCACGGAGCCGGTCGGGCCGACCAGCGTGGCCGCGTGCAGCACCGGTGTGCCCGAGCCGGAGGCCAGCGCCCACGGAATGACGGCCGCGACGAAGTGGTCCGCCTCGGCTTCGCTCGGCGCCCGGGCCGGCAGATGCCAGCTGACCCGCCGGCCAGCGTGCAGGGTGTACGCGGCGAGGCCCTCCGGCACGACGACCCGGTCGTTGCCGCCCGCCGCGTGGACCTCCAGCGGCCCGCGCCGGGTGCTCAGCCGGGTCAGCAGCGCCCCACGCGGCGCCGGCACCGGGGTACCGCGCACGACGACCGTCGGCAGGTCCCCCCCGCCGCCCCGGCCGCCGCCACCCATCAGGTACTCGTCGTAGCCAGGCAGGGCGACGTCGGACCGGACCTCGACCGCGCCGAAGCGGTAGCACAGCGGTGCCCGGCCGGCGGCGGCGACAGACCCCCGGGGCGCTGGCCCCGGGGGTCTGTGTGACGCGGCCCGCTGCGACCGGACGTCGTCCTGGGTCAGCTCGGCTGCGCGATCTGGATGATGGCGTCCAGCAGCAGGCCGGGCTGGCCGGCCGTCCGCACCGCGAGGCTGCCATGCTCGGTCAGGCTGGGCTTCTGGTAGGCACGCCGCGCGGCGATATGGCCCTCGGCGGTGCCGGTCTTCTCGGCGATCATCACACTCTCCAGGATCGACTACGGATACTGCAGACAGTAATGCTTAGTGACCTGTCGGTTGCAGAGAGTAGCAGCGCGGGTCGCCTCAGAAGCGCACCCCGCTCCGCGCGAGCCACATGTCCAGGCCGACCAGCTGCCACAGAGCCACCAGCCCGTGCTGCGGGTCGGGAGGCTGCCGGCCGTCGCGGGCCGCCGCCACCGCTGTCGTCCACGCGGCCTTGGCGATCCCGAGGTCCACCCACCCGTCCGCGACCAGCGGTCCGCCAGCCAGCAGGCCCATCCCGCCGGCCTCCTCGACGGCGTCGACCAGCTCCAGGTCGAAGTGGGCCTTGCCCCGCCGGGTCCGCACCGACTCGGGCAGCACGTCGGCGGCCGCCGCCCGCAGCACCGGCTTGGTCTCCCCCGGCCGGTACATCGTCAGGCCCGGGGTCGACAGGGCGACCTCGATCACCCGGCGGTCGTGGAACGGGTGGCGCCAGTCAACGCCCGCGCCCGTGTAGATCGTCCGCGCCGTGTCGAGCAGCGGCAACGACGCGCGCACCACCGCGAGCCGCCACCGCTCCCGCTGGTCGTAGGACCGAAACAGGGCGGCGTCGGCGGCGTCCGCGGCGGCGAACCGGCCGTCGAGGTCCAGCCCGCGCAGGCGTGCCGGCCGGATCCACGGCAGGGTCAGGCGTTCACCCGCGATGCCGCGGGGAAACGGAGCGAGCGCGTGGCGGCGCGCGACGGCAAGCCTGGTCCGTACCGACCTGGGGCTGATCCCGGCGCCCGTCTGCCGCCAGAGCGGGCCGAGCCGGCCGGCCCGCCACAGGTCGGGCCAGTGGCTGCGCCACCCGGTGAGCCAGTCGTCGCCGCCCTCCCCCGACACCAGCACGTCGAGGCCCTCCTGGCGAGCGGCGGTGCCGACCGCCTCGGTGAGGGCGAGGTTGGGCCGGGGCGGCATGTCGAGGGTGTCGGCTGTCCACTGCCGCCAGCGGTCCCAGTTGTACGGCTCCGGCTTGACCCGCAGCACGGCCGTGCCGGTGTGCTCCTCGACCGCGTCGACCCACCGGGACTCGTCGTGTGACCGGCCCGGGAACACCATGCTGATCGGCACGACCCGGGCCGGGCCCCCGTCCCGGGCCGCCAGCCGGCTCGCGATCCCGGTGATCGTGCTGGAGTCGAGGCCGCCGGACAGCCCGATGGCGACCGGTGCCCGCGCCGTCGCGTCGTGGACCGCGGCCTCCAGCGCCGTGCGCAGTTCCCGGGCGGCGACGGGCAACGGGGCGGCGCGCAGCGGCGGGACCACCGACAGCAGCGAGGTGAAGGGCCGGCGCGACGGGGCTCGGCCCGGGGCCACCTCGAGCACGTGGCCGGCGGGCACCCGCTCGACCCCGAGCAGCAGCGTCTCGTGCAGGGAGGTCAGGTCGCGGGTCAGCGTCTCGGCCAGCACTGCCTCGTCGACCCGCAGCGGGATCCCGGCGGCCCGCAGCTGGGCCGGCTCGGTGCCGAACAGCAGCCGCTCGCCGGTGTGGTGCACCACCAGCCGGCGCATCGAGTGCGGGGAGCGGGCCAGCACCAGCCGGCTGGTGGCCGGGTCGAACACGGCCAGCGCCCAGTCGCCGAGCAGGTGGTCGAGGCAGGTCAGGCCGTATCGCCCCCAGGACTCGACGACCCGGCCGGACACCCCGCCGCTGCCAGGTCCGCCCGTGGACCAGCCGTCGACGACGGCGAGCAGCCCGTTCGGCGGGTGCGCGAGGTCGGCGGCGGCGCCGAGGCCCGGCCCGGGCGCCGCGGCGACGGCCAGCACTCCCGCGGCCTGCAGGTGGACCGGGCCGCCGGCCGGGGTAGCCGACGCGGCGAGCATGGTCGCGGCCAGCTCGGTCGAGCCCGGCTTGCCGTCCAGGCGGAGCTCTCCGCAGAAGCTCATGACATCGGCCTCCGGTGCGTGGCGCCACATCGGCCGGGACCACGCCGAGACGGACACCGAGTATGGATACTAAGAGTGTTAATCAAAGCACTCTGTGTTCGGATCGCGAGGTGCTGGCGTCCGCGAGTCGCAGCGCGTCGCGGAAGTAGCCCTCGGTCTCGGCGAGCTCGCCTGGGCTGGCCAGCGCCGTCAGCCGACCGTCCTCAAGCACCGCGACCCGGTCGCAGCCGAGCACCGTGGACATCCGGTGGGCGATGACGATGACGGTGGTCGCCGGCCCGATCGTCGCCACCGCGGCGCGCAGCGCCTCCTCGGCGCGGGCGTCGAGCGCGCTGCTCGGCTCGTCCAGCACCAGGAGATCGGGCAGCCGGACCAGCGCCCTGGCCAGCGCCACGCGCTGGCGCTGGCCACCCGACAGCGCGGTGCCGTGCAGGCCGGCCGGATGGTCGAGACCGTCCGGCCAGGACGCCAGCTCCGGTCCGAGCCCGGCCCGGACCGCCGCCGCGCGGACCTGGGCGTCGCCGAGCCCGGAACGCAGGAACCGGATGTTCGCCGCGACCGTGCCCGTGATCAGCGTCGGCTGCTGCGGCACCACCCCCACCCGGCCAAACCACTCCCGCGGGTCGACGTCGGCCCGGTCGACCGGCCGGTCACCGGGGCCGACGAGCACCTGGCCCCTGCTCGGTTCGAGCAGGCCGAGCAGCACGCCGGCGAGGGTGGTCTTGCCGGCACCGCTGCGCCCGACCACGCCAAGCCGCTCGCCCGGCCGCAGCGTCAGCTCGATGCCGGTCAGCGCGGGCCGGGCCGTGCCCGGGTAGGTCACCTCGACGCCGGCGAGCCGGATCGCGCCGGCGTTGGGGCAGGACCGCCCCCCTGGGGCTCGGCCGGTCGCCCAGCGGTCCAGGTGCTCCTCGACGCGGTCCAGGTGGGTCAGCCGTTCCCGCAACTGGTGCGCGGTGGCGCCGAGAGCGGAGGCCTGGCCGAGCGCGCGCATCACGAGCAGCGTGACGAGCCCGACGGTGCCCAGCGGCAGCTCGTCGAGCCAGAGCACCAGCAGCAGGACGGCGATGAGCGCGAGCACCGCGAGGTCGCGGGCCAGCCGCGGGGTGACGGTGGCCCGGAACATCGTCTCGCCGTGCAGGCGGCCGGCCCGCCCGGACGCCTGGGACAGCGCCTCGGCCGCCTCGTCGACGACACCGAACACCCGCAGCTCGGCGGCGACGGTCGTCGTCTCGGTCAGCGCCGTGCCCAGCGCGCTCGCCGCCTCGACCGCGCGCCGGTTCACCGCCTGGGTGTGCCGGCCGGCCAGGCGGACCGATCCGAGAACGGCGGCGACCACGACGGCCAGCGCGCTGGTGGCCAGCGGGCTCACGGCGAAGGCCGCAACGGCGAACGCGCCGAGGCGCAGGGCGGCGGCCACCGCGTCGCCGCAGCGCTCGGCGCCGAGGGAGATCTGCGCGGCGTCGCCGAGCGCGAGCTCCTGCAGTCGGCCGGTCGGCTCGGCCCGCTGCGCCGACCAGTCCGCGGCCAGGTAGTGGCGGGCCAGCCGGTCCCGGACCGACGTCAGGGCGGACGCGCCGATCCGACTGGTGACACGCGCGCACACGACGGTCGTCGCCGCCGCACCAGCCGCGGCCAGCAGCGCCGCGCCAGCGAGCGTGCCTCGCGAGGATCCGAGCCAGGGGACCACCCGCGAGCCGCCCCGAGCCGACCCGGTCGCGAGCGTGATCATGAGGACCATCGTGAGCAGCTCCAGCAGGCCGGAGACCAGGCCGAGCACCGCCATGGTGGCCACCTGGCGAGCCGGGTGACGCACCCCGTCGGTGCTGCGCGACCACCAGTGACGGGCGCTGGCCAGCGCGCGCCGGAAGGTGGCCGCGCGGCGAGTGGGAGTGGCCATGGCGCCGAAGATAGTCAGTGGTGGTCACATAGTTACTCCACGTAGCGACCGTGTTGGCTTCCGAAGGACGTCGCAGCCTATGTCCCAGCCGGCCGACATAGGCCGACAAAAATCGGACCATGCCATTCGGTGAGGAAACTCCATTACCTCGCCGAGACCCCTGTTCGGCCGGGAAGAGCGTTACCTTCGGCCCGGGAACAAAGTCCCGACAGCGCCGTGCGGGGGTTCCAGGTTTTCAGGCCCGCTGGCGCCCAGGTGCCGTTCTCATCAGTCCTGAACCGTGCAGAAGGGAACTGTCATGAAACTGTGGGCGAAACGCGCGACTCACACTGCCGGGGTGCTCGTCGCCGCCGCCGGCCTGGCACTGGCCGCCTCGGCCCCCGCCTCGGCGGCGCCGCCGAACACCGCGACCGGCCTCAAGGCGACCGGCCTCATCCCGGCGAACCCGCTGGTGGCCAGCGCCTTCCCGGGCACCTCGCCGAACCACGCCGCGAGCCTCAACCTGCCGCCGCTGCTCACCACCGGCGCCGTTGACACCGCGGCAGGACCGACCACCGCGAGCGCGACGGTCAGCGGACTGAACATCTCGCTTTCACCGCTCGCGAGCCTGACCGCCGGAACGCTTACGTCGAACTGCTCGTACAACTCCGTCACCGGTGTCGTCAGCGCCGACTCCAATATCGAGAACGGAAAGGTCGTGCTGCTCGGAACACCCATCTTCCTCACGCCGCACCCGACCCCGAACACCACGCTCACCCTGCCCGGCCTGGCCACGCTCATCCTCAACCGGCAGACCACCGGGCCGGACGGCACGGTGACGGTCGACGCATTGTCGGTCAGCCTCGTCAGTGGCCTGGAGAACGTCGTCCTCGCGACGTCCACCTGCAACGCGGCAACCCTTTCCTGACCGACCGAACCGGTTCACCGGCGCCACGCGCCACGCCGCGGCACAGGCTCGGCGTGGCCCACGTGGCGCTGGTGCCGGCGGTCGTCGCCGGGACAGGATAAATTGACGATCATGACGGCGTTCTCGGGACCGGAGGTCGACGACGCGCTGGTGGCGGACGCTCCCGGCGAGGCGTCACCCACCTCGGCCGGGCCCGCCGTGGCCAGCGGGCGCACGTCGCGCCAGGCTGACCTGTTCGACGCCCTGCTGCGGATCTTCCTGGCCGAGGGGTTCGCGCGGTTCACCCTGGCCGAGCTGGCCGGCCGGCTGCGCTGCTCGAAGAGCACGCTCTACGCGCTGGCCCGCAGCAAGGAGCAGCTCGCCGTCGCCGTCGTCGGCCACTTCTTCCGCGCGGCCGCCGAACGGATCGAGCGTGACGTCGCCCAGGTCGCGGCCACGAGCCCGGCCGACACCGTCGGCGCCTACCTGCGCGGGGTCGCCCGGGAGCTGCGGCCGGCGTCGGCCGCATTCCGCCACGACCTGGCCGCGAACCCCGCGACCCGGGCCGAGTACGAGCGCAACACCCGGATCGCCGCGCGCCGGATTCGCGAGCTGGTCGCCGACGGCGTGACCGCCGGCGTGTTCGGCGGCGTCAACGCGACCTTCGTCGGCCAGGCGGCGACCGCGGTCATGGTGGCGATCCAGCGCGGGGACATCGCCGCCGCGACCGGCCTGTCGGACGCCGACGCCTACGCGGAGCTCGCTGACCTGCTGCGTCACGGCCTCGCCGGACCGCTCGGCGCCTGACCCACCGGCACCAGCGCGAGCCCCGTCACAGGCCCGGCAGGCACCAATGTGCTGCCGGCGCAACCGGTGCGCCCGAAGGAGGTTGTCGGGCTCGCCCCTTGCCCCCACCATGTGCCTGTGCCGACCTGCGAAGAAGTCGCCTCAATAGCCGATTCCGTCGACCGGGCCGCCCGCGCGCACGAGCTGATCGGGGGGAAGACCCCCCGGCCCGGCCAGCTGCGCGAGCTGCGGGCCAACGCGCTGCGGACCGCCATCGGCGAGGGCCGCGACGCGGCCGAGCTGGCGACCCGCCTCGGCGTGCGCGCCGCGGACATCGCCTGGATGACCAGCCTCGAGAAGCCCACCTGGCCAGTCCGGGCAACGACGCGCTGACCCGGGCCGGTCGGCCGGCCCGTAGCTGGTCCAAACGTCCCGACGCCGCGCTACTTGTGGCGGCGGGCGTGGTGACGCCCACCGAGGATGCTGGAAGGGTCGGCAGCGCGCCGGCCCGACAGCGCCGAGGAGGGCCGATGACCGGTGACGGGACCGCCACCGCCTTCCAGGCCCGCCCGGCACCGCGGTGGGACCTGGCCGCTCTGCCGCCCGGCGAGGTCGTCGAGACGCACTCGGCGACGCTGACGTTCGTCGACGACCTCGTCTACAAGGTCAAGAAGCCGGTCGACCTGGGCTTCCTGGACTTCTCCACCCGGGCGAAGCGCCTGGCCGCCTGCGAGCAGGAGGTCGCGCTCAACCGACGGCTCGCGCCCGACGTCTACCTGGCCGTCGCCGACCTGGTCGACGACCGCGGCCGGGTCGTCGACCACGCGGTCGTGATGCGCCGGCTGCCCGAACGGCGCCGGCTGACCTCCCTCATCCAGCGCGGCCAGCCCGTCGGCGCGGCGCTGCGGGCGATCGCCCGGCGGCTGGCCGCCTTCCACGCGGCCTGCGCGACGTCCGAGCAGATCGCGGCCGCGGGCAGCAGCGCGACCCTCGCCGGCCTGTGGCGCGAGGGCGTCGACCAGGTCGCCCAGTACCGGGACAACATCCTCGACGGCACGGTGATCGCCGAGATCGACCGGCTGTCCGCGCGATACCTCGCCGGCCGGGCGCCGCTGCTGCGCGCCCGGATGGCCGCCGGCCTGGTCCGCGACGGGCACGGTGACCTGCAGGCCGACGACATCTTCTGCCTGCCGGACGGCCCGCGGATCCTCGACTGCATCGAGTTCGACCAGCGGCTTAGGGTCGGCGACGTGCTCGGCGACGTCGCGTTCCTGGCCATGGACCTGGAACGGCTCGGCGCCCGCGCGGAGGCCGACCAGCTGCTCGGCTGGTACCAGGAGTTCGCCGGCGAGACCCATCCCCCGTCGCTCGCGCACCTCTACGTCGCCTACCGCGCGTTCGTGCGGACGAAGGTGACCTGCGTCCGGGCCGGCCAGGGCGATCCCGACGCGGCCGACCTGGCCCGCCGGCTGGCCGACCTCGCGCTCGACCACCTGCGCCGGGGCCGGGTGCGGCTGGCGCTGGTCGGCGGCCTGCCCGGCACCGGCAAGTCGACGCTGGCCGGCCGCCTCGCCGACACGGAGGACGGCTGGGTGCTGCTGCGGTCGGACACCGTGCGCAAGGAGCTCGCCGGCCTGCCGACGGACCGGCCCGCGTCCCCGAAGCTGTACGAGGGCGGCCCGTTCCGCGGCCTGTACTCGCCGGCGGCGACCGAGGCGGTCTACGCCGAGCTGCTGCGCCGGGCCGGCCACGCGCTCGCCCGCGGGGACAACGTGCTGCTCGACGCCTCCTGGTCGGACGCGGCGGACCGGGCGGCGGCGGCCCGGCTGGCGGCGGCGGCACACGCGGACCTCATCGAGCTGCGCTGCGTGACGGCCCCCGAGGTGGCCGCGGCGCGGATCGCCCGCCGGGCGGCGGCCCGCACGGACGCCTCGGACGCGACGGCGGCGATCCACGGCGCACTGGCGACCCGGGCCGACCCGTGGCCGTCGGCGGCCGTCGTCCACACCGCGGCGCCGATCACCGAGGCGGCAGCGGCCGCGCGCCGCCGGCTGCACTGACCGCGTCGGCTACCGTTCGAGGACATGGAGCCTGAGCCGCCGACGCTCGCACCGGTGCCGCGCGCCTCGGCGGACTCCCAGTTGGGCCGCGACCAGCTGGACTACGTCGGCGTCGGCCGCCTGGAGCTCGACGAGTTGCTCGCCCAACTTGTCGAGCGCGCGCAGGACGTGATGGAACGCGCCCAGGACGTCATGTCCACCCAGGGCCGGCTGCGCGGCCTGCTGCGCGCCACGACGACCGTCGCCGCCGACCTGAGCCTCGACGTGGTGCTGCGCCGGATCGCCGAGGCCGCCTGCGAGCTGGTCGACGCCCGCTACGGCGCGCTTGGCGTGACCGCGAAGGACGGCGACGGGCTGGAGCAGTTCATCCACGTCGGCATCGACCCTCGGCTGGTCACCGAGATCGGCCACCTGCCGCGCGGCGAGGGCGTGCTCGGCGCGCTGATCCGTGACCCGAAGCCGGTGCGGCTGGCCGACATCGCCGAGCACCCCACCGCGGTCGGCTTCCCCTCGGGCCACCCGACGATGCGCACGTTCCTCGGGGTGCCGATCAGGGTCCGCGGCGAGGTGTTCGGCAACCTCTACCTGACCGAGAAGCGCGGCGGTCGGGCGTTCACCGCCGAGGACGAGGAACTGGTCCAGTCGCTCGCCGCGAGCGCCGCCGTCGCGATCGACAACGCCCGCCTGTTCGGCCAGGCGCAGCACCGCGAGCAGTGGCTGCAGGCATCGGCCGACATCACCCGCCACCTGCTCGGCGACGGCGACCGGCCGCTGGAGATGATCGTCCGGCGCGCCCGCGAGGTGGCCAGGGCCGACACGGCCGCGCTCGCGCTCGGCGCGGACGACGCCGGGCACCTGAGCCTGGATATCGCCGTCGGGGACGGCGCGGACCGGCTGGCCGGCGGGCTGCTCGCCGTCGACGACTCGCTGGCCGGCCGGGCGATGCGGGAGCGCGCGCCGCTGTTCGCCGCCGGGGCTCCGGCCGAGATCGCCCAGTTGCTCGACGGCCAGCCCGCGCTCGGCCCGGTCATGGTGGTGCCCCTGGTCGCCTCCCACCGGACGTCGGGTGCGGTCATCCTCGGCCGCCGGCTCGGCGCCGAGCCGTTCACCGACACCGACCTGGAGATGGCCGCCGCCTTCGCGGGCCACGTCGCGATCGCGCTGCAGCTCGCCGAGTCGCGGTCCGCGCGCAGCCGGCTGACGATGCTGGAGGACCGGGACCGGATCGCGCGGGACCTGCACGACCACGTGATGCAGCGGCTGTACGCCGTGGCGCTCGGGCTGCAGGGGCTCGCGGAGGGCGAGAGCCAGCCGAACCGGGCGCGGCGGCTGGCGACCTACGTCGACGACCTGGACGCGACGATCCGCGAGATCCGCCAGACGGTCTTCGAGCTGCGCGGCCGCTCGGCGGCGGGCGGCACCGGGCTGCGGATCGCGCTGCGCGGGGTGGTCGACGAGATGACCGACGCGTTCGGCTTCGCGCCGCGGCTGCTGGCCGACGGGCCGCTGGACAGCGCGGTCGACGCCGAGGTGGCCGACCACCTGCTCGCGGTGGTCCGGGAGAGCCTGTCGAACGCGGCCCGGCACGCCCGCTGCCGGACGGCCTCGGTGACGGTGACGGTGGCCGACGGGCAGGTCTGCGCCGAGATCGTGGACGACGGGGTCGGCGTCGGCGAGCCGGTTCGCAGCAGCGGCCTGGCGAACATGCGCAGCCGCGCCGACGAGCTGCGCGGGTCGTTCCAGATCGGCCCCGGCCCGGACGGCGCCGGCACCCTGGTCCGTTGGACCGCGCCCTGCTCCCTCGATTTGCGATAATCGCCCCACCATGACCAGCGAGCCGACGTGGGTGCTACCGGCCCCGGAGTCGATCGCTCGGCGCGCGCCGTTCTCGGACAACCCGGCGGTCGGCCGGCGCGGGCAGCGCACCCAGCAGCGCATCCTGGCCGCCGCGCTGCAGGTCTTCGGCGAGGGCGGCTACCACACCTCCAGCATCGCCGAACTGGCCAAGCGCGCCGGCTGCTCGCGGGTGTCGTTCTACCAGTACTTCTCCAGCAAGGAGGACGTGCTGGGGCACCTGGCCGGGCAGGTCGCGCGGCAGGTCGGCGCCTCGGTCGAGGCGATGGCGCCGCTGACCCCGGACGCGGCCGGCTGGGCGACGATCCGCGAGTGGGTCCAGCGGTACGGCGACATCTACGAGCACTTCGGCGCGGTCTTCCACGTCTTCGAGGGCGCGGCCAAGGAGACGGAGAGCCTCAGCGCCCTCAACGCGCAGGCCGCGGCGCTCAACATCGCGCTGATCCGCTCCAAGCTCACCTCGACGACGCTGGCCCCTCGCGAGGTCGACGCCGTCATCGGCCTGGTCCTCGCGACCACGGCCCGCTCGTGCTACTCCGCGAAGATCTTCCGTCAGGCCGCGCCGGAGGCCTACACGCGGGAGCGCCTCGACGACGCCATCGCCGACTTCATCCACCGGGCGTTCTTCGGCCTGCTGCCCGAGGTGAACGTGCACGGGCCCGAGGCCGCGGTGGCGCCGCTCATCGAGTTCGACCGGCCGGCCGCCGAGGCGCTGGCCAGGCGCGCGGCGCTCACCGACGGCGCCCGGGCCAGCTATGACGCCCTGCTGACCGCCGGGCAGGAGGTCTTCGTCCGGCGCGAGTACCACGGCACCCGGATCGACGACGTGGTCGAGGCCGCCGGCGTCTCGCACGGCCTGTTCTACCGGTACTTCGCGAACAAGGCCGACTTCGCCCGGACCCTCGTCCTGACGGCGATGACCCCGCTGTCCAGCACCCTCGCCAAGATCCCCGCGCCCGCGCCCGGGACCGGGAAGGCCTGGTCGACGGCGACGCTGCGGGCCTGGCTGCGCACGTACAACGAGGTGCAGGTCTCCGAGGCCGGCGTCATCCGGATCTGGGTCGACGCGACCCTGCACGAACCGGCCCTCGGGACCGACGCGGCCGCCGCCCTGGACTGGGGCCGGCGCCATCTCGTGCACTTCCTGGCGCCGCGCGGCTTCGGTGACGTCGACGCGGACGCGATCGTGGCGATGGCCCTGCTGGACGCGTTCGGTGACGGTCGCCGCTCGGCGACGACGCTGGAGGCCGCGGTCCACGTGATCGAGCGCGGCCTCCTGGGCCGCTAGACGCCGGCGGTGGCGTCGACCTTCGCGGGGTAGCCCATGAGGGTGGCGAGGTTGCCGCCCATGAACTTCGCGACGCGTGCCTCGTCGTTGTAGGCCAGCAGGTCGTCCGCGTACTTCGCCGGCTCCGCGAGGCCTTCCGGGTGCGGGTAGTCGGATCCGAACAGGACGTGGTCCTCACCGAGGAGCTCGGCGAGGTCGGCGTAGTTCTCCTCCCAGAACGGGGAGATGTAGATCGCGCGGCGGATCGCCTCGATCGGGTTCTCCGGGAAGTCCTGCGGCATCTTCTTGTACAGGTCCTTCAACGACTTCAGCAGCGGCGCGACCCAGCTGGCCCCGTTCTCGATGAACGCGACCTTCAGATCCGGGAACCGGGTCAACGCGCCGTGACAGACCAGCGCGGCCACCGAGTCCTCGACCGGGCGCCAGCCCGACAGCATCCGGAACGCCTGCGGCTGGAACGGCAGGAACTCGCTGTTGCTACCCATCCAGTCGTTCGTGTACCGCTCGTAGCCCGAGTCCGACGAGTGCATACCAACAACCAGACCGTTGTCGACGATCTTCTGCCACACCGGATCGAACTCCGGGAACCCGAACGAACGCGAACCCTCGAAACCAGGCACCGGCGCCGGGCGGATCAACACGACCTTCGCGCCGCGCTCGATCACCCAGTCCAGCTCCTCCAACGCCTTCTCCACGATCGGCAACGTGATCACCGGCGTCGTGAAGATCCGGTCGGCGTAGTTGAACTGCCACGTCTCATACAGCCACTCGTTCAGCGAGTGAACCACCGCGTGGATCGCCCGCGGATCATCCCGCAACCGCTCCTCCACCAGACTCGCCAACGTCGGGAACATCAACGTCCGCTCGACACCCTGCTCGTCCAACAACTCCAGACGCGCGGCCGGCTCACGGAACGCCGGGATCGACCGCATCGGCTCACCGAAGATCTCCCGACGGCTCTTACCATCCGGATTGCCCTTCCGGTAGTACTCCTCCTGCGCACCCGGCCGAGCCACCACATCGAACGTCGGGTTCGGAATGTAGTTCGAGATCTGCCCCCGAACCACGATCTTCGTCCGGCCCCTCACCTCGATGTAGTCGATCAGGCCCCTGTACCCGTCAGGCAGATGCCTCGTCAGAGCGTCACGCGTCTCGTACAGGTGGTTGTCAGCATCGAACACAGGAAACCTGGGACTGGTCATATCGGAACCATAGGTCGTTTCTAACACCTACGTCAACGGACTAACAGTGGCGTCAGTCACGGAGGTCCCGGAACAGCGCGTAGGACGGGTCGGCGGTGTCCCGGCTGCCGCCGCCGGGCAGGTGGCCCGTCACCGGGCGGTCGAGCTCCCCGAAGTCCAGGACCCAGACCCGGTGGTCGACGGCCCACCGCCCGTCCCGCCGCGACCAGCGGTCCAGGTACCGGCCGGCGTACAGCTCCTCGGTGAAGCCGTCGCCCGCCGCGGACACCAGGCGCACGGTCACGTACGCCTCGCTGGCGGCCCGGTCGCCGGCGACCTCGATCCCGACCGTCGCGATCTGGTGGGAGTGCGCCAGGCGCCGCAGATGGTTGCGGGAGACCTGGTCGACGAAGTCCCGCCCGCGACCCTGGAAGATCCCCGGGCCGTAATCCGCGGTGCCGTCGTCGTGCCAGACGGCGTAGCCGAGCGGGTCGTCGCGCCGATCCATCGCCCGGCAGTAGTTGTGCAGCTGCTGGCGGATCGCCTCACGCGCCGCCAGCTCCTCCAAAGCCTCGATCTCCACCCCGGCCACGCTCTCACGCCCGCCGGCCGGCGCCCCTGAAACCTGGGTGTCTGAAACCTGGGGGTCTGAAACCTGGGCCCTGCGTACGGCCGACTACCGGACGGTGCCCAGCAGCGGGACCGCGGCCGGGCCGGCCGCCGCGCGGCAGCGGGCGGCGTCGGACGGGTGGCCGGCGTAGTCGAACAGCCGGCCGGCCGCCGTCAGCAGCTCGTGCGCGCGAGCCTGGTCGCCCTCGGCCTGGGCCAGCCAGGCCTCGGCCTCCTGGGTGGCCGCCTGCCAGGCGGTGCCCTCCCACAGCGCCGCCGACCGGCGCGCGGCGGCGAGATGCCGGCGGGCCCGGTCGAGGTCACCGGCCTGCGCCGAGACGATGGTCGCCGGCACGGCGAAGGCGACCGCGCAGAACAGGCACCCGTCGTCGACGCCGAGCGCGTCCTGCGCCTGGGTGACGACGGCGTAGGCGGCCGCCGTGTCCGGCGCGGCGGCGACCATGGTGCCGTAGATCCGCTGCACCAGGTGGGCGGCGATCGGCGACCACCGGGCCATCGGCAATGCCCGCAGCAGCAGCCGGTTCGCCTCGGCGCCGTCCCCCAGCGCCAGCCGCGCCTGGGCGAGCCGCTGCAGCGCGTGCGCCTCGCCGGCGGTGGAGGCGACGTCACGGTGTCGGGCCACCGCCCTGGTCAGCCGCCGCTGGGCGAGGTCGAGGTCACCGGCCAGCAGCAGCGCCTCGCCGGCCAGGCACTCCGCGAACGCGACCGCCCTGGCCGCGCCGGCCGTCTCGGCTGCGTCCCGCAGCTGGTCGGCGAGCCGGACCACCTCGGCGTAGGGCGTCGAGCCGTAGAGCAGGTACTGGGCGATGCACAGGTGGGCGTCGAACACGGTCGCGGCCAGCGCCGGCAGCTGGCTGGTGCGGCGCAGCTCGGCCGTGAGCTGGGCGAAGAACTCACCGCGGTCGTGCGCGACCAGGCCGACGAGGGCGACCAGGTCGCACACCGTCCGGTCGGTCTCGGCGGCCACGATCCGGCGGCGGGCCTCCTGGGCGATGGCGGCCGCCCGGTCCAGGTCGCCCGCGAAGTAGGCGAGCAGCCCGAGGGTCAGGCTGATGCTCGCGTCGGCGGGGCCAGAGCCCTGCTCCAGGCCGTCGAGCGCCGCGGCGGCGCCGTCCAGGTCGCCGGCCATGAGCAGGGCGCGGGCGAGGCGGGCCCGCAATGCCCGCGCGTCGTCCGGCGCGGCCAGCCCGATCGCCGCCCGGTAGGCGCCCGACGCTCCGGGGTCGGCGAGCACGGCGAGCAGGTCCGCGCGCAGCGCCAGCAGCCGGGCCAGCTCGTCGCCGGTGGCCTCGGCGTGCACCTGGTCGACCAGCGCGAGCGCGTCCCGGTAGGCGCCGAGCGCAGCCTCGGTCTCGGCGGCCCGCAGCGCGTACGGCACGGCGCGCGCACGTTCGCCGGCCTGGAGGAAGTGGTGGCCGACCCGCGCCGGCGCGGCCCCGAGCGCCGCGAGCCGTTCGGCGATCTCGCGGTGGATCGCGCGCAGCCGGTAGGGCGCCAGTCCGGCGAGCAGCGCGTCGCGGACGAGGTGGTGCCGGAACCGGAAGCCGGTGTCGGTCCGTTCGAGCGCGCCGCGCCCGATCAGTTCGTCGAGCACCACGCACGCCTCGGGCACCGGGCGGCCCGCGAGCGCGACCAGCTCGTCCAGGTCGAACGACCGCCCGACGACCGCCAGCCGCAGCAGCACGTCCCGGGCCGCGGCCGAGAGGCCGTCGATCGCGGCGGCGTCCACCGAGAACGGGTTCGCCGGCTCGGCGGCCGCCCGCCGGGCGAGCTCCAGCGCGGTGAACGGCAGCCCCTGGGACACCTGCCAGATGCGCTCGACCAGCGCCGCGCCGACCGGGCCGGACTCGGGTGCCGGCGACGCCGGACGCCCGGCCGCAGGCCGCAGCTGGCGAGCGACGAGCGCGGCGATCGCGGTCTCGTCGAGCGGCCCGAGGTCGACGGCGACGGCGATTCCCCGGGACAGCAGGCTCGCGCGCACCTCCGCGAACGCGGGCGGCGCGGCGGCGTCGCCCGGTGGCGCGCGGTGGGCGAGCAGCAGGACGACCGGCAGCCCGGCGAGCGACCTGGCCAGGTAGTGCAGCATCCGCAGGGTCGCGTCGTCCGCGTCGTGCAGATCGTCGACGACCAGCAGGGCGCCTGCCCGCCCCGGCGCGGCACGCTGCCCGCCCTCGGCCGCGTAGCGCAGCAGCTGGGCCGCGGCGACGAAGACCTGCTGATGGCCGCCCGCGCCGGCCCAGCTGAGGTCACGGCTCGACATCGCCCGCTCGACGCCCGCGCGGCAGTCGTCGTTGAGGTCCGCGAGCAGGGACGGATGCCGGCGGAACAGGTCGCTGAAGGCCTCCAGCAGCGGGCCGTAGGGCCAGCCGCCCTCGATCGGCGCGGCCGCGCCGAGGCCGACCCACCAGCCCGCGGCCGCGGCACGCCGGGCCGCCGCCGCGAGCAGCGCCGACTTGCCGACGCCGGCCACACCGCTGACCAGGACCACGCCGGCCTCCAGCGCCGGACCACCAGCGGACGCGTCGTACGCCCCGCCGCGGGCCGCGGAACGAGCCAGCAGCTCGTCCAGGAGACGCAGCTCGTCGTCGCGTCCGACGAGACCGTCGTCGGGCGGCGGGCCCGGCTCAATCTGTCCTGGTCCGGTCTGGGGCGCTTCGGTCCGGCCCGGCGCGTCCGGTGGCCGGGCCAGGATCTCGGCGCGCAGCGCGAGGGCCTCGGGGCTGGGGCCGACGCCCAGCTCGCGGCGCAGCGCCCGGTCCATCCGCCCGAACTCGCGCAGCGCCGCGTGCCGCTCGCCCCGGCCGGCCTGGCCGCGGATCAGCGCCAGGTAGGCCTCCTCGTCGGCCGGGTCCTCGGCGAGCAGCTCCTCCCACCGGCCGGCGGCGCGCAGCAGCCGGGCGTACAGCAGCCGCAGCCGGTCCCGCTCGTCCTGCGTCCACTGCTCGTAGAGGTCATCGGGCAGCAGCGGCCCGCCGTAGGCGTCGGCGGCCGTGGCGGCTCCCACCGGGTCGGCGGCCAGGCGCGCCGTCTCGTCGCCGCTCTCCCGGCGCAGGGCCCGTTCGGCGAGGTCACGGAAGGCCCGGGCGTCGACGGTGACGTCCCGGTCGGGGCACAGCGCGAAGGTGTCGCCGCGCAGCTGGATCGCGTCCGGGCCGCCCAGTGCCCGGCGCGCATAGTGGGTCGCCTTGTGCAGCCGGGGCGCCGCCTCGTCGACCGGGACGCCTGGCCACAGCGTGGCCAGGACCTGCTCGCGGTGCAGCCGCCGGTCGGGCGCCAGGGCGAGCAGCTTCACCAGCGCGGCCGCCTGCCGGCGTCGCCACACCTGCGCGGGAACGGGCACGCAGACGGTGGGTTCCGGACGCGGCCCGCCGGCCTTCGCCGCCCGGCCGGGGGCCACGGGCGGGCGGCAGAGCAGTACCTGAAAGCCGCCGAGCATCCGAATCCGAACCGCCGGGGGTGCGACGGCAACCGAACCCGAAGCCGAAATCGCTCGAGCCAACTCCATGGCTTGATTGTCGGCCGTCCTGCGGGCCTTCGACCCGCGCCGAAGGTGCGGGGCCAGTCGCCTTCGCGACATCAACTGCCCAGGTCAGCGCCGCGCCGCCGCGGACCCGACGGCCGGCGGGGGGTCGCGCGGCCGCCGGGCCTGCACTTTCCCGCGCGTCTTCCCCGCGTCTTCCCTGACCGGTGCCGCGGCCTTCCCGCGGCAGGCCGGGCATCGGCCCGCGCGAGGAAGTGCGCGGGAAGCGCCGGTTCCTAGCGTCTGCGCCGTACCGCTTCGCCATCAGGGCCGGAGCGAACCCGAACGAGAGGCCACGTCCATGACGTCCTTTCCCGCCGTCAACCACGTCGCCGTCACGGTGAGCGACCTCGCGACCAGCGTCCCCTGGTACAGCCGGCTGTTCGGCGCCGACCCGGTGCTCGACGAGGACACCGGGCCGTTCCACCACGTCGTCTTCGCGCTGGCCGGCGGCCAGCAGCTGTTCGGGCTGCACTACTTCCCGGGCAACGCCTGGGCGGGCGAGTTCAGCCCGCGGCGGGTCGGACTCGACCACGTGGCCTTCGGCTGCCTCAACCGCGCCGAGCTGACCGCCTGGCGGGACCGCCTCGACGGGCTGGACATCAAGCACGGCGAGATCGTCGACTCGCACTACGGCTCGGGCCTTGCGTTCAAGGACCCGGACGGCATCGCGCTGGAGTTCTTCGCCCCGCCTGCGGCGTAGCCGGGCGGCAGCGGACAGGTGGGCCACGTGGCGCGCGCGAGTTCGGCGCGTCGGCGGACCTAGCGTCGTGAGCTGGGCATTCCGCCCGGACACGTCGACGCCGCCGGGGGCCCTGCCGCCGGCGGCTGCTAGGGGGGACCGTGATCTTGTCACTGGCCGACGCGCGGCGGGTCATCGCGGCGGGCGAGCGGCGGGCGCACCAGCTCGGCCAGCCGATGAACATCGCCGTCGTCGACCGGGACGGCAACCTGGTCTCCCACGTGCGCATGGACGGGGCGTGGACCGGCAGCGTCGACGTGTCGATCCGCAAGGCCGTCGACGCGTGCCGGTCCCTGCCTCGGCTGGCCAGTGGCCGGGTGTTCGACCTCGCGGCCACCGGCGCCCGCTGGGACTCCCCCAACGGCGGCCCGCGCCAGGACGACGCCCGCTCCGGTTCCGGGAGGGACGGAGGTTCTGGGAGGGACGGAGGTTCTGGGAGGGACGGCGGTTCCGGGAGGGACGGCGGCCCGGCCGCGGCCGGCGGCGTCCCGCTGCTGCGCGACGACGCCGTCGTCGGCGCCGTCGGCGTCAGCGGCGGCTCGCCCACCCATGACCAGGCCGTCGCCCAGGCCGCCGTCGCCGCGCTCTAACCTGCCGCCGGCGCCGCACCTGACCTGCCGCCGCCGCCGCACCTGACCTGTTTGCTCCCTGGCTCAGGTCAGCGCGGCGCGGCGGGCGAACAGTTCCTCGGCGGCGGCCTGGGCTCGGGAGCGGATCACGGCCTCGTCGGCTGTGAGGAGCCTCCCGCCGGCGAGCAGCCGGCGGCCGTCGGCCCAGACGCTGTCGACGTCCTGGCCCGACGACGAGAAGACCAGGTGCGCGGCCACATTGGCGTCTGCGCCCGACAGCAGCGGCGTCGTGTGCAGCTTGCGCAGGTCAACCATGATCACGTCGGCGCGCTTGCCGGGTTCGAGGCTGCCGGTGAGCTCGCCGAGGCCGAGGCAGCGGGCCCCCTCGATCGTCGCCATCGCGAGGATGTCCCAGGGATCGCCCGCGGTCGGGTCCAGCCCGACCAGCTTCTGCAGCAGCGACGCGATCTTCACCTCTTCGAGGATGTCGAGCGAGTTATTCTCCTTCTCGCCGTCGCTGCCGATGCCGACGGTGACGCCCGCGGACCACAGCTTCGGGATCGGCGCCGGCCCGGACGCCAGCTTCATGTTCGAGGCGGGGCAGTGCGCGACTCTGGTGCCGGTCGCGGCGATCAGGTCGATCTCGGCGTCGTCGAGCCAGACACAGTGCGCGACGACGGCGCGCCCACCGTCCAGCGCGCCACGCCGGGCGATCTCCGCCAGCGGCCGGTGCCCGTACCGGCGTAGCGACTCCTCGACCTCCCAGCGGCTCTCGCTGGAATGCACGTGCAGGCCGGTGTCGTACTCGGCCGCGAGCGCGGACGCGTCGGCGAAGGCCCGTTCGGTGCAGTAGAAGAGGTGCTCCAGGCCGACCCAGGAGCGGACCCGGCCGTCGTACGACTCCCGGTGTTTCGCCAGCAGCGCGCGGGTCGACTCGATCGACTCGAAGTAGTCGTAACCGGTCTCGTCGGCCACGTACGGGACAAGGGTCGCCCGGATGCCGAGCTCCCCGGCCACCCGCGCCGAGCCGTCCAGGAACCGCCACATGTCCATGACGGACGTCGTGCCCGACCGCAGCGCCTCGGCGTAGCACAGCCAGCTCGCCGCCTCGGCGATCTCGGGGGTCAGCGCCCGGTGCGCGGGATCGACGTAGGTCTGCAGCCAGTCGAAGAGCGCGAGCCCTTCCGCGGTCCCGCGCAGCAGTCCGGAGTGCAGATGGCAGTTGTGCAGGCCCGGGAGCACCGCGAACCCGGTCGCGTCGATCACCTCGACGTCCGGGCCGGTGGCCCGCGGGTCGGCGTCGAGCTCCTCGACGGTCCCGACGGCGACGATCTCGACCCCGTCGAACAGCACCGACCCCGGCTGCAACAGCCACCGCCGGCGCTCCGGCGCCATCGGCAGCACGACCCCGCCCCGCAGCAACGTCCCCATGACGCCTCATTCAGCCGAGCCGGCCGGACCCCGGCAAGCCTTCGGGGGCCTACTGCGTCGAACGCCACCCCCGCGACCTGCCCGGAAACGTCGCTTGGAGAGGATTGCGGGATGACCTCGAACCGGCGGGCCGCACGGATACACCGATCCGCCCTCCTGCTGGCCGCGGCCGCCGTGCTGAGCGTCGCGACGACGGCCTGCGGCTCGTCGGGCCCGGCGCCCCAGGCCGTCGCACCCTGCTCGCTGCTCACCCCCGCGGAGATCAGCGCCGCCGTGGGATCGACCTTCGGCCCCGGCAAGGCGCAGGTCTCCGTCAGCAACGCGAAGACCCTCGGCTGCTGGTTCTCCTCGCCGAAGGGCTACGCCAGCCTCTGGAGCTGGCGCGGCGCCGGGCCGGGCGCGAGGTCAGCCCCCAGCTGCGACAGGAAGATCGAACAGGCCGACGGCTCCGGGTATCGGGCCCTCGTCTGCACGAACAGCGCGAACATCCAGACCGTCTACGTCTCCAAGGGCAACAACTACCTGAGCCTGGAGATCGGCGCCGACGCCCGGCCCGGCGCGGCCCGGACCCTCGGCAGGCTGGCCGCGACTCGCCTGCCCTGACGCACCGGGGGGCTGATGATCCGTAGTCTGTCGGGAGACGGTCCCTGACCGCGAGCGTGAAGGGGGCAGGCCGTGACACGCCGGTTCAACACGTCGGGGCCGTGCCTGCCCGACCTGCACTACATGATCCCGGCTCTTACCCGCCTGCCCGCGGCTCCGGCACTGGTGGACGAGTCCGAGTACTTCGTCGTCCACGCACCCCGCCAGACCGGCAAGACGACCGCCCTGCGCGCGCTGGCCACCGAGCTGACCGCGAGCGGTAAGTATGCGGCGCTGCATTTCTCGTGCGAGGTGGCCGAATCCGCGGGCGATGACTATGTCGCCGCGCAGCAGGCGATCCTGCAAACGATCGAGCGACGCGCCCGGATCTCACTCCCCGAGGAACTGCGCCCGCGTTCCTGGGCGAAGACACCGGACATCGGGACGCTCGGAGGCGCGTTGACGGCTTGGGCCGAGGCCTGTCCGCGCCCGCTGGTGCTCTTCTTCGACGAGATCGACGCGATTCAGGGCGAGAGCCTGATCAACGTGTTGCGCCAGCTGCGCGAGGGCTTCAACGAGCGACCGGCGCACTATCCCGCGTCCATAATCCTGTGTGGCCTAAGGGACGTCCGCGACTATAAGGCCGCCTCGGGCGGTGACCCGAGCCGCCTCGGCACCGCCAGCCCGTTCAACGTCAAGGTGGAGTCGCTGCGCCTGGGCGACTTCACCGAGGACGAGGTGCGCAGCCTCTATGGCCAGCACACCGCCGACACCGGCCAGGAGTTCACCCCCGACGCCCTGAGCCGGGCCTTCGAGCTGACGGCCGGACAGCCCTGGCTGGTCAACGCGCTGGCCCGCGAGGTCGTCCGGAACATGGCCGTGCCGGTGGACGTGCCCATCACCACCGCCCATCTGGACCGGGCCAAGGAACGGCTCATCCAGGCGCGTGCGACCCATCTGGACTCGCTCGTCGACAAACTCACGGAGCCCCGGGTCCGTCGAGTCATCGAGCCGATGCTCGCCGGTGGGCTGACGAAGGTCGATCCGTACGACGACGATCTCAGCTATGTCCGCGACCTCGGCCTGATCAAACAGACCGACCCCGTCCAGGTCGCGAACCCGCTCTACCGGGAGGTCATTCCGCGGGTGCTGTCCGCCGGGGTACAGGCCAATGTGACGGCGAGCCCGAGCTCGTTCGTCCGCGCCGACGGCCGGCTCGACTTTCGCGGGATCCTTGAGTCGTTCGCCGACTTCTGGCGCGAGAACGGTGACATGCTCGCCGCCGCGCAGCTGTACCGCGAGGCCGCTCCCCACCTGATCCTCATGGCCTTCCTCCAGCGGGTCGTGAATGGCGGGGGCTACGTCGACCGCGAGTACGGCGTCGGCCGCGGCCGGGTGGACCTGCTCGTGCGCTGGCCTTACCAAGACGCCGAGGCCAACGCGGCCCTGCAGCGTGAGGCCCTGGAGATCAAGGTTCACCGCCCCGACAAGGGCGACCCCACTCGTGACGGCATCGGCCAGCTCGACGCCTACCTCGACGCCCTCGGCCTCGACACCGGCACCCTCGTCATCTTCGACCGCCGCCCGACCGCTGCCCCCATCGCCCAGCGCACTCAGTTCGGCATCGTCACCACCCCCCAGGGCCGCCCCGTCACGCTGCTCCGCGCCTGATTGCGCCCTCGCGACCGGTTCTGGTGGGTCCCCCGGCCATTGCGCCACCCACTCAAGCCGCCACGACCTCCGGAGCCTCCCAGGTTCCGGTGTAAAGCTGGTCGAGATCGCGGTGAAGTGGATTTCGGCGTGGCTGGCGCGCCGGATCGACGGAATACGGCGGCACGAAGCTCGGATGACTGTCGGAGCCCATCACGACGGCCCATTCACCCCGGTGGAGGACCCGGTGATGGAAAGGGCACAGCAGCACGGTGTTGCCGAGGCTGGTATCACCGCGAGCAGACCATGGGACGATGTGGTGGGCGTCGGCCCAGGGCGCTGGCTTCGGGCATTGCGGGAAGGCACATCCGCCGTCCCGGGCGACCAGCGCTCGGCGTAGCCAGGGCGGCACGATGCGACGAGTGCGGCCAAGTTCCAGGGGCATGCCTTCCTTGGAGAGCAGGATGTGCGTCAGGTCCGCGTCGCAGCCGAGCCGTTCGAGCGCGGCACGGGAAAGCGGCAGCCCGTAGCCCGTGGTGGCCGGCGCGCCGCCCGACCGGCCCAGCAGCCCATCGACCGTCGTGAGGACGGTGAGGTGCGGACGGGTCCCTCTAGACAGCGGCAGGGTGCCCGCAGCCAGAACCCGTTCGATGAGCTCAACCAGGGCATCCGCCCGCAGCTGGGGAACCGTGCGGCGGTCCTCGGGGCTCTCGCCGAGGGGGCGAGGCCTGGCGAGTGGTTCGAGCGCGGCGCGTATCGCCGCTGCGGCCTCGGCGTCCAGGGTTCCGGTGACGCGAGTGGTTCCGTCGGGCTGGTCGGTGAGGTGCAACTCCCGGCGGCGGGCCTGATCGCCGTCGTCGCCAGGGTCGCTGCCAGGAGGGTGCAGCTCGTCGCGGATGCGGGCACGAATGGTCTTGCCGAGAATGGCGAGCTGGCCCGCGTCGAGAGTTTCGGCCTGGGCCAGCAGGAAGGTCTCGACCCAGTCGCGCTGTTCGGTCGGGGTGTCGGCGGGCAGGGAGTTCAGCGCGGCGACGATGGCGTCCGCCTGGCCATGGCTGATCGCGGCCCCGGTCAAGGCTGCGCCGACCCGGGGATAGGTCGTGTCGAGATCGCGGGCCAGGCCGACCGTGCGGCGGGCGTCCACGGCCCGCAGCTTGAGTTGCTGGCGCAGGAGATCTTCGACAGAGGGCAGACACTCGTCGCCGTACACCGGGTGCTGGTCGCGGCCCTGTATTTCGCGGACCGCGGCCAGCTTCAGCGCGGACAGCACCCGGGAGGCCCGCTCGGCGCGGTCCAGGAACTCCAGCGTCTCGATGTCAGTCAACGCCCACAGGTTCGCGCCAGTCAGTTTCTCAAGGGCGACGACCAGGTCATCCAACTCGGCGAGCGTGTGGTGTCGCGGACTCCTTACCCCAATCGACATGCCACAACGAAAACACAGGGCCGAACAGCCGTCCAACCCGCATTATCCACAACCCCGTGCACACTATTTGACGGATCCCGAGAAACATGCGTCGCCGGATCGACCGGCTACCGCGGCCATGCGAAAGAAATATTGATTGACGAGTGGGAAACACCAGGATTCGGAGCACCGACCCTCAGAACCAGAAAACGGTGCCCTTCGACGGCGGGATTCCCGGCCAGCCCAAGCGCCGCGCAGTGCCGGGCCCCGCCGCCACCGCCGCCACCGCCGCCGCCACCGCCACGACCAGCACCAGCACCAGCACCAGCACCAGCACCGACGAGCCTGATCGCCTCCGCACAGAGATTTCTCAGCCATCTCCAAGGGTTGAGGCTCACCCTGGTGAGGTAGGCAACCGTTGCACGCGCACCGATGCGCCGACAGGCCCGGCTGGGCCCGGCGGCCTGGCGGCCTGGCGCGGGGACGGTCCGCGAGCAGCCGACGGAGGGACAGTCCATGGCATCGCGCGACGCGGCGGCCCGGCCGTCCCGGGAGGACGGGCTGCGCCGGACGGGACGGGTCACGACCGGCGTGGTGGCCGCCAGTGCCGCCGCCGTGGTCACGTTCGGTCTCCTCGCCCACGAGCACAGCGCCGCCGCGGCCAGTACCTCCGGCACCTCCTCCAGCGACGACCAGACCGGCAGCGGAACCGGGACGACGTCCCAGGACGGGACGCTCCTCGACAACAGCGGCGGCTCCGGCCTGGTCTCCGGCGGCAACGGCTCCGGCGGCACCTTTCACGGCCAGACGGGGGGCAGCTGACATGCCCGACCGAACTCCGCGCCCCGGCCCAGATCGCAGCCCAGCTCACGCGCCCGAGCCGGCCTCGTCCGAGTGGCCGGTCTGGAGCACGAAGGCCCGCCTCGTCGTCACCGACCCGGCGGCGCTCGACGAGGCGCACCGGATCGTCGTCGACCAGCTCGCTTCGGTGGACGCGGCCGCCAGCAGGTTCCGGGACGACTCGGAGGTCAGCCGGCTCGCGTCGGCCGGCGGCGAGCCGCGCCGGGTCAGCCCGGTGCTCGCCGAGCTGATCGGCGTCGCGCTGACCGCGGCCGCGTCGACCAACGGGGATGTCGACCCCACGCTCGGCGGGCCGCTCGCGGCGCTCGGCTACGACCGGGACATCGCCCTGATCCCCGTCGACCGCCGCCGCCCGGCCCATCGCCGCGGGCCGGATCACCGCGAGGAGCCCGCCGCCGGCGGCGCGACCGTCGCCGCGGCGGTCCGGCGCGGGCCGGCCTGGCGGCGGATCACGCTCGACGGTGACCAGGTCACCGTCCCGGCGGGCATCCAGCTGGACCTGGGCGCGACGGCGAAGGCGCACACCGCCGACCGCTGCGCCGCCCTCGTCGCGGACCGGCTCGGCACCGGCGCGCTGGTCAGCCTGGGAGGCGACCTGGCCACCGCGGGCGCGCCACCGGCCGGAGGGTGGCGGGTGTACGTCCAGGACCGGCCGGGCGAGCCGGCCGGTTCGGTGACGCTCGCCGCCGGCGGCGCGCTGGCCACGTCGAGCACGATCGGCCGGCGCTGGCGGCGCGATGGCCGCGTCCTGCACCACATCCTCGACCCGCGTACCTGCCGGCCCGCGCCGGTCGTCTGGCGGACGGTCACCGTCGCCGCGACCAGCTGCCTGGCCGCGAACACGGCGACGACCGCCGCGCTGGTCCGGGGCCGTGGCGCCGTCGGCTGGCTGAACGCCCTCGGTCTGCCGGCCCGACTGGTCGGCGCGGACGGCGCCGTCGTCACCGTCAACGGCTGGCCCGACGACGACCCGACGCCGACCGACTGGCTGCGCACCGGCCCGCTGGCGCTGTCGCGCTCCGAGGCGGCCCGATGAGCCAGAACGTGCTCTGGTACACCGCTCGCGGTACCGGGCTGACGCTCCTGCTGGTGCTGACGCTGACACTCGTGCTCGGGATCGTCGCCAGGAGGGGCCAGCCGGCGGCGGGGCTGCCGGGCTTCGCGCTCGCGGCCGTGCACCGCAACGCGAGCCTGCTGGCACTGGCCCTGCTGGTGATCCACGTGACCACGCTGGTGCTCGACCCGCTGGCCCACATCGCGGTGATCGACACGGTGGTGCCCTTCGCCGCCGGGTACCGGCCGCTGTGGGTCGGGCTCGGCACCTGCGCCGCCGACCTGCTGCTCGCGGTGGTCGTCACCAGCCTGCTGCGCCAGCGGATCGGCGCGCGGGTCTGGCGCGGCGTCCACTGGGCCGCCTACGCCGCGTGGCCGGTGGCATTCCTCCACTCGCTCGGGACAGGCACCGACGTCGGCACCTGGTGGCAGCTCACCGTCGCGGTGGTGTGTGCGCTCGCGGTCGCGGTCGCCGCCGGCTGGCGCTGCTCGGCGTCCTTCCAGGCCGACCGGGCCGGCGCCGCCCGGCCAGCCGCGACCGGCCCGGCCCAGCCGCTGCCCCGCCCGCTCGGCCAGCTCTACCAGCCGGCGGTGCCACGGCAGAACGCCACGGACCCCGCCGACGGGGAGCTGGCCCGATGACCACCCCGACCGAGTCCGGCCCGGCTCCGGCGACAGCGTCGTCGCCGGAGCCGGGATACGGCGGTCGACTGCTCGCCGCGGGCGCGGCGAGCCTCGCCGACCACGTGGCCCGGCTCGGGCCGGTCCCCTACCGCGGCCGGCCGGCACAGCTCGTGGACGAGCTGCGCGCCGCCGGCCTGACCGGCCGGGGCGGGGCCGGCTTCCCGATGTGGCGCAAGCTCGCCGCCGCCCTCGGTCCGGACACCTCCGGCGGCCAGGCGTGGAGCGGGCCGGCGAGCGTCGTCGCGAACGCGGCCGAGAGCGAGCCGGAGAGCGCCAAGGACGCCTGGCTGCTCACGCACGCTCCACACCTGGTGCTCGACGGGCTCGCGCTGGTCGCCGAAGCGGTCTCCGCCGCCGACGCCTACGTGTACGTGAAGCCCGGCCCCGGGGCGGAGTCCGCCGGCCGGGCGCTGGCGGAACGCCGCGCCGCCCGCGTCGACCGGCGGCCGGCCGAGGTCAGGCTGGCGCCGCCGGGCGTCTTCGTCGCCGGCGAGGCCTCCGCCGCGGCGGCGGTCGTCGACGGCGGCGCGGCGAAACCGTTTCCCCAGTTCGTGCCGCTCGCCGCGCCGGCACCCCGCGGCGCCGGACGCCAGGGCCGGTCGCGCAGGTCGCTGGTCGTCTGCAACGCCGAGACGCTGGCCCATCTGGCGCTGCTGGCCCGCCACGGCGCGGCCTGGTTCCGGGAGCGGGGCACCGTCGACGAGCCGGGCACGATGCTCGTCACGGTCGGCGGGGCGGTCGTGTCCCCCGGGCTGGTCGAGGTACCGATCGGCGCGACGCTCGCCGAGGTCGTCGGCCTGGCCGGTGGAGCGGCCGAGCGGCCGGGCGCGATCCGGGTCGGCGGGTACGGCGGATCCTGGCTGTCGGCGGACCGGACACCCGACGTGCCCTTGTCCCGTGCGGGCCTCTCCGCCTGGGACGCCGCCCCGGGGCCTGGCCTCGTCCACGTGCTGCCGGCGCGGGCCTGCGGCCTGGCGGAGACCGCCCGCCTCGCCGGCTACCTTGCCGCGCAGAGCGCCGGCCAGTGCGGCCCGTGCCGCGCGGGGCTGCCGGAGCTGGCCGCGGCCGCCGGGCAGCTGGCCGGCGGCGGCCTGACCGGCTCCTGGGCACGGCAGGCGGCCGAGGTGGCCGAGCTCGTCGACGGCCGTGGCGCCTGCCGCCACCCCGACGGCGCGGCCCGGCTGGTCCGCTCCGCGCTGCGCGTGTTCGCCGCCGACCTGCACGCCCACGCCGCCGGCCGCTGCGCCGGCTCCGGCAGCTGATCTCTCCCGTCCGGAAAGGACCGACCATGCAGTCAGCCTCCTCCCGCACGTCCGGGCCCAGTCTGGTGCCGACCGGGTGGATGCTCGGCGTGGACTGGTCCGTGTGCGACGGCCGCGGCTGGTGCGTCGAGCTGCTGCCGGAGCTGCTGGTCCAGGACCGCTGGGGCTACCCGCTCGCCCAGTCCGACGCGGACCGGGCCGCGGCAGCCCGCGACGGGGCGCCCGGCACCGGTCGGCCAGCCCGCGAGATCCCGGTCCCCGACCACCTGGCTCCGCACGCGCGGCGCGCCGTCGAGACGTGCCCCCGGTTGGCACTGCGCCTGCGTCGCGCCTCCTGACGGGTCGCTGACGGTCCGCACCACCACCCGACGAGAGTCTTGCGTTAAGTTCTAACGCGATATATCGTGAGCGTGTCGCTGGAAGACCGGCCCGCTCGGATGGGCCGAGGCCGGATGGCCGGCGGCACCCGCGGTCCGGCGTCCCGGTCGCGCTGACGGCCCACCGGCCGCCCGCCACCCACCGCACACCTTCATCACGCGCGCCTCGCGCGCATCTCATCAAGGAGAAACCCCATGAGGTCCCACCACCACGGACCAGCTCCGGACGACTCCGGCGCTGACCCACGGCTGCACCACGGCCCGTTCCGCCGGCACGGTCACTGGCACGGGCATCACCCTGGTCCGGGCATGGGCCCGGTTCCGGGCGACCTGGGCCCGATTCCCGGCCCGCCGCCCATGGGCCCCGGCCCCGGCGCGGGTCCCTGGGGGCCTGGCCCCTGGGGGCCGCGGCTGCGGGCCGGGCACCGCGGCGGCGGAGGCGGCCGTGGCCGCGCCGGTCGCGGTGACGTGCGCGCCGCCGTCCTGCTGCTGCTGGCCGACGGCCCGCGGCACGGCTACCAGCTGATGCAGGCGATCGCGGAGCGCACCGGCGGCGCCTGGCAGCCCAGCCCCGGCGCGGTCTACCCGACGATCAGCCAGCTCGAGGACGAGGGCCTGGTCACGGTCACGGCCGACGGCGGGCGCCGGCTGGTCACGATCACCGAGGCCGGGCAGGCCTACCTCGCCAAGAACCGGGACACGATCGGCGACCCGTTCGCGGCGTTCACCGCCAGGGCCGGCCGCGCCGGCGGCGTCGACCTGCTCGGCGCCGTGCAGGAACTGTCCGGTGCCGTCTGGCAGGTGGCCCGAGCCGGCGACGCGGGCCAGACCGCCGCCGCTCACAAGGTGCTCACCGACGCCCGGCGCGCCCTCTACCTGCTGCTCGCCGGCGAGCCGTCCGACGCTGCCGAGACCGGAGCCACCGGCTCCACGGCCACGGCGTCCGAGGCCCCCGCCGCGGCGCAGGAGCCACCGGCGACCGAGGCTCCGGCCGAGTAGCCGCCAGCCGGCCCGGCCGCACGGCCGGGCCGGCCCGCCGGCCGCCGGGCCGTATGGCACCGATTGGCGCGACAAAGGACCGGTATCCGGCGCGGGACAGGTCACCAAACCGCCGCGTTGTCACGAATTCCCAAGCGGGTTCCCCGCTCCGCGCGCGGCTTACCTCGTGATTGTCGGCGCACGAGACCGGTGTCGCTGGAAACCACAGGACATCCGGGCGGCCCGCCGGCCCGGATTGTGTGGCGCGACCCGCGCACCATCAAGGCCGTATAAAGGACACCATGACCTCCGCCGGGCCCATACCTCTCCTGATCGTTGGCGCCGGCGGACTGTCACGGGAGGCGGCCGAGGCCGCCCGCGCGTCCGGCGATCACCACGTCGTCGGCTTCCTGGACGACAACCCGTCGCTGTGGGGCGCGCCGATCGGCGGTGCCCAGGTGCTCGGCGGGATGGACCGGGTCGCCCAGTACCCGCGGGCCCGGCTGTTGCTCGGCCCGGGAACCGGCCGCTCGCGCGCGGTGCTGCGCCACCGGCTGGAGGAGATGGGGGTGACGGGCGACCGGTACACCAGCGTGATCCACCCGCGGGCCGTGATCCCACCGTCCTGCGCGGTCGGCCAGGGCTCGATCCTGCTCGCCGGCGTGGTGCTGACCGCGGACGTCACCCTCGGGGAGCACGTCGTGGTGATGCCGAACGTCGTGCTCACCCATGATGTCGTCGTCGAGGACTACGCGACCGTGTGCGCCAACGCGTCACTGGCCGGCAGCGTGCGGGTCCGGGCCGGGTCCTACATCGGCCAGAACTGCACGATCCGCGAGGGCCTGACCATCGGCGCCTGGTCGCTGGTCGGGATGGGCGCGGCCGTCACCCGGGACGTCGGCGACGCGGAGGTCTGGGCCGGAGTGCCCGCCGAGCTGATCCGTCCGTCCGCCGGGCCGCCGCCGGTCTGGACCGGCCCCGCGCCGGCCCGGGCCAGGGGCCGGTACGCGCTGCCCGGGCCGCCGAGCCGGGGCGTGTGACGCGGCTCCGGCCGTTGATCTCGCGCGCGGCCGTACGCAGCAATTCGTGACTCAGCGCATTGAAACAATGACGCTGCGCGAAGCATTGGGCCGCGCGAGGAATGCGTTCCGCTAGGTGCCGGCGGCGTCGCCTTTGGCTACCACAGCACCCGGCGGCGCAGTTATCGGATTCTTGACCAGGCACGGGCCCGGGGGACGTTCGCCCCGCCGATCCGCGCAGGTAGAGTCTCGACAGGGCCTAGGAGTCGTGGTCCGTGGCGCGCGGGAGGGAGCGGCCTTGGAAGCATTGGGGCCGAACGACCCGACGACCGTTGGTAACTATCAACTCGCGGCCGTATTGGGCAGCGGCGGTATGGGACGAGTCTATCTGGCCTTCTCGCCGAGCGGGCGCCGGGTAGCGATCAAGATTATCCGCCCTGATCTCGTCCAGCAACGACACATTCGGCTGCGGTTCGCCCGCGAGGTGGCCGCTTCCCGGGCCGTGAACGGTTTCTTCGCGGCGGGTGTCATCGACGCCGATCTGGAAGCCAATCCGCCCTGGCTCGCCACGGCCTTCATTCCGGGCCCGTCTCTCAACGCCGCCGTGCGTGACGCCGGGTCGCTTCCGGTCGCGTCGGTGCGTGCCCTCGGCGCCGCTCTGGCGGAGGCCCTTTCCGCCGTCCATTCCGCCGGACTGATCCATCGGGACCTGAAGCCGGCGAACGTGCTGCTGGCCCCCGACGGTCCCCGGCTGATCGATTTCGGAATATCGGCACTCGAGGACTCGGGATCGCTCACCCATGCCGGCGCGGTGATGGGCTCCCCCGGTTACATGTCGCCGGAACAGATAAACGGCGAGACGGTGACAACAGCCACCGACATCTTCGCGTTCGGCGCCGTCCTCACGTTCGCGGTCACCGGCACCGGCCCGTTCGGGGTCGGATCGCTGCCGTCGATGCTCTACCGCAGCGTGCACAACCCACCGGACCTCACCAAGGTCCCGGACGAACTGCGCCCCCTGCTCGCTCGCTGCCTGGACAAGGATCCCGCGCGGCGGCCAGACCTGAACACGATTCTGCGGGAGCTGACCGGGGGCCGGCCGGCCGCCGACATGTTCCCGCCGGGCTGGCTGCCCGCCGCCCTCTCGAAGACGCCGATCCCGACCGGGCCGATGCCGATACCGGCGGTAGGCCCGACGCCGACGCCGATCGGCACCACGCCCGTCCCGATGCCCTGGCTGGAAGACAGCCCGGTTCCGTCGGCGGCGCGTGAGTCCGGTCGGCCGCCGAACGAGGCCACCCGGGAACTGACCATCCCGTCCACGCCGCCGGTGCGGACGAGCGGACTGCCGACCCAGCTCGCGCCGGTGCCGTCCGTGCCGTCCCTGGGCAGCACCACTCCCGAGCCGGCCTCGGAGCCGGCCAGGCAGGGGCCGAGCCGCCGCCTGCTCCTGGGCGGGGCGATCGGTGTCGTCGCGGCCGCCGCGGCCGGGACGACGGCCTGGCGCCTGCTCGACGACGGCGGCCAGCCGTCCACCCCCGCGAGCCCGCCCGGGACCGTCCGCTGGCGGCTGTCCACGACGGGGACCGTGCTGGGCCGTCCCCGCGTCGCCGGCGACCTGGTGTACGCGGGCAGCAACGACGGAACCCTTTACGCGGCCCAGATCTCCAGCGGCAGGCAGGTCTGGAAGTTCACCACCGGCGGCGCGATCGGTTCCACCCCGCTGGCCCTCGGCGGCATCGTCTACCTCGGCGGCGACGACGGCTACCTGTACGCCTTCGACGCCGCCACCGGCCGCACGCGCTGGAAGTACCACACCGACGGGATCGTGCACTCCCCCGCTGCCGGCGGCGGCCTGGTGTACGTCGGAAGCGCCGACGCCCACCTTTACGCGCTGGACGCGACCAGCGGTGCGTTCCGGTGGAAGTTCAAGGCCCAGAACGACACCCATTCACCGGCCCTGGCCGGCGAGACCGTGTACGTCGGGAGCAGCGACACCAACCTCTACGCCGTGGACGCCTTCTCGGGAAACCCGCGCTGGGCGTTCCCCACCAAGGGCGCGGTCTCCGGCACGCCGGCCGTTCTCGGCGGAATGGTCTACTTCGGCAGCACCGACGGAAGTCTCTACGCGGCCGACATCGGCGGCGGGAACCGGGCCTGGCAGTTCGACCACGCCGCCGTCGGCGCCGGGCCGGCCATCGCGAACGGCACGGTCTACGTCGGCGGCGCCCAGAGCAGCCTGTACGCGCTCAGCGCCACGACCGGCCAGAAGGTGTGGACGTTCGCTGCCTCAGGGGACGTCGGCGCACCCGTGGTGGTGGACGGCACCGTCTACTTCGGCACCAGCGACGCCAATCTCTACGCGGTCGACGCGGTCAAGGGCACCCTGCGCTGGAAGGTCACCGCGTCCAGCGGCGTGCACTCGGTCGCGGTCGCCGACGGCACCGCGTACTTCGGGACCGACGACAACAACCTGTACGCGGTCAGCGTCCGCTGAAAAGGGGGAGGACGCTTGGCGGTCGCCAGGCACAGAGCCGCGCGGCGGCTGGTGAGAGGCACCCGTCGTAGCACCGCGGTCCGGGTCGCCTATGCCCGCTGCGCCGAGGCCTGTGGGCCGCTGACCACGCCGCGGGGCGACAACCCGCGGGTGGAGTTCCGCTCCGTCGTGCCACCGGGCCGCCGGTTGGCACTGACCCTGTTGTTCCTGTTCACCGCGCTGGTGAACCTGATCTTCGTCGGCTGGCTGCTGCTGCCGGCGCATGTGCCCGGTGCCGGCGTCGCCGGCACGGGCGACTGGCGGCTGTTCCTGGCCCGCGTGAGCTTCTGCCTCGTAGTCCTCGTCGAGGTCATCAGGATCGTCCAGGTCTCCATCATCGGGATACTCGCCTGGCACGCCCGGGACCCGGTGCCCCTCGTCGCGCCGCCCGGGCTGCGGGTCGCGGTGCTCACGACGATCGTCCCCTCGAAGGAGCCCGTCTCCGTCGTGGCGAGAACGCTGGGCGCGATGCGGGAGATCGCCTATCCGGACGGCTTCCTGACCGCCTGGATCCTGGACGAGGAGAACGATCCCGAGGTTCAGCGAGTCGCCGAGGACCTGGGTGTCCTGCATTTCAGCCGCCGCGGCCGCCCGGAGTACAACCAGCCGGCCGGGGAGTTCCGGGCCAGGAGCAAGGCGGGAAACCACAACGCCTGGCGTGCCGAGCACGAGAGCCACTACGACGTGGTCGCCCAGATGGACCCCGACCACGTCCCGCTCACCTGTTTCCTGGAACGCACCCTGGGCTATTTCCGTGACCCGGACGTCGCCTTCGTCGTCGCTCCCCAGGTCTACGGGAACATGCTGGAGAACCTGGTGGCACAGGGCGCCTCGATGCAGCAGTACCTGTTCAACGGGGTGATCGAGCGCGGCGGGAACGGCCTCGACGCGCCGCTGCTCATCGGCACGAACCACCTGTACCGGCCGGCGGCCTGGCGACAGATCGGTGGCTACCAGGACTCGATCATCGAGGACCACCTGACCAGCATGCGCGTCCAGGGGACGATCAACCCGGCGACCGGGAACCCCTGGAAGGGCGTCTACACCCCCGACGTGATCGCGATCGGTGAGGCGCCCACCACCTGGACCGACTACTTCAACCAGCAGAAACGGTGGGCGTACGGCGTCTGGGACGTCAAGCTGCGCCGCCGGGCGAAGGCCGGGATCAGGCTGCGGGCCCGCCAGCGGCTGCTGTACGGAATGGTGCAGTTCTACTACCCGAGCGTCGCGACGAGCCTGCTGTTCGGCAGCCTGGCGACGGTCGGCTACCTCGTTTTCGGCGCCTCAGCGGTCCACCTGCGCGGGGGATCGTGGCTCACGCTGTGGACGGCCGCCCTGGGCAGCTGGGTCAGCATGTGGCTGTGGCTGCGCCGGTTCAACCTCGCCGAGCACGAGAGGCGTGAGATCGGCCTACCGGGCATGGCGCTCGCCCTGTTCGCCGGTCCGATCTACCTGTCCGCCGCGTGCGCGGCGGTGCTGCGCCGGCGCCTGGCCTACGCGGTGACCGCGAAGGGCGAGCTGCGCAGCACCGAGTCGCTCCGGACCTTCCGGCTGCACCTGGCCTGGGCCGTCGTCGCCGCGACGCTGCTGTGCGTCAACCTCACCGTGAACCACGGCCGCTTCGCCCCGCCGCAGCTCTGGGCGCTGCTCGCGCTGCTGATCGGGCTGTCGCCACCGTTGCTGTCCGTGCGCCGGACGATCGCCGCGCGGCGCAGGGACCCGGCGGCCGGTGGCCCGGCCGGGACGGTCCCGCCCCCCGCCCGCGTGCATGTCGCGGCTGAACCGAGGGAGTCCCAGCTCCTGCTGACGGCTCGGCTCGCCGAGGAGAGCTCCGTCACGGAGAACGGCCCGTGAGGCTGACGGTGCCCCGGGTGGTCGCGGTGGTCCTGGTCGTCGTGCTCGCCGGCTACGTCTTCCGGGTGGCCCCGCACCTGTCCGGGCCTCGCCGGCCCGGGGCGTCGGTTCCAGCCGAGCTCCTGGCGCCGTCGACCGAGCTGGCCGCGGCGCCGAGCCAGTTCCCGGATCCGGGAAAGACGTTCGTCGGCATCATGACCACCGCCGGGGTCCACGACTTCACCAATCTCCTGAACTTCACCCAGAAGACGAGCTACAAGCCGAGGGCCTACCAGTTCTCCGAGGGCTGGGCCGAGGACAAGTTCAATGCCAGTGACCTGAACAAGGTCGCGAGTCTGGGCATGATGCCGATCGTCGCCTGGGAGCCGTGGGACTTCTCCAACAAACCGCAGAGTGACAAGCTGCGCGGCGCCCAGCCGAAATACCGGCTCAGCAACATCATCGACGGCTCGTTCGACTCGTACATCCGCTCCTGGGCCCGCGGGGTCAAGACGCTCGACTACACGATCGGCCTGCGGTTCGCGCACGAGATGAACGGCTACTGGTACCCCTGGGCCGAACAGGCCAACGGCAACCAGCCTGGACAGTACGTCCAGGCCTGGCGCCACGTGCACGACATCTTCGCGCAGGAGGGCGCGACCAATGTCGTGTGGATCTGGAGCCCCAACGTCACCTACCCGAACTCCACCCCGCTCGCCGAGCTCTACCCGGGCGACGCGTACGTGGACTGGATTGGTTTCTCCGGCTACTACGGCACCGTGGGCAACGAGACCTACAAGTCCTTTGACGAGATCTTCGCCAGCAGCATCGCCGAGGTCCAGACCATCACCGAGAAACCGATCGTGATCACGGAGACCGGTGCGGCCGACAACGCGGGACTGAAGGCCGCGTGGATCGCCCAGCTCTTCGCCTCGCTGCCGCGCTACCCGGAGATCATCGGGGTGATCTGGCAGGAGTCGACGAAGGAGGTCGACTGGCGGGTCGCCGTGTCCCCGGCGGCCTCCCGGGCCTTCGCCGTCGGCGCGGCCAACCCGCGCTACGACACGACCTGGCGCTGGACGAGCAGACCCGAGCTGACCCTGCCACTGCGCCCCTGACCAGCCGAAAGCCCGGGAACCCCGATGGGGCTCCCGGGCTGATTCGCCTTAGGCGGCGAGGACCGCGTCCCGGCTGGAGTCGTAAGCCGGCTCCAGGGCCAGGTCGAGGACCTCACGGACGTCCGAGACCAGGTGGACGGTGAGCGCGTCACGCACCGCCGCCGGCACGTCGTCCAGGTCCGGCCCGTTGCGGCTCGGCAGCAGGACCGTGGTGATGCCGGCCCGGTGCGCGGCGAGCAGCTTCTGCTTCACCCCGCCGATCGGCAGCACCCGCCCGGTCAGCGACACCTCGCCGGTCATCGCCACCTCGGCCCGGACCGGCCGGCCCGACAGCAGCGACGCGAGCGCGGTCGTCATCGTGACGCCGGCGCTCGGCCCGTCCTTGGGCACCGCTCCGGCCGGGACGTGGACGTGGACCCCGCGCTTGGCCAGGTCACCGACCGGCAGCTCCAGCTCGGCGCCGCGTGACCGCAGGTAGGACAGCGCGATCTGCGCCGACTCCTTCATCACGTCGCCCAGCTGGCCGGTCAGGGTCAGGCCGGAGGCGCCGGTCTCCGCGTCGGCCAGCGACGCCTCGATGAACAGCACGTCGCCGCCGGCGCCGGTCACCGCGAGGCCGGTCGCCACGCCGGGCAGCGCCGTGCGCTCGGCCGACTCGGGGGTGTGCCGCGGCCGGCCCAGGTAGCCGACCAGGTCCCCGGCGCCGACCGTGACCGGCTCGCGGGTGCCCGTCCCGTCAAGCGCGACCTGCGCGGCGATCTTGCGCAGCACCCTGGCGATCGCGCGCTCCAGGTCACGCACGCCCGCCTCGCGGGTGTACTCGCCGGCCAGCAGCCGCAGCGTGTCGTCGTCGAAGGTGACCTCGCCCTCGGCGAAGCCGGCCCGCTCACGCTGGCGGGGCAACAGGTGGTCCCGGGCGATGACGACCTTCTCGTCCTCGGTGTAGCCGTCGAGGCGGACCAGCTCCATCCGGTCCAGCAGCGGCCCGGGGATCGACTCGATCACGTTCGCGGTCGCCAGGAACAGCACGTCGGACAGGTCCAGCTCGACCTCGAGGTAGTGGTCGCGGAACGTGTGGTTCTGCGCCGGGTCGAGCACCTCCAGCAGGGCCGCGGTCGGGTCGCCGCGGTAGTCGGCGCCGACCTTGTCGACCTCGTCGAGCAGGACGACGGGGTTCATCGTGCCGGCCTCGGTGATCGCCCGGACGATCCGGCCGGGCATCGCGCCGACGTAGGTGCGCCGGTGGCCGCGGATCTCCGCCTCGTCCCGGACGCCGCCGAGGGCGACGCGGACGAACTTACGGCCCATCGCGCGGGCCACCGACTCGCCGAGCGAGGTCTTGCCGACCCCGGGCGGGCCGGCCAGCGCCAGCACGGCGCCGCTGCGCCGCCCGCCCACGACGCCCAGCCCGGCGTCCGCGCGCTGGCGGCGAACGGCCAGGTACTCGATGATCCGGTCCTTCACGTCGTCGAGGCCGGCGTGGTCGGCGTCCAGCACCGCGCGGGCGCCGGCGATGTCATAGGAGTCCTCGGTCCTGGAGCTCCACGGCAGGTCGAGGACCGTGTCGAGCCAGGTGCGGATCCAGCCGCCCTCCGGTGACTGGTCGGAGGTCCGCTCCAGCTTGTCGACCTCCTTGAGCGCCGCCGCGCGGACCTTCTCGGGCAGGTCGGCCGCCTCGACGCGGGCCCGGTAGTCGTCGGTGTTCTCGCCGTCGCCGCCCTCGCCGCCGCCGGAGAGCTCGCGCAGCTCCTTGCGGACGGCCTCCAGCTGGCGGCGCAGCAGGAACTCGCGCTGCTGGCGGTCCATCCCCTCCTGGACGTCCTTGCGGATCGTCTCGGCGACGTCCAGCTCGGCGAGGTGCTCCCTGGTCCAGGCCAGCACCTTCTCCAGCCGGGTGGTGACGTCGGCGGCCTCCAGCAGCTCCAGCTTCTGGGCCGGCGTCAGGTAGGGGGCGTAGCCGGCGGTGTCGGCCAGCGCGGACGGGTCGTCGATCGAGGTCACCGAGTCGACCACCTGCCAGGCGCCGCGCTGCTGCAGCAGGGTGGTGACGAGGGCCTTGTACTCGCGGGCCAGCTCGGAGAGCTTCCCGGTCGGGGTCGTTCCGGTCGGCTCGAGGATCGTCGCCTCGACCCACAGGGCGGCGCCGGGGCCGGTCGAGCCGGTGCCGATCCGGGCGCGCCCGACGGCGCGCACGACGGCGGCGGGCTCGCCCCCGGGCAGCCGGCCGACCTGCTCGATCACGCCGAGCGCGGCGACGGCGGCGTACTTCCCGTCGAGCCGCGGGACGAGCAGCACCTCAGCCTTGCGGCCCGCGTCGGCTCCGGCCGGAGCGCGCGACTGGGTCGCCGCGCGGGCCGCGTCCACGGCGGCACGTGTCTCGGCGTCGGACAGGGCAAGCGGAACGACCATGCCGGGGAGCACGACCACGTCGTCGATCGGCAGGACGGGCAGCACACGGTTCTGAGTCACGTAGGCACATCCACTCAAGGTCGGAACGGTGGTCGGCAGACCCAATGAACTTGAGCCTGACCGACTAAAGTCACCGGAGCCGCCTGTTGTTCCTCCCGCCCGCCCATCCCGCGTTCGCCCAGAGGCGAACGGCGAACGCCTAGATCGTCGCGGCGTCGATCACGAACCGGTAGCGGACGTCGCTGGCCACCACGCGGTCGTAGGCGACGTTGACGTCGGCGGCGGTGATCAGCTCGATCTCGGCCGCGAGGCCGTGCTCGGCGCAGAAGTCGAGCATCTCCTGGGTCTCTCGGATGCCACCGATGTTGGAGCCGGTGAGGCTGCGCCGGGCCGCGATCAACGAGAACGCCCGGTACGCGCCGGGGTCGGCCGGGCCGCCGACGTTGCACATCGTGCCGTCGAGCCGCAGCAGCGACAGGTAGGCGTCGAGGTCCAGGTTCGCCGAGACCGTGTTGAGGATGAAGTCCAGGCTGCCGCGCAGCTCCTCGAAGGTCGCCGGGTCGCTGGTCGCCCGGTATCGGTCGGCGCCGAGGCGCAGGCCGTCCTTCTCCTTGGCCAGCGACTGGCTGAGCACGGTGACGTCGGCGCCCAGCGCGTGCGCGAGCTGCACGCCCATGTGACCGAGCCCGCCGAGGCCGACGACGGCGACCTTCGAGCCGGGGCCGATCTTCCAGTGGCGTAGCGGCGAGTAGGTCGTGATCCCGGCGCACAGCAGCGGCGCGGCGGCGTCGAGCGCCAGGGCGTCGGGGATCCGGAGCACGTAGGCCTCGCGGACCACGATCTGCTGGCTGTAGCCGCCGTAGGTGGGTTCACCGTCGTATTCGGTGCCGTTGTAGGTGAACACCGGGTTCGGGCCCGTGCAGTACTGCTCCTCCCCCGCGACGCAGGCGTCGCACCGCTGGCAGGAGCTCACGAAGCAGCCGACGCCCACCCGGTCCCCGACCGCGAACCGGGTGACGTCCGCGCCGACGGCCGCCACCACGCCGGTGATCTCGTGGCCGGGCACCATCGGGAAGATCGCCGGGCCCCATTCCTGGCGGGCCTGGTGGATGTCGCTGTGGCAGACCCCGGCGAACCTGATGTCGATCAGGACGTCGTCCGGGCGCGGGTCACGCCGGGAGATCGTGGTCGGCGCGAGGGCCGCACCGGCGGCGGGGACGGAAAGCGCCCGTACGGTGGCCATGTCTCTCCTTGGATGATCGTGGTCTCAGGTCGCGGGCGGTGGTGGCCCGGACGGGGTGGTGGACGGCAGGGGCCCGAGCAGCGCCACCGCGGCCGCGGCCATCGCGTGGGCATACCGGGTAGCGCCGGCGGACGGGACCGGGCAGCGCGTCATCGGCGGCTGCTCGACCGGGCAGAAGTGCACGCCGTCGGGGCTGCGCACCGTCACCTGACCGCCCGCCGGGCACACGTCGCCCGGGCCGCAGGGCACGGTCTGCGCGAACCGCCCAGCAGGGTCGGTCACGGCCCGGCCGGCGGGCACCACCGTCGTGTTCGGCACCTGGCCGGCGATCTTCTGCCAGAGCTGATCCAGCGAGGTGAGCCCCTGCGGGTCGACGGTCTGGTCCCGTCTCGGTGGGGCCTCGACGAGCACCACGTGGGCACCGTCGCGGGTGAGCCTGACGGCAGCGGCCAGGACGTCCGAGCGGTACGCGCTGGTCAGGTCCCGGCCCTTCATGCACTTCGTGCCCGTGTTGCCGGAGAAGGCCAGCACGGCGACGGTCGGGCGCCACTTGCGCGACTGCTTGCGGATGTCGGAGAGCCAGTCGCAGGGCGCGGTGCCGCCGTAGGTGTGCAGCAGCGACGTGCCACCGGCGGCCGCCACGTCCGCCGCGAAGTCGTCCTGCGCCTCCCACGCCATCGAGTCACCCCAGAGCGCGACCCGCCGCCCGCCGGAGCTGTGGTGCGTGTTGTGGCCCAGGACTCCCACCAGCGCGACCACGACCGCGACGATCAACAGCCAGCCGATCGGCCCCGGGCGGCCGGCCGGTCCGCGGCTCAACTGGCGGCGAGGAAGCGGTCCAGGACGCGGGTGCCGAACTTCAGCGCCTCGGTCGGGACACGCTCGTCGACGCCGTGGAACATGCCGGAGAAGTCCAGGTCGGGCGGCAGCTTCAGCGGCGAGAAGCCGAAGCAGCGGATGCCCAGCTGGGAGAACGACTTCGCGTCCGTGCCGCCGGAGAGCATGTACGGGACGGCGCGGGCGCCGGGGTCCTCGGCGCGCAGCGCGGCGGCCATCGCGTCCACCATCGGCCCGTCGAACGGCGTCTCGACCGCGCGGTCCAGCACCACCCACTCGCGCTGGATGTCCGGGCCGATCAGCTCGTCGATCTGGCGGACGAACTCGTCCTCGCGCCCGGGGAGGAACCGGCCGTCGACACCGGCCGTCGCCTCGCCGGGGATCACGTTCACCTTGTGCCCGGCGTTGAGCTGGGTCGGGTTGGCCGTGTCGCTGATCGTCGCGCCGATCATCCGGGCCAGCCCGCCGAGCTTGGCGACCGTCGCCTCCAGGTTGTCGTAGTCCATCTCGATGCCGAGGGCGTCGCCGAGGGAGTCGAGGAACTGGTGGACGGTCGGGGTGAGCACGACCGGGAACCTGTGCTGGCCGATCCGGGTGACGGCCTCGACAAGCTTCGTGACGGCGTTGTCCGTGGAGAGCATCGAGCCGTGGCCGGCCCGGCCGCGGGCGGTCAGCTTCATCCAGGCCATGCCCTTCTCGGCGGTCTGGATCAGGTAGAGCCGCAGGTCGTCGCGGACCGTGTAGGAGAATCCGCCGACCTCGCTGATCGCCTCGGTGCAGTCGGCGAACAGGTCGGTGTGGTTGTCCACCAGCCAGTGCGCGCCGAGCGGCCCGCCGGCCTCCTCGTCGGCGACGAACGCGACGACCAGGTCGCGCGGGGGCTTGCGGCCGGTCCTGGCCCGGTCGCGGACGACCGCCAGGGTCATCGCGTCCATGTCCTTCATGTCGATCGCGCCGCGCCCCCACAGGCAGCCGTCGGCCTCCTCGCCGCCGAACGGGTGGTGGCGCCACTCCGCCGGGTCGGCCGCGACGACGTCGAGATGCCCGTGGATGAGCAGCGGCGGCCGGCTCGGGTCGGTGCCCTCGATCCGGGTGATCACGCTGGTCCGGCCCGGCCGCGACTCCAGCAGCGTCGGTTCGAGGCCGACGTCGGCGAGCTTCGCCGCGACGTACTCGGCGGCGGCCCGCTCGAAACCGTCCCCGTTGCCCCGGTTCGTCGAGTCGATCATCAGGAGCTCCCGGCAGAGCTCGACGACCTCGTCCTGCGCCCCCGTCGACGGCAGCGCCCGCGTCGCCGCCGCGACGTCGCCCGCCTGCCTCGTCTGGGTTCCGGAGAAGGTCGTCGATTCGCTCGCCATGGCAGTAAGTCTGCCCCGGGCTTCGTCCGCGTGCCGGATCGGCCACGTATCCGGCCAGGCCTCGGTAACCTGCTGGCAACAATCAGAAAGGTAAGGCGGCGAGACCCGCCAGGTCCGCGCGGCTTCGGCCACGTGCCGCACGGGTAGAGGGCCTTCGCCAGCATGGGGGAGGGCTGATGATCGTCTACCGGTGTCCGCGCGCCGACCTGGGCTGCGACGGCGACTTCGCCTCATCGAGCGACCTGGACAACCACCTGCGCTGGCAGCACGGCTACCGGCGCTCGTCGCGGTACGCCGCCGCGTTCCGGCCGGCGCAGCTGCCGCCCGTCGGCGGGAAGGCCGCCGTGGCCGCGCTCGAGGCCAGACGGGCCGCCCGGGCGAGGCGAGCCGCGGCCGGCGCCCGCGGCTTCCGGCCGGCCGCGACGACGGGAGCCACCCGTGCGGCCGCCGGCCGCCTGCGCCGGCTCGCCCGCCGCGGCTGACCGCCACCGGCCACCTAACCTGACAATGTCGTAAGATTCGCAGGTGTTGCCTTCCCGTCGACCAAACTTTTCACCACGATCGTTCTGCACCGGGGGGTGGGCGGCTCACGCTGTTCGCCGCCCGCTGATCAGCTCCGCGGCTGGCCCGCAGCCGTCCGGCCGGGTATGCCGGCGAGGTGACTAGTCCGATGGCCACCCCGCTCTACGAGCTCAAGGCCCAGTTCTTCCGTTCCCTCGCCCATCCGGCCCGGATCCGTGTGCTCGAGCTGCTGCGCGAGGGAGAACGGTCTGTCGGGGAGCTGGTCGGTGACGTCGGCCTGGAGGCCTCGCACCTGTCCCAGCAGCTGGGGGTGCTGCGCCGGGCCGGGCTCGTGACGACCCGCAAGCAGGGCACCACCGTCTACTACGCCCTGTCGACACCGCTGCTCGCCGACCTGCTCGACCAGACCCGCCTGATCCTCACCGGCGTGCTGAACGAACAGGCGGAGATCCTGCGGGACCTGCTCGACGCCCATCGCTGACCCGGCCGGCGGCGCCGCGCCGCCGGCCGGCGCACGCCGGTCAACGTAACTCCAGGCAGACGAAACCCGGGCGTCCTGGGACGCCCGGGTTTCGCCGCCAGCTGATCGGCGGGAACTCAGTAGGACGAGGCGCGCGCCTCGTCCTCCTCGTCCTCGTACTGGTCGCCCCAGCCGGCGTGGCCGTCCACGCCGTCCGTCTGGTCGCCGAAGCCGTCGTCCGACACGGCCCCGAGGTCGGCGCGCAGCCGGTCGAGATCGATGTTCGGCGACTGGTACTTGAGCTCCCGAGCGACCCTCGTCTGCTTCGCCTTGGCCCGACCCCGCCCCATGGCCCGACTCCCTTCCGCGGCGCGGGGGCCCCGCCGCCGCGCGTCGTGCTTGTCGCCCGTGCCTGCCGAACGTCCCACGAGCCGCCACCCGCGCGCCGTCGCGTCGTCAGTGGCCGACCGCTGAATACCTTACAACCTTCTCAGATTGTGAGCGTTGCGGTGACCGGCGTTGCGGCCTGTGCCACCTCCGGCGCCGCCGGTATTTCCCGGCCCGCCGCCACGCCGCGCCACCACCTGCCCGGCGGCGGGTCAACCGGCGGGATCGGCGGTGGCCGAGTGCGGTGAAGATGCCACACTGAGGGCGTGACGGACGAGCGCAACGTCCTCGGCGGCCCGCTGGAGCCGTGCGGGACTGACCCGATGACCGGTTTCTCCCGGGATGGCTGCTGCAGCAGCGGGCCGGAGGATCTCGGCAGCCACACCGTCTGCGCCGTGGTCACCAAGGAGTTCCTGGATCACCAGCGCGAGGTCGGCAACGACCTGTCCACGCCGCGGCCGGAGTGGGCCTTCCCTGGCCTGCGGCCGGGCGACCGGTGGTGCGTGGTCGCCGCCCGCTGGCTGCAGGCCTACCGGGCCGGCGTCGCCGCCCCGGTGGTCCTCGCGTCCACCAACGCCCGCGCCCTGGAGCTCGTCCCGCTCGACGCCCTGCGCGAGCACGCCGTCGACGTTCCCGCCGACCCCCGGTCGCTCACCTGACCGGCGGGCGCTCGGCGCGCTCCCAGGCCGGCTAGCCCTCGATCCAGCCGTTCTTCTCAGCCAGCCGGGTCATGCCACGCCTGATGGCGAGGATCTGGGCGCCGGTCAGGGTCGGCTCGGTCTGCAGAAGGATCTCGGTGACCTCCCGGGAGAACTCCTTCGCCGACGGGACGTAGAAGAAGTCCTCGCCCTCGTCACCGGGCTCCCGCGCGGCAGCGCCCTCGACCGGCGCGCCGGGCGTGGCGGCACCGGGCGCGGACCGCACCAGCCGGGCACCGGTCGCCTTCGGCCCGCGGTCACCCTGCTCAACCTCGAACTCCATCGTCACGCCCGCGGTCACGAGATGCTTGTCGACCAGCAGGTCGTTGGCGTGCAGAAAGATGTCCTCTCCGCCGCCGGTAGGCGCGATGAACCCGTAGCCCCGAACCTGATCGAACCTCAACACCCTGCCTGTACGCACACATCACCCCGTAAAGCACCGAACACCGGACCGCTGACTGTGCCTCCAGCTCGGACGTCTCCAGCTCCGACATCCCAGCTTCGAGGTCACGCGCTCGGCTGCGCGCCGGCCGTCGCACGGTCAACGCACGAGTCTAGCCGGTTTGCCCGTCGGGCCACGGGTACCCACCGTGCGTGTGCAGCCAGGGTGGAACCCAGGAGCGTGCCGGCCTGGTCGCCGGGCTGCTCCAGGACGTCAGCGAGCTGACCGAGGCGCACCACCGCCTCCAGCTGCTCCTCGACAACGCGCCGGTCGGGCTGGCCCTGTTCGACGAGGACGGCCAGGTGCTGGCCTCCGGCGGCTCGGTTCCGGCGGCGACCACGGCGGCGCTGGCGGTGGCCAAGCGCTCGTCCGCGTTCGTGGCACTGCGCCGCCAGCCCGACGCCCTGGCCCTGCTCAGACAGGCCCTGGACGGCACCCGGGGCCACGACGTGCTCAGCATCGCCGGGCGCTGGCACTTCGCCGACCTGATCCCGGTGTCCGACGGGTCGGGCCGGCCGCGCGTCGTCGGCGTCGTCGCGGACGTCAACGACCTGCACACGGCGATGGCGGAGCTGCGCACGCAGACGGACCGACAGACCGCGATGGCCGACCTCGCGCAGCGTGTTCTGGAGATCTCCGACGAGCAGGCCCTCTGGGACCTCGGCGTCCGGACACTCGCCGAACAGCTCGACGCCGACGAGGTCACCATCGTGCCCCTCCGGGCGGCGGCGGCCGGGCCGCCTGACCCGGCGCAGGCGGCGGACGGCCCGGACCATCCGTTCGGCCAGGCCCCGCCCGGCGCCCGGGCCCCCGGCCGCCCGCGTGACGACGCCCAGGACCTGCGCGCCATGTTGTGGCGCACCGACGCGGCCGGGCGGGTACCCGCGCGGCCGTGTCCCGACGAGGGCTGGCTGCCGCGGGAGATGCGGGTGTCGGCGGGCCGCGTGGACGCGCCGACCGGCACGGTTGTCGTGCGGCGAGGGCGCGGGCTCGCCGCCGACGAGCAGGCGTTCGTCCGTTCCGCGGCGGCGCTGCTCGGCGCGGCCTCGATCCGGATCAGGATGGAGGAGGCCGCGCGCCACGCCTCCCTGCACGACGCGCTCACCGGGCTGCCCAACCGGGACGCGTTGCTGCGCCGGCTGCGGCGCGACCTGCGCCGGGAGCGGGCCGACGGCTGCCGGGTCGGCGTGCTGTTCATCGACCTCGACGGCTTCAAGGCGGTGAACGACACGCTCGGCCACCAGGCCGGCGACGAGCTGCTGCGCACGATCGGCCACCGGCTGGCCCACGGGGTCCGCCCCGGCGACGTGGTCGGACGGCTCTCCGGCGACGAGTTCGCGGTGCTGTGCGAAGGGGTCCGGGACGTCGACGACCTGGCCGTCATCGCGGAGCGGGTCCGCCACTGCCTGTCCAGGCCGGTCGAGCTGCGCCACGCGGTGAGCGTCGGCGGCAGCGTGGGCCTGGCCGTCTCCGGGCCCGACCTCGACGACGCGGAGGACCTGCTGAACGCCGCCGACATGGCGATGTACGAGGCGAAGCGACTGGGGCGCGGTGGCAGCGCCGCGTTCGACGGGCGGATTCGCGCGAGCCTGGCCACCCGCCTGCGGGACACCTCCGACCTGCGGCGCGCCCTGTCCGGCGACGCCCTGATTCTGCTGTACGCGCCGGTCGCCGCCCGCGACGGCACGATCGTCGGCGCCGAGGCGCTCCCCTGCTGGCCCCGCGCGGACGACGGCCTGGTCGGGCTGGACGCGATCGGCCCCATCGCGGCCGAGGCGGGCCTCACCGTCGATCTCGACCACTGGCTGGTCCACGCCGTCGGTCGCATGGCGGGACCCGCGCGAGCCGGCGGCCCCCTCGGCCAGCGCCCACCGCGGCTCTACCTGCGGATCTCCGAGCGCGGCGCCGCCGACCCCGATCTGCGGCACGCGCTCGCCGCGCTGGCGGCCCGGGCCGATCCGGGCGCCGCGATCCCGCACGTCCTGCTGCCCGACCAGTTCATCGAGCACGACCGGGGCCGGGCCGGCGAGGCGGTCGCCGAGCTGGTCGACGCGGGCGCGGCCGTCTGGTTCGACTTCACCGAGAACGGGCCGGTGCGGGCGGCGTCGAGACACACCCTGCCCTCGGCCGTCGCCGGGATCAGGCTCGGAGACCGTCAGGTCCGCGACGCGGACAGCGACGTCAGGGTCGAGGCGATCCTCGCCGGGATCGTGCGGTTCGCGCACGGGATGAGGCTGGAGGTCGCGGCGAACGAGGTCAACCGGCCGGCCGAGCTGGCCGCCGTGCGCGCGGTGGGGTGCGACGTCGTCGAGGGCGCGGCGGTGGGTCCGCCGGCGCCCGACCCACCCTGGTGACCGGCCGGCCCTCGGCGTCACCGGCCCTCGGCGTCACCGGCCCTCGGAGTCAGAGGAACATCGGGGACGGGGCGAACTCGGCCCGGATCTCCGGCTCCGGGTCCTCGACCAGCCGGGTCGGCCGGTCGAAGACCATCGTCGAGCGGGCCTCGGTCGTGTAGGCGGGCCAGTCGGGCAGGTCCAGGTGGTTCGGGTCGCCCTCGCGGGCGAACGCGATCCAGGCCCCGGCGACCTCGTCGACCAGGCGGTGCACGTCCGGGTCGGCGCCACCGATGCGGGCCCGGTCGTGGTTGTCGAAGACCAGCGGCAGGTCCAGGCAGTGCGGGGCGCCGAGGATGCCGTCGAGCACCGGGCTGCGCCAGGACAGCAGGTAGGCGTGGACGGGCGCGGTCGCCCCGTCGGCGCGCCGGTCCGCGAGCAGGAACGTGCTGGTCTGGAAGCCGATGCCCTGGCTCCAGGCCCGCAGGAACGACGGCGTCCAGTAGGGCCGCAGCCGGCGCAGCAGCTCGACCCGCTCCTCGGTCCGCTCGCCCCAGGCGTCGCGCAGTCCCGGCGTGACCTCGTCCATCGTGAACGCGCCGAACCGCGGGTGGAAGGCGGACATGAAGGCCGCCTCGTCGGCCGTGCAGCCGATCAGCACGGGCACGTCGCGGCCGGCCGGCGCGGGTCCTGGGTCGCCCGGGTGCGCAGGGATCGTCGTCCCGTCCAGCACGGGCGCGAACCCCAGCGGGCCCGGTCCCGCGCCCGCCAGCGTCACCTTCGCCGCCGCGGTCATCAGCGCCGCGCTCGGCACGTCCGCCAGCCGGTGCAGATCGCGGCGCGGGTCCAGGTCGAGGGCACGCGCCACGGCGTGCGCGGCCCGGTCGGCCCGGTCGGCGGTGACGGCCCTCAGCGCGGGCCCGCTCTGGATCGCGGCCCGGTGCAGCAGCCCGCGCGCGGCCGGCATGGCGAGCAGGTTCGAGACCTTCGCCCCGCCGCCCGACTGGCCGAAGACCATCACCCGGCCGGGGTCGCCGCCGAACTCCGCGATGTTGTCGCGGACCCAGGCCAGCGCGAGCGTGATGTCGAGCAGGCCCGCGTTGCCCGAGCCGGCCCAGCGGTCGCCGCCGGTCCCGGCGAGGTGCAGGAAGCCCAGGACGCCGAGCCGGTGGTTGACGGTCACGACGACGACGTCGCCGCGCCTGGCCAGCCGGTCCCCCAAATACACGGCGTTGTTCGCGCTGCCGCTGGAGAAACCGCCGCCGTGCAGCCAGACCATGACCGGGCGGCGGGCGTCGTCGCGGCCGGGTGACCAGACGTTGAGGTTCAGGCAGTCCTCGCTGACCGGGCCCTGGTCGCCGCCACCGGTCAGGTTGATCAGCGTGATGCTGCGCCGCAGGGTGGCCGACCGGTCGGCGCTCGGGTCGTCGGCGCCGTAGCGCGCCCCCAGCCGCAGCATCGACTGCTTGCACCGGGCGCCCCAGCGGGTGCAGTCGCGCACCCCGGCCCAGGGCTCGGGCGGCACCGGCGGCTGGAACCGCCGGCCGCCCGACGTCGGCCCGCCGTAGGGAACGCCCAGGAAGGCGAGCGTCCCGTTGTCCTCGACGCGCCCCGTCACCAGGCCGGCGGTGGTCTCCACGACGCCGGTCACGCGACCTCCAGGGCTGGGGACGGCCGGCTGTGGCCGGCGCCACGCCCAACCAGGGGCCTACCGGCCTCGTGGACGCGGCGGGAGCGGACGCAGGAGGATAGCATCCGGGCCATGGCACGTACACCCGTCAACGTAACCGTAACTGGCGCCGCCGGGCAGATCGGATATGCGCTCCTTTTCCGGATCGCGTCCGGCCAGCTCCTCGGCCCGGACACCCCGGTCAAGCTGCGACTTCTCGAGATCCCGCAGGCGGTCAAGGCCGCCGAGGGAACGGCGATGGAACTCGCCGACGCCGCTTTCCCGCTGCTTTCCGGGGTCGACATCTTCGACGACCCGACGAAGGCGTTCGCGGGCGCGAACGTGGCCCTGCTGGTGGGTGCGCGGCCGCGTACGGCGGGCATGGAGCGCGGTGACCTCCTCCAGGCCAACGGCGGCATCTTCAAGCCGCAGGGCGCGGCCATCAACGCCGGCGCGGCGGACGACATCAAGGTGCTCGTCGTCGGCAACCCGGCGAACACGAACGCCCTGATCGCCCAGACCAACGCCCCGGACGTCCCGGCCGAGCGGTTCACGGCGATGACCCGTCTCGACCACAACCGGGCGCTGTCCCAGCTGAGCGCCAAGCTCGGCGTCGGCGTCGCGGACATCAAGAAGCTCACCATCTGGGGCAACCACTCGGCGACCCAGTACCCGGACGTCTTCCACGCCGAGGTCGCCGGCAAGCCGGCCGCCGACCAGGTCGACGAGAAGTGGCTCGCCGACGAGTTCATCCCGACCGTGGCCAAGCGCGGCGCCGCGATCATCGCCGCTCGTGGCGCGTCGTCGGCCGCGTCGGCCGCCTCCGCCGCGATCGACCACGTCTACACCTGGGTGAACGGCACGGCCGCTGGTGACTGGACCTCGATGGCGATCCCGTCGGACGGCTCCTACGGCGTCCCGGCCGGCCTGATCTCGTCGTTCCCCGTCGTCACCAAGGACGGCGCGTACGAGATCGTCCAGGGCCTGGAGCTCAACGAGTTCTCCAGGACCCGCATCGACGCCTCGGTGGCGGAGCTGGCCGAGGAGCGCGACGCGATCCGGTCGCTCGGCCTCGTCTGAGCCGCCCGCCTGCCACTCGCCACACGGGCCTGACGGGCTGACTGCCCGCCGCCGGACCATCGCGTCCGGCGGCGGGGAGCGCCGCCCGGTGGCGGCGCGGCGGCCGGCCGGGTAGACCTCCAGGCACGACGGAGGTGGGCGATGGACGCGATCACGACCGTTCCGGTGCCGGTCAACGAGCCGGTGCGGACGTATCCGGCCGGGAGCGCGGCGCGGGCGGCGCTGGTCGCGCGCTGCGACGAGCTGGCCGCCGGGCCCACCGAGCTGACCGCCGCGATCGGCGGGGAGCGCCGGCCCGGTGGCGGCCCGGCCGTCGACGTCGTCCTGCCGCACGACCACAAGCACGCCCTCGGCACCTTCCACGCGGCCACCGAGGACGACACCCGAGCGGCGCTGGACGCGGCGCGGGCGGCGGCGCCGGACTGGCGGGCGCTGGGCCTCGACGGCCGGGCCGCCGTGTTCCTGCGCGCGGCCGAGCTGCTGGCCGGGCCCTGGCGGGACACGTTGAACGCGGCGACCATGCTCGGGCAGAGCAAGATCGCGCACGAGGCCGAGATCGACGCCGCCTGCGAGCTGATCGACTTCTGGCGGTTCAACGTCACGTTCGCCCGCCAGATCCTGGCCGAACAGCCGGCCTCGTCGCCGGGGGTCTGGAACCGGGCCGACTACCGGCCGCTGGAGGGCTTCGTCTACGCGATCACCCCGTTCAACTTCACCTCGATCGCCGGGAACCTGCCGACCGCTCCCGCGCTGATGGGCAACGTCGTCCTCTGGAAGCCCTCCCCCACCCAGCAGCTCGCCGCGCACTTCCTGATGGGCCTGCTGGAGGCCGCCGGGCTGCCGCCCGGGGTGATCTCGATGCTCCCGGGCGACGGCCGGGCCGTCTCCGCGGTCGCGCTGACCGAGCCCGACCTCGCCGGCATCCACTTCACCGGCTCCACGGCGACCTTCCAGCAGCTCTGGCGCCAGGTCGGCGAACGGATCGGGCAGTACCGCGGCTATCCGCGCCTGGTCGGCGAGACCGGCGGCAAGGACTTCGTGCTGGCGCACCCGTCGGCCGACCCGGCGGTGCTGCGCGCGGCGCTGCTGCGCGGCGCGTTCGAGTACCAGGGCCAGAAGTGCAGCGCCGCGTCCCGCGCCTACGTGCCCCGCTCGGTGTGGGAGCGGGTCCGCGACGACCTCGCCGACGCCACCGAGGCGCTGCGGCAGGGCGACGTCCTGGACCCGGCGGTCTTCCTCGGCGCGCTCATCGACGCCCGGTCCTTCGCCCGGGTGACGGCGGCCCTGGAACGCGCCCGGCGGGTCGACTCGCTGACGGTGCTGGCCGGCGGGCAGGCCGACGACAGCCGCGGCTGGTTCGTCCGCCCGACGGTTCTCGTCGGTTCGGACCCGGCGGACGAGGCGTTCACGACGGAGTACTTCGGCCCGGTGCTCGCCGTCCACGTGTATGCCGATTCCGACTATGACCGCGTGGTAGCCGGCCTGGCCGAGCCGGCCACCCAGCGTTATGCGCTGACCGGCGCGGTCATCGCCGAGGACCGGGCGGCCGCCGTCGCGGCGGCCGAGGCGCTGCGGTTCGCGGCCGGCAACTTCTACGTCAACGACAAGCCGACCGGAGCCGTCGTCGGCCAGCAGCCGTTCGGCGGCGCCCGCGCCTCCGGCACCGACGACAAGGCCGGCTCGCCGCTGAACCTGCTGCGCTGGACCGCTCCTCGGGCGCTCAAGGAGAACCTGCGCCCACCCACGGACCACCACTACCCGACCTGACCGCGCCATTCCCGCCGTCCTATTGGCGCAGCACGGGGTCGCGGCCACGGAAAGCGGCGGTGTGAGTCCGGTCTGAAACTCAGTTTTGATAACTCCGAAACCGAGTACGGCGGGAGCTGCAGCACCCTTGTTCGTGTGATGGACATTGGGCCGCACGGAACCGCCGCCTGGCGAGACGCCGCTGCCCGATGCCCGAAGACGATGGCGCACGGTCCCTGCGCCGGCGTCGACGCCGAAGGCGCCTGTGAGGTGCCCGGCTTTGGGGCCTGCACGTTCCTCGACGTCCGCGCCGCCGACTGGCCGTACGCGCGAAGCCTCGGCGCCACGCCGCCCAGCCCGAACGGCGTCGCGACCGCCCGCCCGCACCCGACGGTCGCCGCCTTCCGCGCGGCGGCGGCGACCCGGCCGGTCGTCGTCGCGGACCTGCCGGCGGCGCCGCTGTCGGCGGCCAGCCTGCGGGCGAGCGCCGCGATGCTCGCCGGTGCGGCCGACGCCTGCCTGCTCGGCGATCACGGCGGCGCCCGGGTCCAGTTCCCGCCGTCCTACCGGGCGCGGCTGCTCGCCGACGAGGGCGTGGCTGCCTGGGTGGGCCTCAACTGCCGGGACCGCAACCGGGTCGCGATCGAGGGGGAGATCGCCGCCTGCCTCGACGCCGGGGCGGTCGCGGTCCACTGCGTGACCGGCGACCACCCGGCCCTCGGCCACCGCCCGGACGCGGCGGCGGTGTTCGACCTGGACAGCGTCGACCTCGTGGCCCTGGCCGCCGCGGCGGCGGCCCGCGACGGCGGCGCGCTGTGCTCGGTGGCGCACGCCCCGGCCACCCCGCCGACCGACCGGCGGCTGGCCCGGCTGCTCACCAAGATCGACGCGGGCGCCGACGTGGTGTTCGTCGACCACTGCGGCGGGGCCGGGCCGGTCGCGGACGCCGTCGGCGAGCTGCGCGCGGCCGGGTTCGGCGGGCTGGTGCTCGCCTGCGTCCCGGTCGTCACGAGCGCGGCGTCGGCGGCCGTCGTCGCCTCGTTCGCGGGCGACCGGCTGCCGGCCGGCTACCTCGACCGGATCACGGGCGGGACCGCCGCCGACTGGACGCCCGGCGCGGCCGGCCACAGCGCGAACGGGAGCGGCCCGAACGGCCTGACGGCGGCCGAGGTGGCCGAGATCGAGACCGCCGGGATCGCGGAGGGCACCGAGCTCGCCGAACGGATGCTGGAGATCCCCGGCGTCGACGGCGTCAACCTCTCCGGCGGCGCCCCGCCCGGCCAGGAGGTGGCGCTCGCCGCCGCCATGGCCGAGATCGCGCGCCGGGTGCTGGGCGGCTCCGGGCCGCCCTCCCGCCGCCGGTCCCGCCCGACGGCCGCGAGGGTGGGGACTGGTGCACCTGGGGCAACCGGCGCATGAGTGAATAGGAACGAAACGCCTACGGACGGACACAGCCACCAAGCGAGACAGCCACCAAGCGAGACAGTCACCAAGCGAGACAGTCACCAGGCGGGACAACAGGCCAGACGGGAGACACGGTGGTCGGACGGCGACGCGGCACCGGCGGACGGAAGCTCGCATGAGCTGGTTGCGTTCCGCGCGGAGGACGATGGGCGAGACCGTCGACGTCGAGCTGGCGGACGGGGTGATCGCGCAGGTCGTGCCCGCCAGCGCGGCCGGCGCGATCACGGCGGCCGGGGTCGGCCCCGGCGATGTCGACCTGTCCGGCCACGTGCTGATGGCGTCGTTCGTCGAGCCCCACGCGCACCTGGACAAGGCGCTGACCGCGTCGCTGGTCCCCAACCTCACCGGGGACCTGCTCGGCGCGGTCGCCGCGATGGACACGCTGCGGCCGATGACGACGCGGGCGGACATCATCGCCCGCGCCGAGGCGGCCCTGCGCATCCACCTCGCGTTCGGCACCACCCACATCCGCACCCACGTCAACGTGCTGACCGGGGTGGGCCTCGAAGGGCTCGAGGCGCTCATCGAGGTCAGGGAACGCTGGCGCGGGGTCGTCGACCTGCAGCTGGCCGCCCTCGTCAACGACACGTCCGGGCCGCTGCTGCGGGCGGCGCTGCGCCTGGGCGCGGACGTCGCCGGCGGCTGCCCGCACATGGAGGACGACCCGGACCGGGCCGTCGCCGCGTGCCTGGACGCGGCCGGCGAGGCCGGGGTGCCGATCGACCTGCACACCGACGAGACCCTCGACCCGGCGGCGCTGAGCCTGGTGACGATGGCCGATCTGGTCAGCCGCACCGGCTTCCCGCACCCGGTGACGGCGAGCCACTGCGTCAGCCTCTCGATGCAGCCGGTCGACCGGCAGGAGGAGATCGCCGAGCAGGTCGCCGCCGCCGGCATCGCCGTCGTCGCGCTCCCACAGACCAACCTGTTCCTGCAGGGCCGCGGCCACCCGGTCGCGACACCGCGCGGGCTCACCGCCGTCGCGCCGCTGCTGCGGGCCGGGGCGACGGTCGCGGCCGGCGGTGACAACCTGCGCGACCCGTTCCACCTGGTCGGCCGAGGCGACGCCCTGGAGGTCGCGGCGCTGATGGTCATCGCCGGCCATCTCGACCCGGCCCGCGCGCTGTACACGGTCACCGAGGCGCCCCGCGCGGCGCTGGGCCTGCCGGCGGTCGACCTCTCCCCCGGCGCGCCCGCCGACCTCGTCGCGATTCCGGGGGCCGACGCCCTCGACGCCCTCGGCGCCGCAGGCGTCGCCCGCACCGTCTGGCGGGACGGGCGGATCGTCGCCCACACCGTCGTGCACTCCGAGCTCGCCGTGCCGCCGACGGTCCTGGGCGGGCCGGGGCCGGCACGTTCGCTGGCGAGTGTCTCCTCCGGACCGAAGGCCTAGCCGATGACGATGACGACCGAGCCCCCACCCGCGACCACCGCGGCGCTGCGCTTCGCCGGGGTCAGCAAGAGGTTCAAGGACGGGACGGTCGCGCTCGCGGCAGCCGACCTGACCGTCGCGCCCGGCGAGTTCGTCTCCGTCGTCGGCCCGTCCGGCTGCGGCAAGTCGACCCTGCTGCGCCTGGCCAGCGGCCTGGACGACGTGACCGACGGCACGGTCGACGTCCAGTCGAAGTCCGTCGGCTACGTGTTCCAGGACGCCACCCTGCTGCCCTGGCGCAGCGTGCGGGACAACGTCCGGCTGCTCGCCGAGCTGGAGGGCCTGCCCAAGGCCGAGCGCGAGCAGCGGGTGGCCGCGGCGATCGAGCTCGTCGGGCTCGCCGGCTTCGAGAAGCACCTGCCGCACGAGCTGTCCGGTGGCATGCGGATGCGCACGTCGCTGGCCCGGTCGATGGTGCTCGCCCCGGACGTCTTCCTGTTCGACGAGCCGTTCGGCGCGCTGGACGAGATCACCCGGGAACGACTCAACGACGAGCTCCTGCGGATGTTCACCCAGCAGCGGTTCGCGGCGCTGTTCATCACCCACTCGGTGGCCGAGGCGGTGTTCATGTCCAGCCGGGTGCTGGTGATGACCGCCCGGCCGGGCCGGATCAAGGCCGAGGTCGGCGTCCCGTTCGCCTACCCGCGCGTCCCGGAGATCCGGTACAGCGCCGAGTTCGCCGCGCTCTGCGGCGAGGTCTCCCGCCATCTCAGGGACGAGTGAGGATCATGTCGCTTGACTCCGTGACGCCGGCGGGCCCCGCCGGGCCGGTCGTGACCGCCGCTCCACCGGGGCCCGATGGCCTGCTCGTGCCGCACGCGGCTGACTTCGCCGTGCTCCACGGGCAGGCGGGAGCCTTCCGGCTGCGCGGGGCGGTCGGGTTCGTCAACAGGTTCCTGCTGCCGCTTGTCGTGTTCGCGGTGTTCATCGGCGGCTGGTATCTGGTGACGTGGCTGGCGCTGACCCCGCAGCAGCGTTTCATGCTGCCGTTCCCGCACGAGGTCGTCCGGGTCGGCTTCTTCGACTGGTCGAACCTCAAGGCCATCCTGGAGGCCCTGAAGTACACCTGCATCGTCACGTTCATAGGTCTCGGGATCTCGATCGTGCTGGGTGTGCTCGCGGCGATCCTGATGAACCAGGCGAAGTGGCTGGAGAACGGGCTCTACCCGTGGGCGGTCGTCCTGCAGACGGTGCCGATCCTCGCGCTGACCCCGGTACTCAGCTTCTTCTTCGGGTTCGCGCTGACCAGCCGGACGATCGTCTGCGTCATCATCGCGTTCTTCCCGATCGTGTCGAACACGTTGTTCGGCCTGCAGTCCGTCGACCGCGGCATGCACGAGCTCTTCTCGCTGCACCGGACCGGTCGCCTGACCCGGCTGTGGAAACTGCAGCTGCCCGCCGCGATGCCGGCGATGTTTGCCGGTTTCCGGGTCGCCGCCGGCCTCTCGGTAATCGGCGCGATCGTCGGGGAGTTCTTCTTCAAGCAGGGCAATGCCGGGCTCGGCACCAACCTGTCCGTGTACAGCTCGCGGCTGGAGGGCGAGCGGCTGTGGGCGACGACCATTGTCGCCAGCCTGCTCGGGATAGCTGTCTTCGTGTTCTTCGGCTGGCTCTCCCGCCGCGTCGTCGGCCGGTGGTACCAGCCCAAGCGAGGCTGAACCCCTCGTCTTCTCGCGGCGCGAGCATTCGCGGCGCGAGAACCCGCATCACCGCACCACAGCTCCACGTCCATCAACGCCATCCCAGGCCGCAGCGCCTGAGGACGCAGGGGGAGACTCGTTGACCGTCTCATCTAGGTCCATTAGCGGGATCGCGCGCCTGGGCCGCGGCCGGCTCGTCGCGGCCACGGCGGCCGCCGCCACCGTCGCCCTGGTCGCCGCCGCCTGTGGCGGCAGCACCACCGGCGGCTCGTCCGGCACACCGGCCTCCGCCGCCGCCGGCGGCGCGGTGCCAGCCCAGTACGACCTGAAGGCAGCCGGCTGCCCGAGCACGATCGTGCTCCAGTCCGACTGGAACCCGGAGTCGGAGCACGGCGGCCAGTACCAGCTGCTCGGCCCGAACCCGTCGATCGACACCAAGAAGAAGTCCGTCACCAGCGAGCTGGTGGCCCATGGCGGCGTCGACACCGGGGTGAAGCTGCAGATCCGCGCCGGCGGCCCGGCGATCGGCTTCCAGACCGTCACCTCGCAGCTGTATGCCGACAACAGCATCACGATCGGCTACGTCTCCACCGACGAGCAGATCCAGCTGTCGAAGACCCAGCCGACCGTCGCGCTGCTGGCCGGGCTGGAGAAGAGCCCGCAGATCATCCAGTGGGACCCGGCCTCGCACCCGGACTTCAAGACCATCGCCGACATCGGCAAGACCGACACCAAGGTCCTGTACTTCCAGGGCGCCGCCTACATGGACTACTTCACCGGTGCCGGCATCCTGAAGAAGAGCCAGATCGACGGCTCCTATGACGGCACGCCGACGAACTTCGTCGCCTCCGGCGGCAAGTACGCCGTCCAGGGCTTCGCGACCTCCGAGCCGTACACCTGGTCGCACGAGGTCCGGTCCTGGGACAAGCCGCTGAAGTACCAGCTGGTCGCCGACGCGGGCTTCAACTTCTACCAGCAGGCCATCGGCGTGCGGGCCGACAAGGAAGCCGCGCTCAAGCCCTGCCTGACGAAGCTGATCCCGATCATGCAGCAGGCGATCGTCGACTTCGTGGGCAACCCGGGCGCGACCAACAAGCTCATCGTCGACCTGGTGAACAAGTACAACAACGGCTGGACGTACTCGGACGGCGTCGCGGACTACGCCGTCTCGACGATGAAGTCGCTGGGCATCATCGGCGACGGCGCCACCCCGACCCTCGGTGACTTCGACAGCGCCCGCGTCCAGCAGCTGATCGGCATTCTCACGCCGATCTACGACAAGGAAGGCAAGCCGGCCAAGGCTGGCCTCGTGCCGACCGACCTGTACGACAACTCCTTCCTCGACACGAAGATCGGCCTGACCTCCTAGGTCTGCTCGTCTTCAGGAGAAAGGCCCGGTCCCGGTGGCCGCCCCTGCCAGGGCGGCCACCGGGACCTCCCGTATCGCGCTGGACGGCCGCATCGCCGGACGGCCGCTTCGCTGGAAGGAAGGGAATGGCGGAACCCACGGTCCGCCCCCGCTTCGAACAGGCACGGCTGCCCGAGCCGACGCCGGTCGATCCGGAGGCGCTCAAGAGCCTCGACGCCGAGCTGAGCCGGATCCTCGGCGCGGACGCCGTCGCCCGGGACGACGCCGCGCGGCTGACCGCGTCGGCCGACTGGGCGCACATGAGCCCGGTGCTGGCGCCGATGCTGCCCGGCGGCGTGGCGGACCTCGTCGTCCGCCCGCCGGACGCCGACGGGATCGCGGCCGCGGTCGGCGCGGCGCACCGCCACCGGATCCCGGTGACCGTCCGCGGGCAGGGCACCGGGAACTACGGCCAGGGCATCCCGCTGTTCGGCGGGCTGGTGATCGACACGTCCCGGGCGACGAAGGTGCTCGCCGTCGAGGACGGCTGGATCACCGCCGAGGCCGGCGCGTCGTTCGTCCTGATGGAGAAGGCGGCGCTGGCCACCGGCCAGGAGCTGGCCATCATGCCGTCGACCGTGGGCTCCACGATCGGCGGCTTCATCGCGGGCGGCGCCGGCGGTACCGGCTCGATCGCGAACGGCGCCATCTGGGACGGCTACATCCGCTCGCTGCGGGTCGTGCCGTGCACCGACGACGCCATCCCGGTCGACGTCGGCTACCCGGACAACATCGCCCAGTCACACGCCTACGGCGTCAGCGGGGTCATCTCGACCGCCACCGTCGCCCTGCGCCCGGCGCGGCAGTGGACCGCGCTGTTCACCTCGTTCCCCGCGCTGGACGGCGCCGTGGCCGCCGGCCTGGAGCTGTTCGACCTGGCGCCGACGCCCCGGCTGCTGTCCCTGGACGAGGCGGGCGTCGTAGCCACCTACCGGCCGGCCGACCCGGCGATGCCGGCCGACCGCCTGTCGGTGCGCGGGATCGTCACCGAGGACAGCGTCGACGCGGCGACCGCGATCGTCGAACGCCACGGCGGCCGGGTCGAGGCCGTCCGGCCGAAGGGCCCGGCGCTGGTGACGTCGCTGTCCTACAACCACACCACCTACCGGGTCCGGAAGGTGCGCCCCGAGCTCACCCACCTGCAGTGCTCGGGTCCCGGGCTGACCGGGCGGCGCGCCGAGGTGGCCGAGATCGCCCCCGAGTCGCTGCTGCACCTGGAGGGCTTCTACCAGCCGGACACCGGCCGCCCCGACTGGGCGTCGATGCTGTTCCTGCGCTTCGACGACGTCGACACCCTCTACGACCGGATGGCCCGGCTGGCCGACGTCGAGGTCTACGTCAACGACCCGCACACCTGGATGCTGCACTACAACCTCGACCTCATCCGGGCGGCCGCGGCCCGCTTCGACCCCGACGGCCTGCTCAACCCCGGCAAGCTGCCGGCGGCCTGACTGTCGCCCCTCCCCCAGCCGGGTCGCGTTCCCGACAAGGATCGCGGAACCGGGCCGGTTGGGGCCGCGTCCAACCGGCCATGCTTGCGCGACGTGAGTTCCTGCGAGGCGCGGTCCTGGCCGCGGCCGGTCTCGGGGTGGGCACGCTGGCCACCGGATGCGGATCGAACGGCTCCCCCAGCGGGACGGTGGCGACGGCAGGGGACCGGAGCCGCGCGGCCGCGGACGGCGCCGACCTCCCCGGGGCAGCCGCCGCCGTCAGCGCCTTCAGCGCCGAGCTGTACCGGCGGCTCTCGGCGGCCGCCACGGGCAACCTGATCTGCTCGCCGTACTCGGCGGTCATGGCCCTGGCCATGGCGCGCGCCGGCGCCGTCGGACGCACGGCCACGGAGCTGGACACCGTGCTGCACGCCCCGACGGCCGGTGGCGGCGACCCGCTGGGCCCCGGGTTGAACGCGCTGGCCCTGACGCTGGACGCCCGAGCCGGCGCGCGCAAGGACATGCACGGCGCGAAGGCGACGATCACCCTCGACGTGGCGAACGCGCTCTGGGGCCAGGACGGCGAGAAGTGGGAGGCGCCGTTCCTGACCACCCTGGCCCGGCACTACGGCGCGGGCATGCGGCTCGTCGACTACCGCGCCGACTCGGCCGGCGCCGCGAAGGCGATCAACGCCTGGACCTCGCAGCAGACCAAGGGCCGCATACCCAAGATCGTCGACGGCCTGGACCCGTCCACCCGCCTGGTACTCGCCAACGCGCTCTACCTGCGTGCCCCCTGGAACTCGCCGTTCGGCGACGCCCAGCCCGCCCCGTTCACCCGCCTCGACGGCTCGGTCGTCCAGGCCCAGCTGATGAGCGTCGACGCCTACGACGCGGGTTACGCGACCGGGCCGGACTGGCAGGCGGTCGACGTCCCGTACGCCGGCGGCGAGCTGGCGATGGCGGTGATCCTGCCCGACCAGGGCCGGTTCGAGGCGGTCCGCGCCGCCCTCGACGGGACCGCGCTACGCCGCCTGCTGACCGGCCTGCAGGTGACCGGCGTCCAGCTGGACCTGCCGAAGTGGACGACGCGCACCCGCGTCCGCCTCGACGACGCGCTGGTCGCGCTGGGCATGCCGACCGCGTTCGGCGACAGCGCCGACTTCAGCGGCATGACCACCACCGAGAGGCTGTCCATCGCCTCGGTCCCACAGGAGGCCTTCGTCGCCGTAGACGAGCACGGCACCGAGGCCGCGGCCGCCACCGCCGTCGTCATGGGCGTCTCGGCGATCGTGGCACCGAGGCGCAAACTGACCGTCGACCGCCCCTACCTGTACGTCATCCACGACCGCCCCACCGGAACGCCACTCTTCCTCGGCCACGTAACCGACCCGACCGCCGTCTGAGCCCGCGGGCCGCCGAGCCTCTCGGACCTTTGCACCGCGCGCCTGCCCCGGGCTCGCTCCGCTCAGACGCCAGCGCCATGTTCGAGGTATGTGGGGCCGGCCGAGGAGCGGACAGCGATGGCGGCTAGAACACGCCGGCTGAGGCGGGGCGGCAGGACAGCCGGTATATCGGCGACGGCCGTGAAGCTCCAGCCTGTCAGTTCCTCTGCCTGGAGCGCGATGTCGCGTTGCCAGCTTCGAGCCAGGGTGCCGCCGTCGAAGAGAAAGAGGATCTTGTCACCTTCGTCCGCGGCCGGTGCCCAGTCGACGACGAGGAGTCCGCCGATGGGCGGTTCAATCCCGAGTTCTTCGCGTACTTCGCGGACGCAGGCTGCTCGGGGCGACTCGCCAGGCTCGACATAGCCGCCGGGTACCTCAAAGCCCCGTTTATAGGAGGGGTCGACAAGAAGCACCTGGCCGTCATCGTCGAAGAACAGTACTCCAGCCGCGACCCGGGGTGTCGCGATCGGCGGGGTTGCACTATTCATAGCGGTAGACCACCGGGCTTCGGTCGGAACGGATCGCGCGCCGGGTCGCTTCCAGGATGCGCTGGTCCTGGTTGTAGCAGCGGCGCCAGATCAACAGGACATGGGCGCCCCTCGAAAGACCGAGTCGCGACCGTTCGTCGGAGGTGGCTACGCGTTCGGTGACAGTATCTTCCCAGCGGAGCACGTGGCCGGCGTCTGTCATCCGCGAGTACATCCCGCCCGGACCTGTGCTGAGTTGCCGGAGGATGGGCAGTTCGCCGGTGATCTGCGGAGAAAACCACGTGGTGGCGATCTGGAGCGGCTCGCGCTGACCGTCGACCATCTGCCCCTGTGTGCGGTCGCGTTCCACAACGGTCGTGCCGATCGGCACCGCGAGCCAAGAAGCGATCTCAGCCGTGGCGCCGGTGTCGCGGATGACCGTGTCAGTGAAAGGCTCGGCCCCTGCCTCGACGACGCTGAGCAGAAAGCCTCGCCAGGCGCCCTCCTGCCGTGTGACATCGGAAGCCTGACGAGTCATGCCCGCTGACGGGCCAACGATGGCGCCCCGGCCGGGCACCAACTCGATCAGGTCGCGGTCGGCGAGCATCGCCAACGCGCGCCGCACGGTCGAGATCACAACGCCGTGTTGGGCAGCCAGGTTGGCCCACGACGGCAGCCAGGTGCCTGGCTTGAGGGTGCCATTCTCGATCTGGAGCGCGAGAGCGTCCGCGAGTTGGGTTGCCTTCGCGGGCTGGCGCGGCATGAACGGTAGTCCCTTCTGTAACCCGTGGTCGGGTCCTTGATCGCTCGTCTACAGACTACGGTTCGCCTACCCGCCTGGTGGTCCTGGCACGCCAGCTATGCATCGTAAGGGCTTGACGAGTCCCTACGATCCCCTTACGGTTGCCTAGACGGCAATCGGGATGGCGGACGGTCGGCCAGAGCCTGGCGCGTCACTCGCGGCTAGCCCCTCGCGAAGGGACGATCATGGTCGAAGCACCTGCCCATGCAGCCCAGGAGGCGTGTGCCCCCGCCATGGGCAGGGTGTCTGCCCATGGTTCCGGACTGGTGAGCCGAGAGCCCTTGCAGGGGGCCAACGCGGCGCTGAGTTCGGAGCCAGCGGCGCGGAAACGCATTGAAGGATACTTCCGTTCGGTCGGGCTACATTTCAGCGCAAGACCGGATGTGGCGGCAATGGTCGTGACGCATATGCTGCCGGACCGACCATATTTTCTCGATGGGCTGGCAGGGCTCACCAGCGTGGGAGCGGTGCTGCCGAAGCCGCGATCGTGTGATGCCGCCACAATGGAGGCCATTGCATCGCGGTACCGCTGCGATTCCTTAGATCGGGAGCGGTTCCTTGACCGGAGCCTCGTTCTCGACTATCTAGAGAGTCGCGTTGGCGGCCGAGACGTCGTTCTTCTAGACATTGGCGGCTATTTTGCTCCGACTCTCCGGTATGTGGTGGGCCGGTTCAGCGGCCACATCCTCGGTGTCGTCGAGGATACAGAGAACGGATACCAGAAGTACGTAGCGGCCGGGAAGCCTCCATGCCCGGTGGTGTCCGTGGCTCGCAGCCCTCTCAAGCTGCCGGAAGACTACCTCGTCGGCCAGTCGATTGTCTTTTCGACAGAATCGCTCCTTCGGTTGCACGGCGATATTCTTCACGGTGGCGAGACGTGCGTCATCGGCTATGGGAAGATCGGCCGTAGTGTCGCGAACACCCTGCGGGCAAAGTCTGTCCGGACGACCGTCTACGAGACTGATCCCGTACGAGCTGTGGAGGCGATGTCGCACGGCTTCTCAGTGAGCGGGTCCAAGGCGGCGGCGCTGAGGAGGGCGCACCTAGTGGTCTGCGCGACCGGGCAGCGTGCCCTGGTCGGCGACGACTTCGCTCGGCTGCGGCCAGGTGCGTACGTGGCATCGGTGACGTCGTCGGATGACGAGCTTGATCTTACAAACGTCGTCCTGTCCTATGAAGAAAGAATCCTTGGCCCGCACGTCACTCGCCTGTCGGCCGGTGGGCACTATTTCTACCTTCTGAACCACGGAAATGCCGTGAACTTCGTGCACGGCGCGGCCGTCGGCCCCTTCATCTTTCTGGTACAGGGGGAGATTCTGGCGGCGGTGGCACTGCTCACCTCGGGCCACCTGATCGAACCGGGACTACACCAAGTCAACCGACAGATCCGCGAGACCATCGCGCGGGACTGGCTCAACGCCTTCAACGGCGAAGGAGAGACCGACCAATGAACAGTCTGATCGCCGCATCGGTCCGTAACTACCTCGGGCAGTACCCTGCCGAAGAAACTGCACTCGCGCCGCTACTGGAACTGGCAGAGAAACCCGCGCCCATAGCGTCACGATCCACTACCCCCGGGCATGTCACATGCGGCGCGCTGGTCGTGAATGAAGACGGAAGGATACTCCAGATTCATCACAAGACGCTCAACCGGTGGCTCCTGCCAGGCGGTCACGTGGAGCCCGGTGACGCAACGCCACTTGTGGCGGCCATCCGGGAGCTAGCGGAGGAGACTGGGATCGATGCATCGCAGGTGATACCGATCGGCGGCGGCCCTGTCGACATCGATGCGCATGAGATACCAGCCAATCCCGGGAATGGTGAGCCCATCCACGTGCATTACGACTTCCGTTTCGCCATGAGGATCGCCGTACGCGAAGGTCTGCACCGAGTGGCCCTCCAACTCGACGAGGTAACGGACTACAGGTGGGTCGAACCCAGCGGGCTTGCCGGACGGCTCGCGGCGAAAGTCCCGACGTTCCTGGAAACACAGCACCAGGCCTGGACGTGACGACCGGTGGCGCTGCCGGCATCACGATGCTCGCCGCGCGTCAGGAGGGGCCCTACCGGCTCGTACCCCACGAGTCGGGCCTAGGGCCGGGATTCGAGGTGACCAGCCTCAACCGACTCGCCGGCGAGTTCGAAGAAGACGAGATCATCGACAGGCTGCACCGCGCTTCGCGATCACCCTCGCTGTAAGCGAAGTAGCCGGCTCAGTCTGTCAGTGCCTGCCGAGGATGGTGCGGGCGGTGTTGCGGCCGGAGGCGCCCCAGACGCCGGCGCCGGGGAAGGTGGCGCCGCCGGTGAGGTAGAGGCCGGCTACGGGGGTCTTGTAGCGGGAGAGTTCGCGGCGGCGGCCAAGCAGGGCCGACATCACGCCGTCGGGGAAACTTGGGACGTAGCCGCGGGTCAGGTAGAACTCGCGTTCGTAGTCGGGCGGGGTCATCGCGCGCCAGTCGCGGACCGAGGCCAGCAGCTCGGGGCCGTTCTCGCAGATCGAGGCGTACTGCTCCAGCCAGCCCCAGGGCAGCGCTCGGCCGCCCCAGCCGCCCGCCAGTGCCCAGGGCGTCCAGAGGATCTCCTGGCTCAGCACGTGCGCGCCGGGCCCGGGGCTCATCGTCTGGTCCAGGACCGACGGGAGGTTCAGGAAGAACATCGGCCGCTCGGCGATCAGGCCTCGTTTCAGGCCGGCGGACGCGGCGATCTGCTGGTCGGGGGTGGGGCTGACGATCGTCGTCGGGACGTGGCGCAGGGCCTCGGGCAGCACGTCCTCGGGCAGCGCCGCGACGGCGCGGGGCGTCGGCAGCGCGGTGACGACCGCGTCGAGCTTCGACTCGTAACCGTCCTCGGCCGGGGCGGCGGCCCAGCGGCGGCGCAGCCGGGCGGCGGCGTGCTCGCCGGCGAGCCAGTCGACCAGCAGGGTCCGCGGGTCGGTGGCGTTGACGATGGTGTGCGCGGTGACCCGCCGGCCGTCGGCGAGGCGCACGCCGTGGACCCGGCCACCGTTGGCGTCGAGGCCGGTCACCCGCGCGCCGGTGACGACCCGACCGCCGTGGGCCCGCACGTACCGTTCGAGGGCGGCGGGCACCGCGCCGCTGCCACCGACCGGTCGGCCGACGCCGACAAGGTGGCGGATCGCGAGGCCCAGGGCGCCGAGGCCGGTGCCCGGCGCGTCCGGGCCCAGGCCCCAGACCGCAGGGCCGACGGTGTGGGTCGCCGCGACCACCCAGGAGGGCAGGCCGAACGACGTGAGCACGTCGACCAGGCTGCGGCGTGGCCAGTCGAGCAGCACGTTCGCGCCGCGCAGCCGTTGGCGGGCGACGACGGTGGCGACGATCGACGGCGTGGTCGGCCGGCCGCCCTGTACGGCCAGCACGAGCTTCGCCGCGGGCAGCGCGACGTCCAGGTAGCGCCGGTAGGCGTCGGCCGCGGCCGGGTCGACGCGGGCGAGGCCGTCGACGGTCCGCTCGATCGAGCGCCACTGGATGAAGACGGGCTCGTCGGCCCAGCCGACGCCGATGAGCATCGGGTCGACGTCGAGATAGCGCAGGCCGTGGGCGGCGAGGTCGAGCTCCTCCACGATCCCGCTCGCCCGGATCATCGTGTGGTCGCAGTTGCAGATGTTGACGCGGGCGCCGATCGCGTCGACGGTCGACGCGCACCCGCCGGCCTGCCCGCGGGCCTCCAGGACGACGACCGAGCGCCCGGCCCGGGCCAGGTAGGCCGCGCAGGCAAGCCCGTTGTGCCCGCCGCCGATGACGACGACGTCGGCCCGAGGGGGCAGCGAGTCCGGGACCGGGAGCCGCACGCCCGCGGCCGTGACGTCGGCCGTCACCGACTGGTCTTGGGGTCGAAGCGGGCGATCTCCCGCAGCGACGCGGCCGCGGTCTCGACCATCGCCTCGTAGCGCTGCTTGCCGTGCTCGGCGGTGGCGCCGGTCGGGTCGCCGATCGTGCCGTCGGTGCCGAAGTCGTCGGACAGCCAGCCGAACGACACCGACCGGCCGAAGCCGACCCGCTCGTACGACGCCAGGTGCTCGGGTACGGACCGGGTGCCCAGCTCGAGACGGACCAGCTCGGGACGCAGGTGCATCATGACCGACGTCTCCTCGATGCCGGCATGGATGCCCATGCCCAGCTCGGTGGCCGGCGAGGTCCCGCCCTGGTCCGGTGGCACCGACGGGTGCATCACGAACGTGCGCAGGCCGTGCGCGAGCCGCAGGTCACGGCTGGCGACCTGGAGCAGGGCGCTGTTGCCGCCGTGGCCGTTGAGGAACACCAGCCGCTGGATCGGCGTCGTCGCGAGGCAGCGGCCCAGGTCGTCGAGCATCGCCAGCATCGTCGTCGCGGACAGCCACATCGTGCCAGCCGACCAGGCGTGCTCGTTGGACTTGCTGTAGGCCAGGGTCGGCAGCAGCAGCAGGTCGATCTCGTCGCCGTAGGTCGCCACGACGTCGCGGCCCAGGGTGTCGGCGACGACCAGGTCCGTCGACAGCGGGAGATGTGGGCCGTGCTGCTCCACCGAGCCGACCGGCAGGACCGCGATCGCCCCCGGCGACAGGTCCGCGATCTCGGGAGCCCTCAGGTCGGCAAAGATCCGGGTCATGCTGCCTCCAGCCGCCGAGCGCCACCGCGGCGGATGGAGGCACCCCCGCCCGCCGCCTCACCACAATGTTCGCCTGGCCAATATGTTCGCCTGGCCAACACTGCGCCTGGCCAACACTGTGGCGACCCGACATGACGAGCCCGTCAGCGCCAAATTTCCCGATCGTGAAGTCGCTGGCCGGTCGAGGACGAGCCGGTCAGCCGCTCGGCCGCACTCGGGTAGCCGCGAAGGTGACGACGACCCGCGGTTCGAGGCCGGGGGCGCCGAACTGCTCCAGCGTCCGGCCGTAGGTGGCGAGCAGGCTGGTCAGGAACGTCTTGTCGCTGTCGTCCTCGATCGTGGCCGTCGCGCGGATCTCGATGAACCGGAACGGGTTGTCCGCCGCGAGCGCGAAGACGGTCGCGGTCGGGTTCGCCAGCAGGTTCCGGTACTTCTGCCGGTTCTTCGACAGCGACGTGCGCAGCACGCCGTCCTCGCCGAGCAGGGACCAGACCGCCGACGTCTGGATCGACCCGTCGGGGTTGACCGTACTCAGCATGATCGTGGTGCCCGTGAACAGGTCCCGGTGCGACTCGGGCACCAGAAGGTCCGCCATGTCCGCAATCTCCTCAGCGTCGATCCAAGGCGTGCACCAGTTCGCAACCCAGACCAACTAACCGGGTGTTCCGCCGGACGGCGGTTATGCCCTCAGGGCATCTCCATGGTCTGGGCGACCCGCAACTCGTCGAACGTCCGTGCCAGCTCCGGGCCGAGCCGGGCGCCTAGCCGGCGCAGCAGCTCGTCGACGACGAGGGCACAGGCGATCGGGAGCGCGTCCTGGTCGAGGCTGGGCCGCGGCGCGTCGTCCGGCGGGTGCACGCCCAGCGCGCCGGCGAGCACGATCAGGACCGCGTCCGGGTCGAGTCCGCCCAGCCAGGGGGCCGCCGGCCGGGCCACCTCGCCGAACAGCGTCCGGATGTCGTCCCCGTCCAGCCCGTCCGGGTAGGCCCGTTCGACCAGGCCGAGGGTGAGCCGGTGCAGCACCTCGCGGACCAGCACCTCGTCGTGGCCCCGCAGCCGTTCGCACCCGTCCCGCAGCGCCGCCTCGTCCCGTCCCGTGACGGCCCGCGCAAGGTCGGTCACCGCCCGTTCGATGGCCCGCCCGGCCGGCGGCAGCGCGTCGGAGGTCATCGCGGCCAGCCACTCTGCACCCGGTTCATAGGCCCATAGTGGCCCGGCCGGTCCGGTCAGCGGTCACGCAGGCGGGGGCCGACCCCGGCGGGGTCGAACTGCGCGCGTTCGACCAGGACTCGCAGTTCGTGCAGGGCGACGGTCGCCGCGGCGATGTCGATCGGCCCGGTGCCAACCTGCGGCTGCGTCGCCTCGGCGGCCCGGGTCAGGCGCCGGCGGGGCTCGCCCGACGGCGGCGCGCCGGCCAGCTCGGCGAGGACCGCCCGCAATGGCCCGACGGCGGCGCGGCGGGCGTCGAGCCAGCGGGCCGTGATCGCGCGCGGCCCCTCGGCCAGCCAGTCCGCCGCGTCCTCGGTCGGCGGGTCCGACGGGTCCACCCCCGTCACGGCGTCGGCCCGGGTCGTCGCGATGACCTGCCAGTCGAGAATCGCCCACAGCTCGGTGAGCTGCGCGCGCAGCGCGGCCTTCGCGCCCAGGTTCCAGTGCGGGTCCCCGGCCACGTCGTCGAGGCGGTCGTAGAGGCCGGCGAGACCCAGCCGCTCTCCGAGTGCGGCGTGCACGCCGGCCGCGTCCTCGATCGGCCCGGGCGCGGGCGTCGGCGTGGTGACGAGCAGGTCCAGGGCCGTGCCGAGCTGCCCGAGCCCGACGATGCGGGCTATCAGGTCCTCTCCGGCGCTGACGCCGAAGGACGCGGCCAGGTCCGCGGCGCTGGCCCGCAGCCGCCGGGTGGCCGTCGCGGTGCCCTCCCGGCCGCGGGCGTGGCGCAGCAGCCACTCCGTCGCCAACTCGTGGAAGTCACGGGCAGCCCGCCGGGCCGCCAGTTCCTCGGCGGCCGGCAGGGCCCGGCCGCGCCGGTCGAGGTCGGACCACAGCTCGTCGAGCCCGAACAGCACGACCGCGGCCGCGCACGCCCGGACGGCGTCCGCTGTCGCCACGCCCACCTGCTCCTCCAGGCGGAACACGAAGCCCGGTCCCAGCCGGTTCACCAGCTCGTTCGCCAGGTGGGTCGCGATGATCTCGCGGACCAGCGGGTGGGTGCTGATCCGCCGGGCGAACCGGGACCGCACGGCCGGCGGGAAGTAGCGCTGCGCGACCACGTCGAGCGCCGGCTCGTCGGGCAGCGTCGAGTCGAGCAGCTCCTGGCGGACCAGCGTCTTCGCCTTCGCCTGGAGCACCGCGAGCTCCGGGCGGGTCAGCCCTGCCCCGGCGGCGCGCAGCTCCTCCAGCCGGGCCTCGGAGGGGAGGTGCTCCAGCGACCGGACCAGCCCGGACCGGGCCTCCAGGTTGCGCAGCAGCCGCCGGTGCCGGTCCAGGTAGAAGGACGCGTAGGTGCTCGACAGGCTCACCGCGACCGCCTGCTGCGCGCTGTCGTCGAGCACCGCGGCGGCGACGTCCGCGGTCAGCGACCGCAGCAGCTCGTCGCGGTCGGTCCTGGTCAGCTCGCCGTCGTCCACCGCGCCGGCGAGCAGGATCTTCAGGTTGACCTCGTGGTCCGAGGTGTCCACCCCGGCCGAGTTGTCCAGGAAGTCGGTGTTGATCCGCACCCCGTGGTGGGCGGCCTCGACCCGGCCGGCCTGGGTGACGCCGAGGTTCCCGCCCTCGACCACGACCTTCGCCCGCAGCTCGGCGGCGTCGACGCGGACGGGGTCGTTCGCGTGGTCGGCGGCGTCGTCCTGGCTCTCGGTGCTCGCCTTGACGTAGGTGCCGATGCCGCCGTTGTAGAGCAGGTCGACGGGAGCGCGCAGCAGGGCGCGGATCAGCTCGACCGGCGAGATCCCGCCGTCGTCGCCCGCCGTGGCCGCGGGCAGGCCGAGGACCTCGCGCGCCCGCGCGGACAGCTCGACCCGCCTGGCGTCGCGGCGGAACACGCCGCCGCCGGCCGAGAGGACCTTCGGGTCGTAGTCGGCCCAGGACGAGCCAGGCTGGTCATAGAGCCGCTGGCGCTCGGCGAACGACGCCGCCGGGTCCGGGTCGGGATCGACGAAGACGTGGCGGTGGTCGAACGCGCCCACCAGCCGCATCGAGCGCGAGCGCAGCATCCCGTTGCCGAAGACGTCGCCGGACATGTCGCCGACCCCGACGACGGTGAACGGGTCGCTCTCGGCGTCGACGCCGAGCTCACGCAGGTGCTGGCGGGCCGATTCCCAGGCGCCTCGGGCCGTGATCCCCATCGCCTTGTGGTCGTAGCCGACCGACCCGCCGGAGGCGAACGCGTCCCCCAGCCAGTAGCCGTGCTCGGCGGCGATCTCGTTCGCCAGGTCGGAGAAGGACGCGGTGCCCTTGTCCGCGGCGACGACCAGGTAGGGGTCGGGCTCGTCGTAGACGACGGTCCGCGCCGGGCCGACGGGCTTGCCTGCGACCAGGTTGTCGGTGACGTCGAGCAGCGCCGAGACGAAGGTCCGGTAGGCCGCCCGCACCCGTGCCGGGTCCGGCCGCCCACTACCGGTGGCCTGGCCGGGAAGCGCCTGGGAGTGCAGGACGAACGCGCCCTTGGCCCCGTCGGGCACGATCACCACGTTCTTGGTGACCTGCGCGCGGAACAGGCCATGGACCTCGGTCCGGTAGTCCTCGGGCCGGTCGGAGAACCGCAGGCCGCCGCGGGCGACCCGGCCGCCGCGCAGGTGCACGCCCTCGACCTCGGGTGACGTCACGAAGACCTCGACCCACGGCCGCGGCGGCGCCAGCAGCGCGAGCCGGCTGGAAGCGATCTTCAGCGCCAGCGCGCGACGAGGCGCGCCGTTCTCGTCTCGCTGGTAGAAGCTGGTGCGCACGACGGCGGCGAGCACGTCGCGCAGCCCGCGCAGAATCCGGTCCTCGTCCAGGCTGGCGATGTTCCCGAGCAGGTCGTCGAGCGTGGCCGAGGCCTGTTGGGCCGCCGGCTCTCGGCCGGCCGGATCGCGGTCCGGGTCGAACCGGGCTCGGAAGTACTCCAGCAGGGCCTGCGCGAACGCCGGGTGCGCGAGCACCGTCCGCTCCGCGTAGCCATGGCTGAGCGTGACGCCGGTCTGGTGCAGGAACCGCCAGGCGGCGCGGATGACGGCGACCTCCCGCCAGGGCAGCCCGGCCGTCAGCGCCAGCCTGGTGAAACCGTCCAGCTCCGCCTGCCCCGCCCAGACCGCCACGAACAGCTGCCCGAACGCGTCGAGGGTCCGCCGCGCCGGCCGGTCCGGATCGGCGCCGGCGACGTCGGGCAGCCGCAGCAGGTACTCGTCCCGCTCCTGGGCGGGCCCGCCCAGGCCCGAGACCGCCGGGCGGCCGTGGTCGAGCACCTCCACACCGAGGCGGCCGAACACGTCGACCACCGCGGCCAGCGGCGGGCGCCCGGAGTCCGGTGGCCAGGTCAGCACGCACCGCGTGGTGCCCGCCGCGGCCGTGTCGTCGTCGACGAACCTGACGAGCGGGGCCGCCCCGGCACCGCCGCTCCCGACGGTCCCTGCAAGGACCCCTGTATCGGCCTTCGTGACGGCCTCCGTGGCCACACTGCCACCCATGTTCACAGCTCACCGGCTCCGCGCGTAGTGCTGACGGCCCGACCGCTCCACGCCGCAGGTCGTCCGTATGCCTTCGACCGTAGAACGCCCCGCACCGCTCAGTTCCTCCCCGGGCCTCGCGGCCCGTCAACCGGCGAGGGACTCCAGGGCTGTGACGAGGACGGCGAGGCCGTCGTCCAGCAGTTCGTCGCCGATGGCGAGCGGCGGCAGCAGGCGCAGGACGTTGCCGTCGGTGCCGCAGGTGAGCACGACGACGCCCTCGGCGTGGCAGCGGCGGGCGACCGCGCCGGCCGCGGCGCCGTCGGGCCGGCCGGTGGCGGGGTCGACGATCTCGACGGCGAGCATGGCGCCCCGGCCGCGCACGTCGCCGAGGGCCGGGACCCGCGCGGCGACGGCCCGCAGCCTCGGCAGCACCCGCGCGCCGATGGCACGGGCCCGCTCGACGAGCCCGTCGCGCTCGATGGTCTCGATGGCGCCGAGGGCGGCGGCGCAGGCCAGCGGGTTGCCGCCGTAGGTCCCGCCGAGGCCGCCGGGGTGCGCCGAGTCCATGATCTCGGCCCGGCCGGTCACGGCGGACAGCGGCAGCCCGCCGGCGATGCCCTTGGCGGTGGCGATCAGGTCGGGGACGACGCCCTCGTGCTCGCAGCCGAACATCGCCCCGGTGCGGGCGAACCCGGTCTGCACCTCGTCGGCGACGAAGACCGCGCCGGCCGCCTTCGACCAGGCCGCCAGCGCGGGCAGGAAACCCTCGGCCGGGACGACGAAGCCGCCCTCGCCCTGGATCGGCTCGATGAGGACCGCCGCGACGTTGTGGGCGCCGATCTGGCTCTCGATGACGCGGATCGCCCTGGCCGCCGCCTCGGCCCCGGACAGCCCGTCGCGGTACGGGTACGACAGCGGGACGCGGTAGATCTCCGGGGCGAACGGGCCGAACCCGTTCTTGTAGGGGTGGTTCTTCGCCGTCAGGGCCATCGTCAGGTTGGTGCGGCCGTGGTAGGCGTGGTCGAACACGACGACGGCCTGCCGCCCGGTGTGGATGCGGGCGATCTTGACGGCGTTCTCGACGGCCTCGGCGCCGGAGTTGAACAGCGCGGAGCGCTTCTCGTGGTCGCCGGGCGTGAGCCGGGCCAGCTGCTCACAGACCGCGACGTAGCCCTCATAGGGCGTGATCATGAAGCAGGTGTGGGTGAACGCCTGGACCTGGCGAATCACGTTGTCGACGACGGCCGGGGCGCTGTTGCCGACGGTCGTCACGGCGATACCGGAGCCGAGGTCGATCAGCGCGTTGCCGTCGACGTCGACCAGGATGCCGCCGCCGGCCGCCACGACGAACACCGGGAAGGTGATCGAGACGCCCCGGGCGACCGCGGCCTCCCGGCGGGCCAGCAGCTCCCGGGACCGGGGCCCCGGGAGCTCGGTGACCAGCTGACGCCGCTGTGGCAGGCCCGGCCCGCCGGTCACCGCGCGCGGGCCGGGGGTCTCCCCCGTCGCGGCCAACACTGCGGAGACCGGCGTCGACGGGCCGGCGGTCGTCGTCATTCCTCTACGGTAGGCCGCCCGGCTCAGGCGCGCGGGCCGCCGGCGACGTACAGGACCTGGCCGGTGACGAAGCCGGCGCCCTCGCTGACGAAGAACGACGCCGCGTGGGCGATGTCGGCCGGCTGGCCGACCCGGGCGACCGGGATCTCCTTGGCGCGGCGGGCCTCGTAGTGCTCCCACGTCTCGCCCAGGCGCTCGGCGGTCTTGTGGGTCATCTCGGACTCGATGAGGCCCGGGGCGATCGCGTTCGCGGTCACGCCGAACTTGCCGAGCTCGACCGCGAGGGTCTTGGTGAAGCCCTGCAGGCCGGCCTTGGCCGCGGAGTAGTTGACCTGGCCGCGGTTGCCGAGCGCCGAGGTGCTGGACAGGTTGACCACCCGGCCGAACTTGGCCTCGACCATGTACTTCTGCGTCGCCTTGGTCATCAGGAACGCGCCGCGCAGGTGCACGCCCATGACCTGGTCCCAGTCGGACTCCGACATCTTGAAGATGAGGTTGTCGCGGGTGATGCCGGCGTTGTTGATCAGGACGGTCGGCGGGCCGAGCTCGGCCACCACCTTCGCGACCGCCGCCTCGACGGCCGCCGCGTCGCTCACGTCCGCGCCGACACCGATCGCCTTGCCACCGGCCGCGACGATCTGGTCGACGACCGGCTTGGTGGCCTGCTCCTCGAGGTCGAGCACCGCGACGGCCAGGCCGTCCTGCGCCAGTCGCTGGGCGATGGCCGCGCCCAGGCCACGCGCCGCCCCCGTCACGATCGCCACCCGTTCGGTCATGCTGACGTTCTCCCGTCCTCCGGCCGGCTCACGGCCACTGATGTCCAGATGATGCAGCTCATGCAGATGATGCAGCGGGTCGCGGCCGGTTCCCCCGCGGCCGGCCCGCTACGTGTCGTCGCCGTCATACTGCCGAACCCGCCGGTCCGGGGTCGCCCCGAGACGGCGGATCTCACGTGCCAGCGCGCTTGACGCGGTGGCGACAGGCGCGGCGTCCGCGGCCCCTGGCCGGTTGTGTCAGGTTCCGTAAAGGCCGGCCAGGGTGCCGGAGGGTTGATGTCAGGCGGCCGAGCGGCCGTCCGAGACAGTCCCTGGGAGGGGCCCGATGTCAACCCTGACCGACGAGATCACCACCGAGCAGGCGCACGAGCTGGTCCAGCGCGCGGCCTTCCTCATCCGCAGCCGTCCGTTCGAGGGCTCGGACCCGCTGCAGGCCGCCGGTTGGAAGCGGTCCGTCGAGGAGTTCCTGGAGGACCTGGTCTTCGAGCGCGCGATCGGGCAGGTGGGCGCCACCGCGCCGGCGGGTGCGCCGAAGGCCACCAGCGACGTGAGCGCCTTCCTCCAGGGCCTCGATCACGCCCTCGACGCCCACAAGGACAACCCGGTCGCGATCGCGATCGCGGTCATCGTCGTGACCGTCGTGGGCGGGATGATCATCTCCTACGTCGCCGGCGAGGACGCCGGTACGCCCCCGCCCCCGCCGGTCGTCGTCAACGCCGGCGGATGATCAGGATCTGAGCCGATGCCCGCTCGGCCGGGCGGCGCGAACCGCCTGGCCGCGCGGCCTGCCACCCGCGGGGGAACCATGACCGAGCCGTCGAGGCCGCTGACGGTCACTGTCAACGGCCACACCTTCGATCCCGTCGCCGGGCCACCGGCGCCTGTTCCCGACGACGCCTTCGGGGGGGCCGCCGGGGCCGGCGTACGACTGATCGTCCAGGTGCACCAGCCGTTGCGGCGAGCCGAGCGCGACCGGCTGCGCGACGAGCTCGGCCTGGCGCTGACCGACTATCTGCCCGAGCTGGCCTACGTCGAGTCGATCCCGGCCGCGTCGGTCGCGCGGGTGGCCGCGGACCCGCTGGTCCGCGCGGTGACGCCGTTCGCGCCCGCGTTCCGGCTGTCCACCGGGATCGGCACGCGGACGTTCCGCACCGACGCGGCCCGCGGCCGGACCGGGCCTCGGCTGGAGGCGGTGCTCTTCGGGGACGCGGACCCGGACACGGCGCTCGCCGCGGTGCGCGAGCACGGCGGGGGCGACGCGGTCGTCCTCGACGAACGCGCCCACGGTGGGGCGGTGAAGATCCGTTTCACCATGGCGAGCGACGACCTGGCCGCGCTGGCCACCATCGACGACATCCGCTGGCTGGACGAGGTCGGCGAGGCGAAGCACGACGCGACCGAGACGCCCGCCTTGCCCGGCCCGGCGGCCGTTCCCGTCGAGCTCGCCCGGGGCTGGGCCGCTCCCCTGTGGGACGCGGGACTGCACGGCGAGGGCCAGATCATCGGGATGATGGACAGTCCCGTCGACCTGGGCCACTGCTTCTTCGCCGACGCCGCGAACCCGGTCGGCCCGCTGCACCGCAAGGTCGTCGGGTTCCGGGACGCCGCGGGCGGCCCGCCGGGGCGGCACGGCACGTTCGTCGCCGGGATCGCGGCCGGGGACGATCCGGCGGCGCCCGGCGGGCATCCCGACCGCGGGGTGGCCTGGGCGGCGCGGCTGACCTTTGGCAACGCCGACGACATCGAGAGCACCGGGGTGCTCGGCTACCTCGGCGCGGCCGCGGCCGACGGTGCCCGCGTGCACACGAACAGCTGGCACGACGAGCCGACGCCGCAGTACAACCAGCTCGCCGCCGACCTCGACGCCTTCGCCTGGCACAACGAGGACCACCTCATCCTCGGCTCGTCCGGCAACACGGGCGAGGCGATGGGGCCGCCCGGCACGGCGAAGAACGCCCTGTCGGTGTCCGCCTCCCGGGGTGGCGCCCTGGACGGCTTCGGCGACGGCACGACCGGGCCGAGCGAGGACGGCCGGCACAAGCCGGAGCTCGTCGCGCCCGGCTGCTCGATCAGGTCCGCCGCGGTCGGCTCCGGCTGCGCCGTGAAGCTCGACCGCGTCGTGTTCGGCTCGGCCGGGCCGATCTGCGCGACGAGCTGGGCGACGCCGGCCGTCGCCGGGCTCGCCGCGCTGGCCCGGCAGTACTACGTCGACGGCTACCACCCGAGCGGGACGCCGTCGCCACCCGACGCCCTGGTGCCCTCGGGCGCCCTGCTCAAGGCGACCCTGCTGGCCGGCTGCGTCGACCTCACCAGCCCGGCCACCTACCCGAGCGACACGACGGGCTGGGGGCGGGTCCGGCTGGAGAACGTCCTGGCCCTCCCGGGGTCGGGCCGCCGGCCGCGGGTCTGGGACCGGCGCAACGCCGACGGGATCGCCACCGGGGAAAGCACCGAGCACCCGGTCGACGTGGCCGGGCCGGGCGAGCCGTTGACGATCACGCTGGTCTGGACCGAGCCGCCAGGCGCGGCCGGGGCACCGGTCGCGGCCGTCAACGTCCTGGAGCTGACGGCGCTGCCGCCGGACGGCGGGCCGGCGCTGCGGGCGAACGTGTTCGCGGGCGGCTTCTCCGTCCCCGGGGACGCCACCGACCGGCTGAACAACGTGCGCCGCGTCCTCGTGCGCGCTCCGGCCGCCGGGCGCTGGACCGTCGTCGTCTCCGGGGTCGCCGTCAACGTCGGCGACCCGGGCCAGGGCTACGCGCTCGTCGCCGCCGGCGACCTGAGCTGACCAGCGATCCACCGACGACAACCCACGATCATAAGAAGAAGGAGACTGGACATGAACGAGGCAACCGGGGTCCGGGTCGTCGTGCAGGGCGACCTTCCGGACGAGGTCATGATGAGGATCCGCGTCGGCATCCGCTCCGCCGTGCTGGCCGAGCTGGCTCAGACCGACCTCGCGCCCAGGCAGTTCCCGGTCCCGTTGGAGCCCTTCGAGCTCGACCCCGGCCTGGACCCGTCGCTCGGGCTGCAGATCCCGCAGCTGCTCGGCTGGTGGTTCAAGGAGGGCCCCGACGGCACGATCGACCCCGGGACGCCGATCCTGGCGACCGACCTGTGACCACCGACCCTGCGACCGCCGACCCTGCGACTTCCAACCCCCCGCGGCCGGCGACGTGCCCGAGCAGCTCGTGCGAGCCCGGCCATCTGTTGATCGGCATCGTGCGCCCGGACGGCACGACCGCGGGGGTCTGGCCTCCGCTGCCGATCGACGAGGCGTTCGTCGCCAGCGCGCGGGCCGCCGACCGGGTGCCTGAGGCCCGGCTGCGTTTCGCCGGCCCGTGCGTCACCTCCCAGTGTCACCAGTGGCACGGGGACCGGTGCCGGATCGGGGACCTCGTCGCCGGGCAGCCGCAGGCCGCCGTCGGGCCGGGGGCCGCGGCCGCGCCGCCGCCCTGCGCGATCCGGGCCACCTGCCGCTGGTGGTCGCAGAACGGGGTGGCCGCGTGCCGGTCCTGCCCGAAGGTCGTGCACACCCGCGCGGACCAGCCGGACGGTCGGGTGGCCGACGATCCGCGAGGGTGACGGCGGCAGCGCACCGCGTGATACTGGGATCTCCAGTACTCGGGGGAGAACCGCGTGAGTCCGTTGCCCCAGCCACCGCTTCCGCCGGGGCCGGTCGCCGACCTGTTCGGCGCGCTGCACGAGTTACACCACCGCGCCGGCTGGCCCAGCCTGCGCCGGATCGCCGCCGAGGTCGGCTGCAGCCACACGACCGTCTCGGTCGCGTTCAGCGAGCCGCGACTACCCCGCTGGGGCCTGCTGGAACTCATCGTCGAAGCGCTCGACGGCGACGTGGAGGGTTTCCGGGAGCTCTGGCTCGCCGCGAGCGCGGCGGACACCGACCTCGGACCGACCACCTCCGTGCCAGCCCCGGCGGCCTCGACGGCGTCGGGGCCGGCGCCGGCGGAGCCCGACCAGCGGGAGCGGTTCGCCGCGCCCCGTGAGCTGCCCGCGCCGATCGTCCCGGTCGTCGGCCGCGCCGCGGACCTGGCCCGCCTGGATGACGCGTTCGAGGCCGCCCAGGCCGGCACCGGGCCGGGCGTCGTGCTGATCACCGGGCCGGCGGGGGTGGGCAAGACCTGCCTCGCGGTCGCGTGGAGCCACACGGTCGCGGGCCGGCATCCGGACGGCCAGCTCTACCTGGACCTGCGCGGCTACGACGTGAGCCGGGCCAGGACGCCGGCCGCGGCGGCCGAGTCGGTGCTGCGCCGCCTCGGGGTGGCCGCCGCGGCGGTACCCCGTGAGCTGGCCGACCGCTCCGCCCTGCTGCGCTCGCTGCTGGCCGGCCGGCGCCTGCTCCTCGTCCTCGACAACGCCCACTCGGCCGACCAGGTGGCGCCGCTGCTGCCGGGGGCCGCCTCGTGCTTCGTCGTCGTCACCAGCCGCGACGGCCTCCCGTCGCTGGTCACCCGGGCGGGCGCCCAGCGGATCGGGCTGCGCCGGCTGGACGAGGACGACGCGACGACGTTGCTCGCCCAGCTCATCGGCAAGCCGGCCGCCGCGCGGCCCGACGCGGTAGCCGAGCTGGCGCGCCGGTGCGCGTACCTGCCGCTCGCGCTGCGCGTCGCCGCCGAGGTCGTCACCCGCGACCCGGACTGGGAGCTGGCCGAGCAGGTGGCCCGCTTCGAGGGCCGCGCGGCCCGGCTCGACCTGTTGGACGCCGGCGGCGACGAGCGCACCAGCGTGCGCAGCGTGTTCTCGTGGTCGCGGCGACGGCTCGGCCCGCAGGCCGGCACGTTGTTCGAGCTGCTCGGCTTCAGCCCGTCGCGGGAGCTGGAGACGGCGGCGGCCGCCGCGCTGCTTGGAGCCGGGCCGGCGGCCGGCGCGGCGGCGGTCGACGAGCTGCTGCGCGCGCATCTGGTCGAGCGGCGGGGCGACGCGATCGGGCTGCACGACCTGCTGCGCGACTACGTCGTCGAGCTCGCCGCCCGCCGGCCGGCCGCCGAGCGGCACGCCGCGCGCCAGCGGCTGTTCGACCACCACGTGCGGGCCACCGGGCGCGCAGCGGCGGCGGCTTTCGCCGACGCGGGGTCGGCCGAGGCCAGGACCTGGCTCGACCGGCACCGGCAGTCCCTGCTCGCGGTCGCCCGGTCGGCCGGCCAGGACAGCCCGTCGCACTGCCTGCGGCTGGCCGCCCTGCTGCACCCCTACCTGGAGGTGTCCGGCTACTACGGCGACGCGATCGCCCTGCAGCGCACCGCGATCCAGACCGCCCAGCGGCCCGGGGGCGACCGGGCCGAGCTCGCCGGAGCGCTGCGCCGCCTGGCCGGCGTGCTGCGCAGGTCCGGGGCGCTGGCCGAGTCGCTCGCCGCCGCCGAACGCACGATGGCGCTCTACGAGGAGCTCGACGACCGCGCCGGCATCGCGTCCGCGCTCGACGCGCTGACGGCGGTGCACGTCCGCCAGGGCCGCAACGAGCTGGCCGGCGAGGAGCTGGCGCGCGCGGTCGAGCTGCACCGGGAGCTCGGCGACGGGCCGGGTGAGGCCGCGGCGGCCAACCGGTGGGGCATCGCCCTGATGCAGCTCGGCCGGTTCGCCGACGCCCTCGCCCGCCACGAGCACGCCTACGCGCTGTACCGGACGCTCGGCCAGCGGGTCGCGCTCGGCCGCGTGGCGAACAACGTCGGTGTGGTCAGCCTGCGGCTCGGCCGCTACGAAGCCGCCCACGCGGCACTGAGCGAGGCGCTCACCATCGCCACCGAGGTGGGCAACCGGGCCGGGATGGGCGTCGCGCTGGCCAACCTGGGCGAGGTCGCCGAGCGGCGCGGGCGCTACGCGGACGCCGTCGAGAGCTACCGCCAGGGGATCGAGGTCTGCGCCCAGGTCGGCTACCTCGCCGGGCTCGCCGACGCCCGGCGCGGCCTCGGGGTCGTGCTGGCCCGCCAGGGCGCGCACGCGAAGGCGCTGGAGACCCTGCGCGCGGCGCTGGAGCTCGGCCGCGGCGCCGGCGACGCCGACGTCGAGACCGCCACGCTCAACGACATCGGGCTGGCCGAGCGGCTGGCCGGCGCGGACGGGGCCGCCAGCCACCGCGCCGCGTACGAGGCGGCGGGCGTCACCGGCGACCTGTTCCAGCGGGCCAAGGCGCTCGACGGGCTGGCCTGGGCCGCGCTGGCCGGCACCGACGTCCCGCTCGCCCGAAGCCACTGGCTGGAGGCGCTGGGCCTGTTCGACGGGCTCGGGGTGCCCGAGGCGGCCGACGTCCGGGCCGAGCTGGCGCGGCTGGGCACCGAGGCGCCCAGCACGCTGGCGCCGGTCGAGTAGCGCGGCCTAGTTCGGCCCGCGTTCCGGGTCGACCCACTCGTGCCAGGCCACCGCGGCGAGCAACGCGGCCCGGGGGCCGCCGGCGCCGGGGAGCACCGCGTCCCCGAGCACGCCCGCCAGCGCGACGACGGCTGTCTCGACCACGTTCCAGAACCCCGAAAGGCTCGGGTCGGGCAGTGTGGCCGACACCAGCTCGTACACCGACGGGATCGGCTCGCCCGCCGGGGGCACGGTGAAGGAGCCGGTCCCCACCCCGACCTGGGCGAGGTTCTCCAGCGCTCGGATCCGGGACTGCAGGTCCTCCCGCTGGTCAACCGTGATCACCCCAGCGTCCGTCAGCGCCTCGACGGACCGGACCGCGAGACCGACCACCGCCGCCGGCGGTATCTGGACCAGGACGGGAATCGCGAGCGGCCCCCAGGCCAGAATCACGCCCGGGAGCGGCGCGGCCATGTCGGGCCGGGCGAGAAGCTCGGCGACATCCTTGGGATGGACGTCCTTGGGATGGACGTCCTTGCTGTGCACATCTTTCGAGTGGACGTCCATCGAGTGCGGGCTCATGGTTGCCTCCGGCCGTTGATCCGTCAGGTACCGGATCAGCCTGCGCCCGCCGCGGGCGGGGTTTACAAAACTGGCCAGAACCCGCCGGCTCAGGGCTCGCCGCGCGGTTCGAGGCGGACGACCAGGGACTTCGACGTCGGGGTGTTGGAGCGTTCGGCGGTCGAGTCGAGCGGGACCAGGACGTTGGTCTCCGGGAAGTAGGCGGCGGCGCAGCCGGGCGCGGTGGGGTAGGCGACGACGCGGAAGCCCGGCGCGCGCCGTTCGACGCCGTCGGACCAGATGCTGACCAGGTCGACCTGGGCGCCGTCGGCGAGGCCGCGGCTGGCCAGGTCCTCGGGGTTGACCAGCACCACCCGGCGGGCGTTGCGAATGCCGCGGTAACGGTCGTCGCGGCCGTAGATCGTGGTGTTGTACTGGTCGTGCGAGCGCACCGTCTGCAGCAGCAGGTGGCCGGGCGGGACCCGCAGCACCGTCAGCTCGTTGACCGTGAGCACCGCCCGGCCGGACGGGGTGCGGAACTCGCGGGCGTCGCGCGGCGGGTGGGGCAGCAGGAACCCGCCGGGCTCGGCGATCTTCCGCTCATAGTCGTCGAAGCCAGGGACGACGTTCGCGATGTGGGCCCGGATCCGGCGGTAGTCGCCGGAGAGCCCAGCCCAGTCGACGTCCGGGTGGCCGGCGGTGGCCTGGCCGCGCCGGGACAGCGTCGCCGCCGCGAGGCCGGCGATGATCGAGGCCTCGGACCGCAGCCTCGGGCCGGCGGGCGGGAGCGTGCCCCGGGAGGCGTGCACGGAGCCCATCGAGTCCTCGACGGTGACCACCTGCGGGCCGGCGGCCTGGACGTCACGCTCGGTGCGCCCGAGGGTGGGCAGGATCAGCGCGGCCGCGCCGGTGACGGCGTGCGAGCGGTTGAGCTTGGTCGAGATCTGGACCGTGAGCCGGCAGGACCGGATCGCCGCCTCGGTCACGGCGCTGTCCGGCGTGGCGGAGACGAAGTTCCCGCCGAGGCCGACGAACACCCGCGCCCGCCCGTCGCGCATCGCCCGGATCGCGTCGACGACGTCGTACCCGTGGTGGCGCGGCGGCGCGAAGCCGAACTCGGCGCCCAGCCGGTCGAGGAAGGCGTCGGGCATCTTCTCCCAGATGCCCATCGTCCGGTCACCCTGGACGTTGGAATGCCCGCGCACCGGGCAGACGCCGGCGCCGGGCCGGCCGATGTTGCCCCGCAGCAGCAGGAAGTTGACGACCTCGCGGATGGTCGCGACGGCGTTGGCGTGCTGGGTGAGGCCCATCGCCCAGCAGACGATGATCTTCTCGGCGGCGAGCACCCGGGCGGCCAGCTCGTCGATCTCGGCGGCGGCCAGGCCCGTCGAGGCGGCGACGTCGGCCTCGTCCAGGGCCCGCAGGTGGGCGGCGAACGCGGCGAACCCGGTGGTGTGCGCGGCCAGGAAGTCATGGTCGAGCACCGTGCCCGGGGCCGCGTCCTCGGCGTCCAGCAGCCGGCGCGACAGCGCCTGGAACAGGGCGAGGTCGCCGTTGACCCGGATCCGCAGGAACTGGTCGGCCAGCGCCGTGCCGGCGCCGACGATCCCGGACGGCTTCTGCGGGTTGCGAAACCGCATCAGCGACGCCTCGGGCAGCGGGTTCACGGCGACGACCGACCCGCCGCGCCGCTTGACCTTCTCCAGTGACGTCAGCATCCGCGGGTGGTTGGTGCCCGGGTTCTGGCCGACGACGAGGACAAGGTCGGCGTTCTCCAGGTCCTCCAGGGTCACCGAGCCCTTGCCGATGCCGATCGTCTCGGTCAGCGCGCTGCCGGAGGACTCGTGGCACATGTTCGAGCAGTCCGGGAGATTGTTCGTGCCGTAGGCGCGGACGAACAGCTGGTAGAGGAACGCGGCCTCGTTGCTGGTCCGCCCGGAGGTGTAGAAGACGGCCTCATCGGGGCTGTCCAGGGCGGTCAGCTCGGCGGCGACCAGGTCGAACGCCTCGTCCCAGCCCACCGGCTCGTAGTGGTCGCTCCCGGGCCGGCGCAGCATCGGCTCGACGAGGCGGCCCTGCTGGCCGAGCCAGTAGCCGGACCGGCCGGCCAGGTCGGTCAGGCTGTGCTCGGCGAAGAACTCGGGGGTGACCCGGCGCAGCGTCGCCTCCTCGGCGACGGCCTTGGCGCCGTTCTCGCAGAACTCGGCGTGGGCGCGGTGCCCCGGGTCCGGGTCGGGCCAGGCGCAGCCGGGGCAGTCGAACCCGTCGGCCTGGTTGAGCAGGCGCAGCGTCGTCAGGCTGCGGCGCGCCCCCATCTGGGCCCAGGACTGCGCCAGCGCGTGGGCCACCCCGGGGACGCCGGCCGCCCAGGTCGCGGGCTCGTGCGCCGCCCTGGGGTCGTCCGCCGGGTCTCCGACCGGTGCCTTGCGCGCCACGGCGCACCTCCCCGCCCGGTGCGACGGTCCGGACGCCTCTCGGACGCTACGCGCCGACCCCCGCCACGGGTACCCGCCGGCCGCGGCCGGCTAGCCGCACTCGCCCCTGCGGACGAACGGCTCGTCCTCCTCGTCGTAGTCCGGTCCGTCGTCCGCCGCGGGCCGCTGCTCGGGCAGAGCGGGCGCCTGGACGAACTGGAAGTTGGTGACCGTCCGGGTGACGAAGCCGAGGTGCTCGTAGAGCCGGATGGCGTTGGTGTTCAGCGCGGAGGCGTGCAGGAACGGCGTCTCGCCCCGGCCGCGGATCCCGGCGGCGACCGCGCGCATCAGCCGGGTGGCCAGGCCCTGGCCCCGCAGGGCCGGGTCGGTGCAGACCGCGCTGATCTCGGTGTAGCCGGGCGCCCGCAGCCGCTCCCCCGCCATCGCGACGAGCGCGTCCCCCTCGAAGACGCCGAGGTAGGAGCCCAGCTCGACGGTGCGGGACCGGAACGGCCCCGGCTTGGTGCGCTCCACGAGCTCGATCATCGCGGGCACGTCGGCCGGGCCGAGCGGCCGGGCCGCGGGCTCGGGCGCGTCGGCGAAGTCCGCGGTCGCGACCATCTGGACGAGCCCGATCCGGTCCAGCACGGTCCAGCCGGCGGGCGGTGCGTCCTCGACGAAGAACAACGTCGCGACCCCACCCGGGCCGACGACGGCGGCCAGGTCGTCCCAGGCCCACGCCCCCGGCCCACCGGCCATCGCGGCGAACGGCGCGACCTCGGGCTGGAACTGACCGGCCCGCGCGACCCGCCCGGGTCGGTCGGCGAAGCCCGCCTGCCGGCTGGTCAGCGCCGTCCAGATCACGTTGTCCAGCACGTCGTCGCCGCCGGCCTGGCCGCCCTGCTGGCGCCCGTCGTCGTGCACCCGCGCCCGGGTGGCATCCGTCACCGCGCTCATCCCTCCGTCCGCCAGCCCCGTTGGCCACTCTATGGGGCGGGTTCGGCCGGGCCCAGGGCCCGCGGCCCACGGCCGGCGCCGCGCGGACGATCGCGACGCCGGCCGGTCCTCGCTACCCGGCGTCCCGCCCGGTACCCGCCCTGGAGACGGGCAGCGGGCGCTGGCCCGCGCCCGGCGCCCTGGCGGGCGGCGCGCTGGGCTGCGCGCGTGGCGCCCGCGCGGGCGGCGCGGTCGGCGTCCGCGGCTTCGGCGGGCTCGCCGCCGGGGCCCGGCGAGCGGGTCTGGCTGGTCGCGCCAGCCACGACCGCCACTGGGTCAGCGCAACCATCACCAGGTCGGCCACGTTCCCGGCGAGGGCCGCGCGCCGCCGCCCGGGCTCGCGTCGGCTGCTCACCGATCCGCGAGCTTCTCGTCGGCGCCGACCGCGCGGCTGTCGGGGATCGTGACGGCCGCCTGGTCGACGACGCCGCGCCGGACCAGCTCGTCGACCATCCCGAGCAGCCGGGTGATCCGCAGCCGGCAGATGCGCCACTGCCCGTCGTCGCACTTGCGGTATTCCTCGTGGTAATGGCCGCTTCCGGCGATCTCCAGCATTCCGTCCGCGCCGTCGAACCGCACGTAGTCGTTCATCGCCCAGATTCCGCGCGCCGTGTGCGGCCCGGTTATCTCGATTTCCGGCATGTGGGCGTGGTGAACGGTCAGCCCCGCGCCGATGGCCCGGAAGATGAACTCCATGAACTGCTCACGGGTGTGGAACCGCTCGTCCGGGACGTCCGCGATCCACGCATCGAGATCGGGCGTGAAAACGTCGGCCCACTCGTCCCATTTCTTCTCGTCGACGAGGCGCAGATAACGCGCCTTGAGCTGCTTGAGCGCCTCGATCTCACAGAGGTCCCCGATCTCCACCAGCATCCCCCTATGCCGTTTCGCGGCGCAGTCAGCCAGCCACACGCGCCGCGCGGGTGTGATACGCCGTCCCGAGAAACCAGGCCCGCCATCCGGGGGCCGGCCGGAGCGTACTGCCGCCCTTTCTCGAACGCGACGCGGCCGGTGGACCCGACTCGCGGGGCTATCCGCCGGTGGTCGCGCCCGGCGAGCCGGTGATGGCCTGGGTGACGACGCGGCTGGCCTCGCCGGGACCGAAGGTGGGCGGTTTGGGCGCGGCCTCGGGGATGCCGAGCCTGACGACCACGGTGTCGGTCGCGGGGTCGACCTGGACCACCTGGTTGCCCAGCCCGATCGCCCAGAACATGTCGTCCGGGGCGCCGGCGACGAGCCGGCCCTGCTTCGAGGTCTGGTTCCCGACCTGGGACAGGTCGGTGGCGACCAGCGGGTTGCCGACCAGCCCCTCATGGTTCAGCCACCACAGGTAGCCTTACGCGGCGTTCAGCTGGGTGGACGAGGTCCCGGTCGCGGCGCGCAGCCAGTCGGTGGAGACGATCTGCTTGCCGTGCCAGGTGCCGTGGTCGAGCGCCAGCTGCCCGAACCGGGCCAGGTCGCGGCAGGTGCTGTGCACGCCGGTGAACATCTCGGTGTTGCCCGCGCCGTCGTGGGACATCGACGTGTGGGTCATCCCGAGTGGCGTGAACAGCCGTTGCTGGGCGAACGCCGCCGGGTCCTGGCCGGTCGCGCCCCGGAGCACCTGGTCCAGGGTCTGGATCGCCGAGTTGTTGTAGGCCCAGACCTGGCCGGGCGCCTCGGCCTGGCCGAGGCCGACGGCGAACGCGGTCTTGTCCTTGGCCTTGATGAGCTGGCCGTAGTCGAGGCCGACGCTCCACTGGCGGCCGGAGTCGTTGCTCAGCAGGTCGCGGACCGTGACCGCCGCCGACGGGGTGCCCCGCCAGGCCGGGATCCACGTCGACGCCGGCTGCGTGATCGCCAGGTCGCCGTCATCCTGGGCGATGCCGGTCAGGGTGCTCGTCACCGACTTCGTCGCCGAGAAGACGTCCTGCTCGGTGTTCGCGTTCGTGCCCCGGAAGTACCACTCGCCGGCGATCTTCCCGTCGCGGACCACCAGCAGGCAGTTCGACTTGCCAGTCTCGGCGGTCTTCGCGAGGTCGGCGAGGACGCCCGGATTGAGACCGACGGACGCCGGGTCGACGGTCTCCCAGTCGGCCCCCGGCTGGTGCGGGGCCTGCCCTGGGGTGCCGGAGGCCGGGCTGCCAGAGGCTGGGGGTGGCGTGCTCGCGACCGCGCCGCCCTGGCAGGCGGCGGCGCCGAGCAGCGCTACCAGGGCGACAGCTGCCGCGACCACACCGCGCGGCCGACGGGGTAACGGAGACCTCAACGCACGCACCTCTCGACGGGTGCGCCGATCGTGGCACCCGAAGGTCAGGCGCCGGTAGGAGAAATGTTCAGCGAATGCAAGGGCTCGGGGTGCGGACGGGGCGGCTGACGGGCCGTGCCGGTCCTAGGACGCGTCGGGGCGGGCGCGGCGGGCGTCCTCGGCGCTGGCCGCCGCCGACGTGCCGTCCGGTGCCGGCGGCGCGTCGCCGCCCGTGAGCCGGCTGTGCAGCCGCTCGCGGATCTCGTCCGGGGTGTAGGACCGGCGGGCTCGTTCGGCGCGGGCGACCATCGCGCCCGTCGCCGCGACGCCGACGACTCCGGCCAGTCCGAGCACCTTCCACACGCGCATACCTCAGGCTAAGTCGAATCGGCCGGTCTTGCGGGGGCATGCCGGGACGAGTCCGGGTCCGCGGCCCAAAAGTCCGGCCAGGCGCCGTCGCCTGGCCGGGCCTTCGCCGAGTCGCCCCAGGCATCGCCCAGGTCGGCCTAGTCTGGACGTTATGTGCGCCATGCCCGTCAGCCTGGACGCGGCCGTGGAAGCGAGCCGGACCGGCGACCTGTGGCTGTTCCGGGGCCGTACCGCGGCCGACCGGGCGATCCAGACGCTCACGAACAGTCCCGTCAACCATGTCGGCATGGCCCTCGTCCTCGACGACATGCCACCGATGATCTGGCACGCCGAGCTCGGCCGGTCGCTGCCCGACCGGTGGACCGGCGGCCGCCACCGCGGGGTGCAGCTGCACGACCTGCGGGCCGCCGTCGAGCAGTGGGGCCAGCGGTACGACCAGCGGGCCTGGCTGCGCCAGCTCGAACCGGAGGTGCCCCGGGAGGCGGAGGACGCCGCACTGCGGATCGTCGCGCGGCTCGACGGCACCCCGTTCCCGTCGACCGCCCAGCTCGCCGGCCGGTGGCTGCTGGGCCGGGCGCCGATCCGGCGCCATCAGCCGGGCGCCGACGACGAGGACGCCGACCAGCTCCCGGACGAGGCCGCGGCCGAACCCTGGTTCGCCGCGTTCCCCTGGCAGCTCGGCACCGACGGCGCCAGAGCCGACGATCCCGCGCGGCCGGGCCCCGGGCCGGGTTGGCCGGACGACGCGGTTACCGCCGGGCCGGTGGGCCGGGCCGGTCGCTGGCCGCGGCGGCGCGGCCGGTCACGGCGGGTGCACGCCACCGCGCCGCCGGCCGCCGACCCGCCGGTGACCGGCCCGCCTGACACCGAGATCCTGGGCGCGGCGGGCGGCTCGTCCCTCGAGACCGCCTACTGCGCCGAGGTCGTCGCGATCACCTACCAGGCGATGGGGCTGCTGCCCGCCGGCCGCCGGCCGAACTGGTACGACCCGGGCCGGTTCTGGAGCGGCGACGACCTTCCGCTCACGCCCGGGTTCAGCCTCGGCGCCGAGATCGCCGTCGAGATCCCCGACTGAGTCGCGACGGGCCCGTCTGGCCGGCGGCCGCCGGCGCGTGCTTGGCTGAGGACATGGACGACAAAGCGATATTCACTCAGATCAACGCTCTCGTCGCCGAGGAGCATGACCTGCGCGCCAAGCGGGCGGCGGGCGCGATCGACCCGGACGAGGAGCTGGCCCGCCTCCGTCACGTCGAGGCGTCCCTGGACCAGTGCTGGGACCTGCTGCGCCGGCGGGACGCCCTGCGCGCCGCCGGGCGGGACCCCGTCGAGGCGAAGCCGGCGTCCCTCACCCAGGTCGAGGGCTACGTCCAGTAGCCCCCGCCGTCAGGGAGGCGCGTCCCGGGACGGGCCGACGGCGAGCGCCCGGCGCGGCCCGGTGGCCCGCCGGTGCACCGGGCCTTCGTCGCCGCCGAGCGGGGCGAGCGGCAGCCGGACGCTGAACGCGGCCCCGCCCTCGGCGGCGGCGCCGGCCCGGGCCGAACCACCGAGCCGCGCCGCGAGCCGCCCGACGAGCGCGAGCCCCAGGCCGGTGGAGACGGGGCGCAGGCCTCGGTAGCGCTCGTAGAGCGCCGAGCGGTCGAACGCGACGGCGCAGTCGTCCGCCGTCAGCCCCGGCCCGCCGTCCCGAACCTCCAGCACCCCGACCTCCAGCACCCCGACCAGACCCAGCGGCGACGGCTCTGCCCTGGCGGCGAGCACGATCGGCGCTCCCGTCGGCACGACCCGCAGGGCGTTCTCGGCCAGCCCGTCGAGGATCTGGCGCAGCCGGGCGGCGTCACCGACGACGACGACCGGCCGGCCCGGTGGCGGCCCCTCGACGCGCAGCGGGATGCCCTCGGCCGCGCACCGGCGCCGCCAGACGTCGGCGGCGTCGGCGAGGACCCGGCCCAGGTCGACCGGCGCGAGGTCGACCCGGAAGTCGTCGGCGTCGAGGCGGGCCAGGTCGAGCAGGTCCTGGACCAGCCGGTCCAGCCGCAGCGCCTCGTCGAGGATCACCCGGCCGGCGTGTGGGGCCTCGGGACCTGGGGTGACGCCGTCGGCGAGCGCCTCGGCGAAGCCGCGGATCGCGGTCAGCGGGGTCCGCAGCTCGTGCGAGACCGAGAGCAGGAACTCCCGCTGCCGCGCCTCGCTCGTCGCGAGCGCCGTGGCCAGGCCGGCGAGCGCGTCGGCGACGTCGGCGATCTCCACCGGTCCGCCGGTGGGCAGGGCGAGGGTGACGTCGACGTCGCGCCGACCGCTGGCCAGCCCGTGCGCGGCGCCGGCGAGCGCCCGCAGCGGCCGGGCGAGCCGGCGGGCGAGGACCAGTCCGGCGACCGTCGCCACGGTGAGGGCGACCACGAGCGCGATCAGCAGCCGGCGGCTCTCGGCCACCGTAAGCTCCCGGGCCGCGGAGACGTCCTGGATGAGCAGCAGCGTGTTCCCCCCGGACAGCTGCCGGGTGGAGACGAGGACCCGGCGGCCCGCGACGGTCCGTACCTCGGTGTTCTCGCTGGTGCCGGCCAGCCGGGCCCGGGTGCCCGCCGTCAGCACCGGCACCCGCCGGCCCTCGCCTGGGCCGACGGCGAGCGTCGCCAGGCCGTCGGGGTCGAGCATCAGCAGGCTGATCTGCTGGGCGCCCACCGCCCGGATGACGTCGGCGCGCAGCTCGGGGTCGCGGGCCTGACCGGTCAGCGCGCCCGGCCTGCGGGCCAGGTCGGCGACCAGGTCGGCCTGCCGCCCGAGCGCGCGGCGGGCCTGCGCCTCGCCGACCCGGCCGAGCTGCCCCAGGAAGATGGCCCCGGTGATGATCACGGCCAGCAGCGCCACCGCCGTCGTGACCAGCGCCGTGCGCGACCCGAGCCCACGCCCGCGCCGCGACGAGGCCTTTCGCGGCCGCCGCGAAAGGCGACCCAGGTCAGGCATCGGCGGTGTACCCGACGCCGCGGACGGTCCGGATCGGGGAGACGTCGCCGAGCTTGGCGCGGACCTGGGCGACGTGCACGTCGACGGTGCGGGTCCCGGCCGCGGCGTGGTAGCCCCACACCTGGGAGAGCAGCCGCTCCCGGGTGTAGACCAGCCCCGGGCGGGCCAGCAGCGCGGCGAGCAGGTCGAACTCGGTGGCCGTCAGCGCGACCGGCACCCCGGCGGCGGCCACCTGGCGGCGGTCGAGGTCGAGCTCGACGGCGCCGGCCCGCAGGGTCCGCGTCGCCGGCTGAGCCGCCTGCGGACCGGCGCGGCGCAGTACGGCCCGCAGCCGGGCGACCAGCTCGCGCGGGGAGAACGGCTTGACCAGGTAGTCGTCGGCGCCGAGCTCCAGGCCGAGAATCCGGTCGACCTCGTCGTCGCGCGCGGTCACGAACAGGACCGGCGTCCAGTTCTCCTCGGCGCGCAGCGCGCGCAGCACGTCGCGCCCGTCGAGGCCGGGCAGCCGGACGTCGAGGACGAGCGCGACCGGCGCGAGCTCGCGGGCCGCCGTGAGCCCGGCGGCGCCGTCCTGGCGGACCTCGACGCCGAAGCCCTCCCTGGTCAGGTACAGCCGGATCAGGTCGCTGATGTGCGGCTCGTCCTCGACCACCAGCACAAGCCCGGTCTGCTGGCGCGGCGCCGACCCCGCGACGGGCCCGGCCGGCGCGGTCTGGGCGGACGAGGTGGTCGTCGCCGCCGGTGCCGGCGGTAAGGCGGCCGTCGGCGTGGACGGCGGCTGGCCGGGAGCGGAGGGGTGGGCTGCCACGCGTCCAGTGTGCGGCCGGACCGGCCACCCGCGGAGCCCCGGTCGGTCTCGCGGGCAATCCCTTACCGTCCTCGAACATCGCGGCCACGGGCCGCTGACGGTTCGCTGGAATGGTCTGCACCGTGGCTTCTCGCTCGGACCTCGCGTTCCTCTACCGCCGTGCCGCCTTCGGCGCACGCCCGGCGGAGCTCGACGCCGCGGTCGGCCGTGGCTATGCCGCGACCGTCGACGCCCTGATCGGCGCGACGGCGACGGCGTCGCTCGAGCCGCCGCCGGCGTTCGCCCCGCTGACCCTCCCGAAAAGCGCCGACCCCGCGGCGCGGGCAACCTACGCGAAAATGGTGCGCGACCAGGCGACCACGCTCGCCGGCTGGTGGATGCGGCGCATGGTCGCGACCGACGTGCCCTTCGTCGAGAAGCTGACGTTCTTCTGGCACGGCCATTTCGCCACGTCGATCGTCAAGGTGCGCTCGGCGGCGATGATGCTGGCCCAGAACCAGATCTTCCGCGAGCAGGGCACCGGCCGGTTCGACGCGCTGGCGCTTTCCGCCGCGCACGACCCCGCGATGCTGGTCTGGCTGGACGCGGGCCAGAACCGCAAGGAGCACCCGAACGAGAACTTCGCCCGCGAGCTGATGGAGCTGTTCACCCTCGGGATCGGCAACTACACCGAGACCGACGTCCGCGAGGCCGCGCGGGCGTTCACCGGGTGGCGGGTCGACAAAGCTCGTACCGGTTTCCAGCTCGCCGCCGCGCAGCACGACGACGGGACGAAAACCGTCCTCGGGAAATCGGGCAACCTCAGCGGTGAGGATGTCATCGCCCTGGTGACGCACTCCCCCGCGTCGGCCCGGTGGGTGTGCGGCCGGCTGTTCACCCGGTTCGCCGCCCCGACGGCGCCGACGGCCAACCCGGCGGCCGCCGCCATGCTCGCCGCCTACGGGCCAACGCTCGACGTGGGCGCCGCCGCGCGGGCGATGCTGCTGTCGCCCGCGTTCCTGGCCACCCGCGGCCAGCTCGTCCCGCAGCCGGTCGAGTACGTCGTCGGGGTGCTGCGCGCCCTCGGCCTGCGGGTCGCCCCGGCCGCGGCCGACGGCTCGGGCCGCGCGACGGAGGCCGGCGCCGGCCCGGGGGCGCTGAAGCAGAAGGCGGTCCTCGCGGTCCTCTCCGGGCTCGGCCAGATCCCGTTCGACCCGCCCAGCGTCGGCGGCTGGCCGTCGAACGCGGCCTGGCTGACGACGGCGTCCACCCAGGTCCGCGCCAAGTTCGCGGCCGCGGCAGCGGCGGCGGCGGACCTGTCGGCGATCGCCGACGAGCCGGCCGCCTCCCGCGCCGACGCCGTCGCCCACCTGCTGTCCGTCGACGGCTGGACCGTCCGCACCCGCACGGCCCTCGCGGCGACGGGCGGCAACCCGGCCCGCCTCGTCGCGCTCGCCCTGCTGTCCCCCGAGTACCTGACGGTCTAGGAAAGGTAGGACAAGACCGATGCCGTTCGACCGACGCCGGTTCCTGATCGCCTCGGGCGTGACCGGCGGGCTCGCCGCCGCCGCGGGCGGCGGGGTCCTCACCTACCGGGACCTGCATCACGCGTCCACCGAGCAGCCACTCGCGGGTGGTGGCGTCCTCGTCGTCGTCACTCTCTACGGCGGCAACGACGGGCTGAACATGGTGATCCCGGCCGACGACCCGGCCTACCGGGCAGCCAGGCCCGAGCTCGCCTACTCGGCCGGCGAGGCGCTGCCACTGTCCGACGGCCTGGCGCTGCACCCGGCGCTGACCGGGCTACACGGCCTGTGGAACTCCCACCGGCTCGCGATCGTGCGCGGCGTCGGCTACCCGAAACCCGACCACAGCCACTTCCGGTCGATGGCGATCTGGCAGACCGCCTCCCCCGACACCGTCGCGACGACCGGCTGGCTCGGCCGCTGGCTCGACGCCCAGGCCAAGGCCGACCCGAAGGCCGCCAGCAGCGTCACCGCGCTGCGGGCGATCTCCATCGGGCCGACGCTCGCGCCGCTGGTCGTCGGCGCCTCGACCGCGGCGGCGGCCGTGCCGACCGGGTCGTTCAAGGCACCGGCGGGCGCGCTCGGCCAGGAGCTGAACCTGCTCTACCGCCCGGACCGGGCGGACGGTCCGCTCGCCGCCCGGGTGGCCTCCTCGGGCGCCGACCTGTTCACCGTCGCCGGCGCGCTGGCCCCGGTCCTGGGCACGAAGTCCGACCAGACGCAGGCGCCGACGGGCCAGCTGGACGCCGGCGCGGACCCTGCGGCCGGGCCGACCGCCGCCGCCGGTGCGACCGGTGCGGCCGGGAAGGGTGGCACGGCGGCGAAGGGTGATGCCGGCGAGCTCGGGGCACAGCTCGACGTCGTCGCGGCCTGCATCCGGGCCGGTGTGCCGACCAGGGTCTACTCGGTGAACCTCGGCGGCTTCGACACCCACACCGAGGAGAAGGCCACCCAGGCCAGGCTGCTCGGCCAGCTCGACGCGGCCCTCACCCGCTTCCAGAGCGCCATCGGCACCGACCCGCACGGTGCCGGAGTGACGACCCTCGTCTACTCGGAGTTCGGCCGCCGGGTCGCCGCCAACGCCAACAACGGCACCGACCACGGCACCGCCGCTCCGGTCCTCGTCCTCGGCTCACGCGTCAGGGGCGGCTTCTACGGCGACCAGCCGAGCCTCACCAACCTCGACGACGGCGACCTGAAGGCCTCCACCGACTTCCGCTCCGTCTACGCCACCGTCCTCGAACGCGTCCTGGCCAGCGAGGCCGGTCCCGTGCTCGGCTCCGGCGAGCACTTCCCCCGCCTGACCTTCGTCTGACGACCGAACCGCGCGGACTCTCCCTCTACTCGGCCCATCCGGTGAGGTCGAGGGCGCGGTTGTGCTCCAGGCGGAAGCCGAACTCGATCTTCTTCGTGCCCCCGGCGGCGAGCTCCACGGGCCAGGTCAGCTGGCCGAGCTCCGTGGTCTCGCCGGGGGCCGGGGTCGCGTGGAAGTCCTTGACCGCGACGCCCTCGTGCCGCGACACCGGGATCTGGTCGCGGACCGTCACCCTGGCCGGCCGACCGGTGTGGTTGGTCAGGGTGACCGCGTAGCCGACGTCCGTCCGGCGCAGGCTGCCGACGACCTTGCGGCTGGTCGCCCGGCTGACCAGCTCCCGCTCGACCACGAGCCGGTCATCGACGCCGAGCTGCAGCTCCACCTCGGCGCCCGGCGGGACCGGCTGGTCCAACGCGCTGGTCCCGACGTAGTCGGCACCGTGGAAGATCGCGATCGGGCCGGCGAGCAGGGTGTGCGCCGAGGCGTTCGTGACGCGTGCCCGCAGGTAGGCCTCGGGCGCGAGTTTGGGGACCGTCAGATGGTCCAGCTCGGCGGCGAGTTCCAGGATCGCGAGCGTGCTGCGGTGTGACTGGCCGTCGGCGGGCACCGGCACCGGGCGGGCCGGCCGATAGGTGGCCGCGGTTCCCGAGGTGTCCACGGACGCGACGGCATGCTCCACGGGCGCGGCGCCGGCCGGAGCGGCCGCGAGGCTCGCCGTCCTGACCGAGCCGCCCGCCAGCGTGCCCATCCCGTCCGGGGCGCTCCTGGCCGCGACCATCGGCGGCGGCAGCGGCCTCGGCCTGGCGACGTCGACGTACCAGGGGGTCAGCTCGGGTAGCCCGCTGCTGCGCGCCGGCCGCGCGGTCGACAGCGCCAGGTCGCACACCGGCCAGTCCTCACCGCTGGACTGGGTGACCATCCCGAACCAGGTCAACGTCACGGTCCCGTCGACCAGACGGGCGTCGTACCGCGCCGACCAGGAGGCGTTGAGCGAAAGGTAGGAAACCTCAAGCTCCACGTCGACGCCGGCCGGCCCGGGCCCGGCCGGCCCGCCGGTGGGCAGCTCGTCCCGGACCGGTTGGGACCCGGCTGGCTCGCGACTGGCCGGCTCGGACCCGGCCGGGCCGGGCAGGGCGGAGGTCGGTTCCAGCACCACCGTGACCTGGTAGGTCTGCTCGGGGCGGGCGCGGCCTTGACGTTTTGCCACAGCGGCCTCGGCGGCGCCGATCTCGCGCTGCAGGTCCGCCTGCTCGTCGGCGATCGTCCGCCGGCGCCCGGCGAGCTCAGCGAGCTGACCGCCCAGCGCGGCGCCGATCTCGGCGAGCCGGAGCGCCTCGGCACTCGGGGCGTCCGCGGCCGCAGCGGGCAGGCCCGCGGTCCCGCCCGGCTCGGCGGAGCCGCCCTGGGAGTTCGTTCCCCGAACCTCCGCCGGCCCGCCATGCCAGGATGGCGCTCCCCAGCTCCGAGCGATCGCCGCGGCCCCGTTGCGACCGGCCACGTCCAGGAACTTGCGGAGCGCCTGCTCGGTCTCGGCGGCATCGTCCAGCTCGCGGCCCCTGCGCCGCAGCACGCGCAGCCGCTGCTGCAGCTCGGCGAGCGTCGCGTCCGCCGTAGCCGCCCGGGTCACGAGATCGACCTCGACCCCCAGCACCCGGACCGCCCCGCGCCCGGACACCCGCACAGAGTTGGGGTCGATCTGCTGCGGCAGCCCACCGAGCGTCACCGTGAACTCGGCCGGAGCGACAGACCCCGACGACGCAGACTCGGGCCCGGACTCAGAGGGCGCGGACTCGGGCGGCGCCGACCCGGCTGCTGGCCGCGGGCCAGCCGGGGAGGGCAGCGTCACCACCCCACGCCGGGTCACGCGGGCCTGCCTCGGATAGACGACGACCGCCGTGATCGGAGCGTCCAGGGTAAGCGCCGTCGCTGCTGGATCAGCCATGGCGGTCAGCGTAACGAGGCTGTCCGACAATTCGGCACGACCCACGCGTGACCGTCACGGCCCTGTCCGGCCGCCTCCGACAACGTCCGCAAGCTCCGAACCCTCAACATGATCACCGTTTTGGCCTTCAGCTGGTTGTGACGAGACCCGATTCACGACCACCTCAGGGCGAAATCGGCGATCACTCCGGGCTGACCCTCGCGGCAGGCCAACGCCTCCCCACGGTCCCGGGGCTGTGATCTCCGCGTTCCGCGCAACGGCCGGCCCGCGTTCCGCGGGCCGGCCCGATCGTTTCGCGGAGCAGTCCGATCTCCGGGTGGCGCGTCCACCTAGGCGTTGGAGCGCTACGCCGTCCAGGACGGGCGCCGGGTCGCGGCCGGAAGGCCCGCCAGGCTGGCCGGCCGCGCCGCGTTGCCGACCGCCGACGTGGCGACCGCCGGGGTCGCCGCCGACGTTGCCGGTGTCGACGTGGCGGATACGGAGCTGGGCAGTTCGTGGGCCGAGAAGAAACTCCAGATCTCGGCGGTGGCGTTGATGGCGTCGCTGGGCTCGCCGGCCTTGGGGCGGATCTTCTGACCGCCGGGCCAGGCGTGGACGCCGCCCACGATCGTGTCCAGGACCACGTCGGTGCCAGCGGCGCAGTGACCGTAGGTCGCGCGGATCAGGCTGCCGGAATGCTGTTCGGCCGCAGGGGTCTGGCAACCGTCGTTCTTCACCCAGAATCCCACGGAGTCGGCCACCGACCGGTCGATCCGGTCTTTCTGCGACGGGAACCGTCGGCCCTCGTCGGTGCCCTTGCCCCCGGCATAGGGGACGTTCTCGTCCGCCGTGCCGTGGATGGCGAGCAGTGGCAGCGGACGGGCGGGGGCGCAGCCGTCGAAGTCCAGGGCGCCCGACACGGGGGCGATCGCGGCGATCCGGTCGGCGAGCGCGCAGCCGAGCCGGTAGGTCATCATCGCGCCGTTGGAGAAGCCGGTGAGGTAGATCCGGCGCGGGTCAACGGGATAGTGCGCTTCGAGGTCGTCGAGCATCGCGCCGATGAACGCGACGTCATCAACCTGGTTGTTCAGCGCCGACCCACAGCACCAGCCGGCGTTCCAGGTCAGCAGCCGGCCCGCCTTCTCGCCGGTGCCGTCCGGGCTCGCTACCAGGAAGTGGTCCTGGTCGGCGAGGTCGTAGAAGCCGGTCTGCTTCTCGATGTTGACGTTGTTACCCCCGCCGCCGTGCAGCTGGACGACGAGTGGAAGAGGTGCGGTGCCTGTTCCGGCCGGGACGTGGATCGCGTAGTCACGGGACCGGCCGTCGACCGTCAGCGTGTGGCTGGCCGTTCCCGGCTTCGGTGCGGTCCCGGACGACGGTGGCGCGGCCACGGGCGGCCGCCGCTCCATCGGCCCGCAGGCCGCGGCAGCCACAGCCACCACGGCCACCAGCGCCGTCACGGCCATCAGCCGTGGCATTCCGCCCCGTCGCATCAGCCCGTCCCCTCACCCGATCGCCACCGACCCGAGGGCCGTCCAACCCGAGGGCCGGACGGCCGAGGGGGCCGATCGACCCCCGCGGACAGCACGCTCGCAGAGATCACCCAACGACCCGCAAGGGTCTTGTAAGAACAAGGTCAAGGCCGGGCCCACGAACGAAAGGCCGGGCAGGAGAGCAAGCGGGGCGCATCGTCTAGCCGACACCGAGGCCGGGAACGTGTTGTATCGGCAACTAGTTCTGCCGCACGACGGCGCCGGCCCACCGGCGGGCCGGGACGGACCGAGGAGCAAGTCATGAGCAGTGAGACGACGACCGTGGGCCGCGACCTGCCGGCCCTCGAGGCGGCCCGGGCCGCCCTGCGCGCGACCTACCTGACCCCGGCCGGCGAGCGGGCCCCGTCCTCGGCCCGCGGGCTACACCACGCCGCCCTGATCAGCCAGGACGTCGAGCGGACGATCCGCTTCTACCAGGGAGTGCTGGAGTTCCCGCTCACCGAGCTGATCGAGAACCGCGACTACGCCGGCTCGTCGCACTTCTTCTTCGACATCGGCAACGGGAACCTGATCGCCTTCTTCGACTTCCCGGGCCTCGACCTCGGCCCCTACGCCGAGGTGCTCGGCGGGCTGCACCACGTCGCGATCTCGGTCGCCCCGGACCACTGGCGGCGCCTGGTCGGCAAGCTCGAGGCGGCCGGTGTCGACCACGTGGTCCACTCCGAGGTCTCCGTCTACTTCCGCGACCCCGACGGCGCCCGGCTGGAGCTGATCGCCGACCCGCTCGGCGAGATGTACGGCACGAAGGTGCTCTGACGGCCGGTCCGCGCCCTTGACGCGGCCTCGTCCGGCGGGGCGGGGAGGCCGAGCGGCGCGGGGAGTGCAGCGGATCCGGTCCCCCCGGCGCGGCGCGCGGCACGGCTCGCCGAGGGCCGGCATCGTCAGGGGCTGGCCGGCACGACGGCGTCGGTCCGCCGGTCCCGTGGCCGCCCCGCGGGCTGATCGGGGAGGGGTAGCGTGGCGATCGTGGAGCCGGTGCGAGGCGAGGTCATCACGTTCCTGGAGATGACCAGTCCTGACCAGCTCAAGCCCGGCCGGGTCGCTCCGGAGCTGGTCCTGGTCCCCACCTCGCCGGCCGACGAGGCGCTGACCCGGGCGACGATCGTGCGGGTCGGCGCGCCCTACCAGTGGCCGTCCGTGGTCTGGGGGGACGCCGCCTGGGCGGACTGGTTCGCCGACCCGCGCCGCCAGAGCTTCCTGCTGCGGACCGGTGGCGCCGACGGCGAGGTGGCCGGGGTCGTGGAGACCGAGGCGCACCCGCCGCACGACGTCGAGATCACCTCGTTCGGCCTGGTGCCCGAGTATGTCGGCACCGGGATCGGCGGCCACGCGCTGACGCTCGCGGCCAGGCTCGCCTGGACGCTCGACCACCCGGGCCTCGACGGCGTCCACCGCGTCTGGCTGCACACCTCGACGCTCGACCACCGGCGCGCGCTGGCGAACTACCGCGCCCGCGGCTTCCGCCCGTACCGCACGAAGACCCGCGGCCGCGTCGCCTAGAGGTGCTCGTCGAGGAGCTTGCGCATGGCGGCCCCGGAGCGGGCGCCGACCACGGAGGCGACCGGCTCGCCGCCGCGGAAGATCTTGAACGTCGGCATCGCCAGGACGCCGTAGGTCCGGGCGGTCTGGGGCTGCTCGTCGCAGTTGAGTGACGCGACGACGAGGCGACCGGCGTAGTCCGCCGCGATGCGGTCCAGGACCGGCGCCATCATCCGGCACGGCGGGCACCACTCGGCCCAGAAGTCGACGAGCACGGGGACCTGGCTGTCCAGCACGAGGTCGGCGAAGGACCGGTCGGTGACGGTGACGACCTGCCCGGCGGGGGCGGTGACGACGCCTGCGGGGGAAGGGGTGGACGACATGGCGAAACCTCGTCTCGCGGTAGGGGTCTCGGCGGGAAGCTGGTCTACGCCGAAGACTGGTTCTTTCCGAGGGACAGCGCGCAGGCCGGCGCGGCGTCGGGCACGGGCACCGCGCGGACGTCCTCGGGCGCGAGCCGCGGCTGCGGCCGTGCCCGGCGACCGGCGGGCGAGCGGGCGGCCAGCTCCTCGGCGAGCTGACCGACCAGCCCGGCCCGGATCTCGCCGAGCCGGGCCGTGCACGCGTCGATCTCGGCGATCTTGCGGCGGTAGACGGCGGCGGCGTCCGGGCAGGTGACCCCGCGGTCGTTGCCGGCGCGCAGGCACTCGACGAACGGCCGGGTCTCGGCCAGGGTGAACCCGATCGCCAGCAGCGACCTGATCTCGGCGACCAGCCGCAGGTCGTACTCGTCGAACTCCCGGTACCCGTTGGCCCGGCGCCGGGCGGCGAGCAGGCCCTCCTGCTCGTAGTGCCGCAGTGCCCGCGGGCTGGTCCCGGCCCGCCGCGCCAGCTCCCCGATCCGCATGAGACCGACGCTAAACCCTGCCGTCGACGTCAACGCCAGCCCGAGCCGGGACGGCCTATCGCTCGCGCTTCCCACCAGATCGTGCGACAACATCACGACGGACGGCGAGCGACGGAGGTCGACGTGGCGGGTCGGGTCGAGGGCAAGGTCGCGTTCATCACCGGGGTGGCCCGTGGCCAGGGCCGAGCCCACGCCATACGGCTCGCCGAGGAGGGCGCCGACATCATCGGCGTCGATCTCCTCGGCGAGGTCGACACCGTCGACTACCCGATGGCCACGCCCGACGACCTGGCCGAGACGACGGCCGCCGTGGCGAGGCTGGGCCGGCGGATCGTCACCGCCGTCGCCGACGTCCGCGACGAGGACGCGCTGCGGGCCGCCGTCGACACCGGGGTCGCCGAGCTGGGCCGGCTCGACATCGTCGTCGCGAACGCCGGCATCTCGGGCACGGCGGCCGCCACCGACCAGCTGAGCCTGCGCGCCTGGCAGACGGTGCTCGACATCGACCTGACCGGCTGCTTCCTGACCGCGAAGGTCGCCCTCCCGCACCTGGTCGCCGGCGGCCGCGGCGGCTCGGTCATCCTGACCAGCTCGATGCTGGGGCTGAAGGGCCAGGGCTGGATGGCCGGCTACGTCTCCGCCAAGCACGGCCTCGTCGGCCTGATGCGGTCCCTGGCGAACGAGTTCGCCCACGCGCTGATCCGAGTGAACAGCGTGCACCCCGGCAACGTGCGCACCCCGATGATCGACAACGCGTCACTGCGCGGAATGCTGCGCCCCGACCTCGAGAGCCCGACGATCGACGACGCCGCCGCCGTCCTCGGCGCGCTGCACCTCATGCCGGTCCCACTGATCGAGGCCGTCGACGTCGCCAACGCCGTGCTGTTCCTCGCCTCCGACGAGGCCCGCTACATCACCGGCGTAGCCCTCCCCATCGACGCCGGCGCCACCGCCAAGGGCTGAGCCTGACCGATGTTCCTGATGTCCGCGGACGGGTCCTACATCGACCTACGCATCGACGGCTACCAGTTCCCGGAACACAAAGCGGCCGGCAGGCAGGACTGGGAAGCGAACTGGCTCTTCATCGGGGGCACCGTGGGTGGCGGAGACGGCGAGACGTGGTCCTTCCGCGATCCCTGCCTGACGACCTGGGAGGTTCGCGACCTCGTCCAGTGGCTAAGGGAGGCAGCCGCCGGGCGAGTCGAGCCGAGCGACGGTCTCGTTGAGGACGGTCCGGCCCTCGCGTTCCTGGAACCGTGCCTCGGACTCAGTGTGGCCGAATCCGACGGCGAATCTCGCACCATCCGGGTGCACCTGCAGTGCGAATCGGCGCCGCCCTCACACGGGCTTGATCCGACGGCCCCCAGCTACGGATACAGCATCACCCTCACACTCACGCCAGCCGATCTGCGCACGGCCGCCGTGGCCTGGGAGGTGATGCTTTCGCGCTACCCCGAACGTTGAGCACCTGTGCGGTGGCCATGATCACGGGCCCGCCTCTGATGAGTCCTACCGCAGGTCGTCCGCACCCATCTTCTGGCGACCATGCGGTATGACCAGGCCTTTTGGCCTGGCCACGTCCGCCTTGTCGGGAGTCGCCTTAGCCGTTTCAAGTGATGGGTACGACGGCCAGTAGCCGAGCCTCAGCGGCCGGCCCGGCTCAGCGCAGGTCTTCGATGACCCCGGTGAAGGCCGTCAGGGTGTCGGGCTTGGCGAAGTCCGTGAACCAGGCGTAGACGCGTTCCACGCCGCGGGCGGCCAGCGCGCCGAAGTGCTCGGTCAGCTCGGCGGGCGTGCCGGTGGCCAGGCCGCCCTTGGCGAGCAGGCCGCTGAACCGGCGGTTCGCCGTCGCGGTGATCTTCTCCCGCTCGGCGGCCGTCGCGTTCGGCGGGATGACGGTGACCATCTGCTGGACCGAGACCCGAGCCGTGCCGACCCGGTCGCGCAGCTCGTCGAGCTGGCCGATCTTGTCGACCTGGACGTTCCACCAGTCCGCGTACTCGGCGACCAGCTTCAGGGTGCGCGGGCCGGTGCCGCCGATGGTGATCGGGATCGGCCTGGTCGGCACCGGCAGCGCGGCGGCCTCCGTCAGCGCGAAGTGCTCACCCCGATAGCTGACGGACTCCCCGCTCCACAGCGCCCGCAGGACGGCCAGGGTCTCGGCCAGCCGGTCGACGCGGACCCGGGCCGTCGTGTCGCCGATGCCGTAGCGCGCGAACTCGGCCGGCACCGAGCCCCAGCCGATGCCGAGTTCGAACCGGCCTTCGCTGGCATGGTCGAGCGTCACCGCCTCCTTCGCGAGCATGACCGGATGGCGGAACGTGTCGCAGAGAACCAGGTGGCCGACCGTGAGCCGTTCGGTCTTCGCGGCGATCCAGGCCGCCGTCGTCATCGCCTCGAACATCGGGGTGTCGACCGCCCCGGGCGGTGCGAGGTGATCCATCATCGCGATGCCCGCGAACCCGGCGCCCTCGGCGTTGCGGGCCCGCTCGACGATGTCCGGCATCGCCATTCTCATCTGGGGCAGGTAGAGGTGGAACTCCATTTCGCCTCCGTGGCGCGGCTCGGCCGGGTCGGTGGACCCGAACGGGCGGTGACGGGCCTGGACCGGTCCAAGACGAACAAACCACTGCCCACCCCCCGGCGCCACCGACGAAATCGCAGATCGCGTCCACGGCCGCGATGTGGTGGAGTGTCCGCATGACCGAGCCCGCAGGCGCGGAGATCACGCCGTTCAAGGTGTCTGTCCCCGACGCGGACGTCCTCGACCTGAAACGCCGTTTGACCGCCACCCGGTGGCCCGAGAAGGAGCCGGTCGGCGACTGGACCCAGGGCGTCCCGCTGGCCTGGTTGCGCGACCTCTGCGCCTACTGGGCCGACGGCTACGACTGGCGCCGCTGCGAGGCGCGCCTCAACGCCCACGACCAGTTCGTCACGACGATCGACGGCCTGGACATCCACTTCCTGCACGTGCGCTCGCCCAACCCGGACGCGCTGCCGCTGCTGCTCACGCATGGCTGGCCTGGCTCGGTGGTCGAGTTCCTGGACGTGATCGAGACGCTCACCGACCCGGAGGCGCACGGCGGCGACCAGGCGGACGCCTTCCACCTCGTCATCCCGTCGCTGCCCGGCTACGGCTTCTCGGCCCGTCCGACCGCGCCCGGCTGGGGAGTCGACCGCACTGCCGCCGCGTGGGCGACGTTGATGGCACGGCTCGGCTACGACCGGTACGCCGCCCAGGGTGGCGACTGGGGCTCCGCGGTGACGAGCGCGCTGGCTGCCCACGACAAGGAGCACCTTGTGGGCATCCACCTCAACTTCGTCGTGATCGGCCCGCCGTCCGGCGAGAAGGACTTCACCGAGGAGGAGCTCGCGTCGTTGACGGCCGGCGCCGAGCACCTGCAATGGGGCACCGGCTACTCCACGCAGCAGTCCACGAGGCCGCAGACCCTCGCCTATGGGCTGGTGGACTCACCGGTGGCCCAGTGCGCCTGGATCGCGGAGAAGTTCTGGGCGTGGTGCGACCACGACGGCGATCCCTACACGGCCCTCAGCCGCGACCAGATGCTGGACGACATCTCGCTGTACTGGTTCACCGCCACCGGCGGGTCGTCGGCGCGGATGTACTGGGAGGCGGGCCTGTCCCGGCAGGGCGGCGGCTCCGAGACGTTCCGCCGCGAGGTGGCCGTGCCGTCGGCGCTCTCGCTGTTCCCCGGCGAGATCTTCAAGCCGTCGCGGCGCTGGGTGGAACGCGCCTTCTCGGACCTGCGCTTCTACGAGCGCCCCGACCACGGCGGCCACTTCGCCGCCTTCGAACAACCCGCCATCTTCACCGACCAGCTCCGCCGAGCCTTCCGCACGATGCGTTGAGCCCTTGATCGCCGATTTCGCCCTGGGTGGTCGTGACTGGGACGTTTTCACAACCATCCCAGGGCCCAAACGGCGATCATGGCGCGGCCGGGCTGGCCGGCCGGCTCGGCTACTGGCCGTCCGGCTCGGACTGCTCGGCGAGGAAGCGCTCCAGCTCCTCGCCCAGCTCGTCCGCCGTGGGAAGGTCCTCGGGCTGGACGGTCGGGAGGCCGCCGGACTCCTTGCCGCGCTTGTAGGCGTCGTACTGCTCCTCCAGCGCGTGCACCAGCGACGCCATCTCGCCGCCCTTGGCGAGCTCCAGGTCGACCTCGCCGCGCACCGTCGCCGCCGCCGACTGCAGGCCGTCCAGCGGGAGCATCAGGCCGGTGGTCTTGGAGACCGAGGTCAGCAGGACCTCGGTGGCCGCCGGGAAGTCGGTCTGGTTGAGGTAGTGCGGGACGAGCGCCGCGAGCCCCATCGCGTCCCGGCCCTCCTTGCCGAACTCGAACTCCAGCAGGTGGCCGGCGCTGCCCGGCACCTGGACCTGGCGGACCCACGGCTCGTAGCCGGCGACGAGCTCCTTGCGGGTGCCGTGGACGATCAGCCCGGTCGGCCGGGTGTGCGGCACGGCCATCGGGATCGCGTTCAGGCCGACCGCGAGCCGCAGGTTCAGCCGGCGGGTCAGCTCCCGGATCGCGGTGGAGAACCGCTTCCACATCAGGTCGGGCTCGGGCCCGGCGAGCAGCAGGAACGGCGTGTCGGCCCGGTCGCGCAGGGCGTAGAGGGCGAGCACCGGGTCCTCGTAGTGCTCCCAGTGGTCCTCGACGAAGGTCATCGCCGGGCGCCGGGACCGGTAGTCGAGCAGCAGGTCGATGTCGAACGTCGCGACGACCTCGTGCTCCAGGCTCGTCAGCAGGTGCTCGCTGGCCAGCCGGACCGCGTTCCCGGAGTCCACCACCCCGGTCATCGCCTCGAGCATCACCGGCCGGCCCAGGTCGGGCAGGTCGCCGTGGACCTCGTAGAGCTCACTCGGGTCGAGCATGGCCGAGACCTCCCCTGTGCACCTTCACGGGCCCTGTCCATTTCGGGCCATCGACGGCGCGGCCGCGCCTACTTCGGCCAGGTTCCGGGACGGTGCTGGGTCACCGTCCCTCCATTGTCACGTCGTGGGCCGGTCGCCGTGGCTATCCTGCCGGCTAGATCCTGCCTTGCCGGCAACCTCCCGGCCGACGGTGCCCCACTCACTTGGACCAAGCGGTGGTGGCGTGGATCCATTCCTGGTTTCCTCCCTCCAGCTTCCTCTCCGGTCGCTCGGGTGTACCCGGATCGGCCCAACCCCCACGGCTGATCCGCGGAGCGGCCGCTGGCCGGCTGTCAACGTTGTTGTCTACAGTGACAGTGATCGGGTTGGCGGACGGCGGCGCGGAAGGTGCGGAATGTCGGACGAGCAGGACGGCCTGGACCTCGACGAATCGGGGCCCGGGCGGGTCACCGTCAGCGCGGCGGCCGGCCGGCGGACCCCGCGCGGCACGCTGTCGCGCCAGGTGCTGCTGGACAGCGCCCGCGAGATCGTCGACATCGGCGGGGTGACCGCGCTGTCGATGCGCGCGCTGGGCGCCCGGCTCGGCGTCGACCCGACCGCGATCTACCGCCACTTCCAGAACAAAAACGAGCTGCTCGACGCGCTCGCCGACCTGATGATCCGCGGCGAGGGCGGGCTGCCGGCCACCGGCGACCCGGTCGCCGACCTGCGGGAGAGCCTGCGCCAGCTGCGCCGCCAGCTGCTGCGCTACCCGACGCTGGCCCCGTCGGTGCTGCGCCAGCCGCCGGGCACCGGCTCGTGGTGGGACCGGATGGAGCAGGCCGTCGGCGCGCTGCGGGCGGGCGGCCGGTCCGAGGCCGAGGCGGCGGCGGTCTGGCAGACGCTGCTGTTCTTCGTGGTCGGCCACGCCCTGGTCGAGGCCCGCCACCTCGCGGAGAACCTCGCGACGGACCGGGTCGGCGCGCCGATGCCGACCGTGAACCCGCCGCGCTCCCGGTACCCGGAGCTCGCGGCCGCGGCGCCGTTCCTGCACGCCGACCTCGACGACCAGTTCGAGACGGGCCTCGACAGCATCCTGGGCAGCCGCTGAACGGACCCGACCCGCGTCCATAGCGGGCGAACCGGGCCGATGGGGCGTCGGCGGACATCCACGGCCGGTCGCGCACCCGGACGGGCGGGTCGCGTCGTGTTGGCCGGGAACGGGCCGCGTCGCGCCGAATACTCCCTGGTCAGCGGCCCCGCCCCCGGGCAGCCGCGATGCCCAGGAGGTCGCGGATGTCTCCGTTCGCCGCGCACGCCGGCCGGGCCGCCGACGGCGGCCACGCTCCGGCGGTCCCCCCAGCCGTGTTCCGCCGCGCCACCACCGCCGCCTGCGCCGCCGCGGCGCTGGTGGTGGGTGGGCTGGCCGGCTGCTCGCAACCGGCCCAGGACACGGGCTTCAACATCCAGGGCTCCCCGCCGGCCGCCGCGTCCGGACCGGCGACCACCCGGCCACCCGGTCAGCCGTCGGCGGGCGGCTCGCCCACGGCCCACAGCTCGCCGAGCGCCGACGACCTGGAGATCATGGGCACCCGGTGCACGGGCGCGAAGGTCACCGTGGAGCTGGGAACGCCGGTGGTGATGTCGCCCGCCGACCCCGAGAGCCTCCAGTTCGGCCTCGCCGTGACGTTCACCAACCACTTCTCGCTGACGTGTTCGATCTTCGGCTTCCCGGGCGTGGCGCTGGTGTCGGCCGCCGGCGACACCTACGACCTGCCCCGGCGCACGGACCAGACGGCCGACACCATGTACCTCCCGCCCGGTGGGACGGCCTCGGCCCTGCTGACCTACCTGCAGGTCCCCGCCGCCGCCACGACCGATCCGGCGCCGCTCGCCGACCTCGCGGACGACCCGGAGGCCACCGCCACACCGGCCACCATCACACCGGCCACCATCGCCACGCCGGCCGGCGACGCGTTCACCCCGCGGTACGTCCTGGTCACCCCGCCGGACGACCGCGAGGCGGTTCGGCTGGACTGGCCCGGCGGCCCGATCGTCGACCAGCGGGCCGACCCCGGGTCCGGCACCTCCATCGGCCCCGTCATCCGCTGACCGCCCGGCCCCGGTCTACAGGGTCTCGGCCAGGCCCTCGGTGAGCAGGCGCAGCGCCTGGTCGAGGATCGGCCCGAGGTCGGCGCCGGGGCGGGCGAGCCATTCCTCGTAGCCGGCGACCGCGACCCCGAGAAACGCCCAGGCGACCGCGCGCGGCTCCAGGGCGTCGGTCTGCCGGCCGGTCCGCGCGGCGACGAACTCGGCGACGACGGCGCGCCAGGCGGCGTAGCGCAGCGTCGAGTGCGCCTGGAGCGCCGGCGTGCGCAGGATCAGCGCCATCCGGCGCCGGTGCCAGTCGGCCTCGGCGACCGGGTAGGTGTTGAAGTCCAGGATCGCCCGGCGCAGCGCGGCCAGCACCGGAACCTCGGCCGGGGTCGCGGCCAGCGCGGCGCGCATGGTCTCCAGGTGGGCGTCGAACTCGCCCCAGGCGACGTCGTTCTTGGACGCGTAGTAGCGGAAGAAGGTGCGCCGGCCGATGCCGGCGACGGCCGCGATGTCGTCGACCGTCGTCGCGTCGAACCCGCGCTCCTCGAAGATCAGGAGCGCGTGCCGCTCCAGCTCGGCCGCCGTCGTCACCGGCCGCCGGCCGGCCCGGCCCGTCGAGGACCTGGGCTCCTGCGGGGGCGCGCCGTTGTGCACCACGTCACCGTACTCCCGAAGATCGTTCCTACGGAGCCTGGCGCTCGTGGCGGTATCCCTTTCCTCTGGCACCCGGTGCCAATATGCTTCGCCTCGCTCCTCCTTCTTTGGCACCGAGTGCCATAGAACGCCGGAGCACGGTCGCTCCGCCCGCCGGCGGGCGACCAACCCCATTGCGAGGCGGACGGACACACGGTATGGCCAACGTATGACCGCGATCGACGGTGAGTCCGCCGTGTCGGCGGGCTCCCCCGAGCCCGCTGGCCCGGCGCTCGCCACGCCGCTGCCGCTGCGCGGCCACATCGCGCCGTCACGGGTCCTGTTCGGTCCGCACGAGACGAACCTGGCCCGCCGCCGCGACATCTCCGACCGGCACGTCGCGTACTACGCGCGCCGGGCCGCCGGCGGCGCCGGGGTGATCGTCACCGAGACGGCGTCGGTCACCGCCGATGACTGGCCCTACGAGCGGGCGCCGCTGGCGGCCGACTGCGGGCCCGGCTGGGCAGCGCTGGCCGAGGCTGTGCGGCCGTATGGCACCGTCGTGCTGGCCGGGCTCGGCCACGCGGGCGGCCAGGGGTCGAGCGCGTACTCGCAGGCGGTGCTGTGGGCGCCGTCACCCGTCGCGGACGCGGCCAGCCGGGAGCTTCCCGCCGAGCTGGAGCAGGACGGGATCGACGCCATCGTGGCCGGCTTCGCCGCCGGCGCGTCGCTCGCGGTCGAGGCGGGCCTGGCCGGGGTGGAGATCGACGCCGGCCCGCTCGCGCTGCTGCGCCAGTTCCACTCCGGGCTGACCAACCACCGCGGCGACGGCTACGCCGACCGGCTGCGGCTCACCCGCGAGGTGCTGACGGCGGTCCGGGCCGCGATCGGCCAGGAGAAGGTGCTGGCGCTGCGGCTGAGCTGCGACGAGCTGGCGCCCTGGGCCGGGGTGACGCCCGAACACGCGGCCGAGCAGGTCGACGCGCTGGCCGGCCTCGGCCTGCTCGACCTGCTGGTCGTGGTCCGCGGCGGGCCCTACTCGACGGCCGCCTACCGGCCGACGGCGCACACCGCGCCGACGTTCAACCGCGACCTGTGCGCGGCGATCCGGGCCGCGGCGGCCGGCCGGGTCGCGGTCGCGCTGCAGGGCAGCGTCGTCGACGCCGACGACGCCGAGGCGGCACTGGCGGACGGCGTCGCCGACCTGGTGGAGATGACCCGGGCGCAGATCGCCGACCCGGAGCTGGTCACGAAGGTCCGGGCCGGCGCGGCCGAGCGGGTCCGGCCCTGCCTGCTGTGCAACCAGGCCTGCCGGGTCCGCGACAACCGCAACCCGATCGTGTCCTGCGTCGGCGAGCCGCGCAGCGGCCACGAGACCGAGGACGCGCCGGTCGACGGCACCGACCCTCGGCCGCGCGCGGTGCTGGTCGTCGGTGGCGGCCCCGCAGGGCTGGAGGCGGCCCGGGTGCTCGCCAGCCGAGGCCACACCGTCACGCTGGCCGAGGCGGGCGAGCAACTGGGTGGGACGCTGCGTACCTCGGCTGTCGGGCCGGGCCGGGAGCGGCTGGCGCGCCTCGTCGACTGGCTGGAGGCCGAGTGCGCGCGCCTGGGGGTGACTGTCGAGCTGGGCCGGACGGTGACCGCGGCCGAGCTGGACACCGCCGAGGCCGCCGGCCAGGCCGTCATCCTCGCCACCGGCTCGGTGGCCGCGGACCGGGACTACCCGGCGACGGCGGATGCCTTCGCGCCCCAGGTCGTCGACGCGCTGAGCCTGCTCGCCGCCGGTCCCGACCTGCTGGTCGCCGGGCCGGTCGTCGTGCACGACCCGGTCGGCGGGCCGGTGGCGGTCGGGATCGCCGAGTGGCTGGCCGCGGCCGGCCGGGAGGTCGCCCTCGTGGCGCCCGACCAGGTCGCCGGCACGTTGCTGTCGCTGACCGGCGACCTCGCCCCGGCGAACACCCGGCTCGCGCAGGCCGGCGTGCGCCGCGAGCTGCGCGCGCTCGTCCGCGAGATCGGCGACGGCCACGTCGTGCTGGAGGACGTCTGGACCGGCGCCCGCCGCGAGATCCCGTGCGCGGCCCTCGTCGACTGCGGCCACCGGCTGCCCGACGAGGCGCTCTACCTGGCCCGCCCCGGCACCCCGCGGGCCGGCGACTGCGTCGCCCCGCGCACCGCGCTGGAGGCGGTGCTGGAGGGCCGGCGCCGAGCGCTCGAACTCGCGCGCCGCGCCCCGGCCCGCGTGAGCCCGCTGGCCGGCGCCGGCACGGGAGGGGCCCGATGAGCGCGACCTCGCGGTACCAGTACCTGTTCAGCCCGCTGCGGATCGGGCCCCTGACGGTCCGCAACCGGGTGGTCTTCTCGGCCCACCTGACGAACTACGCCGCCGACGGGCTGCCGACCGAGCAGCACGCCGCCTACTACGCGGCCCGCGCGGCCGGTGGCGCCGGGCTGATCATCACCGAGGAGCACTCGACCCACCCGACCGACTGGCCGTACGAGAAGCTCATCCACGGCTTCAACCCGGCCGTCATCCCCGGCTACCGGCGGATCACCGACGCGGTCCACGCCCACGGCACGCCGATCCTCGCCCAGATCAACCACAACGGCGGCCAGGCGTCGTCGATGTTCTCCCGCCAGCCCGTGTGGGCGCCGAGCCCGGTGCCCGACCCGCTGTTCCGCGAGGTCCCCAAGGCGCTGGAGCCGCACGAGATCCGCGAGGTCGTCGCGGGCTACGGGCAGGTCGCCGAGCACTGCGCGGCCGGCGGGTTCGACGGGATCGAGCTGCAGTGCTCGCACTCGTCGATCGTGCGCGGGTTCCTCTCCCCCGCGACCAACCGGCGGACCGACGAGTACGGCGGCTCGCTGGCCAACCGGGCCAGGCTGCTGCTGGAGATCGTCGACGCGGTGCGCGCCGCGATCGGGCCCGAGCTGGCCCTCGGGGTCCGGATCTGCGGCGACGAGCTGATCGAGGGCGGTACCACCATCGAGGACGCGGTGGCGATCGCGACGATGGTCGAGGCGTCCGGCAAGGTCGACTACATCAACACCTCGATCGGCGTCGCCACCGCGACGCTGTACATGATCGAGGCGAGCATGCAGGTGCCGCCGGGCTACGCGATGTTCATCCCGAGCGCGATCCGGGCCGCGGTGAACCTGCCGGTGGTCGGCGTCGGCCGGTTCAAGGACCCGCTGCAGGCCGACCGGGCGCTCGCCGCCGGCCAGGCCGACCTGATCGGCATCGTGCGCGGCCAGATCGCCGACGCCGACTTCGTCGCGAAGGCCCGCGCCGGGCACGCCACCGAGATCCGCACCTGCCTGTCGTGCAACCAGGAGTGCGTCGGGCGGATGGGCCTGAACCGCTGGCTCGGCTGCATCGAGAACCCGCGCACCGGCCGGGAGGCCGTCCCGCTGCCGGCGCCGCGCCGGCGCGGGCAGCGGGTGTTCGTCGTCGGCGGCGGCCCCGGCGGCCTGCAGGCCGCGGTCAGCGCGGCCCAGCGGGGCCATCACGTCACCCTGTTCGAGCGCTCCGACCGGCTCGGCGGCCAGGTCCAGCTCGCCGCCAGCGTGCCGAGCCGGGCCGAGTTCCTCGACATCGTCCGCAACCTGATCGCCCACGCGCAGCGGGTCGGCGTCGACGTCAAGCTGTCGACCGATGTCGACGCGGACCTGCTGCTCGCCGAGAAGCCGGACGCGGTGATCCTCGCGACCGGGGCGGCGCCGAACCCGCCCTGGTGGGCCGGCGCGGCCGGGTCGGGCCCGGACCACCGGGTCGTCGACGTCCGCGACGTCCTGGAAGGCCGGGCGGCGCCGAGCGGGAAGGTCGTCGTCATCGACGAGCTGGGCTTCCACCAGGCCACCTCGGTCGCCGAGCTGCTCGCCGACCGGGGCTGCCAGGTCGAGGTCATCACCAACGGCATGGTCGTCGGCCAGGACCTGGGCGTCACCCTCGACATGGAGCAGTGGAACGTCAAGGCGGCCGCCCGCGGCGTCACCCAGGCCACCGACCTGGTGCCGATGGGCGCGGCGCCGGCCGAGAACGGCGCGGGCGTCGTGCTGAACCTGCAGCACCACCCGACCGGCACCGACCAGACGCGGGAGGTGGACTGGGTGGTCTGCGCGGTGCACCAGCGCGCCGAGGACGGCCTGTACAGGGCGCTGCGCGCGGCCGGGGCCCTGCCCTTCACCCTCCAGCGGGTCGGCGACTGCCTCTCGCCCCGGCGTGCCCACGCCGCCGTCGTCGAGGGCCAGCGCGCGGCGGTCGCACTGTGAGCGTAGGAGTGAGCGAGTGGAGTGGTCGTCCGAGGTACGAGGACGGCCGCGGAGCGAGTGAGGCGACGGAGCGAACTCGGGGCACTGTGAACCACATGATCATGATCGCCGTTTCCGCCCTCCCGTGGTTTTCTACGGGGCCGGATGACAACCACCAGAGGGCGCAAATGGCGATCAAGCCGTCCTCGGCGGCCGTTTGGCCACCGGATCAGCGCAGGCAGGTGCGATGACCGAGACGATCTCCGCGGCCACCCGGGAGCCGACCGTCCCGCCGACGACGGAACTCGACCCGGCCGCGACGGCGATCACCGGAATCACCGCGCTGGTGGTGGCACGCGGCGGGGCGGTGCCGCCGGGTGGGGCCGAGGCCGCGGCGGAGGCCGGCGGCCGGGTGCTCGTCGTCGGCTCCGGGGCCGCCGAGGCAGCCGAGGCGCTGCACCGGGCGACCGGCGGTGGGCCCGCGACCGAGGTCTGGTGGGCCGACACCGGCCCGGGACTGCGGGCTGGCACTCTGGCGGCCTCGCTCGCCCGGGCGCTCGCGGGTGCCGATCTCGTCGTGCTGCCCGCCTCCGCGGACGGGCGCGACCTCGCGCCGCGGCTGGCCGCAGCCCTCGACGTCCCCCTGCTGGCCGGCGCCGTCGCGGTGCGATCCGGCGCCGACGGCGAGCTGCGGGCCGACCTGTCCCGGATCGACGGGCGGTTGCTGGTCACGGCGACCTGCGTGGCCCCGGCGGTCGCCACGCTGCTCCCCGGCGCGCGGTCCCTGTACGACGGGCCCGTCGCGCCGCCAGCCGGCGCCGCGATCCCGGCCCAGCCGAGTGGCGGGCCCGTCGCCGTCACCCTGGCGGCCCCGCCCGCCGGCCTGGTCGACGTCGAGGTGCTGGAGGTGCTGGAGCCCGACCCGGCGACGATGGACCTCGGCGAGGCGCGCCGGGTGCTCGGCGGCGGCGCCGGGCTGGTCGCCCGGACCGGCGCGCTCGCGGCGGTCGCGCCGGCGGCGGCGTTCGAGCTGCTCGCGGGCGTCGCGGCGGCGCTCGGGGCGTCGGCCGGAGCGACCCGGGTGGTCACCGACGCCGGCTGGATGAGCTACGACCGGCAGATCGGCACCACCGGCGTCACCCTCGACCCGGAGCTGTACCTCGCGTTCGGGGTCTCCGGCGCGAGCCAGCACACCGGCGGCCTGGGCGCGCCCGGCCATGTCGTGTCGATCAACACCGACCCGAGCTGCCCGATGACGTCGATGGCCGACCTCGGCCTCGTCAGCGACGCGGGCGGCCTGCTGGTCGAGCTGGCCCGCCGGCTCGGCGTCCCCCTCCCAGCCGGCCTCGACCCTCCAGCCGGCGCAGACCTCCCAGCCGACGGAGACGCCGCCGTGCCCGAACCGCGTGGGGAGGCCACGAGTGTCTGACGAGCGAGTGTCTGACGACAGGGCGCCCGACGTCGATGTGATCGTCGTCGGCGCCGGGCCGGCCGGCGCGGCGGCGGCACTGACGGCGGCCCGCGCGGGCGCGTCGGTGGTGCTGCTGGAGCGCGGCCCGTTCCCCGGCTCGAAGAACGTCTACGGCGGGGTCATCTACGGCCGGATCCTCGACGAGGTGCTGCCGAACTGGTGGGAGGAGGTGCCGGTCGAGCGCTGGGTGGTCCGCCGCTCGACGATGATCCTCACCGAGACCCAGGCGCTCACCGTCGACTTCCGCACCCAGGCCTGGGCCGGGCCGCCCTACAACGGCATGACCGCCTACCGGGCCGACTTCGACAGCTGGCTGGCCGGCAAGGCGACCGCCGCCGGGGCCCGGCTGGTCACCTCGACGGTCGCGACCGGGCTGCTGCGTGACGCCACCGGCCGGGTCGTCGGCGTGCGCACCGACCGCGCCGACGGCGAGCTGCGGGCCAAGGTCGTCATCGCGGCGGACGGTGTGAACTCCTTCCTGGCCAAGGAGCTCGGCCTGCTGCCGAAGGCCGAGCCGACGCATCTCACGCTGGGCGTCAAGGAGGTCCTGTCGCTGGGGCGCGAGGTGATCGACGAGCGGTTCGGCCTGCGCGGCTCCGAGGGCCTCGACATCGAGATGCTCGGCAACACCCGGGGCATCCCGGGCGGCGGCTTCCTCTACACGAACAGCGACACGGTCGCCATCGGCGCGGTGCTCGCCCTGCCGGGGCTCGCCGCCGCGAAGGTGCGGCCCGAGGAGATCATCGCCGACCTGAAGGGGCACCCGGCGATCGCGCCCTACCTGCGCGGCGCGACGGTGAAGGAGTACGCGGCGCACCTGATCCCCGAGGGCGGCTACGACCACATGCCGGCGCTCGCCGCCGACGGGCTGCTCATCGCCGGCGACGCGGCCGGGATGACGCTGGCCGCCGGGATCTGGCTGGAGGGCGTGAACTTCGCCCTCGGCTCCGGGCTGGTCGCGGGCCGGGTCGCCGCCGAGGCGGCCGCGGCGGGCGACGCGTCGAAGAAGCGGCTCGGCGCCTACCGCGCCGCGCTGGAGAAGCAGTTCGTCCTGGCCGACCACAAGCGGCTGCGCGGGGCGCCGGAGATCATCCTCTCGGAACGGATCCAGCGCCGCTACCCGGGCCTGATGGCCGACCTGGTCGAGAGCCTGTTCACGGTCACGAACCCGCAGCCGAAGCCCGGCGCGCTCGCCCTGCTGCGGCGCGCGGCCAAGCGCAACGGCGTCAGCCTGCGCGAGCTCGCCAGCGACGGCGTGAAGATCGGAAAGGTGTTCCGGTGAGCCGCTTCGGCTTCCGCAAGGCCTCGGCGGCCGGCCTGGCGGCCCCGGACACGACACCCGCGGTCCCGGCACCGGCACCCCTGGCCCCGACGGCCGCGATGCCACCCGCGCCGGCGGCGTCGACCTCGACGGCGGCGGGCGAGCGGTACGGCGAGCTGGCGTTCGACGACCGGATGGCGACGGTCGACTTCCGGGTCGGCGAGCGGGCGCACATCGTCGTCGACTCCGACGTCTGCCGGTCGTGCACCACCCGGGCCTGCGTCACGGCCTGCCCGGCGGACCTGTTCGCGCCGACCTCCGACGGCGGCATCCTGTTCAACTACGAGCAGTGCTTCGAGTGCGGCACCTGCTACCAGGTCTGCAACGGCGAGGGCGCGATCACCTGGACCTATCCCGACGGCGGCCACGGCGTCGTCTTCCGCCAGGGCTGAGGGCATGAGCGTGCACACGAACGGACCGTCCCCCGTCACCCCGGCCTCCAGCAGCCCGGCCCCGCGGGCCGCGCAGCCGGCCCCCGACGACACGCCGCTCGTCGCGGTCTGCCTGCGGGTGGCCGACCTGCGGCCGCGGGTCGACCCGCTGACCGGCGCGCTGACCCAGTCCGCGCACGGGGTGGGGCTCTCGGCGGCCGACGAGGCGGCGCTCGAACGGGCGCTGACCATCGCCGAGGCCTGGTCGGGCCGGGTGCTCGCGCTCGCCGCCGGGCCGCCGATCGTCGACGGGCCGCTGCGCGCCGCCTCGGCGCTCGGCGCGCAGCCGCTACGGGTCGCCTGGCCGCCCGCCGATCCCGCGGCCCACGGCGGCCCGGGGCACGGCCACGACATTCCCGACCAGCGCGACCCCGAGCCGTTCGGCCCGGCGTCCCAGTACCTCGCGGACGTCGCCGGCGACACCCGCGCGCTGGCGGTGGCCCTGGTGGACGCGATCCGCACGGTCGGCGAGCCGGCCCTGGTGCTGTGCGGCGACCACTCCCCCGACCGCGGCACCGGCGCGCTGCCCGCACAGCTCGCCGACGCTCTCGGTGCCGCGCAGGCGCTCGGCCTCGTCGACCTGCGCGTCGAGCCCCAGCAGGTCGGCGAACCCCGGCAGGCCGGTGAGCGCAGGCTGCTTGGTGAGCGCAGGCTCGACGGGGGACGCCGGGAGCGGCTGCGGATCCCGACGCCGGCGGTGTGCTCGGCCGAGGCGGCCGGAGTCCGGCTGCGCCGCGCGTCGCTGCCGGCGCTGCTCGCCACCGGCGACGCCCCGATCCCGGCCGTCGAACCCGCCGGCGACGCGGACCTGGCCGGCGCGGTCCGGGTCGAGTCGGTCCGCGCCTACCGCCCGCGCACCCGGGTGGTCCCGCCGCCGGCCGGCGCGACGCCCCGGGACCGGCTGCTGGCGCTGACCGGCGCGCTCGTCGCCCATGAGCCTCCCATGATCGTCGGCCCGGCCAGCGCGGCCGAGGCCGCCGACGCCCTGCTGGCCTACCTCACCCGCGCCGGCTACCTGACCTCCTGACCGACCGGCCCCTGACCGACCGGCCCCTGACCGACCGGCCCCTGACCGACCGGCCTCTGACCGACCGGCACTGCCGTGGCCTGGGGTTTTGTCCCAGGCCCGACGGGGATGGCCCGGAGTTGTCGGCTCCGGGCCTGGAGACGCGGGGCCAGGTTCTCGACCTGAGAGGCGGCCCCAGCATGAAGCAGGACGAGCTTGTGTCCGCGATCCGCGCGACCGGCGGCTTCACGTCGGCAGGGCAGGCCGAGACGGCGGCCCGAGCCACCCTCACGGTCCTCGGGGAACGGCTCTCTGGCGGCGAGACCCGGGACCTCGCCGCCCAGCTGCCCGCCGCCTTCGCCGAGGCGCTCCCGCCGGTCGGCGCCGGGGAGCGGTTCGACGTGAACGAGTTCTACCGGCGGGTCGCCTCGATCGAGGGTGACTCGTGCACGGCGCCCAGGGCGCGCCGTCACGCCCGCGCGGTCGTGGCCGCTCTGAAGGCCGGCGTCTCCCCGGCGGAGTTCGAGGACGTCGCGGCCCAGCTACCGGCCGACTACGCCGACCTGCTCAGCCGCGAGCCCGTGATCCACTACTGAGCGCGGCCGAACGGTCGTCGTCGGGCCGCCGTAACGGTCCCGTCGTCACGGGTTAAATTTCCGCCTATAGCATTTCTTCGGGGCCGCCAGCCACGCACCGGACGAACAGGCCGGGGGCAAAACGGTCGTTCTCCTTTGAAAATCGGTTTCGATGTCGTGGCACGGTGACCCCAGTCACAGTGTCATCGACGCGGTCGGCTACGCTCCCCGCCTGCGGGGCGACGGATCGTAGAAGACTGGTCGCCGACCGTGCGGGACCGATGGCGGAGGCTTCGGATGCCGTCGATGCTTGTGCTCCGGTTGGCGGGCGCCATTCCGGACGTCGCCCCACGCTGGCTGCTCGGCGCGGCCAGCGCGATCTGCGAGCCGGGCGTCGGCGACGCGCCCACCCAGGCCCGGCCCTTCAGCGTGGGCGCCGTCGTGCCCGTCGTCGAGGATGCCCGGGTGCCCGTGGCGTCCTGGCGGCTGGGCTGGCTGGAGGACGACGCCCCGCCGCCGGGCTGGCCGCCGGCCGAGGTCCGGTTCGGCTCCCAGGCCCGGACCGTGCTCGCCGCCGAGCTGCACCGCCGGTCCTACGCCGCGCTCGCGCAGGGCACCCCGGCCCGTCACGTCCGGCTGACGATGACCACCCCGACCTTCTTCGCCCTGGACGGCCGCGACCTGCCGCTGCCCGACCCGGCACTGATGATCCGCGGCCTGCTGGCCCGGTGGAACGGCTACGCGCCCGGCCCGCTGCGGATCGGCGCCGACGACGCCCGGGCGCTCGTCGACGCGGTCTACCTCGACGGGATGTGGGGCGCGAGCGCCGACGTCGAGCTGGGCCACGGGCTGCGCCAGACCGGTTTCGTCGGCCAGGCCGACCTGCGGCTGCTGGCGGCCACCTCGGACTACATCGCCACGATGTTCACCGCGCTCACCCGGTTCGCGACCTACGCGGGGGTCGGCGCCCGGACCGCCTACGGGTTCGGCGCCGTCGACGTCGACATCGTCGACGTGCCCGTACCGCGGCGCCCGGCGGCCGCGGCCGCCTCCGGCGGTCCGCGACGCGCGGGAACTCTCACCTCGACGCGCCCGCCCCGGCTGGCCACCTCTCCGCTGACCTGACCCGTCCAGGCGTCACCGCGCGTTGCTGGCGGCCCGGTCGAACAGGTGCAGGCGGTGGGCGACCGCGGCCGCCTCGCCGCGGGTCGCGACGCCGAGCTTGCCGAGGATGTTGGAGACGTGCGTGCTCGCCGTCTTGCGGCTGATGAACAGTGCCGAGGCGATCTGCGGGTTCGAGCCGCCCGCGGCGACGAGCCGCAGCACCTCCAGCTCCCGGGCGGTCAGGCCGAGCGGCGGCCCGTCCTCGGCGCACGGCTCGGCGTCGCCGCCGGCCGGCCCGTCGACCGGCTCGCCCGGACCCGACAGCACGACCCGGGCGGCGACGGCGAGCTCGCCGAGTTCCCGGCGCAACAGGTGGGCGCCCAGCTCGTCGGCGATCGCCGCGGCGCCGCGCAGCTCGGCCGCGGCGGCGGCCCGGTCACCGACGGCCAGCAGCGACTCGGCCAGGCCACGCAGCGCGCAGGCGCGCTGATAGGTGACGCCGAGCGCGCCCCAGGCCTTCGCCGCGCTCGCCCAGGCGCCCGGATCCGCGCCGCCCTGCGCCCTGGCCAGCTCGCCGGCGACCATCGCCCGGAAGGCCTCACCGCTGGGGTACCGCTCGAACGGCAGCTCGGCGGCCACCGCCGCGAGCCGCCCGGCGCCGTCGAGGGCCCGGCGCAGGCCCTCGGTGTCCCGCCGGACCCGGGCCACGACCGCGGCCTCGGCGGCCGCCGCCATCCCGGCGGCCAGCAGCGGCGCCACGTAACGGACCACGTCCGGCAGGTCGAAGTGCGCCAGCGTCTCGAGCACCCGGTCGGCCACCGCGCCCGGATCGCCGCGGCGCAGCTCCAGCTCCGCCCACAGCCGGGCCGACGGCAACACGTACTGGCTGTCGACGAACCTCTTCGCCCGCAGGCTGTCGGCCGCGGCCAGCGCCGTCGCGGCCTCGTCGAGCCGGTCCCGGACCAGCGCGACCTCGCCGCGCAGCTCGCTGAGGAACATCGCGTTGATGCCGACCGGCACCAGCTCCGCGAGCTGGGCCAGCATCCGCTCGGCCTCGGTCCAGCGGCCGGAGCCGATCATGGCCTCCACCACGTTGCCAGCGATGATCATGCTGGCCCGTTCCTGACCGAGCCGCCGGGCCAGCCGCAGGCCCTCCTGACCGACGAGGATCGCCTCGTCGAACCGCCAGGCGCCCAGCCAGGTGTCGGACTCGTGGGTGTAGCTCGCGAGGATCAGGTCGTCGGCGCCCAGCTCGACGGCGATCTCCCGGCCGCGCCGTACGTCGATCGGTTCGCCCCAGACCGGGGCCAGGCAGTCGGAACTCAGCAGCGCGGACGCCTCGGCCCGGCGGGCCCCGGTCGCCCGGGCGACCGCGAGCGCCTCGTCCATCGCGGCCTGGCCGGCGGCCCGCCGCGGCACCGACGAGAACGCCTTGCCCAGGGCGACGAGCACCGCGGCGCGTGCCGGCGTCGGCGGGTCCGCCGGCACCAGCCGGACGGCCTCCTGCGCCTCGGACACTCCGTCGGAGCGGCCGAGCTTGCGCTGCAGCCTGCTCTGCTCGGTCAGCACCAGCGCGAGCCGCACCGGGTCACCGAGCCGGCTCGCCTCCACCCGCGCCCTGGCCAGCAGCTCGTCCTCGCGGCGCAGCTCGCCGGCCGTCCTGGCGGCCAGGATCGCGGCCTCCAGAATGGCCAGGCGGTCCTTGCCGGTCAGGGCACCCGGGTCCGCCACCTCGTCCCAGCTCGCGAGCGCCCGCTCGTAGTGGCGCAGCGCCTCCGCGTAGGCGTAGGAGCATTCGGCCGCCTCGGCGGCGTGCAGCAGCGCGGGCAGGGCCCGGACGTGGTCGTGGGCCGAATACCAGTGGAAGGCGACCGTCGCCGCCGCCTGCGCCGGGCCGCCGACCAGGCACGGGTCCGCCTCGACCGCCTGCGCGTAGCGGCGGTGCAGGTGCTTTCCCTCGCCCGGCAGCCCGTCGTCGTGCAGGGCGTCGCGGGTCAGCGCGTGCCGGAACGCGTAGCCGCCGGCGTCCTGGTCGACCAGCAGCACCCCGGCCGCGACGGCGGCCCGCAGCGCCTCCCACACCTGCTCGTCCGACAGGCCGGCGACGGCGGCGAGCAGCCGGTGCGCGACCCGCTGGCCGCCGGCCGCCGCGACCCGCAGCAGGTCGCGGGTCGCGGCCGGCAGCGCGTCGACCCGGGCGAGCAGCGCCTCCCGCAGGGTCGGGGTGATCACGACCCCCAGGCTGCCGTCCTGGGAGGCGGCCACGACCTCCTCGACGAAGAAGGCGTTGCCGTCCGAGCAGGCCAGGACCTCGTCGACCAGGCCGTCCGGCACGGTGGCGCCCAGGATCGCGCCGACCAGCTCCGCGACCTCGCCGCGGCCGAACCGGTGCAGCTCGACCCGTTCGACCCAGCGCGTCCGCTCCCGCCCCGAGGGGGCGGCCCAGCGCAGCCGCTCGGCCTCGGCCAGGAAGTTCCGCAGCGGGTGCCCGGGCCCGACCCCGTCGGCCCGGTAGGTGAGCACCAGCGTCACCCGGGAGCCGCGCACGTTGCGCAGCAGGAACGCGGCGAGCGCCCGGGTCGACTGGTCGGCCCAGTGCAGATCCTCGATCACGAACAGCACCGGCCGGGTCGCGGCGAGCGCCTCCAGCAGACCGAGCACCAGGTCGAACAGGCGCCCGGAGCTGTGCGCGTCCTCGCCGGCCGCGGGCGGCGCGCCGCGGCCGAGCTCCGGCAGCAGCCGGGCCAGCTCGCCGCGCCGGTCGCCGACGAGCCCGACCAGGCCGTCGGGCCCGAGCTGGCGGGCCAGGCCACGCAGCGCCTCGACCACCGGCGCCAGCGGCAGCCCATCGCCCTCCAGCTCGACGCAGCCGCCGGTCAGCACCGTGTGGCCGGCGCCGTCCGCCCGGGCGATCAGCTCCTCGACCAGCCGGGTCTTGCCGACGCCCGCCTCGCCGCCGACGATGACGGCGGCCCCCTCGCCAGCCTCGGCCCGGCGCAGCGCGTCGTCGAGCCGGCCGAGCTCGGCGGCGCGGCCCACGAACACGGGGCTCGCCAGTGGGGTCATGCCCTCCAGTCTGGCCGTCAGGTGTGACAACTCCACTCGTTTTTCCGATCGGCGAAGCCGCGGCAGGCGGAGCTCAGCCCCGGCGCCGGCTCGCCGACCGGCCCCGCCCGGCCCGGTCGGGCGCCGGTTCGTCGGGGTACACGTCGTCGGGATCGAGCGCGAGCGGCCGGCGGGGCGGCGCGTCGTCGGCCGCGCGAGCCTCCCGGGCGGCGCGGGCCGCGGTGGAGGCCCGCCGCAGGTCCTCGGTGTGCTCCCGCCCGGCCGCTTCCATGATCTGCCAGGACCACATGCTGGTCACGTCCTCTCGCGCCACCTGGCGCGTCTCTCGGTGCTGTCGTCGCATAACCCACGATCACCGTCGGATGGGGAGCCCGACATCGGGCAGCTGACCGATTCGCGCCGTCCCGCCTGTCCGATTGGCGACCGGTGCCATCCGAGCCGAAGGCTCGGACGGTCCGAGGTCGGCGGGCTGTCGAGTTCCCGACAGGGGGCGCCCGGCCGGTCCCGGGGCCGCGTGGCGGCCGTCACGGCCCGGCGCCACCCACCGGGGCGCTGACCTGTGGTGACGGCGCGATGACCCGGGCCGCACCGTGACCGGGGGCGCGGCCGGTCTGACCGGTGCCGACGCGGCGTCATCGGATGGCCATGTCATCGTCGGCATGTCGCAACCCGGCGCCGCCGGGGCCGCGGCGATGTGGTCCTAAGGTGGACGGGACGGACAACCGTTCGAACCGCTGGGCCGCTCGAAGTACTGGGCCGTTCGAAGTACTGGGCCGTTCGAACCATGATGCGTTGAGGGGACGGAAGACCGAGGTGGCCGGATGATCGAGGCGCGTGGCCTGACCAAGCGGTACGGCAGCAAGACGGCGGTGGACGACCTCACGATCACCGTCCAGCCCGGCGTCGTCACCGGATTCCTCGGCCCGAACGGTGCGGGCAAGTCCACGACGATGCGGATGGCGATCGGCCTCGACCGGCCGACGAAGGGCACGATCACCGTCAACGGCAAGGCCTACCGCGACTTCGCCGCGCCGCTGTGCGAGGTCGGCGTGCTGCTGGAGGCCAAGGCGGTGCACACCGGCCGGTCGGCCTACAAGCACCTGCTCGCGGTCGCGCAGACGCACGGCATCCCGCGCCGGCGCGTCGACGAGGTGCTCGGCCTCGTCGGGCTCACCGAGGTCGCCGGCAAGCGGGTCGGCGGCTTCTCGCTCGGCATGGGGCAGCGCCTGGGCATCGCGTCGGCGATGCTCGGCGACCCGGGCGTGCTGATCCTCGACGAGCCGGTCAACGGCCTGGACCCCGAGGGCATCCGCTGGATCCGCACCCTGCTGCAGACGCTCGCCGCCGAGGGACGGACGATCTTCGTCTCGTCCCACCTGATGAGTGAGATGGCACTGACCGCCACCCACCTGATCGTTGTCGGGCGCGGCAAGCTGATCGCGAACACCACCGTCGAGGACTTCATCCGGCAGGCCTCCGGCGACCTGGTGCACGTCCGGTCGCCCGAGGCGGCGCGGCTCGGCGAGGTGCTCGCCCGTGACGGCGTCACCGTCACCAGCAGCGGCCTCGACACCCTGGACGTCAACGGCCTGACGGCCCAGCAGATCGGCGAGGCCGCGTTCGCCGCGAGCGTCCCGGTCTTCGAGCTCACCCCGCGTCAGGTCTCGCTCGAGGACGCGTTCATGGACATCACCAAGGACGCCGTCGAGTACACCCACGGCCAGCCGCCGGGGCAGCGCGTCTCGGCCGCCACTTCGACGGGAGCCCACGCGTGACCGCCAGCACCGCCGACGCCGGCCCGGCCACCGCCCGGGGCGCCGGTTTCCACGGGACGGCCAAGGTCACCCTCCCCCGGATCCTGCGGTCCGAGTGGACGAAGCTGACCTCGCTGCGCTCGACCGTGTGGACGCTGCTGGCCGCCATCGTGGTCACGATCGGGTTCGGCCTGCTCATCAGCGCGATCACCGTCGCGGACTTCCACCACTCCGCGAACCCCGACGACCTCAAAGACCCGGTGATGACCAGCCTGGTCGGCGGGTACTTCTCGCAGATCGCCGTCGGCGTGCTGGGCGTGCTGCTGATCACCGGCGAGTACTCGACCGGGATGATCCGCACCTCGCTGGGCGCCATCCCGCACCGGGCGCCGATGCTGGCGGCCAAGGCGATCGTGTTCGGGGTGACGACCTTCGTCGTCTCGCTGGCCGCGATCCTCGTCGCGTTCTTCGGTGGTCAGGCGATCCTGAACCAGATCCACGCCGGCGTCTCGATCGGGGACCCGAGCGTCGTGCGGGTGCTGCTCGGCGGGGCGTTCTTCGTCATGACGATCGGCCTGCTCGGGATCGCGCTCGGCACGTTGATCCGCAGCACCGGCGGCTCGATCGCCGCCCTGCTCGGCCTGATCTTCGTGGTGCCGATCGTGACCAGCTTCCTGCCCGGCCGCTGGGGCGACATCCAGAAGTTCATCCCCAACAACGCGGGCGGCGCGCTCGTGACCATCGGCGATCGCGGCAGCGACCTGCTGTCCCCGCTGGGCGGCTTCATCGTCCTGCTGGTCTGGCTCGCCGTCGGCCTCGGCTCGGCCACCTTCGTGCTGCTGCGGCGCGACGCCTGACGGCTGGCCCGGCCCGCATCCGCACGCGTTCGTCATCCCGCTGGAAGGACAGGCATGACCGCCACGCCTGAGGCGTCCCCCGTCGCGGCGCCGGTCGCGGCCGACCGCGCCCCGGTTGATTTCCACCAGACGGCGCGGGTGACCATCCCGCGGGTGCTGCGGTCCGAGTGGACCAAGCTGACGTCGCTGCGCTCGACGGTCTGGACGCTGCTCGCCGCGTTCGTCGTCACCGTGGGCCTCGGCGACCTGATCTGCTGGGCCGTCGTCGCGCACTGGGACAAGGCCAGCGTGCAGGACAAGCTCACGTTCCAGCCGGTGCTGCAGAGCCTGACCGGGGCCTACTTCTCGCAGATCGCGATCGGTGTGCTCGGCGTGCTGCTGATCACCGGCGAGTATTCGACCGGGATGATCCGCACCTCGCTCGGCTCGGTCCCGCGCCGGCTGCGGGTGCTGTTCGCCAAGGCCGCGGTGTTCGCGGTGACGAGCTTCGTGGTCGCGTTCATCGCCGTGCTCGTCGCGTTCTTCACCGGGCAGGCGATCTTCGCCCACAAGCACATCGGCGTCGGCCTCGACTACCCGGGCGCGGTGCGGGTGCTGTTCGGCGCCGCGTTCTTCGTGACGGCGATCGGCCTGCTCGGCCTCGCGCTGGGGACGCTGCTACGCAGCACCGGCGGCTCGATCGCGAGCCTGCTCGGCCTGATCTTCGTGGTGCCGATCATCACGAACTTCCTGCCTGGCCACTGGTCCCGCATCCACGAGTACATCCCCGACGGCGCCGGCCAGGCCCTGGTGACCATCACCAGGGCGCCCGGCGACGACGTGCTCCCGCCGCTCGCCGGCCTGATCGTGCTGCTGATCTGGCTCGCCGTCGGCCTCGGCGCCGCGGCCTACACGCTGGTCCGCCGCGACGCCTGACCCGGCGAACAGCTCCTCCCCCAGGTGGTGGCTCGGGGGGATGCCGCGGGCGAGGCCCGCGACGCCGAGGGCCACCAGCGTGCCGGCGAGCGCCACGCCGGCCAGCCGGGGAACGCCCGTCGGCGCGGGCACGCCGTAGACGAGGACGGCCAGCACGTAGGACACCACCGGGTTGGTGATGTTCATGCCCGTGATCGCGGCGGCGAACGGCCCGGTCGCGAACGCCGTCTGGCCGGTGACCATGCCGCACAGCATCGAGGTGATCAGCGCGTAGAGGTACCAGCCGCGCAGCAGCGCGGCCGGGCCCGCGTCGACGAGCAGGCCGGCCGAGCGCTTCAGCAGCACCGCGGTCAGGGCGAAGAAGAACCCGGAGGCGACCCCGAGCAGCCCGGCCCGCGCGGCCAGCCGTCGGCCCAGTGAGGCCGAGGTGGCGACGAGCGTGGCCGCCGCCGCGACGAGCACCACGATCATGGCGAGCAGCCGCCGGTCGTCGAGCCGCTCGTCCACCGGCGGCCGGCCGTGCACGACCAGCAGGACGGCGAGCCCCGCGCACACCGCGCCCGCCGCGCACCAGGCGCCGGCCGGCATCGCCCGGCCCGACCGGCGGGTGCCGAGGGACAGGGCGAACAGCAGCTGGGTGACGACCAGCGGCTGCACGATCGACACCGAGCCCAGGTACAGCGCCGAGGCCTCGACGACGAACCCGCAGACGTTGGTTCCCCAGCCGGCCAGCCACCAGGGGTCCCGCACCAGGGCGAGCAGCAGGCCGACGCCCGGGACCGCGCGGGCGAGCGCGGACGAGCCTGGCCCGTCCTGCCGCGTCGCGGCGTGCTGCTGCAGGACGGCGGAGCAGGCGAACAGGAAGGCGGCGACGAGGCTGAGCGCGACGACGATCAACACAGCTGGGGACTCGCACCGGCGGCGGATGCCGCGCCGTCAGCGCCTCGCATGGCGGTCACGATAGGCGGGAAACGTCGCCCCCGGTCATCATTCGGGCGACCCGGACGTGAAGGTCAGCGGGCAGGCTGCCGAACGCGGCCGGGCGCGAGGTTGCTCACCCTTGGCCTCTGGACGTGGACCGCGCCGCATGCTAGAGGCCATGATCGAGGCCGGTGGCTGTCCCGGCCGCCCGATCGGAGCGTTCGATGACCGTCCAGACGCGGCAGGAGGCCACCGCCGGGCCCGACCGTCCGCTGTGGCCGGGCACCGAGGGCCCGACGTCGCGCAGCCCCGCCCGGGTGCCGGGCTCGGTGCGCCGTACGACGAGCATCGACATGCTGCGCCCCGATGGCCCGGACGGCGCGCTGCACCTGGTCGGGCGAGGCCATGACCTGCTCACCGGCCCGGACGGCGGCGCGCGGGTCCTCGACGCCGCCGGCCTGTTCGTCGCCCTCGACTACACGGGTGCCCGCCTGATCCACGAGCTGCGGACCGACCCGGCGCCGCCCGGGCTGGCGGATCTGGTCGGGCGCTCGGCCCTGTCGAAGTTCCGGCCGGCGGCCCGCGCCGCGCTCGGCGACGGGCACCTCGGCTCGGTCCTCGCCCAGCTGCTCGACGATGTTCCGGTGGCGACGATCGTGTCGGCCGCGGCGCTGGCCCGCCTCGGCGTCCACCGGGATGCCAGCTCCGGGGTCCAGCGGACCGCGCGCACCGACATCTGCGCCGGCTGGCAGGCCGACGGCGCGCTGGCCCGCCGCCGCGCGGCCGGCGCCGAGAAGGGCCCGATGCGCGACCGCGGCCCGCTCGCCGGCGACCTGGTCTCGGCCGACGGGCTGGGCTGGCACCCGATGCCGCCGCTGGAGCCGGCCGCGATGCGCCGGGTCCGCCGCCTGGACCTCGTCCCGGTCGCCGCGGCCAGCCCAGCCGCGCGGGCGGCGGTGCCCGCGGGTGCCGCGTTCCTGGCCGACGGGCTGGTCCGGGACAGCTTCCACGACCCGCGAGACGCCGAGGTGGTCGTGCACGAGTTCACGGTGCGCGCGGCCGTCGCCGCCGACGGCACCGTGCTGGACGCGTCCGCCGGGATCGGCGTCGTGCCCGGCCCGCAGTGCCCGCAGGCCCGCCCGAGCGCGGCCCGGATCGTCGGCCGCCGGGCCGGCGAGCTACGCGACGGCGTCGCCCGCGAGTTCGTCGGCATCACCACCTGCACCCACCTCAACGACACGCTGCGCACCCTGGGAGACCTGCCCCGCCTCGTCGCCGCGCTGACCGCCTGACCCAGGGGGCCCGGACCGCCGCGTGCCGTCACCGCTCACCCCGCGGCGCGCCGTGAGGCCAACGCGGCCAGGTCACGGCAGACGACCGCGAGGTCCAGGCCGGCGGCCTTCAGGGCCATCGGCCAGGTGCTGGTGGCGGTCAGGCCCGGGGCGACGTTGACCTCCAGGAACTGGGCGACGCCATCCGCGTCGATGATCAGATCGGTGCGGGACAGATCACGCAGGTCCAGGACACGGTGGGCCGCGACGGCGGCCGCCGCGGCCGCGCGCAGCACGTCCTCGTCCAGACGTGCCGGGATGTGGAAGGTGGTCGCGCCCGGGGTGTAGCGGGCCGCGTAGTCATAGACACCGGTGACCGGCTGGATCTCGACGGCCGGCAGGGTCACCGGTCCGTCGCCGGTGTCGACAACGCCGACGGCGATCTCGACACCGGCGACAGCACGTTCGATCAGCGCGCAGTCGTGGTAGCCGAAACAGGCCATCAGCGCCTCGGCGAGCTGGCCCGCGTCCTCGACGCGGCCGACACCGAACGCCGATCCGCCCGCGCGGGGCTTCACCACCAGCGGCAGGCCGAGCCGGGTCACGACCCGGTCGATCAGGGCCGCGGCGCCGAGGTCGTGAAAGGCCTCCCGAGGCAGGGTCACGGCCGGCGGCGTCGCGATGCCGGCCGCGCTGAGGGCCGCCTTCGCGGTCGCCTTGTCGAACGCGCCTCGGCAGGCGGCCGGCGTAGCGCCCACGTACGGCAGTCCGTACAGGTCGAGCACCTCGCGGATCGTGCCGTCCTCACCCGAGGTGCCGTGCAGGACGGGGATCACGACAGCGGGCGGGTCCGCGTCGAGCGCGGGCAGCGTCGAGCCGTCGACGTCACGCAGCTCGACGTCGACGCCGATGCGGTCCAGCTCGTCACACAGCCTGCGCCCGGAGCGCAAGGAGACCTCCCGCTCGGGCGAGAGGCCCCCGGCGAGGACAAGCACACGGCCCAGGTCGGTCACGATCACGTCCTTCACTGGCTGGAAGGGTCGGTGGCGGGATCGCCGGCGAACGCGCGCCGCAGGCCGATCTCGGCCCGGAGCACCTCGGCGAGCCGCTTCACGCCGTCCTGGATGCGTTCGGGGGGCGGGTAGCAGTAGGAAAGCCGCATCGCGTCGCGGCCCGACCCGTCGGCGTAGAAGCCGGTGCCGGGCACATAGGCGACCCTGGCCGCGATCGCCCTCGGGAGCATCGCCTTCGCGTCCACGCCGTCCGGTAGCGTCAGCCAGACGAAGAACCCGCCCTCGGGCCTGGTCCAGGTCGTGCCAGCCGGCATCGTGTCGGCCAGGGTCTCGAGCATCGCGTCGCGGCGGTCCCGGTACATCTCCCGGAACGTCTTGATCTGCTCCGGCCACGGCTGAGTCGCCAGGTACCGCTCGACCGCGAGCTGGGTGAACATCGAATGCGAGAGGATCGCCGACTCCGCCGCGAGCACAAGCCTCGCGGCCACCGGCTGGGGCGCGAGGGCCCAGCCGACCCGCAGGCCCGGCGCCAGCGTCTTGGAGAACGAACCCAGATAGACGACGTCATCCGGAGCATCCGCCCGCATCGCCCGGACCGGCGCACCCGTGAACGACAGCAGGCCGTATGGGTTGTCCTCCACCACCAGCACCCCGGCGCGCCGGCAGGTCTCCAGGACCTCGGCACGCCGCGGCGCCGTAAGGGTGATTCCCGCCGGGTTCTGGAAGGTGGGAACGGTGTACAGCATCTTCACCCGCGCGCCAGCGGACGCCAGCCTGGTCAGCGTCTCACGCAGCGCGTCAGGCACCAACCCGTCACCATCCATCGGGACGTGCACGACCCGGGCCTGGTAGGCGGCGAACGTGTTGATCGCCGTGACATAGGTCGGCCCCTCGGTCAACACCACGTCGCCTGGATCGATGAACACCCTGGTCAGCAGATCGAGTGCCTGCTGCGAACCAACGGTCACCACCACGTCGTCTGGACGCGCGTCGGTGATGCCCTCCATCCCCATCACGTCACAGATCCGGGCCCGCAGCTCCGGATCACCCTGTGCCGAGCCGTACTGCAACGCGACCGGACCCCGGCTGCGGACCAGATCGGCCACCGTCGACGCGACCGCCTCCAACGGCAGCGCGTCCACCGCGGGCATCCCGCCCGCCAACGACACGATCTCCGGACGGCTCGCGACCGCGAACAACGCGCGTACCTCGGAGGCGACCATCCCGGACGCGCGGGCCGCGTACGAGTCCCACCAGCGGTCCGTCGACCCCGGACCTCCCGCCCGCTGATCCCGGTCCACCCAGCCACCCCACCATCGATGCCAGCAGAAGCCGTCGCCACGCGGTCATTTCGACACCACGCACCGTGCGACAGCCAACCAGCCCGCCGTGACCACGGCCAGCCGATTTCAGCTACCGACGGGGTGAGGTCCCTACCCCGTCACCCGGCCGCCGGCGACGTCGATCGTCACGCCGGTCAGCCACGCCGCCGCGTCGGAGGCGAGGAAGAGGGCCGTCTGGGCGACGTCATCGGTGCTGCCCAGGCGGCGCAGCGGGTGGGCGGCGGCCACCTGTTCCTTGACCTCGGCTGGCATGCGCGCCTCCACCTTCTCGGTGCGGATCGAGGACGGGGCGATGCAGTTGACGCGGATGCCGTGGGGGCCGAGCTCGGTGGCCAGCTGGCGGGTCAGCATCACGAGGCCGGCGTTGGCGACGCCGTACGCGAGGTTGGCCTGGCTGGGCTGGCGGCCGGCGGCGGAGGACATGGTCAGGATGGAGCCCCGGCCGCGTTCGAGCATCCCAGGCAGGAACGCCTGGATGGTCAGGAAGGCCGAGGTCAGGTCCGAGTCGAGGATCTGGCGCCACCGCTCCTCGGAGAGCGCGGCGGAGGGGACCGGGAAGCCCTGGCCGCCCGCGAAGGCGGCCAGCACGTCGACCGGGCCGAGCCGCGCTTCGACCTCGTCGCGCACACCGGCCAGGGCGGCGGAGTCGGTGACGTCGGCGACCTCGCTGATCGCGGTGCCACCCGCGGAGGTGAGGTCGGCGACGACCGAGGCCAGGGCGTCCCGGTCGCGGCCGACGACGCAGACCTTGGCGCCCTGGCGGGCGAACGACCGCGCGGTCCGCGCGCCGATTCCGCGCGAGCCACCGGTGATGACGACGACCTGGCCGGCCAGGTCGGGGTAGCTGCCGGGCATCCGGATCTCCTACGGGTGACGGGACGGGCGGGTGCGCGGGAGCAGAGCGGCGGCCACCACCAGCCAGATCAGGCCGCCGAAGCGGACGACCGGCAACAGGTAGCCGAAGCCGGAGCCCAGCAACGTGAGGCTGGAGACCATGCCGACGGCCGCGAGGAGCAGCCCGGTCCAGGTCGCCGCCCGGGGCAGCAGCCCGGCGAGCAGGCCCGTCACCGAGACTCCGGCGATCAGCAGCGCGAACATCACCGCGTAGCCGGGGCCGCCGGCGAGGAATCCGAGATCGGCCAGCGCCCGGGCGAGCGCCGGGTCGGCGGTGGCCGGGAGCCGTCCGCCGGCCCAGCCGAACAGCGCGCTGAGCGCCAGCGCGCCGGCGGCCAGCACTCCGCCGACCAGAGTGATCGCCGAGCCCGGCGCGGTGATGCCGAGCGCCCGAAGCCGCCGGTAGAGCACCGCGGCCGTGACCGCGAGCGGCACTCCGGAGGCGAACAGCAGGAAGGCGCCGACTTTGATCGTGGTGCCGTGCAGCCCCGCGTAGTGCAGCACTTCCAGGCCGGAGGCGTCGGGGTGCGGGGTAGATCGGTTGGCGACGACGTACGCGATGGTCAGCCCGGTGAAGGCCAGCACGGGAGCCAGCAGCGGCGGACCGGACTGCGGCCGGCGGTTGGCGGTCCCAGTGACGGGTGGGGCGGCAGTGGCAGTCATGACGGCTCCTCGGTCAATCGATATACATCAGATAATGATTCCAACTTGTAACGATGTCAAGGGTGCATAATACCGCCATGGCGACGACTGACGAGGGTTCGCGCCCAGGACCGCAGGGGCCCGGCGCCGCGTTTCTGCTGGCCCAGCTCGGAGCGCACGCGACCGGGTTGTTCGCGCGGCGGGTCGCCGCCCTGGACCTGACTCCCCCGCAGGCGGGGCTACTGCGCCTGCTGGCCGTGAGCCCCGGACGCAGTCAGCGCGAGCTCGCCGACGACCTGGGGATGCCGCCGAGCCGCTTCGTCCCGTTCGCCGACGAGCTGGAGGAGCGCGGGCTGATCGAGCGCCGCAGGAACCCGACCGACCGGCGCCTCTACGCGCTGCACCTCACCGGTCGGGGCACCGAGCTGCTGGCCGAGCTGCGCACGGCGAGCGCGGCCCACGAGCAGCAGCTGGTTCAGGGGCTCGCCGCCGACGAACACCGGCAGCTGACCGCGCTGCTGAACCGGATCGCCGAGCAGCAGGGCCTCACGCCAGGTGTCCACCCCGGCTACCGCTCGCTCCCGAGCGGGAAAGCCAAGAAGCCCCACGCCTGACGGCGTCGGCCACCGCCGCGCCGCTCAGGCCTGGCTGCGCAGGGCGCGCAGGAAGAGGGCGAGGTTGGCGGGGCGCTCGGCCATCCGGCGCAGCAGGTACGGGTACCAGTCGGGCCCGTACGGCAGGTAGACCCGGACCTGGGCGCCGATGCTGGCCAGGCGCAGCTGCTCGTGCGGGCGGATCCCGTGCAGCAGCTGGTATTCGAAGCTGCTGGCCGCGCGGCCGTGCTCCTCGGCCAGCCGCTCCGCGAGCGCCAGCAGGCTCGGGTCGTGGGTCGCCACCATCGGGTAGCCGTCGCCGGCCATCAGGATCCGCAGGCAGCGGGCGTACGCCGCGTCGGCCTCGGGCCGGTGCGTCCAGGCGACGTCGCGCGGCGCGCGGTACGCGCCCTTGCACAGCCGCACCCGGGCACCGGCAACGGCGAACCGCCGGCAGTCGTCCTCGGTCCGGCGCAGGTAGGCCTGCAGCACGGCGCCGGTCGCCGGGTGGTCGCGGCGCAGGTCGGTGAGCAGCCGCAGGGCCGGCTCGATGGTCGTGTGCTCCTCGGCGTCGAGGGTGACGGTCGCGCCGACGACGGCGGCGCGCGCGCAGATCTCCGCCGCGTTGTCGTAGCAGATCTTCCAGCCGCCGCACGGGATGAGCCGGCCGAGCGCCGAGAGCTTGACCGAGACGTCGAGCCCGGCGGCCAGCCCCGCGTCCTCGGCGAGGTCGAGCAGGCCGAGGTAGGCGGTCGTCGCCTCCCGCGCGTCGGTGAGGTCGGCACCCCGTTCGCCGAGCCGGTCGACGGTCGCGAGAATCCCCTCGCCGGCCAGGCCCCGAACGACCTCCAACGCGTCGAGCGGCCGTTCACCGGCGACGAACCGGTCGACGACCCGGCGCGTCACCGGGGTGGCGACCACGAACTCGCGGGCTCGCGCGCTGCGCGAGGCCGCGAGCAGCACCCGACGGATCATCCGACGCCTCCTCTGGCGATACACAGCCAGCTTCGAGCACGTCACCCGCCGCGTCCATTCGACGAAATGATTTCTGTCTGGTTACGTCAAGACCACGTTTCGATGACGACATGCCCATTCGCCGCACCACGACATCCCATAGCGATAACTATATTACGCTCCGTGAATAAGGGGAGAACCACACCGTCCGCCACGCGCCGTCGCCGCCGGACGAGCCGCCGGGTCGCCGAGATCGCGGTGGCCACCGCCGTCGCCGCGTCCTGCGGAGCCACCGTCGGCCCGGCCACTCCGGCCCTCGCCGGCGGATCGCCCGGCCCTTACTGCGCCGGCAGCGCCCGCACCGACATCCCGGCGGACGGCCCGGCCGCGGCCAGCAGGGCCGTCCGGGTCGAGGGCGGCTTCTACGCGCAGACCGGCCTCTACTGGCCGCCGACGACGGCGATCCTGTGCCAGGAGCCCCCGAACACCCACCACCCGCTGTTCCGCGCGGGCCGGGGCGGCTGCGCCAGCGGCACCCTGCCATTCCTGATCCCGAACGACCTAGGCCCCGTCGTCGCGGGATCGCCGCCGCCGTGGGGCACGTTCCTGCCGCCCGGCTGGTACTACCTCGGCAACGACGCCCCGCCCGGCTGGTCCGACCTCTGCTGGGCCGTGACCAAGCCGGCGACCAGCTAGGCCCTCCAGCCGGCCGGCGGGGCCTGACCGTCGAGCGCCGCCGCCACCACGGCCCCGATCTGGTCGTTCTCCAGCAGGAATCCGTCGTGCCCGTACGGCGAGCGGATCACCGTCGGCCCCGCGGCGCCGGCCCAGGCGGCGAGCTGGCGTTGCAGGTAGAGCGGGTAAAGACGGTCCGAGTCGACGCCGGCGATCGTGAGCGCGACCGGGCAGCCGGCCAGCGCGGCGGCGGCCCCGCCCCGCCCCCGGCCGACGTCCTGGGTCATCATCGCCCGGGTCAGCGTCAGGTAGCTGCCCGCGTCGAAGCGGCGGGCGAGCTTGACCGCGTGGTGGTCGAGGTAGGAGGCGACGGCGAACCGGCCGTCGGGCTGGACCCGGTTGGCGAACCGGGCCGCGAGCTCCGCCTCGCTGCGGTAGCTGAGCTGTCCCAGCCGGCGGGCCAGCCCGAGCCCGGCATGGGGACCGTCGCCCGGCGCCGCCCGGTGGTAGTCGCCGCCTCGCCAGCCGGGGTCGAGCGTGATCGCGTCGAGCTGGGCGGCGTAGAGGCCGAGCTGGTCGGCGGTCGCCGTCGCCCCGCAGGCGATGACCACGGCCCGCTCGACCCGCTCCGGGAACGCCACGGCCCATTCCAGCGCCCGCATGCCACCCATCGAGCCGCCGATCACCGCCGCCCAGCGCGCGATCCCGAGATCAGCGCCGAACGCAGCCTCGACCCGAACCTGGTCGGCGATGGTGACCTCCGGCCACCGGCTCCCCCAGGGCGCGCCGTCGGGCGCCGCGGCGGCGGGGCCGGTGGTCCCCTGGCAGCCACCGAGCACGTTGGGGCACACGACGTGGAACCGGTCGGTGTCGATCGGCCGGCCGGGGCCGATCAGCGCGTCCCACCAGCCGGCCGTCGGGTGCCCGGGCCCGGCCGGCCCGGCCGCGTGGCTGTCGCCGGACAGCGCGTGCGCCACCAGCACCGCGTTCGCGATCCGGCCGGTGGCGTCCCGCCGGGCCCGGCCCCACGTCTCGTAGGCGACGGTGACCGCCGGCAGCGTCCCGCCCAGCTCCAGCTCGACGGGACGGTCGAGCACGACGAAGCGCCGGCCGCCGGCCGGGTCCACCCCGGGCCGCCAGGCGGCCGAGGCCGGGATCGCCTCGGCCGGCGCGACCCGCGCATCGTCGACGGTGACCGTGGCTCAGTCCTTGGCCGCGCGGAAACCGGCGTCGAGGTCGGCGAGGATGTCGTCGATGTGCTCGATGCCGACCGAGAGCCGGATCAGGTCCGGGGTGACGCCGGTCGCCGCCTGCTCGGCCTCGGTGAGCTGGGAGTGCGTCGTCGTCGCCGGGTGGATGATCAGTGAGCGGACGTCACCGACGTTGGCCAGGTGGCTGAACAGCTCGACGCCGTCGACGAACTTACGGCCGGCCGGCGCGCCGCCCTGGATGCCGAACGAGAGGATCGAGCCCGCGCCCCGCGGCAGCACCCGCTGGGCCCGGTCGTACCACTGCGACGACGGCAGCCCCGGGTAGTTCACCCAGCTGACCTCGTCGCGCGCCTGCAGCCACTCGGCCACCTTCTGCGCGTTCGCGACGTGCCGCTCGATCCGCAGCGACAGCGTCTCCAGGCCCTGGATCAGCAGGAAGGAGTTGAACGGCGAGATCGCGGCGCCGATGTCGCGCAGCAGCTGGACCCGCGCCTTGGCGATGTACGAGCCGTGGCCGAGGGCGTCCCAGTAGACCAGGCCGTGGTAGCTCGGGTCCGGGGTGGTGAAGTTCGGGAACCGGCCGGAGGCGCCGAAGTCGAACGTGCCGCCGTCGACGATGACGCCGCCGATCGCGGTGCCGTGGCCGCCGATGAACTTCGTCGCGGAGTGGACGACGATGTCGGCGCCGTGCTCCAGCGGCCGGTACAGGTACGGCGTGGTCAGCGTGTTGTCGACGACCACCGGGATGCCGTGGCGGTGCGCGAGCTCGGCGATGCCCTCGGTGTCGAGCACGTCGCCCTTGGGGTTGCCGACGCTCTCGCCGTAGAAGGCCTTCGTGTTCGGCTGGATGGCCGCCTCCCAGGCGGACAGGTCGTCCGGGTCCTCGACGAAGGAGACCGTGATGCCCAGCTTCGGCAGCGTGTAGTGCAGCAGGTTGTAGGTGCCGCCGTAGAGGCTCGCCGACGCGACGAGGTGGTCGCCGCTCTCGGCCAGGTTGAGGATCGCCAGCGTCTCGGCGGCCTGGCCGGAGGAGACCGCGAGCGCGCCCACACCACCTTCGAGCGCGGCGATCCGCTGCTCGAAGACGTCCTGGGTCGGGTTCATGATCCGGGTGTAGATGTTGCCCGGCTCGCCGAGGGCGAACAGCGCCGCCGCGTGGTCGGTGTCCCGGAAGACGTAGCTGGTCGTCTGGTAGATCGGGACCGCGCGGGCGCCCGTGGTCGGGTCCGGCTGGGCACCGGCATGGATCTGGCGGGTCTCGAACGACCAGCTGTCGGCGACCATGTGCTGGGTCCTCTCGGGGTTCCTGACGTGCGGCTTCTCGACCGTACCGACGAACAAAATGACCAACAAGGGCGCCGTCACGTTGCCGACATGGCGTCGCCGCAGTTCGGTAACACTCGCGACGGACGCCTGGCAGGTCAGGTAAGACGTACGCATGGTCAGCTCCGCCGCGCCTCAGCCCGCGGCCCCGACGGCCCAGCCGAGTCCCGGCAGCCTGTTCGCGACCATCCGGGCGACCCTGCCGGCACTGATCCCCAGCGAGCGCCGGGTCGCGGAGGTGTGCCTGCGGCGTGCCGACGAGGTGGCCGACTGGTCGGCGGCGCAGCTCGCGGCGGCCGCCGAGGTGTCCGCGGCGACGGTGGTCCGGGCGTGCCAGTCGATGGGGTTCCGGGGCTTCCAGCAGCTGCGGGTCGCGTTCGCCAGGGAGGCCGGCGCCTACTTCCGCGAGGCGGAGGCCGGCACCGCCGGTACTCGCGCCCCCCTGCGCGAGCCGCGGGCCGGTGACCCGCCGAACCAGATCGTCGACACCGTCTTCGAACTCGGCCGGGCCGTGCTCGCGGACTCGCTGACCGCCCTCGACCGGGACCAGGTCGCGCTGGCCGTCGACCTGCTCGACGGCGCGCGCCGGCTGCTGGTCGTCGGCAACGGCGGCTCGGCCCCGGTCGCGCAGGACGCGGCGCTGCGGTTCCTCTCGGTCGGCCGGTCGGTCGAGGCACCCGCGGACGCGCAGACCCAGCAGCTGGCCGCGGCCGGCCTGTCCGAGGCCGACGCCTGCCTCCTGATCACCGGCAGCGGTGTGAACGAGCTGACGTTCCGGGTCGCCACGATCGCGCGGGAGCGGGGCGCGTCGATCGTCCTGATGACCAGCTACGCCGCCGGCCCGGTCGCCGGGCTCGCCAGCGCCACCCTCGTCGTCGGCGTGGCGCACTGGCCGCTCGGCAGCGACACCATCGGCAGCCGGCTGCCGTCGCTACTCCTGGTGAACGCGCTCCAGCTCGCCGTCGGGCTGCGCCGGGAGGGCGCGCCGGGCACCTCGGCCGAGGAGCAGCGCAAGCTGCTCGGCACGATGATCATCGGCCCGGACGAGCCCGCCACCGCCGACGAGGACTGATCACGGTCAGTACCCGGGTTCGCCCGGCGGGAGGGTTGCCCCAGCCGTCCGCGCGGCTTCGTGGGGAGTATCCGCGCCGTTCATCTGGGTCCCCGATTCTGCCCATGTAACGGAAATTCATGGATCGCCGATCTATGGAATTCCAGTACATGAGGCACGTCACACCGGGGAGACACCTGTGGCAGGGATTCGCATCGAGGGGCTCACGAAGCAGTTCGGCGTGACCCGGGCCGTCGACGAGGTGTCCCTGGACATCGCCGACGGCGACTTCCTCGTCCTGCTGGGCCCCAGCGGCTGCGGCAAGACGACGCTGCTGCGCATGATCGCCGGCCTGATCCAGCCGAGCGGTGGGCGGGTCATGCTCGCCGACCGCGACATCACCTACCTGCCGCCCCGCGACCGCGACGTGGCGATGGTCTTCCAGAGCTACGCCCTGTACCCGCACCTGTCCGTCGAGCGCAACATCGGCTTCCCGCTGCGGGCCGCGCGCCGGCCGAAGGCCGAGATCGCCCGCCGGGTCCGCGAGGTCGCCACCCAGCTCGAGCTCGACGGGCTGCTCGCCCGCCGGCCGCGCGAGCTGTCCGGCGGGCAGCGCCAGCGGGTCGCGCTGGGCCGCGCGCTGGTCCGCGACCCCCGGGCCTTCCTGATGGACGAGCCGCTGTCCAACCTCGACGCGAAGCTGCGCACGGCCACCCGCACCGAGCTCACCGCCCTGCACCGCCGGCTGGGCTCCACCTTCATCTACGTCACCCACGACCAGATCGAGGCCATGACGATGGCGACCAGGGTCGCGCTGCTCGACCGGGGCCGCCTGGAGCAGGTCGGCACGCCGACCGAGGTCTACGACACCCCCGCGTCGGTGTTCGTCGCCGGCTTCCTCGGCTCGCCCCCGATGAACCTGCTGCCCGCGCGGGCCAGCACCCGGGACGGGCGGATCGTCGTCACCGCCGACGGCGCCGACCTCCCGCTGTGGCCCGGGACGACCGACCCGGTCGAGCTCACCCTCGGCCTCCGGCCGGAGCACCTGCGGGTGGTCCCGGCCGGCGCCCCGGCCGGGCCCGGCGAGGCCCGGCTCACCGGGACCGTGACCGGCCTGGAGAACCTCGGCAGCGAGGAGGTCGGCTGGGTGTCGCTCGGCACCGCCGACCCCGGGACCGGTCGGCCGGCAGCCGTCGCCGTGCGCGGGCCGCGCCCGCTCGGCCTGGCCATCGGCACTCCGGTCACCCTGACCACGACGCCCGAGCACGTCCACCTCTTCGGCCGGGAGTCCGGGCGCCGGCTCGCCTGGACGCCCGGCGCCGCGATCCCGAGCCCGTCCCGCCCGGTCGAGCTCACAGCCTCCCCCGCCTGACCGTCTCCCCCGCCTGACCGCCCGGTACCCGAGCACGCCACCCCACGGCCGCCCACACCCGGGCGACGCCGTTCTGAGGCGTGCCCGCCCCATGGCGGGCACGCGGATCCCGCTCTCGCGGACACGCCGTCTCGCGAACACCTCGTCTCGCGAACACAACCTCGTCTCGCGAACACAAAGGAGCCCTGACGTGGCACGTCCACGCCTCGCCCGCGCGGCCGCCGGCCTCGCGCTGCTGTCCTGTCTCGCGGCCGCCTGCGCCACCGGCGGCACGACCACGACCGGCACCGCCGCCGGCGCGACCTCCCGCGCCGGCGCCACCATTCCCGAGCTGACGGCCGACCAGAAGGTCTCGATCACGTTCGAGAGCTACAACCTGGCGAACACCGGCACCTGGAAGCCGGTCATCGAGGGCCTCATCGCGGACTTCGAGAAGCAGTACCCGAACATCACCGTCAAGGCCCAGCCGCCGACGAGCGCGACCGCCGGTGACTTCGTCGGCAGCATCAAGACCGAGGCCCTGGCCGGCAACCCGCCGGACGTCGCCCAGATCACCTTCAACGCGCTCGACTTCGCCGCGACGGCGCTGGCCGCGAAGCCGCTGGACAGCCTCGTCGGCACCGACGCCGTCAAGGCCAACTTCGCCGGCACCCACCCGTTCGCCCCGGCGGCCACCACCCTGGGCGACCTGAACGGGCACACCTACACGATGCCGTACGTGTTCTCCACGCCGGTGCTGTGGATCAACGCCTCGCTGTTCAAGGCCGCCGGGCTCGACCCGACGAAGCCGCCGACCACCTGGGACGAGGTCAGGACCGACGCCCTGGCGATCAAGCAGAAGGCCGGCAAGGACGGCGTCTACCTGGACTGCACCACGAAGGGCGCCGGCGACTGGTGCTTCCAGAGCCTGGTGCGCTCCAACGGCGGCCAGGTCATCTCCGCCGACCGCAAGTCGCTGACCTTCGACCAGCCCGCCGCCGTCGGTGCCGTCTCGATGGCCGCGGACCTGTACAAGTCCGGCGCGACCCCGAACTTCTCCCAGGCCCAGGCCATGGACGCCTTCACCAAGGGTGACCTCGGCATGATGCTGGAGACCTCGGCCCTGCAGGGCGCCTTCATCGCCGGCGCGCAGGCGGGCCACTGGGACCTGACCGCCGCCGCCGAGCCGGGCTTCGGCACCGCCCCCGCCGTCCCGACCAACTCCGGCTCCGGCCTGTCGATCTTCTCCAACGACCCGGCCAAACAGCGCGCCGGCTGGGACCTGATCAAGTTCCTGACCAGCGACCACGCGTACACCGAGATCTCCTCGAAGATCGGCTACCTGCCGCTGCGGACCAGCCTGGTCGACGACCCCGCCTACCTGAAGCCGTGGGCGGACCAGCACCCGCTGATCAAGCCGAACCTCGACCAGCTGACCCGGCTGAAGCCGTGGGTCTCGTTCCCCGGCAACGGCTACCAGCAGATCACCGACCTGATGATGTCCGCGGCCGAGAGCGCCATCTACCAGGGCAAGGACCCGAAGACGACGCTCGCCGACGCCGCCAGGCAGGGCGACAAGCTGTTGCCCGCCTCCTGACCCAGATCGTCCGACGTGCGGCGCGCGCTTGTCGACCGTGCGGCAGCGCGCGCCGCCAGGACTTGAAACCCTGAGGACCATGACACTCGACCTGGAAGACACTCCCGGCCTCGGCACGGCCGGCCTCGACAGTGCCGCCGACGCCGACCGCGTGCTGCGGCTGGCCGGCTCGCTCAACCTGCGGGACGTGGGCGACTACCGGGCCGCCGACGGCCGCCGGGTCCGGCGCCGCACCCTGCTGCGCTCGGCGGCGATGCACGGCCTCGGCGACCAGGCCCGCGCGGTGTTCGCGCAGCTCGGGGTGCGCACCGTCGTCGACCTGCGCGAGGCGCAGGAGGCCGCGCACGAGCCGGACGCGCTCGGCCGGCTGCCGATCACCACCAGGTGGATCCCGATCTTCTCCGACGGCACCGGCACGTCCAGCCTGCCGACCGTCGTCCCGGCGACCTCCGGCGACGCTCCCGCCGCCGGCGACAACGCTCCCGGGTCCGGCGCCGCGGCGGCCGAGGGCGCGCGCACGGCCCAGGCGGCCGGGGCCGGGATGACGCTGGCGTCGATCTACGACTTCATCCTCGACGGCAAGGGCGACCGGCTGACCGCCGCGGTGCTCGCGCTCGCCGAGCCCGGCGCCCTGCCCGCGATCGTGCACTGCTCGGCCGGGAAGGACCGGACCGGGCTGACGATCATGCTGGTGCTTGACCTGCTCGGCGTCCCGGACGAGGTCATCGCCCGCGACTACGCGCTGACGGCCGAGCTGCTCGGCGACGAGGCGCAGGCCGCGATCCGCCGGCTCTCGGCGTCGGCTGCCGGCGGCGACCCGGACAACCTGCCCAGCGACCTGATGAGCTCCCCGCCGGAGCTGATCCTGACGGCGCTCGCGCGGGTCCGGGCCAGCCACGGCTCGGCCCGTGGCTACCTGCTCGCCCACGGCGCCACCGACGAGGCGCTCGACGCGCTGGCCGAGGCCCTGCTGGTGACCGACAGTCCGGCCACGACCGACGGCGACGCCGCGACCGACACCCCGCTCGACCACGACCCAGCCTGACGACCCCGACCGACCACCACCGGGAGCTCTCCGTGCGCTTTCTGACCGACCCCCCGACCCCGACGCACACCGTCATCCAGCTCTCCGACACCCACATCGTGCCCGAGGGCGAGCTGTACCACGGCACGCTCGACACCCTCGCCAACGTCGCTGCCGCGTTCGACCAGATCGAGCAGTCCGGCATCGACGTGGCCGCGCTGGTGCTGTCCGGTGACCTCGCCGACGCCGGCGACCTGGCCTCCTACCGGCGGCTGCGCGCCTACGTGGAGCAGCGGGCCGGCGCGCTCGGCCTGCCGGTGCTGTACATGATGGGCAACCACGACAGCCGCGGCCCGTTCCGGGAGGGCCTGCTCGGCGCCGAGCCGACGACCGAGCCCTACGACTACGTGTTCTGGTCCGGCGACCTGCGGATCATCGCGCTCGACTCGACCGAGCCCGGCGAGGTCCTCGGCGTGCTGTCCGACGAGCAGCTGGCCTGGCTGGCCGCCGAGCTCGCCACCCCCGCGCCGGCCGGCACGATCCTCGCGCTGCACCACCCGCCGGTGCCCTCGCCGATCGGCATGCTCAACACCATGGTCCTGGAGGCGCCGGAGCGCCTCGGCCAGGTGATCGCCGGCACCGACGTGCGGATCGTGCTCGCCGGCCACGCGCACCACGGCTCGGTCGGGATCCTCGGCGGCGTGCCGGTCTGGGTCGCGGGGGCGACCGCCTACGCGGCCCGCGCGCTCGGCCCGGCCGGCGGCTACGCGGGCGTCACCGGGGGCGTGTTCACCCGGATCGACGTCTACGCCGGCCAGGCCGTCGCCACCGTCATCCCGACGACGGTCGGCGACTCCATCTACGAGCTGACCCCCGACATGCTGGCGAAGTACGCCGACGAGCTCGACCCCGACGCCGAGCTGACCCACGAGGACCTCGACAAGCTCACGAAGGCGTAGGCACCCGATGTTCGTCGAGCTCGCCGCCCCGGCGGCGCTCACCGGCGCGGGCCGGACCGTCACCGCTGTCTCCCAGCCGGTGGCGGCCCGGCCCGCGCTCGCCCGGCGGCTGCTCGCAGCGGCCCCGCCCTATCTCTACCTGCTGCCGGCCGTCGCCTGCCTGGTGCTGTGGACGTACAAGCCGCTGGTCGAGGCGGTGCAGCTGTCCTTCTACGACTGGAACCTGCTGCCGACGTCGCCGATGACGTACGTCGGGTTCCACAAGTACGCCGAGGTCTTCACCCAGCCGGGCCTGCGCCGGGCGACGCTGAACACCGTCTACTACATCCTCGGCCTGCTGCCGTTCTCGGTGGCGCTGCCGACGGTCATCGCGCTGGTCACCCGCCGGCTCGGCGGCCGCAGCCGCAACGTGTACCGGGCGATCGTCTTCCTGCCGATGCTGGTGGCGCCGGTCGCGGCCGCCGCCGTGTGGAACTGGCTGCTCGACCCGACCGGCCTGTCGAACCAGGCGCTCGGCTGGTTCGGCGTCGCCCCGCACAACTGGCTGCGCACCGAGGGGACGGCGCTGCCGGCGATCCTGGCGATCACCGCGTGGTCGATGTGCGGCTTCGCGACGCTCGTCGTCTCGGCCGGCCTGACCGGCATCAGCGCCGACTACGGCGAGGCCGCCGCGATCGACGGTGCCACCGGCTGGCAGATCCTGCGCTGGGTGACGCTGCCGCTGCTGCGCTCGACCCTGCTGTTCCTGGTGCTGATGACGGTGTTGCTGTCCGGGCAGTGGACCTTCCCGCTGCTGGACTCGCTCACCCAGGGTGGTCCGGGCGACAGCTCGTCGAACGTCTACTACCTGCTCTGGGAGCTCGGCTTCCGCAACTTCGACGCCGGTCTCGCGTCCGCGGCCGGGATCGTCTTCTTCCTGGTGTTCGGGCTCATCGCGGCCGCGCTCGTCGCGCTCGCCGACCGGTTCAGCTTCCACGACAACTAAGGAGCACCAGATGAGCGTCCAGACGGCCGGGGCCGCCCTCGCCGGGCCGCCGAAGGCGCGGCTGGCCTGGGCCGGCGCGGCCGGGCGGCACGCGGTGATGGTCGTGCTGAGCCTGCTCAGCATCGTCCCGATCTACTGGATGTACGCCGGGTCGCTGCGCCGGCCCGGCGACATCCTCAGCCAGAACCCGCTGCCGTGGCCGCTGTCGCTGCGCAACTACCACTACGTCCTGCACTCGCTGGACGTCCCGGTGCTGCTCGCCAACACCCTCGTGATCGCGGCGGCGTCGACGGTCGGGCAGCTGCTGGTCTGTCTGCTCGCCGCCTACGCGTTCGCGGCCTGGGACTTCCGCGGCAAGAACGTGCTGTTCCTGCTGTTCGTCGTCACCTGGCTCGTCCCGTTCCAGGTCACGATGATCTCCAACTACCTGGTGCTCAACAAGCTGGGCCTGCTCAACAGCCTGGCCGGCGTGGTCGTCCCGACGTTGTGCTCGGCGCTGGCCGTGCTCATGCTGCGCCAGCACATGCAGGCCTTCCCCCGGGAGCTGCTGGACGCGGCGAAGATCGACGGCCGGCGCTCCTGGTCGACGCTGTGGACGGTCGTCGTGCCGAACCTGCGCCCGGTGCTCGCGTCGCTGGCGATCCTGCTGTTCATCAGCGCCTGGAACGAGTACTTCTGGCCGGCGCTGGTGCTGCAGCGGGCGAACTCGGTGATCCAGCTCGGCATCCGCGGCTACCTCACCCAGGAGGGCAACGACTGGGGCGCCATCATGGCCGCCTCCGGGCTGGCCTGTCTGCCGATCTTCGCGCTGTACGTCGTGCTGCAGCGCCAGGTCATCGACGCCTTCGTCCGCTCCGGGCTGCGCTGAGCCGAGCACGGCCCGGCGTCGCCCTTCGGCGCCTGTAGGCTCGCAGAAAGTCCTGGAAGGGCAGGATCTTCGGGACTCTACGCAGGCAGGAACCTCGCAGGCAGGGAGAGGATCAGGGCACGGTGGCTACGCTGGGCGAACCACTGATCGTCGATCATTCGACGCTGGCGGTCCGTAGCCTCGGGCCCAGTCGGGTGACCTCGCCCCTGCTGCCCCTGTTGGGCGAGCGGCCGACCACCGAGCACTACATCGACGAGGCCGACAAGGTCCTGCTCGACGACACGCTGGCGATGGTCTCGTCGCGCAACGTCCCGCTGGCCGAGCTGCCCAGCTTCGAGGCGGCCGGCCCGCGCCGGAAGATCTACTTCGACCCGGCGAAGACCAGGGTCGGCATCGTCACCTGCGGCGGCCTGTGCCCCGGGCTGAACAACGTCATCCGGGGCCTGGTGACCGAGCTCACCACGCACTACGGCGTGACCCGCATCTTCGGCTTCCGCAACGGCTATCAGGGATTCATCGCGCGCTACGGCCACGACGTCGTCGACCTGACGGCGGAGCGGGTCGCGACGATCGGCGAGGACGGCGGCACGATTCTCGGCACGTCCCGGGGCCAGCAGGACCCGGAGGAGATCGTCGACTGCCTGTCCCGCATGAACATCAGCATTCTTTTCGTCATCGGCGGCGACGGGACGCTGCGCGGCGCCGGCGAGATCGCCCGGGTCGCCACCGAGCGGGGCGAGAAGATCGCCGTCGTCGGGATACCGAAGACGATCGACAACGACATTCCGTTCATCGACCAGAGCTTCGGCTTCCAGACCGCGTTCGCGAAGGCGAGCGAGTCGATCGCCGCCGCGCACGCGGAGGCGACGTCCGCGCCCGGCGGGCTCGGGCTCGTCCGGCTGATGGGACGGCATTCCGGCTTCATCGCCTGCTATGCCTCGCTGGCCAAGTCAGACGCCGACGTGGTGCTCATTCCCGAGGTGCCCTTCACGCTCGACGGCGAGAACGGGCTGCTGCGCTACCTGCGCCGCCGGATCGAGGAGACCGGCCACGCGGTGGTGGTCGCCGCCGAAGGCGCCGGCCAGGAGCTCTTCGACGCGCAGAGCAACGGCCTCGGGACCGGCACCGACGCCTCAGGCAACCGGCGGCTGTCGGACGTGGGCCAGTTCCTCAGCGGCCGGATCGTCGACTACTTCACCAGCGCCGGCGTCGAGATCAACCTGAAGTACATCGACCCGAGCTACGTCATCCGCAGCGTGCCGGCCAACCCGTACGACAGCGTCTACTGCATCCGGCTGGCGCACGCCGCCGTGCACGCCGCGATGGCCGGTCGCACCGAGATGGTCGTGGGCCGCTGGCGGCGCCGGTTCATCCACATCCCGATCCCGCTGGCGATCAGCCACCGCAACCAGGTCGACCCGTCGGGTGACCTGTGGATGTCGGTGCTGGAAGCCACCGGCCAGCCGCCCCGCTTTCAGTAGCGCCTTGCTTTCAGCGGCGCACCGCGCAGGAGGACCGAGGAAGCCATGCTGCAGATCGACATCTGGTCGGACGTCGCCTGCCCGTTCTGCTATATCGGGAAGCGGTCCTTCGAGGGTGCCCTGGCGACCTTCGAGCATGCCGACGAGGTCGAGGTCCGCTGGCACAGCTTCGAGCTCGACCCGCACGCGCCCAGCGTCCCGGCGAGCGGCATCTACGACCTGCTCGCGGCGAAGTACGGCGTCACCAGGGAGCAGGCCGTCGCGATGAACGAGCGGGTCGCCACGATGGCCGCGGCCGTCGGCCTGACCCTGGACTTCGACGCGATCAAGCCGACCAGCACGTTCGCCGCGCACCGCGTCCTGCAGTGCGCGGCCACCGAGGACCTGCAGGCCGCGGCCGCCGAGGAGCTGTTCGCCGCCTACTTCACCAAGGGCGCGAACCTCGCCGACCCGGACGAGCTGGCCGACGCCGTGGCCGTCCTCGGCCTGGACCGCGAGCGGCTGCGCGCGGTCGCGGCGGGCGACGAGTTCGCCGGCCAGGTCCGCGCCGACGAGGCGCGCGCCGCCGAGCTGGGCATCACCGGCGTCCCGTACTTCCTGGTCCAGTCCCGGTACGCGGTGTCCGGCGCGCAGCCCCGCGAGACCTTCGAGAAGGCCCTCTCGAAAGCCTGGGACCTGGCCACCGCGGACGCCACCGCCTCCTGAGGCGCCGTCCCGGCTCCCCCGCGGGCGTGAGGTTAGTCACCCAGAGTGGTCGATTTCACGAACCCCCCGGGCCGGCCGCCTCCGGCCGGCGCCGCGACACCGGCTCGGCGGGGCCGTCTCCCTCGCGCACCGCAGCAACCACTCCACCCGCCGCGATATGTATGGCGCATACAGAGTGATTCGTGGCCAACAGTGACACGGCGTTAGCAAAAAGTGGCCTCGCCGACCCCATCGAGGCACCGCCAGCGACCAAACGAGCCGCAATCCCCCGTTCAGACCTGGGCAATCAGCGCGCGATAGCGTGAAACCCAATGATCACGAAAGAATCACGTTCTGTGCCGAACCCCGCTGGGCGAGGCCCCACCGCGCCCGCCGGCCGCCGACGCGGCCGGATCGCCGCGGCCGCGACGGCGGCGGCCGTGCTCGCCACGCTGCCGGCCGCGCTCGCCAGCTGCGGCTCGACCCAGGAACCGGCGACCGCCGCCAGCGGCAGCTGTCCGTCACCGGGCGTGTCCGGCGACACGATCAAGATCGGTCTGATCTACCCGGACACCGGAGGCCAGATCGCCGACAGCTTCCGGGACGTCCGCAGCGCGGTGCAGGCACGCGTCGACGCGCAGAACGCGGCCGGGGGCGTGCACGGCCGGACGGTCCAGATCGTCTGGCGCGACGACCAGTCCGACCCCGGGCTGTTCCGCACGGCGGCGCAGGATCTCGTCGACAACCAGAAGGTCTTCGGCCTCATCGTCGAGTCGATCGCGGCGGGCCCGACCGCGTCCTGGCTGGAGGCCAACGGCATCCCCGCGGCGGGGGTCGCGATCGGCGCCGGCCAGCACCGCAACCTCTTCTCGTTCGGGTCGCTGTTCACCGGCCAGAACGTCAACGTCGACACCTTCGGCCGGTACGTGCGGGCCGGCGGCGGAACCAAGGCCCTCGTCGTCGTCGACCCGTCGCAACCGGCGGCGGCCGGCCTCGTCGGCGTCTTCGGCCCCAGCCTGACCAGTCAGGGCGTGCAGGTCGCCGGCCAGGAGAACTACCCCGCCGGTGCCACCACCCCGGCCCACATCGTCGACGCGCTGCGCCACGCCGGCGCCGACACGCTGATCGGCGTGCTGAAGCCGGCCGACTTCGCCGACATCTACACCGCGGCCAAGACGGCCGGGGTCAAGCTCAAGGTCGCGCTGAGCGCCGCCGGCTACGAGCAGGACCTGCTCGACCAGCGGGGCGCGGCCCTCGCCGGCATGTCGGTGATCGTCGGCTACGCCTCGTTCGAGCAGGCGTCGCCCGCGATGACGGCCTTCCACAGCGCGATGGCGACCTACTCCCCCGAGTTGCAGGACCCGAACTCGGAGGCAGCGCTCTCGGCCTACGTCTCGACCGACGAGATGCTCAAGGGCCTCGACCTCGCCGGCGCCTGCCCGACCCGGGAGGGCTTCATCACCGGCCTGCACAAGGTCACCGACTACTCGGCCGGTGGCCTGATCGCTCCCACCGACCTGAGCAACCCGACAGCCGCGACGACGTGCTTCAACTTCGTGAAGGCCAACGCGACGGGGACCAGGTTCGAGCCGGTGACGCCGCCCGCCGGCAGCTCGGACGGGTTCTGGTGTGGCAAGCCGCTGAGCTAGCCACCGCCGGGGCCACCGGTTTCGGGGCTGGGAGAAACTCTTTTTCTCCCAGCCCCGAACACTTTCCCAGCCCGAACAGCGGGTCAGGCCGGGTCGAGCAGGCGGCCGTCCTCGTCGGCCAGCCCGCCGGCCTGCTTGACGTTGCGCAGCACCGGCGAGATCTCGCACGTCTGCACGCCGTCGAGCGCGCCGATCCGGCTGGTGGTGAAGGTGTACAGCTCGGCGAGGTCGTGGCACAGGACCGTGGCGACCAGGTTGTGCGGCCCGGAGGTGGCCGCCGCGAAACAGACCTCCGGAAGCGCCGCGAGCGTCTTGCCGGTCTCGTGCAGCACGGACGGGGTGACCCGCAGGTAGACGTGGGCGGCGGCGGTGTAGCCGAACCGGCGCAGGGCCAGGTCCATGTCGATGAAGACCGTGTTGGTGGCCAGCAGCGTGGCGAGCCGGCGGGTGATCCGCCCCTCGGTGATCCCGGCGGCGGCGGCGAGCTCGGCGTAGCTCGCCCGCCCGTCCCGGGCGAGCGCCGCGATGATCGCGCGGTCGGTCGGTTCGAGGCGGACCGGCGCGGACACGTCGCGGGCCGCCGGCAGCTCGGAGATGGCGGTGAGCGCGGCGGCCTCCTCGGCCGTCACGCAGCCGCTGAGGCCGTCCCAGTCGTCGGACCGGTCGCCGATGAAGATGTGCAGCACCACGGCGGCGTCGATGTCGAGGACGTGCGCGGTGCGCGGCAGCCGGCGGGTCAGCAGCGTCTCGCGCTGCTCGGCCGACAGCGACCGCATCGAGAAGACCAGCTCGGACCCGGCGGCCGCCAGTGACAGCCAGCGGACGTCGTCCCGGCGGGCGAGCGCGGCGGCGAGCGCCTCGGCGCTGTCGGGCCGGCACCGCACCCGGACCATCCACGGGTGCTGCCCGGCCACCTTGGGGTTGACCGTGGCGAAGATCCGCAGGAAGCCGTCCCGGCGCAGCGCGCGGTAGCGGCGGGCGACGGTCCGCTCGGGGAGGCCGAGGACGGACCCGAGCCGCGCGAAGCTGGCCCGCGGCGCCACCTGCAGGGCCCGTACGACCCGCTGGTCGTCGATGTCCATCACCACAGGGTCGAGGCGCGGCATGACGCTTTCCGGCGTCTGGGTCACCACCATGGACGGAAATCTACATCCTCGCGCCGAGGGCGGGGAATCGTCGGCGGCCGTCGGCAGACTGGTGCGCACCGCCGCGAGACCCGTCGCCGACGACGCCCGCGGCACTCGCCCAGGGGAGTGGTCGATGGAACGCAAGTGGTGGACGCTGGTGGTGGTCTGCGCGGCGACGTTCATGTTGCTGCTGGACATCACGATCGTCGTGGTGGCACTGCCGGACATCCAGCGAGCCCTGAAGACCAGCTTCAGCGACGTGCAGTGGGTCATCGACGCCTACTCGCTGACCCTGGCCGCGCTGCTGCTGACGGCCGGGTCGCTGGCCGACCGGTTCGGCCGGCGCAGGCTGTTCCTGATCGGCCTTGTGGTCTTCACCGCCGGCTCGCTGCTGTGCGCCGTGGCGACGAGCCCGCTCATGCTGATCGCCTCGCGGGCCGCGCAGGGCGTGGGCGGCGCCATCCTGTTCTCGACGTCGCTGGCGCTGCTGGCGATGAACTTCCACGGCAGGGAGCGCGGCGTCGCGTTCGGCGTCTGGGGCGCGGTGACCGGGGTGTCGACCGCGCTCGGGCCCATCCTCGGCGGCCTCATCACCAGCGGCATCAGCTGGCGCGGCATCTTCTGGGTGAACCTGCCGATCGGCGTCGCGGCGGTCGCGGTCACGCTCGTGAAGGTCGACGAGTCGCGGGCCCCGCACGCGCACCGGCCGGACTGGCCCGGCTTCGGCACGCTCACCGCCGGGCTGGTCTCGCTCGTCTACGGGCTGATCAGGGCCAGCGAGACGAGCTGGAGCGACACCGGGGTGATCATCTGCCTCGCGCTGGCCGTGGTGTTCCTCGCGGCGTTCGTCGTCGTCGAGGCGCGGGTGGCACATCCGATGTTCGACCTGTCGCTGCTGCGCATCCCCACCTTCCTCGGTGGATCGGTCGCGGCGTTCGCGATGAACGGCTCGCTGTACGCGATGTTGCTCTACCTGACGATCTACCTGCAGGACGACCTGGGCTACTCGGCGCTGCAGACCGGCCTACGGATTCTGATCCTGTCCAGCGCGGCCACGGTCGTCTCCATCGCATCGGGGCGGGCCTCGGCTTTCCTGCCGGTGCGCTGGCTGATCGGCAGCGGCCTTCTCCTGGTCGGCGCCGGGCTGCTGCTGATGTCGGGGCTGTCCGCGGGGAGCGGCTGGACGCACCTGATCGCGGGGTTCCTCGTCGCCGGGGCCGGCTCCGGCCTGGTGAACCCGCCGCTGGCCTCGACCGCGGTCGGAGTCGTGCACCCGTTCCGGTCGGGCATGGCCTCCGGGGTGAACACCACGTTCCGCCAGGTCGGGATCGCCGTCGGCGTCGCGGCCTACGGCTCGATCTTCACCGCCGTGCTGGCGCACGACCTCAGCCGGCGTCTCGACGGCGTGCCGGGCCTCGCCGGGCAGGGCGACCGGATCTCCGACGCGGTCCACTCCGGGGCGGCGGGCCAGGTCATCGCCACCGCGCCCGCCGCGGTGCGCGGGGACCTGGTCGAGGCGATCCACGCCAGCTTCGCCGGCGCCCTCAACGACCTGTTCGTCACCGCCGGCATCCTCGCGCTCGCCGGTGGCGTGCTCGCCCTGGTGCTCATCCGGGCGAAGGACTTCGCGGCCGTCGCCCAGCAGGGAGGCCAGCCGGCGGGAGGCGGCGGCCAGCCGCCGGTCCGGCCCGAGGCGGCCGCGTCCGCCTCGTGACCCCGGCTCGCTGACGCCGGGCCCGCCCGGGCGGGCCCGGCGTCAGCGGGTGGTGGCGACGGTGGTGCCGGTGGAACGCACGAGGATGCGGATGCGGTCGGCGCGGAACAGGTCGTGGGAGTGCTCGAACGGCTGCCCGTCCTGGTCGCGGGTGGTCCGGTCGAGGGCGAGCAGCGGGGCGCCCACCGCCGAGCGCAGCAGGACGGCCTCCTCGTCACCCGCCAGCACCACCTCGATCTGTTCGAGCGCCTCGCCGGGGCGGATGTCGTACTCCTCGGCGAACAGTTCGTAGAGCGATCCCCCCAGCGGCAGGTTGAACAACCCGGGGAAGCGGCGGGCCGGGAAGCAGGCGTTCTCCAGCGAGATCGGGCCGCCGTCGGCGAGCCGCAGCCGCACGATCCGGGCGACCGGGTCGCCGGGCTCCAGCTCCAGGGCCTTCGCGACGGTCTCGTCGGCCGGCTCCAGCGCCGCGCTGACGACCTGCGAGCCCGCGGTGAAGCCCTGGGTGCGCAGCAGCTCGGGGACGCCGACGATCCTGGTCAGGTCCCGCTCGACCTTGCGCGGCGCGACGAACGTGCCGCCGCCGCGGCCGCGGACCCGCAGGACGACGCCCTCCCGCTCCAGCGACGTGAGCGCCTGGCGCAGGGTCTCCCTGCTCACGCCGAGTGACGCGGCGAGGTCCCGCTCGCCGCCGAGGCGTTCACCGGGACGATGGGCGCCGTCCGTCACCAGGTGGCGCAGCCGTCGGCGCACGTCAGCGGCCGTCGGCCCCAGCGGGGCCCCGGACGGGTCGAAGTCGAGCGCCATCCGTCCAGTCTGACCGACGGTGACGGGCTGCCGGTCCACGTGGGCCGGCCCACCCGGAATATCCGCGAGATCGGCGGCGAGATCGACACGGCCCGGCGGGACGACAGCCGGGGCCGGGGCCGCCGTCGGCGCCGTCAGATCTCGTCCAGCGCGGCCGGGGACTCGGGCAGGATCTGCCCGCCGTCGACGACGATCGACTGGCCGGTGATGTAGGCGGCCTCGTCGGTGGCGAGGAACAGGGCCGCGTTGCCGATGTCCTCGACGTCGCCGAGCCGGCGCATCGGGATGACCGCCTCCGTCGAGCGCAGGTAGTCCTCGCCCTGCTCGCTGAGCCCCTCGGTGAGGATGTTGCCGGGCAGCACGGCGTTGACCGTGATCCGGTGCGGCGCCAGCTCGATCGCCGCGGTCCGCATGTAGCCGAGCATCGCGGCCTTGGACGCGCCGTAGTGGGCCCAGCCCGGGTAGCCGGTGAACGGACCGGTGATCGACGATGTCAGGATCACCCGGCCGTGCCCGGAGGCCTTCAGCGCCGGCAGGAAGGCCTGGACGGTGAGCAGCGCGCCCTTCACGTTGACGCCGAGCACGAGGTCGATGTCGGCCTCGGTCATGGCGTCGAGCGAGGCGGCGGGGAAGATCCCGGCGTTCGCGCAGACGATGTCGCAGCCGCCGTGCCGGCCGAGCACCTCCTCGGCCAGCCGGCCGGTGTCCGCCGCCGACGCGACGTCCCCGGCCACGTAGGACACGGTGCCCCCGGCCTTGCCGAGCTCAGCCGCCGCGGCCTCGGCGACGGCCGGGTCCCGGCCGGTGATCACCACGTTGGCGCCGGCGGCGGCGAACACCCGGGCGATGCCCTTGCCGATCCCCCGGCTGCCGCCGGTCACGACGACGGTCCGGCCCTCGATGGGCGTGAACACTAGGCGATCCCCTCTGGCAGCAGCGTCCCGGACAGGTAGGCCTCCGCGAGCTCCAGGCTCGCCCGCGCGTGCCCGGTGACGTCGTCGACCGCGTCGGCGTGCGGGTGGGTACCCAGCCAGGCGGTGAGCTGCAGCCGTCGGGCCATGAGGAAGGTCGCGACCATGGCCAGCTCGTCGGCGGTGAGCGGGACGTGGCGCCGGTAGGCGGCGAGCCACGCGGCGACGAGGTCGGGCATCACCGGGTGATGCTCGATGAACGACAGCGCGGCGGCCAGGTCGTACAGGTACCAGCCGAAGCCGCAGTCATCGAAGTCGATCACGGTGATGGCGCCGGCGCCATCGACCATGAGGTTCGCCAGCCGCATGTCGGCGTGGATCAGCCCGTAGCGGTCCGGGCCGGCGCCGAAGGCCGCCACCCGGCTCTCCACGACGACGGCGGCCCGGGTCATCAGGTCCCGCTCGGGCGCGGGCGCGCCGTGGCGGGGCGGCAGCGCGTCGCCACCGCCGGCCAGCGCCCAGGCGAGGCCGCTGCGCCAGTCGCCCCAGCGGGCGTGCGGGCCGATGGTCTCGGCCAGGTCCCACTCGAACCGGTCGAAGCCGGCCGGTCGGGCCCAGCGGCGGGCGTGCAGCTGCATCCGGCCGGCGATCTCGCCCAGCGTGCCGAACGCGGCGACGAGGCCGGCGGTGTCCCCCGGTTCGGGCGGGTAGCCGTCGACCCAGTCGAACAGCACCGCCTGCCGGTCGCCGACGCCCGGCGGCGTGAGGGTCGTGACGGCCTCCCCCGCGCGGTTCGGGACCACCGGCGGGGTGAGCACGACCCCCTCGGCACGCAGCGCCGCGACCCAGGCCAGCTCGCCCTCGATCTCGGCCAGCGTGTGGTACCCGGGCCGGTTCAGCCGCAGCGCGTAGCGACGGCCGGTACCCGGGTCGTCGACGCGGTAGGTGGCGTTCTCGGAGAGGTTCAGCAACGCCACCTCGGCGGACCCGAGGTCGTAGGCCGCGAGGATCTCCGGGAGCAGCGCGTCGAGCGCGCGCAGGTCGCCGGTCACGACGTCGGCGGCTCCGGCGCCGCTGGCCGCCGGGCCGGTCGCGGTCACCGGGCACCCGGCCACGGGCGGGCGCCGTCCAGCGGGGCCGGCCGGGCGTCCGCGTCGGAGCGGTCGGGGGCGAGCGCGACACCGGAGCGGGCGTCCGCGGCGGCGAGCCGGATGGCGGTGGCGGTGCGGTCGAGCAGGTCGGCGGCCAGCTCGTCGGTCACCAGCAGGCCTGGCTTGTACTGGAGCACCCGTGGGTCCAGCGCGGAGAACATCGCCCAGACCCCGTGCTCGTAGAGGCGGCGGGAGACGAACCGGGCGCCCTGCGGGTGGTCGAACCGCAGGCCGATGACCAGGCCGTCCTGGCGGATCTCGACCAGCCAGTCGGGGTCGTCCTTGGCGATCTGGGTGAGGCCCTCGGTGAAGGTCGTGATCAGGGTGTCGACCCGCTCCAGGGTGGCGGGGCGCTGGGTGATCTCCAGGGTGCGCAGCCCGACCACGCAGCCGAGATCCGAGCCGCCGCAGGTCGAGATGTGCGCGAAGCCGTCCTCCTCCAGCCAGCCGGCGGCGGCCGGGCCGAGGATGGTCGCCGAGATCGGGTAGATGCCGCCGGACAGCCCCTTGCCCGTCACCAGGATGTCCGGGGTGACGCCGTGCTTGGTGATGCACCACAGCGCACCGGTGCGCCCAAGACCGGACTGCACCTCGTCGGCGATGTAGAGGGTGCCGGCGGCGGCGCACATCTTCGCGACCTCGGCGAGGTAGCCGGGCTCGGGCATCACGAAGCCGGAGGTCGCCGGGATCGTCTCCAGCAGCACGGCGGCGACGTCGTGGCCGGCCAGCGCGGCGGCCATCGCGTCGAGGTCGTTGAACGGGACGCGCAGGAACTCGTCCGGCCGGGTGGCCAGGAACCGCTCGGCGTAGCGCTCGTTGCCGGCCGCGACCGCGAGGCCGGTGTGACCGTGGAACGCGCCGACGGCCGAGATGACCTTGCGGCGGCCGGTGGCGTAGCGGGCGGACTTCAGGGCGAGGTCGACGGCCTCGCCGCCGCCCACGCCGAACACGACCTTGCCGTCGGGGATCGGCCCCGAGGTGACCAGCTCCTCGGCCAGCGCCGCGCGGCCGAGGGCCGCGAAGTGATGGTTGCCGATGTCGAGGTGCTGGAGGGCTGCCGTGAGCGTCGCGACGAGCTCCGGGTTGCGATGCCCCAGGTTGTAGGTGCCGCCGTTGAGGTGCACGTCGACGAGCGTGTTCCCGGCGAGGTCGTGCAGCAGGTAGCCCTCGCGCTCGCCGATCACCAGCGGGGTGCCGGCGTCGGTCCAGAACCTGGTCTTGCCGGGGTTCCAGTAACGCTCGCTCGCCGCGAGCACGTCGGCCTTCGGCGTCGCCAGCAGCCGGTCGACCAGGTCGTCTCTCGGAACATCAGGGATGGCCACGGCACGACCGTAGCGTGGGCCGCGAGTCTGGTCTGGTAAAGGTACGTACCGTTTGTGTTTCGGCCACGTTGTGGCCTGTTTCCGCATGTGAAATGGTCTGACCCCACCTTGTGGCCGGGTAGCCGGAGGGGCCACGATCGCCCGAACACGCGCCAGCCGCCCGAGCGGCGGCGCACAGCGGGAGGTAGCCACAGGTGAGCGTTCAGAGCGAGGCCGCGCCTCCGGTAACGGCCGACACCGCCCAGGTGCAGCGGCTGAGGCCGGGGGCCGTCGGCCTTCTGGGAGTCCTGTTCATGGTGCTGGCGAACGCCGCACCGATCACAGCCATGACCGGCAACCTGCCGATCGTCGTCGGTTACGGCAACGGCACCCACGGACCGGCGTCGTTCCTCGTCGCGACGATCGTGCTGACGATCTTCTCCGTCGGCTACGTCGCGATGGCGAAGCACATCACCGCCACCGGCGCGTTTTACGGCTTCATCTCCCACGGCCTCGGCCAGGCGGTCGGCATGGCGTCCGGCTTCCTGGCGACCATGGCCTACGTCGTGTTCGAGGCGTCGCTGGTCGGCATCTTCGCGTCGTTCGCGAAGACGACGATGGTGACGGTGTTCCACACCGGGTCGATCTCCTGGATCTGGTACGCCCTGATCGCGGTCGCCGTCGCCGCGGCGCTCGGCTACTTCAACGTCTCGATCTCCGGCAAGGTCCTCGGGGTCTTCCTCAGCATCGAGGTCCTGTTGCTGCTGGCGATGAGCTTCGGGGTGCTGTTCACCGGTGGCGGACCGGACGGCCTGATGGCCGGCTCGATCAACCCGGTCGGCGCCTTCCAGGCCGGGCCGAGCAGCAAGGACGTCACGATGGTGGCCGGCCTCGGCCTGTTCTTCGCGTTCTGGTCGTGGGTCGGTTTCGAAACCACCGCCGTCTACGGCGAGGAGTCGAAGAACCCGAAGAAGATCGTCCCCCGGGCGACCCTGATCGCCGTCATCGGCCTCGGTGTGCTGTACACGTTCGTCTCGTGGATGGCGGTCGCCTACGCGGGCAGGACCGGCGCGGTCGACGTCTCCCAGAAGGACGCGTTCTCGCTGTTCTACGCGCCGACCAAGGACATGCTCGGCGGCTTCTTCCTGGACGTCTACAAGGTCATGACCTGCACCGGGTCGTTCGCCTGCGCCCTGGCGTTCCACAACGCCGCCTCCCGGTACCTGTACGCGATCGGCCGTGAGGGCCTGTCCGACGGGCTCGGCAAGACGCTCGGCGCCTCGCACAAGAAGCACGGCTCGCCGCACGTCTCCTCGCTCGTCCAGTCCGTGATCACGCTGGCCATCGTCCTGCTGTTCTTCTGGCTGCAGAAGCCGACCGACTCCGCCCCGGACGTCGCCTACACCCAGCTCTACGGCCTGATGGCGATCCTCGGCACGATGGCGATCCTGATCGTGCAGTCGATCTCGTCGATAGCCGTCGTCGGCTACTTCCATGTCCGCAAGATGCATCCGGAGACGGCCCGCTGGTACCGGACGCTGCTGCCACCGATCCTGGGCGCGGCAGGCATGGTCTACGTCGTCTACCTGCTGTTCCAGAACCTGAAGTTCGCCGCCGGCGCCGCGTCGGGCAGCCCGGTGTTCAAGGCGACGCCGTGGATCGTGATCGGCTTCTTCGTCCTGGGCCTGGCGGTCGCGATCGGCATCCGGCTGGCGAATCCGGCCAAGTACGCGACCATCGGCCGGATCGTGATGGAGGAGAGCCACGAACGGTCGCTCGAGGAGGCCGCCGTGGCCCCCGCGGGCGCCATCCCCGCCCAGCCCACCGGCGAGGCGACCGCCTAGCCCGTTCGGCCGGCCCGGCGCCCGCCCTATCCCGCGGCGGTCGCCGGGCCGGACCGGCAAGCTGGTAGACGGACCGGCCGTGGCGCCGACTGTCGGAGCTTGATCGCCGTTTCGGCCCTCCAGTGGTTGTCAGCCGGTCCCGGCTACGACCATCGGAGGGCCGAAACGACGATCAACACGAGGAGACCTACCGAGGGGAGCGGCCGTGGCGTTCCGGGCGACGGTGCGGGGCACCGGGTACGTCTTTCCCGACCTCGCGGCACTGCTGGCGAGGGCGAACGAGGAGAAGTCCGGCGACCAGCTCGCCGGCCTCGCGGCGAGCACCGCCACCGAGCGGGTCGCGGCGAAGCTCGCGCTCGCGGACGTCCGGCTGGCCGACATCCTCGCCACCCCGCTGATCGAGGACGCCGTCACCGAGCTGATCCTGACGTCGCACGATGCCGCGACCTTCACGGGCTCGGGGCTCGCGAGCCTCACGGTCGGGGAGTTCCGGGAGCTGATCCTCTCCCCCGGGTTCCCGGTGCTCTGGGCCGAGCGCGGGCTCGCGAACGCGGTCACCCCGGAGATGGCCGCGGCCGTCGCGAAACTGATGAGCGACAAGGATCTGATCACCGGGGCGAAACCGCTGCGGACCATCACGCGTTGCCGCAACACCATGGGCGAGGCCGGAGTCCTCGGCGTCCGGGTCCAGCCGAACCACCCGACCGACGACGTGGAGGGCATTCTTCTCTCCGCCCTCGACGGAATTCTCTACGGCTGCGGCGACGCCGTTCTCGGGGTGAACCCGGTCACGGAGTCGGTCGCCGGGGTGGGCGCCGTCCTGCACGGCCTGCAGGGGCTCATCCGCCGGTTGTCCCTGCCGACTCAGACCTGCGTGCTGGCGCACATCACCACCCAGCTCGCGGCACTCGCGGCGGGCGCTCCGGTCGACCTGCTGTTCCAGTCGATCGCCGGGACGGAGGCCGCGAACCGGTCGTTCGGCATCAGCCTGGACATGCTGGCCGAGGGCCGCGCGGCGGTGCTCGGGCATCACCGGGCCCGGCCCGGTGAGTTCATCGGCGAGAACGTCATGTACTTCGAGACCGGCCAGGGCTCGGCGTTGTCGGCGGACGCGCACGGCGGCCTCGACCAGCTGACCGTCGAGGCCCGGGCCCACGGCGTCGCCCGCGTCTACGAGCCGTTCCTGGTGAACTCGGTGGTCGGGTTCATCGGGCCGGAGTACCTCGCCGACGCCCGGCAGATCACCCGGGCCGGCCTGGAGGACCATTTCGTCGGCAAGCTGCTCGGCCTGCCGATGGGGATCGACGTCTGTTACACCAACCACGTCGACGCGGACCAGAACACCAACGACGACCTGCTGGTGCTGCTCGTGGCCGCCGGCTGCAACTTCGTCATGGGTGTTCCGGGGGCGGACGACGTGATGCTCAGCTACCAGTCGACCAGCTATCACGACGCCGCGGGAATGCGCGATCTGTTCGGCCTCTCGCCCACGCCCGAATACGGCGCCTGGCTGGAGGAGCGCGGTCTGCTGCGCGCGGGCCACCTCGCGGACCCCGGTCCCGACGTCGCCGCCGGGCTGTTGGCCGGACTGGACGAGGCGGTCGCGGCGGTCCCCTCGGCCCCGTCCGTGCGCGCCGCGCTGACGAGCGGCCAGTGACCGGCCCGGAGTCCGCCAGCGGGACGACGCCGACGCAGCAGCCAGCCGCGACCAGCGCGCCAACGGGCTCCGGTGGTTCCAGCGGCGATCTGGCCGCCAGCCCGGCAAGGATCGCGCTGGAGCGGCGGGTCCGGGCCGTCACCCCCGCGCGGCTGTTCCTCGGCCGGTCGGGCACGTCCTACCGCACGGCCGACCAGCTCGCGCTGCGCGCCGACCACGCGGCGGCCCAGGACGCGGTCCACGCCGCCCTTGACCTGGAGACCGGCCCGCTGGCGCCCTTGGTCGACAGCCTCGGCCTGTTCGCCGTCGACTCGGCCGCCGCCGACCGCGCCACCTACCTGCGCCGCCCCGATCTGGGCCGCGCCCTGTCCGCCGAGGCGCGTGACGAGGTGGCCCGCCGGTGCCCGCCGGCCGCCGACCTGCAGGTCGTCATCGGCGACGGCCTGTCCGTCGCCGCCGTCGACGCCCAGGTCCCGGCCCTGCTTCCCGCGCTGCTCGACGCCGCCCGCGAGGCCGGCTGGAGCGCCGGCCAGGTCTTCGCCGTCCGCAACGCCCGCGTCGGGCTCCTCAACGAGATCGGCGAGCTGCTCGACCCCGGTGTGGTCGTCCTGCTCATCGGCGAACGCCCCGGCCTCGTCACCGCGCAGAGCCTGAGCGCCTACCTGGCCTGGCGCCCCCGCCCCGGCCACACCGACGCCGACCGCAACCTCATCTCCAACATCCACCCCCGCGGCGTCGACGCCCCCTCCGCGGTCGCCCGCGTCCTCTCCCTGGCGACGGCGATGCGCGCCGCCGGCACCTCAGGCGTCCTCGTCAAGGAAGACCTCGGCCCCGCCGCGCTGGGCAGCTAACGCAGACCGTCGCGGCGGCCCGGCCAGCGTCGCGCACCCTGATCGCTCGCAGGCCAGCCGTGGCCTCTGGGGCCGGGTCCTTTCGTGGGACGGGACGGCTGCCAGTCGACGCCAGGTCGCCCTCGTCCCGAGACCGGCAAGATCGTTGTTTTCGCCCTCGCATGGCTGTAACCGAGGCGGTTTCGTGACCACCTGAGGGCCAAAACGACGATCAAGCACGCGGGCCGACCTCACCGCCGCGCCGGATTCCACCGTCCAGCTCGGCGACCCGCCACGGCCTACGTCGGTGGGTAGCGCCGGGTCGTCCAGGACGTTCCGACGCCGTCGGATCTGGCCGGCGGGTTGAGCGGCGTGGGCGGTGTCGCGGGATGGGTACCGGTTTGAGCGCAGTGGTGTAGGGTCGCCCCACCGCTGAGACTGGGCGTGGCTGGTAGTCAGGGGCAGGCCACCTCAGGAGAGGCGCGACAAGCGACCTGGTCTCTGCCACGGCGAGGTCCGGAAATTCTGCGTTCCCTCGGAGGTCTCGGGTGGCCGAACTGCGCGTCGACGTCGCGCACTCCGCGCGGATATACGACTACGTCCTGGACGGCAAGACGAACTATCCGCCGGACCGCGAAGCCGCCGAGCTTCTCATGGCCGCTTTCCCGAACACCCGGACCGCGGCTCGGCAGAACCGGGCGTTCCTGCATCGGGCCAGCCGCTTCCTCGCCGAGCGGAAGGGCATCGACCAGTTTCTCGACATCGGCACGGGAATCCCGACGTCCCCGAACCTGCACGAGGTCGTCCAGGCGGTCCGGCCGGCGTCGCGCGTCGTCTACGTGGACAACGACCCCATTGTCCTCGCGCATGCGCGCGCCCTGCTGACCAGCTCCGCCGAGGGCCGGACCGCCTATCTCGACGCGGATCTGAACCGGCCGGCCGACATTCTGACGAGCCCGGTGCTGAGCGGCACGCTGGATCTGTCCCGCCCGGTCGCGCTGTCGCTGCTCGCGGTTCTGCATTTCCTGCCCGACGCGGCCCAGCCGGGCGCTCTCATCGAGCGGCTGATGGCGGAACTGCCGACCGGCAGTTACCTGGTGATCAGCCACGCCACCGATGACCGTTCGACCCCGGACGCCACCCAGCGCCTCGTCGACCTCTACGGCAAACAGCAGATATCGATCCAGATGCGCAGCCGCGACGAGGTCGCGGCGCTGGTCCCGGCCGGAATGGAACTCGTCGAGCCGGGAATCACCTTCCTGCACCGCTGGCACCCGGACTCCGAAGCCGACCAGTACGCCGACGACGACGCTCCCCTGTACGGCCTGATCGCCCGGAAACTCTGACCGACGAGAAACTCTGACCGACGTCAGTCGGCCGGCGTGGCCGTCGTCGCGGTGACGAGTTCGAACGCGCGCCACATGGCGGCGTAACGGCCGGCGGCGGCGAGGAGCTCGGCGTGGGTGCCGGTCTCGGCGATGCGGCCGGCGTCGAGGACGACGATCCGGTCGGCGCCGCGGGCGGTCTGCAGGCGGTGGGCGATCAGGATCGTGGTGCGGGCCCGCGAGATCCGCTGCATGGCCGCCGTCACCCGGGCCTCGGTCGCGAGGTCCAGGTTGGAGGTCGCCTCGTCGAGCAGGAGGACGGCCGGGTCGACGAGCTCCGCGCGAGCCAGGGCGATGAGCTGGCGCTGGCCGGCCGACAGCGACCGGCCGCGCTCGGCGACCTCGTGCAGGTAGCCGCCGGACAGGGTCGCGATGAACTCGTGGGCGCCGACGGCCCGGGCCGCCGCCTCGACCTCGGCGTCGGTCGCCTCCGGCCGGCCGTAGGCGATGTTGTCCCGGATGGTGCCGGTGAACAGGAACGCCTCCTGCGGCACGTAGCCGAGCTGCTGGCGGAACGCCGGGAGATCGAGCCCGCGCAGGTCCTGGCCGTCGACCCGGACCGAGCCGGCGTCGGGGTCGTAGAACCGGGCGAGCAGCTTCATGACCGTCGACTTGCCCGCGCCCGTCTCGCCGACCAGCGCGACCGTCTCGCCGGCGCGGACCCGCAGGTCGACGCCGCGCAGCGCCTCCGGCGGCCGGGCCGCCCGGGCGGCCGCGGCGGCGGCCATCGTCCGGGCGTCCTTGCCGGGGGTCCGCGCCTCGGTCCAGCCGCGCTGGCCGAGCCCGGCGGCCACGGCCGCGGACGCCGTCGAGACCGGGCCGGTCGGGTAGGCGAACCGGACGTCGTCGAGGGTCAGCTCGCCGCGCAGCCGGGCAGGGACGATCGCGTCGGGTGCCGGCGGGGTGAGCGTGCGCAGCCGCATCAGCTCGGCGATCCGGCTGACCGACACCCTGGTCTGCTGCCAGGAGTCGAACACCTGGGACAGCTGCTGGATCGGCGAGAAGAACATGTCGATGTAGAGCAGGAACGCGATGAGCCCACCGGCGGTGAGGTTCCCGTGCGCGATGAGGGCCGAGCCGAAGCCGAGCACGATCGCGTCGGCGACCGACGACAGGAACTGGACGAACGGGAAGTAGGTCGCGACGATGCGCTGCGCGGCGACCCGCGAGTCCAGGTATGCCCGGCCGAGGCCGTGGAAGTGTTCGGTGGTGCGGGCCTCGTGCACGAACGCCTGCGCCTCGCGGACCCCGGAGATGGACTCCTGGAAGTCCGCGTTGACGATCGCGATCCGTTCCCGGGACAGGTCATACAGCCTGGCCGCCCTGCTGCGGAAGGGGATGGTCGCGATGACGAGCGGGATCACCACTGTCAGGGTGAGCAGGCCCAGCTCCAGGTTCATCACGACCAGCGCGACGCCGACGCCGACGAAGGTCACCAGCGCGACCAGCGCGGCCAGCAGGCCGGTCTCGATGAGCGCCTCGAACTGGTCGACGTCGGTCGTCATCCGGGTCATGATCCGGCCGGACATCTCACGCTCGTAGTAGTCGAGCGAGAGCCGCTGCAGCTGGGCGAAGACGCGGATGCGCAGCGAGAGCATGATCCGCTCCGCGGCCCGGCCGGTCACGAACGTCTCGCCGATCTGGTCGGCCCAGTCGACCAGCGTCAGCGCCAGGAACAGCACCGAGGCGACCCACACCGCGGCCATCGAGCCCTCGGTGACACCCCGGTCGACGCCGATCTTCACGAGGGTGGGCCCGGCGAGGCCGATGACGGCGTCGACGACGACGAACAGCAGGCCGAACAGCATCGGCCGGCGGAATCGGATCAGCAGCCGGCGCAGGCTGAAGTCGGGGTCGGGCCCGCCCTCGGTGGCGAGGTCGACGGCCGCGACGTCCCCGATCGGCGGCAGCGCGTCGACCCGGGCGAGCAGTTCGGGGGTCGGCGCGAGGTTCAGCCGCCAGGTGCCCCCGGCCGCGCCGCGGGCGGCGCCGCCACCGAGCCCGGCGCCGAGCCCACCGCCGGCGAGCAGCTGGGCCCGTTTGCCCGCGGCGGTCGCGGCGCCGGCCCGGCCGGCGGACTGCTGGGCCTTGGCCGCGTCCCAGGCGTCGGCCGTCGTCGTGATCGCGGCGGTCCCGGAGATCGCCGCGAACGCCTCGACGCTGTCGCCGAGCTGGGCGGCCAGCGCCGGGTCGAGGCCGGAGAGCAGCTCGCGGTAGAGGGAGCTGCGCTCGGACAGCTCGTCGTGGGTGCCCTGGTCGACGACCCGGCCCTGGTCGAGGACCACGACCCGGTCGGCCAGGTGCAGGGTGGACACCCGGTGGGCGACCAGCACCGTGGTCCGCCCCGGCAGCACGTCCCGCAGGGCGTCGTGGATGGTCGCCTCGGTCCGGGCGTCGACGGCGCTGGTCGCGTCGTCGAGCACGAGGATCCGCGGGTCGGCAAGGATCGCCCTGGCCAGCGCGACCCGCTGGCGCTGCCCACCGGACAGCGACAGGCCGCGTTCGCCGACGACGGTGTCGTAGCCGAGCGGGAGGCCGACGATGAAGTCGTGCGCGCCGGCGGCGCGGGCCGCCGCCTCGACCTGCTCCTGGGTCACGCCCTGTTCCTGAGTGACGCCCTGTTCCTGAGTGACGCCGCCGCCGGCCCGGCCGTAGGCGATGTTGGCGCGGACCGTGTCGGAGAACAGGAAGCTCTCCTCGAACGCGAACCCGACCTGGCGGCGCAGCGAGGCGAGCCGCACGTCGCGCAGGTCGTGGCCGTCGAGCGTCACCCGGCCCGCGTCCGGGTCGTGGAACCGGCCCAGGAACGCGGCCACCGTCGACTTGCCGCTGCCGCTCGGCCCGATGATCGCGACCCGCTCGCCGGCGCCGATCCGCAGATCGAAGCCGCGCAGCACCGGCGGGCCGTCGGGGTAGGCGTACTCGACGTTCTCGAAGACGATCTCGCCACGGACCGGGCCGAGCTCCACCGCGTCCGGCCGGTCGGCGATCGAGGCCGGGAGCTCCAGCAGCTGGAAGATCCGTTCGACGCTGGCCCGGGCCTGCTGGCCCATCGTGAGGACACCGGCGAGCTGCCGGGCCGGCGAGGTGAACTGGGCGACGTAGGTCGAGAACGCGAGGAACGTGCCGATCGTGATCGAGCCGCGGACGGCCATCCAGCCGCCGAGGGCGAGGATCGCGACCTGGGCGAGCGCCGGCACCGCCTCCAGCAGCGGCCCGTACCGGGACTTCATCCGGACCGCGCGCATCCGCGAGCCGTAGAGAGTGCCGGTCGCGGCGGCGAGCCGGCGCAGCTCCCGCTCCTCCTGGCCGAACGCCTTCACCACCCGGACGCCGTTGACGTCCTCGTCGACGATCTGCGCGACGTCGCCCTCGCGCTGCTGGGCGTCCCAGCTCGCCGGGAACACCCGGGTCCGCAGCCGGTAGGAGACGGCGACCAGCGCGGGCGCGACGACCAGGCCGACGACGGCGAGGCCGGGCGCCAGGATGAACATGACGATCAGCGAGCCGAGCATCATCAGCAGGTTGCCGGACAGCAGCGGCAGGAACATCAGCAGGCCCTGGACCAGCGCCGAGTCCGAGTTCGCGCGGGCGACCAGCTGGCCGGTGGGCATCCGGCTCAGGTTGTCCTGGTCCATCGTCAGCAGATGGTCGTGCATGGCGTTGCGCAGGTCGTACTGGACGGCGAGGGCCGCCTTGCCGCCGTAGTAGCGCCGCAGGTGGGCGAAGCCGAAGCTGGTGATCGCGACGGCGATCAGGAGCAGCAGCCATGGCCACAGCGGTGCGCTGCGCTGGACGATCACCCCGTCGACGATCTGGCGCGCCACCAGCGGCACGAAGGCCTGGGACCCGCTGCCGAACACCGACCCGACCAGGGCCAGCGCGACGGCGCCCTTGTGCCGCAGCAGGCAGCCCCACAGCCGCCGGATCCAGCCGGGCCCCTGCGGCGCGGCCGGCTCGTCTAACCGGGGCGGTTCGGTGACCGGCGGCCGGGCGGCGGCTGGCCCGGCGGCGGCGAGGTACCGAGCGTCCCCAGGGTTCGTGGTCATCGACACTCCGTAGCTCGGGATTCGGTAGCTCGGGTTCGGCGGCTCGGGTTCGGCAGTTCAGGCTCGCCGTGTGAGTCCCCGAGCGGCGGCGCGGTCGGCGAGGTAGCCGTCGACGGCGCCGTCGAGTGCCCGCAGGGCGTCGAGGACGGCCGCTGGTTCGGGGGTCCGGGCGGCGAGCTCGCCGAGACGGTCGAGCATCGCCCGCTCGGCCGCGTCGAGGACGGCCCGGCCGTCGTCCGTGAGCCGCAGCGCGGCGGCGCGCTGATCGTCGTCGACGGCGGCGCGGGTCAGCAGGCCGCGTTGACGCAGCGACTCGACGGTGGCGCTGATGGTCGGCTTGCCGAGCGCGAGCCGGGCCGCGATCCGCGACGCTCGCTCGTCGCCGGCCGCGACGGAGGCCAGCACCCGGTACTGCGCCAGGCTCAGCTCCCCCGACGCCCGCTCCAGGACCCGTGCCGCGCCAACCAGCGCGCGCACGGCCGCGGCGGGCACGACCGCGGCGGGCGTTTCGACCGGCGCAGGCGTCTCCATGTCCCCGACGTTACCAAATTAGTTCGGGTAACGAACCAGATCGTCACGGGGAAAGCCTGCTGGCACCAGGTGCCGGCCCAACCTGGGCCAGGCCGGGCCGGGTTGGTGCTGGGTTGGTGCTGGGTTGGTGCTGGGCCGCGCCTGCGCGGGGTTCGGCGAAACCCCCGCGCGGCGGGCCACCGGGCCGGTCAGTCGTTCTGGTCGCCCAGCTTCTCGACGAAGTCCTGGGCCTTGTCGACCCCGGTGTCGATGTGGTCGCTGTACTTGCCGCCGGTCTTGTCGTCGACCAGGTCGCCGGCCTTCTCCAGGCCGCCCTTGATCGCGTCAGCGTGGTCGCCGGCCAGGTCCTCGGCCTTGTCCTTGAGATCGCCGAGGTTCTTCAGGTTGTCGAACATGCGTGGGCCTCTCTCCGTACGGCTGCGAACGCGGCACAAGTGAGCCTATGGAAGCCTGGCGGGCCCGATGCCCGATCCAGCGTCTGATCAGCCGGTTCACCGCGTCCCCGCAGGCACGAACGGGCGTGGGCACCCGGCCGTGGTCAGGCCCCGAGCAGGGTGGCGAGGAGCCGGCCCGCGGCACCGGTGTCGGCGGTGACCCCGGCGAGCACCTCGGCCCGGTACTCCAGCCGCGGCTCGGCGACCGGGACGGCGGCGACGTCGGCGCGGCCGGCGACCGCCCAGGCCGGCAGCAGGACGAGGCCGGCGCCGGCCGCGACGAGCGCGGCGAGGCCGGCGAGGTCGGTGCCCGCGTAGACGGCGCAGTGCGGCAGCCGTTCGGCGCCGACGGCGCGACGGACGTCGGCCGCAGAAGCCGCCGCCGCGGGCGCGTCCAGCCAGCGGGCGTCGGCGAGGTCGGCGAGCCGCAGGCCGGGGCGGCGGGCGAACGGATGGTCGGCCGGCAGGATGACGCTGACCGGGTCGACGGCGATCTCCACCGCGCGCAGCGGGCCGACGTCCGGCAGCCGCAACGGGTCGCCGGGCGTGGCGAGGCCGACGGCCAGGCCCAGCTCGCAGGCACCGCGCGCCACGTCGATCGCGACCGCGTCCAGGGCGGCCACGGTGATCGTGACGTCGAGGCGTGGCATCGAGCCCATCGCCGCGCCGAACGCGGCCGCGAGCCGGGGCATGGCGAGCGGGCAGGCGGCGACCCGCAACTGGTCGGGCGGGCCGCCGGCCGCGCGCAGCACGTCGGCGCGGGCGGCGGACGCCCGCAGCAGCAGCGGCTCGGCGTGCTCGAGCAGCCGCGCGCCGGCGGCGGTCGTGGCGACCGGCCGCCGGGTCAGCAGGGCCGCGCCGCCCAGCGACGCCTCCAGCGCGGCGATCTGCTGGGACACGGCGCTCTGGGTGTAGCCGAGCTCCCGAGCGGCCGCCGAGAACGAGCCGGAGCGGGCGACCGCGGTGAAGGTACGAAGCAGCACCAGGTCCACCAGGCCAGTCTCGCCGACATCAGCGCCGCTTATCGAGGGACCAGCGATTATCGTTGGACCTGAACCGGCCGGCTGCCCAGCATCAGGGCATGGCCTCCTCGACCAGCAGCCCCTTCACCCCCGCCGCCACGCCCGTCTCCGCCACCGCCCGGGTCGCGCTCGTCGGAGACCGGTCCGCCGACGTCGCCGCGCACGGGCGGATCCCGGCGATCCTGCGCCAGTTGCGCGACCGCGACGGCCTCGTCCTCGACGCCTACTGGGTGCCGACCCCGGACGCCGCCCAGCCGGGCCTGCTCGACGGCTTCGACGCCGTCTGGCTGCTGCCCGGGAGCCCCTACGTCGACGAGGCCGGGGCGGTCGAGGCCGCCCGGCACGCGCGCACCAACCGGGTGCCGTTCCTTGGCACCTGCGGCGGTTTCCAGCACGCGGTGGTCGAGTTCGCCCGCAACGTCGCCGGGCTCCCGGACGTCGGGCACGCCGAGGTCGACCCGGACGCGGCGGACCACGTCGTCGTGCTGCTGGCCTGCTCGCTGAAGGGGCACGAGGCGGCGGTGCGGATCGAGCGCGGCTCGCTGGCCGAGTGGGTCTTCGGCGTCGAGCGGTCGGTCGAGCGCTACCACTGTTCCTACGGTGTCTCGGCCGAGCATCTGGACCGGCTGCGGGCGGCGGGGCTGCGGTTCAGCGGCGTGGACGAGGCGGGCGACGCGCGGGTGCTGGAGCTGGCCGACCACCCGTTCTTCCTGGCGACGCTGTTCCAGCCGGAGCTGGCCTCCGACCAGCCGCGGGTCCATCCCGTGATCCGGGCCTTCGCGACCGCCGCCATCTCCCAGGCCGCCCGGCTGCGGACCGCGAAGCACGCGGCCCTCTCCGACCTGGTCGCCTGATCGGCCCGGGCCCGGCCGGATAGGTTCCCGAGAGGGCACCCGACGGGCGGGACATCGATGAGTGACGTGATAGGCCAGGCGCGTGGCCGGGCCGGCGAGTTCCTCGTCCGCGGTGCCTTTGTGCTGACGATGGCCGGGCTGCCCGGCCCGGGTTCGCGGGACCGCGCGCCGGGCGTGCGGCTCGACGGCGTGATCGCGGACGGGGCGGTGCACGTCCGGGACGGGGCGATCGCCGCCGTCGGGCCGTTCGCCGAACTGGCCACGGCGCGGCCCGGCGTGCCGGTCCACGGGGACGGGACCGGCGTGGTGCTGCCCGGCCTGGTCAGCACCCACACCCATCTGTCCGAGGCGCTCGCCACCGGGATGGGCAGCGAGCTGTCCCTGTTCGAGTGGGGGGCGGAGATCGTCGGACCGCTCGGTACTGTCCTGACCCGCGCGGACGCGGCCGAGGGCACGGCGCTGCGGGCCGTCGAGATGCTGCTGTCCGGCGTCACGACCGTCAACGACATGTTCTGCCACGCCAACATCGGCTCGCGGGCGAGCCTCGGTGTGGTCGACGGCCTGGTCCGCGCGGGCCTGCGTGGCGTCGTGTCGTACGGAGCCGAGGACACGATGGCACCGGGCGCCGAGAACCCGGAGCGGGCCGCCGAGATCATCGAGGACGTCGTCGCCGAGCAGCGGGAGCTCGCCGCCGCGGCGGCCGGCGCGCCGCTGCTGCAGTTCCGGTACGGCATCGGGACCCTGCTCGGCCAGTCCGACCCGCTGCTGGAGCGGGGCGTCGCGCTGTGCCGGGAGCACGGCTGGGCGGTGCACACCCACCTCGCCGAGGTGCGCGAGGAGGTGACGATGGCCCGGCTGCGCTGGGGCCACCGCACCGTCGAGCACGCGCACCGGCTCGGCTACCTGGAACGACCGCTGATCGCCGGGCACTGCGTGTGGCTGACCGAGGCCGACATCGCGCTGCTCGTGGCGCACGGGGTCGCGGTCGCGCACAACCCGGTGGCGAACATGATCCTCGGCTCCGGGGTCTGCCCGGTGCCTCGGCTGCGGGCCGCCGGCCTCGCGGTCGGCATCGGGACCGACGGGGCCGCGTCCAACGACAGCCAGGACATGCTGCAGGCGGTCAAGGCCGCGGCCCTGCTGCAGAAGGTGCACCATCGGGACGCCCTGGTCATCGACGCCCTCGACGTGCTGGCGATGGCGACGATCGACGGCGCCCGTGCCCTGGGCCTCGACCACCTCGTCGGCAGCCTGGAGCCGGGCAAGCGGGCCGACCTGGTGCTGCTCCAGGACACCGTCGACATCGCCGTGCTGCACGACCCGATCGGCCAGGTCGTCTACGGGGCCTCGCCGCGCTCGGTGCGCGACGTCTGGGTCGACGGACGCCAGGTCGTCGCCGACCACGCCTGTGTCACCGTCGACGAGCGGGCCCAGATCGGGCGGTGCCGTCCGCTGGCGGCCCGGCTCGCCGCCGCGGCCGGGCTCGTCGCGGCCGGCCACGCCACCGCGCCGCCGGCCCGCACCCCCTGACCTGGCCGGTCACGGCGGCCGTAGCCGATCAGGTCACGCGAGCTCATCTGCCTCCCCCCGGCCGGCCCTGGTCGACCAGATCCTCGCCGAACCCCGCCTCGGATGTCCGCCCGAGGCCGTCCGCGAGCAGCCGCGGCCGGGGCCGGAGGAAGGTCTGGCGGCCGGCCTTCCAGCCGGCGAGCGGCTGGACGCACTCGCGCAGCGCCGTGACCGGGTCGGGGGCGTCGAGCAGCACGACGTCCGCGGACGCTCCCACCTCGATCCGGCGGGCGCCGCCGACGATCGCCTCCGCCGCCGCGCTCACCATCCCGAAGACCGACCGCAGGTCGTCGTCGGTCTCCAGCTGGCCGACGATCGCGTACAGGTTCGCCATCCGCAGCAGGTCGGCGTCGCCGAACGGGGTGAACGGGTTCACGACGTTGTTCGTCGCGACCGCCATCGCCAGGCCCGGCACCTGGGTCGCGACCGCCGGGGCGACACCCCGCGGGACGAGCCGTTCGGCGTCCCGGCCGGAGAGGAACAGGTCGGTGGCGGGCAGCACGACCAGCCCGATCCCCGCGTCGGCGAGGCGGCCCGCCACCGCGAGCCGGTCCGCCGGCGCGAGCGCCGACAGTTTCGTGACATGGCCGACCGACGTCCGGCCGCCCCAGCCATGCCGCCGCGTCTCGGCGACGACCAGCGACAGGTGCTCCCAGGACGGGTCCAGGTCGAAGTCGACGTGGAAGTCGACCGGCACGTCGAACTCCACCGCGAGATCGAAGATCGCCCGGACGTGGGCGCCCGGGTCGGCGTCCGTGTACGGGCAGCCACCGACCTCGTCCGCGCCCTGCTCCAGGGCACGGCGCAGCAGGCCGAGCGTCCGCGGAGCCTGGGTCGTACCGTCCTGCGCGAACGCGGACAGCCTCAGGTCGACGGCGTGCGCGTACTCGTCCCGCAACGCCGCCAGCGCCTCGAACGAGCGCAGGCCCGCGTCCGGGTCAACCTCGACGTACGAACGCATCCGGGTGGTGCCGTTGACGATCGCCCGGCGCAGCACCCGCGCCGCGCGGTCGCGGACATCCTCGACGGTGAAGCCACGCTTGGCCGCCCGCACCTGAGCGACGGCCTGGGCGAGGCCGGCGCCGCCGCGACAGCGATCGAGGATGTGCGCCTTGTCGAGGTGGACGTGCGCGTCCACGAACCCGGGGAACGCGAACGCCCCGCCCGCGTCGAACACCGCTGGGCCGTTGGCGTCGGTGGTGCCGGTGCGGGAGTCGGGGGCGGTGCCATTGGCGGTGCCGTCGTCGGGATCGCTGGGATCGGTGGCGGTGCCGCGACCGCCGAGCCGCGGCCGGGTGTACCGGTCGCCCGGGTATCGGGTCGGCTCGATCGCGGCGATGAGGCCGTCACGCAGGATGAGGTCGACCGGCGGGCCGGCCACGCCCGCGCCGCCGGTCCGGGCGGCACCGGAACCTGCCTGAACCGCGAGCCGGACGTCACGGATGACGACCTCCGAAGGCCCCACGTCACGGCCCTGCGTGCCGAGGGTCGTCACGGGCCGTCCGGCTGCTGCGCGGCCTGTCTCCTGCCGCCCGCGCCTCGTTCGGATGCCTGGTCGCCGTGTCGCCCGGGCTCTGGTCGCCGGGTCCTTCTGGTCCCTGGTCGTTGCGTCGCTCCGTGGGCCGGTCGACGCCGTTCCCGGGAGTAGGCCAGCTCGGGCGGATCAGGCTGGCGGGACCCATGCCGGCCACCGTAGGCGAGCCCGATGACGGGCCAGTTTCGGCAGCCGTGCGGGGGCTGTTTCGCCGACCCGCTCTCCAGCGGAGCTACATCCGCACCGCGGCGGCCAGCTCGGCATGGTTCCCGCGGGCGAGCGTGCCACCGATGTCGTGCAGCTTGATCGGCGTTTCCGCCCTCTGGTGGCCACGAAACGAACCCAGTAACAACCACCGGAGGGCCGAAACGCCGATCATGGAGACGAGCCGCCGCGAGGAACGGGCTTCGGGCGCTTCCCGTCGAATCCCGACCAGGCGTCTTGCTCCACGGGGCAGTTTGCTCCACGGGGCAGTCTCTAAGCGCGACGTGCGGGTCCGAGGCCGGGCCTGGCAGGCTTCGCGGGCGGGGTGCCGAGCCGCAAAGAAAAAGAGGGTGGAAATGGGGAACGCCCCCGCACCGGTGGTGTGGGGGCGTTCCCGAAGGGTATTTCGGCGGTGTCCTACTCTCCCACCCGGTCTCCCGGGCAGTACCATCGGCGCTGGGGAACTTAGCTTCCGGGTTCGGAATGGGACCGGGCGTACCCTCCCCGCTAAAACCACCGAAAAACTGTTGAGTTATCGGCACCTCACCCCAACCACACCCCACACGTGGGGGGGTTGGGGGTGGTCTGCCGTTCCTCAGGAACCGCACAGTGGACGCGTAGCATCTTTGTAGGACAAGCCCTCGGCCTATTAGTACCAGTCAGCTCCACACCTCGCAGTGCTTCCACTTCTGGCCTATCAACCCGATCATCTCTCGGGGGCCTTACCAGGTTGACCCTGTGGGAGACCTCATCTCGAAGCGAGCTTCCCGCTTAGATGCTTTCAGCGGTTATCCCTTCCGAACGTAGCCAACCAGCCATGCTCTTGGCAGAACAGCTGGCACACCAGAGGTTCGTCCGTCCCGGTCCTCTCGTACTAGGGACAGCCCTTCTCAAGACTCCTACGCGCGCGGCGGATAGGGACCGAACTGTCTCACGACGTTCTAAACCCAGCTCGCGTACCGCTTTAATGGGCGAACAGCCCAACCCTTGGGACCTACTCCAGCCCCAGGATGCGACGAGCCGACATCGAGGTGCCAAACCTTGCCGTCGATATGGACTCTTGGGCAAGATCAGCCTGTTATCCCCGGGGTACCTTTTATCCGTTGAGCGACGGCGCTTCCACAAGCCACCGCCGGATCACTAGTCCCTGCTTTCGCACCTGCTCGACCCGTCGGTCTCACAGTCAAGCTCCCTTGTGCACTTGCACTCGACACCTGATTGCCAACCAGGCTGAGGGAACCTTTGGGCGCCTCCGTTACTCTTTAGGAGGCAACCGCCCCAGTTAAACTACCCACCTGACACTGTCCCTGACCCGGATCACGGGCCTAGGTTAGACATCCAGCACGACCAGAGTGGTATTTCAACAATGACTCCACAACCACTGGCGTGGCTGCTTCACAGTCTCCCACCTATCCTACACAAGCCGGACCGAACACCAATATCAAGCTGCAGTAAAGGTCCCGGGGTCTTTCCGTCCTGCCGCGCGTAACGAGCATCTTTACTCGTAGTGCAATTTCGCCGAGTCTGTGGTTGAGACAGCAGGAAAGTCGTTACGCCATTCGTGCAGGTCGGAACTTACCCGACAAGGAATTTCGCTACCTTAGGATGGTTATAGTTACCACCGCCGTTTACTGGCGCTTAAGTTCTGAGCTTCGCCCCGAAGAGCTAACCCGTCCCCTTAACGTTCCAGCACCGGGCAGGCGTCACTCCGTATACATCGCCTTACGGCTTCGCACGGAGCTGTGTTTTTAGTAAACAGTCGCTTTCCCCTGGTCTCTGCGGCCCACACCAGCTCCAGAAGCATGTTCTCTCACCGGTGGTGGCCCCCCTTCTCCCGAAGTTACGGGGGCATTTTGCCGAGTTCCTTAACCACAGTTCACTCGATCGCCTCGGTATTCTCTACCTGACCACCTGTGTCGGTTTCGGGTACGGGCGGCCCTGGCACTCGCTAGAGGCTTTTCTCGACAGCATGGGATCATCCACTTCGCCACAATCGGCTCGGCATCACGTCTCAGACCTATGACATGCGGATTTGCCTACACGTCGTCCTACACGCTTACCCCGGGACAACCACCGCCCGGGATGGACTACCCTCCTGCGTCACCCCATCGCTTGCCTACTACCCCCCAAGATCCCAACCACTCCGATCCCCGAAAGGACCATCGCGGGAGGTTAGTACAGGAAGATTCAGCATTGGCGCACCAGCGCCGGTACGGGAATATCAACCCGTTATCCATCGACTACGCCTGTCGGCCTCGCCTTAGGCCCCGACTCACCCTGGGCGGACGAACCTGCCCCAGGAACCCTTGGTCATCCGGCGGACGGGATTCTCACCCGTCATTCGCTACTCATGCCTGCATTCTCACTCGCGTGGCATCCACGACTCGATCACTCGGCCGCTTCACACGCCACACGACGCTCCCCTACCCATCCACACACCTGAACCACCCCACAAGGAGGCAGCTAGGCTACACGTGCGAATGCCGCAGCTTCGGCGGTACGCTTGAGCCCCGCTACATTATCGGCGCGGAATCACTTGACCAGTGAGCTATTACGCACTCTTTAAAGGGTGGCTGCTTCTAAGCCAACCTCCTGGTTGTCTGTGCGACTCCACATCCTTTTCCACTTAGCGTACGCTTAGGGGCCTTAGCTGGCGATCTGGGCTGTATCCCTCTCGACTACGAACCTTATCGCCCGCAGTCTCACTGCCGCGCTTCACGTACCGGCATTCGGAGTTTGGCTGAGTTCAGTAAGCTTGTCGGCCCCCTAGCCCATCCAGTGCTCTACCTCCGGCACGAAACACACGACGCTGCACCTAAATGCATTTCGGGGAGAACCAGCTATCACCGGGTTTGATTGGCCTTTCACCCCTACCCACAGCTCATCCCCCAGTTTTTCAACACTGGTGGGTTCGGTCCTCCACACGGTCTTACCCGCGCTTCAACCTGGCCATGGGTAGATCACCCGGCTTCGGGTCTTAGACATGCGACTCAAACGCCCTATTCGGACTCGCTTTCGCTACGGCTACCCCACAACGGGTTAACCTCGCCACACACCGCAAACTCGCAGGCTCATTCTTCAAAAGGCACGCCGTCACCAGGCCCGAAGACCCAGCTCCGACGGATTGTAGGCACACGGTTTCAGGTACTATTTCACTCCCCTCCCGGGGTACTTTTCACCTTTCCCTCACGGTACTAGTCCGCTATCGGTCACCAGGGAGTATTTAGGCTTAGCGGGTGGTCCCGCCAGATTCACACCGAATTTCACGGGCTCGGTGCTACTTGGGAAAAATTCCGAGAGACAGACTGTTTTCGCCTACAGGGCTGTTACCTTCTGTGGCGGACCATTCGCAAGTCCTTCGACTAACAACCTGTTTTATCACTCTCTGGGAAAGCGGCAGCCTTCCCCGGAAAATCCCACGACCCCTATGCCGCAACGCCTGCCGGCTATCACACGACACAGGTTTAGCCTAGATCCGCTTTCGCTCACCACTACTCGCGGAATCACGGTTGTTTTCTCTTCCTGCGGGTAATGAGATGTTTCACTTCCCCGCGTTCCCTCCAACCACCCTATATATTCAGATGGTGGTGACAGGACTTAGCATCCTGCCGGGTTCCCCCATTCGGAAATCCTCGGATCACAGCTCGGTTGACAGCTCCCCGAGGCATATCGCAGCCTCCCACGTCCTTCATCGGCTCCTGGTGCCAAGGCATCCACCGTGCGCCCTTACTAACTTGGCCACAAAGATGCTCGCGTCCACTGTGCAGTTCTCAAAGAACGGACGACCCCAACCACCAAACCCAGACCCACCCCCACCGGGGCGGTATCACAGAGTGATCGGTCCGTACCGCAGCCAGCCCCCGAACCCTCTCTCACAGAGGGCCGGGGGCTCCATGGCCACCGAAGAAGCTTCCGCTCCCTCAGGACCCAACAGCGCACCACACGACACCACCCACCAGACGACCGGCCCGTTCCACCCCCACCCCCACGGCAAACCGCAGAAACAAGGAGTACTAGCCACCAGCCACCCAGAACAGGCAGCATCTCGAAGTCAGCATTCCACGCCAGTGAGCAACCGTCCGGCATGAACATCCGGAAACGGCATGCGCTCCTTAGAAAGGAGGTGATCCAGCCGCACCTTCCGGTACGGCTACCTTGTTACGACTTCGTCCTAATCGCCGGTCCCACCTTCGACGGCTCCCTCCACAAGGGTTGGGCCACCGGCTTCGGGTGTTACCGACTTTCATGACGTGACGGGCGGTGTGTACAAGGCCCGGGAACGTATTCACCGCAGCAATGCTGATCTGCGATTACTAGCGACTCCGACTTCACGGGGTCGAGTTGCAGACCCCGATCCGAACTGAGACCGGCTTTTTGGGATTCGCTCCACCTCGCGGTATCGCAGCCCATTGTACCGGCCATTGTAGCATGTGTGCAGCCCAGGACGTAAGGGGCATGATGACTTGACGTCATCCCCACCTTCCTCCGAGTTGACCCCGGCAGTCTCCTATGAGTCCCCGGCCGAACCGCTGGCAACATAGGACAAGGGTTGCGCTCGTTGCGGGACTTAACCCAACATCTCACGACACGAGCTGACGACAGCCATGCACCACCTGTGCGGGACCCCGAAGGACCCCCCATCTCTGGAGGATTTCCCCGCATGTCAAGCCCTGGTAAGGTTCTTCGCGTTGCATCGAATTAAGCCACATGCTCCGCCGCTTGTGCGGGCCCCCGTCAATTCCTTTGAGTTTTAGCCTTGCGGCCGTACTCCCCAGGCGGGGCGCTTAATGCGTTAGCTGCGGCACGGAGGCCGTGGAAGGTCCCCCACACCTAGCACCCAACGTTTACGGCGTGGACTACCAGGGTATCTAATCCTGTTCGCTCCCCACGCTTTCGCTCCTTAGCGTCAGTTCCGGCCCAGAGACCCGCCTTCGCCACCGGTGTTCCTCCTGATATCTGCGCATTTCACCGCTACACCAGGAATTCCAGTCTCCCCTACCGGACTCTAGCCTGCCCGTATCGACTGCAGGCCCGGGGTTGAGCCCCGGGTTTTCACAGCCGACGCGACAAGCCGCCTACGAGCTCTTTACGCCCAATAATTCCGGACAACGCTTGCACCCTACGTATTACCGCGGCTGCTGGCACGTAGTTGGCCGGTGCTTCTTCTGCAGGTACCGTCACTTTCGCTTCGTCCCTGCTGAAAGAGGTTTACAACCCGAAGGCCGTCATCCCTCACGCGGCGTCGCTGCGTCAGGCTTTCGCCCATTGCGCAATATTCCCCACTGCTGCCTCCCGTAGGAGTCTGGGCCGTGTCTCAGTCCCAGTGTGGCCGGTCGCCCTCTCAGGCCGGCTACCCGTCGTCGCCTTGGTAGGCCGTCACCCCACCAACAAGCTGATAGGCCGCGGGCCCATCCCAGACCGATAAATCTTTCCACACCACCAGATGCCCGAAGATGTGAATATTCGGCATTAGCCCCGGTTTCCCGGAGTTATTCCAAAGTCTGGGGCAGGTTGCCCACGTGTTACTCACCCGTTCGCCGCTGACCCGAAGGTCCGCTCGACTTGCATGTGTTAAGCACGCCGCCAGCGTTCGTCCTGAGCCAGGATCAAACTCTCCATCGATGCTTGAACTCCCCGATGGGAGATGCCCTGACATAAAAAACGAGATCGTAGAAAATCCCGCCATATGCCAAAGGAATTACAAAACCACCTGCAGACAACACCAACCCAAACCCCCCAAAAGGAGAGCCCAGACCAGCGCCACCCACAGACGGGGTTATATGGCACTGACTTCTATGGCACGCTGTTGAGTTCTCAAGGAGCGGACGCATGAACCGGCTGGACACTCTGTCGGAGTGCTTCACCGGCGCGTTCCGGTTGTTACCGGACTCACGCTACCACTTTGCCGGCCGAGGCCGGCGAGGCGTTTTCGACTTTACCGGAACCGGTTACCCGGGCCGCTGTGTCGATCGCACCTTACGGAGCTTCGCGAGAGGCTGTCAAATCCCGCCGCTGGCTGGATTTGGTGCCGCTCTCGCCGTGTCCGAGAACTTACCAGATGGCCTTTCGCGCTGGTCTTGCGACCCGCGGCGAGCCATTTCCGGATGTGTCCTCGAAGCGAGATCCCGTGTCGGTTCTCTCCGACTTGCGTCGGTGAACCGCCACCTGCTGGACCTGAAGAACCGTACCCCATCCCCTTTTCGCCGGTCTCATCGGGGCCCGATGTCACGGTGCGCCTGCGATGTCGCCAGCCCGGTTGGCCGGGACTGATCCCGGCCGGTGAGGCGAGACGTAACGTTACACCCAGGCAAACCCGGTATGACGGGCGGCTGCTGTGACGGTCCGCACCCGCCCCGGCCGGCGTGGCCCAGCCCCTGCTCCGGGTACCCGCGCCGACTGGTCCGGGGTACGACGGCCGTGCCGGACGCCGACCCACCGCGGGGCCCGGGACGTCGCGGCAGTGCCCTCTCCGGCGGGCGACGGGCGGTGGCCGGGCCCAGAGCCAGGCGGTGGCCGGACGACCGGGCACCGCGGACCCGCCACTCGGGCGGCTGCGGCGTTTCCCGGGTACCCAGGACGGATTGGCGTGAACCGGTCGCCTAGAGTCGGGCCTCCCGGGCTCGTGACCACCGCCGACGAGCGGACCGGCCGGCTCACGCCGTGACGGCGACCTGTCCGGCGCCGTCGACGGCCGCGGCCCGGCGCTACGAGCGGTCAACGCTGACCGGATGGCGACGAGCGAACGGACCAGGATTCCCGATGAGCGACGGCGTGACTTCCTACGTACGCACCAACCGGGCGCGCTGGAACGAGATCTCCGACGACTACCAGCGTTTCAACGCGCCGCGGATACGAGGCCAGGCATTCACCGGCGACGTGGCGTGGGGCCTGTGGGGACTACCCGAGTCGGAGCTGGACATCTTCGGCGAGGTGGCCGGTCTCGACATTCTGGAGATGGGCTGCGGCGGCAGCCAGTGGTCGACGGCGCTCGCTCGCCGCGGCGCGAACGCCGTGGGTCTGGACCTGTCCGAGCGCCAGCTGACCCACAGCCGTGAGCTGCAGCAGGAGACCGGGCTGACCTTCCCGCTCGTCCAGGCGAGCGCCGAGGAGGTCCCCTTCGCGGACCGGTCCTTTCACATCGTCTTCGCCGACCACGGAGCTTTCTCCTTTGCCGACCCGACCCGGGCGATTCCCGAGGCGGCGCGCATTCTGCGGCCGGGTGGGCTGCTGGCGTTCAGCCACATCAGCCCGCTCTACGAGATCACCGTCGCGCAGGGCGGGGACCACGCGAGCCGCGGCCTGGTGCGTGACTACTTCAATCTGCGCCTTTTCACCGACGCCGACGGCCTCGTCAGCGCGAACCTCCCGTACGGCGAGTGGATCCGGCTGTTCCGGTCCTGTGGCCTGCTCGTCGAGGACCTGCTGGAGACGCGGCCGAAGGCGGACCCGAGCCTGACCGGGCGTCAACGCGCCGACAACGAGTGGGCCCGCCGCTGGCCGTCGGAGTGCATCTGGCGGCTGCGCCGGTCCGCCTTCTGACCACCGGGGACCCAACGGCCCGCCGCCGGCTTCTACAGGCCGGCGCCGACTCAGGCGAAGACGATCGTCGTGTTGCTGTGCACGATGACCCGGTCCTCCAGATGCCAGCCGACGGCCCGGGCGAGCACCGCGCGCTCCACATGACGGCCGATCCGGCGTAGATCCGCGACCTGGTGGCGATGGTCCACCCGCTCGATGTCCTGCTCGATGATCGGCCCGGCGTCCAGGTCAGCGGTCACGTAGTGCGCCGTCGCGCCGATGAGCTTCACTCCGCGTCTGGCCGCGGCGCCGTACGGGTCGGCGCCGACGAAGGCCGGCAGGAAGCTGTGGTGGATGTTGATGACCCGGTCCGGGTACGCGGCGAGGAACCGGGGCGTGAGGATCTGCATGTACCGGGCGAGCACGACCAGGTCCACCTCGCCGTCGAGCAACGCCAGAGCCCGGGACTCGGCCTCGTCGCGGGTGGTCGACGTCACCGGCACGTGGTGGAACGGGATACCCCAGTCCGTCGCGGCCGAGCGCAGGTCGTCGTGGTTGGAGACGACCATCCGGACGTCCATCGCCAGCTCGCCCGCATGGGTGCGCCAGAGCAGCTCCTGCAACGCGTGGTCGGCCTTCGACACGAAGATCGCGACCCGGTGCCGGGCGGCCGGAGTGGTCACCCGCCAGCGCATCCCGCCCCCCATCGCGGGCTCGGCGGCGATGGTGGCGAGCCCGTCCTCGATCGCGGCCAGGCCGCTCACGAGCTCCTCCCGGTGGAACTCGATCCGCAGGAAGAAGGTGCCGCCGAACGGGTCGGTCGAGTACTGCTGCAGCTCCGTGATGTTCGCGCCGTGCCGGAAGAGCAGGCCCGAGATGGCCGCGACGATCCCCGGCCGGTCCGGGCAGGTGACGAGCACCCGTCCGACGTCCCGGTACCGCTCGGCATGCGCCGCCACCGCGGCCGCCGGGACCAGAACCCGAGCCGGCCCGCGCGTGCCATCACCGTCGGTCACCGGACGATGATGTCCCGGACCGGCCCGGCGGGCGAGCCCACCACGGGCCGGCGCGTCGAGCCGACAGGCGCCCACGTCGTCCAAGGTCGTCCCGCGACCGGGGGACGACGCCGGTGGGTCAGTGCCCGGGACGCGGCGCGACGAGTAGCGACTGCGCGCCGATCGCGACCGGGCCGGATCGGTCCGAGAGCACCGAGGTCGCCAGTCCGGCGCCACCGGGAGTGATCGTGGTGGTGGCGTCGAGGCAGATCCACTCGCCGGCCGGCTCGCGGTGGATGTGCACCGTCAGCTCCGGGTTGATGAAGTACGTCGACGCGAAGTCCGTCTCACTGGAGATCCCGTTGCCGTTGTCGGCCAGGGCGAGCAGCCGCTGCACCGGGCTGAGCTCCTCGCCGGCGACGAGCGGCACGCGCAGCCGGCCCCACAGCGCGGCCGGGCCGGGGACGGTCATCCGGCCCCGGCCGGCGGACCGCCACTCGATCGCGCTCGGGAAGCCGGGGATCACGCCGGCCGGCGGGATCCGCGCCGGACCCTCAGGGAACGGAGGCGGTGCCGGGTGGCGCGGCGGGACGGCGGCGCCGGTGGCACGCCGGACCCGCCAGGCGGTGCCCCGGGCGACGTCCCGGCCGCCGGCCGTGAGCACCGCCTCGACCAGCTCGACGCTGCGCCCCGGCCTGGTGACCTCGCAGCGCAGGGTCAGCTCGCCCACGGGGACCGGGCCGAGCAGCTCGGTGGTGAACCGGGCGATCACCATCTCCGGCCGCGGGGCGGTGTGCTCGACGGCGCGTACCAGCAGCGCGCTCGGCGGCCCGCCATGCTGGGCGCTCGGGTCCCAGGGGCCGGCGGTGTGGGCGGTCGCGAGCCACCGGCCCCCGCCGAGCTCGACGTAAAGGCTCTCGGCCTGGCCGACCGGCCCGTCGGCCACCCCGTCGGGACTGTCGGCCGGTCCGCCGGGACCCTCGACGGCCTGTTCCACCGTCCGCGCACTGCTTTCGCCCACAAGCCGACCGTACACAGGCCGTTCGGCCCATGGGTCGTGAGGCGAACAGGCCGAGGTCGCGGGATCGCTGGTAGCGGTTTCGGAACCGGCTACGCGGGTTAGCTGGTTCCTGAGGGGACAGCGACGCCCCCGGACCAGGAGGATTGGCCATGAGCACTGGCGGCGAGGCGCGGCGGATTGTCGCCGGGATCGACGGGTCTGCGGGGTCGGTGGAGGCGCTGCGCTGGGCGGCCCGGGAGGCAGAGCTGCGCGGCGCCGACCTGCTGGTGGTGCTGGCGTGGCAGGTGCCGGTCGGCAGCCCCTACGTGCCGACCGTGCCGCTGGACGCGCAGACCCTGGAGGACAGCGCCAAGCAGACGCTCGAGCACGCGCTCAGCGAGGTGTTCGGCGCGAAGCTGCCGGACGGGGTGAGCGCCGAGATCCGTCAGGGGCCGGCGTCGGCCGTGCTGATCGAGGCCGGCAAGGAGGCCGACCTGCTGATCGTCGGCTCACGTGGGCACGGCGGTCTCGTCGGGGCGCTGCTGGGCTCGGTCAGCACGGCGATCGTGCACCACGCGCACTGCCCGGTGCTCGTCGTCCGCGAGCCACCCCGCGAGGGGTGATCGGTTCCGGGCCGGCCTTCCAGCGGCTGTGCCGGCCCGGCATACCCCTGGTGACCTGCGCCGTTTCGCGCCGCGGCAGCTGTGCGGCGGCGCTACCGCTCCGCTACGCCCGCCACGGTCCGGACAATCGCTGTCCCATCGCGTGGTTGGCCGATTACGGTTGCACCGTCCAGAACCGGAGATCGGCCGCGGGGTGATGGCGCATGACGTCGAACGAACAGGCCGGGCAGGGCCCGAGCACGCCGGCCGGGCCGGCGGTCGGCATCGACTTCGGCACGACGAACTCGGCCGTCGGCATCTTCCAGGACGGCCGGGTCCGGCTGGTCCCGAACGCCGAGGGCACGCTGGCCACCCCCAGCGTGGTCGCCTTCACGGCGGACGGGCCGCCCCTGATCGGCGCCGCCGCGGTGCGCCAGGCTGTCACCAACCCCGAGCACACGATCCGGTCCGTGAAGCTCAGGCTGGGCACCGACTGGTCCCACGAGCACGACGGCACCCGCTACTCGGCCGAGGAGATCGCGGCGCTGCTCCTGAAGCGGCTGCACGCGGACGTGCAGGAATACACCGGAAGCGCGATCGGCAGCGCCGTCCTGACGGTTCCGGCCTACTTCAGCCACGTGCAGCGCCGCGCGCTGGAAGAGGCCGCGCGGATGGCCGGCATCGAGGTGGCCCTGATCGTCAGCGAGCCGACCGCCACCGCCATCGCCCACGGCCTGCACCGGGCCCAGGAGGAACGCAGCCTGGTCTTCGACCTCGGCGGCGGCACGTTCGACGTCTCCCTGGTGGAGATCGGCGCCGGCGTGTGCGAGGTGAAGGCCACCGCGGGCGACAACCACCTCGGCGGCGACAACTGGGACCAGGCCCTCGTCGACCATCTCGTCGAGCGGATCCGGGACGACCACGGCGTGGACGTGAGCGGCGACCCGAAGGCGCTCGCCCGGCTGCGGGAGGCGGCCGAGACGGCCAGGATCGACCTGTCGGCCGCGACGACGGCGCACGTCTTCCTGCCCTACCTGGCCGGTGCCGGCGGCGACGCCGTGCACCTGGATCTGACGCTCGGCCGGGACGAGCTCGAGACGATCACCCAGTCGATCCTGGAGCGCTGCCGTGATCCGTTCGAGCGGGTCTTACGCGACGGCGCGATGCGGACCATCGAGATCGACCACGTGATCCTGGTGGGCGGCGCGGCCCGGATGCCGGCGGTCGGCGCCTTCGTCCAGAAACTCGCCGGGCAGCCGCCGCACCGGACCATCTCCGAAGGCGTGGTGACCGGCGCGGCCCTGCAGGCCGCCGGCCTCGTCGGACAGGTCAAGAACCTGCGGCTCCACGACGTCATCCCGGCCTCGGTCGGCGTCGAGCAGGTGGGCGGGCTCTACCTGCCGATCATCGTGCGCAACACCACCATCCCCACCCGTCGCCGCCAGATCCTGACGACGACCGTCGACAACCAGCGCTCCGTGACCGTGCTGGTCGTGGAGTCCGAGGAGGACCGGGCCGGCCGCGACGACGCCCTCGCGCTCGCCCGCCTCGACGTGACCGGCCTGGCGCCCGCACCCGCCTTCGCGCACCGGATCGACGTCCTGTTCGACGTCGACGCCGGCGGCACCCTGCGGGTCACCGCGACCGACCTGGGCACGGGGCGGACCGAGACCAGGGTCATCGACCGGGACAGCGCACGTGAGGCCGGCCGCGCACGCCGGCCGGCCGCGATCGACGGCCGCGACCTGGACGACCTCCCGATCGTCACCAGCAACGTCTCCTACCCGCTGGGCATCGAGATCTCCGGCGGCCGGTTCCACGAGATCATCACCGCGAACCAGTCCGTCCCGGTCCGCGAGTCGGTCCTCGTGACGAACGCCTCGACCGACCAGCGGGCGATCACCGTGCACGTCGTGGAGAACGGCGGCCGGTTCGTGCCCGGCGGCACCTTCCGGCGGGTCCGGCGCTTCGAGCTGACCGGCCTCGCGGCGACGGACCCCCGGACGGCCCGCGTCGAGATCGTCCTCGCCGTCGACCGGCGCCGCCAGCTCACCATCCACGCCCGCGACCTCGCCTCCGGCAGCGACCACACCGAACGCGTCGACCTCGCCCAGACCTTCCAGGACCCGGTCAGCCTCACCGGCTCAGCCCCCGGCCTCCCACTGGTCTTCTAGAGCCGCCGCCGGCGGGGACCGCCGTTCAGGCGTCCCATGATCGCCGTTTTGGCCCTCCCACGGTCGCAAATCCGCGGCGATTACAGCCACGCGAGGGCGAAAACAGCGATCTTGCCAGCCGCGGCGCGGGGCGGGGCGGGCCCAGCCTGGTCAGATGCCGCGCTGGGCGACCGGCAGCGGGGGCAATGGGAGCGGGAGGGCGGGCAGGCCGTCGATGCTCTCGCCGTTGAAGTCCTTGCGCGCGCAGTAGGCGGCGAACTCGTCGTCGCTCTTGCGGCCGAAGTACTCGGCGTGGGTCGAGCGGTCGCCGGCGTATTCCAGGTTCGGCACCTTGTACCCGCAGCTGTCGCTGACCTGCTCCGCGGCCACCACCACGACGGCCCGCACGCTCGGCTGACCGGGATTCGGGAACCGGGCCAGCAGTTCGGGGAACCGCGGGTCGTCCCGGAACACCGGCTCGCCGTGCCCGTGCACCCGCACGATCTTCGGTGGCCCGGAGAACGCGCACAACATCAGGGTGATCCGGCCGTTCTCCCGCAGGTGCGCGATCGTCTCCGCGTGGCTGCCACCGAGATCGAGATAGGCCACCGTGTGCTCGTCGAACACGGCGAACGTGTCCGCCCCGCCCTTGGGCGACAGGTTCACCCGCCCGTCGCCGCTCAGCGGCGCGGTCGCCACGAAGAACACCGGCTGCGCCTCGACGAACGCCCGCAGCCGCCCGTCGATCCCGTCATAGACCTTGCCCATGCCCCGAGTGTCCGCCGACCGGGGCGGCCGGTCACTCGGGTTTGCGCCACAGGAGCCTCGGCGCGGGACCTCCCGGCCCCGGGCGGCGCGGTGTCGGCTACGCGATGTTCGTCGGGGATCGTTTGGGGGGAAAGAGATCCTGGCGGACCGAAGTCCGTCGGGAACGCGTGGCCCGAGCGCTGACTGTCGGGTGGAGCAGGAAGGGATTCGAGCGTGGATCACAGCTTGGGCACCGTGGCACTGGTGATCCTCATCGGGCTCGGTCTTGTCGTGCTCGCGATGGTCGTCAGCGGCGCGTTCGTGCTGGTGAAGTACCGGGTGCCGCTGCGCGGAGTCGTCGCGGCGGTGGGCGCCCTCGCCTATCTGGTCTCCCCCGTCGACGCCATCCCCGAGATCATCTTCGGGCCGTTCGGCTACATCGACGACGGCGGCGTCCTGGTGGCCGTCGCCTTCTACATCTCCAAGCTGGTCGCGGCCCGCCGCGCGGCCGTCTCGGGGCATCCGGGGATCGAGGCGTCGCCCAGCCGCCGCCGGCGCCGCGGCTAGGCCGTTCTCCCGGGTCGGCCGAGGGACTCAGCGGCCGGGTCCGCCTCTGCGGCTGGCGAGGCTGGCGAGGTAGGCGTTGTACTGGTCGAACTCGTCGTCGTCGCCGCTGTCCATCCGGGCGTCCTTCGCGCGGGCCCGCCGTTCGTCGGTGCGGGCCCACTGGAAGACCAGCACGGCGATGACGGCGACGCCGGGCAGCTCGCCGAAGCTCCACGCCATGCCGCCGCCGAGGTGCTGGTCGGTCAGCGGTGAGGCTCCCCAGCTCCGGGTCAGCAGCGAGTAGTACGAGCTGCCGATCACGCTGCCGGACATCATCAGGATGATCCCGAAGAACGTGTGCACGGCCGACGCCGTGAACAGCAGGATGATCCGGGCCGGGTGGCTCGGCCGCTTCGGGCCCGGGTCGACGCCGATCAGGACCCAGAAGAACAGGTAGCCGACGACCAGGAAGTGGACCATCATCGCCAGGTGCGCGAGGTGGTTGCGCAGCACCCAGCCGAACAGCGGCGTCAGGTACAGCACGTAGAGCGACACCGAGTACAGCGCCCAGGCGACCAGCGGGTTGCCGATGAACGCCAGCCAGCGGCTGTTCACCATCCGCAGCAGCCAGGCCCTGGCGCTGCGGGTCGTCCCGGTCACGCCGGTCGGCAGCGCGCGCAGCGCCAGCGTCACGGGCGCGCCCAGGTTCAGCAGGATCGGCGCGAGCATCATCAACAGCAGGTGCTGGACCATGTGGACGCTGAACAGCACCCGGCCGTAGCGGCCCAGGCCGCTGCTCGTCGCGAACGCGATGACGGCCATCCCGCACACCCAGCTCACCGTCCGGCCGATCGGCCAGGGCGCGCCCGCGCGGCGCTGCCGGACCGCGCCGACGAGGTAGAACCAGGTACCGAGCGCGACGATCGTGCCGAAGAGCAGGTCGGGCCTGGCCTCCGTGAAGATCCGGGCGATGCTGATCGCCGGTGGCATCGGGTAGCCGAGGATCGCGACGACCGGGTTGTCCGAGGTGGCGCCGTCGGCGGCGGCCGGCGTCGGCGTGCGAGACAGGCCCGCGCCGAGCGCGATCGCGACCCCCATCAGGGTGACCTCGGCGGCGCCGAGGCGCAGGAAGGGCCGGCGCGCGTCGACCAGGGTGGCCCGATCCACCAGGGCGACCATGTCCCCCGGCGCGGCCGCGTTCCCGGGAGCAGCCGCGTTCCCGGGAGCAGCCGCGTTCCCGGGGGCGGTTCGGCTCGCCGGTGCGGCGGTTCCGGCGGCGAGCCGGCGGATCGTGAACTGGCGGTGGGCGGCGCCGCAGCCCGCGAGCAGCACCAGCGCGACCGTCTTCGCGATCACCAGGTTGCCGTACCGGCTGTCGAACAGGGCGTCGAACGCGACGACCCGCACGTAGGCGTTGACGAGGCCGCTGATCGTGACGACGACCAGGCACAGCCCCGCGATCGCGCTGTACCGGCGGACGGCGGTCAGCAGCTCGGGCCCGGCGAGGGAACGACCGCCGAGCAGCAACGCGGCGAGCCCGCCGACCCAGGCGGACACCGACAGGACGTGCAGGCCGCCGCTGACCGTCGCGAGGTCGTGGCCGCCGGAACCGTGCGCGTGCCCGGTCATCGCGACCGGCAGCAGCGCGAACAGCGCGATCGCCGTCAGCCACGCACAGGTGTCGAGCCTGCGGGCCACCCCGGCGCCGACGGCGATCGCGAACGCGATCGCGGCGACGATGAGCAGCGCCCGCGGCTGCGGCACCGCGTCGATCACGTTGCCGACGTCGTGGGCCGTGAGGGCCGCCGGCAACGGCTTGCCGATCAGGTCGGACACGGTGAAGGCGAACTGGGCCAGCGACGCGACGCACCAGACCCAGGCGGTGACGGACGCCCAGCGCAGCATCCGCCGGCCCGCCGCGCCCGGCTTGCCGCCGGCCGCGGGGAACAGGAACGCGGCGGCCAGCAGCGCGCCGACGGTGCCGACCCCGGCCGCGTCGCACAGCAGCCGGCTGACCGGCAGCCCCCACCCGGTGACCAGCCCCGGATCGGCCCCGGCCAGGTCCGCCGGCAGCCGCTTCGGCGCCGCGCCACCGAACTCCAGGACGATGATCAGAGTCGCCAGCATCGCGACGCCGCCCGCGACCACTCCGGCGACGACGGGCCACCGCCCATCGGAACCGCCGCCCGGCAGGCCCGACGCGGTGCCCTCCTGCCGCGTGGCCTGGTCCGGCACGTCCGGCGCGCCGGTGGTCGGCACCGACCCGGCCGTCGGCGGGACGACCGTCGCCGCGCCGGGCCGCACGCCGTCGACCGGCGTGGACACGACGGTCGACGCGTGGTCAGGCTCCATCGGTGCCCCCCTGCCCGCGGCGGGCCCGAAGGGCGATCACCGCACCGCTGACGACGACGAGCGCGCCGACGCCGACGGCGATACCCACCGCCAGGCCGGCGGACGACCCGCCCTTGTCCTGCGACGTCGCCCCTGTGCCGGGCAACGTGGTCCCGGGCAACGCGGCCCCGCCACTGGCCGGGGCGCCGGGCGCGGGCGGTGTGGCCGCCGCGGCCGTAGGCGACGAACCGGACCCTACGTCACCGGTCGCGGTGAACGTGACCTGCCCTGACACCGGGTGGCCGTCCGCGGAGACGATCCGGTAGGACAGGCGGTAGACCCCGGCGGGACGGTGCTCCGCGAGCCGCTGGGTGACGATCGCCCCGTCCAGGACGGCGTCCCCGACGCCCGCGTTGCTCCCACCCGGCCCCTCGACGGCCACGGCGCCCAGGCCGAGCAGGTGCTGCGCGAACGTCAGCCGGATCTGGTCGGGCGCGGTCGGGACGGTCGAGCCGTCCGCCGGACTGCTCGACAGGAGCCGGGTGTGCGCGGACGCGGGCGCAGCGGCGGCGACCAGCGCGACCAGCGCCAGGCCGAGGCCGGCCAGCCCGGCCCCGACCCGCCGGCCCAGGGCGAGGCCGGGCCGGCTGCCGTCTTTCGGTGCACGCATCGCGCGTCTCCCACCCGCCGCCAGGCACCCCCGGCGCGCGGCGGTCGGGCCGCGACGCCGCCGGTCACGCCCGGGCTCTGCTTCTCCGTGACATGGCTTCTACGTCACGTCGAAGATACTCGGACGGCGAGCCTCGCCCGACGGCCTGGCCGGCCCCGCCCGGCTCCGGTCAGCTCGGGCCGGTGGCGACCGGGCGGGTCGGGTCGGCGGACCACTCGGACCAGGAGCCCGGATAGAGGGCGGCGTCGATACCCGCCACGGCGAGGGCCGCGATCTCGTGGGCGGCGGTGACCCCGGAGCCGCAGTAGACGCCGACGACGCCGGTGCCCTCGCCCACGCCGAGGGCGGCGAAGCGTGCGCGCAGCACCCGCGGTGGCAGGAACCGGCCAGCCTCGTCGAGGTTGGCCGCGGTCGGTGCGCCGCGGGCGCCGGGGATGTGGCCGGCCTTCGGGTCGACCGGCTCGACCTCGCCGCGATAGCGCTCGCCGGCCCGGGCGTCGAGCAGCGTTCCCTCGACGGCGAGCTGGGCGGCCCCGTCGGCGTCGATCGTCGGCAGCGCGCCGCCGCGCAGGGTCACGTCGCCCGCGGGCGGGACGACGTCGCCACGTTCCAGCGGGAATCCGGCCGAGCGCCAGGCGGCCAGCGCGCCGTCGAGCAGCCGCACCTGGGTGACGCCGGCCCAGCGCAGCAGCCACCACGCCCGGGCGGCCGACTGGCCGCCGTTGTCGTCATAGACGACGACCCGGCGCCCGGCTGTCAGCCCCCACCGGCGGGCGGCGGCGGTCAGCGTGACGAGGTCCGGCAAGGGATGGCGACCGCCGGGAACGGCCGCCGGGGCCGCGAGCTCGGTCTCCAGGTCGACGTAGACGGCGCCGGGGAGGTGGCCGCCGAGGTAGTGGTCGCGGCCGTGCGGGTCGCCGAGCGCCCAGCGGACGTCGAGCAGCAGCGGCGGCCCGGCGGCGGAGAGCTCGTCGCGCAGCGCCGCCGCGCCGACGAGTACCTCACTGGCGCGCGCCGGGTCGCCGCCGCCACCTGCCCCGTCGTCGTCCACCCACTCGTCGCCGGTCCCGCCCGCCCTCGTCACGTTCGGGCTGGTCACATCGGGAGCCCGGTCGGCCGAGGCGGAGGGAACGGGTACGGGTACGGGTACGGGTACGGAGGGGACGGGACGGCCGGCGGCGGTGAGCAGGGCGGCCAGGTCGGCCGGGCCCAGACCGGCGGGGACGCCGCCCCGGCGGGCCGCGCCGGCGATCCACCGGGCGACCGCCGTGTTCACCGGGGCGGCCAGCCCGTGCAGGCGGGCGAGCAGCACGATCTCGCCGTTGAGGTAGTCGGACTCGACCGAGCCGCCGCGGGCCAGGCTCTGCCAGGTCGAGCTGCCCAGCCGGTCGTGGCCCGGGACGTCCTCGATCTTCCAGGCGGTCAGGTCGAGGCCGGGCGCGGCGATCGGCTCGGCGGCCTCGAGGCCGGCCGCGGCGAGCACGGCCCGGGCCTCCTCGACGGCGGCGGTCGCCACCGCGTCCCGCAGCGGGCCGGGCGAGGCCGCGGCGTCGAGGTTGTACGCGAGGTTGCCGAGCAGCTTGCCGGCCTTGTACCGGGCGATGTCGTCGACCACGGTGGTCGCGAACGATGCCCGGGCCAGGTCGGCGGCGATCTGGGCCGCGGCGAGGTCGACCGAGTCCGGCCCGGTGGGCTCGGCCGGTGGAACGGCGGACACGGGAGCGGCGGCGCGGCGGTCGGCGCGGCCGAGGACGAGCCCGCCGACCAGCGGCGCACCGCTCGCGACGACCTCCCCGGGCCGCAGGTGCGACGCCGGGAGGACGACCGCGCAGTCGACCACGGCCGCGAACCGCCGCAGGGCCGACCGGGCGCTGTCGATCCCGTTCTGCAGCAGCACGATGGGCAGCGCCTCGGCGGCGGCAGCCGGCGTGCCCGGTGTCGCGCCGGGTCCGGGCCGGGCGCCGGCGACGGGCCGCCACGCCCAGTCGGCGACGACGGCCTCGGTGTCCTGGGCCTTCGTCGCGAGGACCAGCACGTCGCCGGCGCGCAGGTCGAGCTCCTCGGGGCCGGCCACGGCCTCCAGCGGCACCTGGCGCGTCCCGTCCGGCCGCAGGTAGCGCAGCCCGCCGGCCCGCAGCGCGGCCAGGTTCGCGCCCCGGGCCACCACCACGACCGGCAGCCCGACCTCGACGAGCTGGGCCGCCACGGTCGCGCCCACCGCGCCAGCGCCGATGATCACATACCTGGAGCCCACCGCTGGTCCCCTCCCGTCATCGCCGGCCAACTCCGCAGGGAACACCCGCGACGCGCCGGTCATTCGCCCGACCGGCCGGTTTGGGCGCGGCTTGGGCCAAGCCTCACAATGCCGCAACGTTCCGGCAGCGAAGCCCCGAACGGCGGGCTACGGCAGGGGCAGACCGGACCAGGCGGCGTGCCGCGCGCCGCCCGGGCGCTCGACGACCGACGCGGTGGCGCCGAGCAGCAGGGTCGTGCGCAGGTCCGGGTCGTAGCGCGGCCAGGCGGGCAGCCCGCGCGTCGACGGGTCGCCGGAGCGGGCGAAGGCGACCAGGGCGTCCTGCCAGTGGGCGGCGGCGCGGCGGGCCGGGTCCTGGCTCGTCTCGTCCGCCCGGCCCCAGGTCAGCGGCAGGTCGGCGCCGTGCATGGCCGCCCGGCCGGGGGCGGCCGGGTCGAAGCGCAGGGTCCAGACCCGTCCGCCGCCGGTGTGCGCGGCGTCGGCGAGCCGGCTGGCGGGCAGCGCGAACATCGCGTCGGTGAGCAGCGCGGACCGCCCGGCGGCCGGGTCGGCGGCGGCCCTGGTGTAGAGGTCGAGCAGCGCCTGCCAGCGGGCCTCGCCGAGCGTGGCGAGCGCCCGCCGGGCCAGGCCGGCGGGCAGGACGTCGGGCGCGAGTGTCAGGAAAAGCTCGGCCTCGTCGTGGCACCAGGTCACCAGCAGTGGCACGTCCCGCGCCGACCCCGCCGCGACGGCCGCGACCGGTGCGACCGGCAGGACGGCGCCGTCCAGGGACGGCGCGAACGGGTCGAGCCCGACCTCCGCGCCGGGCAGCACCGACTCGGCGAGCAGTTCCTGCGCCGCGCGGACCAGCTCGACGGTGGAGGCCCGCGCGGGCGGACGGTCGAGCAGCTCCAGGTAGCGGCGGCGGACCCGCTCGCTGCCGGCCTCGTCCCGCAGGTGATGGGCGGTCCCGCTCTGCAGGACGGCGCGGTGGAACAGCCCGCGGGCGTCCGGCGCGCCCAGCAGCGCGCCGAGGTACATCGCCCCGGCGGACTCGCCGAACACGGTCACCAGGCCGGGATCACCGCCGAACGCCCCGGCCGCGGCCCGCACCCAGCGCAGCGCCGCGAGCTGGTCGGCCAGGGCGAGGTTGCCGGCGCCGGGCCGCCCGGCGAGGGCGAGGTGGCCCCAGGGGCCGAGCCGGTAGTTGACCGTGACGACGACGACGTCGCCACGGGCGGCCAGCCTGGCGCCGTCGAACGAGCTGCCGGCGCCGCTGACGAAGCCGCCGCCGTGGATCCAGACCAGCACCGGCCGGGGCGGCCCACCGGGCCCGGGTGACCAGACGTTCAGGTACAGGCAGTCCTCGCTGCCGCGTGGTTCCCGGCCACGGCGCGCGGGGGCGCGCAGGCCCGGCTGCCGCAGCTGCGGGCTGGTCGCGCCGAAGGCCGAGCAGTCCCGCTCCCCGGTCCAGGGCTCCGGCGGCTCCGGGGGCTGGAACCGCCGCGCGCCGACGGGAGCGGCCGCATAGGGCAGCCCACGCCACACCCGCACGTCGCCGAGATCGACTCCCCGCGCGACGCCCCACGGCAGCCGGACCGCCGTCTGGTCGCTCGCCGCCCTGGGGCCGCCAGCGGGGCCATGGGCGGGGTCCGGCCCCACGATCGCGCCCGCCGCCGGGCCCCGGTCGGTCGCGGACCGCGCAAAAGGTGGCAGATCGGACACCGGCGAAGCCTCCCTGGCACAATCGGCGACCCCGACGGGCGCCACTCGCCAGTAAAGACCCGCGTCGCGGCGGCGAACGATCAGGACGCGGCCGGCGCCGCGGCCCGAGTCCCGCCCGCCGTATGAAAGGACGTCAGTGGACCCTGCCTGGGAGACGATCGCCGTGATCGCCGCCGCGAGCTACGCGCTCATCGTGCGCGACATCCGCTGGAAGCGCAGGCTGCGCGCGGCCGCCGGACCGCCGGCAGGGCTGAGCGGGTCGGCGTCCAGTGCGTCGCCTGGCACGGCCTCGGCCACGGACGAGACCGGGCGGCGTGCCCGGTTGTTCACCGCGACGACCGCGCTGCTCGGGGTCGTGGCCGGCCTGCTCGGCCACAAGGCGTACGGGGAGCGGCTGATCGAGGCCGAGACCATCAACAACTATTTCTGCAATATCGCGCTGTCGGTGGCCGCCGTCCTGGGCGCGCTGGTCGCCCTCGCCGTGCGGCGGCGGGTCGAAGGCGCCGTACTCGTGTACGTCGCCTGCGTGCTGGTCGGCGGCGCGACCCTCACGTTCGCGATCGAGAACGCCGCGCGCAGCAGCCGGCCGGCCGTCTGGGTTCCGGGCTGCGTGAACGCGTTCGGGCTGGGCCTGCTGGTCCCGGCGGTGCTACTGGCGACCAGGCGGCGCTGGCTGGTCTGGATCGGCGCGCTGCTCGTCCTCGGCGGGTGCGCTCCCGTCGCGCTGGTCAACCTGGCCGAACAGCGCGCGCCGGACAATCCCTTCGGCGCCTGCGTGGGGCCGGCGACCGTCAGGGAGGACGTGCCGGGAGTCCGCGTCACAAGCTGCGAACGACCGGACGGCTCGACCTCCGTCGATCCCATCCCCGGGGCCAGCCTGCCGGTGACGCTGGTGCCCGGCGAGCGGCTGGAGATCTCGCTCTTCGGAGGCCTCACGCTGCTCGCCGGCCTGAGCGGCGGAGCCGACGCCGCGGGCGCCTGGGCGCCGGCTCGGCCGCCGCGCGTTTCGCGGGCGCTGACACCTGGCCCGCCGCAGCGCCCAGGCCAGCCGGCCAGCTCCGACGGCGCGGGCCCGGACGTCATCGAGGCTGACGGCCGGGCGGCCCGGCGCCGCGCCGGCGGCTTCCGGGCGGGGGCCGGCCGATGAAGGGCCTCCCGGCGCCAGGCCGGCCGGCCGGCCCGCCCGCGGCGCTCGACCCGGCCGTGGCCCGGACGGCCGCGGCGGCACCGCGGGGCCGCGGGCGTCGGCCGGTCCCCGGGCCCGCGCCGTGGCCGACCGCGACACGGGCCTCGCTGTTCACCGTCCTGCTGGTGACGCTGGGACTGGCGTGCGGCCTGGTGTGCTGGCTGGGCTTCGAGCAGTGGCTCATCGTCCGGCAGCGCGCCGCCACCCTGCAGGTCCCGCCGCTGGTCCTGCTCGCCGCCGGCCTGCTGGCCGGGCTCGCGCGAGGCCGACGCCTGGCGCGGCCAACGACTCTGATCGCCGTCGGCGGGCTGCTGACCGCGGCCTCGGCGGTCAGCCTCGCTCTGCAGTTCCTCGACGCGCCGAGCCTCACCCCACGCCTGGCCCCGGCCTGCGTGGCGTGTTTCGGCGCCGGGGTGCTGGTGACCGCAGCGGCACGGGCGACAGGCCGAGGCAGCGCGGTCGTCGTCGTCCTGCTGGCGGTCGTCCTCGCACTGGCCCTGGGCCGGCTGCTGCTGGGCCCGGCGGGGCAGCCGCCGCGAGGGCCGTCGGTAGCCGCCGATCCGGCCGGCCGGCCGTACTACACCTGGGAGCGCGCGGGCCTCGTCCCCCTCGTCGAGGAAGTCTCGCCCGACGCCGTGTTGGGTCACCAGCTCGGCGACGCCGCCGGCCCGTGCCGGCTGCTGCTCTGCGGGGTCGTCACCGGCGTGGCCGCCCTCGGCGGGACGGTCGACGCCGTGGCCACCACCCGTTCGCGGCGGCGCGCAACGGAATGAGCGTCACAGCCGGGACACAGCATTGAAGCGGAGGGAGGTTCCGGTTGTCGGTAATATGCGGAGCACGATTCCGCTTCGGCGGGAGCGCCCTCCCCCTTCTCGTCGCGATCGGAGCACCATGTCCGCCGAACCCGGCAGCGGTCCGACCGGCCCTGGCACGGCCCTGGGCAGCCAGCACCACGTGCGCGCGCCGGGGCGCGGGAACCCGACGCTGATCTTCCTCACGCTGGCGCTCGGCGCGGGTGCCTACACGGTGCTGCAGTCGATGGTGCTGCCGGCGCTGCCGACGATCCAGCGCGACGTGCACACCTCGCAGGTGACGGTCACCTGGCTGCTGACGGCGTTCCTGCTGTCCGCGTCGATCGCGACGCCGATCCTCGGCCGGCTCGGCGACCTGTTCGGCAAGCGGCTGATGCTGCTGATCGTCTTCACCGCGCTCAGCGTCGGCTCGCTGCTCGCCGGGGTCTCGAACTCCATCGGCCTGCTGATCATCGCCCGGGTCATCCAGGGCCTCGCCGGCGCGATCTTCCCGTTGTCGTACGGGATCATCCGGGACGAGTTCCCGCCCGCGCGGGTTCCGGCGGCGATCGGCCTGATGTCGGCGATGCTCGGCATCGGCAGCGGCCTGGGCATCGTGCTCTCGGGGCCGATCATCAATGCCTTCTCCTGGCACTGGCTGTTCTGGTTCCCGCTGATGGTCTCGGTGCTGGCACTGGTCGCGACGGTCTTCTTCGTGCCGGAGTCGCCGGTGCGGGCGAGCGGGACGGTGAACATCGGTGCGGCCATCGCGCTGGCGGCCTGGCTGGTCGCACTGCTGCTCGGGCTGTCCCAGGGAACCAGCTGGGGCTGGACCGCGCCGGGCACGCTGGGCCTGTTCGCCGCCGCGGTGGCGACCTTCGCGCTGTGGGCCTGGGTGGAGAACCGCTCGGCGGTGCCGCTGATCGACCTGAAGATGATGCGAATCCCGGCCGTGTGGTGGACCAACGTCGCCGCCCTGCTGCTCGGCGTCGGCATGTACGCGACGTTCATCCTGGTGCCGCCGCTGATGCAGACGCCGCGCCGCATCGGGTACGGCCTGGGCGCCTCGGTCACGCAGTCGGGCCTCTACATGCTGCCGAGCACCGCCGCGATGCTCGTCACCAGCCTCTACATCGGGCGGCTCACCAGCCGGTTCGGCGCCAAGCCGCCGCTGGTCGCCGGCTGTGCGCTGACGGCGGCGTCGTTCGGGCTGCTCATCGTCGCGCACGACCAGCCGTGGAACTTCATCGTCATGACCGCGATTCAGGGCATCGGCATCGGCCTCGCGTTCTCCTCGATGGCCAACCTGATCATCGAGGCGGTGCCGATCGAGGCGACCGGCGCGGCGACCGGTATGAACTCCAACATCCGCACCATCGGCGGCTCCATCGGCAGCGGCGTCGTCGCCAGCCTGCTGGCCTCCGGGGCGTTGCCGAGCGGGTACCCGAAGGAGTCGAGCTACAGCACCAGCATGATCGTCCTGGTCGTCGCGACCGTGGTCGCGGCGGTGGCCGCGGCCCTGGTGCCGGTCGTCCGGTCGCGGTCCGCCGGGTCGGGTCCGGCGCCCGAGGGAATCGTCGCCGAGCCCGCCGCCCCGGGGCAGCTGGCCTCCGGGCAGGTCACCGCGCCGGCAGCCAGCTGAGCGGCAGATCACCTACCCTCGTCTCATGACCACCACCGCGGAGCGGCTGCGCTGCGACGCCGCGCGCAACCGGGAGCGGGTGCTGGCCGCCGCCCTGGAGCTGTACCGGGAGCACGGTCCCGCGTTCACGGTCGAGGAGGTCGCGACCCGGGCCGGCGTCGGGATCGGCACGATCTACCGCCGGTTCCCGACGAAGAGCGCGCTGCTCGACGAGCTGGCCCGGCCGTACTTCGAGCGGCTGCTCACGACCGCGCGGGCCGCCCAGGCGCACCCGGCGCCAGCCGAGCGGCTGGAGACCTTCATCCGCGCGATGGCCGAGCAGCACGCGGTCGACGGCATCCGCTCCGGCCGGCTGTGGGACACGACCGTCGCCCGGCCGCTGCGCGACGAGTACATCCGCGCCGTCGAGGGCATCCTCGCCGACGCGCGGGCCGGTGGCCGGGTCCGCGCCGACGTCAACCCGCACGACGTCGGCGTCATCATCTGGACCGTCAGTGCCCTGATCGACGCGACCGACCGGGCCGTGGCCGAGATCTGGCGCCGCTACCTCGACCTGGTCCTCGACGGCCTGCGCCCGGGCGGCGACCAGCCGCTGACCACCCGGCCGATCACCTCGGCCGACTGGGAGAGCCTCGTCGCCTCCGGCCCGGTCCTGCGCCTCGGCACCTGAGCCAGCCGAGCGTCCCGAACGCTAGGCGGTCTCGACGATCTTCTTGCCGAGCGGCAGCAGCGAGACCGGGATCAGCTTGAAGTTGGCCAGGCCCAGCGGGATCCCGATGATCGTGAGACACAGCGCGACGCCGGTGACCAGGTGGCCGATGGCGAGCCACCAGCCCGCGAGGACGAGCCAGAGGACATTGCCGATCAGGGACGGAGCGCCGGCCGACGGGTCGTCGACCACGGTCCGGCCGAACGGCCAGAGGGCGTAGTTCGCGATCCGCAGCGAGGCGAACCCGAACGGGATCGTCACGATCAGCACGAAGCACACCAGTGCGGCCAGGGCGTACCCGATCGCCATCCACAGCCCGCACAGCACCAGCCAGATGAGGTTCAACAGCAGCCGCATCGACGTCCCCCTCGCACCCGTCCACTCTCCAGTAGACCGCCGGTCCACGCGGAGCCGCCAGTCGACCGGCGGAAAACGCGCACCACCGGCCAACCGCAGTATCCGGCCACGGACCAGGGCATCTCGTCCCGTGTCCGGCAGGCGTCAGCCGGTCAGCCCGCGGACCTGGCGGGTCTGGGCGATACGTCGGCGGCACGGCGGGTAGAGCGTGACCATGAGCCTCTCGTCCGGCTGGCGGCGCCGGCCGCGGTGGACCGCCACCCGGCTCACGACCGAGCCGCCGACGCCGCACCCACAGCGTCGCCCCGACCCTGAGGTGCCGCTGAGCCCGACCCTGCCGCCCGACCCCGTCCCACCGGACCCGCCGCACCACGACCCGCCGCGCCACGACCCGGCGGGCCACGACCCGGCGGGCCAGGACCCGCCACGCGAGGACCCGGCGGGCCGCGGGACGGTGCGCGCGACGGGCGGACGCGGCACCCGCTCGGCGCGGACCCGGTCGCGGCAGACCAGGACAGCCCGGTGACAGCCGGGCCGGGCCGGGACGCCGACGTCTGCGTGGTCGGCGCCGGGCCGGCGGGGCTGCTGCTCGGGCTGCTGCTCGCCCGCTCGGGGGTGCGGGTGACGGTGCTGGAGAAGCACCCCGACTTCCTGCGCGACTTCCGCGGCGACACGGTCCACCCGTCGACGCTCGACGTGCTCGACGCGCTGGGCCTCGCCGACCGGGTCGCCGAGCTGCCGGGCCGGCGGGTCCGCGAGCTGACCGCGTCCTACGCCGACGGCACCTTCCGGGTCGCCGACTTCACCCGGCTGCGGGTGGCCCACCCGTACGTGCTCTTCCTGCCGCAGTGGGACCTGCTGGAGATGCTCGCGGCCGCCGCCGGCGAGTACCCCGGCTTCACGCTGCTGCGCTCCCACGAGGTCACCGACCTGCTGTTCGACGCGGCGGACGGGCCGGCTCGCGGCGTCGTCGCGCGGGCCGAGGACGGCCGGCGGATCGAGGTGCGGGCCCGGCTGGTCGTCGCCGCCGACGGGCGTCGCTCGGCGGTCCGCGAGGCGCTCGTCCGGGCCGGCCGTGGCCTGCCGCTGCGGGAGTTCGGCGCGCCGATGGACGTGCTGTGGTTCCGGGTGCCGCGCTGGCCGGAGGACCCGGAGGGCCTCTCCGCCCGGATCGGCGCCGGCCGGCTGCTCATCATGATCGACCGGGGCCACTACTGGCAGACCGCGTACGTGATCCCCAAGGACGGCCGGGAGGCGATCCGCGCCGCCGGGCTCGACGCGCTGCGGGCCACGGTCATCGAGCTGGCGCCGTGGCTGCGCGGCCGGGTCGGCGCCGTCGCCGACTGGGACGACGTCAGCTTCCTGGAGGTACGGGTCGACCGGCTGCGCCGCTGGCACTCCCCCGGCGTCCTGCTGATCGGCGACGCCGCGCACGCGATGTCGCCGGTCGGCGGCGTCGGCATCAACCTCGCGGTCCAGGACGCCGTGGCCGCCGCCCGGATGCTCGCCGAACCGCTGCGCGCCGGCGCGGGCACGGCTGAGCTGACGCCCGTGCTCGCCCGGTTCCAGCGCCGGCGGATGGTCCCGACCATGGGAACGCAGCTGCTGCAGCGGTGGGCCGCCCGCGGCGTCATCGGCCCGACGCTGCGCGCGGACGTCCCGGTTCGCGCGCCGTCCGCCGTCCGTCTGATGGACCGCCTGCCGTTCCTGCGCGGCCTGCCGGCCCGCCTCGTCGGCGTCGGCCTGCTGCCGGAACGGGTGCCCCCGGCCGCCCGGCCCACGACGGCATCCCAGCGAGTGCCCACGGCTCCGTAGCGGCCGAGGCGAGCCAGGCCCGGCCCGTGGGCGGGGCGCGTCAGGTTGGTTCGGTGTCGCCGTCGACGACCGTCTCGGCGGGGGCGAGATCGTCGCGCAGCCCCTTGAACGACGGATGGCGCAGCCGGTTGTCCGCGGTCCAGTGGGCGTACGCGACCTCGGCGACCAGCTCTGGGCGGACCCAGACGGCGGCGCGGACGTGCGCGTCCGGCACGTCGGCGAAGGGCGGCTCGTCGCGCCGCAGCGGCGCCAGCAGCCGGCCGAGCAGGTCGAGGGTGGCGTCCGAGAAGCCGGTGCCCACGTGCCCGGCGTACCGGAACCTGGGCGCGCCGGGGGGCGCCTCGCCCAGGCCGGGGCGCTCGGCGACGCCGACGAGCAGGGAGCCGACCCGGTCGGCGCGTTTCCCAGCGCCGGGCTCCCAGCCGCCGATGACGACGGACTGCGTGCGAGTGTTCTTCACCTTCACCCAGTCGGAGCCGCGCCGGCCGGGCAGGTACGCCGCCGAACGCCGCTTCGCGATGACGCCCTCCAGGCCGGCCTCGGCGCTGGCCCGCAGCACGTCGGGGCCGTCGCCCGCCAGCGTCTCGGACAGCGTCAGGCCCGGCAGTCTGGCCAGCAGGGCCCGCCGCTCGTCGTAGGACCGGGCGGTCGTCGGGTGCCCGTCGAGGAACAGCAGGTCGAAGACGAGGTAGCTGACCGGGATCCGGCCGGCGAGCCGGCGCGCCGCGGCCGCGTCGGCGACGTGCATCCGGTGGGCCAGCCGGCCGAAGTCGGGTGTGCCGTCCGGGCCGAAGGCGACGATCTCGCCGTCGAGCACGGCCTGGGTCGACCCGAGCGCCAGGCCGACGGCGCGCAGCTCGGGGAACGCGGCCGTCACGTCGCGCCCGGTACGGCTGCGGGCCCGGACCCGTCCGCCGTCGACGAACGCCAGCACCCGCATGCCGTCCCACTTGACCTCGTAGGCCCAGTCGGGACCGGCCGGCAGCTCACGGCTCGCGACGGCCCGCATCGGCGCGAGCGTGGTCGGCATCGGCTCCCGGGTCGGGTCGTCGGGCGGGTCGAGCCGCCGCACCATCCAGTCGTCCGGCCCGTAGGCACGGGCGCCGGTCTGGCGAGCTGTGGTCTGGCGGGCTGTGGTCTGGCGGGCTGTGGTCTGGCGGGCTGTGGTCCGGCCGCCGCCGGCCCGGAACAGCACGTAGCGGCCCTGGACCCGGCTGCCGTGCAGCGTGACCTTGATCTTGTCGGCGGTCCAGCTCTCCAGCTCGTAGCCGCCCCGGTCCCAGATCGTCACCGTGCCGCCGCCGTACTCGCCCTTCGGGATCTCGCCGGCGAACTCGGCGTACTCCAGCGGGTGGTCCTCCGTCTGCCTGGCCAGGTGGTTCGCGGTCCGGTCGACCGGCAGGCCCCTGGGGACCGCCCACGAGACGAGCACGCCGTCCCGCTCCAGCCGGAAGTCCCAGTGCAACGCGCGGGCGTGGTGCTCCTGGATGACGAACGTGTCGCCGCGCCCGGCCTGGTCGTCGCCCGTGTGGTCGACCGGCCCGGCTTCCTGGGAGTCAACGGCGGCGGCGGGACCGGAGGCGGCGGGGTCGGAGGGGGCAGCGGGGTCGGGCCGCGGGTGCCGGGCGGGGTCGGCCTCGGGGACCGGTTCCGGGGTGCGGGCCGCGTCCCGTTTGCCGCGGTAGGCGTCGAGCCCGCGCGGGGCGTCCCCGCTCACGGGGCTCTCCGGATCATGGTCTCCCGGGTCATGCCACATCCCTACCCGATGCGCCGGGCGCCGCCACGCAGGCGACCCAGATCGGCTCGCCCCGTGCTGATCCGGTAGAAAGGCGCAGATCGTCACCGCTGGTGGCCGAGGTGAACGAGGTGGTCATGCCGGACTCCGCCGTCCTGCAGGTGCTTATCGGGCTCGCCCTGGTGTTCGCGGTCTTCAGTGTCGCGGTCTCCAGGATGAACGAGACAGTTCTGGGGTTCCTCAACTACCGCGGCCGCCAGCTGGAGGCCGAGCTGCGCCGGCTCACCTCCGAGAACGTCGAGCGGGACCCGGCCCTGCCCGTCGAGCCGGTCGCCGCACCGGCGGGGGCGGTCAGAGACCTCACCGCCGAGATGCTCGACGGGCCGCTGCGCGGCCTGCGGACCGGCGGGCGCCCGTCCGTCCCGGCCGTCGGGGCGACGGCGCTGGCCTCCGGCTGGTGGCAGCGCGTCCGGCGGGCGCAGCGGCTGAGGCTGCCGGCCTACCTGCCGTCGACGGAGTTCGCCCGCGCGGTGCTGGACCTGGTGGAACCGGCGCCGCGGGCGCTGCTGGCCCGGGTCAGCCCGCAGGACATGGCCAAGGTCTTCGACGCGACGGTGACCGACGAGCAGCGCGCGGCGTACGCGGACGCCTACCGCGCCGCCTACGCGGGCCTCACCCGGGACACGGCCCGCGCGCTGCAGGCCGCCCTGCCGGCCGGCTACGAGAGCGGCCTCGCCGTCACCACGGCGATGATCGCGCTGCTGCCGCTGGCCGGCCCGGCGGACGAACCAGCCGGCGCGACGGTACCGGCCGACGCCTCGACGGCGCCGGCGCCGATGCTCCCGCTGAGCGCGGAGATCGCGCTGCTGCCCGAGTCGTCGCTGAAGACCGCGCTGATCGGGATCGCCGCCCGCGCCGGCGCCGATCGGGACAAGCTGCTCGCCGAGCTGGCGGGGTGGTACGACTCGTCGATGGACCGGCTGTCCGGCTGGTACAAGCGACGGGTCAGCCGGTTCCTGCTGGTCTACGCGCTGGTCCTGACGGTCGTGTTCAACCTCGACACGATCAGCCTGACCCGAGCGCTCTGGCAGGACAGCGCCGTGCGCACCGCGGCCGTCGCCACGGCCGAGTCCCGGGTCTCGGCACCGAACGACCCGTCCACCGCGGGCGGCGAGGGGGCCGTCGAGGCCGTCCGGGACATCGGGGCGCTGCAGATCCCGTTCGGCTGGACCCGGTCGCACGCGGCCTCCGACCCGCGGACGCTGCCGAACGACGCCGGCGGCTGGGCGCTGAAGGTCCTCGGCTGGCTGATCGCCGTCGCCGCGCTCGCCGCCGGGGCACCGTTCTGGTTCGACCTGCTCGGCCGGCTGGTCAACATGCGCTCCACCGGGCCGAAGCCGAAGCCGGCCGACGGCTGACGTCCGCGGCCAACGGTGGGCGGCTCGCCGGGACCGTCAGTACCAGATGCCGATCGGCTCGCCCCGGTCGTCGAGCTGGGTCCCGGTGCCGTCCGGCAGGCAGCGCCCCTGGCCGGTCGCGATCCGGTGCGCGGACCAGGCGACGGCCGCGGCGTCGAGGACGTCGACCGGTGGGACGACGCCGGCCGGGCCGAGGTCGTCGGGCAGCAGGATGCCGGCGGACCGCAGCAGCGCCCGGCGGCGGGCGGCGCCGGCCCAGGTCGTCTTGGCGTGGGTGAGCGGCCGGTGCGCCGGGGCGGGCGCGACGACGTGCTGGCCACCGCCACCGCGCGCGCCGGCCGCCAGCACGTCGCCGGGCCCGACCTCGGCGGTCTCGCCGGCCGCGACGACCATCGCGAGCCACTCGTCGGCCGGGTCGGTGCGCGGGCGCGCCGCCATCGCGGCGAACGCGACCTCCGGGTGGACCTCGTAGAGGCGTCCGGGCATCCGCTCGCGCAGCACGTCGGCCTCCAGCAGCTTGGGCCGCAGGCCCCAGGTCTGCTGGGTGAGGCCGTTGCCGGTCAACGCCCGGCAGCGCGCGTTCGCCGCGGCGAAGTCGGGCAGTGCCCAGACCGCGCGCGGCGGGACGAGGAAGACGCTGGCCCGCCGCGGCCCGAGCACCGCGCGGGCGGCGTGGTCGGCGGCCCGCCAGCCCTCGGAGCGCAGCCCGAGCGGCATGTCGACGCCGATCACCCCGACCGTCGAGGTGTCCACCAGCGTCCGCAGCTCCGTGGCGAAGCTCGCCCGGGAGAACTCCCCGTCCACCAGCTCGATCGCCACCCACCCGCCGGGGCACGCGTCGACGCCGAGCACCCTGACCACACCGTCCGCCATTCTCAGCCCCCGGCCGTCGACACCCGCACCCCGCGCACGAGGCCAGTCTGAGGCGGGCGCCGCGGGCCGGCACACGGCGGCCCGGGAGCCTCGACCGTTCATGCGTCGTGGTCGCCGATTCTGCTCGGTCGGCGACCACGACGCAGGGGAAATCCCGGCCCCGAAGGGCTCAGGGGACGAGGGCCTCCGCGAGGTGCTGGGTCGGGAAGGTGCCGGGGACCGGCTTGATCCCGAGGAACTTCAGCCCGGCCTTCTCGAAGAGGATCTCGAACTCCTTCGTGTTGTGGCGGGCGCCGCCGACGTTGAGCAGCAGGAACAGGTCGACCAGCGTGGTCACCCGCAGCTCCTCGACGCTCGCGTCCATCAGCGCGTCGATGATGACGACCTTGGCGCCGGGCTTCGCGCTCTCCTTGATGTTGAGCAGCGCGCGGTCGGACTGCTGGTTCGGCGCGTCGAGGATGTTCTTGAGGATGTAGAGATCCACATCGACGGGCACCTTGTCGTACAGGTCGCCGTGCACGATGGTCGTCCGGTCGGCCAGCGCGCCGCCGGGCAGCAGCTTCGGGTCGGCGTTCGCGACGACGGTCTCCAGGTCGAACAGCGTGCCGGAGACGTGCGGGAAGCGCTCCATCAGCTCGACGAGCAGCCGGCCCTGGCCGCCGGCGATGTCCGCGACCGAGCCGACGCCGGTCAGGTCGAAGCCGTCCACGATCGGCGCCGCGGACAGCGCGGTGATCGCCGTCATCGCCTTCATGAAGTCGCCCATGCCGGCGGCGCCCTCGGCACCGAGGTAGCTGTAGAAGTCCTTGCCGTAGATGTCCGGGATGACGGCCTTCCCGGTCCTGATCGCGTCGGTGAGCCGGGGCCAGGCCTCCCAGGTCCAGGCCGCGCCCATCCACAGCACCAGGTACTTGATCGGGATCGGCGCGTCCTCGCGCAGGTAGCGGGACAGGTCGTTGTGGGTGTAGCGGCCGGGCTCGACCTCGTCGAACACGCCGTGGACGGTCAGCGCGCGCATCAGCCGGCCGAGCGTGCCCGGCTCCGCCTGGGCGCTCTTGGCCAGCTCGTCGACGGTGACGCTGCCGTCGTCGAAGGAGTCAGGTATCCCTAGTTTGATGGCGGTCTGCACGATCGCCGCGAGGCCGGCGCCGACGGCCAGCTGCTCGATCCGGCGGATGACGTCGATCTTCTCTGCGGGCACGATGGAGGCCACGAGGTAGCCCTCTCTGTGGGTCGGAACGATGGTGGGGTCGGCGAGCGCCTGGCTGGGTCCGTCAGCCCGCCGCGAGCTCGACGAGGGTGGTGACGAGCTGGGCGGGCGCCGGCATCGCGGCGACCTCGGCGGCGACGGCCCGGGCCTTCTCGCCGTAGCCCGGGGAGGCGAGCAGCTCGCCGACCTCCTTGAGCACCGCGTCCACGTCGAGCTGCTCGGGCATGAGCAGCTTCCCGGCGCCGACACCCATGACGGTGAAGGCGTTGGGGAACTGGTCGCCGATCTGCGGGCACACCAGCTGCGGGGTGCCGAAGGCCAGCGAGGTGAGGGTGCAGCCCGCGCCGCCGTGATGGATGATCACGTCGGTGGCGGCGAGCGAGAGGTTCAGCGGCTGCCAGCCGACGGAGAGCACCCCGTCGCCCAGGTCGCCGAGCTTCGTGGCGATCTCCGGGTCGCACCCGATGACGACCTCGGCGCCGAGCTTCGGCACCCCGGTCGCGATGTCGCGCAGCACCCCGACGAAGTCCCGGAACCCGATGTGCGGCACCAGGCTGCCGAAGGTGAGCAGCACCCGCGGCTTCGTCCGGGGCGCGAGCGCCCAGGCCGGCAGCACGCCCGGCCCGTTGTAGGGGACGTACCGGGAGGGCAGCGCGTCGGCGTCCTCGGCGGCCGCGACGCTCGGCGGGCAGACGTTGATGACCGCGTCGGGCTCGGGCAGCCCGTCGAGGCCGAGCTGGGCCAGCTCGCCGGCGACCTCCTCCGCGGTGAAGGGCAGGGTCTGCGGCAGCCAGGTGATCCCGTAGTTGTGCCGCACCCACGGGATGCCGAGCGCGGCCGCGTGCATCGGGGCGCTGAACTCACTCGGCTCGGAGATCACAAGGTCCGGCCGCCAGGCGTCCAGCAGGGCCTTGGTGCCGGCGAAGGAGTTGCCGGCCAGCGTGCCCCAGGCGCGGCCGGCGGCGGCGAGCCGCTCCTCCAGCGTCGTCGGCACGACCGCCGCCTCACCGGAGCTGCGGCTGATGATGACGTCCTTGAGCTCCATCGGCGGGCCGGTGACGGCGGCCGGCAGGCCGGCTCCGGTGACCGCGTCGACGAGGTTCTCCGGCACGCCGACGAGCACCTCGTGCCCGGCCGCGCGGAACGCGTGGGCGAGCGTGACCAGCGGGAACAAGTGGCCGTGCATCGGCACGGCGGAGAAGAGCACCTTCATCGGAAGATTTCCCATCGGCGATTGGGCGGAGGGGCTGGCGGGCGGAGGGGCTAGTGGGCGGCGTCGGCCAGCAGGCCGGACTCGTCGTAGGCCGCGACCTCCTCGTAGATCACCGGCCGGCGGTCCGGGTCCTGCAGCGGCCGCAGCGGTGACGTGGTCGGCTTGTGGCTGGAGCCCTGCTCCCAGGCCGCGAACTCGGCCATGGAGGTCCACTCGGAGACGACGACGAACCGGCTCGGGTCGTGGGCCGCGCGCATCAGCTGGTTGCCGAGCAGGCCGGGCGTGCCGACGAGCTGGGCGCTGATCTCGTGGTAGGCGGCCTCGACGGCCGCCGGGCCGCCGGCCGGCGCGACGGCCCAGATCATCACGCGGACCCGGCTCATCCGGCGACCGCCGCCGGCTCGGCAGGACCGCGACCGGCCGTGACAGTCGCGGCAGAACCGGCCGTGACATTCGCGGCAGAACCGGCCGTGACATTCGCGGCAGAACCGGCCGGGGCGCTCGCCGCGCCGGGCAGGAAGGCCAGCCGGGCGCCGGTGACCATCGAGCCGCTGGCCCGCAGCGGGTGCAGGATCTTGCGGTGCTCCAGGTGACCGGGGGTCTGCTCGAACGCGCGGAACAGCCGCTCGTTCACCCAGTCGCTCATGATGTAGTAGGTGCTCGGCTCGTCCGCCGACCGGACCAGCCACTGGCCGAGGTTCGCCGGGTGGCTGGTGATCTGGTCGCCGATCTCCAGCCAGGTCCGCTCGAACTCGGCCTCCAGGCCCGGGTGGACGTGCATCGTGAGCATCACCCGGAACGGCAGGTCGGCGGCGGGCTGCCCGGCGCCGGTGCCCTCGGTCATCTCGACGTCGTACTCGGTGCGGGCCACGCTCAGATCCCTCCGTCGGCCGCGAAGTTGGCGCCGTTGACGTAGCTGGAGACGTCGCTGGCGAGGAAGAGCACCACGTTGGCGATCTCCTCGGGGTTGCCGAGGCGGCCGAGCGGGATGCGGGTGGTGTACATGGCGCGGACGCCGTCCGGCATGCCGGCCGCGTGGTCGGTCTCCGTGACCCCCGGGGTGACCAGGTTGACCCGGATGCCCTTGGCGCCGAGCTCCTTGCACAGCGACCGGGTCAGGCCGATCAGGCCGGTCTTGGCCGCCGTGTAGTGCGCGCGGTTCGGCACGCCGACGACGCCCGCGCCGGAGCCGACGTTGATGACCGAGCCGGAGTCGCCCAGCAGCGGCAGCGCGCCCTGGGTGACCAGGTGGGTGGCGGTCAGGTTCGTCATGAGGACCGAGCTCCAGTCCTCGAACGACAGCTGGTCGTAGGGGACGTGGTTGATCGTGCCGACGTTGTTCACGACGATGTCGAGGCCGCCGAGGTGTGTCCCGGTGGCCTCGAGCAGTGCCGCGAGGGCCGCCGGGTCCTTGGCGTCGGCGATCATCACCAGGTGGTTGCCGCCGGTCTCCTTCAGCTCGCGGCGCAGGCTGTCCGCCGCCTCGCTCTCCTGGGAGTGGCTGACGACGACGTGGGCGCCGGCGCGGGCCAGGCCGAGGGCGGTCGCGCGGCCGATCCCGCGCGTGCCACCGGTCACCAGCGCACGCTTGCCGGCCAGGTCAGCGAACATCGGGCTCCTCATTTCGGGCGAACGGATCGGAAGGTCGGTGGGCACGTCGCTCACGCCGGCCGGCGCAGGACGAGCACGCTGTTGAAGCCGCCGAAGCCGCGGGCGACGACCATCGCCACCCGGGCGGCGCACGGCCGCGGCTCGCGGACCAGGTCCAGGCCGTAGGCCGGGTCCGGCTCGTCGAGGTTGCCGACGGCGGGCAGCACCCCGTCGCGCAGCGCGAGCAGCGCCGTGGCGGTCGAGAGCGCGGACCCGCCGGCGCACAGCCGGCCGATCAGGCCCTGGGGGGCCGTCACCGGGACCGCGCCGGCGCCGAACACGTCGCGCAGTGCCGCGGCCTCCAGCGCGTCGAGGTCCCGCGAGCCGGCGCCGTCGGCGAAGACGACGTCGACCTCGCCGGCCTCGACGCCGGCGTCCGCGAGGGCCCGGCGCATCGCTACGGCCAGCCAGAGCGGGCTCGGCGCGGCCTGGCTGTGGTGGTAGGCGTCGTGGGTGGCGGCGTAGCCGGCGATCTCGCCGTAGATCTTGGCCGCGCCGCGCTCGGCCGCCGCCGCCGGGTGCTCGACGAGCAGCGTCGCGCCGCCCTCACCGGGCAGGTAGCCGTTCGCCCGGACGTCGAACGGCTTGTAGGCGGCCTGGGCCCGAGCGGCCGTGCTGACCCGCCCGCTGGACAGGTGGCAGGTCAGCGCGTAGGGGGTGAGGCCGGACTCGGCGGCGCCGGCGAGGACGCTGGCGGTGCCGCGCCGGATCGTGCGCCGCGCCGCGGCGAGGCTGTCGACGCCGCCGGTGCCGTCCGCGACGACGACTCCCGACGGGCCCTTGAGCCCGTGGCGGATCGAGGTCTGGCCGGTGGTCGCGGCGTAGAACCAGGCGATCGACTGGTAGACGCTGACCGCGCCGCGGCCCCGGGTGTGCAGCCGGGACAGCTCCCGCTGGCCGAAGTCGTTGCCGCCGGACCCGGCGCCGAAGACGACCGACGTGTCGTAGGCGTCCCGGCTGGACGGGTCGTAGCCGGCGTCGTCGAGCGCCAGCCGGCTGGCCGCCATGCCGAACCAGGTCCAGCGGTCCGTCTGCACGATGAACCGGTTGTCGAGGTAGCGGTTCGGGTCGAAGTCGGGGACCTGCCCGGCGATCCGGGCGGCGTACCCGGAGGCGTCGAACCGGCTGATCGGCGTGATCGCGAGGTCGCCGCGCAGCGTGGCCGCCCAGTGCTCCTCGACGCCGATCCCGCTCGGCGCGACCACCCCGAGGCCGGTGACGACCGGCCTGGTCACCGGCGAGTGCCGCGCCGTCAGGTCGGGTGCCGGCCTGGTCGCTGTAGTCACCCTGGTCGCCGTGGTCACTGTGGTCGCCGTGCTCACTGGGGCTCCGTGGGTGTCATGGGGTCTGGGGGTGCCATGGGGTCGGGGGTTGCCGTGGGGTCTGGCGTGGGTGTCATGCGGCTTTCCGCGGAGCCGTCAGCACGATCGCCGACTGGAAGCCGCCGAAGCCGCTGCCGACCGACAGCGCGACGTCGACCTTGTGGTCCCGGGCGACGTTCGGCACGTAGTCGAGGTCGCATTCGGGGTCGGGTTTCGAGTAGTTCGCCGTCGGCGGGACGACGTCGTGCTCGATGGTCAGCGCGCAGGCGGCGACCTCGATGGAGCCGATCGCGCCGAGCGAGTGCCCGACCATCGACTTCAGCGAGCTGACCGGCACCTGGTAGGCGTGCGCGCCGAGCGAGCGCTTGAAGGCGGCCGTCTCATGCCGGTCGTTCTGCTTGGTGCCGGAGCCGTGCGCGTTGACGTAGTCGACCGCCGACGGGTCGACCCGGGCCTCGTCGAGGGCGAGCCGGATCGCCTCGGCCATCTCCAGCCCGTCGGGGCGCAGGCCCGTCATGTGGAAGGCGTTGGAGCGCGACGCGTACCCGCCGACCTCGGCGTAGATGTGCGCGCCCCGGGCGACGGCCCGCTCGTACTCCTCCAGGACCAGGACCGCGGAGCCCTCGCCCATGACGAAGCCGTCGCGGGTCGCGTCGAACGGCCGCGACGCGTGCTCCGGGTCGTCGTTGCGGGCGGAGGTCGCCCGGATCGCGTCGAAGCAGGCGATCGAGATCGGCGACAGCGGCGCGTCGGAGGCGCCGGCGATCATGATGTCGGCCTCGCCGTCGACGATGAGCTGGTGGGCGTACCCGAGGGCGTCGATGCCCGAGGTGCAGCCGGTCGAGACGACGAACGCGGGCCCGTGGGCGCCGAACCGGGTCGCCACCTCCGTCGCCAGGCAGCTCGGGACCAGCGCGTGGTACAGGAACTGGCTGGCGTAGCGGGGGTCGACCTCCCAGTGCCGGCCACCGTCGGAGACCGCGACGTACTCGTTCTCCAGCCGGGTGGTGGCGCCGACGGCGCTGCCGAGGCTGACCCCGACCACCGGTCCGTCCGGGTCCGGCGCCGCCCCGGTGGCCGGGCCGCCGGTCGGCCCGCCCAGCTCCAGGCCGGCGTCGGCGACCGCCTCGGCGGCCGCGACGAGGGCGAACTGGACGAACCTGTCGTTGCGGGCGATCTCGCGGGGGGTCAGGCCGGCGGCCAGCGGGTCGAAGTCGCACTCGGCCGCGACCTGGGAGCGAAACGGGGTCGGGTCGAAGAAGGACAGCCGCCGGGTCGCGGTCCGCCCCTCGGTGATCAACGACCAGAACTCCTTGCGGCTGGTGCCGCCGGGAGCCACCACGCCGACGCCGGTGACGGCCGTGCGTCTACGGCTCATGTCGTACCGACCGGTGTATGAGGTGCCGCCGCCTGGGCCGGGGAGAGCTCCTCGGTGTCCACGTGGCCCAGGTCGGGCCGGGGCGCGAGCGGGCCGGAGCAGAAGACGAAGAAGGCCGTCTCGGCGCCGTTGTTGACCAGCCGGTGGCGGGTGCCGACGGGGATCAGCACCCCGCTCTCGGCGGGCAGCCAGTGCTCCTCGCCGTTGAACCGGGCGGTGACCTCTCCGCGCACGCAGAAGAGGAACTCCTCCGAGTACGGGTGCCAGTGCTCGGTCACGATCTCGCCGGGGGCGAGCGTCAGCGTGCCCATGAAGCCCGCCTTCGCGCCGACGGTCAGCGGCGAGAGGATCGTGCGGATGTCGCCGCCCCGCCGGCGGTTGGCCGCGACGTCGTGGATGGAGACGATCTTCGGCGCCGCGGGCGCGGCCCCGGCGGTCATCGGGCGGTCCCGGCGGCGAGCGCGGCCGCGGCGGCCAGCTTCTCGACCTTTTCCTTGATGATTGCCTGCTCGCGCGGGGTGTTCGTGTTGATGCGCACCACCATGCCCGCGGTGTCGACCGGCGCGGTGGGCTTCATACGGAAGTCCTGGACCCAGCGCATACGGGTGCCCGTGCCCTCCGCCAGGTAGGTCCACTCGATGTGCATGAACTCGAAGGGGCCGGTCTCGACGCGGTAGGCGCGGACCCGGTGGTTCACCGGGTCGACGGTGCGCTCGGAGACCCAGCTCCACACCTGGCCGTTCTCGTCGGGATGCATCGTCAGGCGGAACTTGAAGGTGTTGTCGCGGGCCTCGAGAATCTCCACCGAGGCGTACTCGGTGAACAGCTGTGGCCAGGTGGCGAGGTCGTTGGTGAGCCTGAAGACGGATTCGAGGTCGGCGTCGATGTAGATCGAGTTGTCGGTGTGCCCGTTCACGGGGGTCTCCTCGGGGGGTTTCGGCGTCTCGGGCGGCGGTGTGGCAGGTGGGTGCGGGCCCGCCCATTCACCCGGTGGGCTCGGCGTTCTCGAGGTGCGTGTTGACGCGACGTCACGAGGCTCTCGACCGTCGGCTGGCCGGCTCGCGGGCGGCCAGCTGGAACGGAGAAAGCCCAGGTCAGGCGGCCAGTTCGGGATTCACGGCGGCGAGGATGTCGGCGAGGGTGTAGCCGGGCGGCGGGTCGGCCGGCAGTTCCACACCGATCGACTCGGCGACCTCCGACTGCAGTTGAAGGTAGGCCAGCGAGTCCAGTCCGATGTCCTCGAACGTGACGTCGAGCGTGGCCGGCAGGTCGTCCTCGGGAAGCCCGGCCCGCGTGACGAGGAATTCAAAGAGGGCGGCGGAGTCCCACTGCTGGGGCATGTTTTTACCTCCGGAGGGTGCGCTTGTCATAGAACTACCACTAACGCGCGGCTTGATGGGCCGGAACCCGCCCCGGATGTCACCGCAGTCACCTTCCTGCCAACCACTCTGACTGCGATCGGGAAATCCGTCGCGGTGGCCCGGCGGAAACTCTCGTCGAAACCTCGATGAAAACGGGGTGGCGACGCGGGGAGGCGGCAATTACAGGATGCCGGACGTCGACCCGACAAATGCCCGTCAACGTCCGGTAAACCGTTACCTCATTGCCACGCGATAGCCCGGGAGGCGGGTACGCGAGGAGAGGCCTTTCTCGGGCGATGGGTGCCCAAGCCTTGGCCAACGGTTCGGCGCGGGCCGAATGGCCACGCGCCGCGTGGGTGATGCGCTACGCCGGGCCCGGTTACCGGCCCCGGCCACAGGGAGGCCCCGCCCGGCCCGGCTCAGCCGGCCGGCGGCGCCGTCCAGGTGTAGAAGCTACGGGCCATCGCGTCGCGCGGGCCCTGCCAGGTCGCGGGGTCGTAGGCGGTGATGTAGCTCTCGAGCTTGGTGTTGACGTCGACGAACAGCGGGTGTTCGCGAACATTCGCCAGCGGCGCATTGATGCTGTTCTCCGCCTCGATGAGGTGGAAGTACAGACCGTGGAAGGCGAACAGCTCCCGACGCGACACCCCGACGAGGTGCGGCAGTTCACCGGCGTCGGACTCACCGAAAATCTGGGCGACTGCTTCCTCGTCCGACGGGTTCATCCGGGCCACGATCAGCGTCCGGTGGCTCACCGCGTACCTCCCGTCGGCGCCTCGCGCCGCACGGACGTGCACGGTTGGGTTCTCGGCACTGTGTCTCTCCTCACAGCATTCATCGGTCGATCCGGCCGAGCCGTGAGAACCGTCCTGCCCCGCTCCGGCGTCGGTGCCGGCGGCCGCGTTGACGCGACGGCGCGTCGACGGCTTTGGATGCGACGGTGGCGGGCGGCGGGTTCCCGGCCGCACCCGTCGGGCGACCGGCACGCCCGGACCACTGTTTCGCACCCACAGGCGGTGCGGTGTCTCGGGAGGAAGTGTGCGGCAAAAAGCCAACGCTCGTGCGCCATTCCAGTCCAACCCACCATGGCAACTAGTTGCGGTGGCATCGTCCTGCCACAATCAACAATTCGAAACACAACAGTGCTACAACCAACCCTTCCGCTGGGCCAGCAGGGCCGCCTGGAACCGGCTGCGCGCGTCGAGCCGGTGCATCAGCTCCGCGACCATCCGGCGGACCGTGCGCACCGAGACCCCCAGCGCCCTGGCCACCGCCTCGTCCTTGAGCCCGTCGGCGAGCAGCGCCAGCAGCAGCAGCTCCGCGGCCGAGAGCGCCTGCTCCGTCGCGTCGTCGGCGGCCGGCTGGTCGGGGCCGGCGGCCTCGACGCACGGCTCGACGGCCCCGGGATCGTCCGCGGCCGCCCGGGCCGACCCGTTGGCCGCGGGGGCCGCTCCGTTGGTGGCCCGCTCGGTGAGCCCGTGGGCCGGGAGGGTCGCGGCCAGCCAGTTGTCGGCCCGGTCGTCGTCCACCACCGGCTCGACCTGCCGCGCCTCGGCCCGGCCGAGGGGGTCGGCGTTCCCCCACATCTGGTCGAACATCGCGCCAGCGAGCAGGGCGACGTCCGGGGTGCGGATCACCAGCGCGCCACCGCCCGGCAGCGACGCGAACCGGACCACGCCGACCCTGCGGTCGACGACCGTGATGTCGAGCGACGGGTCGTCGGCGAGCCGGATCTCGGCGCCGGCCGCGACGATGTCGGCCAGGTGCTCCAGGCGGGGCAGCACCCAGGCGAGCCCGGCCCGCGGCCGGGCCACGACGGTCCGCACCGCGACGCCCCGGCGCAGCGCCTCCAGCTCCAGCGGGAGCAGTTCGGCGGCGATCGCGGACAGCGTCGTGCGGGTGCGGACCGAGAGCACCTCGTGCCGGGCGCCGGCGATCATCGCGGAGAGCTCGACGCGCAGGCCCTCCGTCGTGGTTGGCCGCAACAGGTCAGTCTCGCCACTCGCGAGCATCGAGCGGCTGGCCATGAACTCGGTGACCAGGGTGCCCACCTGGGCGTGCGCCCGGACGAGGTGCTCGTGCTGGCGGATCAGCTGCTCGTGCCGGTCCTGGATGAGCTGCGCCAGTGGCGCCTCGGGGTGGACGGCCAGCAGGTGACCGGGCCGGTTGACGTCCGGCACGAGCAGGGACAGGGTGATCAGCCGGTCGCGAGCGGCCGCGACCAGCGCCGTCGGCTGGCCGAGGCTGTCGCTGACTGCCTGGATGTCGAGGTCCTCGTCGCGCAGCCACAGCCGATAGGCGGCTTGGGTCACGTCGTCCAGGCCCAGCAGATCTAGCACGTGCTCCTCCGACCGGTCACCGACCGCTGGCAAGGCCGACCGGATCACCCGGCGGCCCCCACCGGCCCTGACGCCGCCCCCTTCGACGTCCAAGCCCTGCGCTCGTGGAACAGCTGCGCCTGGCGCGCGCCGGCCCGCTCATCGGGCCGCGCACGGCCGAGGGCGAGCAGGTCGGCGCTCCAGGCGGCTGGCCGGTGCCCCGCGGTGCCGCGGCCGAGGCTCCCACCTCGACCACGCCACCGCGACGGCGCCGGACCCTGCCTCGCTCAGGTGCCCTGCCTCGCTCAGGTGCCCGCGAGGTCGTGCTCCCGGTTCTCCGACGCGACCACGTCCAGCGCGTGCCGCACGAGGGCGACCAGCGTCTGGCGGACGGACTCGCGCCGCCGGGCGTCGCACATCACGACCGGCCGGTTCGACTCGAGGTCGAGGGCCTTGCGCACGTCGGCGACCTCGTACCGCTTGGCGCCGTCGAACTGGTTCAGCGCGATCAGGAACGGGATGTCCCGCTCCTCGAAATAGTCGATCGCGGGGAAGGAGTCCGCCAGCCTGCGGGTGTCGACCAGCACCACGGCGCCGATCGCGCCGAGCACCAGCTCGTCCCACATGAACCAGAAGCGGTCCTGCCCCGGCGTGCCGAACAGGTAGAGGATGACGCTGTCGAGCAGGCTGATCCGGCCGAAGTCCATGGCCACGGTGGTGGTGGTCTTGCCGCCCACGGCCGACGTGTCGTCGATGCCGATGCTGGCGGAGGTCATCGCCGCCTCCGTCGTCAGCGGGGTGATCTCGCTGACGGAGCCCACGAAGGTTGTCTTGCCCACCCCGAACCCACCGGCAATGATGATCTTTACCGGACTCGGGGATGGGGCGCCGTCATTCCTCGGCGCCCTCGCGTTAGAGGGCCTGTAGTCCATCGAGCACCTTCTCGATCAGTGCCTGGTCGGGCCGGTTCGTAGGTCGTGCTGGCCGGTGCACCGTGACGAGTCCCGCGTCGAGCATGTCTCCGACGAGGACTCTGACCACACCGACCGGAATGTTCAGCCGGGCGGAAATCTCCACAATGGACTGCAGCCGCAGGCAGAGCGCCGCGATGGCGCGCTGCTCGGGGTCGAGCGAACTTGCCGCGGCCCGGCCGTGCGACGTCGTCGTAACCAGGGCGACCAGCTCGAGCGAGCCCTTGTTGGGCCTGGTACGTCCCCCCGGTGACCGCATAGGGACGTACGACAGGCCCGGCCTCGTCGTCGAACCACTCCTCGTCTCGCGACACTCCGACTCTCCTGCCTGACAATTCCCGGTTCCTGCCTCGGATGCCTCAGCACTCAGATGGGCAGAGCGGCCTGCATCTCGGCACGCAGCTCCGGCGTGAGGAACTCGCCCACCCGGGTGACCAGGAGGGCCATCTCGTAGGCGATCAGACCGATATCCGCGCCGGGGCTCGACAGGATCGCCATGCAGGCCCCGTCACCGACGGCCGTGACGAACAGGAAGCCCTGCTCCATCTCGACGATGGTCTGCCTGACGCTCCCCCCACCGAAGAAACGCCCCGCGCCGCGGGCCAGGCTGTTGAAGCCCGACGCGACGGCGGCCAGCTGGTCCGCCGTTGCCCGGTCCATTCCCGCCGACGTGGCGAGAAGCAGACCGTCCGAGGAAAGCGCGATCGCGTAGGTGACCTCAGGCACCTTCTTCACGAGGTTGTTGAGCAGCCAGCTCATGTTCTCGGACGGCCCAACCGGGCTCATCAGGTCACCTTCCTCTGATCGTCACCGTCACTGGAACCCTGTCCGTCCGCCAGGCCCCGACCGAAGTTGGACTGGAAGGACGACATCATCGACCGGATCTCCTCCGGAGAACGGGGCCCGGCCACGACCGACGGCGGCCGGACCGGCTGCGGGCCGTCCCGGCGCAGCTCGGGCGCGAGGTTGGCCCGCCGCATCCGGCGCGGCAGGCCGACCTCGGTCGTCGGCGCCGGTGCGGCCTGGGCCGGCCGCGGGCGGGCTGGGCCGCCGGGCGCGTAGCCGGCGGCCGGGGTGACCGGCCCGAACGGTTCGGGCCGCGCCGGTGGGGCGCCGGCGCCCGGCTGCTGGTGACGCGGCGAGGTCCGGCTGGGCAGGTCCACGCCGAACCGCGACTCGGGCGAGCCGCTCAGGGGGTTCTGCGGCGGGGTCACGGGCGCGCTGTAGGCGGTGGTCGGAGAGGAATAGGGCGGCGCGGCGGCCGGGCCAGGGGCCGAGGGACCCAGCAACGGGTCGTCACCGGTGGCCGGGCCGGCGATCTGCCGGCGCGGCCGGTCCGCGATGAACCAGCTCGACCGGACGGTGGCGAACACCGGCAGGTCGTCGAGCAGCGGCTCGTCGTCACCCGGGCGGGGCGGCGTCACCCCGAACATGGCCCGGGGCCCGGTGTCCTCCAGGGCCATCGGCGGGATCGGCGGGGCAGGGTCGGTCATCCGCGGCGGGGCCGGGAGGTCGTCCGGCGACAGGGTGCCCGCCGCGGCCGGCAGCGCGAGCGTCCCCGACGGCGGGCCCGAGCGGGTGCCGAAGCCGGTCGTCGGCGGGTCGATCTCGTCGGCCAGGCCGCCACCCAGCGGGGCGCCCGGCGGCAGGGCCAGCATCGGCGCGCTGAAGTCGAGCGGCTCGGTGTCGGAGGCGACCGGCCGGCCGCCGACCGCGGCGAACTCGCGGGCGTCGTCGTGGCCGGCCGGCGTGCCCGGCACCGCGTCGATCGGGGTGTCGCCGTCGGCCACCCGCAGCAGCGGGCCCGGGATCAGGACGATCGCCATCGTGCCGCCGTACGGCGAGGTCCGCAGCCGGACCTTGATGCTGTGCCGCTCGGCCAGCCGGCCGACGACGAACAGGCCGAGCCGCTCGGAGGTGGTCAGGTCGAACGGCGGCGGGTTCTCCAGCCGGTCGTTGATGGCCTTGAACTCGGACGAGTTCATGCCCAGGCCGCGGTCCTCGATCTCGATCGCGAAGCCGTTCGAGACCTCGTGGCCGGTCACGTGCACCGGGGTGTGCGGCGGGGAGAAGGAGGTGGCGTTCTCGATCAGCTCGGCGAGCATGTGGATCACGTCACCGACGGCGTGGCCGCTGATCGCGCCGCCGCCGACCGGCAGCACCTTGACCCGGGTGTAGTCCTCGACCTCCGCGACGGCGCCGCGGATGACATCCTTGATCGGGACGGGCCGGCGCCAGCCACGGGCTGGCTTGGAGCCCGACAGCACGATGAGGTCCTCGGCGTGCCGGCGCATAAGGGTCGCCAGGTGGTCGAGGCGGAAGAGCTCCTCGAGCTCGTCCGGGTCGGTCTCCTTGCGCTCCAGCGCGTCGATGACCTTCAGCTGGCGGTGGATCAGCGCCTGGCTGCGGCGGGCGAGGTTCAGGAACGTGTCCCCGATGCTCTTGCGCATCGCGGCCTGCTCGACCGCGGTGCGCACGGCGACCTCGTGCACCGTGCCGAACGCCTCGGCGAGCTGGCCGATCTCGTCGCGGGTGGTCGCGGGGACCGGGAAGTGCTCGGCGTCGAGGTCGACGGGCTCGCCCTTGTGCAGCCGCTCGACGACCTCGGGCAGCCGGTGGTTCGCGACCTCGAGCGCGCCTTCGCGCAGCCGGCGCAGCTGGCGGATCATGGGGCTGGCGACCAGCAGCGAGATCAGGACCGACAGCAGCAGGATGAGCGCGACCGCGAGGCTGGAGACCAGCGAGTCCTTGACGGCCTTGCTGGAGATCTGGCCGGACGTGGCGATCAGGTCCTCGGAGACCTGGGTCTCGACGTCGTGCATCTTCGCGATCATCAACTGCGAGGCCGTCGTCCAGTCACCGACGGCGACGTTCGGCGTCTGCCCGCCCTGCTTGGCGGTCAGGATGTCGTCGCGCATCGAGCCGACCCGTTCGATGAGCGAGTTCGGGTTCGTCGGCAGACCGACCGCGTCCGTCAGGTACTGCTGCTGCGCCGGGGTCGCCGCCGCCGAGTACTCGTCCAGCCACGCCTGCTCCTGGCCGACCTCGATCCGGGTCTGGTCCAGCGCGCTGGAGTCGTTGAGGAAGAAGACCCGGTTGATGCCACCGGTCTGCTGGGAGAGCGCTTCCTTGGCCTGGCTGATCGCGACCAGCGCGCCCACGCCGTAGACGATGGACGTGTCCTTGCTGCCCGTCGCGACCACGCCGTCCAGACCGAGCAGCGCCGAGACCAGCGGGTCCCAGTAGGCCACGTCGCCGTTCAGGTCCATCTTCTTCTTGTCGATCGCTTCCCGGTGCGCCTTGAGCTTGCCGAGCATGCCGTCGACGTTGGTCAGCAGGCCACCGAGCGCGCCGCGAGCGCTGCCCGGCAGCTTCGCCTCGCTGATCCGGAAGGCCTTCAGCGTCGCGTCGACCTTGGGGCGGGCCGCGTCCATGACCGCGGGCGGGCCGAGATAGTTGGACGCCGTGCGGGTGTGCGAGCCGAGGCGCTCGTTCTGGATGTCGTTGATCAGGCCGTTCACCTCAACCGAGAACGCGGCCAGCGCCTTGGTCCGCTGCGCTTCCTGCACTCGGTTGACGTTCCCCCGCACCTGTATCGCGCTGAGCACGGCAAGGGCGACCAAGGGGACGATGAGAATTACCACCAGCTTCGTTCGGATGGGCCAGTTCTGGAGCATCCGGTCCTCTCGTCCGACGCCCGCGGTCAGGGCGCCTTGGCTACGGGGGTGGCCTGTAGGGCGAGTGGGCGGGTAAACGGCGGGCCGCACCGTCCGTGTATCCGCGCTCTGGCCCCACCGGGCAGCGCGAGCCGCCGAGGGGACCACGGTTTCCCCTCGGTCCCCCGTCCGCCCCCTTTGCCCGGAAGGTAGAGGGCAACTGTACTGACCCCTCGCATCCATGGGATGACGGGGGATCGGCAAGTGGCCACGGGGCGCACGGCAGTTGTCTCAATCGCATCGGTGAGACAACACCGTAGACCGGCCGTTTTGCCACCGATGACCTGTCGTCACACCGCGTAGCGCCACCACGCCGACCGACCATCCGCCATCGAGTCCACGCCGAGAGACCGCTTCGGCCACGACCAGAACGAAACAGACCCGCAGGTCGAACAACGCGTCGGAATGGCGAGCGGGCAGCTCTTCAGCCCGACATCCCGTTGGGCGATCGCCAAACCCGTCGGGCACAACAGATTCGTTTACGGAGTAATCTGCGTCACGTCGCAACGTCGATTGAGAGGCCCGATGCGCGTCGCGGTAGTGCTTTTTGGCATACGGCGGTAACCATCGGGAAACAGCGCCCTGGCGCCCCCGGCGAGATGGCCAGACGGGGCCGCCGCCCCATCCCGAACTCTCCTCGGGGCGTTTACCGCCAGACCGGATCCCGGCGCCTTTCCGCCGGCCACGCACCCGTCGGCCCCGGTCCCGCCGCCGCCGGGCGTCGCCCACCGGCCGTGGCCCGTCGGCCACCGGGCGCAGGCGGCCCGCGCCGCCCGCCGGCCGCTCCGCCGAAGACAGCGGGCCGCTCCGCCGAAGGCATTGGCCCCAGATTGCATAACGTATATTCTTCTGCCGCCCACCATCGAGCCATCGCGACGAAGCGGAGTGCAGCATGACGACCACCGATCGCACTGGCATCGACGGTTCGGCCACCAACGAGGCGCCCCCGCCGACCATCCCGGCCGTCCTGGACCGAGCCGCCCGCCGCTGGCCGGCCGACGAGGCCCTGGTCGACGGCGCCACCCGCCTCACCTTCGCCCAGCTCGCCGCGGCCGCCGACGAGGCGGCTCGCGCGCTCGTCGCCAGCGGCGTCGAGCCCGGCGACCGGGTCTCGATCTGGGCGCCGAACGGCCACCGCTGGATGGTGGCCGCGCTCGGCATCTACCGGGCCGGCGCGACCCTCGTGCCGGTGAACAGCCGGTTCAAGGCCGGCGAGGCCGCGGGCCTGCTGCGCGCGACCGGCGCGAAGATCCTGTTCACCGTGACCGACTTCCTCGCGACGGACTACGCCGCGGCGATCCACGCCGAGCCGGACCTGCCAGCCCTCGGTGAGGTCGTCGTCCTCGACGGCCCGGCCAGCCCCGCCACCACCCAGTGGGCGGACTTCGTCACCCGCGCCGCCACCGTCCCGGCCGAGGTGACCGCGGCCCGCGCGGCGGCGCTGACCGGCGACGACGTCAGCGACATCATCTTCACCTCCGGCACGACCGGGAAGCCGAAGGGCGCGATGCTCGCCCACGGCCCGTCGACCCGGCTCTACACCTCCTGGGCCGACGTCATCGGCCTCGGCCACGGGGATCGCTACCTGCTCGTCTACCCGTTCTTCCACACCGCCGGGCTGAAGGCCGGCCTGCTCGCGAGCCTGCTGGTCGGCGCGACGCTGGTCCCCTACCCGGTCTTCGACGTGCCAGCCGTGATGCGCCTGGTCGAGACCGAGAAGATCACCATGCTGCCCGGGCCCCCGGCGGTGTACCAGACGATCCTCAACAGCGACCTGACCGGCTACGACCTGTCGAGCTGGCGGCTGGCCGTCACCGGCTCGGCGGCGGTGCCGGTCGAGCTCGTCCGGCGGCTGCGGGCGGACCTGGGCCTGCGGACCGTCGTCACCGGCTACGGGCTCACGGAGACCACCGGGACCGTCGCCATGTGCCGGCACACCGACGACCCCGAGCTGGTCTCCCGCACCTCCGGCCGGGCGCTGGACGGGATCGAGGTCCGCGTCGTCGACGACGCCGGCACCGAGGTGCCCCGCGGCGAGCCCGGCGAGATCATCGTGCGCGGCTTCAACATCATGACGGGCTACCTGGACAACCCGGCCGCGACGGCCGAGACCATCGACGCCGACGGCTGGCTGAAGACCGGCGACATCGGCGTCATGGACGACGGCGGGAACATCGCGATCACCGACCGCAAGAAGGACATGTTCATCGTCGGCGGCTTCAACGCCTACCCGGCGGAGATCGAGAGCATGCTGGCCGAGCACCCGGCCATCGCCCAGGTCGCCGTCGTCGGCGTCCCGGACGAGCGGCTCGGCGAGGTCGGCATGGCCTACGTCATCCCGCGCACCGGCCAGCCGCGGCCGACCCCCGCCGAGATCATCGCGTGGTCGCGCGACCGGATGGCCAACTACAAGGCGCCCCGCTACGTCGAGGTCGTCGACGCGCTGCCGCTGAACGCCACCGGCAAGGTCGTCCGCTACGAGCTGCGCGACCGGGCGGCCGCCACCCTCCGACAGGCCTGACCCACCGGGCAGCGTGACCCGCCCGCCGGCCCGACCCGCCGGGCGGGACCGCCTCGTCCCAGGTGGCGGGACCGCCGTGGCCAGGCAGACGATGAGGTCTGCCGTGCACGGGGGGGGACGAAATGGCGGACCAGACCGGCAGGGATACGACACATACCCGCGCGACCGGGCCGCGCACGTGGCCGGCCAGCGGCCCGGGGCCCTATGGCGTCGACCGGACGGACCTCAGCGACCGCGACCCCTACCAGCGGCCGGACGGTCACCCGACGAGCCCCGAGCCCGAACCCGACGCCGCGTTGCCGGACCCCTACCCGGGCGAGCGGCCCTATCCGGCGGAGCACCCCGCCCGTCGGGAACACCCGCACCGCGCCGAGCACCCACATCTCGCGGACCACCCGCACCTCGCGGACCTGGCCGGGCGGGCGGACCGGGCCGCCGGGCGGGCCTGGTCCTGGTTCGCGAAGCTCGCCGACCAGACCACGACCCACCAGACCACGACCCACCAGACCACGACCCAGGGGCCGGCGCGGCCGTCGGAGCCGGCCGCGCCGCACCGGCCCGGCGGCGGCACGCCGGCCGGGTCCGGCTCCCGGGTCACCGAGCCGCCCGAGGGCGGCCCCGGGCGCTACGTCGACCTCGCCCCTTCGAACGGCATCACCGTCGACCGGGTCGCCCCGCCGGCAGCCGCCCCGCCGGCTCCCGTGGCAACCGCCCTGCCGCCGCCCTCGGCGCCGTCAGCCCCACCAGCCCCCCCAGCCCCACCAGCCCCTCCAACCCCGTCGGCGCCACCCGTCCCACCGGTCCCGCCTGAGGGCCTGGTCACCGGTGCGCCGCCACGCGAGGACACCGACGCCGACGGGGCCACCCCGCGGTCCGTGCGGCCGAAGGTCGGGTACGCGCTGCACGGCGGCGAGGCCGACGCGCACCGGCTGGCGGCCCAGTCGCGGGTGCTGGAGCCGGGGACGGAGGCGTTCCTGACCAGCCTCGGTGTGCGTCCAGGCTGGCGCTGCCTCGACGTCGGCTGCGGCCACGGCCAGGTCAGCATCCTGTTGGCGGGCCGGGTGCGGCCGGGCGGGCAGGTCGTCGGCATCGACGCGAGCCCGGCGTCGCTCGCCGTGGCCCGGCACAACGCGACCCGGGTCGGCGCGCGCATCGCCTGGATGAACGCCGACGCCAGCTGGTTGCCGGTCGCGCGCGGGGGCTTCGACCTGGCCTACAGCCGGCTGCTGCTCGGGCACCTGGCCGAACCCGTGGCGACGCTGCGCGCGATGGCCGCCGCGGTCCGCCCCGGCGGGGTGGTCGCCGTCGAGGACATCTACTTCGGCTATGCCGCCAACGCCGGCTCGGTCCTGGCGAACCCGGCCATCGCCGAGTTCTTCGACCTGATGGCGATGACCATCCGCGTCCACGGCGGCGACCCCATGATCGGGCCCCGGCTGCCGGCGCTGCTCACCGCCGCCGGGCTGGTGGACGTGACGGTGAACGTCAGGCGCTCGCCACTGCCGGGTGACCCGTCCGGGCGGCTGGTCGAGGAGGCGCTGGAGGCCACCCACGGCACGGCCCTGAGCGCCGGGCTCGTCACCGCCGAACGTCTCGACCAGCTCCGCGAGGCGCTGGGCGCGCTGTCGCGGGCCGAGCTCACCGAAGCGACCGGGGCGGCCCGCCTCTACCAGGTGGCCGGCCACCGCCCGGTGCACCGCCACCATCACTCCGACTGAGGGAGCCGCGCCGAGGCGGGCCCTTGCGCGCGCGAAGGACCGCGGTCAACCAGCTACCGGCGCGGATCGGACGCAGACGCCCCAGGCCCGGGCCCGGGGAGGTCCGCCCATTGGCTTGATCTCTGTCCTGGCCCTCGCATGGTCACAAAACCGGTGCGGGTACAGCCACGGGAGGGCGGAAGCAGCGATCTTGGTGGCTCGGGACGGGGTCAGCCCTTCCGGTTGCGGCACTAGGCTGCGGGGACGGGGAACACCCGATTCTGGGAGGCCTGCCCGCATGTCCAGCAGCACCAGCGCGGGCACCGCCGCCGCGCCCCCGTCCGGCGGGGTCACCGGGTTGCACCACATCCAGCTGGCGGTGCCCGCGGGCGTCGAGGACGCCTGCCGAGCGTTCTGGGTCGGCCTGGTCGGGCTGACCGAGGTGCCCAAGCCGGCGCCGATGGCGGCCCGGGGCGGGGCGTGGTTCCGCGGGCCGGGCTTCGAGCTGCACGTCGGCGTCACGGCCGACTTCACGCCCGCGACCAAGGCCCACCCGGCCATCCTGGTCGACGACATCGACGCGTTCGCCGAGCGCCTCACCGCCGCCGGTGTCCCCCTGGACTGGGCCCATGACTTCCCCGGGCACCGGCACTGCTACGTCGCCGACCCGGTCGGCAACCGGATCGAGTTCCTCATGCCCGGCCCGGCAGCCGAGGCCGCCCCAGATCGTCCGCCAACCCGGCAGCGGTAGACCTGACGCCGCCCGTCAGGCCATGATCGCCGTTTGGGCCCTGGAATGGTCACGGAAACGTCCCCGCCACGACCACGCCAGGGCCGAGACCGCGGTCAAGGCCATCGTGGCCGGCGGGATGCCGTCTAGGACCGCCGGGCGGCGGGTGGCGCGGGCGGGCCCCAGGGCTCGCCGGCCGGGACGTCGCGCAGGACGATGCCGGCGACGACCTTGGCGGCGAGCAGGGACTCGATCTCGGCTGGTGGGAAGCCGGCCTCGGCCAGGACCAGCCGGGTGTCGTGGCCGACGAGCACCGTGCGCGCCGGTGGCCGGCCGGCGTCCTGTACCCAGGTCCCGTAGCCGCGGGCGATGTGGAAGCGGCCATAGCGCGGGTCCGCCACGACATGGGTGAAGCGGTTGGCCACCAGGTGCGGGGCCTCGACGTGCTCGTCCTCCAGGGTGACCGGAACCGCAGGGATCCCACGGGCGGCGAGCGCCCCGGCCGTGTCACGCACCGACCGGTGGGCGAGTGCCGCCGCGAGGGCCGCGGCCAGCTCGTCGTCGCCGCCCTCGGCGCCGCCCGGGAGGCCGGCCGGGAGGCCGGCCGCGTCGACCAGCCCGGCGACCTGGGCGGCGGTGATGGCGGCCACCGCGAGCCAGCCGTCGGCGCACTGGTAGTAGCGGTGGCCGGCCGTCGGGCCGGGGAAGTCGGCGCGGCCACGCGGGGCCGGCGGGCGGCCCGCGTAGTCGGTGAACTCTGGCGACTGCAGGAAGGTCGCCGTGTTGGCCAGCGACAGGTAGAGCCGGTCTCCGGCGCCGTCGCGGCCGCGGGCGTAGAGCGCGGCCAGCGCCGACAGCGCGCCGAGCACACCGGTCCCCGTGTCGTTCAGCGGGATCGGGGTCAGCACCGGGTCGTCGTCGCCGCCCTGCGCGTCGGCGAGGCCCGACAGCGCCTGGAACACCGGGTCGAAGCCGGGTGCGTCGGCGTACTCGCCCGCGTGGCCGTAGGCGGAGACCGAGCAGCGCACCAGGCCCGGATTGCCGGCCAGCACCCGCTCGGGGGTGAGCCCGGCCCGTTCCATCCGGCCCGGCCGCATGTTCTCGACGAACAGGTCCGCGCCACGCAGCAGCCGCAGCAGCACGTCCGCCCCGCCGGGGGCGCCGATGTCGAGGGCGACCGACCGCTTGTGCTGGCTCGCGACCAGGACCGACATCGGGAACACCCGGAACGGGTCACCGTCCGGGGGCTCGACCTTGACGACGTCCGCGCCCCAGTCCGCGAGGATCTCCCCGATCAGCGGCCCGGCCAGGTAGGAGGACAGGTCGACGACCCGGATCCCGGACAGTGGCAGCCGTCCCGCCGACGGCGCCTCGTCGGTGGCCGGGCCGTCCTGCCCGGGCTGGGCATCGGGCCACAGCTCACCGCCGGCCGGCAGGTCCTCGGGGACCGGGAAGGCTCCGGGGACGGCCGGGGTCCGGGTGAGATCGACGGGGAACCCGGGCAGGGTGACCGGACCGACCTCCGGGTGCTCACGACGAACGAACGCGTGGTTCGCGGCGACGATGTCGCGGCCGGCCCACTCGGCCCGCCTGGCGATCGGCGCGCACGGGACGTCGTGGGCGGCGAACAGCTCCAGCCACTCGGCCAGCGGCCGGCGGCGGAACTCGGCGACCAGCTCGTCGACGACCAGCTTGCCGCCCTGCTCCCAGACCTGGAGCCGGTTCCAGTCGCCGTCGACCCCGGGCTGGACGAGGACGTCCATCCGGTCCATCGCGTCCAGCGCGCGGATGAAGATCTCCGGGACGAGCGCGGCCAGGTAGAGCCAGCGGCCGTCGGACGTCTGGTAGTTCCGCCAGTAGGGGACGCCCTTCCCGGTGGTCTTGGAGCCGCGCACCACCGGGACGTCGAGGCCGACCTGGGTCATCATCCCGAGCTGCGCCGCGGCAGCGTCGAGGCCGCTCACGGTGACGCCGTGGCCGCGGCCACCGTCCCGGCGGCGCCCGAGCAGCGCGGCGATGGCGGCCGCGGCGCCGAGCGCGCCGTGCAGGTGCGTCGTCGTGGCCGTCACCGGCGCGACGGGACAGTCCCAGGTCGCCGGGTTGCGGGCGGCGACACCGCCGAGCGCGGCGAGCAGCAGCGGGTCCTCGGCGACCTCGGCCCACTCGCCGTGCTCGCCGTAGGGCGGCAGCCAGACCGGGCACAGCCGCGGGTACCCGCTGGCCAGCTCGGCGGCGGTCAGGCCCAGCGCCGCCAGCCGGGCTGGGGTCTGGTCGACCAGCAGCACGTCGGCTCCGCCGGCCAGCCGCGCCGCGTCGGCCGGCCCCATCCGGACGATCCGCTTCCCCCGGTCCCACCAGAGGTCCTCAGGCAGGACCGGCTCTGACCCGCCCGCGTAGGCCGAGGGAGCCAGGGTGGAACCGCCGGCCGTGGGGCCGCCGGCCGTCGCCAGGTCGGCGCGGACGACCTGCGCGCCGAGGTCGGCGAGCAGCATCCCGGCGATCCGGCCCGCCCGCGTCACGGACGCCTCGAGCACCCGCACGCCGGCCAGCGCCGCGGGCCGCTCCCCCGCCGGTAACCCGTCGCCCGGGCCAGCCGCCACCGTCGCCATGCGCCACCGTCCTCGGCTTCGTGCCTGGTACAGGCTCTGTTCGCATCTGCCTGGTACAGGCTCTGTTCGTATCAACGAACGCGACGTCCGGCATCCGAATCCGCCCGGCGGGCGGCACCGCCAGGCCGGCGTGGAAGGCCGGCCGCAGGCCCGCGGGTCGGGTTATCCCCAGTAGGGATTGGTGGGTCTGCGCGATCGTCCCGGCGCGCGAACCGATCTACGGTCGACACAACGTCCCGGGCAACGGGACGCGGCGGCGCACGACGCGCCGCTCGACGGCGAGAACAGCGGGACGCGAACGAGATGACGACGCGATCAGGTCCGCGGCGGGCGAGGGCCCGCCTGGGGACACCCGCCCGGGCAGCCCGGGCCGGCAGGTGGGACCGATGAACGCGCTCGGCACGGCGCTGCGGGCGACGTTCGGGCGCCGCGCCTGGCTGGCGACGATGTTCAGCGCCCAGACGGCGCTGCTGGGGACGTTCAGCTTCGCCCTCGTGCTCACCCTCGTCGTCGCCGGCGCGTCCACCGTCTGGCTCATCCCGATCGGGCTGCCGCTGCTCTGGCTGGCGCTGGCGCTGGCGCACCAGTTCGCCCGGTTCGAGTCCTGGCGGTACGCGGCCTACCTCGGCGAGCGGCTGCCGCTGCGCCCGGTGCCGCCGGCCGCGTCGCCGGATTCCGGCCGGCTGGGCCGGGCCTGGTCGCGGATGTGGGCCCGGCTGCGTACCGGCGGCAGCTGGCTGGAGACCGTCTACGCGCTGTTCGTGCTGCCGCTGGTGGGCTGGGTGGGCGGCTGGGTGGTCGCGACGTTCTGGGGCGGCGCGGTCGCGTTCCTGCTGTTCCCCGCCTACGGGCACCGGCTCGGGGGGCCCGACGAGGTGGTCGGCGTCGACCTCGGCTACGGCGGCGCGGTGGCCGCGCACGTCGTCGCCGGGGTGCTCGCGCTGGTCGCCGCGCCGTGGCTGGCCCGGGGCCTGACCGCGTTGGAGCTCGCCATCGCCCGCCGGATGCTCTGCCCGCGCGACAGCGAGGCGCTGACCCGGCGGGTGGCGGACCTGGAGGCGAGCAGGGCCGGGATGGTCACGGCCGCCGCGGCCGAGCGCCGCCGGATCGAGCGCGACCTGCACGACGGGGCCCAGCAGCGGCTCGTCTCCGTCGCGATGACGCTGGGGCGGGCGCAGGAACGGTTCGCGGCCGACCCCGACGGCGCCCGCGGCCTGCTCGCCGAGGCGCACGCCGAGACCAAGCGTGCCCTCGTCGAGCTGCGGGACCTCGCCCGGGGCCTGCACCCGGCGGTGCTCACCGACCGCGGCCTCGACGGGGCGTTGCCCGGTCTGGCCGCGCGCTGCCCGGTACCCGTCACCCTGGACGTCGCGGTGGCGCCGCGGCCGTCCGCCGAGGTGGAGGCGGTCGCCTACTTCTTTGTCGCCGAGGCTCTGACGAACATCGCCCGCCACGCCGCGGCCGACACGGCCCGCATCGTCGCTCGCCGCGTCGGTGACCGGCTGGAGGTCGAGGTCAGCGACGACGGCACCGGCCGGGCCAGGGAGGCCGGCGGATCCGGCCTGTCCGGCCTGCGGGACCGGGCGCTGGCCGTCGACGGCTCGTTCTCCGTCACCAGCGCCCCCGGAACCGGCACGACCCTACGGCTGGACCTGCCATGCCAGAACTGACCCCGCCCACCGGTCCCGCCTCCGAGGGAGACAGCGCGATGGCCGACCTCTCGACCGCGCCGGCCACCACCGCGACGGCCCTCACCGGGCCAGACGGCGGCGGGTCTGGCGGCGACCAGCCGCCGACGGCCCGTTCGGACGCCGGTCACCCCGGGGCCCGCGTCATCCTGCTCGTCCTGGGAACCGTGCTCGCGCTGGGGTTCGCCGCGTTCGCCGGAAGCCAGGCGATGAACTGGACGACCGGTCGGGACAAGGTCGACCAGCACGCCGTCCTGCCCGCGTCGGTCACCCGGCTGGAGATCAACACATCCAGCGGGAACGTGATCCTGACCGGCGTCGCCAGCGGGCCGGCCGTCGTCGACGCGCACCTGACCAGCACGATCCGCGCGCCCCGGCTGAAGGTCGACGTCTCCGGCGGCACGGCGAAGGTGAGCGCCCACTGCGGCTGGAACTTCACGCTCAGCTGCGGCGCGACCCTGCGGATCACCGTTCCGGCCGGCGTCACCGTGGTGGCCCGCTCGTCGTCCGGCGACATCCGGGCGACCGACCTGCGCGGCCCGGTCGACCTCGCCACGTCCTCCGGCAACGTCATCACCTCCGGTGGCACCGGCACGGCCCGGCTGAGCACCTCGTCCGGCGACGTACGGGCGACCGGGCTCGCCGCCACGTCGGTGTACGCGCACTCGTCGTCGGGCGACGTCTCGCTGCGGCTGACGGCGATCCCCGACGACGTGACGGCGACGACGTCGAGCGGCGACGTACGGGTCGCCGTGCCGGACGGCCCGTCGCCCTACCTGGTGTCGGTGCACACGTCGTCCGGCGACCGGACGGTCGGGGTCCGCACCGACCCGACCGCCCGGCGCCGGATCACGGCGAGAACCAGCTCGGGCAACGCCTCCGTCGTCTACGCTCCCGCCGACCAGCGGCCGTGACCGTCGCCCCGTGCCGTTCCGATGCCGCCGGAGCACCGCGAGCGACGGGCGCCTCCCGGTGGGCCAGGCCGCCGTTCGCGGTGATCGCCGGCCCGGCGGGTGGTCGCCGTTTACGCCCGAATCGCGTTTTAGGGCCGCAGCTGTCGGATACAGGACACCAATGGGGTTCGCCGATCGGCCACTGCGGCGCACTACGATTCCCGTACCGGCGCCGGGTCGGGGGCGATACCGGAACCGGCCGCCGACATTGTGCCCACGGACATTGTGCCCACGCACGGGACGCCTGCTGGCCAGCCCGAAGGATGCGGGAAAGCCCTCCGCCTCCGGTGGCCCTGGAACGTATAGGTGGTCGGATGCCTGACGACCGCGGTTCGCAACACCAGGTAGACCCAGATCAAGCAATCCGCGCGTCGTCACGAGAGGCGCCGCGCCCATCCGACCGGTCGGCCCTGGGCCGCCGGTTCTTCCTCGCCGACCCGCGCGCCCAGACCGGGCCCGGCCGGGTCCGGCTCGCCGAGATCGCGGCCGAGCTCGTCGATCCGGACGCCGCCCGGCGGTGGTACCAGCGGCTCGACCTGGAGGTGCTGGGCGCCATCGCCACGCCGCACGGCCAGCTGACCACGCTGCTGGCCGGTGAGCCGCCCGCGGGTGGCGCCGGCCGGGGCGCCCGCCAGCGGGTCCGGGCCGTGCTGGAGGGGCGCGGTCTCGGCTGGCTGTGCGACGACGACGAGCGTGGCGAGCACGCCGAACGTGCCTGGGACGCGCTCTACGCCGCCCACTACGGGGTCGACGACGCGGTCGGCCAGGTCGAGTGCCTCACCCAGGTGCTCGCGGTGTGCCGGCTCGCGGAGCTCGCCTACTCCAGCGCCGACATCGGCTGGCGGGAGCTGGCCGACGCGGCCTCGGCCCGGCCGATGGTGCCGGCCGAGATCTACCGGCCGCAGCGCGACCGCCGGCAGCGGCCGCCCGACCAGGTCGTCCAGGCCGTCGCGATGCCGGTCGCGCGGACCGAGCTCGACCGGGTCGCCCTGGACGCCGCGCTCGACTCGGCGGCCCTGCGGTCCGGGGCCGAGGAGGCCTGAGCCGCGGTCCCGTCAGGCGGGCAGGACCGCCGCCATGCCCGCGAGCAGGGCGCGCCCGGCCGCCGGGCTGGCGGTGAGGACGCCGTCCGCCGCGGTCTCCACCGGGCCGCGCCGGCCGGTCGCCAGCAGGCAGAAGTCGACGACGTCGAGGCAGACCTCGCCACCGGGCGGCGGCTGGGAGCCGGCGGGGCCGTCGGAGGGCAGGGCCAGCGGTTCCCGGCCGGGGCCGACCAGCCAGCGGCCGACGACCACGGCGCCGCCGGGCCGGCCGGCGGCGGGCTGACCCGTCGGGTCGACCCGGGTCAGGGCCAGCGTGAGCGGTGCCGGATCGCTCCCCGCACCGTCCGGGCCGCCGGGCCAGCGCACCCGCCCGAGCGCGAGCCGGGTCGCGGCCCGCAGCTCGGTGGCGCGCAGCGCGGGTAGCCGCACCCCGGCCGCCGCGGCGATCGCGGAGCCGTCCAGCCAGGTGCCGAGCATCCGGCTGACGAGGTGATCCTCGACGGGCGCGGTCCAGCCGAACGCGTCGACCGGGGTCTTGGCCGCCTCCGGCTCACGCCCGGCCAGCCAGGCGCACAGCCCGCGGGCGCCCTCATGCCAGGTGCGCCACAGCAGCACCGGCGGCCAGAACACCGGGGGCCAGAACACGGCCGGCCAGTACGCGGCCGGCCGGACCGGTGCCGAGCCGCCCACCACCCCGTCGGGCCGGGCACCGCCACCCGTCCCCGCGCCGGCCGGCCCGGCCTGGCGACCGGCCGTGGCGCCGGAGCCGGCCTGGCGGGCCATCGCCGGGACAATCCCCTCGGCCGCCGGATCCGCGCCGGGCTGGGCGAGCGCGCCCGCGACGGGAATCCCGATCGCGGTCGCCAGGGCCGCGTCCAGGCCGGCCAGCCGGGCGACCACCTCGCGCGGGGTGCGGCCGTCATGGCCGGTCGGCCGGTCCCAGTCGAGCACGCTCAGCTCGGCGAGCACCCGGTCGACCGTCGCCGTCCAGGCCGCGAACGGCGCCGCGTAGGGCGGCGTGGCGGCGACCGCGGGGCGGTAGGCGAGCGCGGTGGCGAGCAGCTCGACCCGCGGGTCGGCGGCGTCGTCGTCCGCCGACCGGGTCGGCCCCGTCAGCGGGCCCGGGAGGCGCGGGCGGGGCCGGCGGGCCGGGCCGGGCCCGCGGACCTCGACGCGCTCGGCGCCGCGGGCCGGCTGCTCGGCGACGTACTGGCTGGTCGCGGCGTCCAGCGCGGCGGCGAGCGCGTCGTCACCCGCCGGGTAGCGCAGCGGGTGCTCCCACAGCCGGGCCAGCACGGCCCGCACCGCGGCGGCCCCGTCCGCCTGGGCGTGCCCGGCGGCGACCTCCAGCAGGCGGTCGGAGAACCGGGTGTAGGCGTCGGCGAGCGCGGTCGGGTCGCCCGCCGCGAGCCGGCCGGACAGGTCCGCCACGCCGGCCCCGCCCAGCGCCGGCGGGTCCGCCGGGACCGCCGCGCCTCGGGAGCCGGTCATCGCCACGGGCGCAGTGTCGCACGCGTGGGCGCGCCGATCCCCCAACCTTCATGATCGCGACGACCAGACCACAGCGCCGGCCTGGGGCGCGGACCCGCAGGTCGACGGACGCGCGGATCGACCGGCGCGCACAGTGGAGGCATGGGACGGGCGAGCACGCGGCGGCGGGTGGTGCGGGTGACCGTGGGGGCCGCGCCGGACCAGCGGGTCGACACGGTCGCGGGCGAGGAGCCGCTGGAGCTGCGGCTGGCGGGCAGGTCGCTCGCCGTCACCATGCGCACGCCCGGGGACGACATGGACCTCGCGGTCGGCTTCCTCGTCGGCGAGGGGCTGATCGGCTCCGGCGACGACGTGCGGGCGATGCGGTACTGCGCGGGCACCGATGACGACGGCCGCCAGACGTACAACGTGCTCGATCTGGTGCTTGACCCCGCGGTGCCCGAGCCGGACCTGGCCGCCGCTGCCCGCTCGTTCTACATGACGAGCTCGTGCGGGCTGTGCGGCAAGGCGAGCATCGAGGCGATCCGGCTGCGCTCCCGGTACGCCGTCGCCGACGACCCGCTGCGGATCGAGGCCGCGACGCTGGCCGGCCTGCCCGCGGCGCTGCGCCGGGCGCAGCGGCTGTTCGCGACGACCGGCGGGCTGCACGCCGCCGCGCTCGTGGACGAACAGGGGCGTCTCGAGCTGGTCCGGGAGGACGTCGGCCGGCACAACGCCGTCGACAAGGTCGTCGGCGCCGCCGCCAGGGCCGGGCTGCTGCCGCTGCGCGGGAGGGTGCTGCTGGTCAGCGGCCGGGCGTCGTTCGAGCTGACCCAGAAGGCGCTGCTGGCCGGGATCCCGCTGCTCGCCGCGGTGTCGGCGCCGTCGGCGCTCGCGGTGGACCTCGCGGCCGAGAGCGGGATGACGCTCGTCGGCTTCCTGCGCGGCGACTCGATGAACGTCTACGCCGGCGCCGAGCGGGTCGTCAGCGTGACCAGTCGTCCCGAAATCGGCGCACATCCCGCCAGATGAGCCGATAGAGTCCGCCAACGTGACCTGCATCGTCGGGGTGGAGTACAACGGGCGGGTCGTGATCGGCGGCGACAGCGCCGGCGTCGCCGGGTGGTCGGTGACCGTGCGGGCCGACACGAAGGTCTTCCGCAACGGCGCCTACATCATGGGCTTCACCGACTCGTTCCGGATGGGCCAGCTGCTGCGGTACAGCCTGGTCCCGCCGATGCCGCACACCTGGGACCTGGACCGGTTCATGGCGACCGAGTTCGTCGCCGCGGTGCGCGACTGCCTGCGCGACGGCGGCTACGCCCGCAACGACTCGGGCAACGAGAGCGGCGGCCAGTTCCTCGTCGGCATCCAGGGCCGGCTCTACCGGATCGACTCGGACTTCCAGATCGGCCGCAGCGTCGACGACTACCAGGCGGTCGGCGCCGGCGAGGACTTCGCGCGCGGCTCGCTGCACACCTCCGCCGACCAGCCGCCCGACTACCGGGTCCGCAAGGCGCTGGCCGCCGCGGCGCACCACTCCACCGACGTCCGGGCGCCGTTCCACCTCGTCTGGGACCCGGACCAGCCGGTCGGCTGAGCACGGTCGACGGGCCGTGGCCGCGGGCCGTGTCGGCATCCTGACAAAGGTCCGGTCGGGCCCGAAATCCCCCTAGCCAGGCGCGAAATGCTCGCCAGAATGGGATTTGCGCACTCCGTGACCGGGCCGGCACAGCGGTCCCGCGGAGCCGGGCCCGCCGCGACGGCCCCGCGCGACCACGTCATCAGACGGCCCACAGCTCATCAGACGGCCCACAGGGGGCGCGGGGTGCAGCAGCCGCTCGGTCCGACCGGCCTGCCGGCGGACTCCCAGGCACTGATCATCTGTCCGGGCCGGCCCCCGGAGCCGGGCGCGGCGCAGGTCGTCGCGACCGCCCGGCGCGGCGCCGACGCGTTGCGCCGCGGCCTCATCGGGCCGGGCGCGCTGGCCGAGAGCCGCGTGCAGCTCGTCGACGCGCCCCGCACGGCCGTCGACGTGGCGATGGCGCTCACCCTGGCGGGCACGGTCCCCCGCGACGTCCTGCTGGTGTGCTGGCTCGGCCCGGTGGCGCCGCCGGACGGTGGTGAGCCGCTGCTGGTCGTCGGCACGGGGCCCGACGCCGAGCGGTCCGGGACGCTGCGCTTCGGCCAGCTGCTGGCCCTGACCGCCGCCTCCCCGGCCCGGCGCAGGGTCGTGCTGGTGGACGGGTGGCGCCTCGGTTCCGACTCCGCGGTCACGGCCAGGCCGGACGAGGACCTGGCCGCGGGGTTCGCCGAGGTCGCCGGCCGCTACGGCGACGAGCTGGAGCTGCTGGTCGCGGTCAGCCCCGGCGGACCGGGTTTCGGCGCCGGGCCGCTCCCGCCGGCCGTCGCCTCCGTCGACCAGCTGCTGACGGCTGGCGACCCGGACGGCCCCGAGCAGCTGACCGTCGGCGGGGTGTTCGCGACGGCCCACCGGCGGCTGGCCGCGGCCGGCGTCGTCAGCGCGACCCACCTGGCCGGGCCGGCCGCCGGCGAGACCCCGCTCGCGCGCAACCTCGCCCGGGTCACCAGGACCGACGCGGGGCGGGCCGAGGCGACGGTCCTGCTCGCGGACCCGGCGCCCGCCGGGCCGGTGCCCGCCGCGGCCGAGCTGGCGCCGGTGGCCTCCCCCTACCCGGGCCTCGCCGCGTTCGACGCCGGCTCGGAGCGGTACTTCTTCGGCCGGGCGGAGACCGTCGCCGAGGTGCTCGCCGCGCTGCGGGACCGGCCGGCGGACGCGGGGCCGCTGGTGCTGGTCGGTGCCTCGGGCGCCGGGAAGTCCTCGGTGCTGCGGGCCGGCGTGCTCCCGGCGCTGCGCCGCGGCGAGCTGGGCCGCGCCGTGGCCGCCGGGCCCCAGGTGCTGTTCACCCCGACCGAGCGCCCGCTCGACGAGCTGGCCGCCCGGGTCGCCGAGGCAATCGCCCCACCAGGGCTCGCCGGGGTGATCAGAGACGCCGTGCGGACCGATCCGCGCCGGCTCGCGCAGATCGTCGTCGACCTGGTGGCCCGCGCCGCCGCTCCGTACGACCCGGCCGTGACGACGCCGCCGGGCCCGGCGGACTCGGTGGAACCCACCGCCGAGCCGCCGCGGGCCCGGCTGGTCGTCGCGGTCGACCAGTTCGAGGAGACGTTCACCCTGGCCGGCGACACCCTGGCCGGCGACACCCTGGGCGGCGACACCCTGGGCGGCGACGAGGCGCAGCGGGCCGGCTTCGTCGCGGCGCTGGCCGCGCTCGCGGCTCCGGGACCGGCCGGCGAGCCGGCGCCCGCCGTCGTGCTGCTCGCGGTGCGCGGCGACTTCTACCTGCGCTGCGTCGGCTACCCGGAGCTGGCCCACGCGCTGGCGCGCGGCCAGGTCGTCGTCGGGCCGATGCGCCGCGAGGAGATCCGCGCGGCCGTGGTCCGGCCGGCGACCGCCGTCGGGCTCACCGTCTCCCCCGCGCTCGTCGAGCTGATCCTCGACGACCTGGCGGCCGACGAGGACGCCGGCGACGCCGGTTCCGGGTCGCTGCCGCTGCTCGCGCACGCCCTGCGGGCCACCTGGGAGCGCCGCGCCGCCGGGACGCTGACCGTCGACGCCTACCGCGCGGTCGGCCGGCTCGGCGGCGCGCTCGCCAAGACCGCCGACGACTGGTTCACCGGCCTGGACGCCGCCGGCCAGGAGACAGCGCACGGCCTGCTGCTCGGCCTGGTCCGCGTCGGCGAGGTCGGCGAGGCGACCAGGCGCCCCCGGCCGCGCGCGGCGCTGCTGGCCGAGGTCTCGGCCCCCGGGGCACCCGCCGTGCTGGACGCGCTGATCCGCGGCCGGCTGGTCGAGGCCGACGAGAACCGCGTCCAGCTCACCCACGAGGCGCTGGTCCGGGCCTGGCCGCGGCTGCGGGAGTGGGTCGAGCTGGACCGGGCCGGCGCGCTGGTCCGCCAGCGCCTCGACGACGGCGGCCAGGAGTGGGAGAGCCACGGCCGCGACCCGTCCCTGCTCATCCGCGGCCAACGGCTGACCGGCGCGCGCGACTGGGTCGAGGCTGGCGGCCGGCGCCGGACCCTGGCCAGCCCGGCCGCCGAGTTCTACGACGCCTCCGTCGACCGGGAGCGCGCCGAGGCCGAGCAGGCCCGCCGGCGCACCCGGCGGCTGCGGTCCCTGGTGGCCGCGCTCACCGTGCTCGTCCTGGTCGCGACCGGCACGTCCGTGTTCGCCTTCAACCGCCGCGCCGCCGCGCGGACCGCCGAGAACGCGGCCGTGACCGCGAACGCGACCGCGCTGTCAGCGCACATCGCGGGTGTCGCCGAGACGGTGGCCGCCAACAACTCCGAGGTCGCCGCCCAGCTCGCGATCGCCGCGGACCGGACCGCCGACACGCCGGACGCGAAGACGGCGATCCTCGGCGCGTCGTCGCCGGTGCGGCTGCTGCACGCGCACGACGGCTCGATCGGCACGGTCGCCTGGAGCCCGAACGGCCGGGTGGTCGCCAGCGGGTCGGACGACGGCATGGTCAAGCTCTGGGACGTCACCCACCTGCCGGCCGTCCGCCCGCTCGGCGGCGAGCTGCGCCAGGGCGACGCCAAGAGCACCCACGCCGTGAAGTCGGTGACCTTCGACGACACCGGCCGGCTGCTCGCCGTCGGCACCGCCAACGGCGACGTCAAGATCTACACCGTCACCAACCCGGCGGCCCCAGTGCTGCGCGACACGCTGCCGACCGCGCCCCTCGACGGCGGTGGCGTGTTCGCCCTCGCCTTCGGCGCCCACGGCGACGTGCTGGCCGTCGGCGGCTACGGCGGTTCGGCGGTCCGGCTCTACGACGTCGGCGTGCCGGGCGCGCCCCGCCTGCTCAGCACGCTGAACGGCAGCGCCGAGCAGGTGCGAGCCCTGGCGTTCAACCCGGACGGCACGCTGCTGGTCACCGGCAGCGAGGACGGCTACGCCTACCTCTGGGACGTCACCGACGCGGCCAGCCCGCTCCAGCTGCAGACCCTGGCCACGCCGCCGGCCGCGACGGCGGCGACCTCGGACATCCGTGCCGTCGCCTTCAGCCCGACCGGCCGCGAGCTCGCCGTCGGTACCAGCTACGACGACGTCCTGCGGTTCACCGTCGACGGCAAGGCGGCCACCCCGGCGACGACGCTTGCTGCGAACAACACCCAGGTGTCGTCGCTGGGGTACGTCGACGGCCAGACCCTCGGGGTCGTCGAGGCCGGCGCGGGCGTCGGCCTGTCCCTCTTCCGCCCGGGCGAGTTCAGCTACCTGGTGCCGACGCCGACCAGCAAGAACGACGTCGCGGCCTTCTACACGCTGCCGCAGCCGTCGACGCCGTGGTCGTTCGCGGCCGACCCCCGCGACGACCACTGGATCGTCACCGCGGGCAGCGACGGCGCGCTGCGGTGGGCCCGCTGGAACGACGGGATCGCGGCCGGCGGCGAGGTCCCGCAGTTCCTCTTCCCCCGCTCGAACACCTCGATCGCGCTGGTGACCTCGCTGGACACGCTGGAGATCTACGACTTCGCGCCCGACCCCGGCCACCTGCCCGCTCCCACGCTGCGGACCGCGGCGGATCTCACCGCGGGCAGCGCCTATGCGCCCTTCGCGGGTGACCTCGCGGCACGGTCCGGGCTGCTCGCGGTCGCCGCCTCGGACCGGGTGACGCTCTGGGACGTCTCCGACGCCGCGATCGCCCGCTGGCCCAGCCGCACGCGCAGCGACCCGCCGGCCAAGATCGCGCCGCTGGCCAGCATCCCGCGGACCGCCGGCACCACCACGGACGTCACGCTCAGCCCCGACGGCCGGCGTCTGGCGATCGGCACACCGGGCGGCCTGGAGCTCTGGGACATCACCACGCGGACCGCGCCGAAGCTGATCGGCCGGCAGCCGGCGGCGCACAAGTCGACCGGGCTGGTGCGGGTCGCGTTCAGCCCGGACAGCAGGTGGCTCGCCTCGACGAGCAACGACAAGGTCCTCAAGATCTGGGACGTCGGGCGCGGTCTGGCCGGTGGCCCCACCGGGACGCTGACGCTGCCGGCCGGGCAGAACGCGGTGGCCTTCAGCCCGAAGGGCGCGATCGTCGCGCTCGGCGGCCAGGACAACCGGGTCCGCCTCGTCGACGTGGCCGACCCGGCCAGGCCCCGGGTCGCCGGCACGTCCACCAGCCAGGCGTTCCAGGTGCTCGCCATCATCTTCAGCCCGGACGGCCGGGCGCTGGTGGCCGGCGGCGCCGAGGACATCCGGGTCTGGGACGTGACCAACCCGGCCGACCCGCGTTGGACGCTGTCGCTCCCGGCGATCCGCGGGCTCAACTACCCGTTCACGTTCGCGTCGTTCCTCGGCGGCGGCCGGTACCTCGTGGTCGGGCGCAACTACGCCGTCGCGTCGCTCTACGACCTCGACATCGGCCAGGACCTGAACCGGCTGTGCGCGGGACTCGGGGACGTCATCACCCGGGAGGAATGGGACACCTACCTCAACGGCGTCCCCTACGCTCGCCCGTGCGGCGCCGCGTAGCGCCGCGGGGCGGGGCGCGGGTCGCGACGGGAGCACGGTGGCGTTCGAGCGTGAAGAAGCGCTGTTGCACGGGGTCTACGAGATCACCGAGGTGCTCGGCAGCGGGGCGTTCAGCGTCGTGCTCGGCGGGCGGCACCGGGACATCGGGCAGCTGGTCGCCATCAAGCGCATCGACGGGCGCAACCCGGACCTGCCGGCCGGCGCCCGCGCGGAACTCGCCGGCCGCCTGCGCGCCGAGGCCCGGCTGCTGACGAACCTGCGCCACCCGCATCTGGTCGAGGTCTACAACTTCGAGAGCGACGGCGAGCTGCACCTGCTCGTCATGGAGCGCCTGCACGAGACGCTCGGCGGCTACTTCGGCCGGGCCAGCCGCACGATCTACGACGCCTGCGCCGCCGGGGTCGCCGTCGGCGCGGCCCTCGGGGTGGCGCACGCCCGCGGCGTCGTGCACCGCGACATCAAGCCGCACAACGTGCTCGTCGCGACCGACGGCACCTTCAAGGTCGCCGACTTCGGCATCGCCAAGATCCTCGGCTCCGGCGAGGGGAGGAGCACGAACGTCGCCACCCCGTCCTACGCCCCGCCGGAGCAGCTCGACGGCGGTCAGGTCTCGCCGGCCAGCGACGTCTACGCGCTCGGCGTCACGCTGTACGAGCTGCTCACCGGGGCGCCCCCGTTCCGCGGCGACCTCGCCGAGCTGCGCCGGGCGCACCGGGAGGAACCGCCGCCGCCGCTCACCGGCCGGGTGGCGGCGCCGATCGCGGACGTCGTCCTGCGGGCGCTGCGCAAGGACCCCGCCGAGCGGCAGCGGACCGGCCGGGAGTTCGCGGCCGAGCTGTTCGCCGCGACCGCCGGCCTCTACGGCCCGGACTGGCCAGCCCGCGCGGCCGTCCCGGTCTACACCGACCCACGGCTGCGCTCTCCCGCGACGCCCGACTCGTCAGGACTGTCCCTGCCCGACCACGCTGGCACCGCCACCCGGCCGCTCGACCCGGCGGACCAGCGGACGTCGGCACCGGCGTCTCCGAGCGCGGAACTCGCCGAACCCGAGCGGCGGGCGGACCCGGACGCCGCGACGGCCACGCCGCCCGCCACCCCCGTTCCCCCGCCGAGGCGTGGCGGCTCCGGCACCGACCAGCCGGCCGGCGCGCCGTTCGTGGTCGTGCTCGCCGACGGGCGGCACGGCCCGCTCGGCGCCACCGGGACCCGCTCGCGTACCGGGCCGCGGCTGCCCGGGCGGCGTCGGGCCGCGCCGCTGCCCGTCGTCGTGCCGGGCGCGCACGGCCTCGCGGTCGGGCCGGACGGCGCGGTCTACGTCAGCGTCCCGGCCCGCCACGTCGTGCTGCGGATCGGGCCGGATGCCGGCGCGTGGCCGGTGCTCGGCACCGGCGAGGCGGGCTTCTCCGGCGACACCGGCTCCGCCAGCCGCTCCCGGATCGACACCCCGACCGGCCTCGCCGTCGGCCCGGACGGCGCGCTGTTCGTGGCCGACAGCGGCAACGGCCTGATCCGGCGGGTCGACGTCGGCGCCGACCTGGTCGAGACAGTCGCCGGCGGCGCGGCCAGGGCCCGGCCGGACGGCGCGGAGCCGCGCCGCTGGACCAGCCTCGACCCGGCGGAGCTCGTCCTGCGCGGCCCCCGTGGCCTCACCGTCGATGCCGCCGGGCGCCTCCTGATCGCCGACACCGGCAACCACCGAGTGCTGCGGATCGGCCTTCCCTTGGCCGGCGCCGCACCGGCCGCTGCCGCGCCAGCCAGTGCCCCGCCAGCCAGTGCCCCGCCAGCCAGTGCCCCGCCGGCCGGCGGGCACGCGGGCGGCGGGCGGGCCGCTGGTGGGCCGGCGGCCGATCAGGTCCGCGCCGAGTGGCTGGCCGGCGGCGGGCAGCCCGGCGACTCCGGCGACGGCGGCCCGGCGGCCAGGGCCCGGCTGCTGCGCCCGTCGGCGGTGCTCGCGACGCCGGACGGGCGGGTCCTGATCGCGGACACCGGCAACGGCCGCGTCCGCGCCGTCACCCTCGCCGGACAGCTGCTCACCGTCACCGGCGGCCGGTACCAGGCGCCGGGCGACCCGCTGACCACTTCCTGGGACGGCACCGGACCACGGCTGACGGCACCCGCCTCGCTCGCCGTGACGGCGCGGGGCCAGCTGGTCGTCGCGGACAGCGTGGCCGGCCGGCTGACAGTCCTCGCGCTGGACGGCGCGGCTGGTCAGGCGCCGGCCGGCCGCGCCGGCGGGCCGACCGCCACCCGGCCGAGGCCCGTGCCCGCCGCCGCGGCCCCGTGGCCGTCGTCCTCGGGGCCCCACGCGCTGGCGGTCTGGCCAGCCGGCGACGGAGAAACGATCCTGGCGACCGGCGCGGCGGACGGCCGGATCACGGTGCTGCGCCCGGACGGCACCGTCGGCGCGCTCGCGGCCACCGGCCCCCGCTGAGGGCCCCGCGTTCAGCGCGAGAGCTGCGGGATCCGCTGGGTGGCGATGGCGGCCCAGGCCGACGGGCCGGTGAGCGGGGTGAACCGGGCCGCCGCGTCGGTGAGCGCGGCGAACTGGTCGTCGCTGAGCGCGATCTCGGCGGCCGCGGCGTTGGCTTCGAGCTGGGCCACGCTGGAGGCGCCCGGGATCGCGATCACGCACGGGTTGTGGATCACCCAGGCCAGCGCGATCTGCGCGCAGCTCGCGTCGTGCGCCGCCGCCACCTCGCGCAGCACGTCCAGCAGCGGGGTGACCCTGGCCAGGTTCTCGGTCAGGAACAGCGGGTTGCCGATCCGGACCTTGCCGGCGGGCTGGTTCGTCACGTCGTACCGGCCGGAGAGCAGGCCCTGCGCCAGCGGGCTCCAGGCGATGATCAGCCGGCCGGCCCGCTGGGCGTACGGGATCAGGATCTCGTCCGGGGCCCGGTGCACCAGGCTGTACTCGACCTGGTTGGACAGCACCGGCCCGCCCAGCGCCGTCTCGGCCGCCTGCCAGCGGGTGAGCGAGTAGTTCGAGACGCCGACGTGGTCGATCAGCCCGACCTCGCGCAGCCCGCGCATGCCGCGCATCGCCGGGCCGTCCTTGATGACCGGGTTCGGCTGGTGCATCTGGTAGAGGTCGAGCCGGCGGACCCCGAGGCGCCGGGCGCTGGCGAGGCCGCGCTGCTCGACGACCGAGGCCACCGGGACGACCGGGAGAATCTTCGTCGCGAGGAAGGCGGTCTCGGCGAGCTCCTCGCCGGCGTCCCGCAGCGCGGCGCCGACGATCCGCTCGCTCGCGCCCATCCCGTAGATCTCCGCGGTGTCGATCACGGTGATCCCCAGCTCGAGCGCGCGCCGCAGGATCTGATGCGCCTCGCGACGGGCGTAGTCCGGGCCGTAGCCCCAGTTCCCCGACCCGAACTGCCAGGTTCCCAGCCCGATCTTCGAGATCTTCTTCGAGCTCTTGACCGCGTCAAGCCCTGTCACATACCGCATGGACACAGTCAACACAGCTCCGTGGCCCGACGCTGTCCGACGCGCGACCATGTGCGCGCGAATCGGCGCAACCAGGTCGCCCACCGGGTCGGCGCGGGCACGGATGGCGCTGCGCCCGGCCGGTGCCCGCCGGTCCGGACGAGGACGACAGATGGCCAAATTGCATACTGTGCACGTGAGCGCGCCGCTGAGCGGAGTCATCCGGCTGCCGGACGGCACCCACATCCGGGGGCGGGGCCAGCGGGACGGCCTGCCCGACGGGCCGCACCCGGAGCACGGCCTCTATCTGGGACGGGCGGGCGGGATTCCACGCCGGTCGGCGCGGCCGTCCGGCCAGCCCGAGGACGCGGCGACCGACGGCGAGGCCGAGTGGCCCGCGGTATGGCTCGACTGGCCGGACTTCCGCACCCCGCGCGACCCGCACGCCGCCGCCCAGGCGATCGGCGAGGCCTACCTGCTGGCCCGCGCCGGCCGCCGCGTCGAGGTCGCCTGCCGGGGCGGCACCGGCCGGACCGGCACCGTGCTCGCCTGCATGGCGATCCTCGCCGGTCACCCCGCCGAGGACGCGGTCGCCTGGACGCGTCGCCACTACCGGCCCCGCGCCGTCGAGACCCCCGGCCAGCGCCGCTGGGTCCGGTGGTTCGCCGCGCTCACCGAGGCCGCCCGGCCCGAGTGAGCCCGGCCCTGCCGCGTCCCGGTGATCCCCTTGTGGGCCAGGCCGCCGTCGCCTATCGTCCGACCCAGTCGGTGGAACGTGTTCTAGTTCACTGGGAGGACCCGTTGTTCGAGTCGGTCGCGGAGCCGGTGTCGCCCGCCGGGGCCACCGAGCCGGTGTCGCCCGCTGAGGCGACCGAGCCGCTGGTGCTCGTCGAGGCTGAGGGCGCCGTGCTGACGGTGACGTTGAACCGGCCGGCGAAGCGGAACGCCACCAACGCGGAGGTGCTCTGCCGGCTCTACGACGCCTGGCGCCAGCTCGACGAGGACGACTCGCTGCGGGTCGCGATCCTCACCGGGACGGGCAGCACGTTCTGTGCCGGCATGGACCTGGGCGAGATCATCCGGCTGCGCCAGGGCGTCCGGGACAACGAGTGGATCATCCGCCTGCAGGACGACCCGGGCATCTCGCTGAAGGCCTACCTGAAGCGGTACCGCCCGACGAAGCCGGTGATCCTGGCCGTCGAGGGCTTCGCCAGGGCCGGCGGCACGGAGATCCTGCAGGGCACGGACATCCGGGTCGCCGGCGAGAGCGCCGTGTTCGGGGTGACCGAGGTGCAGCGCGGGCTGTTCCCGATGGCGGGCTCGGCGGTCCGGCTGCGCCGCCAGATCGGCTACGCCGTCGCCGCGGAGATGCTGCTGACCGGCACGGACCTGACCGCGCGGCGCGCCCACGAGCTCGGCCTGATCAACCACGTCGTGCCGGACGGGCAGGCCCTGGCCAAGGCCCGCGAGATCGCCGACCGGATCGCCCGCAACGGCCCGCTGGCGGTGCGCGCCATCCTCGCGACCCTGCGCGAGACGGAGACACTGCCCGAGCCGGACGCCTTCGGCATCGAGGAGCGCCAGGGCGGCGCCGTCATGCGCTCGAAGGACGCCGTGGAGGGCCCGGTCGCCTTCCTGGAGAAGCGCGAACCCGTCTTCACTGGTACCTAGACCTGGAGAGAAGGGGTGCCCGGTCCGGCGACGCCGTCCCGCCGGCTTGATCGCCGTTTTGGCCCTCAGGTGGTCACAAAACCGCCGCGGTTACAGCCACGCGAGGGCGGAAACAGAGATCTTGCCGGTCTCCGGCGAGGGCAGCCTTGTCAGATTCGGCACTAGACCTGGAGGGGTGCCCGGATGCTGAGCGTCTTCTGTTTCGACCGGCTGGCCGTGACGGTCAGGGATCTGTACTTCGTCGATCCGGACCCGGCGCCCGGCCAGGAGGGGCCCGAGCGCGGGGTGCGCGTCGAGCTGCGGCTCGTCGAGGCCCAGCCGTGGCGGGGGTCGATCTACGCCTCGCAGCGGATCGTCGTCGACACGTCGCTGCTGCGCGTCGACCTGCTGGAGTCGGTGGAGCGCGGACCGGGCAGCCGCGACCGGGTGCACCACCACCCGGTGGTGACCGACAACGAGCCCGGCGAACGGGTCTTCGACCGCGCCCTGACCGGCGACCCGGTCTCCTGGCTGCGCGACCGGCTGGCCGACCCGATGGCACTGCTCAGCGCGGCGGGAGTCGCCGACCTGCCCGGCTACCAGGAGTCCGCCGCCGAGCTGACACACTCGCTGCCGCAGGTCGTCGACGCGGTCTCCACCAGCCTCGAACGGGTCCGCGCCGGCGAGCTGGCCCTCACCAGGACCCGGGGCACCTGAACGCGAGCGCTCGAAGTAGAACGCGTTCTACGATCGCGGGGTGGACGAGCTTGGGCACCCGGTGTGGGATGCGGACAACCACTACTACGAGGCCGTCGACGCCTTCACCCGGCATCTGGACCCGAGGGACGGGCCGCGCTGCGTGCAGTGGGCGACGATCAACGGCCGGCAGTACCACGTGCTGGGCGGCCGGGTCAGCCGGGCGGTGTCCAACGCGACGTTCGACCCGATCTCCAGGCCGGGCTGCCTCGCGGCCTACTTCCGGGGCAACCCCGACAAGGCCAACCCGCTCGACCTGATCCGCGACAGCGAGCCGGTCCGGGCCGAGTACCGCGACCCGGCCGCCCGGCTGCGGGTCCTCGACGAGCAGGGGCTGGAGGGCTGCTTCCTGTTCCCGACCCTCGGCATGATCTACGAGGAGCCGCTGCGCCACGACCCGGTGGCGGTGACGACGACGTTCCGGGCGTTCAACCGCTGGCTCGCCGAGGACTGGACCTTCGACTACCGGGGACGGGTCCTCACGGCGCCCTACCTGACGCTCGCCGACGTCGACTGGGCCGTCGAGGAGCTGGACTGGGCCATCGACCACGGCGCCCGGATGATCGTCATGAGGGCCGCGGCGCCGACGACGGCGCTCGGCCAGCGCAGCCCGTTCGACCCGATGTTCGCCCCGTTCTGGGCCCGGCTGAACGAGGCGGGGCTCGCGCTGGTCGTGCACGCCGGTGACAGCGGGGTGTCGTCCGACGGGTACGGCCCGGACAGCCACACCTTCAGCTTCTCGGGCGCCGGCTACGGCCCGACGATCGCCAGCTTCGCGATCGAGGAGGCGGTGCACAACTATCTGCTGACGATGGTGCTGTCCAACCACCTGGCCCGGTACCCGAACCTGCGGGTCGCGTCGGTGGAGAACGGCGCCGAGTTCCTGCCCGACCTGTTCCGCAAGCTGCGCTCGCAGGCGCGCAAGCTGCCCGGCTGGTTCCGCGAGGACCCGGTGGAGATCTTCCGCCGGCACGTCTGGATCAACCCGTTCTGGGAGGACGACCTGGCCTCGGTGGTCGGCTGGGTCGGCGCCGACCGGGTCCTGTTCGGCTCCGACTGGCCGCACATCGAGGGCCTGCCGACGCCGCTGGACTACGTGCCGGAGACGAAGGCGCTCACCCCGGCCGACCGAAGGCTGGTGCTGCGCGAGAACGCCGTCGCGCTCGCCACCCCGCGCCCGGTCTGACCTCCAGCGGCCACCACTCGCTCACAGGCGGCGGGTCAGCCGGAAGGACTTGATCGAGAAGCCGTTGCGGACGTACAGCCGGTGAGCGTCATACCGGTGGGTGCCGGCGTCGAGGTGCACCTGGACGCAGTGGTGGTAGCGGGCCTCGCGCTCCAGCCAGGCCAGCAGCCGGGACGCGTGGCCCTGGCCCCGGGCGGCCGGCACGGTCGACAGGTCGTCGACGACCAGCACCCGGCCGTGGGCCAGCATGTGCTGCAGCCGGAAGCCGGCCGCGGCGACGACCCGGCCCGAGGCCGCGTCCCAGGACCCGACCAGCCGGTAGCCCTGGGGCCGCTGGACCTCGTTGACGAGCCGGACGAACCCGGCCGAGGTCAGGTGCGGGCGCAACTGGCGCATCGCCTCGTACGCCTTCTCGGTCCCGTCCGCTCCCAGCTCCTCGATCTTCACAGTTCGTATTCTGCCAGTTGCAAGGCGTGATGGAGGGATTGGCCCACGCAAGGCCGCCTTGTCGCGACCCGTCCGCTCGGCCCGCGGACTGTGGTCCCGGTGGGCCTTCGGGGACCTGCCAGGCTGGCCGGCCGGTCAGATTCCGTGGGCCTGCAGCCACATCTCCAGCAGGCCGACCTGCCAGAGCGCGTTCGCGCCGAGGTTCGTGCGCTCCTCGTTGGGCGCGGCGAGCGCCGCCGTCACCCAGTCAGGCCGGTAGAGGCCTCGGCCGCGGGCCGCCGGGGCGTGCAGCGCCGCGGCCACCCGGTCGAGGATCGGGCCGGACAGGTGGCGGATCGCCGGCACCGGGAAGTAGCCCTTCGGACGGTCGATCACCTCGTCCGGCAGCAGCGTGCGGCTGATGTCCTTCAGGACGCCCTTGCCGCCGGAGGCGAGCTTGAGCTCCGGCGGGCAGGCGGCCGCGAGCTCGACCAGCTCGTGGTCGAGGAACGGCGTGCGCGCCTCCAGCCCGGCGGCCATCGTCATGTTGTCGACCCGCTTCACCGGGTCGTCGACCAGCATGATCGTGGAGTCGATCCGCAGCGCCGCGTCGACGGTCGTCTCGGCGCCCGGGTACGCGAAGTGCTCGGCGACGAAGTGCCGGCTCGCGTCGGCCTCGATCAGGTGGTCGGGCGAGACGACCGCGGCCAGGTCGGCGTGGGCCCGGTCGGCGAAGACCCGCAGGTAGTTCTCGACGGCCTGGTCTCGGGGCACGGCGGCGAGCGGCCGGTACCAGGAGTAGCCGGCGAACACCTCGTCGGCGCCCTGCCCGGACTGCACCACGGTCACGTCCTTGGCGACCTCCTGGGACAGCAGGTAGAACGCGACGCAGTCGTGGCTGACCATCGGCTCGCTCATCGCGTCGATGGCCGCGTCCACCGCGGGCGCCAGGTCCACGGTCGGCACGAGGATCTGATGATGGTCGGTGCCGAAGTGCTCGGCGACCAGGTCGGAGTAGTGGAACTCGTCGCCCGTCTCCCCGCCGGCCGCGTCGAAGCCCACGCTGAACGTCGCCAGGCCCGTCTGCCCGGCCTGGGCGAGCAGCGCGACGATCATGCTGGAGTCCAGCCCGCCGGACAGCAGCACGCCGACCGGCACGTCGGCGACCATCCGGCGGCGGACCGCGACGCGCAGCTTCTCCGCGACGGCGTCACGCCAGTCGAGCGCCGACCAGTTGGCGTGCTCGGCGCGGCGGGTGAAGTCCGGCCGCCAGTAGACCTTGTCGGTGCTGGTCCCGTCCGGCTCGATCACGCGGACCGTGGCCTGGGGCAGCTTGCGCACCCCGCGCAGGATCGTGCGCGGGGGCGGGACGATCGCGTGGAACGACAGGTAGTGGTGCAGCGCCACCAGGTCGAGCTCGGTGTCCACCCCGCCGCCGGCGAGCAGCGCGGGCAGGGTCGAGGCGAACCGGATCCGGTGGGCGTCGGCGCTGACGTAGAGCGGCTTGATGCCGAGGCGGTCTCGGGCGAGCACCAGCCGGCCGCTGTCGCGCTCGTGGACGGCGATCGCGAACATCCCGGCGAAGTGGTCGACGAAGCCGACCCCCCACCGGTGGTAGGCCTTGAGCACGACCTCGGTGTCCGAGCCGGAGAAGAACCGGTAGCCGGCGGCGGTCAGCTCGTCGCGCAGTTCCTGGTAGTTGTAGACGCACCCGTTGAACACGGCCGTGAGGCCGAGCTCGGGGTCGGTCATCGGCTGCGCGCCGCGCTCGGACAGGTCGATGATCTTCAGCCGGCGGTGGCCGAGCGCCACCGGGCCGGCCGAGAACAGGCCGACGCCGTCCGGGCCGCGCCGTTCCAGCGCCGCCGTCATCCTGGCGACCGCCGCGACGTCAGCCGGCTGGCCGTCCAGCCGTAGCTCCCCGCTCAGCCCACACATGTCCGCTCCCGATCATCGCTCGTCCGGTCGTCGACTGTCGGTCGCGCCGCTTGCCCCTTTGCTCCGTTGTGCCCCGGATCGACCGGGGCATACCGGGCCAGGTCAGCTCCGCAGCAGCCAGGTGTCCTTGCAGCCACCGCCCCGGGACGAGTTCACGACGAGGCTGCCGGCCGGGGCGACCCGGCTGAAGGCCGCCGGCGCGACCACCGTCTGCTCGCCCTGGTACACGAACGCCCGAAGATCGACGGCGCGCGGCTCGAACCGGCCCTCGCCGGCCCCGGCCGCCAGGGCCGCCGGGGACTCGTCGGCCGTGACGTCGTCGACCGACCAGGTCGGATGGGTCGACAGCGCGACCACCTCCTGCCCGATCCAGCGCCGCGGCTCGGCGAGCAGCTGCGCGCGCGCCTCCGTCAGCTCGTGCGCCTGGGCGCGCGGGCCGATCAGGACGCCGGCGCCGCCGTACCCGTCGACCGGCTTGACGACCAGCTCGTCCAGATGGGCCAGCACGTGGTCGAGCTGCGCCGGGTCGCCGCAGACGTAGGTCGGGACGTCGTCCAGCACGGGCTGCTCACCCAGGTAGTACGGGATCAGCCGGTTGACGTAGGCGTAGATCACCTTGTCGTCGGCGACGCCGTTGCCCGGAGCGTTGGCCAGGCTGACGGTCCCGGCGGTGAGCGCGGCGGCCAGTGGGGGGCCGAGCGGCGCGCCGTCGGCACCGAGGGCGGCGTACAGGTCGTCGTCGTCGATCCGCCGGTAGAGCACGTCGACCGGCCGTGGCGCGCCGCCGGCCGGGTCGAGGTAGCGGACGGCGCCGTCGTCGACGACGAGCTGGTGCGGCTCCAGCAGCGGGACGACCATCTGCTCGGCCAGGAACTGGTGCTCGAAGTAGGCGGAGTCCTCCGGCCCGCTGGTCAGCACCGCCACCGCCGGGACGCCGTGGCTGTCGCGGCCGCGGGCCCGGGTGGGCGCCGCGGCCACGAGCGCGGCGTGCAGCAGCGCCGGTACCGCGTCGAGGCCGAGGATCCCCGGCCGGACCGACAGCTCGGGCAGGGCGCCCCGGGTCAGCCAGCGGGCGGCGACCGCGTAGGCGGCACCGGAGGGAATCCGCAGGTTGTCCTCCAGCACGAGCCACCGGCCGTCGCCGCCGCGCACCAGGTCGATGCCGCTGACGGTCGCGCGGATGGCGCCCGCGGGAACGGCGTGCCCCCAGTGCCGCAGGCCCGGCGACGCCGGCACGGCCCAGGCGGGCACGATCCCGTCGGCGAGGGCGTGCCCGTCGGCGTAGACGTCCCGCAGGAAGGCCTCCAGCGCCCGGACCCGCTGGACCAGGCCGGTACCGATCAGCGCCCAGTCGGCGGCGTCGACGATCCGTGGCACCAGGTCCATCGGGAGCGGCCGGGTCTCGTCCTCGCCGGCGACGCGGAAGACCATGCCCTGGGCGGTCTGGGTGGCCCGGCGAGCCGCGGCCCGCTCCGCGAGCGCCGCCGGGCCGATTCGTTCCAGCGTGCGCAGCACCCCCCGGTAGCTCGGGCGGACCAGGCCACGGGCGTCCAGGGCCTCGTCGTAGCCGTCCGGCTGGAAGTCCGGTCGGCCCTGGTATCCGGACAGCAGCGCAGGCGCGACCCGGTCGGCCCGGGCCAGCGCGGTGGAGTCACCGGAGCCCGTGGCGGCGGCCGCCGAGCCGGTCAGGCTCGGCTCGGCCTGGCGCGTGCGGGCGAGCAGCAGGTCGGCGGCGTCCGTCAGCAGGCCGCGGCGCAGGAAGGCCCGGCGGGCCGCGGCGGCGGCGCTGCCACGCTGGATCGCCTGCTCGGCGAGCTCGGTCAGCAGCTCCCAGTCCCCCGCCGTCTCCAGCTGGGGCCGGATCTCGGCGAGCAGCCGGCCCAGCAGGTCCTCGGCCGGCACCGGCCCCGCGCCGCCGCCCGACGGCTCGACGAGGTCACCCTCCAGCCCGGAGCGGGCGGCCCGCCAGGTCGCGGCGCGCAGCAGCTCGGCGCGCGGCAGCTCGACAGGCAGCCCGGCCTCGATCGCGGCGACCGAGTGGCTGACCAGGCCGCGGAACAGGCCAGCGATCAGCACGACCGTGTCCACGTCCGGGCACGCGTCGCAGACACGGAGCTCGACCGTGGGCAGGTGGGCCGACGGCCGGATGTCGAAATACACCATGCCCGGGTCGCTGATCACCCCGGACTTGACCAGGTCGGCGACCAGCTGGTCGTACTCGGCCGCGGTCTGGAACCGGCCGGTCACCCCGGCGGTCGGCCAGCGCTGCCAGACCATCGTGCGCATGCTGGCGTAGCCGCTGTCGGCGCCCAGCCAGAACGGCGAGCTCGCCGACAGGGCCAGGAACAGCGGCAGCCAGGGGCCGACCCGGGCGATGACCGCCATGGCGGTGTCCCGGTCACCGACGTCGACATGCACGTGCGCCCCGCAGATCACCTGCTCCCGGGCCAGGATCTGGTACTCCTCGGTCATCTGCAGGTAGCGCGGGTCGCGGCTGACCTCCAGCCGGTCCGGGTCGACGATCGGGACGGTGCCGGCGGCGACCGGTCCGAGCCCGAGCGGCTCGGCGGCGGCGGCCAGCTCGTGACGCAGGTCGACCAGGTCGGCGCGCAGCGCGGCCAGATCGCGGGTCGGCGCGCTGTTCGTCTCCACGACGGACTTGAGCAACTCGGAGGTGAAACGCCCGGCTGGCAGTGCCTCCAGAATCTCCCCGGCCCGGGGGACCAGCGCCCGGGTGACCAGATCGAGGATGTGGAACTCCTCCTCGACGCCGACGGCCGGAATCGGCGTGTCGCTCATGGTCGCCACGCTACGTCTCCTCGGTTGCGGCGGCATGTGGCGGGTGTGAACCGCCCGCCCGTCAGGCGCTTCGTGCCCACCGGCGGGTCGTCTCACCCGTCGCCGGCCGCACCGGCCGCCCGGGAGCCGCCGCCGTCTGGGCAGGCAGTGGCGCCGGCGGGCGCGTCAGGCCGCCCTGCGCCCCTGCCGAACAACGGCGAGCAGCCCGGGCCGAAGGTCTCTCCGGCGTACTGTGGCGAGCATGCCCGTGAAAACCCCAACGAATGCGCCGGAAATGATTTCGGAAACCGTTTCGGCGCCTATTCCGGTGGGTGTCCCGGAAATCACTCTGAACGCACTGGACGGCCCGAGGAACGGGCCATTCCGCCACCGAGGGCATCGGTGACCGGTCCGACGGACCCCGCGGCCGACGAGCGGCGCGGTCCGCGCCCGCACGCCGGGCACGGCCCGGACCGCGCGTCCAGGACCGCCACCCCGAACGCCTCGCCGGCCGCCTCCCCGGCCGCCTCGCGGCACGAGGGACGGCCCGGCGGCGGCCACCCCGAGCCGGGTGCCGACCACGAGCACGAGCACGAGCACGACGAGCCTGGCCACGATGGTCACCACCATGGCCCAGGCGGGCACAGCCACCGGCCGTCGGCGTCGGCGGACGCCCGGCTGCTGACGGCGGCGCTGGCCCTGATCGGCGGCTTCCTGGTCGCCGAGGTGATCGTCGGCTTCGCCGTCGGCTCGGTCGCGCTGCTGTCGGACGCGGCGCACATGCTCACCGACGCGGGCTCGCTGGCGCTGGCGCTGGTCGCGATGCGCCTGGCCGCGCGCCCGGCGGGCGGCCCGCTGACCTACGGCTGGCGGCGCATCGAGATCCTCTCCGCGCAGGCGAACGGCTTCGCGCTGCTCGCGCTCGCCCTGGTGCTGGCCGTGCAGGCGATCGGCCGCCTCGTGCACCCGACCGGCGTCGCCGGCACGCCGGTGCTGGTCACGGCGCTCGTCGGGGTCGCCGTCAACATCGGGGCGACGACGCTGCTGGCCCGCGCCGACCGGCGCAGCCTGAACGTCGAGGGCGCCTTCCAGCACGTGCTCACCGACCTGTTCGCCTTCCTCGCGACGGCCGCGGCCGGCCTTGTGATCATCCTGACCGGGTTCACCCGGGCCGATCCGCTCGCCGCGCTGGTCGTCGCCGCGATGATGGTCCGCGCCGGGTACGGCCTGATCCGTGACACCGGCCGGGTCTTCATGGAGGCGGCCCCCGTCGGCGTCGACCCCGCGGAGATCGGCCGGGCGCTCGCCGCCCTCGACGAGGTGGCCGACGTGCACGACCTGCACGTCTGGGAGGTCACCTCCGGGATGGCCGCGCTGTCCGCGCACCTGCTGGTCGACCCGGCCGGGGACTGCCACCGGATCCAGGACGCGGCCCGCCAGCTGCTGCGTGAGCGCTGGCGGATCGACCACGTCACCCTGCAGGTCGACCACGCCGAGCCCACCCTGCTGACGATCACCCTCGGCCCCCGCTGGCAGTGCTCCGTCACCCCGACGCCGCCGGGCCACGACGCGGGCGCGGATGCGAGCGAGGAATAGCCGCACATCGCCGACATCGCGGTGCGCGGGGAAACGACGACGCGGGACGACGAGAACGGCCGGATGACGGGAGAACGGGGCCGGTGTCCCGGCACCGGCCCCGTTCTCGGATCCAGTGTCCGTCCGCCCACGGGCGCCGATGCCGGCGGGTCTACCCGGCGCGGCCGGCACACCACGCGCGATCGACACGCGGACATCCGCCCACCACGGGCGGACCGCGCAATTGCGACATTTATGGCTGAACGGTGAGCGTGCGGCGCGACACCGGGAACGACATTCACCCATCCCGGCGTGAGGCACGTCACGTGACCGGGACCATTTAATCGGTAATCAGCTGAAGCCTGCTAGACACAAGCACGTGATCGGGGATGAGGCGGGCATCCTGACCGCCGGCGGCGTGACCGAGGCCCCGGTGGGCACGACGCCCGCCGACGAGGCCGCCCGGACCGGCGTGCCGGTGGGCAGCCCGTTCGCCGACGCCGCCGGCGCCCGCCTGCTCACCGCCGCCGAGGGGCGCGCCACCGCCACGATGACCATTCCGGCCTGGCTCGCCGGCCCGACGCCCGGTGGCGGCCTCGGCACGGCCGCCGTCGCCGCCCTCGCGGAGATCGCGATGGGTGCCGCGGGCAACGCCGGCCTGGCCGCCGACGAGCTGACCCAGACCGCGGCTCTCCAGCTGCACACCCGCGGCCCGGCCGAGGGCTGGCCGGGTCTCGGGGCGGCCGCACCCGCGGTGTCGGTGTTCGCCCCCGCGCCGGCGGCCGCCCGGACCCGCCGGCGCCAGGTCGAGCTGCGCGCCGAGGCGCGGGTGCAGGACACCGAGGCCGACGAGGCAGGCGCGCCGCTGCGGCGGGTGACCGCGACCGTCAGCACTCCCGGGGGCCGCCCGCTGGCGACCGCGTCCGCGATCCGAGCCGTCGTCCGGTCGACGAGCGCGGACCGGGACCGCGCCGAGGATGCCGCCGGGCTGGCCCATCGTGCCGGCCCGACCGGGTGCGGCGAGGCGGACGCGGCGACGCGACAGGCACCCGACGGGCTGGTCCGCCACCGGCCGCCGTCACATCCCCTGCTCGCGGAATTGGCTGCCGACGTCGACCACGACGGCGACCAGGTGACCCTGCGGCTGGCGCCGCCGGCCTGGCTCGCCAACCGACTCGGCCGGGTGCACACGGCCGCCAGCTGCGCGCTCGTGGAGGCGGCGATCGGCACCGTGCTCGCCCGGCGGCTGCCGACCGGCTCCACGGTGCACACCCTGTCGCTCGACCTGACGGTCGTCCGCTCCCTGACGCTGGAGGCGGAGGTCACGGCGGTGGCGACCGTCCGCCACCTCGGGCGGCGACTGGCCGTGGTCGATGTCGAGGTGGGTCAGGCGGCGGCGCCACCGAGCGTGCTCGGCAGGGCGACGGTCTCCCGCACCAGCCACCGTCTGTCGCAGCCGTAGAATCCCTGGTTGAGACGCGGACCGACGGCGGCCGACGGCGCCGGAACCAGTAGTCCGTAGGCAACATACATTTACGGATCGTAATCAGGCATCTTCACAGTGTGTTACATTCTTCGTATCACACCGTGGTATTACGCGACCCGTGACCGAGTGACTACAACTCCCCCTGCAAGACTCACCGCGACATCGCGAGAGCGACCTCGCGGCCTGGGCGGCAGGCCGCCCAGCCACCCACAGGGGGACGAGTCATGGCGTTACTGCAACCGGCCACCAATCTCGACACGGCCCGCCGGAGCGCCCACCCGGTGCGCATGACCAGAGTGGGCGGCCCGATGGGCACGGCGGTGGGCGCGGCCGCGCTGGCCGGCGGAGCGGGTCGCGCCACCCCGCCGTCGTTGCTCGACGACGGGCGCGTCGGGCGCCACGTGCGGGTCCCCAAGACCGCCGAGCTGGTCGCCGCGCACCTGCGCCGCCAGATCGTGCGCGGCGAGCTGGTCGAGGGCGACGCCCTGCCTCCCGAGGCGGTCCTCATGGAGCAGTTCGGCGTCTCCAGACCGACGCTGCGCGAGGCCTTCCGCGTCCTGGAATCCGAGGCGCTGATCTCGGTCCGCCGCGGCGCGCACGGCGGCGCCCGGGTGCACCGGCCGGACGGTCACGTCGCGGCCCGCTACGCCGGGCTCGTGCTGGAGCACCGGCGCACCACGGTCGCCGACGTCCAGCACGCGCGGGCGTCCCTGGAGACGCCGGCGGTTCGGATGCTGGCCGAGGCGCCGGCCGGGCCGGTGCTGAGCCGGCTGCGGGCCGCGCTGAGCGAGTCCGCCGCGGCGATGGACGGCGGCCAGGTGACCGCCACCCCGGCGGCCAGCCAGGACGGCACCGGACCCGACCCGTGGGCGGCGCTGAACGGTTTCCACCACCTGCTCGTCGAGCTGGCCGGAAACCAGACGCTCACGGTGATCGACAACATGCTCCGGCACATCCTGCACACCGCGGCGACCGGCCAGCAGCCGGCGGCGGGCGAGCGTCCCGAGCTGTCGGGCCCCGCCGACGCGGAGGGCCGGGACGAGCTGGGCGCGCACCTGGACGTGCACCGGCGCCTGGTGGAGCTGATCGAGCTGGGCGACCCGGACGCGGCGGAGGCGCTCTGGCGCCGGCACGTGGCCGAGGCCGCCGACGAGCAGTCGGCGGCGTTGCTCGACCTGCTCGGCGGCTGAGGCCCAACCGCCCGGTCACGCCGGGGCGCGGGATCGCGGCAGCAGCCGCGGTCCCGCGCCCCGGACCGGCCCGGACGGCCTCGCGCGCACCGCGCGCACAGGTCGTCGCGCCGATTCGCCCATCCCTGTGGTGCGGGCCCCGTCCCGGGGTCTACCGTGTGGCGCCATGGCGCCTGCGGGTCTTGCCTGGCAGACGCTTCCCGAGCCAGGCGTGCTGGCGCTCGTGGACACCGTGTCCCGACGCGCAGCGGCTCTGGCGCGCCCGGATCCGGCCGACCTGCCCATCACCGAGCTCGTCACCGTCGAGCAGCAGGTGGCCCGCTGGCTGGACCCGGCCACCCGCTCCGACGCGGAGACCGTCCTCGCCGGCCGCCTCGCCGGCGACCCGATGCCCACGCTGCGCTCGGTGTGCTGGCTGATCGCCTCGTGGGCCGTCGTGCTGCACCTGCGGACCGGGGCGGCGCCGTCCGAGGTGCTCGACCGGCTCACCCTCTGCGGCATCTGGCGCGGCCCCCAGGCCCCGGAGACCGAGCGCATCTGGGAGCTGCTGACCGCGCAGGTCCGCACCGGGGCGCTCGCCGCGCTCACCGACGACGTCGGCACGGCCACGGCGTTCCGCGCGGCTGCGCACACCCGGGTCGCGGGCTACGCCGAGTGCCTCCTGCACCACAGCCTCATGCTGATGTCGAGCCTCTGGCTCACCCTGGGCGCCCACGGCCTGGAGCCGCCGGACGTCGCCGCGACGCTCGCCGTCTACACCCACGACGGGTTCGACCGCCCGCAGGGCTCGTTCCGCCCGCTCGGCTGACCGGCCCGGTTGTCAGGCCGAGCGGGTCGGGGACCGAAGGGAACGGCTGACCGCGCGGGTGGCCGGCTGGTGGGCCGCCGCGCGCGGCCCACCCCTGCTGGGGGCCGCCCGGGTGACCGCGTGGGCCGGCTCGTCGTCCAGGTCCGGCTCGGCCAGCCGCGCCTCATGCTCCACGACCTCGGCCGGGCCGGCCGCGCCCGTTCCGTGGCACGCGGGCGCCGCGGGGCTCGCCAGGAGGCCGGCCGCGTCACCGCCACCGTCGACGCCCGTGCCCGGCGCGCCGTCCCAGCTCTCCGGATCGATGTAGATGGCCCTGGTCATCCCGCCGTGGCCGTGGACGGCGAGCAGCGTGTCCATGTTCGGGTAGATCGTGGTCGACTCCAGCCCGGACGCCCACCACAGGACACAGGTGCCGTCCGGCGACTGGGCGCCGTAGGCGACGGCGCCGGTCCCCGACACCCCCGACACGTCCACGTCCCGTTCGAGCTGGAACCTGCGCACCTGCCGCGCGGACATCGGGTGGGATGACCTCCTCGTGGGGCGCGAGCGCCCCCGCGCCACCTGGCCGGGCCGCCGAGCCGCGCAGCCGGCACGGCACCAGCCGTGCGGCCCGCCTGACGACCAGGCACGGGCCAGTCTCAGCCCGGTCGGCATACGGTAACGGGTCCGGGCACGCGCGGTCATTCTTTTCGCGCGCACGGCCACCACCGGGCCCGCCCACCGTGATCGGATCCGCAGGTGGGACCGTCCCAGCCCGGCGAGCCGGGACCACAGCCGCGGCGGCGGCGGCGGTCAGGGCGCCGTGCGGACGGTGACCGGCACCGGCAGGCCGGCGGACGCGGCGGGCGTCAGGAAGCGTCCGTAACGGGTGTCGCCGCGCAGGTAACGCTCGAGGTAGGCGACCGTGTACCAGCGGGCGACCTGTTGTGCCTGGGCCGCCACGACCATCGGCGGCAGGCAGGTCACCAGCGCGCCGAGCTGCAGGCGGACCCGGATCCCCTGGGGCACGAGCCCGTTCGCGGCCAGGTAGGCCTGGTCGCACAGGTCGGTGAACGAGTTGTGCGTCCCCCGCGGGACCCGGACCTCCAGCCGGTCCGGCGCCGAGGTCAGCTCGCCGAACGTCTGGTCCGCGTTGTGCTCGATCGGGGTGAGCGGGTCGACGGTGCCCCCGATCAGCAACGTCGGCACCCGGATCCTGGCGACGACGCCGGCCGGCAGCACCTCGCTCGCCGGCGAGATCGCCACGACGACCCGCACCCTCGGGTCGCCGGGCGCGTGCAGGAACCCGACGGGCGAGACCAGCGCGGTCAGCCCGCCGAAGGAGAACCCGACGACCGCGACCTGGCCGGGGTTCAGCACCGGCCCGAACTCCTGGTCGGGGCACAGCATCCAGTCGATGACCGCGCTGACGTCCAGCGGCCGGTCGCTCGCCTCGCCGATCTGGGACTCGTCCCGGCCGGCGGCGAAGTCGGCCATCGTGTCACCCGGGTGGTCCGGCGCGGCGACGACGTAGCCGTGGCTGGCCAGCACCTCGGCCAGCGACGCGAGCTGCACCCGGTTGCCGGCGCTCCCGTGGGAGAGGACCACCAGCGGGAACCGCCCGCGTTCGACCGGCGCGTCCGCGACCGCCACCCGGGACTGGATCCCGACCCTCGGCGCGATCTCGTAGCTCGCCGGGGTCACCGACCCGCCGGCCGGTCCGGGCAGCCGGTCCTCGGACGGGTACCAGACCGCGGTGGTCAGCGTCCGGTGCCTGAAGTCGTCGACGATCGTCACGGTCTGGTAGCCGACGCCGTGACCGCCGAGCTCGTCCGGCGCGGGCAGGTCCCCGCCCGCGGTGCCAGCGGGGGCCGGCGACGTGGGCGCGGCCAGCGGGACCGCGAGCGCGGCCGGCCCGGCTGCGGGCTCACTGCCGGCCAACGCGAGCGCGGCGACCACGGCCAGCGCCGCGACGGACCCCCCGCGACGGGACGAACCGCCCCGCGCTCGCAGGTCCCCACTACCGGTCGGCGCCCCCACGCTACTGACGGTAGTCGAAATGCCGGCACGTCACGGCCCGACCACCGGGGTCGGTCCCGACCGGCCGCGCCGGAACGGCTGGCGCGCTACGACTTGCGGGCGACGGCGCCGTAGATGATGTTGCCGCCGGCGATCGCCTCCGGGGACGGCGCGAGGTCGTCCGGCCGCCACAGGTGGGTCGGGGTGAGGCCGGGAGCGACGACCTCCAGGCCGTCGAAGAAGCGCAGCGTCGCGGCGTGCGGGCGGGCGACGCAGGTCAGGCCCTGCGCGTGGTAGACGCCGACGGCCGTGTTCACCGGGCCGGGGTCGAAGTCCGCGGTCAGGCAGCTGAGCGTCAGGTAGCTGCCCGACGGCAGCGCGGCCATCAGCTGCCGGACGATGTCGTACGCGCCGTCCTCGTCGTCGACGAAGTGCAGGATCGCCACGAGCGACAGCCCGACGGGCCTGGTCAGGTCGAGCGTCTCCCGCACCTCGGGCGAGGCGAGGATGCGCGCGGGGTCGCGGACGTCCGCGTCGAGATAGGCGGTGCGGCCCTCGGGGGCGCTGGTCAGCAGGGCCCTGGCATGCGCGAGGACGATCGGGTCGTTGTCGGCGTACACGATCCGGGCCTCGGGCGCGACGCCCTGCGCGACCTCGTGCAGGTTCGGCCGGGTCGGGATGCCGGTGCCGATGTCCAGGAACTGCCGGATGCCGGCCTCACGCGCGAGGAACCGGGTCGCGCGAACCAGGAAGGCCCGGTTCTGCACGGCCGACTGCGGCACCGCTGGCAGCACCTCGCGGACCTTCTCGCCGGCCAGCCGGTCGGCCGGGAAATTGTCCTTGCCGCCGAGGTACCAGTCGTACATCCGGGCCGAATGCGCGACGTCGGTGCGCAGGTCCACCGATTGGGCCGGTTCCAGCCTCACCGGCTCCGTCACCGCCACCGACCCCCCACTGTCCGCATCACCCGGTTTCGCAATCATAATGCGGACGAAACGAAGTGGGACGGACCGATCCGGGTGTCTCAGACGGCCAGCAGGCGGACGAGGTCCGCGTTCTGGAGGTCGGCCGCGGTGCCCGCGTGAGCGACGAGCCCCGCGTCGAGGACGATGAAGCTGTCGGCGAGCTTGATCGCCGTGTCGACGTACTGCTCGACCAGCAGGATCGCGAGCCCGACCTCCTTGTGGAGGCGTTCGATGACCTCCTCGATCTCGGCGACGATCGACGGCTGGATGCCCTCGGTGGGCTCGTCGAGGATCAGCATCCGGGGGCCGGTGACCAGCGCGCGGGCCATCGCCAGCATCTGCTGCTGGCCGCCGGAGAGGAACCCGGCGCGGCGGCGCAGGAACGGCTTCAGCCTGGGGAAGACGTCGAGGGCCTCGTCGATCGCGCCCTTCTTGCCCTTCGCGGCCTCCCAGGTGACCTGCAGGTTCTCGTAGACGGAGAGCTGCGGGAACGTCTCGTGGCCCTGCGGGCAGTACCCCATCCCCCGGCGGACGCGCGAGTACGTCGGGACCTTGGTGACGTCCTTGCCGTCAAACTCGATCTTCCCGGCCGACGGGCTGAGCACGCCGAGCAGGGCGTTGAGCAGGGTCGTCTTGCCGACGCCGTTGCGGCCCATCACGCAGACCAGCGAGCCGCGCGGCACCTCCAGGTTGACGCCGAACAGCACCTGCGCCCGGCCATAGCCGACGTCGAGCGACGTCACCCTCAGCATCAGGTCGTCGGTCATGGTGTCGTGGGCTCCGTTCGCTCGTTCGTTCCCGCGGCTTCCGGCCGGCCAGCCGGGCCGGCGCTCCGGCTCATGGCGCCGCCTCCAGCTCCGCGGCCGCCGCCACGGGGCCGCCGGCCTCCTCGGACGCGCGGCCCAGGTAGACCTCCTGGACCCGCCGGTCGGCCTGGACCTCGGCCACGGTGCCCTCCATCAGCACCTTGCCCTCGTGCAGGACGGTGACCAGCCGGGCGAACCGGCGCAGGAACTCCATGTCGTGCTCGATGACGACGACCGTGTGCTCCTTGGCGATCTGCTGGAGCAGCTGGCCGGTGCGCTCCCGCTCGTCCTTGGTCATGCCGGCCACCGGCTCGTCCAGCAGCAGCAGCCGCGGGTCCTGGGCGAGCAGCATGCCGATCTCCAGCCACTGCCGCTGGCCGTGCGAGAGGATGCCGGCCTTGCGACTGGCGAGCTCGGCGAGCTGGGTCGTCTCCAGAACCTGGGCGACCCGGTCGCCGACGCCCTTGCGCCGGCGGAACAGCGCCGGGACGGGCAGGCGGAAGCTGGCCGCCAGGTCGATGTTCTCCAGGACGGTCAGCTCCTCGAACACGGTCGCGGTCTGGAACGTCCGGCCGATGCCGAGCCGGACGATCCGGTGCTCGCGCTGGCCGACCAGCTCCGTGCCGGCGAAGGTCACCGAGCCGCTCGCCGGCTTCGTCAGCCCCGTGATGACGTCGACGAGCGTCGTCTTGCCCGCGCCGTTGGGCCCGATGAGGAACCGCAGCTCGCCGCGGTTCACCGTGAAGTCGATGCCGTCGATCGCGACGAAGCCGTCGAAGACGACCCGCAGCCCGCGGACGGCGAGCAGCGCGTCGCCCGCCGGGGCGTCGGCCGTGGCGGGTGCTGGCGCGTCGGGGGCTGGCGCGTCGGGGGCTGGCGCGTCGGTGGTCATCAGGTCATTCCCTTCGCGCCGGACGTGCTCTGGTCGGGGATCAGCACCGCGCTCGGGTTGGGGGCGACGTCGAGGATGCCGGCCGGCGGGCCGGAGGTCGCGCCCGCGCGGTCCCCCGGCAGCCGCAGGCCGAGCCGCCCGGCGGCCCAGGCCGCGTTGTCCCGGATCGTCCAGAACAGCCCGGAGATGCCGCGCGGCAGGAAGGCGATGACGCCGATGAACAGCGCGCCCTGGAAGTAGGTCCACGCCGACGGGTAGTCGTCGGAGAACGTCGACTTCGCCCAGTTGACGACGATGGCGCCGACGACCGCGCCGACCAGCGAGTACCGGCCGCCGACGGCGACCGCGATGACCAGCTCGATCGACGGGACGATGTCGAGCATGCCGGGGTTGATGATGCCGATGACCGGCACGATCAGCGCGCCGCCCACCGACGCGGTGACCGCGGACATCGCGAAGGCGATCGTCTTGATGACCGTCGGGTCGTAGCCGAGGAAGCGGACCCGGTCCTCGCCGTCCCGGATCGCCAGCAGCAGCCGGCCGAACCGGCTGAGCACCACGAGGCGCAGCAGCAGGAAGATCACCAGCAGGACGCCGGCGGTGATGTAGTACAGCTCGCGGCGGCCGTTGTCGGCGTAGGTGTCGATGCCGAAGAACGAGCTGAAGTTCGTCAGGCCGTTGGTGCCGCCGGTGTAGCCCTGCTGGCCGACGAGCAGGATCACGAACGCGGCGGCCAGGGCCTGGGTGAGGATCGCGAAGTAGGCGCCGCGGACGCGCTGGCGGAAGACCAGCAGGCCGAGCAGCGTGGCGACGACAACCGGCGCGACGATCACCGCGGCCAGCGCGACCACGGGGCTGCGGAACGGCTCCCAGAACGCCGGCAGCTTCTCGACACCGCTCCAGTTCATGAAGTCCGGGACCTTGCCCGGGCCGGCGTCGTGCAGCTTGAGGTACATGCCCATCGCGTAGCCGCCGAGGCCGACGAACAGGCCCTGGCCGAGGGTCAGCATGCCGCCCTGGCCCCAGGCCAGGCCGATGCCGATCCCGATGATCGCGTAGCACAGGTACTTGGTGAACAGCGGCAGCTGGTAGGACGCGCCGAGGAAGAGCGGCGCGAGGGCCGCGACCACCAGCACGACGGCGAACGTGGACAGCCAGCCGGCCCGCGCCGTCAGCAGCTTCGAGCGCAAGCCACCGCCCGGGGCCGGGTCCACGACCGGCGCCGCGGCCTCGGTCGGGGCGCTCATGTGAGCGCCCGCGAGCGCAGCTGGAACAGGCCCTGCGGGCGGGCCTGCAGGAAGGCCACGATCACCACGAAGACGATCACCTTGGCGAGGCTCGAGTTGGTCCAGAACTCCGAGTAGCTGTTGAGCAGACCGAGCGCGAAGGCGGCGATCACCGCCCCGCGCAGCTGGCCGAGGCCGCCGACGACGACCACGAGGAACGCGTCGACGATGTAGCGCTGGCCCAGGGTCGGGCTGATCGTGCCGACCAGGGTCAGGCCGACCCCGGCGACGCCGGCGAGGCCCGAGCCGAGGAAGAAGGTCAGCTGGTCGACCCGGTCGGTGCGGACCGCGCTGCAGGCCGCGAGCTCGCGGTTCTGCATCACGGCCCGCATCCGCCGGCCGGCCGGGGTGCGGCTCATGTAGAGCCAGATCGCCGCCAGGCAGACGATCGCCAGGGCGAAGATGAACACCCGGTTGTAGGGAATCCGGACGCCGCCCCAGTCGGCGCCCCCGATGAGCCAGCCGGGGGCGACGACCTGGACGCCGCGGTTGTCGATCAGGTCCCGAACCAGCTGCTGGAGAATCAGTGAGACCCCCCAGGTGAGCAGCAGCGTGTCCAGTGGTCTCCCGTAGAACCTGCGGATCAGCGTCCGCTCCAGGATCACACCGAACAGGCCCGCCACGACGAACGCCACCGGCAGGGCGGCGAGCACCGCCTCATGCCCGGCCCAGCTCTGCAGCATGTAGGTCGTATAGGCGCCCACCATGATGAACTCGCCATGCGCCATGTTGATGACGCCCATCTGACCGAAGGTGAAGGTCAGACCGAGCGACGACATGAGCAGCACGGCCGCGATACTCAGCCCGATAGGCAGCTGGTTCAGGAACCCGTTCACGTCAACCCAACCATTTCCCTTTGTCGACCCGTCAGGTGCCTAGGAGAGCCCCGCCGCCCACGGGTAGCTCTTCAGGTACGGATCGGGTTTGATCGGGCCGGGCGACGACCAGACGGCCTTGATCTGGCCATCGGTGCCGATGAGACCGATGCGGGCGGTCTTGTAGACGTGCTGGGTGGCACCGTCGATGGTGACGTGGCCTTCCGGCAGGTCGAGAGCGATACCACCGGCGTCGGCGGCGGCCTTTACCTTCGCCACGTCGAAGGACCCGGCCTTCTCGACCGCGGCCTTCCACAGGTAGACGGCGTTGTACGCGGCCTCCATCGGGTCCGACGTCACCTTGTCCGAGCCGTACTTGGCCTTGAACGCGGCGACGAAGTCCTTGTTCGCGGGCGTGTCGGTCGTCTGGTAGTAGTTCCAGGCGACGTACTGGCCGGCCAGGTACTGCGTGCCGATCGCCTTGACCTCTTCCTCGGCGATGGACACGGACATCGTCGGGATCTGGTCCGGGCCGATGCCGGCCGACTTCAGCTGCTTGAAGAAGGCCACGTTCGAGTCGCCGTTGAGCGTGTTGAAGACGAAGTCAGGCTTGGCCTGCTGGATCTTGTTGACGATCGTCGAGACCTCGGTCGCCCCCAGCGGGAGGTACTCCTCGCCGTCGATCGTCATCCCGTTCGCCGCCGCGTAGGCCTTGATCTCCTTGTTGGCGGTACGCGGGAAGACGTAGTCGCTGCCGACCAGGAAGATCTTCTTCTTGCCCTGCTCCTTGATGTAGTCAAGCGCCGGGATGATCTGCTGGTTGGTGGTCGCGCCCGTGTAGAAGATGTACGGGCTCTGCTCGAGGCCCTCGTACTGGACCGGGTACCAGAGCAGCGCCTTGTTCTTCTCGAACACCGGCAGCATGGCCTTGCGGCTGGCCGAG